>CAVWNJ010000005.1:0-2879235 GCA_963756375.1 uncultured Actinomycetota bacterium | reverse complement strand
GGTGCACGGCTGGTCACGTAGTCGTCACCGCCGACCGTGCAGGTGATCTTGTCCTCGGCCTTCGCGGTGAGGAACAGGATGGGGAGGTGTAGCCGGATGACCGGAGACGCTTTCTCGTGACCGGCGCCGAATCCGTTCATGTCGGGAAGCATCACATCGAGGATGATCAGGGTCCGGTCCTCCCTTCGAGGACGGCGGAGATCGCTTGCGCACCGTTTCCCACGGCTCGCACTGCGAAAAGCGGCGAAACGCAGGCTTGTGGTCAGCAGGTCACGGATGTTCGGTTCGTCATCGACGATCAGGGACTCGGCTCATCGCTCATGGTGTCAGTATCTGCGCGTTGGCTGAATGGTGTCTGAGAACTTTGGTGCGTCAGGCGAGCGCGGGATCGAATCGAGCGTGTGCGAGCTTGAGGATCGTGTAGCTGTAGCCCTGCTCGGCGAGGAACCGCTGACGGTTCTGCGCAAAGTCCTGGTCGACGGTGTCGCGAGCCACGAGCGTGTAGAAGTTCGAGGTAGCAGCTGACTCCTTCGGGCGCAGCAGGCGGCCGAGGCGCTGGGCCTCCTCCTGGCGCGAGCCGAAGGATCCGGAGACTTGAATAGCCACGTCGCTGCAGGTCGACCTCGTACACCTTCGACACCACGAGACCTCGTAGCCACCCGTCATGCGAGTCCTGGTACAGGCGTTCGCGCTCCGGGATCGGCGTAGACCCGGTGATGTTGCGGCGCGCCCAGTTCCTCGGCGAGTTCCTCGATCTGGTCGATGTACTGGCCGATCACCAGGATCCGCTCGCCCTCGTGCCGGGCGATCAACTGCTTCACCACGTCGAGCTTGGCGGGGGCGGTGGCGGCGAGGCGGTACGGGCGTCATCCGCGGATGCCGCATATTCGAGCCGCTCCTGCTGCGGCAGGTCGATGCGCACCTCGAAGCAGGATGGGAGACGAAGCCCTGCGCCTCGATCTCCTTCCACGGCGCGTCGAAAACGTCTTGGGGCCGATGAGGCTGAACACGTCGCCCTCCCGGCCGTCCTCGTGCGAGGGTGGCGGTGAGGCCGAGGCGTCGCCGGCGTTGCAACTGGTGAGCTTGAACACCGGGGCGGGCAGCAGGTGCACCTCGTCGTAGATCACGAGTCCCCAGTCGAGCGCGTCGAGGAGCGCGAGGTGGGCGTACTCGCCCTTCCGGCGCGCGGTGAGGATCTGGTAGGTGGCGATCGTGACCGGCTTCACCTCTTTCACCTGGCCGGAGTATTCGCCGATCTCGTCTTCGGTGAGCGACGTGCGACGCAGCAGTTCGGCGACCGCCACTGCCGCGCGGACACCGTGTTCGTCACGAGGATGAGCGTGGCGAACGGCGATCGCGCCAGGGCAGCACAACGACCCCGGAACCGTGGTCGAAGAAGCTCTTCACCGCGTCGTTCTGGTAGGCGCGCAGCGCGAATCCGCCCTCGTGGTCGAGGTCGATCTCGTGCGGTGTACCGGGCGTACGGCGAGGTCTTGGGCCGGCCATCTTCAGAAGCTCCTGCTTGAGCTCACCCCGTGCCCATGCCATCACGAAGCTGTTGTCGCCGCGCTTCTCGAACAGGAGGTTCGCCACCTTCTTGCCCGCTGTTGGCGCAGATGGCGGTGTGCTCGGTGGCGGTGAGGACTAGCGTGCCCTCGTCGTCGCGTTCGATCACGAGCCGGCCGTACCGCCCCACGGTCTCCGCCATGTCCGTGGTGACGGACTGCGGGATGAACTTCGACCAGCGTCGAGGGTGGCGAGCATGTCTTCGCGGGCGTGCCCGGCCGCCCGCGCGTTCCAGAGCCTGAGTCGGTGTAGGTGTGGATGTGCTCCGGCTCCTTGTTCGAGCTCGGCGAACACGGCGAGGTCGTGCCTCGCGTCCTCCGCCATCGGATGCGCGACCTCGAGCAACACCGTGCGGTCGCTCTGCACGATCAGGCGGACGACGTGCTGCGCGGACTCGGGCGCGGGCGCTGAATTCACCCCGTCAGCTTAGGCCGCGGACCTGGTGTGCGTTACTCGGCAGGACCGATGCCCACGACCGTCGCGAGCGGCAGGGTGCGTTCGATGTCGGCGCGCCGATCCTTGCCCCGCAGCCGTCCGCTCGCAAAGGCTCGTGGGCTTCGAGCTGGTAGTTCACGGTGCTGCCGTTCGGCATCATCACGGTGACCGTGATCGCAGCCTTGCTGCGGATGGCCGCGTCGAGCTGCCGGGGGTGATCCTCCGGCGCGGTCTCGGAGCCGAGTCGCAGCCGCTCGATCAGCTCGAGCACGTGATCGGTGCGCTGCACCGCGCGGGTGATCCGCAGGCGGCGGAGCGAGCGGATGTCGCCCTCCGGCGTCTCGGCGGCGACCGGGTAGCGGGCGTCGCTCAGCGTCCAGAACACCACATCCACGGCGAACCTGGACTCGAGCCGGTTCGAGCCGACCTGGCGAAGGCCGAGGTCGACAGGTTCTGGTCGACGAACACGGTGGTGAGCAGGTGCTCGTCCGGGCTGGTCACGTAGGCCTGCGGGCATCCGACTGCTGGCCGCCGCGATGTCGCCGACGCGGAGCAGTCGTAGCGGCGGGACGCCTCGGCGATGAGGTAGGCGAGCGGCTGCGGGATGCCGGTGAGCGAGATCGCGCCGAGGAACTCCTGCACGCTCTCCGCGGTCTCACCCCGCAGCAGCGAGGGCGCGGTTGAGGTCTCGCGAGCGCGCGGCCCTCCACGTCGGCGAGGGAGCGCAGGCGGTTGTCGACCCGCGGGGTGAGGGGGCCGGGCGCCACGATCGACAGGTCGTGTGGCAGAAGAGTGCCGCGCGGCAGCAGCGTGGCCATGGCGGCGGCCGCGGCATCCGGCCCCTTTGAGAACAGCAGGATTCCCGGAACTGCTTGGAGCCTGGTTGGCGGTGGACGCCCGACAGTCGGCGACTTCGGTGTAGGTGGCGACCCGTTCGTGGATCCATTTGCCGCCGGCCGGGGTAGAGCCACTCCACGAACGATCCGCAAGCCGTCGCCCCAGAATGCGTGGCTGCGCTCGCCGAGGAGGGTGCGGATGTCGGGGCGGGGAGCGCGCTCAGCCAGCCCGACACGAGCATGCGCCAGCGGTCGGCGGAGGAGTCGAGCGGCCACTCACACGCCCGCGTCGGTGACGAGCCAGGGCCGGCCTCGCGGGCGGCGAGCCCCGTGCGTTCGGCGACCTCGAGCAGGCGACGCCGCTGTCGAGGTCCACCGACACCCGCGTGGGCGAGGCGTTCGCGTCGGGTAGCGCGAGACCGCCGCGGTGAGTTCGTGTGCGGGTTCGCGCTCGAGTTCCGAGCAGCTGGGCGATCTCGCGGCTCGTAGAGGCGACGCCCGCCGGAGGCGATCCGGTCGATGAATCGCACGTCGACCGCCGAGACCGGGCCGAGCTGCCGCTGAGCTGCGAGTCGGCGAGCTGGGCGAGGACCTGGCAGGCCGAACGCCGGCCACCACGCCATCTGCTCGGCGACCGTCGTGTAGGTGGCCACGTGCACGCTGTCCACCTCGAGCAGCAGCAGCGAGGCGGCGGTGGCGATGCCGGGCGCAGTAGCCGCCCAGCGGCGGGCGCAGCGGTGTCGTGCGGCGCGTGCGGCGTTCGAGTCGGGGGCGCCCGTGTCGTCGTGGGTCGGATCGACGGCGCCCGTATCGTCGGCGCTCGGTGATGTTCGAGCTCGGGTCATCGCGCCGAGGAGCGCCGCGACATCCGTCTCGGTCCGCGCCATCGCCGAGCTGCCCGCCGCAGCGGTCACGGCGAGCACGTCACGGTCGAGGCGCATGGCTGGTTCCGGACGGTCGAACGGCGAGCAGCGCCTCGGCGAGGTCGAAGAAGTCCTTGACGCCGATCACCTTCACCCGACGCGCGCGCAGCACCGTGGCGAGGGCGGCGTCGTCGAGGGCGCGAAGTCGCGTGGCGAGCGAGAGGGTGTCGCTCATCGGGGTGCAGCCCTTCTCCGTCCCGGCGTCATCGGCGGAGGGATGTGCGGTCAGGACCCGCGCGGACGACGCGGGTTCTTCTTTGTCGCGGTGGTAGCTCGCTCGCACGGCGGCGGCCGTTGAGCACAATGAGCACAATCACGATGATGAAGCCGATCGGCAGTGCGATGAGGGGAAGGAGCGCCACGGCGACGACCTGCCGCGAAGTCGGCGGGGCGCATACCCGCGAGCGTGCCGAAGATCACGGCCAGAAAGCCAGGATCGATAGGCCGATGGTCTCGCCACATGTAGGCGAGGATGCGCTCAAGACGGCGGGCTTCCCCGTCGGCCCCGGGTTTGTCGTTGTGCCACGCGGACAAGAATAGAGGTACCCGACTGGCCGTAGGCTTAGGAGTACACGCGACAGGGAATGGGGCGCTTCCCAGCCCCAGGTCAAGTTCTACCGCACGACGACAAGGGCTTCGGTTTCATCACATCCGAGGATCATGGCAGGAGGTCTTTCTGCACGCGTCGGCGCTCCCCGCCGGTGCTGAACGGTGGAGCCCGGTAGCAAGCTCGAGTTCGGCATCGCCGATGCAAGTGGGGCGCCAGGCGCTGTCCGTGCGCGTGCTCGACATCCCCGCCGAGCCTCGCCAAAATGGCGCGCAAGCCCGCGGACGACATGGCCGATCCATCTCGTGGAGGACCTCGTAAAGCTCCTCGACGGCATCGGCACCAACCTCAAGCCGGACTCAAGCACCCGAGTCGAGTCACAGCAAGAAGATCGCCGCCGTGCTCCGTAAGGTCGCGATGATCTGGATGTCTGAGCAACCGAAAACGCTGAATCGGCGACAACCCCGAGTCGGCCGAGACCACCAGCCGGCCGCTTCAGAGATCGAGACCGACGCGGCTGAGAACGGTGAGTCCGCTGAGCAGTCCGCCGCAGAGGTCGAGGCCGGGCACGACGGAGCCCAGATCGACGCCCCGAGATCGCCAGCAGCCAGATCGACGCAAGCCGAGCCCTGCGGCCGACCTGTCACGCCAGCGGAGCCGCGGTGGAAGCCGTCGGTCGAGCCGAGCGAATCCGACATCGTGCTCGCCCGCAACGCGCTCTTCGAGATCACCTCCTGGTGCCGACACGATCGGCGGCCCCGTCGGGGGCGGTCGACGAGGGCGACGGCACCATCTCGATCTTCTCCGCCGCCGACATGGTGGGGATCCGGATCCCGCTGGACCGTGAGCCTCGCGCACGTGGATGGCGGCAGGACCGTGTCGAGACCGAGCTGATGCCGGGCGATGCGCCCTGCCCCCAAAATGGATTCCGCGGGTGGATCGGATGACCGACTACCGTGCCGCCGGGACGCCGCCGCCGCGCGGCGGACGGCTCATCGGACGACGACGACGACGACTCCGACGATGACTCAGACGACTCGGACGATGACGATGACGAGTCGGATGACGATTCAGACGACGACGATTCAGACGACGACGACTCCGACGACGACGACGACTCGGACGATGACGACGACGACGATGACGATGAGGACGAAGACGCCGTTCCTCGTCCGATCCTCACGCGGCGACGTCGACGGGGTCGACATCGACGACCTCGACGAGTCGGGCGATGGCGACGAGGAGCTCAGACGATTCGGACGATGACGACGACTCCGACGACGACGACTCCGACGGGGCGACACACGATGACGACGACTCCGACGACGATGACGACTCCGACGAGACGAATCAGACGACGACGAGGCGACGACCGCAACTGCTGAGCCGGCGGCGTTAGCCTTCTTGCGGGTGCGGCTGCGGCTGAGCACGCCCTGTCGCGACACCCAGATGGCCCGGCGAGCCCAAGGCGATCCCGCAGATCGCCGTGACGAGCAGCACTCCGGGGCACGCTGTCGGTCAACAGCGCCACCACCGATAAGCACCACGAGCACCACGCACCCAGATCACCGTGCCCACGAGCACCGGCGGGTGGTCGTCGGTCTGCACCTGCGGCGGGGTCGGCCGCCGGTCGGCATCCTGCACCCAGAGGGCCGATGGTGCGGAAGCCTAGAGCCCGGCCACGTCGATGGCCTGGATGAGCTGCGCACATCATCCGGTTGATCGCCCGAACGTGGCCACGTGCACTGGTACCGGCCGAGCTTGCGGTAGGGCTCGGTGTCGAGCCGATCCCGTTGGCGCGCAGCACCTTGGCACGGCCGCGGAATCCACCGTGTCGGCGGCGAAGTCGATGGTCACGACCACCGAGGAGCGGTGCGACGGGTCGACCACGAACGGGGTGGCGTAGTCGTGGCGGTGGCCCAGTCGTACAGCAAGCCGACGAGGATTCGCGGGTGCGGGGCACCGCCCAGACCGTGTCGAACGTTGCCTTGATCCAGTCGATCTGGTTCTCCATGAGCAGCAGCGCGCCGAGGGCCGGGGCGTCGAGCGTCTGGCCTTGAGGCGCGAGTTGTACTCGACCGCGTTCTTGAGGCTGAGGAACTCGGGGAGCGGTTACTCGCCGCGATCGCGCTCGATCCGCTCGATCGCGGCGGGGGAGACGAGCGCGAACCAGAGTCCGCCGTCGGAGGCGAGTTTTCTGCGGCGCGAAGTAGAGGCGTCGGTCTCGGCGGCGTCGAACAGGATGCCGCCGCGTGCTCGTGGCGTCGATCACGGTGAGCGCGCTGTCGTCGCCGTGCACGCGGAAGATGGGCGCCATCACGCGGTGGAGGTGTCGTCGCGCGGCCAGGCGTACACGTCCACGCCGGAGGTGACCTCGGGGCGCTGAGGCTGCTGGCATCCGCTTTGCGCACGTCGGGTGCCTTGAGGATGCGGGGCGCCTGCGGCGGCGGCGGAAGTTGGAGCCGAACTCGCCGAAGGTGAGGTTCTGGCTGCGGCGCTCGATGAGCGAGTAGGCGGCCGAATCCCAGAACGCGGTCGGGACGGCCGCCGATCACACCTCGTAGTCTCCGGCAGGCTGAACAGCGTGGAGAGGCCCTCGCGCACGCGGCGCGACGAGGTTCTTCACCGGCGCCTGGCGGTGCGAGGTGCCGAGGATGCGGCTTCCGGATGTGGCCGAGCCACGAGACCTGCTCCGGCCGAACCTTGACGGGCGCAGCGGAAACGCGCTCCGTCGGCGGGCAGGAGGTCGCTGGGGATGGTGAAGTCTGCAGGCATACCCGCGATTCGTACGCGACCGTGCTTTGTGACTCCGGGCGTGGGACCGGGCGGGACTCGGCTCGGGCGCGCTCCTGGGGGCGCTCCCGGGGCGCAGGACGGGAGAAATCCGGAGTTCAGGTTAGAAGCGACCCGACACGCCGCTGCGCCTTGGAGGGCTCGATGACCGATCTCATTGACACCACTGAGATGTACCTGCGACGATCTTCGAGCTCGAAGAGGAGAACATCGAGTCCCCCTGCGCGCGCGCATCAGCGAGCGGCTCGGCCACTCCGGACCCACCGTCTCGCAGACGGTCGGGCGAATGGAACGCGACGGCCTCGTGGTGGTGGAGGGTGATCCGCAGAACCTCGAGCTCACGGCCGACGGCCGCGCCAAGGCCACCGACGTGATGCGGCAGGTGCCGCCTCGCCGAGCGCCTGCTCGCCGACGTGATCTCGGCCTGGAGGCTCTCGTCACGAGGAGGCCTGCCGCAGGGAACACGTGATGAGCGAATCGGTGGAGCGACGGATCATCGAGATGCTCGGCTATCCGGAACTGTCGCCGTACGGCAACCCGAGCCCCCCGGGCTCGGTGGAGCTCGGCGAGAGCGACGCCGGTGGTTCAGTGACGGGGCGGCGAACATTCTGACGCCGGCGCAGGTGGTGGGGGCCGTGAGCGGCGTCATCCTGTTCCGACTGGGGGAGCCGGTGCAGTACCAGAGCGAGCTGCTCGGTCAGCTGCGTGCGTCGCGATGCCGGGGCGACCGCCGCGTTCACGGCGCAGGGCCCTACGTGCGCATCGAGGTGGACGGGCTTCGAGCCGGGCATCGAACTGCCAACCATGTGGCGGTGCACGTGTACGTGGGCATCTGAGAGCCGCGCCTCGCCGATACGGCTTGTTTCGGGGTGTGTGCGCTTGTCATTTCGGCGAAGTTGTGGGTTATTCTTTGAGCCTTGGAGTCCACCAGTTCTTCGGAGTGCCCATGTGTAGATGCTCGCAAAGTTCAATCCGTGGACGCTCGCGCCTGTTCCACATAGGCACCGCAGCGTGCGCCAGCACGAACCCATTTGATAGGCATCGTCGTAACAGACGGTGCCTTTTTGTTAGCCTCTCGCTTCGAGGTCTTATCGAAATCCAGGACGTGTCGAATCCCTGCAAGTGGTGCAGGGGGAACCGAATGGATGAGCATGCGCACACTGGTCCTGAACGCCGGGTTTGACCCCGCTGTCGTCTCCGTTCAAGCAGCGCTCGTGCTCGTGATGAACGGCAAGGTGACCGTTATCGCCGCAGACCCCGACCATCCGGTGTTCAGCCTCACCGCGCGGACGTGGATCGCCCCTCGGCCGACCCCGCCGCGCCGGTACGTGCGAATCCCGTCGAATCGCCATGTGCCGGCGAGCGCGTGCGGGGGGGCGAGACGCGACGGCCAGCGTTGTGCGTACTGTGCGGCATCCGCCAGCACCATCGACCACGTGATCCGCGCTCGCGGGGCGGGGCGGACGTGGGAGAACCTCGTGGCCTGCTGCCTCAAGTGCAACAACCTGAAGAGCGACCGCACCCCCGCACGAGATGGGCTGGTCCCTGCGCATCCGCCCGAAGGCCGCCGCACGGCACCACCTGGGTGGTGCGCGGCGTGGAGCGGGCCGAGCCGACTGGGACGAGTCCCTCGCCGCCGCGTGAGTCCTGGCGCCGGCGCCCGCTCGTCTGCCCCTGTCCCCCGTCGCGGAGCGAACCCCGCTTCACCCGGTTCATCCTCGCAACGGGCTGCATGGTGCGGCCGACGTCAGGACGCGCGGGCCCGGTAAACTCGTGCAGCCAGCCTCTGTAGCTCAATGGAAGAGCAGTTCCGTCCTAAGGAAACGGTTGGGGGTTCGAGTCCCTCCAGGGGCACTACGATGAAACTGGGACGCAGCGGCCCCGGCGAGGTCGAATGAGCCGAATCCATCACTTACCCATCGTTTACTTTTCCGGGGGCGAGGGTGTCGAGTGCGGGAAACGTGCGTCCACTGGAGCGGCACTCTCGTTCGCACGTAGTGCGCAGATGTGATCGCCGTCGGACGAGTGGTCGAGAAACGCGCTGGCCGCGTCGAGTCCGAAAACAGCGTCCACGGCGACTCGCCGCGCCCCTCTTGCGCAGGTGGTGCGGTGTGACCCATCCGAGACCGTGCCGGTCGCGGACGCTTGTGGGGCGACACCGAGGCGCCATTGCGCGTGGCGAAGCAGCAGCCCTGCTCGGCGCCTGAAAAGCAGAGCCCGGTTGCGGAGGGTCGGCAACCCAGGCAGGCACCACGACGGCCGCCGCCCGCCGGCCCCCCTCTCTTCGCGCGCGGCTGTTGATGAAGGGTGCCGCCATTCGGCGATCAGCGTGGCAGAGATGTTGATGAGAGGCTGTTCCTGGTCGAGGTCGAGGTGAACCCGACCGTCAGAGCGAGCACCTCGCCTATCCGTGCTCCGAGGCCCAGTTGCGTCTCGAATGCGGCCAAGTAGCTGCTTGTCGCATCTCGGCGAGCGTGAGTCGAAGGGCGATCCAGCTCGTCGCGCGTGAGGGCTCGCACCGGCGCTGGGTCCGAGGCCTCGAGACAGCTGCCAACGGGTTGGCGTAGGCGTCGTAGCGCGCAGGCTGAGCTGCCCGGACAATCCTGAGCCAGGCGTTCTCGCTCGCTGCGCGCTACGACGCCGTTACCGCCAACCCGTTGGCAGCTGTCTCGAGGCCTCGGAAGACCCCGGCGCCCGTGCGAGCCCTCACGCGAACGGCGCCGATCGCCCTTCGACTCACGCTCGCCGAGATGCGACAGAGCAGCTACTTGGCTGACGCATTCGAGACGCAACTGGGCCTCGGAGCACGGATAGGCGAGGTGCTCGCTCTGACGGTGGCTGACCTCGACCTCGACCAGGAACAGCCTCTCGTCAACATCTCTGCCACGCTGATCACCCCGAATGGCGGCACCCTTAGTCGACAGCCGCACACCAAGAAGGGGGCCGGCGGGCGGCGGGTCGTCGTGGTGCCTGCCTGGGTTGCCGACATCCTCCGCAACCGGGCTCTGCGTTTCAGGTCCGAGCGGGCTGCTGTTCGCCACCGCTATGCACTCTGGTGTCGCCCCACAACGCGCGAGAGTCGTGGCGAAACGTCCGCGACCGGCACGGTCTCGGATGGGTCACACCGCACCACCTGCGCAAGACTGCGGCGACGGCCGTAGACGCTGTTTTCGGACTCGACGCGGCCAGCGCATTTCTCGACCACTCGTCGCGGCGATCACGTCTGCGCACTCATCGAAGCCAATGCGATGAGTAAACGATGAGCGACGGAAAATGCGCTGCCGCCAAGCGATGGAGCAGCCCAGATTCGCCCGAGAACGCAGTGAATTGGGTGCCCCTGGAGGGACTCGAACCCCCAACCGTTTCCTTAGGACGGAACTGCTCTTCCATTGAGCTACAGAGGCTGGCTGCACGAGTTTACCCGGCGCGAGGCGAGATGGCGGCACCACGGGCATCCGTCGCGCCCTTCGACAGGCTCAGGGAGCGGAGGGGCTCAGGGAGCGGTGGGGCTCAGCGAACGGGTGACGGGCTCAGGGAGCGAAAGAGCGCCCTACGCCGCGGGCGCCAGGAACTCGTCCCACTGCGGCTCGGCCCGCTCCACCCCGCGCACCAGCCAGGTGGTGCCGTGCGGAGCCTTCGGGCGGATGCGCAGGGACCAGCCCATCTCGGCGGGGGTGCGGTCGCTCTTCAGGTTGTTGCACTTGAGGCAGCAGGCCACGAGGTTCTCCCACGAGTCCGCCCCGCCCCGCGAGCGCGGAATCACGTGGTCGATCGTGCTGGCGGATGCCGCGCAGTACGCACAGCGCTGGCCGTCGCGTCTCAGCACCCCGCGCCGGCTCACCGGCACATGGCGATTCGAGGGGATGCGCACATACCGGCGCAGCAGGATCACCGAGGGGCGATCCCACGACGCGGTGAGGCTGAACACCGGATGGTCGGGGTCTGCGGCGATAACGGTCGCCTTGCCGTTCATCACGAGCACGAGCGCTCGCTTGAAGGAGACGACAGCGAGGGGTTCAAACCCGGCGTTCAGGACCAGTGTGCGCATGCTCATCCATTCGGTTCCCCCTGCACGGCTTGCAGGGATTCGACGCGTCCTGGATTTCGACTAAACCTTCGAAGCGAGCAGGCAAACAAAAAGGCACCGTCTGTTACGACGATGCCTATCGAATGGGTTCGTGCTGGCGCACGCTGCGGTGCCCTATGTGGAACAGGGCGCGAGCGTCCACGGATTGGACGCTGCGACTGCTACACATGGGCACTCCGAAGAACTGGTGGAACTCCAAGGCTCAAAGAATAACCCACAACTTCGCCGAAATGACGGGCCGCAGCACCCCGAAAAACAAGGCGTGAAGAGGAGGTGCCGGCCTAGATGCCCACGTAGACGTGCACGGCCACATCGTTCGGCAGTTCGATGCCCGGCTCGAAGCCGTCCACCTCGATGCGCACGTAGGGCCCGGCGGCCGTGAACGCGGCGGTGGCCCCCGGCATCACACCGGCCGCACGCAGCTGGCCGAGCAGCTCGCTCTCGTACTGCACCGGCTCCCCCAGACGGCGGATGACGCCGCTCACCGACCCCACCGCACCGTGCACCAGGGTCAGAATGTTCACCACCCCGTCACTGAACCGACCGGCGTCGCTCTCGCCGAGCTCGCCGAGTCCGGGGATCGGGTTGCCGTAGGGCGACAGCTCCGGATGGCCGAGCATCTCGATGATGCGTCGCTCCACCGACTCGCTCATCACGTGCTCCCAGCGGCAGGCCTCCTCGTGCACGAGGGCCCAGTCCAGGCCGATCACGTCGGCGAGCAGGCGTTCGGCGAGGCGGTGCTTGCGCATCACATGGGTGGCCTTGGCGCGGCCGTCGGCCGTGAGCTCGAGGTGCCGATCGCCCTCCACCACCACGAGGCCGTCGCGTTCCATCCGCCCGACCGTCTGCGAGACGGTGGGTCCGGAGTGGCCGAGCCGCTCGCTGATGCGCGCGCGCAGGGGAACGATGTTCTCCTCTTCGAGCTCGAAGATCGTGCGCAGGTACATCTCAGTGGTGTCAATGAGATCGGTCATCGAGCCCTCCAAGGCGCAGCGGCGTGTCAGGGTAGCCTAACCTGAACTCCGGTGCCCGCCCTGCGCCCCGGGAGCGCACCCGAGCCGCCTCGAGTCCCGCCCGGTCCCACGCCCGGAGTCACAAAACACGGTCGCCGGTACAATCGCGGGTATGCCTGAGCTCACCATCCCCAGCGACCTCCTGCCCGCCGACGGACGTTTCGGCTGCGGCCCGTCGAAGGTTCGGCCGGAGCAGGTCTCGTGGCTCGCGACATCCGGAGCCGACATCCTCGGCACCTCCCACCGCCAGGCGCCGGTGAAGAACCTCGTCGGCCGCGTGCGCGAAGGCCTCTCCACCCTGTTCAGCCTGCCCGACGGCTACGAGGTGCTGCTCGGCAACGGCGGCTCCACCGCGTTCTGGGATTCGGCCGCCTACTCGCTCATCGAGCGCCGCAGCCAGAACCTCACCTTCGGCGAGTTCGGCTCCAAGTTCGCCGCCGCCGCAGGCGCCCCGTTCCTCAAGGCACCCAACGTGCGCAAAGCGGATGCCGGCAGCCTCAGCACCCCCGAGGTCACCTCCGGCGTAGACGTGTACGCCTGGCCGCACAACGAGACCTCCACCGGTGTGATGGCACCCATCTCCCGCGTGCACGGCGACGACGGCGCGCTCACCGTGATCGACGCCACGAGCGCGGCGGGCGGCATCCTGTTCGACGCCGCCGAGACCGACGCCTACTACTTCGCCCCGCAGAAGAACTTCGCCTCCGACGGCGGACTCTGGTTCGCGCTCGTCTCCCCCGCCGCCATCGAGCGCATCGAGCGCATCGCGGCGAGCGACCGCTACATCCCCGAGTTCCTCAGCCTCAAGAACGCCGTCGACAACTCGCGCCTCAACCAGACGCTCAACACCCCGGCCCTCAGCACGCTGCTGCTCATGGAGAACCAGATCGACTGGATCAACGGCAACGGCGGACTCGCCTGGGCGGATGCCCGCACCCGCGAATCCTCGTCGCTGCTGTACGACTGGGCCACCGCCAGCGACTACGCCACCCCGTTCGTGGTCGACCCGTCGCACCGCTCCTCCGTGGTCGTGACCATCGACTTCGCCGAGACGGTGGATGCCGCGGCCGTCGCCAAGGTGCTGCGCGCCAACGGCATCGTCGACACCGAGCCCTACCGCAAGCTCGGTCGCAACCAGCTGCGCGTGGCCACGTTCGTGGCGATCGAACCGGATGACGTGCGCCAGCTCATCAAGTCCATCGAGTTCGTCGTGGCCGGGCTCTAGGCTCACACCATGCGCCTCTGGGTGAAGGATGCCGACCGGCGGCCCGACCCGCCGCAGGTGCAGACCGACGACCGCCTGCCGGTGCTCGTCGGCACGGTGATCTGGGTGCTGGTGCTCGTGGTGCTTATCGGTGGTGGCGCTGCTGACCGACGGCGTGCCCGGAGTGCTGTTCGTCACGGCGATCTGCGGGATCGCCTTCGGCATCGCCGGGCTGATCTGGGTGTCGCGACAGGGCGTGCTCAGCCGCAGCCGCACCGGCAAGAAGGGCTAGCGCCCCGCCGGCTCAGTAGCTGCGGTCGTCGCCCTCGTCGTCGTCGTCGTCGTCGTCGTCGTCGGAGTCGTCGTCGTCGTCGTCGATCGTCGTCGTCGAATCGTCGTCGTCTGAATCGTCGTCGGAGTCATCGTCGTCGTCGGAGTCGTCGTCATCGCTGTCGGACTCGTCGTCGTCCGATCGTCTGAGTCCTCGTCGTCATCGCCCGACTCGTCGAGGTCGTCGATGTCGACGCCGTCGAGGTCGCCGGCGTGAAGGATCGGACGAGGAACGGCGTCTTCGTCCTCATCGTCATCGTCGTCGTCGTCGTCATCGTCCGAGTCGTCGTCGTCGTCGGAGTCGTCATCATCCGAATCGTCGTCGTCTGAATCGTCATCCGACTCGTCGTCGTCATCGTCCGAGTCGTCTGAATCATCGTCGGAGTCGTCGTCGTCCGATGAGCCGTCTGCCAGCGCGGCGGCGGCGTCCTGAGCGGCGCGGTAGTCGGTCATCCGATCCACCCACGGAATCCATTCCGGCGCGAGCAGGGCGTCATCGCCCGGCATCAGCTCGGTCTCGAGCACGGTCGTGCCGCCATCCACGTGCGCGAGGCTCACGGTCCAGCGCCATCCCGGATACCCCACCATGTCGGCGGCGAAGAAGATGGAGATGGTGCCGTCGCCCTCGTCGACCGCCCCGACGGGGCCGCCGATCGTGTCGGCGGAGGTGATCTCGAAGAGCGCGTTGCGGGCGAGCACGATGTCGGATTCGCTCGGCTCGACCGACGGCTTCACCACGGGCTCGCTGGCCTGAGTCGCCTCGGGCTCGCTTGCGTCGGCGGATTCAGCGATCTCGGGCTCGCTTGCGTCGTCGGCCTCGACCTCTGCGGCGGGCTGCTCAGCGGACTCGCCGTTCTCAGCCGCGTCGGTCTCGATCTCTGAAGCGGGCTGCTCGACCGGCTCAGCGTTCTCGGCCGACTCGGGGTTGTCGCCCGATTCAGCGTTTTCGGTCTGCTCAGACATCCAGATCGTCCGCGACCTTACGGAGCACGGCGGCGATCTTCTTGCTGTGGCTCGACTCGGGGTAGCGTCCGCGCTTGAGGTTGGTGCCGATGCCGTCGAGGAGCTTCACGAGGTCCTCCACGATGATCGCCATGTCGTCCGCGGGCTTGCGCGCCATCTTGGCGAGACTCGGCGGGGATTCGAGCACGCGCACGGACAGCGCCTGGGCGCCCCGCTTGCCGTCGGCAATGCCGAACTCGAGCTTGCTGCCGGGCTTCACCGTCACACCGGCGGGGAGCGCCGACGCGTGCAGAAAGACCTCCTGGCCATCCTCGGATGTGATGAAACCGAAGCCCTTGTCGTCGTCGTAGAACTTGACCTTGCCAGTGGGCATGGAAGCACCCCATTTCCTGTCGCGTGTACTCCTAAGCCTACGGCCAGTCGGGTACCTCTATTCTTGTCCGCGTGGCACAACGACAAACCGGGGCCGTTGACGGGGAAGCCCGCCGTCTTGAGCGCATCCTCGCCTACATGCTGGCGAGCACCATCGGCCTCTCGATCCTGAGCTTTCTGGCCGTGATCTTCGGCACGCTCGCGGGCATGCGCCCCGCCGACTTCGCGGCAGGTCTCTGGCCCGTGGTGAGCATCCTTCCCCTCATCGCACTGCCGATCGGCTTCATCATCGTGATCGTGCTCATTGTGCTCAACGGCCGCCGCCGTGCGCGCGAAGCGGCTGCCGCGGCAAAGAAGAACCCGCGTCGTCCGCGCGGGTCCTGACCGCGGCATCCCCTCCGCCGATGACGCCGGGACAGAAAGCTGTCACCCGATGAGCGACACCCTCTCGCTCGCCACGCGACTTCGCGCCCTCGACGACGCCGCCCTCGCCACGGTGCTGCGCGCGCGTCGCGTGAAGGTGATCGGCGTCAAAGACTTCTTCGACCTCGCCGAGGCACTGCTCGACCGCTCGAGCATCCAGAACCAGCTCATGCGCCTCGACCGTGGCGTGCTCGCCGTGATCGCTGCGGCAGGCCAGCTCGGCGACGGCGCGACCGAGACGGATGTCGCGGCGCTCCTCAGCGCGAATGACCCGAGCTCGAACGCACCGAGCGCCGACGACACGGTCGCCGACGATCCGAGCCACGACGACACGGGCACCCCCGACTCGCACGACGCACGCCCGCACGACACCGCTGCGCCCGCCCCGCTCGCCGAACTCCGCGCCCGCATCGCCACCGCGGCCTCGCTGCTGCTGCTCGAGGTGGACGGCGTGCACGTGGCCGCCTACACGACGGTCGCCGAGCAGATGGCGTCGTGGCCGGCGTTCGGCCTGCCGGGCCTCGCCCAGCTCGCCGACTCGCAGTTCCCAGCGGCGCTCGGACCGGTCTCGGCGGTCGACGTGCGTTTCATCGACCGCATCGCCTCCGAGCGGGCGTTCACCTCCACGAGCGAGATCACCGAGCTGCTCGCGGAACTCGAGCGCGAACCCGCACACGAACTCGCCCGCGGCGGACTCGCGCTGCCCGACGCCAAACGCCTCGCCCACGCCATGTCGGTGGACCTCGACAGCGTGCGCCGCCTGCTCGAGGTCGCCGAACGCGCGGGGCTCGCCGCCCGCGAGGCCGGCTCCTGGCTCATCACCGACGCGCGGATGCGAGTGGCTGCTCGACTCCTCAGCCGACCGCTGGCGCGCGCTCGTGGCGGGCTGGCTGAGCGCGCTCCCCGCCGACATCCGCACCCTCCTCGGCGAGCGCAGCCACGCGCTCTGGGGCGACGGCTTCGGATCGTTCGTGGAGTGGCTCTACCCGGCCGGCGGCGAATGGATCCACGAACGCGTCGCCACCTACACCGAAGCCGCCGAGCTGCTCGGCATCACCGCCAACCAGGCTCCGAGCGGTCCGGGAATCCTGCTGTTCTCGAAGGGGCCGGATGCCGCGGCCGCCGCCATGGCCACGCTGCTGCCGCGCGAGGTCGAGCAGGTGTACCTGCAGCACGACCTGTCGATCGTGGCGCCCGGCCCCCTCACCCCGCGGGTCGACAACCGTCTGCGCTCCCTCGCCGACGTGGAGGGCCGCGCGCTCGCGTCGAGCTACCGCGTCTCCACCTCGAGCCTCAACCGCGCCCTCGCCGCGGGTGAGACCGCGGAGAGCGTGCAGGAGTTCCTCGGCGCGATCTCGCTCACCGGCATCCCGCAGCCACTCGCCTACCTCATCGCCGAGGCGTCTCGCCGCTACGGGCTGCTCCGCGTCGGCGACATCGCGGCGGCCGGCGGATCGGATGCCCGCAGCTACGTGACCAGCCCGGACGAGCACCTGCTCACCACCGTGCTCGTCGACCAGAACCTGTCGACGCTCGGCCTTCGCAAGGTCGGCTCGAACCGGCTCGAGTCGCGTTTCGCCGTGGATGTGGTGTTCTGGACGCTGAGCGACGCCCGCTACCCGGTCGCCGCCGAGACGCCGGAGGGCGACATCCGCTCGCTCCGCCGCCTGCGGCACGCCCGCGCGGTGCAGCGCACCGGCTCCGACCACGTACTCGAGCTGATCGAGCGGCTGCGACTCGGCTCCGAGACCGCACCGGAGGACTCCGGCGAGGCGTGGCTCGCCCGGCAGCTCGACGCGGCCATCCGCAGCAAGGCCGCGATCACGGTCACCGTGATGATGCCGAACGGCAGCACCGTGAACTACCAGCTCGAACCCACGAGCCTTGCGAGCGGACGGCTGCGCGGCAAGGATCGCCGCGCCGACATCGAACGCACCCTGCCGCTCGCGAGCGTCGTGGGCATCGGTCCTGCCGAGTAACGCACGCCCGGGGCGCTCCACAGGGGCCGGTCTAAGCTGACGGGGTGAATTCAGCGCCCGCACCCGAGTCCGCGCAGCACAGCATCCCCGGCCCCCTGATCGTGCAGAGCGACCGCACGGTGTTGCTCGAGGTCGCGCATCCGCTCGCGGAGGACGCGAGGCACGACCTCGCCGTGTTCGCCGAGCTCGAACGGGCGCCCGAGCACATCCACACCTACCGCATCACCCGACTCGGGCTCTGGAACGCGCGGGCGGCCGGGCACACCGCGGAAGACATGCTCGCCACCCTCGAGCGCTGGTCGAAGTTCCCCATCCCGCAGTCCGTCTCCACCGACATGGCGGAGACCGTGGGGCGGTACGGCCGGCTCGTGATCGAACGCGACGACGAGGGCACGCTCATCCTCACCGCCACCGACACCGCCGTGCTCGCCGAGATCGCGCGCGGCAAGAAGGTGGCGAACCTCCTGTTCGAGAAGCGCGGCGAGAACAGCTTCGTGATGCAGCAGTGGGCACGGGGTGAGCTCAAGCAGGAGCTTCTGAAGATCGGATGGCCGGCCGAAGACCTCGCCGGATACACCCCGGGTACACCGCACGAGATCGACCTCGACCACGAGGGCGGCTTCGCGCTGCGCGCGTACCAGAACGACGCGGTGAAGAGCTTCTTCGACCACGGCTCCGGGGTCGTGGTGCTGCCCTGTGGCGCCGGTAAGACCCTCGTGGGCGCCGGCGCGATGGCCGTCTCCAAGACCACCACGCTCATCCTCGTGACGAACACGGTGTCCGCTCGGCAGTGGCGGGCCGAACTGCTGCGCCGCACCTCGCTCACCGAAGACGAGATCGGCGAATACTCCGGCCAGGTGAAAGAGGTGAAGCCGGTCACGATCGCCACCTACCAGATCCTCACCGCGCGCCGGAAGGGCGAGTACGCCCACCTCGCGCTCCTCGACGCGCTCGACTGGGGACTCGTGATCTACGACGAGGTGCACCTGCTGCCCGCCCCGGTGTTCAAGCTCACCGCCGAGTTGCAGGCGCGGCGACGCCTCGGCCTCACCGCCACCCTCGTGCGCGAGGACGGCCGGGAGGGCGACGTGTTCAGCCTCATCGGCCCCAAGCGGTTCGACGCGCCCGTGGAAGGAGATCGAGGCGCAGGGCTTCATCTCCCCCGCGTCCTGCTTCGAGGTGCGCATCGACCTGCCGCAGCAGGAGCGGCTCGAATACGCGGCATCCGCGGATGACGCCCGCTACCGCCTCGCCGCCACCGCCCCCGCCAAGCTCGACGTGGTGAAGCAGTTGATCGCCCGGCACGAGGGCGAACGGATCCTGGTGATCGGCCAGTACATCGACCAGATCGAGGAACTCGCCGAGGAACTGGGCGCGCCGCAGCTCACCGGGTCCACGCCGATCCCGGAGCGCGAACGCCTGTACCAGGAGTTCCGCGACGGGATCACGAAGATTCTCGTGGTGTCGAAGGTGGCCAACTTCTCGGTGGACCTCCCCGAGGCGACGGTGGCGATCCAGGTCTCCGGATCCTTCGGCTCGCGCCAGGAGGAGGCCCAGCGCCTCGGCCGCCTGCTGCGCCCGAAGGAGTCCGGCCTGCCCGCGAACTTCTACACGCTCGTGGCGCGCGACACCGTCGACCAGGACTTTGCCCAGAATCGCCAGCGGTTCCTCGCCGAGCAGGGCTACAGCTACACGATCCTCGACTCGCACACGCTCGATCCCGCGCTCGCCTGACGCCCCAAAGTTCTCAGACACCGTTCAGCCAACGCGCAGATACTGACACCATGAGCGATGGCCCCAAGATCCTGATCGTCGATGACGAACCGAACATCCGTGACCTGCTGACCACAAGCCTGCGTTTCGCCGGCTTCGCAGTGCGAGCCGTAGGAAACGGTGCGCAAGCGATCTCCGCCGTCCTCGAAGAGGAACCGGACCTGATCATCCTCGATGTGATGCTTCCCGACATGAACGGGTTCGGCGTCACGAAGCGTCTTCGGTCATCCGGCTACACCTCCCCCATCCTGTTCCTCACCGCGAAGGACGACACCGAGGACAAGATCACCGGCCTCACCGTCGGTGGCGACGACTACGTGACCAAGCCGTTCAGCCTCGACGAGATCGTCGCGCGCATCAAGGCGATCCTCCGCCGCACCATGGTGGAGGAAGAGGATGCCATCATCCGCGCCGGCGAGCTCACCATGGACCAGGACACCCACGAGGTGACCATCGGATCGGAGCAGATCGAACTCAGCCCCACCGAGTTCAAGCTGCTGCGCTACCTGATGCTCAACCCCAACCGCGTGCTCTCGAAGGCGCAGATCCTCGATCACGTGTGGGAATACGACTTCAACGGCGACGCGGGCATCGTGGAGAGTTACATCTCCTACCTGCGACGCAAGCTCGATCAGTTCTCGGCCGAGCCGGTCATCCAGACCAAGCGCGGATTCGGCTACATGCTGAAGGCCGCACGCGTCTGACCCCCGCGCGACCGCGAACTCGGAGCACACCGGGATCGCGGTCGCAGGGAGCGGCCAGCCGCGGGGCTTAGCCTGTTCGAGACATGCATGAGATTCTGACCGCGCGCTGGAACGCCGTCTCCCTCCGAACCAAGATCACCGGAGTGACGGTGCTGCTCGTGACCCTCGGCCTGCTCGTTGCGGGGGTGGGCACGAGCACCGTGCTGCGCACCTACCTGCTGAGCGAGGTCGACAGCAGCATCACCTCCGCCGCGGTGACGCTTCAGGTACCCGCCCTCATGGAGTCGCGATGCTCCCTGTCGGGACCGAACGACGACTACTACGTGGCCGTGGTGAACACGCAGGGCGCGGTCACCTGCCAGAACAAGCAGGAATCCCCTCCCGTGATGCAGAGCATCCAGGTCAGCGACGCCACCACCGGTCAGGTACAACCGTTCACGCTGCTCGACGAGACCGGGCACACCGAGTGGCGCACCGTCGCCGTGCTGCGGAACAACCCGAACACCGGTGAAGAGGTCGCCCTCGTCGTCGCGCAGAACCTCGAGCAGAGCGGGCGCACCATCGCGCAGTTCGCGGGCATCTTCCTCGGGTTCGGGCTTTCGGTGCTGATCCTGGGCGCCGCGCTCACGCGACTGCTCGTCACGACCACATTCGCCCCGCTCCGGCAGGTGGAGGCCACGGCCGCGGCGATCGCCGACGGCAACTTCAGCGAGCGGCTGCCGGGCGACACCCCGAACACGGAGGTCGGTCGGCTCAACCGCTCCCTCAACACCATGCTCGCGCGCATCGACCGTGCCTTCGGCGACC
Source organism: uncultured Actinomycetota bacterium (assembly GCA_963756375.1). Taxonomy (GTDB): domain Bacteria; phylum Actinomycetota; class Actinomycetes; order Actinomycetales; family Microbacteriaceae; genus Marisediminicola. Next base: position 2,858,480 of record CAVWNJ010000005.1, on the reverse strand, counting down.
GCGCCAACACCATCTCCCAGATGCGCCGGTTCGTCGGAGACGCCAGCCACGAGCTCCGCACGCCCCTCGTCTCCGTGCGCGGGTACGCGGAGCTGTACCGCATGGGCGCACTCAAGACCCCCGAAGAGGTCGGCCAGGCGATGGAGCGCATCGAGAAGGAGGCGATCCGCATGGGCGAACTGGTGGAGGACCTGCTCGAGCTCGCCCGCATCGACGAGGCGAAGACGCCGCACTTCGCTCCCGTCGACCTCGTGCCGATCGCCTACGACGCCGCGCTCGACGCCATGGCCTCCGAGCCCGGCCGCGTGATCAACGTGGTGATCGAGGAAGCGGAGCCGGAACCGGAGGAGCCGGAGTCGGAACCGGTCGACGAGCCGAGCGAGACGCCCGAGCCGGCGTTCTCGATGCGGGTGGCCGGTAAGCCCATCGTTCTCGCCGGAACCCGCCTCACCAAGCTCCGATCCCGTCTCGCCCGCACCGAGTCGACCGATGCCCCCGAATCGGCCGAGCGAACGACCGAACGCAGTCTCGACACCCCCGCGATCGTGTTGGCCGAGGAGAACAAGATCCGCCAGGTGGTCACCAACCTGCTCGGCAACGCCATGCGATTCACGGATGCCGGCAGCCCGATCGAGATCGCCGTGCGGGTGAAGCCGGGCCTCGGTATCGCCCAGCTCGACGTGATCGACCACGGCGACGGCATCCCCCCGCAGATCCGCGAGAAGATCTTCCAGCGCTTCTGGCGCGCGGATTCGTCGCGCACGCGCGAGACCGGCGGGAGCGGGCTGGGGCTCGCTATCGTGTCCGGCATCATCGCGGCACACCACGGCACCGTGCAGGCGCTCGATACCCCGGGCGGCGGAGCGACCTTCTGCATCACCCTTCCTCTCCTGCCCGACGACGAAACTCCCGCTCCCTCCCCCGTTACCCGCTGACCGGCCCCCTCCCGCCGGGCGGCCTCCTACCGTTGCGCTGTGCCCGAACGACGGGCCGCGAACGAGGCGGAGGAGTGTCATGACCGTGTACACAGTGGACAGCGAGGCGGTGCTCAGCACCACGGCGACGGCGCGGGCGTCGATGGCGCGCATCCAGTCGGAGGTGGGCGGCCTGCATCACCATCTGACGGCATTGCAGTCGTCGTGGACCGGCCAGGCTGCGAGCGGGTTCCAGGCGCTCGTGGCCGAGTGGCGGGCGACCCAGCTGCGGGTGGAGGAGAACCTCGAGGCGCTCGGGGCGGCCCTCGGCCACGCGGGTCAGCAGTATCAGGACATCGAGGTGTCGAACGCCCGGCTCTTCGCCCGCTGAGGTGCGCGCGACCGCGCCTCGCTTACTCTCGCCGCTCGGGTGCGGCGCCGGGGAACGCGAAAACGGGCGGCCCCGTGAGGGACCGCCCGTTCGCGGTAATGCAGGTCTGGACTTAGAAGTCCATGCCACCCGAGGGGTCGCCGGCCGGGGCCGGGTTGCGCTCGGGCTTGTCGGCGACGACGGCCTCGGTGGTGAGGAACAGGCCCGCGATCGACGCTGCGTTGAGCAGCGCGGAGCGGGTGACCTTCACCGGGTCGTTGATTCCGGCAGCCAGCATGTCGACGTACTCGCCGGTCGCGGCGTTGAGGCCGTGTCCGGTGGGCAGGTTGCGCACCTTGTCGGCCACAACACCGGGCTCGAGACCGGCGTTCAGCGCGATCTGCTTGAGCGGGGCGTCGATCGCGACGCGCACGATGTTCGCTCCGGTCGCCTCGTCACCGACGAGGTCGGTGATCGCGGAGGACTCGAAGGCCACCTTGCCGGCCTGGATGAGTGCAACGCCACCACCGGCGACGATGCCCTCTTCGACGGCTGCCTTCGCGTTGCGAACGGCGTCCTCGATGCGGTGCTTGCGCTCCTTGAGCTCGACCTCGGTTGCGGCACCCGCGCGGATGACGGCAACGCCACCGGCGAGCTTCGCGAGGCGCTCCTGGAGCTTCTCGCGGTCGTAGTCGCTGTCGGTGTTCTCGATCTCGGCACGGATCTGCTTGACGCGACCGGCGATGAGGTCGGCGTCGCCGGCACCCTCGACGATGGTGGTCTCGTCCTTGGTGATGACGACCTTGCGTGCCTTGCCCAGCAGGTCGAGGGTGGCGTTCTCGAGCTTGAGTCCGACCTCCTCGGAGATGACCTGGCCACCGGTGAGGATGGCGATGTCCTGCAGCTGCGCCTTGCGGCGGTCACCGAAGCCGGGAGCCTTGACGGCGACCGACTTGAAGATGCCACGGATCTTGTTCACGACGAGGGTCGCGAGAGCTTCGCCGTCGACGTCCTCGGCGATGATGAGGAGCTGCTTGCCCGACTGGATCACCTTGTCGACGATCGGCAGGAGGTCCTTGATGTTGGAGATCTTGCCGTTGACGATCAGGATGTACGCGTCTTCGAAGACGGCTTCCTGGCGCTCGGGGTCGGTGACGAAGTACTGCGACAGGTAACCCTTGTCGAAGCGCATGCCCTCGGTGAGCTCGAGCTCGGTGCCGAACGTGTTCGACTCCTCGACGGTGACGACACCCTCTTTACCGACCTTGTCGATGGCTTCGGCGATGAGCGCGCCGATCTCGGGGTCGCCGGCGGAGATGGACGCGGTAGCGGCGATCTCTTCCTTGGTCTCGACCTCTTTGGCCTGCTCGATGAGAGCGGCGGTCACAGCGGCGACGGCCTTCTCGATGCCGCGCTTGAGGCTGATCGGGTCGGCTCCTGCGGCCACGTTGCGGAGGCCTTCACGCACGAGGGCCTGGGCCAGCACGGTTGCCGTGGTGGTTCCGTCGCCCGCGACGTCATCCGTCTTCTTGGCGACCTCTTTGACGAGCTCCGCACCGATCTTCTCGTACGGGTCGTCGAGCTCGATCTCCTTGGCGATGGAGACACCGTCGTTCGTGATGGTGGGGGCGCCCCACTTCTTCTCGAGCACGACGTTGCGGCCGCGGGGGCCAAGCGTCACCTTGACGGCGTCGGCGAGGATGTTGAGTCCGCGCTCAAGGCCGCGACGGGCCTCTTCGTTAAAAGCAATGATCTTTGCCATGTGTGTTTTTCGTCCTTCCGGGACGTAAGTAAAAGCTGCACCACGTTGGCACTCCAGTGAAGAGAGTGCCAAATGATTCTGGCACTCTGCACCTGAGAGTGCAAGTGAGCGGCTACGGCCCGGAAGGACGCCGTGTCACACGCGGCGTTACGAGACGCGCACGGCCTCCGCCTGTGGCCCCTTGGTGCCGGTGCCCACCTCGAACGTGACGTGCTGGCCCTCGTCGAGCGACTTGTAGCCGCCCATGTCGATGGCCGAATAGTGCACGAACACATCCTGGCCGCCGCCGTCGACGGTGATGAATCCGAACCCTTTTTCCGCGTTGAACCACTTGACGGTTCCAGTCGCCATTGTGTTGCTCCCTGCTGTGCCGTGGTGCGTGCCGAATGCCTGCGACCCGATTCAGATGATAGGGAGTCGGATGCCCGCAATGACGGGCAGAACGGCCACAAATCGTCACAAACGCAACAAATTCTCGCGGAGGAAACACCGGCGAAATCCGCCGGTCACGGTGGCCGCGGAACGGCGCGGATTCAGCCGGTGGGGAACTCGAAGTCGGTGCCGAGCACGACGGTCATCGGGGAGGCCGGATACTCGTCCCCGAGCCGCGCTGTGCCCATGCCGAGCGTCTCGACGAGCGCAAGCGCCGCCGCCTCGTCCGCCGAGTCGCTGTAGACGACCACGGTCTCCACCACGTCCTGCGATGCGGCCGTGGACCGTGCCCCGACGCCGAGGGCCGCGCCATCCCAGCCCTGTGCCTCGAGGAAGTCGCCCACCCGGCCCGCGAGGCCCACCGTGGTGGTTCCGTTCAGCACGGTGATCGGAAGGTCCGGGTCGAGCTGCGGAGTGACGGCCACAGCCTCCGGCTCGGTCGCCTCCCCTGTCGCTGCCCCCTGCTCGAACGGCAGATCGAACTCGATCGAATCGCTGATGACGGCGAGACCGGCGATCCCGGCGAGCACGAGAACTCCCGTTGCCAGAGCCGCCCAGGCGAAGAGCACCCACTTGCGGGCTGCCGGGACGGGTCCTCGGTGCGCACCGACGCGGCCCACGTCATCCGGGATCGAATCAAAGCGGTCGGGAGGGAAATGGGTCGCCATGGGTGTCGGGTCCTCGGTCGGTGCGCGGTTCAGCGCACGTCGTCGGTGGGTGGGCGTCCGCCGCCCGGTCGGCGATCCTGCCGCGACGCGGTCCTGACCGTCCGCGCCTGGGTGCGGGAGTCACGGATGCGTTGCAGCCGACGCACCAGCATGGGGTCGTGCACGACAGCGGCCGGGCTGTCGATGAGCGCGTTCAGGAGTTGATAGTAGCGGGCCGCGGAGAGCCCGAACTCGGCGCGGATGGCCTCCTCCTTGGCGCCGGCGTGACGCCAGCCCCGATGCTCGAAGTCGAGGATCGCGGCATCCCGCTCACTCAGGGTCGACGCACGACCGACGTGAGGTTCCCGCAGCGGCTCAGACACGACGTTCCCTTCGTCGCGCCACAGCCTAGGACGCGGCGCGGCGGGCGGCCCGGCGCAACGCGGAGGCCGACTGCTTCGCCCGCGGACTGGGGCGGTACATCATCACGTGGGGCAGTCCGGCCTCGATGTAGAGCTCGCCGAACCGCTCGAAGCCGAACTTCTCGTAGAGCGGGGCGATGTACTCCTGCGAGTGGATCACGAACGCGTCATCCGGATGCTCGTCGAGCACCGTCGCGATCAGCTGGTGCGCGAATCCGTGACCGCGCTGATCGGGACGCACGACGACGCGACCGAAGAGGTGACGGGCGTCGAGGTGCGACGGCTCCTCATCGACGATCACGCGCAGGTAGGCGGCGATCCCCTGCTCATCCGACATCCACAGGTGCTCCGTGAGAGGCTCGAGATCGCGGTTGTCGAGCTCCTCGTCGTCGATCTTCTGCTCGATGAAGAACACGTCGGTACGGAGCTTGAGGATCGCGTAAAGCTCGCGGGTGGTGAGTTCGTCGAAGGATCGTCTCTGCACGGAAGTTTCTGACACGGTCGCGAGTTTAATGGGATGACCCGCGAACCCGAATTGAGAGGCACAAGCCGATGACCCAAGAAACGAATGATTTCGCCGTGAAGAAGAGCGACGCGGAGTGGCGTGAACTGCTCGATCCGACCAGGTTCTCGATCCTGCGGGAGGCCGCCACCGAGCGCCCGTGGTCGGGCGCGCTGCTCGACGAGAAGCGCAGCGGCGTCTATGTGTGCGGTGCGTGCAACGCGGAACTGTTCCCGAGCGGCACCAAGTTCGACTCCGGTTCCGGCTGGCCGAGCTTCTACGAGGCCGTCTCCCCCGACGCCGTGAAGCTCATCACCGACCGCAGCCTCGGCATGGTGCGCACGGAGGTCGTCTGCGGCTCATGCGGTTCGCATCTCGGTCACCTCTTCGACGACGCCTACCAGACCCCCACCGGCGACCGGTACTGCATGAACTCCCTGTCGCTGGAGTTCAAGGAAGAGTCGAAGTAGCGCACCGATGAGCGTGCTCGAAGCCGCGCGCCGTCGCCGGTCGCACGCGAAGGTGACCGACGTGGCGCCCAGCCATGCTGAGCTGCTTCCGCTGGTGCAGGCGGCAGGTGGGGTGGCCGATTACGGTTCGCTGCGCCCGTGGCGGCTGATCGAGCTGCGCGGAACGGCACGGGACGAGCTCGGCGCGGCGTTGGCTGCGGCATCCGGGCTCGACGGCCATGCCGCCGAGAAGCTCGCCCGCAAACCGCTCCGCGCACCGCTCCTGATCGCCGTGGTGCTGTCGCTGCAGAAGAGCGAGAAGGTGCACGACTGGGAGCAGGAGATCGCGGCATCCGGGGTCGCGCACCTGCTGAGTCTGCTGCTGGATGAAGCGGGCTGGGGTGTGATGTGGCGCTCGGGTCCGCTCACCCGCACCGACGAGGTGCGGGCCATGCACCGGCTCGCGCCCACGGAGCACCTGCTCGGCTGGCTGTACGTGGGCGGGGTGCCGGAGCGCGAGAAGAGCGGGTCCAAGAAGCTCGTGAATCCGGAGGGGTTCATCGCGCCGCTGTGACGCACGGTGTGGGTCGTCGTGGCGCGCGTACGTCGTGGCCCGGTCTCGCCGGTACCATGGATGACGCATCCGCCCTCTTAGCTCAGTTGGCCAGAGCACCGCTCTTGTAAAGCGGGGGTCGTCGGTTCGAATCCGACAGGGGGCTCCACCGCCGCGCTGACCCCGCCGATCGAGCTGAACCGCTGATCGAGCCTGTCGAGATCCGACCGAACCCGCCGATCGAGCCTGTCGAGATCCGAGCTCAACCCGCCGATCGAGCCTGTCGAGATCCGAGCTGAACCCGCCGATCGAGCCTGTCGAGATCCGAGCCAACCCGCCGATCGAGCCTGTCGAGATCCGAGCTCACCCCGCCGATCGAGCCTGTCGAGATCCGAGCCGAACCCGCCGATCGAGCCTGTCGAGATCCGAGCTGAACCCGCCGATCGAGCCTGTCGAGATCCGAGCTGAACCCGCCGATCGAGCCTGTCGAGATCCGAGCTGAACCCGCCGATCGAGCCTGTCGAGATCCGAGCTGAACCCGCCGATCGAGCCTGTCGAGATCCGAGCTGAACCCGCCGATCGAGCCTGTCGAGATCCGAGCGAACCCGCCGATCGAGCCTGTCGAGATCCGGCGAACCGGTCTCGACAAGCTCGACCAGCGGAGAGGTCTCGACAGGCTCGACCGGCGGAGGGGTCTCGACAGGCTCGACCGGCGAGAGGGGGTCTCGACAAGCTCGACCGGCGGGAGGTCTCGACAGGCTCGACCAACGGCGGCCGACGAGGGGGTCTCGACAAGCTCGACCGGCGGAAGGGGTCTCGACAGGCTCGACCGGCGGGAGGGGTCTCGACAGGCTCGACCGGCGGAGGGGGTCTCGACAGGCTCGACCGGCGGAAGGGGTCTCGACAGGCTCGACCGGCGGAAAGGGGTCTCGACAGGCTCGACCAGCGGACACAGGCTCGACCGGCGAGAGGCTCGACCGGCGGGTCAGGAGGGCGCTGTTACGGCGCGGGGGTCGGCGAGGGCGACGGCGACGCGCTGTTCTCCTCGCTGAAGGCCGCACCATCCGCCGCGGCGATCGCCTGCGCGAAAGCCGTCGCGTCGTCGATCGGACCGGTGTAGCGCGCTCCGCCAACGAACACCGTGGGCGTGCCGAACAGGCCGGATTCCGGACTCAGGAGCGCCTCATTGCTGGTGGCGCGCTCGGTCGCGTCGGCAACCCACGACTTGAACTTCTCGTCGGTGATGCACTTGGCCACGGTCGACGCGGTCAGCACGTTCACCTCTTCGGTAAGGCCGATGAGCTCGTCGTCGGTGAGCCCCGTCGTGCCCTCCTCGGGCTGATTCTCGAACAAAAGGGCATTGAATTCGAAGAATTGGTTGGGTGAGTAGTTGGCCACGCACGCCGAAGCATTCGCGGCGCGTGACGAGTACCGGCTGCCCTGCGCTGCGCGGTCGAGGATCGCAACCGGGTGGATCTCGAGGGTTGCGACCCCGCTCTCCACGAGCGTCTCGATCTGGGCCGCGTTGGCTTTCTCGAACTCGCCGCAGACCGGGCACAGGTAGTCGACCCAGATCTGGATCGGGATGACGTCGCTGTCGGCCGGCGGGGTGTTCGGCACCGGGTCTTCGCCCGCCTCGAGCGCTGACGTGGTCTCCGCCTCGAAATCGGTTCCGATGAGGATGCCGTCGCTCAGCATGTTGCGGGGGCCAGGGCGACGGGGGCCGGATGGAGCTGGTGATGATGACCGCGACGAGCGCCACGATGCCGAGCGAGACGATGATGAGGCTTCCCTGAAGGAGGAACTTGCCGACCTTCTCCTTCTTCTGATGCTGCTCGCGCAGCACCCGGGCCTTCTCGCGCGCCTCTTCGCGGCGCCGGCTCTTGTCGAGCCGGTTCTTGCCTGAGCCGCCGTTACTCATGGAACCTCACATCGTTTCTGGACATATGCGCGATAAAGACTAGCGACCGAGTCTGAACGGATCTTGCCCCAGAACGGGCTCCGGCTGTCATACTGGGCCAGACGGGCATCGATGCCCGCACGGGATGACACGTTCATTCCATTCCATTCACAACGGATCGTCCGGCACGTACCTGCCGGTGAAGGAGTAGTACGACTATGGCAACTGTCACTTTCGATAAGGCGACTCGCCTCTACCCGGGCTCCACCAAGCCGGCCGTCGACGCCATCGACCTGCACGTCGAAGACGGCGAGTTCCTCGTTCTCGTCGGCCCGTCCGGCTGCGGAAAGTCCACCACGCTGCGCATGCTCGCCGGCCTCGAAGAGGTCAACGACGGCGCCATCCTCATCGGTGACCGCAACGTCACCGACGTGCCGCCGAAAGACCGCGACATCGCGATGGTGTTCCAGAACTACGCGCTGTACCCGCACATGACCGTGGCCGAGAACATGGGCTTCGCGCTCAAGATCGCCGGCGTCAACAAGGACGAGCGCGCCACCCGCGTGCTCGAGGCCGCGAAGCTGCTCGACCTCGAGCCCTACCTCGGCCGCAAGCCGAAGGCGCTCTCCGGTGGACAGCGTCAGCGTGTCGCCATGGGTCGCGCCATCGTGCGCCAGCCCCAGGTGTTCCTCATGGACGAGCCGCTGTCGAACCTCGACGCCAAGCTGCGCGTTCAGACCCGCACCCAGATCGCGTCGCTTCAGCGTCGCCTCGGGGTCACCACGGTCTACGTGACCCACGACCAGACCGAGGCGCTCACCATGGGTGACCGCATCGCGGTGCTCAAGGATGGCGTGCTCCAGCAGGTCGGAACGCCCCGCGACCTGTACGAGAAGCCGCAGAACGTGTTCGTCGCAGGCTTCATCGGCTCGCCCGCGATGAACCTGTTCGAGGCGAACATCGTGGAGAACGGCATCACGTTCGGTAGCGCTGTCGCTCCGGTCGACCGCGAGACCCTCTCGCACGCCACCGGCAAGCAGGCCACGATCGGTGTGCGCCCCGAGGACCTCCACGTGTCGACCACCGGCGAAGGCCTCGCGGTCGACGTCGACCTGGTCGAGGAGCTCGGAGCAGACGGTTACCTCTACGGTCACCACGACGTGAACGGCAGCCGGGTCGACATCGTCGCCCGCGTCGACGGTCGCGTGCACCCGAGCGCCGGAGACAAGGTGTTCATCCTTCCGGAGGCGCGCCACATCCACGTCTTCGACGTCGAGTCGGGTGCCCGCCTCAGCAAGCCGGTCTCCGACTGACACTGATTGCAGATTCGATGGGGTTCCCGCGTGCTCGCAGGGACCCCATCGGTCGTTAACATCGCTGCCATCGCTGCCATCGCAGCCCGAACCGACTGGACCCCCCTATGAGCGGATCGCTCAACATCACGTCGGCGATCGTCGACCCCGCCCTGCTCGATCTTCCGTGGAGCCGCCCGCTCGACACCTGGCCGGATGACTCGATCGCGGCGCTCCCGAAAGGCATCTCGCGCCACCTGGTGCGGTTCGTTCACCTCAGCGGTTACGTGGTGGCCATCAAGGAGACATCCGCAGACCTCGCCAGGCGCGAATACGAGATGCTGCGCACGCTGCAGCGGCTCGATGTGCCGTGCGTCGACCCGCTCGCGGTGATCACGAACCGCACCGACGACGACGGCGAGATCCTGGAGGCGGTGCTCGTCACCCGGCACCTCAAGTTCTCGCTCCCCTACCGTGCGCTGTACTCGCAGACGCTCCGCCCGGACACGGCCACCCGGCTCGTCGACGCTCTCGCGGTCCTGCTGGTGCGCCTGCACATGATCGGCTTCTTCTGGGGCGACGTGTCGCTCTCGAACACGCTGTTCCGCCGGGATGCCGGATCGTTCGCGGCCTACCTCGTCGATGCGGAGACCGGCCAGCTGTATGCCGGTGGGCTCTCCAACGGGCAGCGGGAGAACGACCTCGAGATCGCGCGGGTGAACATCGCCGGCGAACTGCTCGACCTCGCGGCCGGTGGACGCACCGACGAGGAGCTCGACCCGGTGGAGGTGAGCGACGGCATCGTGGCCGCGTACCGCATGCTGTGGAAGGAGCTCACCGGTTCCGAGTCGTTCGCGTCATCCGAGCGCTGGCGCATCAGCGAGCGCGTGGAGCGTCTCAACCAGCTCGGCTTCGACATCGAGGAACTGGCGATCAAGACCGACGACACCGGAACCCAGGTGCGGATTCAGCCCAAGGTGGTGGATGCCGGGCACCACTCGAGGCGCCTGCTGCGGCTCACCGGCCTCGACGCCCAGGAGAATCAGGCGCGACGCCTGCTCAACGACCTGGACTCGTATTCGGCGACGCATCCGCGCCCGGAGCTCGACGAGGAGATGGCGGCGCACGAGTGGCTCGCCACCGTCTTCGAACCCGTGGTGCGCGCCATCCCGAAAGACCTGAAGGGTCGTCTGGAGCCGGCGGAGATGTTCCACCAGATGCTCGAGCACCGCTGGTACATCTCGCAGAACGAGAAGCGCGAGGTGCCCCTGGCCGAGGCGGTGGGCTCCTACATCGACAACGTGCTGCGCAGCCGCCGCGACGAGGCGACGATGATCGATCCGCCGACCGGCACCTACACCCTGCCGACGGCGATCGTGGCTGACGAGGAAGAGGACTGGCGCACCCGCGTGTGACCCTGTCGTGAACGCGAAAACCCCGGGCCCACTCTCGCCGATACGGCGAAGCGGGACCCGGGGTTTCTGCGTCTGAAGCGTTAGCGCTTGGCGGCGCGCAGCTTCGAGATCTCGTACAGGGTCACGGATGCCGCGATCCCGGCGTTCAGCGACTCGGTGCTCGCGCCGATCGGGATCGACACCACCGCGTCGCAGGTCTCGGTGACGAGGCGCGACAGGCCCTTGCCTTCGCTGCCGACCACCACGACGAGCGGCTCGGTGGCCCAGGTGAGCCCCGGCAGCGACACGTCGCCCTCGCCGTCGAGCCCGAGCACGAACACGCCCTGCTCCTTGAACGCCTTGAGCGTCTGGGTGAGGTTCGACGCCATCGCGACGGGCAGTCGCGCGGCGGCACCGGCAGAGGTCTTCCACGCCGAGGCGGTGAGACCCACCGAGCGACGCTGCGGCACGATCACGCCGTGACCTCCGAAAGCGGCGACGGAGCGGATGATCGCCCCGAGGTTGCGCGGGTCGGTGATGCCGTCCAGCGCCACGAACAGCGGCACCTGCCCGCGCGAGACGGTCTTCTGCAAGAGCTCGGTGGGGTGGGCGTACTCGTACGGCGGAACCTTGAGCGCGAGGCCCTGGTGCACCGAGTCGAACCCGGCGAGACGGTCGAGCTCGGGGCGCATCACCTCGAGAATCGGAAGCCCCCGCTTGGTGGCGATCTGCATGACCTCTTTGACCCGGTCGTCGTACTCGATGCGGGTGGCGATGTAGAGGGCCGTGACGGGGATGTTGGCGCGGAGCGCCTCGAGCACCGAGTTACGGCCGGTCACGACCTCGGTCTCGTCGCTCTGCTGCGTGCGGCGGGGTCGCTGCTGCTCGCCGGCCGGGCGCTGACGCTCGCCGCCGCTCGAACCCGACTTCGGTCCGCGCGGGGCGCCGGCGCGGGCGGTCGACGTCTTCGACCCACCGGATGCGGCGAATCGCTCCTGCGCCGCCTTGCGCTTTCCGGCGGGATGGTACGGCCGGTCCTCGGCCTTGGGGGTGGGCTTCTTGCCTTCGAGCGCCTGTCGGCCCTGGCCGCCAGACCCTACCTGCGGTCCGCGGCGAGCCTTGCGTACGGCGCCCGCTCGCGGTTTTCCCGCTCCGGTGTTCTTCATCTGTCATGTCTCCAATTGGGCCCCGACGGGGTGTCTTCGAGCTGGATGCCTGCCGCGGCGAGTTCGTCGCGAATCAGGTCGGCCCCCGCGAAGTCGCGGCTCGATCGGGCGGTCTCTCGTCGGGCGATCATGGCGTCGACGAGCTGGGATAGGGCCTCGGATGCGGCATCCGACGTTTCGGACGCCCGCCATTCCGGGGAGAGCGGGTTGATGCCGAGCACCTCGGTCATCGCGGTCACCTCGCCGCGTGCCTTCGCGGCCGTGGCGAGGTCCTCGGAGTCGAGGGCGGCGTTACCGGCGCGCACGCGGTCGTGAAGCACCGCGAGTGCCTGCGGAATGGCGAGGTCATCGTCCATGGCTTCGGCGAAGGCGTCTGGGATCACCTCGGCGCCGCTGCCACCGAACCTGGTGCCGGTGAGCCTGCGGTCGGCGCGGTGCAGGAACGTCTCGATGCGCTCGAGCGCCGCCTCGGCCTCGACGAGGGAGCCGTCGTGGTAGTCGATGGTGGAGCGGTAGTGCGCCGATCCGAGGAAGTAGCGCACGGCGAGCGGGCGGGCTCTGGAGATGAAGTCGGTGGCGAAGATCGAGTTGCCGAGCGACTTCGACATCTTCTGCCCGTTCACGTGCACGAGGCCGTTGTGCACCCAGTGGCTCGCGAACGGGAGTCCGGCGGCGCTCGACTGCGCGAGCTCGTTCTCGTGGTGCGGGAAGCGCAGGTCGAGTCCACCGCCGTGGATGTCGAAGGCGTCACCGAGGTAGCGGGACGCCATGGCGGAGCACTCGATGTGCCAGCCCGGTCGGCCGTCGCCCCACGGCGAGACCCAGGCCGCGGACTCCGGCTCCTCGGCCTTGCGGCCCTTCCAGAGCGCGAAGTCGCGCGGGTCGCGCTTGCCGCGCGGGTCGGAATCGGTGGCGGGTGACATGTCCGCGGCGGCCTGGCGCGTGAGCTCCCCGTAGGTGGCCCAGGAGCCGGTGTCGAAGTAGACGTCGCCCGAGCCGTCGTCGGCCGGATACGCGTGCCCGCGCTCGATGAGGGTCGCGATGAGCGCCTGCATCTGCTGCACGCTCGCGGTGGCGCGGGGCTCGTAGGTGGGCGGACGGATGCCGAGCTTCGCGTACTGCGCGCTGAACTCGAGCTCGATCCGGTAGGCCAGCGCCCACCACTGCTCGCTGGAGCCGTCGGCCGACGCGAGGATCTTGTCGTCGATGTCGGTGACGTTGCGCACGAGCGTGACGGCGTAGCCGCGGTAGCCGAGCCAGCGGGCCCACTGGTCGTACACGAGGGCCGACCGCAGGTGTCCGATGTGGGGAGACGACTGCACCGTGGGTCCACAAACGTAGATCCCGATCTTGCCGGGAACGAGGGGAACGAGGTCGACGAGGGCTTGCGATCTCGAGTCGTAGAGGCGAACGGTCACCCGCACAGCTTAACCAACACGCCGCACCAGGGCGGTCGCGACGACGGCGACCCCCTCGGTGCGTCCGGTGAAGCCGAGGCCATCGGTGGTGGTGGCGGAGACGCTGACCGGAGCGCCGACGAGCTCGCTCAACCGCTCCTGCATCTCGACTCGGCGGGGACTGAGCTTCGGGCGGCGGGCGACGACCTGCGCGGCGACATTCACCACGGCGAAGCCGGCTCCGCGCAGGAGCGCAATCGTCTCGGTGAGGAACACGTCGCCGTGGGCACCGGCCAGACGGGCATCCGCCGTGCCGAAGCTGCCGCCGATGTCGCCGAGACCCGCCGCGGAGAGCAGCGCATCGCAGATGGCGTGACTGAGCGCGTCGCCGTCGCTGTGACCGGCAAGACCGGCCTCACCGGGCCAGTGCAGCCCGCCCAGCCAGAGCGGGCTCTCGGCGTCGAAGGCGTGCACGTCGATGCCGACGCCGGTGCGGATGCCGGAGTCGCTCGGCTCACCCGCGCGGTCGCGCACGAGCTGCTCGGCGCGCCTGAGATCCCACGGGGTGGTGATCTTGAACGCGAGCACGTCGCCTGCGACGGTGGTGACCGCCCCGCCTGCCGCGGAGAACACGGCGGCGTCGTCGGTGTGGTCGTCGGTCGCCGACGCGTAGGCCGCGCGAAGCGCCGAAGCCGGGAAGCCCTGCGGGGTCTGCACGGCGGCGAGGGTGGAGCGGTCGACGGTGCCGAGCACGCGCCCGGCGTCATCCGTCTGCTTGATGGTGTCGACGACCGGGAGCGCCGGCACCACTCCGGCCTGCCGTTCGGCGACCGCGGCGATCACCCGCTCGAACTGGTCGACCGGGGTGAAGGCGCGTGCCGCATCGTGCACGAGCACGGTCGCGATGCCGTCGCGGACGACGGCCAGCCCACGGCTCACCGATTCCTGACGGGTGGCGCCGCCCGCCACCACGGTGAGATAGCCGGATGCTGCGCCCGCCGAGTCACGGCAGAGGCCCGCCATCTCGTCGAGTTGGGCAGCGGGTGCGACGACGATCACCTGGACCGGGTCGGCAAGGGAGAACACCGCGTCGAGGCAGTGCTGCACGATCGCGCGGGATCCGGCGTCGCCGGACAGACCGACCAGCGCCTTCGGGCGCGCCTGGCCGAGCCTCGTGCCACTCCCCGCGGCAACGACGATGACCGCGACATCCACCGCCCCCTCGGGCGTATCGGGTGTCGCGGTCATCGAGCGTGGCTCGGACATCGAGCGCGTGTCGTCGGCGGAACCGACTAGGAAGCCAGCACCTCGTCGAGGACGCTGGAAGCCTTCTCTTCGTCGGTCTTCTCCGCGAGAGCGAGCTCGGAGATCAGGATCTGCCGCGCCTTGGCGAGCATGCGCTTCTCTCCGGCCGACAGGCCGCGGTCCTGATCGCGGCGCCAGAGGTCGCGCACGACCTCGGACACCTTGATGACGTCGCCCGAGGCGAGTTTCTCAAGATTGGCCTTGTAACGACGCGACCAGTTGGTCGGCTCCTCGGTGAAGGGAGCACGCAAGACCTCGAACACCTTGTCGAGGCCCTCTTTTCCGATCACATCACGAACGCCGACCAAATCGACGTTGTCTGCGGGTACTTCAATGGTCAAATCGCCCTGCGTCACGTTCAGCTTGAGATACATCTTCTCTTCGCCTTTAATGATGCGGGTCTTCACTTCGGTGATTGTTGCTGCACCATGGTGGGGGTATACGACGGTTTCGCCGACCTCGAAAAGCATGTATGGAGCTCCGTTCTGCGGCCATTAGTTTACCACAGCGTTCTCTCAGTAAGGGTGTCCTTACTCCGGCGCTCCCCCGCGAGGTCGGTAGGCTAACCTGTGAAACAGCTTTCGCGAGGATTCGACCCGTTCAGAGCCTCACCGTCACATGCTCCAGGAGGGCCCCGTGGGAAAACGCGCGACAACGATCGTCCTGGCTGGAATCCTCGCCGCTTCGCTCACCGGCTGCACCTTCAACGCCGTGCAGGCGACGCAGAAGGCGTACGACCCGAGTGACGGATTCGGCACCACGATCGGCAACCTCGAGGTGCGCAACGCGATGCTGTTCACCGAGGACGGCGAAGTGGCGAACCTCGCGGTGGCGCTGGTCAACAGCGGACAGCAGAACCTGCAGGTGCAGGTGTCGTGGGAGACCGAAGCCGGACGCCAGTCGCGCAACGTCTACATTCCCGCCGGTGCCGTGCGCAGCCTCGGAGCCGACAACAACCAGTTCCTGCTTCAGGGCATCGATGCCCCCGCCGGATCACTCTTCCCGGTGTACTTCCAGTACGACACCGAGCCCGGCGAGGAACTTCCCGTTCCCGTTCTGGCCGGGGAATTGACCGAGTACGAGGACCTCGTTCCGGAGACCGGCGAATAGCCGACCCTCCAACTCCCGAATAGCAGGCCCTCCGCCTTACGCCTCGAAGCGGTATCCGAGACCACGCACCGTCAGCAGCAGCGTCGGGTCCGACGGTGACGCCTCGATCTTCGACCGGATGCGCTTCACGTGCACGTCGAGCGTCTTCGTGTCGCCGTAGTAGTCGGCGCCCCAGACCCGGTCGATGAGCTGCCCGCGGGTGAGCACACGGCCGGCGTTGCGCATGAGGAGCTCGAGCAGTTCGAACTCCTTGAGCGGCAGAGCGGTCTCCTCCCCGACACCCAGACCATGTGGCGTTCGACATCCATCTTCACCGGGCCGGCCTCGAGCACGGTGTCCTTGCCGTCGTCGAGGTCGGTGCGTCGCCGCAGCACCGCCCGGATGCGAGCGAGCAGTTCGCGGGTGGAATACGGCTTGGTCACGTAGTCGTCGGCCCCGAGTTCCAACCCCACCACGATGTCGATCTCGCTGTCCTTCGCGGTGACCATGATGATCGGCACCTGCGACCTCGACCGGATCTCGCGGCACACCTCGGTGCCGGGGATACCCGGCAGCATGAGGTCGAGCAACACGAGGTCGGTGGCGCCCTTGTCGAACTCGGCGAGCGCCCGGTTGCCGTCCTTCGCGATCGTGGTCTCATAACCCTCCCGCTCGAGCAGGTACGCGAGCGGCTCGCTCAACGATGATTCGTCTTCGACGATGAGGATGCGGGTCACGAGGCTTCTCCTGCGGTTGCGATGGTTTCGTGTGAGATCTCGGGGATGCGGATGGTGAAGGTGGACCCGTTGCCCACCTGCGACCACACCCGCACGTCGCCACCGTGGTTCTGCACCACGTGCTTCACGATGCTGAGGCCGAGCCCCGAGCCCCCCGTGCGTCTGGACCTCGCCGGGTCGACACGGAAGAACCGCTCGAACACCCGGTCGAGTTCGTCCTCGGGGATGCCGACGCCCTGGTCTGTGACGGCGAGTTCGACGATGCCGTCGGCCACCCTCACGCCGACTCCCACCCGCGCGCCCTCCGGCGAGTACTGGATGGCGTTGGCGATGAGGTTGTGCAGCGCCGTGACGAGCAGCGCCTCGTCGCCGAACACGCGCGCGCCGGCCTCGCCGCCGGTGACGATCCGAACGCGGGTGCCCTCCGCCACGACCCGGTTCTGGTCCACGGCGGTGGCGACGACCTGGTCGATCTCCACCACGCGGGCGTCGATGAGCGAATCGGATGCCTGCAGTCGCGACAGCTCGATGATCTCCTGGGTGATCCTGGCCAGTCGCTGCGACTCCTTGGTGAGGCGCTTGGCGAAGCGGCGCACCTGCTCGGGGTCGCGGGAGGCCGCGCGGAGCGCCTCGGCGAGCAGCCCGACGGCGCCGATGGGGGTCTTCAGTTCGTGGCTGATGTTGGCGATGAAGTCGCGCCGCACGGCATCCAGCCGATACGACTCCGTGCGGTCCTCCGCCAGCAGCAGCACGTAGCGGGCGCCGAGCCTCGCCACCCGCACCGACAGCACGATGTTCGAGTCGCCGAGGGGGCCGCGGGAGAGTTCGAGTTCGCGGGTGATCGGCTCACCGTCGGTGCGCACCTCGTTGATCATCTCCGTGATCTCGGAGTGCACGATGTGGTGGTTCCAGACCAGGCCCGCAGCCAGAGCTCCCGGGGACGCCTTCACGACGTTGTTCGACGGGTCGATGACCGCGCCCGCCGATTCGAGGGCATCGATGACGGCATCGACGCCATCCGGAACGCCGGAGTAGACAACGTGGTGTGCGCGTTCACCGCGGAGCGCAGCGAAATGCATCAGGCTGACCAGGCCGGCGCCGACGATGAAGCCGAAGGCAAGCGACACGGGCACCAACCAGGTGGGGTCCATGGCACCAGCGTAGTTACCCGCGAAGGGCATCCGGGACGCACGGGCGCCCCGAGTCAACGAGGAATCCCCCCGTTTACCGTCGCGGCACTGCCCGTTAACCCGGGGCGGGCAGGCTAGCCTGAATTATGCGGGGCTGCGTCAGTCCCGAAGCGAAAGGGGCATGCAGCGATGCGCGAAGTCTTCCAGCAGGAACTCCGGGAGGTACAGGACCGTCTCGTCGAGATCTCCTCGCTCGTTGAGGTCGCAATCGAGAACGCGACGGGGGCGTTCAACGAGTCGAACGTCTCGCTCGCGGAGCGCGTCATCGCCGAGGACCACAAGATCGACAGTGCAGCCCGCGCCCTCGACGAGCTCGCCGTGAACATCCTGGCCCGCCAGCAGCCGGTGGCCCGCGACCTCCGCATCGTGGTGAGCGCCCTGCGCATCAGCGCCTCGCTCGAGCGGATGGGCGACCTCTCGGAGCACATCGCACAGCTCGCGCGCTACCGCTTCCCCGACAAGGTGGTGCCGGCGAGCCTCCGCCCCACCTTCCATGAGCTCGGCGCCCTCGACGTGGCCATCGCCCGCAAGCTCACCCGCCTGCTGAAGACGGAGGACATCGAGCTCGCCGAGGAGATCCGCAACGACGACGACCGCATCGATGATCTGCACGTCGGCGTCTTCGATGCCGTGCTCGGCGAGACCTGGAAGGGCGCCGCGGTCGACACCGTCGACGCCACCCTCGCGAGCCGGTACCACGAACGATTCGCCGACCACGCTGTGACGATCGCGAAGCAGATCCAGTACCTCGCCACGGGAGATGTCATCGGCGTCGACGCCTGACCGACGCTCCCGCAACGCACAACGCGCCGCGCACGCTCCGTAAGGAGTCGTGCGCGGCGCGTTCGTCTGTGGGTACGGGCTACTTCTTGCCCTGCGCCGCGACCGCCGCGGCACCGGCCGCTGCGGCCTCCGGGTCGAGGTAATAGCCGGGCTTCTCCGGGGTGAAGTCATCCGCCAGTTCGTAGACGAGCGGGATGCCGGTGGGGATGTTCAGCTCGGCGATGTCTTCGTCGGAGATGCCGTCGAGGTGCTTCACGAGCGCACGAAGCGAGTTGCCGTGGGCCGTGACGAGGGTCACCTTGCCCGATTCGAGGTCGGGGATGATGTCGGACGCCCAGTACGGCAGCATGCGGTCGATCACGAGCTTGAGCGACTCGGTGCGGGGCAGGTCGTCACCCAGCGCGGCGTAGCGGGGGTCGTGCGCCTGCGAGTACTCGTTGTCGTCGTCGAGCGGCGGCGGGGGCACGTCGAAGGAGCGACGCCAGGTCTGGAACTGCTCGGGGCCGTACTCCTCGAGGGTCTGGGCCTTGTCCTTGCCCTGCAGCGCGCCGTAGTGACGCTCGTTGAGGCGCCAGGAGCGTCGCACGTCGATCCAGTCGCGGTCGGCCACCTCCAGAGCGATGTTCGCGGTCTGAATGGCCCGCTTCAGCACCGAGGTGTGGAGCACGTCGGGCAGAAGGCCCGAGGAGGCGAGCAACTCGCCGGCCCGCTTCGCTTCGGCGACGCCCTGCTCGCTGAGGGGCACGTCGACCCAGCCGGTGAAGAGGTTCTTCTGGTTCCATTCGGAGTTCCCGTGGCGCAGGAGTACGAGAGTGTGTGTCATGCCGCAAGTTTAGGGCGCGGCCGTTTGCGCGGGGAAAACGAGCGGCACCGCTCGGTGCGGTTGACTTGGGTGCATGCCCATCGGTTCTGTCACACGTGGAACCACCGGCACGAATCGGCTGCGCCGGGTGGATCGGTGGATCCAGGAGCTTCCGGCACTGCGCCGGGCGGAGCATCCGCTCGTGGTCGACCTGGGCTTCGGGGCCTCGCCCACCACGACCCTCGAACTGCATCGGCGCCTGGCCGCGAGGCGCCCGGATGTCGAGGTGGTCGGTATCGAGATCGAGCCGGAGCGCGTGGCGCGGGGTCGGGCTGCTGCCGTTCCCGGTGTGAGTTTCGCGCTCGGCGGCTTCGAGGTGCCGCTGCCTCGCGGCAGGCAGGCCACGGTCATCCGTGCGCTGAACGTGCTGAGACAGTACGACGAGACCGAGGTCGCGGCCCACTGGCACCGCATGGTGGAGCGACTGGAGCCGGACGGCGTGCTTGTGGAGGGCACCTGCAACGAGGTGGGGCGGGTCGCCAGCTGGGTGGATCTCACCCGGGACGGCCCGCAGAGCCTCACCGTGAGTCTGCGACTGTCAGGGCTCGAACATCCGTCGATCGTGGCGGAGCGTCTGCCGAAGGTGCTGATCCACCGAAACGTGGAGGGTGAGAGCGTGCACAGGTTCCTCCGCGACCTCGATCACGCCTGGACGGTGAACGCGGGGCTCTCCGCCTACGGCCCGAGCCAGCGTTTCATCGCGGCGGTGACGTCGCTCCGTGCGGCGGGCTGGCCGGTACTCGGTGGAGCCCGGCGCTGGCGGCTCGGCGAGGTGTCGGTTCGATGGGACGCCGTTGCCCCGGCCGGATACCGGTGGTGACTAGGTCTCGGGCAGCAGCGCTCGCGCGTCCCCCACGGATGACCCCGCCGCGACCAGCAGATCGACGACGAGCGGTCTGAGCAACAGCATCACCACCGACTCGGTCATCGCCGAGTGCGCCCCGAGAAGGCCTGGCCCGAGTCGCGCCGCGAGCGGCTCCAGGATGGTCCGTGCCTCGGAGTCTCCGCCAGACAGGGCACGGATGCCCGCCGCGACCTCGCCGATCGCGTCGGCGAGCACCGGCCGCTTCTGGCCGTCGCGCACCAGGAAATCCACCCTGCGGGAGATCACCCGGAGGTGCCGTACGGCGAGGTCGAGGCCGGTGAGCAGCCGCCCCTGCCGCGCCAGCTCCTGGCGGTGCCTGCGCAGGAACGGGGAAAGCCGCGCAATGGCGGCGGCGGAGTCGAGCGACAGGGTCCAGTCGTCCACGAGTTGCTGGCTGCGCCGCAGCCGGGTGAGCGCGAGATCCGCGGCCGGCTCATCGGCCGTCCGCAGCGCCGATTCGAGCGAGCCGAGCGATTCCTCGATCGTGGAGAAGAGGGCGCGGCCGTCCCTGGCCGCAGCACGCCGGGGATCGCGAGGGATGAGGGCCGTGACGAGGAGCGCGAGGGCGCCGCCGACCATCCCGTCGAGGCTGCGCACGAAGACGCCGCCGTCCGGCTCGGCGAGGAGCACCACGAGCATGGACTGGGTACCCGCGGCCACCGCGAAGGCCGCGCTCGCCGACACGAAGCGGGCGGTGAGCAGCGTGACGGTGAGCACCAGTGCGAGTTGCCACACGCCGGTGCCGATCAGCATGATGATCAGCTCGCTGAGGGCGATGCCCACGAGGATTCCGATGACCGTCTCGAGCACCCGGCGCGGTCGCGCGTCGCGGGTGAACCCGAGCGAGGTGATCGTGACGGTCACTGCCACGATCGGGATCGCGTGCCCGAGCACGAAGTGGGCGATCGCGTAGGCGGTGGTCGCCGCCACGGTGATCTGCA
The DNA here is from genome assembly GCA_963756375.1 of uncultured Actinomycetota bacterium. Classification (GTDB taxonomy): domain Bacteria; phylum Actinomycetota; class Actinomycetes; order Actinomycetales; family Microbacteriaceae; genus Marisediminicola. The sequence continues at coordinate 2,837,508 of CAVWNJ010000005.1, read as the reverse complement.
GGGCCGCCGGCACCGACGAGGCGACCCGTGCCGCGCGCTGCCTCAGATCGATCTGTCGGGTGACCGAGCGTTCGAGCCTGCGGAGGGCCGCGGTGCGGTGCGTTCTGGCGTCGCCACCCGAACCGCCGCCGCGTGGACCCTCGGCGTGCGGGCCGCCAGCGCGTGCGGCGCTCAGCGGCGCACTGCTCCGAGGCGCGGCAGCCGGGGCACACCGGCGACGGCACCGGCATCCGGTGGCACGATCACATCCTGTGCGGCGGCAACGACGGTGCCCTGCGCCGCCACGAGGAGTGTCGCGTCGCCCGGTACGGTGCGCTTGATCACCGCGAGAGCGATCGGGCCGAGTTCGTGATGCATCGCCGACGAGGTGACGTGCCCCACCAGCGCTTCGCCGTTGAGCACCGGGTCTCCGGGCTCCGGCAGTACGGCATCCGAACCATCGAGGTGCAGCATGACCAGGCGGCGCGGCGGATGCCCCAGATTGTGCACCTTGGCGACGGTCTCCTGACCGCGGTAGCAGCCCTTGCTCAGGTGCACCGCCGAACGCAGCCAGTCGAGCTCGTGCGGGATGCTGCGCTCATCGACCTCGCGGGCGAATCGCGGCCGCCACGCGGCAATGCGCAGCGCTTCGGCGGCGAGGGCGCCCGCGGCAGGGCGCGACGCTGCGATCTCGGCGAGCGCCGAGCGTGGAACGAGGGTCTCGGTCCAACGCCAGTGCTCGGCCGGATGCTCGGCGCCGGCGTACTGCCAGCCCCCCGGCGTCACGGCGGACCAGGGGTCGCGCCAGACGAGCGGCACGCCGTTCGGCGCTGCAGGCTCGATGCCGGCGTCGCCGACACTGCCGATCGTGGCGAACTCGGCCGACCGGTCGAGCGGCTCGACCCGGAGCATGAAGCGCATCCTGGTGAGCCAGGCGAGCAGGCCATCGGCCGCGGCCGCCTCGACGAGCAGCCACAGCGTGTCGCCGTCGTCGACGAGCTTCGCCGCGTGCTCGAGTCGACCGTTCTGGTCGAGGAGCAGGGTCTCGGTCGAGTCTCCCGGCTGCAGCGCCTTCACGGCCTGGCTGGTGATGGAATCGATCCAGCTGAGGCGGTCGGGACCGGCGATGGAGAGCACGGCCCGCGACGACAGGTCGACGATGGCCTCCCCCGCTTCGAGCGCGCGCTGCTCCTGAGCCGGGCGGCCGTAGTGGGCGGGGACGCCGGCATCCGGTCCCACCGAGTCGACGGCGCCGGGGAGCGCGAGGAATTCACTCGACACGGGCAAGCCTTCCCGAGGCGTGCGTGCGCAGATCCTGGCCGAGGGCCGCGATATCCCATGCCCAGAGCAGGTGGTTCTCGACCAGCCCGTAGAGCCTGCGTGACGCGGCGTGCTGCTTGGAGTTCGCCGAGCGCATCACCGCATCCGTCGCCAGATCGATGCGCGGACCCTTCACCTGGCCCACATACAGTTCGCTGACGCCGCCTGGGTGCACGAGCGACACCTCGATGTCGAAACCGTCGGAGCTGTTGCGCAGGGTCTCGACCGACCGAGGCGTGGTGAACGCCGGCAGGCCGCTGCCGGGGAGAAGGCCAGGTCCCGGGTCTGCTTCGGTGGCGGCCCGGCTCAGTCGCCAGTACCCGGTCTCGGTCGCAAGCGGGGTGGTGTTCTCGTCGAGCAGCCAGGTGTACGAGGTGTAGTTGAGGTGCGGCAGACCGTCGTGGCTGAAGCTCAGTCGATGCCCGAACTCGTGGTTGCGCACCTCGCCGTCGACCTCGTAGTTGACGACGCCGGTGCCCTCCCAGACCCCGATGAGCCACGACAGCGGCACGAGCTCCGCCGGAAGGTTGGCGTCAAGTTCGATCATGCGGGCACCTCTGATGCGAGTTGTGAGCGAGTGGACCGCTCAGCGACGCCCCGTGAGTCAGCTCTGCCCCTTGAAGAGGTTGTAGACCACGAGCACGGAAATGTAACCGATCGCGAGTGTTGCCAGCACCAGAAGGCCGACGAAGAACAATTCGATAGCGAGCAGCATGGTCTAATCCTATGCTCACGCCAGTGCGATAAGCCCGTAGGCAAGGCTCGCGGCGGCGAGGATGACGATGCTGCCGCCGATGCTCGCCATGACGCGGTCGACGAACCCCTCCTTCTGCGCTACGACCAGTTGCACGCAGAAGGTCACGAGGATGGCGACGGCCATGATGATGGGGAGGGACTGCAGGTAGTCGTCGCGGCTCTCGAAGAGACCGATCGTGATCGCCCCGATCAGGGCGAGCACCCACACCGGGTAAACCGTTCGGAGCTGCTTCGCCATGTGCCCATTCTGCCTCACCCCGCGGCTTTCGCCCGCTGCGCCCGGCGGCCGTGCACCCGCGCCGCCGCCGCCCAGCACCCGTCATGATGCACGCACACTTGTAGACTGCGAATCGCCTAGCGATGGAGGACGAGTGGCTCAGCTGTTGATTCTGACCCCTGCGGTCAACAGCGATGTGCTGCCAGCCCTTGGCCTGTTGAGCCATAAGACCCGCCAGATCCCGGCCGAGGCCGCCCAGCTGGTCACCGCCCCGAGCTGCGATCTGCTGTTCGTCGACGCCCGCGTCGACCTCGCCGGCGCCAAGGCTCTCTGCAAGGTACTGAAGACCACCGGCAGCAGTGTTCCGGTTCTCCTGGTGCTCACCGAGGGTGGGCTCACCGCGGTGAACGAGGAGTGGGGCATCGACGACGTCGTGCTCGAGACCGCCGGTCCCGCGGAAGTCGACGCGCGCATCCGCCTTGCCATCTCGAGGCCCGCGAACGACTCCCGCTCCGAGAAGATCCGCGCGTCGGGCGTCGTCATCGACGAGGCGAGCTACTCGGCGAAGGTGCACGGCAGGCCGCTCGACCTCACCTTCAAGGAGTTCGAGCTGCTCCGCTTTCTGGCGGCGCACCCCTCCCGCGTCTTCACGCGCGAGCAGCTGCTCAGTGAGGTCTGGGGCTACGACTACTTCGGCGGCACCCGCACCGTGGACGTGCACGTGCGGCGCCTCAGGGCGAAGCTCGGCGACCTCGAATCCCTCATCGGCACCGTGCGCAACGTGGGCTACCGCTTCAACCTGCACGACGACGACGAAGTGGCCGCCGCGGCAGCGGCCGCCGCGCGCTGACCGTGCGATGAATGACCTGAGCGCACTCATCCGGCGTGCCATCGAGGCGGATGCCACGCCGCCGTTCTCCGATCAGTCGCTCGTGGATCTGCGCACGGGGGCGCGCACGACGATCGTGGTGCCCGGCGGTGTGGCCCTGGTCACGACGGCCGGGTCCCCGGGACCTGCCGAGGCGGAACTCGTGGTGGACCCACCCGAACGCGGACACGGGGTCGGCACGGCGCTTGTGGCCGAGGTGCTGCGCGAGGTTCCCGGCGAGCTGCTGGTCTGGGCACACGGCGACCAGCCGGCGGCCCGCGCGCTCGCCGCCCGCTTCGGTTTCGACCGCGTGCGTGAACTGCTCGAACTGCGCACCGCCGAGGTGAGGCCGCACGGCAGGCCCGCCGTGGTGGAGCCATTCCGTCCGGGTATCGATGACGCCGAGTGGCTTCGGGTGAACGCGGCGTCGTTCGCCGATCATCCGGAGCAGGGCCGCATGACGCAGGCCGACCTCGACGCCAGGATGGCCGAGCCGTGGTTCCGCCCGGAGGACCTGCTCGTAGCGAGGGCAGCGGATGGCTCGATGCAGGGGTTCTGCTGGCTCAAGGTGGAGCACGGTGTCGGTGAGTTCTACGCGGTCGCTGTGGCGCCGGAAGCCCAGGGCCGCGGCCTCGGGCGGGGGCTCGTGGATGCCGGGCTCGACCGACTGCGCGAGGCGGACGTCTCCCAGGCGGCCCTCTACGTTGAAGCCGACAACACCGCGGCCGTGGCCCTCTACCGTTCGGTGGGTTTCACCGACCATGCCGTCGACGTGCAGTACCGCAGAGCGGGCTGAGCCCAACTCAATCCGCACCTGCCCGAACAGATGGGGATGCCATGATGGGGACCATGGACAGCGACACCTATGTCGGGGAGGCCGCCGTCGGCGCGGATTTCATTGACGACGAATACGACGACGAGTCGGGTTGGGTCGACGACGGGAGCCTTCCCGCCGACCGCTACCTCGACCGGGAACTGAGCTGGCTCGCGTTCAACACCCGAGTGCTCGAACTCGCCGAGGACGACTCCCTGCCGCTGCTCGAGCGGGCGAACTTTCTCGCCATCTTCGCGAGCAACCTCGACGAATTCTTCATGGTGCGCGTGGCGGGGCTGAAACGCCGCATCGTCACGGGACTCGCCGTGCCCACGAACGTGGGCCGGGCGCCCTCCGATGTGCTCGAGGCGATCGCGGAACGGGCGCACGTGCTGCAGGCACGCCACGCGGCCGCCTTCACCGATGTGGTCAAACCCGCCCTCGACGAAGCCGGCATCCACGTGGAGACCTGGGCCGACCTCGGGGACGAGGACCGCGCTCGCATGGAGCAGATCTTCTCGAACCAGATCTTCCCCGTGCTCATGCCCCTCGCCGTCGATCCGGCGCACCCGTTCCCCTACATCTCGGGCCTGTCGCTCAACCTGTCGGTGCGCATCCGGCATCCGAAGACCGGTAAAGAGCAGTTCGCGCGCCTCAAGGTGCCCTCGGTGCTGCCCCGTTTCGTGCAGCTGCCGGATGACCGCAGTGGGCTGTTGCGCTTCATCCCCCTCGAGGACCTCATCTCGAACCACCTCGGCCACCTGTTCCCCGGCATGGAGGTGCTCGATCATCACGAGTTCCGGGTGACCCGCAACGAAGACGTGCAGGTCGACGAGGACGAGTCGGAGAACCTCATCCAGGCGCTCGAGCGAGAGCTCCTGCGCCGGCGCTTCGGCCCGCCGATCCGGCTGGAGATCACCGACGACATGGACGAGGTCACCCTCGACCTGCTCGTGCGGGAGCTCGGCATCACCGACCAGGAGGTGTACCGCCTCCCCGCCCCGCTCGACCTCGGCGGACTGTTCGACATCACGCGCATCGACCGGCCGCTGCTCAAGTTCCGCAAGCAGGTGCCGATCACCGCGGCACAGCTCATGCCTCGCCGAACCGAACGCGGCGCCCGACATCTTCCGATCGATCGCTCGGCAGGACATCCTGCTCCACCATCCCTACGAGTCGTTTGCCACGAGCGTGCAGGCGTTCCTCGACGAGGCCGCCGCCGACCCGAACGTGCTCGCGATCAAGCAGACGCTCTATCGCACCTCGGGCGACAGCCCGATCGTCGAGGCCCTCATCCGCGCCGCCGAATCGGGCAAGGCGGTGCTCGCGCTCGTGGAGATCAAGGCACGATTCGACGAGTCCGCCAACATCAACTGGGCCAGAAAGTTGGAGAAGGCCGGCGTGCACGTCGTGTACGGCCTCGTGGGACTCAAGACCCACTGCAAGCTCGCGCTCGTCGTTCGCCAGGAGGCGGATGGCTCGCTGAAGCACTTCAGCCACATCGGCACCGGCAACTACAACCCGAAGACCTCGCGCATCTACGAGGATTTCGGGCTGCTCACCGCCGACGATGTCGTGGGTAAAGACATCACCCGGCTGTTCAACGAACTGTCCGGATACGCGATCGAGAAGAAGTTCAAGCGACTTCTCGTGGCCCCTCTGCACCTTCGCAAGGGCCTGATCAAGCGCATCGAAGCCGAGGCCGTCAAACGCCAGGGCGGGACGCAAGTCGGGCATCCGGATCAAGCTCAACTCCATCGTCGACGAGGCGGTGATCGACGCCCTGTACCGCGCGAGCGGTGCCGGGGTGCCCGTCGAGCTTCTGGTGCGCGGCATCTGCACTCTGCGCCCCGGCGTCGAGGGTCTCAGTGAGAACATCACGGTGCGGTCGATTCTCGGCCGCTACCTCGAACATTCCCGCATCTTCTCGTTCGAGAACGGCGGAGACCCTCAGGTCTTCATCGGCAGCGCGGACATGATGCACCGAAATCTGGACAGACGAGTGGAGGCGTTGGTGCGTTTGACCAGCCAGGAACACCTCAAGCAGATCGCGAGCGTCTTCGACCTCGCCGGATCCGCCGACACCGCGGCATGGAAGCTCGGCCCCGACGGCGAATGGGACCGGCACCACCTCGCCGAGGACGGCACCCACCTGCGCGACATGCAGAGCGTGATGGCCAGACGCATCTCGCAGCGCAAGCGCGGCGGGGTCCTGCGGTGACCGTCGCTACGCCGGTCGTCGTGGCCGCCGGCGCCGTCTGCTGGCGACTCGACAAGGGGCGGATGCGCATCCTGCTCATCCACCGCGGCGACCGCACCGACGTCTCGCTGCCGAAGGGCAAGGTCGACCCGGGCGAGACCCTTCCCGAAACCGCGGTGCGGGAGATCGCCGAGGAGACCGGGTTCGCGGTGACGCTCGGCGCACCCCTCGGCACCTCCGAGTACTCGCTGCCATCGGGCCGCGACAAGATCGTGCACTACTGGGTGGCCGAGGTGCACGACAAGGTGATGGCCGACCACTCCTTCTCGCCGAACGCGGAGGTGGCCGCGCTCGAGTGGGTCTCGCCGAAGCAGGCGAAGGCCAAACTCAGCTACGAGCGCGACCGCGAGGTGATCGACCTCTTCGTCGAGCGGGCGAACGCCAACCGGCTGCGCACCTTTGCGATCATCGCGTTGCGTCACGGCAAAGCGGTGCCCGCAGGTTCCTGGTCCGGACCCGACTCCACCCGCCCGCTCGAGCGCATCGGCGTGGACCAGGCTCGCGCCTCGGCGAAGGCCATCGCCGCCTACGCCCCGGCCAAGCTCGTCAGCAGCACGGCCGCGCGCTGCATGTCCACCATCGAGCCGGTCGCCACTTTGCTCGGGCTCGACGTGAAGGCGACGACGGCGATCAGCCAGGACGGCTGGGAGGACGGCATCGCCGACGTCGAGCGGGTCGTGGCGAAGCGGATCGAGAAACGCGTCACCGCGGTGCTGTGCAGTCACGGTCCGGTGCTTCCGGAGATCCTCGCCGAGATCGGTCATATCGCGGGCGGCGGATCGAAGAGCGAGCTCCGCCGCGCATCCATGCTCGACACCGGTGAGTTCGCGGTCGTGCACCTCGCGGTGGCCGACCCGACCGGTGGCGTGATCGCGGTCGAGACCCACTCCCCCGAATTCGACTGACCGCGCTGGCACCGACCTCGCGCTGCACCGAACTCGCCGAAACCGTGCCCAGAATTCCGGGCCCGTTAACCTTCCGTTCACCGAACCCACCGAAGCTCGCCCGATCCGGTCGTTAGCGTGCTCGAAGGGCCTGCACAGGTCCGAACCCCCCGATCTCATCCCGAAGGGACATCCGTGAAGTTCACGCGTTTCGGCACCGTGGCAGCTCTCGCAGCCGCCGGTGCACTCGTTCTCACCTCCTGCGCCGCCAACGAGGGCTCCTCCTCCGGCGGCTCCGACGGCGGCTCCGGTTTCTCCGGCACGCTGACCGGCGCGGGCTCCTCCGCTCAGGCGAGCGCACAGGAGGCGTGGGTCGCTGCGTTCCAGACCGCCAACCCCGACGTCACGGTCAACTACGACTCCGTGGGCTCCGGCGCCGGCCGCGAGACCTTCATCAGCGGCGGCACGGCATTCGCCGGCTCCGACTCCGCGCTGAGCGAGGAAGAGCTCGCGGGCACCTTCGGCGCCTGCGCCGACGGTGCGTCCGCGATCGACCTGCCGATCTACATCTCGCCGATCGCGGTCGTCTTCAACGTCGACGGCGTCGACAGCCTCAGCCTCGACGCCGCGACCATCGCCGGCATCTTCAAGGGCGACATCACCTCGTGGGATGACCCGGCCATCGCCGCACTGAACGCCGACGCGACCCTGCCGTCGGCCCCGATCACCGCCGTGCACCGTTCGGACGACTCGGGCACCACCAAGAACTTCACCGACTACCTGAACAAGAACGCGCCCGAGGTCTGGGACGCGCCCGCGGCCGACCCGTTCCCCTACAAGGGTGGCGAGGCCGCCCAGGGCACCACCGGCGTGATCGACGCGGTCACCAACGGCAACAACGCCATCGGGTACGCCGACGCCTCCAAGGCAGGCTCGCTCGGCGTCGCGGCGATCAAGGTCGGTGACACCTTCATCGACTACACCCCCGAGGCGGCATCCGCCATCGTCGACGCGTCGCCCCTGGTCGACGACCGTGAGCCCAACGACCTCGCCGTGAAGCTCGACCGCACCTCGACCGCGGCCGGTACCTACCCGATCGTGCTCGTGAGCTACATCATCGCGTGCCAGGAGTACCCGGACACCGAGACCGCCGACCTCGTGAAGGCGTACCTCACCTACGTCGCGAGCGAAGAGGGCCAGGCCGCCGCGGCCGACGCCGCGGGCTCCGCGCCCATCTCGAGCGACCTCGCCGCCAAGGTGCAGACCGCGATCGACAGCATCAGCTAACACCGAACACCACCGGTGGGCCGTGCCCGTCGTGCCGATTGCACGATGCAGCACGGCCCACCAGACTTGGGATGCCAGACTGGGCACAATCGGGTCTTCCCCCGTTCTTCGAGATGGGCTATAGGAATCGCACGATGACCGCAACCACACCGAATCGCCTCAAAGCGAAGGTGCGTCCGGCCGACCGGATCTTCTCGGGCAGCACCACCGTCGCCGGTGTGCTCATCCTCATCGCCCTCGCCGCGGTCGCCATCTTCCTCGTGGCGGAGAGCGCTCCCGCCCTGGTCGCGGACCCCAGCGAACTCAACGGCTCCCCCACAAGCTTCTGGGCCTACGTTGCGCCCCTCGCCTTCGGCACCCTCTGGGCCGCCCTGCTTGCCCTCGTGATGGCGTTTCCGGTGTCGATGGGCATCGCGCTGTTCATCTCGCACTACGCCCCGCGGCGCATCGCGCAGGGCCTCGGCTACGTGATCGACCTGCTCGCCGCCGTTCCCTCCGTGGTCTTCGGGCTCTGGGGCATCAAGGTTCTGGCCCCCTTCGTCACACCCTTCTACGGGTGGCTCGTCTCGACCTTCGGATGGTTCCCGCTCTTCGCGCCCCCGGTGTCCGGCACCGGCCGCACCATCCTCACCGTGGCGATCGTGCTCGCCGTGATGATCACGCCCATCATCACCGCCCTCTCCCGTGAGGTGTTCCTGCAGACGCCGACCCTGCACGAAGAGGCCGCACTCGCCCTCGGGGCAACCCGCTGGGAGATGATCCAGATGGCCGTGCTGCCCTTCGGCCGCGGCGGGATTGTCTCAGCGGCGATGCTCGGACTCGGTCGCGCGCTCGGCGAGACGATGGTCGTGGCCATGGTGCTCTCGCCCGCCGTGCTCATCAGCTTCGTGCTCACCGGATCGGCGAACCCCACCACGATCGCCGGAAACATCGCCCTGAACTTCCCCGAGGCCAGCGGCGTCGAAGTGAACGGCCTCATCGCCACCGGGCTCATCCTGTTCATCATCACGCTCGTGATCAACTCCATCGCCCGGTACTTCGTGAACCGGCGCAAGGCCTTCTCGGGAGCGAACTGATGGTCACCACACCCGTAGCCAAGAAGCCCACCGGCGTGGTGAACACCCTCACCACCGGTCGGATCCCCGCCTGGTCGCCCTGGGCGATGCTGTTCGGTTCCTGGGCCGTCGCCGCCGTCGCGTTCGCGATCGCGCAGGCCGGCACCGACGGCGACTTCAACATCACCGGAACGCTGTTCTTCGGCACGATCCTGTTCGATGTGGTGCTCTTCTCGGTGTCGTACCTCGTCGAGGGCATCCGCCAGGCCAAGGACCGCCTGGTCACGGCGCTCGTGAGCACCGCATTCATCGTGGCGCTGCTGCCTCTGGTGTCGCTGCTCTTCACGGTGATCGTGAACGGTGCAGCACGCCTCGATCTGCAGTTCTTCTCCGAGTCCATGCGCAACGTCGTCGGCGCGGGAGGCGGAGCGCTGCACGCCATCATGGGCACGCTCATGATCACCGGCATGGCGACGCTCATCTCGGTGCCGGTCGGACTCATGGCGGCCATCTACCTGGTCGAGTACGGGCGCGGCCCGCTCGCCCGCGCCATCACCTTCTTCGTCGACGTGATGACCGGCATCCCGTCGATCGTGGCCGGACTGTTCGCGTTCGCGTTCTTCTCGCTGATCTTCTCCGACCCCGGCATCCGCTTCGGATTCGGCGGATCGATCGCCCTCTCGCTGCTGATGATCCCGGTGGTGGTGCGCTCCTCCGAGGAGATGCTGAAGATCGTGCCGAACGAGCTCCGCGAGGCGTCCTATGCACTCGGCGTGCCGAAATGGCTCACCATCCTCAAGATCGTGCTCCCGACCGCCATCGCGGGTATCGCCACCGGCGTGACCCTCGCCATAGCCCGGGTGATCGGCGAGACGGCCCCGCTGCTCATCGTCGCCGGGTTCACGGCGAGCATGAACTACGATCTGTTCTCCAACCGCATCATGACCCTCCCCGTGTTCGTGTACAACCAGTACGCGGTACCGGGAGCGGATGTACAGGCCTACCTCGACCGTGCGTGGGCGGCAGCGCTCACCCTCGTGATCATCGTGATGCTCCTCAACCTCATCGCCCGCCTCATCGCACGCATCTTCTCGCCGAAGCTCGGCCGCTAGAGCATCCGTCTCGACCAGAGAAACCAAGGAACCCCGTGTCAAAACGCATTGAAGTGAACGACCTGAACGTCTACTACGGCAAGTTCAAGGCCGTGGAGGACGTGACGCTCACCATCGAGCCGCGCACGGTCACCGCCTTCATCGGACCGAGCGGATGCGGCAAGTCCACGTTCCTGCGCACCCTCAACCGCATGCACGAGGTGATCCCGGGCGCCCACGTGGAGGGCGAGGTGCTCATCGACGGCAACAACCTCTACGGCCCCGGCGTCGACCCCGTGCTCGTACGCCGCCAGGTGGGGATGGTCTTCCAGCGCCCCAACCCGTTCCCGACCATGTCGATCCGCGACAACGTGCTCGCCGGCGTGAAGCTCAACAACCGACGCATGTCGAAGTCGGACGGCGACGCGCTGGTCGAGCGGGCGCTTCAGGGCGCGAACCTCTGGAAAGAGGTGAAGGATCGCCTCAACCTGCCGGGCTCCGGACTCTCCGGCGGCCAGCAGCAGAGGCTGTGTATTGCTCGCGCGATTGCGGTGCAGCCCGACGTGGTGCTCATGGACGAGCCGTGCTCGGCGCTCGACCCGATCTCCACCCTCGCGATCGAGGACCTCATCGAGGAACTCAAGCAGGACTACACGATCGTGATCGTGACCCACAACATGCAGCAGGCCAGCCGCGTCTCCGATCGCACCGCGTTCTTCAACATCGCCGGCACCGGCAAGCCGGGCAAGCTCATCGAGTACAACGACACCAACACCATCTTCTCCAAGCCCAGCGTTCAGGCCACGGAGGACTACGTGTCCGGCAAGTTCGGATAGGTCTTCCCCGTGCACGAAAAAGCCCTACGGATGAATCATCCGTAGGGCTTTTCGTCGAACCGTTCCGCCCGGGTGCGGAAGGTTCAGACTTTAGGCGCCGACCACGAGGATCGGGTCGGTGGTGGGAGCATCGGATCCGCCCGAAGGTTCGACCGTGAGTCCGACCGAGTCGACGCTCGACATCGCACCATCGAGCACGCGCCAGGCGGTGGGCTCGTCGGAGGACACGTCGAACGTTCCGGCGCCGCGAGGTCCGTTCTGGTCGATGTACCAGAGCTGGTACGTCTTGCCATCTTCGAGCGCCGGGAGACCGTCGATGAGGACGGCGGAGCGCTCCAAGTCGATCGACCAGATCACCTTGGCGTCGCCGCCACCCTGCACGGCGGCGGTCGCCGACTCGAGGTCGGCTGCCGCGGTGAGCTCGGCGAGACTGGCCGCCTGCTGCTGCTCGTAGCCGCGGTCGTTGAGGTTGAGTCCGATGACGCTTCCCGACAGGAAGATCGCGATGGCAGCGGCAGCCGCCGTGATCAGGCCGATCGGCTTGCGGAACCAGGCCGCCTTCGCGCGGTTCTCTGCGGAGCCGGTCGCACCGGACGCAATGCGATTGATCTTCTCGGCGTCGCTGTTCGAGCCGGCGCCGGCCGAGCGGTCGCTCGTCGTGGGTACCGAGCGGTCGCTCGTCGTGGGTACCGAGCGCAGCGTTGGCCGTGCATCCTGCATCGGACGGAACTGGGGAGTGCTGTCGAGCATCCCCATGATCGATGCCTTCAGCTCCGCAGACGGAGCGACGGGCCGGGAAGACAGACCCAACATGACGGCAGTGTCAGACATCTCGGCCACCTCCGTCCTGGTTTCATCCGACTCGAGAAGGTATGCCTCGAAATCTTTTCTCTCAGCATCTGTGAGAGCGTTCAGCGCGTAAGCGCCGGTAAGCAAGTGCCTGTCATCGCGTTCGGTCACGATGCGACTCCCATCTCGTCGCGCAGGCGGATCATTCCGTCTCGCAGACGTGTCTTCACCGTGCCTATCGGCACGCTGAGCATGGTGGCGACTTCGCTGTGACTGTATCCGCCGTAGTACGCGAGGGTCACAGCTTGGCGCTGTAATGAAGTGAGTTGCTCCAAAGCCAATTTCACCCTCTCGTGTTCGATCGTTACTTCTACGGTGTCAGAAACATTGTCGTACTCCGAGACATAATCACGGATGCCGATTTTGGTATCGCGGTCGCGCGACGATTGAGACGCGCGAATGCGATCGACGGCACGTCTGTGCGCCATCGTGAGGATCCACGTGGAGGCCCCGCCCTTCTTCGCGTCGAAGCGCGAAGCGGACTGCCAGATCTCGAGGAACACCTCTTGGGCCACCTCCTCCGACTGGGCGTGATCGATAAGGAGACGTTTGATCAGTCCGAGCACACGAGGTGCGAACTGGTCATACAAATCGCTGAAAGCCGATTTGTCTCCCACCGCCACGCGCTCGAGCAGGGTCTCCTTGGAGACCTCCTCTGGCGTGGAGCCGGATTCCGGGCTGGGTTCGGTTAGGCGTGGCACGAGGTCAAGCATGCCGCACATTCCCTTCGTCCCCCTGCGAGAGCGAACACAATTTCGGCCGGTCAGAATCCGGTCGTCGTGAGCGCCTCGCGGTGGTCCCGATATGAAGTTGTGGCGCGACTCCCCCGCAAAACGGCTCCAGCGACCCCGTGGGGCCGGTGTAACGCTGTTGCGTGTTCGTCACAAAAGGAATTCGACACACCGCGCGTAACGGATTGGTCTCAGCTGCGGAAATCTCGGGAGATATCCGACTTACCGGCCGTGCCCGAGGAGGAAGGTAGCCCGGCCGCAGAACGCCTCTCGGCGGAAGGCCGCTCATGGCGGCGAATATTGGAGCCCGGGGTTACTGCGGCCGGACCTCGACCCGAAGGCCGACATCCAGTGTAAGCGCGCTCCCCGCACTCAATCCAGCGAGCCGCTACGCCATGAGCGAGCACACGCGACGAGCTCGACAGCCGTGCGCGACAGGCGGAGTGACCTCGTGGTGAGCGCAGTGCCGCGTTCCGGGTCGATGGCCTCAACGTCGTCTGCGAGACTCGCCGCACCCGTCGAGGCGATCCGGCAGAAGGCCGCTGCGCGGTCGAGCGCCACTCCGAAGTCGCCGTCGAACACACCGCGGAGGATGTCGTCGGCGAGCGCGATGATCTCCGCGGGGCCGGTCGGGGTCGGGGCGCCTGCCACCACCGCGTCGATGGTGGACATCAGCTCGGTCACCGCGCCCGTAGAGGAAGCTCGTGCCCTCCGGATCCTGCCGGATGAGCGCCCGCAGCAGGTAGATGCGCCAGAGCGCCCCCGGCAGGCTGCGCGGGGTTGCCCTCGACCACAACTCCGCGATGGCATCGATGCCGTGCTCGTCGGTGAAGGCGACGAGTCGTTCCACCACGCCGGCATCCGCACTCGCCTGCACGCGCGCCATCAGCGCGCCGGCGGTCTCGTGGGCGACCCGGCTCACCTGGGCCGGATCCTCCCCGCCGAACATGCTCTCGAACTTGGCGCCGGAGAACTTCGTGGGCTTGTGGAACTGTTCTGTCACGAGAAACCACGATAAGGCAGGGTGGCTGTGTCGTCGCCGGTCGAATTCGCCCGGTAGATTTAACGGCGCACGGGCCTCTAGCTCAGTTGGTAGAGCATCGGACTTTTAATCCGCGGGTCGTCGGTTCGAGTCCGACGGGGCCCACCGTTTAGCTGGTGTTGCACGGTGCTGGGGTCGTGGCGTGGCGGGCAGCGTTTCTGACTTCCCTCTTCGGGCGCTCGGCGAGCGCGCTCGGCGCTCGGCGCTCGGCGGGCATCCGCTCGCATGGCTCCGCCGCGCTCGTGCCCGTGACTACCGGCCGCCCGCATGCCCGCGGCCGCCCGACGGTCGTCCTCTCGCCCGGCCGAGCGGTCGCGTGCCCGGCCAGCTACCCCGTCCGTCCACCCGAGCACCGAGTTGCCCACTTTTGCGATCGGGAAACGATTTCCGGGGCGATTTCGACCGCAAAAGTGGGCAACTCGGTGAGGTGAGGGGCGAGTCCGGGGAAACCTGGCGACACGGCGACATGCGCGGCGGCTCGCGGCATTCGGGGCATTCGGGCCGACGATGCCCTCGTGGTGCTCAGGGACACGGGCACCGCCCACTCGAGCACCGAGTTGCCCACTTTTGCGATCGGGAAACGATTTCCGGGCCGATTTCGACCGCAAAAGTGGGCAACTCGGTGATTTGAGGGGTAACTCGGCGGGCGGGAGGGCAACTAGGGGAACGGGAAGCGCGGGAACGCCGGCGCATCGACCGCGGCGCCTCCCGGCCCCCGCACACGCACGCCGCGCGCTCCGCCGCGCGGCGCCGCGCCGGGCGTTCCCCCCTACTGGGGGCATCGGGCCCAGGGCCCCTCGCCTAGGCTCGGGTGAAGTCGATACGGCCGGGGGACCACGATGAAGAAAACACGATTGCGCGCGCTTGCCGCCGCACTTACAGCAGGCGCACTACTGGCTTTGACGCCCGCACTGTCCGCACCGGCGGCGACACAGAAGGCCGCGGCGATCGCAGGCGGCTCGTGCGTCGTGCAGACCGCGGCAGGGGTGACGTCGGCGATCGGATCGGCCGAAGTCGTGCTGCCCGGCCGCGAAGGCCCGGTTGCCGAGGCGGTGCCGTGCAGCGCAGACCTCATCCAGCCGCTGTCGGCGTACTGGAGCGTCTCGTCGGCCTACGGCGTACGCGTGCACCCGATCACCGGGTCCACCTCGATGCACTACGGCACCGACTACTCGGGCAGCGCCATCCGCGGCACTCCGATCCTGTCGATCGCCAAGGGCACTGTCGTCTCGGCGGTCGAGTCGTACGCCACTTGGGGTGCAGGCAACACCGTGGTGATTTCGCACGCGAACGGCGTCCGCAGCCAGTACATGCACATGGGGGCACCGACCACCTACAAGGTGGGTCAGACCGTCAACGCTGGCACCGTGATCGGCTACGTGGGCACGACCGGTGGATCCACCGGACCGCACCTGCACTTCGAGATCAAGGTGAACAACGTCTCCGTCGACCCGTTCGCCTTCCTCGCGGGCGCTCCGTACATCCGCTGATCGATCAGACGAACGGTTCCTCGACCGCGATGAACGTGGACCTGTCGATGAGCGCGAGCAGCGCGCGGCCGTAGGCGTCCGCCGCATCCGTTCCGACGAACCGGGTGGCGACACCGGCCACCACGGCCTCCACCGTGAACTCGATGCCGTGCACGCTCAGCGACTGGAACGCCGAACCGAGCTGCTCCCGCAGCTGATCCTCACGCGGCATCCACAACGCATCGTCGAGATCGACCGAGTCGAGGGCCCACTCCGTGGTGCCGTTGAAACCGAGCACGGTGCCCGTGGGGTACTGATGCGCCTCGACGGTCATCTCGCTCACCGTGAAGACATCACCGTCGACCTCGGGGCGGTCGATACGGAAGACGTCGCCGGATGCCGGCTGCCAGGTGAGCCCCGAGTCATGCAGCGCCCGCGCGAGTTCGGTGGAAATCATCCGCCATTATCCCCACAGCGCGCTGAATCGTGCCGGGGAACTCAGTCCAACGTCACACCGAAAGCCAGGCCGAGCAGATAGGTGGCCAGCGCCGCACCGAATCCGATGGCGAGCTGCCGAAGCGCCCGGCGGAGCGGCGGACCTCCCGAGAGCAGTCCCACGACCGCGCCGGTGATCAGAAGCGCCACTCCGACGAGAGCCGCTGCAACGAGCAGGGCCACGGTCCCCTGGGCACCGAGAAGGTACGGGATGATCGGCACGATCGCACCGGAGGCGAAGAACCAGAAGCTCGAAAACGCCGCCGCGAATGCGGTACCGACCGCCTCGTGAGCGTCGCCGTCCGGCTCGGCATCTCGGATGCTGTGATCCGCGAGCATCGCCGCGGCGCGGAGTCGCGCATCCTCTGGGCTCATGCCGCGCGCCCGGTAGACCAGGGCGAGCTCGTTGGCGTCGACGTCGAGGTCGGGGACGGCGCTTCCGCTGTCGGCGTTCGGCGCCGACGCCTCCAACAGTTCGCGCTGGGAGCGCACGGAGACGAACTCCCCCGCCGCCATCGACAGTGCGCCGGCAAGGAGCCCGGCGACCCCCGTAACCAGCACGATGGCGGATGACGCACCGCTGGCACTCACCCCGGCCACGAGCGCGAGGTTGCTCACCAGCCCGTCGTTGGCGCCGAACACGGCCGCCCGGAACGATCCGGAGAGCCGGTTGCGCCCGCGGGCGGCGAGTCCGCGCACGACCTCCTCGTGGATGCGTTCGTCTGCCGCCATCGCGGCGGTCGCGTCGACGTCCGCCTCGTACGGGGAGCGCGCCTCGGCGCGCTGCGCGAGGGCGAGCACGAACACCGAACCGAACCGGCGGGCGAGGAGCCCGAGGAGCCGGGTGCGCAGGTCGCCGCGCATCGGCTTGCCGACGTCGTCGCCGAGCAGGTCGATCCAGTGCTGCTCGTGTCGCCGTTCGGCTTCCGCGAGTTCGAGCAGGATCGCCCGCTCCTCGCCGCTGCGCCGACCGGCGAGGTCGCGGTAGACCGCGCCCTCGGCCCGCTCATCGGCGAGATACCGCCGCCAGCGCCGCAGGTCGGATGCGCTGGCGGTCGCCACGCCGAGCCGTCTGTGGTCGTTCATGAGCCCTCGATCCTGGGGCGGGCGCACCCTGGCGGGTCAGACCGCCGTGGTTCCTTCAGAATATCGGATGCCCCAGTGCAGCTCCCACGTCTCGCCAGGGGTGAGCCAGCGGAGGCCGGAACCCGAGTTGAGGGCGTTGGCCGGTGCGGTCATCGGCTCCACCGCGACGGCGAGGCCCAGGTCGTCTCCGCGCGGCCAGAGCCGGTTGGTGAACACCTGCACGAACGCGAACTCCGGGTCGCGCCAGAGTTCCACCGTGCTGCCGTCCGGTGCGGTCATGCGGTGCAGCCCATCGGACGGGACGCCGCCGAACCCGTCGTCGACGGTGAGATCGCCCACTCGCACACCGGCACGCAGGTCGAACGGCGTGCCCGCGACATCGTGTTCGCCGATGGGGTTGAGTCGGTCATCCACCTCGAAGCGGGTCGCGGCCGCGACGGTGAGGGTGAGATCCTCCCTCGGCACGTCTCCGATACAGAGGTACGGATGCGCACCGACGGCCACCGGGGCCGCCGTGTCGCCCACGTTGGTGACCGTGTGGGTCACGTCGATGCCGTCGTCGGTGAGCTGATAGGTGACCGAGGTGTCGAGCTGGAACTTGTAGCCGTGCTGCGGGAAGATCGTGGCGCTCATCGTGATCGACGACTCCGTGCGGGCCGCCACCCGGTAGGCGGTGTTGCGAAGGAGCCCGTGGATCGCGTTCCCCTTATCGGGTTCTGTGATGTCGAGCAGCTGCTCGCGCCCGTCGAGCATCCACTTGCCATCCCGCACACGATTGGGCCACGGCACCAGCACGATGCCGGATCCGTAGGGCGGAAGCGAGGTCAACGGATAGGTCTCGACGAGGTCGACACCATCGACGCTGAGCGCTCGAAGCCCGGCCGCCACCTCCGTTATGATGGCGCGAGACTGCCGCGTCGCGCTTGCCCTGACGAGCTCGAACTGTTCTCCGGTCGGTGTGCCCATGGGCACAGACTATAAGGAGACGCGGCACCGTTTCTTCGACGGGGAAGCCACAACCATGGGTGAGATCACTAAGCGCGCGCACAGCCTTGCCGACGGCCGGGAGATCATCTATTTCGATGACGCCGATACGTCGCTGAGTCCCGACCGCAAACCGGATGCGAGAGCGCCGGAGCCGCGCCCTGCCACCGCCACCATGCGTCAGGACGTGCTCACCGGGGAGTGGATCTCCATCGCGTCGGCGCGCCAGAACCGGGCATTCCTGCCCCCCGCACACCTCGACCCGCTCGCCCCCGCCACCGAGTCGAACCCGTCCGAGGTTCCCGACAACTACGACGTCGCCGTCTTCGAGAACAAGTCGCCGTCGTTCGGTCCGGAGCTCGGTGGGTCGTTCGACTCCGCAGAGATCGGCATCGGCAACACGCATCCGTCGATCGGACGCTGCGAGGTCGTGTGCTTCAGCCCGGAACACGAAGGTTCGTTCGGCAGCCTCACCGAGTCGCGCGCCCGGACGGTGATCGAGGCGTGGGCCGACCGCACCGAAGCGCTGAGCGCGATGGACGGTGTGGCCCAGGTGTTCCCGTTCGAGAACCGCGGAGAGGCGATCGGCGTCACGCTGCATCATCCGCACGGCCAGATCTACGCCTACCCCTACGTCACCCCCCGCACCACCAAGCTGATCGCGTCGATCGACAAGGTCGGGCCTGACCTCTTCCAGCAGATTCTCGACAGCGAGCGCGCCAGCGAGCGCGTGGTGCTGAGCGGCGAGCACTGGACGGCGTTCGTGCCGTTCGCGGCCCGCTGGCCCATCGAGGTGCACATGCTCCCCCACCGTCACATCCCCGACTTCGCCGCGACAAGCACCGAGGAGCGCGACGAGCTCGCCGGGCTCTACCTGCGCCTGCTGCGCGGTATCGACAAGCTGTATGACACCCCGACGCCGTACATCGCCGCCTGGCACCAGGCTCCGGTGAGCGACCATCGGGACGAGATCCGGCTGATGCTGCAGGTCACCTCGCCGCGCCGGGCCGAAAGCAAACTGAAGTTCCTCGCCGGGTCGGAGGCGGCCATGGGCGCCTGGATCGGCGACGTTCCGCCAGAGCAGTCCGCCGCATTCATCCGGGAAGGAATCGAGAAGGCATGAGCGACATCCGAGACGAGGTCCGCGCGGGCTTCACCGCCGTCTACCAGAGCGAGCCGAGCGGCATCTGGTCCGCTCCGGGCCGCGTTAACCTGATCGGCGAGCACACCGACTACAACGACGGCTTCGTGCTGCCGTTCGCGATCGACCGTCGCACCATCGTGGCCCTCGGCCTCCGCGAGGACCGCCTGCTGCGGGTCTCGAGCGACTTCACCGACGAGTTGGTGGAGATCGACCTCGACGACCTCACCCCCGACAAGCTCACCGGTTGGGCCGCGTACCCGCTCGGCGTGGCCTGGGCGCTCGGCGAGTACGGCGCCGACCTGGCCGCCGTTCCCGGCTTCGACATTCACATCGTCTCCACCGTTCCGGTGGGTGCGGGGCTGTCGTCGTCCGCGGCGATCGAGAGCGCCGTCGCGGTGGCCCTCAACGACGTCTGGCAGCTCGGATTCGACCGGCGTACGCTCGCTCGCGTCGGGCAGCTGGCCGAGAACAAGGCCGTCGGAGCACCGACCGGCATCATGGATCAGTCCGCGTCACTGCTCGGCGAGACCGACTCCGCGGTGTTCCTCGACTGTCGCACCCTCGACGCCGAGGTGATCGGTCTCGGCTTCGCGGCCGCCGGTCTGCAACTGGCGATCATCGACACCAAGGTGAGCCACTCCCACGCCACCGGCGGCTATGCCGCACGCCGCGAGTCCTGCGAGGCCGGCGCCAAGGCGCTCGGTGTCGAGTCGCTGAGAGACGTGACCGTGGCCGACCTCGACCGCGCGCGCGACGTGCTCGACGAGGTGACCTTCCGACGGGTGCGCCACGTGGTCACCGAGAACCAGCGCGTGCTCGACACCGTGCGCACCCTGCGCGAGCAGGGTGCCGCCGCCATCGGCGACCTGCTCGACGCATCGCACGTGTCGATGCGCGACGACTTCGAGATCTCCGTGGCGGAGCTCGACCTTGCGGTCGAGACGGCGCAACAGAACGGCGCGCTCGGTGCGCGGATGACCGGCGGCGGTTTCGGCGGTGCGGCGATCGCTCTCATCCCCACCGAATCGATGTCGCGGCTCCAGGTGGCCATCGATGGCGCTTTCGCCGAACACGGTTTCGCGCAGCCTGATATTTTTGTCGTGAACGCAGCGCAGGGGGCGGGTCGCGACTAGCGAGACCACCGCGCTCGAGCCAGGGGACGGGGCGATGAGTCAGGCATACCGGGGCATCATCTCCTGCGGCGTGCTCGTCGTCGCGGGTGCGCTCCTCGCGGGATGCGCGCAGAGTCCTGCCGTCGCGCCATCCGCCCCCGTGGCGAGCCCCTCCGCAAGCCCGTCGGCGACGCCGGATGCGAAGCCCGAGGACATCCTGTTCGTGGTCGCCGCCAAGGCCCGCGCCGTGGACGGCACCACGATCGACCTCGAACTCACCGGGCACCTTCCGGTCGACGCCACCGAGCCCGGCGCCGCGCCCCTCGTGACGGAGCTTGCAGCCGGATGCGCGGCGATGCTGCCGGAAGGCGCCGAGGCGCCCACTCCCAGCGGGTCGCCGCCTGCTGGAGAGCCCGGAGACGATGCGGGCACCGGAGCCACGGGTACCGGCGCCGACGGTGCGGGTGCGCCACCCCGCTTCACCGCGGAGGCCCTCGAGGCCGCGGGAAGCGCGCTCATGCGGGTCACGGTCACGTCGACACCTCGCGGTCTCACCTTCGTCGCGCCCCTCGAGCTCGGTCTCGGGAGTGCCTACGCCCCGAAGGTCGCCCGCGGCGACGGGGTGCTGTCACTCGTGAGCAACGACGGGTGCCTCGGTCACTACCAGGCGTCGACCTCGGGCACCGTCACCGCGGTGACCGACTACGAGACCGCCACTAATGTGCCCGACCCCGACCTGTGGATCACCGGCTTCTACGGCTTCGGCGTTCCGGTGGATTCCGGCGCCACCATCGAGAGCTGCACCGCCGAGCTGACCCCGCTCGGCACCGAGACCGCGTCGGGACAACCCGGGTGGGATGCCCCGCTCGTGACGGCGCTCTCGTGCGGTATCGGCTACATCGGCGAGTAGACCATCGACCGATAGCGGCACACTCTCCGCGAAGCTATGTTGGGCTCACGCATCCGTGGGGTCGATCGACACCGGCGCCGAGGATGAGCATCCGACGGACCCGCATTCCCGATCGGCTCGGAGGGCTTATGACGAACGCATGGACGGGCGGCTGGACCGGCGGTCTAGCCGCAATCGGAAAAACGCCACTGGTGAAGCTGGGCGCTGTCGTTCCGGCGGGCGCCGCGGAGGTATGGGTAAAACTCGAGGGCGGCAATCCGACGGGGTCCTACAAGGACCGGATGGCGATCGCCGTGATTGCCGGTGCGTTCGAGCGGGGCGACATTCGCCCCGGAGACACCGTCGTCGAATTCACCGGCGGCAGCACGGGCACCGCCTTAGCCTTCGTGTGCGGGGTTCTGGGGCTCAACTTCACCGCGGTCTTCTCCGACGCATTCTCTCCAAGCAAGCAGCAGGCAATGGAAGCCTTCGGCGCACAGGTGGTGGTGGAGAAAAGCGATGGTGGGTCGATAACCCACGAACTCGCAGACCGGATGCGGGACAGAGCCCTCGCGCTGGCCGCAGAGCCGCGGCACTACTACGCAAACCAGTTCGGATCCCCGGATGTGCGACTCGGCTACGCCCCCATGGGCAAGGAGATAGCGTCGGCACTGGAGGGAGGAGTCGACGTGCTGTGCGCAGCCGTCGGCACGGGGGGTGCGTTGATGGGCACGCTCGACGGTCTTCACGAGGCCGGCGTCGAGTGCGACGTCGTGGCGCTCGAACCGAGCGAGTCGCCGCTCCTTTCCACGGGGATTTCGGGTGCGCACAGGGTGGAGGGCATTGCGGTCTTCCCCGATCCTCCCTTTCTCGATCGGTCGGCCCTCACAGAGGTGCGGACGGTCGACCAGGATCGCGCATTCGAGATGTGTCGCCGACTGGCCCGCGAGGAGGGCATCCTCAGCGGCGGGTCCACGGGGCTCAATGTCGCCGCCGCCGTGGAGTTGGCGGTCGAGCGCGGGGAAGGGCATCGCGTGGTCACCATTGCGTGCGACAACGGCCTGAAGTATCTGGGCGGCTCGATCTATTCCTGAGGCCCGCGAGGAACACTCCCCTTGAACCTGCGCAATCGCAGACTGTTCGTCACCACGAAGACCGACGAGAACGCCATGGCGGCTCCCGCGATCACCGGATTGAGCAGCCCGAGCATCGCCAGCGGGAGCGCCGCGAGGTTGTAGGCGAAGGCCCAGAACAGGTTGCCTTTGATGGTGCCGAGCGTGCGTCGGGCGAGACGCACGGCATCGCCGACGACCATCAGGTCCCCACTCATCACGGTGATGTCGCTCGCCGCGATCGCGGCATCCGTGCCAGCGCCCATCGCGATGCCGAGGTCCGCCGCGGCGAGGGCGGCCGCGTCGTTCACGCCGTCACCGACCATGGCGACGGCACGCCCCTGTGACTGCAGCTCGGTGATCGCATCGAGCTTGCCCTGCGGTGTGGCCCCGGCACGGACATCCGTGATGCCGACGGCGGCCGCCACCGCGGAGGCGGCACCGCTGTTGTCACCGGTGAGGAGCACTGGGTCGAAGGCCCAGCTCGCGGAACATTCGCACGGCATCGGCTGTCGACGGCTTGATCGTGTCGCCGACCACCACGGCTCCGCGGATCTCGCCGTCCCACGCGACCGTGGCGACCGTGCCGCCGTCGGCCTCCGCCGCTGCGATCGCCTGAGCGAGCCCGTCGGGCAGGCTGAGCGCCCAGTCTGAGGCGAGCCAGGATGCGCGGCCGACCATGGCGGCGTGACCGGCAACGACGGCGCGCACGCCACCGCCGTGCACCGACTCGAACGCCTCGGCGGTCGCCGGCCGTGCGACCGTCTGGCCGGCCATCTGGTCGCCGGTCCGCGCTGCCGTGAGTTCGCGTTCGGCAGCCTCTGCCACGATGGCCGCAGCGATCGGATGCTCGGACCCGGCCTCGACCGCTGCCGCGATCTCGAGCACCTCGTGCTCGTGCTGCCCCGGCGCCACGAGCACGTCGCGCACCGTCATCCGTCCGGTGGTGAGCGTGCCGGTCTTGTCGAGCACGATCGTGTCGATGCGGCGGGTCTGTTCGAGCACCTGCGGTCCGCTGATCAGGATGCCGAGCTGCGAGCCCCGGCCGGTGCCGACCAGCAGCGCGGTCGGTGTGGCGAGTCCGAGCGCGCAGGGGCAGGCGATGATGAGGGTGGCTATGGCGGCGGTGAACGCCACCTCGAGCGGCGCTCCCGACAGCACCCAGCCGGTGAACGCGATGAGCGACAACACGAATACCACCGGAACGAACACGGCGGACACGCGGTCGGCGAGGCGCTGCACCTCGGCCTTGCCGGTCTGCGCTCGCTCGACCAGGCGCGCCAGCCGGGCGAGCTCGGTGTCGGATCCGACCCGGGAGACCTCCACGATCAGGCGACCGCTCACGTTGAGGGTGGCCCCGGTCACGCGGTCGTCGACGCCCACCTCGACCGGCAGCGACTCGCCGGTGAGCATGCTCGCGTCGACAGCGGATGCACCCTCGACGACCACTCCGTCGGACGCGATCTTCTCGCCCGGGCGCACGACGATCCGGTCACCCGGAACGAGGGTGTCGACCGCAACGCGGCTCTCGACTCCCCCGCGCAGCACGACGGCGTCTTTCGCACCGAGTTCGAGCAGCGCCCGGAGTGCCGCACCGGATTCCCGTCCGACGCGAGCCTCGGCGTAGCGCCCGGCCAGCAGGAACACGGTGACCGCTGCCGCGACCTCCAGGTAGATCTCGTGGGCTCCGGCGCCGGGCGACGTGATGAACTCGAAGCTCATCGTCATGCCGGGCATGCCGGCGTCGCCGAAGAACAGCGCGTAGAGGCTCCATCCGAATGCGGCGATCACGCCGATGCTCACGAGCGTGTCCATGCTCGCCGACCCGTGCCTGCCAGCCACGAACGCGGCGCGGTGGAACGGATAGGCGCCCCACACCGCGACGGGGGCCGCGAGGGTGAGCACGAGCCACTGCCAGTGGGTGAACTGCAGCACGGGCACCATCGAGAGCACCAGCACGGGAAGGGTGAGCGCGGCCGAGATGATCAGCCGTCGAAGCAGAGGCCGGGTGGGGTCCTCCGCCTGCGTCTCGGCGAGAACCTGCCCCTGCGGGAGCGGCGGCGGCGGAAGTTCGGCGCGATAACCGGCGGATGCGACGGCGGCGAGAAGCGCCTCGGTGTCGATCGGCGACGAGGAGGTCACCTGCGCCTTCTCGGTGGCGTAGTTCACCGACGCGGTCATGCCAGGCAGCTTGTTGAGCTTGCGTTCGACGCGACCGGCGCACGAGGCGCAGGTCATGCCGAAGATGTCGAGGTCGACCTCGTTCACCTGCTGCTGTGTTCCCGCGGGAGCGGTCGAGCCGGTCATGAGCGCACCAGCCTGGCGATGGCCTCGGATGCCTCGCGGATCTTCGCGTCAGCGACCTCGCCGCCCTCGTGCACGGCCTCCGCGACACAGTGCGAGAGGTGATCCTCGAGCAGGGCGAGCGCCACGGTCTCGAGCGCCTTCGTGACGGCCGACACCTGCGTGAGCACATCGATGCAGTAGGTGTCGCTCTCCACCATGCGGTGGATTCCGCGCACCTGACCTTCCGCGCGCCTCAGCCGCTTGAGCAGATCCTCTTTGTTATCGACGTAGCCGACCATCCGAATGCACCTCCCGTATACCCCTATGGGGTATCAACGAGGGTACGCCTAAGTTATTCCGCGCGCACGGCATCCCCGAAACGCGCGGGTCGACGCGGCGTCAGAGCCGCTCGGCCGCCTGCACCACGTTCTCGAGCAGCATGGCGCGGGTCATCGGACCGACTCCGCCGGGCACGGGAGACAGGAAACCGGCGACCTCCGCCACCGCGGGGTCGACGTCGCCCACGAGCTTCGCCTTGCCGGTCTCTGGCGAGATCACCCGGGTGATACCCACATCGAGCACGGCGGCCCCGGGCTTCACCCAGTCCGGCGCGATCAGGCCCGGCACGCCGACCGCAGCGACGACGATGTCGGCGCGGCGAACCTCGGCGGCGAGATCGGCGGTGCGGGAGTGGGTGAGGGTGACCGTAGCGTCGAGGCCCTTGCGGGTGAGCAACAGCCCGAGCGGGCGCCCGACCGTGAGCCCGCGGCCGACCACCACCACGTGGCGACCGGCGATCGGCACGTCATAGCGCTGCAGCATCTCCACGATCCCGGCGGGCGTGCACGGCAGCGGCGAGTCGAGTGCACCCGAGACACCGAGCACGAGTCGCCCGAGGTTGGTGGGGTGCAGGCCGTCGGCATCCTTGTCGGGCCGCATGAGCTCGAGCATCGCGTTCTCGTCGATACCCGCGGGCAGCGGCAACTGGATGATGTAGCCGGTGACGGCGGGATCGTCGTTGAGAGCCGCGATCGCGGCACGGATCTCCTCGGCCGTCGCGGACTCCGGCAGGTCGACCCGGATGGAGCGGATGCCCACCTCCGCGCAGTCGCGGTGCTTGCCCGCGACGTAGGACTGGGACCCCGGGTCGGAACCGACGAGCAGGGTGCCGAGGCCCGGCGTGATGCCGCGGGCCGCGAGCGCCGTGATCCGTTCGGCCAGACGCTCCTTGACGGCGGTCGCGGTGGCGACGCCGTCGAGGGTGACCGCTACCACCCTTCGAGGCCTTCGTAGAGCGGGAACGCGTCGGCGAGGGCGGTGACGCGCTCGGCGAGGCCCGCGACATCCGCACCGGGGATGAGGGCCTGCGCGATGATGTCGGAGACCTCGGTGAACTCCACGTCGCCGAAGCCGCGGGTGGCGAGCGCCGGGGTACCGATGCGGAGGCCGGAGGTGACCATCGGCGGGCGCGGGTCGAACGGCACCGAGTTGCGGTTGACCGTGATGCCCACCGAGTGCAGCACGTCTTCGGCCTGCTTGCCGTCGAGCGGCGAGTTGCGGAGGTCGGCGAGCACGAGGTGCACGTCGGTGCCCCCGGTGAGCACGTCGACGCCTGCGGCGCGGGCGTCATCCGCCACGAGACGCTCGGCGAGCAGTCGCGCTCCGCTCAGGGTGCGCACCTGGCGGTCGCGGAACTCCGGCTCCATCGCCAGCTTGAACGCGGTGGCCTTCGCGGCGATCACGTGCATGAGCGGGCCGCCCTGCTGACCGGGGAACACGTTGGAGTTGAGCTTCTTGGCGAGCTCGGTGTCGCGGCTGAGGATGATGCCCGACCGCGGTCCGCCGAGGGTCTTGTGCACCGTCGTCGACACGACATCAGCGAACGGAATCGGCGACGGATGCAGGCCCGCAGCCACGAGGCCGGCGAAATGGGCCATGTCCACCCAGAGCTTCGCCCCCACCTCGTCGGCGATGGCACGGAAGGCGGCGAAGTCGAGCTGGCGCGAGTAGGCCGACCATCCGGCGATGATCACCTGCGGGCGGTGCTCCAACGCCTTGTCGCGCACGACATTCATGTCGACGAGGAACGTGGTCGGGTCGACGCCGTAGGCGACGGCGTTGTAGAGCTTGCCGGAGAAGTTGAGCTTCATGCCGTGGGTGAGGTGGCCGCCGTGGGCGAGCTCGAGCCCGAGGATGGTGTCGCCCGGGGTCGCGATCGCGGAGAGCACGGCGGCGTTCGCGGTCGCGCCGGAGTGCGGCTGCACGTTCGCGAACTCGGCGCCGAACAGCTTCTTTGCGCGCTCGATGGCGAGGCTCTCGGCGATGTCGACGAACTCGCAGCCGCCGTAGTAGCGGCGACCGGGGTAGCCCTCGGCGTACTTGTTGGTGAGCACGGACCCCTGGGCCTCGAGCACGGCGCGGGGCACGAAGTTCTCGCTCGCGATCATCTCCAGCGTGCCGCGCTGGCGCCCGAGCTCCTGCTGCAGAACAGCGGCGATCTCCGGGTCCACCTCGGACAGCGGGGCGGTGAAGGCGTTGGCCGTGGTGGCTACGCGGGATGCGGTGTCAGACATGCGGGGGCTCCTCTTTCGACAGGGCGGACATCATGAGTCATCGGATCGCTCAGTGTTGGCCCAGGCGTACGGCCACCAACCGTGTCAGTCGCTCCCCGATGGTCACCCATCTCAACGCCAGTTGCGACCTTCGGAGTGTATCAGCGCGCATCCGGAGCGTCATCCCTGGCGACCGTGCATCGCCATCAGGGCAGTCGGCGCCCGATCAGGCAGACTGACACCATGACCTCGACGACGCCGCGCCGTGTGCTCGGGCTACGCACCAACCTCCTTCGGCCGGCAGACGCCGAACGCAGCGACAAAGTCACCTTCATCGAGCTGTTCTTCGACCTGATCTTCGTCTTCGCGCTCACCCAGCTCTCGCGATTCATTGCCGAGAATCAGACACTGGTGGGCGCGCTCGAGTCGATGGTGCTCGTGCTCGCGCTCTGGTGGGTGTGGATCTACACGACGTGGGTGACCAACTGGCTCGATCCCGTGCGCCTGCCGGTGCGCGGTGCCGTGATCGGTCTCGCGCTCATCGGGCTCGTGATGAGCACGTCGATCTTCGAGTCCTTCGGCGATCGTGGACTCGTCTTCGCCATCGCCTACGTGGCGCTGCAACTCGGCCGCACCGCGTTCATGCTCGTCGCCGTTGCCCATCACGACCACGGCCTGCGTCAGGACTTCACCCGCATCCTCATCTGGTTGTCTGCGGCGGGCGTGCTGTGGATCGTCGGCGCGCTGGTGCCACTCGAATTCAGGCTCAGTATCTGGATCGCGGCCATCCTCGTGGAGTACCTCTCGGCCGCAGTCGGCTTCCGGGTGCCGGGAATGTCGTCGGCGCGGGTGGGTGACTGGGAGGTGTCCGGCCCGCACATTGCCGAGCGAAGCGCCCTGTTCGTGATCATCGCCATCGGTGAGTCTTTCCTCGTCACCGGGTTCTCCTTCGTGAGCCAGGATGTCTCGCTGCTCGGTGTGATCGGGGTGATGCTCGCCTTCCTGAGCGGCGTGGCCATGTGGTGGCTGTACTTCGATCACGGGGAGCACGCGGGTGCCGAGGCGATCAAGCACGCGAAGGACCCCGGGCGTCTGGCCAGGCTCGCGTACACCTACGTGCACGCGATCGTGATCGGCGGCATCGTGCTCACGTCGGTGGCAGACGAGATGATCCTCGGACATCCGGATTCCCACATGGAGGTGGGCACGGTCGTGGCCATCGTCGGCGGACCGGTGCTGTACCTCGCAGGCCTCGCCCTGTTCCGCGTCGTGGTGGCGCGCGACCTGCTGATCTCACACCTCGTGGGAATCGGTGCGCTCCTTGCCACCCTGTTCTTCGCCGCGTCCGTGACGCCGATTGTGCTCGGCTCCATCACCACGGCGATCCTCGTGGCGACGGCGGCGTGGGAGACGATTGTGCGGGTGCGCACGGGCACCGCCGAGGAGTCGGCCGGCTGAACCTGGGCGCGGGCGCTGGCCCGCGTCGAGGCTCTAGGAGTGCCGGAACATCCGCTCGGTGGACACCAGCAACACAACGCCTGCTGCGATGAGCGCCGCCGCGAGGAACGGAAGCACGCCGATCTCGGCGAACCGCAGAACGAGGGAACCGAGAAAAGCGCCGGCGCCGATCGCGATATTGAACGACACCGTGAACCAGGCCGCCGCCTGATCTCGCAGGCGCCTCGACGCCACATGCATCAGGCGTGTCTGAAGCAGCGCGGGGCCTCCACCCATGGCGATCGCCCAGACGACGAGCGCGACGAGAACCAGGGGTGTGGCCATCGGAGCGAGCCCGATCACGAACACGGAGACCGCCACCACCACGAACGCAACGATCATGCTCGACCGCGGAAAGCGCGCCCCGACTATTCCGACCAGCACCAGGCCGACAGCTCCTGCGCCGCCGAACAGGAAGAGCAGCCCGCCGGTCTGCGATGGCGCAAAGCCCGCGGCATCCGTGTAGAACGGCACGATGTAGGTGTAGATCGCGTTCTGTCCGAGCATGATCACCGCCGTGATGGCGCACAGCACGAGGATCGGGATGAGGCTCGGATCCTTGCGCGCCGGCAGGAGGACCTCGCCGGTCGCGAGCGGCACAAGGTGCTGTACCGGCGGGAGGAAACGCGCGAGGAGCAGCGCGATCACGACCACCACTCCCCCGACGGAGGCGAATGCGACGCGCCAGTCCGTGGCGACACCCACCGCGGTACCGATCGGCACCCCGAGCACGAACGCTGCAGACACGCCTCCGCTCGTGATGGCCACAGCCCTCGCGATCAGATGCTTGGGAACGAGGTGCGCGGCGTACGCACCGACGACGGCCCAGAACAGCCCGTGGGCCACACCCGCGATCACCCGCGACACGGCGACGAACGCGAACGTCGGGGCGAACGCCGTCGCCACGTTCATGAGGGCGAACACGCCGAGGCAGATCAGGATGAGCGGCTTGCGGGGCAGGTGCGCGGTGATGCGCGCCATCGGCGCGGTGCTCACCACCACGGTGCCCGCGTAGATGGAGATGAGCAGCCCGGCGTCTGCGGTGGAGACGTTGAGCCCACGGGCCATCTGCGGAAGGAGCCCCGTGGGCAGGAACTCGCTCGTGACGCAGACGAAGATCGCTGCGGCGAGAACGAGCAGACCGAGCACGGGAAGGCGGTCCGTGGTCTGGCGGGCGGGAGACACGGTCATGAAGCGAGACTTTCACAGGAAGTGGGGTCGGGACGCCGACCGCGGGCTGACGCGGCCCCTGCGTCAACCTCTTCAGGGTAACCCAGGCCCTACTCTTGAGGCGTGACCGCCGAAACAACCCACTGGGTGCTGACGATCTCCTGCAACGACCGGCCGGGCATCGTGCACGCCATCAGTGGGGCCATCGTCGAGGCCAACGGCAACATCACCGAGTCGAAGCAGTTCTCGAGCGATGACACCGGCACCTTCTTCATGCGGCTGCAGGTGGAGTCGGATGCTCCGCGCCAGCGATTCGAGGCGGCCATCGCACCGGTTGCCGAGCGCTACGCGATGGACGTGACACTCGATGTGGTGCACCGCCCACTTCGCACCCTCGTGCTGGTGAGCACGGCCGCACACTGCCTCAACGACCTGCTGTTCCGTCAGCGGGCGGGGCAGCTGCCGGTCGAACTCCCGGTCGTGCTCAGCAACCACGCCAACCTCGCGGGGCTCGCCGAGTTCTACTCCGTGCCGTTCGAAGTGCATCCCACCACGTCGCCCGCCGAGAAGGAGGCGTTCGAGCGCCGGATCATCGAGGCCGTCGAGGAGCACGACATCGAACTCGTGGTGCTCGCCCGCTACATGCAGATCCTGTCACCGGAGCTCTGCGACCGGCTCAGTGGCCGCATCATCAACATCCATCACTCGTTCCTGCCCGGTTTCAAGGGCGCGAGCCCCTACAAGCAGGCTCACGCCCGCGGCGTGAAGCTGATCGGGGCCACCGCCCACTTCGTCACGAGCGACCTCGACGAGGGCCCGATCATCGAGCAGAACGTGGTGCGCGTGGACCACTCCCGCACCCCCGCCGAACTCGTGGCCATCGGCCAGGACGAGGAATCCCGCACGCTCACCCAGGCCGTGAAGTGGTTTGCCGAGAACCGCGTACTGCTCGACGGCGCCCGCACGATCATCTTCACCTGAGCGGTTCAGCGCCATCCTTCTGCGATCGGCAGGCAAACGCCAAGATTGGGATGAAAACCTGACAGCCCCTCCGTGGTGGAGGCGACCACATCACGTCAACGAGGAGAACGCATGAATCGCACCGCACGACGCATCGGAGTCGCCGCTCTCGGCGGCCTGTCTGTCACGGCAGCACTCGCCGGCTGCTCGTCCAGTAGTGCCGCCTCCACGAGCACCGACCCTGTGGACGGCTCGGGCAGCAGCAGTTCCGCGAGCTACACCGACGGCACCTACGAGGCGACCGGCGACTACCAGAGCCCCGGCGGCCAGGAATCGATCGACGTCACCATCACCCTGGAGGGCAACATCGTGACCGACGTTGTGGTGGTCGGCAACGCCACGAGCGGCAACGCCCTTCGCTACCAGACCGAGTTCGAGGACGGCATCGGCGCCGAGGTCATCGGCAAGAACATCGACGAGCTCGACGTCGACAAGGTGGCCGGGTCATCCCTCACCAGCGACGGCTTCGATGCGGCCCTCGAGAAGATCAAGGCTGACGCCGTCGCCTAGCGCCACCTTTCACGCCATCGGAACGAACTGGCAGATCGACACGCTCGATCCGCTACCTCGATCCGTGTTCGATCGGGTGTTGAAGCGAGCGGACGACTACGACCGGCAGTGGTCGCGATTCCGCACCGATTCCGTGGTGCACGAGATGGCGACGGCGCCCGGACGATTCACCCTCGGCGAAGACGCTCCTGCGCTCCTCGACCTCTACCGCGACCTGTATGAAGCCACGGGGGGCGGGATGTCGCCGCTCGTCGGTCGCGCGCTGGAGCAGTGGGGCTATGACCGCGCCTACACCCTGGCTCCCGCGGCGAGCCGGGCACCCGTCCCGGCGTGGGACGACGCCATCCACTGGGACGGTGACACCCTCACCACCCACCACCCGGTCGTGCTCGACGTGGGCGCCGCGGGCAAAGGGCACCTCGTCGACCTGATCGCCGAGGTGCTGGCGGATGCCGACATCGCCGAGTTCACCATCGACGCGAGCGGCGACATCCTGCAGCGCGGCCAGCGAACCCTTCGGGTCGCGCTCGAGCATCCGATCGACACCGCCAAGGCGATCGGTGTCGCCACCGTGACGGACAGCGCGATCTGCGCCTCCGCCGCGAATCGGCGAGCGTGGCCGGGCGCGCACCACATCATCGACGCGGTGACCGGGCATCCCACCCGGCGGGTGATCGCGACCTGGGCGGTCGCCGCAACGACCCTCGTGGCCGACGGGGTCTCCACTGCCCTGTTCTTCGCCGACCCGGCCGCACTCGCGGAGCGGTTCGACGTGCAGTGGGTGCGGATGCTGGAAGATCAGACCGTGCAGGTGTCAGAGGGCTTCCGCGGCGAGGTCTTCCGGTGATCCCCGCGCTCGATCGCCTCACCGGGCGGATCACGATGTACCGGCTGGTGACGGTGCTGCTCGTGGTGGTGGCCGCGGCGGCCGTGGTGCTTTCGCTCGTGGGCGCGCTCCCCTACACACCGGCGGAGCTGCTGGCCAGCCTCGCCATCGCGGTCGGCAGCTGTGTGGTGAGCACGCGCCTCGCGGCCCTGCTGCTGCGCATCCGCCCGCACACCGAATCGTCGGTGATCACCGGTCTGCTGCTGTTCTTCCTGTTCTGGCCGTCGCTCGACCCGCGCGACCTCGGTGGTCTCGCCCTCGCGGGGGCGCTGGCCACGGCATCCAAGTACCTGATCGCCTGGCGCGGGCGGCACCTGCTCAACCCCGCAGCGGCGGGTGCGACGCTCGTGGCGTTCACGGGATTGAACTCGGCGGTCTGGTGGGTGGCCACCGGAGCGCTCCTCCCGCTCGTGCTTCTGGGGGCCGTTCTCGTGCTGTACCGCACCCGCAGGCTCGGCATGGGTGCGCTCTTCGCCGTTGTGGCGGTGACCATCATCACCGTTCGCCTGATCGGCGGTGGGCAGGATGCGGCGGATGCGCTCTCCCGCGCCATCACGTCGTACCCGGTGGTGTTCTTCGCCGGCTTCATGCTGAGCGAACCGCTCACCCTCCCGCCGCGTCGGTGGCAGCAGTTCGCCCTCGCGGCGCTGGTCGGTGTGCTGTTCACGATCCCCTACGACCTCGGCGGGGTGTTCGTGTCGTTCGAGTTCGCTCTCGTGCTCGGCAACCTGCTCGCGTTCGCCGTCGGTCAGCGGCGCGCGGTGCGCCTTCGGCTCGATGAGCGCCGGCAGCTCACCCCGACCGCGTGGGAGTTCAGGTTTCGGCCGCGGCATCCGGTGCGCTTCGAACCTGGTCAGTACCTCGAGCTGACGCTTCCCCACCAGCGAGCGGATGGCCGGGGGTCGAGGCGCACGTTCAGCATCGCGTCGGCGCCCGAGCGCGACGGGCAGGTCGCCGTGGCGATGCGGATCAGCGAACCGATGAGCAGTTTCAAGCGCGCCATGCTCGAGCTTCGTGCCGGGAGCGAGGTCACGGCGACGTCGGTCGGTGGTGATTTTCTGCTGCCGCGGGATGCCTCGGTGCCGGTGCTGCTCGTGGCGGGCGGGATCGGGATCACACCCTTCCTCAGCCACATCGGAGCGGAACGCGGCAGGCGCGACGGGCGTGACGTCGTGCTTGTGTACCGGGTGGGGTCGCTCGACGAGCTCGCATTCGTGGACGAGCTGGCGGGCATCCGGGTGGTGCTGGTGTCACCGGATGCGCCGACGCGGATGCCGGACGGCTGGACGTGGGCTGGACCCGAGCCGATCACTGCGGCGACCCTCAGTGCTGCGGTGCCGGACCTTGCCGACCGCGTGCCGTATGTGTCGGGGTCGCCGGAGTTCGTGAATCGGCTCCGGCGCGAACTGCGTGCGGCCGGAGCGCGGCGGGTGCGTACCGACTACTTCACGGGGTACTGAGCAACCCCGCCGGTCGAGCCCGTCGAGACCCGCCGCCCCGCCCCGCCGGTCGAGCCTGTCGAGACCCGCCCCGCCCCGCCGGTCGAGCCTGTCGAGACCCGCCTGCCCCTCGCCCCGCCCCGCCGGTCGAGCCTGTCGAGACCCGCCGCCCCTCGCCCCCGCCCCGCCGGTCGAGCCTGTCGAGACCCGCCCTGCCCCGCCGGTCGAGCCTGTCGAGACCCGCCGCTCGCCCCGCCGGTCGAGCCTGTCGAGACCCGCCTCCGCCCCGCCGGTCGAGCCTGTCGAGACCCGCCGCTCGCCCCAGCCCCGCCGGTCGAGCCTGTCGAGACCCGCCGGCCGCTCGCCCCCGCCCCGCCGGTCGAGCCTGTCGAGACCCGCCGCCGCTCGCCCCCGCCCCGCCGGTCGAGCCTGTCGAGACCCGCCGACGCCGCCGCCGCAGCGCTTTTGGCAATGGTGTGGCGGGGGAACGCGCCTGGCAGGAGTCTCCCTCTCAGGCAGTCGCACCCTTCTCCGTCGAGATGGGGATGACGCCCGCGCGGGTTTGCCGACATCCGAGACCCGCTCGACCAGCGGTATCCCGAGGGCAGGTCTCGACAGGCTCGACCAGCGGTGCCCGAAAGCAGGTCTCGACAGGCTCGACCAGCGGGGCCCGAGGAACGGTCTCGACAGGCTCGACCAGCGGGACGCGAGGGCAGGTCTCGACAGGCTCGACCAGCGGAACCCCGAGGAGCGGTCTCGACAGGCTCGACCGGCGGTGCCCGAGGAACGGTCTCGACAGGCTCGACCAGCGGAACGTTGCTGACCAGGTCTCGACAGGCTTGACCAGCGGCATCCGGGAGCAGGTCTCGACAGGCTCGACCAGCGGGACGCGAGGGCAGGTCTCGACGGGCTCGACCAGCTCGACCGGCGGTACGTGAGGGCAGGTCTCGACAGGCTCGACCAGCGGAACCCGAAAGCGGTCTCGACGGCTCGACCGGCGGGCGGGGCGGGCGGGCGGGGCGGGGCGGGGCGGGGCCGCGGGTCACGCCTTAACCGGGTGTGGCGCGCCCCGAAGGACGCGCCACACCAAACGGGGCAGACTCAGCCGAGTCGCGCCGCGAGGTTCTTGTCGAGCGTGTCGAGGAACTCCTCGGTGGTTTCCCACTTCTGGTCGGGTCCGACGAGCAGCGCGAGGTCCTTGGTCATCGAACCGGCCTCGACCGACTTGATCACGACATCCTCGAGGGTGTTCGCGAACTCGATGAGGGCGTCGTTGCCGTCCAGCTTTCCGCGGTGCGCGAGCCCGCGGGTCCAGGCGTAGATCGACGCGATCGGGTTCGTGGAGGTGGGCTTGCCCGCCTGGTGCTGGCGATAGTGACGGGTGACGGTGCCGTGCGCGGCCTCCGCCTCGACGACCTTGCCGTCGGGGGTGGCCAGCACGGAGGTCATGAGACCGAGCGAACCGAAGCCCTGCGCCACGGTGTCGGACTGCACGTCGCCGTCGTAGTTCTTGCAGGCCCAGACGTATCCGCCCTCCCACTTCATGGCGGATGCGACCATGTCGTCGATCAGGCGGTGCTCGTAGGTGAGGCCGGCGGCATCGAACTTGTCCTTGAACTCGGCCTCGAAGATCTCCTCGAAGATGTCCTTGAAGCGACCGTCGTAGGCCTTGAGGATCGTGTTCTTCGTGGAGAGGTACACCGGGTAGTTGCGGGCGAGACCGTAGTTGAGCGATGCGCGGGCGAAGTCGCGGATGGACTCGTCGAGGTTGTACTGCACCTGGGCGACACCGTCACCCGGCGACTGGAACACCTCGAACTTGAGCGGCTCCGAGCCGTCCTCCGGGGTGAACTCCACGGTGAGCGTGCCCTTGCCGGCGAAACGGAAGTCGGTGGCGCGGTACTGGTCGCCGAACGCGTGGCGTCCGATGATGATCGGCTTGTTCCATCCGGGAACCAGACGCGGGATGTTGGAGATGATGATCGGCTCACGGAAGATCACGCCGCCGAGGATGTTGCGGATCGTGCCGTTGGGGCTGCGCCACATCTTCTTCAGACCGAACTCCTCCACCCGCGCCTCATCGGGTGTGATGGTGGCGCACTTCACGCCGACACCGTGCTTCTGGATGGCGTGGGCGGCATCGATGGTGACCTGGTCGTCGGTCGCGTCGCGGTGCTCGATACCGAGGTCGTAGTACTCGAGGTTGATGTCGAGATAGGGGTGGATGAGCGTGTCTTTGATCTTCTGCCAGATGATGCGGGTCATCTCATCGCCGTCGAGTTCTACAACGGTGCCGTCAACGTGGATCTTGGACAAGGCATTCTCCTTGGTTCTGGTGAGGCTGGGCCAGCAGTCAGCTTAGCGTTCGGCAAAAGCCTCTCGATGTCGAGATATCGGCGAAGTTACGGGAGAACACTGTTCACTATCCGGGTTCAGCCCACCCCGATAGCCTGTGACGATGCCAGACTTTCGACTCGAAGAGCTCTCAGCCAAGAACATCGTGGCGGCGAACACCCTGACCCTGAAGCCGGGCCAGGATCAATTCGTGGCGCCGGTGTCGCACTCGATCGCCGAAGCGTATGTGAATCCCTCCACGTCGTGGCCCCGTGTGGTGCTCGACGGCGACGAGGTCGTGGGCTTCATCATGGGCAACTTCGATCCCGACGCGCAGGAGGAGGAGTTCCGCAGCTGCATCTGGCGCATCAACGTGTCGGCGGATGCGCAGGGTCAGGGTGTCGGCAAGTTCGCGGCCTTGGCTCTTGCCGACGAGGCCCGGCAGCGCGGGTTCGACCGCCTCACCGTCATCTGGGAGTCCGGCGAGGACGGCCCGGAGGAGTTCTTCCTGCGCATCGGCTTCGAGATCATCGGCCAGACGCAGTACGGCGAGAACATCGGCGCGCTGAAGCTGTAGCCGCTCCCCTTACGCGCGGTACACATCGTTCGAGAGCACACCATCGCCGAGGCCACCCCGACTCCTGGCACCGCCACGGACTTCGCCGGGCGCGTACTCGACGTGGTCGACGGCATTCCGGCGGGCCGGGTGCTCACCTACGGCGACGTGGCAGCAGCCATCGGGTCGAGGGCACCCAGGGCGGTCGGCCAGGTGATGGCGAGGCACGGCGAGGATGTCGCGTGGTGGCGCGTGGTTCGCGCATCCGGCGAACCCGCCGCCTGCCACGGCGACCAGGCGGTCGACCTGCTGCGCGCTGAGGGCACGCCCCTGCGGGAGCACGCTTCCGGCGGCTGGCGGGTACGGCTCGATCTCGCACGGCACGACCCGGCCGGCGCGGGGCACCCGCGTGGTGCGGGCGACTCGGGCACCCCGTACGACCCGAGCTAGTCCGCGGCCGGCACGCCCCCACCGCCGCGGTCAGCCGGCGTCGACGTGCCGGGACTGCTGGGCATCCCCCACCACAGGAGTGCTCTGGGACGTCACATCCACTCGCAGCGGAAGCGAGCCGACCACGACCGTTCCCGAGCGTGGCTCGCTCACGATCTCGAGGCGGCCACCGAGTGCCTCCGTGCGGTCGGTCATGCCACGGATGCCCGTGCCGAGGGCCGGATCGGCGCCACCCACGCCGTCGTCGCTCACCCGAAACTCCAGCGACCCTCCGCGTTGAACGATGGTCACGGTCGCCCGACTCGCCTCGCCGTATTTCGCCACATTGGTGAGGCATTCGGCCACCACGAAATACACGGTCGCCTCCACCAGTCGGCTCGGAGGATCGCCCATCTCGACCCTCACGTCGACCGGCACCGGGCATCGGGCCGCGAGTTCCCGCACCGCCGTCTCGAGCCCGCCGTCGGTGAGCGCGGCGGGGTGGATGCCTCGCGCCAGCGACCGCAGGGTGGTGAGGGCATCGCCGAGCTGGTCGGACACCTCGGTGATCTGGTCGCGGAGCCGGGTGTTCCCCGACGCGGCCGCCTCGGCAGCGATCATCTGCAGGTTGATCGCGATCGACACCAGTTGCTGCTGCGAGCCATCGTGAAGGTCTCGCTCGATGCGCTGCCTCGCGGTGTCGCCGGCTTCGACCAAGCGGATGCGCGACTCCCGCACGTCCGCAAGGGTCTGCTCGAGACGGCTGCGTAACTGGTCGTTGTCGACCGAGATGCGGAGCGCCGCAGAGACAGCCTCGAGCAGTTGGACATCTTCCGCCAGCCCGATGTCGTGGTTGATGACGGCGATCGGATGGTCGTTCCCGTCGATGTAGAGCAGCGATCCTTCGCGCCTGTCGCCCGCCACCTTCGGGTCAGCGGGCACACCCTCGGAGTCGAGATATCCCCCACGCGTCGCATCCCACCAGAACACCCGCAACGACGGATCATCGAGGGCGTGCTGCAGGCTTTCCTGCCACCGCGTGCGGTTCACCCCGTCGCGCGCGATGAGCACCAGATCGGTGACCCTCGACCGCAGGTTGTGCACGTGCACGACGGCCCCGAGGAAGGCGATCGGCACGCTCGACAGCGCGATCGGCGTGAGGAGCGTGAGCCCGGGCACGAAGGGCATCGTGGATGCTCTCGACGCGGCGTCGTAGACCGAGACCGCCACCCAGACCAGCAGGGCGAGGGGCATGATCGCCGCGATGCGCTTCGCGGGCGGATTCGTGGCGACGCAGCGGGCGAGCAGTCGACCGGCCGCCCACAACACGAATGCGAAGCCCACCACTCGCCAGAGTTCGTCGATCTGCCTGGCCAGGGCCGGATACGGCAGCACCGCGTACACGTTGGCGGTGCATGCGCGCACGCAGAGGGCGCTCAGTGGTCCGTCGAACAGCAGCGTCGACCCGAACCGCAGTGCGGCCACGGCGAGCGCGGCGCCGGCCGCCATGCGGTCGAGGTCGCGGAACAGTGTGCCCGAGGGATAGCTGAGCACCAGCGCTCCCACGAACAGTGGCCAGAGGTTCGTGAGACCAGTGAGGACCGGCCACACCCAGCCGGCCTGGTAGGCCATGGGTAGCCATGACCCGGCCTGCCAGCTCAACGCCACGGCCACCATCAGCCAGCCCGCGATCGTGCTCGGCATGAGCCGCCACGCGACCATCGCGCAGACACCGAAGACCACTCCGACGCCGAGGTTCAGAACGGCGCGCGCGGAGAGCTCCGGCGTCTCGTAGAGTCCGGCGGCGAGGCTGATCCCCTCTATCGCGACGTGCGCGACGATGGCTGCGACAGCGATGGCCGGACCGATCGAGGCGGTGCGCAGCAACATCCGAGGGCCTCAGTCGTGTTGTCCCAGTAGGCGGAGCACGGCGAGCACGCGGCGGTGATCCTCCGGCCCGGTGTCGAGGCCGAGCTTGCCGAAGATGTTGCCGATGTGCGTCTCCACCGTTTTCAGGCTGAGGAAGAGAGCGCTGGCGATGCCGAGGTTGGACTTGCCTTCCGTCATGAGCGCGAGCACCTGGCGTTCACGCTCGGTGAGTCCCGCGATGCTCGAACTTTGACTGTTGGTCTGGTCGGCGACGAGCAGCGACACCACCTCGCTGTCGACGACGGATCCACCGGCCGCGACAGTCTCCACCGCGTGCACGAGCACGTCGGCGGCGGCGACCCGCTCCTTCAGCAGGTAACCGGTGCCCGCCCCTGCACTCATCACCCGCACCGCGTAGGCCGAGGTTGCGTACATCGACAACAGCAGCACGCCGATCGTCGACCCCCGCTTTCGGAGCGTCTCCAACGCCACGATTCCTTCATCGGAGTAGTCGGGGGGCATCCGGATGTCGAGTACCACCGCGTCGAGCGTGCGGTCCTGCTCCACGACCTCGAGCAGTTCGGCTGCGGACCCCACCGAAGCCACGACCGAGCATCCGCCTGCCGCCAGCACGGAACCGATCCCCTGCCGGAGCAGCATCGCATCGTCGGCGATGGCGACTTTGAGTGCCATGGGGCGATTGTCCTCCCGCCAGGCCGTCGGCGCACCCCTGCGGCGCGCATTGCCTGCGTGCATTGCCCCGCGCTGGGCGGACGTACGGGCTATGCCTCTCGTACGTCCGCCACTCCGCGCGAGGGGTTTCGCTGTGCGGATTTCGGGCCCGACAGCTCGCGATCGGGTTCGCGAGCGTGCCGGCAGAACTCGTATTGCACCGCTGCGCGGTGGTCACCGTGCGACGCGAGTTTGTGCTGCCCTACGACGCCCACAGTACGAACGTGCCGACGGTTGTAGCAACGCCTTGACACCGCTTTGCGGGCTTGCTCCCGGCGCATTCAGGGTTAACCCCGAGTGCACATCGGTTTATTCAGGGCGATCAGCACTCGACCACATTCACGGCGAGACCCGCACGCGAGGTCTCCTTATAGTTCTGCGACATGTCGCGTCCGGTCTGGCGCATCGTCTCGATCACCGTGTCGAGGGAGACCACATGCGTTCCGTCGCCCATCAGCGCGAGTCGGGTGGCCGACACGGCGGTACCCGCCGCGATCGCATTGCGTTCGATGCACGGGATCTGCACGAAGCCGCCGATCGGGTCGCAGGTGAGCCCGAGGTGATGCTCCATCGCCACCTCGGCCGCGTTCTCCACCTGCTCCGGTGTGCCACCGAGCACCGCCGTGAGTCCCGCTGCCGCCATGGTGCAGGCCGATCCGACCTCGCCCTGGCACCCGGCCTCCGCGCCGGAGATGGAGGCGTTCATCTTGCAGAGCGCGCCGACCGCCCCGGCGGTCAGAAGATAGCGACGCCATTTCTCGGGTTCCGTCATGCCGCGGTAGGTCATGGCGTAGTACCCGACGGCGGGGATGATGCCGGCGGCACCATTGGTGGGTGCAGTCACCACGCGTGCACCCGAGGCGTTCTGCTCGTTGACCGCGATGGCGTAGCACTGGAGCCATTCGCCGATGGTGTCCGTCTCGCCGTCCGCCTCCTTCGCCCGCAGTCGTCGCGCGATCTCCGCGGCCCGCTTCGGAACCTTGAGCCAGCCGGGAAGGACGCCGGTGGTGACGATGCCGGCATCGACGCACTCGCGCATCGCGGTCCAGACGGCGTCGAGGCGCGCGTTCACCTCGTGCTCGCTCGCCTTCGCCGTCTCGTTCGCGAACGCGATCGCCGCGATGTCGAGTCCCGACTCCGAACACATGTGCAGCAGCTCGGCGGCCGACGTGTACGGATACGGGATGCTGTCGTCCTGCAGCACCGGTTCGTCGCCATCCCGCTCGATGAACCCGCCGCCGACCGAATAGAACAGGGCGGCGTGGATGACCGTGTCCGAGGCGTCGGCACTCGGGTCGTCGCCGATCGCCTCGAAGCGCACCGCGTTCGGATGTTTCGGCATGCGGGTGAAGGGCGCGTAGACGAAGTCGGCGGGCCGGATCGTGATCGGCTCCGCGTCGAGCAGCCGGAGGGTCGCTCCGTCATCTTTCGACCACACGCGGGCGACCTCCACGGGGTCGCAGGTCTCGGGGTCTGCTCCCGCGAGCCCCGCGATGAGGGCTCCGAGCGTGCCGTGCCCGACACCCGTGGCGGCGAGCGACCCGTAGAGGGTCATCCGCACGGTCGAGGTTTTCGGCAACAGCCCGGCGTCGCGGAGCTCCTCCGCGAACCGTTTTGCGGCGCGCATCGGACCGACGGTATGCGAACTCGACGGGCCGATACCGATCGAGAACAGGTCGAGGGCGGAGACGTGAGCGCCGGGCCCGGATAGGGCCTCCGGCTCCGTTGTCGGGGTGGTGGAGTGGTCAACTCCGGGGGTGGCGCTGAACATGGTGTGCTGCTCTCTCATCATCGAGTGTGCTGCTTCTTACTGTACGGCTCGGCGCTTCACCGCTTGGTGCTGCACGACGCAGTCGCTGCGCACCACGACTACACGAGCGACTCGCGCCAGGCCGCGTGCAGTTGCGCGAAACGGCCGGTGCCGGCGATCAGGTCGTCTGGGGTGCCGTCCTCGACGATGCGGCCGTGCTCCATCACCAGCACGCGGTCCGCGATCGCCACGGTCGACAGGCGGTGGGCGATGATGATGGCGGTGCGATCGGCGAGCAGGGTGGTCAGGCCCTGCTGCACGAGACGCTCGCTCGGAATGTCGAGCGACGCGGTCGCCTCATCGAGGATCAGCACGACCGGGTCGGCGAGGAACGCCCTCGCGAACGAGATGAGCTGGCGCTGCCCTGCCGACACGCGACCGCCCCGCTTGTTCACGTCGGTGTCGTAGCCGCCGGGAAGCGCCGAGATGAAGTCGTGGGCGCCGACCGCTCGGGCGGCGGCCTCGATCTCGGCGGCCGTGGCATCCGGCTTTCCGAGCGCGATGTTGTCGCTCACCGTGCCGGAGAAGAGGTAGGCCTCCTGGGTGACCATCACGATGGCGCGCCGGAGGTCCTTCGGATGCAGCCGGGTGAGGTCCACGCCGTCGAGCGACACCGTTCCGCGGCTCGGGTCGTAGAACCTGGAGATCAGCTTGGCGAGGGTGGACTTTCCCGCCCCCGTGGATCCGACGAGCGCCACCACCTGGCCGGCGGGAATGTCGAGGGTGAACTCCGGAAGGATGACCGAGTCCGGCGTGTAGGCGAACTCGACCGAATCGAACGTGACCTGCCCGTCGGCAGTCCAGAGGTCGATCGGGGTGGTCGGGTCGGGCACGCCCGGCTCCTCCTCCAAGACGCCCGAGATCTTCTCCAGGGCGGCCGCCGCCGACTGGTAGGAGTTGTAGAACATCGCCATCTCCTGGGCCGGCGCGAAGAACTGGCGCGTGTAGAGAAGGCTCGCCAGCAGCACCCCGATGGTGAGCCCGCCGCCCGCGACTCGCAGGCCGCCGACGAGCAGCACCGCGGCGAGCGCCATGTTGCCGATGAGCACGAGGCCCGGATCGAACACCCCGAACAGCCGGATGACCCGACTGTTCGAATGCCGGTAGTCCTCGACGAGGTCGCCGAACACCTTCTCGTTGCGGCGCTCCTTGCGGAACGCCTTCACCGCACGGATGCCGGTCATCGTCTCGACGAACTGCACGATCAACCGGGCCGACGCGACCCGGGTCTCGCGGAACACCACCTGCGAGCGCTTCTGGAACCAGCGGGTGAGGAATCCGAGAGGCACGAGGAAGAGGAACAGCACCGCACCGCTCACCCAGTCGAGCGAGAACATCGCAGCAGCGATGAACACCATGAACAGGGCGCCCTGAACGAGCTGGTTGATGCCGGAGTCCAGAAGTTCGCGGATGGCGTCGAGGTCGCTGGTCTGGCGCGCGATGATGCGGCCGGAGGTGTAGCTCTCGTGGAATTCGAGACTCAGACGCTGCGTCTGCCGGAACACGCGCTTGCGCAGGTCGATGAGCACGGCCTGGCTGATGCGGGCGGAGAGCACGGTGTACCACGCGATGAGCACGGCGCCCGTGACACCGGCCCCGAGGTACGCGATCACCGCGAGCGCGAGCGGCAGGGCATCCTGTTCCCTCAGCCGGCGAAGACCGGTGTCGATGCCGAACGCGATGAGGGCGGGACCCGCCACCTGCGCGAGCGTGCTGATGACCACGACCGCCATGGTGATGACCACGTCGCGGCGGAGCGGATGCAGGAGCGAACCGAGCAGGCGCAGCGACCGGTTCCTGATCTGCTTGCTCTCTGCGGCGGAGAAGTCATTGCGTTCCTCGCCCTCGACACCGGTGACCGTCATGACCGCACCTCCTCGTCGAGCGCGTCGATCTCGCTGCGCCGCTGTTCGGCGTCCCTGACGGCGGCCGCATGTTCGCGTCGCTCCTCATCGGCAAGGCTCGAGATCACGAAACGGTAGTGCGCGTTGCCCGCCAACAGGTCGGTGTGTCGGCCGACTGCGGTGATCCGTCCGCCCTCGAGCAGGGCGACCCGGTCGGCGAGCATCACGGTGGAGGGTCGGTGCGCCACGATGAGTGCGGTGGTGGCGGCGAGCACGCGGCGGAGTGCCGCCTCGACGAGCGCTTCGGTGTCGACATCCAGTGCCGACAGCGGGTCGTCGAGCACAAGCACATCCGGTGCAGCAGCGACAGCTCTCGCCAGGGCGAGGCGCTGACGCTGACCACCGGAGAGACTCAGTCCCTCCTCGCCCACCATCGTGTCGACGCCGTCGGGCAGGTCGTGCACGAAGGAAGCCTGGGCGATGTCGAGGGCTTCGGCGAGCACGCTGTCGTCGGCATCCGGTTGTCCGAGCAGCACGTTGTCGCGCACCGACGCCGAGAACAGGGTGGCGTCCTCGAACGCCATGGCGATGTGACGGCGCACATCGCTGCGGGTGAGGTCGCGAATGTCGACGCCATCGAGACGGATGGTGCCCGCGGTCACGTCGTACAGCCGGGTGGTCAGGGCGGTGAGGGTGGTCTTTCCGCTCCCGGTGAGTCCGACGAGCGCCATCGTCTCCCCCGGTTCGAGTGCGAGGTTCACGCCGTCGAGCAGGTCGGGCTGGCCTGCCGGGGTGTCCTGGTAGCGGAAGTGCACGTCGTCGAAGACGAGGCTGCCCGCGGGGTGTGCGATCGACGTCGGGGAGGTGGGGTCGGTGATGGTGTTCGTCTCATCCATCACCTCGAAGAACCGGTCTGCTGCGGTGCGGGCCTCGAAGGTCATCGCGAGGAGGAACCCGATGGACTCGACCGGGAAGCGCAGCACCGTCGCGGTGGCGAAGAAGGCCACCAGGTCGCCGACGGAGAGCTCGCCCGAGGCTGCGAGCCACACGCCACCCAGCAGGCTGAGGGCGAAGGTGACGTCGGGTACGAGCAGCAGCCACAGCCAGATTCCGGCGATGGCTCGAGCCTTCTCGATCTCGGTGCCGCGGAGGTGTTCGGCGCGGTCGGCGAAATTCTTGAGGGCGTGTGATCCGCGTCCGAACGCCTTCAGTACGCGGATGCCGTGGACCGACTCCTCGACCGCGGTGGCGAGGTCGCCCGCCTGGTCCTGGCTGCGGCGCGCGACGGTGGAGTACTTCTTCTCGAAGACGTAGCCGTAGATCCAGAGCGGGATCGAACAGACCATGAACAGGATGCCGAGAATCCAGCTGATGGAGATCAGGAAGACGAAGCCGACGAGGATGGTGAGCACGTTGACGACCAGCAGCACCAAGCCGAACGACAGCCACCGTCGCACCATGTTGAGGTCGCTGACCGCGCGGGATAGCAGCTGTCCGCTCGGCCAACGGTCGTGGAAGTTCACCGGCAGATCTTGCAGTTTGGCGTAGAAGTCGTTGCGCATGGCGGCTTCGACGCGGGTTCCCGGCTGGAGCACGAACCAT
Source organism: uncultured Actinomycetota bacterium (assembly GCA_963756375.1). GTDB lineage: Bacteria > Actinomycetota > Actinomycetes > Actinomycetales > Microbacteriaceae > Marisediminicola. The sequence goes on along the minus strand of CAVWNJ010000005.1, from coordinate 2,792,692 downwards.
CGGCGGAGCCAGATCATCACGGCCTCCGTGATTCCGAGCGCGACGATGATCACGACCGGGAGCCAGATCTGGCTCGAATCCCCGGTCTGGAGCGGACCGTCGACCAGTCGTTGCAGCACCTGCGGTATGAGGAGTGCGACCAGCCCAGCCACAAGTGCTGAGACCATGCCGAGCAGGATGCGCGGCATGGCGGGCTTGGCGTACGGGTAGATGCGCATCAGGGATGCGAGTGTGCCCGCGCGCTTCGGAGCGTCGATGCGTGGTCGCATGAAATTGATCCTTCGTGGGGATGTGAGGTGCCTATCCCCGCGGGTGTGGGGCGCGCTCGCCCTGTGGGCAGCCTTTTAGGCTACGTCGGGTTGGGGCGTTAGGCAAGTAATGCTCGGGCGGGGCTCCCGCCGGTCGAGCCTGCGCACTAGGCACCCGCAGGTCGAGCCTGTCGAGACCCCGCGCCAACACCCCGCAGGTCGAGCCTGTCGAGACCCCGCGCCAACACCCCGCCGGTCGAGCCCGTCGAGACCCCGCGCCAACACCCCGCCGGTCGAGCCCGTCGAGACCCCGCACCAAAACGGATCTCGACAAGCTCGATCAGCGAAGCGGCACACCCGCCGGTCGAGCCTGTCGAGACCCCGCACGAAAAAGGATCTCGACAAGCTCGATCAGCGGAGCGGCATACCCGCCGGTCGAGCCTGTCGAGACCCCGCACGAAAAAGGATCTCGACAAGCTCGATCAGCGGAGCGGGGTACCCGCCGGTCGAGCCTGTCGAGACCCCGCACGAAAAAGGATCTCGACAAGCTCGATCAGCGGAGCGGCAGGTCGACCGTCGAGACCCCGCGCCAACCGCCGGTCGAGCCTGTCGAGACCCCGCACGAAAAAGGATCTCGACAAGCTCGATCAGCGGGGACGAGCCATCCGCCGAAGCGCTTGCACTCCTCCGAGAGCAAGAGGATGGTTGATGGGGGGCCCAGACCCTGCTCCTGCGGAACACAGAACGCCAGCTAAGGAGACAGCACATGCCATTCGTATGGAACAAAGAGGTGGCCGACTATCGGGTCGACATCTTCACCGCGAGCACGCTGAGCTACGACAGATCGATCCGCTTGACTCTCGCCGACGGGCACTCGGTGGCGCTCCGCTTTCCGGGGTCCGCGCCAGCCGACTTTGTGAACATCGGCGCATCTTTTCACCAGATCCAGTTCAGTGCGCACAAGTTCGACGAGATCTATCACCTCCTACAGACCGAGAAACCGGTGTACTTCACGGCCTACGAGACCGGGAGTCCCGCCATCCGCTTCGCCGGACTGTCGACATCGCCGGAATCGGTCGGCGAAGGGCTCACCGACGCCGACGCTTGAGCCGAAGGGCGCGTGCAGCGGGTGGCAGCGCGCCGCGGCGGGAGAAGCGCACGTGCGGCGGGAGTCGTTACTCCCTCCGCGTGCACCTTTCCCCCGCCGTGGCGGCGGTGCGCCCGCAGTCCGCGTGCGCGCCAGGGTCGAGCGGCGGGTGGGCTCGATCGGCGGGTGGGCTCGATCTCGACAGGCTCGATCGGCGGGGGGGCTCGATCTCGACAGGCTCGATCGGCGGGAGGGCAGGATCTCGACAGGCTCGATCAGCGGGGCGGGCTCGATCGGCGGGTGGGCTCGATCTCGACAGGCTCGATCGGCGGGAGGGCTCGATCTCGACAGGCTCGATCAGCGGGACGGCTGGATCTCGACAGGCTCGATCGGCGGGGCGGCTCGATCGGCGGGGCGGCGGGGCGGCTCGAGCCCTAGTGGTAGAAGTGGCGCTCGCCCGTGAAGTACATGGTGACGCCGGCCTTCACGGCTGCCTCGATCACTTCGGCGTCGCGCACCGAACCGCCGGGCTGCGCCACGGCCTTGACGCCCGCCTCCAGCAGGATCTCCAGGCCATCCGCGAACGGGAAGAACGCGTCGGATGCCGCGACCGACCCCGCGGCACGGTCACCGGCCCGGTCGACGGCGAGCTTGCAGGAGTCGACCCGGTTGACCTGCCCCATACCCACACCCACGGATGACCCGTTCGATGCGAGCAGGATCGCGTTCGACTTCACCGAGCGCACCGCTCGCCACGCGAACTCGAGGTCCGCGAGTGTTGCATGGTCGGCCGGTTCGCCGGACACGAGCTTCCAGCCGCTCGAACTGAACTCATCGAAGACATCCGGCTCCTGCAGCAGCAGCCCGCCGGAGACCTGCCGGAACTCGAAACGGTCGCGCGTGTACCCGTTGGGCAACTGCAGCAGACGGATGTTCTTCTTCGTCTGCAGGATCGCGAGGGCATCCGGTTCGAAGCCGGGAGCCACGACCACCTCGGTGAAGATGTCCTTCACCTGCTCCGCCATCGCGAGCGTCACGGGGCGGTTCGCCGCGATAACGCCACCGAACGCCGACACCGGGTCGCACGCGTGCGCGCGCAGGTGGGCGGATGCGATGGCGTCGCCCGATCCGCGCGCCACCGCGATACCGCACGGCTGAGCGTGCTTGATGATGGCCACGGCGGGCTCACTGAAGTCGTAGGCGGCACGCACGGCGCCGTCCGCGTCGACGAAGTTGTTGTACGACATCTCCTTGCCGTGCAGCTGCACGGCCTGGGCGATACCGGCACCGTCCGCCGTGTAGAGCGCGCCGGCCTGATGCGCGTTCTCGCCGTAGCGGAGCACCTGCTTGAGCGCGAATGCCTTACCCACCGTCGCGGGGAACCGTGGTGTCACCTCCGACTGCTCGGCACGATCGCCGATGTTGTCGGCAAAGAATTCCGCGACCGCCGTGTCGTAGGCGGCGGTGTGTGCGTAGGCCTCACCGGCGAGACGCTGACGCTGGGCCAGGGTGGTGCCTCCGAGCCGCACGGCCTTGATGATCTGCGGGTAGCTGGCAGGGGACACAGCGATGGCGACGTTGGGGTGGTTCTTTGCAGCGGCACGCACCATGGCCGGGCCACCGATGTCGATCTGCTCCACGGCCGCATCCCCCGTGGTGCCGGCCGCGACCGTCTCCACGAACGGGTACAGGTTCACCACGACGAGCTCGAACGCGGCAACGCCGAGTTCCTTGAGCTGCGCTTCGTGGGTGGGAAGCCTCAGGTCGGCGAGGATGCCGGCGTGGATCGACGGATGCAGCGTCTTCACGCGTCCGTCGAGCGACTCGGGGAATCCGGTCACCTCGCTCACGTCGGTGACGGGGTATCCGGCGTCGCGGATGGTCTTGGCGGTGGAACCGGTGGAGACGATCTCGATGCCGGCCCCGGCGAGCGCCGCCGCGAGGTCGATGAGACCCGTCTTGTCGCTCACCGAAATCAGTGCGCGACGGATGGTGACCTCGTCGCGGTCGTGGCGTTCGACCTGGTCGGCGTTCTGGTCGCGGGTTGAGGCACTCATGGGCGTGCGAACTCCTGAAGGTTGACGGTTCCGTTGGCGATATCGAGCACCGTCTGCACGAGCAGCCGGCGTTCGACGAGTTTGATGCGGTCGTGGAGGGCGTGTTCGTTGTCGCCTCGGCGCACGGGCACACGCTCCTGAGCGAGGATCGGGCCGCTGTCGACACCGTTGTCGACCACGATCACGCTCGCGCCGGTCTGGTCCACCCCCGCGGCAATCGCGTCACGCACGCCGTGGGCGCCCGGAAACTCGGGCAGGTAGGCCGGATGCGTGTTGATGAGATTGGGGGCGAGCCCGGCCACCACGCGCGGCGGCAGCAGACGCATGAATCCGCTGAGGATGACGAGGTCGGGCGACCACGCCCGCACCTGGTCGAGCAGGGCATCGCCCCAGGACGCGCGGTCCGGGTAACTCTCGAACGGCACCGTGAAGGTGGGGATGCCGAACTCCTCGGCATGGGCGAAGCCGTCCGCATCCCGGTCGGCCCCTATGGCCACGATGCGCGCCGGATACTCCGCGTCTTCAGCGGCTTCGAGAAGCGATCGGAGGTTGGATCCCCCGCCGGAGATCAGCACGACCAGTGACAGCACCGGCCCAGCCTACCGTGAGGGGACTACGGGTATCGGGCCGGTCGCGTCGTCGTCGACGGGGGTGCGAGGACGCGCGACGAACAGGGCGAGCACGGCGGGTGCCGCTACCTCGAGGGCGGTCCACAGCCCGACGAGAAGCCAGGGTGCACCGACATCCGCCAGTCGTCCTGGGCCTGCCGATCCGCTCGCTGCCGCGGCGAGGAACCCCATGAGCACGCCGGCGACCAGTCCGATCGCGACCCCGATGGACACGAACCAGATCGGCGTATCGAAACCTGCCCGCACGATGCGCGGACGAAGCAGGAGGGCGATCGCGAATCCGGCGAGAATCGGCACCAGGAGTCCGACGAACCCCCAGGCGAGGTCGCCGGTGGGGAGGGCTCCGAGCATCGGCACTGCCGGCACCGGTCCGAGCGCCGTACCCATGGGACTGATGGCGGACCCCGTGCCGATCGCGAAGCCGGGGCCGGCGAACCAGGATGCCGCCCAGATCACAAGGTTGGGCAGGAGGGCGAGCTGCGCCACGGTGAGTGCCACTCCCCCGAGATATCCGGACTGCACGCCCTCGTACAGCGCAATGATCTGCGCATAGTTGACGGCGAGCATCACCGTGGTGGTGACGGCGGCCGCCGCGAGCAGCAGGGCCACGGCTGCGGTGCCTCCGGTGAGGGCGATGCGGGCGGCCGAGAGGATGCGCGGCGGGAGCGGAACGGTCAACTCCGGCACGCGCACCGTGGGGGTGCGGATGGCCGGGACGCGGTCCACTGCTGCTGCGAGCCTCGGGACGCGCGAGGTGAGCTTCGGGAAGCGCGCGGCGAGCCGGTCGACCGGGCGGAACTCGCGGCCCTCGATGGTGCGGGGGGCGAACCCGATGCGGTCGCGTGGTTCGGGCGCTCGCGCATCCGACCGGCTCCGTTCGAGGCGTCTGCTCCACTCCGAACCGAGGGCGATGCCGAGGGCGAAGACCAGGGTCGGAAGCAGCACACCCTGCGCTACGACGGGCGTTGCAGCGGGCGCGGTGGCCGAGAGCGTGAGCACCAGGGCGAGGAGGGCGAAGACACCCACGGCCACGAGATGACCGGTGTGCTGGTGCGGTGTCTCGCCGATGCGACGACCCGCCCGCAGTCCGAGCAGCACGGTGAGCACCGCGAACCCGAGTGGCGCGATCGTGACGACGAAGGGCACGCCGGCTGCCGGAAGCCCGGTCCCTGCGGCGATGGCCGGGTCGAGAACGAACCGCACGTCCACCCCGTGCCCGAGGAGCCACGCGTCGACCGCGGCTCGCCAGAACACGATCCAGTCGATCTGCAGCCCATACTGCACCGCCCACAGGAAGGTGAGGGGCACGAGGGGTATGCCGACGCCGATGCCCACCACGAGGAGGGCTTCGAGTGCGGCGAAGAGGGCTGTGAGCTGGCGATTCATACCGGAGCGACCCTACCGGCGACCGGGCTGCGCCGGAGTGTGCCCCGCGTGGTTGTGACCGATTGAGGCGCGGTGTTCGGCCGTGCGGAGTGCAGCAGGATCAGGCTGTGGCGCCCTGGTGCGGCCACTCGAGGATCGGGCCGCCGGCGAGCACGCGAGCGATGGAGTCGGTGGTGAGGCGGGTGCCCGCGGCGATTTCCTCGGCGCTCACCCCTTTGGCCGCGACATCCCGGATCACGTCTTCGAGGAACCCCATGGTGGCGGTCACCGACGACATCTGTTCGCGGAGCGCCTGCATCATGTCGCCGACGAGGGGCAGTCGAGGGTCGATTGCGGCGGGCTGGTGAGCGCTGTCAGGGGTCGGCATGGAGCCAGAGTCGCACCCTGCCTGTGTGCCGTCAACTTGATCGGCGCGCCGTGACTCAGAGACGCAGCGCGCCGCGCAGAGCCCGCGACGAAGCGGTCGCGCGTTCAGACCTCGCCGTGACGAAGCGGATGCGCGTTCAGCCGCGACGGGCCCCGATCGACGCGATCCACTGATCCTCGACGCGCGGATACACCGCTTCCGCCGAGAAGCCGTAGAGGAAACGCTCGAACCCGATCGCCGCGGTGTTCGTGCGGTGCTCCTCGTCGTGCATGGCGCGGTCGAGCGCCGCCCTGAGTCCGTCGATGTCCCCTGGCTTCACGAGGTCGCCCGCGCCATCGGCCAGCACCGCGGGAATCCCGCCGACCGTCGTGGCGATGATGCTCGCCTTCCTGGCCATCGCCTCGAGGATGAACATGGGCATGGCTTCGTCGCGCGACGGCAGGATGGCGATGGATGCCTCATCCAGCAGTCGCATCAGACGTGAATGCTCGACCGATCCGAGCACATCGACATCGTCGGGGCGGTCGTCGACGATCGCGGTGTCGGCCACCGGACCCGCGATCAGCAAGCGCCAGCCGTCGCGGTCGGGCACGTCACGCCAGGCGGCCAGCAGCACGTCGACGCCCTTTCGGTGCGCCACGTTTCCGCCGAAGACGACGGTGCGCTTCTTCGGCACCCAGGTTCCGGTCGGCACGGCGTTGGGTACCTGCACCACGGTGGCGCGCGGCAGCATGCGCCGGGTCACGTCGCTCGTCTCCTGGCTCAGCGTGAGGATGCGGGTGGCGAACGAGAGCACGAACTTCACCCGACGCGGGTGGGCTGCGGCGAACGAGGCGAAGCTGCTGCCGTGCAGTTGTGCCACGGTTCCCAGTCCCCGCACGCGGGCAAGCACGAGGAGTGCACCCTCGCGCACGAACGATCCGCCCTGAGACAGATGCGCAACGGCCACGTCGGTGCGCGGTCGCAACGCGAGAATGCAGAACACGGCCTTCACGACGATCACGATCGCGCGGATGCCCTTCGACCCGTCACGCGAGACCACGACGTTCTGCTCCGTGCGCCGGAACGGCCAGGCGAGGTAGCCGTTCACGACCTGGGTCATTCCACCCGGGACTTCGCCCCGACGCCCGATGTGCCAGACGCGGAGACGCTCAGCCACGCGACGCGCCTGCCGCACGCTTTCCGGGGATGGCGAGTGCCGCGATCGTGAGGTCGCGGATGCGCGCGAGCCTGGCGCGGGTGGCGGGCAGTTCGGCGAGGATCTCGTCGCGGCGTTCCATCACGGCGGCGAACTTCGCACCGATCTCGGATGCGCTGAGCTTCGCCGAAGGGAAGGCCACGTTCGCGACGCGGGCCTGGTCGAAGTGGCGCTGGATCTTGTCCGACCGGTCGGCGAGCGGCGCCACCGGCACCGCGCCCTCGGTGTAGGCGGAGACGAGTACGTGCAAGCGGTCGCTGACGGCGAGGGCGCATCGTGCGTACACCTGGCGGAGACGTTCCTCCTGCTCGGCGTGGCCACTGCCGTCCCAGTCGACGAGCTCGCCACCGAGGTCGCGGGCCAGTTTCTGCGAGCGCTCAGAGTCGCGCAGCACCTGGGTCACGGCGGTGACCGTGTAACCGCGCTCGTCGGCGAACTGGCGCACGGCATCCAGCCACGCGGTGGTGGGATACGGGCGGTCGCTGCGCATGGAGACGACCACCGTGTTGCGCTCGACCGGGGCATCCGCGAGGTCTGCCTCGCCCTCGCCGAACGCGAGGTCGGGCATCGTGACGCCACGGCGCAGGTAGTCGGTGGTGCGCTGGTCGCGCCAGGCGGTGAACGACGACAGCGCGATGGACGGCAACATGAGCAGGCGCGGCAGCGGGGCGAAGTCGCGGGCACCGACGCCGACGCGCACCGAGCGACCGCCGCGAAGACGGAGCAACGCCAGGAGCGGCAACATGCCCACGTGCTCTTTCATGCCGATGAGGGTGAGTTGGATCTCGCCCGGCTTGAACACGTAGCGTGCGCGACCCAGAAGAGCGCTCTTGAGGCCGGCGAGGTACCAGGTGCCGAAGGACTCGTAGACGACGTCGGACGGGTCGAGACGCAGGCCTCCCGCGTATCCGTCGGGCGCGTGGCCGATGTAGACGTGCAGTCGACCGAGCGGGCGCACCCAGTCGATCAGCTGTCGGCGCAGGATGATGTCGCCGATGTTGTCGTGTTGACCAACTCCCGGCACGAAGATTTCTACGGTCACTGGGCGGCTTCCTGCTCGGGTCCCTGGACGGTGACGCTGCGGCCGGTTCCGCGCACGGCCCAGCGCGCGGCTTCGCGGATGAATTCGGGACTGAGGTCGCCGATCTCAGCGGCGTGACCGACCTTGAGCTGGCTGAGGAGTGTGGCGATCTGCTCCTGGTGGTCGTCGACGTGTTCGCCGCGGGCACTGCGGCGAACCACGGCGACCGGATAGATGCCGAGGTCGAGCAGAAAGAGAATGGTGCCGACGCCGGCGTGGGTGATCACCACGTCTGCCTCGCGCGAGAAACGTTCGAACTCGGATGCCGCAACCTGGTCGTACACGTGACCCGGCAGGTCTTCGCGGCCATCGGAATAGCCGAGCTGCCACACGGTCTCATCGTTGGCGAGGCCGGTGGCGATTATCGCGTCGATCAGGGTGTCGAATCGGTACCCCTCGATGGTGCCGAGAGTGATGAAGAGCTTGAGCTTCTCGGGCACGGGCGCTGGGCGCTCCACGCGTTCGAAGGCGGCGAGCACACTGTCGTGCTTGGTCCAGCGGCCCTTCGCCCAGCCCTGGTGCTGGGTGCGCAGGCTCACGATGCGGGAGGCGGCGAGGGTGCGTCCGGTCACCGACGGACCGTTGATGCGCGAGATGCTCTCGATATAGAGGGCGGGCACCCCGCCGAGGCGGGCCGCCGGGATGGCGCCGAGGGCGAGTGCGGATCCGGTGCTCACGGCCCCGTCGAAACGCTCCTTGCGCACCAGGCGGAGGATCTGCACGAAAACGCGAACGACACCCTTCCAGTCGCGCGGACGGATGTACGGCACGTACAGCACGTTCTTGCCCGCGAGCAGCGACTCGCTCTGCGGCGAGCGGAAGGTGACCCAGAGGGAGTCCTCCGACGGGTTGAGCCCGGGCGACAGTCGCACGAGTTGGGAGAGGTGCCCCCCGGTCGATGCGATCAGCAGGAGACGCCGGGCGGCCGCTTTGCCGCCCTTACCCCCTGCTGGTGTGGTCGCTGCGTGTGTCATGTGCTGGTTCGCATTCGCTTAGGCCCCGAAGGGTTCGGTGTCGGTCGTGATTCGGGTCACGGCCTCACTCGACAGCGCACCGCGCTGTCGCGAACCCCAGACGGGCTGGGTGATGATCACGCCGGTGACCGGCGCTTCGAGGTTGTTGAGGATGTCCACGGCCGAGGCGAGCTCCGTAGAGCTGACACGTCCCACTCCGGCGACGAGCACCGTTCCGCTCGTGAGTCGGCTGAGCATCGCGCCGTCGGCCGCATCGAGCAGTGGGGCCACCGCGATCAGCACCACGTCGTAGCTCGACGCCAACTGCGTCAACAGCTCACTCATCTTCGCCGAGGCGAGCATGGCCGACGGGTTCTCCACGTTTGCGCTGCCCGCCGGCACCACATCCACACCGGGGAAGGGGCTGGCGCTCGCGATGGAGGCGAGGTCCCCACGGGAGGAGAGGGCGTCGGTGAGTCCGGCGGCGCGGGAGATGCGCATCATCGCGGCGAGCTTCGGCGACGCGAAGTCCGCGTCGACCACTACTACGCGGGCGCCGATCTCGGCAAACGCTTTCGCGAGGCCGATGACCACGGGGGCGACCGGCTCAGCCCGGCGTGCCGCGGCGACCTGGAAGACCATGCCGTCGCCTCGCGCGCCCACGAAGGTGAGGTTGGTGCGGATGGCGCGGAGCGACTCGGTCACCTTGATGGAGTCTGCGGAACCGCCCGTGGGCCGCATGCCGAGAAGTGCTGCTGCGCGCGGGGCCACCCCGAGGGCGGGGCGCCCGAGCACGCGTTCGATCTCGCCGACGGAGCGGAGACGCCGGTCGGCGAGCGCAAGCGCGAGCGCGAGGATCGAACCGATGAGCAGGCCCGTGATGGCCCCGATGCCGAGGTTGAGTGACGGTCGGGGCGACACGGCGGAGGTGGGCACGGCGCCGGTATCGACGATCTCGATACCGACGGAGCTCTGGTCGGCTCCGGCCGGTACCTCGAGCACGGTTTCCACATAGGTTTCGAAGCTCTGCGCCACGGCGCCGGCGATTGCGGCGGCTCCGTCGGCGGTGTCGGCGGTCGCCTTAATAGAGATGACCACGCTCGCCTCTGATGAGGAGGCGGAGATGTCTCCGGCCAGCCCCTGCGGCGTGGTGTCGAGGCCGAGCCGGGTGATCGCCGCTGAGAGCACCTGGTCGCTCTCGACCACATCGACGTAGGTGACAGCACGCGCCTGGGCGAGTCGATCGGCATTGACGAGGTCGTTGGTTGACGCGTCCTCTGCGGCCTGAACGCTCACGATGGCCTTGGCCCGTGATTCGAATTCAGGCGTCTGGGTCGCGGTGACCACGAGGGCGCCGATCACGCCGATGATGCCGAGGGCGAGAATCCACGCCCCATAGGTACGGAACATTCGATTGAGGACTGTTGAATCCATCAGGTCTCCACTCGGTACACGTGGGGCCCCCTGTTTGCTCGCCGCTGCACGTCGGCGCCGAGCGCCGGGTGGAAGTCTATCCTCGCCGTATTACGAATCCGTGACATACCCCAGCTAGGGGGTCATTCATGAACTAGACTTCGTTTTTCCCCATCGGACCGTGTGGAATAGTGGGAAACCCACGGGATGAGGAGAGTTTGTGCACCTGCGAAAAGCACTCACAGGCACCCCGGCGATCATCATCGCGATCGGCCTCATGGCGGGCGCGGTACTCGTGCCCGTGGCGATCCGCCTCTTCGATGATCTCGGGCGTCCGGCCATCCCGCTCATCGCCTTCCTCTTCGTCGGGGTCACCGCCCTCTTCCTGATCCCGGTCACCTGGTTGCCCGCAGCGGCGATCGTGCTGTTCGCGGTGATCCCGGATCAGCTGACCCCGGGCGACGGCGTCTTCAGCGCTCTGCCCATGATCACCGCGGTGGTGGTCATCTGGGTGCTGAGGCGCGTCGTGCTCCGGCAGGGACACGACGCATCGCCTTCCGTGCGACTCACTGCCCCGCGCGCCTACGCGGTGCTCGCCGCCGTGTTCTTTCTGATCTGGACCGTGTTCACCACCGTCATGTCAGACACGCTCGCCTTCAGCATCTCCTGGATCATCAGCATCACGCTCGGTGCGTTCCTCGTGATGCTGGTGCCGAACGCGCACACCGAGGCGAGGCTGCTCCGCGAGGCGTGGATCATCACCGGCTTCGCGGTGGGAATCTATGCGGGCATCGAGATCGCGCTCGGTCGCTCCCCCCTCTTCGACCCCATCTACAGCGCGTTCGGCGACCCGGTGAATCAGCACTGGTCGGTGTACCGCGCCGTGGCGAGTTTCGGGCATCCGATCGCGGCCGGTGCCTACCTCGCCCCCGCTGCGGTGCTCGGCATCGTGCGGTGGTTGGAGACCGGCCGGATGCGCTACCTCGTGTTCGGCGGAGGTGCGGCCATCGGCGTGGTCGCCACCGTGACGCGCGGGTCGATCGCCGCTCTCGCCATCGGACTCCTCGCCGCCGTTCTCGGCATCCTGCTCTTCGGCGTGCAGCGCTCGGTGTGGCGGCTCGGCCTGTTCACCGTCGGCGGGGCACTCGCCGCCTTCGTGGTGCTGCGGTACTCGCCCCTCGCCGAACGCACCGCGTCGTCGGAGTCGGCCGGGTCCACGGTCGCTCGCGAGATCGGATTCGAGACCGCGCTCAAGGCATCCGAGTTCACGGGCTGGCTGGGTTCCGGAGCCGGCACATCCGGCATCACCGGGCGGCTGTTCAACCCGATCGTGATCGAGAGTTCGGTGCTGCAGCTCATGATCAGTGTCGGCATCCCCGGGCTCGCGCTCTTCCTCCTCGTGGTGGGGGCGCTCCTGGTCAACTCGCTTCGGGGCCGGGATGTCGCCTCCGCTGCCGCGATCCTCACCTTCATCATCGCGATCTCCAACTTCAATGCGATCGACGCCGTGCGCTCGCTGCACCTACTTATTGGACTGCTCTTCCTGCTCGGGCTGTTCCCGGAGGCGCCGCCCGCGCTGACGAAGAGCACCACCTTCCTCCGGCCGGCGGTCGGGTGGCGTAGTGCCAGTCCGCTGCTCGCGCCTGCTCGTGGGGCGGGTCGATGAGCGAAACGCACGACTCCGGCGCGAATCCGGGGCTCGGGAGAGTCGCTGCGCGCGGTGCGGTCACCATCCTCTCCGGCCAGGCGGTGCGCATCACCGTGCAGCTCGCGGGCGTGGTCATCATGGCGCGCCTGCTCGGACCGAGCGACTACGGCGTGGTCGCGATGGTCACCGCGCTGATCGGCATCGGTGAGATCTTCCGTGACTTCGGCCTCGCATCCGCCGCCATCCAGGCCAAGGTGCTCACGCCGGCCCAGAAGGACAACCTGTTCTGGGTGAACTCGGGCATCGGGCTGCTGCTGTGCATCATCGTGTTCTCGCTGGCGCCGCTCATCGCCAACTTCTACGACGACCAGCGCCTGGTGCTCGTGGCCATGGTGTTGTCGTCCACCTTCCTGCTCAACGGCATCGTCACGCAGTTCCGTGCAGACCTGAACCGCAAGATGAACTTTCGGCGGCTCACCATCGCCGAGGTCAGTGCGCAGGCGCTCGCGCTCGGGCTGGGCATCTACCTCGCGTCGATCGGCTGGGGCTACTGGGCGCTCGTCACCCAGCAGGTGTCGCAGCTCGTTCTGCTCCTCGGCATCCTCATCATCGTCACGCCATGGTTCCCGCACTTCTGGCATCCGAAAGAGTCGATCCGGCCGTTCCTGAGCTTCGGTGCCAACATCGTCGGCGCTCAGTTGCTCAACTACGCGAGTCGCAACACCGACTCCGTCGTGCTGGGAGCCACGCTCGGTGCGGGTCCGGTGGGTCTCTACAACCGGGCATTCCAGCTGATGCTCCTGCCGCTCAACCAGCTGAATGGGCCATCCACCCGGGTCGCGTTGCCGGTGCTGTCGCGGCTCGACGGCAACAAGCCGCGGTACGACGCGTTCATCCTGCTCGGGCAGACGGTGATGCTGCACCTGGTGAGTGGTGTCTTCGCCCTGCTCGGTGCGCAGGCCTACGCGATCATCTACATCGCGCTCGGCGAGACCTGGCTCGAGAGTGTTCCGGTGTTCCAGATCCTGCTCATCGCCGGGTTCTTCCAGACGGCCGGATATGCGGCGAACTGGGTGTACCTCTCCAAGGGACTCACTCGCGCGAATCTGCGGTTCTCGCTCATCGCGCGGCCCATCATGATCGTGATCATCGTGATCGGCGGGTTCTGGGGACTGTACGGTGTGGCCGGTGCCTACGCCTTTGCGAGTGCGCTGATCTGGCCGTTCAGCCTGTGGTGGGTGGCCCGGTCGTCGGATGCCCCCGCTCGCGGACTCTTCTTCAACGGTATGCGCACCATCAGCGCCTACGGTTTCGCCACCTTCGTGTCGTACCTCTCCACCGCATTCCTCCCCGAGGACCAGCTGATTCTGCGCATCGTGGTGGGAATCGCAGCACTCCTCGGTGCGCTCGGGCTGCTCGCCCTGCTGTGGCCGGCATTCCGGCGCGACCTCAAGGCCATCGCCGGTGCGCGTTCGTTGCTCCGATCCGCGCGCAAGCCTGCCGGTGACGCGGGCAAGAACGCCGGCACCGCCGGCACCGCCGGCAAGAACGACACCGATCCAGACACCGATCCAGACACCGCACCAGACACCAAGGAGACCCCGTGACCTCCCCCACGCCCGCCACCGGCTCGCTGAACATCACCTTCGTGGTGCCTTCCCTGCACGGCGGTGGTGCCGAATTCGTGGCGCGCACGTGGATGGGATGGCTCGTCAGTCGCGGGCACACCGTCTCGGTAATCACCACGTCGGGTAAACCCACCGAGAGTCACCTGCCCGATGGCACCACGGCGCACACGGTGGCGGGGGCATCCGGTCAGCTCGGCAAGGCGCGTGCGGTCGCCGACCTCCTCGAGACGATCAAGCCGGATGTCGCCGTCGCTCTGCAGGCGCACGCCAACCTCGTGCTCATCTCCGCCGGACGCCTGATGGGCAAGAAGAGCCCGCCGGTGATCATCAGCGAGCGCAACCTGGTGTCGCTCGGGCTCGCGGGGGCATCCGCCAGTCACCTCGCCAAGGTGTGGACGGCGAAAGCCATCTACCGTTTCGCCGATCACGTGATTGCTATCTCCCACCCGGTCGCCGGCGAACTCGTGAGCGGTTTCGGGGTGTCGGGCAAGCGGGTCACGGTGGTGCCGAATCCGGCGACCGCGAAGGTGAAAACCGGTGTGACCGTGGCGCGCACACCCGGTGTCGAGCACGGTGTGCAGTTGGTTCTGCCGTGCCGACTGGTGGTGCAGAAGCGTCCGGAACGCGCCATCCATGCCGCTCAGGAGCTCAAGAAGCGCGGCATCAACGCCGAGGTCATCTCGTTCGGTGGCGGTCCGCTCGAGGGCAAGCTCATCGCCGAGGCTGAGGCGTGCGGAGTCACCTTCACGTCGATGGGGTGGGTGGAGAACTGGTTCGACCACTTCGCCGCCAACTCTGTCGTCTTGCTGCCGTCGGACCGGGAAGGTTTCGGCAACGTGCTCGTGGAGGCCGCCGCTGCTCGTGTGCCGTCCGTCGCCGTGTCGGGTGCGCTCGGTGTCGCGGATGCCGTGGTGCCCGGCATCACCGGTGAGCTCGCGCTCACGGCTGATCCGTCCGACCTTGCCGATGCGGTGGTGCGGGCATCCGCCATCGAGGTTTCGGGAATCGATCGTTGGCTCGATCGCTTCTCCCCCGACTCGAGTGGTGAGGCGTTGCTCAAGGTGTTGCGCACCACGATCGCGGCGACGGCCAAGCGACGCGCATGACCGTCGAGGTGTCGGTGGTGTTGCCCGCCTACAACGCGGCGGACCACCTCGAGCAGGCGGTCACGAAGCTGTTGCGGCAGCGGGATGTGACGTTCGAGATCGTGATCGTGGATGACGGGTCGACCGACGACACGTTCCAGATCGCGTCGCGGTTGGCTGAGGCGTCGGGTGGCGCGTCGGGTGGGCGTCGGTGGGCGTCGGCTGGGGCGTCCGCTGAGCGTCGGCTGATGCGTCGGCTCTTGCGAGGCCGCGCATCGTCGCGGTGCAGGCCGAGCGGAACGAGGGTGTTGCGGCTGCGCGGGAGCGGGCCACTCACCTCGCCACGGGTGAGTACGTGTGGTTCGTGGATTCCGATGACGACTGGCCGGATGACGCGCTGCTCACCCTTCTCACGGCGGCGCGGGCATCCGATGCCGATGTGGTGGTGGCCGGGGCCCGATATGTGTCGGGCAAGGGCGAGAAGCCGGTGGGCGATGTGGCCCTGACCGGCGAATTCGATGGGCGTCGTGCGTTTGAGCTCTTTCTCACCGGGCGCATCAGCGGACACCTCTGGAACAAGCTCTTCCGGCGGTCGCTAGCGCTCTCGATCCAGTTCTGGCGCATTCAGGTGCACTCCGACCAGGCGATGGTGGCGCAGCTGCTGGCCGGTGCCGGCACCGTGACCGCGGTGCCGACCGTGGTGTACCGCTACGTGTTGCGGTCGGGGTCGATTATTCGGTCCGGACGCAAGCGCAGCGAGTCGCTGCTCGCTGTCGGCGCTGTGGTGGAGACCGCGGCCCGCTCGTTCGGTGCCGGGGTGCGCGATTCTGCGGACTACGCCTACTACCAGCACCGGTTCATTGTGGCGTCGGCGCTGAAGGATGCGACGTCGGGGGCGTATCCCGCGTCTGAGGAGCGCACCCTGTTCGCGGCTGCCCGGGCTCAGATCGGGGTGCGGGGGCTTGTTGCTGTTGCTCGGCGACGCGACATCCGGCGGTTGGCGCTTCTTGGTGCGGCGTTGCTCGGGCGGCCCGTGTATCGGCGGTTGGCGGCGCGCGCCCGGGGTTGATTCGGGGGCTCGTGTCGCCTCTTCGCCCCTTCCTCTCACCTCTTCCTCCTCCTCGTCACCGACTCCTCTCACCTCGTCCTCCCTCGCCTCACCTCACCTCACCTCGCCCTCACCTCACCGAGTTGCCCACTTCTGCGCTCGGGAAACGTTTTCCGGGGCCCTTTCATCGCAAAAGTGGGCAACTCGGTGGTTTGGGCCGCGCGGCGAACGGGCAACGCACCGTGCGACCCGCTCGGCGACAGGGCGGCACGGGGGCGACGGGGCGCCGGCGCCCGGGGCGGATTCCGGGCTCCCTTCACCGAATTGCCCACTTCTGCGCTCGGGAAACGTTTTCCGGGGCGCATTCACCGCAAAAGTGGGCAACTCGGTGGTGCGGGCGACGGGCCCGCCCGGACCGGTAACGTCGTTGCGATGAGTCACCCTGCCTTCACCATTCGCCGGACATCCGAAGCTGACTGGCGCGAGGTTCGCGACCTTCGGCTCGAGATGCTCCGCGACACGCCTGACGCGTACGCCGAAACGCTCCGCGATGCACTTCAGCACGACGAGGCCGAGTGGCGGATGCGCGCACTCCGAGGTCTCGCCGAGCACGGCATTTCCGTGGTGGCGATCGCAGACGACGGACGCTGGGTCGGCGCGATGGCCGGCTTCGTTCCCGATTCCACCACTGGACCGCTTCTGGTTGGTGTGTATGTGGCACCGGAGGTCCGCGGCCGTGCGGTGGGGCTGACGGATGCCCTGCTCGCGACGGTCGAAAGTTGGGCGCACACCGAGGGTGCGACGTTGACTCTGCACGTGCACGAGCGCAACCACCGCGCGCAACGGGCCTACGAGCGCCGTGGGTACGAGGCGACGGGAGTGACGGTGCCGTACACGCTCGACTCGACCGCGAACGAGATCGAGATGGTGAAGCGACTGTAGTGCGGGTTTCCCACACCGCCGGCCCTGCGGAAGCCCGCTGATCGAGCCTGTCGAGATCCACACCAGCTGAGGTCTCGGCCGGCCCTGCGGAAGCCCGCTGATCGAGCCTGTCGAGATCCACACCAGCTGAGGTCCCGGCGGCCTCGACCGCGCGGAAGCCCGCTGATCGAGCCTGTCGAGATCCGCACCCGCGGCGGTCTCGACGGGCTCGACCGGCGGGAATGCTCGCTCGTCGATCTAGTCCGAAGTCACACGCCCCCGCATGAGCCACCCTCACCTGTGACCGTGTGGGGGTCCGCCCATTCGGTCAGCGAACAGGGGGGTGGAACGATTTGTCTGCCTGCACTTCCGTTACCGTCTCGTGATCAGTTACTGTGGGTGCCACGGGGGGTCGTACAGACACCGAGAAATCGGTTCCATTCCCGTGCCGTGACCTGGGGGTCGCGAGTCGGAGCATCCGCTTCGACCGATGTATCACTGCGATGAAATCACTGCCGATTTGCGCCTGCGGGCGCTTCACATTGCGCCCGAAAACACACTGTGAAACGAGTTGGTATTGATGAGTGAACGGCGCCTGCAAACGGCTTTCGCGCTCGTCGCGGTCGTCACATCCGCCGTCATCGCCATCTTCACCATCGGGCTGCCGATCTACGTCTACCCCGTTGTCGACAAGCCGGCGAAAGTGGATGCCGTGCTCGTGCTCGGCCCTTCGGTCGAGCCGCGTCGCCGAATCGCCAACGACGAACTCATCAATGCCGGACTCAGCAACAACCTCGTCATCTCGGTTCCCGCTTCGGGCGGTCGAAGTGCCGAAGAGTTCGCGCCGTGCAACGTTGCCCGCCAGGGCGTGCACGTGTTCTGTATGCACAGCGAACCCTTCACCACTCTCGGTGAGGCGGATGCCTTCGCCCGGCTCGCCGAGCAGCACGGTTGGTCGAGTGTCGCCGTCGTTTCCGCGACTCCGCACCTCATTCGTGCGCAGCTGCTCGTGGAGCGCTGCTACGACGGCGAAATCCTCATGCTCGGCGACAAGTCGGGTCTCACGCTGTCGAAACTCGCCTGGCAGTACGTCTACCAGACGGTCGCGTTCCTGAAGGCCGCGCTCGTGACCACCGAGTGCCCGGTCTCCGAATCGACCGTGCGCGAATACACACTTACCCCCGCCGCGAACCCTGCGGCGTGACCGACGAACCGAACCGCCCTGGAGGCAACCTTTGAGTGATAGCACCCTCTTCGCACGTCCGCGTCGACACATGAGAACCCGGGTTACCGCCCTCACCACCGCCATGCTTCTGCTGGCCAGCGTCATCACCGTCGCACAGCTCACTGCAGCTCCGGCCCTCAGCGCATCGGCTGCGACCACCAAGACTTTCCAGGAATCGGATGCCGCGATCGCGTACTCCGGAAGCTGGCGCAAGATGTCCTCCGGTAGCGACAGCGCTGGAGCATCCAACTACCTCAACTCGACCGGTTCGGCGAAGCTCACCTTCACCGGTACGAAGGTCGTCTGGGTCAGTCGCACCTCGGCCACGTCCGGTATCGCCGATGTGCTGATCGATGGCAAGAAGGTCGCGACGGTCGACCGTTACACGCCGTCCAACGGCTGGCAGGTCCCCGTGTTCACGTCGGGAACCCTCAGTGCCGGCAGCCACACGATCGAGATCGTGCGTACCGGTGCAAAGAACGCCAAGTCCGGTGGATCCAACCTGCTGATCGATGCGATCGTCGTGACGGATGCCGGAACCAGCAGCACCACGTCGTCGACCACGACCTCGTCGACCCCCACCACCGCGGCTGCGACCGTGGTTGCGGCGCCGACCACCACGACCACCACGTCGACGGTGGGCAGCCTCAAGGCCAAAGCGAACGGTTGGGGTGTGGCGCTCGGATGGTCGCTGCCGACCGGTACCGCGAAGACCGTGATCAAGCGGTCCACCAACGGTGGCGCACAGGTCGTTGCTGCGACCCTCTCCGGTCGCACGGCGTTCCTCGATGTGAGTGTGAAGCCCGGAGCATCCGAGGCCTACACCACCACCTACCTGAACTCCTCCGGCAAAGCGCTGAAGGTCGAAGGTCCGGTGAAGGTGACCGCCCAGTCCGTGTCGACGTACACGCCGCACCGCTACTCGAACTGTCCGTCGGCCACGAAGAACGTGTCGACGTCGTCCGCGCTCGCATCGGCTCTCGCGTCGGCTACCGCCGGAACGGTCATCCGTCTCGCACCCGGTAACTACACCGGCAGCTTCAAGGTCGGCGGATCCGGTACTGCGTCGAAGCCGATCTGGATCTGTGGTCCGAGCACCGCTGTGCTCACCAATGGAACGCCCCAGTCGGGTAAGGCGCTCACCATCGACTCCAAGCACGACATCGTCGTTGCCGGAATCACGTTGCGCAACAACTTCAAGGGTCTCAGTGTGATCAACAGCCAGCGGATCACCGCGACCGACATGCTCATCGAGCGTGTGGGCTATGAGGCAGTGCACTTCCGTAACCAGACCTCCGACAGCGAGATCAAGTACAGCACCATCCGTTACACCGGCATGAAGGTCGCCAAGTATGGCGAAGGTGTCTATGTGGGTACCTCTGACAGCAACTTCTGCCTCTACAACAACTGCAAGGTGGACCGTACGGTGCGCATCTCGGTGTTCAAGAACACCATCTCCAACACCGGTGCGCAGGCCGTAGAGATCAAGGGCGGGGCGTCGGATGGTGTCGTCGCCGGTAACACCATCAACGGTGGTGGTGAGGCCTGGGTGCTCATCAAGGGCAACAACTGGTTGGTCGCCGACAACGGTGGAACGTCCAGTTCCGAGTTCGGTTATGGCACCAACGGGAGTCTCGCCGGATGGGGTATGGACAACATCTTCGTGCGCAACAACGCGAAGAGCACCGCCAAGGTGGGTACCTGGATTCACAAGCCCAACAATGTCGACTTGCGTAACCGCGTTTCGTGCCTCAACACAGCGACCTCCACGGTCGGTGGCATGACGAATGTGACGTGCGAGAAGTAGTCTTCGCGATTCGCTGAGAAGCGATTCACCCGAACTGGGGGCAGTCTGAGACTGCCCCCAGTTTCGTCTCCGGGGTAACTTTGGGGCATGTCGAATTGGGGGATTCGGCGGGGGGCGCATGCGCTTTTCGCTGCGCTAACAGAAGGTCAGGGTGGTCGTGCGGGGGCACGACCTTCCGGTCTTTTCGAGCGCGTTCGGCCTGTGGGTGTCGGCGCTTTCGGTGCGGTTTTGCGGGATCGTCCGTTGATGGCGGGTACAGCATCCGCTCTCGCTCTCGTGCTTTTTGTGAGTCTTCCGATCGTGGTCGGTGTGCAGGGCTCGAGCGTTGTCTCGTCGCGGGTCGCTGCGACGTCTGCGACGTCTGCGACCGGGATTTCGGCTACCAGTGTGTCGGAGCAGTCGGACTGGAAGACCAGTTACACCGGTGACTGGCGCAAGGTGGCCTCTCCCTATGGGGATCGAACGGCGTTGATGCTGACCGGTGACGGGGTTGCCGAACTCTCTTTCGCCGGTACCGGTGTCACCTGGATCGGTCGGACGTCACCGACTTCTGGACTTACCGATGTGATCATCGACGACACTCTCGTCGCCACGATTGATGGCTACTCAGCGACCGAGCTGTTCGGGGTGACGATGTTCACCACGTCTGGTCTGCAAGATGAGGTGCACGAGTTGCGGATCCGGCCGACCGGGGAGCACAACCCACGGTCGAACGGTAACGATGTCACTGTCGACACGTTTCTGACGAGTACCGATCCGGCTGCTGCGATTGCTGTGGTTGCGCCGTCGGGTGGAACCGGTGCGGAACCTGCCGGTTCGGATGGTGGTTCTGGAGCTGAGGTCGGCACTGATGCTGAGTGTCGGCACTGACGCAGGTGCCGGCACGGGTGCCGGCACTGATGGTGGCTCGGGTGCTGGCTCGGGTGCTGGCACGGGTGCTGGCACGGATGGGACCTCGGCTGGCGGTTCTCCGGTGGATTCGACCGGTGAGGCGACGAGTGAGCCGTCCCCTTCGGTCACTCCGACCCCTTCGCCGTCTCCAACTACTCCCGTTCCTGCGCCTACATCTGCGCCGGCACCTAAGCCGGTCGCGCCTCTCGTGGCGTCGACCACGGTGGCCGATGCCGGTGTGACGGTCAGTTGGGTCGCGACGATTGAGACTCCGTACGGTTTCTCGGTGAAGCGTGCAACGAGTGTCGGGACCTATCTCACGCTCGCGAAGGTGTCTGCGGATGTGTCGTCGTTCCGTGATGTGAGTGTTGTTCCCGGGCAGACCTCCACCTATGTCGTGACTGCGCTGGATTCGCGTGGTGCGTCGGCGGTGACATCCGCTCCCGTTTCGGCTGTGGCTCAGCACCTCCTGCCGTCGACGTCGCATCGGTATGCCACGTGTCCTGCGGCGACGGTGACGGTGAGTACGGCGAGTGCGCTCAAGTCGGCTATTTCTGCTGCGACGAGCGGTACGGTCATCCGTCTGAATCCGGGAACCTATGTGGGCACGTTCTCGCTGTACAAGTCGGGAACGAAGTCGGCGCCGATCTGGATCTGTGGTCCGCGGACGGCGATACTCACGTCCGGTGGGTACGAGTCGGGCAATGTGCTGAATGTGAGTGGGCAGCACGATGTGGTGTTCGCGGGTTTCACGGTGCGAAACAGCTTCAAGGGTGTGACGGTCATCAACAGCGATCGTGTTGTGGTGACCGATCTGCTTGTGGAGGACATCGGTTATGAGGCTGTGCATCTGCGCAATCAGACCAGCGATTCGGATGTCACCTACAACACGATTCGTCGTGCCGGGTTGGTGCTGCCGCAGTACGGCGAAGGTGTGTATATAGGTACGTCGTCGAACAACTGGTGTCGGTACAACGGATGTCTGCCCGATACGACTTCTCGAGTGCGGGTGATCGGGAACACCATTTCGGAGACTGGTGCGCAGTCGATCGAGGTGAAGTCCGGAACGAGCTGGGGTGTTGTGGCGGGGAACAACCTCACCGGTAAGGCGCCTGGTCAGTCCGGTTACGACTGGGTGTTGGTGAAGGGTAACGACTGGGTGGTGGCCGACAACGTGGGACGGAACAGTCCCGGTTATGGCTATGCCACGAATGCCAGTGAGAGCGGATGGGCGATGCGCAACGTTTTCGCTCGCAACAGTGCGACGAATACGGCCAAG
Organism: uncultured Actinomycetota bacterium; assembly: GCA_963756375.1. Taxonomy (GTDB): domain Bacteria; phylum Actinomycetota; class Actinomycetes; order Actinomycetales; family Microbacteriaceae; genus Marisediminicola. The sequence goes on along the minus strand of CAVWNJ010000005.1, from coordinate 2,770,741 downwards.
TGGGGTGTGTGGATTCACTTGCCGTACGGGGCGGGTCCGTTGGGTAATCAGGTCTCGTGTCTCGGCGATTACACGTATACGGGTTCGGGGACGACGAACGTGACGTGCGCTAAGTAGCTTTCTCCTCCAACTTGCGGATGGTTCGGAGCTGGGTCAGTTCGGATACGCCCCTGTTCGTCCGATGCCTGCTTTGATGTGGCCGTCATTTCCCTGTTGGGGCGGCTCGCGCTCGCACATTCTCACCCGCGCGCCGCTGGTTGCGGCACCGGTGCCATCACCTGCCCGGCGGGGGCCTGCTCGCACAGCGCTTACCTGCGCGCCGCGGTGGTTGCCGCAGCGGTGCCGTCTCCCTTCTCGCGGCGGCCCCGCTTGCCGGTCACCCATGTGGCGCGGGCGGTCTACCGCCGCCCAGCGGGCTCTTGGAGCGCAACCGTCGCGGCCCGATCGGAGTCGCGCAGGCGTCGACTGCATCCGGCTGGCGCGGACCGGGTGGCGACTCGGGCACGGAGTGGCTCGACGATGGGGGCGGCTGCGCGGGCTGCGATCCGGGCGCGAACTGGCCCGACGATCGGGGCGGCGACCCGGGCGCGGAGTGGTCCGGCGGTTGGGGCGGCCGCGGGGGCTGAGCCCTGGGCGCGGAGCGGCCCAACGGTTGGGGCGGCTGTGCGGGCTGCGACCCGGGCGGCGATCCCGACTGCAATTGGGGCGGCGGGTTGAGCCAGTGGGCTCCGTCGGGATCTCGGGTGATCCGCCACTTGTTTGCGTGGAGCTGCATGTGGTGGAAGCGACACAGGGGCACCGCATTGTCCAGCGTTGTGTTGCGACCGTTGAACGCTTCGATGTGGTGCACTTCGGTTGCGAAGGCGGGGTGCCGGCAGTCCGGCCACGCGCATCCGTTCCACTGAGCGGCGATGGCGATCCGCTGCTTAGGTGTGTGGAGTCGCTGAGTGGATCCGACGTCGATGGCGGTTTCGCCGCGGAAGATGATGGGGATCGTTCCGACCGTACAGACGTAGCGCTCGGCGGTCGCAGCGCTCACGAGTGCGCTTTGCCCCTCGAGGCTGGCCGCACCCTGACCTGCGTGGAGCGTCTCGGCTTGAACGTGCACGCGGACCGCCGGTGACCGATCGCCGAACAGTTTTGTCGGGTCGATTGCGGAGTTGGCGGCGCGCGTCGCGAGATTCACGATCTCGACGAGGGTGTCGACAGCGAGTTGTTCGTTGGTGCGGGGATCGTCCGCCATGGTCGTCGCCTTGGCGACATCCGCTGGGTCGACGAATCGTGGTCCGCCCCGTCGCGGCGACATCACGGTGTCGATGGCGCCCGTGATGATTGCGGCCGACTCCGGATCAAGGACGGCCGTCATGCGCGTCGTGCCGTCGCCCTGCTCGAACCATTTCAGCGATCGGCGGGAGTACCGGTGAGCTTCGATGTCGGCGATGGCCGCGACATCCAGAAGCTCCCGAAGAGTGCGCGCCGACTTCGCCGTGCTTTCCGGGGTGCTGCCTTTGGCCAAGCCGACGAGTTCGGTGGCCGCGCCGAGGAGGTCGTCGGCCGCGACATCCGGAGTGGGACTGCCAAGTCCTCTGGTGATCGCCGCTGCGGATGCGACGGACAGCGACCCGTCGGTCACGCCGTTCAGCACCGGAGTGAGCCAGGCGGGTTGCTCGGCGAGGGCGGCACCCATGGTCGTCAAGGCTTTCGCCTCGGAGAAGCTGACTCCGGTGAGATTTTGCAGTGCGGCCTCGGGGGTCGCGGCGCCCTGGCGGGCTGCGAAACCCTGGTGGCCGCGCGATCGGTCCGAGCGGTGGGCGGCCTCGCCAGCGAGTATCGCGTTGATCGAGTCGATCCTGCGACGCATCTCGCCGCCCTGCCGAATCCGTGCGGCGAGCGCGTCGTCGGACAGTTCCGCCAGGCCGTCAACCGATGGGAATCCCGGCTCTTCGGCATCCGTCTCCGCTACCGGTGGCGCGCCGCGCGAGAGGCCGCCGTGAGAGAGGCCGCCGCGCGAGAGGCTGACTGAGGGAGGCCGCCTCGAACCGGCTCGCCTGCCAGAGGCTCGCCTGCCAGAGGCTCGCCTACAAGGAACCCTCCGGCCTGAGCCCACGGTGCGCTCGATTCAGCGCCGGCGTCGCCCGCTCGGGTCGCGTTGATTGACGGGTCGTCCGCACCCCACGAACCCGCCAGCGACATCGCCGCTGGTGTTGCGTTGGATGTGCTGGCCATGGTTCAGTTTACCAGCTTTTTCGAACGTATGTTCGATTAATTTGGCTTGTGGAGTGGGGTGCGCGGTCTCGCCAGGCCCGAGATGGGGCGGAGGGGAGGGATTAAGAGGAGATGGGGGGAAGGGGAGGGCTTAAGAGGGGGGTGGAGACGGGCGCCACACGAGATCGACGCAGGCCAAACAAGCGGGCGAATCAAGGAGCGTCCAGGCAGTGGCGGATGACGCGGCGGCCGGACCCGGCACGTCCGCAGGCGGGATCGCGCGGTAAGGGCAACCGGGCAAGCCACCACGGGTCGCGAGCTCGCGGCACCGGGACGTCGGACACCGCGTTCGCGGTTACCGAGCACGAGCACCGCGCAACCGAGCACCCGACACCGGGTCAAGGGAACCCCGCACTCCTCAACCGCGCCGGCACGGGCGCGGGCATGGGCACGGGCGTGAGCACCGCCACGCCCCCGGCACCGAACACCGGCGCAACCAAGCCAAGCGGGCACGGGCCGCGAGCCTCCAAGCACCGAGCACCGCGCACCGCGCACCGCGCACCGCACCCCCACACCCCCGTCACCCCCGCGCCGCATCCCCCCGCAGGAAGAACGCACCCAACGACCCCGCGAGGGTGGCGAAGACGGCGACGGAGTAGAGGGAGAGCGTCACGTGCAGGATCCGCGAGAACGGGTCCTGCGTGGTGATCCCTCCCCCGGTGATGGTCGCGAGGGCGGCCTCGTAGAGTGCGTCGCCGTAGTTGGCCTGCAGCCCGAACGTGTAGAGCAGCTGGCTGGCCGCGAGCACGACCACGGCGGTGAGGGCGATGAGCCAGCCGATCCGGCTCGAGAGTAGGCGTGCGGCTGACCTGCTTCCGCGAACCCCGGCGGAGAGGATGCCCCCCGCCCGCGCAACCCGCATCACCCGCGCCAGTCGGAACACCTGCAGCACACGGATGAACCGCAGGAACGGCACGAGCAGAAACACCACCTGCCACCAGTTGCGTTTCCAGAACGCGCTCTGGAAGCGCGCGATGTAGGCGCGCAGCAGAAACTCCGCCACGAAAATGGCCCAGAAGACCCACCCCAGCACCGCGAATACGAGACTCCAGCCCGCGTCGGTGATGAGCAGTTGGCCCAGCACGACAAAGAGGAACACCACGCCGAGGAGACCCATCGGGCGGTCCAGCCGGCGCGAGAGGGCCTCGGCCGAGCGCAGCCCCGCGGCGGGGGTCTCGTCGACGACGGGCACGGTCACCGGCCGGCCTTCGTTCGAGAATGCCGTTGAGCGATCGTCGTCCATTGCCACACTCCCGTCGTGTCACGCGACTTCGAACTTTACAACCGTTGGCGGATGTCGCAGCCGACCGCTTGACTGGGGACGGATGCGCTCGACGATCAGCTGGGAAGGGGAACCCCATGGGTTTTCAGGAGTGGATTGAGACCGCGGGCAAAGCCGTGGATGCTGCGGGCGTCATCGCCATCGTGGCGGGCGCCATTCTCGCCACGGTGTTCGCCGTCACGCGCCTGGTGCGGCGGCAAGGGGACGTGTACGGCAGGTTCCGCCGATTCCTCGGCCGCTCCATCCTGCTCGGACTGGAACTGCTCGTGGCCGCGGACATCATCCGCACCGTGGCGGTGGGTCCGACTCTGGAGGGCGTGGGCGTGCTTGCTGCCATCGTGCTCATCCGCACGTTCCTCAGCTTCGCGCTGGAGCTCGAGATCACCGGTCACTGGCCGTGGCAGAAGCGCGACAAGGCGGAACCCGCCACCCCCGAAGAACTCGAGCCCAAGCCCGCCAGCACCTAAGCGCCCCAAAAGGCATGGCCCCGGATAGCGCCGCCCAGCAAGCCGCGCCCCGCAAAATCGCGCCCCTGAAAACCACCTACCCAGAAACCCTCACCACGCGTCGACGGCCACGTGCATCGCGTTGAGGTAGCGGCGAATCTCCTCAGGGTCGACCCCCGAGCGCATGATCACGTGCAGCCCGAGCAGGTAGGTGGTGAGCAGGTCGGTGCGGGCCTGGAGCGTCTCGGGTCCGGCATCCGGCAGCGCCTGGGAGACGAGGATGCCGAGCCGCTCCCCCAACTGCAGCCGGTAATCGCTCGAGAAGTTGTAGTCGGCCAGGGTGCCGCGCAGTTCGTTCGAGGCCATCACCATGAGGCACCCGTCCCGGCCGCGTTCCGAGATCGCGTCGGCCTCGAACAGTCGCAGAAACTCGTGCACGCCCTCGACCCCGGGGCCTACCCGGTCTACGAGCGCAGCGAACATCGCCATTCGCTCGGCCAGGTAACGGCGAAGCACGGTGGCGAAGAGCTGCTCCTTAGTGCCGAAGGTGCGGTAGAGGCTGGGCTTGTGCACGCCGCTGGCCTCCACGATCTCGGCCATCGACGTCTGACCGTAGCCCTGACGCCAGAACAGGGCGGTCAGCTTGGCGAGCACCGCCTCCTCGTCGAAGAGTCTCGGGCGCCCGATCGCGGCATTCACAGGAGAGCTCATCCCTCGATTCTACGGCGATCGACGAGGCTTTGATACCCCTCGGTATCAAAGCCGCCTCGCTTATGGTACCGTCTGGTACAGAACGGATGCTCGTTCGCTCGGACCGTCACCACGGCCCGATACCCCGATCAGAAAGGATCCTCATCGTGGATCTCAACAACCGCCGCGGCATCATCACCGGTGCAGGCCAGGGAATCGGTCAGGCACTTGGCCCTCGACTTCGCCGCCAAGGGCGGCCACCTGCTGCTCGTGGGCCGCAGGGAAGACACCCTCGTCGAGACCGCCCGCCAGGTGCAGGCTGCCGGCGGAACATCCGAGATCCTCGTGCAGGACCTGAGCGATGCGGATGCCGCGCACGCCGTGCTCCGTGCAGTCGAGTCTTGGCCGTCGGTGGACCTCCTCGTGAACAACGCCGGCAACGTGCGAGCCGGTCGCATCGAAGAGTCGAGTGCCGACGAGGTGCGGTCCATGATCGACCTCAACCTCACGGCACCGGTGCTCCTCACCAGCGCCCTGCTTCCGCGACTCCGCAGCAGCGCAGCCGACAACGGCAGCATCGTTCTCAACATCGCGAGCGAGATCGCCCTCGTGGCAATGCCCTTCTACGCGGTCTACGCCGCCACCAAGTCTGGCCTTGCCGCCTTCGGTGAGTCGGTGCGCCGCGAGCTGCACGGCACCGGCGTGCACGTGGCCACCGCCTATCCGGGTGCGACCGACACCGCGATGATGACCACGCAGAACGCCGACTGGGGTCGACGCCCGGTGTCGGATGTCGTGACCGAGATCATGACCGGACTCGCCGCAGACGAGCATGAGATCAACGCCACCCCGGTGGACGCCCGCGGCATGCAGCAGCTGAACGCCTCCGACCCGCTCGCCGTCGACGCCGCGCTCGCGCCGAGCCTCGTCGAGCTCGAGGCCGCAGTACGGGACCACAGCAGCATCTGATTCACAGGGCGGCCCCCGAGCCACGCTCCACCCCGCTCCCCGAGCCTGTCGAGGGGCCGCCCCGCTCCCCGAGCCACACCCCGCTCCCCGAGCCAACACCGCTCCCCGAGCCTGTCGAGGGGCCGCCCTCCTCCTCTATATACCCCCACGTCACCCGCACTGGGGCCTGCGCCCACCCTCCCCCGCTGCCTACGGTGAACGTATGCCGAATTGGGGGATTCGCCGGGTGGCCGCTGCGCTGCTTCTCGCATACGCCTGCCTCGGCGCCACCGTCGTGCTGTGGCCTACGCGCGTGGACAACGGCATCCGCGACCAGCTCAAATCGGCCCTTTCGAACACCCACGGCCTGTGGTCCATGCTCGACTACGCCTTCGTCGAGTCGCTGTCGAACGTGCTGATGTTCGGCCCCCTGGGGCTTCTCCTCACCCTCATGCTCGCGCGTCGCCTGTGGTGGATCGCCCCACTCGTGGGCATCGTCGCGTCGACCGGCGCCGAGGTGGCCCAGTTGCTGTTCCTGCCCGACCGCGTCGCCACGATGGCGGATGTCGCCGCCAACTCGCTCGGCGCCGTGCTGGGCACCGCGATCGTGCTGATTGCCCGCGGTGGAGCGCCGTGGTTGTTCCGCGTTCCCGACGGCCCGAGCCTCAGCAGGGTCGCCCTTCGCGAATCCTGACGCCCGCAAGCCTGCACGAGCGGCATCCCGATAAGCCCGCAGCACGACAATCCGCACGGCCCACTCAGCGGTCCGCACCCGCTCGCACCAGGAGACATCGTGAACGCACTCACCCGACTTGGCTCGTTGGCCCTCGTCCTCGCCATTCTCACGCCGCTCGGAACGCTCACCGCCTCCGCAGCCCCGCCGACGGCACCGTTCGGCTCGCTCGATTCGGCAATCGCATCTGTTGGTTCGGTGACGGTGACCGGTTGGGCTGCGCTGCCCAATTCCACGCAGTCGATCGGGGTGCGGGTCGACGTGGACGGGATCGCGCGAGCCACCGGCCCCGCAAGCCTGGCCCGGGCCGATGTCGCCGCTGCTTTTCCTGCGATCGGCGCCAATCACGGCTTCCGGATATCCGTTCCTTCGATCGCCGCCGGGCGCCACCGCGTCTGCGTTACGACCGTGTCGGGTCAGGGCGGGCGTGAGTCGACTCTCGGGTGCGCCACCGTGACAGTCCCCTCCGGAGCGCCGTTCGGAGCCTTCGACAGCGCCACGGCTGGCTTCGGCGCCACGGCGAGGCTCGTCGGATGGGCGATCGACCCTGATTTCGCAGGACCGCTCTCCATTCACACTTTCGTCGACGGCAAGTTCCGGCAGTCCACTACGGCAGACACTCGACGACCGGATGTCGGAAAGGCCTACGCGACCGATGGCGTCCACGGCTTCGACGTGGTCATCACCGGGCTCGCGATCGGCACCCGCAAGATCTGCACCTACGCAATCAACGCCGGCGCTCCCGCCGACAACACGCTGCTTGGCTGCAAATCAGTCACTGTCGCCGGCGGCACGCCGTTCGGCGCTTTCGACTCCGCTTCCGGCCTGCCCGACGGGCGGATTGCCGTATCGGGTTGGGCAATCGACCCTGACACGACCTCCGCAATCGCGGTGCATGTCTACATCGACGGAAGAGCGCAGGAGATCATCGCCGACGCGCCTCGCCCCGACGTCGGCAGATCTTTCCCCGGATTCGGCGACAATCACGGCTTCGCGGCGACCTTCTCCGGTTTCGCCCCCGGCGAGCGGTCGGTATGCGTCTATGCGATCAATCAGGGCGCTCCCACCTCTAATCCGCCGATCGCAACCTGGTTCGGCGACTGGAACGCCGATGTCACATCGGCCGTGCGCGACCGCGTGACGGCAGCCGACAGCCGAGGCGCCGTCGCAACCCTGGTGATGTACAACATTCCCAACCGCGACTGCGGAGACTATTCGGCCAACTTCGGGGTGAGCGCCGACAAGTATCGTGCCTGGACGAGAGCCTTCGTAGCCGGGCTGGGCACCTCCCGCCACATCGTCGTTATCGAACCGGATGCCGTTCCCCTCACCTACTGCCTCACCGCGGCCCAGGAGCAGGAACGCTACGATCTCATCCGTTACGCGGTCGATCTCCTGGCCGATCAGGGCTCGTGGAGCTACATCGACGCCGGCCACACCGAGTGGGTCACCGCTGAAGACATGGCGGGCCGCTTGCGGGCATCCGGTGTCGACCGTGCCACCGGATTCAGCCTGAATGTGTCGAACTTCAAGCCGACCGACCGCACCGTCGCCTATGGCACCGCCTTGTCGAAGCTGGTTGGCGGAAAGCATTTCGTAGTGGATACCAGCCGCAACGGTCAGGGCGAAGACGGCAACGAGTGGTGCAATCCCATGGGAATGGGGCTCGGGAGCGCCCCAACCACCGCCACCGGTTCGCCCCTCGTCGACGCGCACCTTTGGATCAAGCCTCCGGGCGAATCGGACGGCGGATGCAACGGCGGTCCGGGCCCCGGCGACTGGTGGCGCGAATATGCCCTCATGCTCATCCGCAATGCCGTGCGCTGAGATGTACCTCGTGTACCCCGAACTTGTGATTGTGCCATCCGGGATCGTAGTGCAGGCTAAGTCAACACCGTAGAACCCGACCTCGCCGGTGTGATATAACCTCGCTTCTCTTCCCGAGAGTCCCATCATCTCGACGCGTCCCTGACGAACGCCCCCTTCGCACCGAAGGGAGGGCGTCAGCTGGCGCGCGCTTCGCCTGCCCGAAGGAACTCACCGTGTACCCGTCCCCCGCGCCCGAAAACTCGGCTCCGTCGCTGATCACCGGCCGGATCGTGCAGGGGCTCGGTCTAGCGCGATTGAGTAGCCAGCAGGAGATGCCCTACTCCCGTCGCTGGACATCGATCGAAAGCGTGCTCCACGATTTCGAGTCCATCGATTGGCCCCTCGTCGAGCTCTCCCGCCCGGTCAAGGTGTTCGTCACTCTCGGCACCATCCGCCCGTACCGCTTCGACGCGGTGGTCGACGCGGTGCTCAAGGTGGCCGACACCAACGAGCTGTCGATCACCTGGCAGCTCGGTGTGACCCGACGCACGGATCTCCCTGGAACTGTGCACGACGTCGTGGATGTGGACGCCTTCCGCGCCTACGCCGAAGAAGCCGATGTGGTGATCACTCACGGCGGCGTCGGCACGCTGCTCGAGCTATTCGATCTCGGAATCTCCCCGGTGGTGACACCCCGACGCCACCACCGTTCTGAGCACGTGGACGACCATCAGAGTGAGATCACGGGCGTGGTATCCGGGCTGCGACTCGGCACGGTGACAGACGCGGTACTTCTGGACATGTCACACCTCATCGTGGCGATGTCCCGACGCGTGCGCGAAAGGAAAGCTCGATGATTCCCCCCGTTGCCGCCCACGAGCCTGGCGCTCTCCGCGTTCTGCTCGTGGCCGACGATATGCAGAATGGCGGGGTATCGCGGGTCGTGCTCGACCTCGCCACCGCACTCCTCGCCGGAGGCCACACAGTCGGCATCGCGGGCCGCCGACACGGGGAACTCTGGTCCTCCGTCCCTGCCGGCGTGCCGATTCATCACCTCACCGAGCTGCCCGGACCACTGCGTCTCGTGGTCGACGCCATCCTGATCGCGCGCATCGCTCGACGTGGGAAATATGAGGTGGTGCACGCCCATCAGCGGGGCGTCGCGCTCAGCGCCCGACTGGCGTCATCCTTCGGTGCACCGATCAGGTCATCGAACACGTGCACAACGTCTTCCCGCCGACCGGCCTGGAGAAGTTTCTGTCGTTCCACGGCCACGTCTTGGTCGGATGCGGCACTTCAGTGTCCACAATGCTGACCCGTGATTTCGGGCGCCCGGCGTCTAGGGTCCGAACTGTGCAGAACGGCGTGAAAGACGTCGGCTCCGGCCGCTCGCGCGTGCGGGCGGCCGGATTCATGCCGGATTCGCGCTTCCACATCATCGGCGTGGGCCGACTCTCCGAGCAGAAGGACCCGCTCCGTTTCGTGCGGGTGATCGCCCAGGCGGTCGCTCAGGCGCGCGGCATCGAGGTGACCGCCACCTGGTTCGGCGATGGCCCGCTCCGGCGCGAGGCGGAGTTGCTGGCGAGTACTCTCGGGCTCGACGACGTGCTGGAATTCGCCGGCAACATCCCCGACCTCACCGACGCCTACGCGAGCGCAGATCTCCTGCTGCTCACCTCCCGATGGGAGGGCCTTCCCCTTGTTGCGCTCGAGGCGCTCTCGGCCGGCTGCCCGATCGTGCTCCCGGATGTCGGCAGCTGCGCGGATGCATTCGGCGAAGCGCCCGTCGGGCTGCTCTACGACCCCAGCATCAACGACGCCGAGATCGCTCGTCTCGTGACCGACTCGCTGAAGCCCGCGCAACTGTTGGAGTGGTCGGAGAAGGCGAGAGCTCGCTACTTGAGCGCCTTCACAATCCACCGCATGGTCGCGTCGATGTTCACGATCTATCGCCAGACACTGCAGCTGGATGCGCCCGCACCGGAGCCTGCCCGATGAGCACGTCACTTCGGGGGCAACCCGCACAGCCGCGCATCGCAAGGTCTATCGCGATGGCAGATGCCCGTCACGCCGTTCCACGACCGACCGCTCGGATGGACGGTCATGCGCGGGGCCGGGTCGTGCTGGTGGCGGTGGTGTTCTTCTTCCTCAGCACCCCGCAGTTCGTCAATGCGTTCAAGCTTCTTCCGGTGCTCCTCTCCCTGCTCGTGATTGCGGGGCACATGCTCGCACCCACTGCTGCCAAGGTGTTCTCCAGCCGCGTGCCGCTCCTGGCGTTGGCTTTGATCGGGTGGCTTTTCCTCACCGCGGTGTGGTCGGACGGGCCCTTGATCACCGTCGTGCAGAGCGTCGCGACCCTGTGCGTTCTCTTGCTTGCGGTGCTGGTCGGCACGCACTGCTCCTTGCGAGTGATCCTTGCCGGCGTGATCGCGGGCGGCCTCGCGGTGTTGGCGCTGTCCGTGGCGCTGGCGGTCGTGAGTCCCGCAAGCGGCCTCATGCCCGGTGGATATCAGGGCGGCGCGCTCCGCGGTCTCTACACTCACCGCAATCTTCTCGCCGAGGTACTCACGCCCGCCGTGATCGCCGCACTCGCCTTCGATTTCGGAGGCCGATACGGCGTTCTCAAGCGCCTCGCCTGCCTCGCGCCTCTTCTTGCGGGGCTCCTGCTCGCCCGTTCGAGTACCGCCCTCGGCGTGGTGGCAATGACCATCGGACTCGCCGCACTGTTCACGTGTGCTGAAGCGCTTCCCAGAGAACTTTCGTCTCACCCCTCTCGCGTTCGCGGTGGCGGGTGTACTCGCCGCCGGCGCCTTCGTCGTGACCAATCCATCCATCGTCTTCTCAGCGCTCCAACGAGACGACACTCTCACCGGGCGCACACCCATCTGGGCGGCCGTGTCCAAGCTGATCGGCGAACGGCCGGTAGGCGGCTACGGCTGGGGCGCTACCTGGGACATCGGCGCGCCCGCGCGCGTCTTCGTTGAGCGCTCGGTGCGCTTCGAGGTTCCCAGCGCCCACAACGGCTATCTCGATTCAGCGCTGCAAATCGGAATCGTGGGCATGGCGCTGTTCGTTCTCATTGCAATCGTCGTGCTGCTGCGCGGCACCCGTCGCATGCTGGCCGGCACATCCACCTCCACCTTCTGGGCGCCGATCTTCACGCTCGGTCTTCTCACCTACAACGTCGCCGAGTCCAGCATGGTGTCGACCCTGTCGATCTTCCTGCTTCTCACCACGCTGGTGCACTTCTCCGCGACACGGCAGCGGCCCCAACCGGCCCTTCCGATCTAGGCGGATGCCGCCCGGGTGGCACGCATGTCGCGGATGACGACACCCCACGAGACGGTGGCGGCCACGCTGTAGCCGATGATCCCGGCGATCGCCGCGCCCGTCGCCCCGAGCGGGGGCGTCAGCACGATCAGGCCGATCAGCACTGCGGCTGCACCCACTCCCCCGACGAAGATCAGCTCCTTGCGCTTGGCAAGCACGATGAGCACGCCGTGGGCGAGGTCGAGCATCAGCAGCGGGATCGTGGCGAATCCGAGCAGGCGCAGCAGAGGTATCGAGTCGACGAACTCATCTCCGAAGAACACCTGCACGAGGATCGGCGCGGTGAACCACAGCACCCCGGCGCCGAGCATGCCGAGCACGAGCACCGGCAGCGCCTCTTTGGCCACCGAGGCGCCCGAGTGCGAACTGAATGCGGCCGACTGGATGCGCGACTTGAATGCCGCAGACAGGGCGAGGGCCGCGGTGGTGAGGCTCGCCGGCGCTGCGTATCAAGCCCACGTCGTTCGCACTCGCGAAGAGTTGCAGTATGACCAGATCCGCGCGCAGGGTGATGGCGTTGAGCAGGCTGAACGTGATGATCGAACCACCGCTGTGGAGAAGGGTGCGGACGGGCACGAGTTCGCTGTCGTGGTGTTTGGGGAGTCTGCGCACGACGAGCCACATCGTTGTCACGGCGGCGACTGCGAGTGCGGCCTGGGTGGCGGTGACGGCGGTGTCGACGTTGAGAATGGCGAGCCAGGTGAGCACGAGAAGCAGAAGCACCCTCGCGATCGGCCCGACAGCATTGAACAGAGCCGGTTCTTTGAGTCGACCGAGTGCCACGCACACTGCCCGCCACACGTTCGCTTGCGCGAGCAGGGGCACCCATACGGCGGTGAGCACCGACGTGAGCACCGGGATTCCCAGCCCGATCAGGGCGATCGCGGTGAGGACCCCCACGATGGTTCCGCCGACCCACGTGATGCGGGATTGCTGCTTCACGCTGAGCCGACCGGCTCGCGCCTCGCCGAGGTAAGTCTCGGCCTGGCCCCACGCGCCGAGCGTCAGCGCGAACATCCCCACGGCCGTGGCGACCCCGTACTGCCCCCGCCCCACCGGGCCGAGCCCGTGGGCCAGAAGCGGTGCCGTGATGAGGGTGGCAAGGGGAGAGATCGAGTAGAGCACGAGCTCGGGCACGCGTCCAAACGTGGACGAGGTGCGCGGAAGCGCGTCGCCGAGGTCGCCTGCGACTTCGATCCGCGCGGCCTTGCGTCGTCTGAATCTCACGAGGCGGGATCCACCGCGGTGGACGACAGGTTCGCCACGGCCGCAGTGACGTGCCCGAGGAACGAGTCCGGGGCGAAATGGGATTCCACGATGCGTCTGCCGCGTTCGGAGCCCGCTAGCAGCCCATCCGGAGTGAGGGCGTCGATGGCGGAGGTGAATGCCTCAGGCGTCTCGAACATCCCGGTCGCGGCATCCAGCGGGATGCCCTCCATTCCCACGGGCGTGCTGACCACGGGAACGCCGAGGCCGAGGAAGGTGAGCGTCTTCAGCTTCACGCCGGCGCCGGCCCACACCGGCACGATCGCGAAGGCTACGCCGGCGAACGCATCACGCAGATCGTCGACGAAGCCGAGATAGTCCACTGAGCTGAAGCCCGCGAGCGTGCGGATCTGCCCGGCCGAGGCTCCCGCCCCGATCACGCGCAGCCGCATGCCCCGCGCCGTCAAGGCGGCATCGTTGGCTCGGAGGAACGCGTGCAGACCGTCCCAGTTCGGACGGTAGGAGAGCGTGCTCATCCACGCGAGGACTCGGCTCGACGGATCGATGGCGGCCGTCGCATCCGGAATCTTCACGCAGGACGGCACGATGGCGGAGGCGCGTCGCCCGTAGTGCCTCTCGAGACGCACCGCCTCCTCGTCGGAGGTCACCCAAACATCGCTGGCGCGCTTCAGCACCCGGGCTTCAAAACCCCGCGTCACCGGCAACGTGAGCAGGGCCCGCAGCACTGCAGGCAGGGAGGGCCGAGAACGGATGGTCTGCAGATCGCTGGCGTAGAGCACGTTCGATTTGTCCCACACCACCTGCTTCGTCGACACCGAGGCCGCGTAGGCGCCCGAGCTTTCCCCCACGAGCAGCGCCGCGTCGAAGTCCGCGCCGTCGAGCCGTCGAATGGATGCCGCGAGCGCCGGGCTCCACTGCTGGTACACCCACGGCGGGGTTGCCGTGATCAACCCTTTCGCGGTGCGGAGTGCTTTCGCCAGGAGCGTGCCGCCCGCCGCGGTGGACAGCCGACCCACTATGACCCGTGCGCCAGGGAGCGCGGCCTTCAGAGCCGCCACGTCCGCCTCTGTCGAGGTGGGGCGAAGGGCCGCCGCGACGGTGAGTTCGCCGAGTTGGTTGAGTGCCTGAAGCACCATCAGCCGCCGAAGAGCGTCGCCGTGGTCTTGCGGCATCGGAAAGTGGGAGACGACGGCGAGGATCTTCACGACGATCTTCTACGCGCGATCGGTGGGGGTCTGCTCGCGCTCGGCATCGACATTGGCCGAGTAGGCGCTCATGCTGGTAGCGGCGTGAGGACCTTTGGTCGGCACCTTGGTGAGAACCACTCCCACGGTCTCGCATTTGAGCGCTTCCAGCATGTCCAGTGCGCCGGAGAGTTGAGCCTTGGTGGTGCGGCCCGCCGCGACCGCCACGATGGTTCCGCCGGTCTGCTTGCTGAGGATGGCTGCGTCGGAGACGCTGAGGAGCGGCGGCGAGTCGATGAGCACCACATCGAACAGCTCGACCAGCCGGTCGATCGTGTCTGCGGCCGCTTGGGATCCGAGCAGTTCGCTCGGATTCGGTGGGATCCGGCCCGCGGCGAGCACCTGCAGTCCGCCGTGACCCCAGGGCTGGAGCGCGTCATCCACGCTCACACGGCCGATCAGCACGTCGCTGAGCCCGACGGCGCCCTCGACGCCCATTGTCTCGGCGATTCTGGGGCGGCGCAGGTCGGCGTCCACCAAGACCACGGTCCGACCACCATCGGCGAGCGCCAGCGCGAGGTTGGCGATGGTGGTGGTCTTACCTTCACCCTCCATCGCCGAAGTGAACACGAAGCTGCGTTCGCGCCCGTCGAAGTCGAGGTACTGAAGGTTGGTGCGGAAGGTTCGGAATGCTTCGGCGCGGGCACTAAGGCGGTCATCGTGCACGATGAGTGGCCTGGTCTTCGCCTTCGGGTCGTGGGCGATCACGCCAAGCACTGGTGTGGTGGTGACGGCCGTCACATCCTGCGCGTTGCGCACGCGGGTGTCGAGCAGAGTGCGGGCGAGCGCGGCGAGCACGCCGATGCCCAAGCCTGCGATCAAGCCGAGCGCTATAAGAAGGAGTGGACCCGGCGATGACGGCGATCGCGGGATCGATGCCACCTGCACGGTCGTCACCCTGATCGCCGCGCCGGAATCTGCGGCGGCGGGAGCAAGCTCGCTCACGGCGGCCGCGAGGCTGTCGGCGACCGCGTTCGCTATGCGAGCGGACCCCTCGGCCGTCGTGTCCGTGGCGGAGATCTCGATGACCACGGTGGCGGGCTCCGCCGAGGCCGACACGTTCTCCGCGAGTTCTTCCTCAGTGATGTCGAGGTCGAGCGCGGCGATGACCGGGGTCAGCACCATCGGCGTCGTCACGATACCCACGTAGCTCTGCACTACCTGCTGGGTGAAGTCGTTTGCCTGGTTGAGATCGGAGATCGACGCCGCCGACCCGGCGGAAACGAAGACCTTGGTCTTCGCCTCGTATTCAGGTGATTTGACGACCGAGTATCCGGCTGCCACCAGACCAAACAGAATGGCCGACGCCAGCACCAGGGGCCAATAGCGGCGAATCGCCCTGACGTAGTTTCGTATTTCCACGGCGAGCGCCCCAATGTTAATAGCACAACAGTCGCCGCGAGCGTATCCCATTGCGGGCGTGTTCAACGGCGATGATGGCCGCAAATGGGCTCAGTAGCCCCGGTCTGGGGGTGCGGCGGGTCATGGTGCTGCAGCCGGCCTAGATCGCGCCTTCGCTCCGGATGACCGCCCGCACGGTGCGCGCGAGAATGGCGAGGTCGGAGGTGAGCGACCAGTTCTCCACGTAGTAGAGGTCGAGCCGCACGCTCTCCTCCCAGGAGAGGTTGGAGCGTCCGCTCACCTGCCAGAGTCCGGTCATCCCCGGCTTCACGATCAGGCGACGTCGGGCGGCGTTGTCGTACAGCGCCACCTCCCCCGCCACCTGCGGGCGCGGCCCCACCAGGCTCATCTCTCCGCGCAGCACGTTCACCAGCTGCGGTATCTCGTCGATCGAGTAGCGGCGCAAGAAACCACCGATGCGGGTGATGCGCGGGTCGTTCTGCACCTTGAACAGCGGCTTGTCGCTGGTGCCCTGGTCCTTCAGCAGTCCGGCGAGCCGAGCGTCCGCGTCCGCCGTCATCGAACGGAACTTCAGCATCTTGAAGGGTTCGCCGCACCGTCCCACCCGCTCATGGGCGTAGAACACACCGCCTGGCGAGGTGACGGCCACGATTATCGCCACGATCCCCAACGGCACGAAGAGCACCACGAGCAGCAGCACCGAGAAGAGAATGTCGAAGCCGCGCTTGACCACCCGATCGGTGCCCTCGTACCGCGGCGTCTCCACATGGATGAGCGGTAGACCCGCGACGGGGCGTGCGTGGATGCGGGGGCCGGCGATATCGGTGAGGTTGGGCGAAAGCACCAAGTGCTGACGGCCGGACTCGAGGCTCCAGCTGAGTCGACGCATCTCCTCGGGCGACAGAGCGTGGCCGCTGACGACAATGACAGTGTCCGCAGCGCTTGTGCCGAGGGCATCCGTGATGTCTGTCGGTTGCCCCACGATGGGAATGGTCGTGCCGGGGATCAGCCCGTGCCGTTCGATTGAGGCACGAGCGCACCAGCGATCTGGTAGCCGGCGTGCGGGTGACGAAGAAGGTCTTTGGCGAGCACCTGAACGCTCTCTACAGACCCCACCACGAGAGCGCAGGCCGAGAAGCGACCCTTTCGCCGCTGCTCATGAAGCCACCGCCTCCACAGCAGGCGGCCAAGGAGGAGCCCGACGGTGCCTTGAAGCATCGTGAAGACAACGTAGGCACGAGAAAAGTCGAGTTTGAAGATGAAGGCGATCACCGCGAGGAGCGCAACCACGACAACCGTCGAATGCAGTACGAGCTTGAATTCGCCCGGGCCCTCGCCGATCACTCGCTCGCTGCGCGACCCCACCAGAGCCAGGGCGGCAATCCACGCCGCAGACACCACCAGCGAAAGGTCGCTGTAGGAGAGGTTGAGCCACTGCCACGCCGGGTCGATTGCCACAGTTGTGCGCGCAAAGCCGAACGTTAACAAGGGTCGCCGCCGCAACGGAGATCAGCAGAATGCCGATGTCTGTGATGACCAGCCGCAGCGCATAGCTGCGTGCCCATGGCAGGGTGTCGCCGTTCATCGAACGGGCTTTCGTTTCCCCGGAACGGGCGGACGCAGATTGATCAGTCACGCACCCTCCGTCTCATTGATTCCCGTCGCCGAGCGCTCCGCGAACTGCGCAGAGCGAGATGCCCAACGAGCACCGCTTCGGGGCATCCACGCCCGACTGCGTCGCGTACAGCCCAGGCACGAGGCCGCCCTCAGCCACGGTCAAGCGAATGATCCCGATCGTCTGCGTCGACGTCGTTCCTACCCGCGAAGAGCCCGTGCCCAATCGATCGGGTTGAGCCTACGCGATTCGCGCCCGTCAGATCCGAGCAGCACGCCGACGGTGATTGATTCTCGTGAAAGGGCTGATGAGTTAGGCTGCCACGTGCGCGCGGCGGCACGGGGGCAGGTGGGATCACCACCGCATTTTGGTCTGCCGGGGTAGCGCTTGATCGGTTCCTCGAGTCGGCGGGAGCACGCCATTCCTACGAACGCCACCGAACTGACTGGTGAGCGCGATAGAGCGCGTGCATCGAGCAGAGCAGGCAGAACGTGAGCACGCCGAGCGGCGCCAGCCTGAAAAGCGTCTCCCGCTTGCCGGGGCCTAAAGCAGTCGAGATTTTCATTCTGCTCTCCTGCGCTTGGCTGCTCATCGGCCCGCGAATCAGCCTGTTCGACGCGGCCGGGTCTTCTGTGCGCCTCGAGGACCTGATTTTCGCCTGCCTGGCCATCATTGCGGTGACTGCGTGGACGCGAAGCATGCGGGACAAGGTGGGCCCCACGGGAATCCTGTTGGTGACCTTGGTTGCCATCGCGGCCGCAGTTGTCGGCGTGATCGGCTCGCGGATCGGCCCGGCAGGCGGCATCCTGTACGCGCTGCGGCCTCTCGAGTACTGGCTGGTGCTCCCGTGCATGGTCATCGTTTTAAGCGGTGCCCATGCAGCCGACCGGGTTCGGCGGGTCACGCGGCTCCTTGCCATCGTCACCGTGGCGCAAACCGGCGTCGCGGCACTCCAATATCTCGGCGGATTCGCGATCGGCTTCTCCAAATTCAGCTACGAGCGGGGAGCAGGACTTGCCGCAGGGCCGTATGAGCTGGGAGCCATCTGCGCGCTCCTGGCGTGCTTCTGGTTCGCGCGCGAACGGTATGTGCTGTTCGCGCTCAGCCTCGCCGGTGTTGCCATGTCGCAGTCGCGAATTTCGCTGGCCGCCGTGGTCAGTTGCTGTCGGGATTCTCGTAGTCCGCTCGCTTTACCGACGCCGTAAGGCTCCGGCTAGAAAGCCGAGCGTCGGCCGCGAAGGGATGCGCGCAGCCACCACAATCATTGCAACCCTGTCGACTGTGGCGGTCATCCTCTTCTCCGGCCCGATCGTTGAGCAACTGGTCAAGCCGGCAGTCGACCGGGTCGATTCGACGTCGTTGTCGGCGGCGTGGGAGACATCCGCCCTGCTCGCCCGATCGCTTCCGCCGGTGAATACCAGCGCCGAGTATGCAGAGATCGCCTATGGGGGAACGCTCGGCTCCCTCCAGGAGGACGTGGCCACCGATGCGAGCAACTTCGTCAGGTTCTACCGCTGGAACATACTGATCGACTCGATGTCGGCACCTGAGGCTCTTCCCCTGGGGCTGGGCCCGTCGTTCGCAGGGCCGTCGGTGGACGGCGCGTTTCTCAGGATCTTCGTCGAGGCGGGCATCATCGGGATTCTGGCCTGGGCCGCGATGATGACGCGGTGGTTCCGCGGAACACCCCTGTGGTTTCGGGCTGCGGCTGTCAGCCTGATCATCGGATCGATCTTCATCGATCTGCTTTTCGCTCTCCGTCCGATGGTTCTGCTGTGGGTGCTCTACGCACTGGCAAAGTTCGAGCCCGAGGAGGAGTCGCTTGAACCAGAGGCGGCGACGATCGACGCAGCCAAGGCCTCAACGAGGAAGATTACGAAATGATGCCCTCATCGGCGCCGAGCCCGCGCGAACTGCTGGTCGATTTCGTCGTCAGGTCAGACTCGCCCACAAAATCCGGTGGTGATTCACTCCAGGTGGCCGAGTATGTGTCCCGGCTCGAGGCTCGCGGCGTGCGGTGCAGGGTTCTGCCCTTCAGCCCGGCGTTACGTTTTCGCCCTCATGCGATCGTGCACATCGTTAATGTGGATCGGCCGTTCGATTTTCTGCACACCGTCAAATCTGCAAGCGACCACCCGATCATCGTTTCGCCGATCCACCACGATCTGACCTTCGTCAGACAAATGCGGCTCGGTGAGCAGGGCTTCACCCCGCGTGCGGTGCTCGGTCGACTCCTACCGGAGGCCTGGCGCGAACTCTTGGCTTTCGGAGTGCGGTCGCTTCTCACCGCCTCGGGATGGCGCGACCGTGTCGCTGCGGTGCGCGCCGGCATCGGTGGAGTGCAATCGGTCTTCGACGTCTGGCGGCGGGTCGGCTTGGCCCTCGACGACGTCGAGTCCGTTGCGCTGCTCGCGGAAGGGGAGGGCAGGAGTCTGCAGCGAGACACGTCATGGTCGGGGCGAAACGCCGTTCTGATTCCCAACGGGCACCCGGTCTCGTTCGATCGTCGGCACAGTGGCCCGGATGCGACTCCTCGAGAATTGGGGATTCTCTCCGTTGGTCGGATTGAACCGCGAAAGCGCCAGCTCGAGGTCGCCATCGAAGCATGTCGGCAGGGGGTGAGTGTCACTTTCGTCGGGCCGGCTCCCGCGGGCGGCTCAAAGTATGCCGAGCAGTTCGCTCAGGTCGTCGCCGATTCCGATGGGCTGCTCGCGTGGCGGGGTGCGGTGCCGCACGCGCAGGTGCTCGAGCTCATGACCGAGGCGCGCGTGCTGATCAACGCGTCGTGGGTGGAGGTGCAAAGCCTTGTCGACATCGAGGCGGCCTTCAGTGGATGCCGCGTTGTCGTGGCGCCCGGGGGCAACTCGCAGGAGGCACTGCCGACACATGTCCACGAAGTTCGCGGCGGGCTGCCCGATGTCGTACGTGAGGCCGCGAAGCTCGCCCAGTTGCCGACTCCCCCCGCCTATCCCGAGGCCGCATGGTCGTGGGACGACGCCGCGGATGCGCTCACCCTTCACTACCGCCGCGCCGCGGACTCCTCGGCCATCACCCCGTGAGCGGCAGAATCTATTCGACGCTGATGGCTTTCGCCGGGACCCCGGCGATGCGCGACCTTTCCGGAAAGCTCCGGGTCACGACCGCACCCGCGCCGACAACGCAGCCAGCGCCCAAGGTAACGCCGTCGAGGATGGTCACGCGGTGCCCGAGCCAGCAGTCATCGCCGATGGTGACCCCCTTTCGGATCACCTCGGTCGGGCTCGGCACTCCGTCGACAGTCTTATGATTCTCGGCCACGATCACCACATTGGCGCCGATCTGACACCGCGCTCCGATTCGCACCGCTCCGCCGATTCCGAGTGTTGCAGACGGGCCGATGTACGTGTCGTCCCCGACCCATAAGCCCCGGCCCGGATTGGACGGATGCGAGGAGCATTGGATCCACGCATTCTCGCGAATGGTCACCCGCTGGCCGAGCCAGACGCCCTCGGCGGATAGCGCCATGACTGTCGACCGGCCGCCGAGCACAGAGTACGCACCCATGTGCATGTGCCGCGGATACGCGATTGACACCCCGCGGCCGACGAAGATCGGGAAGCCCGACCGGCCGAGGGTCAGGCGACGGCCGATACCGCGGATGCCGGGCAGGAGGGCCTTTCTGAGATACCAGCCCAGCATGCGCTGTGGAGGGACGACGGATGCGCCAGCGGTGGGGTGGCTGGGCCGAGCCCTCTCAATAAGTCGCGCAAGACTACTTCGCAGCGAGATCATCGGTTCCCTCTCTTCGAGACATGGTGAGCGTGGCCTGCGTTGCGCCGACAATCTGGGCGATGAGAAGCACACTGCACATTGTGGACGCAGTCGCCACGCCAAGGGCGCTCACGAGCACCGCTCCGACCGCGAGCGTAGCGAGGGACACCACTGCGGCGAGGAGAGCCGCGCGCTGCCGTTCGTTGTACGCCGAGATGGCGAGAAAGCTCACGAAGACGGCCCCGAAAACACCTGCGGCCGCCGCGATGGGGAAGGCCACGCGGGCCTCTTCGTAGGCGCTACCGAACGCGAGTGGAAACAACGCCACTCCCCCGAGCGCCACGAAGGCCGCCAATGGCAGTGCAAGACCCACGATGACAATGGCGGAGCGACGCGGACCGGTGTGAGCCAACCGCCTCACAATTCGACCCTCAAGGGTCAACGCCGTCAAGACCATCACGGTGAAACCGAGTTTGGCCACGGCGTACATGCCTAGAGGTGTCGAACCCACCAAGGCGCCGTAGATGATCATGTCGAGGTTGCTCGCAAGCACCGGCACGGCCACTGCGGGTGCAGCGATGATGCTTGTGCGGAGCAGTCCGGTGTCCCACCGGGACTGCGTGCGTGACGTCAGGTCAGCACGCCTGCGGTCGGCTGCACGCCAACTGACGGAGGCAATATTCCGAACGAGCTCGGCGAACAGTGTGGTGGCGATCGCTGTGGCCACGTTCAGCTGACGCACCACAACCAGAACGACACTCACCACGAATTCGAGCACTGCAGGGGCGCCCGCCAGCACCCCGATGCGTTTGCGATGGTGACTCAGCTGAGCATTGGCGACTTCGAGCTGTGTGACTGCGTAGATCGGCCCGAACAGGCTGACGACCAACACCACCGCAGCCACCTCGGTTGAAAGCCCATTGCTGGCGAACGCCGCCAGCACTGCGCCACATGCCACGCTCACCACGAGAGAGAATCCCAGGAGTGGGAGTGTGCCGTACTGAAATCTCTCGAGTCCCTGTTTTTGAGCCCGGTAGACGGCATGCCTGATGCCGAGGGCTGAGACGGCGAAGATGATCATGATCGAGGATTGAAAGTACGCGAACTCTCCTCGACCCGCCGGGCCCAAAAGCTGGGCCCGCACTGGCGCGAGCAGAAACGGCAGGGCGGAGGCGAACATGGTCCCGGCCACGAGAACCGCGTCTTTTCTGCCCTCCCAGCCCTTCCCCCCGGACATCCGCCGCTAAACGCTTTCGGGCGCCGGAGGCGTGTCTCGGCGGGCAGTCGTCCTTGGCAGCTTCCGTGCGCCACGGACTACTGCGGAGGACGCGGCCGACATCGCGAATCGGCCAAGGACGGCGGCGGAGAATACGGGCAGGAGAATCGGCTGCCGGTTGAGATTCTTGCGGTAGTACAGGAACAGCGCGCGGTGGAATGCCCAATTCGATCGCAGCCGCCGAGGTCGACCGCTCGATTCCCCTTTGAGGTGAACCGACGGGCGCGTGCGCGTCATCAACACGGTGAATCCCTCGGCACGCGCGTCGCTGCACAACTGCAGGTCTTCCCCGTACATCCAGTAATCGGGGTCGAAGATGGCCCCGGCCGAGCGGAACTGGGGGTTCAAGAGCATGAAGGCGCCCGTTGTCGCCTCTATGGCGAAGGATTCGGCATTGGGAGTTTCGCCGATTTCCCCCGGATACCGGCGGGCGTTATAACGCAGGCGACCTGGTGCGAACCGGCCGAGCACCGAATACACCACCGACCCGTTCACTGTCGGGAGGGAGCGGATGCTCGCCGTATCCGGTTCGCCCGTCTCGTCAACGAGGGGCGCGGTGACGATGCCTGCATGCGAGTTTCGGTTCAGAACGTCGAGAGCGTCCCCCAGCACGCCCTCTCCGAGCTCCAGATCCGGATTGAGGCACAGGATGGGCAGGTCCGCGCGCTGGCGCGCTGCCGCCGCTCGGTTCATCCCGGCACTGAACCCCGTATTCGTGGATTCCACGACCCGAACGGGGAACGTGAGTCCCGGCGCGTGGCGGCGCAGCTCAGCAATGGTGTTGTCGGAACTGCCGTTGTCGACGACGACGACTTCGGCCACGGCGCCGTGTTGGGCCGTGAGCCCATCGAGATACGACGTCACCGTTTTCGCATTGTTGTAGGTGACGGTCAGAACCGACGCGCGCTGGTAGCTCAACAAGGTCTCGATTGGCTCTCTTGGGCTTGGTCCTGGGTGGCGCTGCCACCGATCGTCGTATTCGAGGCGGCCGCGTGCACTGTTGTTCGGCGGCCTTCGGCCGACTCTACCCCAGCGGAGAACCTCGCTCGGATTCGCTCGGTATCGGGTCCAGACCCGGGATTCGACCCGCCTGGTCCAGACTTACCCCATGAATATCGTGCCGTGGAGGCTCAAGCGCCTGTACCACCCGCTGATGCGCCAGATGGTCGGGCGAGGCAGAGTTTCCGGCCAGCAGTTCACTATCTCCCGCCCGCAACTGTTCCAGGTGGATGCGGGTGGTTCCGTGCACATCGGCCGCGGCGTGCATTTCGAGCCGGGGCTCCGCCTTCACGTTCGCGGAGAGTTGATCATCGGCGACGACGTATATGTAGGGAAGAACGCCACGATCGTGTGCTTCTCACGGATGACCATCGGCGAGCGCACCCTCATCGCGGAAAACGTGTCTGTGCACGACGAGGATCACGGCGGTCCTGGCCAGAGAGATGCCTTCATCTCGGCACCGGTATCCATCGGACGCGACGCATGGCTCTGCGCCGGCGCCGTGGTCACAAAGGGGGTCACGATCGGGGATGAGGTCACGATCGGCGCCAACGCGGTGGTCACCCGCGATATCCCAACCGGATTCATGGGCCTTGGTGTTCCGGCCCGGCCGGTGAAACGACGTGAGTAGGCCACCGATCAATTACCTCCGAACGATGACCGCGAAGATCGAGGGCTCGAGATTCGCCAATCCGTCTACCGCTTCGCGGAGCTGATCCGGCGTGGTAGCGCCCAGTCGAGAGACGAGAATGACGCCGTCGGCTGCCACGCTAGCCATCCCGGCGGACGCAGAGTGGGCGAGCGGCGGTGCGACGATGAAGATCTGGTCGTACTCGGCGCGCAGTTCACCGAGAAGGGCCGCGAAGTCGCGTCCGCCGAGCACTCGCGAAGCATTCGATGCGGTGGCTGCTCCGCCTGCAAGTAGGTCGAGCCCCGCAACCCCGGTCGGCGACGGGGTGATCGCGCCACCCTCGAGGAGACCATCGAGTCCCCCCGCGGCCGACGTGGACCGCGACGCCGACGTGAGATCGATGAGTAGCACCCGCGCACCCAGCTCGAGGAACGATTTCGCGATCGCGGCGGTCGTGCGCACGGCGGCGTCGCCATTCACCGGTCCGGTGCCGACCCACACCTTCTTGTCGGTCTCGCGGGAGACGAAGGCCAGGCTCGTGCGCACCGCACGGTGCGCTTCGGTTACAGCGACGGAGGCCAACTCGGCCCGCCCGGCGATGCCAGCCCGACTCGCGAGGTCGCGGGATACGACACCCAGCACCGGCAGTCGGAGAGTCTCCTCGGCCTCCGCGCGCGACCTGATCTGCCGGTCCGCCTTGGCGGCCAGGTACGCCACGATGGTGCCGAGGAGCAGTCCGAGAATGAGTCCGAGGCCCATGTAAACGTCCAACGAGGGCGACGAGGGGCTTGTGGGCGCGCTCGCCAGTGCGAGCGGATCGGCTCGGATCGCGGTCACCTCCGCCGAGGTGGGCGGGACATCTTCTCCGTTGACTTCCGCAGAGAGCGACTGCGCCACCGCGTTCGCAAGGTCCGCAGCCGCCTGACCGGAGTCGGCCGTCACCGCAATGGTCACGACGGGGCTGGTGGTCTCCGCACTGGCCGTCACCCGGGATGCGACGGCAGCAGGTGCCTCGGTGAGCCCCAGTTGGGCGATTGCTCGGGTGAGCACAGGGTCACTCGTGATCAGGTTCACGTAGGTTTGGGCTTTCGCGATCGCCGCGTTGTTCGCCGCCCAGAGCTCGTTCGGGTCGGATGCCGCCGCTCACGTCCACCGTCGACACCACGCTCGCCCTCGCCGTGAACTCCGTCGGAACCTGTCTTCCAACAACGGACCCGACCATCAGACCGACGAGCGCGAATAACGCTATCCATGCCCAGTGGTGACGCAGCATCTTGCCGAGTACCGTCGATTCCATCGTGCTCCGTCCGAGCGGTCGTGCCGCGGTGTCACGCGCAGGCGTGGAGGCCAAGTCTGTGCTCTTACTATTGTTCACGTCGTCCGAAGCCTTGAGAGCATCACCTGTCGAAACCCGGAGGCTCCATGCGTGCGCTGACGGCTCGTCGCGAGGTCGCCGTCCCCATACCTGTTGTGGTGCTTCTCAGCATGGCAGTGCTCGTGGGCACGATCGTCGCGGCGGGCCGGATCGGGGCCGAGGGAGGCGTCGGGCCTGCCCTACTCGTTGGTGCCGTCGCGTGCGCGGCCGTTCTGTTGGTGGTGCTGCCAGTGCACTGGCTGCCCGCCATCGCGGTGGTGGCGTTTGCAGCGCTTCCGAACACGATGGTGCCCAACGACGGGGTGCTGCGCGCCGCGCCTGCTATGGCACTCATACTGGCCACGTGGGCGGTGCGCCGATTGCTGCTGGCGCCGGGTGATCCGGCGGAGACCGACTCTAAAGGGTCTCCGCTCGTCGTGCGCGGCCTCACTATTTTCCGCCGCGTTTCTCGCTTGGGCTCTCCTCACAGCTGGGCAGGCGAGTTCGGCCGAATCGAGCTACGGCTGGGTGTTGAGCGTCGCCCTCGGCGCGTTCAGCGTGATGGTCGTGCCGGTCGCGCAACGGGAGGCGCACCTTCTGAAGTCGGCTTGGGTCGCCACCGGCTTCGTCGTGGGGCTGTACGCCCTGGTCGAGGTGACGCTCCAGAGGTCACCCGTGCTCGCCGTCGTCTACGACGCGATCGGATCGACGCCCGACCGCGACTTCGGCACAGGTACGGCGATATTCCGCGCTGACGCCGGGTTCGGGCATCCGCTCTGGGCTGGCGCGTACCTCACGGCAGCGGCAGTGCTGGGCATCGTGGGATGGATTCAGGGCGGGCGCAAACGGGACCTGGTGTTCGGGATCGGCGCGGCGGCTGGCGCGGTAGCCACGCTGTCGCGCGGGGCCGTCAGCTCCATCGCGATCGGAATCGCAGCCAGCATCGTGTTGGTTGCGCTGGTCGGCACACGACGGCGGTGGTGGCGCATAGCCGGCGCGGTCGTAGGCGCGGGCTTCGCCGTGTCCATCGTGCTGTCGTTCGACCCTCTCATCAGCCGCATCGAGAGCGCCGGAGCGGAATCGTCGTCGGCGGTGCGAATCACCGCCGCCGAGATCGCGCTCGAGTCTGCGAGGAGCAACCAATGGTTGGGCACCGGCGCCGGCACGTCCGGCGTCACCGGCCAGACCTACAGCGACATCACCATCGAATCGTCCCTTGCGCAGTTGCTCATCAGTCTCGGGATCCCGGGTCTCGCACTCTTCGTCATGATCGTGACCGCGCTCTTCTTGAATGCACTTCGGGCTCGGGACGTCGCGTCAGGGATGGCACTTCTCGCCTACGTGATCATGATCTCCACGTTCAACGCAATCGAGGGTGTGCGATCGCTGCACCTCCTGCTGGGACTGCTGTTCTTGTTGTGCATCTCCCCGACTCCGCCGACACCCAACGACCGCCGCCCGGCGCTGCGGGTCGATCGACTGCCGCTCCTGCACGGCATGGCGCGATAGCGTCGGACTATGCCTCATCTACCGGATGACCTGTACGCCACCATCGAGCAATCGATTCCGATCGTGTGCGTGGACGTGATTCCCGTGCGTTACGCAGCGGACGGCTCCGAGGAGGTCGGCTTGATTCTTCGCGACTCCCCGTATGGCAGGGTGTGGTGCCATCTCGGCGGCCGGGTGCATTACGGGGAGACGATCCGTGACGCGCTGGTTCGGCACGTTGACGGCACGGTGTACGGGGCTCGCATCGAGTTGGACGACGATCCTCAGCCGAGTCACGTCTATCAGTGGTTCCCGCCTGGGGTTGCCCCCGATAATTCAAACCTCATGCACGGCGTTGACCCCCGAAAGCACTCGATAGCCCTCACGTTCCCGGTCTCGATGTCGGGTTCACCTGTCGCCGTTGAAGGCGGCGAAGCTTTCGACTTTCGATTTTTCGCCCAGGACAACCTTCCCGCCGACCTCTGGCCAGGTTGTTCGTACCTGTTCGAGCGAGTTCGCGTTCGCTAGGTCCCTCCGCGAAGCCGTCCCACGTGGCCTTCGTACCAGTCGATAGTGGACCGCAGGCCATCGGCCAGTTCGATCTTCGATTTCCAACCTGCTTGGTCAAGTTTTGATACATCGAGCAGCTTTCGGGGTGTTCCGTCCGGCTTCGATTCGTCCCAGAGGGTGTCGCCTTCATATCCGACGACACCCGCTATCACCTGCGATATCTCTCGAATGCTGAGATCCGTCCCCGTGCCCACATTGACATGCTCGGCGTCGTCATAGTTCTCCAGCAGAAACAGACACGCCTCCGCGAGATCGTCAACATGCAGAAACTCGCGCCGAGGTGACCCGGTGCCCCAGTTCGTGACTGTGGCGTCGCCCGCCTTCGCCGCGCTGTGGTACCGCTGGATGAGGGCTGGCAGCACATGCGAATCGTCAGCTGAGAAGTTGTCGCCAGGGCCGTAGAGATTCGATGGCATGGCGGAAATCCACGCGAGGCCGTACTGCCGCCTCACCGCCTGGACCTGCAGTATCCCGGCTATTTTCGCGATTGCATACGTTTCGTTGGTCTTCTCCAACGGGCCGCCGAGCAGCTCCGATTCGCGTATGGGCTGGTGCGCGAACTTCGGGTAGACGCACGATGAGCCAAGAAAGAGGAGTCGCTCTGTGTTCTCGTGGAGCGCGGCCCCCATCACGTTGAGCTGGATCCGAAGATTCGCTTCGAGGAAGTCGACGGGGTGCGCGCTATTGGCGAGAATCCCACCCACTTTCGCCGCGGCCAGCACCACATTCCGGGGTTGCCTCTCCGAGAAGAAGGCGCGTACTGCGTCTCGATCGGTGAGGTCGAGCTCGTCAGAGCCCAGACCGATCAGATCGGTGAACCCGCGGCGCTCAAGCAATCGCCAGATCGCCGATCCGACCATCCCGCGGTGCCCGGCGATGTAGAAGGGCGCACTGCGATCCAAGTCGTGAGCCTGCCACTCTGGTGCATCCGACGCTGCTCGCATGGCGTTCATTAGCTGCTGGTCACGCCGTTCCCCAGCTTGCGAGTCGAACCTTGTCGATCCATGGTTGCCCGTCGTGTGCGAGTGCGTCGATGTCGGCTTCGACCATGATACGAGCGAGCTCGGTGGAGTCGACGGTTGTTTTCCAACCGAGTTTGGCCTCCGCTTTAGACGCGTCTCCAACGAGCGCATCGACTTCGGTTGGACGAAGGTAACGTTCGTCGAACTTCACATGGTCCTGCCACACGAGCCCAGCGTGTTCGAAGGCGGTCTCGAGAAAGTCGCGCACAGTAAAGCTGCCTCCGGTAGCGAGCACATAGTCTTCGGGCTCGTCGGCCTGCAGCATGCGCCACATGCCTTCGACGTACTCGGCGGCGTAGCCCCAGTCGCGGATCGCGTCGAGGTTTCCCAGGTAAAGATCACTCTCGATGCCAGCCTTGATTCGGGCGACCGCGCGCGTGATCTTGCGTGTGACGAAGGTCTCGCCGCGGCGAGGCGACTCGTGGTTGAAGAGCAGGCCGTTGACGGCGAACATCCCGTAGGCCTCGCGATAGTTGCGGGTGACCCAGTAGCTATAGACCTTCGCTGCGCCGTAGGGAGAGCGCGGGTAGAACGGGGTGTCTTCGTTCTGGGGTGGCGGGGTGGCCCCGAACATCTCTGATGATGAGGCCTGGTAAAACCGGGTGTGGATGCCAGAGACACGTACCGCTTCGAGCATGCGCATCGCCCCCACGCCGGTCACATCGCCGGTGTGCTCTGGCTCATCGAACGACACACGCACGTGCGATTGAGCCGCAAGGTTGTAGACCTCGTCGGGCTGCAGGGCCCCCAAGAGGCTTACGAGTCGCCCCCCGTCGCTCAGGTCCCCGTAATGGAGAAACAGCTTCGCAGCAGGATCATGCGGATCGACGTACAGATGATCGATCCGGCTCGTGTTGAAGGTCGAAGCACGCCGCATGAGCCCGTGCACTTCGTAGCCCTTCGACAGTAAAAGCTCCGCTAGGTACGAGCCGTCCTGGCCTGTGATGCCGGTGATGAAGGCTTTCTTGACCATCAGGTCCCCAATCGTTTCAGTCCGATCCCGCGCCTCAGCCGTGGCGAGGCAGGGGCGACGTCCCGTCGATACCGCCGCGTTGTTACGAGAGGAAGCGTGAATTCAAAGGCGCGTTCAACCTGCGGAGGTTCCTCTCGGAGCTCGGGATTCTTTCAATTGAGGGAGCTCATAGCCATATCCACCATTTCCCCCTCCGTATCCGTAAGCATCCGGCCCTTTCTCGGGAAGCATTGTCGCCACGACACCGAGAACGTCGGAGCCCACGCCTCCAAGGGCTTCGATGGCGCCCTGGAGCTGCGAACGTTTTGTGCGGCCCGCCGCCGCGACGATGATTGCGCCGCCGGTTCGGCGGCTGAGGATGGCGGCATCCGACACCGGCAGAAGCGGCGGCGCGTCGATAAGCACGACGTCGAACGCCTCCGCAAGAGCGTCGATGAGATCAGTGGCGGGCTGTGACCCGAGCAGTTCTGACGGGTTCGGCGGGATTTGACCCGCCGGCAGCACGAAGAGGCCGTCGGAGCCCCATTCCTGCAGCACGTCGTTCGAGCGCCGCGCGCCCGATCAGCACATCGCTGAGCCCAACGGCGCCCTCGAGGCCCATCATCTCGGCCAGTCGCGGTCGCCGCATGTCTGCGTCGACGATCGCGACCCTCACGCCGCTCTCGGCCAGCGTGATCGCGAGGTTCGCCACCGTGGTGGTCTTGCCCTCGCCCTGAATAGCCGAGGTGAAGACGAAGGTGTGCGGGCGCCCGCCGAAGTCGAGAAACTGCAGATTGGTGCGCAGCGAGCGGAAGGACTCCGCGCGCGGGCTTCGAGGGTCTTCCTGAAGAATCAGCGGGCGGGTCTTCGCCTTGTTGTCGAAGGAGATTCCGCCGAGAATGGGCGCGTCGGTGACCAGCGCGATGTCCTTCACGCCGTGAATGCGGGTGTCGAGCACGCTGCGCAAGCACCGCGAAGCCAATACCGAGCGTCAAGCCCGACAAGCAGTCCGAGCGCGATGTTGAGCGGGATGTTCGGCGACGCCGGGGCAAGAGCGGAACCTCGGCCGGCTGCACAGTTGTCACCTTCACGGGTGCAGGCGCGCCCTCGGTTGTCGGCGCGAGCTGCGTCACCACAGTCAGAGAGGCTTGTCGGCGATGGCGTCTGCGATGCGCGGCGGCGGCCTCGGGCGACGGGTCGGTAACGGTGATACCGATCACCACCGTGTTCAGCGGCGCGGACGCTGTCAACGCGCTGCTGCCAACTGCCGACTGAGTGGTCTGCAGATCGAGGTCCTCGATCACCGGCGCGAGCACGATCGGCGTGGTCACGATGTCGGCGTAGCTCTGCACCACCTGCTGCGTGAACGAGTTGCCCTGCGCGAGATCCGACACCGAGGTCGCCGACTGGGTCGACACGAACACCTTCGTGGTCGCCTCGTACTGCGGCGTCTTGAGAAGCGAATACACCGTGGCGGCACCCACGGCCACCAGCGTGATCACCACCAGCATCACCCAACTGCGACGGATGATTCTCAGGTAGTCGTGGAGATCCACACGGTGCCTCTCGTTTTGAACATGGTCGTATCGGTTAAGCCGAAACGGTCATTGGTGAGCGTACTTCATCGCCACCAATGACCGATTCGTATAGCGCCGCTAGGGCACCGTTTGTTACAGGGCTGCGTAGACCTCGCGCA
This sequence comes from uncultured Actinomycetota bacterium, assembly GCA_963756375.1. Classification (GTDB taxonomy): domain Bacteria; phylum Actinomycetota; class Actinomycetes; order Actinomycetales; family Microbacteriaceae; genus Marisediminicola. The sequence goes on along the minus strand of CAVWNJ010000005.1, from coordinate 2,740,052 downwards.
TGAGGGCGGCGGTCTCGCTGGGCGTCTTGCCCACCTTCACGCCGGCGGCCTCGAGGGCCTCCTTCTTGCCCTGAGCCGTGCCAGCGCCATCCGACACGATCGCACCGGCGTGACCCATGGTCTTGCCCTCGGGCGCCGTGAAGCCGGCCACATAGGCCACGACCGGCTTGGTCACGTTGGCCTGGATGAACTCCGCCGCACGCTCCTCGGCGTCACCACCGATCTCGCCGATCATCACGATCGCCTTGGTCTCGGGGTCGGCCTCGAACGCCTTCAGCGCGTCGATGTGGGTGGTGCCGATGATGGGGTCGCCACCGATACCGATCGCGGTGGAGAAGCCCAGATCGCGCAGCTCGAACATCATCTGGTACGTGAGCGTGCCCGACTTCGACACGAGCCCGATGGGGCCCGCCTCGGTGATGGTGCTCGGAATGATGCCTGCATTCGACTTGCCGGGGCTGATGATGCCGGGGCAGTTGGGGCCGATGATCTGGGTGGCGTTGCCCTTGCTCTTGGCGTAGGCCCAGAACTCGGCGGAGTCGTGGATGGGGATGCCCTCGGTGATCACGATGGCGAGCCCGATCGCGGCATCGATCGCCTCGATCACCGCACCCTTGGCGAAGGCCGGGGGAACGAAGATGACCGACACGTTGGCACCGGTCTCGGCCATGGCATCCGCCACCGAACCGAAGATGGGCAGCTCGTGCCCACCGATCTCCACCGTGGTGCCCGCCTTGCGCGGGTTCACCCCGCCCACAATGTTGGAGCCCGACGCCAGCATGCGGCCGGCGTGCTTCGTGCCCTCGGAGCCGGTGAGGCCCTGAACGATGATCTTCGAGGTCTCATCGAGAAAAATCGACATAGTCTGCCTGTCCCTTACGCGTTCGCGAGCTCGGCGGCCTTGTCGGCAGCCTCATCCATGGTGTCGACGACCGTGACGAGCGGATGCCCGGCATCGGCCAGAATCTTGCGGCCCTCCACAACGTTGTTGCCGTCGAGACGCACCACGAGCGGCTTCGTGGCCGCATCGCCGAGGGTCTTCAGCGCGCCCACGATGCCGTTGGCCACCGCGTCACACGCGGTGATGCCACCGAACACGTTCACGAACACGCTCTTCACCTGCGGGTCACCGAGGATCACGTCGAGGCCGGCGGCCATCACCTCTGCGGATGCCCCGCCGCCGATGTCGAGGAAGTTGGCGGGCCGCACGTTGCCGTGCTTCTCACCCGCGTAGCTGACCACGTCGAGGGTGCTCATCACGAGCCCTGCGCCGTTGCCGATGATGCCGACCTCGCCGTCGAGCTTCACGTAGTTGAGGTTGGCCTTCTTGGCCTTCGCCTCGAGCGGGTCCTCCGCGTCGGTGTCGACCAGGGCTGCGTGGTTCTCGTGACGGAACTCCGCGTTCTCGTCGAGGGTCACCTTGCCGTCGAGGGCGATGATGTCGCCGTCCTCGGTGAGCACGAGCGGGTTGACCTCCACCAGCGTGGCGTCCTCCCCCACGAACACCTCGTACAGCTTCACGATCACCGGGGCGATCTTGGGAACGAGCTCCTCGGGGAAGCTCGCCTGCTTGGCGATCTCGGTGGCCTTGTCGAGGTCGATGCCGGCCACCGGGTCGATGTCGATGCGGGCGAGGGCCTCGGGGCGCTCCACGGCCAGAACCTCGATCTCCACGCCACCCTCGTAGCTGGCAAGAGAGAGGAACGAGCGGTTGGCCCGGTCGAGCAGCACCGAGAAGTAGAACTCCTGGGCGATCTTCGCGCCGCCGGCCACCATCACGCGCTTCACGGTGTGGCCCTTGATGTCGAGACCGAAGATGCCCTCGGAGACCGTGGCCGCGTCATCCGCGTTGTGGGCGACCTTCACGCCGCCCGCCTTGCCGCGGCCACCGATCTTCACCTGCGCCTTCACCACCACGGTGCCGCCCAGCTTCTCGGCTGCTGCGCGCACCTCATCAGGGTTGTCGGCGATGATGCCCGGAAGAACCGGAACCCCATACGACTCGAACACGTCTCTGGCCTGGTACTCGAAAAGATCCACGTGGTCCGTCCATTTCGCGATCGGCTGTTGAAAACTGCCTCAGCCCCGCGCGCGAGATAACTCGACATCGAGAGACTTGGGCCAAAAGAACTCTATCGGGTCACGGGTTAACGTGACTTCATGTCTAAAACCGTGCGAGGCCTCGCCGACATCGGCGCGGAAGCCGTGCTCATCGCGGGCGGCGGTCGGGCGATCCTGCTGCAGCTGGCGAACCCCGCGATCGGGCACGCGGTGGCCAGGCACAGCGACTTCGCGACCGACCCGATGCGGCGTCTGCGCCACACCCTCACCTTTGTCTATGCGCTTGTGTATGGAACGGATGCCCAGAAGGCCGCGGTGACCCATGCCGTGAACCGGGCGCACGAGCCGGTGCGGGGAGCCGGCTCGGACTCGACACCGGGGTATGACGCCCTGGATCCCGAGCTGCAGCTGTGGGTGGCCGCGACCCTCTACGACACGACCATGCTCGTGCACCAGCGGGTGATCGGGGCGTTGACCGACGCCGACAGGGACGCCGTGTACCGCGACTACGAGGCCGTCGGCACCGCCCTGCAGGTGCCGCCGGGGCGGTGGCCGGCCGACCGGGCGGCTTTCGCGGAGTACTGGGCCGCGCAGACGGCGACCCTCGGAACGGACGACACGGTGCGGGGTGTTGCACACGAGCTGCTGCATCCGCGGGCCGCTCCGCTCTGGGTGCGCGCCGGCATGCCGCTCGCGCGCCTGGTGACCGCGGGCCTGCTCGGCTCCGAGCTGCGGAACGCCTACCGCATGCCGTGGGGACCGCGGCGAGCGCGGCGCTACGAGCTCGCCATGACCGCCATGCGGCTGGTGAACCGGATGCTCCCCCGCCGGGTGCGCGAACTGCCGATGCGGCGGCTGCTCGCGCAGATCTAGCGGCATCGGCACAGACTTACCCAATCGATTGTGCAGTCGTCGAATGGGTGAGTACGGTTGCGGGATGAACGGATCAGCGAAGATCACGAACACCGGCGACCCCGGCGCGATCACCATCAACTCCGATCTCGGCGAATCGCTCGGGCTGCACAGCTTCGGCAACGACCTCGCGCTGATGGAGATCATCGATGTGGCGAACGTGGCGTGCGGCTTCCACTCCGGGGACCCAGACACCATGGCGTCGACCGTGGAGGCCGCGGCCGAGCACGGCGTGCGGGTGGGCGCGCATCCGGGGCTGCCCGACCTCGTGGGCTTCGGTCGACGGGAGATGAAGCTCACACCGGCCGAGGTCGAGAACCTGATGCTCTACCAGGTGGGCGCCCTCACCGCCTCGCTGCGGCGCTTCGGACTGCCGCTCAACCACATCAAGCCGCACGGATCGCTCTACGGCATGCTCTCGCGCGACGACGAACTGATGACCGCGGCGGCGCGCGTGGCCCGCCTCTACGACGTGCCCTTCTACGGGCTCGCCGGCACCGCGCACGAGCGGATCTGCGCCGACACCGGCGTGGAGTTCGTGAGCGAACTGTATGTGGACCTCAACTACGGCTCGGAGGGTCAGCTGCTGATCGCGCGGCGCCCGGAACCGACCGCGCCCGCGGCCGCGGCCGACCGCGTGCGGCGGTTCCTCGCCGACGGCACCGTTGCCTCCACGCCGGCCGAGGGCGAAGAGCCCACCGTTCTCCAGATCAGCGCCACGAGCATCTGCGTGCACTCGGACTCCCCCACCTCGGTGGATGTGGCATCCGCCGTGCGCGCCGAACTTCAGCGCTGACCCGCTCGCCCCTCAACCGACACCCAACGAAAGGCTGCATCCCATGGCAGACGTCATCTCCCCCCTGCCCGGCATCTTCTACCGTCGCCCGGCACCCGACAAGGACCCCTACGTCTCGGAGGGCGACACCGTGACGGCCGGTCAGACGATCGGCATGGTCGAGATCATGAAGCAGTTCGCCGAGGTGCAGAGCGATGTCGCCGGGGTGCTCGAGACCTTCCTCATCGACGACGGCGGAACGGTGAACCCGGGCGAGACCATCGCGACCGTGCGGGAGGGATGACCGCGTGCGAAAGCTGTTGATCGCGAACCGCGGCGAGATCGCGGTGCGCGTCATCCGCACCGCACGTGAACTGGGCATCGAGACCGTGGTCGTGGCGAGCGAGCCCGACGCCGAGTCCTACGCCGCGCGCCTTGCCGACCACGTAGCGGTGATCGGCCCCGCCCCGGCCGGCCAGAGCTACCTCAACCACGCCGCGGTGCTCGCCGCCGCGAAGGAGAACGGATGCGACGCCGTGCATCCGGGCTACGGCTTTCTGAGCGAGAACGCCGAGTTCGCCCGCGCGGTGCTTGCTGCCGGGCTCATCTGGGTGGGCCCGTCGCCCGACGCCATCGAGCTGATGGGCAACAAGGCCAGGGCACGCGCGGCGGCCGAGGCCGCAGGAGTGCCCACCCTGCGCGGGAGCGAGGGCACCGTCGGCAGCGGCGACGATCTTCTCGCCGAGGCGGCATCCATCGGCTACCCCATGCTGGTGAAGGCGTCGGCCGGAGGCGGGGGTCGGGGCATCCGCTTCATCAAGACCGAGGATGACCTGCTCGCCACGGTGAGCATCGCGCAGGCCGAGGCGCAGGCGGCATTCGGCAGCTCCGACGTGTACCTCGAGCGCTTCGTGGAGCACGCCCGCCACGTGGAGGTGCAGATCCTGGGAGACGGCGTGGACGCCATCCACCTGGGTGACCGCGACTGCTCCATGCAGCGACGCCAGCAGAAGATCATGGAGGAGGCACCGGCGCCCGACCTTCCGAACGACGTGCGCGAGCGCATCCGCACCTCGTCGGTGGAACTGGCAAAGCAGTGCCACTTCGAGGGGCTGGGCACCGTGGAGTTCCTCTACGACCCGAAGACCCACGAGGCCGCGTTCATCGAGATGAACACGCGACTTGCAGGTGGAGCACCCGGTGACCGAGATGGTGACCGGCCTCGACCTCGTGCGCGAGCAGCTGCTGGTGGCCGCTGGCGGATCGCTGCGGCTCCGGCAGGAGGACATCGACCTGCGGGGCCACTCGCTCGAGTTCCGCATCAACGCCGAAGACCCGTCGAACAAGTTCATGCCGAGCCCCGGAACGCTCAGCAGGGTGGACTGGCCCGGCGGACCCGGCGTGCGGATCGACTCCGGCGTCGTTTCCGGATCGGTGGTCGCCCCCTACTACGACTCGCTGCTCGCGAAGGTGATCGTGTGGGACACCACCAGGGACGAGGCGATCGCCCGCTCCACCCGCGCGCTCGGCGAGGTCGCCATCGAGGGTGCCAAGACCACGGTCGCCCTGCTCACCGCGCTCGCGGCCCGACGCGAGTTCCTCTTCGTGGAACATCACACGACGTTCATCGAGAACACCCCCGACCTGTTGGGAGCACCAGCATGACCGCCGACACCGCCGTCGCCGAGCCCGCGCGCTACACCTGGGGCGGAGACGAGTTCCTCTTCGTGGAGATCTCCGAAGCGATGAGCCTCACCGCCAACTTCACCTCCAACGCCATGGCCGCGAGGCTGGATGCGGAGGCGATCGACGGCGTGAGCGACATCTGCCCGGCGAACGCCTCTCTGCTCATCCGCTTCAACCCGGACGTGCTGCCGCCGCACGAGCTCGAAGCCCGGGTGCGAGCGGTGGAGGAGGAGATCGGCCGGATCGCGCATCCGACCCTCGAGACCCGCGTGATCGAGATTCCCGTCTGGTACGACGACCCGTACACGCGGGAGACCGGAGCGCGCTTTCGGAGCGGGCATCAGAATCCGGACGGCACCGACCTCGACTTCGCGGCCGAGGTGAACCACCTGGCGTCGGCGGACGAGTTCATCCGTCGCCACCACAGCTCGCCCTGGCTCGTCTCCATGGTCGGGTTCGTGGCCGGGCTGCCGTTCATGTTCCAGATCGTGCCGCAGGAGCAGCAGCTGGAGGTGCCCAAGTACCTGAGGCCCCGCACCGACACCCCGCGGCTCACCGTGGGACACGGCGGATGCTTCGCCTGCATCTACTCCGTGCGCGGCGCCGGCGGCTACCAGATGTTCGGCATCGCGGCCGCCCCCATCTTCGACCCGGCCCAGAAGCTGCAGGACTTCGCCGACTTCATGATCTTCTTCAAACCGGGCGACATCGTGAAGTTCACGCCCGTAGACGAAGCCGAGTATCGGCGCATCCAGGGCGAAGTCGACGCCGGCACCTTCACCTATCGCCAGGCGCCGGTCACCTTCGACCTGCAGCGAGCGCTCGGCGACCCGGAAACCTACAACCGCGAGATCACGGAGCACCTCAATGGCCATTGACATTCTTCAGCCGGGACTCGCGACCACCGTGCAGGACCAGGGGCGGCTCGGCTACTACAACGTGGGTATCCCGCAGGGCGGCGCCATGGACCAGCTCTCCGCAGAGCTCGGGAACGCGCTGGTGGGCAACACGGCCGACCTCGCGGTGCTGGAATGCACCTACATGGGCCCGACGCTGCGGGTGACCGAGCCGACCGTGATCGCGGTGACCGGCGCCCCCGTCGACGTGAAGGTGAACGGCGAGGTGCGCGAGCAGTGGACGCGGCTCGACCTCGACGCGGGCGACGAGCTGTCGTTCGGAGTGCTGCGCGGCGGCACCCGGTTCTACATCGCGGTGCAGGGTGGCATCGACGTGCCGGTGGTGCTCGGCAGTCGGTCGACCTACGGGCTCGGCGCGATGGGCGGATTCGAGGGGCGGGCGCTGAAGGCCGGAGACACGGTGCCGGTGGGCGCCGCGGTCGAGGGCGGATGCACGCTCACCACGATTCCCGAAGAGCTGCGGCCCACCTACTCCCGCGAGGTCGAGATCCGCGTGATGCTCGGGCTCTACGACCACCGGCTCACCGAGGGCGGACTCAGCACGTTCCTCGACTCCACCTGGACCCTCACGCCCGTGGCCGACCGCACCGGGCTGCGCTACGCGGGGCCCGACGTGGAATGGAAGCCGCGCACCCAGCCGTTCGGTGCCGGTTCCGATCCGTCGAACATCGTGGACGCCGGATACGCCGTGGGCTCGATCCAGATTCCGGGCGGCAAGGAGCCGATCATCCTGCACCGCGACGCCGTGACCGGCGGTGGATACGCCATGGTCGCCACCGTGATCAGCGCCGACATGGACCTGCTCGCGCGGTGTGCGCCGGGGACCGCGACCCGGTTCGTGGCGGTGAGCATGGATGAGGCGTTGGCTGCCAGACGCGAGGTGACGGCCGTGCGCGACGCGGTGTGGGGAGCCGACGAGTAGGCCGCGCGCTTCCTTCGGTTCTCGTCGGATCGGGCGCGTGACTCCCCCCGGGTGTAGACAGGTGTAGGGGTGTTGAGTCGCCCCCGCCCCCGGGGCCGACCGGATCACCTCCCGCCGATGCGCAATCGAAGGGAACACATCATGGCTACCTATGACGTCTCAGACCGCTCCGCAATCGTCACCGGAGGGGGTTCCGGCATCGGGCGCGCCATCGCCACGCTCCTCGCCAGCAACGGCGCATCCGTGCTGGTGGCAGACCTCGACTCCGCCGCCATCGACGAGGTCGTCGCCGAGATCACGGACGCCGGGGGGACCGCCGCTGGCCTTGCCGGCGACGTCTCCGACCCGGACTACTGCGTCGAGGTCGTGACGAAGGCCGGCGAACTCGCGCCCCTGAAGATCGCCGTGAACAACGCCGGCATCGGTGGACCCATGGCGGCGATCGGCGACTACCCGCTCGACGGGTGGCGGAAGGTGATCGACGTCAACCTCAATGCCGTGATGTTCGGAATGAAGGCGCAACTCCCGGCCATGGTTGCGGCGGGTGGCGGATCGATCGTCAACATGGCGTCGATCCTCGGCAGCGTGGGATTCCCGCAGGCCGGCGCCTACGTGGCCGCGAAGCACGGTGTGGTCGGGATGACCAAGGTCGCGGCGCTCGAGTACGCAACCCAGGGCATCCGGGTGAACTCGGTCGGGCCCGGCTTCATCCGCACCCCCCTCGTGGAAGCCAACCTGGATGAGGACACCCTCGCGTTTCTCGAGACGAAGCACGCACTCGGACGCATCGGCACGCCGGAAGAGGTCGCCCATCTCACGGCGTTCCTCGCGAGCGACGCCGCCAGCTTCATCACCGGGAGTTACCACCTGGTCGATGGCGGTTACACCGCCCAGTAGCCCGCCTGCGGCTCTAGGCGCTGCTCTCCCGCACGATCAGCTCCGGCGTGAGCTGCACGGCCTCGGCCGGCTCGCCGTTCAGCACGGCGAGCATCAGCCGCACCGCCGCGCGGCCGATCTCGAGCATCGGCGACCGCACCGACGAGAGTGAGATCGGCAGCTCGGCCGCGAGCGAGGTGTCGTTGAACCCGACCACCGCGACATCCTTGCCCACCACCAGGTTCTGGGAGTGCAGCGCCCCCATGGCGCCGATCGCGGCGAAGTCGTTCACGGCGAAGATCGCAGACGAGCGGCGACCGGCATCCGCGAGGATGGTCTCCGCCGCCTCGCGGCCCCCCGCCGTGTCGAACCGCGACCACACGATGGCGCTGTCGGGAATCGAGCCGCCCAACTCCCGCCAGCGGTCCACGAAACCGGCCGTGCGGTCGAGGGCCGTGCTCGCATAGGGTTCGCCGGCGATCACCGAAACCACGCGGTGGCCCGTCTCCCAGAGGTGGTCGGCGACCAACCGCCCGCCGACCACGTCGTTGCAGGTTGCCGAAGGGAAACCGGGGATTCGACGATTCACCAGCACGAAGGGCACTCCGCGCGCGGTGAGGTCGTCGAGCAGAGTGCCGCCGAGGTGGGCGTCGCCCAGAATGAGGCCGTCGACCCGCCTCGTGAGCATGATCTCGGCCTTGTCCCGCTGCAGGGCTTCGTCGTCGTGGGAGTTCATGACGAAGGTCGAGTACCCCGCTTCGGCCGCCTCCTCCTCCATGCCCTCGAACATCGTGGCGAGAACGAGGTCGGAGAGCCTCGGCACGATGACCCCGAGAAGGCGCGTTCTGCCGGTGCGCAGGCCCATCGCCTGCGGGTCACGGGAGTAGCCGAGACGAGCGGCCAGTTCCCGCACGCGCACAGCCGTGTCGGCGGATGCTGCCCCCTTGGCGCCGTCCGTGCCGGAGTGCAGGATGCGCGACACGGTGGACGGGTGGAGTCCGAGCCGCGTGGCGAGATCTTTGAGCGTGACGGTGCGGTTGCCCGACGACGAGCCGTTCATCCGACCTCCAGATCTACAGATGAGCAAATCCTATGTGCCGGTTGCCGATTACCCAATCGATTGGGTACTCTTTCTCCACGCGGCGGACGCGACGGGTTGTAACGCCCTCGTCATGCAATCCGGAGTCGTCGGTAACATCCGAGGAATACGGTCATCCGCGTGACCCAATCGATTGCGCAAGATTCACGACGGAGTGAACCATGACCAATGCAGAGATCCCCTACGTGGTGCTGCTCGCCACCGGCGGCACGATCTCGTCGCGCACTCGCGCCGATTCGGGCGACGCCGTGGCAGCAGACGACGGCTCCACGATCCTCGGCAGCCTCCGGCGTCCGTCGGCTCACCCCGTGCGGGTGCGCGACGTGATCAACGTGGGCTCCTACCTGCTCACCGTGCCCGACATGCTCACCATCTGCGAAGCGATCGCCGACGCCCTCGCCGACCCTCTCGCGCTCGGTGTCGTGGTCACCCACGGCACCGACACCATGGAGGAGACCGCGTTCCTCGCCGACCTCACCCTCGACGACAACCGGCCAGTGATCTTCACCGGCGCCCAGAAGTCGGCGGATGCACTGGACCCCGACGGTCCGGCGAACCTCGCCAACGCCATCCGTCTCGCATCGTCGCCCGCGGCGAGGGGCCGCGGAGCCATGATCTGCTTCGACGGCGACATCTACCCGGCGGCGGGAGCCGTGAAGGCGGCAACGATCGCCCTGCACGCCTTCGCGAATCCGGAGTCGGGGGCCCTCGGCTCGATCTCCACCGGATCGGGGCCACGCTTCTCGAGCCCCCCGCAGCGCGGACCGCACTTCGCGCTCCCCCGCACGAACTCCGACGGACCGCGAGTCGACCTCGTGGCCGTGTATCCGGGCGCCGACGCGACCCAGTTCGAGGCCAGCGTCGCCGCCGGCGCGAAAGGGATCGTGCTGCAGGCCACGGGAAGCGGCAACGCGAACCACGCCCTGTGCGACGCCGTCGCCGCTGCCACCGCACAGGGCATCGTGGTGGTCACGAGCACCCGAGTGCATACCGGACCGGTCGTCGCCATCTACGGCAACGGGGGCGGCAAAACCCTCCTCGCCGCGGGGGCGATCCTCTCCGGCACGCTGCGTCCCTCGCAATCGCTCGTTCTGCTCAGCCTGCTGCTGCGACTCGGACGCTCGCCGGGCGAGATCGCCCACGAATTCGGCAGCCTCGGCGGTTCCGTGCCGGAACTGGCCTCCACCTCCACCAGCGGCCGCTGATCCGGCCGCCCGGACACCCTCACCCCCACCAACAGAAAGGTCACCCCATGACGAAAGACATCCAGGTCGCGTTCGGCGTCGATGTCGACGCCGTCGCCGGAATGCTCGGCTCATACGGCGGAGAGGACTCCCCGTGCGACATCTCGCGCGGTCTCTTCAGCGGCGAGGTCGGCGGACCGCGTCTGCTCAAGCTCTTCGAGCGCTACGAGCTCCCGACCACGTGGTTCGTGCCCGGTCACTCGCTCGAGACGTTCCCCGACCTCACCCGCATGATCGTCGACGCGGGCCATGAGATCGGCGTGCACGGCTACTCGCACGAGAACCCGATCGCCATGAGCCGCGAGCAGGAGACCGCCATCCTCGACCGCTCCATCGAGCTCATCGAGAAGGTCTCCGGCCGACGCCCGACCGGGTATGTGGCTCCCTGGTGGGAGTTCTCCACTGTCACCAACGAGATTCTGCTCGAGCGCGGCATCAAGTACGACCACTCGCTCATGCACCGCGACTTCGAGCCGTATTACGTGCGCGTGGGCGACAGCTGGAAGAAGATCGACTACACCAAGCCCGCCGAGAGCTGGATGGAGCCGCTCAAGCGCGGCCAGGAGACCGATCTGGTCGAGATCCCCGCCAACTGGTACCTCGACGACCTGCCTCCGATGATGTTCATCAAGGCGGCACCGAACTCGCACGGCTTCGTCAATCCCCGCGACATCGAAGAGATGTGGCGCGACCAGTTCGACTGGGTCTATCGCGAGATGGATCAGGCGGTCTTCACCATGACCATCCACCCGGATGTCTCCGGCCGGCCCCAGGTTCTGCTCATGCTCGAGCGGCTCATCGAACACATCAATTCGCACGACGGCGTCACCTGGATGAACTTCGACCAGATCGCCGACTCCTTCCTCGCCCGCAGCCCCCGAAAGGACAACAACGCATGAGCATCCAAGAAGCCGGGGTCGACCTGTCGACACCAGGCCCCGACGAGAAGCGCCGATTCCCGGTCTTTACGAAGCGCCAGACGAGCACAGCAACGGTGCTGGCTCTGTTCGCGTGGACGATCGCCGTGTTCGACTACGGACTCTTCGGCACCCTGCTGCCCGCCATGCAGGAGGAGTTCGGATGGACGGCCCCCGAGGCCTACGCCATCAACACCTGGATCGCCGTCGGCACGGCGATCGTGGCCTTCGGCATCGGGCCGGTCATCGACCGCCTCGGGCGTCGCAAGGGAATGATGCTGACCGTCGGAGGCACGGCCGTCGTCTCGGGGCTCACCGCCATCATCCCCGCCGGCATCCCCTTCCTCAGCAACGCACTGCTCGTGATCGTGCGGTCGTTCGGTGGACTCGGGTTCTCCGAGCAGGCCGTGAACGCGACCTACATGAACGAGGTGTACCAGGTCACCGAGGTGGAGGCTAAGCGCAAGCGCCCCGGCTTCCACTACTCGTTCATTCAGGGCGGATGGCCGCTCGGCTTCCTCCTGGCGAGCGCTCTGGCTCTGGCGTTCCTGCCGGCGTTCGGATGGCGCGCGCTGTACATCATGGCCACGATCCCGGCGATCATCATCGTCTACATCATCGCCAAGAAGCTCAAGGAGACCCCGCAGTTCGAGCTGCACGAGCGTCTGTCGAAGCTGGAGAAGTCCGGCAACACCGACGAGGCGCACGCGCTGGCCAAGTCCTACGGCGTTGCGCACTCCTCGACCGCGCCGCTCAAGCGCATCTGGGAGCCGGGCCTGCGGCGCAACACGATCGTGTTCTCGCTCGCGTGGATCTTCAACTTCTTCGGAATCATGATCTTCAGCATCCTCGGCACGTCGGTGCTGAAGAACGCGAAGGGTGTCGAGCTCTCCGACGCGTTCTGGATGCTGATCATCATCAACCTGCTGGCGTACTTCGGCTACGTCTTCCACGGTTACTTCGGCGACAAGATCGGTCGCAAGCGCACCATCATCTTCGGATGGCTCGCCTCGGCTGTCTCGTTCGGCATCATGCTCAGCCCGATCGCCACCACCCCGTTCATGATCATCATCACCTACGGCGCCGGCCTGTTCTTCCTGGTCGGACCGTACGCGGCGATCCAGTACTTCATGGCGGAGTGCTACCCGGTGAGCTGCCGTGCAACCGGCCTCGCGTTCATCGGCGCGATGAGCCAGCCCGGCATCATCCTCGGTGGTGCGCTGTTCACCCTGGCTGCGGCGATCGCCGGAACCGGTGCTGCTGCGCTGTGGGTGGGTGTCACCGGAACCGCGCTGTCGGGCCTGCTGATGATCATGGCGAAGCCCACAGAGGTGGCAAAGCTCGAGGACGCCAATGCCTGACCAGCACGTCGCCGTGATCACGGGGGCGGCCAGCGGCATCGGGCGCGCCCTCGCGGTGCACTACGGGAAGCGTGGCGTGGCAAGCGTGATCGGCACGTTCCCCGGGGACCCGCACGACCCGCAGGAGACCCTGCGCCAGGTCGAAGCCGTGGGGGGTGTCGCGGTCATCCAGGAGGTGGATGTGCGCGACACCGCCTCGGTGGACGCGTTCGCACAGCGCGCGGTCGATGAGTTCGGGCGACTGGACTACGCGATCGCGAACGCCGGCATCCTGAGGAACGCGGCCCTCGCCGACCTCACGGATCAGCGGTGGGACGACATGCTGAATGTCGACCTCACCGGGGTGCTCCGCACGCTTCGTGCCGGGGCGGCCCGGATGACCGACGGTGGCGCGATGGTGGCGATCTCCTCGATCGCCGGCGGCGTCTACGGATGGGACGAACACGCGCACTACGCGGCGGCGAAGGCCGGCGTGCTGGGCCTCATCCGCAGCGTTGCGGTCGAACTCGGACCCCGCCAGATCCGCGCGAATGCCGTGATCCCGGGCCTCATCGAAACGCCGCAGTCGCTGGACCCCGTCAACTCGCTCGGCCCGGACGGGCTCGAGCGGGCCGGCAAGGACATCCCGTGGGGTCGGGTCGGGCGACCGGAAGAGGTGGCAAGCGTGATCGGCTTCCTCACCTCGGAGGACTCCCGGTACGTGACCGGACAGTCGCTCATCGTGGATGGCGGACTCACCGTCAAGATGCGCGCCTGACCCGCCCTCCATCGACAGAACACCAGCCAGACAAAGGAACACCGTGAGAACAGACAGTCACCCGGCCTCCGATCGCGCAGTCGTCGTTACCGGCGGGGCCAGCGGCATCGGCCTCGCCATTGCAGACGCCTTCCGTGCGAACGGAGACCGGGTGGCCGTTCTCGACCGGGCAGCAGGAGACGGCATCATCCCGGTCGACGTCTCATCCGAGGAGAGCGTGCGAGCGGCCTTCGCCGAAGCGCGCGACCGCCTCGGCGCCATCGACATCCTGGTCAACAGTGCGGGCCTGCTCACCGAGTCGCCGCTCGAGACCATGACCCTCGCCATGTGGGACGAGACCGTGTCGGTCGACCTCACCGGCATCTTCCTCTGCTGCCGCGAGGTTGTGGGCGGGATGCGCACGAGCGGCTGGGGTCGCATCATCAACATCGCCTCGCAGCTCGCCATCAAGGGCGGAACGGGGCTCACCCACTACAGCGCCGCGAAGGCCGGCGTGGTGGGGCTCACGAAGGCCCTCGCCCTCGAAATGGCCCCACACAATGTGCTGGTCAACGCGATCGCGCCCGGCCCCATCGAGACCCCGCTGCTGAGCGGCATCTCCGACGACTGGCGGGCCGCGAAGCGCGCAGAACTCCCCCTCGGCCGATTCGGCCGCCCGGACGAGATCGCCCCCACCGCCCTGCTGCTGGCGAGCGACCCCGGCGGCAACCTGTACGTGGGCCAGACGCTCGGCCCCAACTCCGGCGACGTGATGCCGTGAGCGGCGGCAACTGACATGTGCGGAGCATGCGGACGAACGACGACGCTCGACCCGGTGCTCGGGGAGACCCGCACCAGGCGCCAGCACATCATCGTGGCCGGCGCAATCAACGACGTCTGCGACCGGGTTCCCGGGTCACCGAAAGTGAAAGATCTCATGGACGGCTGGAGTGTCACCGGGCCCACCGGCGCCGTGAAGCTTTGCTCCTCGGTGGCCGAGCTGTGGTCGACGGTGATCGACCTCGGATTCCGTTCGGATGATCGTCGAACCCTTCTCGCCGCGTTGCAGCAGCGGGTCCTTCGGGAAACCCACCCCGCAGACGGCGACGGGCTTCCCCGCCGTGTCATTGAGGCGGGTCAGCAGGCTCTGATTGTGCGAAGCACGAAAGGCAGCCCGTAGCGCCGCGGCGCGATGTGGCGGAGACTTGCCCCTATGGATCGCGACGAGCCCCTGGAACGCGATGAGCGCCTGGAACGGAACGACGACGACGCGCTCGCCGCCGCGACGGCGGCCGAGCAGGCCTTCGAGTGGCTCGTGGCCAACCGCAAGCTGCAGCACGTGCTGACCCCGCGAGAGGTTCGCACCGAGCAGACCCGGCAGGAGCGCATCCGCTCAATGATGGAACAGATGCGCCACAAGGATGACGCCTAGGCCGTCATGCCCGCCGCCGCACCACCACGGCGGTGACGTCATCCGGCGCTGAACGGCCGGTCATCGCCACGAGCGTGTCGATCGCATCCTGCGCGGACTCCGAGCGACGCACGATCGCCTCCACCTCGTCGAGGGCCGCGAGCGTGCCGTCGAACAGATCGAGCACGCCGTCGCTCACCGAGACAAGGGTGTCGCCGGGCGCCAGTGTGACCCGGTGCTGCCGGTAGCTCTCCTCCACGTCCGCACCGAGCGGGAGGCTCGTGGTGGTGAGGCGCTTCGACGTGCCGTTGGCGTGGATCACGAGAGTGAGGCCGTGCCCGGCATCCACAAAGCGCACCACACCGGTGTGCATGTCGAGCCGACAGTGGAAGAGCGTGACGAAGGTGCCCGCCTCATCGAGGTCGACCGCGAGGATGCCGGCGGCGGCCTGAACCGACGCCACGATGCTGCCCCGGTTGGACCCCGCGCGCAGCACGCCGCGCACGGTGGCGGCGATGAGCGCGGCGCCGACGCCCTTGCCCATCACATCGCCCAGGGTGAAGGCCGCGCCCTCACCGATGGGATACCAGTCGTAGAAGTCGCCGCCGACCGAACGGGTGGGAACGCATGCGCCCGCCACATCGAAACCGGGCAGGCTCAGAAACTGTTTGGGCAGCAGGCCGCGCTGCACCTGAATCGCGTGCGCCAGTTCCTCGGAGACGCTGAGCTCGTGCTGCACCCACTCCGCGAGGTCGCGAAGGGCGCGGGCCTCGGTCTCGGAGAACTGGCGCGGCTGACTGTCGAAGATGCACAGCGCGCCGATGCGCTCACCCCCCGGAGCCTCGAGCGGATGCCCGGCGTAGAACCTGATGGTGCCGAGCTCGCCGGTGACCTTGGGGTTCAGCCGGAAGCGGTCATCCTGCTGAGCATCCGGCACCACGAGGTTCGTCGGCTGGCGCATGGTCACGTCGCAGAACGCGTCCTGCCTGCGACCCGCGGCGCCGACGATTCCCGACGTGGACTTGAACCATTCACGGTCGCCGTCCATGAGCGTGATCAGCACCGATTCCACGCCGAACAGATGGCGCGCGAGGCGGGTGACCCGGTCGAAGCGGTCCTCCCGCTCCGAGCCGATCACATCGAGTGCGTCGAGGGCACGCTGACGCGCGACCTCATCGATCTCCCGCTCGCGGGCGACCTCGTCGATGACTCCGAAGATTGATGTGCGCCGCTGCTGGACCTCCGGCGTCATGGTCATTCCCCGAGCTTCCGACTGATCCGCCAGCAGTTCAGGTCGCCCTGTCTGTCGTAGTCGAGCTCGTGAACGAGCGCCTTGATCAGGGCGATGCCCCGACCGGACTCCTCCAGCTCATCGGGCATCTCGCGCCAACCGAGGTGCACGTTGCCGGCGACCCCCGAGTCGGTGATCGTGGCAATGATCTCCTCGCCCGAGGTCTCGATGGCGAGCGTGCAGGTGACGCCGTCGCCATCGTCTGCGTGGCGGATCACGTTCGCGGCGAGCTCGATGAGAGCCGTCTCGAAACTGAAACGATCACGCATCGAGATGAGCGGGACATCCGACCACACGGTCTCGAGCAGTTCGTGCACCGTGTTCACGTCATCGGGAGGCGACGACATGTGCAGAGTGCGAATACCCGCGTCAGACACCGACGTAGGCCGTTTCTGCCCGGTCGTACGCGGTGAGGAGGCGCTCCATGTTGGTGAGCTGCAGCACGAGCTGCACCTGCTCGTTGGGTGACGCGATGCGCAGGTCGCCGCCGGCCTGGCGGGTGGTCTTCAACCCGTTGATCAGCGCGCCGAGCCCCGACGAATCGATGAACTCGATGTCGGTGAGGTCGATGGCGAGCCGGTTGTGACCGGCATCGATCGCCTGACCGACATGGTCGCGAAGGCACGAAGCCGTGACCATGTTGAGCTTGCCGTCGAGGTGCAGCACGGCAACGCCGTCGCCGATCTCTTTTCTGGTGACACGCATTATTTTTCCATTTCCCCTGATTGGTATCCCTGATAGCGCACCGCAGGTACGAGTACGCCGAGAATGATGAGGTCGAAAACGACCCAGGCCAGATTGACGAACGTGCCGATCGGCTCGCCCACGCCGAACGCCAGCCGCACGATGCCGATGACCGCGGCCACCGCGAGCACGAGCCCCACCACCATCTGCGGGCGGATGAGGTGCCACTGGCTGCCGGTCTGGCGCTCCTTCGGTGTGACCACGAAGCCGAGCGGACGGTCGAACAACACGTTCGCGGCGGCGGAGGTGACCGCTCGAATCCAGACCGGGAACAGCGCGAGGCTGTACTGCTGGCCGCGCCAGGTGGCGAGCCCCCGACCGGCGACCGCGAAAAGCAGCTGATTGGCGATCATGAACGGGATGAAGCGCAGGAAGAACTCGAGGGCCGACGTGCTCACCGGAAGAACGCCGAACAGCAGGAACACCACGGGTGCGGCGAAGTACACCAGTGCCGCGAACCCGCTGAGGTAGCTCCACATGGTGGAGAAATACATGAGGCGCTGCGGCAGGGACATTCCGCGCTCCACGAGCGGGTTCTGGCGCAGCATCACCTGCACCGTGCCCTGAGCCCAGCGCAGGCGCTGCTTCATGGCCGTGCCGAGGTCCTCGGGCGCGAGGCCGACCGCGAGCGTCTCGTGGTGGTAGCGGCTCGACCAGCCCATGGCGTGCAGACGCATGGAGGTGGCCATGTCCTCGGTCACCGAGATGGTGGCCAGCGGCATGAGCGGCTGCGCTTCATCCGCCCTGTCCACATCGATCGAACGAAGCAGTTCCTGCACCGAGCGGATGGCGCCGAGCGGCGACAGCTCGCGGGAGGCGAGCACATCCACATTGCTGCCGACATCGAGCAGTACATCCCAGTCGCCGTCGGTCTCGGTGCGGAGTTCCTGGAGCGCGGCGATGTCGGCGGCCATCAACTGCAGGTCGTCGGCCACGAGGGTGCGTGACACCGCATCGATGCGACGGTGCAGGTCGTAGGTGGCGCGGTTGATCGACTCGCCGGACGAGATCGCGGCACGGGTGGACTCGATCGCACGGCTCACTTCGATGAGGGCGCCGTGAACGAGCGGACTCTCCTTGCCCTCGGTCTTGAGTGCAGACCGGAGCACACGGGCCGCACCGCGGAGGGCAGCGAACACGGCGCGCTCCACCTCGGCGACATACCCGCGGATGCCCAGCTGCATGAGTGCCTCACGACGGAGTACCGCGTTCGACCCGCAGAAGAACGCGGCATTCCAGCCATCCTTGCCCTGCTGGATCGGGCCGTAGAAGAGCGGTGCCTGGCTGCCGAGCGGGTCGCCGGTGGAGACGTTGCCGAAGAATTGCGGCGACTGCACGAGCGCGACCTTGTCGTCGGCGAAGTAGCCGAGCGTGGCATCCAGGATGCGCGGGTCGGGGATCTGGTCGGCGTCGAGGATGAGCAGGAACTCGCCGCCGGTGGCCATGAGGGCGTTGTTGAGGTTGCCCGCTTTGGCGTGCAGGGGCCGCCCAGCCCAGTCGGGCCCTCGCGTGATGTAGCCGATGCCGAGGTCGTCGGCCGCGGCCTTCATCTCGGCTCGGTCGCCGTCGTCGAGGATCCACGTCTGGTGCGGGTAGTGGATGGCCGCGGCGGCGAGCGCCGTGGTGGTCACGAGCTCGACCGGCTCGTTGTAGGTGGTGATGAACACGTCGACGGTGAGGCCCTCGACCGGTGGCGCCGGGGCGGGGCGCAGGCGGGCGTGCCACATCGTCATGCCGAAGAGGGTGACGTCGATGAGGCTGTAGAGCTCGGCGAGCACGAGCGGGATCGCGATCCAGGCCGCATCCCAGTTGAGCGACACGATGAGTCGCCAGCCGAGGTAGTTGACGCCGGCGATCACGGTGAGCACCACGAGCACGCGAATGATGATGAGCTTCGCCGCCCGTCGGGCGCTCACGCGGGCATCGTCACGCAGCGACTTGCGGGTCGGCAGAACCGTCCGCTCAGCCACAACAGTCACGACGGTGCCCCCTGCCGAAATCCCCGAAGCATCCCCCCACAGGATGTCGTTTCAGGCTAATCGCGGCGTGAACTGACCGGTACACCCCCTTCGGGGGAAGGCGCAGGGCTGCTGCGGGTCAGGCGGCGTCGCGGCGCAGCACCACGACGGTCACGTCGTCGTCGTTCGCCTGCTGGAGTGCCACCTCGCGCACCGCGTTCACGATCTGCTCGGCCGACGTGCATCCGGCGGCGAGAGCGGCCACCTCCGCGACTGCGGCGAGTGTGCCGTCGTACAGGTCGAGCACGCCGTCGCTGAAGCTCACGAGGGCGTCGCCGTGCCCGAGGGTCACGGCGTGGGTGCCCCACGAGTCATCCGGAATCATGCCGACGGGGCGGTCCTCCGATGCGAGTCGCCCGAACGAGCCGTCCTGCCGCACCACGATCGAAAGTCCGTGCCCGGCGTCGCTGTAGCGCACCACGCCCGTCTCGGCCGTGAGCCTGGCGTGAAAGAGGGTGAGGAACGTCTGGGCGTCGACCAGGTCATTCTCGAGGCAGTCCGCCATGCGCTCCATGGCCATGGAGGGTTCCGGATGCCGCACCGCGCCCCGCACGACCGCGCGGGCGGTTGCCGCCACCATGCCGGCGCCGACGCCCTTGCCCATCACGTCGCCCATGGTGAGCGCCGCCCCGGAGGCCACGGGGTACCAGTCGAAGAAGTCGCCGCCGACGCTGCGAGAGGGAATGCACGACCCGGCGAGCCGGTAGCCCGGCAGGAACCCGCCATCCTTCGGCAGGAGTGCCCGTTGCACGGAGGCGGCCCTGGTGAGGTCGGCCTCGGCCGCCGCCTCCCGCTGACGCACCAGGAACAGCGCGCGACGGGAGCGTCGCGACAGCTCGTTCACGACGGCGGCGGCAACACCGAATGAGAGCGGGTTGTAGACACCACGCAGCAACTCCACCGGGTCGGTGGTGATGTCGCCACTGAGCAGCAGCGGAAGCACGAAGACGACGCCACCGCCCGCAGCGGCGAGGGCGATGTACCGTCGCCCGTCCTCGGAGGCGAGCCACACGATGGGCAGGATGGCGAGCGACGTGAAGATGGAGCGGTCGCCGCCCGTGGAGTAGCGCAGCAGGCCGATCGCCACGAAGTCGATCGCGGGGATCAACAGCACGATCCAGGGCCTCGTCTCCCGGCGGGCCAGCGTGATGGCGAACACGGTGGCTGCCACGATCAGGGCCGTTGCGCCGACCAGGCCGAGCACACTCGACACCGGCAGCACGGGGATCGTGAAGCTCGCAAGCACCGCGAGCAGGAAGAGGGCCAGCGTCGGCGCCTGCTTCATCGCGGGCGTGAGCTCTGCCCCGACCCAGATGCGCAGCGGGTTGAATCTCCGCACTCCGCGGCCCTGTCGTTTCACCGCACCCCCTGAGGCCACTAGATCTTCTCGATCGGGCTGATCTTGATGAGCAGCCGCTTACGCCCCGCTCGTTCGAACTGCACTTCGGCGATGCTCTTCGAGCCGGTGCCGGTGACAGCGCTCACGCGACCGTCGCCGAAATCCGAATGACGGATGCGATCGCCCACCGCGAGCGTGAGGTCGCCGTTGTCGCGCACCGTGTTGGTGACGCCGCTTGTCCACTCGGTCTTCTGCTTGGCCGCGTTCCGCGCCGCGCGTGCGAGGGCTGTCGCGCTCGGACCACCGGACTCCATCGCATAGGAACCTCCCGAGCTGAGGGCTCCCGCCCCGCCGAAACTGCCCGCCCGATTCGCGTTGAGCGCGCGCGGCTGCGTGCCTCCGCGGCTCGTGGCCATGCCGGGCGACTGACGCCAGTCGATGAGTTCCACCGGGATCTCCTGCAGGTAGCGGCTCGGCATCGCCACATTCACCTCGCCGAACGACGCCCGCGTCATCGCGAGGGACAGGTAGAGCCTGCGCCGTGCGCGCGTGATACCCACATAGAACAGCCGTCGTTCCTCCGCGGGTCCCCCCGGTTCGCCCGCGGACATCTGATGCGGCAGGAGGCCCTCCTCCACGCCGGCCAGGAACACCGCCTCGTACTCGAGGCCCTTCGCCGTGTGCAGGGTCATGAGCGACACCGTTCCGCTCGAGTCGTCGAGTTCGTCGGCCGCGGCCACGAGGGACGTCTCGGTGAGGAAGTCGAGCAGGGTCCCCTCGGGGTTGTTCTTCTGATACTCCTTGGTGACCGCCACGAGCTCTTCCACGTTCTCGGCGCGCGCCTCATCCTGCGGGTCGCGGCTCGCACGGAGAGCCGTCACGAAGCCGGTCTTGGTGAGCAGAGCGGTGAGGATGTCGGCGACCGGTGCCGTGTCGACCGTGGCGCCCACCTCGTCGAGCACGGAGGCGAGCCCGCGGATCGCGTTCGTCACCTTCGGGCCGAGCCCGAGCTGGTCGGCCTGACGCATCGACTCGCGCAGGGTGACGTCGCTGCGGTCGGCATGGTTCTGCAGCGCAGCCTCGGTGGCGGGACCGATTCCCCGCTTCGGGGTGTTCATGATGCGCCGGAGCGCCAGAGGGTCGGCCGGGTTCGCGACCGCGATGAGGTACGCCATTGCGTCTTTGATCTCGGCGCGTTCGTAGAACTTGGTGCCACCCAGCACCCGGTACGGCAGGGCGGAGCGGATGAACACCTCCTCCAACGCACGGGTCTGCGCGTTGGTGCGGTAGAAGACCGCGATGTCGCGGTACTCGGTGCCCGCGTCGTGCAGGGTGGTGATCTCGTCGGCGATGAACTGGGCCTCATCGTGCTGGCTGTAGCCGGTGAACCCCACGATCTTCTCGCCGTCGCCCACCACGGTGAACAACTTCTTGTCTTTGCGGTCGAAGTTGTTGGAGATCACCGCGTTCGCGGCGCTCAGAATGTTCTGCGTCGACCGGTAGTTCTGTTCGAGCAGCACCACCTTCGCACCCGGGAAGTCGCGCTCGAACTCCACGATGTTGCGGATGTCGGCACCGCGGAACGCGTAGATCGACTGGTCGCTGTCGCCCACCACGGTGAGCGACGCCGGTGGAAGCTCGCGAGTGGGGTCGCGCAGGATCGAGCCGTCGAAGCCGGTGGCGTTCTCGAGCAGATCGGTGCGCGGTGGTCGGGTGAGTTCGCGGATGAGTGCGTACTGCGCGTGGTTGGTGTCCTGGTACTCGTCCACCAGGATGTGCCGGAACCGGCGCTGGTAGAGCGCCGCGACCTGCGGGAACGCCCGGAACAGGTACACGGTCTGACCGATGAGGTCGTCGAAGTCGAACGCGTTCGCGCGGGCGAGATCACGGGTGTACTGCCTGAAGATCTCCACGAACATCCGCTCGGTGGGGTCCTCGAAGTTCACCCCGCGGGCGTAGGACTCCACGTCTTGCAGCTCGTTCTTGAGCTTGGAGATGCGACCGGATGCTGAGCTCACCGTGAACCCGAACGTGTCGGCGTCGAGGTCCTTGATGATGCGCTTCAGCAGCGCGCGGCTGTCGGCCGAATCGTAGATGGTGAAATTCTTGGTGAACCCGAAGTGCTCGGCCTCGCGGCGCAGGATGCGCACACACGCGGAGTGGAACGTGGAGATCCACATGCCCTCGGCCGCACCACCCACCAGGTGCTGCACGCGTTCGCGCATCTCCGCGGCGGCCTTGTTGGTGAAGGTGATCGCGAGCACCTGACTCGGCCACGCCTCGCGGGTCTCGAGCAGACCAGCGATGCGGCGGGTGAGAACGCTGGTCTTGCCGGAGCCAGCGCCGGCGACGATGAGCAGGGCCTCCCCGCGGTATTCGACGGCGATGCGCTGCTGGGGATTGAGTCCATCGAGCAGCGGGGACTGCCAGCCCTGCCGGTCGCCGGACGCCCCGGGGTCGGGTTCGAGGATGACTGTCATGACTCGAACGATTGTACGGGCGGCCTGTGACAGCGCGGTGCGGGTCGGTTGCGCGCTTCGTCGGGGCGGGGGGGGGCGGGGTCGCGCGGGGTCGGGTGGTCGCGGGCGGGGTCGCGGCGGGGTCAGGTGGCGCGGCGGGTCAGGTGGGCGCGCGGCTCCGCTGGCGCATCCGCTGGTCGCGTGCGCTCAAGGGGCGCATCCGCTGGTCGCGTGCGGGATCAGGTGATCGCGCGCGACATCCGCTCTGCGTCAGGGGCGCTGGATCGACTCGAGCGCTGATGCGTTGCCGAGGTTGTCGCGGCTGATGACGCTGAGGGTGCCATTCGGTTCGAGCACGACGGCCGCGATGGTTCGGATGTCGCCGTGACCGCTACTGCGGATCGCCTGGTGCACTTGGGACTCGGTGAGGCGGTTTCGCCGAACCGCCTGCGGCAGCATCTCCCCCTCCCAGACGAGAAAGACGGGCTTCGAGGTCACCGCTCGACGAAATGGACCCCACTCCGCCGATGCCCACGCCACTATGAATTGCAGCGCCACGAGAAGAAGGAGCGCGACAATGCCCTCGGTCCACGACACCTCGGAGCTGAGCAACGTGGTCGCGAACGTGGAACCGAGCGCCACCGTCACGATCAGGTCGAAAGCGTTCAGTTGGCTGAGGGTGCGTTTGCCCGAGAGCCGCAGCGCGAGCACAAGACCCACGTAGCCCGCCGAACCGACGATGAGCACGCGAGCCACATCAGACCACGAATCGAACCACACGACGGAACCCACTTTCGTCGGACGAACGGACACAGGTTGCACTGACAGGCTACCGGCGGTGCGCGGGCGGGATCGTGTTGTGGCGCGTGCCTTGCGCTTTGCGGATGGCCATCAGCGGACGAGCGATCGTACGAGTTCCGCCCCGAGCCGGAGGTCGGTACGTGAGGGCGGGGTGGTGCGACAGGTCCTAGCTATTGCTCGCAGTGACGGCTCGTTCGAGCGCGATCCCTACCTACCTACCCCTTATCGTGCTGACCTCTCTACGCGCCGTCGCCAACCGGCGCTTCTACATCCGCAAAAGTATATCGAACACATGTTCGAATGTCGTGGTAAAATGGCGTATGGCCCCGAACCCCGCAGACAGACCACCGCTGATGGTGCAGTCGTCGCCGGTCGGTCTAACGCCTGTCGGTTCGTCGCCTGTCGGTTCGTCGCCGGTCGGTCCGTCGTCTGCCGATTCGTTTCCGAGCGGTCCGTCATCAGTCGCTTCATCGCCTTTCGCTTCGCGGCCGGTCGGTCGAACGTCTACGGGCCCGTCGACGAGCGCTCTTAAGCCGGTCGATTCGGCGCCACGCGTTACCTCGCCTGTCAACTCGTCGTTGGCTACCCCACCTGGCTGTGGCTCACAGGTTGTGACCCTGCCGTCGATCGAGCGCCTGGGCTCTCTCGCGGATGACGCGCTGATCGAAATACAACGCCAGGCAGGTGCCGCGCGACGTCGGGTGGATGCGGTCAATGCCGCGATCGCCGGCGAGATCGCGAGGCGCTCCGATCGTGCCCTCGGACATCAGGGTTTGGCCGCCCGCCTCGGCGCCGCAACACCGGAGGCCGCGATTCAGAGTCTCACCGGGGTTTCTGTGACAGACGCGAGAGCCCTCACCGCCGTCGGTGTCGCGATCGACGCGGAGTCGCCGTGGCTTGCACCGGTCACGTCAGCCGTCGCGGACGGGTCCCTGTCGGTGGCCTCCGCTGCCGCGATCACTCGCGGGCTCGGTACCCCCACGGCGACGGTCGCCGCCGATGACCTGCTGGATGCTGCCACCGAACTTGTGGACCTCGCACGCGAGTCCACCCCGGAAAGCGCCGCCCGCTCCGCTCGCGTCCTGCGGGAGGGGTTGGATGTCGCGTCCGTCGCCGACCTGGAAGCGCACCGTCGGTCGCGCAGGTCGTTGAAGTGGTTCGAGCAACCCGACGGCATGACCCGCATGATCGGATTGCTCGACCCAGAGTCTGCGGCGATCATCACCGGTGCGATCGATGCGGTCCTGTCGCCCCGCCGCGGTGGACCCCGCTTCGTCGACCCTGTGGAGGTGGAGCGGGCTGCCGCGATGGTCGCGGATCCCCGTACCAACGACCAGTACGCGGTCGACACCCTGGTGGAGATCGTGCACCTCGCCACCCGCGCCGCGACATCCACCCTCGACGAGGCGACACTCTTCACCGACCGGACGGCACCCGTGCGCGTGCACATCCAAGCCGACACCCTCCACCCGAGCGCCGCCGGCGGGACCGGCGATGGCGCACGCGCACGCGCCGCCTACATCGAGGGCCAAACCGGACTGATCAGCACCGAAACCGCCGAACGATACATCTGCACCTCAGGAACCCTGCCCGTCATCTTCTCCGGCACCACCGCCATCGACGCCGGCCACACCCACAGGCTCCACAGCCCGAGACAACGAATCGCGATCGCCGCGCAATGGAACGGATGCGCCTGGCCCGACTGCCTCAAACCCGCGATCATGACCGAGATTCACCACATCGACGCCTTCAACGGCACCAACACAACCCTCAACAACGCGATCCCGTTATGCCGGTTCCACCACATGGAACTCCACGCCAACCACTGGACCATCACCCGCACACCTGACGACGGAAGCTACTGGCTGAAGCCCTCACTCGACTCGCTGGCGGCGGGTTCCAAGATCCCGTCCGACCGACGGTGCGACGCCCAACGATTCGACAACCCATGGTCCGACAACCCACTGGTCCGACAACCCACGGTCCAGTGCCCCACAGTTCAGTGCCCCACGGGTCGGCGCATCGCCAACGGACGCTTTATCCCCCGACCCTCCGCCGGGAGGGCGGCAGCTCAGGTCGAAGAACCCGTTCGCCAACGGATCGCCTCCACGATGAACGCACGGCGTGAGCCCCGGCAGCGGGTACCGAACGGCTACGGATGGGGTCTCTCGACTCCAGAAAGTCCACCTATCTACACGCTGGCATGCCGACGTGACTACCTGCCTACACGCCTCAAGACCGACATCAGGCGACTACAGCGAAGAAGGCCGCCGCATCACCGCGAAAATTCGACTGCACGCGCTGCGATCGCGAGATCCGGATGATCCGCAAAGACCCCATCGACACCGGTCGACATGATGGTGCGGAACTCGGACATCCAGTCACCAAACAAGTGCGGCACCTCCGGCTCACTCGGTCCCGTCAGCCCACCCCGCACACCCGAGGGAAGAGGCACCTCTAACCCAGCTGCCCCGCCTGGCTCAGCCGAAGCCTTGGCATAAACCGAACCGCCCGAATCATCCGAGCTACCGCGCTACCCGCGCTACCCGCGCTATCCGGATCACCCGCGCTCGCAGTACCAGCCAAGCCCGCGAAGCCAGCGGACCCACCCGACCAACAACCGAACGAACCGAACGAACCAGCCGACCCGCCCGCCCACCCGCCCACCCGCGCCACCCGCGCCACCCGCACCCAGCCCCGTTCCCGAGCGTCGCGATGCTTTCGCGAGAAACGCATTCTCAGGACGAAGCGTCCAGCAATACGCCGTGAGACCCACATCGTGAATCCGACCGATCAGGTCCGTCGTATGAAGGGATGCTCCCCGAGACCCCCCATCACGTCCTCCCTTAGCCAGGACCAACTTGCGACTCACACTCACACCATCGACGAGGTCGACGAGCTCGGTCAGACCCTCAGAAGTCAGGTGATCCCGATAGGAACGCACCCCACGACCGTGTTCCACCACAGCATCAGGCGGCGCCCCCACCGCATCGGCAAGAAAGACGAGCGACCCACCCACCCCGCGATCCCGCACCCGAGCGAGCACCCCCAACTCGAACGACTCCACCACCAACGAAGGCACACCGACCCACCCCGCCACAGCATCCGCAAACAGTTCATCGAGCGACAACCCGAGCGACGCGAAGTACTGCGCATGCTTCAACTCGGCCACCATCCCCACCCGACGACCCACACGAAGGCACTCCGCATCGAGCAACTCCATCAGGTCCACCAACCGCAGAATCGGCTCGACCCCATCGAACGCCGTATTGGCTATACGAAGAGAAGGCAACCGCTCCCTCGCCCGCAACACGGACAGCTCAGCCCAGGTGAAATCCTCCGTGAACCATCCCGTGCGCTTCACACCATCGACGACCTTCGTCGTGCGACGACCCGCAAACTCGACACGTGATGCCACATCCGTCGTGCCCGACAGCTCGTTCTCGTGCCGCACGACCAGAACGCCATCACCCGTCACCACAAGGTCGGGCTCAACGGCATCCGCCCCCAACTCGATCGCAAGCAGGAACGCACTCCGAGTGTGCTCGGGACGGTATCCGCAAGCACCCCGATGCGCGATAACGAGAGGACCATCAACGGGAGCGAGCGACACCGAGCAAGGCTAACCGGCCCACGATTGGTACTGTTTCGATCATGACCACGTGTTCGCACTGCGGCGCCGGCCTCGAGAGCCACTGGAAATTCTGCGTTCGCTGCGGACATCCGGTCATCGCTCACTTCAGCACCGAACAGCCTCCCGAACTGAACCCGACAGCCGAACACTTCGACGACCAGTTCCACGACATCGAACCAGCGCGCCCCCGAGTCGACGTACCCCGCGCCATCGGTATCGCCTTCGCTGTCGCCGGCGTCGCCCTCATCGTATGGATGGCCGTCGTGCTCGGCGGATACGCGTGACCCTGAACGCCACCTTCACCGAACCAACAGCGCACCTACCGCTGCGCTACGGCACCCATCGCGCCCGCTACATCGCAGCGCTCGCCCTCCTGTTCGGCGGCGGCATCCTGCTGCAGTTCACAAGCGCCTACACCCTGCTCTTCGCTATCACCGGTTTCGCCGCATCCGCAGCGGGATGGATCGTGATCCCCGGCAAAGGCTGGCGACGCCAACTGGCACTCCTGACCGGACTCCTCGGTGTCGCCGGTCTGTTGAATGGCGCGGCATCCGGAGTTCTGCTCGCACTCACCCTCGCCGGCTGGCTCCTCGTACGCCAACGCCCCCTGCTCAGCTATCTCGTGATCGCACTACCCGCCATCACCGCGCTACGGCTCGGCGACACGTTTCCGCAGTACGGTGCCGGCCTTATCGTCGTGACCGCACTGGGCTCGGTCATGATCGGCTCAGCGTGGATCGCCCGAGCAATCGCACAGGCATTACAGGGGTTGCGCCTAAGGCGAACTCAGCACAACAGACCGGACCGCACCCTAAAATAGGTGCAACCGGATAACTGTCCGACCAACAGCGAAAGAGACTTAAATGGCCTCGTCCAACCCAGCCTTCACCAACTCACCTGCGTTCTCAGCACAGTCCGCAAAAGCCGCCGAACTGTTCAAGTCGAAAGACCTGTCGAGCGACCAGCTGAACGACCTGTACAACCGCCCCTCCGCCGGTCCTGACCAGACCGATCGGATGACCTACGAAGACACGATCGTCAAGAGCGTCATCTCGTTCGGCATCCTGCTCGTCGGTGCGGTCGTCGGTTGGATGCTTCCCGCCCTCGCCCTGCCCGCAGCGCTCGTCGGTTTCGTGCTCGCACTGGTCAACATCTTCAAGAAGAAGCCGTCACCCGCCCTCGTGCTCGCGTACGCAGCGGTCGAAGGTGTCTTCGTCGGCGGTATCTCGCAGTACTTCGACGCTCAGTGGTCAGGCATCGTCGCTCAGGCGATCGTCGGAACGCTCGTCGTGGTGGGCGTGACCCTCGCACTGTTCGCGAACGGCAAGATCCGCGCATCGAAGCGCGCCACCAAGATCTTCATGGTGGCGATGATCGGTTACGTGCTCTTCTCGCTCGTGAACTTCGGTCTCACCGCGTTCGGTGTTCTCGACGGCTTTGGTCTGCGCTCCGGCCCGATCGGTATCGCGATCGGCCTGTTCGTGATCGTGCTCGCCTCGTACTCCCTCGTGATGGACTTCGACCAGATCCAGACCGGCGTGCAGCGTGGCGCCCCCCGCATCTACGGGTGGAGCGCCGCCTTCGGCCTCATGGTGACCGTCGTGTGGCTGTACCTCGAGATCCTGCGACTGTTCGCGATCATCCGCAACTAGCGTCAACGGTGCTGGCCGCACCAGCACAATCGGCACCACAACGCAGGGCCGTCCTTCGGGGCGGCCCTTCGTCGTACCCCCTCCGGCCACTGAACGGAACGCTCTTGTCGCCGCCGCATGGACCGAGGATGATGCGGACCATGGCACTCGATCCCGTGGAAACCAACCCCGACCTGTACTCGGTCCTGTTCGAGAACGACCGTGTTCGCGTACTGCTCTACGAAGACACACCAGGCACGGTGTCGAAACCGCACCAGCATCCGGACAGCGTGATGGTGACTCTCAGTTCGTTCCAGCGACGCCTCGTTCACGGAGAGCAGTCGATGGAAGTGTCGCTGGAGAGCGAAACCGTGCGATGGCTCGGCGCACAGGAACACCACGGCGAGAACATCGGCAGCACACCCACCCGCGCTCTGTTCGTCGAGCTGAAAGAGCCCGCACCACACCCGGCGACCCTCGAGGACCTGTTGGGCCATCCACCTGACCGGTGAAGGGTCCGACCGCGCTGACACAGTCGAGCACACAGCGTGTGGGCAGGCGACACGTAGGTCACTTCAGTCCGGTTTCGCCAGACCGGCGGTTGGGCAGGCCGCACGCAGTTCGCCGCAATCCGGTCTCGCCAGACCGGCGCGTGTAGGCAGGCCACACGCAGATCGCCTCAGTCCGGCGACACCAGAGTGATGAACGCACTGAGTTGGGCGACTTCACCCGCACTCGTCGGAAGGTAGTCGGTGAGAGCCGGCGAATACAGCAGGTATGCGGCCCACTGCGCCCGGGAGATGGCCACATTGAGCCGGTTCTTGAGGATGAGGAACGGCATCCCGCGGGGGACTTCGGCAGGCGAGGATGCCGCAAGCGTCACGATCGCGACCACCGCCTCCTGTCCCTGGAACTTGTCGACCGTACCGACCCGCACCCCGTCGAGGGACGCCGCATCGAGGTGCTCCCGCACGAGCGTCACCTGCGCGTTGTAGGGCGTGACCACGATGATGTCGGCCGCACCGAGGGCATCCGTGTGCCGTCCGCACGACGGATCCGTCCAGGCCCGACCGATGAGGTCGCGCGCGAGTGCGACCACCCGTTCCGCCTCCTCCGCCGACGAGGTGGCGTTGTCGGCGTGGGACACGGGCACGATGGTGAGTCCGGGGTTCACGCCGTCGAGCATCCGTTCACCCGTGCATGGGTGGGAGCGCAGCGCCCCCTCGTACGACAGCTCGGAGACGGGAGCGGTGACGGCGTCGTGCATGCGTCGACTCTCGGCGAGGAAGTAGCCGAGGTCGGGAGGGAGCACGTCGTGACCTTCGCTGATCCAGCCGAGAGCGGAATCGTCGATGCGCTCCGGATGCGTGCCCTGACTCACCTGCGGCAACTGTTGCGGATCCCCCAGCAGAAGCAGGTTGCGGGCGGCGACCCCCACCGCGATCGTGTTGCCGAGGGAGAACTGGCCGGCCTCATCAACGACGAGCAGGTCGAGTTCGCGTCGGGCGACCCGCGTGAGGTTACTGAAATCCCAGGCCGTGCCTCCCAGCACGAAGCCGGTGGGATGCGCGGCGATGAAGGCCGCCTGTCCGTCTTTGCGGAGCGCGGTGAAGGTCGGGTCGTCACGCTTGGGTTCCTTGCCCACCAGTTCGGCGGGGAGCCCGGCCTGCACCACCTTCTCGAGCACGTTCTCGACCACGGAGTGGGACTGGGCCACGACACCGATCTTCCACCCGTGGTCACGCACGAGGGTGGTGATCACATGGGACGCGAGGTAGGTCTTGCCGGTGCCGGGTGGGCCCTGCACCGCGAGGTAGGAGTCGTCGAGGGCGAGGATGCTCGACACCACGTCGGCGATGGTGTCACCCGAGCGCACCAACCCCGGGCTCAGCATCACCGAGTGCCCAGACTCCGAACTCACCATCCCCGGACTCACCATCGCCGAGTGCCCCGACGCCGAGCTCCCCGACCCCGAACTCACCAGCCCCGAGCGCACCACGCCCGCCCCCGCCCGTAGTCGCGGTGGCGTTCGACGCAGGATGTCGACCACGGCATTCGCGGGCCACTCCGGTGCCGCATCCACGATCCCCTGACCCCATTCGGCGATCGCAGCCTGCAGGTTGCCGGCCCGCGGCGGTGGTCCAGGCGTCAGCGCACTCGGCACCTCGACCCACTCCTCGGTATCAGCCGGCAACGTCTCGACCACGAGGAACGACCCATCATCGAAGGCGTCCTCGATCTTCGCCGGTCGCCATGACCGCGCCCCGTACTCGGCTTTGTTGTTTCGGAACGGTGCCGGATGCTCGTACAGCGCATGCACCTCGCTCCCCGCCTTGAGGCTGCTGCCGGGAGCCAGCCGTCCCGACACCCGGATGATGCGGCGCAGACTGCGCTGGCGACCCTCCTTGAACCAGTCGCGCTCGACACTCCCCCGCTCCACCACGAACACATCGCGGGTCTCCTCCCAGTCGGCGATCGGCTGGATGAGACGGGAGAAGTGCTCCCACCAGAAGCTCTTGTTCTCCCTCCGGTGGTAGTCGATCGCCGCAGCGGCAAGAGCGAGCGCCACCGAATCCGCCGTGCGCTCGGCGTCGAGCGGATCCCCGGCGAGCGCCATCAGGTCGTCGTGCAGGGGCGACGGCGTGAATGGCTCCAACTCGTCCGGCTGCTCGGCGGGCGTTCCCGGATACACGCCTCGCTCTGCCGCGAGTGACAGGAGCCAGTCCCGCAGCCGGAGGGTGGAGAGGCAGTCGTACTCGTTGTAGTCGGCGATCTGGTCGAGCATCCGCTGACCCTCGACCTGCTGACCAGCCAGCTGCATGCGCCGCGCGTTCGCGTACTCCTCGATCGACTCCCCCGCGGTCTGCACATCACCCTGTCGCAACGTCTGGCCCATGTAGAGCGGCTCGAGTTTCTTGAGCGAGTACGACGGCGACCCCACCCGCAGGCTCTTACGCACGAGCGGATAGAGGTCCACGAGCACGTGATCGCGCAGCAGCGCATCCACCTCCTCCTCACCCTCGCCGTAGCGGGCGGCAATCGAGAGCAGGTGCGTCTTCTCGTACGGGGCGTAGTGGTAGATGTGCAGATTCGGATGCTTCGCCCGCCGGTGCGCCACGAAGTCGAGGAACTCGCGCAGAGCGACCCGTTCCTCGGCGAAGTCGTGGGCCCAGAAGGCCGTGAAACCTTCGTTTGCATCGAGCACACCGAACAGGTAATCGAGCCCCCACCGGGTGGCATCGCCCTCGGTGTACAGCGGGTCGCCCTCGAAGTCGAAGAACAGGTCGCCTGCATCGGGTGCGGGAAGCGCCGCGAGCGCCTGAGCGTCGAACAGGTCGATGGCGGGCGGATGCGCGGCATCGTGCGGAACCGTCTGCAACGCCGCCTGCCGACGGAGTGTGGCGAGCGTGCTCTGCGCGATCCCGGGCACCTCGTGGGTGCTTTCGGCGAGCTGGTCGATGGTGGTGATGCCGGCGTCGGCGAGCCTGGCGCGCTGGGTGAGTCGCATCCCCGCGACCTGGAGCACATCCCGCGTGGCCTCGACCTCGGCGGTACACGTGTCGCAACGACCGCACACGGTGTAGCGGGCATCGCCCCAGCCCACGGCCTCGCTGGCCGCCATCCGCTCGGCGATGATGCGCTGCAGCCGGTCGCGCCGATTGCGGTACACGGGCAGGATGTCGCGTAACCGGTGCACGCTCTCGCTGCCGTCACCGAGTACCAGTCGCACCGTCTCGGCGGTCTGCACCCCGATGCGCTGCAACTGCTCGCCGTACGCGGCGAGCTGCAGGAGCGCAGTCACTTTCGCGGAGCGCGCGAGCTTGGTGTCCTGCACCTCGTAAACACCGTCGCCCACATGCACGATGAAGTCGGCATAGCCCACGAACGAGCCGTCGAAGAAGGTGGCCTGGAACACCACATCGGCCCGACCGGCAAAGGCCTGCACCGTGTCGGATGCCGCAGCCTCAAGCTCCTCGCGCGCTCTGCCGTCGGGACGCGCGATCTCCACGACCCCGTCACCGAATTGCCTGCGGAATGCTTCGAGCACCCGCAGTTCGTGCTGGTCGCCGAGGGTCGCCGCCCGCGCGAGCATCGCGTCGGGCGCCTCCTCCACTCTCTCGATGCGGCCGAGCCTCGCGTCGAGCGCGCGAAGGAACGCGAACTCGCACTTCGACGCCGTGGTGAGATCGCTTGCGCTGGTGACGACGGTCTCATCGAGCAGATACATGAACGCCCTTCGGGTGGTGGCTTTCCCTCACGCTAGCCCGGACCGGCGACATGCCCGGCGCAGTGCTCGCGTTCGATGATCGGCATCGGAATGGACGATTGCCCGCCGCGCGACTGCAGGTGGCCGGATGAGATTCTGGGCGCATGATGTGCCATCACTTGTCATCACTACCCGCGGCCCGGCGCCGTCGTCGTACGCCCCGCACCGAACGACGTGCATCAGGCGACGTTCGCATGACCGCGACCAACACGCGCCGTCCCGAACTGCACTTCACCCCTGAGCGCAACTGGGTCAACGACCCGAACGGCCTCGTTTTCCACAAGGGCGTCTACCACCTGTTCTTCCAGTCCAACCCCTACGGCAACGACTGGGGCAACATGAGCTGGGGGCACGCGATCAGTCGCGACCTCATCAGCTGGGAGGACCGCCCGGTCGCGATCCTGTTCGACGACGACGGTGGGATCTTCTCCGGCTCGGTCGTTGTGGATGTCACGAACAGTTCCGGTTTCGGTACGCCCGAGAATCCGCCGCTCGTGGCCATGTACACGATTGCCCAGCCCGGTCACCAGGCTCAGGGTCTCGCCTTCAGCGTGGACGACGGCGAGACGTGGACGAAGTACGAGGGCAACCCGGTGCTCGACCGCGGCACCCCCGACTTTCGCGACCCGAAGGTGGTGCGCTACCAGGATGCCGGTTCACAGAGCTACTGGGTGGCGACGTGCGTGGAGGCGAACGACCGCCAGGTGCTGTTCTTCCGCTCCGACGACTTGAAGACCTGGACGCCGCTCAGCACCTTCGGCCCGATCGGTGCCGTCGGGGGCGTCTGGGAGTGCCCCGACCTGTTCCCGCTCCGTCTCGACGGCGGCGAAGAGAAGTGGGTGCTCCTCGTGAGCATCAACCCCGGCGGCATCGCGGGGGGTTCCGGCACCCAGTACTTCGTGGGCGACTTCGACGGTGTCACCTTCACCCCGCTGGAGGGCGAAGGCGACCCGCACCGATGGCTCGACTTCGGTCGTGACTTCTACGCCGGCGTCACCTTCGATGGTGTTCCGGATGCCCGGCGCATCCTCATCGCCTGGATGAGCAACTGGGACTACGCCGCCGCCGTGCCCACCTCCCCCTGGCGGGGCGGAATGGCGCTGCCCCGCGAACTGACCCTGGAGACGGTCGACGGCAGGCCCCAGCTGCGGCAGTCACTCGTCGGCGGCGGTCCCGCCCTCGATATCGTCCACACCGCTACGGCAGGTGCGCTGCGGGAGGCCCGCACCGTGCTCCCCGTCACCGGCACCACCCTCGTGATCGACGCGGTCCTCCACGCCCGGCGACGCCTCCCGTTTCGGCCTGAGCGTGCTCGGCTCGGCAGACGGAACGTCGGGCACGACCGTGCTCTTCGACGTGTCGTCCGGCACGGTGGCGGTCGACCGCACGTCGTCCGGCGACACCGGCTTCCACCCTCTCTTCGCGAGCGTGGAGTCGGCACCGGTGACGCTCGACGACGATCGGCTCACGTTGCGGATCGTCGTGGATGCGACCTCGGTGGAGGTGTTCGTCAACGACGGCGCGGTGACGATCACCGACCTCGTCTTCCCGAACCCCGACGACACGACGGTCGCCCTGCTCAGCGAGGGTGGACTCGCCTCCGTCGCGTCGCTGACCGTGGCGCGCCCCAGCTAGCGGGTTACTCCCACTCGATGGTGCCCGGCGGCTTCGACGTGACGTCGAGCACCACGCGGTTCACGCCGTCCACCTCGTTGGTGATGCGGTTCGAGATGGTGGCGAGCACGTCGTAGGGCAACCGCGTCCAGTCGGCGGTCATCGCGTCCTCCGATGACACCGGACGCAGCACGATGGGGTGGCCGTACGTGCGCCCGTCGCCCTGCACACCCACGGAACGGACATCCGCCAGCAGCACCACCGGGCACTGCCAGATCTCCTGGTCGAGCCCGGCCGCGGTCAGCTCGGCGCGGGCGATGGCGTCGGCCTTGCGCAGCAGTTCGAGCCGATCGTAGGTGACCTCACCGATGATGCGGATGCCGAGCCCTGGGCCGGGGAACGGCTGGCGTGACACGATCACTTCGGGCAGACCGAGTTCGCGACCGATGGCCCGCACCTCGTCCTTGAACAGGGCACGGAGCGGTTCGACGAGCTCGAACTGGAGGTCTTCCGGCAGCCCGCCCACGTTGTGATGGCTCTTGATGTTCGCGGTTCCCGACCCCCCGCCCGACTCGACCACGTCGGGGTAGAGGGTGCCCTGCACCAGGTACTTGATCGGCTCGCCGCCAGCGGCCGCCTCGAGCACGAGAGCCTCTGCCGCCCCCTCGAAGCTGCGGATGAACTCGCGCCCGATGATCTTGCGCTTCTGCTCCGGGTCGGTGACCCCGGCGAGTGCATCCATGAACTGGTCGACGGCGTCAACAGTGACCAGGCGCACTCCCGTGGAGGCCACGTAGTCCTCTTCGACCTGGCGACGCTCATCCTGCCGGAGGAGCCCGTGGTCCACGAAGATGCACACCAGCTGGTCGCCGACGGCCTCATGCACGATCGCCGCGGCAACGGCCGAGTCGACCCCGCCGGACAGGCCGCAGATCACGCGTCCGGTGCCGATCTGATCGCGGATGCGCGCCACCTGCTCGGCGATCACGTTTCCGCTGTTCCAGTCGGCCGGAATACCGGCTGCGGTGTGCAGGAAGTTCTCCAGCACGTTCTGGCCGAACTGCGAGTGCTTCACCTCCGGATGCCACTGCACGCCGTAGAGGCGACGCTCGTCGCTCGCGAACGCGGCGACCGGGGTGGATGCGCTCGAGGCGAGCACCTCGAAACCGGCGGGTGCCTTCGACACCGAGTCGCCGTGGCTCATCCAGGTGGTCTGTTCGAGCGGCTGCCCGCCGAGGAGACTGCTCTGAATGTTCGTCAGGGTGACGGCGGTGGAACCGTACTCACGCAGGCCGGTGTTCGCCACCTCGCCGCCGAGCTGGGTGGCCATCACCTGGAACCCGTAACAGATGCCGAGCACAGGGATGCCGAGCTCGAGAATGCCCGCGTCGAGCGTGGGCGAGCCGGGCTCGTACACACTCGACGGTCCACCACTCAGCACGATGCCTGCCGGGTTCTTCGCGGCGACCTCGGCCGCCGAGATGGTGTGCGGCACGATCTCGGAGTACACGTTCGCCTCACGCACGCGCCGCGCGATCAACTGGGCGTACTGCGCCCCGAAGTCGACAACGAGTACTGGCTTCTGGTCGGTCTCGCTCAACGGTCGCCCCGATCGGTCTGAGCGGTCGGCACGGATGCCGCAACCGCAGGTTCGGTGGAGAGGCGTCCGAGCTCGTCGTGCACCTTCCTGGTCATGATGTGTTCGACGATGAACGACAGGAATGGAACGACGCCGCCGGCCGCGATGATCACGAACCGCGTGAACGGCCAGCGCATCAGGCTCCAGAGTCGGAAGTCGGCGAAGAGGTACACCACGTAGAGCCAGCCGTGGGCGATCAGGATGCCCGTGCTCAGGTTCACCGCGGTCGCGGTGCCCACCGGCACGAGCGCCAGGAACCCCTCGGAACCGCCGAGCTCGATCTCGCGGGCGATCGGTGAGTACTTCAGCACCATCTCGAGCACGAGCAGCAGGAGCAGGATGCCGGTGACATAGGACGCGATCCGGTAGAACCGAAGAGCCCCCGTGATGCGTGGAACGTCGGACGCACGAGGGGTGAGAGGCATGAAGCCAGTTTACGGCCAGCCCGATCGGCGCCCGTTCAGGCCGCGAGCGCCGCCTCCGCGGCCTCATCGAGTTCGCGCTCCCAGGCGTCGCGCACCAGGCGGTACCACATGAAGATCGCGAAGCCGGCGAACACCACCCACTCCACCGCGTAGAACACGTTCAGCCAGTTGAGCTGGGCGGTCTCCTCAGGAGCCGGTGCCGCAATCGGCTGGAGCCCGTCCGCTGGCTCCGACGACACGATGTAGCCGCCGTAGACCTGGCCGGTGACCTCCGCC
Source organism: uncultured Actinomycetota bacterium (assembly GCA_963756375.1). Lineage (GTDB taxonomy): Bacteria > Actinomycetota > Actinomycetes > Actinomycetales > Microbacteriaceae > Marisediminicola. The sequence continues at coordinate 2,702,997 of CAVWNJ010000005.1, read as the reverse complement.
CACTCGTTCACGAGCGCCGCGGGCGCGAGCGCACTCTGCTCGCCGTTCTCGAAATCCGTCTGCTGCGGCGAATCGCCCAGAAGGAGACGGCCGGAGACCGCGACCTGACCCGGCTCGAGCGTGTCGACGACGGCAGCGGCATCCGCTTCCGTCGCCGCCCAGCCGAGTGCCACCGCGAGGTCTGCGGGGGCGCTGTCCGAGTTCGTCGACACCGGCTCGGTGACGAGATGCCCGACCACCCAGAATCCTTCGCGTTCACCGTCCGAACGGCCGGAGAGGATGCTCCACTCGTCGGCCACATACGACCCTTCCACCGACACGAGCTGGCCGATCGCAGCCTCGGTGAGTGGCTGCTGCGGGGTCGCGACCTGTTCGAGCGGCATCACTGTCTCGGTCGTGCGTTCCACCACGGTTCCCGACGCGATGGCCCGACCCAGCTGCCACTGCCCGAGTGCGGCGAAACCCGCCGACAGCAGGAGCGCAAAGATCAGCGCGCCCACCCAACGAGGTCGCCGTGCCACAGCCCACATACTCAATATTCCGAATCCCGCACTCGCCGAGGATACGTGTCCGACTGGAGAGCAGCCTGATCGGCCCGGGCGTCCGACCCGTTGCCCGAGTCGTAGTCCGTGTCGTCGTTCGCGTCGTCGTTGGTGCCGGCGCCGGTGCTGGCGTCGTTGGTGCTGGCGTCGTTGGTGCCGGAGTCGTCGCCCGCACCGTCGGCGTCGCCGTCTCCGCGGCGGTCTCCCGCCGTGGTCGGGTGGTCCCCGCGCAGCGCGATCGCCAGTTCGCCGGCGAAGTCATCCAGTCGATCGTCGGGCCGGTCGTCGTCTGCACCGGTGAAAGCGCGGCCTCGCTCCACGTCCGCCTGGGTCTCCGACAGCTGGCCACTCGTCGCGGCCTCCACCAGAGCGATGGTCTCGGTCTGGCGTGCCTTCTCCTGAGCTGTGCGCACCCGTTTGCGTTTGGTGCCGAGCACCACCGACCCGATGCGCTCCGAGTTGACCGCGAGGATCGGACCCATGATCGACATGATCAGCACGTAGAGGCCGGCGAACGGCACGATGCGCGAGTCGAGGTCGGCGCTGAGCGACAGGGTGGCGAGGATGAGCGCGAACTCCCCCCGATTCTGCAGGATCGCGGTCGCGTTGATGCCGGCCTGCGGTCCGAGCTTGTTGATCCAGGCGACGAACTGACCGCCGATGATGTTGAGCACCAGCGTGAGCAGGACCGCGAGACCCACCTGCCCGAGCACCGAACCGAACGTGGTGATGTCGAGCACGAGTCCGAAGTTCAGGAAGAAGAACGCCCCGAAGAGGTCCCGCATCGGTAGCGACATCGTCTCGATGCGGTTGCGGTAGCGGGAGGCGCCGAGCACCAACCCGATCAGGAACGCACCGATCGCATCCGTCACCCCCAGCACCTCGCCGATGCCGCCGAACAGCACCGCGAGGCCGAAGAACAGCACCGTGAACAGCTCGTCGTCCTTGGTGCGCACGAGTTTCGACACCCATTTGCCACCCCATCTGGCGAGGGTGAACATGACGATGAGGAACAGGAAGGCCACGCCGAGCTTGCCCACCACCGGGAGGATCTCGGTCTCGCCGCTGAGCACGACACCCACGATCGCGAGGTAGACGGCGATGAAGATGTCCTCGACCACCGTCACGCCGAGGATCATCGGGGTCTCCCGGTTGGGCAGCCGACCGAGCTCGATCAGGAGCTTGGTCACGATCGCGCTCGACGAGGTGGCCGTGATGCCGGCGATGATGAGTGCCTCCCGCGACCCCCAGCCCACGAAGTATCCGAAGACGAGACCTGCCCCCATATTGAGCAGGATGTACGACCCGCCCGACAGCAGCAGCTTGCCCGCGTTGCCGAAGAACTCGTCCTGATCGAACTCGAGCCCGAGGTTGAACAGCAGCAGGATCAGGCCGAACACCGCGACGAGCTCGATCGATGCCGACTCGATCTGAATGGGGAACCAGTCGGTGTCCGGGCTCGCCAGCAGGCCGACCACCATGTAGATCGGAATGGCGGGCAGTCCGATCAGCTTTCCGGCACGGCCGAGAACATAGGCGAAGAGGAGGAGCAGCCCGATGACGAGCAGCTCATCTCCAACGTGCACGGCTTAGGGCCCGCCGGGAGCGGTGTCTGCCGGCGCGACTCCAGCGAGCACGCCGGTCCGGTAGAACTTGAACGCCTTCGCCACCTTCTCGGGCGACCCCGCCACCACGAGGGTGTCGCCGGGGAACACCTTGAAATCGTCGGCCGGTGCAGGATTCGCGGAATCGCCGCGCACCACAGCCACGACGGTCAGGCCGACCACGCCGTTCGAGGCCAGACTGCCGAGACGCTCCCCCGCAATGTGGTCGTCGTAGTCCACCGAGAACCAGTCGATGCTGAGACCCGGGATCTCGTCGAGCTTGTCGAGGCCCTCGGTGATCCGGGTTCCGCCGAGCAGCTCGGCGAGGGTGTGCGCCTCATCCTCGCTCAAACGCAGAGACACCTTGTTGGTGTCCGAGCCGTCTTCCTCATCGGCGAAGGTGATGAGGTCGCTGTGGCCCGAGCGGTGGGTGATGACACCGCATTTGCCGCCGTCATCGGTGATGAAGGTGTGCAGAACGCCGACACCGGGCAATTTGACCCGACGGACATCGACCATGGCTGGGCTCCTTCGGGGGCTGCGGCTGGGGTGCTTCGAGTCTACGACGAGCCTTAACGTCACCCCTCACGACGACGGTCCCGCCGCCCGCGACTGCGGATGACGGGACCGTCGTAGTGCTAGCGCGTCAGGTCGCCTGAACGATGTCCGGCGCCTCGAGCCGCACGCGGTCTGCGGACTCGTCGTCGGGCATCGTCTGGCTTTCGCGCTCGGCGGCGACCCGCTTGAGGTAGTTGTTCACCTCTGCCTCACGGCGCTGGTCGTCCCATCCGAGGGCGTCACCCATGAGCCGGGCGGCGACCGGAGCGGCCGACACCCCGCGGTCCCACGCCTCGATCGAGATGCGGGTGCGGCGGGCGAGCACGTCCTCGAGGTGCAGCGCGCTCTCGTGCGTTGCGGCGTAGACCACCTCGGCCTCGATGTAGTCGTCCGCGCCGGGCAGCGGTTCGCCGAGCGACGGATTCGCCCGGATCAGGTCGAGCAGTTCATCCGTCAGCGTGCCGTACCGGTTGAGCAGGTGCTCCACGCGCACCTTGTTCATGCCGAAGGCGCGGGCGATCTTGGACCGCTTGTTCCACGCGGCGTGATAACCCTCGGCACCGAGTAGGGCGATGTCGTGCGTCGCGCTCTTCGGCACCTTCGCGTCGAGCGCCGCCACCGCCTCGTTGATGGCGTCCTGCGCCATGATGCGGTAGGTCGTCCACTTGCCGCCGGCCACCACCACGAGGCCAGGAACCGAGTGCGCCACCAGGTGCTCGCGCGAGAGCTTGGAGGTCTGGTCGGACTCGCCGGCCAGCAGCGGGCGGAGTCCGGCGAACACGCCCTCCACGTCGTCGCGGGTGAGCGGAACGGCGAGCACCGAGTTCACGTGCTCGAGGATGTAGTCGATGTCGGCTGCGGTGGCCGCCGGATGCGCCTTGTCGAGGTTCCAGTCGGTGTCGGTCGTGCCGACCAGCCAGTGCCGGCCCCACGGGATCACGAACAGAACACTCTTCTCCGTGCGGAGCAGCAGCCCGAGCTTCGACTGGAAGCGGTCGCGCGGCACCACGAGGTGAACACCCTTCGACGCCCGCACCTTGAACTGGCCGCGCTCGCCCACCATCGCCTGCGTGTCATCGGTCCAGACGCCGGTGGCGTTCACGACCTGCTTCGCCCGGATCTCGAACTTCTCGCCCGACTCCAGGTCGTGCGCATTCACGCCGACCACCCGTTCGCCGACCTTGATGAAGCCCTCGACCCGCACGCGGGATGCCACGTGGGCGCCGTAGAACGAGGCCGTGCGGGCCAGGGTCGACACGTAGCGCGCGTCATCCACCTGAGCGTCGTAATAGGTGATGCCCCCGACGAGCGCATCGTTCGAAAGGCTCGGCACCATCTGCATCACCTGGCGCTTGGTGAGGTGACGGTGATGCGGAACACCGGGAGGGCGACCGCCCGAGTAGCTGAAGAGGTCGTACAGGAGCATGCCCGCTCCGATGTAGACGCGCTCCACGAACCGCTTCTTGAGCGGGTACAGGAACCGAACCGGCTTGACCAGGTGCGGCGCGAGGCGCTGCAGCAGCAGGCCGCGCTCGGTGAGGGCTTCGCGCACGAGGCGGAAATCGAGCTGCTCCAGATAGCGGATGCCACCGTGCACCAGCTTCGAGGACCGGCTCGATGTGCCGCTCGACCAGTCCCGAGCCTCCACCATCCCCACGCGCAGACCGCGGGTGGCCGCGTCGAGCGCGCTACCGGTGCCGACGATCCCACCCCCGACCACGAGGATGTCGAGTTCTTTCTCCCTCAGCGCGGTGATCGCAGCAGCGCGCTCCTCCGGGCCCAACTTCGACGAACGAGAAACCGAATTCGACTGTGTCATTGTGCTTCCTCCCGTACCTGTTGCCGGCCTGGTTGGCCGGTCTGACTCTGACGTTGTGGGGCGGGCCGGTGGAGCGCCCGGGCGCGGATCCGTGCCTGCCGGATCCGCTTATTCAGTTGTGACGCATCGAACCGGTCGTGCCGGCTCGCTGCTAGCTATAGGGCGCGAGCACGACCTCGACGCGCTGGAACTCCTTGAGATCGGAGTAACCGGTCGTCGCCATCGATCGACGCAGAGCGCCCACCAGATTCATCGTGCCATCGGCAACCGTGGACGGGCCGTAAAGAACCTGTTCGAGCGGTGCATTCTGTTCGACCTTGACGCGGCGTCCGCGGGGCAGCTCGTTGTGGTGCGCCTCGGCTCCCCAGTGCCAGCCGCCGCCCGGGGCATCCGTCGCCCTCGCGAGAGTGGAACCGAGCATCACGGCATCCGCACCCACGGAGAACGCCTTCGCGATGTCACCGGAGGTGCCGAGGCCGCCGTCGGCGATCACGTGCACGTAGCGGCCGCCCGACTCGTCCATGTAGTCGCGGCGAGCGCCTGCGACATCCGCAACAGCCGTCGCCATCGGAGCGTGGATGCCGAGCGACTTGCGGGTGGTGGATGCGGCGCCGCCGCCGAAGCCGACGAGCACGCCTGCCGCACCGGTGCGCATGAGGTGCAGGGCGGGCATGTAGCCCGCCGCGCCGCCCACGACCACGGGCACGTCGAGCTCGTAGATGAACTTCTTGAGGTTGAGGGGTTCCTGGTTCTTCGACACGTGTTCGGCGCTCACCGTGGTGCCGCGGATCACGAACAGGTCGACGCCGGCCGCCACCACGGTCTCGTACAGCTCCTGGGTGCGCTGCGGCGACAGGGCGCCCGCCACCGTCACGCCGGCCGCGCGGATCTCGGCGAGCCGCTGGCTCACCAGCTCGGGCTTGATCGGCTCCGAGTAGATGGCCTGCATGCGCGTGGTCGCCGTGTCCTCAGGCAGCTCTGCGATCTCGGCGAGCAGCGGTGTCGGGTCGTCGTAGCGGGTCCACAGGCCCTCGAGGTCGAGCACGCCCAGTCCGCCGAGCTGGCCCATGCGGATGGCCGTGGCCGGAGACACCACGGAGTCCATCGGGGCCGCGAGGAACGGGATCTCGAACTGGTAGGCGTCGATCGACCACGTCGTTGAGACGTCTTTCGGGTCGCGAGTGCGCCGGTTCGGCACAATCGCGATGTCGTCGAACGCGAACACCCTGCGGGCCCGCTTTGCGCGGCCGATCTCAACATCACTCACGTCGGCAAGCCTATCGTCCGCACGTTTTGCGCCGTTGCGCCCGGCCTCGGCCCGCGGCCGCTACCTGCGGTAGTTCGGCGCCTCGACCACCATCTGCACGTCGTGCGGGTGCGATTCCTTGAGCCCGGCCGGGGTGATCCGCACGAAGCGGCCCTTCTCCTTCAGCTCCTGGATGGTGCGCGCACCGGTGTAGAACATCGACTGACGCAGCCCGCCGGTGAGTTGGTACGACACCGCGGCGAGCGGTCCGCGATACGGAACCTGACCCTCGATGCCTTCGGCGATGATCTGCTCGTCGCTCGGCACATCCGCCTGGAAGTAGCGATCCCGCGAGTACGAGGTCTTCTTGCCCCGCGTCTGCAGAGCGCCGAGGGAGCCCATCCCGCGGTAGTTCTTGAACTGCTTACCGTTCACGAAGACGAGGTCGCCGGGGCTCTCGTCGCATCCGGCGAGCAGCGATCCGAGCATCACGGTGTCGGCACCGGCCACGAGGGCCTTGGCGATGTCGCCCGAGTACTGCAGGCCACCGTCGGCGATCACCGGCACCCCGGCCTCACGCGCGGCGAGCGAGGCCTCGTACACCGCGGTCACCTGCGGCACACCCACACCGGCCACCACGCGGGTGGTGCAGATGGATCCGGGCCCGACGCCCACCTTGATCGCATCGGCGCCCGCCTCAACGAGGGCCTGGGCTCCGGAGCGCGTGGCCACGTTGCCGCCGATCACGTCGACGTGGGCGAAGAGCGGGTCGGACTTCAGGCGGCGGATGATGTCGAGCACGCCCGCCGAGTCGCCGTTGGCGGTGTCGACCACGATCACGTCGACTCCGGCATCCGTGAGCGCACCGGCGCGCTCCCACGCGTCGCCGAAGAAGCCGATCGCGGCACCGACCCGCAGTCGCCCGTCGGAGTCCTTGGTGGCGTTCGGGTACTTCTCGCTCTTGTCGAAGTCCTTCACCGTGATCAGCCCACGCAGGATGCCCTGGGCATCCACGAGCGGAAGCTTCTCGATCTTGTGCTGCGCGAACAGGGCGATCGCGCTGTCGGGGTCGACGCCGACCGGCGCGGTGATGAGCGGCATCCGCGTCATCACGTCGCGGACGAGCGTCGTGGACTTCTCGAACTGCGACACGAAACGCATGTCGCGGTTGGTGATGATGCCCACGAGCGTGCCATCGCCCTCCACCACGGGCAGACCGGAAACCCGGAAGTGTCCGCACACCTCGTCGACCTCGGCCACCGTCGCGTCGGGCGTCGTCGTGACGGGGTTGGTGATCATCCCGGACTCCGAGCGCTTCACCTTGTCCACCTGCGACGCCTGGTCGGCGATGGAGAGGTTGCGGTGCAGCACACCGAGACCGCCGGTGCGAGCCATCGCGATCGCCATCCGGGACTCGGTGACGGTGTCCATGGCGGAGGACAGCAGCGGTGCCGCAACGGTGATGCGCCGGGAGAGCCTGGAGGAGGTGTCCGCCTCGCTCGGGATGACGTCGGTGTGCCCGGGAAGAAGCATCACGTCGTCGTAGGTGAGTCCGATGAATCCGAACGGATCTGGCTGAGACATGAATTGTCCTTCAAAGCTGTCGCGAAACTGTGTCGGTTCGGGTAATGAGGCCGAACTTTGATCTTAACTGGTTCGCGCGCGTGTCATTCCCTGCACATAATGGGCGGACGTACCGGCGGAAACATCAGTGACACAAACCGCCAGTAATGTCAGCGAAGACATAACGCCGCCGTCGGCTCAGCCCGGATGCGCGCCCCGCCCATGGAGGTCAAGTGACACTCAGCACATCCGGCGGTCTCCCGCTGACGAAACGGATCTGGTCGCTCCTCGGCGTGATCATGGTCGCGGCGTTCCTCGCCATCGGAATCGCGATGGGGGCATCACCCGCTTCGGCTCAGACGACTCCGAGCCCGGATCCGACGCCCAGCGGCGACTTCACCACCACCTTCACCCTCGGTGGCATCATCCGTGATGGTGCGACGCCGATTCCCGACGTGGATGTGGATGTCGAGGGCGACGGGTTCAGCGAGACCGGCACCACCGGCGACGACGGGCGCTGGAGCGTCATCCTGCCAGGTCCCGGCATCTACACCGCGACACTCGTGCCGGAGACCCTCCCCGAGGGCATCGCGCCCAGGGACCCGGACAACATCAGTCGCGAGGTGACGGTCGGTACCACCAACACGGTGAACGTGCTGTTCCCGACCGGCGCCGGAAACGTGGTGTCGGCAGACCCCCTCGGCCAGATCTTCACCCGGCTGGTCTACGGCATCAACTTCGGCCTGCTGCTCGCGCTCGGCGCGATCGGCATCTCCCTCATCTACGGAACCACCAAACTCAACAACTTCGCCCACGGCGAGATGGTGACCTTCGGCGCCGTGATGTTCTTCTTCCTCGGAACCGTGCTGCAGGTGCCCTTCCTGATCGCGGCGCTCGGAGCCATCGTGCTGAGCGGGTTCACCGGGTATGCGCAGGATGCCTGGCTGCACAAACCACTGAGGAGGCGGGGCGTTGGCCTCGTGCAGGCGATGATCGTGACGATCGGTCTGTCGATCCTGGCCCGCTACGTGGTGCTGTTCTTCCTCGGCGGAAACATCAAGACCCTCAACACCGGGCTCACCGAGAACGTGACCTTCGGCCCCGTCACGATCACGCTCGCGTCCCTCGTGAGCATGGGCATCAGCATCGTGATGCTCGGCCTCGTGGCGCTGTTCCTCACCCGCACCCGCATCGGCAAGGCCACCCGCGCCGTGAGCGACAACGCGTCGCTCGCCGCCGCATCGGGCATCAACGTGGACCGCATCATCCGCATCGTCTGGATCATGGCGGCGCTGCTCACCGGCCTCAGCGGCATCCTGTACGGAATCTTCCGCCAGGTGAGCTGGGACATGGGCTTCCAGATCCTGCTGCTGCTGTTCGCCTCGGTCACCCTCGGCGGCCTCGGCAGCGCGTTCGGCGCCCTCGTCGGATCGCTCATCATCGGAATCGTCACCGAGGTCTCCACAGTGTGGATTCCGAACGACCTGAGGTACGCGGTCGCGTTGCTCATTCTCATCCTTGTCCTTCTCGTCCGGCCGCAGGGCGTGCTCGGGCGCAAGGAACGGGTCGGCTAGGAGGCCATCATGGACTGGGGACTGATCTTCAATAACTCGGCCAGCGAACTGCTGAGCCCCGTCACCGCCGCCTACGCGCTCGCCGCGATCGGCATCAGTGTGCACTTCGGCTACGCCGGGCTGCTCAACTTCGGCCAGGCAGGCTTCATGGCCATCGGCGCCTACGCCTTCGCGGTGCCCATCAGGCTGTTCGATGCGCCGCTGTGGCTGTCGTTCCTGTCGGCGCTGCTGGCGAGCATCATCTTCGCCTTCCTGCTCGGCATACCGACCCTGCGGCTCCGCGCCGACTATCTGGCGATCGTCACGATCGCCAGCGCCGAGATCGTGCGCTACATCGTGTCGACCACGGGGCTCACCGAGGTCACCGGTGGTGCGGCCGGGCTCTCCGGCTTCAACCGCTCGTTCTTCGCGATCAACCCGTTCGGCCCCGGCCGCTACGGGTTCGGCCCCTGGACCTACACCGCGAACCAGCTCTGGATCGTGGTCGTCGGCTGGTCGCTCGTGATCCTCGCCTCCGTGCTCGTGTACCTGCTCATGCGCAGCCCGTGGGGTCGCGTCGTGAAGGGCATCCGTGAAGACGAGGATGCCGTGCGCAGCCTCGGCAAGAACGTGTACGCGTACAAGATGCAGGCCCTGATCCTCGGTGGCGTGTTCGGCTCCTTCGCCGGAATCATCTTCGTGCTCCCCCGCGCCGTCCAGCCCGGGAACTATCAGACGACGCTGACATTCTTCATCTGGACGATGCTGCTTCTCGGCGGCGCCGCCACGGTGTTCGGCCCGATCGTCGGCGCGATGATCTTCGCGGTTCTGCTCACCCTGAGTGACAGCCTGCTGCGCGGATTGATCGACTCCGGCATCGTCACGTTCATCAGCAGCACCCAGGCCGGCCAGATCCGGTTCATGATCATCGGTGCCGTACTCATGCTGCTCGTGGTGTTCAGACCGCAAGGCATCTTCGGCAACAAGAAGGAGCTGTCATTCAATGTCTGACACCGTCGTGACCCATCCGCTCGTCAAGGGCGAGGTCGGCCCCGGATGCGCGAAGGTCGACCCGATCGTCGTCGCCGACGGCGTCGTGCGAAGCTTCGGCGGCCTCACCGCCGTGGATGTCGCCCACGTCGAGATTCCGCGGGGCATGATCACCGCCCTGATCGGCCCCAACGGGGCGGGCAAGACCACGTTCTTCAACCTCCTCACCGGTTTCGACAAGCCGAACGCGGGCGAGTGGAGCTTCGAAGGTCACAGCCTCGCGCGGGTGCCCGCCTTCAAGGTGGCCCGCAAGGGGATGATCCGCACCTTCCAGCTCACCAAGTCGCTCGGCCGCCTGAGCGTGCTGCAGAACATGCTCCTCGGCGCCACGAAGCAGCCGGGCGAGAACATCTTCACCGCCCTCATCCGGCCGCTCTGGCGGGCCCGTGAGGAGGCCATCACGGCAAAGGCGGAAGATCTCCTCGCGCGCTTCAAGCTCGACGCGAAGAAAGAGGACTACGCGGCATCCCTCTCCGGCGGACAGCGCAAGCTGCTCGAGATGGCCCGCGCCCTCATGAGCGACCCCGTGCTGATCATGCTCGACGAGCCGATGGCCGGGGTGAACCCGGCGCTCACGCAGTCGCTGCTCGGACACATCAAGGAGCTGAAGTCCGAGGGCATGTCGGTGCTGTTCGTGGAGCACGACATGCACATGGTGCGCCACATCTCCGACTGGGTGATCGTGATGGCCGAAGGCAAGGTCGTCGCGGAGGGTCCGCCCGAGACGGTGATGAGCGACCCCGCCGTCATCGACGCCTACCTGGGCGCGCACCACGACACCGACCTCGGCGACATGACCGGCACCACCTTCCCGGAGGACGAGCCGCTCGAGCACGAGGCGAAACATGCGGTCGTTCATCCGGTTCCGCACCACGACGAAAAATCCGAGAAGACCGGGGACAGCGCATGAGCGAGCAGCCGACACCAGCACCCGGCGGGGTTGCGACCGAGACCAGGGAGCGCGTGCTGTGGAGCACCGACCTCGTCGCCGGGTACCTGCCCGGGGTGAACATCCTCAACGGCTGCAACATCGAGGCCTACACCGGGGAGCTCATCGGCATCATCGGACCGAACGGGGCTGGGAAGTCGACGTTCCTCAAGGCCGTGTTCGGCCAGGTGAATGTGCGCTCCGGCACCATCCACCTCAAGGGCGACGACATCACCGGGCTCAAGGCCGACAAGCTCGTCTCCAAGGGCGTGGGGATGGTGCCGCAGAACAACAACGTGTTCCCCACCCTCACCATCGAGGAGAACCTCGAGATGGGCATGTTCCAGGCTCCGAGCCGCTTCGCGGAGCGGTTCGACTTCGTGGCGACCCTGTTCCCGGAACTCGGCAGCAGGCGCAAGCAGCGCGCCGGGTCCCTCTCGGGCGGTGAGCGCCAGATGGTGGCGATGGCGAGGGCACTGATGATGGATCCGTCGGTGCTGCTGCTCGACGAGCCATCCGCCGGCCTCTCCCCCGTGCGCCAGGACGAGACCTTCCTGCGCGTACACGAGGTGAACCGTGCAGGCGTCTCGGTGATCATGGTGGAGCAGAACGCCCGCCGGTGCCTGCAGATCTGTGACCGGGCCTACGTGCTCGACCAGGGACGCGACGCGTACACCGGCACGGGCCGTGAGCTGCTGAAGGACCCGAAGGTGACCGAGCTGTACCTCGGCACCCTCGCGGCCGACGTGGACGCCGAGACGGCACGCCAGAACACCGCGGAGTAGTCGCCGGACGGATGCGCGCAGCATCCGCACCGCTGATCGAGCACCTCCCGCTGATCGAGCCTGTCGAGATCCCCCGCTGATCGAGCCTGTCGAGATCCCTCCACGCAGGTCTCGACAAGCTCGACCGGCGGGAGCGAGCACCCCCGCTGATCGAGCACCCCCCGCTGATCGAGCCTGTCGAGATCCCTCCACGCAGGTCTCGACAAGCTCGACCGGCGGGAGCGAGCACCTCCCGCTGATCGAGCACCCCCGCTGATCGAGCCTGTCGAGATCGCTCCACGCAGGTCTCGACAGGCTCGACCGGCGGGAGCGAGCGCGCGCACGCGGGAGCTCGTTTCCCCCGCCGTGCCGTTGATTCGCCCTGCCGGAGCGCGGACGGGAACGCAGAACGGGGCCCGACCTCTCGGTCGGACCCCGTCCGGTGATGCGGTGCTGTTAGCCGTTCAGGCTGCCGAACTCGGCGTTCAGCGGCGCGTACTTGTTGTCTGCACCGTACTGGTACACACCGATGTACGCCTCGCTGGGGTCACCGTTGTCATCGAACGTGATCGGACCCGAGGGGCCGTCGTAGTCGATGTCGGTGCCGGCCTTGATCAGCGTGATGCAGTCGGCGAAGGTCTCACACTTCTCGCCACCCTCCGACACGGACTGGAGGTTGTCACGGATCGTGTTCGGGTCGTCGCTCTCACCCTGCTGCGCGGCGAGCGCGGTGAGGATGACGGCGTCGTACGACTCAGCGGAGTAGCTGAAGTCGGTGAGCGCCGGGTCGACCTCGAGCAGGCGGGTGCGGAACTCGTCGCTCGCGAAGTTGCCCGGAAGGGTTCCCTTCGCGCCCTCGAGGGTGCCCTCGGGGAACTCGTACGAGTTCGAGAGGTTTCCATCGACGAAGTACACGCCAGATCCAGGGAAGCCCTGGGTGTTGACGAGCTCCGGGATGATCGACGAGGTCTCCTGGAATGCGATGACCGCGATGGCGTCGGGACCGGAAGCCAGAACCTCACTCACGATCGACGCGAACTGCGTGTCACCCGAGTTGTAGGGAAGCGACGCGGAGACGGTTCCGCCGGCGGCCTCGATGGCCGTGGTGGCGTTGTCCTTCAGACCGATGCCGTAAGGGTCGTTGATGTAGATGATGCCCACGTTCTCGGCACCGTCACCCACGATGAGGTTTCCCAGCACGCGGCCCTGGAGCACGTCGCTCGGCGCGGTGCGCCAGTAGTACCCGTTGTCCTCGTACTCCGAGAAGTCCGGCGACGTGTTGGCCGGGGAGATCTGCAGCACGCCCGCGTTGACCAGCTGGTCGACGAAGGTGAAGGAGACGCCCGATGACGCGGCACCGATGACCACGTCGGCGGCCTGGCCGATGAGGTCCTTGGCGGATGCCGTGGCGATGTCGGTGGTGGCGTCGCCGGAGTCGCGATGGATGACCTCGACGTCGAAGTCGAAGTCCGCGTTCTCGGAGATCTCCTTCTCGGCGAGGTCAACGCCGGCGAACTCGGGCGGGCCGAGGAAGGAGAGGTTACCGGTCTGCGGCAGGATCGTGCCGACCGTGAGGACGCCGTCGGCCTCGCGGGTCGCAGAACCTGGAGCCGGAGTCGAGCCGCCGCCGTCGGAGTCGCCATCCGTTGCGGTGCCGCTGGCGCAGGAGGCCAGCAGTAGGACCGAGGCGGTTGCGGCGAGCGCCTTGAGCCCCACCGAGTATGCCTTTGAGTGAGAAGGCGAGATGCCCTTCGAAAATGCGCGCATTGCGCTCCTCTGTGTGAATTCGATCGAATTTCGCGTGCAGTAGGGAATCCGCACACGTTCCCTCACGGTATAGAGGCTGAGACGCACATTCAATTCATCGGGGTTTCAGGGAGGTAACGCGATCCGATCGTTATATTCAAACGCACATAACGCTCACTATGTGAGTTCTGGCAGCGCCCGACGGGCCGACCGGCCGTGCGACACCATGTCGACGGTGAAGATGATGAGCGCGACCCACACGAGGCCGAAGCCCACCCAGCGCTCCGGCGGCATCGCCTCACGAAGAATGAATGCGCCGAAAAGGAACTGCAGCAGCGGCGCCAGATACTGCACCAGCCCCAACGTGACCAGCGGGAGCCGCCTGGCGGCCGCCGCGAACAGCAGCAGCGGCACCGCCGTGATCACGCCGGTGAGCACCATCACCGTCAGGTGGAAGGGCCCCTCGGTGCCGATCGTGAGGCCGGAGGTCACCCCCACGAACGCCAGCTGCACGATCGCCACGGGTACGAGCCACGCCGTCTCGAGTGACAGCCCGCTCACGGCATCCACCCGCGGTCCGATCCGCTTCTTGATGAGGCCGTAGAAGCCGAACGAGAATGCGAGCAGCAGAGAGATCCACGGAAACTGCCCGTAACCGATCGCAAGCACCAGCACCGCGACGAAGCTGATCCCAATCGCCACCCACTGTGCCCCGCGTAGTCGCTCGCGCAGCACGATCACACCGAGCAGCACGGTCACGATCGGGTTGATGAAATATCCCAGGGCGCCTTCGAGCACGTGCCCGGTGAGCACCGCCAGGATGTACACCTGCCAGTTGACGTAGATGAAGGCGCCGGCGGCCCCGATGATGAGCAGCAGTCGGGGCTGGCGGATGATGGCCAGCACCGACCCCCACCGCCGCGTGATCGAGAGCAGGAGCGCGCAGAAGGCCAGGGAGAACAGGATGCGTGCGGCAACCACCTCGAACGGCCCGGCCGGGGCGAGCAGGAGGAAGAAGACGGGGAGGAAACCCCACAGTCCGTAGGCGCCGACCGCGTAGGCGAGGCCCTTGCCTTCCGCGATCGGTACGAGGTCGCGGGGCGGTGACATTGCCTCAGCCTAACCCGGGATGCGCGGCGAAATCCCCCAGCTCACGGAGTGCGGTTGCGACCCGCCAGCGGCACGCAGAAGGCCCACCCGGACGAACCGGATGGGCCTTCGAGAATGCGGATGCGCGTTAGCGGACGACCACTGCGAGCACGTCGCGAGCCGAGAGCACGAGCAGGTCGTCCCCGCCGTACTTCACCTCGGTTCCGCCGTACTTGGAGTAGATGACCTTGTCGCCGACGGCGATGTCGAGGGGCACGCGGTTGCCGTTGTCGTCGATGCGACCCGGTCCTACAGCGACGACCTCGCCCTCCTGGGGCTTTTCCTTCGCGGTGTCAGGGATGACGAGACCCGAAGCAGTGGTCTGCTCCGCCTCGACCTGCTTGATGACAATGCGATCCTCGAGCGGCTTGATGGAGACCGACACGGTTGACCTCTTCCTTCTGAACTACGAAACCTGAGTTGGCACACTCACACCGAGAGTGCCAGAGGTAGCTTACGGGTTTGGTTAGCACTCACGCAATTGGAGTGCCAATCGGGGGTCGCGGCCCGGCGGCTGCGCGGGTGTGGGGGCGGGCTGGTGTGCGGCTGGGCGGTGGTGGCTGGCGATGGTGGCTGGTTGGCGGGGCGGTGGTGCGTCGGCTGGCCGGTGGCGCGGGTGGGCGGTGGTGCGCTCGCGGGGTGGCTGGGGCAGTGGCCCGGGCCTCCAGCACCGAGTTGCCCACTTTTGCGGCGAAATCGCCCGAAAAGCACGGTTTCGACCGCAAAACTGGGCAATTCGGCGAGATGTCGCAGAAGTGGGCACCTCGGAAGGCGGGCGGGCGGGCGAGCCGGCGCGCCCGATACATGGCGTGGTCAACCACCCGGCACCTCGCACCCGCCCACCCCGATGGCGTGGCCCGGGCATCCGAGCACCGAGTTGCCCACTTCTGCGGCGAAATCGCCCGAAAAACACGGTTTCGACCGCAAAAGTGGGCAACTCGGTGACGTTTCGCGAAAGTGGGCAACTCAGGCAGGCAGGCGGGCGCGGGCAGGGAGCCCGGCGGCTTCGAGGCAGGCGGGCGCGGGCAGGGGGCCCCGCGGCTTCGAGGCGGGCAGGCGGGCGCGGGCCGGTGGCGGGCAATCAGGCGGCTCGGGCGGGCTGCGCAAGCCGTGCGACAGGCAGGCCCCGGCGTGGGCAGGCATGCCCGCCCCCGCACCGCACCTCCCGCGCGCGGCGCACGAAACGACAGGCGGGAGAATGGGGGGATGGAGACGCCCGAGCTGCTCGAAGTGCTGTCCGTCGAAGGACTCCGGCTGCTCGACGAGCTTCCGCCGTGGGATGCGAAGGCCGACGCCGTGCGCCGGGTGAGCGCACTGCGTGCCGCCGGCCACTCCCCTGCGCGCGTCGCCGCCGTTCTCGGCCAGTCGCGACTGCGGGCCAAGGCGCACAGCAAGTTCGGCGAATTCGCTGAGCGGATGCTGTTCACCGAGGCAGGCCTCGAGCAGGCGACCCGGCTCGGGGTCGCCGCCCTGCACGCCGGCCGGTTCCGCACGGCCGGACTCACCCACGTGGCCGATCTCGGGTGCGGCATCGGTGCGGATGCCCTCGCCCTCGCGTCGCTCGACCTGACAGTGACCGCGGTGGAACGCGACGAGGTCACCGCCGCGATCGCCGCATACAACCTCGCGCCGTGGGCGAACGCGACCGTGGTGCACGGCGACGCGGAATCCGCCGACCTCGGCGACGCCGACGGGGTCTACCTCGACCCGGCGAGGCGCACCGCCGGGCACGGCGGCACGTCGAGGTTGCACAACCCCGCCGACTGGTCGCCGTCGCTCGATGTCGCCTTCGGGTTCGCCGACCGCCTCCCGACCGGCGTAAAGCTCGGACCCGGGGTCGATCGCGACATCATTCCGACGGATGCGGAAGCCCAGTGGGTCTCGGTGGGCAGAGAGGTGGTGGAACTCGGCGTGTGGTTCGGCGCTCTGGCGCGCCCCGGCATCACGCGCGCCGCCCTGGTGATCGGCGACCACGGCACCGCCGAACTCACGGCTGGCGCGGACAGCGAGGATGTCGACGCGGGCACGCTCGGCAGCTACGTCTGGGAGCCGGATGGCGCCGTCATCCGAGCCCGCCTGATCGGCGACCTTGCGCGCTCGATCGGGGCACGGATGCTGAGCCCCGGCATCGCCTACCTCACGGGTGACACGCTCACGGAGACCCCATTCGCCAAGGCGTTCCGGGTGGTGGAGGTCTTTCCGTTCGACGAGCGCACGCTGCGCAAGGAGCTTGCGGCACGTCGGATCGGCACCCTGGAGATCAAAAAGCGCGGGGTGGACATCGATCCGGCTCAGCTGCGGCGACGCCTGCAGCCGAAGGGCACCGAGAGCGGGACGCTGATCGTGACGCGGGTGGCGGGCCGCCACAGCGCCCTCCTGGTCGAGCGCGCATCCTGACACCCGCGACGCGAGCGCGCATCCGACACCCGCGAACGCGAACGCGCATCCTGACACCCGCGAGACGCCGAACGCGCATCCCGACACCCGCGAAACGCCGAACGCGCATCCCGACACCCCGCGAAACGCCGAACGCGCATCCTGACCCCCCCTAGACGCAAAACGGCCCGCACCGGTGGGGTGCGGGCCGTTCGGCCAAACAGACGGGGGCTAGAAGCCTTCGGTCGTGGACACGGCGGATCCGAGGGCGATGAGGGCGATGAACCCGAGCGCCACGATCACCGAGAGCGCGACGCCGACCCAGCCGGTGATGATCGCCGTCAGCCAGAAGCCCTTGGCCGGCTCGCCTTCGCGCTTTCGTCCGAGATAGCCGAGCACGAGCGCGGCGATGGATGCCGGTACGAACAGTCCGAACGCGATGACCCCGATGATTCCGCTGATCATTCCGATGAGGCTCAGGGTCTTCGGAGGCGTGGTGTCGTCGGAGTATCGGGGCGGGGCACCGTAAGGACTGTTCGGCGCGACGAGGGCGTCTGGTACGGGTTGCCCTGCTGCGACGAGGGCGCCTGATACGGGTTGCTCTGCTGCGACGAGGGCGTCTGGTACGGGTTGTTCGGAGCCGAGGCCGGCGGCTGGTTCGAGTACCCACCCGGCGGCGGGATGGGCGGCACGGCACCGTTGTTCGGGTCGGTCATGTCTCCTCCTCGGGAGCTACGGATAGGGATTCGATTTTCGTTCAGCCTTCCACCGGCCCCAATCGCTGTCAAACGGGGCGGCTCGGGCGTCTACACCCGGATCGAGGTGACCGGAAGGGTGGAGTCGGCCGCGAAGTCCAGGCCGGACGGTGGCTGCCCGTCGAGGATGAGCTGGGCGGCGAGGGCGGCGATCATCGCGCCGTTGTCGGTGCACAGCATGAGAGGCGGGATGCGTAGCTCCACGCCCTCCGCGGCGCATCGTTCCGCGGCGAGTTCCCGCACCCGGGCGTTGGCGACCACACCCCCACCGAGCAGCAGGCGAGGCACCCCGAGGTCGCGGCAAGCGGCGAGGGCCTTGGTGAGCAGCACGTCGGCGACCGCCTCGCGGAAGCTGGCGGCGACATCCGCTATCGGCACCTCCTCGCCCGCGTCGCGCGCCTTCTCCACGTGGCGAGCGACGGCGGTCTTGAGTCCCGAGAACGAGAAGTCGTAGCGGTGTTTCTCACGGTCCTTCTGCTGGCTGAGCCCGCGGGGGAATCGGATGGCGCGGGGGTCGCCGGATGCCGCCGCCGCGTCGATCTGCGGTCCGCCCGGGTACGGCAGCCCCAGCAGCCGTGCCACCTTGTCGAACGCCTCTCCCGCCGCATCATCGATCGTCTCGCCGAGCAACTCCACATCGGAGACCAGGTCGCGGGCGAGGAGGAGCGACGTGTGACCGCCGGAGACGAGCAGCGCCACCGTGGGCAGTTCGATCTCGGTGCCGTCGTCGCGCAGCACGTCGGCACCCACATGCCCGACCAGGTGATTGACACCGTAGATCGGCAGGTCGAGGGCCACGGCGAGCGCCTTCGCTGCGCCGACTCCCACCATGAGGGCTCCGGCAAGACCCGGGCCGCTCGTCACCGCTATCGCGTCGAGGTCGGCGAGTGCCACGCCCGCCTCGGCGAGGGCGGCCTCGATCACCGGTGTCATCGCCTCGAGGTGGGCGCGCGCGGCGATCTCGGGCACCACTCCCCCGAAGCGCGCGTGCTCGTCCATCGACGACGAGATCACGTTGGCGAGCAGCCGGGTGCCCCGCACGATGCCGACGCCGGTCTCATCGCAACTGGTCTCGATACCGAGCACGAGCGGCCCGTCAAGAGGCCCGTCAAGAGCTCCGTCGAGCGGCGCGGCCTCAGCCGCGGTCGACACTTCGGCGCTCACGCGGGAGCCGTCGCTGGTGGGTCGATCGGCAAACGCATCACGAGCGCATCCACTCCGTCCGGTTGGTAATAGGCGACCCGGGTAGCGATCTCCTCGAAGCCGAGGGAGCGATAGAGGTCCTGGGCGCCCGGCTTGTCGGCGCGCACCTCGAGGAACAGTTGGGTCGCGCCGCGTTTGCGCGCCTCACCGATGAGCGTCTGCATGAGCATTCGGCCGAGTCCCAGGCGTCTGGCCGTCTTGGCGACCGCGATCGTCTGGATGTCGGCCTCGCTCGCACCGCGTGGCGCGAACAGTCCCGCGTAGCCCTCGATGACCCCGGGGAACTCGGGTCGGAACGCCACGAGGTAGTAGCACTGGGCGTTGGCGAGTTCCTGGCGCATGCCACCGGCGGTCCACGCGTCGGTGCGGAACGAGTCGTTCTCTATCGCCATGATGCCGTCGAGGTCGTCGACGCCCGCGTGACGCAACTGCCAGTCCATCAGCTCACCCGTTTCGGGCCGCTGGATACGGTCGCGTCCGGCGCACGCAGGTAGAGCGGCGTGGCACCGGCGAATGTCGATCCGGCCACGTACATCGCCTCGGCGAGCATGCCGAGAGCCGCGGCCGACACCTCCTCGGCATCCACCCGCTCGAAGCCGTCGAATCCGGGCACGTTCTCGGCGAGGTCGGCCGGGCGGCTGAGGCCGGGTTCGCCGATCCGCTCGGGGATGCCGTCGGCGGAGACGCCGCTGTAGGCGGACCAGTAGACCTCTCGGCGGCGCGCATCCGTCACCACGAGGATCCGTCCCGATGCGCCAGCGGCGTAGTGCTCGGCGGCAATGGCGTCGTGACTCGCGAGCCGGATCACCGGCTTGCCCGCGCCGAGGCCGAACGCCTGCGCCGCGGCGATACCGACCCGAAGACCCGTGAACGGCCCGGGCCCCATCCCCGCGACGACACCCGACAGTGCGCTCGTGGGCACGCCCGACTCCGCAAGGCAGTCACGGATGAAGGCTCCGATGAGTTCCGCGTGCTGCCGGGTGTCCGGCGACGAACGCTCGGCGAGCACGCCGCGTTGCCGGTCGACCACGGCCACAGACGTGCCGGCCGACGTATCGATGGCGAGAAGCATCCGGCCAGCTTAAGCGACGCCGGCTCAGACGAAGGGCGACGCCTCCCAGCGCGGTCCGGTCGCCTCGATGATGACCGTGCGCGGCTCGACCGGCTCGTCGGGTTCGTCGTCGGGCGCACTGTCCTGGGGCGCCGCTTCGCCCTGGAGTCCGGCCCCGGTCGGCCGGACGATCGTGATCTCCAGCAGCGAGTCGCTGAGCCCGTCGAGCATGCCCGCTGCCCATTCGACCACGGTGATCGAGCCGGCGAAGTCGATGTCGAGGTCGTCGAGTTCCGCCGCCGACCCGAGCCGGTAGGCGTCAACGTGAACGAGCGGCACGCCGGAGCGACTCGGGTGCGTGCGCGCCAGCACGAAGGTGGGGCTCGTGACGGTGCCGCGCACCTGCAGTGCATCGCCGAGCCCCCTGGTGAGCGTGGTCTTGCCCGCCCCGAGCTCGCCGTTGAGCGCCACGATGTCACCCGCCCGCAACTGGCGGGCGATGCGTCTGCCGAGTTCCGCCATCTGCTCGGGCGACTCGATGGTGAGGCGGATCACGACAGGTACCGGTAGCGGATGCGGCCGCCGAGGCGGGTGACCACCTCGTAGTTGATCGTGCCGGTCGCCCGAGCCCAGTCGTCGGCGCTCGGGATGCCGGTGGCCGGGTCGCCGAACAGCACCGCCCGGTCGCCGACCGCGACCTCGGTGTCGCCGACATCGACGACGAACTGGTCCATCGCCACGCGACCGGCGATCGGGAAGACGCGTCCGCCGATCGAGACCGGAGCCACCGACGATGCTGCCCTCGGCACCCCGTCGGCGTACCCGAAGGGCACGAGCGCGAGGGTGGTCTCACGGCCGGTGCGGTAGGTGAAACCGTAGGAGACGCCGCTCCCCGCTGGAACGCGTTTGACGGCCGCGACGGCTGCGCTCAGTTCGAGCGCTGGCCGCAGACCGAGGTCTGCTGAGGTGCGGTCCTCGAACGGCGAGAGTCCGTAGATGCCGATACCGAGGCGCACGAGATCGAACCGCGCGTCAGGGCGGTCGATCGCTGCCGCGGTGGCGGCGAGGTGAGTGAGCTCCGGGTCGAGACCGGCGGCGCGGGCGAGCGCCACGGCGTTCTGGAACGCGGTGAGCTGCTCCGTGTCATCCGCCTCGCTCGTGTTGGCGAGATGGCTGAACAGGCCCCGCACGTGAATGCGGCCGAGGCGTTCGTGCTCGGCCGCCGCGGCGAACAGCGCGTCGCATTCGTCGAGGGTGGCGCCGTTACGGCCGAGGCCGGTGTCGATCTTGAACTGCACCTCTGCGGTGCCGGTCGACGCCGCCACCCGCTCGAGCTGCGGCAGGGAGCTGACCCCGATGTCGATGCGGTCGGCGATGGCGTCGTCGAAGCGGGCGTTCGGGTCGTGCAGCCACGACAGGATCGGCGCGCGGATGCCCGCCCGACGGAGTTCGGTGGCCTCCTCGAGCTCCACCACCCCGAGCCAGTCCGCGCCTCCGTCGACGGCCGCCCGTGCGACCGGCACCGCTCCGTGTCCGTAGCCGCGCGCTTTCACGACGGCCATGGCGTGCGCCGTGCCGGTGATGCGGCGCAGCGTGCGCACGTTGTCGGCGATGGCGGAGAGGTCCACCGTCGCCTCCCGCAGAGCGCGCTCGGTCATGACCCCTCGGCAACGACGAAGGCGATGGCCACACCGGCGTCGTGGCTCATGGTGAGGTGGAACTCGGTCATGCTGCGCGCCGCCGCGATCGCCGCGGCCGCGCCATCCAGCTCGAAAGCCGGGTTGCCGTGATCGTCTGAGACCACTCGCATGTCGTGCCACCGCACGCCCTCGGTATCGCCGAGCGCCTTCATCAGCGCCTCCTTCGCCGCGAACCGGCCGGCGAGCGATCGGAGGGAGAGTTCACGATCCGGCCTGGACCGTTCGCTCTCAGCGAACAGACGATCGAGCAGTGCTGGAGTGCGGGATGTGGCGCGCTCGAAGCGCGCCAGATCCACGATGTCGACCCCCACCCCGAGGATCACGGGCTCACTCGACCGTGACGGACTTGGCGAGGTTGCGTGGCTGATCCACGTCGAGACCCTTCGCCGCGGCGAGCTCCATCGCAAAGATCTGCAGCGGTGCCACAGCGAGGAGCGGCTCGAACAGGGTCGAGGCCAGCGGGATCGGGATCACCACGTCGGCGTACGGCAGCACGGCGGCATCGCCCTGCTCGGCGATGGCCAGGATGCGCGCGCCACGCGCCCGGATCTCCTGGATGTTCGACACCACCTTCGGGTGCAGCGAATCGGTGCCCCGCGGGCTCGGCACAACCACGAACACGGGCTGGCCCGGTTCGATCAGGGCGATGGGCCCGTGCTTGAGCTCCCCGGCCGCGAACCCCTCCGCGTGGATGTACGCCAGCTCCTTGAGCTTCAGCGCCCCCTCGAGGGCCACCGGGTAGCCGGCGTGCCTGCCGAGGAACAGCACCGCGCGTGTGTCGGTCATCCAGCCGGCGAGCTGGCGAATCGACTCGGCCTGGCCGAGCACCTCCTCGAGCTGCTCCGGAAGCTGCTGCAACTCCACGAGGAGGTCGGACACCTGGTCGGGCAGGAGCGCCCCGCGCACGGCGGCGAGGTGCAGACCGAAGAGGTAGAACGCGGCGACCTGGGCCACGAACGCCTTGGTCGATGCGACGGCGACCTCGGGGCCCGCGTGCGTGTAGATCACGGCATCCGACTCCCGGGGAATGGTGGCGCCCTGGGTGTTGCAGATCGAGAGGGTGCGCGCGCCGGCGTCGACCGCGTACTTCACGGCCATCAGCGTGTCCATGGTCTCGCCGGACTGGCTCACCGAGATCACGAGAGTGCGGGAGTCGATCACCGGGTCGCGGTAGCGGAACTCGTGCGACAGCTCCACCTCAACGGGGATGCGGGCCCACTTCTCGATGGCGTATTTGGCCAGCATTCCGGAGTAGGCGGCGGTGCCGCATCCGAGGATCACAATGCGGTCGACCTCGGTGAGCGGTAGTGCCGCCACCTCATCGAGCTTGACCGCGCCGTCGACGACGCGGCCGAGCAGGGTCTTCGCGATCGCCTCGGGACCCTCGCTGATCTCCTTCGCCATGAAGCTCGACCAACCGCCCTTCTCGGCGGCGGAGGCATCCCAGGCGATCTCGAACGGTTCGGTGTGCACGGGGGCGCCGAAGAAGTCGGTGACCGTCACGTCGTCGGCGGTGATGGTGACCACCTGGTCCTGCCCGATTGCCACTGCGCGCTTGGTGTACTCCACGAATGCCGCGACATCGGAGCCGAGGAAGTTCTCGCCGTCACCGAGCCCGATCACGAGCGGCGAGTTGCGGCGAGCGCCCACCACGACACCGGGACGGTCCTTGTGCAGCACCAGCAGCGTGAAGGCGCCGTGCAGCCGTGCGACCACATTGCGCAGCGCCTCGGCGAGATCGCCGGTGGCACGGTACTCGAAGCCCACGAGCAGGGCCGCGACCTCGCTGTCGGTCTCGCTCGTGAAGACGAGATCAGGGTGCTGCTCGAGCAGCTCCTGCTTGAGCTCGGCGAAATTCTCGATGATGCCGTTGTGGATGAGCGCGAGCTTGCCGTCGTCTCCGAGGTGCGGATGCGCGTTCTGGTCGTTCGGGCCACCGTGCGTTGCCCACCGCGTGTGCCCGATGCCGGTGCCACCGTTCGGGATGCCGACGGCGGCGAGGTCGTCGACGAGCACCTGGAGCTTGCCGGCCCGCTTACGCGTGGCGAGTTCGCCATCCTCGTCGATCACGGCGATCCCCGCCGAGTCATACCCGCGGTATTCCAGTCGACGGAGGCCGCTCAGCAGCACCTCGATGCTCTGGTTGGTTCCGACATAGCCCACGATTCCGCACATAGGGATCGATTTTAGTTGCGCCGCGCACCGGTCGGGTTCAACCGGCCCGACACGCGGACGGCCACTAGTCTGGAGGTCTATGGGAGTCAACGGATCGGCGAACGGCCACGCCACTCCCTTCATCGAGATCGGCCGTGCCGAATGGGCGGCACTCGCCCCCGCGACACCCCTCCCCCTCACCCCCACAGAGGTGGTCGGCCTGCGCGGACTCGGCGACAGGCTCGACCTGCGGGAGGTCGCCGAGGTCTATCTGCCCCTGAGCCGGCTGATCAACCTCTACGCGGTCGGAGCCCAGAATCTGCATCGCGCCACGAGCACGTTCCTCGGCGAGCGCAGCACGAGCACCCCCTTCGTGATCGGGGTCGCCGGATCGGTCGCCGTGGGCAAGTCCACGATCGCCCGCCTGCTGCGCGAGTTGCTCGCCCGCTGGGACGACACCCCGCGTGTGGAGTTGATCACCACGGACGGCTTCCTCCACTCGAACGCCGAACTCGAACGTCGTGGCCTGATGGACCGCAAGGGATTCCCGGAGTCCTACGACAGACGCGCCCTGCTGCGTTTCGTCACCAAGATCAAGAGCGGCGCGGCAGAGGTGCGGGCGCCGTTCTACTCGCACCTCAGCTACGACATCGTGCGCGATGCCGAGATCGTGGTGCGGCGGCCGGACATCCTCATCGTCGAGGGCCTCAACGTGCTTCAGCCCCCGACCGACGCCCATCGGCTCGCGGTGAGCGACCTGTTCGACTTCTCCGTCTACGTCGACGCCCGCAGTTCCGACATCGCCACCTGGTACGAGGATCGCTTCCTCTCACTCAAGGAGGGCGCGTTCGCCAACCCGCGGTCGTACTTCCATCGCTACGCCAGCCTCTCGACCGACGAGGCACGGGAGCGGGCGCGGGAGATCTGGAACCGCATCAACGGGCCGAACCTGGCCCGGAACATCCTGCCCACGCGGTCGAGGGCCACCCTCGTCCTGCGCAAGAACGCGACCCACGCCGTGGACACGGTGCTGGTGCGCAAGATCTAGCGCGGCGACCTAGAGGGCGAGTTCCGCCCGAACGATGTCGGCCAGTTCGTGCGCGATCCGGTCGGCGGTCGACTGCTCGGTCGCCTCCACCATCACCCGCACGAGCGGCTCGGTGCCGGAGGGACGCAGCAGCACCCGGCCGGTATCGCCCAGCTCAGCGGATGCCGCTGCGACCGCATCCGCGATCGGCTGGTTCGCCCGCAGTCCGTGATGGTTGACGCCCTTCACATTCACCATGATCTGCGGGTACACCGTCATGATCGAGGCGAGTTCGGCGAGCGTCTTGCCCTGGCGGTCCATCTCGGCCATGAGGTGCAGACCGGTGAGGATGCCGTCGCCCGTGGTCGCGTGCGCGCTCATGATCACATGGCCGGACTGCTCCCCGCCGAGGCTGAGCCCCTGGCGGTCGAGCGCCTCGAGCACGTAGCGGTCGCCGACCGCGGTCTCGAGCATCGAGACTCCGTGCTCGGCCATGGCGACCTTGAGCCCGAGGTTGCTCATGACGGTGGCGACGAGCGTGTCGTCTTTGAGCAGGCCGCGTCGCTTCATCGATACGGCGATGATCGCCATGATCTGGTCGCCGTCGACGACACGTCCCTGGGCATCCACCGCGAGGCACCGGTCGGCGTCACCGTCGTGGGCGATGCCCAGGTCGGCGCCGGCCTCGAGCACGGCGGCGGCGAGGTTGTCGAGGTGGGTGGAGCCCACGCCGTCGTTGATGTTGGTGCCGTCAGGGTCGGCGCCGATCACGGTCACACGAGCGCCGGCATCCGTGAACACCTCGGGCGATACGCCTGCCGCGGCGCCGTGGGCGCAGTCGAGAACAACGTGCAGGCCTTCGAGTCGGCGCGACATCGTGCCGAGCAGGTGCAGCACGTAGCGGTCCTCGGCATCCGCGAAACGGCGGATGCGCCCCACCTCCACACCGGTCGGTGCGAGTTTGGTCGACGCGAGCGCCTGCTCGATGCGGTCCTCGACCACATCGGGCAGTTTGGTGCCGCCCTGGGCGAAGAATTTGATCCCGTTATCTGCTGCGGGGTTGTGCGACGCAGACACCATCACACCGAAGTCGGCGTTGATGTCGGCGATCAGGAACGCCGCAGCCGGCGTGGGGATGACGCCGGCATCGAGCACGTCGACGCCGGAGCTGGCGAGGCCAGCCGACACCGCTGCTGCGATGAATTCGCCGGACACCCTGGTGTCCCGCGCGACGACCGCGACCGGTCGGCGCCCCGAAGCGCGCCGACCGTCAGCGATACGTCCTTTGCCCAGCACGACCGCAGCCGCTTGAGCGAGACCCAGGGCGAGCTCGACCGTGAGGTCGCGATTCGCCAGGCCCCTGATACCGTCCGTGCCGAAAAGGCGCGGCATTGCGGCAGACCGCTGTTCCCGCGCGATTAGCGCTTGGAGAACTGCGGAGCCTTACGTGCCTTCTTGAGTCCGGCCTTCTTGCGCTCTTTGACACGAGCGTCGCGGCTGAGGAAGCCGGCCTTCTTCAGGGTGGGGCGGTTGTTCTCTTCGTCGATCAGGTTGAGCGAACGGGCGATGCCGAGGCGCAGTGCGCCGGCCTGGCCGGAAGGGCCACCGCCGGTGATGCGGGCGATCACGTCGTAGCTGCCCATGAGGTCGAGCACCTTGAACGGGTCGTTGATGAGCTGCTGGTGCAGCTTGTTCGGGAAGTAGTCGGCGAGCTCACGGCCGTTGACCGTGAAGGTGCCGGAACCCGGAACGATGCGCACGCGGGCGATGGCCTGCTTACGACGACCGACGGCCGCACCGGGAACGTTGAGGACGGCGCGGGGCGTCTTCGTCGCGGCTTCGGGAGCGGACTCGGTGGAATAGCTGCTGGGAGCGGAGTCGTCGAGCACAGGAGTGTCGATCGAGTCGGAAATCTTCGCCATGAGTGTGGGGAATCCTTTTGCTTTGCGTAACTGGCGGCGCTACTGCGCGACCTGGGTGAACGTGAAGGTCTTCGGCTGCTGCGCAGCGTGAGGGTGCTCGGGGCCTGCGTAGACCTTGAGCTTGGTCAGCTGGGCGCGGCCGATGGAGTTCTTCGGCAGCATGCCGCGGACGGCCTTCTCGACGGCACGCGTCGGGTGCTTCTCGAGCATCTCCGCGTACGTGGTCGCCGTGAGCCCACCCGGGTAACCGGAGTGGCGGTAGGCCTTCTTCTGCGCGAGCTTGGATCCGGTCAGTGCGACCTTCTCGGCGTTGATGATGATGACGAAGTCGCCGGTGTCCATGTGGTTGGAGAAGGTCGGCTTGTGCTTGCCGCGCAGCAGCGAGGCCGCGTGGGTTGCGAGCCGTCCGAGGACAACGTCGGCTGCGTCGATGATGACCCAGTCGCGCTGGATCTCGTCGGCTTTGGGTGAATAGGTGCGCGTCACAGTAGGACTGCTTTCTGTCGAAATGAGGTGGTCGTGAATCCCACTCCGTGGAACGTTCCGAACAGGGGAACCTTGCCGGTGGAGGGCTCAACTTCGGGCGCCACGCCAGCAAAAAGCGCAGGCACCAAGGGTTGAGCCTAGACCACGGGCGGGCAGGCGGTCAATTCGAGGCGTTCACGATCTCGCCCGGTGCGAGTTCGGTGCCGAGCGCGGGCCGCTTCGCGCGGGTCTGCAGGGCGCGGGCGGCGAGTTGGTCATCCGGCGGATACCCCACCTGCATGAGCGTCAGACCCTTGGCCGGCACCACCTTGAACGCGCTCGTGCGCTCGAGCCGGTCGCGGATGACGGTGAGCCCGTCGACCGGCAGCACGCCCTCCCCCACGGCGATCGCGGCGCCCACGAGCGACCGCACCATGCTGTGGCAGAAGGCATCCGCTTTGACGCGGGCGATGAGCACGCCGTCGTCATTGCGGGTCCAGCTGTATTCCTGCAGCGTGCGGATGCTCGTGCCGAGGTCATTCGCCTTGCAGTACGACGACCAGTCGTGGAGCCCGAGGAGTGACGCCGCGGCCTCGTTCATGCGATCGAGGTCGAGCGGACGCGGATACCAGAGGGTGCGATTGCGCTCGAGCGGGTTCCGCGGGCCGACCCCGTCGGAGAGCCGGTACTCGTAGCGCCGCCACACACCACTGAATCGCGCGTCGAAACCTTCCGGTGCGCGCCTCACACCGAGCACGTAGACGTCGGCGTTGAGTCCTGCCATGCCATTCAGTCGACGGGCGAGGGTCTCGGGGCCGTCGAGCCGCTTGCCCTTCGCCGGCCCGCGATGGGGCCGCTCGAGACTCGCGGCCTGGGCTGCGGTGAGATCGAGGTGGGCGACCTGGCCGAGTGCGTGCACACCGGCATCCGTTCGCCCGGCCACCACGAGGTGAGGTGGCGTGCCGTGCCTGGAGAAGATGGTGGCGAGTCCCGCCTCGAGCTCCCCCTGCACGGTACGGAGACCGGGCTGCGCCGCCCAGCCGGTGAACGCGGTGCCGTCGTAGGCGATGTCGAGCCGGTAGCGCAGGAGCGCCTGCGCCCGGTCGGCTGCCTGCGAGCCAGACTGCCCGGTCTGCTGCTCGGTCTGCTGCTCGGTCTGCTGCTCGGTCTGCTGCCCGGTCGGCTGCTCGGTCTGCTCATCGGTCGGCTGCCCGGTCTCCTGCTCGCCGGGCTGCTGGTGCGATATCACGCAGCCGAGTCTAGGCGCGGGCCGATCCGCCGGCCGGTCGGCCCGTGACGGCGCGGGCGGTCAGGTGACAGGATCGGGGCATGGTCCTGCCGCTCGAACCTCCGATCAGCCCGATGCTCGCCAAGGCCGTGCGCGGCGTGCCGGAGAGCGATTCGGTGCCGGGCGGGCTGGTCTACGAGCCCAAGTGGGACGGATTCCGCGCGATCGTCTACATCGACGGCGATTCGGTGGAGCTGGGAAGTCGCGGCGCGAAGATGCTCACCCGCTACTTTCCGGAGCTGGTGGAGTCGTTGCGACGCGGCATCCGCACCCCGTGTGTGCTCGATGGGGAGATCGTGGTGCGCACCGGGGCAGCCGGCGCGGAGCGGCTCGACTGGGAGGCGCTGTCCCAGCGCATCCACCCGGCCGCGAGCCGCGTTGCCACCCTCGCCGAGCAGACCCCCGCGTCATTCGTCGCATTCGACCTGTTGGCGATCGACGGCCGGTCGCTCCTCGACGAGCCCTTCTCGGTGCGACGCGAAGCCCTGGAGGGGCTCCTCAGCGACGCCCCGCCGCCGCTGCACATCACGCGCACGACCGGTGACCGGACGGTGGCCGAGCGGTGGTTCGTGGAGTTCGAGGGCGCTGGCCTCGACGGCATTGTGGCGAAACCGCTCGACGCTCCGTACTCCCAGGGCAAGCGGGTGATGCTCAAATCGAAACATCAACGCACTGCGGATGCCGTGGTCACGGGGTATCGGCGGCACAAGAGCGGCACCGGCGTCGGCTCGCTGCTGCTCGGTCTGTACTCCGCCGACGGAACGATGATGAGCGTCGGCGGGATCTCGGCCTTCACCGATGTCCGACGCCGGGAACTGGTCGACGAGCTCGAGCCGCTCGTCGTGCGGGATTCCGACGGCGAGGTCGCCGCAGCGTCCTCCGAACGCAACCGCTTCTCCGCAAACCGCGACACCTCATTCGTGCCGCTTCAGCCGTCTCGCGTGGTGGAGGTGGCGTACGACCAGATGGAGGGTGCGCGTTTTCGGCACTCGGCCCAGTTCGTGCGGTGGCGACCCGACCGCGAGGCGTCATCCTGCGGTTTCGACCAGCTGGAGCGGCCGGTCGCCTACGATCTCGACGACGTGCTCGGCTGACCAGACGTCAGTCGGACTTCTTCGCCCTGCTCGGCTGCACGCGCGGCGGCTCCCCCGGCATCTTCGGGTAGTCGGGCGGAAACACCAGCTCGCCGAGCCCGTCCGCCAGGTCCCTCTCCCACCAGGAGAGGAGGGTGGAGAGATCGCCGACGCTCGCGCCCATGTCGTGCCACGGATCGCCGCGTTCCTGTAGCCGCTCCGGCACGGTGAGCACGGTGTGCTCCTTCGGATCGGCGGAGTCGACCTCGTCCCAGGCGAGCGGGCACGACACGGGGGCGTGCGCCAGCGGGCGCGGGCTGTAGGCGCCCGCGGTGGTGCGGTCGCGGGCGGCCTGGTTGTAGTCGAGGAAGATGCGCTCCCCTCGCTCCTCCTTCCACCAGGAGGTGCTCGTGGTCGACGGGCTGCGGCGCTCCACCTCGCGGGCGGCGGCGATCACGGCGTGGCGAACGTCGAGGAACTCGTGCTCCGGCCGGATCGGGGCGAAGAGGTGCAGACCCCGGTTGCCGGATGTCTTCACGAACGCGGTGAGCCCGGCCTCGGTGAGCACCTCCCGCACGAGATGGGCCGCGGCGACCACCTCAGGGAATCCCGTGCCCGGCTGCGGGTCGAGGTCGAGTCGGATCTGGTCGGGGTTGTCGGTGTCGGCGGCGAGCGTGGGCCACGGATGAAACACGACCGTGTTCATCTGCACCATCCAGACGGCGGCCGCGATCTCATCGATCACGAGCTGGGGGTGGGTGCGACCGCTCGGGTAGGTGCACATCGTCGTGCGGATGAAGTCTGGGACGCCGCGTGGCGGGTTCTTGGAGAAGAACTGCTCGCCATCGACACCGTCCGGGAAGCGCTGCAGGGACACCGGACGGTTGCCGTTCGCCTCCACGAACGGTCCGGCCACCGCAACGAGGTACCGGGCAAGATCCAGCTTGGTGATGCCGACCTCGGGCCAGAGCACGCGCTCCGGACTGCTGATGCGCATCTCGCGCGAACCATCCGGTGCGGGGACTTCGAGAACCGTCGCTGTGCTCGCCATGAACACAACTTACGCCGCAAACGCGAAACGGCCCCGCTCGAGTGAGCGGGGCCGTTCCGATGAAGAGTGTGACTACTTGGTGTCGTCCGCGGCAGGAGCGGCGTCATCCGCGGCTCCGCCTGCCTGCTCGTCGACAGCGGCCTCGCTGGAGGTCACGGTCTCGTCTGCGGCGGTCTCGTCGGCAACGGTGTCGTCTGCGACGGTCTCGTCGGCGGGAGCGTCCTCGGTCGAGGTCTCCTCTGCAGGAGCCTCCTCCGTGGTGGCGGTCGCAGCGGTAGCCGGGGCCGCCGTGCGGGAGGTGCTCGACTTCTTCTTCGGGGTGACGGGCTCGAGCACGAGCTCGATCTGCACCATCGAAGCGTTGTCGCCCTTACGGAAGCCGAGCTTCGTGATGCGGGTGTAGCCGCCCTCACGGTGCTCGACCAGCGGCGCGATCTCGGTGAAGAGCTCGTGCACGACGGTCTTGTCGCCGATCACGCCGAGCACGCGGCGACGAGCGTGGAGGTCTCCACGCTTCGCGAACGTGATCAGACGCTCTGCGACCGGGCGGAGGCGCTTGGCCTTCGTCTCGGTGGTCTTGATGCTCTTGTGGGTGAACAGCGACGCGGCGAGGTTCGCGAGCATGAGGCGCTCGTGCGACGGTCCTCCACCGAGGCGGGGTCCCTTGGTTGGCTTAGGCATTGTGTGTTGTCTCCAGAATCAAAGTGGTCGGCGTCGTCGGAAGAGACGGGCGCTAGTTGGTCTCTTCGACCTCGTCGTAGCCGCTGTAGAAGTGCGCTCCATCGAAACCAGGAACGGTGTCCTTCAGCGACAGGCCCATCTCGACGAGCTTGTCCTTGACCTCATCGACCGACTTCTGGCCGAAGTTGCGGATGTTCATGAGCTGCGTCTCCGACAGGGCGACGAGTTCACTCACGGTGTTGATGCCCTCGCGCTTGAGGCAGTTGTAGCTGCGCACGGAGAGGTCGAGGTCCTCGATCGGCATGCTGAGCTCCGACGAGAGCACCGCGTCAACCGGCGCGGGGCCGATCTCGATGCCTTCTGCGGTGGAGTTCAGCTCGCGAGCCAGACCGAACAGCTCGGTCAGCGTACGACCGGCCGACGCGATGGCGTCGCGCGGCGAGATGGCCGACTTGGTCTCAACGTCGACGACGAGGCGATCGAAGTCGGTGCGCTCACCGGCACGAGTTGCCTCGACGCGGTAGGTCACCTTCAGCACGGGCGAGTAGAGGGAGTCGATCGGGATCTGACCGGCTTCACTGAACTCGCTGCGGTTCTGGGTAGCGGAGACGTAGCCGCGGCCACGCTCGATCGTCAGCTCGAGCTCGAAGCGCGCGCTGTCGTTGAGGGTGGCGATGACCAGCTCGGGGTTGTGGATCTCGACACCGGCGGGAGCCGAGATGTCGGCAGCCGTGACCTGGCCGGCACCCGTCTTGCGCAGGTACGCCGTGATCGGCTCGTCGTTCTCGCTGGAGACGACCAGTCCCTTGATGTTCAGGATGATCTCGGTGACGTCTTCCTTGACTCCGGCGACGGTGCTGAATTCGTGCAGCACACCGTCGAGACGGATGCTGGTGACGGCGGCACCGGGGATGGAGGAGAGGAGCGTGCGGCGAAGCGAGTTGCCGAGGGTGTAACCGAAGCCGGGTTCCAGCGGTTCGATGATGAACCGCGAGCGGAACTCGGAGATGTTCTCCTCGGTAAGAGTGGGACGCTGTGCAATAAGCACTGTTGTTTCCTTTCGGCGAAGTGTCCGCTATTTGACACTTGAAGAATGTTGAGTTGTGAGACGCGCGCAGCGTGATCCGGCCGAGGCTGGGTCGCCGTGTTGTTCGTAAAACCGTTCCGCGCGGAAACGAGACGTTCCCGCGCGGAACGTGAATCAGTTAGACGCGGCGGCGCTTCGGCGGGCGGCAACCGTTGTGCGCCTGCGGGGTGACGTCGTTGATCGAACCGACCTCGAGCCCTGCTGCCTGCAACGAACGGATGGCGGTCTCACGACCCGAGCCGGGTCCCTTGACGAAGACATCGACCTTCTTGACGCCGTGTTCCTGCGCCTGGCGGGCTGCGGACTCCGCAGCGAGCTGGGCGGCGAACGGGGTCGACTTACGCGAACCCTTGAAGCCGACCGCGCCGGACGAAGCCCAGCTCAGCACGGCACCGGAGGGGTCGGTGATCGAGACGATGGTGTTGTTGAAGGTCGACTTGATGTGGGCCTGGCCCACTGCGACGTTCTTCTTATCTTTACGACGCGGCTTACGAGCGGCCGATTTTGGTGCTGCCATGGTGTTCTCCTAAAACCTGTATGGCGACGACGTGGGTTGCCCCAGCGACTATCGGGCCTTCTTCTTGCCGGCTACGGTGCGCTTCGGGCCCTTGCGGGTACGAGCGTTGGTCTTGGTGCGCTGTCCGTGCACGGGCAGCCCGCGACGGTGGCGGATTCCCTGGTAGCTACCGATCTCGACCTTGCGGCGGATGTCGGCGGCGACCTCGCGGCGGAGGTCACCCTCTACCTTGTAGTTGCCCTCGATGTAATCGCGAAGGGCGACGAGCTGGTCGTCGGTCAGATCTTTGACGCGGATTTCGCCGCTGATCTCCGTGTCTGCGAGGACCTTGAGTGCCCTCGTGCGACCGACCCCGTAGATGTATGTCAGTGCGACCTCAACGCGCTTATCGCGCGGGATGTCGACGCCTGCTAGACGTGCCATGGTGGCTTCTCCTGGTGATTCAGTGGAGGTGTGGAGCGAACCCTGTGCAGTGGCCTCCACCACTGGTGTCCCCTCCTACGGAGGATCTGGACTCGCTGTTCTTTCGTTATTCAGTTATCTCTGCGCGAACCGCTCGATGACCGAGCGGACCGCAAACTCAGCCCTGGCGCTGCTTGTGGCGCGGGTTCTCGCAGATGACCATGACGTTGCCGTTGCGACGGATGACCTTGCACTTCTCGCAGATCGGCTTGACGCTGGGGTTGACCTTCATTGTTTTCTTCTCTCGCTGTCTTCGTGCCGGAGCCGTTCCGGGCGCCGGCCGTTACTTTCCAGCAGCGTTTACTTGTAGCGGTAGACGATCCGGCCGCGGGTGAGGTCGTAAGGGCTCAGCTCCACGATCACGCGGTCCTCTGGGAGGATGCGGATGTAGTGCTGACGCATCTTGCCCGAGATGTGAGCAAGCACTTTGTGGCCGTTGGTCAGCTCAACGCGAAACATTGCGTTGGGCAGAGCTTCGACTACTGCGCCCTCGATTTCGATGACACCGTCTTTTTTGGCCATATCCTCTTCGTCGCTAAAAGTATTGTTCTGCTGGTCGTGCGGTGGATTGTGGTGCTTCTCGGTCCGCGGAACGCGGAATACGGGCACGGCAAAACCGGCCCAAGACACCAAAGATCGAGCTTACTCGATCCGGCGACCGAATGCCAACCGTGCCGCACACGAGAAAGGGGCGGCGCCCGCGATCAGCTCGCTGCGCCGCCCCGCTCGATGCAATTCAGGCTTTGGCCGCCCCGACGACCGCGACCACGTGCTCGTACAATTCGTCTTCTTGACCGAGGCCGGTCACCGTCTGGGTGAACTCCGCCGCGTCCATCGACGCGAGCTGCGACCGCATCGTGACGCTCTCTGGGTCTTCGGGAAGGTCGAACTGCAACGCAGCACCGATGGCCCGAAGCAACGCCTCCGGTGTCGTGCCGGCTTCGGCGAGCTGGGCTGCGGGAGAGACGAAGCGCTCGTTGCGGCTCAGTTTGCGAAGAGGCTGCCTGCCGACCCGCGCCGGGGTGTCCGGTAGGTGCGGATTGGCGAACCGTCGCAGCGTGCGCGCTACGTACCCGGCGTGATCGTCTGCGTCGAAGTCGTGCTTGCCGATCAGCAGCGTGGACGTCTCGCCGAGCACGGCCTCCACCTCGGCGCGCACCGCAGGCATGGCCATCGCCTCGGAGAGCGTCTCCGCTCCGGCGATGAACCCGTGATACGCCACCGTCGCGTGCCCGGTGTTCACCGTGAAGAGCTTGCGCTCGATGAACGGGCCGAGGTCTGCTACGAAGTGCGCCTCAGGGATCACCGGTGGTGAATCTCCGAAGGGTCCGGATTCGACCGCCCATTCGAAGAAGTCCTCCACCGTGACATCCAAGCCCTGCCCTTCCGGCTGGCCTGGCACGATGCGGTCGACCGCCGTGTTCGCGAACACGGCACCCGCCTCCAGTCGTGCACGCAGGGCGTCATCGTCTCCGGCCGTGGCGAGAACCTCGGTCCGCAGCAGGTCGGTGGCGCGGTTTGCGTTCTCGCACGCCATCACGGTCAGCGGCGCGGATCCCGCCGCACGTGCGAGCACGCCCGCCGCGATCACCGGAGCCACGAAGCGCAGGATGTTCGGTCCCACCGCCGTGGTCACGATCTCAGCCGTCGATATCTCCTCGACGACCGCAGCCTCATCCGTGCCGCTGTTCAACGCCCGGTAGTTGTCCACGGTCCAGGTGCGCGGGGTCTCCCCCACCTCCTTCACCTGGTAGGACGGGGTGGTGGCCAGGGCGTCGATAAGGTCGGCTGCGACATCCGCGAACACGACCTCGTAGCCCGCGTTGTGCAGGATCAGCCCGACGAAACCCCGCCCGATGTTGCCGGCGCCGAAGTGAACGGCCTTCACTACTCGTTCACATCCCCGAGGAGAGCGAACAGTCTCGTCGACCGACCCGGCGTCGAGAAGCTTCTGCACCTCGTCTTCATCGCTGAAGATGATCGCGATCTTCGACAGGATCTCGAGGTGCCCGTTCTCCTTGCCCGCGATTCCCACCACGAAGTGCACCGGATTGCCGTCCCAGTCGATCGGGGTCTCGTACCGCACGAACGAGAGCGCAGACGACAGGATCGTGTCCTTGCCCTCGTTCGTGCCGTGCGGGATGGCCAGGAAGTTCCCCATGTAGGTCGACGTGAGCCGCTCTCGCTCACGCATGAACTCGAGGTAGTCCGCCGTCACCGCCCCGGCCTTCTCAAGGATCGCGTTCGCCTCGACGATCGCGTCATCCTTGCTCGTGGCCGTTCCGGACTCGACGATCTGGTTCTTCTCGAGAACATTCGAACTCATGGGGTTCACCTTCCTGGTTGTGTTTGGTTACGCCTGCTGGCCGCGGACCAGTTCGACGACTTCGTCGTACTTCGGGCTGCCCATGAAGTTGTCGACAGACACGTGGGTCGCGCGGTCGTTCTTCTGGCGGGCCCGTTCGGTGAGGTCCTGGTGCGTGATGATCAGGTCCTCCGTGCCGTCGAGGTTCGCGATCGCACGGTTCTCCACCGTGACGTTCTCGACGCCGGCCTTCTTCAGCTTGTTCCGCAGCACGCTCGCGCCCATGGCGCTCGATCCCATACCGGCGTCGCACGCGAAGACGATGTGGTTGATGCGGGTGTCCGTCGAGATCGGCGCAGCCGTGCCAGCACCGGCGGCAGCACCTGCGGCAGCAGCCGTACCTCCACCGAGCAGGCCGCTGACCGCGGTGTCCTTGCCCTTGTTCGCAGCGTTCTTGGCCAGCGCGTCGGCGAGCGCGGTGTCGCCGGCTGCGACAGCCTCGAGGTCACGCTTACGACCGGCGCGGATGATGATCGCGGCGACGAGGAAGGAGACCGTTGCCGACAGCAGCACCGACAGCAGCACGCCGACGAAGCTTCCCGGAGGCGTCTGCGCGACGACCGCGATGATCGAGCCGGGCGATGCCGGAGCACGCAGACCCGACTGGAAGAGCACGTTGGTGAGCACACCGGTCGCGCCACCGAGCATCGCAGCGACCACGAGGAGCGGCTTTGCGAGCACGTAGGGGAAGTAGATCTCGTGGATTCCACCGATGAACTGGATGAGGATCGCGCCGGGAGCGCTGGCCCGCAGCAGTCCTACGCCGAAGATGGCGAAGGCGAGCAGGATTCCGAGACCGGGGCCGGGGTTCGCCTCGATGAGGAACAGGATCGACTGACCCGTTCGCGTCGCCTCGATGGTGCCGAGGGGCGTGAACACACCGTGGTTGATCGCGTTGTTGAGGAAGAGGATCTTGCCCGGTTCAACGAAGAAGCTCGCGAGCGGGAGAAGTCCGGACTGCACGAGCACTCCCACGACGCTCTCGAGGAAGTTGCTGATCGCGGTGACCGCCGGGGCGATGAGGAAGAAGGAGACGACCGCGAGGGCCGCACCGACGATGCCTCCGGAGAAGTTGTCCACCAGCATTTCGAAGCCTGGGCGGATCTTGTGCATCCAGATCTTGTCGATCTGCTTCATGATCCACGCAGCGCCCGGGCCGACGATCATGGCGCCGAGGAACATCGGGATGCCCGCACCGACGATGACACCCATGGTGGCGATCGTTCCGACGACGCCGCCGCGAAGGCCGTAGACCATGCGGCCACCGGTGTTCGCGATGAGCAGCGGGAGCAGGTAGATGATCATCGGGCCGACGAGCCCGGTGTTCGTCACCTCCGGATCCGCGCTCCAGCCGCCGAGCTGCTGCACCCACACGGCGTCGACGCCAAGCAGGGGAAGCCATCCGGTCGGGATGAAGAGCGCGGTGATGAGGCCCCACGCGATGAAGGCCGCGATGTTGGGCAGCACCATGCCGCTGATGAAGGTACCGAAGCGTTGGACGTGGACTCGTGTCCCCGCCTTCTGCTTCGGTGCTGCGTTCGACGTCGTCGTCATTGTCTTACTCCTCTTTCTCAGGGTGCTGTGGGTCAGCGGGTGGCGGGGGTTGCCGCGGACATAACGGTGGCGCGTGCCTCTGCGGCACCGTTCGCGGACAGGGCGAGCTCGGCGAAGCGCTTGGCGTCGTCGAGCGTGAATCGGGTGAGGGTCGCGCGCACATCGGCGAGCGCCGCGGGCGACATGGACAGCGTCGTTGCGCCGAGGCCCACGAGCACCACGGCGAGCATCGGGTCGGCGGCGGCCTCGCCGCAGATGCCGACCGGCTTACCGAGAGCTGCACCTGCCGCGCCGACCTCGCGCACCAGTCGGAGCACGGCGGGATGCCACGGGTCCTGGAACGCGGCGACCGAACCGAGGAGCCGGTCTGCCGCGAGCGTGTACTGGGTGAGGTCGTTGGTGCCGATCGAGGCGAAGTCGGCCTCGGCGAGGATCCGGTCGGCGAGAAGTGCGGATGACGGCACCTCCACCATCACGCCGGCGGTCTTGATTCCCGCCTCACGGGCGATGCGCGTGAAGTATCGAGCCTCTTCGACCGTCGACACCATCGGCGCCATCACCCAGAGGTCGGCCTCCGTCGCCTTGTCTGCGATGGCGAGCGCGGTGAGCTGATCCCGCAGGATCTGCTCGTTGGCGCGGAGCGCCCGAAGGCCGCGGAGTCCGAGCGCCGGGTTCTCCTCGGGCTCGGCGTTGAGGAAGGTGAGGGGCTTGTCGGCGCCGGCGTCGAGCGCGCGCACAACCACCTTCTGACCGGGGAAAGCGGCCAGAAGCTCGGTGTAATGGCCCACCTGCTCCTCGACGGTGGGTGCCTTGGTCGAGTCGAGGAAGAGGAACTCGGTGCGGAACAGGCCAACGCCCTCTGCACCCTTGTCCACGGCATCCGCCGTTCCTCCCGCAGAGCCGAGGTTGGCCAGCAGCGGCACCGCGGTGCCGTCCTTCAGCGCGCCGGGCCCGACCGGGACCGGTTCGAGGGAGGCGGTCGCGGCGATGCGTGCCTTCGCGTCGGCGAGCTGATCCTCGGTGGGGTTGACGATCACGGTGCCGGCAGCGGCATCCACGATCGCGATGTCGCCGTCGGTGAGCGAGAGCGCGCCGCGGGCGCCGACGATCGCCACGATGGACTTCTCGCGAGCGAGGATGGCTGTGTGCGAGGTGGGGCCACCGTCACTCGTGACCAGTGCGAGCACCTTGTCGAGGTCGAGCAACGCGGTGTCGGCTGGGGCCAGGTCCTTGGCCAACAGCACGAACGAATAGCTGGGGTCCGGCACACCGGGAACCGGCACGCCGAGCAGCTGGGCCACGACCCTCTGCGACACGTCGTCGAGGTCGGTGGCACGTTCCGCCATGTAGCCACCCATGCCGATGAGCATGTCGCGGAAGCCGGCGAAGGCCTCGAACACGGCGCGCTCGGCCGTCTTGCCCGAGGCGATCCGCGCGGTCACGTCGTCCATGAGGGTGGGGTCCTCCGCCATGAAGGCCTGCGCTTCGAGCACATCCTTGGCAGCGCCGCCCGCCCTCTCGCCACGAACCCGGATCAGCGCTGCTGTCGCGGCGAGCGCCGCCGCAGCACGCTCGGTCTCGGGCCCGACCTGCGCAGCACTGGGCTCGTCGCGCGGCTCGGGGAGCGGATCGGGCATCCGGAGCACGGGACCGATCGCGAGTCCCATGCCGATGCCGACTCCGGTGAGTTCGCTCGATGGCGATGCGGCTCCCGCCGTCGTCGAGGAGGCGGGAGAGTTTTCGGTGATCGGTTCAGCCATGGGTTCTTCCTGGTTCGGGAGCGGGTTGGGGCGTGGGGGCAGTGGGGTCGCTGGTGTCGGGCGCGCCGGGGACGACCGAGGGCGGCAGAGCGCCGAGGGCGAGGTCGAGGGCAAGCGCTGCGGTGCCCTCGTCGAAACGGGAATCGGGAAGGAGCACGGCGGGCACGCCGGCAGCGTTCGTCATGGCCTGGATATCCAGGAACCCGCCGTGGAGCGGACGCCCCACCAGCACGACGTCGGCGTTCAGCACCTCGGTCTCGAGCAACTCGACCGCGCCGGCCTCGACCTCGGCTGCGATGCCGCGGGATGCACACACTCGGCGGATCCAGTGCACAAGAAAGGTGCTCGAAGCACCGGCGCCGCAGACGACAAGAATTCGCACCACGACACGCCTCCTCGCGTTGGACAACACTGTGAGCTCCATCCTGCTCATCCGGAGACGGCCGTACCAGCAGAAAAACTTCCGCACCCCCGGAAAATACCGGCCAGCGCATTGCCCGTAGCATGGAATCACTCATGAGCGACAAGCACGAACGCCTCCTCGCGTATCTGTCGCGGGCCGACGGCTGGGTCACTGCCGCGGAGCTCGCCGATCGGCTCGGGGTGACTACGCGGAGCGTCCGCAGTTACGTCACCGCAGTCAAGGCGCTTGCCCAACCCCTCGACGTCATCGAGTCATCCACAGCGGGATACCGTCTCGACCGGGAGCTGTACGCGACCTTCCTCAGTAGCCGTTCGAATCAGGGCGACGAGGCGGAGTCTCCGCGAGAGCGGGTGCACATGATCGTTCGGCGTCTCGGCGACTCCCCGGCGGGTGTCGACGTCTTCTCGCTCGCCGAGAGCCTCTTCGTGAGCGAGTCCACGATCGAGGCCGATCTGCGGAAGGTGCGTTCCGAGCTCGGCGGCTCGGGTTTGAGCCTGGTGCGGCAGGAATCGACCGTGCGGCTGGAGGGCACGGAGGGCGACCTGCGCCGCCTGCTCAGCCGGATGTTCCGCGACGAGGGCGCTCAGGGTTTCCTTGAGATCGACAGCATCGAGCGCGAGTTCGCACTCTCCAATCTGCGGGGTTTCAAGACAGACATCATCGCAATGCTGGACGCCCACGGTTACGTCGTGAACGAGTACGGCATCAGCAACGTGCTGCTGCACGTCGCGATCGCCCTCACCCGGGCGTCGAAGGATCGCTTTCCCGAAGCCGTCGACGACGGCGAACATTCCGGTGGAGTCGAGCCCGACCTCGCCGCGCTGATTGAACGCCACTTCGACGTGCGCCTCGGAGCATCCGACCTCAATCACCTCACGCTCCTGCTCACCACGCGCGTGGTGACGCTCGCGCATGATCCTGCGCCGCAGCTGACTGCGGGCGAGAATCCCTCGCGCGAACTCGTTCGCGCGGTGGTCGGCCGTGTCGCCGAGGAGTACCTGGTCGATCTCGATGACGACGAGTTCGTCACGAGGCTGTCACTGCACGTCGACAGCCTCATCGTGCGCGCGAAGGACAGCGCGTTCGCACGGAATCCGATGTCCCGGTCGTTGAAGACCGCCTACCCGATGATCTACGAACTCGCCGTGTTCATCGCGAGTGAGATCCAGACGGCGGAGTCGATCGTCATCAACGACGACGAGATCTCCTACATCGCCCTGCACGTGGGGTCTTACCTCGAGCGTCAGGCACGCCAGGAGGAGCGCATCACCTGCGCGATCGTGTGTCCCAACTACTACGACACTCACCTGATTCTTCGGCAGCGCCTCGAGTCGGTGCTCGGCGACGATCTCCAGATCGAGATCGTGATCACCCGCACCGACGTGGACTGGAGCGAACTCGCCACCGACCTCATCGTCACGACCATCGAGTCGACCGGCTACGACGAGAACGTGGTCGTGATCCAGCCCTTCGTGACGGAGGGCGACGTCGATTCGCTCCGCCGCGCCATCGCCCGGGTTCGCAGGCACCGGCGGAGGCTGCGGTTGAAGAACGAACTGCTGCAGTATTTCGATGAGTCGATGTTCTTCCGGAACGCCACCGCCCCCGACGAGGCCGCGATGATCACCACCCTGGGCGATCGGATGCAGCAGAGCGGCATCATCGGACCCGAATACGTCGCCGGCGCCATAGCCCGCGAGCAGATGTCGTCGACGGCGTTCACCGACACCCTCGCGGTGCCCCACGCGCTGGCGATGTCGGCCACCCGCACGGCGATCTGCATCGCCGTGAACGAACAGCCCATGGACTGGGGCGAGAACCGGGTGAACGTGATCGCCCTCATCGCGTTCAGCGCGAGCGACCGCACCACGTTCCAGGCCATCTTCGATCAGTTCGTGTCGGTGTTCGCCGACCGCGAGGTGGTACGCCAGATCATCCGCCGCTCCGCCGACTTCCCGAGTTTCATCGAGGAACTGGTTCGGGCGATCGACATCTGATCGCTACGGGATCGGTACCGGTGTCACACCGAAGGCGCTGAGCCCCGCTGCTCCCCCGTCGTGTGCCGTCAGCACCCAGACGCCGCCGGCATGCACCGCCACGGAGTGTTCCCAGTGCGCCGCAGCAGTGCCGTCGGTGGTCGACACGGTCCAGTCGTCGTCGAGGGTCACTGTCGCGATGCCGCCGAGGGTCACCATCGGCTCGATGGCCACGACGAGTCCCGGCGTCACCTTGGGGCCGTTGCCCGACACTCGGAAGTTGAACACCGGGGGCTCCTCGTGCATCGAACGACCGATGCCGTGCCCCACGTAGTCCTCGAGAATGCCGTAGCGGCCGGCGGCCTCGAGGGAGTCCTCGACCGCCGCGCCCACCTCGTTGAGGTGCTTGGCCGTGGCAAGTGCCGCGATTCCTGCCCAGAGCGAGGTTTCGGTGTCATCCGACAGCTTCTGCCGCTCCGCGACGAGCTCCGGCCGGGTGTCATCGGGGAGCACGACGCTGAATGCGGAGTCGCCGTTCCAGCCTTCGAACTGTGCCCCACAGTCGACCGAGATGATGTCGCCGGCCTGCAGTACGCGCGCGCCGGGGATCCCGTGCACGACCTCGTCGTTCACCGACGCGCAGATCGTGTGGCGATAGCCGGGCACCAGCATGAAGTTCGGCTCGGCGCCGGCCGCTCGGATGCTCCGCTCGGCGATCGAGTCGAGTTCTAGTGTCGAGACCCCGACTTTAATCGCGGCTCTTACCTCGGCGAGGGCATCCGCAGTGATTCGCCCAGGGCGCACCATCGCGCGGAGTTCCGCGGGTGACTTGTAGATCGAGCGTCGTGTGCGCACCGATCAGGCGGTGGCGGACTCGGGGCGCTCGATGCCCCGGGCCTCGAGGGCCTCATGGATTCGGGCTGCCACGGCGTCGATCTCGCCAAGTCCGTCGACCTCGATCACGAGATCCCGTGCGCCGTAGACGGCGACGAGCGGCGAGGTCTCACGCGCGAAGACGTCCTGCCGGTGGCGGATGGCCTCTTCCGAGTCGTCGAGCCTCCCCTGCGCGATGGCGCGCTTGCGAAGGCGCGCGACCACCTCGTCGGTGTCTGCCACGAGCTGGATCACGGCGTCGAGGCTCTGGTGCCTGTCGGCGAGCAGACGGTCGAGGAACTCGACCTGATCGAGCGTGCGCGGGTATCCGTCGAGCAGGAACCCATCGAGCGCGTCCTCCTCGGTGAGGCGACCGCGCACCAGTTCGTTGGTGAGTTCGTTCGGCACATAGTCGCCGGCATCGACGATCGCCTTCACCTTGAGACCGAGTTCGGTGCCGGTCTTGATGTTGTGGCGGAAAATGTCTCCGGTCGCGATTGCCGGAATTCCATATTCCTCCGAGAGCATGGCCCCCTGGGTGCCCTTGCCGGAGCCGGGCGGGCCGAGGATGAGGAGTCTGGTCATCGAAGAAGCCCTTCGTAATGGCGCTGTTGCAGCTGCGAGTCGATCTGCTTGACCGTCTCGAGACCGACACCCACGATGATGAGGATGCTGGCGCCACCGAACGGGAAGTTCTGGTTGGCGCCGACGGTAGCGAGAGCGATCAGCGGGATGAGCGCGATCAGTCCGAGGTAGAGCGATCCGGGAAGTGTCACGCGGGTCAGCACGTAGTCGAGGTACTCCGCGGTCGGGCGCCCCGCGCGGATGCCCGGGATGAAGCCGCCGTACTTCTTCATGTTGTCTGCGACCTCCTCCGGGTTGAAGGTGATGGCCACGTAGAAGTAGGTGAATCCGACGATGAGGAAGAAGTACAGCGCCATGTACAGCGGGTTGTCGCCCGTGCGGAGGTTGTC
Source organism: uncultured Actinomycetota bacterium (assembly GCA_963756375.1). Lineage (GTDB taxonomy): Bacteria > Actinomycetota > Actinomycetes > Actinomycetales > Microbacteriaceae > Marisediminicola. Next base: position 2,659,737 of record CAVWNJ010000005.1, on the reverse strand, counting down.
AGAGATCCACTGGACCCACGGCGCAGGCGCTCCCCCGTCGACGGGCTGGTTGAACTGAGCGACCAGCGCGGGCAGGTAGAGCAGCGACGAGGCGAAGATCACCGGCACGACGCCGGCCATGTTGACCTTGATCGGGATGTACGTGTTGTTGCCGCCGTAGGTGCGTCGGCCGACCATCCGCTTCGCATATTGCACAGGGATGCGCCGCTGAGATTGTTCGACGAAGACCACGAGGCCGACGATCACGAGCCCCACCGCGAGCACGAGCAGGAAGATCTCGAAGCTCTGCGAGATCGCGATGCCCCACAGGGCGCCGGGGAAGGTGGCCGCGATGGAGGTGAAGATCAGCAGCGACATGCCGTTGCCGATACCGCGCTCGGTGATGAGCTCACCCAGCCACATGATGAGTCCGGTACCTGCGGTCATGGTGATGACCATGAGCAGCGTCGCGTACCAGGCCGAATCGGTGATCAGGGCGCTACAGGCCGCATTGCCGTTGCTGGACGGGAAGAGCGCACCGGAGCGGGCAACCGTGATGAGAGTGGTCGACTGCAGGATGGCCAGCGCGATGGTGAGGTAGCGCGTGTACTGCGTGAGCTTGGCCTGGCCCGACTGCCCCTCCTTGTAGAGGGTCTCGAAGTGTGGGATGACCACACGCAGCAGCTGCACGATGATCGACGACGTGATGTACGGCATGATGCCGAGCGCGAAGACCGAAAGTTGGAGAAGGGCGCCACCGCTGAAGAGGTTGACCAGCTCGTAGAGGCCGGTGGTTCCATCATTCGAGGCGATACACGCCTGCACGTTTTTATAGTCGACGTACGGCGACGGGATGAACGATCCCAACCGGAAGATGGCGATGATTCCGAGCGTGAACCCGATCTTCCTTCGAAGGTCGGGCGTGCGGAAAATCCGCGCGACGGCTCTGAACACGAGGCCTCCTGGTTATCTGATGACAGCGCGGGAGTGGAGCCCCGGGCGGGGCCCCACTCTCGCACACGTTCGCGTCTGCGGATCTGCAGCGCGACGCTTGTCGCGTCGTGCTACTTGATCGAGCCGCCTGCAGCGACGATCTTCTGCTCGGCAGAGCCGGAGACCTTGTCGACTGCAACGTTCAGCTTAACTGCAATGTCACCCGAGCCGAGAACCTTGACCTTCTCGTTCTTGCGCACGGCACCCTTGGCCACCAGATCCTGAATGGTGACGTCTCCACCGGACGGGTAGAGCTCGGCGAGCTTTTCGAGGTTCACGACCTGGTACTCGACGCGGAACGGGTTCTTGAACCCGCGCAGCTTCGGCGCACGCATGACGAAGTTGATGTTTCCACCCTCGAAGCCGGGGCGCATCGAATAACGCGCCTTCGTGCCCTTGGTTCCACGACCCGCGGTCTTACCCTTGGATCCCTCACCACGGCCCACTCGCATGCGGTCCTTCTTCGCGCCGGGAGCCGGGCGGAGGTGGTGCATCTTGAGCACCTGCGGACGTGCGACGACATCGGCCTTGGGGGCCTTCTTCGCGGCGGGAGCGGTCGTGTCGGACTTCGCGTCGGAGGAATCCGCTGCTGCGGATGACTTCTTCGCAGCCGACTTCGTCGAAGCAGCGCTGTCGCTCTTCTCGGTCGCCGGCTTCTTGGCCGCCGTGGAAGCGCCCGCGGCTTTCGCCGTGGCCTTCTTCTCGACTGGCGTGTTCTCTTCAGCCATTAGTCAATCTCCTCGACCTTCACCAGGTGAGCGACAGTGTTGACGTAGCCACGGTTCTGCGAGTTGTCCTCGCGCACCACGACATCGCCGATGCGCTTGAGCCCGAGGCTCCGGAGCGTGTCGCGCTGGTTCTGCTTTTCACTGATTTTGGACTTGATCTGGGTCACCTTCAGGCGAGCAGCCATCAGACACCTGCCTTCGCGTCAGCCTGTGCGCGCAGAAGGCGGGCAGGCACGACGTCCTCGACCGGCAGACCCCGGCGTGCGGCGACCGCAGCGGGCTCTTCGAGCTGCTTGAGGGCAGCGACCGTGGCGTGGACGATGTTGATGGTGTTCGACGAGCCGAGGGACTTGCTCAGCACGTCGTGGATGCCAGCGCACTCGAGTACGGCGCGCACCGGACCACCGGCGATAACACCGGTACCGGCGGATGCGGGACGCAGGAGTACGACACCGGCGGCCGCCTCACCCTGAACCGGGTGAGGAATGGTCGCGGCGACGCGGGGAACGCGGAAGAAGTTCTTCTTCGCTTCCTCGACACCCTTGGAGATAGCGGTCGGCACCTCGCGGGCCTTGCCGTATCCCACTCCGACCAGACCGTTGCCGTCGCCGACGACGACGAGAGCGGTGAAGCTGAAGCGACGACCACCCTTGACGACCTTCGACACGCGGTTGATGGTGACAACGCGCTCCAGGAACTGGCTCTTCTCGCTGTCACGCGCCCCGCGCTGCTGGTTGGGGTTGCGCTCGCGACCACCACGGCGGGCCTCGCGGGGCTCGCTCGCGTTGTTGTCGGTGCCCGCGGCGGTCTCGACGACGGCGGTCTGAACGACAGCCGTTTCGGTGAGATCCGGTTCCACGGTCTTCTTCTCAGACTCCACGGTCTGCTCCTTGTTGATTGGGGCGTCGCTCACAGGTCCAGCCCGCCTTCCCTGGCTCCATCGGCGATGGCCGCAACGCGGCCTGCGTAGCGGTTGCCACCGCGGTCGAAGACGACCGCGTCGATGCCGGCCTGCTTGGCGCGCTCGGCGACGAGCTCGCCGACCTTGCGTGCCTTCGCGGTCTTGTCACCGTCGAACGTACGGAGGTCCGCTTCGAGAGTCGAAGCCGACGCGAGGGTGAAACCCTTGCTGTCGTCGACGACCTGCACGAATACGTGACGAGCCGAACGGGTGACGACGAGACGCGGACGCGTCTCGGTGCCGACGACCTTCTTGCGAAGGCGTGCGTGCCGACGGCCCTTAGCCGCGGACTTGCTCTTTCCTCTGGTTCCGAGAGCCATGATCACTTACCACTCTTTCCGGCCTTGCGGCGGACTACCTCGCCTGCGTAACGCACGCCCTTGCCCTTGTAGGGCTCTGGCTTGCGCAACTTGCGGATGTTGGCGGCGACCTCGCCGACCGCCTGCTTGTCGATGCCGTGCACCGTCAGCTTGTTGTTACCTTCGACCGTGAACGAGATGCCGGCAGGCGGCTCGACCGTGATCGAGTGCGAGTAGCCGAGAGCGAACTCGAGGTTCGAACCCTTCGCCTGCACGCGGTAACCGGTTCCGACGATCTCGAGACCCTTGGAGTAACCGGTGGTGACACCGGTGATCTGGTTCGCGATGAGCGTGCGGGTGAGGCCGTGGAGCGAACGCGAAGCGCGCTCGTCGTCCGGGCGGGTGACCAGAAGCTGGCCATCCTCGAGGGCTACGGCGATGGGCTTTGCGACGGTGAGCGTGAGCTCACCCTTCGGGCCCTTCACGGCGACGGCGGAACCGTCGACCGTGACATCGACTCCGGAGGGAATCGGGATGGGAAGTCTACCGATACGTGACATCAGTGATCACCACACGTAGGCGAGGACTTCCCCACCCACGCCTTTCGAAGTTGCCTGGCGGTCCGTGAGGAGGCCAGAGGAGGTCGACAGGATCGCGACGCCGAGGCCGCCGAGAACGTGAGGGATCTCGGTGGACTTCGCGTAAACACGCAGTCCCGGCTTCGAAACGCGCTTGATGCCCGCGATGGAGCGCTCACGGTTCGGGCCGTACTTGAGGTCGATGGTGAGGGTCTTTCCGACGCGAGCGTCCTCGACCTTCCACCCGGAGATGTAGCCCTCCTTCTGGAGGATCTCGGCGATGTGGGTCTTGAGGTTGCTGCTCGGGAGCGACACGGTTTCGTGGTACGCCGAGTTCGCGTTGCGCAGCCTGGTGAGCAGGTCTGCGACCGGATCGGTCATTGTCATTGCGTTTGTTTCCATTTCTCGCCCGGTTTCGACATCCGGTACACGGAGGCCGACCTGTGCGATCGGTTTCGCCGAACGAGCCTGCCGGAATTCCGGCCGGCTCGCGCGGCGACTATCAGGAGGGGGTGTTCTCGGCGTTACGGAACGGGAAGCCGAGTGCCTTGAGCAGTGCCCGGCCCTCGTCGTCGTTCTTGGCCGTGGTCACGACAGTGATGTCGAAACCGCGAACGCGGTCGATCTTGTCCTGGTCGATCTCGTGGAACATGGACTGCTCGTTGAGACCGAAGGTGTAGTTGCCGCGTCCGTCGAACTGCTTGTCCGACAGGCCGCGGAAGTCGCGGATACGGGGAAGCGCGAGCGAAAGCAGGCGGTCCAGGAACTCCCAGGCACGGTCGCCGCGCAGCGTCACGTGGGCGCCGATCGGCTGACCCTCGCGCAGCTTGAACTGTGCGATGGACTTGCGGGCGTTCGTGATCTGCGGCTTCTGGCCGGTGATCGCGGTGAGGTCCTTGACGGCGCCATCGATGATCTTGCCGTCGCGAGCTGCCTCGCCGACGCCGGTGTTGACGACGATCTTCACGAGTCCGGGCACCTGGTGCACGTTCGTGAAGCCGAAGTCCGCAAGCAGCTGTGCCGAGATCTCGTTCTTGTACTTCTGCTTGAGGCGCGGCTCGAGTTTGGTCGTCGCCTCGCCCTCTGGCGCTGCAGTGGCTGTGTCAGTCATTACAGGTCCTCACCTGACTTCTTGGCGTAGCGGATGCGGACGGTCTTCTTGACACCGTCTTTCTCCTGCGTCTCCTGGCGGAAACCGACGCGAGTCGGCTTCTTGGTCTTCGGGTCGACCAGCTGCACGTTCGACACGTGGATCGGTGCCTCGTGGGTCTCGATGCCGCCGGTCTTGGAGCCACGCTGGGTCTGGCCGACGCGAACGTGCTTGGTGACGAAGTTGACACCCTCCACGATCACGCGGTTGCGCTCAGCGAGCACCTCGATGACACGACCCTGCTTGCCGCGGTCTCCGCCGCGTTCCTGGGTCGCGCCGCTGATGACCTGAACCAGGTCACCCTTCTTGATGTTGGCCATGGGTTAGAGCACCTCCGGTGCGAGCGAGATGATCTTCATGAACTTCTTGTCGCGGAGTTCGCGACCGACCGGTCCGAAGATTCGAGTCCCACGGGGGTCGCCGTCTGCCTTGAGGATGACGGCGGCGTTCTCGTCGAACTTGATGTAGGAGCCGTCGGGACGACGGGTCTCCTTCTTGGTGCGAACGATGACCGCCTTCACGACGTCACCCTTCTTGACGTTGCCGCCCGGGATCGCGTCCTTGACGGTGGCGACGATGATGTCACCGAGACCGGCATAGCGACGGCCTGAGCCACCGAGAACGCGAATCGTGAGCAGCACCTTGGCGCCGGTGTTGTCGGCGACCTTGAGCCTGGATTCCTGCTGAAGCATCTGTTATCTCCTACTGAAGCAAGCGCGGGGCGCTTACTTGGCCTTCTCGAGGATCTCGACGAGACGCCAGCGCTTGGTTGCGCTGAGCGGGCGGGTCTCACTGATGAGGACCAGGTCGCCGATGCCGGCCGAGTTGGACTCGTCGTGCACCTTGACCTTGGAGGTACGGCGGATGACCTTGCCGTACAGCGGGTGCTTCACGCGGTCTTCGACCTCGACGGTGATGGTCTTGTCCATCTTGTCGCTGGTCACGTAACCGCGGCGGGACTTGCGGTAACCGCGGGCCCCGGCATCCTTCACGTCATGAGCGGCGTGCACGGTTTCGACCTGCTCTGCGCCGGTCTTGTTCGACTGTGCCATTACTTCGCCTCCTCGTTCGTGTCGGTCTCGCTTGCGTCGTCGGTGGACACGGTGGTGTCATCCGCCTTGGACTTCTTCTTGGTTGCCTTCTCAGCCTTCGCCGGCGCCTCGACGGCGACGGGCGTGGCACGGATGCCCAGCTCGCGCTCGCGGATGACCGTGTAGATACGCGCGATGTCGCGCTTCACGGCGCGCAGGCGTCCGTGGCTCTCCAGCTGTCCGGTGGCCGACTGGAAGCGCAGGTTGAACAGCTCTTCCTTGGCCTTCTTCAGTTCGTCGACGAGCCTGTCGTCTTCGTAGGTGTCGAGCTCGGCGGGAGCGAGCTCTTTGGATCCGATCGCCATTATGCGTCGCCCTCCTCGCGCTTGATGATGCGTGCCTTGAGGGGCAGCTTGTGAATGGCCCTGGTGAGTGCTTCGCGGGCAACGGTCTCGCTCACGCCGCTGAGCTCGAAGAGCACGCGACCCGGCTTGACGTTGGCGATCCACCACTCGGGGGAACCCTTACCGGAACCCATGCGGGTTTCGGCGGGCTTCTTGGTGAGCGGGCGGTCGGGGTAGATGTTGATCCACACCTTTCCACCACGCTTGATGTGACGGGTCATCGCGATACGAGCTGCCTCGATCTGGCGGTTCGTCACATAGGCGGGAGTCATGGCCTGGATGCCGTACTCACCGAATGACACCGTGGTGCCACCGGTGGCCTGGCCGCTACGACCGGGGTGGTGCTGCTTGCGGTGCTTGACCCTGCGGGGAATCAACATGGTTATGCCTCTGCTCCTACTGCTGCCGGAGCAGCTTCAGTTCGGGGCGCACCAGAGCCTGCGTTACGACGCGGGCCGCTGTCGCGACGGTCGTCTCCGCGGCGCTCGGGGCGCGACGACTTGGCGTTCGCCTGCTCGCGCGCGAGCTCCTTGTTGGTGATGTCGCCCTTGTAGATCCAGACCTTCACGCCGATGCGGCCGAACGTCGTCTTGGCCTCGTAGAAGCCGTAGTCGATGTTGGCGCGCAGGGTGTGCAGCGGAACGCGGCCTTCGCGGTAGAACTCCGAGCGGCTCATCTCAGCGCCACCGAGACGACCGGAGACCTGGATGCGGACACCCTTGGCTCCGGCGCGCTGGGCACCCTGGAGTCCCTTACGCATGGCACGACGGAACGCGACGCGAGCGCTGAGCTGCTCCGCGATTCCCTGTGCCACGAGCTGGGCCTCGGCCTCGGGGTTCTTCACCTCGAGGATGTTGAGCTGGATCTGCTTGCCCGACAGCTTCTCGAGGTCGGCGCGGATGCGCTCGGCCTCGGCGCCGCGGCGGCCGATCACGATGCCGGGACGGGCCGTGTGGATGTCCACGCGGACCCGGTCGCGGGTGCGCTCGATCTCGATGCGCGCAACTCCGGCACGGTCGAGCGAGGTCTTGAGCAGGTTGCGGATCTTCACGTCCTCAGCGACATAGTCGCTGTAACGCTGCCCGGCCTTGGTGCTGTCCGAGAACCAACGCGACACGTGGTCGGTGGTGATACCCAGACGGAATCCGTAGGGATTTACTTTCTGGCCCATTACTTCTTTCCTGCCTTCTTCGATCCGCCCTGGACTCCGGAGTCCGCGGTCTCGTCCGGCGTCGCCAGGACGATCGTGATGTGGCTGGTGCGCTTCAGGATCTGGAACGCGCGGCCCTGTGCACGGGGCTGGAAACGCTTGAGCGTCGTTCCCTCGTCCACATACGCCGACGAAACGAACAGGTCCTGCTCGTCCAGATAGCTGTTGCTGGCATCCGCCTTCACTCGGGCGTTGGCCATGGCCGACGCGACGAGCTTGTAGACGGGCTCGCTTGCACCCTGCGGGGCGAACTTCAGGATGGCCAAAGCCTCCAGTGCCTGCTTGCCGCGGATCATGTTGACGACACGACGAGCTTTCGTGGCGGTGACGCGGATGTGACGCACGCGTGCGATCGACTCCACCATTTCTCTCCTCCTTGCGCCACCGCGTTAGCGGCGACGACCCTTCTTGTCGTCCTTCTCGTGTCCACGGAAGGTGCGGGTGGGGGCGAACTCACCGAGCTTGTGCCCCACCATCGTCTCGGTGACGAACACCGGGATGTGCTTGCGACCGTCGTGCACCGCGATGGTGTGACCCAGCATCGCCGGGATGATCATCGAACGGCGCGACCAGGTCTTGATCACGTTCTTGCTTGCGGCCGCATTCGCGCCGACGACCTTGCGAAGCAGGTGGTCGTCAACGAAAGGACCCTTCTTGAGACTGCGTGGCATCCTCTACAACTCCTACTTGCGCTTTTTGCCGGCGTTACGGCGACGAACGATGAGCTGGTCGCTCTCTTTGTTGGCGTGGCGGGTGCGGCCCTCTTTCTGGCCCCACGGGCTGACCGGGTGGCGTCCACCGGAGGTCTTGCCCTCACCACCACCATGCGGGTGGTCGACCGGGTTCATGGCGACTCCACGCACGGTCGGGCGAACGCCCTTCCACCGCATGCGGCCGGCCTTACCCCAGTTGATGTTCGACTGTTCGGCGTTGCCGACCTCGCCGATGGTTGCGCGGCAACGCGCATCCACGTTGCGGATCTCACCGGACGGCAGACGGAGCTGCGCGTACGGGCCGTCCTTGGCGACGAGACGAACCGAGGCACCGGCTGAGCGAGCCATCTTGGCTCCCCCGCCCGGCTTCAGCTCGATCGCGTGGATGACCGTACCGACCGGGATGTTGCGCAGCGGCAGGTTGTTGCCAGGCTTGATGTCAGCGCCGGCACCCGACTCCACGATGTCGCCCTGGTTCAGCTTGTTCGGGGCGATGATGTAACGCTTGGTGCCGTCCACGAAGTGGAGCAGCGCGATACGCGCGGTGCGGTTGGGGTCGTATTCGATCTCTGCGACCTTGGCGTTCACGCCGTCCTTGTCATTGCGACGGAAGTCGATGACGCGGTACTGGCGCTTGTGGCCACCACCGATGTGACGGGTCGTGATGCGTCCGGCGTTGTTGCGTCCACCGGTTTTCGGCAGCGGGCGCAGCAGGGACTTCTCGGGGGTCGAACGGGTGATCTCGGTGAAATCTGCAACCGAGGAACCGCGACGACCAGGAGTCGTGGGCTTGTACTTGCGAATGGCCATGATGTATCCCTCTGGTCCTAGCCGACAGCCGTGAAGATGTCGATCGAACCCGACTTGAGCGTGACGATGGCGCGCTTGGTGTCCTTGCGCTTTCCGGTGCCGAACTTGGTCCGACGCGTCTTGCCCTTCTTGTTCAGGGTGTTGATGGAAGCGACCTCGACGGCGAAGATCTTCTCGATTGCGAGCTTGATCTCCGTCTTGTTCGACCGGGGGTCCACGATGAACGTGTACTTGCCCTGATCAATCAGGCCGTAGCTCTTCTCGGACACGACCGGCGCCAGGATGACGTCGCGCGGGTCCTTGTTGATGCCGGTCATGCGCTGACCTTCTCCTTCTGCGCTGCGGCCCGCTCAGGGCTGACACGCTTCTTTGAAAAACCGCCATCGGCCGCGTCGGAGACGGGCTTGCCTGCGGCGGGACCTGCGACGAATGCGTCGAACGCGGCCTTGGTGAAGACGATGTCGTCAGAGACCAGCACGTCGTAGGCGTTCAGCTGGTCGTACGGCAGCACGTGCACGGCCGGGACGTTGCGAACGCTCTTGCGGCTGACCTCGTCATCGCGGGTGAGCACGATGAGCACGTGCTTGCTGGACGCGATGTTCGCGAGCAGCTCGACGATGGTCTTGGTCGACGGCAGGTCTCCGACGGAGAGCGAGTCGATCACGTGGATGCGCTCACCGCGGGCACGGTCGGACAGGGCTCCGCGGAGGGCGGCGGCGATCATCTTCTTGGGGGTGCGCTGCGCGTAGTCACGCGGCGTCGGCCCGTGGACGATTCCACCACCGGTCATCTGGGGTGCGCGGATCGAGCCCTGGCGGGCACGACCGGTGCCCTTCTGCTTGAACGGCTTGCGTCCGGCACCGGACACCTCGCCGCGACCCTTGGTCTTGTGCGTTCCCTGGCGAGCTGCTGCCCGCTGGGCCACGACGACCTGGTGGATAAGCGGCACGTTGGTCTGAACGTCGAAGGTCTCAGCGGGAAGGTCGACGCTGCCGACCTTCTTGCCCTTCGAGTCGATGACGTCGAGCGTTGCCGGCGTCGATGAGTTCTGAACCATGCGTTACGCCCCCTTCACTGCGTTGCGTACGAAAACGATGCGACCACGGGCGCCGGGAACGGCACCCTTGACGAGGATCAGGCCCTTGTCGAGGTCGACTGCGTGAACCTTGAGGTTCATCGCGGTGACGCGGTCGCCACCCATGCGTCCGGCCATGCGCATTCCCTTGAAGACCCGGCTCGGGGTCGAGGATGCGCCGATGGAACCCGGCTTGCGGTGGTTACGGTGCGAACCGTGCGATGCGCTGACGCCCTTGAAGTTGTGACGCTTCATGACACCGGCGAAGCCCTTGCCCTTGCTGGTGCCGACGACGTCGACCTTCTGGCCTGCCTCGAAGATGTCGACCGCGATGGACTGGCCAGCGGTGTAGTCGCCGGCGTCCGCGGTGCGGACCTCGGTGACGTGACGGCGCGGCGTGACGCCGGCCTTGTCGAAGTGGCCGGTCGACGGCTTGTTCACCTTGCGGGGGTCGATCTGCCCGTAGGCGATCTGCACGGCGCTGTAGCCGTCCACCTCAGGGGTGCGCACCTGCGTCACGACGTTGGGCGTGATCTCGATGACGGTGACCGGGATGAGCTTGTTGTTCTCGTCCCAGACCTGGGTCATGCCGAGCTTGGTGCCCAGCAGACCGCGTGAAGTCTTGGTGATAGACATATGAATTCCCTTGTCGCCTATCTGCTTAGAGCTTGATCTCGATGTTGACGTCGGCCGGAAGGTCGAGTCGCATGAGCGAGTCGACAGCCTTCGGCGTCGGGTCGATGATGTCGATGAGGCGCTTGTGGGTGCGCTTCTCGAAGTGCTCGCGGCTGTCCTTGTACTTGTGAGGTGAGCGGATCACGACGATCACGTTCTTCTCAGTAGGAAGGGGCACCGGGCCGACGACCGTCGCGCCGGCACGGGTCACCGTGTCGACGATCTTGCGCGCCGAGCTGTCGATGACCTCATGGTCATACGACTTAAGTCGAATGCGGATCTTCTGTCCCGCCATGTGTGACTCACTCTCTTTGTTCCCTGGTACGCCCTGTTGGACGCACACGTGCTGGAGCACTTCTGCTGTCGCACCACTGTTTTTCTGTCAAAGACTGCGTTCGTGCGAACACGTCTCACCGACCCCCGCGCTCGGGCGTGTCGCGCTGAGCGGACACACAGAGCAGCAATCGCATTCCTGCGATCGCTCTGGGTTTTGGCTTGATCTGTTCTGCTACCCGCGGCCTAGCTCCGGGTCCACGGTGATGGTTAACCGAGCCTCAGAACTATGCACTGCCTGGCAGTGATCCGGACGACGTGGCCCGGAATGTTGAACTAGACGAGTTTGCCACACTCGCGGACATGCTGCAACCCGGGCGTGTCGCGCCCGGGTTGCAGTGGTCAGCGCCCTGCGGCGCGTCGGCGGGAGGGGGTCAGGGCCCTGTCACTGCGGTCAGATCGTCGAACACGGCGGTGCGGGGCACACCCGTCGACGTCGATCCGAGATAGAAGCCGAGGCCGACGGTCCCCGCGGACTGGAGTGCGGCCGTGGCATCCGTCTTGGAGACGATCCAGGCTGACGGCTCGGCGGCTCCGGCCTTCCACACCTTCGCTCGCACCGTGGTGGGGGCGGTGCCGAAGACCTGCAGGCGAACGTTGAGCACATCGCCTGCGGCGTAGGTCAGCCCCGGCACGGTGACCGCGGTCATCGTGCTCGAACCCCGCTGCAGCTGCTGCACGACCGAGCCGCCCGTACCGATGACCAGACGGGTGCGGTAGTCCTCAGCGCCGACCACCCGTCCCTTCACGATGACGTAGGCGGATCCGCCCTGAACCGCCTCGGCGAGCGACACCTTCACGGTGAGGTCCGTCGAGGTGGATGAGCCGCCTGCGAGGTTGGCGTGGATGTACTGGCCCGCCCTCGGGATGGTCATCCTGCCCGAGCTCCCGTCGACGGAGAAGTTCGAGGCGGAACCGGTGGTCGACCAGGCTCCTCCGGTCTCAGCGGACCCGAAGCCCCCGCTCACCGAACGCGTGAAGGTGTCTGCGGCCAGAGCGCCCCCGGGCGCCGGAGACGTGGGAGGAGGTGTCGTCGTCGGCGGCGGGGTTGCCACCGCACCGGCGAGCGCCTTGCCTGAGACCGTCGCACTCTTGGCCGTGTTACCGAAGGGATCGGAGGCCAGCACGTAGTAACTGTGAGTGCTGCCCGACGCCACCGTGTCGGTGAAGCTGAGCTGCGGGCGCTGGTGATGGCGGGACTTCGAGACCACTGTTCCCGCGGGCGCCGCGGTGTTGTTGTCCCTGATCACCTTGTAGGTGAGCAATTCGTTGTCGCGGTCGAAGTTGGCTTGCCACGAGATCGTGATCTTGCCCGCTGCGCTGGAGGCGGTGGTCGGCGTGAAGCTCGCGCCGCTCAGCCTCGGGCCGTCGGCGTTCGGCGCCACCGTCTTCTGCGCGAATCGGCTGAGACCCTGCTGCTTCTTGCCGTTCACCGCGATGAACTCGCCGCCGAAGATCACGTACTGGCTGTTGCCGGTGACCGTCCAGGTGGCCTGGTTCTGTCCGGTGTAGCTACCGATGATGAAGTCGGGGTACCAGTTCACCAGCGCCGGCGCGGGCTGGCCCGCGAAGTTCTGGTAGTTGGTGCCGCCCGGCTTCGTGAGGGTTCCCTTCACGTCCTTCGTGAACGCGAGCGCCTGCCGGTTCACTCGCGGGGAGACCTCGGGGAATCCCTTCGGCACCGTCGAGCAGGAGTGCGCGTGGCTCGAGTCGTAGATCAGGCCGCCGGCGGGGTACACCGTGTAGGTGTCGCCGTGGCAGTCCTCCATCCAGATGATCGCGCCATCCGACCACCGCAGTCGCACGATGCCCTCGAAGTTCGCACCGACGCCGAAGTCGTACCCTCCGGCGTAGAAGCTGTCGCCGTCGCTGATCAGCGAGAGGATCGCTCCGTTCGGCCCGGCGTTCTTCACCACGCTGTTGGCGAGGAGGGTCGAGGTCGTCTTGCCGTTCCCACTCGAGGCGGATGACACCATGCCGAGGCCATATCCGGGGCTGGTGCTGCCATTGAGCGAGGTGAAGCGACCGCCGAGGGCGACCTTCGTGCCATCGGGTGACTGGGCGATTCCGTAGACGCCTCCGGCTTCGGCGGAGGGGGCCCACGCCTGGAGCGCGTTCGTCGATGCGGTGACAGCGCCGACGCGGGCGCGTGACGAGCCCTCAAGTGACGTGAAGTCGCCACCGAGGTACACCGTGTCCCCAACGGCGAGGATCGCCCGCACCGTCTTGTTCGCGTTCGGGTTCCACGGCAGGAGCGCGCCAGTCGCGGTGTCGAACGCTGCAACGCGGTTTCTGGCGGTTCCGTTCACGACCGTGAAGTCGCCACCGATGTAGAGACGCTTCTGATCGGGTGACACAGCGGTCACACGGACCTGGCCGTTGAGGGTCGGGGCGAACGACGACTTCAGCACACCGGTGCTGATGCTGTACGCGAGGAGGTGGGTGCGGGTGGTCGTGTTGACGCCGGCGGCGGCGCCAGCAGGTCGAGCCTTGGCGAAACTGCCTCCCGCGTACACCGTGTCGCCCACGATCGCTTGCGACCACACGACGCCGTCGACCTGCGTGGTGGGGAGGAAGTCTGTCGAGACCGTCGCGGTCTCGGTCGGGTCGACGGGGACGGTGTCGGCAGAGGCCGGCGCGGATGCCGCCAACCCGCCTACCAGCACCGCACCGCACAAGCCCATCGCTACCGCTACGCGGCGATATCTCTGGAGGAGGAAATTGGCCACGATTGTACTCACTTACATAGAGGCAACGTCTCGCCTCCCGATGGGCACCGCGGCGACGAGACGATCACACGGGATCGGGATTCACACGGGTACCGTGACCATAGGTCAGCACTTGGCCCCTGTAAAGGGTACAGGCCCCCCTTGCTTTCCGGGGCGATGCCCCGCTCGACGCAGAACAGCCCGGTCGCAGAGCGGCCGGGCTGTTCTGTCACGTCGGGCGCAGGCCCAGTGACGGTGCTACGGGGTGGGAACCGAGAGCAGGTCGTCGAAGGTGACGGTGCGCGGCAGCGCGGTGGAGGTGGATCCCAGGTAGAACCCGAGACCCGCCGTTCCCGCATTCTGCAGGGTCGCCGTGCTGTCGGTCCTCGAAACGACCCACGTGGTCGGTTCGGTGGTGCCGGCAGCCCACGTGCGGGACCGGATGGTGGTCGGGTTCGTTCCGAACACCTGCAGGCGCACGTTGAGCACGTCTCCGGCGGTGTAGGTGAGCCCTGGCACCGTGACCGCGGTCAGGGTCGTCGACCCGCGCTGCAGCTGCTGCACGACCGATCCGTTGGTGGCGATCACCAGACGGGTGCGGTAGTCGTCGGCGCCGACGACGCGGCCCTTGACGATCACGTAGGCGGACCCACCCTGCACGGCCTCGGCGAGCGTGACCTTCACCGTGAGGTCGGTGGACGACGAGGCTCCGCCGCCCAGGTTCGCGTGGATGTACTGGCCCGCCGTCGGGATGCTCATCCTGCCCACACCGCCCGCGACCGAGAAGTTCGCCGCTGCGCCCGACGTGGTCCACAGGCCGCCGGCATCCGCTGACCCGAACCCTCCGGTCACCGTGCGGGAGAACGAGTCGGACGCCTGGAGGCCGGTGACGGGGGGCGTCGCGGCGACCGTGACCGAGGTGGTCTTCGTTCCGACGGCGCCCTTGTTGTCGGTCACCGTGAGGGTGACGTCGTACGTGCCCGCTGCCGCGTAGGTGTGGCTGCTGGTCACACCGCTGCCGTTGGCGGTCGCGTCGCCGTAGTTCCAGGAGTAGGAGGCGATGGTGCCGTCCACATCGGCCGAGGCAGAGCCGTCGAGGGCCACCTCGAGTCCGTTGCTGGTGCTCGTGAACGACGCCGTCGGAGCCGCGTTGGCGGAGGATCCGGCGAGTGCCGTTGCGGTGATCGTGTCGCCCGCCGCCGCATTGCCGAACGGGTCAAGCGCGATCAACTGATACGTGTGCGTGCTTCCCCCCGCGAGCCCGGTGTCGGTGAAGGTGAGGCTGGGGCGAATCGTCACGCGCGACTTGGCGGAGAGCGTGGCCACCGGGGCTGCGGTGTTGCCGTCGCGGATCACCTGGTAGGTGAGGAGCTCGTTGTCGCGGTCCCAGTTGCCCTTCCAGTTCAGCGTGACGGTACCCGGCGTAGTCGACGTGGCGGTCGGAACGAATTCGGCGCCGGTGAGGCGTGGCCCGTCGAGGTTCGGAGCGACAGCCTTCTGGGCGAACCGGCTGAGTCCCTGCTGGGGCTTGCCGTTCACCGCGATGAACTCGCCTCCGAAGATGACGTACTGGCTGTTGCCGGTGACGGCCCAGGTGGCCTGGTTCTGTCCCGTGTAGCTGCCGATCACGAAGGAGGGGAACCAGTTGACCACCGCGGGAGCCGGCTGACCGAGGAAGCTCTGGTAGCTCGTTCCGCCTGGCTTGGTGAGCTTGCCCTTCACATCCTTGGTGAAGGCGATCGCCTGGTGGTTGACCCGCGGGGATACCTCGGGGAACCCGCCTGGAACGGTCGAGCAGGAGTGCGCGTGGCTCGAGTCGTAGACGAGACCGTCTGCCGCGTACACCTGGTAGGTGTCGCCGTGGCAGTCCTGCATCCAGATGATGCCGCCGTCCGACCAGCGCAGTCGGACGATGCCTTCGAAGTTCGCGCCGGAGCCGAAGTCGTATCCGCCGGCGTAGAAGCTGTCTGCGTCTCCCACGAGCGAGAGGATCGCGCCGTTCGGTCCGGCATCGCGTACGACACTGTTGGCGAGGAGCTGCAGCGTGGTCTTTCCGTCACCGCTCGACGCCGACGACACCATGCCGAGGCCATACCCGGGGCTCGTGCTGCCGTTGAGCGAGGTGAATCGTCCGCCGAGGGCGACCTTCGTGGCATCCGGGGACTGCACGATTCCGTGGACGCTACCGAAGTCGGCGGCGGGAGCCCATGGGAGCAGTGCGGTCGTCGACGCGGTGACCGCGGCGACGCGGGTGCGCGCCGTGCTCTTGATCGCGGTGAAGTCGCCACCGATGTAGACGGTGTCGCCGACCGCAGTGATCGCACGGACGGACTTGTTGGCGTTCGGGTTGAACGACAGAAGCGCGCCGGTGGTCGTGTCGAAGGCCGCGATCCGATTGCGGGTCACGCCGTTGACGGTGGTGAAGTCGCCTCCGACGTAGAGCCGCTTGTTGTCTGGCGAGAGCGCGGTGACGAGTACCTGACCGTTGAGCGTCGGTGCAAAGGTCGGGTTGAGCACGCCGGTGCTGATGCTGTACGCCAGCAGATGCGTGCGGGTCGTGTCGTTGACGCCGAGCGCGGCCCCTGCCGGACGTGCCTTGGCGAAGCTGCCGCCGGCGTAGACGGTGTCGCCCACGACCGCCTGTGACCAGACGACGCCATCCACCTGGGCGGTGGGGAGGAAGTCACTGGAGACCGTCGCGGTCTCGGTGGGGTCGACCGGGACGGTGTCGGCGGATGCCGGCGCCGAGATCGCGACCGTGCCGGCGATCAGCGCTGCGGAGAGCGCCATAGCCGCGGACGCTCGCGCAAAACGGCTGGGGGGAGCTTTGACCAATGGGGGCCTCATTCGGGTAGGGACTCGAGGTCGAGTTGCCGCGGGCGGCGAGGGGGGGTGTGGTTAAGGGTGACGCGGGCGACGCCGGACACGGCTGATCTCGGGTTCGACTGGGTAAGGGTCGCGAGTGAGGCTGTGAGGCTAAGGCTGACCATAATCGACGTACCTGTCCTCTGTAAAGGGGACAAAAACACGCGTTTCGGGGTCAGTCGTACAGGAGCGATCTGAGCTCGCTCTCCGGTGATCCGAGCCTCTTCGGATCCAGCGTTATTCCACGGTCGTAAAGGTCCACGATCCGAGGGTCGACGTAGCTTTTGCGCGCAATGGCCGGGGTATTACCGAGCACTTCCGCCGCATCGCGCATCGCTTGGGCGATCGCCAGAGAGCGGCGACGCACCGACTGCTCCTGGCCGTGTTTGGCGAGACTGACCGCCGCGGCGATCGTGCCCCGGAGGGTACGGAAATCCTTCGCGGTGAACTCGCCGCCGGTCTGCTCGCGCACGTACCGGTTAATCTCCTCCGCCGACAGCGGTTTCCACTCGTCGCCGTCGCGATAGGCCAGAAGCCGGGCACCACCGCCGCGTCGCTTGAGCGAGGCGACGACCTTGGCCAGGTCGGGGTCGTCGATGTCGCTCTCCCATGCCTGCCCGCTCTTCGCCGGGAAGCTGAGCGACACGGTCTCGCCGCTCACCTTGGCGTGCGAACACAACAGTGTCGACAGACCATGACTGCCATTGGACTCGGTGTACCGCTCCGAGCCGACTCGCAGTGAGCCGGTGTCGAGCATCCTGAAGGCTGCCGCGAGAGCGCGCTCCCTGGACGGATGATCGTCGCGGAGGTCGATGGTGACGCGCCGCCGCGCCGCCGGAAGCGACTCCGCCAGTCGCAGGGAACGGTCGAACTTGACCCGATCCTTCTGCTCACGCCAAGTGGGGTGGTAGATGTACTGGCGGCGCCCTGCGGCATCGACCCCGGTGGCCTGGATATGCCCGTTCGGATACGGGGCGATCCACACATCGGACCAGGCGGGCGGGATGGCGAGCTGCTCGATCCGCGCACGGAGATCCTGGTCGCGGATCGCGACACCCGCGCTATCTCGGTACGAGAACCCCCGCCCAGCGCGCACGCGCGTGAGACCGGCTTTCGAGGAGTTGCTGCGGCGAAGTCGGGGCACTCCCCTATCGCATCACAGTCAACCTGAGCATCCGACCCCTCGACAACCGCGCCCGGTCGTGTCAGGCGCAACCGTGCGGAAAATACGAAACGGGGCCGACCCCGAAGGGCCGACCCCGTCTCGACGGGTGAAGCTTCTAACTACTTGATGATCTTGACGACCGTGCCTGCACCGACGGTGCGGCCACCCTCGCGGATGGCGAAGCGGAGACCCTCCTCCATGGCGATCGGCTGAATCAGGCTGACCGTCATCTCGGTGGTGTCGCCGGGCATGACCATCTCGGTGCCCTCGGGCAGCGTGATGATTCCGGTGACGTCCGTGGTGCGGAAGTAGAACTGCGGACGGTAGTTCGCATAGAACGGGTTGTGACGGCCACCCTCATCCTTCGAGAGGATATAGGCGTTCGCCTCGAACTCGGTGTGCGGCGTGACCGTACCGGGCTTGACGACGACCTGGCCGCGCTCGACATCCTCGCGCTTGGTTCCACGCAGGAGCAGCCCGACGTTCTCACCGGCGCGCGCGTCTTCGAGAGTCTTACGGAACATCTCGATGGCGGTGACGATGGTCTTGGAGGACTTCTCCTTGATGCCGACGATCTCGACCTCGTCGTTCGGGTGCAGAACACCGCGCTCGACACGGCCGGTGATGACGGTTCCACGACCGGTGATCGTGAAGACGTCCTCGACGGGCATGAGGAAGGGCTTCTCGGTCTCGCGCACGGGCTCCGGAACGTTCTCGTCCACGGCGTCCATGAGGTCGGAGACGGTGGCTGCCCACTTCTCGTCACCCTCGAGTGCCTTCAGCGCGGAGACGCGCACGACGGGAGCGTTGTCCCCGTCGAAGTCCTGGCTGGAGAGCAGTTCGCGAACCTCGATCTCGACGAGCTCGAGGATCTCCTCGTCGTCGACCATGTCGGTCTTGTTCAGCGCGACGACGATGTACGGCACGCCGACCTGGCGAGCGAGCAGCACGTGCTCACGCGTCTGGGGCATGGGGCCGTCGGTGGCGGCGACCACGAGGATCGCGCCATCCATCTGAGCCGCACCGGTGATCATGTTCTTGATGTAGTCAGCGTGACCCGGAGCGTCGACGTGAGCGTAGTGACGCTTCTCCGTCTGGTACTCCACGTGGGAGATGTTGATCGTGATTCCACGCTGCTTCTCTTCGGGCGAGTTGTCGATCTGGTCGAACGCCGAAGCCTTGTTCAGGGTGGGGTACTTGTCATGCAGCACTTTGGTGATAGCCGCGGTCAACGTGGTCTTACCGTGGTCGACGTGACCAATGGTGCCGATGTTGACGTGCGGCTTAGTCCGCTCGAACTTTGCCTTCGCCAATGGGTCCTCCTCAGGACTTCGTCGTAAGAGCACACGATCGACGGATTTCGATCGCTCGTCTTACTGGTTTTGGGATGATTTAGATGCTACTAGGTACGCCCGGAGGCGCGATTCCAGGGGCTATTCGCCCTTGTTCTTCTGGATGATCTCGTCGGCGACCGCGCGGGGCACCTCAGAGTAGCTGTCGAAGCTCATCGAGTACACCGCACGCCCAGAGGTCTTGCTCCTCAGGTCGCCGACATAACCGAACATCTCGGACAGCGGAACGTTCGCCCGGACGACCTTGACGCCGGTGGCGTCCTCCATCGACTGGATCTGTCCACGACGCGAGTTCAGGTCGCCGATGACGTCGCCCATGTACTCCTCGGGCGTGCGCACCTCCACGGCCATCAGCGGCTCGAGGAGCACGGGGCTGGCCTTGCGGGCAGCTTCCTTGAACGCCATCGATCCGGCGATCTTGAACGCCATTTCGGAGGAGTCCACGTCGTGGGCCGCACCGTCGAGCAGGATCGCCTTGACGCCCACCATGGGGTATCCGGCGAGGATACCCACCTGGAGCGCATCCTGGATTCCCGCGTCGACCGACGGAATGTATTCGCGAGGGATGCGACCACCGGTGACCTTGTTCGAGAATTCGTAGATCGTGTCGGGCGTGACCTCGAGTGGCTCAAGTGAGATCTGCACCTTCGCGAACTGGCCGGATCCACCGGTCTGCTTCTTGTGGGTGTAGTCGTGCTTCTCGACGATCTTGCGGATCGTCTCACGGTAGGCCACCTGGGGCTTGCCCACGTTGGCCTCGACGTTGAACTCGCGCTTCATGCGGTCAACGAGGATGTCGAGGTGAAGCTCGCCCATTCCCTTGATGACCGTCTGGCCGGTGTCCTGGTTCTGCTCGGTGCGGAACGTGGGGTCTTCCTCGGCGAGCTTCTGGATGGCGACACCCAGCTTCTCCTGGTCGGCCTTCGTCTTGGGCTCGATAGCGACCTCGATGACGGGCTCGGGGAAGGTCATCGACTCGAGAACGACCTGGTGGGTCTGGTCGGAGAGGGTGTCACCGGTGGTGGTGTCCTTCAGTCCGATGACCGCGTAGATGTGGCCGGCGGTGACGCTGTCGACCGGGTTCTCCTTGTTGGCGTGCATCTGGAAGATCTTCCCGATGCGCTCCTTCTTACCCTTGGTCGAGTTGATGACCTGCGAGCCGCTCTCAATGGTGCCGGAGTAGACGCGGATGTAGGTGAGGCGCCCGAAGAACGGGTGCACGGCGACCTTGAACGCAAGTGCCGCGAACGGGTCCTTGGGGTCAGGGTGGCGCTCGACGACCTTGGTCTCGTCGCGCACATCGTGACCTTCGGTGGCCGGCACGTCGAGCGGGCTGGGCAGGTAGTCCACGACGGCGTCGAGCATCGGCTGCACGCCGCGGTTCTTGAACGCGGAGCCGCAGAGGACCGGGTAGATCTGGCTCGACACGGTCAGCGTGCGGATGGCCTTCTTGATCTCGGCGACGCTGAACTGGTCATCCCCGTTGAGGAAGCGCTCGAGGAGCGCGTCGTCGGTCTCGGCGATGGTCTCGATGAGAAGGGCGCGGTACTCGTTGGCCTTCTCGACGAGGTCGGCGGGGATCTCTTCGATCTCGTACTTGGCACCGAGCTCGACGTCACCCTTGGAGTCGCCACGCCAGGTGAGCGCGCGCATCTCGACGAGGTCTACGACACCTTCGAAGGTGTTCTCGAACCCGATCGGGAGCTGGATGACCAGGGGCTTCGCGCCGAGGCGCTTGATGATGGTGTCTACGGTGAAGTAGAAGTCGGCACCCAGCTTGTCCATCTTGTTGACGAAGCAGATGCGGGGCACGTCGTACTTGTCGGCCTGACGCCAGACGGTCTCGGACTGGGGCTCGACGCCCTCCTTGCCGTCGAAGACAGCGACGGCGCCGTCAAGGACACGCAGCGAACGCTCGACCTCGACGGTGAAGTCGACGTGGCCGGGGGTGTCGATGATGTTGATCTGGTTCTTGTTCCAGAAACAGGTGGTCGCGGCAGACGTGATCGTGATGCCACGTTCCTGCTCCTGCGCCATCCAGTCCATCGTGGCTGCGCCGTCGTGGACCTCACCGATCTTGTGGGTGATCCCCGTGTAGAACAGGATGCGCTCGGTGGTGGTGGTTTTACCGGCGTCAATGTGCGCCATGATGCCGATGTTGCGGACCTTGTTCAGGTCGGTGAGCACGTCTTGTGCCACGGAGTTCCTCCGAAAGTTTGGAAAGTGGATGCTGGGCGAGGGAGCCTGGATCGTGATCGCAGGCTCCCCCGGCGCTGGCGTGGGAGGTCACTCACGTGACCGCCGTGACGCCAGCGTGGTTACCAGCGGTAGTGCGCGAAGGCCTTGTTCGACTCGGCCATCTTGTGAGTGTCTTCACGGCGCTTGACTGCTGCACCGAGACCGTTGGATGCGTCGAGGATCTCGTTGGTGAGACGCTCGGTCATGGTCTTCTCACGACGACCCTTGGCGTAGGTGGTGAGCCAACGCAACGCGAGGGTGTTGGCGCGGTGAGGCTTGACCTCGACCGGCACCTGGTAGGTCGAACCGCCGACGCGGCGTGACTTGACCTCGATGGTGGGACGGACGTTGTCGAGCGCCTTCTTCAAGGTGACGACGGCATCCGCACCGTTCTTCGAGGAGACTCCGGCGAGAGCGTCATAGACGATCTTCTCGGCGAGGCCCTTCTTGCCGTCAAGAAGAATCTTGTTGACGAGCTGGCTGACGATGGGGGCTCCGTAGACCGGGTCCGCAACTACGGGACGCTTCGGTGCTGGTCCTTTACGAGGCATTACTTCTTGTCCATTTTCGCTCCGTAGCGGCTGCGAGCCTGCTTGCGATTCTTCACGGCCTGGGTGTCGAGCGCGCCGCGCACGATCTTGTAGCGCACACCGGGGAGGTCTTTCACTCGTCCGCCACGCACGAGCACCATCGAGTGCTCCTGGAGGTTGTGGCCCTCACCGGGGATGTAGGCGGTGACCTCGGTGCCGTTGGAAAGCTTGACGCGGGCGACCTTGCGGAGAGCCGAGTTCGGCTTCTTCGGCGTGGTCGTGTAGACGCGGGTGCACACACCGCGCTGCTGGGGGTTGGCCTTGAGGGCGGGAGCCTTGGTCTTGACGACCTTGGGGCTACGACCCTTCCGGACCAACTGCTGAATGGTTGGCACTCAATACTCCTTGATGAAAACTGCACGGTGACAGGTCTTGCTTCGTCGCATTCGTTCACACCCGCGAGCGGGGTTCCCGAGTTCCGATGGACCCACCGACGTCACAATAGGAATCGGTCTGCTGGTGGGTATGCCGTGGGGGCTGAATGTGGCCCAACATGGTGCGATGCGATCGAGGCTTTCGACACAAGGGTGCCAGCGCCTCCGTGAACGCATACCCGCCAAGACTAGCCCGCAGCCCCGGTGCGGTCAACTGCGGTCAGCGGTACAGCCGAGCGGCGGCGGCGCCGGCCACAACAAGCGCCACGATCACATCGGCGGCGAGAACGAACGGGCTGAGGATGTTGCGGCCGAAGAATACGGCTGAGGCGGCGAGCTCACCGCGCACCGCCGCGTAGGCGAGCGCACCGGCCAGAGGGACCGCGATCGCCGCCGTCAGCGCCGCTGCGACCGACCTGCGACCCGGCGCCGCCGGACGTTCCGTCAGCACGAACCGCAGCACGACCGCGCAGGCCGTGAGCGCCATCAGCGGGCCGACCAGCGGCCCGGCATCCGGTTCCTCGATGACATCGCGCCCGAAAAACAGGCTCATGAATCCGTAGACGAAGACGATGAGCGAGGCCGTGAGCACGACCGCCATGACGGAGATCGTGGAACGACCGAGGCCGCTAGGAGGCGGTGGCGCGCTCATACTCCGCGCGGTGTTCGGCGGCGGCGCGGTCGTACTCTTCGCGCGCCGCGTCGTTCTTCGCCTTCATGCGGCGACCCCTGCGCGGCGATCGCAGCGCCCGGTCCACAGCGACACCTCACGTGCCACGAGCCCCGCAGTGATGATGAACGGGTCCGCCGCGTAGTTCGCGAACCGCCGAGAGCCTCGCTGGGCGTGAGCGTCGAGCACGTTCACGCTCAACAGAGCGACACCGATGGTGCCGAAGTAGACGAGCGCACCGACGAGAAGGCTGCCGAGCACGTATGCCCACCAGCTGGCACGATTGGCGAGAAGCACGACGAGAACGAACGCGACGACGAAGATGATCGCGGGCACGTAGAACACCGGGTTCGCGGCGAATGTCATGAAGGTGTCGCCGAGCGCCTGCGGGCGTGCGGACGCCGATGATGACCGCGGCGATCACGGCGTAGACGACCGCGAACAGGATCACCGACAGTACTGCGATGAGCGCACCGACTCCGCGGTTGCTCTTCTTGCGCGGCGGCACGGGCGGTGGGCCGAAGTTGCGCTGCGGATAGTGCGCCGACTGCTCGTACTGGCGGTCTGCGCCGTTGCGGCGCCGTAGGCCGCTCGCGTTCTCCGTGCAGACGATCCTGCTCGGCTGCGAACGACGTGGTGGGGTAGGCCACCGGCTCCGGCAGATCGCCGGTATCGCGAACCACCGTGTGGTCCTCGACCGCGGGCTCCTCGATGGTACGAGCGTCGGGTTCGCTTCGTCGGCGACGCGGTCCTCCGAGTTGTCGTCGAGCGGAGCATCGTAGGCCGGCAGCGGATCCCGGCGCCCTCGTCGAACGGAGCCTCGTCGTTGCGTACGTCGTCGTAGTCGGCATCCGACGTACTCGCATCGATATCGGGTTCGTTCACCGCAGTCGTGTCGTCATTTCGCGACGAGAACGCCGGTGGCGGGACGATTCGCGGGGTCTGTCTCCGGGTGGTCGTTCTTCTCATCGCTCACGGGATGACACTCCTCAGGTGACTGCGCGGACCTCGACGGTCCCGACGTTGTCAGCCTAGCAACGGAGTGTCATCCCGCAGGATGTGACGCGACCCTCAGTTCACCGTGGCCGTCGTGGCGTCCACGGAGGTTCCGACTCCGTCGCCGAGCGGACCGAACGTATTCACCAGGGTGTAGGCGAACCCGTCGATGCTGAGCGAGTAGAGACCGGAGGCCGGCTCCACCATCATCGAGAACTTCGTCACCAGGAACAGCCTCTTCCCGGTCTGCAGGCCCTTCATGAAAGCGGTCACCTGCTCGAGCGAGCCCGATGCCGTGATGCCTACCGGGATCGAGACGAAGCTCTCCGGCGTGACCAACTCGGCGCCGGCGATGGCCGCCACATCGATCACCGCAGGGGTGGACACATCCGCTACCGTCGGCTGCACGCCGTCGACGGGCGCTTCGGCGGGCGCCTGCTCGACCGCGACGATCTGCTCCGGGATCGCGGGAATGAACGGAAGCCCGTCGGACACGGTGATGCTGGTGACTTTCGCGCCGGAGGACGCCTGCCAGTCGGTCGAGTTGCCCGAGGAACGCGGGCATGTCGGCGTCGCCGGGAAGGGGCACCACGGAGGTCGGCCGAGTTCGGCCCTGAGGCCGCCGAGCTTGGTGTACCGTCTCCTTGAGGCTGGCGAGGGTGATGCCGAGGGCATCGTTCTGCGTGAGCACCATCGCCCGATCGGACTCGGTCTTGGCCGCCATCGCCAGCATCGGAGACACCCCGACGAACCAACCGGTCAGCAGCACGATCGCGGCGAGGGCGAGTGAACCGCCGACCCAGATGCGATTGTTGTTCACTGGGAATCTCCGTTCTGTGGTCGTCGCGGCCTCTGGAGCGAAACGCCCCGCGTACGCGTGTGAATCGATATGAAGAACGATGGTCGCTCCGTAGAGCCCGTTGTCGCCGAGGCTGATCGCCGCCCGGCGTCGCGTCGACGAAGCCCGTGAGCCCGGAGAGTCCGTCGAGGATCGCCTGCACGTCCGGCATCGACTGCACGCTCAACTCGAGCGCGATCGTGGCGACGCGCTCTCCCTGAAGCGGAGCCGTCGACTGAGTGAGGTACTGCAGCGGCGTCGCCGAATCGACGGACACACCGATGAGATCGGATGCCGGCGGGGAGTACCGCCATGATCGAATCGAGGTAGTCGGCCCACATGATCTCGGTGGAGGTTCCCACCTGCCGCGCCGCCGTCGCCGCAGCGACGAGGGTCTCCACCTGCGTCACCTCCGCGTACTGGCTCTGCTGGCGGAGCAAGCACGGTCGTGGTGTTCTGCTCGACGGCGAGATCAGCCGCGCTCCTCGTGGCGGCGATCGTCGACAGCGTGTATCCGCCCGCGGAGATCAGCAGGCGATCACGACGACACCGACGAGTGCGCGACGGGTCGATCGGGTCTTCGAGCGCGCGGCGATCTCCGGCGGAAGCAACTGGATGCGCGACTCGCCTCCGACCACGAGGCGGTGATCCTTGGCGATCACGATGTTCATGCTGCACTTCCCAGAGCGAGTCCGAGTGCGACGGTCATGTTGGCGGAGTCCTTCGACGACTGCGAACGGGCGGCGACCTTGCCGAGGGCGACGCTGTCGAATGGCCTTGTCGGAGAAGACCGGGATGCGCGTGAGGTCGGCGAGCGTGGCTGCTGAAGCTCCCGAGTTGGGCGCCGCCACCGGAGAGGAGCACGCGATCGATGTGCTGGCCCTGCCGGGAGTTGACGAAGAAGCTGAGCGTGTTCCGGAGGCTGTTCAGCAGCTCGCGTGAGAGTCTCCTGGATGATG
This sequence comes from uncultured Actinomycetota bacterium, assembly GCA_963756375.1. Taxonomy (GTDB): domain Bacteria; phylum Actinomycetota; class Actinomycetes; order Actinomycetales; family Microbacteriaceae; genus Marisediminicola. The sequence continues at coordinate 2,634,043 of CAVWNJ010000005.1, read as the reverse complement.
TCGACCGCTTCCCGGTTGTCCGGCCCGAGGGTGGCCGGTCGCAGACCGAGGTCACGCTTCTCGGCCTCTGCGACGTCGGGCGCGATCACCGAGCCGCGTCGACAGGGCGCGGGTGACGTCGGAGCCGCCGGCCGGGATGATGCGCACGAACTGCGGCACGCCGTCGACGGTGATCACGACGTTGGTGGTGCTGAGCCCGATGTCGATGAGCGCCACCGTGCCCTCCGCCTTCTTGCCATTCACCAGTACGCGGTTCAGCGCGAATGGGATCAGGTCGACCTCGACGGGGTTGAGCCCGGCGAGCAGCACCGCCGTCACGTTCGACATGACGGACTCCTTGACGGCCGCAACCAGCAGGCCGCTGACCGTCGGGCCGCTTTCGGCAGTGCCCTTCCGACACCGGGTAGAAATCGAGGATGGCATCTGCGACGGGCACGGGGAGCATGTCCTGCACCTGGAACGGCAGGGCTGCGCGGATCTCCCGCTTGCCGAGCTTCGGCACCGTCAGCTCGCGCACGAGCACCTTGGGGTTGCCGACGCCGAGCACGACCTTCTTGCTCTTGAACCCGCCGACCGACCACAGCTGCTTGAAGACGGCGGCGACGGTGTTGACCTCGACGACCTCGCCGTTCCGCACCGCACCTTCCGGCAGGGGCAGCTCGTGATAGCGCACTACGGTGGGGTGCGCACCCCTGCCGCCCTCGACTTCGACAGCGCGCAGCGATTCGCTGCCGATGTCCACCCCGACAATCGTCTTGCCCATCAGTTTCCCCCATGTGTTCAGGCCGATCAAGGCCAGATAAGCTCCGGCGAGCTGTTCGCCGAAGAAGATTCCGATACCGGCGCCCGCGAGCATCCATGGCCCGAACGGGATGCCCGATCCACGGCCAGCCCGCCGCAGCAGCAGCAGGACGATGGAGAAGACGCCTCCGAGCACGAAGGCGGCGAAGCCCCCGACGACCAGCGTGCCCCAGCCGAGCCAGCCGAGGTACAGCCCGAGCACGCCGGCGAGCTTGACGTCGCCGAAGCCCATCCCCCGCGGCACGGCGACCGCGAGGATGAAGTAGAACGCGAACAGGGCTGCGCCCCCGACGAGCGCCGGAGCGAGCGCCGCCAGTCGCCGACTGAGCCGACCGTTGCCGCTCCGAGGAGCGCGAGCGCCACCGGGTAGGCCGGCAGCACGATCGCGTTGGGCAGCCGATGGGTGTCGAGATCGATGAGGGCGAGCGCGACCCCGATCGCGCCGAGGAACAGGAAAGCGCGGACAGGGCCGCGAGCGCTCGGGCTCCCAAGACGTCGAAGCGGAACGCGAGCGCAACGAAGAGCAGCTGCCGGTGGCCGCCTCGACCAGCGGGTAGCGCGCCGAGATCGGCTCCGCGCAGTCCCGGCACCGGCCGCGACAGCGCGAGCCACGACAGCACGGGCACGTTGTCGCGCGCGCGAATCGCGTCGCCGACACTTCGGGCAGGCGCTCGGCGGATGCACGACCGAGTCGCCCGCGGGGCACCCGCCACACGACGACGTTGAGGAACGAGCCGACCGCGAGGCCCAAGCACGCCAACGATGATGACCACGGCGACCTGGAGACGCGCCGTCGAGGCCGGTCATGATGCGGCCCCCGATGCCGTCGAAGGCACGCTCGGTCTCGACCGACACGGTGACGCCGTAGGTAGTCGTCACCGGGGAGAGGAACTTCGGCGGCGCGGTGTACCGGAAGCGGGTGTCGTAGTGGTAGTCCTTGAGGTAGCCGGACATGCAGCGACGTTGACGCTCGTGGTGGCCACGGCGCCGCGGAACTTCTGCGCGATCGCGCCCGTTCACCGTGAGCACCCCGCGTGGACCGCCGATCGTGAAGTTCTGCACCTGGAAGCTGTGCGCGACCGAGAGGATCGCGGCGTCGACGCGACGGTTCGGTGTTGGCGAGGAGCTCGAGAGGTCTGTTTGCTCGCACCGGGTTCCAGATGAAGACCGAGTTCTGGCCGACGAGTCCGAGCATGTCGTTCAGGTCGTCGACGTAGGCGAGGTCGCCCGTGACGTAGACGTAGTTCTCGGACGCCACGGTGACCTGACCCTGGAGATCGTGCCCTCGACGAAGACATCGCCGTTGCGGCATCCGTACGACGGGTTCGTGGCGGAGGTCGACGGCGGCAGCTCGCCGGCTGCCGGGTAGCCGACGCCGTTGTCCGTGATGCTCGTGCCGGCGACGTTCTTGCAGGTGGCGCCCGAGCCGGTCTTCGAGCTCGGCCGAGTAGTTGGGGTTCGCGATCGCAGACGGGATGTTCTGCACGTAGACGACGTTGTTGGTCGGCACGCGGCACGGTGACGCCCAGCGGCGCTTCCGAGTCCTGCGGTGCCCGGCGTGCCGCATGCCGCGTTGATCGAGCCGGAGGTCGCAGGGTCCCCGGCGACGTTGGTGGTCTTCGTCCACGGCGAGCGCACCGTCATCTGGCCGGAGCTGGTGAAGACGATGGTCGTGGGACCGGTGTACAGGCACCCGGGCTTCGGGACGGTCGCGAGATCCGTGCGCATCTCGGACTTGAGCTGCGAGTTCGTCGACGGGCATGCCGACGACCGGGCTGTACTTGGGGTCCCGTGAGCGTGAAGGTGGGCGTGCTGCATCCGCTCGGGGTCTTGTAGAGACGGGAGGGTCGGCTTTCCGGTGGTGACGAGTCCGTTGAACGTCGCCCCGCAGATGAGCAGCGTGTCGTTGGTGTGCACCGCGCCGTTGAGCACATCGGCCTGCGCGAACTGGAGCACGGTGCAGCTACGGCCGGGATGAGACCGCCCAGTCGTAGGCGGGAACGCATTTCACGTTCGAGTCGGCCGGGTCGCGGACCTCGTAGTCGGTGAAGTACAGGAAGTCCAGGAAGCCCTGCTGCTTGAGGTCGGCCACGAGCGTACGGGTGGCCGTGCCGACCCGACCGGTCGCCCGCATCCGGACGATGCCGGAGCCCGCGTAGGTCGAGTTGTCGACCTCATAGCGGAACGTCGGCCGGGCTCGTGGACGGAGCTGCCCGGCAACCGATGCCCCAGGTCCCGCCGGCGCCGACGCCGAACGCCGGGTTCGCAGAAGGCGGGGGCGTCACGACGCTGCCGGACGTCGAGGAGTAGGTCGAGACGGGATTTCCGTACTTCCAGTATTCGGGGTCGGACGGCCAGCCGGCTCTGGTACTCCTCGACGCCGGCGTAGGCGGCCGCGAGGGAACCGTCGGTGTCCTGGGTGGCCCGCGAGAAGCTGATTCCGCTCACCGCATAGCCGATCGGCCGCGACCACGAGGATCGCGAGAATGGTGCCCATACCGATGACGAGGATGAGAGCCATGCCGTCGTCACGACGCGCGAGCCTGGACTTCAGAAATCTGGTGAACACGATCACAGCCCCACTCGTGAGATGCCGAGGTTCGGAATGCCGACCCGGTTGGAAATGGTGACAGGTTCCGCACGACCGAAGCGAATCGGCCTGGACCTTCATGGTCACCTGCACCGCCACGATCGACTTGATCTCGGCGGCGCTCGAGCGCGTCGCCACTCACGGGCACGATGTCGCAGGTCGGCTGCGCCGCCGGGCATCCGTCGGTCTTGAGGTAGGTGAAGAGCGGCGCCTCGCCCAGCGGTCGGGGCAACGATCTGCCGAGCGACGACGCGCGTGGATCTCGGAGTGGTCGCCGGGTTCGGGAACGTCCAGTACCCGTTCACCTTCGTGGCAGTCCACCGGTCCTCGACGAGGTCCCGCGTGACCGGGTCGACGGTGAACCGGACCATGATCGGCGCGGGCGACGTCGGACTGGGCGTCGAGGTAGGAGTACAGGACCGCGTGCTCGCGGCTGGCCGAGACGAACACGGGAAGGTTGTTCGGGCTGCCGAGAACCTCGATCTCCGTGCCGGAACGCACGACGCGCGTGACCTCGTTCATGCCCGTCTGCCGCCACGTTGGTGCTGTCGGTCGCGAGTTGGGTACGGGTGAAGTTGCTCGTGAACGATGAGAAGGAGCTCACCACGAGCACAGAGAGGATGCCGAGCAGGAACATCGCGACGAGAAGTTCTGGGAGGCTCGAGACCCGACTCGTCCGATCGGAGATGCGCGTGACGCCTGAGCGCGTATCGACATCAGTTCACCGTCCTCGGGTCGAGGGTGACGATGCTGGAGGCGGCGACAGAACCCTCGGTGAGGTTGACGATCGAGGTCTTTGCCGTTGCAGCCCGACCATGTCGATCGGGAGGAGCACGGCGGTCGTTCTCCGTCCTTGTCGGCGTAAGAACTTCCACGTGCCGTAGGGCAGCGCGACCGTCACGGTCGTCACCCGCCGACTTGGGAATGATCTTGCCGAAGTGAAGGGTCGTCTCGCCGAGGCAGGTCGGCTGTCCGTTGAACGGGTTGTGACGGAGACCGCACGCAGCCAGCGGTTGCCGCCTTCTTCGTTGCCGTGATCTCCACGACACCGAGAGGCACTGCCGACGGCGACCGTGGTTCCGCCGGCGCTTGCCGCGCCGGTCGGCGTCGGCTCCGCTGTGCGTGCCGAGGGCGTCGGGCGACCACGACTGTGGGTCGATGGCGAGGCAATCGGTCGGGATCGCCGCCGGTGATCTCGTAGCCGGACGGGAACGGGTGCAGAAGGAACGCTGTCGCCTGGAGCGCGGGGCGCCGACGAACGTACCGTAGGTGCTGGAGAAGATGGTGGGCATGTCGCCGGCGACGACGGGGCGGACGGGATTGACGTAGTTCGACGCGTACGACGCCGCGATGGTACCGCCGAGCGCGTACTGGAAGCCGACCGATGCCGTGGAGTTCGCCTGCAGGCCCAGGTTCTTCGTCGCGACCGTTCTGCTGCTTCTCGTCGACGTACTTGCCGGACGGGTGGCTGATGGTGATGTCGTAGTTGCCGGGTGTCACCTTGAGGATGTAGGCGCACCCGGTGGTCGGTCGTGACGCTGCTCGGGCTCGGCGTCTGCGCGCCGTTGGGCGTGGACGACGGCGTCGCGGTGACCACGACGCCTTCGCTCCCGGACCCGCTTGCCGTGCGCACGAACACCAGGATGGTGCCCTTGGTGGGATCGGTGATGCGGCTCTTCGGGTCGATGACGGTGTCGGAGCGCACGGGCTGCGTCGACGACTTCATGTTGTCCCAGGTGACGGTCACGTTCACCCGCTTGTAGCTGAGCGCTGCGCCGCCGTCTGGCGCACTGCACGTCGTTGCCTGCGCCGGCTCACCCACTCGTGTCTCACGGGTGACGGTGAAGTGTCGCCGTTGAGCGGCACGGTGTAGGTGGTGGGCAGGAGCTGGAAGAGGTTCGCGTAATCGCGGGCGAGGTCGATGTCCTGCGCGGCGAGGTTGGCCGCGACCTGCTGCGCGCGGGAGTCGCGCGTCGTCTGCAGCACGGAGACCATGGTGTAGAGCGTTCCGGTGGAGATGAGCGCGAAGATGAACATCGCGACGACGACCTCGACGATGCTGAGTCCAGCATCGCTCTCTGCTGGAGGCGCCTCACGAGTGCGTTCACGATGATCTCCAGTGAGGTGGTGATGGGTGGTAACGGGTGGTGAAAAATCCGGTCGCAGCGGCGATCCGGAAGATGGTGGGAGACCGGCATCCGCTCGGACCCGGTGGCCGGCGGTGCGGGCCGTCGCCGGAGCGACGACCCGCACGCTGGTGGTAAGGCCTAGAAGCCGGTGGAGACCGTCTGGCCGGTGGAGCTGTCGTAGGTGATGTACTGCGTGGTGGTGTTGAGGTTGGAGTTGATGCCCTTGAGCGAGAAGGTCTTGCCGCCGGTCGGAACCGTCGGGGTGATCGTGACGCCGGTGGTGACCTTGTAGCCGTTGGTACCGAGGGTCGTGGCGGTGAGGCCCGTGTAGCTGCCGTTGTTGTTGGTGGCGAACGTCTCGGCCGCGATGCGGGCGCTGTTGATGTCGGAGGCGATCTGCGCCTTCCACGCACCTTCGCGCTGGCTGAGGAACGCCGGAATGGCGATGGCTGCGAGGATGCCGATGATGAGCACGACCACGAGCAGCTCGATGAGCGTGAAGCCCTTGTCGTTCTCGTTCTCGGACTCGCGGCGTTTGGCGATTGCGCGGTTGATGGTGTTGATCATGATGCAAATTTCCTGTCGATTGAAGTGACTGCTGGACAGGTGGCCCCCAGTTGTTTGACCCCCTGATGCAATTGTGCTGAGCCGCAATCGCCCCGGGATAATCCCGCGAACAGGGGGGTTATCGGCCTTTTCGCGTCCCCAGTTGGAGGGGAGACACGAGCGGGTCGAGAACACGACCGACGACTATTCGACGACGCTGAAGACCGATCCGGAGAATTTCCACGCCTCGGCCGGCGAGCCCGATTCATACCGGGCCGTGAGCTCGTAGGAGTTCGCGTCGAGCGTCACTCCGACGACGATGCCCTCTGAGGGCTCGAACCCATACTTCTGGAGGGCGTCTTCGCTGAGGCCGACATAGGTACCGTGCACCGCGGCGAACGTCTCGGCGGCGATGGCCGCCTTGTGAAGATCGGATTGGACGGTGGCAACGAGCGAGATCTCGCGCTGAGACAGGTAGGTGGGCAGCCCCACGCCGACGATCGCTCCGACAATGAGCACCCTCACGAGCAGTCCCGTGCCGGTGAGTCCTGCGTCGCCCGATACCCGGAGGTATCGAACAAGGCCGGCTCGCTGCATGGATCTTCCTGTCTGTCGAGGGTGCTGATGCCCGGAGGGGCGAAACATCGTGGGCGGTCGGCTGGCTGGGTGACGCAGAAGGTGACCGTGCGGGCCCGGGTCGGGCCGCACGGTCATCCGTCTACTTGATCTTTTCGAAGATGCTGAACACGGGCATGTAGAGCGCGACGATCATGCCGCCGATGACGACGCCGATGAAGGCGATCATCAGCGGCTCGATCAGCGCCGTGAGCTGTTCCGTCGTCGACTCGACCTCCTGGTCGTAGAAGTCGCTGATCTTGCCGAGCATCGCCTCGAGCGCGCCGGCGTCTTCACCGACGGAGATCATCTGGGTGACCATGGACGGGAAGACGGGCTCCTTCGACAGCGGTTCCGCGATCGAAGCGCCCTGGCGTACGGACTCCTGCACCTTGAGCAGCGACTGCTCGATCACCCAGTTGCCGGATGTCGCGCCGACGATGGTGAGCGAGCGGAGGATCGGCACACCCGACGCCATCATGGTGCCGAAGTTGCGGGTGAGCCGTGCGATGGCGACCTTCGTGAGCAGCGGGCCGAACACGGGCAGCTTGAGCTTCAACGGGTCGACGACTTGGCGCACCTTCTCGGTGTGCTTGTTCTTGCGCCACCACACGGCGAAAGCCACGGACGCGATCACAATGATGGGACCCGCGACCGACATCGACTCCGACACCACGACGAGGAACTGCGTCGGCAGTGGCAACTCGCTGCCCAGGTCGTTGAACATGGTCTTGAAGATCGGGACGATGAAGATGAGCATGCCGGCGACCGCGACCACGGCCATCATGAGGACGACCACCGGGTAGGTGAGCGCCGACTTGATCGTGCCGATGAGCTTCAGCTCCGCCTCGAAGTTGTTCGCGATCGATTCGAGCGCGCCCTCGAGGAATCCGCCCGTCTCGCCTGCGCGGATCAGGCTGAGCATGATCGGCGGGAAAGTCGCCCGGATGCTTCGCCATCGCGTCGGAAAGCGAGAGACCCGTCTCGACGTCGCCGCGCACCTTGTTCAGGACCGAGGCGAGCTTCTTGTTCTCGGTCTGCTCGGTGAGAATCGTCAGCGTGCGCAGGAGCGAGAGTCCGGCGGAGATCATGGTGGCCATCTGACGGCTCATCACCGCGATGTCCTTCATGCCGACCTGGCCACCGCCCGCCCCGCCGATGCGGATCTCCATGTTGAGACCGGTACCGGCGACCGACTCGCGGATGGACGACGGCGCGACTCCCATGGCCCGCAGTCGCAGAGCCACCTGCGTCTCGTTGATCGCGTCGACCTTGCCCTTGACCTGCTTGCCCGTGGTGTCGGTGCCCTTGTAGGCGTAGGTGAGCATGGTCGCCATCAGTAGCCCCTCCCCGTCATCGAGACGTTCGAATAGCTGTCACCGAAATCGACGCCGCCGGCCATCGACTTCGCCTGAGCCGCCGCGTTCTCCTCGCGGTGCACGAGACGTTTGAATCCCTCGACGTCGTGGGCCTTCTCGAGCCCGGCGCCGTAGGTGATCTTTCCCGCGTCGACGAGTTCCGCGAGGTGCTGATCCATCGTGTACATGCCGAGCTCACGGCCGGCCTGCATGGACGACGCGATCTGATAGGTCTTGCCTTCGCGGATGAGGTTCGCGATCGCGGGAGTGGTGACGAGCACCTCGGTGGCGACGACCCGTCCGCGACCGGAGGCCTTCTTCACGAGCGTCTGACAGACGACACCCTGGAGTGTCGCCGCGAGTTGTGCTCGCACCTGGCCCTGCTGGTGGGGCGGGAAGACGTCGATGACGCGGTCGATGGTCTGCGCGGCATCCTGAGTGTGCAGGGTGGCGAACACGAGGTGCCCGGTCTCCGCTGCGGTGAGCGCGACGGAGATGGTCTCGAGGTCGCGGAGCTCGCCGACGAGAATCACGTCGGGGTCCTGGCGCAGTACGTGCTTGAGTGCGGCTGCGAAGCTGTGCGTGTCGTGTCCGACCTCACGCTGGTTGACCAGCGAACGGTGATTGTTGTGCAGGAACTCGATGGGGTCTTCGACGGTGACGATGTGGTCGGCCCGGGTGCGATTCACGAGGTCGATAAGCGCGGCGAGAGTCGTGGATTTACCCGAGCCGGTCGGACCGGTCACCAGCACGAGGCCGCGGGCGAGCTTGGAGAATTCCCCGACGGTGTCGGGAACGCCGAGCTCCTTGAGAGATTTGATCTCGGTGGGGATGATGCGGAACGCGGCGCCGATCGCGCTGCGCTGCTGGTAGAAGTTCACTCGGAATCGCGCGTTGGCCGAGACGGTGTACGCGAAGTCGAGCTCGAGTTCCCTGTCGAAGATCTCGCGCTGCTGCGCTGTCAGCAGAGAGTAGAGGGCTGTGCGCACTCGGTCGGTGGACCATGGTTCGGAGCCTTCGACGGGTCGGAGTCCCCCGTCGACGCGCAGCATGGGCGGCGCATTGGAGGTGAGGTGCAGGTCGGATGCGCGCATCCGCAGTACTTCGCTCAGTGCGCCGATCAACGCCCGGTCGGCGGTGGACGGAGCCAGGATCGGCTCGTCGTCGTCGGCGTCGAAGTGGGAGACCGGCTGGCCGGTGGGCGGAAGGAACTCGATGGACGGCGCACCGGCATCGTCGTGCGACGGCGCCGGGAACGCGAAGTCCGCGATGGAGCGTTTCGGCTGCGGCGCGTACGGTGCGCCTGCGGCATGAATCGTTCGACCGGTCGAGTCGACGATCGGAATCTCATAGATCGGCTGGTTCATTCTGTTCCCCCTCAGTGCATGAATTCGTGCTGGACGGCGTCCCCCGACGCCGGTGGTGTCACGCGACGACGCGCATGATCTCCTCGATCGACGTGTGCCCGAGGCGGACCTTCGCCCACCCGTCCTCCCGGAGCGTGAGCATCCCCTGCTCGCGGGCGGTGCGCATGATGTCAGCACTCGCCGAGCGGGCAACGGCGTGGCGTTCGATCTCCTCGGTCACAAGCATCACCTCGTGCAGCGCGAGGCGGCCTCGGTATCCGGTGTGCGAGCAGGCCTGGCATCCGACCGGGCGGTGGATGACGGGAGCGGGCTCGCCGGGCACCAGCGGCAGTCGCAGCAGCCGGAGATCGGTGAGGTCGGGCTGGTAGCTCTCCTTGCAGCGGTCGCACAGTCGGCGTGCGAGGCGCTGGGCGACCACGCAGTCGAGCGCGGATCCAACGAGGAAGGGCTCGATGTCCATCTCGGTGAGACGGGTGACCGCACTCGGCGCGTCGTTGGTGTGCAGCGTGGAGAGCACGAGGTGGCCGGTGAGTGCAGCCTCGATCGAGATCTGCGCCGTCTCGTGGTCACGGATCTCGCCGAGCAGCACGACATCCGGGTCGGATCGCAGGATGGAGCGCAGCGCGCTCGCGAAGGTGAGCCCGGCTTTCGGGTTCACCTGCACCTGGTTGATGCCGGCCATGCGGTACTCCACCGGGTCCTCGACCGTGATCACGTTGATCTCGGGTCGGGCCACCGTGTGCAGTGTCGTGTAGAGGGTGGTCGACTTTCCGGATCCGGTCGGGCCGGTCACGAGAATCATGCCGTAGGGCTTCGTGTACGACTGGCGGAAGGCCTCGGCGTTGCGCTCGAGGAGTCCGAGGTCGCTGAGCTTCATGTCGGAGTCGGCGTTGTCGAGGATTCGCATGACGATCTTCTCGCCCCACACCGTCGGCAGGGTGGCGACACGAAGGTCGATCTTGCGCCCGGCGTGCATGACCGACATACGGCCGTCCTGCGGCTTGCGGCGCTCGGCGATGTCGATGTCGCTCATGATCTTGAGACGCGAGATCACGCCGTTCTGAATGGTCTTCGGTGCGTGCTGCATCTCGTGCAGCACACCATCGATGCGGTAGCGCACCCGAAGGTCGCGCTCGGCCGGTTCGATGTGAATGTCGGATGCGCGGTCCTGGATGGCCTGGCTCACGATGAGGTTCACGAACCGCACGATCGGCACATCGTCGTCGACCTCGACGAGCTCGTCCGAGGTCTGGCCTCCGCTTTCCTCCTCCAGTGCCGAGGTGAGGTCGTTCAGCTCGCCGTCGGCGCGGTGATAGCGCTCGATGGCGGCGGCGAGATCACTGCGCTCGACCACGACGGGATCGATCTGCATGCGCGATGCGGTGCGCAGATCATCCATCGCAAAGACATTGCCGGGATCGACCATTGCGACGGTGAGGCGATCGTCCTTCATCGCGATCGGCAGTACGTCGTAGCGGCGGCACAGGGAGGCCGGCACGAGGGTCACCGCCATGCGGTCGACCGCGTAGTCCGTCAGCTCGACGAAGGGGAGGTTCAGCTTCTCTGCGCGCGCCGAGGCGAACTGCAGCTCAGACACGATTCCCTGTGCGACGAGTGCTCGGATGGACTGCTCGTCGTCTTCATCGGCCGAAATGCGGTCGAGATGTTCGATGGGCAGGACGCCGCGCACGATGAGGATGTCGGTGAGATACGCCACGGAACCCCCCTCAATGGCTGTGATCCACGCGGCTCACACGGGCCGCGCGGTGTGTGATCGACACACGTCGGTGTCATGTAGTCATAGCTAAGTCGGTGTCGGGGTACACCGCCAGACCCTAGAGATGGGGGTACAAGCCTCCGCGAAACGCCAGAACGGCCCCCCACTGCGTGGAGGGCCGTTCTGGTGTCGGCTGGGCCGGCGGGTGTTGCCTAGTTGTACGTGCCGGGCGTGAAGTCATCCGACGAGAAGGACTCGAAGTCGACGAACGACAGGTCTGCCTCGTTGAAGGTCGACTCGTCGGTGAAGATCCGGTTGGGGTACCGCTCGGCCTTCGCCTCCTCCGTCGCCTCGACACTCACGTTGCGGTACTTCGGGAGACCGGTTCCGGCCGGGATCAGCTTTCCGATGATCACGTTCTCCTTCAGGCCCATCAGCGGGTCGGACTTGCCCTCCATGGCCGCCTGGGTGAGCACCCGGGTGGTCTCCTGGAACGAGGCGGCCGAGAGCCACGACTCGGTCGCAAGCGACGCCTTCGTGATTCCCATGACCTCCTGGCGAGCCGATGCGGTCTTGCGACCGTCGGTGAGCGTCGCACGGTTGATCTCGTTGTACTTCAACCGGTCGACGAGCTCGCCCGGCAGAAGGTCGGTGTCGCCGTGGTCGACGACCGTGACCTTCCGCAGCATCTGGCGCACGATGACCTCGATGTGCTTGTCGTGAATCGGCACGCCCTGTGAGCGGTAGACGCCCTGCACACCACCGACGAGGTGCTCCTGCACGGCGCGGACGCCGCGAACCCGGAGGACCTCCTTGGGGTCGATCGCACCGACGTGCAGCTGCTGACCGAGCTCGACGTGCTGCCCGTCCTCGACGAGGAGGGTCGCGCGCTTGAGCACCGGGTAGGCGATGGCTTCGTCACCGTTGTCGGGGGTGAGGATCAGGCGACGTGCCCGGTCCGTGTCCTCGATGGTGATTCGACCAGCGGCCTCGGCGATCGGCGACGCACCCTTGGGGGTACGGGCCTCGAACAGCTCGGTCACGCGGGGCAGACCCTGCGTGATGTCATCGGCCGATGCGACACCACCGGTGTGGAAGGTACGCATCGTGAGCTGGGTTCCCGGCTCACCGATCGACTGGGCCGCGATGATACCGACGGCCTCACCGATGTCGACGATCTTGCCGGTCGCGAGCGAGCGGCCGTAGCAGACCGCACACACACCGACGGTGGACTCACACGTGAGCACCGAGCGCACCTTGGCGTGGGTGATCCCAGCGTCGATGAGCTCCTGGATGAGCACGTCTCCGATGTCGTCACCGGCGCTCGCCACGACGGTTCCGCTCGCGTCGACCGCATCCTCTGCGAGGCTGCGGGCGTAGAGCGAGTTCTCGACGTTGGCGTCGCGCACCAGCACTCCGTCTGCACCGACTGCCGCGATGGGCAGCTCGAGTCCGCGGCGGGTGCCACAGTCGTCTTCACGGATGATGACGTCCTGCGACACGTCGACCAGACGACGGGTGAGGTACCCGGAGTCGGCCGTACGCAGCGCGGTGTCGGCCAGTCCCTTACGAGCACCGTGGGTGGAGATGAAGTACTCGGCGACCGACAGCCCCTCGCGGTAGCTGTTGACGATCGGGCGAGGGATGATCTCACCCTTCGGGTTCGACACGAGGCCTCGCATACCGGCGATCTGGCGTACCTGCATCCAGTTACCACGAGCACCGGACGACACCATGCGGTTGATGTTGTTGTCCTCTGGGAGGTTGTCCTCCATCGCCTGCGCGACCTCGGCGGTTGCCTTGTTCCAGATCTCGATGAGCTCCTGACGACGCTCGGCCTCGGTGGTGAGTCCCTTGTCGAACTGCTCCTGCACCTTGCTGGCCTGCTTCTCGTAGCCCGAGATGATCTCGCGCTTGTTCGGCGGGGTCAGGATGTCGGACAGCGCCACGGTCACACCGGAGCGGGTCGCCCAGTGGAAACCGGCGTCCTTGATCCGGTCGAGCGCCGCAGCGACCTCGACCTTGGGGTAACGCTCGGCGAGGTCGTTCACGATCGCGGAGAGCTGGCCCTTGTCGGCGACGGCCTCGATGTAGGGGTAGTCGGCCGGGAGCGTCTCGTTGAACAGGGCGCGACCAAGGGTCGTCTCCCTGATCATCGTCTGTCCCTGCTCGAAGCCCTCGGGCGTCTCCCCCTCGGCGAGATGCACGTTCTCGAGGCGGATCCGCACCTTGGCGTTCAGGTCGAGCGAGTGCTGGTCGTGGGCGAGGATGCCCTCGGCCACCGACGAGAAGGCACGTCCCTCACCGGTCACGCCGCTCTTCAGCGTCGTGAGGTGGTGAAGGCCGATGATCATGTCCTGCGTGGGCAGGGTGACCGGACGACCGTCGGACGGCTTCAGGATGTTGTTCGACGCGAGCATGAGCACGCGGGCCTCGGCCTGCGCCTCGACGGACAGCGGCAGGTGGACTGCCATCTGGTCACCGTCGAAGTCGGCGTTGAACGCGGCACACACGAGCGGGTGCAGCTGGATGGCCTTACCCTCCACGAGCTGCGGCTCGAACGCCTGGATGCCCAGACGGTGAAGCGTTGGCGCGCGGTTCAGCAGCACGGGGCGCTCGCGGATGATCTCCTCGAGCACGTCCCAGACCTGCGGGCGTGCGCGCTCGACCATGCGCTTCGCGCTCTTGATGTTCTGCGCGTGGCTCAGGTCGATCAGTCGCTTGATGACGAACGGCTTGAACAGCTCGAGCGCCATCTGCTTCGGCAGACCACACTGGTGCAGCTTCAGCTGCGGTCCGACGATGATCACCGAACGGCCGGAGTAGTCGACGCGCTTTCCGAGCAGGTTCTGGCGGAAACGACCCTGCTTTCCCTTGAGCATGTCGCTCAGGGACTTCAGCGCGCGGTTACCGGTACCTGTGACGGGGCGCCCACGACGACCGTTGTCGAACAGTGCGTCCACGGCCTCCTGCAGCATGCGCTTCTCGTTGTTCACGATGATCTCGGGGGCACCGAGGTCGAGCAGGCGGCGGAGACGGTTGTTGCGGTTGATCACACGACGGTAGAGGTCGTTGAGGTCGGAGGTCGCGAAGCGGCCACCATCGAGCTGCACCATCGGGCGCAGCTCCGGCGGAATCACCGGCACGACCTCGAGCACCATCGCGGCCGGCGAGTTGCCGGTCTGCAGGAAGGAGTTGACCACGCGCAGTCGCTTGATCGCGCGGATCTTCTTCTGGCCCTTGCCCTCGGCGATCTGGAGGTGGAGCGAGTCGCTCTCCGCCGCCAGGTCGAACGCCTGCAGACGCTTCTGGATCGCCTCGGCGCCCATGAAGCCCTCGAAGTAGATGCCGAAGCGGTCCTGAAGCTCGTGGAAGACGGCATCCTCAGGCTTGAGGTCACCGACCTTGAGGCTGCGGAAGTCCTCCCACACACGCTCGAGGTGAGCGATCTGCTCGTCGAACGACTTGCGGGCCTGGCTCATCTCCTTCTCGGCGCCATCCTTGGTGCGACGCTTCTGGTCGGCCTTCGCACCCTCCTCCTCCAGTGCGACGAGGTCGGTCTCAAGCCGCGACAGACGCTCGGCGATACGGGAGTCGCGCTGGTTCTCGAGCTCTTTGATCTCGAGGCGCAGCTCGTTCTCGAGTCCGGGCATGTCGGCGTGACGGCCCTCTTCGTCGATCGAGATGATCATGTAGGCGGCGAAGTAGATGACCTTTTCGAGGTCCTTCGGCGCCATGTCGAGCAGGTAGCCGAGGCGCGACGGAACACCCTTGAAGTACCAGATGTGGGTGACCGGTGCGGCGAGCTCGATGTGGCCCATGCGCTCACGGCGCACGGAGGACTTGGTGACCTCCACGCCACAGCGCTCACACACGATGCCCTTGAATCGCACCCGCTTGTACTTGCCACACGAGCACTCCCAGTCGCGGGAGGGTCCGAAGATCTGCTCTCCGAAGAGACCGTCCTTCTCCGGCTTCAGCGTGCGGTAGTTGATGGTTTCGGGCTTCTTGACCTCACCGTGCGACCAGCGACGGATGTCGTCTGCGGTCGCGAGGCCAATACGAAGCTCATCGAACGTTGTTACGTCGAGCAATTTTTTCTCCTACGTGAAGATTTAGTCGTCAGTGTCGTTTGGCCGCGGTTTAGATGTCGTCGATGGACGAGTTCTCGAACCGGGTGGAGATGTTGATGCCCAGCTCCTCCGCTGCACGGAAGACCTCGTCATCCGTGTCGCGCAGGCTTACGGCCGTTCCATCGGCCGAGAGCACCTCGACGTTCAGACACAGCGACTGCATCTCCTTGATGAGCACCTTGAAGCTCTCGGGGATGCCGGGCTCCTGGATGTTCTCGCCCTTGACGATCGCCTCGTAGACCTTGACGCGGCCGAGGATGTCGTCGGACTTGATCGTGAGGAGCTCCTGCAGCGCGTACGCGGCGCCGTAGGCCTCGAGGGCCCAGACCTCCATCTCACCGAAGCGCTGTCCACCGAACTGAGCCTTACCACCGAGCGGCTGCTGCGTGATCATCGAGTACGGACCCGTCGAGCGCGCGTGGATCTTGTCGTCCACGAGGTGGTGCAGCTTGAGGATGTACATGTATCCGACCGAGACGGGCTCCGGGAACGGCTCGCCGGAGCGACCGTCGAACAGACGCGTCTTTCCGGAGGAGTCGATGAGGCGGTCACCGTCGCGCGTGACGTTCGTGGAATCGAGGAGACCTGCGATCTCCTCCTCCAGCGCACCGTCGAACACGGGGGTCGCAACCTTGGTGCCCGGGGCTGCAGAGTGCGCGGCCTCCGGCAGACGACCGGCCCACGAAGGCGAACCCTCGACCTGCCAGCCCTGCTTGGCGACCCATCCGAGGTGGGTCTCCAGCACCTGACCGAAGTTCATGCGGCCGGGGATACCGAGCGGGTTGAGCACGACGTCGACCGGGGTTCCGTCTGACAGGAACGGCATGTCCTCGACCGGGAGGATCTTGGAGATGACGCCCTTGTTGCCGTGACGGCCCGCGAGCTTGTCGCCCTCGGTGATCTTGCGCTTCTGGGCGATGTAGACCACCACGCGCTGGTTGACGCCCGAGCCGAGCTCGTCGTCGTTGTCGGCGCTGAACTCCTTGACGGCAATGATCGTGCCCTGCTCGCCGTGAGGAACCTTGAGTGAGGTGTCGCGCACCTCGCGGCTCTTCTCGTTGAAGATGGCGCGCAGCAGGCGCTCCTCGGCGGAGAGCTCGGTCTCGCCCTTCGGCGTGACCTTGCCCACGAGGATGTCGCCGGGGCGAACCTCTGCGCCGATGCGGATGATTCCGCGCTCGTCCAGGTCGGCCAGGAGCTCCGGGCTGACGTTGGGCAGGTCGCGGGTGATCTCTTCCTTGCCGAGCTTCGTGTCGCGCGCATCCACCTCGTATTCCTCGATGTGGATGGAGGAGAGCACGTCGTCCTTGACCAGGTTCTGGCTGAGGATGATCGCGTCTTCGAAGTTGTGACCCTCCCACGGCATGAACGCCACGAGGAGGTTCTTGCCGAGCGCGAGCTCGCCGTTCTCCGTGGCCGGACCGTCTGCGAGAACCTCGCCGACCTCGACGCGGTCACCCGCGCTCACGATCACGCGGTGGTTGTAGGACGTGCCCTGGTTCGAGCGGTCGAACTTGCGCAGGTAGTAGCTCTGCGTTCCACCCTCGTCGAGCATGACGGTGACGACGTCGGCCGAGACCTCGGAGACGACACCGGCCTTGTCGGCGGTGAGCACGTCGCCGGCGTCGATGGCCGCGTAGCCCTCCATACCGGTTCCCACGAGCGGGCTCTCGCTGCGCAGCAGCGGAACAGCCTGACGCTGCATGTTGGCACCCATGAGGGCGCGGTTTGCGTCGTCGTGCTCGAGGAACGGGATGAGCGACGTGGCGACCGACACCATCTGGCGCGGCGAGACATCCATGTAGCCGATGTCCTCGCCGGGGATCAGGTCGACCTCGCCACCCTTCTTACGGGCGAGAACGCGGTCCTCCGCGAAGTGACCGTCTGCCTTGAGGGGCGCGTTGGCCTGGGCGACGATGAAGTCGTCCTCCTCGCTCGCGGTCAGGTAGTCGATGGTCTCCGACACGTGACCGTTGGTGACGCGACGGTACGGGGTCTCGATGAACCCGAACGCGTTGATGCGGGCGAACGATGCGAGCGAACCGATCAGACCGATGTTCGGGCCTTCCGGGGTCTCGATCGGGCACATGCGGCCGTAGTGCGAGGGGTGAACGTCTCGCACCTCGACGCCGGCGCGCTCACGGCTGAGGCCACCGGGGCCAAGAGCCGAGAGACGACGCTTGTGGGTCAGGCCCGCGAGCGGGTTGTTCTGGTCCATGAACTGCGAGAGCTGGCTGGTTCCGAAGAACTCCTTGATCGCGGCGACGACGGGGCGCACGTTGATCAGGGTCTGCGGGGTGATCGCCTCGATGTCCTGCGTGGTCATGCGCTCGCGGACGACGCGCTCCATGCGGGACAGTCCGGTGCGGACCTGGTTCTGGATGAGCTCACCGACGGCGCGGATGCGGCGGTTGCCGAAGTGGTCGATGTCGTCGACGTCGAGGCGGATGTCGACTGCCTTGCCATCGCGAACGCCGGCGATCGTCTTCTGCTCGTCGTGCAGCGACACGAGGTACTTGATCGTCGCGATGATGTCCTCGACGGTCAGCACCGAGTTCGACAGCTGTGCGTCGATACCGAGCTTGCGGTTGATCTTGTAGCGACCGACCTTTGCGAGGTCGTAGCGCTTGGAGTTGAAGTAGAAGTTGTCGAGAAGCGCGCGGGCGGCCTCTGCAGCGACCTGCTCTCCCGGACGGAGCTTGCGGTAGATGTCCTTGAGCGCCTCGTCCTTGGTGAGGATCGAGTCCTTCTCGAGGGTGAGCTCGATGGACGAGAAGCCCTTGAACTCCTCGAGGATCTCCTCGCTGGTGAGGCCGAGGGCCTTGAGGAAGACGGTGACGGACTGCTTGCGCTTGCGGTCGATGCGCACGCCGACCTGGTCGCGCTTGTCGATCTCGAACTCGAGCCATGCACCGCGGCTCGGAATGATGCGGGCGGAGTAGATGTCCTTGTCGGACGTCTTCTCCTGAGCGCGGTCGAAGTAGACACCGGGTGAACGCACGAGCTGGGAGACCACGACACGCTCGGTGCCGTTGATGATGAAGGTTCCCTTTTCGGTCATCAGCGGGAAGTCGCCCATGAACACGGTCTGGGTCTTGATCTCACCGGTGAGGTGGTTCATGAACTCGGCCTCGACGTACAGCGGCGCGGAGTAGGTCTTACCGCGCTCCTTGCACTCGTCGATCGTGTACTTCTCGGGCTCGAGCTCGGGCTTCGCGAACGACAGCTGCATCGTCTCGCCGAGGTCCTCGATCGGAGAGATCTCCTCGAAGATCTCCTCGAGTCCGCTTCGAGACGGGAGGTCCTGGCGTCCGGCAGCCTGCGCGTCGGCGACGCGCTGCTTCCAGATGTCGTTTCCGACGAGCCAGTCGAAGCTCTCCGTCTGAAGGGCGAGAAGATCCGGGACCGTCAGGTTGTCCGTGATCTTGGCGAACGAAAGCCGGGAAGCCGACCGTCCGTTCTTGAGGGGAGTGCTGGTGGTTGCGTTTTTCGCAGCAGCCAAGGAAATAACCTCCGGTGGGCCGTCGGGCCAGTTACAGTCGGTGTGATGAGTGCTCCACAGGCGCCTGGCGAAGTACATCCGCACAGACAAGGGCCGACCGCAATATGAAGGCGTGGGGGTTCTGGGAGCGCAAAGATCAATAATAGGCCGATTCGACGCGCCATGTCCAGCGCAACCTTGACCAAGGTCGGCACGTCGGCTATAAGTCTGGGCTCATTCCCAGTTATTCGGTGTGGCAGAGTCGCCCCGTGACCGAAAACCCCAGCATCACTCTCGCCGCGAGCGGCTTCCAGGCCGTCATCGAGCCCGACCGGTGGACTCCGGGCAGCTTCACGCTGGTGGTGGACGGCACGCCGCAATCGCACGTGAACCTCGACGATCCGACCCACCTGTTCTTCGAATACGTGCAGCGCATCGGCCACGTCATCGACCAGATCGCGAGCCCCGGCGCGCCGATCACGGCAGTGCACCTCGGCGCAGGGGCACTGACCCTCCCCCGCTACATCCACGCGACGAGGCCGGGATCCCGTCAGCAGGTGATCGAGCTCGAGAGCGATCTCGTGGACTTCGTACGCACCCATCTGCCATTCCCGAGGAACGCCTCCATCCGCGTGCGCCATGGCGACGCCCGCGCCGTCGCCGCTGCGCTTCCCCAGGGTCTCCGCGGGGCCGCCGACCTGGTCGTCGTCGACGTCTTCTCCGGGGCACGCACACCGGCGCACGTGACCAGCATCGAGTTCTACACCGACGTGATCACGCTCCTCGCCGCGGACGGCGTGGTGGCGGTGAATGTGGCCGACGGCCCAGGGCTCGCCTTCGCGCGCAGCCAGGCCGCCACCCTGCGCATGGCCCTCGGCCATGTTGCGGCGCTCGCCGAGACGCAGATCCTCAAGGGTCGGCGGTTCGGCAACGTGGTGCTCATCGGATCCCGCGAGGAACTCCCCCTGGACTGGATGCCGAGACTCCTGGCCGGCGGCCCGCATCCGTCGAAGGTGATAGCGGGCAGGGAGCTCACCGACTGGATCGCCGGCGCGCCGATCGTCACCGATGCCACGGCAGTGCCGTCACCGCCGCCTGCGCGGAGCATCTTCCAGACCAGATCGGGTAGCTAGACGGTTGCATCCGGCGCAGACTTGACTCACCGACGTTGCAGAACGAGTGGGGGCGGAAATGCTCGAACGAACTGACCGAACATCCGGGCGGATCTGGATTCGATCGATGTCGCCCGGGATCCTTCCCGCCGCGATAGTGGGGAGTCTGCTGGTCGGCTCGCTCGTGGGATGCGCTCCGGAGGACAGGCGCAACGCTCCCCCGCTCGCCCCCGCGCCGACACCCTCGGCAAGCACCGACGAGGGTTCGGGGTCGACGGCAGAAGACGAAGCGCAGGTTCGACTGGTGGGTGATCCGACGATCGTCGCCAGCGGGCTCGAAGCGCCGTGGTCGATCGCCGTGCTCGACGAGGGCGGCTTCCTGATCAGCGAGCGCGACACCGCCGCCGTGAAACATGTGGCCGACGCCGGGGCGACGACGGTGATCGGAACCGTGCCTGGTGTGGTGCCAGGTGGCGAGGGCGGCCTGCTGGGGATCGCCCTCTTCGATGACCCGGGCGACTCCACTCGGTGGTTGTACGCGTATCTGACCGCGGCCAGCGACAACCGGATCGTGCGGATGCCGCTCGTCGCATCCGAGGGCACCTTCACCCTCGGCGAGCCCACCGTGATCTTCTCCGGCATAGCGAAGGCCGGGAATCACAACGGCGGGCGGATCGCCTTCGGCCCCGACGGCAACCTCTATGCCACGGTCGGCGACGCGGGCGTGACCGAGCGCTCGCAGGATCCCGGCTCACCGAACGGCAAGATCCTGCGGCTCACCCCGACCGGTGGGTTCCCGAGCGACAACCCGTTCCCGGCCTCGCCGGTCTACTCGCTCGGGCATCGCAACCCGCAAGGGATCGCCTGGGATGCCACGGGCACCCTGTGGGCCGCGGAGTTCGGGCAGAACACCTGGGACGAGGTGAACCGCATCACTGCTGGCGCCAATTACGGCTGGCCGCAGGTGGAGGGCCGCGCCGGCGAAAGCGGGTTCACGGACCCGGTCTACCAGTGGGCGCCATCCGAGGCGAGCCCGAGCGGGCTCACCCGCATCGGCGGCTCGCTGATTCTCGCGGCCCTGCGCGGAAACCGGGTGTGGGTTGCCGCCACAGCCGACGGGGGCGACCCGATCGCCTATCTCGAGGGCACCTACGGGCGGATCCGCGATGTGGCGCCCGGTCCCGACGGCTCGCTGATGCTGTTGACGAACAATACGGACGGCAGGGGAACGCCTCAGGATGGCGACGACCTGCTCGTCCGGGTGGAACTCGCGCCGCTTGTCGTGGAGTGAAGTACGCGCGGGCAGGCTACCCTCGACACAAATGATCAGCAACAGCCTCCGGCCCACCACCGACGAAACCGCAGCACAGGCGCGCCTCGACGCGCTCGGCACTGCGCGCAGCACCGACGCCATCGCCGAGCGTGCCGAACTGCTCCGAATCGTCGGGCGCCTCGACGAAGCGCTCGCCACGGCCGAGGAGAGCTACCGTCTCGCGTTCTTCACCGGCGACCGGGAGGTCGTCACGGCCGCCCGCCTGCGCCGAGCCCGCGTGCTGCACGACAAGGGCTCGATGGACCGCGCACTCACCGAGGTGAAGGCCTGCCGCCAGGCCTCCCACACGGAGCAGTGGCAAGAGCTCGAGGCGATGGCGCTGCAGCAGCAGTCCAGCATCCTTCTCGACCAGGGGCGACTCGCCGACGCGAAGACGGCCGTGTCGGAACTGATCGAACTGCGCGTGGCCCAGCACGCCCCCCAGGAGGAGTTGACGGCGCTGAACGCAGCGCTCGACACCATCCTGAAGCGCCTGCAATCGGCCTGATCGCACACCACCGGCTGTGGCAGACCTGAATCGGGTGCGCCACTGGGCGCAGGCGCTCATCGCCATGCATCTCGATGCGGGCTGGAGCTTTCGGTTCGACAACGCCAAACGCCGGGCCGGACTGTGTGACTACACCGCGAAGACGATCTCCGTCTCGCGGTATCTCGCCGAGCGCTATGAGGACGACGAGATTCACCAGGTGCTTCTGCACGAGGTCGCGCATGCGCTCGCCGGTTCCCGCGCGGGTCACGGTCCGAAATGGAAGTCCGTCGCCGATGACCTCGGATATGTGGGAGACCGGCTGCACGACGGTGAGATCGCCACCGAGCTCGCTCCGTGGGTGGGCACCTGTCCCGCCGGGCACGTGCACTACCGGTATCGGAAACCCGCCGGGGCCCTCGGATGCGGGAAGTGCGCGAAGCGGTTCGACCGCGCACACCTGATCACCTGGGAGCACCGGCGGGTCGGTGCATCCCGAGGGCGGCCGCCCGGCGCGTGACGCGCGTCGGACGACCCAGCCGGCCGACTACTCGGTGACCTTGACCTCTTTCCAGAACGCTACGAAGCCGCTCATGTCGGCCCCGATGCGGTCATGGGCGGACTGGAACGGGGTGGGGTAGCTCCAGGCGCGGTCCTGAAGCACGGTGTCGCCGTCCTTCACGCCGAAGTACTGGGCTTCGCCCTTCCACGGGCAGGTGTACTGGGTCGGGCTCTTCACGAGGATGCCCTCATTCACGCTCGACGGCGGGAAGTACCAGTTGCCTTCGATGTGCAGCAACTCGCTCTTCGGTGCCTCTGCGATCACGATGTCGCCCAGTACTGCCTTCATGATGTTCTCCTTCGTTGTGGAACGGTTCTGTCTGTTCGGAACGCGGCGGATCGGTCGGGGATTCCCGCGCATCCGGATGCCCGTCGACTTCCCAGCCTCGGCGGGCAAGACTGGCGCGATGCGTGTACTGCTGAAGATGGTCCTGCCCTGCGAACCCGATGCGGCCTGGAACGCCATCCGATCGCCCGATGTGTTCCAGCGGGTCTCGGCGCCGCTCATGGCGTTCGAATCGCTCGAGGCGGGCGGGTTCCCCGAGCGGTGGCCCGCCGGCGAGCATCCGGTGCGCGCGCGTGCGCTCGGGATGCTTCCCGTCGGCGAGCAGGTCATTGTGATCGGGTATCCGGAGCGCCAGGACGGCGTGCGGATGACGACGGACACCGGCTACGGACGGAGCGGGATCTTCACCACGGTGACCGCGTGGCATCACACCATGGCGATCTCAACCGCGGAAGGCGGACGAACGCTCTACCGTGACCGCTTGGAATTCGAGGCGGGTGCCATGACGCCGCTGCTCTGGCCGGTGTACTGGGCGTTCTGGCAGTGGCGGGCGCTCCGCATCCGTATGCTCGCGCGACGCTGGTGACCTGAGCGCAGACTCACACCGGTCGCGGCGGACTCATTCCAGGTCGATGGACCATTCGCCGCTCGCGACGACGCCGATGACATACACACCGGCACCCGGGGACAGTTCGATCGTGCCGCGCCCGTTCCCGACCTTATTGATGATGAGGTCGACGTAGCGCCCGTTCGCGTCGTAGAGCTGGGCGATGAAGTTCGACGGCCCCCGGTAGATGTAGCTGAACGACCGCGTGCCGGCCGGAAGCGTGAACAGGCGGGTCGAGCCGTCATCGGTGCCGGAGAACGAGGTGACCGCGCCGCTGCTCACCTTCGGCTGCTCGATGGTGATCGTCCAGGTGCCCCGGCTCGTCACATTGAGCACGTACTCGCCCTCGTCGGGCCCGAGGGGCTTCGACACCGTGAAGTCGGAGGCGTTCTCGCTGGCGACGAGGTCGATGTAGGTGTCGGTCTCGGCGGTGCGCAGCTCGGCGGTGAAGTCCCCGCTGGAGCCGGAATAGGTGGTGCGCGCGACCGACAGCGCTCCGGGAAGCACGAAACTGTCGGTCACCGAGTTGCCTCTGCCGCTGAAAGTGAGCTGGCTCGGCAGGTAGTAGGCGATGCCCTCGTAGCGGTACGTCGACGCTCGATTGTCGTTGAGGAAGGTTGCCTCGGCCTGGTTCGCCGTGTAGAAGTGCACGCCCTGGCGGAAGTTGTAGAAGCGGTGCACGGGGATGGAATCGGTGACCGGCGTGGCGAACGAGTGATAGGCGATGCCCTCGTAGCGGTAGGTCGACGAACTGTTCGCGAGCACCGAGCGGTACTCCTGCTCGTTGTTCGTGTAGAAGTGCACCCCGACCCTGAAGTTGTAGAACCGGTAGACGGGGCTCGTGCCGTCTCCCGGAGTCGGGTACGAGTAGAAGGCGATTCCCTCGTAGCGGAACCCGGGAGCACCGGCGATGACCGCGTCTTTTTCCGCTTCATTGGTGGTGAAGAAGTGCGAACCGCCGCCGGTGTTGAAGAAGCGGTAGACGGGCGTTGGGTCGGGGAGCGTCGCCGCGGAGGCGGTGAGAGGTGCCGACGGCACCATCACGAGCACGAGCAGGGCGGCGGCGGCCACGCGCGCAAGTCTGGACAAAGCGTTCACGGTCGAACTCCTCGGGTGAGAGTGTTGGCCGGACGCTCAGCCGGGCTCAACCGCACGTCCATGCCTTCGCATCGTTAGAACGTAGCAAACAAAGGAAGGAAAATTTGCCTCCGTCGAGGTTCACGGCGGAATGCCGCGCAGCGCGTCTACCCTCGACACCATGACCGCTCTGCAGACCGCCGACTGGCGGCGCCACGTGTTCGCGCTGTACGCCGAAGTGCGCGAGGCGACGGACCTGTTCGCGGCACACGATCTCTGGCGGCGCGAGCGGGACCGGTTGTTCGCCGAGCATCCATCGAGCCCGCTGCTTCCGGCCGACCGCGCCGACTTCACCGGCCTCCCCGTGCGGCCCTACGACCCCGACTGGCGGTTCGAAGTGGAGGTGCGACAGACCGAGGACCGGCGCATCGAGGTGGAGACCGGCACCGACGGCATCGTGCCGTTCGAGCTGATCGGTGTGGTGGACCTCCCGAGCGTCGGCACCCTGGATGTCTGGCGCCTCGCGTCGTACGGCGGTGGCCTGTTCCTCCCCGTGAAGGACTCGCTGGCCCGCGAACCCGGAGGCACCTACGGCGGCGGCCGGTACCTCCTCGACACCGTGAAGGGTGCCGACCTCGGCCCGGGCGCCACGCCCGACAGCCTCGTGCTCGACTTCAACTTCGCGTACAACCCCTCCTGCGCCTACGACCCGGCATGGGCCTGCCCGCTTGCTCCTCCCGGAAACACCGTGCCGGTGGAGATCCCCGTGGGCGAACGGTACGCGGGTATATCCGGGCACTGATCGCTGGCCAGGGACACCCGATCCAGCAGGTTCGGAGCGCATCGGCTAGGGTGGAGACACTTGCGAGTCCGAATCAGGGCTCCTTGCGTCGTGGAACGCTTCCTCTTCTCACCGCCAAGCGCGGTTCGTAGACACTTTCTTACGGCGAACGGATGTGGCCTTCGCCACCTTCGCCATCCACCACCGTCGGTTTCCCGGGCACGCTGCTGCGTGCTCGCACCCGGTGGGTTTTGCCCCGAAAGGCAATCACCTTGACCGAAAACTCTTTCAGCGCGCTCGGCGTGCCTGCTCCCCTCGTTGCAGCGCTCAGCGCATCCGGCATCGACGCGCCGTTCCCCATTCAGCAGGACACCCTGCCCGACACCCTCACCGGTCGCGACGTCCTCGGGCGCGGCAAGACCGGCTCCGGCAAGACCCTCGCCTTCTCGATCCCGATGGTCGCCCGCCTCGGCGGAAAGCTCGCCGGCGGTAACCGTCGCGCCGGCCGTCCCCTCGGGCTCGTGCTCGCACCCACCCGCGAGCTCGCCACCCAGATCAGCGCGGCCATGGAGCCGCTCGCGAACGCCTACGGCCTCAAGATCACGACCATCTTCGGCGGTGTCTCCCAGCAGCGCCAGGTCGCCGCTCTCAAGGCGGGGATCGACATCGTCGTTGCCTGCCCCGGTCGCCTCGAAGACCTCATGAAGCAGGGTTTCGTCTCACTCGACGCGGTGGAGATCACCGTGCTCGATGAGGCCGACCACATGGCCGACCTCGGCTTCCTGCCCGTCGTCACGCGCATCATGGACAAGACGCCCGGCAGTGGCCAGCGGATGCTGTTCAGTGCGACCCTCGACAACGGGGTCGACAAGCTCGTGCGCAAGTACCTCCACAACGAGGTGCTGCACTCGGTCGACGAGGCCACCTCGCACGTCTCGGCGATGACCCACCACGTGTTCGAGGTCGAGTCGGTCGAGGCGAAGCGCCTGCTGGTCGAGAAGCTCGCCTCGGGGACCGGCCGCCGCATCCTCTTCATGCGCACCAAGCACCACGCCAAGAAGCTCGCCAAGCAGCTCACCGACGCCGGGATCCCCTCCGTCGACCTGCACGGCAACCTCTCGCAGCCCCAGCGTGACCGCAACCTCGCCGCATTCTCCGACGGCACGTCCCGTGTGCTCGTCGCAACGGATGTCGCGGCCCGCGGCGTGCACGTCGACGACATTGAACTGGTCATCCACGTCGACCCGCCCGCCGAGCACAAGGCGTACCTGCACCGCTCCGGCCGTACGGCCCGCGCGGGCAAGGAGGGTGAGGTCGTGACCCTCGTGCTGCCGACCCAGCGCAAGGACACGGCGGCGCTGCTGCGCAAGGCGGCCATCACGGTCACCCCGCAGCAGGTGACCGCGTCATCGCCCGCCGTCATGGAGCTCGTCGGACAGGTCGCAGAGTACGTGAAGCCGGCCCCGCGCTCGGCCGAGCCGGTGCGCGGACAGTCTCAGGGTGGTCGCTCACAGGGCGCCAACGCGCAGCGCAAGCGTGCGAGCCGCGACGGTGCCCCCGCAGCCGGCGGCGGGCGTGCGCGCTCCGGCTCCGGTCGGAGCGCCGCCCCCGCAGGAGGATCCCGCAACTTCTACTCCACCGCGAGCGGCGAAGGCGCATCCGCGTCGGCCGGCGCTCCCCGCTCGGGCGCTCCCCGCAGCGGCGCACGCACGGGCACCGCGACCCGCGCGGGCTCCGGTGGCGGACTCGTGGGAATGTCGCAGGGCGGCGGACGCCGCCGCGGCGGGCGCTGATCACCAGCGTCTCCCGATGATGTGAAGGGTCCCGGCATTCGTGCCGGGGCCCTTTGTCGTTCGGGGTCAGTCGGCGTTGACCCACCAGTGCAGCACCCGCTCGAGATGGTGCACCACGAGCATGCGAAGAGCGTCGGCATCACCCGACTCGATCAGGTCGAGCATGGTGTGGTGCTCGGCGCAGGTGGCGGCGGGCTCTCGCAGCGGATGCCGCTTCGCCAGCGCCACCATGCGGGTCTGCTCGCGGAGCCCCCGCACCGTTGCGAGCAGCTTGCTGTTGCCGTGCACCCGCAGCAGTTCGAGATGGAACGCGCCATCCGCGTCGATGAACGCCTCGATGTCGTCGCCCGCGCAGAGCACGCTCACCTTGGCGGCCATCGCTCTGAGCACGGCCATCTCACGGGACGACACCCGACCGATGAGGTCGACCGTCGCCGGGGCCTCGAGCAACTGGCGCACCTCGATGATCTCGCGGAGCGCTGTGAAGGAGACCGACGTGACCCGGAACCCCTTGTTCGCCACCGGCTCCACGAATCCGCGCTGTTCGAGATCGAGAATCGCTTCGCGCACGGGCGTGGGAGACACGGCGAACTCCGCGGCGAGAGCGGGAACGGTCACGAGATCGCCGGGCTGAAGAGTGCCCTGCACGATGGACCGCACGAGAGCCTCACCCACCGTCACCCGCAGATTCGCGGTCTTGGGGTCCGCCGGATGCCGGTGCCGTCTGGATGCCGCGCGGGGCGGAAGTCGTTGTCACGTCACCTCGCAGCCTCGTCGCGCCAGACAGCCTCTGGGGCTGCGTGGGGGCCCATGCTACGCCGCGGCGGAGGCACCGTGGGGAAACTGTTCCCCTTCTGTGCCCTAGTGCAGTCGGCCGACCGACGCGAGGCCCGCGCGGAGCAGCGCTCCGCGGCCGCCCTCCATCTCGGCGGCGATCGCATCGGACGCGGCGTCCTCGGGTGTCATCCAGGTGAGTTCGAGCGCATCCTGCCGCGGATCGCAGGAACCGGTGACGGGAACGACGTAGGCGAGGGACACCGCGTGCTGGCGCTCATCGGTGAACTGGGCACCGGGGAACGGGAAGTACTCGGCCACCGAGAACGGGGTGGCACTGGCGGGCAGCAGCGGGAACGCCATGGGCCCGAGATCCTTCTCGAGGTGGCGGAAGAGGGCGCTACGCAGGGTCTCGCCATACATCACCCGCCCGGAGACGAGGGTGCGGGTGATCGCGCCGACCGCGTTGGCCCGCAGCAGAATGCCGACCTCGGTCACCTGACCGAGCCCGTCGACCCGCACCGGGATCGCCTCCACATACAGCAGTGGCAGTCGCCGCCGAATCTCCGACAGTTCGTCGTCGGACAGCCAGCCTGAGTTCGGGTCGGGAGTGCCTACGGAGCTCATGCTCCATTCTTACCTGTCGACGGCGGCTACTCCGTCCACGGATCCCAGTTCGTGTTCATCACCTCGACCCGGTCGGCAAGGTACGCCCCGAGCGGAACGGAGCCCCCCGTGGGCAGCCGTACCACGGCCTCGCCGTCGCGGAGGGCGATCGGGCCGGTGCCGTCGCGCATCGCAGGAATGTCGATCGGGATCGCGGTCACCTCGTAATTGATCACGTCGCCCGGGGCGAAACGCCCGCGTGATGCGGCCAGTCGATCGGCGCGCCGTTGCTCGACCGAGGCCGACAGGCCGGTCGGATGCCCCGGCACGACTGCCCTGGTGATCTTGCCGGTGGCATACAGGCGACCATCCCGGTCGAGCAGCACCACGCCGAGGCGCCACGCCCGCCCGATCGGCTCCATCACCGCCGCCCTCGTCACGAGCAGAATCTTGCGCGGCTGGCGCAACTCGCCGATGGCCTCATCCTTGGCGCCCCTCTCCGCGAGGGTGGCCGCGGTCGCCTTGAGCAGCTCCGTCAGTCCGGCCGCGATCGCGGCATCCGAGCCTGCCTCGCCCTGCGCCTCACCCATGCCTGCCGCCTCCAGCCCAGAGCGGTCGATTCCTGCGACCGGTCGCCCCATTATCGGTGGGCCACGGCATGAGCAGATAAATGTCAGTGGTGTGACGGATGATGGTGCCATGGGCTCTCCGCTGGACCTCTTCTCGCGCGCGACCCGCGATTGGTTCATCGGGGCATTCCCGGCGCCGACGGAGGCACAGTCCGGCGCCTGGGCCGCGATCGCCGCGGGATCCCACTCCCTCGTGGTGGCGCCCACCGGCTCCGGCAAGACCCTCGCGGCGTTCCTCTGGTCGATCGACCGCCTCGCCTCCACTCCCGAGCCCGAGGATCCGCAGCGCCGCACCCGGGTGCTCTACATCTCGCCGCTCAAGGCGCTGGCCGTCGACGTGGAGCGAAACCTCCGCGCGCCGCTCGTGGGCGTCACCCAGACCGCGAAGCGCCTCGGAATGAGCCCACCGCAGGTCACCGTGGGCGTGCGATCGGGCGACACGACCTCGGGCGACCGGCGTCTTCTGCAGAAGAACCCGCCCGACATCCTCATCACCACCCCCGAGTCGTTGTATCTCATGCTCACGGCGTCCGCGCGGGAGACGCTGCGCGGAGTCGAGACAGTGATCATCGACGAGGTGCACGCCGTGGCGAACACCAAACGCGGGGCACACCTCGCGCTGTCGCTGGAGCGACTGGATGCCCTGCTCGAGACACCCGCGCAGCGAATCGGGCTGTCAGCGACCGTGCGGCCGCGAGAGGAGGTGGCGCGCTTTCTGGCCGGTGGGGCACCGGTGACCATCGTCGCGCCGACATCCACCAAGAAATTCGACCTGACCGTGCTCGTTCCGGTGGACGATATGACCGAACTCGGCACCGCGCCCGTGCGCGAGGGCTCCGCCGCCGCGAGTTCCGAACCACAGCAGGGCTCCATCTGGCCCCATGTGGAGGAGAGCATCGTCGATCACATCCTGCGCCACCGCTCCACCATCGTGTTCGCCAACTCCCGCCGCCTCTCGGAGAGGCTGACCGCACGGCTCAACGAGATCTATGTGGAGCGCACGGCGGCGGAGACCGAAGCTGCCCGCGAGGCGAGCGGTGCGGTTGACGGCGAGGTGGCGGGCGCGCCGACGGCCGTCGCTGCGGATCCCGTGCTCGCCCGCGCGCACCACGGATCGGTCTCGAAGGACCAGCGCGCCCTCATCGAAGACGACCTGAAGAGCGGGAGGCTGCGCTGCGTGGTCGCCACCTCCTCTCTCGAACTCGGCATCGACATGGGCGCGGTCGACCTGGTGATCCAGGTGGAAGCGCCGCCGTCGGTCGCGAGCGGACTGCAACGCGTCGGGCGGGCGGGCCACCAGGTCGGGGAGATCTCGCGCGGGGTGATCTTCCCGAAGCACCGGGCCGACCTGATCCACTCCGCCGTGGCGAGCGAACGGATGTCTGCGGGCCAGATCGAAGCCATGCGCATCCCCACCAACCCCCTCGACGTGCTGGCCCAGCAGACGGTCGCGGCGGTGGCGCTCGACACCCTCGACGTGGAGGAATGGTTCGACACCGTGCGGCGGGCCGCGCCCTTCGTGAGCCTTCCGCGCAGCGCCTACGACGCCACCCTCGACCTGCTGAGCGGCCTCTACCCGAGCGACGAGTTCGCGGAGCTACGCCCGCGCATCGTGTGGGACCGGGTGAAGAACACCATCACCGGTCGCCCCGGCGCCCAGCGGCTGGCGGTGACGAGCGGCGGCACCATCCCAGACCGGGGACTGTTCGGGGTCTTCATGGTGGGCGCCGACCCGACGAAGAGCGGCGGGCGCGTCGGCGAGCTCGACGAGGAGATGGTCTACGAGTCCCGCGTGGGCGACGTGTTCGCCCTCGGCGCCACGAGTTGGCGGATCGAGGACATCACCCACGATCGGGTGTTGGTGACACCCGCGTTCGGCCAGCCGGGGCGCGTTCCGTTCTGGAAAGGTGACGGCATCGGTCGTCCGGCGGAGCTGGGCCGGGCCATCGGGGAGTTCACCCGCGCGCTCGAGCGAGGCGAGGGCATCGAGGAGCGTCTGGATGCCGCGGGGCTCGACCCGCGCGCCGCCACCAACCTCGTGGCGTTCATCGCCGATCAGAAGAAGGCCACCTCGCACGTGCCCTCAGACCGCACCCTGGTCGTCGAGCGCTTCCGCGACGAACTCGGTGACTGGCGCGTGGTGATGCACTCGCCCTACGGCATGCAGGTGCACGCGCCATGGGCTCTCGCCGTCGCTGCACGCATCCGCGATCGTCACGGCATGGACGGCGCGGCGATGGCGAGCGATGACGGGGTGATCGCGCGCATCCCCGACACCGACAGCGAGCCGCCCGGCGCCGAGCTGTTCCTGTTCGAACCCGACGAACTCGCCGAGATCGTCACGGAGGAGGTCGGCGGTTCCGCGCTCTTCGCGGCACGATTCCGCGAGTGCGCCGCTCGAGCCCTGCTGCTGCCGCGCTACAACCCGGGCAAGCGATCGCCGCTCTGGCAGCAACGGCAGCGCGCGTCGCAGCTGCTGTCGGTGGCCGCGCGCTATCCGAGCTTCCCCATCGTGCTCGAGGCGGTGCGCGAGGTGCTGCAGGACGTCTACGACCTGCCCGCGCTCACCCAGCTCGCCCGCGAGATCGAGAGCCGCGCCATCCGCGTGGTCGAAGCCGAGACCGATCAGGCGTCGCCCTTCGCGCGGTCGCTGCTGTTCGGCTATGTCGCGGCCTTCATGTACGAAGGGGACTCGCCGCTGGCCGAGCGCCGCGCGGCCGCGCTCTCGCTCGATGCGGGTCTGCTCGCCGAGCTCCTCGGGCGCGCCGAGCTGCGGGAACTGCTCGACGCCGGGGTGATCGAGCAGACCGAACTCGAACTGCAACGACTCGCCCCCGATCGCAGAGTGAAGGGCGCCGAGGGCGTCGTGGATCTGCTGCGCATCCTCGGTCCACTCTCGGTCGACGAGATCCGGGCACGCGTGCAGTCGACCGAGGAGGCACCGGCCGACGTCACCGCCTGGCTCGAGGAGCTCTCCCGGGCGAACCGGGTCTGGCGGGCCGGAGCCGACCGGTTCGCGGTCATCGAGGATGCGTCCCGCCTTCGTGACGCACTCGGCACCCCGCTGCCGATCGGCATCCCCACCGCGTTCATCGAACCGGTGGAGGATCCACTCGGCGACCTGGTGGGGCGCTACGCCCGAACGCATGCCCCGTTCACCGTCGCCGACGCCGCCGACCGTCTCGGCACGGGCACGGCCGTGGTGCTCGACACGCTCCGTCGCTTGGAGAAGCAGCGCCGTGTGGTGGAGGGCGAGTTCCGTCCGGCGAGCTCGGGCAGCGAGTGGTGCGACGTGGAGGTGCTGCGGCGTCTTCGGAGTCGATCGCTCGCGGCGCTTCGACACGAGGTGGAGCCGGTCGATCAGGCGACCCTCGGACGCTTCCTCCCCGCCTGGCAGCACGTGACCGAGCAGGTGCGCGGAGTCGACGGCGTGGCACAGGTGATCGACCAGTTGGCCGGTGTCGCCCTGCCGGCATCCGCATGGGAGTCACTCGTGCTGCCCGCCCGCGTGCGTGATTACTCGCCCGTGATGCTCGACGAGCTCACGGCGAGCGGTGAGGTGATCTGGTCGGGTGCCGGGTCGCTCCCCGGGAACGACGGATGGATCAGCCTGCACCTCGCGGACGCCGCGCCCCTCACGCTCGCCGAGCCGACGGGCGACGACACGACCGAGTTGCAGCGCGCGATCCTCGCGGCCCTCGCCGGTGGCGGCGCGTACTTCTTCCGCCAACTGTCGACCGCGGTCGGGAGCCTCGACGACAAGGCACTCACCACCGCACTCTGGGACCTGGTCTGGTCGGGCCTCATCACCAACGACACGTTCACCCCACTTCGTTCCTACCTCGGGGGCACCACCACGGCTCGGCGCCCCGCTCCCCGCGCCCGGTCGTATCGAGGTCGCGTGGCCCGCCCCACCCTGCCGTCCACCGGCGGGCCGCCGAGCGTAGCCGGACGCTGGTCGCTGTTGCCGCTTGCCGAGCCGGATGCGACGGTGCGGGGTCTCGCCTCCGCTGAGCTGCTCTTGGAGCGGCACGGGGTGGTCACGCGAGGCGCGGTAGTCACCGAGGGCATCCGCGGCGGTTTCGGCTTCGTGTACAAGGTGCTGAGCGGCTTCGAGGAGACCGGAAGGGCTCGCCGCGGCTACTTCGTCGAGGGACTCGGCGCCGCGCAGTTCGCCACGGGTCCGACGGTCGACCGTCTGCGCTCGTTCACCCGTGCGACGGATGCCGGGCTCGAGGGGGCAGCGCTCGACCCGGTGGCCATCGTGCTCGCCGCCACCGACCCCGCGAACCCCTACGGCGCAGCGCTCCCCTGGCCGGCAGCGCCCGCGACGGTCGCCGAAGACGACCGCCGCGGACACCGCCCGGGGCGCAAGGCGGGCGCGCTCGTGGTGCTCGTGGATGGGCATCTGGTGCTCTACGTGGAACGCGGAGGCAAGACGGTGCTCACGTTCGGGGCCGATGAAGCGCTGTTCGGCCCCGCGGCCGCCGCGCTCGCGACGACGATCCGCCGTTCGCTCGGTCGCCTCAGGGTGGAAAAGGTCGACGGGGCGTTCGTGATCGGTACCGCGGTGGGAGATTCGCTCACCGAGGCGGGGTTCTCCACCACCCCGCAGGGCCTGAGGTTGCGCGCGTGATGCCGCCGCTGTTCGACGGGGTGCACCGTGCCTGAGGGCGACACCGTCTATCGCACGGCCAAGAACCTCTCAGCGGCTCTCGCCGGACGGGAGCTGACCCGCTGCGACATCCGCGTGCCGAAGTTCGCGACGGTCGACCTCACCGGCGACACGGTGCACGAGGTGGCCAGCCGCGGCAAGCACCTGCTCATGCGCATCGGGGAGTACACCATCCACTCCCACCTGAAGATGGAGGGGTCGTGGCACCTCTACCGCCCGGGTAGCCCCTGGCGTCGCCCCGGCCACAGCGCACGGGCGATCCTCGCGACATCCGAATGGGTGGCGGTGGGTTTCTCGCTCGGTGTGGTGGAGGTTGTTCCCACCGTCGAGGAGGAGTCGGTGGTCGGCTACCTCGGCCCGGACATCCTCGGGGCCGACTGGGACGCGGCCGAGGCTCTGCGGCGAGTCACCTCCGACCCGGCGCGGCCCATCGGGCTCGCCCTGCTCGATCAGCGCGCGATCGCCGGGCTCGGAAATGTCTACCGCAACGAGTTGTGCTTCCTGCGCGGAGTCCTGCCGACGACACCCGTCGGCGAGGTGCAGGACCCGGAACGGATGATCTCCCTCGCGCACCGGCTGATCCACGCGAATAAGGACCGCGTGGAACGCACCACGACCGGGCGGCTGCGCGGTAACACCGACTGGGTCTACGGCCGGGCGGGTCGCCCGTGCCTGCGGTGCGGCACCACCGTGCAGGAGGGACGGCTCGGCGTGGACGCACTGCAGGAACGCGAGACGTTCTGGTGTCCGCGCTGCCAGTCCTGACCCGGCCGGCGATCAGGGCCGGCCGCGCCACCGAACCGCGAAGAGGAACAGTGTCGCGGTCGCCGTGGCGAAACCCAGCACGATGAGCAACGGCGCTGCGAACACCAACGAGGAGACGAGGAAGAAGTCGAACGCCGGGCTGCTCGAGGTGTTGAGAGCCGCCCCCGCCTGCGTGAGCAATCGCGTGAACCCGGCACCCGCAAGCACGAACACGCCGCTGACCGACCACAGCGCGATGACGAACGGATTCCGCGCCAACTGCCTGACTCCGGCGCTGGCCGCAGGAACCTCCTCCGCAGCCTCCGGTACGGGGGCATCCTGCACGGAGAGCGATCCCGCTGGCGGATGGCCGACCATCTGGTCCCACGGGACGGGCGCACCGGCGAGGGGATGACGCGGCCCCGCCTCGGTGGCAGCGAGCCCTGCGCCCGCGCTCGGCGCGGCCTGGGCTGGGGCATCCGGCGAGCGCGACTCGAACTGGCGGCCTGGTATGGCGGAGCCGGTGGAGGGGTCGTAGCCGGGCTGGAACGCCGGGTCGAAGCGCGGGTCGAAACCGTCACGTCCTCTGGTCTTCTCGCCCACGCGGCTCCTTCGCTTGCCTGAAATTCTACGCAGCACCGCCCGTGCGTGGTGCTGAACACTGCGGTCCCTCCGTTCGGCGGGGCACTCCCGCCTCAACAGGCGGAGAACCGCGATGTTAGGGTTGCCTAAGTCGAGCCGGTCACCATCGAGCCGGTTCTCCGACCGGAAGGGCACGCCCCGCCATGAGCTACATCAAGTCC
Organism: uncultured Actinomycetota bacterium; assembly: GCA_963756375.1. Classification (GTDB taxonomy): domain Bacteria; phylum Actinomycetota; class Actinomycetes; order Actinomycetales; family Microbacteriaceae; genus Marisediminicola. Next base: position 2,599,059 of record CAVWNJ010000005.1, on the reverse strand, counting down.
CGTCTCATCGACGAGAAGGGCTTCGTGATCCTCGACCGGTACGACCAGACGGCGGATGCCCCCGAGTGGCTCGATCTCGAGTACGTGGACTGGAAGTCGTCTGGTGTCACCCGCTTCGCCCCCCTCACCAGCGCGTTCGGCGAGATCGAGGTGGACGGCTTCTGGAACCACACACCGCCCCGCACCGACAAGGACGGCGTGTGGATTCGCTCGCAGGTGGACGCCGCCCCGAGTCTCGCCCGCCGCGCCCAGGAGCCCGAAACGAATGTGGGCCGCTGCCGGGTGATCGAACTGCAGCCGAACGAGTACGCGAGCACCCTCTACAACCTGCACCAGGACGACAACAATCGCCTCAACCCCGACGGCACGGGCTGGATCGTGAGGGCGTTCTTCAATCTCTCCGACGACCCCGACTCGTTCCTCGTGCTTCGGGAGGATCGGTTCGATCCGACCACCGAGGTGCGCATCCCGCTCCCCGCCGGCGCGCAGGTGATCGTGGACACGCAGCGCTTCTGGCACGCCGTGTGGCACAGCGGACCGGACCCGCGGTACTGCCTCATCACCTCGTGGGAGTCGGGGCCCGGCCTCGACGAGTACATGCGGCGCTTTGGCGGGCACAACGACCACGTGAATGCGCCACTCGATGAGCGCTTCGCAACCGACGCCCAGGCTCAGGTGCAGCGCCGGCTTGCCGAGCGCTCGGCCGCGGTGGCCGCCCAGGGACGGGCCGACCGCGGCCTCACGACGCCGGAGGACTGACCTCAGTCGCCGCTGCCTGGCTTCGGATGCCCGGGGATCGAGTCACCACTCATATTGAGTTCACTCTCATCGACCTCGATGTCGCCCACGTCGTCCGGTCCGCCCGTGCCCGGCAGCACCGCGATCTGCTTCTCGTCCACCTCGGATTCCTGCGCGGTGGCGCTGTCTGTCGGTGAGGAGTCCTGTTTCGCCGCGGTGTCCCGCTCCGACTTCGCCGCGGGGACGAAATCCTTCTTCACGTCGTCGTTCTGGAACGTGTCGTCTGCCTGAGTCATGGGGTCCTTACTGCTCCGGGCGGGTTCGCCACACTCGACGCTACGGTGCCGACCACTCCGGGACATCCCCTCGCGAACGCGGTCCCGGTCGCGTACTATCGCGACTTCTTCGGCCGTGCCCCGGGCCTCCTGGCCGGGCGGCCGGTGGCTGCCTTGCCCGCGCCTTGCCGCCTTGCCGGCCTTCGGCGCACGGGTCGGCTTGGGCGTCGGCGGTGTCGGGGTGGCACGGGAACTGCGCGCCGTGCGTCCGCGAACGATCCCGATGAACTCCTCTACCCTCTCCGTTGTCTCGTTGGCCAGCCAGGCGAGGGCGATTCCGGTGTCGGGCGCATCCGTGACGGGCCGGGCGATCACGTCTTTTCGAGCGTGAAGGCGAGCGATGGACTGCGGCACGACGATCACGCCGACCCCGGCCGCGACCAGGTCGATCGCGTCGGCGGGGTCACCGCTCAGCATCGTCTCGCCGCTGAGGTCGGCGAGTGTCACCTGCTCGGTCGATTCGATGGCGTGGCCCTTGGGAGCCACGACGACGGGGATCTCCCGGTAGAGGGGGATGACACTGAGCCCAGCGTCGTCGACGGGCAGTCGCACGAAGCTCACATCCGCCCGGCTGTCACGGAGCACCGCGGCCTGATCGTCGGCCGAGACGCGGGTCACGACGAGCGGGGCGTCGGCGCGGCGCTCCTCCCATGCCCTCGTCCATTTCGTGAGGGTCACCCCCGCGACGGCGGCGATGGTGAACGACGACGGTTGCTCGGCCACGGTCGGCCCTCCCGGTCCCGGTCGGCTCCCGACCTCGGCCTTCAGGCTAGCCCAGCCGGATCGGACCCCTTCCGACGGCTACTCTTGAGCGATGACCGCGTCGAAGAAACCCCAGCTGATGAAACCCGAGACGGCGGCGAAGAAGCTCGGCATCTACCTCCCTGCCGCACCCGCCGAGATCCGTGACTCACCGATCTCGCGCGACACCTTCACCCAGTGGCTGGCGGATCCCCCGGCCTGGCTCACCGAGCTCAGGACCACCGGACCTCACCCCCGCCCCGTCGTTGCGGGCAAGCTCGGCGTGTCGATCTCGGGTCTCGCCCGTGGCGGCATCACCGAACCGCTCACGACCGCCGAGATCAGCGCCCTGCTGCAGGCGCCACCGCAGTGGCTCGTGCAGGAACGGGCTACCCAGGCCGAGGTTCGTTCCGAGAAGGAGCGGGTAGCGGAGCGCGATGCCGAACGGCGTGCCCGCACCGCTCTCTGACCGCGGACCGCGCATCCCTCATCCGCCGACGTGACCTCCGACGAGCCGCAGCGCCGTCGTCGCCCGGTGTCCCGGCGCGCGATGATCGGCGCAGCCGTCGGGGTGACGCTCGCCGCTGCGATCGGCATCCCCACCGCGATGTCGCTGAACGCCGGGACCCGCGGACGGCTCGTCGACGACCTGCTCACGGGCGACCCGTTCTTCATCGCGCATCGCGGGGGCTCCTCCGACTGGCCGGAGATGTCGGGCTTCGCCTACGCGAATGCGGTCGATCGCGGGGCTGACGCCCTCGAGATCTCGCTCGCCCGGAGTTCCGACGGGGTGTGGTTCGGCCTGCACGACAGGACGCTCGATCGCACCTCCGGCACAGACGAGTTCGTTGCTGCCGAGCATCCGTGGGAGTCCATCAGCCAATTCGAGATCACCGCGTCGACCACCGGCGACCCCGCCCAACCCGCGCGTCGGTACCTCCGGTTCGAGCAACTGATCGAGGCCCACTCGGCCACCCACACGATCTTCGTCGACCCCAAGCACGTGGCGCCCGCGTTCTATCCGGAGCTGCTCGACATCATGGATGCCGCCGCCGACGACCCGACCAACGTGTTCATCGCCAAGTACTACTGCACGGGCCTCGAGTGGGCCACCGCCGCGAGAGCCCGCGGCTACCTCACGTGGGGGTACTACTACACGCAGGGGCTCGAGGAGAATCCCGGGCTGCTCTCCGCCACGGAATCGTATTGGGACATCCTCGGCATCGACATCGGGGGTTCCGACGACGGCTGGAACACCGTGGTCGACACCGGTAAGCCGGTGATCGGATTCATCGCCCGCACCGGTGCAGACGCCGATCGAGCCCTCGCACGAGGCGCGCGCGGCGTGATGGTCGGCGGAGTCGAGGCGGTGCTCGGATGACGCGGCGTATCATCCGTTCATCCCTGAAGAAAGGGCGCGGATGCCGCCACTGATCTATCAGCATGACGCGGGCTGGCCGAATCCCCGGTACACGATCGTCGTGACAGCGGTCGCCGTCGTCGTCACGGTCGCCGTGGCCCTCGCGCTGATTCCGTCGCCGGGCACGAACGTGTTCGGCAGCATCCTGCAGGGAGCCGGGTGCGGGCTGTTCGTCGCGGCGATCGTGATGCTCATCGGACGACCCATCCACCCGCGTGCAGCTCGGCAGGCATCGACCCTCGACCCCGACCGTTTCGGGGCCGTTCGGCGCGCGGTACGCACCGGACGACCCGACCGAGTGGAACCGCGGGAGGTGGCGCAGGCCGTGCTCTACGCGCGCATCACCGAGACGCTGCAGTTCCGCGCGGTGCGGGTGCTGTCGGCGCTCGCGATCGGGCTGTTCCTGCTGGCGGTCGGCGGCCTCACGCAGGGCCCGTCGAATCCGTTCGTCGGCGCGCTCGAGTTCACCGTGATCGTGCTCTGGCCAGGCGTCTTCATCACCGCGTCGGTGATCTACGCGGTGCTGAAACGCAACCGGCGCCGGTTCCTCGAACTCGCCTGAGGGCCGGAACCGGCTGCGACTAGGAGCGCCGCGAGTAGACCCTGGCCTCCCACGGCCGGAAGGTGGCGGGGTCCGCCGCGACCTCCGAATAGCTGGAGAGGATCAGTTCCGAATCGAACCAGTCGGGGTCGACCGAGGGCTGCTGCTCGTCGTCAGACAGGTTCGCCACGACGAGCAGCGACCCTGATTCAGCACTGCGGACGAACGCGTATACCGCGTCGTCGTCGATGATGAGCGGCACGTAATCGCCGGTGCGCACGATCTCGTTGCTGTGCCGCAGCGCGATCACCTTCGTGTAGAACGCGAGCACCGAATCCTCGTCGTGCCGCTGAGCCTCCGCATTCAGCCAACTGTGGTTCGGGTTCACGTCGATCCACGGGATGCCGGTGGTGAAGCCCGCGTGGGGCGAGGCATCCCACTGCACGGGAGTGCGGGCGTTGTCGCGGCTCATCACGCGGAGGCCCGCCAGCAGTACATCCGGATGGGTGCCCGACTCGACCGCAGCGGCGAAGAAGTTGAGCGATTCCACATCGCGGAATGCCGAGAGCCCCTCGAACGGCACATTGGTCATGCCCAGCTCTTCGCCCTGGTAGATGTACGGCGTTCCGCGGTGCAGGTGCAGCATGATGGCGAGGGCCTTCGCCGAGTGCAGCCAATGCTCGGAGTCGTTGCCGAACCTCGACACCATGCGCGGCTGGTCGTGGTTGTTCAGATACAGGCTGTTCCATCCGCGGTCGCCCAGCTCGGTCTGCCACTTGGCGAGCGTCGACGCGAGCGCGGGAACGTCCCGGTCGAGCACATCGAACTTGGTCTCGCCCTGGTCGAGCGACACATGCTCGAACTGGAAGACCATGTCGAGCTCGCGACGCGACGGATCGGTGAACAGCACGGCGTCCTCAGGGGTGACCCCCGGCATCTCCCCCACCGTGAGGTACTTTCCGGCGTTGTCGCCAAAGACCTCGCGGTGCATCTCCTGCATGAACTCGTGGATGCGGGGTCCGGAGAGGGTGGAGGCGGAGTGACCGGCGAGGGACTCGCCCGGTTTCGGGGTGCCGTCCGGCAGAGAGGTCACCTTGGAGATGAAGTTGATGACGTCCATCCGGAAGCCGTCCACACCGCGGTCGAGCCACCAGCGCATCATCTCGTAGACGGCGGAGCGCACCTCCGGGTTCTCCCAGTTGAGGTCGGGCTGCTTGCGGTCGAACAGGTGCAGGTAGTACTGCCCGGTGGACTGGTCGAGGGTCCAGGCAGGACCGGAGAAGAACGACTCCCAGTTGTTCGGCTGAGCGCCGATTGCACCCGCCTCGTGACCCTCGCGCGGGTCGCGCCACCAGTACCAGTCGCGTTTCGGGCTGTCGAGGGAGGAGCGGGACTCGACGAACCACGGATGCTCGTCCGAGGTGTGGTTCACCACGAGGTCCATCAGCAGCTTCATCCCACGCTCATGCACCGCGGCGAGGAGACGGTCGAAGTCCTCGAGCGTGCCGAACACCGGGTCGATGTCCTGGTAGTCGCTGATGTCGTAGCCGTTGTCTGCCTGAGGAGACCGGTAGATCGGCGAGAGCCAGATCACGTCGACGCCGAGGGCCTTCAGGTGATCGAGCCGGCCGAGGATGCCCGGCAGGTCGCCGATGCCGTCGCCGTTGGAGTCCGCGAAGCTGCGCGGGTAGATCTGGTAGACGACGGCCGACTGCCACCACGGCGACGTTTCGGAGGATTCCATGGGCGCTCTCCTTTGGGCTGATGTTGCCTCAAGCCTAGGCTGGCGTCTTCGCCGGGAGGTCACAGCTCAGGTGTTCAGGAACCGGGCATATCGCTCCGCGGCGCGGCGGAAGCCGGCACCGGCCGTAGCGCTGAGCGCACCTTCGCTGTCGAACATCGTCGGCATCGCGGGGTGCGTTGTGGTTGCGGCATCCCAGGTACCCACCACCTGACCGCCGACGACCACCGTTCTCCTGAACACTCCGTTCCCGCCGGGCACGATCTTCGACGCATGAACGGGCGGCAGCACGAGACTGCGGTCGGCATAGCCGAGGAGGAACTCGTCGAAGCCAGGGAGCGCCAGAACCGATCGGCCACCGGGCACCGGCGCCGAGTCGAGGAGCGGTGCCGTCTGAATCGGGAGCCAATAGGTGGTGCCGTCGAGTTCGACCTCCTCCAGCTGAGGCCGCACCGCCGCCAACGCCGCCCGCGCCGGGGTCAGCGCGATGCCGGACCACCAGGCGAAGTCGCGGATCGTGGCGGGTCCGTGACTCCGCACATATCTCGTGAGCAATTCGGCGACCGCCTCCTCTCCGACGACCTCGCGCGACACGGGGATCCATTCGTCGAAGGGCACGAATCGCTGCTGGGTGCCCTCGACCGGCCCGAGCACGAGTGTTGCGCTCTGGCAGAGCATCCACAGAAGGTGAATGCCGCGCTGGCCTGCCGTCGCTTGACCCGCGGCCTCGAAGGCGGCGAATAGCTCCGCCCGTGTGGATCCACGCCCCGCGGCCAGTTCGAGTGCAATGTCGCGGCACACCGCCACGTCTCGTTCGGTGATCGCCAGCTGCCGGTGTCGCCCGGCCGCAGCCCGCACCGTGCGCGGTGAAGTCAGAGCGAGGATCCAGCGCAGGTCTTCGGATGCGACGAGGTGCAGGGTGCCGCGCAACGGCCACGAGCGCACCACCGTGCCCGCGTTGAGCGCTGCACGTACCCCGCTCACGCCGACAGAGGGCACCCTCGCACCCACCGCCCACAATGCAGCGGCCAGGTCCTGCGCCTGCATCGCCGTCATCCAGCGCACAGCGGTCTGGACATCCGCGCCGCCGGGCGCGAGCAGTAACTGCGACGTGAGTCTCATCCTGCCCAGCGTCGCCGGGCCGAAACGCATGCGCGTCGATGCCATTGTTCATGGTAGAGCTGCGGTCATCGACGCCGCGGGTCGGAGCTAGCGGTCGACGAAGAAATCCGCGCCCAGGTCGTAACCTGACTCTTCCCCCGGATACGCCAATGAGGCCAGGTCGATGTCAACGAATGCCCGCAACCGCGCGGAACGATACTTCTCGTAATTCGGGTCGTTGCAGGGCGCCGCTGCACACTCGATGCGATCGGTGATGGCGGTCGCGATCTCGGTCCAGGCCTCAGTTCGGGCCTGCTCCACGATGGCCGCGAGGGTGGGTTCGTCGGATGCCGCCTCCAGAAGCACCTTCGTGGTGCGGGCGAAGATGCGCGCGTGGCGATCCTCGAGTTCATCCTCCCTGACTGATCGCCCGGTGAGATCGATCATCGGCCTCAGCCCATCGGCACCATGGCGGCGGAAGCGCTTCGCGGCCTCATCGTTGCGGGTGGCCAGCAACTCGAACTCGATGCGGGCCTGCGCGATGAGGGCCTGCCGGTCGAAATCCAGCCGCTCACGCAGCGCGCCGACGATGATGCGGTTCTTCAGCGTCATCCGCACCGCCGCAGCGGCGATCATCACGCCCTCGTCGACAATGCGTCGCACCGGGGCCGGCTCGGCCTCTGGGGGATGCTCGAACGGGGCGAGTTTGGGGCGTCGACGACGGCGACGGAACAGCGACATCATCGGCCCCTCCCCTCCGCACACCCATTCTGCCTCTTTCGATCGAAGCGTGGTGGGTGGAGGCGTGGTTTGTAGGAGATCTCGACAGGCTCGATGCGTGGAGCGGTGGTGCGGATCTCGACAGGCTCGATCGGCGGGCGGGCTCGATCAGCGGGCGGCGCGGATCTCGACAGGCTCGATCAGCGGGCGGGCTCGATCAGCGGGGCGGTGTGGATCTCGACAGGCTCGATCAGCGGGACGGGCTCGATCAGCGGGGCGGGCTCGATCAGCGGGGTTGGTCGATCCGCGGGGCCCCTAGAACTGGAACGGGTTCGTGACGACCTCGTACGGCGGTGCAGCCACCGCCTCATCGAACTTGCTGTCGACGTAGAGGATGCGCCCCCCAAGGTATTTGGCGGTCGTGAGCACCCTGGAAGGGTCGCTCGCGCGCTCCTCGATCAGCGTGGCCGACGCGCCGTCAGGAGCGAGGCGCAGCGTGGTGACGACTCGGGCGAAGTTGCGCACCACCGTGAGCTCCGTGCCCCGACGCACCAGTCCATCGGCTCCAGAGAGGTCGACGCTGCCGGTGTCAACGAGCGACACCGACGCATCCGAGAGATCAAAGCGCCACAACTGACCGGTGTTGCTCTGCGCCACGATGAGCGCCTTCCGGTCGGGACTTGTGACGATGCCGTTCAGGTTGAACCCGGCAGGGGTCGCGATGGTGTCGGATGCGTCGGTCCACAGTGTCACCTCGTAGCCGTCATCGCCCTCCACGAGGCGGAAGATTCGGGCACCGTTGGAGTCGGTGAAGTAGGCCGCGCCATCCGGCCCGATCCACACGTCGTTGAGGAAGGCGCCCTCGCCCGGCACCTGAAGGGCCGCGAGCAGATCACCGCCCTTGTCGTAGACCCACAGGTCGGGCCCACCGGTGTCGGTGCGGTTGGGACCGCCCGCAATGTACACGTTGCCGCGACGGTCGGTGGTCACGCCGCGTGCAGTAAACCGCCCGTCGGTGCCGTCGCCCGCGAGCCACTCCTCCGTCTCGGAGGATCGGGCTTCGCCGCGGTGGATCTCTCCGCCGGTCACCTCGGTCACGTAGAAGGTGCGCCGCCGCTCGTCGGTGCCGATGCCCTCGAATTTCGAGCCACCCGGATCGCCTTCGAGCTGATAGCTGACCGGACGATCACGGTCTTTCCCGCGATCCCGGTCGTCGTCCCGGTCGTGGGCCGACGCGGGAACGGCTGCCGCCGTGATGAGAAGGGGCGAGAGTGCGACGCCGGCGAAGAGGGCGGCTACAGAGCGTTTCATGAGGTGGGCTCCAATCGAGTGCCATGAGCGTACTCCCACGGTGACCGGCTTGGACAGATCCTCAGGGAACATGCAGAGCAGAAGCGACCGTGGCGCTACAGGGTCGCGTCGTCGAGGTACTTCTGGGAGATACGACGGTACGACCGTGTGAAGAACGCGGCAATCGCCGCCAGCGTCATCACCACTCCCCCGATGAGGAACACGAGGGCGATACCGCGCGCCTGCCCCTCGCCGAGCATCCAGCCGAGCCTGACCTGGCCGTCCTCGGAGTTCATGAACGGGATGATGAAGAACTCCGCGATCGGCGCGATCAGGAACGCCGTAACGGGAGCGGCCGCCGACTCGAACGCGGCGGCGAACCCGAACACCCGCCCTTGGGTGCGGAAGGGAACGACTTTCTGAATGACCGTCTGCTCGGCCGCCTCCACGGCGGGAATGAGCATCATGTACACCCAGATGCCCGCCGCGTAGAGCCACCACCACTCGCGGATCGTGAACAGCGCCCCGATGATGCCCATCACGATCACGAGCGACAACATGGTGCGGATCGGGTTGCGACCAAGGCCGAACTTGGCGACCAGCAGGCCGCCGAGGATGAACCCGGTTGAGGTGACGCCCAACACGAGGCCCCACACCTCCACCCGGAACATCTCCAAGCCGTAGGGGTCCATGAGGGCGATGTACACGCCACCGATGAAGTTGTTGAACGTGGAGAAGATGATGAGGGCGAACAGACCAGTGGCAGCTCGTACCGCGGTGATGCTGCCGCGCAGGTCGAGGAGCGGCGCCCGGGCGCCATGGCTCTCCGGCTTGTCCTCGGGGATCCTCAGCACCGCGAGGTGTGCGAGCGCAGCGGCCGTGAGCACGAGCGCGATGACGAGCGTCCACCCCATGCCGAGGAGACCGATCGACAATCCGCTGAACACGCTGGTGATGATGAAGGCGAGCCCCTGCACCGTTCCCACCAGTCCGTTGGCGTTGGCATGGCGGTCCTGAGGCACGAGCAACGTGACAACGGTCGACAGCGCGATGTTGCGCATGTTCTCGACAACGGCGCCGAACAGGATGATGCCGGCGAATACCCAGAACATCGGTGAACGGATGTCGAGCAGCGTCGACTCCGGAAAGATCAGGTACAGCACTCCGGCAACCCCGAAGGCGACCAGGGTGACCGAGGCCGCGAACACCATCACGAGGTGTTTGCGGTGCCGATCGACGATGGTGCCGAACAGCATGGAGAACACGGCGACCAGGAGCATGTAAGCGCCACCCACGACGCCCGTGGCAAGCACCGATCGGGTCTCGAGGTAGACCCAGAACGTGAGTGCGAACCAGAGGTAACTGGTGGTGACGTTGGCCAGCGCGGTGTTGACCAGCACCTGCCGGAACGTGCGCAGGCCATCGACCGGCGGCACGACGGAGGACGCGTGGAGCGCGGCCTCGTCTGGGGCGGACATCCGCCCATTGTTGCAGCAGCGCCGCAGTGGCCCACACCGCTGGTCGAGCCTGTCGAGACCCGCCCGCCGTCCACACCGCTGGTCGAGCCTGTCGAGACCCGCCCGCCGTCCACACCGCTGGTCGAGCCTGTCGAGACCTGCCCGGACGCGCACGCGTCGACCCGGATCTCGACAAGCTCGATCAGCGGCCAGCGGCCAACCGCCCGGTGGTGAGCCGTCGTGACCCCCGCCGTCCACACCGCTGGTCGAGCCTGTCGAGACCTGCCCCCGGTCCGGATCCGGTTCACAACTCAGGACCACGCGCGGTAGAGCCCCGACACGGGGCCGAATCGCGGGGCATCCGCCCAAACGTCCTGAGTTATGAACGGCGTTCTCGTCAGACGCGCACGCGTCGACCCGGATCTCGACAGGCTCGATCAGCGGCCAGCGTCCAGCGGCCAGCCGCCCGCGACCTGCAACGCCACGGCAGCAAAATAGCCCGAACCCACAATGTGGATTCGGGCTATTTCGATGACCTGAACCAGGACACTGGCGGAACCGGTGGGATTTGAACCCACGGTGGGCTCAACACCCACACAACTTTTCGAGAGTTGCACCTTCGGCCGCTCGGACACGGTTCCGCCGTCGATCTTAGTACACGAGTGCGACCCGCTCAGCACACGCCGTTAGATGCGGGCGAGCGCGTCGATATCCTCCAGGAACTCCGCCGCCACCTCGGCCGACACGGTCATCCGGGTCGACTCGATCGCGGCGAGGTAATCCGCCGTCGCCGGCCCAGTCGGGGCGCTGGTCGGGGATGTCGCGTCGAAGGCTCGCTCGAGAGCGGACTGGGATGCCCGGCGCGCGGCGTACTCGATGTCGGCCGGGGAAAAACCGTCGCTCGACCGCACGAGCAGGTCCACGTCGACCGAGTCGGTGACGGCATCGGGCACGTAGCGCTCCCAGATCGCATGGCGGGCAGCCACATCGGGCAGGCCGATCGGGATCACGTAGTCGAATCGGCCATGCCGGAGCAGCGCAGAGTCGAGCACGCGGATGAAGTTCGTGGCGCAGACGAGCAGCCGGCCATCCTGCTCCCGAAAGGCGGGGATGATCTTCAGCAGCTCGTTCGTCACGCCCTGCGTCGGCGACGGCGGCTCGCCCGAGCGCTGCGAGGCGATCTCCTCGACCTCGTCGATGAACACCACGGCATGCTCGAGTTCCGCGATGCGCAGGAAGGTCTCCCGCAGCGCGCCGGCCAGGCCCTTGGGGTCGGCGGCAAGGCGCGAAGGGAAGACCTCCACGAACGGCCACTCGAGGCGAGAGGCGATCGCCTTGGCGAACGTGGTCTTGCCGGTGCCGGGAGGTCCGAACAGAACCACCGACTTGGGTGGGACGACCCCGAACTGCTGTGCCATGTCTGGCTGGGCGAGCGGCATCACGAGCCGGCGCTCGAGGAGCTCCTTCTCCCGGCTCATTCCGCCCACCGCATCCCAGAGGCCCTGCGGCAGGATGCGCCCGCCGAGGTCGGTCAGCGGCGTGATCTCCTGCCGCTGAACGGGAATATGCCGCTCGAAGTATCTAAGGTTCTTCTTCACCACGAAGCCACGGTTGATGAATGCGTCCACGCGCGTGGCGGTCTCCGGCATGAGCGCCGACAGCTTGGTGAGGCCGTGCGGTGCCATCCGCTTTTCCAGCGCGCCGAGCATCGCGGAACCGATTCCCTGCCCCTGCCACGCCGCCGCCGTAGCCAGAAAGACGATCCAGCCCTGCGCATGCGCCGCCCGACCCACTGCGGCACCCACCACCTCGTCGCCGTGCATCGCGACGACGGCGTGGTCCTTCTCGCAGGAGGCGAGCACCTCCGACAGCCCATACACGGGCTCCGCCGCGGACTGCCGGATCTCCTCCCAAAGGTGCAGGATGCCGTCGACGTCCTCCGAATGAAAGTCCCTGATGCGCCAGCCGGCCATGTGTCCCCCGCGTCATTGCAGTCGGTGGCGGGAAATGTCCCCGCTCCTTGTCGATGATCGCCTGTCTGACGGGGAAAGGCCAGCCGCGACGGATGCCGCCCGCATAACCTTTTGGCATGACTCCCCTTCGCGCCATCATGACCGCCGGCGCCGGACTCGCCGCAGCCGGCGCGGTGGCGGCGGGACGGGCACTCCGTCGTCGTCGAGCCGCGGGAGTTCTGCGTGCGGCCGAGGCGATTCCCGTGCACTCGGCGTTCTGGCGGGCGCAACGCCGCGAATCGGGCGACCTGCTCTACGTCGCGCTCGGCGACTCGGCAGCACAGGGCATCGGGGCGAGCCGCCCCGATCGTGGCTACGTCGGCCTAATCGCCCACCGCATCCGTTCTGAGACCGGGCGGTCCGTGCGCGTCGCCAATCTCAGTCTCGCCGGCGGCCGTCTGAGCGACGTGCTGGAGAAGCAGTTGCCTGCGCTCGCGAAGCTCGCGCCTGACATAGTGACCGTGGCCGTCGGAGCGAACGACATGGCCGATTTCGATGCCACGCGATTCGAACAGCAGGTGGCGCGACTGTGCGCGGCCCTTCCTCGGCACGCGATCATCGCCGAAGTGCCAAGCTTCTACCTCGGCCGGTTTGAGCGTAATGTGCGCCTGGCGAACGACATCCTGCGCCGCCTCGCACGGCGGCACGGCCTCCGCGTGGCGCGGCTTCACCGCAGCACCGTGCAGCGCACCGCCGCGAGAACGGTCCTGCGCGACGTGGCGGGCGACTTCTTCCACCCGAACGACCGCGGGCACGCCGTGTGGGCGTCTGCGTTCGCGCCGCACGTGACGGAGGCTGCGGCATCCGTTGCGCAACCTGTCCTCCCCAATCCGCCGGACGAGGGCTCGCCCGGTCGGAAGGAGCCCGATGTCGGCAGCCCTGCTTAGGCTGAGCGGGACATGAAAACCCAGTCGAATTTCCGGTGCACCGAGTGCGGCTGGAGCACCCTGAAGTGGGCAGGACGCTGCGGCGAATGCCAGGCCTGGGGCACCGTGGTCGAAGCCCAGGCATCGACCACCTCTCGCGCGGTGAAGCCCATCCGGGTGACCGACACGTCCGCCGCCCGATCGATCCTCGACATCGGCGGCGAATCCGTCTCCCACTGGCCGAGTGGCATCGGCGAGTTCGATCGAGTGCTCGGCGGGGGCATCGTTCCTGGAGCCACCATCCTTTTGAGCGGCGAGCCGGGGGTCGGCAAGTCCACGCTGCTGCTCGAGGTCGCATCCCGTGTCGCGCAGACCGGCGCGACCGTGCTCTATGTCACCGCCGAGGAGTCGGTGAACCAGGTGCGTCTGCGTGCGGAGCGCACCGGTGCCATGCAGCGCTCCTTGTACCTCGCAGCGGAGACCGACCTTGGCACCATCCTCGGCCAGATCGACGAGGTGCAACCGCAGCTCGTGATCGTGGACTCGGTGCAGACCGTGTCCTCCGCCCTCTCCGACGGCATCGCAGGCGGCCCGTCGCAGGTGCGAGAGGTGGCGGCCACGCTCATCCGGGTGTCGAAGGATCGCGGCATCCCGATCCTGCTCGTCGGCCACGTCACGAAAGACGGCACCATCGCAGGTCCCCGCCTGCTCGAACACCTTGTGGATGTCGTGCTGCAGTTCGAGGGCGACCGCCAGACCGCGCTGCGTTTCGTGCGCGCGCACAAGAACCGCTTCGGCTCCACCGACGAGGTCGGCTGCTTCGAGATGACCGGCGACGGCATAGCCGAGGTTGCCGACCCGAGCGGGCTGTTCCTCTCCCGCGGAAAGGTCGCCGTCTCGGGCACCTGCGTCACCATCGCCGTCGAAGGCAGGCGGGCGCTGCCCGTGGAGGTGCAGGCACTCATCGTCAAGTCCGGTGCCCCCCAGCCTCGGCGGGTGGTGAATGGCGTGGATGCCTCGCGCGTGGCAATGCTGCTGGCCGTGCTGGAGAGGCGCGCATCATTCGCCCTCAGCGGGTTCGACGTATACGTGTCCACCGTGGGCGGCATCCGGGTGACCGAGCCGGCCGCGGACCTCGCCATTGCCCTCGCCATCGCGAGCGCCTACCGCGATCGCGCCTTCTCCGGCACGCTGGCCGCCGTCGGGGAGATCAGCCTCGCCGGGGAGGTGCGCACGGCATCGTCGTCCAAGCAGCGCGCGGCCGAGGCGCAGCGCCTCGGCTTCACCGAGATCGTGGATGCCGGCGCCGGCCACATCGGTGAAGCCGTCCGTCGGGCGTTCGCCACCGCCGCAGCGGCCGTGGAGCGAGTGGAGATCCCCGAGTTCTGATCGTGCTGTCGGGGAATCCGCGCGAGGAGATCGGGCGGGCATCCCGGCGTCCGCCCGATCTCAACCGTGCTCCTAGAGCACGCTTTTCGGCAGTCGGTGCACCGTCACGGCACCGACCGGCGCGAACGGATGCAACGGGTCAGGATCGGCCGAGCCTGTGGGCCCGCCCAGGCGGGAGTGTCCCACTGCGCTGAGTACCGCGTAGGCGTCCCCGCGCGTCCAGCCATGATCCTTCACAAGGAAGGTGAAGGCATCCTCGTATCCCCGGGTGATGCTCTCCTGCACCGGGTCGCCTAGCCCGACGAAGACCCATTCATCTTCAGTCTCCACCCGTGGCGCTCGAAGCGTCATTCCCGACACGATGTCGACGCTCACCACCGCGATGCCCTCCGCCTCGATCGCCACGAAGGACGATTCCCCCTCGGCCATGATCGCGTGGATGTCGCCGATCGACAGGAGTGCCCCTGGGACCGCCACCGGCAGGTAGACGACGGAGCCAGGCCTGCAGTCGGTGAGGTCCATGTTGCCGCCCTGCGGATAGCTCGGCATGATCGGCGAGTTCACCCCCTCTGCGGGCGCAGTGCCGATGCATCCGATCATGGGCTTCGCCTCGAACACGTGCCGATCGGTCACGTGCACGCCCCGAGCATCAATGGGCACCTGCCGGGTGAACATCTGCTCGCCCATCAGGTGTTGTAGGGCGCCCGTGCCCGGCAAACTCACCGACCAGCCATGTTCCTTCAAGCGGATCTCGTGAATCGTCACCGCGAGCACGTCGCCAGGGGCCGCACCCTCGACATACACGGGACCGGTGACCGGGTTGATCTGAGCGGTGAGTTTCGCCATATCGTGATGGTCGTGCAGCTCGGCGTAGACGGCGTCGCTGGTCTCGAAGGCGATCCGCTCCCCGGTTCCGGGTCGGATGCGCAGCGCTGGTTTCTCCGCGGCGCTGAACCCCGCCTTTCCGTGCTCCTTGCCGAGGAAGTGTTCGGTCACAGTGAGCCACGCTCCCCGGTTGCGATGAGGGAGTCGTCCTCCGCGTCGGTCAACGCGGTCTTCCGCCCGGTCGCCCGGTAGTACAGGAACACTCCCGCACCGATGATCAGCCAGACGATTCCGCCGATCTTGGCCTCGACGCTTGCGTTGAGCAGCACGTATCCGATGATCAGGAACCCGACGACCGGCACGACCAGATGCAGCAGGTAGTTCGTGGACTTTTTGCGCACGATGTAGTGCACGATCACCGAGAGGTGCAGCATCATGAACCCGAACAGCGCGCCGAAGTTCACGAGCGCTGCGATCAGGTTGATCTGGCCCACGAAGAACAGCACGAGCACCGCCGACAGCGCCGAGACGGTGAGGATCGCGTACTGCGGCACCTGGCGGGAGTTCACCTTGCTGAGGAACTTCGGCAACTGCCGGTCGCGGCTCATCGAGAACAGCAGCCGTGAGGTCGCGGCCTGCGCAGCCATGGCATTGGCGATACCGATGGCGAGCACGTTCACCACGAAGAACGCGGTCGACCATCCGCTGCTCGAGGCCTGCTCCACAAGCAGGAAGAAGGCGTTGCCGACCTGGTCGTCGGGGAACGCGTCGCGTCCAGCAGCAAGGGCGCTGGCCAGCCACGTCTGCAGCACGAAGAAGAATGCCACGATGAAGAGGGCGATGATCATGGCTTTGCCTGCTGCGTTGCGCTTTCCCGTGGACTCTTCGGCGAGGGTCGAGATGCCGTCGAATCCAAGGAAGCTCAATACCGCGATGGACAGAGCGGATGCGATGAGCGGACCGGACACCTTGCTGGAATCCCAGATCGGGGCCGTGGTGAATTCTGCACCCGGGATGACTCCGCCGTTCAGCGCGGTGACGGCGATGATGACGAAGATCGCGATGAACAGCACCTCGACTGCGAGAAACACCCGGTTCATCTTCTTGATCGAGCTGATACCGAGCAGGTTGATGGCGGTATTGATCGCCACGAAGATAAGCGCCCACATCCACCGCGGGCTCTCCGGGAAGATACCGATCATCGACTCCGCTGCGAACACGTAGAGCAGCGTGGGAACGAGGAGGTAGTCCAGCAGGATTGCCCAGCCGGCGAAGAACCCGGCGGTCGGGTGGATGCCGCGACCGACATAGGAGAACACGGAGCCAGCGAGGGGAATGGATTTCGCCATCTGCGCGTATGCGAGGGCCGTGAAGATCATCGCCACGAGGCCGATGAGATAGACAAGCGGCACCATCCCCTCGGCGGCGTTGTACACCGTGCCAAAGATCGCCCAGGGGGCGATCGGCACCATGAAGATGAGGCCGTAGATGAGAAGATCTCCCGTGGAGACGGAGCGCTTCAGTTGCTGCTTGTATCCGTAGGACTCGAGTTGCTCTTGTGCACTCTGTTCGTGCGGGGGGCGCGTATCGGTCATGGTTCGCTTTCTCTGCGGGTGTCGGGGTGAGAGGTGCTGAGAGGTGCTGAGGGGAGTCAGAGCTGCTGGTGGGGGACGGCGTCTGCGACGGCGTCGTGTTCGGCCAGGAATCCACCGACGAGAGCCATGAAGCCGTCGGGGTCTTCGAGGTGCGCGCAGTGGCTCGCCCCTGCGATCACGTGGGAGCGCGCATCCGGGATGAGGTCGACGAAGGGCTGCCACGAGGCGGGAACGGCCTCGTCGTGCTCGCCCGCGATGACGAATGTCGGTGCCGAGATCGCGGGGAGCCGCTCGATCACGCTCCATTCGCGGAGAGTGCCGATCACGTGAAACTCGTTGGGCCCGTTCATCGTGTGATAGACGGTCGGCTCGGCCTCCATCTGGGCTACGGATGCCGCGAAATCTGCGGGGGTGGGCAGCACCCGGCAGACGTGACGGTCGTAGAAGACCTGGGCTGCGGCGAGGTATTCCGGGTGCTCCGTGCTGCCCTCACGCTCATGCCGCTCGAGGGCATGGCGCACGGGACCGGGCAACTCTGCCCGTAACGCGATCGCGCCCTGCACCCAGAGCTCCATGGAGGCCGGCGAATTGCAGATCGTGAGGCTGCGGAGGCCTGCGGGGCGCCTGACCGCGATCTCGGCGGCGAGCATCCCACCCCAACTCTGTCCTACGAGGTGGTAGGCCGATAGTCCGAGTCGCTCCACGACGTTCTCGAACTCGGCGACGAAGAGGGAGACCGACCAGAAGTCTGCGGGAGCCTCCGGAAGGTGGGTGCTGCGGCCGCATCCGAGCTGGTCGTAATGGATGACTCGACGGCCACCTAATGAGAGTGCCGCAAGGTTTTGCACGTAATCGTGGGCCATACCGGGACCGCCGTGCAGCACGATCACGGGCAGCGCCCCATCGCGGGACTCCTCCGGCTCGGTGATGCGCACCCAGGTTTCCCAGGTGCGGAAGGGGATGAGCTGCGCGGTGACAGCACCGATGTCAGTCGTTGACACGGCGAACTCCTTGGGGCGGGCCGACGTCGATCCGGGAGGCTTGTGGCCGGTGCCGACGACGGGTGCTTCACATGATGATGGATTAAAGGTCTTATGACAAGACCATTGATGATGTTTAAGATGGAAGCGACTCGTCGGCAGAAGCTCACGTGCTCGGGTCGGACAGGGGCCTCGCGATGACCGCAGCCAAGGACGCTCGGCCGCTGGAGGTGCGCACCGAATACGACCCCGCCGGTGCCGCCGTGGATGCCGTGGTCGCCAGCAGCGCATCCGGCACCTACCGTGCCCTGACTCAGCCCCTCACCGCGCTGTCGAGGATCGATGAGATCACCGACCGCTTGGTCACCGCCATTGCGATCGGGGAATACCTTCCCGGCTCCCGGCTCCCGTCCGAACGCGACCTCGCTGCGTCGCTCGAGGTCGGGCGGATGACGGTGCGCGGGGCTCTCGCCCGACTCGTCGACCGCGGACTCCTCGAGACGCAGCGTGGGCGCGGCGGCGGCTCCTTCGTGCGGGAGCAGTGGCCGGCGTCATCCACCCCGTCGGTGCAGCGGACTCTCACGGCGAGGTGGGAGTCGCTACAAGACACCTGCGAGGCGGTCCGCCGACTGCACGGTACTATCGCGCGAGCCGCGGCCGAGAACCGCGATGCCGACGACGTCACCCGTCTCGATGGCCTCGTCTCCGATTTCCGCTCGGCGAAAAGCGGCCGCGAATCGCAGCGGGCGGATGAGCTGCTTCATCTCGCCATCGGAGATGCGGCCCGCAACGCAACGCTGCAATCCGTTCTGTTCGAGCTCGAGTCGCGCATCAGCATCGTGGCGCCAGCCCACCTGTGGGGATCCCCCGACGGTATGCAGGAGATGGAGGCGCGAGCCCTCGCCGACCACGAGGCGCTTGTCGGCGCCATCCGAAACCAGCACGCAGATCTTGCCGATTCCATCGCGCGGGAGCACGCCAGGATCGATTTCGAATTGCTGGAGACCGCCCTGCAGATCTCGAGCGGGGCCTGACGCCGGGGGTGCCAGATGTCCCCTACAGCGTGAGCGCCTTCAGCAGTTCCTGCGGGTCGGCCTGCATCGGGTGGGGACCGGCGACGTCGAACCACGCGGTGTCGAGCCGGGCGGCGTGGGACTGCAGGAATTCGGTGAGCTGTCCGCGGTCGTAGCTGAGTACCTTGAGGTCGGACTCCTGCGGCACCATTCGCACATAGTTCTCTGCGGCCGAAAACAGAAGAAGCACGAACTGCTCCGATTCCGGCGCACGGAACACCCGCACCTGCGCGGGGCCGTCACCGGGGAGCAGCGGCACGATCACATCACCATTACGCAGTGCGAGCGCGACGGCCGCACTGTCCTGTGCCGCCAGGGCATCGGCGAGCATCGGTGCCTTCGGAAGGCGAGGGGATGCCATCGGTCAGTTGAGAAGGAACGACACGGGCTCGGACTCGACCTCGCCCACCGCTACCGCGAGGGTGTAGGTGGCGCCCGCAGACGGCACGGCAGGGCGCTCGCCCTCGCAGGTGTCGGGGGCGGAGCGGGTGCGGTCCCACGGGATCGGGGTCGAGGTGACGGCCACGTTCGGTTCGAGCAGGAGCGGGGCATCCACCGGGTCTGTCTCGCAGTCCTTCGACGACCAGTACTGCTCGGCCCCACTCGACACCGTGAACACCTGCTGGGTCGTGCCCACATTGAAGGTGCAGGGAACGGCCGAGACATTCGCGATCGAGAACGCCAGTCGAGGCGTCTCGTCGGGCGCATAGCTGTTCGAGTCCGCGATGGCTGTGACCGTGACCTCTGCCGGGTCGCACACGCCAGCGGCTTCCGGCTGATCCGTCGCCTCTGGTTCGGGCTCGATGTCCGCCGCCGGGGCTGAGGACGGAGCGGATGCGGGGGTGGTCGAGTCGGGCTTCGGCGAGACGATGAGCGCGATGATCACGATGGCCGCGATGATTCCGAGGAGAACGACAAGACGACGGCGCCAGTAGACCCTGGTGGGCTGTGGGCCGACAGGGTTACGGAACGTCGACATCCCGCCAGATTAGCTACAGATGCTTGATCATGCGGGTATTGCCGAGCGTGTTCGGCTTAACCCGGGCAAGGTCGAGGAACTCGGCGATGCCCTCGTCTGGGCTCCGCATCAGCTGGGCGTAGATCGTGGGGTCGATCGTCTCCTCCCCCATCGGCGAGAAGCCATGGCGCTCGAAGAAATCGACCTCGAAAGTGAGGCAGAAGAGTCGGCTGAGCCCGAGTGCGCGGGCGTCATCCTCCAGCTGTTCCATGAGCGCATGACCGACCCCGCGGCGCAGCCAGCCCGGCTCGACGGCGAGGGTGCGCACCTCGGCGAGGTCCTGCCACATCACGTGCAGGGCGCCGCATCCGATCGGGGTGCCTGCCTCGTCATCCGCGATGCGGAACTCCTGGATCGCTTCGTAGAACACCACGGAGTCCTTGCCCAGCAGGATGCGCTCGTTCACGAGCGGCTCGACCAGTCGCTGGATGTGGGTGACATCGCTGGTGCGCGCGGCGCGGACGGTAAAGCTCACCGCGTCAGTCTATGGACGGGTGGGCCGCGCGGATGCCCGGCGCGCGCAGCACCCGCGGCTCACGGAGCACGCCGCAAACGCAGAAGGGCGCCCGAGGGACACCCCGGACGCCCTTCTGCTGTGCGATTAGGCCTCGACGGCCGCGATCTGCTCCTCGATCGCGTCACGACCGGCCTGGCGGGTCGTGGTGAAGATGAACTCGCCGTCCACGTAATCCACGTGCACGTGATCGCCGGAGTTGAGCTCACCCTGCAGGATGCGCTCGCTCAGACGGTCCTCGACCTCGTGCTGGATGGCACGACGCAGCGGGCGGGCACCGAGCGACGGGTCGAAGCCCACCTTGATCAGGTGCTCCTTCGCGGCGAGGGTCAGCTCCGTGGTCATGTCGCGATCGAGCAGGCGGTCGCTCAAGCGCTTGATGAACAGGTCCACGATCTGCAGAAGCTCTTCGGGGCTGAGCTGCGGGAACACGATCGTCTCGTCGACGCGGTTCAGGAACTCGGGCTTGAAGTGCTTCTTCAACTCCTCAACGACCTTGCCGCGCATCCGGTCGTAACCGCTGGCGGTGTCGGATGCCGAGGTGAAGCCGATCGGCGTGCCGGTGATGTCCTTCGTTCCGAGGTTCGTGGTCATGATGATCACGGTGTTCTTGAAGTCGACCACGCGACCCTGGCCATCCGTCAGACGCCCCTCCTCCAGAATCTGCAGGAGCGAGTTGAAGATGTCGGGGTGTGCCTTCTCGATCTCGTCGAACAGCACCACGGAGAACGGCTTGCGGCGCACCTTCTCGGTGAGCTGGCCGCCCTCCTCGAATCCGACGAACCCGGGAGGGGCACCGAACAGACGCGACACCGTGTGCTTCTCGCCGTACTCACTCATGTCGAGCGAGATCAGCGCGTTCTCGTCGTCGAACAGGAACTCGGCGAGCGCCTTGGCGAGCTCCGTCTTTCCCACACCGGTGGGGCCGGCGAAGATGAACGAGCCGCTCGGGCGACGCGGGTCCTTGAGCCCGGCGCGGGTGCGGCGGATCGTCTTCGACAGGGCGGAGATTGCCTCCTCCTGGCCGATGACCCGCTGGTGCAGCGCCTTCTCCATGAAGACGAGACGGCTGGTCTCCTCCTCGGTGAGCTTGAAGACCGGGATGCCGGTGGCCGCAGCCAGAACCTCGGCGATGATTCCCTCGTCGACGGTTCCGGTGGAGCCGGCCTCGCCGGACTTCCACTTCTTCTCCAGTCGCAGACGCTCGCCGAGAAGCTTCTTCTCTTCGTCGCGCAGCGATGCCGCCTTCTCGAAGTCCTGCTCCTCGATCGCGGCCTCCTTCTGGCCGCGCACGCCGGCGATGCGGTCGTCGAACTCGCGCAGCTCGGGCGGTGCGGACAGGATCGACAGACGCAGGCGAGCGCCGGCCTCGTCGATCAGGTCGATCGCCTTGTCCGGCAGGAACCGGTCGGCCACGTAGCGGTCGGCGAGGTTCGCCGCTGCCACGATCGCACCGTCGGTGATCGACACCTTGTGGAACGACTCGTACTTGTCGCGCAGTCCCTTGAGGATGTTGATGGTGTGCGGCAGGGAGGGCTCGTGCACCTGCACGGGCTGGAAGCGACGCTCGAGCGCGGCATCCTTCTCGAAGTGCTTGCGATACTCGTCGAGCGTGGTGGCACCGATGGTCTGCAGTTCGCCTCGGGCGAGGAGCGGCTTGAGGATGCTCGCCGCATCGATCGCGCCCTCCGCTGCACCCGCTCCCACGAGAGTGTGGATCTCGTCGATGAAGGTGATGATGTCACCGCGGGTGCGGATCTCCTTGGTGACCTTCTTGAGGCGCTCCTCGAAGTCACCGCGATAGCGGCTTCCGGCAATGAGCGACCCGAGGTCGAGCGTGTAGAGCTGCTTGTCTTTCAGCGTCTCCGGCACGTCGCCGCGCACGATCGCCTGGGCGAGGCCCTCGACAACGGCCGTCTTTCCGACGCCCGGCTCACCGATCAGCACGGGGTTGTTCTTGGAGCGACGGGACAGGATCTGCATGACCCGTTCCATCTCCTTCTCGCGCCCGATCACGGGGTCGAGCTTTCCGTCGCGTGCGGCCTGCGTGAGGTTGCGTCCGAACTGGTCGAGCACCTGGCTGCCGGCCTGCTGGGCGGCGGTCTCGTTTCCGCCGACCGCGACCTGCTCCTTGCCCTGGTAGCCCGAGAGCAACTGGATGACCTGCTGGCGCACCTTATTGAGGTCGGCGCCGAGCTTCACGAGCACCTGGGCTGCAACGCCCTCGCCCTCGCGGATGAGCCCGAGCAGGATGTGCTCGGTGCCGATGTAGTTGTGGCCGAGCTGCAGCGCCTCGCGCAGGGACAGCTCGAGCACCTTCTTCGCCCGAGGGGTGAAGGGGATGTGGCCGGTCGGCTGCTGCTGGCCCTGGCCGATGATGTCCTGGACCTGCTCACGCACGGCGTCGAGGGCGATACCAAGCGACTCGAGCGCCTTGGCTGCGACACCCTCACCCTCGTGGATGAGTCCGAGCAGGATGTGCTCGGTGCCGATGTAGTTGTGGTTGAGCATCTTGGCCTCTTCCTGGGCCAAAACGACAACGCGACGAGCTCGGTCGGTAAATCTCTCAAACATGGTTACTCCCTAGACACGGTGCAGGGTTCGTGTCGTTACATCGAGAGTAGCGACGGGCATCCGCCCATAGGGCGCTGTTCGCCCTAGGCGTGACATGGCACGACCGACTCTTGACTGGTGAGGGGTGCAGGCCTAGGGAGTGCGAGGTGGGCGACCTGCTGGTGCGGAGGGCGGCGGAAAACGAGGGCGCCGGCGGGCTCGGCATGGCCGGCGGAGGGGTGCCGCTGGTCGGCGCCGTTCACAACTCAGGACGGATGGTCGGATTGCCGGTCGTGCGGCGGCGTGGCGGGGTGATGCTGCGTGTTTTCCTGAGTTGTGAACCGGAACGGCGGCCGCGGCGGGCGGGTCTCGACAGGCTCGACCAGCGGCGCGGCGGGGTCTCGACAGGCTCGACCAGCGGAAGGGGTGCGAGCTGGTCGGCACCGTTCACAACTCAGGACGGATGGACGGATTGCCGGTCGTGCGGCGGCCTAGCGGGGTGATGCTGCGAGTTTTCCTGAGTTGTGAACGGAACGGCGGACGGGACGGCGGCCGACGGCTGGGGTCTCGACAGGCTCGACCAGCGGACGAGCTCGGCGGCGGGGTCTCGACAGGCTCGACCAGCGGAAGGGCTGCGGCGGCGGGGTCTCGACAGGCTCGACCAGCGGAAGGGCGACGCGGCGGGGTCTCGACAGGCTCGACCGGCGAGAGGGCGGGGTCTCGACAGGCTCGACCTGCGGGAGGCGCGGGTCAGGCGACGGGCGGGGTCCTCGGCGCGAGGCCGCGCTTGGCTCGCTCCTCGGCCTCAATCTCCGAGTAGACCTTGCGCTCAGTGCGATCGGCACGAAGGATCGACCGCATCACGAGCCAGAAGATGAGCCCGACCAGAATGGTGGGCGTCACGGAGAAGGCCGCGTTGGCCCAGAAGTCTTCAAGCACCGCAACAGGATACGTGATGTCGCTGGGTGGCCCGCCCGCGGTTCGGCGGACGCGACGATCAGCCGCCCGTGAGGATGCCGTAGAGGCCGGATCCGACCAACCACAGTCCGGCACCGCCCACGACAACCCACAGCACGAAGCGGGTGGAGGTGACCTTGTTCGGGTCCTTCTTCTCGGGGGGCAGGTAGCTCATCGTGCGCTCATTTCACCAGGGGGAACAGGATGGTCTCGCGGATGCCGAGGCCGGTGAGGGACATCATGAGGCGGTCGATGCCCATGCCCATTCCACCGGTCGGCGGCATGCCGTGCTCGAGTGCTCGCAGGAACTCCTCGTCGAGCCGCATGGCCTCCACGTCACCGCCGGCCGCGAGCTTCGCCTGCTCCACGAACCGCTCGCGCTGTACGACGGGGTCGACGAGCTCGGAGTAGCCGGTGGCCAGCTCGAAGCCGCGAATGTACAGGTCCCACTTCTCCACAACTCCCGCAACGGAGCGGTGCGCGCGCACGAGCGGTGAAGTATCGACGGGAAAGTCCAGCACGAAGGTGGGCCGGTGCAGGGTGGGCTTCACGTAGTGCTCCCACAGCTCTTCCACGAGCTTGCCGTGGGTGGGCAGGTGCACTTCGAGGCCGAGGGTGGCCGCGTGATCGAGCAGCGCGGTGAGCGACGTCTCCGGCGTGATGTCGAGACCGGATGCGGCGCTGAGCGACTCGTACATGCCGATGCGATCCCACTCACCGCCGAGGTCGTATTCGGTGCCGTCAGCCCAGGTGACCACGTGGGAGCCGGCCGCGTCGAATGCCGCGTTCTGCACCATCTCCTGGGTCAGCTGGGCCATCTGGTGGTAGTCGCCGTAGGACTGGTACGCCTCGAGCATGGCGAATTCGGGCGAATGCGTGGAGTCGGCGCCCTCATTGCGAAAGTTCCGGTTGATCTCGAAAACCCGGTCGATTCCTCCCACCACGGCACGCTTGAGGAACAGCTCCGGGGCGATGCGAAGGAACAGTTCGGTGTCGAAAGCGTTGCTGTGGGTGGAGAACGGGCGGGCGGATGCCCCTCCGTGGATCACCTGAAGCATCGGGGTCTCGACCTCGATGTAGTCGTGGGCGGCGAACGTGGCCCGCAGCGACGCGACGGCCTTTGCACGGGCCCGCACCATCTGGCGAGCGCCGTCGCGGGCGATCAGGTCGAGGTAGCGGCTGCGAACCCTGGTCTCCTCGTTGAGTTCGGCGTGCAGGTTCGGCAGCGGTCGGATCGCCTTCGAGGCGACGCTCCACGAGGTCGCCATGATCGACAGTTCACCGCGGCGACTGGAGATGACCTCACCCTCGACGAACACGTGGTCGCCGAGGTCCACGAGGTCTTTCCACCCGTCGAGGGACTCCTGGCCTACGGAGGCGAGGCTCACCATGGCCTGGATGCGCGACCCGTCGCCCGACTGCAGCGACGCGAAGCACAGCTTTCCCGTGTTGCGAAGGTGCACGACCCGCCCGGCGACTCCCACGGTCTCACCGGTGGTCGAGTCGGGCTCGAGGTCGGGAAAACGCTCGCGCACGGCGGGGATTGTGGTGGTGATCGGCACGCTCACGGGGTAGGCGCCGGCGCCGGAGGCGATCAGTCGCTCCCGCTTCCCCAGCCGGACCGCCTTCTGCTCCGAGATCTCCTCGTCGGCGAGGCCCCCGGTCGCGTCGAGGTCGGCGGTCGTGGTGGGGTTCGTCATGGGGCTCCTGCGATGCACTACTGGGGTGGTTTCGGCCGTCCCCATGGTACCGGCGTGCCGTGAGACCACGGATCGCCGGGGTTGAGCCGGTCGCGGCTCAGCCGAGGTAGATCGTGGCGTTGTCGATCAGTCGCGTGTCGCCCACCTTGGCGGCGACGAGCACGAGCGCGCGGCCGCGGTGGCCTTCATCGACCGGCTGGAACGTGTCCTGGCTCACGATGGCGAGATAGTCGAGGTCGACGCCGGTGTCTGCGGTGAGCACCGACTGGCAGGCGGCGAGCACGGCATCCACTCCGCCGTCTGCCGCAGACTCGGCCGCCTCGAGGGCCCGGCTGAGCGTAACGGCCGCGATCCGTTCCCCGCTGTCGAGGTAGCGGTTGCGGCTCGAGAGCGCGAGACCGTCGTCTTCGCGCACGGTCGGCACGGCTTCGACGGTGACCGGGATGTCGAGGTCGACGACCATGCGCCGCACGAGGAACACCTGCTGGGCATCCTTCTCGCCGAAGACGACCACGTCGGGCCGCACGATGTTGAGCAGCTTTGCGACCACGGTGAGCACGCCGTCGAAATGTCCCCTGCGGGTGCGCCCTTCGAACCGCATGCCCACGTCTCCCGCGTGCACTGTCGTGCGGGTCGAGCCGGTCGGGTACATCTCCGCGGCCGTTGGGGCGAAGACGACCGCAACTCCTGCGGCGTCGAGCTTTTCGGTGTCGGCGTCGATGGTGCGCGGATACCGGTCGAGGTCCTCGCCCGCACCGAACTGCATCGGGTTCACGAAGATGGACACCACCACGATGTCGGCGCTTTCTCGCGCGCGCTCGACCAGCGCGAGATGACCTTCGTGAAGAGCGCCCATGGTGGGCACGAGCGAGACGGAGGGGCGGGGCAGTCCTGCCGCAACCGCCGTTGAAGCAAGCTGGGAGAGGTGGGACCGCAGGCCCGCGATGGTTTCGACGACGACGGGCACCCCACGATGTTAGTCGGGCGGAGGCGCCGCCACGTCACATGGTGCGGCGGAGGGCGTTCTCGATAGCGGTGCGCACGAGTGGGGCGAGCACGGCCCCCGGCGACTCGACACCGATATCCGACAGGATGCCTGTCGCCTGCTCCACGATCGCGGTGGAGAACGTGGTCGCCGTCGCGATCGCCTCGGCATACGCGGGTCGGTCCGCTTCTGCCACGACGATCGGCTCGCCACCCATCTCCACCACGAGAGCCTGCCCGATCGGCAGCACGGGTGCGGCGCAGGTGACCGCGAAGTGGGTCTCGGCGAGTCTCGACAGGTCGATCGAGGTTCCGGTGAACGCCATGGCCGGATGCAGCGCGATCGCTATCGCGCCCCTCGCTGTGGCAGGCGCGAGCACGGCGGTGCCGAGCCCCGGCGCGGTGTGCACGACGATCTGTCCCGGCTGCCATGCCCCCGTGGCCGCAAGTCCGGTGACCAGGTCGTGCAGTTGGTCGGCGGGGACCGCGAGGATGACGAGCTCGCTCCGCTCGACGACGTCGGGCACCGGCAGGATGGGAACGCCGCTCAGGATGGCGTCGGCGCGTTCCCGGCTCTCCTCCGAGATAGCCGAGATTCCCACGAGCGCATGGCCCGCACCGGCGAGCGCAGCGCCGAGGATCGGGCCCACGCGGCCTGCGCCGATGATGCCCACGCCGAGGCGGCCGGAACGTTCTCTGGGCGAAGCATTCACTGGCTGGACTCTCCCTCGTGCTGGCGCCACCGGTGGGAGGTGTCGGCGAGGGAGGTGCGCACGGCCGAGGCCGCGATCTCGTGGAATGCGGCCAGTGCTGCATCCCGATCCTGCGCGCCGATGCTCGCGACGATGGGGCCCGCCACCGTGTGCACCCGCAGCGACGCGAGGCGCAGCGCTCGGAGCAGAGGTCCTTGCGCGATGGACACGCTCTGCGCGCGTGGGAACGGCACGATGGTGAGTTCCCTCCACACCGCGCCGGTGCGGAACAGCACCGCGCCCTGCGTGAAGCCGATCCCGTTGCGCCGCCAGGAGAGGGGACGCAGCACCGCCGCCCTGCGTGGCGAGGAGACGTAACCGTCGGAGTCGGAGGCTCGGATGCCGGAGCCCACGAGGTCGGATGCAGGCCCATCGTCGAACTCGGGCAGTACGAGGCCGAGCACCCGGCGGGCATCGGCGAGCGTTCCGACGGGGAGGATCGTGGTGTTCTGCTGGCCCGCAGCGCCGCTGGTGGAGGAATGACTCGCAACATTCACCGTGACCTCCCACCAGCCGAAGGGGCGCCACAGCAGCGGCTGGCTCAGGCGCACCGAGTGAATACGTCCGGGTGGAAGTGTCTCGTTGCTGGTCGACAGGAGGCCGAACCCCACCCGCACGCCGTCCGGCGTTCCCGCGATCGAGTAGCGCAGGGACTTGAGGAGCTTGCGGGCCCCGTATCCCACCACACCGAGAACGGCGGGGATGATGCCGATGAGTCCGAGGGCGGCCTGCGGCTGGAAGGCCGACACGATTGCGACTCCGATCACCGCCGCCAGCAGCACCATGGTGCCCGAGCTGAGCACGAGCGAGCCGATCAGGCGGCCGACGGGGATCCGCACCACCGACTCGGGCTCCGCGGCATCCGGGTCGAGCTCGGGAGCGAGAAAGTCGTTCACCCGCTGATCGAGAACCCCGACCTGCCCCGGCGCGACCTCACGAGAGGCCATGGCGACCCTCGACCCCGAGGCGAGACGCAGGATGTCTCGACGGAGGTCGTCGGCCGCCGCCGTGGCGAGGTACTCGAGTTGCACGTTCGCGTCCTGCCCGGCCTGACTCACCTCGAGCTTCGCGGCGCCGAACAGGCGCGCGATGAAGGGGCGAACGATGTTGATGCCCTGGATGCGGTCGAGCCGAGCCTTGCGATTCGTGCGGTACAGCACGCCGGAACGCACCTCCACGACCTCTGCCGTGACCCGGAAGGTGTGCATCCGCCATGACACGTAGAAGACGGCCATCAGCACCGCGAGAATTCCGAGTAGGGCAAGAATCGCCCACCCGAGCAGATCGTTCTCGATCAGCACGGCGAACGGGTTCTCGTCGCCAACACCCACCTGCGGCACGAAGATGTCGAAGAACTGCTCACGCGCCTGGGCGATGACGAAGCCGATGACGGCGAGCAGGAACAATCCGCCCTTGAGCAGCGGCGACGCGGGATGCAGCCGATGCCACTCGCCGTCGCTCAGCCCGGTCTGACGCTGAATCGACGGCGCTTCGATGACGGGGTCCGGAGCGTTGTCGGGGGCTGAAGCCTGGTCGGGGCCAGGAGCCTGGTCGGGGCCCGGACCCTCGGCGCCAGGACTCGGGTCGGTCACAGTCCGGCCCGTCTGCTCTCGGCCAGTTCGACCAGGCGGTCCCGCAGAGTCTCGGCGTCGCCAGCGGCGAGACCAGGAATCAACACGCCGGTCGACGCGGCAGCCGTCACGAGTTTCAGATCACTGAGCCCGAGCAGCCTGAGGAGCGGCCCGCGGGTGATGTCGATGAGCTGCATCCGGCCATAGGGCACCGCCACAAATCGTTGGAACAGGATGCCGCGGCGCAACAGCAGATCGTCGGCACGCAAGGCATAGCCGATGGCGCGCACCCGACGCGGTGTGAAGGCCGCGATGAGGCCGAAGATGAGCAGCACGGCTGCAGACGGCCAGGGCGCAATGCTCGGCACGAAGATCCACAGCGGCACGGTCGCGACGAGGAACAGGACGCCGACCACCGCAAGTCCGATCATCTCGGCGATGAGGTACTTGGGTGCGATCCGGTGCCACTCGGTCTCGGCGAGTTCCAGCCGCGCCGGACCAGCGGGGGTCGTGTCGGTCATGCGCTCACCCTCAATGGCTTGTCGTCGTCGTCTTCCGCGTCGTCGTCGTTCGGCGGGATGCGGCACATCGCCTCGGCCACGAGGCCACAGGTGACGAGAACGGCGGCGCCGACCAGCCCCGCGATCGCCGGGATTGCGGATGACGCGCCCGGTGTCACGGCGCGGGTGAAGAGATAGGCGACCATGCCGATCGCGGCTCCCGTGAGCAGCGATCCGCTGAGCGATGATGCCTTGGCGAGCATCACCACGCGGGTGGCGTAGAACGGATCGACGGGGCCTGAGGTCGACCCGCGGGTCATCCGGCGGATGGGCACGGCAAGCGCGATCACGATGGCCCCGATGGCCACGAGGGCGAGAGGCAGGGTGACCGGCAACTGCAGAACGGGTCTGCCCGCGGAGGCGAGAGCCATCTGCAGGAAACCCGCTGCGGCCGCACCGGTGACGCCGAGCACGATGAGGGAGATGGCGCTGGTGCGTTTCATCGTGCGGCTTCCCCTCCGGACTCAGGCATTCCCGCATCGCCGCGATGGCTCTTGAGCGTCGTGCCTGCCATCATCCGGCAGCAGCGAACGGGACGGAAACTCCCGCACCGTGTCGGTGGCGGCCTCGAGCAGGTCCGCGACCCTGCCCCACCCCACGAGCACCGCCTCCGGGTCGATCTGAAGCCAGGGCGCAAGCACGAAGGCGCGTTGCGCGGCGCGCGGGTGCGGAAGGGTGAGGGTGTCCGTCGCCATCGTTGCACCGCCGGCGTCGATGATGTCGAGATCGATGGTGCGGTCACCCCACCGCTCGAGCCGTTCGCGCCCGAGATCGTTCTCGATTCCGCGGAGGGCATCGAGCAGGTCTTGCGGTGCGATGGCGCTCCGCACGGTGACGACGGCGTTGAGGTAGCTCGGCGCATCCTCGTCGACTCCCGTCGGCTTGAGCGCCGCCGACTCGACGATCCCGGATGCGCCGGTGAGCTTGACGCCCGAGATCGCGCCGATCGCGGCGACGGCGGCACGAAGGGTGGCCTCCCGATCGCCGAGGTTGCTTCCGAGGGCGATGACCGCTGGGAGCTCGACGCGCAGACGTTGCATGCGGGTCACGGGCGCCCCCTCGTGATCGTCACGGCGACGTCGGCGAACGGCACGGTGATCGGCGCCTGAGGCTTGTGCACGGTCACCCGCACGGCGTTCGCGGCCGGTCTGGCGAGGGCGACGGCGGCGATGCGTTCCGCGAGGGTCTCGATGAGGTCCACCGGATCGCGCTCGACCGCGGCGACCACATCCTCGGCGAGCTCGCCGTAGTGCACCGTGCGCTGCAGGTCGTCGCCGGCCGCGGCCGCACGCACGTCGAGCCACACGGTGAGGTCGATCACGAAAGGCTGGCCGTCGCGGCGCTCGTGCTCGAACACCCCGTGATTCGCGATCGCCCGAAGCCCGGTGAGGGTGATCGTGTCGCCGGCCGGCTCCCCGCCGAGAACGATCATGACCGTGTTCCGTTCATGTGACTCCACACGTCGAGCGCGAGTTTCGTTGCCGCGACATCATGCACGCGCACACCCCATGCTCCCGCATCGGCGGAGAGCGCGCTGACGACCGCGGTCGCGGCATCGCGATGCGACACCGGTGCTCCGTCGGGGAGGAGGCTCCCGAGGAACCGCTTGCGTGACGCGCCGACCAGCACCGGGTGCCCCCAACCGCAGACCTCGCGCAGCGCCCCGAGCAGCTGCCAGTTCTGCTCTTCCGTCTTGGCGAATCCAAGTCCAGGGTCGAGGATGATGCGCTCGGACGCCACCCCAGCAGCCAGCAGCCGCCCGGTGCGCGCCTCCAGTTCCGCGCGCACCTCGCCGACCAGGTCGTCGTAGGTGGCGAGCGAGTTCATGGTCGCGCTGGTGCCGCGGGAATGCATCGCCACGAACAGAACTTCGGATGCCGCCGCAACGTCGGGCATCCGGGCATCCGCCGTGCCGCCGGACACGTCGTTGATGATCACGGCGCCGCGCTCGACGGCGAGTTCGGCCGTACCCGCGTTCATCGTGTCGATGCTCACCGGCACCCCACGGTCTCGCAGGCCCTCGATCACGCGCAGCACCCGCCGCTGCTCCTCGGCCGGCGTCAACCGTTCCGCTCCTGGCCGCGTCGATTCGCCACCGACGTCGATCACGTCGGCGCCCGCCGCGATCATGCGCACTCCGTGTTCCACCGCCACCGCGGCATCGGCGTGCTCGCCGCCGTCGCTGAAGGAATCGGGGGTGACGTTGAGGATGCCCAGGATCACCGGCCGCCCCCATGCGGCATCGAGCGGAGGCGTGATCGGCGCGGTCGCCGACATCAGCCTTCGTCCGCCGAGGCTGTGCGACGCGAGCCCCCCAGAGCGATGAGGCTGAGGGCCTCGGAGCGTCCCGCCGGCTCCGCCAGCGAACCTCTCGCCGCCACCGTGAGCGTGGTGCTTCGCGCCTGACGCGGACCGCGCGCCGACACGCAGAGGTGGGTGGCGTCGAGCACCACGAGCACCCCTCGCGCATCGAGACCGGTCTGCAGCGCATCCGCGATCTCGTCGGTCAGTCGTTCCTGGAGTTGCGGCCTCGAGGCCAGCGTCTCGATGAGTCGCGGAAGCCGCCCGAGCCCGACGATCCGGTCGTGCGGGAGGTACGCGATGTGGGCTACGCCGATGAAGGGAACGAGGTGGTGCTCGCATGTCGACCGGAAGTCGAGGTCGCGCACCACGACGAGATCGCTGCCGCCCGGCTCGACCGCCATGGTGTCGGAGAGAGCATCGAGCGGGTCGCGTTCGAGTCCGGCGAAGTACTCCGCGAACGCCTCGGCCACCCGGTCGGGAGTGTCGACGAGACCCGCGCGGCCCGGATCCTCACCTGAGGCGATGAGGATCTCGCGCACCGCGCGGGCTATCCGTTGGGTGTCGATCGCCATGCCCGAAGGTCAGGCTGGCGCGATGTCGGGTGCGGAGCGGCGCGGCGCCCGTGTGTGCTTCGGCTGGGGCTCCGAGTCGATAGCGCCATCCGTCGCAGCCGCATCGATCGGGGCACGCGCGGGCATGAGCACGGGTGGGCGATCGGAGACCGGCCGCCTGTCGCTCGACAGCCACTGCGGTCGCTCCGGCAGCTTGCGCACGCCGGCGAAGATGTCGGCGAGCTGATGCTGGTCGAGTGTCTCCTTCTCGAGCAGCGCGTGGGCCAGGGTGTCGAGGATGTCGCGGTTGTCGTTCAAGACCGTCCACGCCTCGTCGTGCGCCGCCTCGATCAGGTCGCGCACCTCGGCGTCGACCTGCTCCGAGAGGCGCTCGGAGTAGTCGCGCTGGCTCCCCATGTCACGGCCGAGGAACATCTCGCCCGAACCGTGTCCGAGTTTCACAGAGCCGATGTTCGAGCTCATGCCGTACTCGGTGACCATCTTGCGGGCAGTCGACGTGGCCTTCTCGATGTCGTTGGATGCACCGGTGGTGGGGTCGTGGAACACGATCTCCTCGGCCACGCGGCCGCCCATCGCGTAAGCGAGCTGGTCGAGCAATTCGTTGCGGCTGACGGAGTAGCGATCCTCGATCGGCATCACCATCGTGTAGCCGAGCGCGCGGCCACGCGGCAGGATCGTGATCTTCGTCACCGGGTCGGTGTTGTTCATCGCCGTCGCCACGAGGGCGTGACCACCCTCGTGGTACGCGGTGATGAGCTTCTCCTGGTCGCGCATCACACGGGTGCGGCGCTGCGGACCAGCCATCACGCGGTCGACAGCCTCGTCGAGGGCCCGATTGTCGATGAGCTGCGCATTGGACCGCGCGGTGAGGAGCGCGGCCTCGTTGAGAACGTTGGCGAGGTCTGCACCCGTGAAGCCCGGCGTCTTGCGTGCCAGCACTTCGAGGTCGACACCCGCGGCGAGGGGCTTGCCCTTGCCGTGCACTTCGAGGATCTGCTTACGGCCGAGCATGTCGGGGGCGTCCACGCCGATCTGACGGTCGAAACGGCCCGGGCGCAGCAGTGCCGGGTCGAGGATGTCCGGACGGTTCGTGGCCGCGATCAGGATGACGTTCGTCTTGACGTCGAACCCGTCCATCTCCACCAGCAGCTGGTTGAGGGTCTGCTCGCGCTCGTCGTGACCGCCGCCGGAGCCCGAACCACGGTGACGACCGACCGCGTCGATCTCGTCGACGAAGATGATCGCGGGCGAGTTCTCCTTCGCCTGCTGGAACAGGTCACGCACGCGGCTCGCGCCGACACCGACGAACATCTCCACGAAGTCCGAACCGGAGATCGAATAGAACGGCACGTTGGCTTCGCCTGCGACCGCGCGGGCGAGAAGCGTCTTGCCTGTTCCGGGAGGGCCGTACAGCAGCACACCCTTCGGGATGCGCGCGCCGACCGCCTGGAACTTCGCCGGCTCCTTGAGGAAGTCCTTGATCTCCTCGAGCTCCTCGATCGCCTCATCCGAACCGGCCACGTCGGAGAAGGTGACCTTCGGGGACTCCTTCGACACCAGCTTCGCCTTGGACTTCCCGAACTGCATGACCCTGCTGCCGCCGCCCTGCATGCTCGACAGCAGGAACCAGAAGATCAGGCCGATGATCACGAACGGGATGATCAAACCGAGGAGTGAGGTGATCCAGTTGCTGGTCGACACCTCGTCGTCGAACTTGATGTTCGCGTCGTTGATGGCGGAGATGACCTCGGGGCCGCGCGGGGTGGCGTAGTTGAACTGCACCTGCGTGCCGCCGTCGACCGGGTTGGTGAGAACGAGATCGACGCGCTGCTCGCCGTCGATCACCTTCGCCGAGGTCACCTTGTCGGTAGCGAGGTAGGAGAGGCCCTGCTGGGTGCTGATCTCACGGAAACCGGAGGTGTTGAGCAGGCTGAAACCGATGCCGACGACCACCACAACAAGGAGGATGTAGATGAAGGGCCCGCGCAGGAGTTTCTTGAAGTCCATAAGTTATCCGGGGGCGTACTCCCGGTGCCTTTCTAACGACGATTGTGCCTGCAAGGGTACCGCCCCCCTACTGTGCTGCCGCCCAGTGTTTGCTGGCGGCGTAACGAGCATCCGCCCTATCGTCGCCGCACGCAGCCTCCCTTTCGCGGGTCAGGCGTAGACGTGCGGTGCCAGAACGCCGATGCCGCGCAGGTTGCGGTACTTCTCGGCGTAGTCCAGCCCGTACCCGATCACGAATTCGTTCTCGATCTCGAAGCCCGCGTAGCGCACGTCGACGTGCACCTTCGCTGCCGCGGGTTTGCGCAGCAGCGCGCAGATCTCCACCGAGTCGGCGCCACGGGACGACAGGTTCGCGCGCAGCCACGAGAGGGTGAGACCCGAGTCGATGATGTCTTCGACGATGAGCACCTTGCGGCCGGTGAGGTCGGTGTCGAGGTCTTTGAGGATACGGACCACGCCGGATGACTGGGTTCCCGAGCCATACGAGGAGACGGCCATCCAGTCCATCTCGATCGGCAGGGTGATCGCCCTGGCGAGGTCGGCCATGACCATCACCGCGCCCTTCAGCACGCCGACGAGCAGCAGCTTCTCGCCCGCGTAGTCGGCATCGATGCGGGCGGCGAGCTCGGCGATCTTGTCGGCGATCTGCTCCTCCGTGTAGAGGGTCGCGGCCAGGTCGTCTTCGATGTCGCTGAGTTTCACGAGTGCTCCGGAGGGTTCAGCCGAGGGTGGTCGGCGCGTGGCGAGCGCGGAAGAGGATGAGTCCGGCGCGCCGTTCCACCCTAATGCCGGGCAGGTCGATGGGTCCTTGCCCGTGCCAGTCGGTCACGAGCCGCGCCACCTCGAGTGTGTGAGCGCGAGTGAGCGACACGTGGAACTCTGCGGAGACGACCAGGCGGATGATGCGTTGCCGCAGCGCTCCCGGATTGGCGGCCAGCGCGAGCACGGGAAGGGACACCCCCGCCTCGGCGTGTTCCACCAGGTCTTCCACGATCTCCTCGGCGAAGTGGTCGAGTGCTTCCGCATCCTCCCGCAGTTGCGCGGCCGTGCGGGCGAGCGCCTCGGCGACGCCGGGCCCGAGCTGACGCTCGAGCTCGGGCAGCGCGCTCTCCCGCACCCGCACCCTGGCGAATCTAGGGTCGGAGTTGTGGGGGTCCTCCCACGGGTTGAGACCCTGCGCGGCACACGCGGCACGGGTGTCGGCCCTGCGGATGCCGAGCAGCGGGCGCCTGAGGGTGCCCGCGCGCTCCGCCATACCGTGCAGGCTTGCCGCACCGCTCCCGCGGGCGAGCCCGAGGAGCACCGTCTCGGCCTGATCGTCGAGGGTGTGGCCGAGCAGCACGGCCACCGCCCCGGCCTCGACCCGCGCGGACTCGAGTGCCGCGTAGCGCGCATCCCGCGCGGCGGCCTCCGGCCCGCCCTGATCGCCCACGTTCGCGGTACGGACCAGCACGGGGTGAAGCCCCAGGTCGGATGCCGTCGCGGCGGCCGCGGCGGTGACTCGGTCCGACCCGCGCTGCAGCCCGTGGTCCACGACCACCGCCCCTGCGCGCAGACCGAGCCCCCGCGCTTCGAACGCGACCGCCGCGGCGAGTGCGAGCGAATCCGCTCCACCGCTCAGCGCCACCAGCACGAGTCCACCCGGTACGGCCGCGGCGTCCTCCGCGAGAGCCGTGCGCACCGCTCGACGCAGGTCGGCGACGGCCGGGGTGAGTCTCGGGCGCTCTAGGGGCATCCAGTAACGTTATTGCAGCGTCGGCGTGCCACCTCGTGCCCGGCCATCCGCTACCGAGCCCCATCATCGAATCACCACACCAAGGAGCCTGAATGGCCAGCTATGACGCCGTCGTCGAGATCCCCAAGGGGTCCCGCAACAAGTACGAGGTCGACCACGAGACCGGACGGGTCTACCTCGACCGCGTGCTGTTCACCACGTTCGTCTACCCGACCGATTACGGGTACTTCGAGAACACGCTCGGCCTCGACGGCGACCCCGTCGACGTGCTGATCCTTCTGGACTACCCGCTGTTCCCGGGCGTGGGCGTCGCTGTGCGACCGGTGGCCGTGTTCAACATGACCGACGACGGCGGCTCCGATGCGAAGGTCATCGCCGTGCCCGCGAAGGACCCGCGCTGGTCGCACATCCAGGACATCGACGACATCCCGGAGTTCACCCGCAAGGAGATCGAGCACTTCTTCGAGCACTACAAGGACCTCGAACCCGGCAAATGGGTGAAGACCGAGGGCTGGGGTGACGCCGCCGAGGCGGAGCAGATCGTGATCGACGGCATCGAGAAGTTGCGCGCCGAGGGCCACTGACACCTACCGGCCTACGAAAAGGCGGGTCGGGAGCGCTGCTCCCGACCCGCCTTTTTCGTGCTTTCGCGACCTAGCCGATCGCTGCGCCCTGGCTGCGCATGAAGGCGATCGGGTCGATGGTGGTGCCGCCGCTGCGCACCTCGTAGTGGAGGTGGCATCCGGTGGAGTTTCCGGTGCTGCCCACCCGAGCGACGATGGTGCCGGCCGAGACGCTCTGTCCGCGCGACACGAGCAGTCCGCCGTTGAGGATGTGGCCGTAGGCGGTGGAGATTCCTCCGGCGCCTGCGATCTGCACGAAGTTGCCGTATCCGCCGTTCCAGCCCGAGTAGATGACCGTTCCCGAATGCGCGGCGTAGATGGCGTTGCCACAGCCGGAGGCGATGTCGGCACCCGCGTGGAACGAGAACACCTTGGTGTACGGGTTCACCCGGTTGCCGTAGGGGCTGGAGATGAAGCCGGAGGAGGGCCGCACCCAGCCGGAGCCCGAGATCTGGCCCACGGGAGCAGCGGATGATGCGGTGGCCCGCGCCGCAGCTGCAGCGGCTGCCGCTGCTGCCCGCGCGTTCACTCCGGCCTGGAAGTCGGCCTCTGTGGCCTCGCGGTTTTCGCTCAATACCGACAGCTGTGCGCGGAGGACTGCGTCATTCGCTTCCTGCTCGGCGAGGGCGGCGTTGGCCGCATCCACGGCAACGTTCGCCGCGTTCAGCGCGTCCTCTGCGGCAGCAGCGAGTTCCCTGAGGGCTTCTTTCGCCACATTCGCCTGGTCGGTGAGCGACTGGGCGGTGTTCTGGTCCTGCAGGGCCTTCTGGTAGATGCCGGCGGACTGGTCGGTGATTTTGCTGGCCATGCCGAGCTGCTCGAGCAGGTCGTCCGCGTGGTCGGCGTCGAAGAAGAGGGATGCCGACACGTCGCTGCTGCCGGTGCGCGCGAGCCGTGCGGCAAGCTGCCCCGCCCGGAGCTTGGACTTGTCGGCGGTGGCCTGCGCCTCATCCGCCTGCTGCTGAAGCTGATCGGCCTTGAAAGCCGCCTCGTCGAAGGCCTGCTGCGCGGCCTGATATTCGTTGCCTCGCTGCACCGCGAGGGCGTCCGCTTCGGCGACCTGCTGCCCGAGCTGGGAGATCAGCGCGACGATTCTGGCGATCTCGGCCTGCTTCGCGGCCTCGTTACCCCGCGCCGACTGCACGTCGCTCCAGCTCGGGTAGTCGACGGCCCACGCGCGGTCGTCTGCCTGGCCGGCGACGGATGCGGTGGCAGCAAGCGCGATGACGACGGCCGCCGCGAGCACCCGCGATCGCACGGTACCGGTGCGGGGTGCGGCGTCGGCCGCGAGCGCTCCCGGTCGGCGTTTCGTGGTGAAGTTCATGGTTTTCCGTCTCGTGATTCGACGGGCGTCGGATCACGCCAGTAACACTGTCAACACCCGCCACAGTAGCAAGGCGGGCAGATCGGCCCAGATCGGGCACCTTTCGAGGGTAACCGCACGGTCAAGGCCCCGTCCATCCGCTGCCCCGAAGTGGTGCCATAGGGGAGGCGCGGCGGGCGCGAATCGATCGCCGCCTGCGCCGATTTGGCGAAACCGGATGCCACCCCTATGCTTGATCTTCGGTTGCTATGACAGTTGTGAAACGCCATGGCCCCATCGTTTAGTGGCCTAGGACGGCGCCCTTTCACGGCGTTAACACGGGTTCGAATCCCGTTGGGGTCACCAGACATTCAGAACTAAATAGCTAGGCCCTGTAGCGCAGTTGGTTAGCGCGCCGCCCTGTCACGGCGGAGGTCGCCGGTTCAAGTCCGGTCAGGGTCGCGATCGAATAGCCTCTTCGCAAGGAGGGGCTATTCGTCTAAGACGACTCACCTCGTCTGGCTCTGTAGCTCAGTTGGTAGAGCGTTCGACTGAAAATCGAAAGGTCACCGGATCGACGCCGGTCGGAGCCACCAAGCAAAACCCTCGGGAGACCGGGGGTTTTTTTGCGCCCGGATGTTTGCCGCACGCCCGGCCCTCGCCTCGCGCGCATTCTGCAAGGTTTCTGCAAGGACCCCCCGACACGCTGGCGGGACCCATCCGCTCCAGAGAAACCAGGTGTACTGTGCGACCACTTCGCGGGACTCTCACCCGAGGCGTACCAAATCCCGACCCCGACGGTGCCGCTCCGCCCGATCGCAGCCGCACAGCCAGACGAATGACCCGTGCTGTCGCAGCCACGGTGGCCATGACCCTCTCGGTCGGGCTCGGCCTGCAAGGCGTCACGGCCACTGCCGCAACCCCCGTCGGCGCAGGGTTCACGGTCAACGCCGCCGACCTCGCGTTCATCCTCAAGCAGATCAAGATCTCCGAGGCGCACGTGGCCAACACCACCTCGGCGACCGGCCCCTGTGGTGCGCTGCTCGGCAGCGGAGCGAATCAGGTTCCCAACGCGCTGATCTCCTATGGTCTCCGCACCGTCGACGGCTCCTGCAACAACCTGCTCGGCGGCCGCGCCAACTTCGGCGCCGCCGACCAGCTCTTCCCCCGACTCACGACGCCCACGTTCCGCAACGCCGAGGCTTCTCCTCCGGGCTTTCCCGCAGCAAGCTCCTCGACCTACGCCCAGAAGTCGGGCTTCGTCTACGACAGCCAGCCGCGTCTCATCAGCAACCTGATCGCCGACCAGTCGTCGACCAACCCTTCGGCCGTACGACGCCGCAGGCAAACCCAGCGCGCGCAGGGCGGCGCCACCGGGTCCGGCCTGCACGACCGACCCTGACCCGTTCGCGACCCCCGAGTCATGGCGTTCCCGATCAAGTGCGTGCCGACCGGCAGGCAGACCCTCTTCATCGAGAACGTCACCACCGACGTCGGGCTGTCCCCTCCCTACAACTCCTGGTTCACCCTGTTCGGACAGTTCTTCGACCACGGCATCGACCAGACCGTCAAGGGTGGCGGCACCGTCTTC
Source organism: uncultured Actinomycetota bacterium (assembly GCA_963756375.1). Taxonomy (GTDB): domain Bacteria; phylum Actinomycetota; class Actinomycetes; order Actinomycetales; family Microbacteriaceae; genus Marisediminicola. The sequence continues at coordinate 2,559,491 of CAVWNJ010000005.1, read as the reverse complement.
GTTCCCCTGAAGTCGGATGACCCGCTCCGCACCCACGGACCCGACGGCAAGGTGAACACCGGCGACGAGGTGCCCGCCAGCCAGGCCTTCATGGTGCTCACGCGAGCGAAGAACCAGCCCGGCGAGGACGGCGTGCTCGGAACAAGCGACGACATCCGCGAGACCATCAACACCGACTCCCCCTTCGTGGACCAGTCCCAGACCTACGCCTCGCACGCCTCCCACCAGGTCTTCCTGCGGGAGTACGCGAACAACCCCGACGGCAAGCCCGTCGCCACCGGCAAGCTCCTCGGCGGCCCGGCCGGCCCCACTCAGGGCGGCATGGCGAACTGGGCAGGACTCAAGGAGCAGGCTCGCACCCTCCTCGGGCTCGACCTGCAAGACAAGGACATCACCGACATCCCCTTGATGGCCGTCGACCCCTACGGAAAGTTCATTCCCGGACCCACCCGCGGGCTTCCGCAGTACGTGACGCCGGGCGGACTCGTGGAAGGCGACACTGCCTCCCCCGTAGCCGTGCCAGACGACGCGATCTACTTCGAGACACCGTTCATGACCGACATCGCGCACAACGCGGACCCGAGCCCGGCCGATCTCGACCACAACCCGGCCACCCCGCCCACGCGCCCGGTACCCGACACCAACACCACGGCGTCGGCCGACTTCGGTGCGCAACCAGCCAGGCACCTACGACGACGAGATGCTCGGTCTGCACTTCGTTGCGGGAGACGGTCGTGTCAACGAGAACATCGGGCTCACCGCGGTGCACCAGATCTTCCACTCGGAGCACGACCGCATGGTCGACGACATCAAGAACACCCTCACCAATGACCGCACGGCCAAGGGCATTGCGGCCCTTGCCGAGTGGAAGCTTGCTGCGGGTGCCGAAGGATGGAACGGCGAACGTCTCTTCCAGGCGGCGCGCTTCGTGACCGAGATGGAGTACCAGCACCTCGTGTTCGAGGAGTTCGGGCGCAAGATTCAGCCCGCGATCGACCCGTTTCACGTCTACCACACGGAGACCAACCCGGCGATCAGCGCCGAGTTCGCACACGCGGTCTACCGCTTCGGCCACTCGATGCTCACCGAAACGATCTCCCGCACGAACGAGAACGGAGGCGACAACTCCATTCCGCTGCTCGAAGGCTTCCTCAACCCGCCGTCGTATAACGACGGAGGTGCTGCAGGCGCGCTGACCTCGGAACAGGCGGCAGCCAGCATCATCATGGGCATGAGCGATCAGTCCGGCAACGAACTCGACGAGTTTGTCACGGGCACCCTTCGCAACAACCTGCTCGGCCTGCCGCTCGACCTTGCGACGCTCAACATCGCGCGCGCTCGGGAGGCTGGTGTGCCGCCGCTAAACGAGGTCCGCCGCCAACTGAACGATGCGACCGGCGACGCGGCACTCGCTCCCTACGGCAGCTGGGCTGACTTCGGCCAGGCGCTGAAACACTCCAAGTCGCTCGTCAACTTCGTGGCGGCCTACGGAACTCACCCATCGATCACGTCGGCGACGACCGTGAAGGACAAGCGTGCCGCCGCACAGGCGCTGATCGAGCCGGTCGGATTGGGAGTCTCCCCCGAGGAGGGTGCATACGACTTCATCTTCGGCACCGGCGCCTGGGCGGGCCGCGACACCGGGCTCAACTCGGTGGACCTGTGGATCGGTGGGCTCGCCGAGAAGACCAATTTGTTCGGCGGCCTGCTGGGTAGCACGTTCAACTACGTCTTCGAATCACAGATGACCGAACTGCAGAATGGTGACCGCTTCTACTACCTCGCGCGCCTCCCAGGCACCAATCTGCGGGCTCAGATCGAGGGCAACTCGTTCGCCGAAATGATCATGCGCAACACCAGCGCGAACTCGTTGAAGGCAGACGTATTCAGCACCTCGGACTGCAAGTTCCAGATGTCGGCCCTCAGCGGCACGGCAGCAGGATTCACGCAGTTCGGTCCGATCGTCGCCGACGACCCGGCATCCGACTGCAATGAGTCGGCGCTCCTCCTCCGCAAGGCGGACGGAACGATCCAGTATCGCGAGTTCAACACCGAGGACCCTGCCGGCATCAACGGTCAGTCCGTCTACAACGGTGTGAGCGGCGTGGACAGGATCGTCGGCGGCAACGACAACGACACCATCCTCGGCAATGACGGCGATGACATCCTCGAGGGTCAGGGTGGCAGCGACGTCACCCTCGGCGGGGCAGGAGACGACCGCATCACCGATCTCGCAGGAGACGATGTGCCGAAGGGCGGCCCGGGCAATGACTACATCAATGCCGGACCCGGCCTCGACATCATCATGGGAGGCGACGGTCAGGACTTCACGAATGGTGGAGCGAACGACAACGAGACGTTCGGAGGCGAAGGCAGCGACTTCATCCAGTCGGGTGACGGCTCTGACACAACCTTCGGCGACGGCGGCGACGACTGGATCCAGGGCGGATCGGGCCAGGACCTCCTCATCGGAGACCATGGCGCACCGTTCTTCGACGACCCAGCCCAGACGGCACCAGGTCACGACGTGATGATCGGGCAGGTCGGCGAGAACGACTACGACGCCGAAGGCGGAGACGACATCATGTCGGCAAACGCCGCAGTCGACCGGTACGCCGGATCCGCAGGTTTCGACTGGGCCATCCACCAGTACGACACCGTCGGAGCCGACGACGACATGCGCGTGAACGCCGCTGGTGTTCCGCTGCCGGTCAACGTCACCCGTGACCGCTGGCAGGAGGTGGAAGGCATCTCTGGCTCGTCGTTCAACGACATCCTGCGCGGCGACGACATCGTGCCGAGCGAACAAGGTGGTGGCGGCTTCAGCGGCTGCGACGTACTGGACCAGGCCGGCATCAACCGGATCTCCGGTCTCGGCGCCGTAGTTCCGACTCCGACCACACCACTCGGTCCGATCGAGGCCGCTTCGGCCATGGGTCAGTGCCCGCTCGAAGGACTCGTCTGGGGCGACGGCAACGTGCTCCTCGGCGGTCTCGGCAGCGACATCCTCGAAGGGCGTGGAGCCGACGACATCCTCGACGGCGACCGCTACATCAAGGTGCGCATCAGCGTGCGTGACAACGCAGGCGTAGAGATCGGCACCACCGACCTCATGGAGCGCACCTACCAGGCAGGCAACCCGAAGACGCTGGCTGCGGATGTCGCCGCCGGTGTCATCAACCCGGGCAACCTGGTGATCGTTCGGGAAGTCATCACCCCGACTGCGGCCCAGAGCGCGTCTGATGTCGACACCGCACGGTTCTCCGACCTCACCGCGAACTACACGGTGACGACGACGGGCGGCGACGGCACCCTCGGCTCTCCCGGATCGGTGACCACGGTCGCCCACACCGGTGGGACTGCCGTCGACGGGATCGACACGCTCCGCAACATCGAGCGGCTCGTCTTCTCCGACACCACGGTGCCTGCAGCGCCGTCCATCGGAACGGCGGTCGCGGGTGACGGACAGGCGACGGTGAACTTCACCCCGCCCGCCGGTCTCGTGACCAGCTTCTCCGTGACGGTGCTCAACGCGGCCGGGACGCAGGTGGGAGCTCTTCGCACGGCGCCTGCCGATGCCACGAGCCTTGTCGTCACGGGCCTGACCAACGGAACCAGCTACCGGTTCCAGGTCGCGGCCGTGAACGCCGAAGGCACGGGCCCCGCCTCGGGCATCTCCAACGCCGTCACCCCGACGGCGGCGACGGTGCCGGTGCTTGCTGGTCCTCCGGTGATCGGAACTCCGGTGGCGGCCAACGCCTCGGCGACCGTGAACTGGTCGGCACCCGCAGCGGTGACGAACGCTCCACCGGTCACGGGCTACGTGGTTCGCACGTTCCTCGGAACGTCCAACACCCTGGTCAGCACGACGACGGTGGGCAACGTGACGAGCACGGGTATCGGGTCGCTGACCAACGGCACCGGATACACGTTCGACGTCGCCGCGGTCAACTCGGTCGGCACCGGTCCTGTCTCGGCTCGTTCGGCACAGGTGACCCCCGCCGCCCCGCTGACCGCCCCGGCCGCTCCTACCATCGGAACTCCGGTGGCGGGCAACGCGTCGGCAACGGTCAACTGGACGGCACCCGCCCCGGCTGCAGGTGCCGCTCCGGTCACCGGATACGTGATCCGCACGTTCGTGGGAACCAGCAACACGGTGTTCAGCACCACCCCGGTGGGCAACGTGACGACCTCGGTCATCACAGGGCTCACGAACGGCACCGCGTACTCGTTCGATGTGGCAGCAACCAGCGCTTCCGGCGCCGGTGCGGTGTCCGCCCGATCCGCTCAGGTGACTCCGGTCGCCCCCGTAGTGACGACGGCTCCGGCAGCTCCCACGATCGGTGCTTCGACGGCAGGTAATGCGTCGGTCACCGTACGGTGGACGGCACCTGCGAACACGGGCGGATCCGCGATCACCGGCTACACCGTTCGGCGCTACGTCGGAACGAGCACCGTGGCGTCGTCACCGATCACGGTCGGTAACGTCACCAGCACGGTGATCACCGGGCTCACGAACGGAACCAGCTACCGGTTCGATGTGGCAGCAATCAACGCGGTGGGAACGGGCGCCTTCTCGGGCCAGTCCACCGCGGTCACCCCGACAGCGGGAACCACGGCCGACACCGTCGCTCCGACGATCTCGGCTCGAGTGCCCGCCACGAGTGCCCGATCCGTGTCGCAGACGGCGAACCTCACCGTCACGTTCAGCGAGCCGGTCACCGGCGTGAGCGCCACAACGCTCACGCTCCGTCAGGGAACGACTGCGGTTGCCGCAGTGGTCACCTACGACGCGGCGACACGGACTGCAACGCTCAACCCGAACGCCACACTGGCAGCCGACCGTACCTTCACGGTCTCGGCCACGGCCGGCATCCGGGATGTCGCGGGCAACGCGCTCGCGGCAACCACGTGGACCTTCATCACCGGTCCCGCCCCGACGATCACCGCGACATCCCCGACCGCTGGAGCAACAGCGATTCGTCGGAACGCCAACGTGACCGCCACCTTCAGTGAACCGATCATCGGAGTCAGCACGTCGACCGTCCGCATCACCAACGCCCTCACCGGCGCCGCGGTGACGACGGCCAGCACGTTCAGCTCCACGACCCGGGTGCTCACGATCAACCCTGGACCGACGCTCACCTCGAACACGCAATACCGGGTCACCATCACTGGTGGAAACCTGGCAGTTCGGGACGCGGCCGGTAACCCTGTAGTCACCCGCACCTGGGTGTTCACGACGGGAACGGGTCTGTAACGACGCAGCCGAAGCTGATGGGCGGTCCCGTTCGGGCGGGGCCGCCCATTGGCGTTCCCGGGCGCATCTCCGGCCCGCCGCCGCCGGTCGACGTTCCCGCCGGTCGAGCCTGTCGAGACCTGCAGAGGGATCTCGACAGGCTCGATCAGCGGGTAGGGCGAGCTGCGGACGCCGCCGGTCGACATTGCCGCCGGTCGAGCCTGTCGAGACCTGCAGAGGGATCTCGACAAGCTCGATCAGCGGGTAGGGCGATCAGCGGGAGTGCAGAGGGATCTCGACAGGCTCGATCAGCGAGTAGGGCGGAGGGATCTCGACAGGCTCGATCAGCGGGTAGGGCGGGCCTGCGGACGCCGCTGGTCGACATTGCCGCCGGTCGAGCCTGTCGAGACCTGCAGAGGGATCTCGACAAGCTCGATCAGCGGGTGGGGCGGCAGCGGGACCGGTCGATCTCTGCCGCTGGTCGAGCCTGTCGAGACCTGCGGAGGGATCTCGACAGGCTCGATCAGCGGGTGGGGCGGACAGCGGGATCTCGACAGGCTCGATCAGCGGGTACGGCGGGCGCGGGGCCGGGGCCCGCGGGGTCACCTGGTGACGGCCGCGTCCTCACGGGGGAATCGAACCACGACGCTCGTGCCCGTGCCGAGGCCCGAAGTCACGTCTACCTGACCCCCTGCGACGCGAATGGTGTCCTTGATGATGCGCATGCCGAAGTGCCCGTCGGGCACCGGCGCCTCGGAGTCGAACCCCCGCCCGTCGTCGTCGATACGCAGGAGGGTCTCGGTGTCGGACTGGGTGAGCGCGAGTCGCACGTGTGCAGCGCCGGCATGCTTGAGCGCATTGGTAAGCACCTCTCGCGAGACGCGGTAGAGCAGCGTGGCACGGGAATCGTCCAGCTCGAGATCCTTCGCCACATCTATCTGCACGTCGACACCCTGGTGAGAGATGCGCTGAGCGATGAGTGCGAGGGCGTCGGCGAGGGCCGCAGCCCGAAGATCCGGCGGGTACAGCTCATCCGTCGTGATCCGCAGTCGTCGGATGTTCTCCTGCAGAATCGACCAGGCGCGGTGCATGAAGGGCTTGTGCGCGGCGTCCCCACCCCGCTCCTCCGCATCGACGGCGTAGGCGAGCCCGGCAAGATCCTGGATCACGTCGTCGTGCAGCATCCGGGCGACGCGGCGGCGCTCGAGTTCGGACGCCTCCGCCGCCTGCTGGATGAGTTCGCGCCTCGCGATCTGGTGGCCTTGGATGCGTCTGGCCAACTGGATGGCGGGCACCAGTTGCGCCAGCTGGAGCGCGGCGAGGGACAGGATGAAGGCGGGCAGAATCCCGAGGAACACCGCCGCCTGCTCCTCCTTGATGATGGAGTCATCGAAGTAGGCCTCGAACACCAGCGGGTCGCCGCTCGCCGTCTCCGTGAGCACGTAAACCTCGAGCACTCGTTTGTCGCCCGTGGCCGTTTCGTCGTCCGGCTCCACCTGGGTTTCGATCGTCGCCTGGCTGCCGGCACCGCTCAGCGCCTTCTGAGCGAGAGGCGGGAGTCCGGTGTTCGTGCCGATCAATTCCCGGGCGTCGGAGTACAGCACGAGGCCATTTGAATCCCACACCTTGACCCGGATGATCGACCCGTCGTTCATCGCGGGCGCGATGCGGCGGTCTATCCGATCGAGCGCCGCGCGGTTTCCCTCGATCACGTCCCTCGTCACGAGCGACGTGAGGGTGATCTCGGCAAGGCGCTCGGTGAGGAAGGTCGAGGTACGGAGAGCATGGGTAGCCGCGATGCCGCGTACCCAGAGCGTGACCGGAACGGCGATCACCACGAGCACGATGAGCCCCATGGCGAGGAATCGCAGCACGGCGGACCGCACTTCTGACCGCTCCTGCGCGGTCAGGTCGTTCCCCTCCGGCACCGGGCCGAAGAGCTTTCTGCGCTCACTCATTTGCCCGTGCCCCCACCAGCCCCAGGCGGTTCGCGGCAGCGACGGCTTCCAACTGGGAGTGCGCGTCGAGCTTCGCGAGTATCGACTTCACGTAGCCACGGCAGGTGTTCTCTGAAATGCCGAGGGCCTGCGCGTTCGACTTCACGCTCTTGCCTTCACCCATGAGCTGGAGCACCTCGAGCTCTCGCGGGCTCAGCACCGGCATCGGTCCCCTGCCAGCACGGTCCAGATTGTGGGCAGAGAGCAGCGGGATGAGGGTGGGATGCACCATGAATCCGCCCCGTCGGGCGTGGCGAATGGCATCGAGCAGCACCGAGAGAGACCCATCCTTCGGCAGGAAAGCGCACACACCGAGGCGTGCCGCCCGCTCGAGGGCATCGGATGTCGGGTCCCCGGTGAGCATGATCACGCGGGTCGCCGAGTTCGCTGCGAGCATCTGCGTGGCGGCAGTGATTCCGTCTCCGTCAACGAGATGGAAGTCCATCACGACGACGTCGGGAGATGTGGCCGCATGGGCCGCTACAGCCTGCTCGACTCCGTGCGCAAAGCCGACGGTCGTCAAATCGGGCTCGCGGTCAAGGGCGCCAGCGAGCAACTCGACGAACGTTCGGTGGTCGTCGACAATCAGGATTCGGGTGCCTGATGGCATTCGGGTGTTACTCACTCTCGGGTTAAGCCCGGGGGTCACTCATAACTGAGCGACCCCCGTCTATCCGCTAACTATGCCTCGTCATGTTCGGCATGTCCATACCACGGATTCGTCAACTTTTAGGAGTGTGATACCCACTTGCGCTGAGGAATGAAAACAAACGACTCCGGATGCCTACGCAGCCGCCGTGCGTTGCAGGAACGAGTCGATGACGGCGCGCGCCTGAGTGAGTGGTCCCTGCGTCTGCGTCACGAGCTCCACGGGCGCGGCGCCCGTCGATGCGGTTGCGCCCCGGTGCGTGAGGTAGTCGTTCAGCAGCAGGAGTGCGGAGAGAACGTCGGTGAGCACGTCGTCGCCGTCTGTGGTGGCCTGGAGCAGGCGCAGGTGAGTCGCGCGCAACGCCGGCCCGGGAGAGCACCCGAGCTCCGAGACGAGCACTTGGCGGCATTCGTCGTAGGCCACCAGCCCCTCGGCGAATCGGCCGACACGCTCGAGAGACTCGACCAGCACGGTCCAGCCCGCTTCGCAGAGCCGGTTGCCATCGACCACCGTGCGTGCCCAGCGGACCGCATCATCCGCACGTCCGCCGGCGAGAGCGGCCTTGGCCGCCCTGATCGTCACGTCACGCACCCGCTCGGCGTGGGCCGCGCGCTCCTCGGCCGCCCAGACAACGAGCAACTCATCTCCGAAGAGAGGTTCGTCGGCGAGATCGATGGCCTCTTCGAGCAGGGGAAGTGGATCTGCCGACGACGAGGCCCTGCGCACGAGAGCGTCGAAACGCGCCAGGTCGAGATCGACCAGCGTCGGGTCCATGAGGTAGCCGCCGCTCGTGGTCTTCAGCGGGCCGAGCCTCCCAGCGCCCGGTTGCAGGTGTCGACGGAGCACACTGATGTGGCTCTCCAGCGTGGCTTTCGCCTCCGGCGGCGGAAATCCCGCCCACAGAATGTCGATCAGTCTGCTCTTCGACACGGCGGTGCCGAGGTTGAAGAGCAGGATTTCCAAGATTTGCCGGGGCTTACGACCGCCTAGGTGGTGCGCATCGAGAATCTCAGACCCGCGGCGCACTTGAAGTGAGCCGAGAATCTGGACGCTGATGCCGACGGGTGCTGCATCTGTAGGCCCGGGAAAGTCATGGGATTTATTCATGACAGCCTCCAGTTATTGGGTAATACCCATGCTCTGGTATCCGAGCAATCCGCATCACCCCTGCGCTGGGTAACCGATTACCCCCCAAAATTGGGGCATTGTGATCACGTCGGATGCAGCCCATGGGCACGCGCTCGATGGCAGCGCGACGTGACGGGTCTCAGAGCTGCCCTACCGGCACACCGAACGTGTCACATGCCCCGACGCCGCCGCCGTGGCCGGTGAGAAACCATCGCTGTCGCTGCTCGCTCGAGCCGTGCGTCCAGCTCTCAGGGTCGACTCCGCCGCCGGATGCCTGTTGAATGCGGTCGTCGCCGACGGCGGATGCCGCACTCAGGGCATCCGCCATCTGCTGCTCCGTGGGCGGCTGCAGGTAGGCAACACCGGTGTCGTCGTCGGTCTGAGACGCGCCAGCGACCCAGGCGCCGGCGAAGCAGTCGGCCTGCAGCTCCAGCCGGATCGCGTCGGAGCCCGGGCCGGTGTCGGTGCGATCTGCACCCTCGAAGCTGCCCGCCACCTGCTGCATATGGTGGCCCCATTCGTGCGCGACCACGTATAGCTCGGCGAGCGGGCCGGCGTTGGCGCCATAGCGGTCACGCAGCTCCTGGAAGAACGAGGTGTCGACATACACGGTCTCGTCGGGCGGGCAGTAGAACGGACCCGTGGCGCTCGTGGCGTTCCCGCAGGCCGTTGTGGTGCCGCCCTCGAAGAGCACGAACTCCGGCTGGCGGTAGTCGAGGCCGATGGCAGGCGCCTGCTCCGCCCAGAAGTCGTCGAGAGAGAGCGATGCCCCGCCCATGCGGCAGTCGACACTCGCGTTGGCGTCCGCTCCCGATTCGCACCCCTCGAGCGACGATTCCGCCGGCGCCGGACCCTGCTGCCCGCCCGCCAGCCCGGTGAGGTCGACGCCGAGGAACTGGCTGACCAGGAAGAGGACGACGACGCCGACACCACCGCCACCGACCGCGAGACCCGTGGCGCGGCCGCGGCGCCGGACCCGGTTGTTGCCGATGTTGGAGTTGTCATTGAAGGTCATGCTCGAACGCTACCCAAACCGCCGAGCGAAAACATCGGGGACTAAATCGAGTGCGACCTGTGTTATCGATAGTCCACACACCGATCTACGGAGGTTCATCCGATGGCAACAGTCACCCTGACCGCAGACCAGTTCGAGCAGACCGTCACCGCTCAAGGCATCACCCTCGTGGACTTCTGGGCCGAATGGTGCGGCCCCTGCAAGATGTTCGGTCCTATTTTCGAATCCGCGAGCGAGAAGCACTCCGACGTGACATTCGCGAAGGTGGACACCGAGGTCGAGCAGCAGTTGTCGGCCGCAGCCGGTATCACCTCGATCCCGACCCTCATGGCGTTCCGTGACGGCGTACTCGTCTTCTCGCAGCCTGGCGCCTTGCCCGCGCCCGCGCTCGAAGAGGTGATCACCGCCGTCAAGGGCCTCGACATGGACGAGGTCCACCGCAAGATCGCCGAGCAGCAGGCGGCAAACCCCAGCGCATGACGCGTCGGCGCTGGGCCCTCGTGCCCAGCGCCGCGTCCGCGGGGCGGCTGCTAGCGTGAAGACCGTCAGAAGGCTGATCCGACCGACGGAACGAGACAACCATGACCGAGGCATCCTCGCCCGCGAACCGTGACGTGCTTCGCCAGGTCGTCGTAGTCGTCAGCGCAGTGCTCGCTGTGATCGGGTCGTTCATCGGCTCGGGTGCCGCGGGTGGAACTCCGATTCAGGATGTTGCCGGCGGTTCCTTCGCTGCCGATGCGACGCAGATCGCTCCGGCCGCCCAGGCGTTCAGCATCTGGTCTGTCATCTACATCGGGCTCATTGCCTACGCCATCTGGCAGGCACTGCCCGCGCAGCGCGAGAAGCCGAGGCAGCGCAGGCTCGGATACCCCGTCGCGGCCTCGCTCATCCTCAACGCCGCGTGGATCCTGAGTGTGCAGTACGGCTTCGTGGCCCTCAGCGTTCCCGTCATCGTGGCGCTGCTCGTGGTGCTCATCGAGACGTTCCGGCGCACGCTCGCCAGTCGGCCGGAAGGGAAAGTCGAGGCGCTCGTGCTCGACGGCACCGTCGGACTGTACCTGGGGTGGGTGTGCGTTGCCACGGCCGCGAACATCGCCGCGTACCTGACCTCGATCGGATTCGACGGATTCGGTGTCTCCGGCGACCTGTGGGGCGCTGCGGTGGCCGCCGTGGCCGGCACGATCGGTGTGCTCCTCGCCATCCGCGGGCGCGGTCGGATCGCACCGGCTTTATCGCTCAGCTGGGGTCTCGCGTGGGTTGCGGTCGGTCGGTTGACGGGAGATCTCATCTCGGTTCCCACCGCGGTGGTGGCCATCGTGGCCGTGCTGGCCGTGCTCGGCACGACCGCGGCCGCGCGCATCCGTTCGCATCGTTCCGATCCCCTGCGGGCCTCCACCGCACCGTGAATCGCGTTCCTGAATGCGGGCCTCGCCGTCACGGATCGTAGTACGGGGTGACCCCGGGGGCACAGTAGGGAATCCTCCCCCCTGTGCCCTGCGAGCGCCAGGCATACGCTGAAAAGATCGCCGGGCCTCCAACCGGGGCCCCGCTTGATCGAGGAGGATCAACGTGTCAGAAAACAGGGCAGTCGCCTACAAGGGGCCGGGTCAGGTCGAGGTCATCGACACCGCATACCCGGAGTTCGAACTCAAAGACGGGCCGGGCGTCAACCCGGCGAACGTGGGGAGAAAGGTTCCGCACGGCGCCATCATCCGCACCGTCGCCACCAACATCTGCGGCTCCGACCAGCACATGGTCCGAGGGCGTACAACGGCTCCGTCAGACCTGGTGCTGGGGCATGAGATCACCGGCGAGGTGGTGGAAGTCGGCCCAGGCGTCGAATTCGTCAAGGTCGGCGACATCGTCTCGGTTCCGTTCAACATCGCCTGTGGCCGCTGTCGCAACTGCAAGGAGCGCAAGACGGGCATCTGCCTCAACGTGAACCCGGATCGCCCAGGCAGTGCCTACGGCTACGTGGACATGGGCGGATGGGTCGGCGGACAGGCCGAATACGTTCTGGTGCCGTATGCGGACTGGAACCTGCTGGTGTTCCCCGACCGCGACCAGGCGCTCGACAAGATCATGGACCTCACCATGCTCTCCGACATCTTCCCGACGGGCTTCCATGGTGCCGTCACCGCAGGCGTGGGCGTCGGCTCGACCGTCTACGTCGCCGGCGCCGGCCCGGTCGGCCTCGCCGCTGCGACCGGTGCAATGCTCCTCGGCGCCGCAGCAGTGATCGTCGGTGACATGAACAAGGACCGCCTCGCGCAGGCCCGCACCTTCGGATGCGAGACCATCGACCTCACCGAGGGCAGCATCCAGGACCAGCTCGAGCAGATCCTCGGTGTTCCCGAGGTCGACTGCGGCGTTGACGCCGTGGGATTCGAGGCGAGGGGACACGGAAAGGATGCCGGCGAAGCGCCGGCGACCGTGCTCAACTCGCTCATGGACATCACCGCGGCCGGAGGCGCGCTCGGCATCCCCGGGCTCTACGTGACGGGTGACCCGGGCGGCATCGACGAGGCGGCGCAGAAGGGCTCACTCTCGCTGAGCCTCGGAACCGGCTGGGCGAAGTCGCTCTCCTTCACCACGGGCCAGTGCCCGGTGATGAAGTACAACCGGAGCCTCATGATGGCGATCCTGCACGACCGGGTCTCCATCGCCAAGAACGTGAACGCCAAGGCGATCACGCTCGAAGACGCTCCGCGCGGTTACGCGGAATTCGACGCGGGCGCCGCGACGAAGTATGTGCTCAACCCGAATGGCTACCTCGACGGCAAATAAGCCTCAGGTAGCGTCCTGATGGGATCCCGACCTCACGGTCGGGATCCCATCTTTCATGCTCAGGCCGCTTCGACCCGCACGATGACGGCCTTCGACACCGGCGTGTTGCTCACGTCGGCTGCGCTGTCGAGCGGCACCAACACGTTCGCCTCAGGGAAGTACGCCGCAGCGCAGCCCTTGGCGGTGGGGTACGAGACAACCCTCCAGCCACGCAGTTCGCGGTCCGGCTGATCCTTCCACTCGCTGAAGATGTCGACGGTCTGGCCATCGGTGAGGCCGAGCTCGGCGACATCCTCGGGGTTGATGAAGATGACCTTGCGGCCGTTCTTGATGCCCCGGTAGCGGTCGTTCTGGCTGTAGATGGTCGTGTTGAACTGATCGTGCGATCGGAGCGTCTGCAGGATCAGGCGCCCGGGCGGGCTCACGACCGCCTCGAGCTCGTTGACCGTGATCATCGCCTTTCCGGTGGCCGTCGGGAAGGTCCGCGAGTCCCTGGGGCCGTTCGGCAGGATGAAGCCGTCCTTGAGCCTGATGCGCTCGTTGTAGTCCGCGCAGCCCGGGACGACCCGGCTGATGTGGTCGCGGATGACGTCGTAGTCGCGCTCGAAGCTCTTCCAGTCGATGGGGCTGGACTCGCCCAGCACGGCCGCGCCGAGGCGGGCGACGATTGCCACCTCCGACAGCAGGTTCGGAGCGACCGGGGGAACCTGGCCGTGCGAACCGTGCACGGCGCAGACCGAATCTTCGACGGAGACGAACTGTGGGCCGGTCTCCTGGATGTCGATCTCGGTGCGACCGAGGGTCGGGAGGATGAGCGCCTCCTTGCCGATGACCGCATGGGAGCGGTTCAGCTTGGTCGACACCTGAACGGTCATGTCGGTTCCCCGCATGGCCGCCTCTGCGGCGGCCGTGTCGGAAATCGCACCGACGAGGTTGCCCCCGACGGCGAACCACACCTTGATGTCACCCTTCTGCATGGCCCGGATGCCGTTGATGGCATCGACGCCGTGCTTGCGGGGCGGATCGAACCGGAACTCCTTCTGCAGCGCATCGAGGAATCCGTCGGACATCTGCTCCCAGATGCCCATGGTGCGGTCACCCTGCACATTGCTGTGACCGCGGATCGGGGATGCCCCGGCGCCCGGCTTGCCGATGTTGCCGCGGAGCAGCAGGAGGTTGATGATCTCCTTGATGGTGGCGACGGCCTTCTTGTTCTGGGTGACGCCCATCGCCCACGTGATGATGACGCGCTCAGCTGCGAGGTACCGGTTGGCGAGTTCGTCGATCTGCGCGGAAGTGAGTCCCGTCGCTTCGAGAACGGTCGCCTCGTCGAGGTTCGCCAGGTGCGCCTTCAGCTCATCCAGGCCCTGGGTGTGCTCCGCGAGGAACGCGTGATCGAGCACCGTGCCCGGGTTCTTCTCCTCGGCCTCGAGGACCCGCTTCGAGACGGCCTGCAAGAGAGCCATGTCGCCGCCGATGCGGATCTGCAGGAACTGGTCGGCGATGTCTGTGCCCTTGCCGATGGTGCCACGCACGGTCTGCGGGTTCTTGTAGCGCAGGAGCCCGGCTTCCGGAAGCGGGTTCACGGCGACGACCGACGCGCCGTTGAGCTTCGCATCCTCGAGAGCGGTCAGCATTCGAGGATGGTTGGTGCCCGGGTTCTGGCCCATGACGATGATCAGGTCGGTGTTCTCGAAGTCGTCGTAGGTGACGGTCGACTTTCCGATGCCGACCGTCTCGCCCATGGCGAAACCGGTCGACTCGTGACACATGTTGGAGCAGTCGGGAAGGTTGTTGGTGCCGTAGGCCCGCACGAACAGCTGGTAAATGAACGCGGCCTCGTTCGACGTGCGGCCGCTGGTGTAGAAGGCGGCCTCGTCGGGTGAGGCGAGCGAGTTGAGCTTCTCGGAGATGATGCGGAACGCCTCATCCCAGCTCACCGGCTCGTAGTGGTCCTTGCCTGCTGGCTTGTAGACCGGCTCGGTCAGGCGACCCTGCATGCCGAGCCAGTACTCCGACTTGGTGAGCAGGTCGGTGACCGAGTGCTCCTTCCAGAAGCTGCTCTTCACGAGCACCGGAGTCGCCTCCCAGGTGACCGCCTTCGCGCCGTTCTCGCAGAACTCCGCCAGTTTGCGGTGCTCCGGATCGGGCCACGCGCAGCTCATGCAGTCGAAGCCGTCTTTCTGGTTCAGCGACGCCATGAGCTTCACGGTGCGCGCGAGCCCCAGCTGTTTGATCGCCGGCTCCATGGAGTGGGTCACACCGGGGATCCCCGCTGCGTACTCTTTGGGCTCTCCGACCTCGATGTCGGAGTCGTCAACGTCGGACACGGGCGGTTTGACGCTCATGAAATACCGGCTTTCATCTCGGCGGGAACACTGGCGACGCGATCGGCGCCGGCATACACGACCATGGAGTTGCCTCGCAGAAATCCCACGAGGGTCATATTGAGTTCGACGGCGAGCTCCGCCGCCAGGGATGAGGGTGCCGATACGGCCGCGAGCACCGAGATGCCCGCCATCGACGCCTTCTGGGCGAGCTCGAAGCTCGCGCGACCGGACACCTGGAGCACCACACCACGCAGCGGCAGGCGGTCGTTGGTGACCGCCCAGCCGACGACCTTGTCGACTGCGTTGTGTCGGCCGACGTCCTCCCGAAGCACGAGCATCTCGCCGGTGGCCGCATCGAAGAGCGCGGCGGCATGGAGCCCGCCGGTCTTCTCGAACACGTCCTGCCCCTCCCGCAAACGTTCGGGGAAGCGCACGAGCATCTCTGCGTCGACGATGGTGGTGTCATCCCCCAGCGCGTACCCGGAGGTGGTGCGCACCGCGTCGATGCTCGCCTTGCCGCACAACCCGCAGGAACTGGTGGTGTAGAAGGCGCGAGCAAGGTCCGGGTCGGGCGGGGCGACTCCGGGCGCGAGGGTGACATCGAGCACGTTGTAGGTGTTGAGACCCTCGACGGTCGCTCCGGCGCAGTACCGAGCGGCACCGAACTCGTCTCCTCGGGAGATGACCCCCTCTGAGACGAGGAACCCTGCCGCGAGTTCGAAATCGTGACCGGGGGTGCGCATGGTGATGGCGAGAGACTTGCCACCGACACGGATCTCGAGTGGCTCCTCGACGGCAAGCAGGTCCTCGCGAATCACGCGGCTCTCTCCGACCGTGATGCGAGTGACTCTTCTTCGTGCCGTAATCCGCCCCATAGGTGCTACCTAATCACCCCTTCCTGTGTGGGCAAAACCCGGGCCCATCAGGTGAGCAGATGCTTGACGCGAGGCGCGACCTGTGTTCCGTACAATTCGATGCTGCGCATGAGCTTTTCGTGCGACAACGGGCCGGCGCTGTACTTCAGATCGAACCGCGAAATGCCCAGCACCTTCGCCGTGGCCGCGATCTTCTGGGCAACGGTCTCGGGCGATCCGACGTAGAGCGACCCGTTCGGGCCGGCCTCGCGATCGAACTCCTGTCGGGTCATCGGCGGCCAGCCGCGCGTCGCACCGATGCGGTCGCGCATGACCTTGTAGCCGGGCCACAATTCCTCACGGGCCTGCTCGTCGGTGTCGGCGACGTATCCAGGAGAGTGCACTCCGATGGGGAGGGTGGGCTGCTCGAGTTGAGCGAGGGCCCGGTGGTACAGGTCCACGTAGGGTGCGAACCTGGCCGGGTCACCTCCGATGATGGCCAGCATCAGCGGCATGCCATAGCGGGCTGCACGCACCACCGATTCCGGGCTTCCGCCCACGCCGATCCAGGTACGCAGGTCGCCCGACGTGGTGGTGGGGAAGATCCGCTGCTCAGAAAGGGGTGGTCGGATGCTGCCATCCCAGGTGACCGGCTCCTCGCGGCGCACCGCGGCGAAGAGATCGAGCTTCTCCTCGAAGAGGCGCTCATAGTCGCTCAACTCGAACCCGAACAGCGGGAAGGACTCGGTGAACGATCCTCGGCCGAGGATGACCTCCGCCCGCCCGTTCGAGATGGCGTCGATCGTGGCGAAGCGCTGGAACACCCGGATCGGGTCATCCGAACTCAGCACAGTCACGGCGGAGCCGAGGCGGATGCGGCTGGTGCGGGCGGCGATCGCCGCGAGCGCGACCTCGGGGGCGGAGATCGCGAAATCAGCGCGGTGATGCTCTCCCACGCCGAAGAAGTCGAGTCCGACCTGATCGGCGAGCACGCCCTCCTCGACTACGTTCCTGATGACCTCGGGGTAGTCGAGGCTGTGTCCTTCTGCGTCGGACGTGACGTCGCCGAACGTGTCCAGCCCGAGCTCGAGTTCCTGTGGCATGCGATTCTCCGATTTCTATGCAAACGTATATTAATCGCAACTGCGTCGGGTGGGGGGATATTCCGGCCAGATTCGTCGTTGCCAATGATGGATTTCGCACGGCTCGGGTCGGCGTCGGTTGGGCTAGCTCACGCCGCGATCGCGTCGAGGAGCTGTTGCCCGTACTTGGCCAGCTTGTTCTCGCCCACGCCGGTGACGGTGCCGAGTTCCGCGAGGGTGGACGGGCGCCCGGTCGCAATCTCGCGGAGGGTGGCGTCGTGGAAGATCACGTAGGCGGGAACGCCCTGCTCCTTCGCGGCCGCCGCGCGCCACGCCCGCAACTGCTCGAACACCGAGACCGCCTCCGCCGGCAAGTCCACGATGGCTCCCCGCGCCTTCTTAGTCGCTTTCACGGGGCCGGTGTCGCGGCGGAGCGAGACGGACCGACCGCCCGTGAGCACCTCCGCGCTGGCCTCGGTGATCACCAGGGTGCCGTAGCCGTCGTTGCCTACCGCGAGGAGTCCCTGAGCCAGAAGCTGGCGCACGACCCCCCGCCACTCCTGCTCACTCAGCTCCGCGCCGATGCCGAAGGTGCTGAGTGACTCGTGCCTGTGCTGGAGCACCTTCGGGGTGGATTTACCCAGCAGGATGTCGATGAGCTGTCCCGCGCCGAACCGCTGATTGCGCTCTCGCGAGAGCCGCACCACCGTCGACAGCAGTTTCTGGGCGGCGACCGTGCCGTCCACCGACTCCGGCGGCGAGAGGCAGGTGTCGCAGTTTCCGCAGGGCTGCGACCGTTCGCCGAAATAGGCCAGGAGTTGCACGCGGCGGCATTCGACCGTTTCGCAGAGGGCCAGCATCGCGTCGAGGTGTGCAGACAGCGTACGGCGGTGGGCGGCGTCGCCCTCCGAGCTGTCGATCATGCGCCGCTGCTGCACCACGTCCTGCAGCCCGTAGGCGAGCCAGGCGGTGGAGGGGAGCCCGTCCCGGCCGGCACGGCCCGTCTCCTGGTAGTACCCCTCGACCGACTTGGGCAGGTCGAGATGCGCGACGAAACGTACATCCGGCTTGTCGATTCCCATGCCGAACGCGATGGTGGCGACCATCACGATGCCGTCGCCGCGGAGGAAGCGCGATTGGTTGGCTGCACGCACCTCGGCGGGGAGGCCCGCGTGGTACGGGAGCGCCGGAATGCCCTGTGCCACAAGGAACTCGGCCGTCTTCTCCACCGTGGCGCGCGACAGGCAGTAGATGATGCCGGCGTCTCCCGCATGCTCGGTGCGGATGAGCTGCAGCACCTGCTGCTGCGGCGAGTTCTTGGGGGCGATGCGGTACTGGATGTTGGGTCGATCGAAGCTCGCGACGAAGTGCCGCGCCTGCCCGAGCTGCAGACGCTCGGCGATCTCGGCGTGCGTCTTCTCGGTGGCCGTGGCGGTGAGGGCGATGCGGGGAACCTCGGGCCATCGCTCGTGCAGCACCGACAGGCGCAGGTAATCGGGCCGGAAGTCGTGACCCCACTGGGACACACAGTGCGCCTCATCGATGGCGAACAGTGAGATGCGCCCACGAGCAAGCAGGTCGGTGGTGGACGCCACTCGAAGTCGCTCGGGGGCGAGGTACAGGAGGTCGAGTTCCCCGGCGAGGTAGGCGCGCTCCACAGCCGACCTCGACTCCGGGCTCTGAGTGGAGTTGAGGAACGCTGCACGCACCCCGACAGCCGACAGGGCATCCACCTGGTCCTGCATGAGCGCGATGAGCGGGGAGACGACCACCCCCGTGCCGGGCCTGACCATGGCTGGGATCTGGTAGCAGAGCGATTTGCCGCCGCCGGTCGGCATGAGCACGAGCGCGTCACCGCCCGCCACCACCTGCTGGATGATCTCGGCCTGATTTCCGCGGAAGCCGTCGTAACCGAAAACGCGGTGCAGCACCTCGTCGGCGCCACCGACCTCGGCTACCCGGAGAGGCTGGGCGGGAGTCATGCGCCGAGTGTAGACGCTCCCACCGACGGCGGAGGGCCCTCGGGATCGGTCGTTGCCGCCATCGCCGGCGTCGCAAACTCGACGGGCTCGACGGGTGCGACGAATCGCGTGGTCTCGAGCCCGACCCGCTTCGCCTGCCAGACGACGATGGCGGAATATCCCACCATCACGGCCAGGGTGGAGAGCAGGCCGTAGGGGGTGCCGGACGTGGCGTTCAGATCGGCGAGGCCGAACGCGCCGAAGATGAACAGGGCGGTGTTGTTGATGATGTGCGCCACGATCGCGGCCTCGAGGCCTCCCGTGCGCCAGGTGAGCCATCCGGCGAAGATCGCAAAGATCGAGACATCGAGAAGACCCCAGATGTCGTACTGGTGCCCGATCGCGAAAAGGGGCACCGGCAGCAGGATCGCCCAGGCCGGATGCTTCAGCCATCCGCCGACCGTCTGCATCAGGTAGCCGCGGAAGACGTACTCCTCGGCCGTGGCCTGCAGCGGCGTGATGACGAGGGCGAGGATCACGAGGAGCCAGGTGGAGGCGCCCACCGTCACGACCGGGGTGGAGCCGCCGGTCAGCGGATCGAGCACGAACAGCGCGAATGCGAACATGAGGCCGAAGACGGCGAGCGCAGGCACGGTGCAGCGCAGCAGCCATCGCCAGCGAAGACGGCCCGTGACCGACGACAACAGGCCGAGTGGGCGCGGCCCCATGATCAGGCGCGCGAAGATGATCGCGGGCAGCAGGAGCACGATCGACCCGACGCCGAGGGCGAAGCCGAACGGCTGCGACAGGTCGATGGTGCCCGTGTTTACGATCTCCAGGAAGCCGTCCATCGACTGCGTGAAGATGAACCCGATCGCGATGACCGCGACGCCGTATCCGACCGACATGAAAATGTAAAAGACGAAGGCCAGGACCGCGACGACGAGCGCCTTCCACCAGGCGTACTGGGGCGCGGATCTGGCTAGGCGATGGAAGGCATACTGCACGGAGTCAGCCTAGACAACGTGTCTGTGCGGTAGCAGTCTCCCGAACTGGGGTGGACAGCCCCCCAGAGCAAGCGACCGCTGGGTCATCCAGTCCAGCCCTGTACGACCCCGTCTGCGTCGAACCCGCCACGGGCGACCCGGAAGCCGACGTCGTCGTGGCGGGTGCGGGGCCCCGCACCACGACGTGCCGAAGCACTCACGCTCAGGGCGTTGTCGGTGAAGCCTCCCCCGCGAAAAACGCGTTCCTCGGCGAGGCTCTCGGGATCGAGCAGGTCCCAGCACCACTCCCACACATTTCCGAGGGTGTCGAAGAGTCCGTTCAGGTTCGGAAGTCGGCCGCCGATGGGCTGAGGGGAACGCACGCCGTCGGCGCTCGTCCACGCGATCTCGCCAAGGGGGCCGTACTGCGGGGCAGAGGATCCGGCCCG
Source organism: uncultured Actinomycetota bacterium (assembly GCA_963756375.1). Taxonomy (GTDB): domain Bacteria; phylum Actinomycetota; class Actinomycetes; order Actinomycetales; family Microbacteriaceae; genus Marisediminicola. The sequence continues at coordinate 2,539,014 of CAVWNJ010000005.1, read as the reverse complement.
GCACGCGTGCTCCCACTCCGCCTCGGTCGGCAGGCGATAGCCGTCGGCGTCGACATGCCACGTGACATCCTCACCGCTGAATGTGTAGGCGGGATCGAGTCCCTCCCACTCCGATGCGGCGTTACAGAAACGGATGGCGCGCAGCCAGGACACGTGCACGGCGGGCCGGCGAGGGTGCGAGGCCGTCTCGCCGATGAGCTCGGCGAGCTGCTCCTCGGTGACCGCGAAGACCCCGATTTCGAAGGGCTCGAGCGCGACCGTCCATCTCGCCTTCCGCCGAACGTCGTGAAGGGTGATCGCGCCGCCATCGATCGGCGCCATCTCGATGTCGGTCATCGGGCCATCATCACATGCGGTCGGAATCGGGTGCGGAGGTCTCGACAGGCTCGACCAGCGGGGGTAGGTACCGCTGATCGAGCTTGTCGAGATCCGAGCGGGGTGGGCGGGATACCGCTGATCGAGCTTGTCGAGATCCGGGCGGGGTTGGCGGAATACCGCTGATCGAGCTTGTCGAGATCCGGGCGGGGTGGGCGGGATACCGCTGATCGAGCTTGTCGAGATCCGGGCGAGGTGGCGGTACCGCTGATCGAGCCTGTCGAGATCCGGGCAGGGTGGGCGGGATACCGCTGATCGAGCTTGTCGAGATCCGGGCAGGGTCTCGACGGGCGCGTCCTCGCTACGCTCGGGCGCTGCTCGACCAGCGGGGTGGGTGCGGGTCTCGACGGGCTCGACCGGCGGGAACGGGCGGGGTCTCGACGGGCGCGTCCTCGCTACGCTCGGGCGCTGCTCGACCGGCGGGGGTGGGTACGGGTCTCGACGGGCTCGACCAGCGGTGTGGGCGGGATACCGCTGATCGAGCTTGCGGGATCCGTGCGGGTCTCGACGGGCTCGACCAGCGGGGGCGTCAGCAGGTCGCGAGCGCGCTGCGAGTGATGTCCACGTGAAGGCGGGCATGGCTGGCGAACTCGACGGCGGCGTCGAGATCGGACTCCCCCAGGGCGAGGGTGGCCCACCCGTAGACCCGTTGCGGATGACTCGGAAGCGTCGGGAACGGGTTGTTCCGCGGCGTCCACTCCTCCGCGGCGGTCACCGCAAGCTGCCATCGCGCGGCCGGGTCCTCCCACGACCCTCCGAGAACATCCGCGCCAACGCAGTCGCGCTGCGGGTCGGAGGCGACGAGGCCCGGCTCACCATCGAGCCCCGGCAACAATCCGATGCTCGATTCCCCGCTCACCACGCCGTCACCGTTCGCATCGCCGTACCCGGGTCCGTTCGGGCCGACCACGAGGTTGCGCGCGGCCTCGGCCGCCACGGTCACGCCGTCGAGAGTGCTGGCATCGGCCCATTCCGCCACGGCGTCATCGAGCGCGTCGAGCCGGTCGCCGATGAGGGCCCGGGACGTTGCAAGCGGATCGCCGGTGCGGCTGGGGGCGGACGGTGGTCGGCCCGCACATCCGCTGATGCCGACGATAACGGCGGCGGCGACGACCGCCGCAAGGGAACGAGGGAGGCGACGCGTCATGCTGCCAGCCAAGCAGACGCGCATGAGGGTCGCCCGGGAGGCACGATCAGATGTAGATGGCCGGGTCCACGTAGAACGCCTCGGGCACCTCCTGCGACGGCCGGAGCGGCACAGCCTTGGCCGGTATGCCCGTGAGCATCGAGTGCGGTGGGGCGTCGCGCACCACGACCGCCTGCGCGCCGATCACGCTGCCTGAACCGATTCGGATGTCACCGAGGATCACGGCTCCCGCGCCCACGACGACGCCGTCGCCGATGGTCGGATGCCGCTTCTCGCGTGTCGCGGCCCGCCCTCCGAGGGTTACCCCGTGATAGAGCATCACGTCGTCGCCGATCACCGCAGTCTCGCCGATGACCACGCCCATACCGTGGTCGATGAACAGACGTCGACCGATGGTCGCGCCAGGGTGGATCTCCACGCCCGTAAAGAATCGTGCCAGCTGAGAGAGGATGCGCGCGGCGAGGTGGTGATCGCGACGCCAGAGCACGTTGGCCGCTCGGTAGACCCATACCGCGTGCAGGCCCGCGTACGCCAGCGCCACCTCTGCCGAGCTCCTGGCCGCGGGGTCGCGCAGGCGCGCGCTCGCGACATCCTCCCTCGCGCGGGAGAGTACGGACACGTTCTAGTCCTGGAGGTGTTCGAAGAGCACGCTCGAGAGGTAGCGCTCGCCGGTGTCGCAGACGATCGCCACAATGGTCTTGCCCTTGTTCTCCGGGCGTGCCGCCAGCTGCATCGCGGCCCACATGATGGCGCCCGAGGAAATGCCCGCGAAGATTCCCTCCTCGGTGGCCATGCGACGGGCGATGTCGAGCGAGTCGTCGAGGGTCACGTCGATGATCTCGTCGTAGACATCGCGGTCGAGGATCTCCGGCACGAAGTTGGCGCCGATCCCCTGAATCTTGTGCGGACCGATCTTGCCCTCGGTGAGGATGGGCGAATCGATCGGTTCGACGCCGACGATCTGCACGCCGGGCTTGCGCTCCTTGAGCACCTGGCCGACTCCGGTGATGGTGCCTCCCGTTCCGATCCCCGCGACGAAGATGTCCACCTCGCCGTCGGTGTCGTCCCAGATCTCCACCGCCGTGGTCTCCCGGTGGATCTGCGGGTTGGCCTCGTTCTCGAACTGCTTCGCCCAGATGGAGTTGGGGGTGTTGGCGACGATCTCCTTCGCCTTCTCGATCGCGCCGCGCATGCCGTCGGGTCCCGGGGTCAGCACGATCTGCGCGCCGAACGCCTTGAGCACGACACGGCGTTCCTTGCTCATGGTCTCCGGCATCGTCATGATCACCTTGTACCCGCGCGCCGCGCCCGCCATGGCGAGGGCGATGCCCGTGTTGCCGCTCGTACCCTCGACGATCGTGCCGCCGGGGGTCAGCGCACCAGACTTCTCGGCCGCATCGATGATGGCCACGCCGATGCGGTCCTTCACGCTGGCGGCCGGGTTGTAGAACTCGAGCTTGCCGAGCACCGTGGCGCCGAGGCCCTCGGTGAGTCGGTTGATCCGTACCAACGGGGTGCGGCCGACCAGGTCGGTGATGTTCGAGTAGACGCGTCCGGCCATGATCTGATGCTCCAGTGCTCTTCGGGTGGTGTCGCGATCGGTGATTACCTTAGTTTCTCAGCATCCGATCGTCGGAAATCATTCCCCGGCAGGTCTGCCGCGGTCGCGGGAGGATCAGCGTTTCTAGACTGGTGCCATGGGTTCGTCACACGATCACGCGCACGCTCACGCGGGCATGACGAACCGCAGGCGGCTCATTGTGGCGATCGCCATCGTGGCGACCGTGCTCGTGATCGAAGTGATCGGCTCGATCGTGTCTGGCTCGCTGTCGTTGCTCGCGGATGCCGGGCACATGCTCTCGGACCTCACCGGGCTCGTCGTGGCCCTGATCGCCCTGGCCGTGTCTGCGCGGCCGGCGACCGACCGGATGACCTGGGGCAGGCGCCGCGCCGAGGTGTTCGCCGCATTCATCAACGGCGCGATCCTGTTGACCATCGCGGTGACGGTAACGGTGGAGGCGATCTCCCGGCTCTTCACCGGGCAGCAGGGCGAGGTGGCCGCGGGCCCCATGCTGTTGGTCGCGACGATCGGTACCGTGGCGAACATCGTGGCGCTGCTGGTGCTGCGGGGCGGCGCGAAAGACTCGATCAACATGCGAGGCGCCTACCTCGAGGTGCTCGCCGACCTGTTCGGGTCGATCGCCGTGATCCTTGCGGCCGTCGTGATCCTCACCACCGGCTTCGCCGCCGCCGACTCCATCGCCTCGATCACCATCGCCGCGATGATCGTTCCCCGCGGCCTCAGCCTGCTGCGCGAGGTCGTGAATGTGTTGAGCGAGTCGACGCCACGGGGGATGGACGTGGAGCTCATCCGGCAGCACGTTCTCGCGACACCGGGCGTGCAAGACGTGCATGACGTGCACGTATGGTCGATCACCCCCGGCGTGAACGTGTTTTCCGGGCACGTCGTAGTCGACGCCGAGCTGCTCGCTGCGGGCGGGGCCGGGCGGTTATTGGACGAGCTCGGCGAATGCCTCACCGGCCACTTCGACGTGGGGCACTCCACCTTTCAACTCGAGCCCGCCGAGCATGCCGCCCACCACGCTCGTGAGCATCACTGACGCCACCGCAGTCACACCGACCTGCGGTTAGAAGACGATCACCAGCGCGGGGAAGGCCGTGTAACCGGTTATCTGCTCCGTGCCGCCGTACCGCGCCGTGAGCAGGTGCACTCCTGGCGTGAGGGTCGGCAGGGCGATCGTCACACGACCGTCGTTGCCCGCGACGATCGTGCCGCTCGCGACCTTGGCACCGTTGTCGTACACGACGACGCGACCGGTGGGTTCGAAGCCCGGAGCGAGGGCGATGCCGGTGTACTCGATGCCTGCCCCGCCCAGAGACAGCACGGGGTTTGCCGCCCCGTAGAACCGCGCGTTCACCTTGTGCACCGTGACGGCCTTGGCCTCGGCCGTGCCGTCGGCAAACCCTTCGGCCGACGCTGTGACCTTCACCGTGACCGTTGTCGCGGCGTCCGCCGTGGTGAGTACATACTCGGCGTTCGTCGCCCCATCGATCGGAGCGCCGTTGCGCATCCACTGGAAGGCGAACGTGGTGTTCTCGGCCGACCAGGTTCCGCCATCGGCCGTGAGCGTGCGCCCCACCCGCGCTTTGCCGGTGATTGTGGGCGGCGTGATGACGGTCAGTGTCTCGGCCGCATCGGCGACCACGATCGGCACAGCGACCGACGATGAGGTCTCAGGCACGGTGAGGGTGAGTTGCTGCGGTCCGGTCACGCCGGCGGGAATCGTGAACGTGATGCTCGCCCGGCCGACCTCATCGGACGCATCGATCACCGTCGCATCGAGTGCGGCGCGTCCGAGCTCGGTGTCGCCGAGGCTGAGCACCGCCGTGCCCGCGGTGGGCCCGTTCCCCGACATGAGCAGGGATGACAGTGCCACCGTGACCTCGTCGCCGGCCGCGTATCCACCCTCCGGCATCGGAGACAGGGCGACACCGAACGATCGCTGCTGGAACGATGGCGCGTTCGAGGGGAACGCCTCGAAGTAGTCGACCATGCTCTGCAGGTCGACCTTTCCGGTGTCGGTGCGGTTCGTTCCCTCGGCGAGGGTCAGGAAGTTGTCGCCGCCCGAAGCCAGGAAGGAGTTGACCGCCACCCGGAAGGTGTCACCTGGGGCAGCGAGCACGCCGCTCACGTAGATGGAGGACACCCGGGAGCCCGCCTGCGCTGTGGGGTCGTAGACGTAGTCGAGGTTCTCCGACGTGCCGAGTTTGAGGAACGGACGGCTGGCACCCTCGGGCTGCCACTGCTCCTCGAGAACGGCGTCGAGCTGTTCGGTGGTGAGGTCGACCGCGAACAGGGTGTTCGCGAACGGCTGCACCCCGGCCGCCTCCTGGAAGGTGACCACCCCATCGGCATCACCCGGGGTCGCGGGGTTCGCGGCGACGGTGAGGTCGGCGCGGAGTCCACCCGGGTTCATCAGGGCGATCTCGGTGCCCGCGGACTGCGTGGACCAGAGCTGCACGTCCGCGACGAAGTTGCCGAGGGGCGACTCGCCGCCGCGGTTCTCGGCGAGGCCGTCCGACTGGCGGGCCCGGTTGAAGTCGCCGGTGATCTCACCGAGCGGCACGGAACCCTCGACCGCTGCGACAGCAACGGCGTCCGCCACGATCTGCGCGACGACCGGGGTTCGGTGCGAACGCCGACGCGAGAGGCTTCACCTCAGCGGTGAGGCTCAGCACGTCGTGCGTGTCCGGATCGACCACGAGGTCGAGGTGACCGAAGTTCTCGCCGTATTGGCCCGCGGAGAGCACGATGCGCGTCTGGTTGCTCCCGGGAATGGGAACCTCGTGGTTGTACGCGAGGTGCGTGTGCGCCGAGATGATCGCCGAGACCGACGGGTCGACCTCGTTCACGATCTGGCCGAACGCCGAGTTGTCGGTGGCGGACTCGACCGAGGTCGAGGCGGCACCCTCGTGAACCAGGAGCATCAGAACATCCGCTTCGCCGTTGGATTCATCACCGTCGGAGAGCTGTGTCGCCACCCGGTTCACCGCGGGCACGATGGGTCCGACGGTGATGTCCTCGATGCCGGCAGGGCTCACGAGCGAGGGGAGCTCCTCGGTGACGGCGCCGATGAAGCCGACGCGCACGCCACGGAACTCACGCACCTCGAACTCCTGGTACGCCGCCTCCGTCGTTCCCACCTTGTAGACATTGGCGCTGAGGTACGGCCAGTCGGCGGCCGGGATGATGCGGTTGTTGAGGTCGGCGGTGCCCGTGTCGAACTCGTGGTTGCCGAGCGCTGACGCGTCGAGCCCGATCGCGTTGAACGCGTCGATCGTGGGCTGATCGTTCTGAATGAACGACGTGAAGGTGGATGCGCCGATCAGGTCACCCGCGCCCACGAACAGGGTGTTGGGGTTGGCCTTCTCGTACGCCCGCACCATTCCGCCGAGCACCGCCGCACCCGCGACGCCTCCGGAGGCCTCGAGCCTGCCGTGGAAGTCGTTCGTGGTGACGATGTCGATGTCGACAGGCAACGGGGTAGCGCTGAGGCCGACGACGATCGGGTCGTGATCGCTCGAGCGGAACGGGGTTCCGGGCTCGGCCGCGCTACCGAAGTATCCACGCTCGGACCACTCGGGCGAGTTGATCGACCAGACGCCGGCACCCGTGATGGCCGCCGCGAGATCCGCCGTGACGAGAGCGTGGTCGAGCGACCCGAGCTCGCCGTCGAACTCGTAGGTGTACTGGCCTGCGGCCCGCGCGGGAAGCACGTCGATGAATCCGGCCTCCGTGAACAGCTGAATCGGGTCTTCTTCGGCGTAGGCGTTGAAGTCTCCGAGAAGCGCTACATTCGCGCCCTTCGTAGGGTCGGCGACGACGCCCTCGACGAGGTCGACGACCGCGGCCGCCTGCTCGACCCGCTCCGCGTTGAAGAAGCCCTGACCGTCGGCCGGCTCTGCCCCGGTTCCGCCGCCCTTCGACTTGAAGTGGTTCGCGACGACCGTGACGATCTCGCCGTCGATGTCGAAGGTCTGCGCGATCGGCTCGCGGGCGATGTCCCACACGGTCTCGTCGACCGCGGTGAAGCTGTCCCCCACGCGCGAGGCTCCCGCGGTGCGGTAGATGATCGCGTTGGTGATCACGTCGGTGATCGCCGCCGCATCCTCGCCGGCCAGCACGTCGGGTGTCGGCACGAAGGCCCAGGTGTCGGCTCCCGCGGCATCGTTCAGCCCGTCGACGAGATCGGCGAGCGCCGTGTCGACCGGCTGCCCGAACCGGATGCTGTTCTCGATCTCGGAGAGCGCGACGACGTCGGCCCCCAGCCCGTTGATGGCGGCGATGATCTTGTCACGCTGCAGCGCGAACTGTTCGGCGGTCTCGGCCCCTCGCGCCTCGGGGTTGTCGCCCGCGAGGGTGGTGAAGTAGTTGAACACGTTGAACGAGGCGAGTCTCGAGTCGCCCCCGACAGCCGGCACGGCGTCGGGACGAGGGTTGGTTGCGGTGAACTCAGCGCGAAGGTCGGCGGGGCTCGTGTCGGTGATCGGCACGACCGGCTGGAGGCGCCAGTCGCCGAAGCCGAAGGCGAGCACGTAGGGGGTCGCGGGGAACTCGACGGTGTCGCCGCTGCGCACCACCTCGTCTGCCGAGAAGTAGGGCTGCTCTCCGACGTGGTCGGCGCTGGTGACGCGGGCGTTGTAACCGTCGTCGAGGAGCAGGCGTGCCGCGCGGTTGGACGCATCGATGGCTGTGGCCGCTTCGCCCGCATCCGTCGTCTCGGTCGCCGTCACCGGACGGTCGGCGCCGGGGCTCAGCCACAGTGTTCCGAAGCTGCTGAGCTGGAAGGTGGAGGCCACCCGGTAGGTTCCGGTGGGGCTCACGAGCTGGCTTTCGAGCGCCTCCCGCGCATCGCCGACGAGGGTGTCGGGGAGCTCTGTCGGCTGCGGCACGTCGTCGGCCGGCACATCTTCCGCCTCCGTCACCACCGCGAACCCGTCGGAGTCGGTCAGGCTGAGCTGGGTCTGCCCCGCACGTTCGCTGACGGTACCCGTGACCTGCACGAGATCACCGAGCTCGACATCGACCGCGATTCCGCGCAGGAACACGAAGATGCCGTCGGATGCACCCGGAGTGGCGTCATCCGTGCCGCCGCTGCCCGCGGTCTGCACCGCGATGCCGCCGTAGCCGCCGGTGCGGTAATCGGCGGTGACAACACCCTCGATCGTCTGCACGGTGTCGATGAAGGGACTCGTGTCCCCCGTTCCCTGCACGGCTGCGATCGTCTGCGTCGGCGGAGCCGCGGATGCGGGCAGGGCCGTGAAGGACGCAAGTCCGAGGGCGATCGCAACTGTGGCGGAAACCGCGCCACGTCGAAAGCGAGAGGTGGGCGCGGAATCGGTCATGGGAATACGGCTCCTTTGTGGGGATCAGGCATCCTGCGTGTACCCCATCCAGGGGTAGAACGAACCTATCCTCATGGCCCTTCGAGGGCCACCCCTGTTGCCCGATCGTCACCACCGGTTCATGCGCGGTTCGGCCGCAACGCACGACAGCCGCCCACCCCTCGGGGTGGACGGCTGTCGATGCGGTGCTGACTACAGTGCGGCGAGTTCCTCGAGCACGGTGTCGCCCGGACGAGCCGGCGCGAACGCTGCGTCGATCTCGGCACGGTCGAGCAGCTCGTCCATGCGGCGCTTGCGCGACTTGGAGACGAGGGTCACGACGGTGCCGACCTTGCCCGCGCGGCCGGTACGACCGGAGCGGTGCAGGTAGGTCTTGTACTCGTCGGGGGCGTCGGCCTGGATGACCAGGCTGATGTCATCGACGTGGATGCCGCGGGCAGCGACATCCGTGGCAACGAGCACGTTCACCCGGCCGCTGGTGAGCAGCGACAGGTTACGCGTGCGGCGCGACTGGTTGAGGTCACCGTGCAGCGACGTGGCGGGCACGCCCGCGTCTTCGAGCTGGTCGGCGAGCTCCTCGGCGAACGCCCGGGTGCGGGCGAAGATGAGGGTCTTGCCTGCGCCCGATGCGAGCTGCTCGATGATCTGGCGCTTGTCGCGCTGTTCGATCAGGAGCACGCGGTGGTCGATCGTGGAGGACGCCTGGTCTTCACCGGCGACCTCGTGCACGGCCGGGTTCACGAGGAACTCCTTGACGAGGGTGGCGACACCCTTGTCGAGCGTGGCCGAGAACAGCAGCTTCTGGCCGCCGGCCGCGGTCTCGCGCAGGATGCGCTGCACCGGCTCCAGGAACCCGAGGTCGCACATGTGATCTGCCTCATCGAGCACCGTGACGGTGACCTGGCTGAGGTCGAGACGACCCTGCTCGACGAGGTCCTCAACACGGCCCGGAGTCGCGATGACGATGTCGACTCCACGCTGCAGGGCCGAAACCTGGCGGTACTGGGGCACGCCTCCGACGATCGTGGTGGTGAACAGGCCCACGGAGCGGGCGATCGGCTGCACAGTGCGGTCGATCTGCATCGCGAGCTCGCGAGTCGGAGCGAGGATGAGCGCGCGCGGCACACGACCGGGCTTGCGTCCCTTGCCACCGTTGTTCTCCATGAGGCGCTCAACGAGCGGCGCACCGAAGGCGATGGTCTTGCCGGAGCCGGTCTTGCCGCGGCCGAGCACGTCCTTGCCTGCGAGCACATCCGGGATGGTCGCTGCCTGGATCGGGAACGGTGCCTCAGCACCCATGGACGCGAGCTGGCGCGTGATGTTGTCGCCGATGCCGAGGTCGCCGAAGGTCTTGCCATCGACGTCACCGGCGGTGATCACCTGGGCTTCGAGGCGCTCGAGCACCACGTCGTCCTGGGGACCGGACGCGCCTGCGCCGCGGTTCGGGTACATGTCGGATTCGCGGCGCTGCGGGCGGTCGTCGAACGAACGCTGCGGGCGGTCGCTGTAGGACGGGCGCTCGGTGCGCGCGGGACGGTCGTCGCGGCTCGAGCGGTCATCGCGGCTGGGACGGTCATCGCGGTTGGGACGCTCGCTGCGCACGTAGGACGGGCGCTCGGGGCGGTCGCCATAGGAAGGGCGCTCGGTGCGAGCCGGACGGTCGTCACGGTTCGGGCGCTCGCTGCGCACGTAGGAGCCGCGGTCGTTGCCGCGGTCGCTGTGCGAGGGGCGCTCGGTGCGAGCCGGGCGGTCGTTGTACGACGGGCGCTCGGTGCGGTCGCCGTACGACGGACGCTCGGACCGCTGCGGGCGGTCACCGTAGGACGGACGCTCGGTACGGGCCGGACGGTCGTTACGGTCGCCATACGACGGACGCTCGGAACGCTGCGGGCGGTCACCATACGAGGGACGCTCGGTACGGGCCGGACGGTCGTTACGGTCACCGTACGACGGACGCTCAGTGCGAGCCGGACGGTCGTTGTACGACGGGCGCTCGGTGCGGTCGCCATACGACGGACGCTCGGAACGCTGCGGACGGTCACCGTAGGACGGACGCTCGGTACGGGCCGGACGGTCGTTACGGTCGCCGTATGACGGACGCTCGGAACGCTGCGGGCGGTCACCGTAGGAGGTGCGCTGCTGACGGTCGCCGGTTGCGGGGCGCTCGCGCGGTGTCCAGTCGGGGCGGCGGTCGGTGCGGACCGGACGGTCGCCGGTGCGTGCTGCGCGGTCATCCGCGCTCCAGCGCTTCTTGGCCGGAGCACCGGCGTCTGCGCTGTGGCCGCGGTAGCCGCCGGTGCGGCTTCCCGCCGCGGGGCCGGACTTGCGCGGCTCGAATTTGTTGTTGTTTGGCTTCTTGTAATCAGGCATGGCGAAAAAGATTCTGGGTTGTTGTCATTGCATGGCAACGCAGAGCTCCGGTTGAGCTCGCACTACTAGAACCCGGGCAGTCGTGATCGAGCCGTACGCCGTTCACCTGGAACGAGACGTCAGCACAGAAACCGATCGGGGCCGTTTCACACACATTGTGAAGTTCCCACCGTGAACGGAGTCCATATCCGTTGTCGTGAGATACCGGCCCGTTTGACTTACAAACCCATCCGCAACATTCGCGGTGCCAAGAGCCGACCTGAATACGTTACACGACGAAGACCGAACGGTCTACTGAGACCCCGTCGGTAGATTTGGGCAACCATGATGAATCCGTTCGCAGCCACCCCACCCACCCCGGTGATCGTGTCGGAGGAACCGGCGGATCAACCGGAGGTGCGACGCATCCTTCGATTGAGCGACGACTTCACGCTCAGCCTGTATCCGCCGGACAGCTGCCACCTGCTCGACCTGCGGGAACTCGAGGCTCCCGGCGTGCACGTGTATGTGGCCAGGGCGCCTCGGGAGGCGATCGGCATGGCCGCGCTGGTCGATCGAGCGGATGGCACGGGCGAACTCAAGCGGATGTTCGTGGACGAGCGTGCACGCGGGATCGGTGCCGCACGGGCCCTCCTCGCGGAGATCGACGCGGCGTGCATCCGACTCGGCATCCACACCCTGCAGCTCGAGACCGGGCCGCTCCAGCCGGCAGCGATTGCACTGTATCGAAGCGTCGGGTTCGACGTGATCCCGAACTTCGGCGCCTACGCGGGAGACGACTTCAGCATCTGTATGGAGAAGCGGCTCGCCTGACCGACAGGGCCGGACTCAGGCGGCCGGCGAGAGGTGCTCGTGCACGCCGAGCCAACGCCCGTCGCGCTCGGCGAACACGATCGTCTCGCGCTCGAGCACCGTGGAGCGCGTGCCGTCGACGCTCAGCGTGGTCTCGACATCGTGAACGAAGACCGCCGTGTCGCCGATGACCTGAACCCGCCCGTCACGCGAGGTGCACGCCTCCACGTGGAAGCCGGATTCGGTCTCCCACTCCGACCAGACCGCCTCGTAGGCGACGCGGGAGTCGAGCCGCTCCGGCGTCGTGTAGAAGACGAAGGTGGCATCCGGCGCGAAGCACGCGAAGTAGTCGTCCCGCCGATGGGCGCCGAACGCCTCGACCACTGCCGCGGCCGCCGCAAGCACCGCATCCTCCGTCGCGCTCACCGCCCGGCCTCGCGCTGAACGGCCATGCTCGAGATCAGCTCGTACGCCACGTGGGCCGCGGCGATGCCGGTGATCTGCGCGTGATCGTACGCGGGCGCCACCTCCACCACGTCGGCTCCGACCAGATTCGTGGCCGAGAACGCCCGCAGGATGGCGAGCAGCTCGCGGCTGGTGAATCCGCCCGCCTCGGGCGTGCCGGTGCCCGGCGCGAAAGCCGGGTCGAGCACGTCGATGTCGACCGACACGTACACCGGCCGGTCACCGACGCGATCGAGCATCCGCGTGATCATGCCGGGCACGCCGAGCGCATCCATCTCGGTGGCGTGCCCGATCTCGAACCCCAGGTCGCCGTCCTGCACGAGATCGTCGCGCGAGTAGAGCGGACCGCGGATGCCCAGGTGCAGGCACGAGTCTGGGGCGAGCAGCCCCTCCTCCGACGCCCGGCGGAACGGCGTGCCGTGCGTGTAGTCGGCACCGAAGTAGGTGTCCCACGTGTCGAGGTGCGCATCGAAGTGCACCACGGCGAGCGGGCCGTACTTCGCCGCGGTGGCACGCAGGAGCGGAAGCGCGATGGTGTGGTCCCCACCCAGCACCATCAGCTTCGAACCCGCCTCGATGTGAACCGCAGCGGCAGCCTCTATCTGCCCTAGCGCCTCAACGATCGAGAACGGGTTCACCCCCACGTCGCCCGCATCCGCCACCTGCTGGGAGGCGAACGGCTGAACGTCCTGCGCCGGGTTGTACGGGCGCAGAAGGCGCGACGACTCCCGGATGTGACTCGGGCCGAACCTCGCGCCGGGGCGGTAGCTCACCCCCGAGTCGAACGGGATGCCGAGGACCGCGACATCCGCCCTGTCCACCTCGTCGATCCTCGGCAGGCGCGCGAACGTGGGCGCGCCGCCGTAGCGCGGCACCACGGTCGCATCGACCGGACCGACCATGCCGCCTGTCGTAATGCGCGGGATCGGCTCAGACACGCGTGCCCGCCCGCCTGGCTGCGGCACGCGCGGCCTCGGAGGTGGGGTCGAGCCGCACCTCCCGCATGGGTACATCCCGCGAGCCCACCAACAGCGGCCCCTCCGTGCCGTATGCGTGGCGGGGCTCGGGGAAGATGAGGAGGGCGCCGAGGTACAGCACCGCCGCTGTGACGATCGCCACGAGCAGGCTCAGGTCGATGCCGCCCGCCGCGTTGGCGAAGGGTCCGACGATCACGGGCGGGTAGAAGGCGAAGAGCAGCCCGAGGCTGGCCGCGGCGATCCATGCCACGAGGCCCCGCCAGTTGATGCCGCCGGTGAACCAGTACATGCCCCCGGTCTCGCCGCGGTTGAACACCTGCAGCTGACGCTCGTCGTAGTCGCCGCGGTGCACGAAGTAGCCGATGGCCATGATGATCATCCACGGGGTCGTGGTCACGATGATGGCCCCCACGAACGCGTTGACCGCGCCGAGCAGGTCGAACACGAGGCGTCCGACGAGGATGAAGACGAAGGCGAGCGAACCGATGGCGAGCGTGGCCTGAACCCGACTGAATCGTGGGAAGACCGACGAGAAGTCGAGCCCGGTGCCGTAGAGCGACGTGGACCCGGTGGAGAGTCCGCCGATGAAGGCCACAGCAATGAGCACCACCGCGTACCAGAGCGGCGAGGCCTGAATGAGCGCTACGACGTAGTCGGCCTCTCCCGCCACGATCGTTGCGGTGGCGACGCCGAACAGGAACGGCACGAGAGTCGCCGCCTGGCCGAGGAGGGTGGCCGCCATGAGCTTGTGCGGCGGGGTGTTCTTGGGGATGTACCGCGACCAGTCACCGAGGAACGCGCCGAAGGAGATCGGATTGCTCATCGCGATGAGCGCAGCAAGCACGAAGGTCGGCCAGAACGATCCGAGCGCGTACGCGGCCGGACCCGGGTCGTACGACGGGTCGAATGTGGTCGCGAACGCGACGATGGCGAGCAGGAAGAGCAGGGTGTTGGCGATCACGGCGGTCTTGTTCACCAGGAGCATGAACTGGTAGCCGTACACCACCACCGTGATGACGATGCCGCCGATGACGGCGTAGATGATCGTGCGGAGCAGAACGCTGTCCTCCACCCCGGCGAGGCGGGTGAGTGCTCCGACAATGGCGTCGCCGCTCACCCAGACCGAGATCGAGTAGAAGGCGATCGCGGTGAGAAGCGACAGGAACGACCCGACAACTCGACCTCGCACACCGAAGTGCGCGCCGGACGAGACCGCGTTGTTCGTACCCGTCTTCGGTCCGAACAGACCCATCGGCATCAGGATGATCGCACCGACGAGCACGCCGGCCACCGTGGCCAGTACCGCCTGCCAGAACGACAGGCCGAGGGCGACGGAAAAGGTGCCGAGAAGCACCGTGGCGAAGGTGTTCGCTCCGCCGAACTGGATGCGGAACAGGTCGAATGGCGTGGAGGTGCGGTCGGGCGCGGGAATCGTGTCGATGCCGTGGAGCTCGATCTCGGTGACGCGGGGCCGCGCGTTGAGCGCTGCGCCGCCATCGACAGAGGAGGATCGAGGTGGGGTCGAGGTCATGCGATGCCCTTCCGGCGCCGACGCGGGGTGGAATGAATGTGCTTGATGCTATGGCCGAACTTTCCCCTAAGGCAATAAAGTTTGTCAACCAGGTCAAAATCTCGGGCACCGCGGATGAGGACAGTCAATGAAGATCACCAAAGTCGTCGACCTGTCGGTGCCGCTCGGCAACTCGACCCAGGTGTACCCGGGCGACCCCGAGCCGCGGCTGGCGCCGCACAGCACCATCGCGCGCGACGGCTTCAATCTGCTCACGGTCTCCATCGGCTCACAGACGGGCACCCACGTGGATGCGCCGAACCATTTCGACGAGAACACCGCCACGATCGACGAGATACCGCTCGACCGATTTGTCGGGTTGGGCGTCGTCGTGGATGCGACGGCCGCGGGCGAACGTGGTCGAATCGGGTGGGACGCCTTCGCACCCGTCGTCGACGCTCTGACCCCCGGATGCATCGTGCTCATCCACACCGGATGGAGCCGCCACTACGGCACCCCCCGGTACTTCGCCAACCCGTTCCTCGATGCCGAGGCGTGCCGCGAACTGCTCGAGCGCGGCATCCGCACCTTCGGAATCGACGCGATCAACCTCGACGAGACGCCCGACGACGACCACCCTGGCGAGGGCTTTCCGGTGCATCACCTCATCGCGACCGCCGGCGGCATCATCTGCGAGAACCTGACGAACCTCGAGGCCATCGACTTCGCGAACCCGATGGTCTCCCTGCTGCCGATCGCGCTGGAGGCCGCGGACGGCGCACCGGTGCGAGCCGTGGCGATGCAGATCGCACCGGAACCGCACGAGGTGCCCGCATGAGCGAGCAGGTGCCGATCGGTGCGCGACTGCGCGCAGCGCGACTGGCCAAGAATCTCACCCTCGAGGCCGTGGCGGGGAGCGTGGGCATCACGGCCGGATACCTCAGCCGGCTCGAACGGGATCAGGTCTCCCCCTCGGTCGCCTCCCTTGTGGCGATCTGCTCGGCGCTCGGGCTCCGGGTCGGCGAATTGTTCGAACCGCCGCCCTCGGCGATAGTGCGCGCCGGGGAAGGATCACGCATCAACTTCGGCGCGGTCGGTGCCCGTGAATACGTGATCACGCCCGGCTCGCAGACGCACCTCGAAGTCATCCAGTCCTACATCGACCCCGGCGGACACGGCGGCGAGTCCCAGTACGTGCTCGACTGCGAAGTGGAGTTCGTGTTCGTGGTCGCCGGGTCGTTCGAGCTCCTGCTGGGTGACGAGGTGCACACTCTGGGACCGGGAGATGCGATGACGTTCCGGGGCGGCGAACCGCACACCTGGCGCAACGTGTCGTTCACCGACGTGTGCGAGGTCGTGTGGGTGCTGACGCCAGCACCGTGATGCCGATCCGCGCCAGGCGTCAGGCGTCCTGCGCCAGCCGACCTGTGTGGAGTTCATCGTTCTTGCCGGTGTTCCGTGATCGCTTCGTGTCGTCTGTAGTCGAGCCAGTGGCCTCTTCGCGGATGGTGCGTCACCGTCGGTAGAACGTGGTCCGGGACATGCCGAGATCGCGAGCGACCTGGGCGGCAGGTGCACCTGTTTCGATGAGGTGGAGGGCGCTGCGGATTTAGCGATCGGTGATGCGTTGTGGCGGGCACCGAGGTTGTGGCCCGCGGCCTTGCGTCTGTTGATGGAGTCGGTGACGCGTTCGCACTTGATCTTGTGTTCCATCTGCGCCAGAGCGGCCATGATCGTGAACAGCATTGACCCCATCGGCGCTGAGGTATCGACGTCGCCGCCACCGGTTTCAACACCCGGAGCCCCGCACCCTTGCCGCGGAGCTCGTCCGCGAACGCGAGCATGTTCTGGGTGGACCGGCCAAGCCGATCGAGGGTTGTGATCACGAGCGTGTCGCCCGCGATCAGTGCGTCGAGTGCTCGGTCGAACTGTGGCCTTGAGGCTCGGGCGCCGGAGACCCCGTGGTCGGTGTAGAGATCGTCACGCCTAACGCCGGCTGCGAGCAGGTCCGTCTCCGGACGGTCGGTGAATTGCTGTTTCGTGGAAACACGCGCGTATCCGATTAACTTCGTCATGAGCCCCTCGGGAGTGTCTCGTAAGTAATGGCGTGTACGGATATTCAATAAGGGGGTTGCGACACATAGTTACGAGAATCGGAGGCGAAGACCAGATCGACGGCATCGCGCGATCTGGGCCAGCGGGCGCGCGAATCTATCTCGCAGCCGGTGAGACGTCTCATATCCCTAGGGTTACGAGACGCTGAGTCGTGTTGCAGATAGGGCACCCTTGCGGGCAATTAAGTCGGGCGGGGTAAACGGGCATTCCAGGGACGGCGCGGCGGCAGCTCGACAGACCAAAGCGGATTGCCCGATGGGGGACCGCCTTACGGGCATGGGGATGGGTGAGAATCGGTGCATGAGAATCGGTGAGCTTTCCGCGCGGAGCGGGGTGAGCGCCCGGTCGCTTCGGTACTACGAAGCGCAGCGCCTCATCGCGCCGGAGCGCACAGCGGGCGGCCAGCGTGTCTACTCACCGCAGCACCTGGCCCTCGTCGTCCAGATCCAAGAGTTGTTCCAGGCCGGGTTCTGCAGCTCGGTGATTCACGAGTTGCTGCCGGCGATCAGCTCGCCCGCACGGGATTACGGCGCTCTTGACGCGGCTTTCGATGCGGCGGCGGCCAGGCTGATCAGTGAGAAGGAATCGATCGAGGCCGAACTGTCTGCACTGCACTCCCTACGGTCGCAGTTGGGGCTTGCACCTGACACGCATGTCAGCGTGCAGTGTGGTGTCCATGACTCTTCCCCAGCCCCCGCGCCAGCTCCGTTTGATCATCGAGACCGACGACTTCGATGAGTCGGTGCGGTTCTACCGTGATGTCCTGGGGATGCCCGAACAGCCGGCGTTCGCCACGACGGGCGATGATCGCGTGTCGATCCTGCATGCAGGGACCGCGACGATCGAGCTGGCCACGCGCACGCACGTGCGCGCGATCGACGCGATAGAGAACGCAGCCACGCTCGACGGGCCGACGCTCCGCATAGCGCTCGAGGTTGCCGACACCGACCACGCGGTCGCGGTTTCCGAGCAAGCGGGTTCCAAGGTCCTGGCGCGCCCGACGGAGACGCCGTTTCGGACGATCAATGCTCGGGTTCAGGGTCCAGCCGGTTGGCAAGTCACGTTCTTTCAAGAGCTCGAGACACTAGAGCAACGGCAGACCCGTGAGGGCTTCGAGACGGATGACCGGCGCGCCCGCTGAGGGATCGTCTAACGGGCACCTGCGTGGCACTCCCGGAGCGTTCCGGTGTCTCATAACCTAAGTTGCTCGAAACCCATGCGATACAAGACGGGCCCGCCGCTAACCGCACCGCCGAGCGATCACAGAACACCGCCACTTGCCGATCAACTCTACAGCCGGCCTGTGCCAGCCGTTCGGCGTTAGCCGTCAGGCGACCGGCGCGACGGCGGCACGCCGGTCGATCCGCCGTTCCTTCGCACCCTCCACGAGGTAGAAGAGCACCGGCAGCACCACGAGCGTGAGCGCGGTGGAGGACACCAGCCCACCGATCACGATGATCGCGAGGGGCTGCGAGATGAACCCGCCCGTGCCGGTGAGCCCGATCGCCAGCGGCAGGAGGGCGAAGATCGTCGCCGCCGCCGTCATGAGAATGGGGCGCAGTCGGCGGGACGCGCCCTCGATGATCGCCTCGGCCATGCGGAGCCCGCGTTCGCGATACTGGTTGATGAGGTCGACCAGCACGATCGCGTTCGTCACCACGATGCCCACGAGCATCAGCACGCCGATGAGCGACGGAACGCCGAGCGGGATGCCCGACACGACCTGGAGCAGGATCGCACCGGTCGCGGCGAACGGCACCGACACCAGCAGCAGCAGCGGCTGTCGGAGGCTCTTGAAGGTGGCGACCATCACCACGTACACGATGAGGATCGCCACGAGCAGCGCCAGCCCGAGCTGCGTGAAGGCGTCCGTCTGCTGAGCGGTCACCCCGCCGAGCTCCGCTTCCGCGCCCGCTGGAAGGTCGACCGCCTCGAGCGCCGTGCCGACCGCCGCGGAGGCCGTGCCCACGTCGTCGCCGTTCGGCGTCACGCTCACCGTCGCAGCGCGAACGCCCTTGACCGTGGTGATGCTCGCAGGTCCGTTCACCTGCTCCACCGTCGCGACCTCCGAGAGCGGGATCGGCCCTCGCGCGCTGGGAATGCTGAAGTCGCGCAATTGCTGCACGGTCAGCGGCTTGCGCGGGTCGTCGATGTAGATCGAGAGCGTCTTCTCATCGATCACCACCGAGCCGATCGCCGCGGGCAGCATGCTGTCGGTGACGATTCCGCCCACGGCGACCTCGCTGAGTCCCGCCGCCGCAGCGAGCGCGCGGTCCACGGAGATGGTGATGAACGGCTGGGCGTCGGAGAGATTGCTCGACGCCTCGGCCGTCTCCGGCAGGTCGCTCACCGCCGCCAACACGGTCGACGCAGCCTCATCCAGGTCTGCCTGCCCGTTCGCGGTGATGTTCACGGCGATGTCGGATGACGCGAAGCCGGAGCTCGCCGCAGACACGCTGAGATCGCCGACCTCCGTCAATCCGTCGAGGGCGGAGCGCACCGTCGACTGGAGCGCCTCCTGATCGGCATCCGGATCGGTGGTGAGCGAGAAGGTGATGCCGCCGCCGCCTCCGAAGGCCTGGCGCAGCGAGGTGCCGCCCTGCCCGATCGACAGCTGGATGATGTCGACGCCGTCGATCTCCCGCAGGGCATCCTCGACCTTCGTGGCTGCGGCATCCTGCGCCTCCAGACTCGCGCCGAGGGGCAGCGTCTGGCTGACGGTGAGGGTGTTCTGTCCGCTGCCGCCGATGAAGTTGGTCTTGAGGCTCGGCACGAGCGCGAGCGTTCCGCCGAGGATGAAGACCGCGATCAGGATGGTCGCGACCGGGCGCGCGAGGGTCCAGCGGATGATCGGCAGGTAGCCGCGCTGCAGGCGGGTCTGCGGTTCTCCGTCGTCGAGCACGGCGGCGCCCGAAGCCGCGCTTGTGCGCGGCGGGCGACCGGAGGAACCAGTACGCGAGCACCGGCACGATCGTGAGTGAAACGAAGAGGGATGCGGCGAGCGCGATGGAGACCGTGAGCGCGAATGGCCGGAACAGTTCGCCCGTGATGTCGCCGACTAGCGCGAGCGGAAGGAACACGGCGACGGTCGTCACCGTCGACGCGGTGATGGCGGCGGCGACTTCGCGCACCGCGGTGGCGATAGCGGCGAGCTTCTCCTCGCCGAGCGACAGGTGCCGCTTGATGTTCTCGATCACCACGATCGAGTCATCCACCACCCGGCCGATCGCGATGGTGAGCGCCCCGAGCGTGATGATGTTGAGGGTGTATCCGAAGGCGAGCATGCCGATGAAGGTGATGAGCACCGAGGCCGGGATCGAAATCGCCGTGACGAGGGTGGACCGCACCGACATCAGGAAGACGAGGATCACGATCACCGCGAAGAGGAGCCCCAGCGCTCCCTCGGTGGCCAGCGAGTCGATGGACTGCTCGATAAAAGGAGCCTGGTCGAACACGACGATCAGCTTTGTGCCGTTGCCGAGGGCCTCCTCGAGGTCGGGCAGGGCCTCCCGCACCTCCTCGGAGACGGCGACCGTGTTGCCTGCCGGGGTCTTCGTCACCGCGATGGTCAGCGCCGGGGCGCCATTGACCCGCGAGATGCCGGTGACCGGGTCGTCGGCGATGGTGACGGTGGCGACATCCGCGATCGTGCGAGACGCACCGTCGACCTGCACGCCCACCAGGGGCAGAGCGCCGATGTCCTGCACGGATCCGAGTCGGGTGCCGGCCTGCACGGTGAGACTTTCGGAATTCTCGGTGATCGACCCGGCGGGGAGCAGGCGGCCGTTGGCGTCTATCGCGTCGCGGATGGCCTGGTTGCCGACTCCCGCGGCCGCGAGGGCGTCGCGGTCTGGTGTGATGACCACTCGCTGCACCGTGGTGCCGAGCAGATCGGCCTCGCGCACCCCGTCGAGCTGCCGGATGTCGGCGAGGGTTGCGGTGGCGAGAAGGTCGCTGAGGTCGGTGGCCGACAGGTCGCTGGTGACCGCGATCTGAATGACCGGCAGGTCGTCGATGCTGCCGGTGATCACTCGTGGGTCGACTCCGGTGGGGAGGGTCGACTTGATGCGGTTGATGGCCTGGCTGACCTTCTGTTCCGCCGTGATGAGGTCGGTGCCGTAGGTGAAGGATGCCGAGATGGAAGACAGGCCCGCGTTCGAGGTCGCGGACGTGTCTTCGAGTCCCGCTACACCCTGCACCGCCTCCTCGATCGGGGTGCTGACATCCTGATTCACCACCTCGGGCGAGGCGCCGGGGTAGCTCGTGACGACCACCAGCTGCGGGAAGGTGACCGACGGGATGAGTTCCTGCTTCAGCGTCGTGAGGGCGATGGACCCGAAGATGCCGACGACGATCGTGACGAGGGCGATCAGCGCCCTGTTGCGCAGGCTGAAGACGGAGAGGAAATGCACTGAGCTCCTTGGCGGGGGCGGCACCGGCACCAGCAGGCAGCGGTCATCCGCCACATTCTGTCACCGCTCTCTGGGCGGATCGCCGACGCCTGCGTCAGGGTCAGCCCTTCTCGCCGCCCTCCGTCGTGTTCATCAACCGCTTCTGGAAGATGAAGAACACGATGGCCACCGGGATGGTCACGAGCATCGCCGAGGCCAGCACGAGCGGGTACTGGTTGCCGCTGCCGAACTGGCCGGACACGAGGGACGCGGCCCCTGTGGTGAGCGTGTTCAATGCCGGATCCTGACGCGACACCACGAAGTGCGCGTACTCGTTCCACGAGCCCTGGAAGCTCAGGATGACGAGTGTGATGACCGCCGGGCGCGCCATCGGGAGAACGACCGTCCAGAAGGTGCGGAAGATGCCTGCCCCGTCGATCCGGGCCGCTTCCTCGACGCTCACGGGGATCGACTCGAAGAACTGCTTCATGATGAAGATCCCGCCCGCGTCGATGATGAGGGGGATGATCATGCCCGCGTAGGTGTCGTAGAGGCCGAGTTCCTTGAGGATGAGGAAGCGCGGAATGAGGAGCACGACGCTCGGCACGGCCATGACGGCGACGACGAGCGCGAAAATAGCGCTTCTGCCGCGGAATCGGAGCCTGGAGAGCGCGTAGCCGGCGAGCGAGTCGAAGAAGACGCGGCCAGCCGTTACGAATACCGTGACGATGGTGGAGTTGAGCGCCCATCGCGGTAGCGGAACATCGGTGAGCAGCCGCTCGTACGCGGCGAACGACCAGGTCTGGGGCAGCAGGGACAGCGGGCTGCCGGTGGCGTCGGCATCGGTCTTGAAGCTCCCGGCGACCGCGATGAGGAACGGGTAGATGTAGATCACGGCGAGCAGCGCCAACATGAGATAGCTCAGCACCGCGAACGTGCGCAGTTTCGGGCTCAACCCTCGCCGCCTGGGCTTCGGGCTTGCGATGGCGCCCTCGGCGCGGGTCGCGGCCTGCGGGCTGAGTGTGCTCATGACTGGCTCTCTTTCGTCTCGGCGGCCGTGCGATTGCCGCTACCGGTTCCGGCTCCTGCGAGGGCGGCAGCCCGGCGCGCTGCCTCGCCGCGTCGCGGTCGTCGCTCGGTGTCGCGGTCGCGCAGCACGAACCGTTGGAGCAGGGTGAGCGCCACGATGATGACGAACAGGATGAACGAGATCGCCGCACCCTCACCCCACTTGAAGTCGTCGAACGAGGTGGAGTAGGCGAGGTACGCGGGAGTGAGAATGGTCTTGCCCGGCGCTCCCCCGCCGGTGAAGGCGACCTGGTCGAAGAGCTGCCACGTGCCGATGAGCCCGAGGGTGAGCACGGTGAACACGGTCGGCTTGAGCATGGGCAGGGTCACCGAGAAGAACTTGCGGAAGGCGCCCGCGCCATCCATCAGGGCCGCCTCCTCGATCTCGCCGCCGACATTCTGCAGAGCCGCGAGGAAGAGCAGCATGAAGGTGCCCGACGTGGTGAACACCGCGAGGATGATCAACGTGCTCATGGCGACCGATGGTCCAGACAGCCACTCCCACCAGCTCACGCCGAGCGGTCCGTCTGCCGCGAGCGCGGCCGGTGCCGAGTCGATACCCACGGTGCCGAGCAGGTTGTGGATGATTCCGCTCGGGTCGGAGAACCAGTTGGGTCCATTGATGCCGAGGAACTGCAGGACCGTGTTCACCGCACCCGAGGCGCCGAAGAGAAACAGGAAGATCGTGGTGATGGCAATGGAGCTGGTGACCGACGGGAAGTAGAAGGCGGTGCGGAAGAAGCCGCGGCCCCGAAGGACGCGCCGATTGACCTGCACCGCGAGGAAGAGACTGAGCGCCGTCTGAAGCGGCACGACGAGAAGCACGTAGTAGAAGTTGTTACGGATGGAGACGCCGAAGTCGCGCCGACTCAATCCCTCTTCGACCAGCACCTTGCTGTAGTTCTCGCCGCCGACGAGCGCGGAATTGGCGAGCGGCGAGCCGAGGCCGTTCCAGTTGCTGAAACTGACGAAGAAGGCCAGGAGAATCGGCACCACGAGGAATACCCCGATGATGATGACCGCCGGAGCCACGAATAGCCAGCCGTAGCGGCCCTCGCCGGCGCGGATGCCCTTGCTCATGATGCGTGTCCTGTCGGTTGGTGGGAGGCGAGGGGCCGCGGCTGGCGCGACCCCTCGCCCCGGATCACTTGGAGTTCGCGTCGTCCAACGCGGCCTGAAGGGTCGACTGGGCCGACTCGAGGATGCCCTTGGCGTCGCCACCGAACAGCGTCTCCAGCTTCGAGTTGAAGTCGGTGACAGCAGAAGCCGATCCCGCGAAGTTCACCGGGCTGACGGCATAGTCAGCACCTGCGACGAAGGACGCGTTCTCCGGGTACGTCGTCGCGTAGGTCGTAGCGGCCGACTTGGTGGACGGGATGACACCGAACGCGTCGGCGAAGGCGAGCTGCTGCTCATCCGAGGTCAGGAACTCGACCAGCGACGATGCGGCGTCGGCCGTGTCGGAGTTCTGCGGGATGCCCCAGCAGTTGGAGAAGGTGAAGGTGGACTTTCCCGCCGGGCCCGCAGGCAGTTCGTATGCCGCGTACTTGCGGTCGGGGAAGTCGCCCTTGATCCCCTTGATCCACGGTCCCTCGATCACCATCGCAGCCTTGCCCTGACCAAGCGCCTCGCCCGACCATCCTGCGTCGATCTCGGCGGGCGTCTTGTAGACCCCTGCGTCGTGCAGCTTCTGGATGAATTCGAGCCCAGCGAGGTTCTCGGGGCTGTCGGCCTCCACGGTCTCGCCGTCATCGCTGACCAGCTGGCCGCCCGCCTGGTTCATGAACGCTCCGGCCCTCGCGTACTCGAGCCCGAAGGAGAGTCCCACCTGGCCGTCTGTGGTGAGTGCCGTCGCGGCGGATTCGAGGCCCGCCCAGTCGGTGGGCACGTCCGCCTCGGTGAGACCCGCGGCGGCCCACGCGTCGGTGTTGATGATGAGGCCGAGGGTGGAGAAGTCCTTCGGCGCACAGACGAACTCGTCGTCGAAGCTGAAGGTGTCGACGAGCTCGGGGTAGAAGTCGTCGGCGTTGGGGAGCTCACCGGCATACGAGGCGAGGAAGCGGTTGCTCGCGTAGGTCTGGAACTGGTCCCAGCCCATGTAGAAGACGTCGGGCGCACTGTCGCCCGCGAATCCCTGGCTGAGCTGCTGGTTGAGGTCGCTTGCCGCGATCACCTTCACGGCCGTGTCGTTGTCGGTGCCCCAGGTGTCGGCAGCGGCCTGAACCGCAGCGGTTTCGGCATCTCCCGACGATCCGATCAGGATGGTGAGTTCGTCGCTCGACCCTGAGCCCTCGCCGGATGAGCCGGACGTGGTCGCGCATCCCGTGATGGTGGCGGTGAGTCCGACCGCGACCGCCGCGGCGATGACAATTCTGGTTCTCATGGTGTTTTCCTTTCAGTTCTGGTCCGGTGCGGCATCCATTGCCGCGGACCGTGGGTCCTGCTGTGTGAGGGGGAGGCCCGTCGGGTGCCGGAGCACGAGACGTGGCGTGACGAGACGGTGGGCGGTTCCGGCGCTCAGGGCGCGGTGAAGGATGTCGTTGCCGGTCGGTCCGAGCAGGAGGTCCAGCGCGCTGGAAGCGACCTGGTCGAGCACCTGATCGACACTCGAGAGGCCGACGGCCTGCGCGACCGGGGTGTTGTCGAATCCGACGATCGGGAGGGACAAACCGGCGCTGGAGATGGCCAGCATCGCGCCGAGCGCGAGGGTGTCACTGGCGCACACGATGGCATCCGGCCGGGAATTATCGGCGAGGTATTCGGTCACGGCGAGGGTGGCGTCAGCCACGCCGTCAACGGAATCCACGCGAAGTGCGGCGAGATCGGCATGCGTTTCACCGCGTTCGGTCATCGCCCGCTCCCATCCCTCCCGCCGGTTGTCGCCCGTTCCAGACGGGCTCGGCCAGCCGAGCCAGAGCACCCGACGGGCGCCTGCCTGCTGCAGGTGGGTTGTCGCCGTGTACACCCCGGCGCTTCCGTCGACATCGACCCAGAGGTGCTGGGGGTCGTCCATGTCGTCGATCCCCCACGGGCGTCCGAAGGTCACGAAGGGAACGTTGTTGGCGATGAGCCATTCGGTGCGGGGGTCGCCTTCGAATGTCGCGGTGAGCACGATGGCGTCGACGTCGGCGCCGTCCCGGAGTCGACCGATCTGCTCGATCTCCTGTTCCGGGCTGTCCGCGGTGAACAGCATGACGCGCAGACCCCGCTTCTCCGACTGCTCGGTAAACGCGTGCAGGAACTGGTCGAGCACCGCGCCGGAGATTCCGTTACGCACCGGATCGAGCCGAATCGCGATGGTCGACGACTTCTGCTGGCGGAGCCGCCGCGCGGAGAGGTTCGGGCGATAGCCCAGTTCGGCGATGGCCGCCTTCACCCGCTGCAACGTCTCGTCTTTGACGACCGTCGGCGTGTTCAGAACGTTGGAGACCGTCTGCCGTGAGACTCCCGCTGCGCGTGCAACGTCTTCGACGGTGGGCAGCTGGGCCACGGTGGCCTCCTTTGGCCTCGGATCATTCGATGCTCGCAGTTTGATCGATCAAAGTACGCGACCGCAAGGGTTTGATCGATCAAATTCGTGGTGCTAGGTTACCTCCCACATGTCGAATGTCAATCGCGGCATCCATCGATTCGACGAGGAGTCCCCCATGTCACAGCCCTTGCAGCCACTCATCCATGATGCGACGACCGTGCTGCGTGCGCCCATGCAGGCATGGTCTCGTGGCGACGGACGCATTGGAGGCGGCGCCATCGACGGCGTCTACTTCTCTGACATCCGGGTCGTCTCGGCTCAGAGTGTGACCGTCGGCGGCGGAATGGGCGAAGCGGTCGCCACCGTGCCCGCCAGCGCCGAGTCCGTCACCTTCGTCGCGTTGCACCGACCGCTGGGCGACCGGATGCCCGACCCGCGGGTGCGCTCGCTGCACACCCGCCGGGCCACGCCGACCTCGGTGGTCGAGTCGATCCTGCTGCACAACGACCTGCGCGAGTCGATAACCACCGACGTCGAAGTGATCGTCACGGTCGACGCGAGCGCCATGGACGATGTGAAGGCCGGCATCGGAAGGAGCGAGGCGGCACCGGTGCCAGCGATCACCGGTGGCCGCGCCATCTGGTCAAGCGGATCTCTCACCGCAACTCTCACCGCCGACGCCGCGACCATCTCCCTCGAGGGGCAGAACGTGCGGGTCCGCTGGCCCGTCGTTATTCCGGCACGCGGCGAGGCACGCGTGGAGTGGACGATCGATGCGGTCGACACGGCTGCGGTCGTGCACGGCACCGACGCACCGCCCCCGTGGAGCATCCCCGTCATCCGATCCGCCGACGACCGGCTCTCCCGCTGGGTGGCCGCGGCACTCGGGGATCTCTCCGCGCTGCGCCTCACCGCGACCGCTGCTCCCGACGAAGTCTTCCTCGCCGCCGGTGCTCCCTGGTTCTTCACGCTGTTCGGTCGGGACTCGATCTGGGCCGCCCGCATGATGCTGCCGCTCGGCACGGAGCTGGCGGGTGGCACCCTTCGGGTCCTCGCCTCGCTCCAGGGCAGCACGTCCGTTGCGGCGACCGCCGAGCAGCCGGGCAAGATCATGCACGAGCTGCGCCGCGACGGCCTCGGCATCCCCGCCGACGGTGTCTACCTCCCACCCCTGTACTACGGCACGGTCGACGCCACACCACTCTGGGTTTGCCTGCTGCACGACGCCTGGCGATGGGGCATGCCCGAGGACGAGGTGCGCGCCCTGCTCCCGACCATGGTCTCCGCCCTCGAATGGATGCGCGACTTCGGCGACGCAGACGGCGACGGTCTGCTGGAGTACGTGGACGAGACCGGTCACGGCCTCGCGAATCAGGGATGGAAGGATTCGGGCGACTCCGTTCAGTGGCGCGACGGCACTCTGGCCGACGGGCCGATCGCTCTGTGCGAGGTGCAGGCGTATGCCTTCGAGGCGGCGACACACGGCGCGGACCTGCTCGATCACTTCGGGCTCGACGGGGCTGACGTCTGGCGCGAGTGGGCGCAAACGCTGCAGGCGCGCTTCAACGAATCGTTCTGGATCGACTCCGCCGACGGCGCGTACCCGGCGATCGCGCTGGATGCGACCAAGCGCCCGGTCGACACGGTGACGAGCAACCTCGGACACCTGCTCGGCACCGGGCTGCTGGATGCCTCTCAGGCCGAATTGGTGGCTCGCCGCCTTGTCTCCCCCGAACTCGACAGTGGGTACGGCCTCCGCACCATGAGCACGGATTCTGCCGGTTACTGGCCCCTGAGCTATCACGGTGGAAGCGTATGGACACACGACACGGCGATCGCCATCACCGGGCTCGCCAAGGATGGCTTCGGAACAGAGGCCGCGACGCTGACGAGCGGGTTGCTGGGCGCTGCCGCCGGGTTCGACTACCGCATGCCGGAGTTGCACTCGGGCGACGAGGCCAGCGCGTTCTCCCGCCCGATTCCGTACCCCGCCGCGTGCCGGCCGCAGGCGTGGTCGGCCGCCGCATCCGTGTCGATACTGGCGAGCGTCCTCGGCCTTCATCCCGATGCTCAGTCCGGCGTGCTCGGGGTCTCGCCTGCCGCGTCCAGCCTCGCGCCGCTCACGGTGGACGGACTCCGTTTCGCCGGCACCCCGGTGTCGATCTCGCTCAATGCGGACGGCGAGGTCAGCGGCGCGTCGGGGGCGACGATCGAGGTCCGCTGAGGCGCTGACTCACCCGCGGTCGAGCCTCGCGATCACCTGTCTCGCGATGATGCGCCCGGCCCGGTTGGCGCCGATCGTGGATGCACCGGGTCCGTAACCGGCGAAGAAGATGCGCGGGTCCCGCACCGACACCCCGTTCTGCACCTGGATTCCGCCATCCGGCTCGCGCAGGCGCAGGGGCGCCAGAGTGACGCACCTCCGGGCGGAACCCGGTCGCCCAGATGATCGCGTCGGCCGCATGGACCCTGCCGTCAGCCCAGCGCACACCGTCTGGATCGATGGAGTCGAACATGGGCTCGGCCACCAGCAGGCCGCGTCGCCTCGCCGCCGCGATTTCCCGGGTGTTGGGAATGCCCGTGCCCCGCACGATGCTCGGCAGCGCTCGACCCGCGCGTGCCGCCTCATCCTGCATCCGCACCGCCGCAACGCGCGCCTCCAGATCGAACTCGCCCTCGTCGAGGAACTCCACCGGCCGCCGCGTGACCCACAGAGTGTCGGATGCCACCGACTCGAGCTCCCGCAGAAAGCCGATCGCCGACGTTCCGCCACCCACCACCACCACGCGGAGACCGGCGAACTCCCGCGCCGAGACGTAATCGGGCGTGCGCAGCTGCCTGCCGCGAAAGGTGTCGCGGCCGGGAACCCAGGGAAGGAAAGGCGTGCCCCAGGTGCCGGAGGCATTCACCACGACCTCGACGCTCACCTCGCGCCGCACGCCCGGCTCTGCCTGCTCGAACTCCACGGCGAGCCGTCCATTGCGGTCGGTCACCGCCGACACCGACGCCGGTCTCACGACGCCGAGGTCGTAGTGCCGCTCGTACTCGCGGTAGTACTCGGCCACAACATCTCTCGCGGGCCGCGAGCGGTCGGCGGTATCGAAACTCAGGCCGAGTGCATCCATGCCGGGCAGATCGTTGATGTGATGCGTTGTGCCGATGCGCAGGGATGCCCAGCGGTGCTGCCACGCCCCGCCCGTGGAAGGGCCCCGATCGAGCACGATCGTATCGACGCCGGATCGCAGCCCCAGCCGCGCGAGATGAAACGCCACGGACAAGCCCGCCTGCCCTGCCCCGATCACCGCAACGCGCGCCTCGCCGGGTTCGTTCACGCGGCAAGGCTACCCGTGACTCGTTTCCGCGCGCCGTGATGCCCGGAACGGCCCGCCACCCGGCGCGAGTCTTGAGGGGTGCCCCGGAGTGCTAAAGTGGGCGTCTAGTTCTTAGCATTCCTTGTTGGCCACTGCCCGGCGCCTCTGCTGCGCGCGAGGGCTGGAATCGTGAGGGGGTCATCCATGGGACGCGGACGCCAGAAGGCCAAGCACACCAAGGTCGCCCGGGAGCTGAAGTATTTCAGCCCAGACACCAATTACGGTGCGCTCGAACGCGAGCTCACCCACGCTTCCGGCGACCCCGAATACGTGGACAAGTGGGCCGACGACGAAGACGAAGACGACGAGTACAAGCCGGGTTCCTACACCGACCCTCGCGCCGACGAGAACAGCAGAACCGCCTGAATCGTCTCGCCCACGCCTGAGCTGCGATCGGCGACGAACGGAATCGCCAGCGCGCCGAAACCGATCAGTGCGATGAGTGCGATCAGCAGCCCGATGAACACCAGGGCGAGGATCACGGAATTGATCCAGATTCCGGCGATGGCCATGCCGCGACCTTTCGGCTCGCGCTTCAGGCCCATGATTCCCAGCACGACGCCCACGAGGGGCAGAATCACGCTGAAACCGGCGATGACTGAGATCAGACCGATCACGAGACTCGCGATGCTCAACCCCGCTGACGCGGTCTGCGGCTCGCCCGGGTAACCGGCGTAGGCGGGTCGCTCGACAGCTGGCTGGTACCCGCCGGGAGGATACGAAGCGGGATCGGGATGATTGTCGGTCATCCTGCAACGCTAGCTGGCACGGCATCCGACCGCCACGCGGGGGTCACCGCCACGCGGCACTCACCGCCGCGGATCAGGCGTGCGGGTCAGGCGTAGGCGCCCGTGAGTCGCACAGCGCCGCCGTCGACACCCTTCGCTCCCTGCTCGAAACCGGCGAGGTCGCGGGATTCCAGCGACACCACGCCGGCCTGCCAAGCGGGATGCCCGTCGGCCTCGAGGGCTTCGATCACCTGGCCAGCGCGTGCGCCGTCCACGACAGCGATCATGCCGATGCCGAGATTCCAGGTGCCCTCGGTGTCGGTAAGCGGCATGCCACCCCACTCGGCCAGCACGCGGAACACGTCCTGCGGGCTCCACGATGCTCGATCCACCTCGGCCCAGGATCCGACCGGCAGCACCCTGGCGAGGTTCGCGGCGATACCGCCTCCGGTCACATGACTCAGGGCGTGCACCGCCGAACCGAGGCTGTCGTGCGCCAAAAGCCGCAGCAGGGGACCGGTGTAGAGGCGCGTCGGCTCGAGCAGCGTCTCGCCGACTGTGCCGCCGAGCTCGGGGGCATGGTCGGCATAGCCGAGATCGCGGGAGGCGAGGATGTGCCGAACCAGCGAGTAGCCATTGCTGTGGAGTCCGGATGACGCGATCGCGATGATCGCGTCACCGTGCTCCACGCGATGCGCACCGAGCAGGGCATCCGCCTCAACCGCACCGACGGCGGCCCCCGCAACGTCGTAGTCGTCGGGCCCGAGGAGCCCCGGATGCTCGGCGGTCTCGCCACCGACGAGTGCGGTTCCGGTCTCGGCGCACCCGCGGGCGATTCCGGCGACGATCGCGGCGATGCGCTCGGGCACGACCTTTCCGCAGGCGATGTAGTCGGTCATGAACAGGGGGCGCGCGCCCACCACCACGATGTCGTCGACCACCATGCCCACGAGGTCGAGGCCGATCGTGTCGTGCTTGTCGATCGCCTGCGCGATCGCGACCTTGGTGCCCACACCGTCGGTGGAGGTGGCGAGCAGCGGTCGGCGGAAGTCCTTGAGGAACGACGCATCGAACAGGCCGGCGAAACCGCCGACGCCGCCGAGCACCTCGGGGCCATGCGTGCGCGAGACCGCCGACTTCATCAGTTCGACGGCGAGATCGCCGGCCGCGGTGTCAACGCCTGCTGCGGCGTACGGGTTCGGCGAGGTATCAGTCACCGCCTAAGCGTATCGGCGCGGGTACCGAGGCCAGAAAAGCGGGGGTGCGGATGTGCGAAACTGGTGGCGGCCTGTTCTGGCCGCCACCCCGATCCTTCTGGAGCACTTGCTCGAATGTGCGGCATTGTCGGCATCGTTTCCTCTGAACCCGCCAACCAACTGATCTACGACAGCCTGCTCCTTCTGCAGCACCGCGGTCAGGACTCCACCGGCATCGCCACCGCCGACGGCCGAACCTTCCACATGGTGAAGGCCAAGGGTCAGGTGCGGGAGGCGTTCCGCACCAGGGACATGCGGGCACTCCCCGGCACGATGGGCCTCGGCCACGTGCGCTACGCGACGAAGGGCTCGGCTGCCAACGAGGAAGAGGCCCAGCCCTTCTACGTGAACGCCCCCTACGGCATCGTGCTCGTGCACAACGGCAACCTCACGAACACCCGCGAGCTCACGCAGGAGCTGTTCGACGTCGACCGTCGACACCTCAACACGAGCTCAGACACCGAACTACTGGTGAACGTGCTCGCGCACGAGCTTCAGCAGCAGGTGACCGGCGCCGACCTCGACCCCGACCAGCTCTTCGCCGCTGTCGAGCGTGTGCACGAACGCGTCGAGGGGTCGTACGCCACGATCGCGATCATCCCCGGGCACGGTCTGCTCGCCTTCCGCGACCCGTTCGGCATCCGGCCCCTGGTGCTCGGGCGCAAGGAACGCGGGATGATCGGACACGACTGGGTCGTGGCATCCGAGTCCCTCGTGCTCGAGAGCGGCGGCTACGAGATCGTGCGGGACATAGCGCCCGGCGAGGCCGTATTCATCTCGGTCGACGGCGAGATGACATCGAGGCAGTGTGCAGCGGCCCCCCGCCTCATCCCGTGCTCGTTCGAGTACGTCTACCTCGCCCGCCCGGACTCGATCATGAACGGCATCTCGGTCTATGAGGCTCGGCTTCGACTGGGCGACCGGCTCGCCGACACGGTAGCCAAATACACGCCGCGCGGTGACATCGACGTGGTCATGCCCATTCCCGATTCCTCCCGCCCCGCGGCAATGCAGGTGGCGCAGAAACTCGGCGTCGAATACCGCGAAGGCTTCTACAAGAACCGCTACGTGGGCCGCACCTTCATCATGCCCGGGCAGGCGGAGCGCAAGAAGTCGGTGAAGCAGAAGCTCAACGCCATGAGCTCCGAATTCAAGGGCAAGAACATCCTGATCGTCGACGACTCCATCGTGCGGGGCACCACCTCGAAGGAGATCGTGGAGATGGCACGGCAGGCGGGCGCGAACAAGGTCACGTTCACGTCGGCCGCTCCACCGGTGCGCTTCCCGCACGTGTACGGCATCAACATGCCGAGTCGGCACGAGCTGATCGCGCACGGTCGCAAGATCCCGGATATCGCCAGGGAACTGCGCTCCGACTACCTCATCTACCAGGAGGTGGCCGACATGCAATCGGCCATCGTGGAGGGGTCTCCCCTCACGGAACTCGAGATGAGTTGCTTCACCGGCGAATACGCCACGGGAACCGTGACCCCCGAGTATCTGGACTGGGTCGAGCGCACTCAACTGAGCTGAAAAACTGCGAAGAAGCTGACAACTCCGGCCGAGCGATTGTGACCGCGTTACGGAAGCGTAATGTGACCTTCGTCAAGGATGCGTCTGGGAGCATCCATCACCCGATTTCCAATGACGGAGAGCTCCCATGTTCGAACAGAAGTTCATTCGCGATGCCATAACGCGAAGCGCAGAAACGCCCCTCGACCGCCGCAACATGCTCATAGCCGCTGGCGTCGCCGGCGTGGGCGTGGGAGCCGCAGTGATGGGCTCCAGCGCTGCCTACGCCACCGACTCGACCGGCGGCGGAGGCGCAGCACCGGCCATCAGTGACGCGTCAGTGCTCAACTTCGCGCTCAACCTCGAATACCTCGAGGCGGAGTTCTACCTCCGCGCCGTTTACGGCACGGGACTCGACGGCAGCCAGGTCGGCGGCAAGGGCACGGCAGGGGGCGTGAGCGGCGGAAAGAAGGTGCCGTTCAAGACGCGAGCCATCGCCGGGTATGCCCGCGAGATCGCGGAGGACGAGCGGGCTCACGTCGCCTTCCTGCGCTCGGCGCTCGGCAGCGCAGCTGTGGCTCGACCCGCCATCGACATTCAGGCGAGCTTCACGGCCGCAGCGAAGGCCGCGGGCCTCATCAAGGAAGGCGAGACCTTCGACCCGTACGCCAACGAGCAGAACTTCCTGCTCGGCGCCTTCGTCTTCGAAGACGTGGGGGTGACCGCGTACAAGGGCGCGGCTCCGTTCATTCAGAACAAGACCTTCCTCGAGGCCGCCGCAGGCATCCTCGCCGTGGAGGCCTATCACGCCGGCGTCATCCGCAGCACCCTGTACCAGCAGGGTCTCGAGTTCCCGGCGCACGCGATCTCGATCGCTCGCGACAGCCTCGATGGCGCAGCGGACCTCGACCAGGGACTCACCCGGGGCGGCGGCTTCCCGAACATGGTGCCGACCGACAACAACGGCATCGCCTTCAGCCGCACGCCCGGCCAGGTGCTCAACATCGTGTTCCTCAACCCGAAGCAGGTGAAGTCCGGCGGGTTCTTCCCGAAGGGCGTCAACGGCGAGATCACGACCAGCGACGCGAACGGCTAGTCCGCGGCGCTTAAGACGGAGCGCCCGTCGTCCACTTCCTGGGGCGACGGGCGCTTCTTCGTTGGGTGGCTAGTCCTCGAGGTCGCCGTCGAGAGGCACTTCGCGGGCCTCCACCGACGTGCGCTCCGCGGTGAGCTGGCGGGCACGCCTCGTGCCAACCACATCGAGCACGATGGCAAGAAGGCCACCGAGGGCGGCACCGATCGGCACGCCGAAGAGCACGAAGTAGCCGAACAGGGCACCGAACCCGACGGCGGGGTCCACGGGATACAGCGCCGTCACGATGTAGGTGACGACCGCGCCGACGCCTGCGCCGAGCACGATGAAACGCGGGTACTTGGGAGACCGGCGCACCGACACCCGGTCTTCCGAGCGCACGCCCTCCTGCTCCGGCGTCGGACCCTGCGCTGGCGTGCTCTGCTCGTTCATCCCACCATTGTCCCCCGGCGATGCTGGGGACGCCGACGGCCGCGTCAGGTGCCCGGCGTCACGACGGGAAGGTGGGCAGTGAGGTCGGCGCGCTGCCCCGAGGCGGAGACGCGGCCGGACTGCCGGGCATCCGTCCACGACACCGCGCCCGTGGCGAGGGCCAGCCAGGTCTGCGGATCGGTCTCCACGACGTTCGGTGGGGTTCCGCGGGTGTGGGTCGGCCCCTCGACGCACTGCACCGCGCCGAACGGCGGCACGCGCACCTCCACCGTGTTGCCCGGTGCCGCGTCGGCCAGTTGCTGCAGGAGGTAGCGCACCGCGGTGGCGGTGGCATCGCGCGGCGGATCCGGCTGGAGGGCTCGGCTGATGGCTGCCTGCCCCACCGTCGCCGCTATCTTCGGACGTCCCATGGTTCAACGGTAACAAGGCACCCCGATAACCTTGCCTCGTGAGAATCCTCGTCCTCGGTTCCGGCGCGCGTGAGCATGCCATCGTCACGGCCCTCCTCAAGGAGGGCGCCGGTCACGACATCATCGTCGCCCCGGGCAACGCAGGCATCGCCGCCGAGGTTCAGGTGATCCAACTCGATCCCACGAACGCCGCCGTCGTGACCGCGTTCGCCTCCGACAACGACATCGAACTCGTGGTGATCGGACCGGAGGCTCCCCTCGTGTCGGGCGTCGCCGACCGACTGCGTCAGCGCGGAATCGCCGTGTTCGGACCGGGCAAGGCCGCAGCCGCCCTCGAGGGAAGCAAGACCTTCGCCAAGCGGATCATGGACAACGCCGGGGTTCCCACCGGCCGAGCCACCCGCGCCGGCACGCTCGCCGAGGCGATCGCAGCGATCGACGAGTTCGGCGCTCCCTACGTGGTGAAGGCGGACGGGCTCGCCGCGGGCAAGGGCGTGCTGGTCAGCGAGGATCGCGATGCCGCCGTCGCTCACGCGGAGTTCTGGCTCGGTCACGGCTCGGTGCTGGTTGAGGAGTTCCTCGACGGTGCCGAGGTGTCGCTCTTCCTCCTCAGCGACGGCCACACCGTGCTGCCGCTCGAACCCGCGCAGGATTACAAGCGGCTTCTCGACGGCGACGAGGGTCCGAACACCGGCGGGATGGGCGCCTACTCCCCCATCCCCTGGCTTCCCGCCGGATTCACCGACGAGGTCATCGAGACCATCGCGCTGCCGACCATCCGCCAGCTCGCCCAGGAGCAGACGCCGTTCATCGGCCTGCTCTACTGCGGACTGATCGTGACGAGCGGCGGCATCCGCGTCATCGAATTCAACGCCCGCTTCGGCGACCCCGAGACGCAGGTCGTGCTGCCGAGGCTGGTGACGCCACTCAGCGGGCTGCTGTTCGCCGCGGCGACCGGCGCGCTTGCCGACACCCCACGACCGGAATTCACGTCGGATGTCGCCGTCACCGTGGTTCTGGCGAGCGAGGGGTACCCCGACACCCCGATCACCGGGCGACCGATCAGTGGTCTCGACGAGGCCCTCGCCCTGCCCGGCGTCACCCTCGCCCACGCCGCGACGTCGTTCGACACCCTCGCCGACGGGCGCCGGGAACTCGTGGCCACCGGAGGACGCGTGCTCAGCGTCGTGGCGACGGGCCCGGACTTCGCCGAGGCGCGGGTGCGCGCCTACCGGGCGCTCGATGTGATCGGCCTGCAGGGCAGCCAGTACCGCACCGACATCGCCGCCCGGGTCGCGACGCCGAGCGCCGATCTCGGCAGCTGGGCACACACCTACTCCGGCAAGGTGCGCGACCTCTACACGTCGCCTGAACACCCCGGGCGGATGCTCGTGGTGGCGAGCGACCGCGTGAGCGCATTCGACCACGTGCTCGAGCCCGGCATCCCCGGCAAGGGCGAACTGCTCACCACTCTCAGCAAGTGGTGGTTCGACCGTCTGGAGGGTGTGCCGAACCATCTCGTGGACGGCGACGTTCCCGCGGTCGTCGCCGACCGATCGATGCTCGTGAAATCACTCGAGATGTTCCCGGTGGAATGCGTCGTTCGCGGCTATCTGGCCGGCTCCGGCTGGCTGGAATACCAGCAGACGCAGAGTGTGTGCGGCGTGCCGCTGCCTGCGGGCCTCACCAACGGCGACCGGCTGCCCGAGCCCATCTATACGCCTGCGTTCAAGGCGGAGCAGGGCGATCACGACGAGAACATCACCTTCGAGCGCACGGTCGAACTCGTGGGGCAGGAGGCCG
Organism: uncultured Actinomycetota bacterium; assembly: GCA_963756375.1. Lineage (GTDB taxonomy): Bacteria > Actinomycetota > Actinomycetes > Actinomycetales > Microbacteriaceae > Marisediminicola. The sequence goes on along the minus strand of CAVWNJ010000005.1, from coordinate 2,502,800 downwards.
CCGAGGCCCTCCGCGACCTCAGCCTCGACATCTTCGCCCGCGCATCCGATATCGCCGCAGCCAAAGGCGTGATCCTCGCAGACACGAAGTTCGAGTTCGGGATCGACCAGGAGACCGGCGCCATCACCCTTGCCGACGAGGTTCTCACGAGCGATAGCAGCCGGTTCTGGGATGCCGAGGCGTGGAACTCCGGAAACCGTACCGACAGCTTCGACAAGCAGATCGTGCGCAACTGGCTCAGCGCCCACTGGGACAAGACGGGCACGCCGCCCGCGCTTCCACCAGAGATCGTGGCGCAGACGGCCGATCGCTATCGCGAACTGATCGCCCGGCTCACGACGCCCGACCACGCGGAATAGCCCCAGCTCGGGGCCGGTTGCATGGTGTGTCGAAAGGGCATCATGACGTCACACCCGGCAGAGCTCCTCGCCGCTGACACAACGATGGGTACGGTCACCCTGCTCGTCGCCGACCTCGACGTCATGACGGCGTACTACCGCGATGCGGTGACGCTGGACGTGATCGATGCCACCGGAGGCACGGTCACGCTGGGGAGGCGCTCGATCCCTCTGGTTGTGCTGCAGCACGAACCCGGACTCGTGCACGCGTCACCCCGTGAGGCGGGCCTCTTCCACACCGCCATTCTCTTCCCGACCCGTGCAGAACTCGCCGCAGCGGTCTTTTCCGTCGCGTCCGCCGCACCCGGCACCTTCACCGGCAGCGCGGACCACCTCGTCAGCCAGGCCTTCTACTTCACCGATCCCGAGGGAAACGGAATCGAGTTGTATTGGGACCGCGACCGCTCGGCGTGGTCGTGGGTGCACGGCCAGATCGAGATGGCGACCCTGAGCCTCGACCCGAACGCGTTCATCCTCGAGCACCACCGGCCGGATGACGCGGCGGCCACCAGCGGCGACGCGGCCATCGGGCATGTGCATCTATCGGTCGGCGACGTCGCGACAGCCCGAGAGTTCTACGTGCGCCGACTCGGTTTCGCTGAGACCGTCGCGTTCGGCAATTCCGCTCTGTTCGTGAGCGTTGGCGGATACCACCACCACATGGCCATGAACACGTGGAACAGCGCTGGGGCCGGCCGTCGTAAGCACACCCTCGGGCTCGGAGTAGTCGACATTGTGGTGCCAACCCGAGAGGACCTCGGGGCGCTTGGCGAGCGGATGAATGACCACGGCGTTGTTGTGCGCGACGACGGACGCACCCTGAGCCTGGATGACCCGTGGGCGAACCTCATCCGGGTGACCGCGGCACGCTGACTCGACGGGTCAGCTGACGCTCTCGACGCTCCTGGCTGATTTCGGCATGTCCACGCCGGGCACCGGCGGGACCTCCTCATTCCAGGCCTTGATGATCGCCCAGGTGACGGCGGCGATCGGCACAGAGAGAAGCGTGCCGACGATGCCTCCGAGGATCGCTCCGGCGGTCAACGCCAGCAGAACAACCAGCTCGTGCAGCTTGAGCGACTTGCCGAGCACCACGGGGGCGAGGAAGTTCCCCTCCAGCTGGTTCACGGCGATCACCACGACACCCACGATGATCGCGGCATTCAGGTCGACCGTCACGAGCGCAACGAGCGCAGCCACGACACCGGCCACGGTCGCACCGACGATCGGGATGAAGGCACCGATGAACACCAGGATGGCGAGCGGCAGCGCCAGCGGCACCTGCAGGATGGCCAAGGCCACACCGATGAGCACGGCATCCACCGTGGCGACGATCGCGGTACCGCGCACGTAACCACCGAGCACCGCGACGGCACGGTCGCCCGCCCGCCGCGCCTTCGCGTGGGTTCGGGCGGTGAACGGCTGGATGAGGAACGCGAAGATCTGCGGACCGTCCTTGGTGAAATAGAACAGGATGAACACGGCAAGCACGGTGCCGGTGATCAGTTCGATCGCGGCGGTGGCGCCCGCGAGCGCGCCCGACCCGAACTGGCTGCTGGTGAGGAAGTCGATCACCGACTGTCGTGCACTATCGATCTGCGCGGTGTCGATGGGCAGCGGCCCGTTCTGCACGAAGTCGACGACCTGGTCGATGCCGTCGCTCACCGAGGTGGCGAGCGAGTCCCACTGCGACTGCACACTTGCCACGACGATCGTGATGATGCCGCCGAAGACGAGCAGGCCGGAGAGCAGCGAGATCACCGTGGCGAGCGCCCGCGGCATCCGCTTGCTCATCCAGGAGACGAGGGGCGAGACGGCCGACGAGAGGATGAGCGCGAGCAGCACCGGGATCACCACGAGCTTCAGCTGGATGCTGGCGAAGATCACCGCGATGACGCTTATGAGCACGAGCAGCGCCTGCGCCGAGCGCGTTCCCGCTCGCCCGAGCGAATCGGTCCACAGCCCGACCAAGCGGGTTGTACCGGGTGCCGGGGAGGGTGCCGACGACGTGCGGCCGGTCTGATCGTCGTTTCGCTTGCTGCCGAACACGGAGCTCTCCTCGCTGCTTGTTCCGTGCGGCGGTTCACTGCGGCCGGACGGTTAGATCCCCATGATCGCCGCAGGGGGCAGGCGACGCTGGCAGCCCATCGGCGCGCCGATAGACTGGCCCCACCATCCCGCCCGCGAATTCTGGAGTGTCCGGTGCCCACGATCGTCGTCGATGTCATGCCGAAAGCAGTTCTGCTCGACCCGCAGGGCAAGGCCGTGGCCGGCGCTCTCGCGCGGTCCGGTTCATCCAGGTTCTCGGATGTTCGCATCGGCAAGCGCTTCGAGCTCGCCTTCGACGGCGAAGCGGATGACGCGGCCATCGCCGAGGCCACCGAGCTCGCCGAGCACCTGCTCTCCAACTCCGTGATCGAAGACGTGGTGAGCGTGCGCTTCGAGGGTGCAGGCGAATGACCCGCGTCGGCGTCGTCACCTTTCCCGGGAGCCTCGATGACCGGGATGCTCAGCGTGCCGTGCGTCTCGCCGGCGCCGAGCCCGTGGCCCTCTGGCACGGCGAGCACACCCTCGAGGGAGTCGACGCCCTCATCCTGCCCGGCGGGTTCAGCTACGGCGACTACCTCCGCTGCGGCGCCATCGCGAGCCTCTCCCCGATCATGGCCGAGGTCGTGGATGCCGCGAACAAGGGCATGCCCGTGCTCGGTATCTGCAACGGCTTCCAGATGCTCGCCGAGGCACACCTCCTCCCCGGCGGACTCATCCGCAACGACCACGGTGCCTTCATCTGCCGCGACCAGCGCCTTCGGGTGGAGAACGCCGACACCGCGTGGACGAACCAGTTCAGCGCGGGCCAGGAGATCACCATCCCGCTGAAGAACGGCGAGGGCGGGTTCATCGCCGATGACGCCACCATCGAGCGGCTCGAAGGCGAAGGTCTCATCGCGTTCCGCTACCTCGACGTGAACCCGAATGGGTCGGTGAACGACATCGCCGGGCTCACCAACGCCCGAGGCAACGTCGTGGGCCTCATGCCGCATCCGGAGCATGCGGTGGAGCCCGGCTTCGGGCCGGACACCGCCCTGGCAATGCGGTCGGGTGTCGACGGACTCACCGTCTTCACCTCGGCGGTTGCATCCCTCGTCGCGAGCGTCTGAGAGCACAAAGGATGCCTGCAGCCGCCGGATCCTCCCGAAGCAACGGGGTCGCGCGGCGTCTTGCGTCGCTGCGAGAGTCGCTGCTCGCCGAACTGTGGCCGATCCCCACGTTCTGGATCATCATTGCTGTGGCAGCAGGGGTGTTCATCCCGCTCCTCGATGCCGTCGTCGATGACGACCTGAATCCGTTCTTCCGCCAAATGCTCTTCGGTGGCGGGTCGGATGCCGCGCGCACCGTGCTGTCGGCGATCGCCGGGTCGCTCATCACGGCGACCTCGCTCACTTTCTCGCTGACCGTCGTCGCATTGCAGCTCGCGAGCAGTCAGGCATCGCCGCGATTGCTGCGCCTATTCGCTAGCGACCGTGCGGTGCACGCCACCCTCTCGGTGTTCCTCGGCACATTCGCGTTCGCGCTCACCGTGTTGCGCACCGTCGACGACTCCACGGAAGAAGCGGATGCGTTCGTGCCGCGGATCGCGATCACGGTGGCGTCGCTGCTCACGCTGACGAGCATCATCACCCTCACCCTGTTCCTCGCCCATCTCGCCCGCCAGCTGCGGGTCGAGACGATGATGCGCGACGTCAACGAGGAGACCGCCCGCTCCATCGCCCTCGTGGCCAGCGATGCGACGGGCGCAGACGGCGCCAACCGCAACCCGGAACGACCGGCCGACACCACAGCCACTCTCGCTCGGACCTCGGGCTTCATCGTGCGTGTCGACCGCGACGAGTTGGTCGACGTCGCAAGGCGCCACGGAGTCGTCATCGCGGAGGAACACGCGGTCGGCTCGAGTGTCATCGAGGGGACTCCCCTGGCGGCCTGGTGGTCCGGGCCGGGCGATGAGCGGCCCACCGACATTGAGACGCTCGATGCCGAGATCAACAAGGCGTACACGTTCGAGTACGAGCGCACCTCGAGCCAGGACATCGGATTCGGAGTGCGCCAGATCGCGGACATTGCGAGCAAAGCCCTCTCCCCCGGAATCAATGACCCGACGACCGCTGTACACGCGCTCAGCCACCTGTCCGCGTTGCTCTGCTCCATTGCCGAGCTGCCGGACCAGTCGTCCGGACTGACCGATAGCGACGACAATCTGCGGGTCATCCGGCGCACCCACGACTTCTACACCCTGCTCGAGGTGGCGCTACAGCAGCCGCGACGGTACGGCGCAAGCGACCCGAATGTCGCCGCCCGGTTGTTCCAGCTGCTGCGAGAGGTGGGCTATCGCGCCCCGCAGGCGGAACAGCGTCGCGCTGTGGCGGAGCAGCTCGGCCGCCTCGTCGCGAGCGTGAACGCGGAGCAGTACGACGGCACCGAGCGGGAGCACTTCGCGGAGCTCGCGGCGCAGACCACCCGGGCGATCGCGGGCCACTGGGAGCAGCAGCCCCGCTGATCCGGCGGGTGCGTGTGCGGCTGTGTGGCGGCGGCGCGGGGAGTGGCGGCGGCGCGGGGTGCGGCGGTGCGGTGGCGGGTGCGGGCATCCGTTCACAACTCAGGACGGATCGCGGCGCCACCCCGCCACCGGGCCGAATTGCGCGGCATCCGGCAATCCGTCCTGAGTTGTGAACAGTCCCGCCGCCGTGCTGCCGCCGTGCTGCCCGTGGCCGGGCCGTGCTACCCGGTCGCACCCCACCTGGCCCGCCGGTGCCGCGGCCGCATCCGTTCATAACTCAGGACGGATCGCGGCGTCAGCCCGCCATCCGGGCCGAATCGCGCGGCATCCGGCAATCCGTCCTGAGTTGTGAACAGTCCAGCCGCCGTGCTGGCACCGTGCTAGCACCGTGCTGCCGTGGCCGGGCCGCACTGCCCGATCGCACCCCACCTGAGCCCGCCGTGCCGTGGCGGCATCCGTTCATAACTCAGGACGGATCGCGGCGCCACCCCGCCACCCGGCCGAATTGCGCGGCATCCGGCAATCCGTCCTGAGTTGTGAACAGTCCTGTCGCCGTGCTGCCGCCGTACTGCCGCCGCGCTGCCCGGTCGCACCCCACCTGCTCCGCGGTGCCACGGCCGCATCCGTTCATAACTCAGGACGGATCGCAGCGGCAGCCCGGAATCGGGCCGGATCACGCAGCATCCGGCAATTCGTCCTGAGTTGTGAACAGTCCTGCCGCCGTGCTGACTCCGCTGCCCGGCCGCATCCCACCTGGGCTCTGCGGTGCCCCAACCCGCTTCGCACCGCCGCACTGTTGCCGAGCTGCTGTCGCTGGCACCCGTCCCGCACGGCGGGAGACAACCGCAGACGGCGGGAGAGGCAACTCCCTCCGTATGCACGTTTCCCCCGCCACACCGCGGCGTGTTGCCCGCCGGTCCAGCCTGCGCGTTCATAACTCAGGACGGATTGCCGCGGCAGCCCGGAATCGGGCCGGATCGCGGGGCATCCGGCAATTCGTCCTGAGTTGTGAACCTGGGCGGTGCCACCGGGCGCGGCACCCGGCCGAGGCCACGCCGGCGCCGCGCCGGACCCCGGCGCACCACCACCCGACCCCGTGCATCACCGCCGAACCGGGGGGATGCCGCCGCTCGGTAGAATTGCGCGGTACGGCCCCCCGACCCGCTAGGAGTCCACCCCCGTGAGCGCAGCCGCATCCGTCCCCCGCCAGAACACGCGCCCCGCGCCGGATTCGGTCGAGAACGCCCTCGCCACCCCTGACCGCGAGCAGCCCTACGGCGCGCTGGGGCTCAAGGCCGACGAGTATGCCCGCATCCGCGAGATCCTCGGCCGCCGCCCCACGAGCGGTGAGCTGGCGATGTACTCGGTCATGTGGAGCGAGCACTGCTCCTACAAGTCCTCCAAGAATCACCTGCGCCAGTTCGGTCAGAAGGTCAGCCCGGCCATGACGAAGAACCTCATGGTCGGCATGGGCGAGAACGCCGGCGTCGTGGATGTCGGTGAAGGCTGGGCGGTCACCTTCAAGATCGAGAGCCACAACCACCCGAGCTACATCGAGCCGTTCCAGGGCGCCGCCACCGGTGTCGGCGGCATCGTGCGCGACATCATCTCCATGGGAGCCCGGCCGGTGGCCGTGATGGATGCCCTCCGCTTCGGTGCGATCGACTCACCGGACACCGCCCGCGTGGTGCACGGCGTCGTCGCCGGCATCTCGTTCTACGGCAACTGCCTCGGCCTGCCCAACATCGGCGGCGAGACCTACTTCGACTCCGTGTACCAGGCCAACCCGCTCGTCAACGCGCTCGCGGTGGGCGTGCTCCGCCACGAAGACCTGCACCTCGCCAACGCGCGCGGCGTCGGCAACAAGGTGGTGCTGTTCGGTGCGCGCACCGGCGGCGACGGCATCGGCGGCGCATCCATCCTCGCCTCGGACACCTTCGCCGAGGGCGGTCCCACCAAGCGCCCCGCCGTGCAGGTCGGCGACCCGTTCGCCGAGAAGGTGCTCATCGAGTGCTGCCTCGAGCTCTTCCAGCAGGACCTCGTGGAGGGCATCCAGGACCTCGGCGCCGCCGGCATCAGCTGCGCCACCAGCGAGCTGGCGAGCAACGGCGACGGCGGCATGTTCATCGAGCTCGACAAGGTGCTGCTGCGCGACCCGTCGCTCACCGCCGAGGAGATCCTCATGTCGGAGAGCCAGGAGCGGATGATGGCGATCGTCACGCCCGAGAAGCTGGAGGGCTTCCTCGCGGTGGTCGCGAAGTGGGACGTCGAGACCTCCGTGCTCGGAGAGGTCACCGACACCGGCCGCCTCATCATCGACTGGCAGGGCGAGACCATCGTGGACGTGGAGCCGCGCACCGTGGCCGTCGACGGACCGGTGTACGACCGGCCGATCACCTACCCCACCTGGATCGACGCGCTCAACGCCGACACCGCGGCGACGCTCCCCCGCACCGGCGACCTCCGCACCGAGTTCCTGACCCTCCTCGGCAGTGGCAACCTCGCCGACAAGAGCTGGATCACCGACCAGTACGACCGCTACGTGATGGGCAACACCGCCCTCTCGTTCCCCGACGACGGCGGAATGGTACGCGTCGACGAGGAGAGCGGCCTTGGATTCGCGGTGGCGACCGACGCGAACGGCCGCTACTGCCAGCTCGACCCGTATCAGGGCGCACAGCTCGCCCTCGCGGAGGCATTCCGCAACGTGGCCGTCACGGGTGCCACCCCGGTCGCGGTCAGCGACTGCCTCAACTTCGGTTCGCCGGAGAACCCCGAGGTGATGTGGCAGTTCGCCCGCGCGGTCGAGGGCCTGGCCGACGGATGCCTGCAGCTCGAGATCCCCGTCACCGGCGGCAACGTGAGCTTCTACAACCAGACCGGCGACGTGCCGATCCACCCCACCCCCGTGGTCGCCGTGCTCGGCGTGATCGACGACGTCGCGCGCCGCATCCCCTCCGGCTGGCAGGACGAGGGCGACAACATCTACCTGCTCGGCACCACCGCGCTCGAGCTCGACGGCTCGGCCTGGGCCGGCGTCATCCACGAGCACCTCGGCGGCCGTCCACCTGCCGTCGACCTCGACGCCGAGAAGTCGCTCGCCGCCCTCATCGCGGCCGGCGGCGGCGAGTCGCTCATCGCCTCGGCCCACGACCTCGCCGACGGCGGCCTCGCGCAGGCTCTCGCCGAGGCCGTGATGCGTTTCGGCGTCGGAGCACGGGTGTGGCTCACCGAGATCGAATCCCGTGACGGGGTGGATGCCACGACCGCGCTGTTCAGCGAATCGACCGGCCGCGTGCTCGTCACCGTGCCGCGCGAGGACGACGTGAAGTTCCGCGGGCTGTGTGAGGGCCGCGGCTATCCGGTGCTCCGCATCGGGGTGACCGACAACTCGGGCGAGCTCGAGGTGCAGGACCACTTCACGGTCTCGATCGACGAGCTGCGCGGCGTGCACCGCGCCACGCTGCCCGCTCACTTCGGCCCGCTCGTCGGCGCGTAACGGAGGAGCCGGCCATGAACTTCATCAAGAAGATCGCTGCGAAGATTCGGCCGGTGCTCAAGTTCGTTCCGACGGTGCTGCTCGTCGTGGACACCATCATCCGGATCGGCGCGGTGGTCACCGTGCCGCGCAACACCCGCCCCACCACGGCGATGGCGTGGCTGATGGCCATCTTCGTGGCGCCGATCCCGGGAAGTGTGCTCTTCCGGTTCTTCGGTAGCCCGAAGCTGCCCGAGGACCGCCGCGAGAAGCAGCGCATGGTCAACGCCTACATCCAGGATTCCAGTGAGGAGTTCGGCGCCACCGAGTCCGCGGCGATCGAGCCGCGCTGGTTCGACTCGGTCGTGGAGTTGAACCGCAATCTCGGCGGCATGCCGCTCGTGGCCGACAACTCGGTCACCCTTCTGCCCGACTACGTTGAGTCGATCGCCGAGATGACGAAGGCGGTGGCCGAGGCGAAGCACTTCGTGCACGTGGAGTTCTACATCTTCACGCGGGACAAGACCACGATGCCCTTCTTCGACGCCCTCGCCGCCGCTCGGGAGCGCGGCGTGGATGTTCGCGTGCTCTTCGATCACTGGGCCACGATGCGCAACCCCGAAGGCCGCGCGACGAGGGACTGGCTGACCTCTACGGGCATCCCGTTCGAGCAGATGCTGCCCTTCAATCCGCTGAAGCGTCGTCCCGACCTGCGCAACCACCGCAAGATCGTGGTCATCGACGCCGTGCTGGCCTTCACGGGCTCGCAGAACATGGTGGATTCGAGCTACAACAAGCGCGGCAACATCCGGCGCGGTCTGCACTGGAAAGACCTCATGCTGCGCATCGAGGGACCGGCCGCCATGGGACTCGATGCCCTGTTCCTCACCGACTGGTACAGCGAGACGGATGAGACGCCCCCGCCCGACGACACGGTGTTGCGCGAGTTTGCGCCCCGGCCCGACGGCCTGGAGTGCCAGGTGGTGCCGAGCGGACCGGGTTCGACGGCGAGAACAACCTGCGACTGTTCAACGCGCTGGTCTACGGGGCGCAGGAGCGCTTGATCATCACCAGCCCCTACTTCGTGCCGGATGACTCGATGATGTACGCCATCACGACCGCCGCCGAACGCGGGGTGGAGGTGCAGCTGTTCGCCTGTGCCGTCGCCGACCAGTTCGTGGTCTTTCACGCGCAGCGGTCGTACTACGAGACCCTGCTGCGCGCCGGGGTGCGGATCTTCCTCTATGAGGAGCCGACCGTGCTGCATTCGAAGCACTTCACCGTGGATGACGACGTGGCCGTGGTCGGCTCGAGCAACATGGACATGCGCTCGTTCACCCTCAACCTCGAGGTGTCGCTCATGGTGCGCGGCACCGATTTCGTGCGGCGCCTGCGCGAGGTGGAGGACGACTACCGAGCCAAGTCCCGTGAGGTGACGCTGGATGCGTGGCTGGCGCGGCCCGCCATCGCGCAGGTGGTCGACACGGTCGCACGCCTGACGGCGTCGCTGCAGTAGTCCGCAGGGCTCGCTCGGTCAGACCGGGAAGCTCATCCCGGTCCAGTGCTCCGACAGCGCCCAGAGCCGGCGCCCGAACTCGGGCGATGCGCTCGAGGCCGTAGGAGTCGCCCGACGCGGGACTCCTGCCACCCCATACCGCGGTCCGAAAAAGTCGCCACCGGCGGCATTCGGGTCGAGGAGTGCGCGCACCACCGGAGCCGCACCGCGATTCTTTCCCTGCGCGATGCCGGCGAGCAGGGCGGTGACCGCGGACGGCTCGGTGATGCCGGGGCGCGGCGAGCTGAGCCCGTCGAGCGACAGGCCCGGGTGCGCGAGCATGCCGAAGGTGGAGGAGCCGGATGCCCGCGCCCGCCGATCGAGCTCGAGCGTGAACCCGTGGATGGCGTGCTTGGAGAACGCGTAGGCGCGGAAGAACGAGTAGCGCCGTTCGCTCTGCAGGTCGTAGGGGTCAAGCGGCACGATGCGGGTGGCGAGGCTGCCGAGTCCCACCACTCGACTGTGCGCTGCGCGCTGGAGGGTCGGCCAGAGCAGTGCCGTGAGGGCGAAGTGGCCCACGTAGTTGGTGCCGAGGATGAGCTCCTGCCCGTCGGCGGTCTCCCGCCGCTCCGCCGGTCCGGTCGTCATGCCCGCGTTCAGCACGAGTCCTTCGATGCTCTCGAGGCCCGACAGCTCGTCGGCCGCTCGCCGCACCGAGTCGAGCGACGCGAGGTCCAGTTCCACGAAGTCGAGTTCGGCACCGGGCACCCGGCTGCGGATGGAGGCGATCGCGGCATCCGCCTTGGCGAGGTCCCGGCTGGCGAGGATCACGCGGGCACCCGCCGATGCCGCCTGTTCTGCCGTGAAGTACCCGAGACCGGCGTTGCCCCCGGTCACCACCACGGTGCGACCGTGCTGGCGAGGCGGCTGCGCGGGATTCCAGCCGGTCATGGCGTGGTGTCGATCGCGCCGGTGGACGCGATCTGCTCGTGATGCTGGATGACCTCGGCCACGATGAACTGCAGGAACTTCTCCGCGAACGCGGGGTCGAGCCGAGACTCCTCGGCGAGCGAGCGCAGCCGGTCGATCTGCACGGCCTCCCGGTCGGGGTCGGACGCCGGCAGACCGCTGGTGGCCTTCAGCCACCCCACCTCCTGGGTGAATTTGAACCGTTCGGCCAGCAGGTGCACCAGCGCCGCGTCGATGTTGTCGATGCTCTGACGCAGGCGCAGGAGCTTCTCCGCCGGTGCCGCCGACGGGGGTCGATGTGCGGATGCCCCGTCTGAGTCGGTGTGGCCGTTCGGCTGCGTCGAGTCGCTCATGCCACCAACCTACGGGTTTTCGACCGACCGGAACTCCAGCGGCCGGCCCGAGTGCCGGGCGATCCGGTCGTCGAGAAGCGCACGCACGCGCGGCCAGTCGTCGATGATCACCGAGAAGATCGCGCTGTCCCGGAAGGTGCCATCCGCTCGGGGAAGATCGCGCCGCTGCACGCCCTCGAAGGTGGCGCCGATGCCGGCGATGGCCGCGCGCGACCGCTCGTTCACGGCATCCGCCTGAATCTTCACCCGCCCGAAACCGTGCTCGAAGGCCGAGCCGAGCAGCATCCGCTTCGCTTCGGGGTTGACGGCGCTGCCCCAGACGCGCGGGTCGTAGGCGGTCCACCCGATGTGCGCCGACTCGTTCGGAAGCACGAAGTCCGACATCGTGGTGGTCCCGACCACCTCGCCCTCGTGCGCGCCTGCCTGCACGACCACCGCGAACACGTTGCCGTTACCCCAGTCGTAGTACGTCTCGGCCCACTCCAGGAACCCGGCCACGGTGTCGCGGTAGGCCGCCGGTCCCCCGCCGTAGCCCGCCGCGAAGACCCTCGGATGCCCGATCGCGGTGAACAGCGCTGGCAGGTGGTCGCGACGCATCGGCTCGAGTCGAATGTGCTCGCCGACGAGCTCGGTGTAGGGCGGGCGAGTGGCGGTCATCCGTCGATTCTGGCACCGCCGAGGTGTCAGAGCGGATTCAGCAGCCGATGCAGGAACTGCTTGGTGCGTTCCTCCCTCGGAGCGGTGAAGAGCTCGGCCGGGGCGCCCCGTTCCACGATCACGCCTCCGTCCATGAAGAGCACCTCGTCGGCAACCTGCCGCGCGAAGACGAGTTCGTGGGTCACCACGACCATGGTCCACCCCTCATCGGCGAGCTCTTTGAGCACGCCGAGCACATCACCGACGAGTTCGGGGTCGAGCGACGAGGTGGGTTCGTCGAACAGGAGCAGCTGCGGGCGGAGTGCGAGTGCCCGCACGATGCCGACCCGCTGCTGCTGACCGCCCGACAGCTCGAACGGATACGCGTCGCGCTTTTCGGCGAGCCCCACCCGATCGAGCAGCGCAAGCGCCTCGCGCTCGACCTCGGCACGCGGTCGGCGCTGCACGGTGACCGGCCCCTCTGTGACGTTCTGCAGCACGGTCATGTGGGGGAAGAGGTTGAAGTGCTGAAAGACCATCGCCGACCGGTCGCGCAACGCCCCCAGTTGCCGCCCGGCGGCTCGCCCTTTCGCCGGCGCGGAGAAGTCGACGGAGATCTCGTCGACACCCCGAATCGTGACCGTGCCTCCGTCTGGACGCTCGAGGCCGTTGAGCGATCGCAGCACGGTGGTCTTGCCCGAACCGGATGGCCCGATCAGCACGAGCACGCTGCCCTTGTGGAGGCGCAAATCGATCGACTTGAGCACCTCGGTGTCGCCGAAGGACTTGGACAGCCCGGCGACCTCCAGCAGCGGCGAGGCAGACGCGAGAGTCGGTTCAGTGGGCGACATAGCGGTCCAATCGCTTCTCGATTCGGGTCTGCGCCGTCGAGAGCACGAGCGAGATGATCCAGTAGACCAACGCCGCCTCGACGTACAGCAGCATGAAGTCCTGGCTGAAGGCCGCCACCTTCTGCGCTTCGCGGAACAGCTCGGTCACCAGGATGAGCGAGGCCAGCGACGTGTCCTTGACCAGGCTGATGAACGTGTTCGACAAGGGAGGAACAGACACCCGCGCGGCCTGCGGCAGAATCACCCGCCGAAGCGCCGTGGTGCGCGACATCCCGAGGGTGAAGCCGGCCTCCCACTGCCCCTTCGGCACGGAGAGGATCGCGGCGCGGATCACCTCTCCGGCATAGCCGCCGACGTTCAGCGAGAAAGCGATGACGGCGCTCGGCCACGGATCGATGAGCAGCCCGATGCTCGGCAGGCCGTAGAAGATCACGAACAGCTGCACCAGGAGCGGGGTGCCGCGGATGACCGACGTGTAGAACCGCGCGATCCCCGAAAGGATGCGCACGCCGGAGATCCGTGCCAGTGCGATCGAGCAGCGCGATCGCCAGGCCGAGCGCGAAGGAGGTGACCGCGAGCGGGATCGTGCCGAGCACCCCGCCGAGCGCGATCGGGCCGAGCGCCGACCAGAAAAGCTCCCAGTCCACCACGCTCAGCCGCCCCTGTTCGCCCGCTGCCCGCTACTCGCTGACGTCTTCTCCGAAGTACTTCTCGGAGATGCTGGCGAGGGTGCCGTCGGCGCGGAGTTCGTCGAGGGCATCGTTCACAGCGTCGATCAGGTCGGTGCTGCCTTTACGGAAGGCGAAGGCGTTCTCCGACGCCTCGTCCGTCTCGGCCACGATCTTCAGCCCGGTGTCGCCCTCGGTCTTCTCGTAGTCGAGGAAGGTGAGCTCGTCATTGACCGTGGCGTCGACCCGACCCTGGCGCACCAGTTCTGCGGCCTGGGCCCAGCCCTCGACGGCCTCGACGGTCGCTCCCGCATCCTCCGCGATCTTGTACCAGTTGCTCGTGAGCGACTGCGCGCTCGTGCGTCCGCAAGGTCGTCGAACGAGCCGATGTCGGAGTTGCATCGCCCACGAGCAGCACGCCGGGGGAAATCGTGTACGGGTCGCTGAAGTCGTACGCCTCGAGTCGCTCGGGGTTGATCGACACCTGGTTCGCGATCACGTCGAAACGGCCGGACTCGAGGCCCGCGAAGATGGCGTCCCACTGGGTCTCCTGGAAGGTGACGTCGACGCCGAGCTTCGCAGCGACGGCCTCGATCACCTCGACGTCGTAGCCGGTCAGGTCTCCAGATCCACCCTCGTGGTAGCTGAACGGGCGGTAGGTGCCCTCCGTCGCCACGACGATCTCGCCCGCGCTTTGCACCTCGGCGAGCGTGGTGCCGGTGGATGCCTCGGCTTCGCCCGAGATCTCGGGGGAGCCGGCGGCCGCGCATCCGGTCAGAGCCAGAACGGTCAGCCCCGCAGATGCGGCAAGGAGAAGTTTGCTGTGCATGATGAATCCCTATATCGGTGGCCTAGGTGCGGTGGGGTGCTGTTCGCCCTGCTCGAAGGTACGGCGTCGCGAGGACCGCCGTCGAAGCGTGACGCCGGATGACGGTCCAGCGCCCCACAGGAGCCAACCACTCGGGCTCCCCTGGCATTCCGACGTGTCGACGAACGTCACGCGCCCGCTGCGGCATCGGCGTAGGCGCGGAAGGTCATACTGCCGAAGCCGGGAAGCGGCGTCATGTGGTGTCCCGCCTGGAAGGCCCTGATCACGCGGCCCCCGAGCGGAAGGGTTCGGATGCGCTCCTTGTGCCCCTGCGCGTCGTGCCACTGCCGCGCAAACTCCCGCAGGTGCAGGCGCTCCGGCCCTCCGATGTCGGGAACACGGCCGGCCGGCGGACCGACCGCGAGTTCGCCCAGCCGCGCCGCCACCTCTTCCACCGCGATCGGCTGGGCTTCGACGTCGAGCACCGCCGTGAACGGAAGCCGGGCCTGGATCGTGAAGAACGTAGCCACGAAATCGTGGAACTGGGTCGCACGCTGAATCGTGTACGGGATACCGGATCGCTCGACCATCCCCTCGACCTCCACCTTGTCGCGGTAATAGAAGTAGGGGATGTGGTCCACACCGACGATCGAGATGAACACCACGTGGCCGACCCCCGCGGTCTTCGCCGCGGCGAGGAGACGGCGGGTGCCTGGGGCGTCCTTGCGCCGGTTGGTGGCACAGTGCACCACGGTGTCGACCCCGGCAAGCGCATCCGCCAGCCCCACCCCCGAGGAGAGGTCGGCGACAACGTGGCCCTCACCCGCGTGGCGACTCAGCACGCGAACCTCACGCCCGGAATCGCGGAGCCCCGCCACTGTTGGGCGACCCAGGCCCCCCGTACCGCCGGTGACCAGAGTCGTCATGAGGAGCCGTTCGTGCTCAGTCGATGAGGTCGTGGCGCACCACGATCGCCTCACGGCCGGGGCCGACGCCGATCGCCGAGATGCGGCATCCGCTCATCGCCTCGACGGCGAGCACGTAGGCCTGCGCGTTCGCGGGCAGGTCCTCGAAGTGGCGCACCCCGGTGATGTCCTCGGTCCAGCCGGGGAACTCCTCGTAGATGGGAACGGCGTGGTGGAAGTCGCTCTGCGACACCGGCACCTCGTCGACACGCTGGCCGTCGACCTCGTACGCGACACAGACCGGGATGGTCTCGAGCCCCGTGAGCACGTCGAGCTTGGTCATCACATAGTCGGTGACACCGTTGATGCGCGCGGAGTACCGTGCGATCGGGGCGTCGTACCAGCCGGTGCGGCGCGGGCGACCGGTGGTGGTGCCGAACTCGAAGCCCTTCGCCCGCAGAAACTCGCCCGACTCGTCGAACAGCTCAGTGGGGAACGGGCCTGCTCCGACCCGGGTCGTGTAGGCCTTGATGATGCCGATGACCCGCTCGATGCGCCCGGGTCCGATGCCGGATCCGGTGGATGCGCCGCCCGCGGTCGAGTTGCTGGACGTGACGAACGGGTAGGTGCCGTGGTCGACATCGAGCATGGTGGCCTGGCCACCCTCGAACAACACGGTCTTGCCCGCGTCGAGCGCGCGATTGAGCTCGAGCCCGGTGTCGCACACCATGGGGCGCAGGCGGTCGGTGTACGACAGCAGCGTTTCGACGACCTCGTCGGCGAGGATCGCCCTGCGGTTGTAGATCTTCACGAGCAGGTGGTTCTTCTGGTCGAGGGCAGCCTCGACCTTCTGTCGCAGGATCTTCTCGTCGAACAGGTCCTGCACCCGGATGCCCACCCGGTTGATCTTGTCGGCGTAGGTGGGCCCGATGCCGCGCCCCGTCGTGCCGATCTGCTTCTTGCCGAGGAAGCGCTCCGTCACCTTGTCGAGGGTGCGGTGATAGTGCGTGATGATGTGGGCGTTCGCGCTCACCCGGAGCTTCGAGACGTCGACGCCGCGAGCGGTCAGCGCATCGAGCTCGTCGAACAGCACCTCGACATCGATCACGACTCCGTTGCCGATGACCGGCACGACGCCGTCGGTGAGAATGCCGGAGGGCAGAAGGTGCAGAGCGTACTTCTGGTTGCCGATCACCACGGTGTGGCCGGCGTTGTTGCCGCCGTTGAATTTGACGACGTAGTCGATGCGACTGCCGAGAAGGTCGGTCGCCTTGCCTTTTCCTTCGTCGCCCCATTGGGCTCCGATGATGACGATCGCTGGCATGTCGGTCTCCCGGTCGATGAGGTGGGGATTACACCCCATCCTATCCAGCGGACCCGCGTTCGGCTGCCAGCCGCATCGAGCGACCGGATCAGCCCGGCTGCACCGCGTGCTGCATCACCCAGGCATGCATCGCCACGGCGGCTGCCGCCGACGCATTGATGCTGCGGGTGGATCCGAACTGGGTGATCTCGACGACGGCGGATGCCGCGTCCAGCGCCTCCCGCGTGAGGCCAGGGCCCTCCTGCCCGAACAGCAGCACGCAGGCTGCGGGAAGCGCGAAGGTCTCGATCGGCACAGACCCGGGAACGTTGTCGATCGCGATGACCGGGAGCCCGGCATCCGTGGCCCAAAGAAGGAAGGCGTCGACGCTCTCGTGATGCATCACATGCTGATACCGGTCGGTCACCATGGCGCCGCGCTTGTTCCAGCGCTTGCGTCCGACGATGTGCACGGTGTCGGCCGCGAACGCGTTGGCGCTGCGCACGATCGACCCGATGTTCATGTCGTGCTGCCAATTCTCGATGGCCACGTGGAACGGATGACGGCGCGTGTCGAGTTCGGCGACGATCGCATCCATGCGCCAGTACCGAAAGCGGTCGATCACGTTGCGGGTGTCGCCGAGCCGCAGGAGCTCGGGGTCGTAACGCTCCTCCGCCGGCCACTCCCCCACCCACGGGCCCACGCCGGCTGTCGTGAACTCGGGGGTGCCTGACGCGCCGGCAGGTTCGGGGGGATGCCCGGTGGTCACGGTGTCGGGGGTGGCGGGCGTTTCGGGCATCCGCTCAGGCTACCTGCGTCGCGCAGAACTCTCCGGTTCTGCCGAGGCGTTCTGTGATAGGGATGAGACAACGAGTCGGCCTCGTTTCGCCCCGCTTCGGCTGGCCGGAATCGCCGGCTCCGCCACCACACCCACGCATCAGCGACGATCACGGATGGGACACGGAATGACGCATCACGACGGCCACGGGCACGACCACGACGGTACGACGGGGCAGGACCCGAATGTCGACTACGACGGCGAATACACCGACAAGGACCCGGTGGACACCGGCGACGTGAAGCCCGACGACGAGGGCGAGTACACCGACAGCGAGTTGCCTGCCGACGCGGTCGACCCCGCCAAGGACTGATCGCACGACTCAGCGGATCACACGCCCCGACCCCGTTACGCGGGGTCGGGGCGTTTCACTGTCGATCGGGCCCATGGCCGACACGGCCGCGTCACCTCGCGTCGCTACGATGTGCACATGCCCCGCCGTGACGAAATCGAATGCTGGCTCACCGACATGGATGGCGTGCTCGTGCACGAGAACCAGGCCCTGCCCGGCGCCGCCCAACTGCTGCGTCAGTGGCGGGACAAGGGCAACCCCTTCCTGGTGCTCACGAACAACTCGATCTTCACGCCGCGCGATCTGAGCGCACGCCTTCGGGCATCCGGTCTCGACGTGCCGGAGGAGTTCCTCTGGACGTCGGCCCTCGCCACCGCCGACTTCCTCCGCTCGCAGATGCCGGGCGGCTCAGCCTTCGTGATCGGCGAGGCCGGACTCACCACCGCCCTGCACGAGGCGGGATTCATCATGACCGAGCGGAGCCCCGACTACGTGGTCGTCGGCGAGACCCGCAACTACTCGTTCGACGCGATCACCAAGGCGATCCGCCTGATCGCCAGCGGCTCCCGCTTCATCGTGACCAACCCCGACGCCACCGGCCCGAGCGCTGAGGGACCCATGCCGGCGACCGGCGCCGTTGCGGCTCTGATCTCCAAGGCCACCGGCCGCGAGCCCTATGTGGTGGGCAAGCCGAACCCGATGATGTTCCGCTCGGCGATGAACAAGATCGGCGCGCACTCGGAGAACACCGGCATGATCGGCGACCGGATGGACACCGACATCGTGGCCGGCATCGAGGCCGGGCTGCACACGATCCTCGTGCTCACCGGCATCAGCGATGAGGCCGAGATCGAGCGCTACCCGTTCCGACCCGACGAGGTGCTGGGCGGAGTGATCGACTTGGTCGACCCGGAGCCGTACGAGTCGATCGCGTAGATCGCGGGCTCAGTCGAACCGGACGAGTGCCAGGAACGTGACGATCGCGAGCACCGCCACCAGTCCCGCGCCGACGATGAGCAGCACTTTGCCTCGACGGGAGAGCTTCGCCAGCGGTCCGGTGTGATCTTGGGCACCGTCGGACGGGCCGACCGCATCGACCAGAGGCATGCCAGCGGATGCCGTGCCGAACAGTGCGTCGATGTCGGCGGCGGCCGGCTGCACGAGAAGCGCGCCGTCGTCGGTGTCGAAATCGTCGGAGAGATCCCTCGACTCGTCGGGCTCGTCGGTCTGGTCGGTCTCGTTGGTCTCGTTGGGCTCGCCGGGCTCGTTGGGCTCGTTGGGCTCGCCGGGCTTCGATTCCTGCGGCACGTCCTCGTCGCGTTGATGCATCAGGGTTCCAGCCCGAGATCCGCGAGTCCGATCGCTGCGAGGTAGGGGTACCCGGCCGCTTCGATGATCTCCTTCGCACCGGTGGCGCGGTCGATCACGACGGCGACGGCGACGATCGTGGCCCCGGCCTTCTCGAGGGCCGCCGCGGCCGCGAGTGGTGAGCCCCCCGTGGTCGAGGTGTCTTCAAGCACGACGACGCGTTTGCCCGCGACATCCGGGCCCTCCACCTGGCGGCCGCGACCGTGGTCCTTGGGTGCCTTGCGCACGACGAACGCGTCGTAGGTCGTTCCCCGGGCGATGCCCTGATGCAGCACGGCCGCCGCGATCGGGTCCGCGCCCATGGTGAGCCCGCCGACGGCGTCGATGCCCTCGAGCGGAGCGATGAGGTCCAGCATGACCTGGCCGATGAGCGGCGCCGCGCGGTGGTCGAGACTCAGTGTGCGGAGGTCCATGTAATAGGTGGCCTTGCGCCCACTCGTAAGGGTGAAGTCGCCGTGGAAGACGGCTTCGCGGGAGATCAGGTCGATGAGTTGCGCGCGTGCATCAGTCACGCCCCTCACTGTAGAGCAGTGCGGAGCGGCCCGGCCGGCGCACCCAGCCGCACGCCTGCGATGCTACTTTCCCGCCTTCGCAGCCTTGACCTTGTCGGCCTTGTCCTTCGCCGCCTTGTCCTTCGCCGCCTTGTCTTTGGCCGCGCGTTCTTTGGCTTCCTTCTCCCTCTTCTCGCGGGGATCGAGCGCGACAGGCTCTGCGGGAGCCACCGGCTCCGGCACCGGATCGATCTGCGGTGGCGCGGGGTCGGGCTCGAGCGGAGCGGGAAGTGCCGGAGGCTCCTCAACGACGGGAGGTAGCACCGGGTCCAGCGGTGGCGTGACGGGCGGTTCGACGGCGGGCGGTTCGACTACGGGCGGGTCGATGACGGGCGGAGTCACCGGGGCCGGATCCGGGGCGGGATCGACGGGGGCTGGCGGCTCCGGGGCAGGGGCTGGGCCCGCTGGCGGGGCGGGCACCGCTACCGGCCCCGGTACGACGCTCACTGGAGGAGTAACGGGACGCGCGATCGCGGGCGGCGGCGCCTGCGGGGCGGGCGGCGTAGCCAGCGGAGAGCGGGCGGGGGTGGGAGCGGATGCAGCCGGCGGAGGCGCGGTGAGCGGGGATTGGGTGCGCGGCACTGGGGCTGCGGCCGGATCTTCGGTCGCCGGTTCTTCACCGGGAACCACACTCTCGCCCGCTTCCGTGGCGGCCGACGCATCGGATTCGGCTGCTGTGGGCGTAGGCCGCACGCTCGTCTCCTCCGGGAGCGCTCCTCGGCACGACGACGCGCGCTGAGGGGGCTCCCTCGTCATCGCCCTGGAACTGGGAAGCGATGACGCCCACGGTGGCGAGCGACAGCACGAGCACGCCGGCGAGGATGATGAAGCCTCGGGAGCCGCGCGACCGCAGCGCCGTGACGCCTGCGGCAGCGGCACCTCGGAAGCGGGAGAGCGGCCGGGGCCCCGACTGCGGGCGCGCGGCGGATGGCCCAGTGGCCGCGGCCGGGCCCGATGGGGGGCGCGGCGCGGTGGGCGGCGGCGGCGTGAAAGGCGTCAGGACCGCAGGCGCAGCGGATGCGGCAGCGATCGGCACCCCTGCTGGCTCGACTGAGGACTCGTCGGCGGGCTCGACTGCGGGCTCGACTGCGGGCTCGTCTGCGGTCTCGTCTGCGGGCGGGCCTGCGGTCTCGTCTGCGGGCCGGTCGGCCGGTTGACCGGCAGGCTCCTGCTGGTCGGCAATCGGCACGGGGACCGTTGCATCCGAAGCTGCGGCAGTCGCATCCGGCGAAGCCGACGGCTCGGGAGCATCTGCCGCTGCGGCAGACGCGGCCTGCGAGGCGGCGGACGCACCGGCGAAAGCAGCCAGCGCTGCGCCGTACCGGTCGCGGTTGCTGTCGGTGTCGACGGGCGCGTGGTCGACGGGCGCGGCGTCACCCGGCGTGCCGTCGACTGGCGCCGCGTCGTCGGGCGCGGCGTGGTCTGGCGCGGCGTCGACTGGCTTGGCGTCCTCGGTCCGGCTGGAGGGAATCAGCCGAGGGCCGGACGGGAAGAAGGAGCCCGGTCCGCCCAGGCGAGACGGGGTGATCGGCTTGGCAGCCCTCGGCGTCGATGGACGCAGGCGGCCGGGCTGCGGCGGCACGGGCCGTCCACGGCGCGGCGGCGTGACGCCCCTCGACGGGACGACGCCGCGGGCTCGAGGGCCCGACTGTGCCTGGGCATCCGCCGCTGGATCGGTGGCCTCACGATCGGCTGGGTCCGCAGCGTCTGACGTGCTCGCACCAGCTCCGCCGGCATCCTGCCGCTTCGGCAGACGTCCCGGCCACGGGGCGGGAACGATGCGCTCCGTCGACTCGGGGGAAGTCTTCTTGGGAGGCACGACCGGACGCTCTCCATCGCCGAGGACGGCGCGCCATGCGTCGGCGTC
Source organism: uncultured Actinomycetota bacterium (assembly GCA_963756375.1). Classification (GTDB taxonomy): domain Bacteria; phylum Actinomycetota; class Actinomycetes; order Actinomycetales; family Microbacteriaceae; genus Marisediminicola. The sequence goes on along the minus strand of CAVWNJ010000005.1, from coordinate 2,481,468 downwards.
ACGTGCCGCCGTGTCAGCGTCGGCATCCGCGGTTTCCGCAGTGGACTCCCCGACGGCGCGCCTGCGTCGATCCTCCGTCGGCGCTTCACCCGTCGACATCTCGCCATCCTCCGGCTCGATATCGCCGAAGAGCACAGCGATACCGTCGGTGCTGGTCGTCGAGTCCGAAGAGTCCGCGTCGTCGAACTTGGGCACGTTACGGATGACGGTGGGGTGCTCGTCGTTGGACGGGGCGCCGTCGGCAGAGGCATCAGAGGCATCAGGGCAGAGGCGCCAGGGACCGAGTCGTCAGGGGTCGGGGCGTCAGGGGCTGAGCCGTCGGGAGGCGTGCTGAGGAACCAGCCGAAGGGGCGCCGGGTCGGCTGCCCGGCGGCGTCGTTCGGGTCTTCGTCGCGGGTCACCCCAATACGTTACGCTTTTTCTCCCCCATTCGGGGGGCAGGATCGTCGGTGCTGAGGCGCGCTCGGGTGCCGCGGGCCCGGCGTCGCGAGCGGGTAGCGTTGTTTGCATGCGCGTAGCCACTTGGAATGTGAACTCGATCCGCACCCGGGTGGGACGGGTAGTCGACTGGCTGGTGCGCGAAGACGTCGACGTGCTCGGCATGCAGGAGATCAAATGCAAGGAGAGCCAGTTCCCCTTCGACGCCTTCCATGAGGCCGGGTATGAGGTGGTGCTGCACGGGCTGAACCAGTGGAACGGCGTCGCGTTCGCCAGCCGCCTCCCGATCGAGGATGTGACACTCGGTTTCCCCTCGGCGCCCGGCTTCGGCAAGGTCGACGACGCCGGCGTGACCCCGGTCGAGGCGCGCGCCATCGGCGTCACCGTGGATGGCGTGCGGCTGTGGAGCCTGTATGTGCCGAACGGTCGCGAGCTCGACGACCCGCACTACAACTACAAGCTCGACTGGCTCTCGAAGCTCGCCGAGGAGACATCCGCCTGGCTCGCCGCCAACCCGCAGCAGCCGCTCGCCCTGATGGGCGACTTCAACATTGCGCCGTTCGATCATGACGTGTGGGACATCACCGCGTTCGAGGGACGCACCCACGTGAGCGCACCCGAGCGCGCCGCGTTCGCCGCATTCGAGACGGCCGGTCTCACCGACGCGCTCCGCAGCCGCGGCATCGAGGGCTACACCTATTGGGACTACCAGCGGCTCCGTTTTCCGCGCAACGAGGGTATGCGCATCGACTTCATCCTCGGCTCGCCCGCCTTCGACGAACTGGTGGTGGGAGCGCACATCGACCGCCAGGAGCGCAAGGGTGATGCCCCGAGCGACCACGTTCCCGTGGTCGTGGATCTCGCCGTCGACGCTGACGACGACGATCGCCCGATGATCTTCTGACCGGTCTGGGTGGGCACCGGGGCGCTCGGCTAGACGGGAACGCTCAGTAGCGCCGCCACCACCAGCAGCACCGGCACGGCGCCGACCGTGGTGATGAGTACCGTGTCCCGCGCGATGATCTCGCCGCGGTCATAGCGCTGCGCGTAGTTGAACACGTTCTGGGCGGTGGGCAGCGTGGCGATGACGACCACCGCGAAGAGCTGCTCCGCCTCCAGCTGGAAGACGAACTCCCCCACCAGCCAGGCGACGACGGGCATGAACACGAGTTTCACCGCCGAGGCGAGCACGACGTCTCGCCTGGCCGTACCCGCGGCGAGCGCCCGTTGGCCGTGCAGCGACATCCCGAACGAAATCAACACGACAGGAACGGCGGCCGCACCGACAACGCGGAACGGCTCCATCACGGCCACCGGCAGCTCGGTGCCCGTCACCGAGAGCAGCGCGCCGAGCGCCGACCCGATGATGATCGGGTTGCGGATCGGCTGCGTGAGGATGCGCGCCACCGAAGTTCTTCCGCTGGTGGCGAGATCGAGGATCGTGAGCAGGATCGGCGTGAAGACGATCAGCTGCAGCATGATCACCGGCGCCGCGTACGCGGTGTTGCCGATCACGTAGAGGGCAACCGGAATACCGATGTTGTTCGCGTTCACCCATCCGGATGCCGCGACCCCGATGGCCGCGTCTGGCAGGCTCCTGCGCCAGAAGCCGACCGCGAACAGGGCGTAGACGGCGAACGAGAGCACCGCGGCGATCGCCGACACGGCGAGCTGCGACGAGAACAGCACCTGCACGTCGGCATCCGCAAGCGTGGTGAAGAGCAGACACGGCGACAGCACGAAGAACACGATGCGGCTCAGCACGAACCGAGCGTGCTGCCCGAGGATGTCCGCCCGGCCGATGCCGTAGCCGACCGCGATGATCGACCCGATGATCGCGAACCCGATCAGCACTCCGCCCATGGGTACATCCTGTCCCACTGCGGCGCCACCGCCCGTTCGGCGGGGGCGGCGGGGCTTCGGCGCGGCGGGGCTAGCCGACGATGAAGAGGTCGGCGAGCGGTCGACGCGAACGCGGCGCCGTTTCGCGCTCGCGGGTGCCCTCCGGGAGCAGATCGGGGGAACCGACCGTACCGAGAGCGGTGATGGACATCGGAACGAACCGCTCGGGCAGGGCGAACGAGGCGCGCAGGGCATCCGCATCGAACCCGCCCATCTGGTGGGTGTGCAGTCCGTCGGAATGCGCCTGGATCGACAGGTGGGCCACGGCCTGACCCAGGTCGTAGTGCGCCCACGGCTGCGGCTTGCCGTTGGGATCCGCGGTCTCGGCGATTGCCACGATGAGCGCGCCGGCCGAACCCGCCCACGCTGCGTTGAAACCGACCAGTGTGGCCTCGATCGCGGCGAACTCCTCCGAGCCGCGGCGGGCCACGACGAAGCGCCAGGGCTGCGAGTTGGAGGCGGACGGCGACCAGCGGGCGGCCTCGAGAGCCGCGGTGAGGGCAGACTCATCGACGGTGGCCGTGACATCGAAGGCGCGGGGGCTCCAGCGTTCCGCGAGCACCGGCAGGATCGGGGTGCTCGTCTCGGCGGTGCGGGTGGATGCGGATGTTGTCGACATTGCCGATTCCTTCGATCGTGCGGATGGGAGCGGCGCCGTTGCCTGCCGGTGGGAACGCGCCGCCGGATGCGGGTATTCCCTGCGGCGCCCCGAGCCGGGCTCCGCACACGCAGACACCCGCGGCTGCCGAAGCAGTCGCGGGTGTCTGGCGTGCCGGATGCGCGTTAGCGGGTCGCTACCGCGAATCCACCTGCGGGCAGTGTGACCTTCGTGACACCGGTCACCGCGAGGTCCCGCACGAGCACGCCCGTGTGGTCGTACACGTGCACCGTGGATGCCACGCCAGCGGCTCCGATCGTGACCTTCTGGTCGCGATCGGTCGCGGAGTGCACGAGTTCCGTGCGAGCGGTGTCACCGGCGAGCACGAGCCGTGATGCGAGCGGACGGCTGATGAGCGCGTCGAGCTTCACCGTGCCCTTCTTCGCGTCCACGGTTACCTCGATTGGCGTGCCGGGCAGGTCGCGCTTGAGCGGCTGCGGCAGCAGCGCGCCGGGAACGGCGGTGATGCCCTGGTCGCCGACCTCGTGCTTCAGCACGCCGAGCGTGCGCCCGGCGGCCGACCACTTGGAACGCGCGCGATCGTCGGCCGGCTCGAAGACGACCGGTTCGAGGGTCGCGGGGCCGGCAGACGCGGGCACCTGGAACGTCGCCGTCTGACCCTTCGTCAGCTGCAGGTAGGCGCCGTCATGGAACAGCGACTCCCCCGTCCAGGCCGACTCCGGAGTGACGACGGTGCCGTTGGTGCTGGTTGCGGATTCACCCTGGATGGTGGTGAGGCCATCGCGCGTCGTGACGTCGGTCGCCGCGAGCGCTCGGGCCGCGACATCCGGATGCGCGTCCAGCGCCATCATCGCGAGCAGGCCGTGAATGGTGCTCTCGGCGCCACTGTTGCGGTTGATGCCACCGTCTGGCTGCACGCCGTCGTAGGTGACACCGGTCGCCGGGTTGTACACGGGTTCGCCGGCCTTGTTCATGCCGAAGAACCAGCTGCCCATCATGCCGGCGAGCTCGGTGAAGCCCGTGCTGCCGGTCGCATCCGCCACCGCGAGAAGCGACTGCAGCCTCGAGTCGGCGCCGTAGGCGATCTGCACGGTGTCCGACGGTGTCGGCAGCCAGCCGTTGTCCGGTCCACCCGCGGTGAGGAGGGTGGTGGTGAACCCGACGGAGTCGATCACGGCCGGCTCCAGCAGGTCCTCGCGACCGAGGGTGACGGATGCCGCGGCGAGCGCCGCCGGCATCTGCGAGGCCCAGGCGTGCCAGAGCGACTGCGACTGCGCCCACGGCAGAACGGCACCGTACGGCCAGGTCTCGGTGTCGCCCGAGCCCATCTGCGCGACGCCCTCGGCGAGCTTGGTCAGTGCGGAGCGCGCTGCGGCGTCATCCGGCACGGCCTCGCTGTACGCGGCGAGACCGAGAACGGCCTCGGCCGTGGCATCCGCACCGTCGACGATCAGCCAAGCGGGAACCTTCACACCGTCGGCGATGGCGTACTCGCCGTACTTCGTGAGGGCCTGACGCTCGACGGCCTCCACACCGAGCTGCAGACGATCCTGCAGGAAGGCGGCGAACGCCGGGTCCGTCTCCTCGAAGGCCGCGAAGCCCTCGCCGAAAGCCCACAGCGAGCGGGCGAGCCAGTAGCTCTCGCCGCTGTCGGAGGGGCTGGGCAGCTCGAGCGGTTCCGGGCTGGCGTTGAACGTGCCATCCGGCTGCATCCAGAGGATCACGTTTCCGGCGTTCGGGCCGGTGAGTGTCTGGAAGTAGGCGAGCGCCCGGAGAAGCTCGTAGGCGGAGTCGCGGCTCGAGGTGGAGCCGGTCTGCTGCCAGTCGCGCACATAGACGACGGCGGCCCTGGAGATGTCGTCGGTGTTGTAGGCACCCTGACCCCAGTGACCGGTGGCCGGGTCGAACGGCCCGCCACCGACGCGCTCGAAGGTTCCGCCGTCACGGGCATCGGCATAGGTCCACGGCATGGTGATCTGCGGATTGCTGTCGATCATGTAGGTGGAGTGGCCTTCGACCTCGGACACCGTCGCGGTGTCGAGGAGGAAGTCGAGGTGGGAGAGGTTGGTCAGAGTCGGAGCGGACACGGCGGTTGCCGCCGTTCCCGCAGGCGATGCGCTGGCCGGAGCCGTGCCGAGGGCGAGCCCACCGGCGAGCGCCGCGACGGCGATCACTCCGGTGAGGCGACGCGGTGATGCGATCATCGGGCGCTCACCGCCTCGAGTGCCTCTGCACCGGCGTCGACGTCGGCGCCGACCCGGTCGAGCCTCGCGACGCCGATCTTGGAGTCGGCCATGCCGTAGAACACGAACAACTGGCCCTCGATCTCCTCGATCGCGGTGGGGAACACGACGTTCGGCACGATTCCGCTGCGCTCGTCGTCGGTCTCCGGAGCGAGCAGCGGCTCGGTGGTGCGGGCGATCACCTTGGTGGGGTCATCGGCGTCGAGGATCATGGCGCCCGCGGCGTAGTTGACCTTCTGCTGCTGCGAGAACGCGCTGTTGATCTCGCCGGTGACACCGTGATAGATCACGAGCCATCCCTCGTCGACGCGGTGGGGCGGCGGGCCGCCGCCGATCTTCAGTTCCTCCCACGCGGCCTCTGGCGCGGCCAGCAGGCGGTGTTCGCCCCAGCGCACGATCGAGCGGATGTCGGCCACCACGTCGGCCACGGGCACGAAGCTGATCCAGATGCTCTGGCGCGGGTCATCCACCCCCGCCGGAATGCGCACACCCTCGCCCGGCTTGACCTCGCCGAGGTCCCACATGGGGCGGTGAAGCACGGCGAAGCTCTCCACGCCGTTCGGCGCGACGACCGGCTCCGGGAAGAACACGGTGTCTTTGTTGTGGAACAGGTTGAGGTCCATGTCGAGCGCGTCGTCGTAGTCGAACAACGCGGGCCCGAGGCGGGTCCACTCGCGGAGGTCGCTCGAGGTGGCCACTGCGGTGCGCGGCCCGAGGGGGCCGTAGGCCACGTAGGTCATCACGTGCAGGTCGAGGAGAGGGATGTAGGTGACCCTGGGGTCCTCGACACCGGAGTTGTTCGCTCCGCGCTCCCACCCGCGGTCGGGCTCGAGCACGATGCCCTCGCGCTCGACACCGGTCGGCACGCCGTCCTCGATGATCACCTTGGCGATGCCGACCCGGCTCACGTTGCCGGTGGCCACGAGGCGCGGCAACAGATAGAGGGTGCCGTCTGCGGTGTGGCCGGTGGCCGGGTTCAGAACGCCCTCGGCCTCCTGGGCGTTTCCGTCTTCGGGCGTCATGATGACCCCGGCCCGCGTCAGTGCGTAGGGGAATTGATTCGACATGGTCAACCTTTCACTCCGGATCCGATATCCGTAGAGGTGAAGTAGCGCTGGAACACGATGAACAGCGTTACGACGGGCGCGGCGAGCACTACTGCTCCCGCGAGGATTGCCCCGAACGGATTTGCGGCGGATGCCGCAACCGTCGAGATGTAGTTCGCGAGGGAGACCGCCAGCGGTTGCAGCGCGGCATCCTTCGTGATGAGGAACGGCCACAGGAATTCGTTCCAGGGGCCGATGAAGGTCACGAGCACCACCGTGATGACGGCGGGCCGGACAAGGGGGATGGCGACGCTCCACAGCAGGCGCAGCTCGCCCGCGCCATCGATCCGCGCTGCCTCGAACAGCTCCTTGGGGAGCTGAAGGAAGTACTGACGGAAGATGATGACCGCGGTGGAGTTGATGAAGAACGGCAGGATCATGCCGAGGTAGTTGTCGGCGAGCCCGTAGTCCCTCGCGATGAGCACATAGAGCGGGATCATCAACAGCTGGAACGGCACCACCTGCACCAGCAGTGCGAGCGCGAAGGTGACCCCTCGGCCGCGCCACTGGAGCTGCGCGAGCGAATACCCGGCCAGCAGTCCGAAGGTGAGCGTGCCGAGCAGCACACCCATGGTGAGGATGCCCGAGTTCATCAATCCCGTGAAGAGGCTGATGCGCGAGTCGATGGCCACGTAGTTATCGAAGCTGAGGTTCGCCGGGTTGGGGAACGCCCCCGCGATGCTCGGGTCGACCGTCTTCTGCAACGAGCCGATGACCATGTAATAGAACGGGAACAGGAACACGATGGCGCCGAGCGCGAGCACGACCCCTCTCAGGATTCCCGCTCCGCGACTGCTTCTGGTGTTCATCGGTCATCCCTTCCCACGAAACGGTTCTGCAGGTAGGCGAGAAGGAGCACGGCGATCACGAGCACCACGCCGATCGCGGCCGCGACATCCGGCTGGCCCTGCTGGAGGCCACGCTGATACATGATCAGCACCGGCGACGCCGAGGCTCCGTTGGGTCCGCCACCACCGGTGAGCAGGTACGGCTCGGTGAACAGGTTCGCTCCGGTCACCGTGGAGACCAGCAGTACGAGCACCGTCGCCGGTCGCACGCTCGGCACGGTCACCGAGAAGAAGGTGCGGATGGCGCCCGCGCCGTCGGTCGAGGCCGATTCGTACAGCTCCTTCGGCACACCCTGTAGCGCCGCGAGGTACAACAGGATGTAGAAGCCGAGGCCCTTCCAGGTGACGAAGATGGCAATCGTCGGCATCGCGAGCTGCGAGTTGACGAGCCACGACGGGTCGGGTGCGAGCGGGCCGAGCAGTTTGTTGACGAAGCCGTTCCCGTTGAAGAGGAACAACCACACCGCCACCACGGCGACGCTCGCCGTGACGTACGGCACGTAGTAGCTGACCCGCAGGAAGGTGCTCGCCCTCGTGATCTTGTTGAGCGCGGTAGCGAGCACGAGCGACAGCACCACGGTGAGCGGCACGTTGATGAGCAGGAACACGCCCACGTTGCCGAACGAGCGGATGACCGCCGGATCGGTGAGCGCGGTGACGAAGTTGTCGAGCCCCACGAATGGTCGGTCGACCTTCGCTCCGGGTGCGGTGAAGAAGAAATCATGAAAGGCGATGTAGACCGCGTACCCGATCGGGTAGGCGAACACCACGAGCACGAACGCCAGGTACGGCGCACTGAACAGGATCCCGAGCGGGTTCTTCCCGAAGGGGCGCCGCACGCGACGGGCTTCTGGCCCGTCGGGTGCGGTTGGCTTGCCCGCCGGCGGCCCTGAGGCCGCCGGCGCGTGCAACGTGTCGGTCATGATGGGGGTCAGGGCTGCGAAGCGATCTCGTCGATCGAGGCGGCAGCGTCATCCAGTGCCGTGTGCACGTCGTCCTTGCCGAAGATCACCGAACCAGACCATGCATCCCGGAACTCCTGCAGGATCTGCACCGTGTTCGGTCCGGCAGGCACCTCGACGGTGCGTGATGCCTGGTCACCGAAATACTCGTAGGCGGGGTTCGCCTCGAAGTATTCCGGGTAGACCGACTGGAGGTCGGCGCGGAGGGGCATCTGCCCGGTCAGCTCGAGGAGCTGGCCGTCCTGGTCCTCACTGGTGGAGAACTTGAGCACGTCCCATGCGGTCGCCTGGTTCTCGCACGCGGTGTACATGCCTACGTTCTTCGCATCGCTGAAGGTGAAGGTCTCCTCGGGGGCGATGCCGTCCTTCGTGGGAACGGGAACGGAGCCCCAGTTCACGTCTTCGTAGACCGAGACGGCCCACGGACCGACGATCGCCATGGCGGCCTGGCCGTCGGCGAACGAGTCACCCTGGTACTGCTCCTTGCTGGAGAGCCCCTCGGTGTACATGGTCGACCAGAAGTCCGCGACGGCGTATCCGGCGTCATCGGCGAAGGTTGCAGCGCCATCCTCGACCAGCTGCTTGCCGCCGCTCTGAGCGGCATACAGGGGGTAGAAGTCGAACAGCGACTGATAGAACTCGCTCGTGGGCGCCGGCAGGATGGCGTTGGGTGCGACCCCCGCGTCGACCAGCGTCTTCGACGTCTCGAGGAAGTCCGCGTAGGTGGAGAGCTTCGGGTTCTCGGCGTCGAGTCCCGCAGCGGCGAACATGTCCTTGTTGTAGAAGATCACGACCGGGTTCGACTTCCACGGCATCTGGAAGTAGTTTCCGTCGGCGTTCTGGTACTGCGCAGCGGTGTCGCCGCTGCGCTCCTCGATGTAGGAGGCGCCATCCTCGAACGTCGAGAGGTCGACGAGGCCGCCCTGCTTCTCGAACTGACCGACGGCCGCCGGTGCGGTGTTGTAAATCAGGCAGGGCGCATTGCCCGCCGTGATCGCGGCACCGATGACCTCTTCGCTGCTCTTGCCGGCGGGGATCTCCTGTCCGGTGATCTGCTCGTCCGGGTGGTCAGCGTTCCAGGCTTCCACCATCTGCTTGCCCCACGCCACCTCGTTCTCGTTGTTCGAGTACCAGATGGTGATGTCGCCGCGTCCGTCGGCGGAGCCGGCATCGCTGCCGCTCCCACCGCTGCAGGCGGTCAATACCATCGCGCTTGCCGCGAGTGCCGCAGCTGCAACCACTGTTCTTCTTCGCACAGTCGTTTCCTTTCGTTGTCGCCGGCTGGTCAGCGGGCGGGTTGGTCTGTTGTCGACGGTGCCGCGCTTGATTCGCGGATCACCAGCCGGGCGGGTTCGAGTTCGATGTCGTCGACGGTGTCGCCGGCCACGAGCCGCAGGAGCTGCTCCGTGGCGACGCGTCCCCAGTTGACGGCCTTGGTCGTGACGGTGGTCAGGGCCGGATAGAGGTACCCGCCGACATCGCTTCCGTCGAATCCGGTGATCGAGAGGTCACGGGGAACCACGTATCCGGCGCGCTGTGCGATGCCGAGGCCCGCGATGGCCATCGGGTCGTTCGCGTACACGATGGCGGTGGGGCGGTCGGTCAGGGCGAGCAGGCTTGTGGTGGCGCGTGCTCCTGCCGCCGCGGTGAAGTCGGTTTCGACCACGAGGGAGGCGTCGAGCCCGGCGTTCAGAATGGCCTCGCGGAATGATGCGGTGCGCCTGCCGCCATGGAGCATCGATGTCGGTCCGCCGACGTGGGCGATGCGGGTGTGACCGAGTTCCACCAGGTGCGCGACGGCCTCGCAGATGCCGGGTCCGTCGTCGAGCAGAATGGCGGGGAAGTTCGAGGCGACATCCGGTCGACCGAGAGTGACAGCGGGCACCCCGAGGCTCTCGACGAGGGCGATCCGCGAGTCGGAGCGGCGCAGGTCGGTGAGGATCACGCCGTCCACGCGGCCGTTCTCAGCCAGTCGACGGTAGCTCGCGACCTCCGCCTCGAGATCGGAGACCATGCTGAGCACGAGTGCCTGTCCGACGGGGGCGAGTGCGGTCTCGATGCCCGCGATGAAGGCGGGAAAGAACGGGTCACCGGAGATGACCTCGGTGTCGCGGGCAATGACGAGGCCGAGCGCGAAGGAGCGGCTGGTGCTGAGCGATCGACCACGCAGGCTCGGCTGCCATCCGAGGTCCGCTGCGACCTTCAGGATGCGCACACGGGTGTCCGGCGCCACTCCCGGCCGGTCGTTGAGTGCGAAGGAGACGAGACCCTTGCTCACGCCGGCTTCACGAGCGACATCGGCGATGGTGGGGCGTGCATCCGGCATGGCGCTCCTCATCGAGTCGTGGCGGTCCCGGTTCTGAACCGGTTTAGGTAACTATACCGGTTTAGGTGATAAGCGCAAGAGGTGTTCGGCATCAAACTCCGAGGTAAGACCGAGCGGGTGCGGCCGGGTGCGACATCCGAGCGCAACGGGGTGCGCCGCATTGGCCTGCGGGTCTAGCCTCGGGTCATGCCACACCTCGACCTCGACGGCGCATCCCTCTACTACGAGACTCACGGACGGGTGTCCGACCAGGCCCTGTTGCTCATCCATGCCGGCATCGCCAGCCTCAGGATGTGGGATCCGATCGTGGCGGAGCTCGAGCGGGACCACTTCGTCATTCGTTATGACGCGCGCGGTTTCGGAGCGACGAGCGCGCAGAATTCGTCCTTCTCGGAGCGTGACGACGCACGGGCACTGCTCGATCACCTCGGCATCGACACGGCCGTGATCATCGGATGCTCGCGGGGCGGCGGCATCGCGATCGACCTGGCCATCGACTCGCCCCACCGCGTTGCGGGCCTTGTCGCGGTCGGAGCCTGGCCGAGCGGGCTTCCCGAGGTGGAACTGACCGCAGAGGAGGACGCCCTCGTGGACCGGGTGGACGAGGCCTTCGTGTCGAAGGACTGGCCGAGCCGCGCCGACCGCGAGGTGGAACTCTGGGCCTTCGGCCCACTGCGCGATCCGGCCGAGCTCGACCCGACCTTCGTGCAGACCGCGTACGAGTTGAATCGGGCCAACATCCCCCACTCCGCCGAGCGGCCCCGTCCCCTGCCGCTCTCCCCGCCCGCGGCAGACCGACTCGTCGACATCGAGGTGCCGACCCTCGTGGCCGTCGGGGCACACGACCTGAGCGAGACCCTCGTCGCCTCCGAGTTCATCGCCACGGCCATCCCGCATGCCGATACCGCACGATTCACCGACTCGGCCCATCTTCCGAGCGTCGAGGAGCCGGAACGCTTCGCCGCCGTGCTGCTGGAGTGGCTGCGCCGGAACGGCCTGTAGAAGCCCAGCACACGTCCCGCGCGTAGCGCGCAGCATCCCGCCACGCCGACCCGGGGTGGGCGCAATTTCCGAGCGTCTGGCGCAACCACGGATCGCGTCTCGATCGTTACGCTCGTGTGCGGGGCCGAATTGTTGCGCCCCCTCACTCGGGATCGGAGGTCTCACCCATGTCGGAAATCGCCAGCACGTTGCGTACCAGCACCATCATCGGGGAACCCGAGGTCGTCGAGGACGCCGTGCACCCCGCCCTGGATCCCGCCTGGCTCGAGCTGAAGTCGGCGGCGACGTCGCTGCAGGCGCTGCAGGTGAAGGACGGCAGCGTGCCCGACCCGGCCGCGCATCCCGTCGCGGCAATCCTCGTGGACACGATCCGTGACTGCATCGTGGCTCTCGCTCCCAAGTTCCCGCACGACAGCGCCTACCTCGGGGCACTCGACGAGGACTTCGCACGGTGGTCGGCGGACGGCTTCGGGGTGCCGGACTTCCTCGATTCGCTCACGGAGTTCCAGCCCCAGCGCCATCGTGAAGACGGCCTGCGCCACCTCGTGGTCTTCCCGATGGTCACCCAGAACGGCAGCCAGAATCGCTATGTCGAGGCGGTGCTCATCGAGGTGATCTGGCCCGAATTCATCGAACGCCTAGAGGCGGGCGCCTACTCGAACCCGCTGTTCGTGCCGATTCGCTTTCTCGACTTCACCCCCGGCTACAACACCAACTCGGCGGTGCTCTTTCCCGAGACGGTGGCGATGCGCTCGATCCCCACCTTCACCTGGGGTGCGATCTTCGCCGATCGGGAGGCCGCGCGTTTCCGCACTGTGGTGCGCACCGCTGCCGAGGTCGTGCGGCTGGAGCTGCCCGCCGACGCTGCCGCCCTGCTCGAGGATCAGTCGCTCGCGGAGGAGACCTTCGTGATGTGGGATCTCATCCACGATCGCACCCACATGCGCGGCGACCTGCCTTTCGACCCGTTCATGATCAAGCAGCGGATGCCCTACTTCCTCTACTCCCTCGAGGAGCTGCGCTGCGATCTCACGGCGTATCGCGAGGCCGTACGCATCGCGCGCGACGACGAGTCGGATGCGGTGACCCGCGAGCGCGGCCGGCTGGTGCAGTACGCGGTGCTGTTCGACCGAATCTTCCGCTTTGCGCTCACCGGAACGAGACAGCGCAATTACGACGGCGTCGGGGGGCAGCTGCTTTTCGCGTGGCTGCACCAGCACCACGTGCTGCACTGGACGGACACGAGACTCACCATCGACTGGGATGCCGTGCCTGGCGCGGTGATGGAGCTGGGCGACGCGATCGACGAGCTCTATTGGCGCTCGATCGACCGGCCGAAGACGGCTCACTGGCTCGCCGCATACGATCTCGTCGCGGCCACGCTGACGCCTCATCCGGCGTCCGCCTGGGCCGTGCGCAGACTTCCGCTCGACGGTCCGCCGAAGGGGTTCACCGACGCCGTGCTCGACGACGAGTTCCCTCTCTCGATGTTTTACGAGGCTCTGGCGAAGAAACTCACGGGTGTCATCGAGTCCACCTCCGGCATCACCGCGGCGTGACCCGACGGCCGGTTCGGCGCGCGCGGGTGGCCCGCGCGCGCCGAATCGGCCCCCCGGAAAAGCAGGGCTCACGCTTGTCGGAGGGTCTCGGTAACGTTTTCTCAATTCCCTTCCGAGCGCCCGTGAGGATCACCGTGCCCACCAGCGAGATGTTCCACGAGACGACGCGAAGCACCTCCGAACTCATCGAGTTCCGGACCGTGCTCACGGCAGGCGAGATCGCGCGCGGCTTCCGGTCGGCGCTGGAGGTTGTGTCGAAGCGGGTGCAGTTCCGCCGCGTCGATCCGAGCAGCAATCCGTTCGACGAATTCGAAGATCTCGCCACGTTCGGGCTGGCCGCGTCATACGACGCCATCGTGAGCAGCTGGGGTGTTCAGCTGTTCATCTTCGACCACGGCGACTTTCGCGATGCCCGTCTGGTGGTGCTCGGAACCCGGGGCTTCGCCCGCATGTTCGCGAGCGCGAAGACCACCTTCTCGCGCGCGGCCGGCGCGCAGAATGCCGCCAGGGTGCTCGACGCGCTCACCGAGGCCGACCCCACTCTCGCGCAGCTGTAGACCGCGCGGCTATTCCGAATCAGTTCGGAAACGTGCGGGTCACCGACCCATCGCCCGAGCGGGTCACCAGGGTCGCTAGCGCCTCTCGACCGTCGGGGAGCACGCGCGCTGTGACCGCGCCGGTCTGCGCATCATCGAGCCCGCGGGCAATCCACGCCACCACCTCGCGGCCGACCGCGGCGGGAAGGGGTGTGTTCACCCTGTCGTCGAGGAGCACTACCTCCACGCCCCGTCTGCGCGCGGCCGCGGCAGCGGACACCACCGGTTCGACCGAGAGACTCGTGGCTCTGGCACCATCACGAAGCGCGCCCTCGACCACGACGCACTCCACCCGCTCACTCGCGGTGAGTTCCTCCCCGCGCGCGATTGTGCGAAGTAGGTCGCCCGTTGCCTGCTTCAACCGCACCACGTGGCGGCGGCGCTCGGCCAGGGACGCTTCGGCCGAGGTCTTCTCGGCGAGATGCAGTCGCTCAGCCTCACGGAACGAGGCGATCCTGGTCGCCGTGCGTGCGAGACCGACCGCGAAGAGCGTGCCGACCAGAAGGGTCGCCGAGTTGCGTGCGGCGAGGTTGACGCCCACGCCGAGCCCCGGACCTATCGTCGCGCTCCACAGTACGACCACCACGGAGACGAGCGCCATGCCGCTCCACGCCCACCCCGCACGCCCGCGAAGCGCGAGAAGCAGGAACAGGAACGAGTCGGCACCGACGAACCAGGCCTCATAACCCGGCGGCCGGTCGCGGGGAAGCTGCCACGCCACGAGGCCCGCCGTGACGACGGCTGCGGCCACCACGGCGGCCGAGCCTCGCACCGACATCGGGTGATCCCCTGGCCACGATCCGAGGATCGTCGCCGAGGTGACCAGCAACAGCCCGACGAGCGTGGGAAGCGGATGCCCCACGCCCGAGAGCGTGGAGAGACCGATGATCGCCTCCACCACGATGAACAGTCCGATGACGGCACGGGCGGGCGCACTGTCGATACGGAGCAGCCGGCTGACATCCGGCCGTTCCGGGAAGCCCCACAGCACATCCTCTCTCACGAGCGGTTCCAGGTGAGAGTGACCGCGGTGCCGCGCCCGACCGCCGAGCTCACGGTCGCCGACCCCGATTCGAGGTGTTCCATCCGGCCACGGATGCTCACCGCCAGTCCCATGCGCCCAGCCTGGACCGTGGCCGGATCGAAGCCGCGGCCATCGTCGATGATCGCGACCTCCACGGATCGGTCGGCGACCCGCACATGCACGGCCCGGTTGACCTCGAGGAACGGCGCCGAGGCGTGCTTGAGGCTGTTGCGCAGCGCCTCGGTCATCGCCTCGCTCATCGTCGCGGCGACGGGACCGGGCACGACGGCCTCGGACAGCACCTCTGAGGTGAACTGGGCCGCTGGGTCCGCCTCGGTGACGGCCGCCCGGAGCACGCGCACGAACTCGTCGGGGTCGAGGGGCTGGTCGTCGACAGACGCCTCCGAGAGCGCGTCGAGGCGGGTGAGTGTCGCTCGCGCCTGGGCCGCGACCGCGCTCCGCATCGTCGGCGAGTCCTCGGCCGCCACGAGAAGCGTGGAGAGGATGCTGTCATGCATGAGCGCCTGGAAGCGGGCACGCTCCCGGCGCGCGGCCTGACTGCCTGCAGACCGGGCGACCTCGACAGAGGCCGACGCCGCGGCTTTGTCGAGCAGATGAGCGGAGCGCTGCGACACCGTGGCGAGCGACGTGAAGATCGTGCTGAACATGAGCGTGAAGATGGCGTCGAGGATCGCCGTCTGGATGCCCACCGCGGGGTTGGAGCCGTAGCGGGCCACCCCGACGAGCAGCGCGGTCACCACGACGTAGGCGGCGACCGGCGCCCCGCGCCATGCGATCGCCGCTGCCGTGGTCGCGATGGCCGTCACCGAAGTGATCCACGGGGAGTCGGAGTCCGGGCCGAGCCCGCCGGGGAGCAGCGCGGGCACCCAGAGTGCAATCACGACGAGGTACCCCACCGCAGCGACCCCGGCCACGCGCTTGGTCGCGCCGACACTCCCCCACAGGCTCACCGGGCCGAGCGCCAGAGGAGCCCCGAACACGACAGCAACCGACACGATGTCGAACCAGATCGGGAAATGAGTCGACTGCTCCAGGATCTGCGGCACCACCAGGAGCCCGAACACGACGCCTGCCGCCCCGATCGCGCCGCTCATCACGCGCACGATTCCCTCGAGTGCGCGGTCGCGCCCGCGCGTCGACGGACTGGCCGCCGGCCGAGCCACAGTCGGTCGACTCACGAATCGACGTGCGGATGAGGCAGATAGCCGTCTTCCAGCGCGCGCTTGTACAGGTCGATCTTGGTCGGGGACTGGCGCCCGAGACTCGCATACTGCGAGCGGATGCGCCTCAGGTAGTCCTCCACCGTGTTCTCGGCGATCCCGAGTGCGAAGCCGACCTGCTTGGCCGCGAGCCCCGAGGCGTACAGCTCGAGCACCCTGCGTTCCCGCGGGCTCAGTTTCGCTGTGCCGATCTCCGGGTCGGAGTCGACGGCGGCGGCCCAGTCGGCGGAGATGACGGGGTTTCCCTGACCTGCACGGATGAGCGCCTGAACGAGCTCGGAGGTGGGCGCGGACTTCCGCACGATGCCCAGAACTCCAGCCTTGGCCGCGAGCCGGATGAAGTACGGGCTCTCCCCCGAGGTGTAGGCGAGTACATCCGCGCCGGTCTCACGCAACCGTTTGACGTTCTCGGTCGGCGACGATCCGTCGCTCAGTCGCAAGTCGAGCACGACGAGGTCCGGGCGCGGCGACAACGTGATGAGTTCGTCCACCGTGGCGACGGATCCCACGTAGTGAATCTCGGGCACGCGCGACATCTCGTCGGCGAACGCCTTGCGAATGAGGTCGTGGTCGTCCACGAGTGCCACGGATCGCAGGGCAGGCGCGGGGGTGCTGGCTTCGTTCATGGGGTCGGGTACCTCGACGGCTGCACGAATCGTTCCGGGTTCGGGTGGAACCGATTTCGTGAATTAGTTTTCACTTACGATATCGGTTTTGCGTGAGTGATACTTGACGTCTGATGGCGCCGGACGGCGATTTAGTGCGTCGCCGATCAGACAGACTGGATGGATGACGCGCCTCCACGACATCCACAGCCGGGGGTTCGCCTCAGACAACTACGCCGGAACTCACCCGGAGGTGCTGGCCGCCGTGGCAGAAGCCAACGGCGGGCACCAGATCGCCTACGGGGAGGACGTCTACACGGCGCGACTCCAAGAGGTGATGCGCGGGCATTTCGGCGATCAGGCGGAAGCCTTCCCGGTGTTCAATGGCACGGGGGCCAACGTGCTGAGCCTGCAGTCGATGCTGCCTCGCTGGGGCGCCGTGGTGTGCTCCGCCAACGCTCACATCCACACCGACGAGAACGCGGCACCGGAACGCGTCGGCGGTCTCAAGCTGCTGACCGTTTCTGCTCCCGACGGCAAGCTCACGCCGGAACTGATCGACACCGAGGCGTGGGGGTGGGGAGACGAGCATCGAGCCCAGCCGCTCGCGGTGAGCATTACGCAGACCACCGAACTCGGCACGGCGTACACGCCCGACGAGGTGCGCGCGATCTGCGATCATGCGCACGAACGCGGCATGACGGTACACCTCGACGGCGCCCGGATCGCGAATGCGGCCGCGTCCCTCGGTGTGCCGCTGCGCGAGTTCACCACCGACGCGGGTGTGGACGTGCTGAGCTTCGGCGGCACCAAGAACGGCCTCATGTTCGGCGAGGCCGTGGTCGTGCTTCGGCAGGAGGCATCCGTGGGTCTGCCCTTTCTGCGCAAGCTCGACATGCAGCTGGCGTCGAAGATGCGGTTCGTCTCGGCCCAGCTCGTGGCGCTGCTCGAAGGCGACCTGTGGCTGCGCTCGGCGTCGCACGCCAACGCGATGGCACAGCGGCTGCGCACCGCGGTGGCCGATCTTCCCGGCGTGACGCTCACGCAGCCGACCGAGTCGAATGCGGTGTTCGCCATCGTGCCCGCGGGCGTGGCCGACCGCCTGCGCGAGACGTTCCGCTTCTACGACTGGAATCCGGCGACCGGCGAGGTGCGCTGGATGTGCGCGTGGGACACCACGGAGTCCGACGTGGATGCGTTCGCGGCGGCGCTTGCGGAATGCCTCGGCGCCCGGGAAAGGGCCTGAGCCCTACTTCAGCACCCCGTCGATCGCCCGGGCGATGATCGGCGCCATCGAGTCGGCGAAGGTCACGGTGAGGTGGTCCTGGTCCCGGTAGACGTTGGCGCCGCCGATCACCACGAAGCACTCGGTGGCGTCGCAGAACGTGTCGGTGAGGTCGATGAGGGTGACCGTCGGCGAGGCATCCGCGGCAAGACGGAGGGGGTCCTCCTCGGCGAGCACCGCCGAGCGGTCCACCGCGCAGTCGGCGGCATCGTTCAGCCGCAGGCACTTGTTGGGGTCGTCGTCGAGGTCGGGGTTGTCGACGATCGTGATCACCGGGGCACCCTGCGCCTGGGTGGCCCACGCCTCCGCGAAGCCGGCGGCCGCCGCCTCCACCGGGTCTGGCGAAGCGATCGGCGTCGCCGCGAGGGCCGCCGTGAAGATCGCGTCGTATGGCGGCTGGGTGGCGAGTTCCGCGGCGAGGTTGTCGCGGAACGCGGCGCATGATGCGGTGAAGGCCGGGCTCGGTCCGCCAACCGCTGCGGTCGTCCAGGGGCAGGCACCCTTGAGGTAGGTGGTGAGGGCCCAGCCGCGCTCGTCGGCGAGCGAGATCATCGCCTCGATGTACTGATACGCGTGGCTGTCGCCGATGAGCGCGATGCGCGGTGCATCCTCATCGGTCGAGCCGAACGTGCAGGCCTTCACGTCGGAGTCGTTCAATTGAACGAAGCACTCCTCGTGGCCGGGCTTGTCGGCGTTGCCGAATCCGCCGCTCGGAATGACGGATGTCGCGAGCGCCGGGTTCGAGCATCCTTCCGACACCGCCGCACCGAAGCACTCCGGCGGGTTCTCGCTGATCTGGCGCAGCTCCGCCGCCGCGGCCTGGTACCGGGGATTCTGGATGGCGAAGGTCGCTGCCACGAGCAGCGCAGACAGGGCCATGGCGCCGAGCACCCAGAAGTAGGTGACGCGCGGGCGTCGTGAGGTGAGGTAGCTCCATCCGCGGGTCGGATCCTCGACGAACTTCTTGGTGAGCCATCCGAGCACGAAACAGGCGATGAACAGCACGATGCGGTTGATGGTGCCGAGGCCCCAGCCCGGAATGAACGGCGCGATCACGATGAGTGGCCAGTGCCAGAGGTAGAGCGAGTACGAGATGTCGCCCACGAACTGGGCCGGCCGGGTGCTCAGCACGCTGCCCACGTCGAGTCGCCGTTCACGCTGGTCGGCCATGAGCACGGCCGCGGTGCCGAGCACCGGGATGAGCGCGAGCCAGCCGGGGAACGGGGTGGTGCGGTCGTAGAAGTAGCCGCAGGCGAGAATCACGGCGAGGCCGGTGTATCCGACCACATTCGTCGCGAGGGCACCGCGCGGCCTGAACCGCGGCAGCAGCGCGACCAGTGCGCCGACGCCGAATTCCCACATGCGGGTGAAGGTGGCGAAGTAGGCCTCGGACGGGTTGCTCGCCGTGTAGAGCACCGAGGAGAGCAGAGACAGCGCGGATACCGCGACGACCACGCCCACGAGGAACGCCCAGCGGCGCTCCGCCGCGAAACGAGCACCGAGCCAGGTCGCGCCGAGCAGGAGGAGCGGCCAGATGACGTAGAACTGCTCCTCGAGCGACAGCGACCAGTAGTGCTGCACGAGGGACTCGTCGCTCGACGCCAGATAGTCGACGCTTCCCGCCGCGAGCGCCCAGTTCTCCACATAGAAGGTGCTCGCGAGGATCTCGCGCAGGGAGGCCACGAGCCCCGAGAGCGGAAGCAGGAACAGGGTCGCCAGTGTGGAGAAGAGGAGAACGACGATCGATGCGGGCAGCAGTCGTCGTGCGCGCTTCGCCCAGAACCCGGGGAGCGCGATTCTTCCGGTGCGCTGCAGTTCGCGCGCCAGCTGGCCGGTGATGAGGAACCCGGAGATCACGAAGAAGATGTCGACGCCGATGTACCCGCCCGAGAGCCTGCCCGGGTAGAAGTGGTACACCACGACGAGCAGCACGGCGATCGCACGGAGGCCCTGGATGTGGGGTTGGAAGTGCTTCGGCTGGGGCCGCGCCGTGGTCGGTAGTGCTTCGCGCAGCTCAGACATCTCGGTCAGGCTACCTCACAGGATGCGCGGCACCCGGTCGTGCGCGCCGCGACGTGCCGCGCATCCGACCGGGTGCCTCTCCTCGACTCAGTCGACGGGAAGGTGCTGCAGGCTCTCATCGGTGAGCTGCCAGCTCGACGGGACCGTGGCGGTGATGACGCTGCCGTCGGAGCGCCGCTCTCCCTCAATGTCCTTCGCCGTGGGACGGCCGAACAACCGCGGGCCCTGGTGGTCGAGGGGAACGGTGATGGGGTTGCCCGCCGTGACCGTGACGCTGCCGCCGCGCACGGTGAGGGTGACCTCGGTGCCGTCCTCGACGGTGAGCAGCACCGAGTCCTGCGTGAGGTGAACCCTGAGCCGTGAGCCCTCCACCGTGATGCGGAAGGTGATCGCATCCCAGCTGTCGGGCAGCCGCGGGTCGAGAGTGATGCGGCCGTTGTGGTCGCGCATGCCGCCGAAGCCGAACACCACCGAGCTCCACATGCCACCGAGCGACGCAACGTGCACGCCGTCCGAGGTGTTGTGGTGCAGGTCGGCGAGGTCGACGAACAGGCCGGCCGCGAAGTAGTCGAGGGCGAGCTGGTGGTAACCCACCTCGGCCGCCATGATCGACTGCACGACCGCAGAGAGGGTGGAGTCCCCGGTGGTGATCGGGTCGTAGTAGTCGAAGTCGGCCCGCTTCTCCTCGTCGGTGAACAGGTCACCCTGGAGGAACAGCGCGAGCACGACATCCGCCTGCTTCAGCACCTGGAAGCGGTAGATGACCAGCGGGTGGTAGTGCAACAGGAGGGGTCGCTTCTCGACCGGTGTCTTGGAGAGGTCCCAGAGTTCCTTCTCGAGGAACTGCGCGTCCTGGGGGTGAACCCCAAGCGCCTTGTCGAACGGGATGAACATCTTCTCGGCGGCTCGCAGCCACTCCTCGACCTCACCCTCTTCGAGGTTCAGGCGCGCCACCATGCTCGTGTAGGCACCGGGGTCCGCCTGGCGGAGGTTGTTCACGGCGTGCGCCGCCGCTCCGAGGTTCGAGCGAGCCATGAGGTTCGTGTAGAGGTTGTCGTTCACCACGGTGGTGTACTCGTCGGGACCGGTGACGCCGTGGATGTGGAACGAGTCCTTGCCGTTGGCGCGCCAGAATCCGAGGTCGGCCCACATGCGGGCGGTCTCCACCCAGATGTCGATCGCGCCGCGCGCCACGAAGTCGCGGTCGCCGGTGGCCATCACGTACTGGCTGAGGGCATAGGAGATGTCGGCGTCGATGTGGTACTGCGCCGTGCCCGCCGCGTAGTACGCGGAAGACTCCTGGCCGCTGATGGTGCGCCAGGGGAACAGCGCGCCCTGCTGGTTGAGCTCCGCCGCGCGCAACCGCGACTGGTCGAGGATCGACATCCGGAAACGCAACGCGTTCCGCGCCGCGAGGGGAGACGTGTAGCTGAGCACCGGAAGCACGTAGATCTCGGTGTCCCAGAAGTAGTGGCCGCCGTAGCCGGTGCCGCTCACGCCCTTGGCCGCGACACCCTGACCGTCGGCACGCGCCGAGGCCTGGGCGAGCTGGAACATGTTCCAGCGCATCGCCTGCTGCATGGCGGGCTGGCCATGGATTTCCACGTCGGTGCGAGCCCAGAAGGAGTCGAGCCAGTCACGCTGTCTGGCATAGGCGAGCTCGAGCCCGTCCGCGCGGGCGCGGTCGAGGGTGCGGTCGCAGCGGTCGGCCAGTTCACGCGTGGGAAGCCCGGTCGAGCTGTGGTAGCTCACCATCTTCACGATGCGGATGCGCTTGTTCTTCTTGGCACGCACGCGGTACACGTGCTTGGCGAGATCGTCGTCGATCTGCGATGACTCGGTCCACTCGTTGTCGGTCTCGATCGTGTGGTCCGCGGCCACGGCCACGGTCATCCGCGAGTTCGTGCATCGGTAGCCGAGGATGTAGCGGCCGTCCTTCGCGCGCTTGTGGCGAGGCTGGAGCACGCGCTCCATGAGCGCCTCCGCCTTGCGGGGGTCGAAGACCGAGCCCTGGGAGTCGCCCACCGGGTCGTACTCGTCGAGGCCGTCCTGACGGTTGATGATCTGGCTCGAGATGACGACGGATGCCTCGGAGTCGGGCAGGGTGACGTCGTAGACGATCACCGCGAGGTGACGGTCGGTGAAGGACGCCATGCGGGAGGCGCGGATGAGCACGCGCTTGCCCGACGGGGTGCGCCATTCGACGTCGCGGGTGAGCACACCGGTGCGGAAGTCGAGGGCGCGCTCGTAGCCGAGCACGTCGGCCTCGGTGAGCACGAACGGCTCGTCGTCGACGTAGATACGGAGGATCTTGGCGTCGGGTGCGTTGACGATCGTCTGGCCGACCCGCGCGAAGCCGAAGGCCTCCTCGGCGTGGCGGATGGGCCACGTCTCGTGGAAGCCGTTGATGAAGGTGCCGTGCTCGTGGCCGTCACGGCCTTCGACGGAGTTGCCGCGCATCCCGAAGTATCCGTTGCCGACGGTGAAGAGGGTCTCGGTGCGACCCATGTCGGCCGCCCGGAACTCGGTCTCCACGAGCGCCCACTCGTCGATCGGGTACCGCTGGCGGTCTAGGGGATCGAGTGACGGGGTCATGCGGACACCTGCTGTTCTGAGACGGTGAGTGGAAGAAGGTCTGCGAGGTCGTCGACCACGAGGTCGGCGCCGGAGTCGAGGAGGCCCTGGGCCCCAACGCCGCGGTCGACGCCGATGACGAGGCCGAAGTTGCCGGCACGGCCGGCCTGGACGCCCGAGTGGGCATCCTCGACCACGACGCACTCAGCGGCGGTGAGCCCGAGAAGCTCCGCACCGCGCAGGTAGGTGTCAGGGGCGGGCTTGCCCGCGATGCCCTCGGCATCGGCGACGAGGCCGTCGACCACCACGCCGAAGTTGTGGGCGATGCCCGCGGCATCCAGCACGATCGTGGCGTTGCGGGAGCTCGAGACGACGGCCACGAGGAAACCGGCATCGATTACAGCGTCGAGAAAGCGAACCGAGCCCTCGTATGGCCGCACGCCGTCCTGTTCCAGGACCTCGGTGAACGTGGCGTTCTTGCGATTGCCGAGACCGCAGACCGTCTCGAGGTCCGGCGAGTCGGTGACCTCGCCGTCGGGCAGTTCGATTCCGCGGGAGGCGAGCAGCGAACGCACGCCGTCGAAGCGCGGCTTGCCATCGATGTAGTCGAAGTAGTCCGACTGGCGGTAGGGAGGCGTGGCACCCCGCTCATCGAGGAAAGGCGCGAACAGCCTCATCCACGCGGCCATGTGCACGTTCGTGGTGGGGGTGAGCACGCCGTCGAGGTCAAAGAGTATTCCGCGCATGCCGGCGAAGGGCGCGTCGACAGTCGCGGTGTCGGCGTTCCCGGCATCGGGTGCCACAAATCGATTTGGGGTGGAGGTCATTCGATCGGCCTGCGCCGGTCCTTTCCTGAGAAGAGGTGCGGCGACGTCGTTGGGCCGGAGTCCACCCTAATACCATATGCAAGCGCTTGGCCTGCTCATTATTAACAACTAGTTACGCTGTGCCCAGCGCAGGCTGGGAGCCAGCCGAGAGTCAGTCCTCCAGGTCGCCCTCGAACACCGGCTCCGCGGGCTCGGCACGGGTGACCAGCAGCCCGGAATCACCGAGGTCCACCAGCACCGTGTCGCCGTCGCGGATGTCGCCGCTGAGCAGTGCACGCGCGAGTTTGTCGTCGATCTCCCGCTGCATCAGCCGGCGGAGCGGACGCGCGCCGAACATGGGGTCGAAACCGGTCTTCGCCAGCCATCCGCGGGCGCCGGGCGTGACCGCGAGCTCGAGCCGCCGTTCCGACAGCCGCGACGACAGCCGGTCGATGTAGAGCTCCACGATCTGCCCGAGGTCCTCGTTGCTGAGGGAGGAGAACACCACGATGTCGTCGAGCCGGTTCACGAACTCCGGCTTGAACGCCTGACGCACCATCGCCTGGACGCCTTCCTCACGCTGCTGGGGGGTGAGGCTCGGCTCAAGAAGGAACTGGCTGCCGAGGTTGGAGGTGAGCACGAGGATCGTGTTGCGGAAGTCGATCGTGCGACCCTGACCGTCGGTGAGACGGCCGTCGTCGAGTACCTGCAGCAGCACGTCGAACACCTCGGGGTGGGCCTTCTCCACCTCGTCCATCAGAACGACCGAGTAGGGGCGGCGGCGCACGGCCTCGGTGAGTTGCCCGCCCTGCTCGTACCCGACGTAGCCGGGAGGGGCACCGAGCAGGCGCGCGACGGAGTGCTTCTCGCCGTACTCGCTCATGTCGATGCGGATCATGGCCTTGTCGTCGTCGAAGAGGAACTCTGCGAGCGCCTTGGCGAGCTCGGTCTTGCCGACGCCGGTCGGCCCGAGGAAGAGGAACGAACCGGTGGGGCGGTCGGCGTCGGAGATTCCGGCGCGGGAGCGGCGCACGGCATCCGACACCGCTCGAACGGCCGGCTTCTGCCCGACGAGCCGTTTGCCGAGCTCGGACTCCAGGTGCAGCAGCTTCTCGGTCTCGCCCTGCAGCAGGCGGCCCATCGGGATGCCGGTCCACTGGGCGATCACGGCGGCGATGTCCTCTGCCGTGACCTCCTCACCCACCATGGGCTCGTGCTCCGGCACGTAGAGCTCGGCCGCGCGGAGCTCGCGCTCGATCTCGGGGATCTCGCCGTAGAGCAGGCGACTGGCCTCGGCCAGGTTGCCGTCACGCTGGGCCCGGTCGGCCTGCACCTGGAGCGCTTCGGCGCGCTTCTTGAGGTTTCCGATGCGGTTGATCGCCGCCTTCTCCTTGTTCCACCGCTCGCTCAACTCGTCGAGCGATTCCACCCGGGCGGCGAGGTCGGCGCGGAGCCGCTCGAGGCGCTCCTTCGAGGCGTCATCCTTCTCCCGCTTGAGCGCCAGCTCCTCGATGCGCAGTCGGTCGACGCTGCGGCGCAGTTCGTCGATCTCGACCGGAGCCGAATCGATCTCCATGCGCAGGCGGCTCGCGGCCTCGTCGATGAGGTCGATGGCCTTGTCGGGGAGCTGACGACCGCTGATGTAGCGGTTCGACAGGGTGGCCGCGGCGACGAGTGCGGCATCCGAGATGGGCACCTCGTGGTGGCTCTCGTACCGGGGGTTGAGGCCCCGCAGGATCGCGATGGTGTCTTCCACGCTCGGTTCGCCCACGAACACCTGCTGGAAGCGACGCTCGAGCGCGGCATCCTTCTCGATGTACTGGCGATACTCGTCGAGCGTCGTTGCGCCGATCAGACGCAGCTCGCCCCGGGCGAGCATGGGCTTGAGCATGTTGGATGCGGCAACGGAGCCTTCGCCGCCACCCGCACCCATCAGCGTGTGCAGTTCGTCGACGAAGGTGATGATCTGGCCGTCGGCCTCGTTGATCTCGGCGAGCACGGCCTTCAGCCGTTCCTCGAATTCGCCGCGGTACTTCGCGCCGGCCACCAGAGCGGCGAGGTCGAGGGACACCAGTCGCTTGTTGCGCAGCGATTCGGCGACGTCTCCCGCCACGATGCGCTGGGCGAGTCCCTCGACGACGGCGGTCTTGCCGACGCCGGGCTCACCGATGAGCACCGGGTTGTTCTTCGTTCTGCGGGTGAGCACCTGGCTGACGCGGCGGATTTCCGCATCCCGCCCGATCACCGGGTCGAGTTTTCCCGCGCGCGCCACCTCGGTGAGGTCGATTCCATACTGTGCGAGCGCAGACTTCTGTCCGTCTTGCGCGCCCGGAGCTCCGGTCATGTTGGCCATCGGCGATCCTTCTCCAAAGAGTTGAGCCTGTGTGACTCAAGTTTACAGTGCAATTGGGTGAGGTGCACCTGTTACGGATGCGTTCCGTGGGTGCCCGGACATTGGTCGCCGCACTATGGCTTCCCCTGCGGCGTGCGCGGGCGTTTCGGACACGCGCGCATGGTGATGCACGCGCGCCTGTCCGATACATGCGCGCGTGCGACTCCGGGCACCATCGTTTCCGTTAGCGGGTGGAGACGGTGACGGTGAACTTGGCGTTGCGGCCCGCCTGACGCGTCTCACCCACGGCTCGCGTGAGCGCCGGCCGGTAGGTGAGGTGGGAGTTGAACACCGTCCAGAGTTCGCCGCCGGGCTTCAGCACGCGCGCAGCCTCGTCGAAAAGCTTCAGGGCGACCCCCGGATGCACGGTCGAGCCCGCGTGGAACGGCGGGTTCAGCAGCACCAGGTCCGCGCAGCCGTCCGGCTGGGAGGAGAGCCCGTCGTCCCGGCTCACGGTGATCGCGAGCCGGTTCGCCGCAGCGGTGGCACGCGTCGACTCCACGGCGGCGGCGGAATCATCCGACGCCAGAATCGCAAGCTCCGGGCGCGCGGTCGCGAGGGCTGCGGCGAGGATGCCCGTGCCGCATCCGAGGTCGACGGCGGTCACGGCATCCGCCTTCATGTCGCGCAGGAAGGTCAGCAGGTAGCGGGTGCCGATGTCGAGTTTGGTGCCGGCGAAGGCGGCGCCGTGGGCGCAGACCCAGAGGCCGAGTTCGTCGTGGAACTCGCTGAGCGGCCAGACATCCGGAGAGGGGACTGGCCCGCGCGCCACAATCACGCGCGACTTCTGCCGACCGAGTGACGAGCGCACATCCGAGAAGTGGCGCCCGAGCACCTCGTTCATCGCGGGGGTCATGTGCTTGACGCGGCCGCCGCACATCACGACCACGTCGGATGCCGCGTGCCTCGCGATCGCCGCTGCGTACTCGTCGAGCGCGGCGAGGCTGCGGGGCAACTGCATGAGCACGACGCGGGCGCCGGCGAGCAGTTCCTCGCCGAGCGGGAGGTTCACGAACTCCTCCTCGAGCCCGGCGCGCGCCGCGTTTCGGGCCAGCGCGAGCTCGCCCGTGAGCGGATCCTGATGCACCCGCACCTGCGTGGCGCCGTGCAGCGCGATCGCACCGAGGGTCAGCGCGCCGTAGTGGTCGCCGATGACCGCAACCTCGCCGGTGCCTGCGGAGGAGATGTCGGTGGCCGCCTCGTCGAGCAGCAGGCGGTCGCTGGCGTCAACGGCGTAGAGGTTGTCGGCCTCGATGTCGGGGAACCGCCGCAGCGCGTCGAAGGTGAACTCAGGCACCCGACCACCCTAGGCCGCGGGCGGGTTGCGGTCGCGCCAGGGTGGGTGCGCTGCGGCGCTGCCCTCCGCTGATCTCGCTGCGCTCCGCTGATCGAGCCTGTCGAGATCCGCCCCGCCCCGCCGACCTCGATCCGCCCCGCCGATCGAGCCTGTCGAGATCCGCCGCCGCCCCGCCGATCTCGCCCCGCCCCGCCGATCGAGCCTGTCGAGATCCGCCGCCGGTCGCCATCCGGTTCACAACTCAGGACCGATTGCCAAAACGACCCGCCACAGCGCCGAATTTCCCGCCATCCGTCAAAGCGTCCTGAGTTGTGAACAGCGGGGGCCGGGTCTCGACGGGCTCGACCAGCGGGAACCAGCGGGCCGCGGGTCTTGACGAGCGGCGGCACGCGGGTCACTATCCGGTTCACAACTCAGGACCGATTGCCAAAACGACCCGCCACAGCGCCGGATTTCCCGCCATCCGTCAAAGCGTCCTGAGTTGTGAACAGCGGGGCCGGGTCTCGACGGGCTCGACCAGCGGGGCGCGGGTCTCGACGGGCTCGACCAGCGGGCGGGTCGCGCATCCGGTTCGCAACTCAGGACCGATCGCCAAAACGACGCGGCATAGCGCCGAATTTCCCGCCATTCGTCAAAGCGTCCTGAGTTGTGAACGACGGAGGCGCGGGTCTCGACAGGCTCGACCAGCGGGGGCGGGTCTCGACAGGCTCGACCAGCGGGAGCCAGCGGTTCGCAGCTCAGGACCGATCGCCAAAACGACCCGCCACAGCGCCGGATCGCCACGCGCGTCCAGTCGGGAGCGCGGGTCTCGACAGGCTCGACCAGCGGAGGCGCGGGTCTCGACAGGCTCGACCAGCGGGAACCGCGGGGGCCGGGTCTCGACAGGCTCGACCGCGGGAACAGCGGGGGCCGGGTCTCGACAGGCTCGACCAGCGGGGGCCGGGTCTCGACAGGCTCGACCAGCGGGAACCAGCGGGCGCGCGGCTACTCCAGCGAGAGCGGCCGCCAGACGACGACCTCGGTGTTGCGCTGGGCGCGGGTGCCCGCCCGCAGCGAGATGACGTCGCCCGACTCTTTCGCCGCGAAGATGCGTCGGCCGGGTCGGTTGAGCAGTTCATCCGCCAGCGCGCTCTCGAGCTCGCGCACGCGGGTGGTCAGTTGAGTCACCTGGTTCTCGAGGTCGAGGATGCGCCGGATGCCCTCGAGGTTGAGTCCCTCCGCTGAGAGCCGCGCGACCTCGCGCAGTTGCATCACATCGCGCATCGAATAGCGGCGGGACTTGCCGGCCGTCCGGCCCGGGCTGACGAGCCCGAGCCGGTCGTACTGCCGCAGGGTCTGCGGATGCATTCCGGCAAGTTCCGCCGCCATGGCGATGGCGAAAATGGGCGTGGTCTCGTTCATGCCGCAACCCGTTCGCGGTCAGATGGCATGGCTCGACGCACGGCGCTATCCCCTCGCGCGGTCCAGCAGGTCGACCCGCGGGTCCTCGTCGGGTAGTGCCGACTCGAAGGCACGCAGAGCTTTCTCGGCATCGGCAGGCAGGTGCGACGGCACGACGATCTGCACGGTGGCCAGCAGGTCACCGGTGCCTTTCGCCGTCTCCACGCCGCGGCCCTTGACGCGCAGAACCCGCCCGCTCGGGGTTCCCGGGGCGACCCTGAGCTTCACGGGTTCGCCGCCGAGCGTCGGCACCTGGATGGTGGCACCGAACACGGCCTCGGTGAACGTCACCGGCACGTCGACCCGCAGGTTGGCGCCGTCGCGGTCGAAGACCGGATGCCGGCGCACCGTCACCGTGAGCACGAGGTCACCCGGCTCACCGCCGTCCGGGCTCGGCTCGCCCTTGCCCCGCACGCGGATCTTCTGACCGTCGGAGACGCCGGCAGGCACCTTCACGCTCATCGGCTTCGCGTCCGCGGGCTGGAGACGGACCGTCTCGCCCTTGGTGGCCGCGATGAAATCGATGGTGGTGGTGGCCGTGTAGTCGCGACCCTTGGTGGGCGCGCCCGTGCCGCGGAATCCGCCGGTCGACTGGCCGAAGCCGCCTCCGCCGAACATCCCGCCGAACAGGTCGTCGAAACCTGCGCCGCCCTGCTGATAGCGCGTGCGACCGCCGGGCTGCTGCCCGCCGAACATGCCGCCGAAGACGTCCTCGAAGCCGCCGGGTTGGCCCCCGTGGCCCGAGGTGAACCTCGCCCGACCGGCGCCCATCGCGCGCATCTGGTCGTATTCCTGACGCTGCTCCGGATCGGTCAGAACCGTGTTCGCCTCGCTGATCTCCTTGAACCGCGCCTCGGCGGCAGCATCGCCCGGATTCGCATCCGGGTGATACTGCCGCGCGAGCTTGCGGTAGGCCTTCTTCAACTCGGCGGGGGTGGCGTCCTTACTCACACCCAGCACCGCGTAGAAGTCTTTGTCGAACCAGTCCTGGCTAGCCATCCGCGATCTCCGTTGTCGTTACTGGTCGGCTGGAACGTGCACGGCCACCTTCGCCGCACGCACGAGGCGGTCGCCGAGCGCGTAGCCCGGTTCGATCACGTCTGCGACGGTGTTGACCGTGACGTCAGGCGACGGCAGCTGCACGAGCGCCTCGTGGAAGTTCGGGTCGAACACGTCGCCCTTCTCCCCCACGACACGCAGGCCGTACTTCTCGAATCCGGCGCGCAGTTTCTGCGCGACGAGTGCGAGCGGGCCACCCTCGAGATCGCCGTGCGTCTCCGCACGGGTGAGGTCGTCCATGGCCGGGAGCAGCGTGCGCACGACCTCGGCGATGACGGCCTCGCGATTCGCCGCCCGGTCACGTTCGACCCGGGTGCGGAAGTTCACGAGGTCGGCCTTGGCGCGCAGCATCTCGTTGCGCATCTCGCCCACGAGGTCCTGCTCCGCCTGGGCGAGCAACGACTGGTCGTTCGGGTCGAGCGGCGACGAACCAGCGGGAACGTCGGAGGTGGAGACCTCCACATCGGCGTCCTCGGCCTGGATCAGATCATCCGCACCCCCGACGTCGGCGGTGTCGCCATCCTCGGAACCGATCGACTGCCCCTCGGCGGGGGAGGCGGCGCGCGCCTCCCCCGTCTCCGGGTCGATCTTTCGGTTGTCGCGGATGACCGGCTCACGCTCGGGCGGGGTGCCCTGTGTGTCGTCCGCCATGATTACTTCTTCTCCGGCTCGTCGTCCACGACCTCGGCGTCGACGATGTCCTCGTCGGACGCGTTCTCGGTCGGGGCCTCGTCACCGGCGGGCTGCTCGCCCGGCTGCGACTGCGCGTAGATGGCCTGGCCGAGCTTCTGCTGCGACTCGGTGAGCTTGTCGAACGCGGTCTTGATGGCCGCGTCGTCGTCGCCCGCGAGTGCACTCTTCAGCGCGTCCACATCGGCCTGCACCTCGGACTTCACGTCTTCGGGCAGCTTCTCGGCGTTCTCCTTGATGAGCTTGTCGGTGGAGTAGGCGAGCTGCTCGGCGACGTTGCGGGTCTCGGCCGCCTCACGGCGAGCCTTGTCCTCCGCCGCGTTCTCCTCGGCCTCGCGCACCATGCGCTCGATGTCTTCCTTCGGAAGCGACGAGCCGCCGGTGATCGTCATCGACTGCTCCTTGCCGGTGCCCTTGTCCTTCGCGGACACGTGCACGATGCCGTTCGCGTCGATGTCGAAGGTGACCTCGACCTGCGGAACCCCACGGGGTGCCGGGGCGATGCCCTGCAGCTCGAAGGTGCCGAGCGGCTTGTTGTCGCGGGTGAACTCGCGCTCGCCCTGGAAGACCTGGATGGCCACGGACGGCTGGTTGTCATCCGCCGTGGTGAAGGTCTCGCTGCGCTTGGTGGGGATGGCGGTGTTGCGCTCGATGAGCTTCGTCATGATGCCGCCCTTGGTCTCGATACCGAGGCTCAGGGGGGTCACGTCGATGAGCAGAACGTCTTTGCGCTCGCCCTTCAGCACGCCGGCCTGGAGTGCTGCACCCACGGCGACGACCTCGTCGGGGTTCACACCCTTGTTGGCGTCCTTGCCGCCGAGCAGCTGCTTGACGAGCTGAGCGACGGCGGGCATCCGGGTGGAGCCACCGACGAGCACGACGTGGGCGATGTCACCGACGGAGACACCCGCCTCCTTGATGACATCGGCGAACGGCTTGCGGGTGCGGTCGAGGAGGTCGGAGGTGAGCTCCTCGAACTTGGCGCGGCTGAGCGTCTCGTCGAGGTTGGCCGGGCCGTTCTCGGTGAGCGACAGGTAGGGAAGCTGGATGCTCGTGCTCGTCGACGACGAGAGCTCCTTCTTGGCCTGCTCCGCGGCTTCCTTCAGGCGCTGCTTGGCGATCTTGTCGTTCGAGACGTCGACACCGGTCGACTCCTTGAAGCGCTTGACCAGGTGGTCGACGACGCGCTGGTCCCAGTCGTCGCCGCCGAGGCGGTTGTCGCCCGAGGTCGAACGCACCTGGATGGTGGAGAAGTCGTCGTCCTTGCCCACTTCGAGCAGCGACACGTCGAACGTTCCGCCACCGAGGTCGAAGACGAGGATGAGCTCGTCTTCCTTGCCGCGGTCGAGGCCGTAGGCGAGAGCGGCCGCGGTGGGCTCGTTGATGATGCGCAGCACGTTGAGTCCGGCGATCTCACCGGCATCCTTCGTGGCCTGGCGCTCGGCGTCGTTGAAGTACGCGGGAACGGTGATGACGGCGTCGGTGACCGACTCGCCCAGGTACTGCTCGGCGTCGCGCTTGAGCTTGCCGAGGATGCGGGCGGAGATCTCCTGCGGGGTGTACTTCTTGTCGTCGATCGCCGTGGTCCAGTCGGTGCCCATGTGGCGCTTGACGCTGGAGATGGTGCGGTCGACGTTGGTGACGGCCTGGCGCTTCGCGGTCTCGCCGACGAGCACCTCGCCGTCCTTGGTGAAGGCCACGACGGATGGGGTCGTGCGGAAACCTTCGGCGTTGGCGATGACGGTGGGTTCTCCACCTTCGAGAACGGAGACCACCGAGTTGGTGGTTCCCAGGTCGATTCCTACTGCTCGAGCCATGTGCTCAGTGCTCCCTCATGTCTGGTTACGCGGCCGGTCTACAAATACTTGAGCCTCGCTGGATCAAGTTTGCGGGCGCACGGAACCGCTGTCAAGTTGGCAGGCAAAAACTTGAGTCCCTCCGACTCAATTCTCAGGTTGGCGGCCGTGCGAGCCGCAAACCCTCGGTGCCACCGCGGCTAGAAGACCGTGTATCCGCCGTCGACGGTGAGCACCGAGCCGGTCATGAAACTGGATGCGGCGCTGGCGAGGAACACGATCGCGGGCCCGAGTTCATCCGGCTCCCCCGCCCGCTGCTGGGGCGCATCCTCGATCCAGTAGCGCTGAAACTGCGGTTCGTGGATCGGTGACATGTCGGTGTGCATGTAGCCCGGCGCGAGCGCGTTCACCCGCACGTTCGACGGCGCCCACTCCGCCGCCAGGCTGCGCGTGAGGTGGTGCACCGCCGCCTTCGACGCGTTGTAGGCGGGCTGCCACTGCGGGCGGTTCACGATGGATGCAGACATGGAGCCGATGTTGATGATCGACCCGCCGCCCTGCTCGATCATGTGGCGGCCGAACACCTGGCTGGCGATCCACAATCCGTCGACATTCACGTTCATCACCTCGCGCCACTCCTCGTCGGTCACCTCGAGAGCAGGCTTGTGAATGCAGGCACCCGCGTTGTTGACGAGCACGTCGGCGCGCCCGAACGCGGCGACGGTCTCGGCCAGCAGCCGCTCGATGTCGGGGCGGGACGTGACATCCGCAAGCACGACCGTGACTCCCACGCCGATCGCGGCGATCTCGCGCCTGACCTCCTCCGCCGCCTCCGCATCGCGGCCGACCACCACGATGTTGGCCCCGGCCTCGGCGAGCGCACGCGCGAAGGCGCGCCCGAGTCCCCTCGTGGACCCGGTGACCACCGCGGTCTGCCCGGCGAGGCTGAATTTATCGAGAACGGACATGCGGTTCCTCCTGTGGGGTCAGTTGCGGTGAGAACGAAGACGAGCGGGAGGGCGGATGATTCCGGCTGCGGTCATCCGCGCCGCGTAGCGCACCGACGGCCGCTGTTCGGGCCAGTGGATGCCTAGGGTGCGGAATGCCCTGCGCATGCGGCGCGCGGCGGCCCGCCGCGACTCGTAGAGCGGGCGGGAGGAGATGCCCATTCGGAGCCCCCGGAGGAACCGGATGCGCCCGAGCGGACCGATGTGGAAGGAGAGGTCGATGTCGTCGTGGAGTTCGGCATCCGCCCGATGAACCGAGTCGCGCACCCGCAGCCACTCGGACCGTCGGAACGCACAGTTGGAACCGAACAGGGGCACGTGCCCGAGGGCTCCACCGACGAGCAGAAAGTAGGAGCCGAGGTAGAGGAGCACGCCGGGCAGTCGCAGCATTCGCGGCCCGTCGATGAAGTGCGCCCCTCCGGTGACCGCGGCGAGCGAGGTGTCGGCGCGGAACGCCTCCCGCACGCTGTCGAGCCAGTTCGGCGCGGGCACGCTGTCGGCGTCCATCCGTCCGATGATCTCGCCGAGAGCCGCGTCGTACCCGGCCGCACTCGCCGCCGGGATGCCCGGGCGCTGCTCGACGACCACGCGCGCGCCAGCACGCTGCGCGACCGTCGCGCTGTCGTCGACGCACCCGTTGTCGACGACGATCACTTCATCGCCCGCGTTCAGCTGCGGCATGAGCGCCCGGAGACACACGGCCAGGAGCGGGGCGTCATCTTTCACCGGGATCACCACGCTCACGGTCGGCACGGTGGAACTCACGGCTGGGGCCATGGCCGTGCCTCCTGTCGTCGTCACCGCGCGCACGCTGCAGACGCGGAATCGGCGTCTACAGCACCGTAGCCGCTCCGAAATCGTCCACCGCACCGCGTACACACGGCAATCGCGCGGATCGGTGGGAGAAGATGGGCGCGGGTAACAGTGCCCGTGCGCAAAGGGGCAGCCGTGAAGGTTTCGCAGGGTCTACGCCGATTCGAACTGGCGACGCGCCCCGTGCATCCGGAGAGTCGGCGCGTTCTCGATGCGATCTGGGCGGCACTGCCCGAACACGTGCGCACCGACAACCAGCTTCTCGGCCGCACGGCGGTGGGGTGCGAGGGCACGCATGGCGTCTTTCCCAAGTGCGACCTCACCTGCTCGCCCTGCTACCACTCGGCCGACGCGAACAAGGTGCGCATCGACGGCGCGCACACCCGCAGCGAGGTGGACGAGCAGATGGCGTATCTGCGCTCGGTGCGCGGACCGCGCGCGCACGCTCAGCTCATCGGGGGCGAGGTGAGCCTGCTCCCGGCCGAAGACCACGCCCAGACGTTGCTGACCATGCGCCGCTACGGCCGCGAGCCGATGTCGATGACCCACGGCGACTTCTCCTACGACTATCTGAAGGATGTCGCGCTCGACGAGCACGGCCAGGCGAGGTTCGACAAGCTGTCGTTCGCGGCTCACTTCGACTCGCTCATGCGGGGCAGGCGAGGTGCGGTGCGTCCGAAGAATGAAGCCGAGCTCAATCCCTTTCGCGAGCGCTTCGCCCAGATGTTCGTCGACCTGAAGCGTGAGCACGGGGTGAGTTCCTACCTCGCCCACAACATGACCGTGACGCCGTCGAACGTGGCCGAGGTGGGGCAGGTGACCCGCGACGTGCTCGAGATGCCCTACAACATGCTGTCGTTCCAGCCTGCAGCGTTCATCGGCGACGACCGCCGGTGGAAAGAGGAATTCACCGAGGTCACGATCGACTCCGTCTGGGATCAGATCGAGGCGGGCGCCGGGCATCCGATCCCCTGGAAGGCGACCCAGTTCGGCGACCCGCGCTGCAATCGTTCGACCGTGGGGATGCGGGCGGGCAATCGGTTCGCCGTGCTGCTGGATGCCGACGACCCGAAGGACATTGTGGCGCGCGACCGCTTTCTCGCGCATTTCGGCGGCATGATCTTCGGCGGCGTGCCCAAACGCATCCTCACCGTGAAGATCGCCCGCGCCCTCGCCGCTCACCCCGGAGACATTCCGGTGCTGGTGGCGACCGTCGGGCGGATCATCCGACGCGCCGGAGGCATTCGACGGGTGCTCCAGGCCGCGCTCAAAGGGCGGCTCACATTCAAGACCTTCGTGGTGCACAACTTCATGGATGCGGCACAGGTGAAGCCGGCCTGGGAGCTGATGGAGCGCGGCATCGTGAGCGACGATCCGCTGCTGAAGGAGACGCAGGAACGGCTCGGCTCATGCATGTACGGCATGAGTCACCCGGAGGACGGCCGGCTCGTGCCCGCCTGCACGCAGCATTCGGTGCTCGATCCGCTGGAGAACGTGGGTCTGCGACGCCTGCTGCCACTCACCGGGCGGGCGACCGACCTGCCGCTCACGACGCGACCCGAGGGGCTCACCGCAGTGCGCAGCACGAGACGCGACCGATGAGCGCGCGCTTCGAAGAACTCGACTGGCAGCCGACGCCGATGGGTGACCTCACCCTTCGCCGGCGCACCGATATGGAGCTGGGCGTGGACGTGTTCGAGGTGAAGCTCGGCGAGGAGTTCCTCATGTCGAGCCTGTTCACCGTGGCGGAGGAGGAACTCGCCGACCTGGGTCTTGCCGCCGTCGAAGGCGACGGGCTGCAGGTTCTCGTCGGCGGATTGGGGCTCGGATACACCGCCATCGCCGCGCTCCGTGACCCGCGAGTGGGTGCGATGACGGTGATCGACACGATGCCGGCGGTGATCGACTGGCATGAGCGCGGGCTGCTACCGGTGTCGAAGGTGCTCACGGATGACGCCCGCACTCGCCTTGTGCGGGGCGACTTCTTCGCCCTGGTGCGTAGGGAGCCCGACACTCCGGACGCGCGCTACGACGCGATCCTGCTCGACGTGGACCACTCCCCCCGCCACCAACTCGACCCGAGCCATGCCGACCTCTACACGGAGGCGGGACTTCTGTCGCTCACCCGGCACCTCACCGACGCAGGCGTTTTCGCCCTGTGGTCGGATGACCCGCCGGATGACGCGTTCATGGCCGTCATGGCGCTCGTCTTCGACTCACCGCGGGCCCACGTCGTCGACTTCGACAACCCCGTCACCGGCGGAGTCTCCTCGAACACGGTCTATGTGG
Source organism: uncultured Actinomycetota bacterium (assembly GCA_963756375.1). GTDB lineage: Bacteria > Actinomycetota > Actinomycetes > Actinomycetales > Microbacteriaceae > Marisediminicola. The sequence goes on along the minus strand of CAVWNJ010000005.1, from coordinate 2,445,527 downwards.
GGCGGCGCTAGGCCCCGCCGATCGCCCCCCTCCCCCGTTGATCGAGCACCCCCGCCGATCGCGCACCCCCGTTGATCGAGCTTGTCGAGATCCACACCCAGGTCTCGACAGGCTCGACCAACGGAAACACACCCCGCCGACCGCGCACCCCCGCCGATCGAGCACCCCCCGCCGATCGAGCCTGTCGAGATCCACCCCAGGTCTCGACAGGCTCGACCAACGGAAACACGCCTCGCCGATCGAGCATGCTCGAGATCCAGCACGCCCAGGTCTCGACAGGCTCGACCAACGGAAACACTCCCCGCCGATCGAGCCTGTCGAGATCCGCCGCCCAGGTCTCGACAGGCTCGACCAACGGAAACACACCCCGCCGATCGAGCACTCCCCGCTGATCGAGCCTGTCGAGATCCGCCGCACCCAGGTCTCGACAGGCTCGACCAACGGACACCCCCGCCGATCGACCTCGAGCTCGGACCCTGCGGAGCGCCTCCGCCTAGAGTGGGCCGCATGGGCAGCCGACGATTCAGAGCGGCAACGGTCGGGAGCGTTCTGATCGCGGCATCCGTCTGGTCCGCCCGACATTTCTCGGCGGGCCGCGTCCGCCGCTGGCGCCGAGGATCGGGAGTGCTTCGCCGCGCCGGACGCCTCGGCGTTCGGGTGTTCGGCCAGGGCGAGCAGGTGCTCGTTCTGATACCCGGCATTGCCGCGAGTCAGACCTACTTCGGGGCGGCCTACGATCGGCTCGGCGCGGTGGCGACGGTGGTCGTCGTCGACCCCCTCGGCTTCGGCGCCTCGATGGACGAGGGCGTCAGCTCCGACATGTTCGCCCTCGACGAGCACCTCGCCGCGATCACCGGCGCCCTCCGCGCTCTCGACCTCGATGGGCGCCCGCTGCACGTGGCCGGCCATTCGATGGGTGCGTCGCTCGCGATCCAGTGGGCGGCGGCGAGCGAGGGCGACATCCGCTCGGTCGTCGCGTTCGACGCGCCCCTGTATCGAACCCGGGCCGAGGCGGATGACCGGGTGCGCCACATGGGCTGGTTCGAGGCGCTGCTATCGACCGGCCCACTCGCCCACGCGGTGTGTGCGTGGATGTGTCGTCACCGCTCCGCCGCGTCTGTACTCGCCGTGGCCCTCAACCCCACGCTGCCGCCCGCCATCGCCAGAGACGGCGTGAAGCACACCTGGTTTTCCTACATCCAGAGCTTCGAGGCGCTCGTCGCGGCGGACACCTGGACTGGAGCGGTCGCGACCCTGTCCGCCCGAGGGGTGCGGGTGCTGCTCGTGGACGGGGACACCGATCCGGTGCCCGTCCCCGGACGCGCCCGCGAGCTTGCTGCGGAGTACGCGAGCGTCACCACGCGCTCCCACCGCGGCGGCCACGACCTGCCGCTGGCCTCACCCGACTGGTGCAGCCGGCTGCTGCACGAGGAGCTCGCGGCGGGGTGAATGAAGGTGCTCACGGATGACGCCCGCACTCGCCTTGTGCAAGGCGACTTCTTCGCCCTGGTGCGTAGGGAGCCCGACTCCCCGGATGCCCGCTACGACGCGATCCTGCTATCGCCCTGTGGTCGGATGACGCGCCGGATGACGCGTTCATGGCCGTCATGGCGCTCGTCTTCGACTCACCGCGGGCCCACGTCGTCGACTTCGACAACCCCGTCACCGGCGGCGTCTCCTTGAACACGGTCTATGTCGGGCGGCGCTAGGCTCCGCCGTCGTACTCCCCCGCTGATCGAGCACGCCCCCGCCGATCGAGCCTGTCGAGATCCACACCAGGTCTCGACAGGCTCGACCAACGGAAACACTCCCCGCCGATCGAGCTTGTCGAGATCCGCACACCCCAGGTCCGACAGGCTCGACCAACGGAAACACCCGCCGATCGACCACCTCGCTGATCGAGCTTGTCGAGATCCACCACCCAGGTCTCGACAGGCTCGACCAACGGAAACACGCACGCCGATCGCGCACTCCCCGCCGATCGAGCTTGTCGAGATCCACACACCCGGGTCTCGACAGGCTCGACCAACGGAAACACTCCCCCGCTGATCGAGCTTGTCGAGATCCACACCCCCAGGTCTCGACAGGCTCGACCAACGGACAACACCCGCCGAGCGACCTCGACGATCAGCCCGGAACCACCGCGGCCGCACCGGGCGGGATGCGCACCGCCACGAGCGACCCGAGCACGACACCGACACCCGGCCCCACCTCGGCGTGCACGACGGCCGACTCCGACACCGGGTCGCCGAACGACACCGTCAGCACGCGCCGCGGCCCGACGTGACGCACCGCCGCGACGGTGCCCGAGTGTTCGTCTGCGGCGGCCGGAGCATCCGGCCCGATCACACGCACGGCCAGGGCCTCCTGACGCACCACCAGCACCCCCGGCCCATCCTGCACGCCCCCGCCGATCGGGATACTCCCGAGCGCCGAGACGTGCAGGCCGTCGCGCACGACGCCGGCGATCTCGTTGAGCCCACCCATCAGCCGCGACACGCGAAGCGACGTCGGTCGCGTATAGATCTGATCGACCGAGTCGTGCTGCAGTAGCTCTCCATGGTCGAGCACCGCGATGTCGTCCGCCACCGCCGCCGCCTCGTCGCGGTCGTGGGTCACCAGCACGATCGTCGGCGAGAGCTTCGTGCGGATGCTCTCGATGAGGTCGTGCATGTCGGCCCGGAGGGCGGGGTCGAGCGCACTGAACGGCTCATCGAGCAGCAGCACCTTCGGCCGCCCGGCGAGCGCCCGCGCGATGGCCACCCGCTGTGCCTGGCCGCCCGAGAGCTCCTGCACCGACCGCCGCTCGAAACCGGCGAGTTGCACCATCTCGAGGTACCGCGCGGCTTCGATCCGAGCCTGCGATCTTGGCATCCCGGCGACGCGGTCGGCGAACGCGACGTTGTCGAGCACGCTGAGGTGCGGAAAAAGCAGCGGCCGCTGAAAGACCATGCCGGTGCAGCGGCCTTCCGGGGGCGTGCCCTCGACGTCGTCGCCACCGAGGAAGACCCGCCCGACGGTCGCCTGGTCGAGGCCGGCGATGACCCGCAGGATGGTGCTCTTGCCCGAACCGCTCGGCCCGAGAATCGCCGTGCACGATGACGCCCGCACGGTGAGCGACACATCGGCGAGCGCGGGCGCTTCGCCGGCACGGAACGTCTTGCCCACCCGATCGAGGCGCACCTCGGCGCTCATCCGCTCTCCCCCGCATCCGCGCCGCGACGGCGCCCCAGCCTGCCCGTGAGAATCAGCAGCAGCACGGGCGGCACGATCGACGCGAGCGAGAGCACGGCCACTGCGGAGTCGTTGCCGACCCCGGATGCCGCCGACGCGACGATGAGGGGAAGCGTGACCAACTGCCCGCCTCCGACGAGCAACGTGACGACGTAGTCGCTCCAGCCAACGAGGAACGCGAGGAACGCCGCGCGCGCCAGAGCGGGAGCCAGCAACGGGAGGTGCACGCGCGTCAGCACGGCGAGCGGGGACGCCCCGAGGATGCGCGCCTCCTCCTCGAACCCGACGTCGTGTGCCGCGTAGGCCACCCGCATCGCGAAGGTCGTGTACGGAAGGGCGACCACCACGAGCACGAGCACGAGTCCCACGATCGGAGGGATGTGCGCCCGCAGCAGAACGACGTTGATGCCGAACACGGCCGCAAAGGGCGGGAGTGCGATCGGGGCGAGAAGCAGCACGCCAACGGCGCGAGGAAACGGCACGAGACCGAAGGTGAGGGCCCTGGCTGCCATCGCCCCGAGCGGAGTGGCGATCGCGGCGACAGCGAGCCCGAGCAGCACAGAGCGCAGAAAGCCGGGCACGGCGCCCTGAGCGAGCGCTGCATCGAGACCGGCGACGCCGAACTCCGTCGGCAGCACCGCGGGAAACGGAAAGCGGTCCGCGAACGCCCAGAGGAACAACGGAACAACGGGCAGGAGAAACCAGGCGGTGAGTAGGAGGGGGCTGAGCACACGGCGCGCGGGTTCGGGGCGGGCAGGTTCCCGGCGCACGGTTGCCGCCGTTGCGGTCATCGCCAGGCCGCCGTTCGTCGAAGGGCGAGGAACGCGACGGCCATCACCACGAACGAGAGCGTCGTGGTGACGACTGCGACGGCTGCGGCTTCGGGGCGGGAGGTAAGCGAGATCGATCCGTAGAGGCGCAGTGCCATCACCGACAGCGGTTCCGGATAGCTGCGTCCGAGCAGCCAGGCGACCTCATACGACCCGAGTGTGTAGACGAAGGCGATCACCGACGAGATCACGAGGGCGGGAAGGGCGAGCGGGAGGGTCACGAAGCGCAGCCGCGACATCCGCCCAGCACCGAGCAGTGCCGCCGTCTCGGTGAAGCGCGCGACCCGGGTGGCGAGCGTTCCGGCCACCACGAGGGCGACGAAGGCCGATTCCTTCCAGGAGTACTCCGCAATCACCGCCACCCACCACGGACCACCGACAAGGCTGGGCCAGGCGTCGGACGGTATGCCCAGCACCCGAGGCAGCAATCCCGAGTCGGCCAGCAGCAATCCGACGGTCGCCGCCCCGATCAGGTGGGGAACCGTGACGACGGATGCGCTGACGAGCGCGATCACCCTGCCTCCGATCCGCCCGGACACGATCACAAGCGCCGTGGCGAATCCCACGACCGCAGCGATCACCGTGGAGGCCGTGGCGATCCACAGCGACACGGCCGCGGCCTGCAGCAGAGTCGGGACCTGCACCGTGAAGGCGTCGAGGCTCGGCTGAACGGGTCCAACGAGGGGCATCAGGCCGAGGCTCTGAAGCAGGCCGGCGCCGAGTCCGCCGACCATCACGATCGCCGTGGGCACCACGGCGGGCAGCACGAGAAGCGCTCCCCGCAGCCTGCGGTCCCGGCCGATGGGCGCGTGCGCCGGCAGCGGTGCGAGGCTCATCGCCGCGACGTCATCGCGCGCCGAGCACGGCCCGGCGCCACCCGTCGTCGAGCTCCGGCACCCAGTCGGCGGAGAGTTCCGGATGCGCATTCCGCGCCAACTCCGCATAGGCGGGGACCACCGGCGACGCCGGCAACCGGTCGAAGGCCGCACGCCCGTCGGGGTCGAGGGTGTCGTAGTCGAGCACGGTGAACTGGCCCCACACGCGCGGGTCGGCCTTCGCCACCTGTTGTTCCACCGAGAGTGCGGTGTTCGCCACCACCATCGCGCCGGCGGCGGACCGCGCGTTCACCGGGATGCCGAGAAAACTCGCATTGCCCACCGTGCCCTCGTCGAGCGTGAGCACGCGGGTGCCGGCCGGATAGGTGCCGTCGGCGACGAGGTCGGTGAGGGTGGCCGGACCGTAGGTCATCGTGAAGTCGACCTGCCGGTCGGCGTAGAGCTGGTTGAGCTGGTCGGAACTCGCCGGGTAGGTGTCTCCGCCGCGCCACAGCGACGGGGCGAGGTCGGCGAGTTCCGTGTAGAGCTTCGGGGTGAGCCGGTCGAATGCCGACTGATCGAAGGCGAGCGGCACGTTCTTGTGCCCGCCCGACACGCTGTACAGCACCTCCCGGGTGAACACCGAGCCGGTGAAGTCGGGCGGCGCGGGGTAGGTGAAACGACCCGGGTGCGCGCGTGCCCATTCGAGCACCCCGGCGAGAGTCGTGGGCGGAGTCTCCACCGCGTCGGCGTTATAGACGAGCGTGAACTGTGCCTTGTGCCAGGGCGCCTCGCAGCCGTCGACGGGGGTGCCGAAGTCGTTGGAGAGCAACGGATCCGCGGCCGCAGTGCCGGCGAGGTTGGGGAGCAGTCCGGACCAGTCGCACAGCCACGCGCCCGCCGACTTGCCGGTGGAGAAGTTCGCGCCGTTGACCCATACGAGGTCGACCGCCCCGTCGTCGGTGCGGCCCGCCTGGAGTTCCGAGAGCACCCGGTTGAGGGCATCCGCGGTGTCCACCACCGGCACCCTGACCAGGGTCACGCCCTGCGCGGCGACCGCGGGTGCGAGAACGTCGTCGACATAGGCGTTGCCCTGGGCGTCTCCGCCGTACATCCACAACCGCACGGTCTGCCCATCGGCGTCGGCCGTGACCTCATCCCAGCTGGACCACTCACGGGCGGAGGAATCCGCTACCACGCTCGGTGCAGCGCATCCGCTGAGCAGCAGGGCCGCGCCAGCGAGTGCGGCGAGGAAGGACACGACTCGGCGCAGGGCCGGGCGCACCCGGGTGGTGGCGAAGTCGGCCGGCGGGACGGGCGAATTCACCAGCGAATCTCCTGAGCGCTGCGGGGCACAGAGAGGATTCGGCGCCGTTCGGTGGCCGGTTTGGCCGCCCGCACACTCTACGGTGCAATTCCGGGAGCGGGACTGGACGCCTCCGCTGATCGAGCTTGTCGAGATCCGCGCTGCCTCGCCGATCGAGCCGTCGAGATCCGAGCACGTCCCCGCCGATCGAGCTTGTCGAGATCCGCGCACGTCCCCGCCGATCGAGCTTGTCGAGATCCGGGCCTGTCCCCGCCGATCGAGCTTGTCGAGATCCGAGCACGCCCCCGCCGATCGAGCTTGTCGAGATCCGAGCAAGCTGCAGTCCGCAGGCTCGACCGGCGATGCTCCGCCGATCAACCGCCCGATCGAGCTTGTCGAGATCCGACCCGCCAGGTCTCGACAGGCTCGACCAGCGAGCGCTCGCCGATCGAGCTTGTCGAGTCCGAGCCTGTCCCCGCCGATCGAGCGCATGCTCCCCGCCGATCGAGCTTGTCGAGATCCGGCAATCGCTGGGCAGGTCTCGACAGGCTCGACCAGCGGAAAGTCGCTCGACCGCGCTGATCGAGCTGTCGAGATCCGGGCAGGCAGGTCTCGACAGGCTCGACCAGCGAGCTTGTCGAGAGCGGCAGGTCTCGACAGGCTCGACCAGCGGCAGGTCGGGCTCGACCAGCGAGCAGGTCTCGACAGGCTCGACCAGCGGGAACAGGCTCGACCAGCGGAACAGGCTCGACCAGCGGCGGTCAGGTCTCCGGCCAGAAGAGGTCGGTGTCCACCGGATGCACGTCCGCGGGGTGATCCGCGTCAACGATCTCCACAGTCTCGAAGCTGACCGTCGACGAGTCGGTCACGAGCACGGATTTGATGCCGTCACCGGCGATGACGAGGTCCACGAAACCTGCGCCCGCCTGCGCTGCGCCGACGATCGCGCCGCGCAGCGCATCGGAGTCCTGCTCCGGTGAGAGAAAGAACTGTTCTGTATTTATCGTCACAAGCGTGCGTTGCATGGCTTCTCCGATCTACCGGGCTCCCATTCTGTCCAGCACCCCACGTGCCGCCGCAACCCCGTTGACGCGCGCAAGCATGAGACAGACGCATGGCGTAACGTCGCAAAGCACTGTGCCCTCCATCAGCCCGACAGCACCGCGTCACGCGGCCGAACGCAAGCGAGCCGTGCGGAAGCTGGTGGGTCTGGCGGTATTCCTGGTGGCGGCCATCGCGGCCGGCATCCTGCTGCCCCTGCCGACCACAGACGAGGTGCGCGAGGCCGTCGCCGGCGTCGGCGCGTTCGGTCCGATCCTGTTCGTGCTCGGGTACGGACTCGTCACCCTCACGCCCGTACCCAAAAGCGTGGTGAGCGTGGCCGCCGGGCTCATCTGGGGCCTCGGCTTCGGGGCCCTCCTCGTCTACGTCGCCGCGCTTCTCGGCGCCGGTCTCGCTTTCGCCATCGGACGGATGCTCGGACGCGAGGCGATCGAACGCTTCACCGGGGCGCGCATTAAGACGGTCGACGATCTGCTCCGTCGTCGCGGCCTTGTCAGCGTCATCGGGGTGCGTCTGGTGCCCGTCATCCCGTTCACCGTCATCAATTACGCCGCGAGCCTCACCGCCGTCTCGCGGCGCGACTACGCGCTCGGCACCGCCATCGGCATCATCCCCGGCACCGTCTCGTTCGTCGCCGTCGGCGCCTCCGGTTTCACACCGGGCCCCGCCCTCTATGCCGCGCTCGGGGCGCTCGGCCTGCTCACGCTCGCGGGCGTTCTGGTCGGTTTCCGAGCCAGGCGCAGGCGCGCCCACGCGCCCGATTCCGACGACGAATCGATCGCGCCATGATCGACCGCTCGCTCCGAAAGGCGCTCGACCGCCCTCTCGCCGTGGCCGCCCGCGCGCTCGACCGACCGTGGATCACCCCTGACCGCCTCACCCTCGCCGGCCTCGTCCTCGGTCTCGCGAGCGCGGGAGCGGCAGCCCTCCAGGTGTGGCCGGTCGCCCTGGCGCTGTTTCTGTCGTCGAGAGTGCTCGACGGTCTCGACGGCGCGCTGGCCCGACTGCGCGTCGAGCGGTCGCGGGACCGAGCGGATGCGGCATCCGCCCCCACCAGCGAGGCCGGCGGGTTCCTCGACATCGTGAGCGACTTCGCCACCTACGGGGCGGGCGTCGTGGGCGTGGGGATCGGCGCCACCGTCGGCTTCGGCGCGCCCTGGTGGCCGTTCGTGCTCGTGCTGCTCGCCTACTACCTCAACGGCACGGCGTTTCTGGCGTTCTCCTCCGCCGCGGAGCGGAGCGGTCGCACGATCGACGACGGCCGCAGCTTCTCATTCCTCGGTCGCATCGCCGAGGGTGCCGAAACCATCGCGGTGCACAGCCTGTGGATGCTCTTCCCGGCGGTCGCCTGGCCCGTCGCCGTGGCCTGGGCCGTCTTCGTGACCGTCAGCGCGGTCCAGCGTGCGGTGACCGGCTACCGCACCCTGCGCTGACGCACCGCGTGCAGCAGGGTGACGACCGAACCGATCACCCCTTTGCCGAGCCTCACGCGCACATCGACGACAGCGGCGTTCCACGCGGAGTCGCTGTAGGTGGGGTAGGCGTGCGTGGTGCTGGCGAGATCTCCGGTCGTGAGCTTGTTGCGCACGGCCAGGCCGATCTCACCGACGGTCTCGCCCGCCCTCGGCCCCACAACGACGCCGCCCCGGATGCGCCCGCGACCGTCAACCACCAGCTGCGTGAATCCGGCGGTCTCAGCCTCCGCCACCGCGCGATCGTTGTCGTCGTGGTGGACCGTCACCACGGTGAAGCCGAGCGACTCCGCCCGGTTCGGGGAGACCCCAACGGCGCCGACCTCGGGCGACGTGAAGGTGACCCGCGGCACGGCATCCCGATCGATGGTGCGCTTGATGCCGAGCACCGCATTGGTGGCCGCGATGCTGCCGTTGACTCCGGCGACATGCGTGAACTGGGGCAGGCCGGTGACGTCGCCCACCGCCCAGATGTGCGGATTGGAGGTGCGCAGGGCGCTCGTGACCCGGATGAACCCCCGCCGGTCGACCTCGACCCCCGCGGCTTTCGCGCCGAGTCCCGCTCCGGATGCCCGGCGCCCGATCGCCACGAGCGCGGCATCGAACGGATGCTCGGTCTGGTCGTTGAGGGTGGCGGTGCCGGCTCGGCGTCCGTCGCCCGACGCGGACAGGGCCGTGACCTCGCGTCCGAGAAGCACTCGCACCCCGTCCTGCTCGAGCGACTCCTGAATCACGCCGGCCGCAGCCTCCGTCTCCTTGGGCAGCAGCCGCTCGCCCCGGTGCACGAGCGTCACCTCGGAGCCGAGCCTCGCCATGGCCTGGGCGATCTCGCATCCGATGGCGCCGCCGCCCACCACGAGCAGACGGGCGGGAAGCTCCTCGAGATCCCAGAACGTCTCGTTGTTCAGCAACTCGATCTGCTCGGAGCCAGGCACCTCGAGGGGCGCAGGAGCACTCCCCGTGGCGATGACCGCCTGACGGAAGCGCACCTCCTGCCCCGCGACACGGAGGCTGTTCGCGCCGGTGAAGGTGGCGCGCCCGTGCTTCACATCGACACCGTCGCGCTCCAACGCCTCCGGCGAGTCGATCGGAGCGATGGTGGTCATCGCGTTCCGCACGTGCCGCATCACCGCGGGGAAGTCCACCGTTGCGCCTTGTGTGGTGACCCCGAGCACCGCATTGCCTCGCGCAGCCTTCGCCGCAGCGGCCGCAGCGATCAACGCCTTCGACGGCACGCATCCGGTCCAGAGGCAGTCCCCACCGAGACGGTCTGCCTCGATCAGCAGCACTCGGGAGCCGAACGACGCCGCGGTCCGGCTCGCGACCAGTCCCCCGGTTCCGCCGCCGACGACAACAAGGTCCCACACTCTGGAATGGCTCATCCCCCGAGAGTATGCGCATGATCTGCACCGATAATGGGAGCCTCGGCGAGACCCCCGAGTGCCGGGAGAGAACCGATGTTCAGCTTTGATCGCTATACGGTCGGTGCCCGCTTCTACGACGCGCTGTCTGGCGAATCGATCGTGTACCGCAAGGGTCGGCTCGCGGCCATGGACCTGCTCGACGCGAAGACCGGCGATGTGGTGCTCGACCTCGGGTGCGGCACAGGACTCAACCTGCCGCTGCTCTCCGAGCGGGTCGGTCCCACGGGCCTGGTGATCGCGATCGACTTCAGTGCGCAGATGCTCGCGATGGCGCGAGCCCGCAACCTCCCCAACGTGCGGATCGAGCAGGCGGATGCCACACGATTCGACCCGGCATGGGTGGCGGGCATGGCGACCGCTGTCACCGGCCGCCCGGGGGTGGATGCGGTGCTCTCCACCTACGCGATGAGCGTGTTCCCGGACTGGCGGGCTGCCTGGAGCCGAGCATCCGCAGCCCTTCGCCCTGGCGGGCAGGCGATCATCGTGGACATGCAGTACCCGGTGGGTAGGGCCGCCGTGTTCTCGCCGCTCGCTCGGCTCGCGTGCGCGCTGGGTGGCGCCGACATCACCGCTCACCCGTGGAAGGCGATCGAACGGGACGGCCACGACCTCCGCCGGGCGACGAGGGCGGGCGGGCACATCCAGGTGGTCGCGGGCACGATCGGCACCGCAGGGTAGGAGGGGCGCTGGGGTGCTGCTCCCCGTGCCGGTTTGCAGCGCGTTCCGGTTTGCCCCCGTCCCGGTCTGCACCCCGTGCCGGTAACCCGTCCCGGTTCACAACTCAGGACGGTTTGCAGCAACGCCCCTCCACGGCGTCCAATCACGGGGCCAGCGCCAATCCGTCCTGAGTTGTGAACAGAGCCGCGGCCAGACCCGCCCGCCAGCCGGACCTGCCCGGTGGGCACACCCGCCCCGCGGCACCCCGTCCCGGTTCACAACTCAGGACGGTTTGCAGCAACGCCCCTCCACGGCGTCCAATCACGGGGTCAGCGTCATTCCTTCCTGAGTTGTGAACAGAGCCGCGGCCACTCCCGCCCACAGCCGCACCCCGGCCAGACCCGCCCCGCGGCCACATCCGCCCCCGGCCCCCTCGGCATCCCGTCCCGGCACCCCGTCCCGGTTCACAACTCAGGACGGTTTGCAGCAACGCCCCTCCACGGCGTCGAATCACGGGGCCAGCGCCAATCCGTCCTGAGTTGTGAACGGAGCCGCGGCCGCTCCCGCCCACATCCGCACCCGGCGGGTAGGCCCGCAGGACACTTCCCCGCCGAAGTACCCAGGGCCCCCGGCCCCGTCGGCACCCGTCCCGGCCCCCGTCCCGGTTCACAACTCAGGACGGTTTGCAGCAACGCCCCTCCACGGCGTCCAATCACGGGGCCAGCGCCAATCCGTCCTGAGTTGTGAACGGAGCCGCGGCCAGACCCGCCCCCAGCCGCTCCCGCCCGCCCCGCGGCCACACCCGCCCCCGGGCCAAACCCACCCGGGGCCTACCCGCCCCCAGCCGTCACCTCCGCGCCACCGATTCACTCCGGACGATGTGCCACGGAGCCGTTAGCCTCTGACCATGACCGAGAAGACGCCCGGCAACGACGCCAGCGCATCCGCACTCCCCGTGCCGAAGGCGTGGGTGCGCGCCTGGGCGCTGTGGGACTGGGGCTCCGCGGCCTTCAACGCCGTGGTCACCACGTTCGTCTTCAGCACCTACCTCGCAAGCGGGCTGTTCGTCGACCCGGAGATCGTGGCGGCAGCGGCGGATGACGACCGGAATCCGGCCCTCGTCGCGGCGAAGGCCGCCAACGCCACCGTGATCTCCGGCGCGCTCACCATCGCCGGGGTGCTCGTGGCGCTTCTCGCGCCGATTCTCGGGCAGCGTTCCGACGGCACCGGCCGCCGCAAGCTCTGGCTCGGCATCAACACGGCCCTCGTGGTGGCGGCAATGGCCGCCATGTTCTTCGTCACGCCGGTGCCCTCCGCCATCTACCTCGGCGCAGCGCTCCTCGCCGCAGGCAACGTGTTCTTCGAGTTCGCGAGCGTGAACTACAACGCCATGCTCGTGCAGGTTTCCACCCCGAAGACGGTGGGGCGAGTCTCGGGCTTCGGCTGGGGCATGGGCTATGTGGGTGGCATCGTGCTGCTCATCCTGCTGCTTGTGCTGTTCATCCAGAACTTCGGCAGTCCCACCGGCAACGGCCTGCTCGGCGTTCCGTTCGGGCGCGACGGTGGCGCCTTCGACGTGCGCTTCGCGGTGCTCCTCAGCGCACTGTGGTTCGCCGGGTTCGCCATACCGGTGCTGCTCACCGTGCCCGAGATCGCGCCGAGCGCGCAGCGCCCCAGGGTGTCATTCCTCGCCAGTTACCGGGTGCTGTTCGCCACGATCCGCACGCTGGCGAAGCGCAGCCCGCAGGTGCTGCTGTTCCTGCTCGCAAGCGCCGTGTTCCGCGACGGCCTCGCCGCCGTGTTCACCTTCGGCGCGATCATCGCGGCGCAGGTGTTCGGCTTCACCCCGTCGGAGGTGATCTACTTCGCGGTGGCCGCGAACCTGGTCGCCGGCATCGGCACGTTCGTGGGCGGATGGCTCGATGACCGGCTGGGCGCCAAGACCGTGATCATCGGCTCGCTCGTCGGACTCATCATCGCGGGCAGCGCCGTGCTCGTGATCGGCGAAGCCAAGTCGCTGTTCTGGGTGGCGGGGCTGGCGCTCACCCTGTTCGTCGGCCCGGTGCAGTCATCCAGCCGCAGTTTCCTCGCCCGCATCACCCCGCGCGGACGCGAGGGCGAGATCTTCGGCCTCTACGCCACCACCGGCCGCGCGGTCAGCTTCATCGCGCCTGCGCTGTTCAGCCTCGCGGTCATCCTCACCGGCGACACCCGTTACGGCATCATCGGCATCGTCGCGGTGTTGCTCGCGGGACTGCTGCTCATGCTGCCGGTGCGCGCCGTGCAGAGCCAGATCGAGTGAGCGACCTCGGTGCTCCAGCGCCCGCCGCGCCCTTCGTCGTAGGCTGAACGCATGACTGATCAACGTCCGATCGGATACTGGCTGAAGCTCGTCGACCGCCTCATCGACGAGAGTTTCGAGGGCTCGCTCGACGAGCACGGCATCACGAGGAGGCAGTGGCAGCTGCTCAACGTGCTTGGCCGTGGGCCGGCTGCCCTCAGCGAACTGGATGCCGCGGTCGCGCCGTTCCTCGCCTCGGCCGCCGTGGCCGACGCCGACGGTACCGAGCCGGGGCAACCCGCTCCGACCGCGGGCGACACCACTCCCACCACTGCGGCCGAGCTCGCCGAGCTCGTGGAGAGTGACTGGGTCGCGATCGCCGACAGCCTCTACGTGCTCACCCCGCGCGGTCAGCAGTCGTTCGAACGGCTGTCGGTGGTGATCGAGGAGTTCCGCGCATCCATGTCGGCAGGAGTGGATGACGCGCAGTACGCAACAACGGTGGCGACACTCGAACGCATGGCGCGCAACCTCGGCTGGGACGCGCAGACCTGATTCGGATGCCTAGGCCGGCACGGTCAGGCACCACCAGATGAGCAGCAGGGTCACCACGAATCCGCTGGCGAAGTTGAACCAGAGAAAACGGCGCCATCCGCGGTTCGCGCGCTCGGCATCCGCGTCGCTCAGCGACCAGAACGGCAGCACGCTGAGGGCGTAGGGCACGGCGAGCACCGCCGCGATCGCGCCGGGTAGACCGATGCCGATAAGCAGCGCGCCCGCGAGGACATATGCGAGGAACGACAGTCGCACCGTCGCTTTCGCCCCGATCACCGTGGCGATCGACGAGATGCCGCCCTCGCGGTCGGCGATGATGTCCTGCACCGCTCCGAAGGCGTGCGACGCGAGCCCCCAGAGGAAGAACGCGGCGAGCAGAGCCCAGAGCGCGGGCGTAAAGACCGCCTCGGCGAGGGTGAGGGCGAACACGGCCGGCGACACGAAGTGGGTGCTGGAGGTGAACGAGTCGAGGAACGGGCGCTCCTTGAAACGCAGCCGCGGGGCCGAGTATGCGATCACGGCGAACACGCTCAGCACCAGCACGGCACCCGAAAGCACTGACCCCACCGCGAACAGATAGACGAGGAACGGCACGTTCGTGACCAACGCGGCGATCAGCGTCGCGCGGTGCACCGCCGGATCGAGCAGTGCCCCCTCGACCCCGCCCTTGCGCGGGTTGCGCAGGTCGGACTCGTAGTCGAAGACGTCGTTGATGCCGTACATCGCGAGGTTGTAGGGGATCAGAAAGTACAGGGTGCCGAGCACGAGCGTGAGGTCGACCTCGCGGGTGGTGACGAAATACGCCGCGGCGAACGGGAACGCGGTGTTCACCCAGCTGAGCGGGCGGGAGGAGAGCGTGAGCGACCGGAGCAGGGTCATCCGTTCGCCCGCCTGCCGAACAGAACCCACAGCGCGGGCAGCAGGATGACCGCCCCGATCGCATAGGCGAAGTCCTCGAGCGGCGCGATGCCCACGAACGCACCCGAGATGAGCTCGCGGTCGTAGCCGACGAGGCCCACCGCGATCATCACGTTGTCGAAGACGGCCGTGACCACGAGCAGAAACGCGGCAGTCACGAGCAGCGGCACCGTTCGGAAGGCCCTGCCCGCGTGGGCATGCCCCTGCCGCGCGCGCGACGCGGACCGGCGTCTCGACAGCGCGGCGGCCGCGGCGAGAAGAACCGCGAGGGTGAGGAAGACGGCATTGATCGCCCAGTAGGTCATGCGCGTCTGCCCGGTAGGAGGCGGTGCGCGGCCTCGATGGCGTTCATCGTGAGGTAGCAGAGCAGGGTGAGGAAGAAAACCTCCTCGAGCGGAAGCTCCGGAGCGAGCTGGATGCCGGTCATGATCTCGGTCTCGCCGCGGAAGAACACCCCGGCTCCGATGCCCACCAAGTCCCAGGCGAGGAAGAACACCACGCCGACCGCGAGAACCAGCGCCGCGCGCCGCGCATCCTTCCAGAAGAACAGGGCGAAGCGTCGATCGAGCATCACCATGCCGGTGAGCGCGACCGCGAGTGCGAGCAGGTAGACGATGCCCACTAGCCGGGGTGGGATTCCGCGCGAAGGCTCGACTCGAGCGGCTCGGCGAGCGGTTCGGTGCTGACGTCGCCGCGGAGCCGCTTCACCAGAACCTCGGCGCTGATCAGGCACATCGGCAGTCCGATGCCCGGCGTTGTCGAGCCCCCCACGTAGTACAGACCGCGGGCCTTCTTGCTCATATTCCCCGCGCGGAATAGAGCGCTCTGGCTGAGAGTGTGTGCCGGACCGAGCATCGTTCCCCGCCACGAGTGCAGGTCGTGCACGAAGTCGCCCGGACCCATCGTGCGACGCACCACCACGCGTTCCGCAAGGTCGCTCACGCCCGACCAGTCGGCCACCTGCTGGATGATGCGGTCCACGGCCTCCTCGAGCCGGGCATCCCCAGCACCCGCGACGCCGCCGCGCCCGAGCATCGGGTCGGACGGCACCGGCACCAGAATGAAGAGGTTTTCGTGGCCGTCTGGCGCCACCGACGGGTCGATGCCGCTCGGCTTGCAGACGTAGAGGGAGGCGGGGTTCGGAATAGAGGTGCGCCTGCCGAAGATGTTGTCGAACCCCTTCTTCCACTGCGTGGTGAAGAGCAGGTTGTGATGCTCGAGTTCGGGCAGCGATCCGCGCACGCCGAGATAGACGAGGATGCCGCCGGGGCCTGGAGTGCGGCGGTCCCAGTACGACTGCGGGTACGTCTGCAGTTCGCGCGGAATGAGCGCCGTCTCGGTGTGGTGCAGGTCCGCCGCGGAGACCACGA
The DNA here is from genome assembly GCA_963756375.1 of uncultured Actinomycetota bacterium. Classification (GTDB taxonomy): domain Bacteria; phylum Actinomycetota; class Actinomycetes; order Actinomycetales; family Microbacteriaceae; genus Marisediminicola. The sequence goes on along the minus strand of CAVWNJ010000005.1, from coordinate 2,429,603 downwards.
TGTCGGCGTCGAGAGTGGAGATCTCGCCGTGGGGGTCGGCGTACTCGACACCGGTGACCGCTGGCTTCCCCGACTCGGTGAAGAGGATGCGGCGCACGGAGGCGTTCAGCACGATCTGCACCCCCTCCTTCACCGCGAGGTCATGGATGGTCTCGATCACGCGGGTGAGTCCACCCATCGGGTAGAGCACGCCGTCGTCGAGGTCGAGGTGGCTCATGAGGTGGTACATGCTCGGCGTGATGTAGGGCGACGAGCCGAGGAACACGGCGGGGAAGCCGAGGATCTGCCGCAGCCTGGGCTCCTTCACCGTCTTCGCGGCAAGGGTCGAGAGCGGCTGCAGCAGCAGGCGGGCAAGACGCGGAAGCCGACTCACCACATCGCGGCGCAGCAACGGGCGGAGGTCGGCGAACGACGTGTAGAGGAACCGCTTCTTCGCCATCTCGTAGGTGTCGAGCGCGGATTCGAGGTAGGCCTCGAGCCTGGTTCCAGCACCCTTCTCGATGCTTTCGAAGATGTCGAGGTTTTCCTGCGGGTCGGCGGCGATGTCGATCGTCTCGCCCGCCTCGAACAGCACGCGATAGCCGGGGTCGAGGGTGACCAACCGCAGCTGCTCCTCGGCGCTCGTTCCCATCAGTTTGTAGAAGTGGTCGAAGACCTCCGGCATGAGGTACCAGCTGGGCCCCAGGTCGAAGCGGAACCCGTCGCTCTCCCAGGAGCCGGCGCGGCCGCCGACGCTGTCGCGACCCTCCACGACCGTGACCTCGTGACCTTCACGGGCGAGCAGCGCCGCCGAGGCGAGCCCGCTGATTCCGGCCCCGATGATCACGATGCGACTCATGCGTTCTCCCCTGTTGTGACCGCGACCGGTCGGTTCGCCGCATGCACCGGTCGACCCGCAGCGGCTGCCGCGGCGATCCGGAACTTCACGGGGTTGGGCACTCGCACCCGGGTGCGCACGAGCCGGTCGGCGGGGGTGGCCCGCAGCCGGATCGAGAGTTCGGCGAACAGCCCCTGCGCGAGGGCGACCGCGCGCCTCGATGATGTCGGCAGCATCGGAATGACGGATGCCGACACCGCGAGGTCGGCGTCGATGTCGTCGAGCAGCCGCACCTTGTCGGCCTCGCCGAACGAGTCCACGTTGACCCCGGGGAAGTAGCTGCGCCCGAGCTGCTCGAAGTCCGCGGAGAGGTCGCGCAAGAAGTTGACCTTCTGGAAGGCGGCTCCGAGCCGTCGCGCGCCCGATTCGAGGGTGCGGGCATCCGCCTCGGTCACGGCGACGTCCACGAGGAAGGCCTTGAGGCACATGAGCCCCACCACCTCGGCGGAGCCGTACACATAGGCGTCGAAACTGGCCTGGTCGTGCTCGGTCGCGGTGAGGTCGGCGCGCATCGAGGCGAAGAATGGCGCGGTGAGTTCGCGCCCGAAGCCGGTGTCACGCGCGGTTCTGGCGAAGGCGTGCACGATCGGGTTGGCGCTGTAGCCGATGGTGATCGCGTCATCCGTGTCGCGTTCGAGGTCGTCGAGGATGCGCGCCACCGTCTCGGCGTCGACGCCGCTCTCGGATGCCCCGCCGTCGACGATCTCGTCGGCGATGCGCACGAGCGCGTAGATGTTCTCCACGTGACGGCGCACGCCGGGCCCGAGAAGCCGTGACGCAAGGCCGAACGACGTGGAGTAGCGACGGATGACGACGCTCGCGGTCTCTTCGGCGACCCGGTCGTACAGGGTCTTGCGGCTCATCGCACCCTGCTCAGCGCCGCAGCGGCGAGCGCGATGAGTTCGTCGCAGAGCGCGGGCGGAATGACCTTGCCATCGAGATGCAACAGCGAGCGGTCGGCGTACTCCTGCGCGATCCGTTCGGTGAACTCGCGGCTTCCGCTCGACGTGAGCAGGTCGCGTGCGATCGCGGCCTCCTCCTCGGTGAGGTCGGTCTTGCCGATGAACGGCTCGATGCTCAGCCACTCGGGGGTGGTGGTTGCGTGCGCGATGAGCACGGTGCGCTTGCCTTCGCGCAGGTCGCCGAGGGTGGTCTTGCCGGTCTCGTGTTCCGCACCAAAGACGCCGAGCAGGTCATCCACCACCTGGTAGGCGATGCCGATGTCACGGCCGAACTCGCCGAGCGCGTCGATCACGTCCTCGCTCGCACCGGCGAGCACAGCGCCCGCCCGCAGCGGACACTCGAACGAGTACACGGCCGTCTTCAGCCGCTCCATCTCGATGATCTCCTCGACCGTCGGCACGGCGGCGACGAGCGAGAAGTCCACGTCGGTGAGTTCCCCCGCCGCCGAGGCGAACAGTGCGTCGTCGATGATCTCCAGGACGCGCTCACGCACGGCGTCGGAGACACCGCTGCGATCGACGAGGCGGTAGGAGTTGAACAGCGCGAGGTCACCGGCGATGACGGCCGCCGACATGCCGCGGTGCTCGGCGGTGGGGATCGAGATGCCCGCCGTGGTGGCGATATCGCGGTAGCTGCCCGACACGTTGGGGATGCCCCGACGGGTGAAGTCGCGGTCGATCACGTCGTCGTGAATGATGAGCGCCGTGTGCAGCATCTCGAACGCTGCGCCCACGTAGGCGGCGGCGTTGGAGTCGGTGCCGCCGAGTCCCTCGTAGGCCGCCATCACCATGCGCGGGCGGAACCGTTTGCCGCCGAGGGCGTTCGATTCGAGGGTGCGCCACAGCTTCTGGTAGGCGCCGCCGAGGGGGGCCGCCCGGTTCTTGGCTAGGCTGAAGAATCGATCCAGCACAGCGTCCACCCGCGCCTGCCTCTCAGCAGAGAGTTCGGCCAGGCGCTGTGCGTTCACAGGATAAGGGTAGCCGAGCGGCATGAGTGATCAGACGGAGTACGTTGTGCTGGTCGATGAGGATGCCCGACCTGTCGGCACGGCCGACAAGGCGACCGTGCACACCGAGCACACCCCCCTTCATCTCGCGTTCTCCTGCCACGTGTACGACCGCGCCGGGCGCGTGCTTGTGACCCGGCGCGCGCTGTCGAAGCGCACGTGGCCCGGCGTGTGGACGAACTCGTTCTGCGGGCATCCGGGTCCCGACGAGTCCGCGTCGGAGGCGATAGCGCGCCGGGCGGTCACCGAGCTCGGCATCACGGTGACCGAGGTGACGCCGGTGATCCCCGATTTTCGCTACCGCGCGGTGGACGCCTCCGGCATCGTGGAGCACGAGGTGTGCCCCGTGTTCACGGCGGTCACCGATGATGACGTAGACCCGAACCCAGACGAAGTGGCCGAGTGGGCGTGGCTGTCGCCGGCCGACCTGCGGGCCGCGGTCGCCGCCACGCCGTTCGCCTTCAGCCCGTGGCTCGGGTGGCAGCTCGAGCAGTGGGCGGACGGGGCGTAGGCCCGCTCCGCATCCGCCGGTCGAGCCTGCTCCGCTGGTCGAGCCTGTCGAGACCCCGCCCTCGCCGGTCGAGCCTGTCGAGACCCGCCGCGTCAACCCCGCCGGTCGAGCCCGTCGAGACCCCGCCGCACCCCGCCGGTCGAGCCTGTCGAGACCCGCCGCACCAACCCCGCCGGTCGAGCCCGTCGAGACCCCGCTGCACCCGCCGGTCGAGCCTGTCGAGACCCGCCGCTCAACCCCGCCGGTCGAGCTGCTCCGCCGGTCGAGCCTGTCGAGACCCCGCCGCTCAACCCCGTCGCGTCCGCGCCGGCATCCGCCTCAGTCCAGCTGGCTCTCGTCGCGGTGACTCGTCTCCGAGCGGTCGACCGTGTCGGTGCGGTAGAAGTTCTGGAACGACCGCGACGCCGTCGGCCCGCGCTGGTTCTGGTACCGCGAGCTGTACGCGGCAGAGCCGTAAGGGTGTTCCGCCGGGGAACTGAGCTTGATGAAGCACAGCTGCCCGATCTTCATCCCGGGCCACAGCTTGATCGGCAAGGTCGCCACGTTGCTGAGCTCGAGGGTCACGTGTCCGCTGAACCCGGGGTCGACGAACCCCGCCGTGGAATGCGTCAGCAGCCCGAGCCGGCCGAGCGAGCTCTTGCCTTCGAGGCGTGCCGCGAGGTCGTCGGGAAGGGTGACCAGTTCGAACGTGGACCCCAGCACGAACTCGCCGGGGTGCAGGATGAACGGCTCGTCGTCTCTCGTCTCCACCAGCCGCGTGAGTTCCGGCTGGTCTTCCGCCGGATCGATGAACGGATACTTGTGGTTGTCGAACAGCCGAAAGTAGCGGTCCAAGCGCACATCGATGCTCGACGGCTGGATCATCCCAGGGTCGTACGGTTCGAGGCGGATGCGGTCGGCGTCGAGTTCCGCGCGGATGTCGCGGTCTGAGAGCAGCATTCCGCCATGCTATCCGGGCGGATCGAGGGGTTACGCGTGCGCGCGGTCACCGGTCCTGCGCCCACTCCCGTCGCTCCAGCGCCGCGCCGCCCTGGGCCGTGCGGCCGGGACGCGCGCCCTGTGCCGCGCTGCTCCACGCGCGCCCGTATCGGACAAGCGCGCATGCAATAACACGCGCGCGCGCGGGACGGTGCGCGCTATGTGCCGCGCTACTCCGCGCGCGCCCGTATCGGACAAGCGCGCATGCAATAACACGCGCGCATGTCCGAAACACCCGCGCACAACGTGCTGGACAGCTCGCACTCTGTGCCGCGCTGCTCCGCGCGCGCCCGTATCGGACAAGCGCGCATGCAATAACACGCGCGCATGTCCGAAACACCCGCGCACAACGCCTGGGGCCGGCGCGCCACGTGTCCGAAACACCCGCGCCTGGCGTGCCCCGCGGATGCACGCACGACCGCGTGCGGGCGGCGCATCCGCTCCTGCACCGCGGCCGAGAGCTCGCGTTTTCCGCCGAAGTGGGGCCCTCGGCATCCGAGAGCCGGCCACGCGACGACACTCTCCACATGACCTCGGCGCCCGCCTTGCCGCTCCTCCTCGTCCCGTCCGGCACCGCGGGGGCCCGCGCCCTGACGCGCGGCGCGAGGGCGGGTAGCCACGTGCGGGTGAAACGCGGCGTCTATGTGGCCGCCGCCGATTGGGTCCAGCGCACGGAGCAAGAACGCCATTTGATTCGAATGTCCGCTTTCGCACACAACCGTCCAACGCTCGTTTTCTCGCACCGCTCGGCAGCAATCGCGCATGGACTACCGCTGGTCGGTCACACATCGGCAGAGGTGCATGTCACCGACCGGCGGGCGAACGGCGGGCGATCGGATGTGGGCATCATCCGGCACTGCGTCGGCCTCGGCCAGAGCGATGTGGTCTGGAGCGGCGGGCTGCTGGTGACGAGCGTCGCTCGTACGCTTATCGACTTGGCGCTGAGTGAGGAATTTCGGGAGGCACTTGTTCCGCTGGATGCTGCGCTGCGGTCGGGGATCGAGCGCGCAGCACTCGACGCGCAGCTCGGAGAACGGGGCGACTGCCGCGGGCGTGCGAGGGCCGCGAGTGTCCTCCACTTCGCCGACCCCCGGTCGGAGAGCCCCGGCGAGTCGGTCAGCCGTGCGGCAATTCATGAGCTGGGGTTCGTGGCTCCGTCGCTCCAGGTGCGGCACGACACATCCGCCGGGCGGCGTTACATCGCCGACTTCGAGTGGATCGACCGCCGGATGATCGGAGAGTTCGACGGCCGCGGCAAGTACCTCAAACCCGAGCACCTCGCGACGATGACGCCGGGTGACGCCGTCGTCGCCGAAAAGGTGCGGGAGGACCACCTCCGGGCCGATGGACTCGGGTTCTGCAGGTGGGGATGGGATGACGCGTGGTACCGGGTCGGGCTGCGCGACCTGCTGCTCCGAGCGGGCATCCCGAGGCGTCCGCGCGGTTCGTGATCCTGCCTGGTGGCGGCCTCCGCGGGGCCGGTGCTCGCGCGCATCCGGTTTCCACACGTCGTTCGCTCACGCGGTCCGGGCATGCCGCACGGTCCGCCCGCGCGTTGGAGCGTCGCGATCCGCGCATGCCGCACGGTCCGCCCGCGCGTTGGCGCCTCGCGATCCGCGTCCGTATCGGACAAGCGCGGGTGCCCGCGCGTGCGCGCCTCGCGATCCGCGTCCGTATCGGACAAGCGCGGGTGCCCGCGCGTGCGCGCCACGCGACGCGCGCCCGTATCGGACAAGCGCGCACGCAACAACACGCGCGCGTGTCCGAAACACCCGCGCATCCCGGCCCACCCCCCGTGGGTCTCAGCGACGAGGACAGCAAGTGCGGGGTGGGTCAGCCCGCCGCGCTCGCGTTACCATGTACGGGTGCCGGATGCCCGGCCGCGCGAGTGTAGTTCAATGGCAGAACTCCAGCTTCCCAAGCTGGTAGTGCGGGTTCGATTCCCGTCACTCGCTCCAGTGTGCGTTCCTACAATCCGCCGGGTCCCCTGCTAGTTTGGCGCCATGCCCACACCAGACGAACCCGTGGATGCGCGGCGAAAGCGCGCGGAGGACGCCATGAAGGCCGTGGCAGACGGCGGGAGCTTGAGCGACGAGACCTTCAAGCTGTCAAACGAGTTCACCGACGAGTGGACGAGCCGGATCGTCGCTCGACTGAAGCGGATTTTTCGGCGCTAGGTTCGTGGTCGGCCGCAGGTCGCCGCCCTAAAGCCGGGGGCGGCCGCGGTACTCACCGCGGCCGCCAGACCAGTGCGCGGAGTACCTCAGCCGCGCCGCTCCTTCACGGTCGACACCCGCACGTAGTCGAATTCGGCGGTGAGCTGCACTGCGGGATCCTGCAGTCCGTAGGCGACCAGCGCGATCTGCGGGTTGTCGCCGAGTGCGTGCGTCCAGGTGCCGCCCCTCACCCAAGCCTCTCCATCCCGGCTCGTGTATGCGGTGTATCGACGCGTGTCCTGGCCGGCCTCCGCACGTTCCGACCCGGAGAGCTTCTGCACGACGATGCGGAGGTAGGTCCATTCGTCGCCGGGAGGGCCGACCACCGTGTTGCCGTACCGCGCCCAACCTTCCGGCGCAGCGGCGATCTCCTTGGCGAACTCTGTCTGCCTGGTGTTCCAGATGGCGGTCTCAGTGAGCTTCACGTAGGCGTCGTCACTGCCGTAGGCGAGGATGCCGGCCTGCGCGTAATTGAAGCAGCACCCCTCGGGCACGTCGATGCGCAGCTTGGTCTCGATCACGTAATCGCCGCGCGGGGCATCACGTAGCAGGACAGCCGCATTGTTGACATCGACGTAGAGGTCGGCAGCCTGCACCGGCATGCTCAGGATGCCGTTGGAGACAGTCGAGACCGGTGCGATGTCGTCGCGCTGCCACGACCAGGCACCGCCGAGTGCGTCGCCGTTGAACTCGTCGGAGTACTGCGGGAGCGGGCGTCCAACCTGCTGGTCCACCACGGGACGGTACTTGTGGCGGGACACCTCGCCGGACTGACCCGCGGGGGCCGCCTGCTTGTCGACCGACGGTCCACTTCCGCCGTTTACGGTCGGCCATCCGTCGACCCAGTCGATCGCGTCGAGCAGTGCCGGACGCTTGGTGAAGCCGGGCGCGAACGCATAGAACGGATCCTGCTGGTCGACGGCGTGGTAGATCGTCCACCAGTCGCCGTTCGCGTCCTGGAAGACCGTGTTGTGACCTGTTCCCACCCAGCGGTTGCCGTTCATCGTGAGGAACGGTGTTCCTCCGGTGCGCTCTGCCGTGAGGGAGACACCCTCGCGATCGACGAACGGTCCGAGGGGGTGTGCAGAACGACCGACGAAAGCGCTGTAGCCGGTGAGGGCACCGTTGCAGCAGTTTGTCGCGGAGAGGAACAGATAGTAGTAGCCGTCCCTCTCAATGACATTGGCTCCCTCGTACTTGTTGTCGATGGCCACCATCGTGGCGAGAGCGGTATCGGCTGTCGCGCCATCGGCGGTCAGCTGGAGCGTGGCTCCGTATACGCCGCCGTAATAGCTGCCGTAGTAGAGGATGCTGGAGTCGCCGACCGTGTCACCGAGCACGTCGGGGTCGTAGGTCCAGAGGAAATTGCAACCGCCCCCGCCCGATCTGGGCGCTACGACGGGCGTGTCGGAGAAGGTCCACGGGCCGGTCGGACTTGCACTCGTGGCCACGCCGATCGCACTGTCGCTTCCGCAGTCCTCGACGCCGCTGACCGCACTCACCGTGTCGGTGACCACGACGAACATGTAGTACTGGTCGAAGGTGCTCGAGTAGACGACGTCGGGCGCCCAGAGCGCGGCATCCGGTTCCGCCCAGCTCGGCGGGGCGGAGAACGACTCTCCGACGTAAGTCCAGTCGACGAGATTCTGCGACACCATCGCCGGAATGCGTCGGAAGACCGGGTTCCCGTCGGCGTCGACGTCGTCGTCGTTCAGCGGATCGGTCGTGCAGTAGAGATACCAGTTCGTGTCGCCTGCACGCTGCCCCTGCAGCACGTTGGGGTCGGCGCAGCTTTCCACGACTCCGTCGCCCGGCACGTCGGGCAGAAGCGGGTTCGCATAGCTGCCCGGGTTGCTTCCTCCTCCGACGCCCCTGGCGCCCGAGACCTCTGTCGTCTGACCGGCGGCGGCCGCTCCGGCGGGGGCGACGATCGCCAAGGCCGAGAGGAGCGCGAGCGCGACCATTCGGGTGTTACGGAATATCTTCATCGATTACTCCTTCATCTAGGTCGGGGCAGCCAGCCCCATGTGGTGAGCAGCGGGCGTCTAGTTCTCGGTCTCGCTTGACTGGGGCCGCACGGATGGAACGCTTCCGTTCCACTCCAGCGGAGCGCTGTGCATGCCCCGGTACATGAACAGCTCGTTCCATCCGTGGAAGAAGATCAGGTCGCCGTCAGGTGTCGGCAGGATGTCCTGCCCGCCGGGCCCGAGGTAGCGACCTCCACTTGACTCCGTCGTCAGCAGAGGCTCTGACTGCTTCACGTAGGGGCCGGTGATCTCAGCGGACGACGCGACCCCGACGGCGTACTGATCCGTGCCGTAGTCGTTCGCGGAATAGAACAGCACATACCTGCCGTCGCGCTTCACCATGACGGGCGCCTCGACGAGCTGCCCTTCCCAAGCCTCGCTTTGTTTGAACAGCTTCGTGGTGGGGCCCGCAAGCGCAGTCCCGTCGGCGGTGAGAGCGGCTAGCTGCATCCACGTGTCCATTGCGCAGCAGTTGCCGTCGTTCTTCCAGATCAGGTAGCGGCTGCCGTCGTCGTCCGTGAACACGGCGGGATCGATCGCGCCGCCCTCATCGAGAGTGCAGACCAGCGGATCGCCTTCGACCGCGACGTAGGGGCCGGTGACGTTGGCGGAGGTCGCGGCTCCGATGCACTGCCGGTCGGACGCGGTGTGCGCGGCGACGAAGTACAGGATGTAGCCGCCCCCGGCCCGCGCGGACACATCCGGGGCCCAGGTGCGTCCCCGGCTCGCCCATCCGGGCAGTTGCGGCAGGGCATCCTCCAGTGACACGTCCCAGTGCACGAGATCGTCGGATGTTGCGAACTGCACGTTGACACCGCCGGTGTTCGTGGAGAACGCGACGTAGGAGCCATCCGCCTCGACAAGGTCCGGGTCGGGGAAGTCCTGGTCGATGAGAAACGCGGCTAGCGTCGGTTCGGGTTCCGCCGGCGCTTGCTGGGCGCACCCGGCCGTCGTTCCGACCACGACCGCCGCAAGGATGCCGACGGCGGCGACCTTCGCCCTCGAGCTGATCATCCCTTGACCGCGGATCCCGCCACGGACTCCACAATCTGCCGCTGTGCGATGCCGAAGAGGATCAACACCGGCACCGACGCGATCACGGCGCCCGCCATCACGATCGCGAAGTGCGTCGAGTAGGCACCCTGCAACTGATTGAGGCCCGGCTGAAGAGTGAGGTTCTCTGGGCTCAGGAGAACATAGACCGGCCACAGGAAATCGTTCCAGTTGGCCAGAAACGACAGCACCGCCAAGGTGGCGAGAGCCGGTCGCGCAAGCGGTATGACGACCTGCAGGAAGATGCGGATGTCGCCCGCGCCGTCGATCCTGGCCGCCTCCTCTATCTCGGGCGGGAGTCCGAGGAAGAACTGGCGCAGGAAGAAGATGCCGAATGCCCCGGCCGCCCCTGGCACCGTGATGGCGAATATCGTGTCCAGCCACCCGAGGTTCTGCACGATCAGGTAGTTCGGAATGAGAAAGACCACCGGAGGCACGAGCAGCGTGGCGATGATCGCGCCAAAGACGAGCTTCTTGCCCGGGAAATCCAATCTCGCCAACGCGTAGGCACCCATCGACGCCGTCACGAGAATCAGCAGGGTCTGCATGGTGGCGGCCGCAAAGCTGTTCCATAGCCATAGGAAGATCGGTTGCTGGCCCGAGGTGAGCAGCGTCTCATACGCCTCAATCGAGACCGGGTCGGGCAGTGAATACGGCGCGCGGATGGCGTCGGCGTCTGTCTTGAACGAGGTGATGAGCATCCACACCAGAGGAAGGATGATGACGAGCGACAGGGCAATCAGAACGCCGTAGAGCGCAGTCTGCGCCCACACCCGCTGGGCGGGAGGCCTGCGACGTCCCGGCTGCGCGGTTACTTCTGGTGCGCTTGTGACGGTCATTTCACGCCCTTCTCCACGCGTTCGCGCTGCAGTCGGAAATTGAGCACGCTGATGATCGCGAGGGCGGCGAAGAGCACGTAACTCATCGCCGCGGCGGGTGCCATGTTGTTCTGCGAGAGGCCCTGGTCGGCGATGTACATGATCACGGTGCGCGTCTCGGTGCCAGGGCCGCCCTTGGTGAGCAGATACGACTGCCCGAACATGTTCGCGGAAGCCAGAATGGTGGTGGTGGTGATGAACGTCATGACAGGTCGAAGACCCGGGATGGTGACGTTCGCGAACTTGCCGAAGCTGCCTGCGCCGTCGATCGCGGCCGCTTCATAGAGATCGGCGTTGATTCCTTTGAGGCCCGCCAAGAAGATGATGGTGTTCAGGCCCATCGTCCACCAGATCGTGACGCCCACCAGGGACACCCAGACCCACGGGACATCGACGGTCCAGGGAAGGTTGGAGGGGAGCCCGACCAATCCGAGCAGGTGGTTCATGATGCCGGATTGCGTGTCGAGGATGTAGCCCCAGATCACGCCGATGACGGCGACTCCGAGCACATACGGCGCGAAGAAGATGGTGCGGAATGTGGTGGCCATCCGGATGCGCTGGTTCAGCAGAATCGCCACGATCAGCGGAAACACCACGAGGAAAGGCACGCTGACGAGAACGAAGGTTCCCGTCACCGACATGGACTTCCAGAAGTCGGCCGATGTCACCGTGCCCGGCGTGAACAGGTCGATGTAGTTCTGCAGCCCGACGAAGTCCTGCACCTCGCGAAATGGACTCCAGTTCGTAAGGCTCATCCACACCCCGAAGATGCCCGGCGCCACGATGAACGAGCCGAAGAGCAGCAGGAACGGTGCGAGAAACAGGTACGCCGTGAGGGTCTTACGGCGGGAGGCCCGCGCCCGACCGGCTACCCGGCCGGGGCCGCTACCCCCCGCGTGGGTGCGCGGAGGGGCAGCGGCCACGGCGACGGTCTCAGTCACCGTACTTCGCTTTGTTTTGCTCGATGATCTGGTTTGCCTTGTCGGCTGCATCGTCGAGGGCAGTCTTCGGGTCCTTCTTCCCGGTCAGAGCCTCGTTCAGCGCGAGGGTGATCTGGGCGTTGGCTTCGGCGATGCCCGGCGAGACGGTCTCGTAGTGCGCGTACTCCAGTTCCTCCATGAACGGCGCGAGATTGGGGTACTGCTCCAGCAGCGCCGGATCCTCGCGAACGGCGTTCGCGGCGGGGAGCTCGCCGGTCTCGGCCCATCCGAGCGAGTTGTCGTTCATCCACTTGACGAACACCGATGCCGCTGCGGTCTTGTTTTCGTCCTGCCCCTTGTTCGACGGGAACACCCAGTGAGTGGAACTCGACCACACCGCCTTCTCATCGCCGATCTGGGGAACCGGTGCGGCCTCCCAGTCGAGGTCCGCGAACGCGGTGTTGGTCGTCTGCCACACTCCGTTCCAGTTGAACGCGGTCTCCCCGCCGATCAGCGCCTTGATGTTGCCGTCCTGAGCCACGTTCGGCGGGCTGTAACCCTTGTCGACCATGTCTGTCATCCAGGTGAGTGCCTTCACTCCGGCTTCGGAGTTGAAGGTGGCCTCGGTGACGTCCTCGTTGTAGAGGTCTCCGCCGAACTGCCAGATCAGGCTCTGGAACTCGAAGGTGCCCGTGAACACGTATCCGTCGACCCACTCGCCAGCCACTCCGGCGGCCTTGAGCGCTTCGAGCGCCTCCGTGTAGGACGCCTCATCGGTCGGGATCTCTGTGATGCCGGCCTTGGCGAGCACCGCCTTGTTCACGTACAGGCCCAGCGGGGTCACGCTCCACGGCACCGCGTACTGGGCGTCGCGGAAGTTGCCCTTATCGAACACGCCCTGCGGGAAGTCGTCGGCGGCGTATCCGAGCCCATCGATGATGGCTCCGGAGTCGAGGAGGAGATTCTGCGCCGCGTAGGTGGCGAGGTCGTCGCCGTGCAGCACAGCCACGTCCGGGCCTTTCCCCGCCTTGATCGCCAGCGGCATCTTCGCGGCGATGTCGCCCCACTCCTGAGGTACCGCCTTGATTGTGATGTTGTCGTGTTCGGAGTTGAACTGTTCGATCAGCTTCGGCACGATCGTGGGGGCTGCGCCGCCGGTCCACCCGTGCCAGAAAGTGACCTCGACATCCGGGCCGGAGTACTCGCCATCGCCCGAGACCGCGCCTCCGGCGCTGCCGTCGGACGCTGCGCATCCGGTCAATGCAATGCCGACCGCGAGTGCGATGCCCGCACCTATCGCTCGGCGAGCCCATGGCTTGATCATGCGATTGCTCCTCTTTGAGTGCGTCCGGAGGGACCGGAATCGGAACGCCCGGGTTCAACCGAAGCGATGCCGGAAAATTTACAGCGCTAGAATTTTGTTGTCAAGGTGTACTGTGCAGTGGTTGTCACCATGTAATTCGGAGGACCGATGGGCGTACGACTGCAGGACGTAGCAGAGCTCGCCGGGGTGTCGATGAAGACCGTCTCGAACGTGGTTCGTGACTATGCGCATGTCAGCGCCTCAACCCGGGAACGGGTGCAGAAGGCGATCGATGAGCTGGGATACCGGCCGAACATGATGGGTCGTCGCCTGGCGACCGGCCGCACCGGATTGCTTGCCCTCGCCTTCTCGAATGTGACCGTGCCGTACTTCGCCGAGCTCTCGCGCGCGGTGTCTGCCGCGGCGGGGGCGCTCGGCTACCGGGTGCTGCTGGAAGAAACCGACGGCACCCTCGAAGGTGAGCGCGCCGTCATTGCGAGTTCCGAGGCGGGAATGGTCGACGGAATCCTGTTTCAGCCGTCCGTCATGTCGTCGGTAGAGATTTCGCGCCACCGGGGCGACCTGCCCATCGTGATCCTGGGCGAGGGCGCGGCGCCGCTTCCCGTCGACCACATCATGATCGATAACGTGGCCGCCGCGCAGGCCGCCACCCGCCATTTGCTGGGCCTCGGGCGGCGAAGAATCGGGTTCGCCGGCCATGAAATCGGTGACCTGTCTGCAACGTCGATTCAACGCATGATGGGGTATCAGCAGGCGCTCGAGGAACACGGCATCCGCCCCGACCCGCGACTTCTCTTCCCGAGTACCGAGATGTCTCCGACTGGCGCCGTTCAGGGAGTGGGCGCAGCGTTCGATGCCGGCGAACGCGTCGACGGACTCGTGTGCCGCGATGACCTCGCGGCGATCGGCGCGCTGCGGGCGATGCACGAGCGCGGCATCCGAGTCCCCGAAGATGTCGCCGTCACGGGCTGGGACGACATCGAGTGGAGTCGCGTGACCTTTCCCAGCATCACCACAATCGCTCCCGACTTGGATGCGTTGGCTCGACGCGCCGTTGGGATGCTCCTCGAGCGCGTGGGCGGATTCACCGGAGTCGGGCGACACGAAATCGTCGACTTCCAACTGCTGGTGCGCGAAAGCGCCCCGGCGCCACCGGCGTGAACCGGACCTGAATCGGAAGTTTACAGCGCTGCACAAATCAGGCACACTGATGGCATGTTTCACCGAGACCGAACTCCACCTCCCCTCGCGAGCGCGAATGACGGCACGTATCCGCGGCCACAGCTCATGCGATCGATGTGGACGGATCTGAGCGGACCGTGGGCATTTGCGTTCGACGATGACGACCGCGGCATCCGCGAGGGCTGGCACGAGAATCCGCGCCTGAGCGGTTCGATCCTCATTCCGTTCCCGCCGGAATCGGCCGCCTCCGAGGTTCACGACACGGGTTTCCATCAGGCGCTCTGGTATCACCGCGTGCTGACGCCAGCGGACCTCGCCGCCGCAGGTCACGATGCTGGCCGCAGGCTGATGATTCGATTCGGCGCCGTGGACTACCGGGCGGTCGTGTGGGTCAACGGCCACCGGGTCGGCTCGCACGAAGGCGGTCACACGCCGTTCTCCTTCGATGTCACCGAGGCATTGAACGTGACAGGCGACAATGACCTCGTCGTGCGAGTTGAGGACGACGCGCTCGACGTGGCGCAGCCGCGCGGCAAACAGGACTGGCGCGAGCATCCGCACGTCATCTGGTACCACCGGACCAGCGGCATCTGGCAGCCGGTGTGGCTTGAATCTGTGCCCGGAAATGCCGTCGAGTGGATCCATTGGCGGTCAGACCTCGCGGCTGCGCGAGTCTTCGCCCGTGTCGGGCTGACGGCGGCGCCCGCGGATGACGCCTCCGTCGATATCGAGCTTCGCTACGGGGATACGATTCTCGCGCGAACGACCGTGCACTCCGGCGCTGCCGAGATCGAGGTCGCACTCTCGCTCAGCGGCCAGGCCAACGGTCAGGCGTATGAGGAGCTTCTGTGGTCGCCCGAGCACCCTCGGCTGATCGATGCTCGGATCGATGTGACCGACGGCGTTGGGCACGTCGATTCAGTCTCCTCGTATCTCGGGTTGCGGTCGGCTTCGGTCGATCGGCGGCTCTTCCTTCTCAACGACCGACCCCAGTACGTGCGATCTGTGCTCAGCCAGGGTTATTGGCCGGAATCGCACTTGGCCGCGCCGTCTGCCGACGCGCTCCGCGCCGAGGTGCAGCTCATCAAGGACCTCGGGTTCAACGCCACCCGTATCCACCAGAAGTTCGAGGACCCGCGTTTTCTGTTCTGGGCGGATCGCTTGGGCCTGATGGTCTGGGCGGAAGCGCCGGCTACGTTCACTTTCACGCCCATTGCGGCCGAGCGCACTGTGCGGGAGTGGCTGGAGGTCGTGCACCGCGACCTCTCGCATCCGTCGATCGTGACATGGGTGCCCCTCAACGAGAGCTGGGGCGTTCAACACATCGCGCACGACGCTCGGATGCTTCATTTCGCCCGGGCGCTTGTGCACCTGACCAAAGCACTGGATCCCACGCGGCCTGTCGTGTCGAACGACGGGTGGGAGCAGGCCGATACCGACATCCTCGCGATTCACGACTACGAAGGCGATGGCGATGTGATGAGGGCGCGCTACCGGGATCGCGCGGCGATCGACGAACTTGTGTCGGGGATCGGTCCGGCGGGCCGTCGACTCGTGCTGAGCGGAGACGTCACCGACCTGCCCGTCATGCTTACCGAGTTCGGCGGGATCTCCTTCGACGTGCATCGCACCGAGGATGCCTGGGGATACACGGATGCGACGTCTGCTGGAGACTTCCGAACCCGACTGAGCACGCTGATGTCCGCGATCCATGAGAGCCCGGCTTTGGCCGGCTACTGCTACACCCAGTTGACCGACACGCAACAGGAAACGAATGGCCTCGTGGGCTCGGACCGCGAGCCCAAGCTGCCTCTCGCCGAACTGCGCGACATCATGATGGGGCCTCGCGGGGGCACGTTCCCGGGGTGACCGCGACCGGCGCAAGTGACCCCGGCGAGGCGCGAGCCGCGACATCCCGCCTCGGCATGCTCCGACCATCGAAGACGGCACCTCTCCTGACCCTCGGCAGATGACCACCACAGTCGCACCACAGGATCCGCCCCCAGGTTGTACCCGGGCCATACTGGCGCACGCTGCGCCGACGGTCGAGGGAGATCATGAAAACTTCAGTTGGCATTCTCGGCGCAATTGCGTTGCTCGTGCTCGTGTCCGGCTGCACTGCCCAGGCGGACACCAGCGAGTCGACGGACACGACGGTGACCCAGTCCGCGGGCATAGACCTCACCGAGTTCGTTGACGGGGCGCTCACCGAAGAGGCGGTCACGACAGACTGCACACTTTCCGACGGCACCGACACGTCGTGCTACCAACTGACCGTCGCCGGGTTCCCCGCGAATCGGGACTCGATTGGTCCGTGGTGCCCACCGACGACATCCGACTCCGCCGAGACCGGGGGGATCTGGTTCGATGGCGACGCTGTCTACGAGATCGATGGCCAGTTCATCCTCGACCTGGCCGAAACCTACGACGACCCGACCTGGAAGTTGTATGACGAAGACGGCAACGTACTGTCAACCGACACCTCGGAGAAGTTCAACGACCTCGTCACCGGAGGCGCCCAGACCGACGCGGACTCCGGGCCGGTGAACCTCTGCGTGTATGGCGAGATCGAATGGGCGGATGGCGGCGGCCCGATAGCCACCACTGTGGAAATTCCGGTCACCCCGACACGGGCAGACAGCCCCACGAGCGTGGGTACCGTGATCGGAGTGACCCTCGATGGCGTGCGGATCGATGGAAGCGCACCGATAGACCTTATTTTGGGCAACTACACGATCGGGGCGTTCGACCCGTGCGGCGGTCATGTGAACCCTCAGGAGGGCTACCACATGCACGCAACGACGGGTTGTTCGGACTCCACCGAGGCAGTGTCCGACGGTGAGACCGCGCTGTTCGGCTACGCGCTGGATGGGTTCGGCATGTATGCCCCGTACGCCGAGGATGTGGAGGCGACCGCCGACCTGGATGAATGCAACGGTCACGAAACCGACGAGCTCGGCTACCACTACCATGCGAACCAAGTGGCGGAGAATGCCGTGCTGACCTGCTTCAGCGGCGTGACGACTGCGTCCGCGACCGACGGCGCGGGCGGTGGCCCCGCCGGTGGGGGACCGGGCGGGCGCTGAACAGTGCGCCGATGCGCGCCTCCATCGCGCGCACCCCGACTCTGGCCCTATTGCACCGCGCCCGCATTCACCGGCGGCACCTCCGGCACGATGACATCGAGGCATCCGAGGAGCGGGTTGGCCCCGGCCGGCTGATTGATCCCGTACGCGCAGAGTTGGTGAGTCCCGGGGTACAGGTTCGCCGATGCGGTGACATCGAACCCGTGCTCGTTGCCGTAGCCGGGAATCGCGGCGCCCACGTCGGTCCGTGTCGCGTTCGCGGTGGCCGCCGCGATGAACTTGCCGTCGAAGTACAGGTGAACGGATGCCGCGCCCGTGGTGTCAGGGTCGATCACCCATCCGCGCATGTTGAGCTGTCCGAATTGGATCTGCGTTGCCGAGTCGAGGTACCCGAACGGCGCTCCGCCCGGGATCACCACCTGCTTGCAGCCCAGCAGTGGGTTCGGCAACGGCGCCCCCTGATTGATGGCGTACACGCACACAGTGCGGATGCCGCTCGGGGCGCCCTTGAACGTGAAGTTGAAGCCGTGGCGATCACCGAAGTGCGGGAACACCGCGGCGACATCCGGTCGGGCCGTGCCCGCGATTACCTCGGTCGGTCTGCCATCCACATACACATGCACTGGGATCGGCGCGACGAGGTCGGTGTCCAGGGCCCACCCGGTGATGGTCACGGTGCCGTCGGAGCGGGCGGATGCTGTGTCGAATGCACCCACCGGCGTACCTGAGGGCACCTTCACGACCCGGCACCCGAGGAGCGAATGGGGCGCGGCCCTACCGACGTTGATACCGTACGCGCAAATGGTGCGCGCCCCTGGTCCCAAGCCCGTCAACAGCAGGTCGAAGCCGTGGGCACCGTCGGTCTTGTAGACGGCAGCGACATCCGGCCGCGGGGTGTCGGCGCGGATCGCGCGGTAGAACCTGCCATCCACGTAAAGGTGCACCATCACCGGCCCCGTCACATCGGGGTCGAGGGACCACCCTCTCAACTGTGCTGAGCCGCCGACGCGCAGCTCGGCGCTGTCGACCCAGCCGATCGGGGATGGAGGCGTGACCACCGCCGTCCCACATCCGAGAAGCGTGTCTTCCGCGGTGTTCGGAAAGGACTGCGACCTCAGGGCTGTCACGCAGACCGTGTGCCGACCCTCGAGGACGCCGTCGATTGTCGTGTCGAAACCATAGAAGTTCCAAAAGCCGACTTGAACGTCGGACCTGAAAACGTTGTTGGGCACTGTTAGATGAGGACGGCCATCCAGATCGATGCGGACCTCTCCCGACCTTGCTCCGCTGATCGCCCACCCGACGACTCGCAAGGTTCCCGGCCCACCCGAGACCGAATCGAGCACCCCGCGGATCGGAACCGCCTCGGCCGGCGTCGCCCCGGACACGGCGAGCGCGGGTGCGAGCAGAATCACGGCGAGCGCTGCGCAGAAGGACGTGATGGACCGCTTCATGATTCCCCGAAACTTCGCTCTCAACAGCGCCACTCGACATTGAGTGAGCGAAGCTTACAACTGCGACGGGCGGTAGCGGGCGGGCGTTCGAGTTCTGATTGTCCGGCCGAGAAGGGGCACCCGGCGACCGCTCACCCCCACTGCACCCTTCGGTCGGCGCGCCACTTCGTCGACTCTACGAACCGCGCATTCACCTCATCCGTGCCGTTAGCCCACGCCACGGCATCCGCGTGGGTCATGCCGAACTGCACATGGCGAGCGACGAGGCGCTCCATGCGCACATCGTGAGCCACCTCAACGAACCAGGTCTCGTCGAGCAGCTCCGGGATGCGATCCCACGGCGACTCCGGCGCGAGCAGGTAGTTGCCCTCGGTGATCACAAAGCGCGTCGTCGACGGCACCGCGATGGAGGCCGCGATCGGCTCCTCGAGCCCGCGCCGATAGGCCGGCGCGTAGACGACATCCTCGACACCGAGACGGATGCGTTCGAGCAACGACACGTACCCGTGCACGTCGAACGTGTCGATCGCGCCCTTCCGATCACCGAGCGGTGTGCCGTCGAGTATCGCGTTCGCGAGATGGAATCCGTCCATCGGCACGATCACGCTGCTGCCCGCTGGCAGCAGGCCGACCACGTAGTCGGCGAAGGTCGACTTTCCCGTGCCGGGCGCCCCGGCGATGCCGAGCAGCTGGCGGGTGCCGGACGATTCGGCCCGCTCGACGAGGGAGGCGATCAGCTCCGAGATCTCCTCCGTGGGGGTGGGGAGCATGCGGTCCTTTCGGTATGCGGATGACGCATCCGGTGAACGAGGCGGCCAAGTGTCGCTGGCCTAACCCAATCAACAGGAGGAGGATTTCGCCAAGCGCCACCCGTGTCACGATCTTGGCAGGCGCACTCCGCAGCAACGGCCACATCAGGACGGCGGCAATGAAAGCGATCACCCAGCGCACCTACGGCGGGCCCGACACGCTTCAGTACACCGACGTGCCGGTGCCAGAGCCCGGCCCGGATGAGGTGCTGATCCGCGTTCGCGCAGCATCCGTGAACGCGGCCGACTGGCTGCTCATGCGCGGCGAGCCCTACCTGATACGCCTCGCCTTCGGGCTGCGCGCGCCGCGCACTGCGGTCCGCGGAAGGGATGTCGCGGGAGTGGTCGAAGCGGTCGGCGCCGCCGTGCGACTCTTCGCGGCGGGGGACGAGGTGTACGCCGAGGTCGACGCGGGCAGTTTCGCCGAATACACCGTGGCGAACGAGAAAGTGGTGGCGCTGAAACCCTCCACCGTCACCTTCGAGCAGGCCGCGACGGTTCCGGTCGCCGCAATCACGGCGCTTCAGGGGATCCGGGACGCCGCGAAGGTGCGGCCAGGGCAACGCGTGCTCATCAACGGGGCATCCGGTGGAGTCGGGCTGTTTGCCGTGCAACTCGCGAAAGTGTTCGGCGCCGAGGTGACTGCGGTGTGCAGCGCTCGGAATGCCGAGCTGGCCCGCGAGCTCGGCGCCGACCATGTGATCGACTACGCGACGGATGATTTCACCGCGAGTGGCAAGCGGTGGCACTCGATCTTCGACCTCGTGGGCAATCACACGCTCACCGAATGCCGCACCGCACTCACCCGGCGCGGAACGCTCGTAGTGTCATCCGGAGGCGGCGGACGCGTGCTCGGGCCGATCCCGCGCGTCCTCTCGGCCGCAGTCGGCGGACTGTTTGTGCCGCAGACCCTTCGCCCCCTCGTAGCGCGGTCGAGCGGCACCGATCTGGCGGCCCTTGCGCAACTGGTGGATGCCGGAAAGGTCGTGACACCGATCGAGGCGACCTATCCGCTTGCCGAGACGGCGGCAGCACTGCGTCACTTCGGCGAGCGACACGCACGCAGCAAGATCGCGATCTCCGTGTAGGTGCCTGCCGGCTCCCGGTTCATAACTCAGGACAATGTGCTGCAAGACCCCGCCAGTGCGCCGGGTGCTCCGCAGTTCGCCGAATCGTCCTGAGTTGTGAACGGCACCCCGCCAGAATCGCTTCCGCCGGATCTCGACAAGCTCGATCAGCGGGTCGGGATCACGCCGCGCCCGTCGATCGAGCCCGTCGAGATCCGCGGGTCGGGATCACGCCGCGCCCGCCGATCGAGCCCGTCGAGACCCGCGGGTCGGGATCACGCCGCGCCCGCCGATCGAGCCCGTCGAGATCAGCGGGCCGGGATCAGCATAGGCGGCACCGAAATCGGGAGGGCGAAGCGGCAGCGCTGCGTCACTTCGGCGAGCGACACGCACGCAGCAAGATCGCGATCTCCGTCTAGGGCGGGAATCCGGGTCGAAGGCACTCGACGAGCCATGCGCCGCCCGTTCGCCCGACAACCCGCTGAGAATGAGTCGCAAACGCCGCGCAACGAAGAGAATGGCGAGGCAGCCAATCACGAGGGATCACGTGAGACGGGCCGCCGCGACCCACCCCCGAAACGGAGCGCAATGCCACTGACCGACCTCAGCCTCGACCTTTTGCGTGAGTATCGCCCCGAGATCGCCGATCCGCCCGACTTCGACTCGTTCTGGGCCAGCACGCTCGAGGAATCGCGGGCGTTGTCGACCGCCGCCCATTCAGAGCCGGCACAAACTCCGATCGACCAGATCGAGATCACTGATTTCACCTTCAGCGGGTTCGGCGGCGAGCGCGTCAGCGCGTGGATCAGCCGTCCGCGCGACGAGGTCGCCCGCCCTGTCGTTATCGAATATCAGGGATACGGCGGCGGCAGGGGCCTCCCGGGCGAGCGACTTCAGTGGGCCGCCGCGGGCTTCGTGCATGTGCTGATGGATACCCGCGGGCAGGGTAGCGGGTGGGGGTCCGGCGGCAGCACGGCAGACCCGCACGGATCGGATCCGGCGACGCCCGGATATATGACCCGAGGGATCGGATCACCGGAGACCTATTACTACCGGCGTGTTTTCGCCGACGCCGTGCTTCTGGTCGATGAGGTGAAGCGGCTCGCGAATGTTCACGCCAGCCAGGTGTTTGTGACCGGGGGCAGCCAGGGCGGGGGGATTTCGCTGGCCGTCGCGGCGCTTACGGATGTCGCCGGCGTCATGCCCGACGTGCCGTTCCTGTGCGACTTCCGTCGCTCCGTCGAACTGACGCCGTCCGATCCGTTCGTGGAGATCCGGCGCTACCTCTCGGTTCATCGGGATGCGGTCGAGAACGTGTTCACCACGCTGTCGTATTTCGACGGGGTCAACTTCGCACGTCGGGCGACGGCCCCGGCGCTCTTCTCCGTCGCCCTGATGGATGACATCGTGCTGCCGTCCACGGTCTTCGCGGCGTTCAACCACTACCTCGGCGCCGCGCGCGACATCGAGGTCTACCCGTTCAATGGCCACGAGGGCGGGCAGATGCACCACTGGCTTCGACAGGTGGAGTGGATTCGCGCGGTCGCTGGCATGGGCGATACCGCGCTCCGCTGATCGAGCGTCTCCGCCGCTCGAGCATCTCCGCCGCTCGCGCATCTCCGCCGCTCGAGCATCTCCGCTGATCGAGCGTCTCCGCCGCTCGAGCCTGTCGAGAGCCCACGGGCGTAGGGTTCCGGCATGCACACACCCGACTTCTCCGACCTGCGCGCCGTCTACATCAACTGCACCCTGAAGCGGAGCCCCGAGCTCAGCCACACCCAGGGCCTCATGGACCGCAGCATCGCGCTGATGCGACACCTGGGAGCATCCGTCGAGTCGATCCGCCTCATCGACCACGACGTTGCGACCGGCGTCTACCCCGACATGCGGGAGCACGGATGGCCGGCCGACGCGTGGCCGCACGACATCTGGCCGCGCATCCTCGAGGCGGACATCCTGGTGATCGGCGGACCTATCTGGCTCGGCGACAACTCGTCGGTGACGCGCAAGCTGATCGAGCGGCTGTACGCGATGAGCGGGGAGTTCAATGACCGCGGGCAGTACATCTTCTACGGCAAGACAGCCGGCGTGCTCATCACCGGCAACGAGGACGGGGTGAAGCACTCGGCGATGTCGCTCCTGTACAGCCTGCAACACATCGGTTATGTCATCCCCCCAGCCGCGGACGCGGGATGGATCGGCGAGGTCGGGCCGGGTCCGAGCTACCTCGACGAGGGGTCAGGTGGACCGGAGAATGACTTCACGAACCGCAACACCACCTTCATGACGTGGAACCTGCTGCACCTGGCGAGGATGCTCAAAGACGCGGGAGGAATTCCTGCCAAGGGCAACCTCCGCGCGGCGTGGAACGACGGCGAGCGCTTCGGGTTCGACGCGAATCCCGAGTATCGCTGAGGCGGGAGAGAACCTCGAGGAGCTGGGCTCTCGCTTGTGTGTCCCAGGATGCAGAAGTCCGGCTATCTGCGGTCATAGCGTCGGGATGATGGCAACACTCGACGAAGGGATCTAACTGATGACTACTTCATCTCACGCGGCATCGACGGTCGGCCACGATGCCTCGATCGCCCGGCGTGCCGTCGCCGGAACCGCTGGCGGCGTTGCCGGCGGACTCGCATTCGGGGTGCTCATGGGGTCGATGGGGATGTTGCCCATGATCGCCTCGATGGTCGGATCGACATCTGCCGGGGTCGGCTTCCTCGTGCACATGGTGATCTCGATCGGCATCGGTCTCGCACTCACCGTGCCGTTCGGCAACATGCTGCTCACGAGCTACTCCCGCGGCATAGTCGTCGGCCTACTGTACGGAGCGCTGTGGTGGGTGCTCGGACCGCTGATCGCGATGCCGATGATGCTCGGCATGCCGCTGTTCATGATCAACACGATGACGATGTTCTCGCTGATGGGACACCTCATCTACGGCGCGATTCTCGGCGCCGTGGCTGTGGGAATCCTCACGCACCGTCGATGATGGAAGCGTGCGCCATGGGCGTGGCGACGGCACCCGCCGGCGACATCCGCCCATGGTCACCCGACGGGAGGGACGCCCACCCTTTGCAGATGGCTGGCGATGAACAATTCAGTTGCTTGAGCACGGTGGAGTTGTTCGCCGACCTCACAGCGGAGGAGATCGCGGCCTTCGACCGGATGGCGCCCGTTCGGATGTTTCGCAACGGCGAGCTCGTCTACAGCCAGAGCCAGCCGGTCACCGCCCTGTTCATCCTGAAGTCAGGGCGGGTGCGCATTTTTCGCGTCACCGAGGATGGCAAGGCCCTCACCATGGCGATCCTCGAACCCGGTGCGGTCTTCGGCGAGATGATGCTCGTCGGCCAGCGAATGTACGACAACTATGCCGAGGCGATCGAAGACACCCAGATCTGTCACCTCAGCGTGGCGGATGTCGAGCGGCACATGCTCTCCGACCCGCGCATCGCGATCCGGGTGGCCCGCTACCTCGGCGAACAGGTGGAGCGCCTCGAGGAACGCCTCACCGATCTGGCCCTTCGTCCGCTGATCGCGAGGGTCGCGAGCACCCTGGTTCGGCTCGCCGGGTCCCGAGCGTAAACCGCGGCTCGGTCCGCTCACCATTCGACTGACCCACGATCAACTGGCCGGGCTCCTCGGCGCCACCAGGGAGTCGACGAGCAAGATCATGGCTGACCTGGCATCGCGCGGGCTCATCCGGCAGGCGCGTGGGCGGATCGTGATCACAGATCTCGCCGGGTTGCGGGTGCTCTCCAAACGCATGGGCTAGCGCCCTCCCCCGCTGCCGTCGCCGCCGGTCGAGCCTGTCGAGACCCACCGGTCGAGACCCGGCTCCCGCCGGTCGAGCCTGTCGAGACCCGGCACGAGGATCTCGACAAGCTCGATCAGCGGATTGGGTCGATCAGCGGTTTGGGTCAAGCAATGCCCCGTTGGTCGAGCCTGTCGAGACCCGGACGAAGATCTCGACAAGCTCGATCAGCGGATTGGGTCGATCAGCGGATTGGGTCGATCAGCGGATTGGGTCGATCCCCGCCGGTCGAGCCTGTCGAGACCCGGAACGAAGATCTCGACAAGCTCGATCAGCGGATTGGGTCGATCAGCGGTTTGGGTCGATGCCCCGTTGGTCGAGCCTGTCGAGACCCGGAACGAAGATCTCGACAAGCTCGATCAGCGGGTTGGGTCGATCAGCGGATTGGGTCGATCAGGCCGGTCAGAGATCTCGACAGGCTCGATCAGCGGATTGGCTCGATCAGCGGTTGCGGTCGATCAGCGGGTTGGCTCGATCAGCGGCTTGATACCTCCCCCGGGCGGGTCCACGCTGGGTACGAGATGGACTGGTTCAACGCAACGGACTACGAGATTGCGCGGCAGGTACTGCAGCGCGGTATCGCCGCGGTGTTCGTGATCGCATTCCTCTCCACCGCCGCCCAGTTCCCGGCTCTCCTCGGCGAGCGCGGACTGCTGCCCGCCACGGAGTTGGTGGCGAGTCAGCGTGGCATCCGCGGTCCCACGTTGTTCCGCCACCGATACTCCGACCGGATGCTGCGTGCCGTCGCCTTCGCTGGAGCAGTCGTCGGCCTCGCGCTCGTTCTGGGCATCCCGCAGGCTGGCCCCCCACTGCTGCCGATGCTCGCGTTCCTGCTGATGTTCGCCCTCTACCTCTCGATCATCAACATCGGTCAGGTGTTCTACGGGTTCGGCTGGGAGATGCTGCTCGTGGAGGCCGGCTTCCACGCCGCCTTCCTGGGGTCGGATGCGGTGCCCCCACCGCTCACCATGATGGTGCTCACCACGTGGCTGGTCTTCCGGCTCGAGTTCGGCGCCGGCATGATCAAACTCCGCGGCGACAAGGCCTGGCGGGACCTCACGGCCATGTACTTTCACCACGAGACCCAGCCGATGCCGAACCCGATGAGCCGCATCGCGCATCTGCTGCCAAAACCGATCCACCGGCTGGAGGTGCTCGGCAACCACATCGTGCAGTTGGTGGTGCCGTTCCTCCTCTTCATACCGGGCACGGTCGGCAGCATCGCCGGTCTGCTCGTGATCCTTACGCAGGGCTGGCTCGTGGTCACCGGCAACTTCGCCTGGTTGAACGTGCTCACCATGATCCTGGCGTTCGCGCCCATCACCGACACATTCCTGCACAGCCTGATTCCCGCCATCCCGCTCGATCTCGGGTCTGGCAGCACCGCGCCCGACTGGTTCGTCGGGGTCGTGATGGCGGTGACCGCCCTGATGGTGGCCCTGAGCTTCTGGCCGATTCGCAACCTGCTGTCGAAGCGGCAGGCGATGAACCGCAGTTTCAACAGGTGGAATCTGCAGAACGCCTACGGTGCTTTCGGCAGCATGACCCGGGAACGCTACGAGATCGTGGTCGAGGGCACGGCGGCCGAGCATCCGACCGACGACGACTGGCTGGAGTACGGCTTCAAGGGCAAGCCCGGGGACGTGCGGCGGATGCCCCGCCAGTTCGCTCCCTACCACCTGCGGCTCGACTGGCTCATGTGGTTTCTCGCCCTCGGCTCGCCCGGCGAAAGCTGGTTCATCCCGTTCCTCATCAAGCTGCTCGAGGCGGACCGCGCCACCCTGAAGCTGCTGCGGGTCGACCCGTTCCACGGGGAGCGTCCCCGCAGCGTACGCGCGCGCGTCTTTCTGTACCGCTTCGCCTCTCACGCCGAGAAGCGCGCCACCGGCGACCGGTGGGTGCGCACCGAGCTTGGTGTGTTCGCGCGTCCGATCGCCCTGCGTGAGCACTGATACACACTGCGCTTCGGCGCACGGAGCCGCGCGCGCAACACAACGTGCCCCGAAGCGCCCCCAGATGTGGTGGAGTCGTACCATGCGTTCCGGGTTTTCAAGCTATGTGGCGATCGGCGACAGCTTCACCGAGGGGGTCGGTGACGAGCTGCCCGACGGGCGTGTGCGCGGCTGGGCGGACCTGGTGGCCACTGGCCTCGCCCTCGCCTCCGACGAACCGGTGCGCTACGCGAACCTCGCCATCCGCGGACGCCTGCTGCGGCCGATCGTGACCGAGCAGCTGGATGCCGCGATCGCCCTGAAGCCCGCGCTGATCAGCTTCAACGGTGGCGGCAACGACATTCTGCGACCCCGCGTGCAGATCGCTTCGGTCGCCGACCAGATCGACGCGGCGGTGGAGCGCGCGACGGCGAGCGGGGCCCACATGCTGCTCGCGACCGGCGCCAATGCGACCAGGCACATCCCGCTCGGGCCATTCTTCGAGGCGCGGGGCGAACTGCTGGCCCAGGCGGTGCGCGATCGGCTGCCCAAAGACAACGTGACCTTCGTCGACAACTGGGCGGATGACGAGCTCACCGACATCCGCTACTGGTCGAGAGACAAACTGCACCTCAACGCGCGCGGCCACGCACGGGTCGCCGCAAACGTGCTGGCCGCGCTCGGTGTTCCCATCCCCGACGCCGACGACGCGGTGCATCCGGGTGTGCCGCACCAGCGCACGGCGGAGTACTGGCGGGAGCACGTGCTTCCGTGGATCGGCAGGCGTCTCACCGGACGCTCCTCCGGCGACAATCGAGAACCGAAGATCGCCACGTTGCAACCGGTCGAACTCCCCAACCGCACCGAGCGGGGCTGACGGATGCCCGCCACGACCGCACCGCTCCGGGTCGAGTTCGCCGGAGCCCTCGGCGAGACACTCGCCGGCCGCCTCGAACTGCCGGAGGGCACCCCCGCCGCGTTCGCGCTGTTCGCGCACTGCTTCACCTGCGGCAAGGATGCGATCGCGGCGACCCGCATCTCCCGAGCGCTCACCGAGGTGGGCATCGCCGTGCTGCGCTTCGACTTCACCGGGCTCGGGCATTCGGGCGGCGACTTCGAAAACAGCAACTTCAGTTCGAACCTCGACGACCTCGTCTGTGCGGCGGAGTTCCTCGCAGCCGAACACGAGGCACCGAGCCTGCTCATCGGGCATTCGCTCGGCGGCGCGGCCGTGCTCGCCGCCGCACACCGCATCACCGGGGTGAAGGCCGTGGCGACCATCGCGGCGCCCGCCGATCCCAGGCACCTCACCACCGTGTTCGCCGAGCAGCTGGCCGAGATCGAGAAGACCGGGAGCGCGATGGTGAGCCTCGGAGGACGCGAGTTCCGCATCCGACGTCAATTCGTCAACGATCTGAAGGAGCAGCGGCAGTGTGAGCGGATCGCCGAGCTCGACGCCGCTCTGCTCGTGATGCACTCACCCGACGACGGCATCGTTCCGGTCGACAACGCGCGGGTCATTTTCGACGCGGCCCGGCATCCCAAGTCGTTCGTTTCTCTCGACGGCGCCGATCACCTGCTCACCACACCCGGGGATGCCGCGTTCGCGGCGTCCGTAATCGGCGCGTGGGCACAGCGCTACCTGCCCGACGTCGAGTCGGCAGCAGAGGGTGCGGATGCTCCACCGGAGGTCGAACAGGCCCCCACCGCCGAGCTTCCCGCCGGCGCGGTGCGCGTCACCGAGAGCGGCGAAGGGCCATACGGCCAGATCGTAGAGACCGCTCACCACCGGATCACTTCCGATGAGCCGACACCGCTCGGGCTCGATTCGGGCATGTCCCCGTACGAACTACTGCTGGCGGCCCTGGGCGGGTGCACCTCGATGACGTTGCGCATGTACGCGGCGCGCAAGAAGTGGCCGCTCGAGGAGGTCGAGGTGACCCTTACCTACACGCGCGCCCACGGCGCTACGAAGGAGGCCGGGTCCTCGTCCGACACGGCGGCTCGTCCGGAAATCATCCGTCGCGCGATTCGTATCCGTGGCGACCTGTCGGATCAGCAGCGGACGACACTCCTCGACATCGCCGACCGGTGCCCGGTGCATCGCACGTTGCACAACGACGTGACCGTGACCACCGAACTCACCGACGAATCGGGCGAACTGGATCAGGCGGCGCCACGGGCCGGGTAGGAGTGGTCCTCCGCATACCTGACCCCGGCAATGACGTCATCGATGGCCGGACGGCCGAACGGCATGCTCGCCACGCTGCTCCAGTAGAGCGAACCATCTGAGTCGAGGATGAACAGTCCGGGTTCGCTGAACCGGTCCGGTTCTCCCTCCTTGATGCCGTCGGAGATGAACAGGCCCCACTGCCGCGCCTGCTCCTCGCTCAGATCGTGCGCGACCGGGAGGTCGTTCAACTGCCATTTCTCGACGATGCGGGCACTGCGTGCGGCGGACTCCATGCTCACGGCGACCACTCGGCCGATGCCGGCGCTCCGGAGATCGTCGAGTCGCTGATCCACTTCGATCAGCTGACGACGACACACCGGGCAGTGCAGACCACGGAAGAAGACGAGGAGGGTGAAGCGCCCTTGGTCGCCGGTGCCGAGGGAGAGGTCGGCGGTGGTGCGTCCATCGACGAGCGGAAGGTCAAGTGCGGGCACGGTCTGAGCAGGCATGAGTTTCATCTTCTTCACCAACGCCCGGTGTCGCCGCGTTCATTCCCACGGCGGCCGCTCGCCGAGAATTCACAGACAACGCCAGCACGCCAAACTCCGATGGGTGCGGCTCCGAACATGTCAAAGACGGCGGATCCCCCGATCCGCCGCTTCACTTGCAAAGGAGCAAGTCCAATGAAGAAATCATTGCTGGCCTCATGCGCTGTCGCCCTGATCACCGTCGCCACCCTCGGTGCGGGACCCGCCGTCGCGCACGAGAAGTCGGACGACCGGAAGGGCAACGACAAGCGCGTCACCCTTACGGCCACCCTCACCTCGCTGAACGGCTCGGGAGCATCCGGCACCGCGAAGGCGATCGTGCAGAACAAGAAGATCAAGCACATCGAGATCCACGCCACCGGGCTCACCCCCGACGCCCCCCACGCGCAGCACATTCACTACGGCAACCAGGCGCTGAACGAGTGCCCCACGCTGGCCCAGGACAGTAACGGCGACGGCCGCCTCAACACCGTCGAAGGCGTGCCGGCCTACGGTCCCGTTGTCGTCTCACTGAACACGACCGGCGACACCACGCCGGCGAGCTTCCTCGACGTGAGCCGCTTCCCGGTCTCCTCCAACGGCAGCTACTCCTACAGCCGCGACAACATCAAGTTCACGGATGTCGCGGGAACCGGGTACGCGGGAGGCGGCGGAACGGCGAAAGAGATCGCCGAATCCATCCGCGCCGGTGAGGGCGTTATCGTCATTCACGGTCTCGACTACGACAAAGACGGCATGTACAGCTTCAGCAAGGAAGGCGCCAGCGAGCTGAACCCCGACCTGCCCGCCGAGGCGACCGACCCCGCCGTGTGTGGCGTTCTGCGCTAAGCGCCATCTCGCTGAGTCACCCGAAGGCCCCCGACCACCCGAATGGTCGGGGGTTTCGGCGTTCGCGGCGAGAATCCTGCGGCTACGGGCAGTTGAGGAAGGTGCGCTTGCCTTCATCGCGCTGAACTCGGTGCACGGTGAGCGGCTTCGAGCACACCGGGCAGAGCGGATCCACCGCAGCGCGCACGGGCTCTTCGTCGTAGCCGGCACCCAACTGCGCCGGTCCGATGTGCGGATACAGAAACCGGTTCACCTTCGCCCATAGGCCCGGCGCTCCGTCGAAGGGCGTTTGAGCGCGTTGCGGCTTGGGGGTCTCCGAAGGTCTCGCCATAATGAGTCGAGTCTAGAGACCGCGGATCACGGGGGCAGGGTGGGCGTTCACATCGGAACCTCTGGCTGGAGCTACGACCACTGGCACGGAGTGCTCTATCCCCACGGGATTCCCCCGCGCGATCGTCTCGCCTACTACACGGCATCCTTCGGCACGGTGGAACTGAACGCCAGCCATTACCGCTGGCCAGCACCGGCGTCATTCCGCAGCTGGCAGCGCCGAACCCCGCCCGGCTTCCTCATGTCGGTGAAGGCCCACCGGGGGCTCACCCACGCCAAGAAGCTGTACGGGCCAGAACGCTGGGTCGAGCGGATGTCGAGTGCATGGCATGAGCTGGGCGACACGCGCGCTGTCATGCTCGTGCAGTTGCCGCCGGGGTTCCCGCGCGATGATGCGCGACTCACATACTTTCTACGGCATATACCCGAATGGATGCGCGTGGCCGTGGAATTTCGTCATCCCTCCTGGGTCGACGACCGCGTCTTCGGCATCCTCGAGGAGACAAACACCGCTTACTGCGTCATGAGTGGCGCCGGCCTGCCGTGCGTGTTGCGAGCCACCTCGTCTACGGTTTACGTGCGGATGCACGGCCCCGATCACACCTATCTTTACGGTGGATCGTATTCCGACGACGACCTCCGATGGTGGGCCGACCGAATCGCCGAATGGCGGGATGCCGGCAAAGACGTCTTCGTCTATTTCAACAATGATGGCGACGGCAACGCCGTCCGCAACGCCTGGACCCTCCGGGACTTCGTTGGCGAGGGGTGAGAAGTGCGTCAGTCGTTGTCGCGTTCCTCCATGATGCGTTTCAGCTGTTGCAGATCTTTCGTGACGGCGTGACGCATGGCAGAGGCGAGTACCGGGGCCGCGACACTCGTGAAACCCGACGGCTTTCCCGCGTTGCGCACGGTCATCCGGCTCCGTCCCTCCGAGAGAGGCTCCCAGGTGTAGGTGGTCTCCATGGGGAACGGTCCTTCGGCGGTGCGCATGACCATTCGGGTGCCGGGAGCGAACTCCACCACCTCGTAGGTATAGGCGAGTCGTCGACCGAGAAAGTGTGCCACGAAGGAGATCCGCGAACCGAGCTCGACGGGCGGCGGCGTGAGCCACTCGACGGACTCGATGTTCGTGTACCACTCCGGCGCATTACCGGGATCGGCAGCGAAGCCGGCCACTACTCGCCGGGATGCCTCGATCACTATCTCGCCGTGCACATCTATGGTCACGCTCACCCGCCATCGTCGACGCCAGAGGCGCTGCTGGCCTCGAGACGCGGATGCCCCGCGCTTGCTTCAGCGTAGACCGCAGCGCGGTCCGATAGGGTGCGCTCGCCCCAACCGCTGTACAACCGCGCTGAGGAAGAACCCCGTTAACGCAGAATAGCCACCCCGTGTGGGGTGGCTATTCTGTGTTTTCAAGTTAAGTCCGGCGGTGTCCTACTCTCCCACAAGGTCCCCCTTGCAGTACCATCGGCGCTGAGAGTCTTAGCTTCCGGGTTCGGAATGTGACCGGGCGTTTCCCTCTCGCTATGGCCGCCGTAACATCTGTTGATTTACTAGATGAACGTGGACAAGCATCCCCACTGGGTGGGGTGTTGTCGTTGTTCCCGACCGTAAATCGGGAACCACAAAGTGGACGCAAGCACCCTGCACCCGAGGGTGCAGATTTTGGTGTTATCAAGTTATCGGCTTATTAGTACGGGTCAGCTTCACGAGTCTTTAGTCCTCGCTTCCACATCCCGCCTATCAACCCAGTAGTCTAGCTGGGAGCCTCTCCCCCTAAGGGATGGAAATCTCATCTTGAAGCTGGCTTCCCGCTTAGATGCTTTCAGCGGTTATCCATTCCGAACGTAGCTAATCAGCGGTGCTCCTGGCGGAACAACTGACACACCAGAGGTTCGTCCATCCCGGTCCTCTCGTACTAGGGATAGATCTTCTCAAATTTCCTGCGCGCGCAGAGGATAGGGACCGAACTGTCTCACGACGTTCTAAACCCAGCTCGCGTACCGCTTTAATGGGCGAACAGCCCAACCCTTGGGACCTACTCCAGCCCCAGGATGCGACGAGCCGACATCGAGGTGCCAAACCATGCCGTCGATATGGACTCTTGGGCAAGATCAGCCTGTTATCCCCGAGGTACCTTTTATCCGTTGAGCGACAGCGCTTCCACAAGCCACTGCCGGATCACTAGTCCCGACTTTCGTCCCTGCTCGAGTTGTCACTCTCACAGTCAAGCTCCCTTGTGCACTTACACTCGACACCTGATTGCCAACCAGGTTGAGGGAACCTTTGGGCGCCTCCGTTACTTTTTGGGAGGCAACCGCCCCAGTTAAACTACCCACCAGGCACTGTCCCAGAACCGGATTACGGTTCGTAGTTAGATATCCAAAGTGACCAGAGTGGTATTTCAACGATGACTCCACCAGCACTAGCGTGCCGGCTTCACAGTCTCCCACCTATCCTACACAAGCCACTCCGAACACCAATACCAAGCTGTAGTAAAGGTCACGGGGTCTTTCCGTCCTTCTGCGCGTAACGAGCATCTTTACTCGTAGTGCAATTTCGCCGAGTTCGCGGTTGAGACAGCTGGGAAGTCGTTACGCCATTCGTGCAGGTCGGAACTTACCCGACAAGGAATTTCGCTACCTTAGGATGGTTATAGTTACCACCGCCGTTTACTGGGGCTTAAATTCTCAGCTTCGCCTTGCGGCTAACCGTTCCTCTTAACCTTCCAGCACCGGGCAGGCGTCAGTCCGTATACATCGTCTTGCGACTTGGCACGGACCTGTGTTTTTAGTAAACAGTCGCTTCCCACTGGTCTCTGCGGCCGTATGGTGCTCCAGGAGCTAGTCCCTTCACACCGCGGGCCCCCCTTCTCCCGAAGTTACGGGGGCATTTTGCCGAGTTCCTTAACCACGATTCTCTCGATCTCCTTGGTATTCTCTACCTGAACACCTGAGTCGGTTTGGGGTACGGGTGACTTGAACCTCGCGTCGATGCTTTTCTTGGCAGCATAGGATCACTGATTTCGTCTTGACGACTACCCATCGGGTCTCAGCCTTATATGAGAGACGGATTTGCCTATCTCTCGGCCTACATCCTTAGACCGG
The DNA here is from genome assembly GCA_963756375.1 of uncultured Actinomycetota bacterium. Taxonomy (GTDB): domain Bacteria; phylum Actinomycetota; class Actinomycetes; order Actinomycetales; family Microbacteriaceae; genus Marisediminicola. The sequence goes on along the minus strand of CAVWNJ010000005.1, from coordinate 2,396,518 downwards.
GACAACCATCGCCCGGCTCAGCTACCTTCCTGCGTCACACCTGTTAATACGCTAACCGCACCAGCATAGGGTCGTGTGCTAGGCCCAACGCTTCACCCCGAAGGGATCCATCTATGGGATTCAGACACTTAGCATCACTGGATTAGCTTGGGCGGTTCTTCGTCAGTACGGGAATATCAACCCGTTGTCCATCGACTACGCCTGTCGGCCTCGCCTTAGGTCCCGACTTACCCAGGGCGGATTAACCTGGCCCTGGAACCCTTGTTCTTTCGGAGGACGGGTTTCTCACCCGTCTTTCGCTACTCATGCCTGCATTCTCACTCGTGTGGCGTCCACGGCTGGTTTACACCGCCGCTTCACTCGCCACACGACGCTCTCCTACCACTCCGTGCGCCTGGACACCTAAAAGATGCCTAGCTAATACACGAAATCTACAACTTCGGTGGTGTGCTTGAGCCCCGTTACATTGTCGGCGCGGAATCACTTGACCAGTGAGCTATTACGCACTCTTTCAAGGGTGGCTGCTTCTAAGCCAACCTCCTGGTTGTCTATGCAACTCCACATCCTTTCCCACTTAGCACACGCTTGGGGACCTTAGTTGGTAGTCTGGGTTGTTTCCCTCTCGACGATGAAGCTTATCCCCCACCGTCTCACTGCTGCGCTCTCACTTACCGGCATTCGGAGTTTGGCTGACGTCAGTAACCTTTTAGGGCCCATCGGCCATCCAGTAGCTCTACCTCCGGCAAGAAACACGCAACGCTGCACCTAAATGCATTTCGGAGAGAACCAGCTATCACGAAGTTTGATTGGCCTTTCACCCCTATCCACAGCTCATCCCCTCCATTTTCAACTGAAGTGGGTTCGGTCCTCCACGACGTCTTACCGTCGCTTCAACCTGGCCATGGATAGATCACTTCGCTTCGGGTCTAGGACATGCGACTCGATCGCCCTATTCAGACTCGCTTTCGCTACGGCTACCCCACACGGGTTAACCTCGCCACATATCACTAACTCGCAGGCTCATTCTTCAAAAGGCACGCTGTCACCCCTACTAAGGAGGCTCCAACGGTTTGTATGCAAACGGTTTCAGGTACTATTTCACTCCCCTCCCGGGGTACTTTTCACCTTTCCCTCACGGTACTTGTCCGCTATCGGTCATCTGGGAGTATTTAGGCTTATCAGGTGGTCCTGACAGATTCACACGGGATTTCTCGGGCCCCGTGATACTTGGGATACTTCTCCAGCCATTACGACATTTCGACTACGGGGTTGGCACCCTCTGTGACTGGCCTTTCAAGACCATTCGTCTATATCGCGCTGTAACTGTTGCAGTACGGCAGTAACTGCTGAAAAGTCCCGCAACCCCGACCATGCAACGCCTGCCGGCTATCACACATGATCGGTTTGGCCTCTTCCGGTTTCGCTCGCCACTACTTACGGAATCGCTTTTGCTTTCTCTTCCTGTGGGTACTGAGATGTTTCACTTCCCCACGTTCCCTCTACCCGCCCTATATATTCAGGCGGGAGTCACCAGGTCGTCTTGCAACGCCTGGCGGGGTTTCCCCATTCGGAAATCCTCGGATCAAAGCTCTATTATCAGCTCCCCGAGGCTTATCGCAGATTTATACGTCCTTCTTCGGCTCCAGATGCCAAGGCATCCACCGTTTGCACTTAGAAACTTGATGACAAAATTACACAAAGAACAATGCAACATCGGTAAAACCGACGCTGTCGTTCTAAATGAAGACATCACGGAACAACTTCACACCGAAGTGCTGATCATTCACGAGTGTCTAAGATGCTCGCGTCCACTGTGTAGTTCTCAAATTACGGGCGGTACCCACCCCAACCCACCACCAACGGCGAATCAGGCAAAGGCCCAGAGTTACGTGTCGACCATCACGGCCGGCCCGGTCCCTCAGGACCCAACAGCGTGCACAAGACCAGACAACCCGAACCACCCCGTTCCAACGATCCGAAAACCGCGTACTGGAGGCAACCCAACGTCACCTGGCCACAATGTCAATGTTCCACCCATGAGCGCCACCGGGAAACAGATGCTCCCGAAATGACTTGGCAGTTAGCTCCGCTGTATACAGACGGACTGCACATGCTCCTTAGAAAGGAGGTGATCCAGCCGCACCTTCCGGTACGGCTACCTTGTTACGACTTAGTCCTAATTACCGATCCCACCTTCGACGGCTCCCTCCAAAAGGTTGGGCCACCGGCTTCGGGTGTTACCGACTTTCATGACTTGACGGGCGGTGTGTACAAGGCCCGGGAACGTATTCACCGCAGCGTTGCTGATCTGCGATTACTAGCGACTCCGACTTCATGAGGTCGAGTTGCAGACCTCAATCCGAACTGAGACCGGCTTTTTGGGATTCGCTCCACCTTACGGTATTGCAGCCCTTTGTACCGGCCATTGTAGCATGCGTGAAGCCCAAGACATAAGGGGCATGATGATTTGACGTCATCCCCACCTTCCTCCGAGTTGACCCCGGCAGTCTCCTATGAGTTCCCACCATTACGTGCTGGCAACATAGAACGAGGGTTGCGCTCGTTGCGGGACTTAACCCAACATCTCACGACACGAGCTGACGACAACCATGCACCACCTGTATACCGACCTTGCGGGGCCTACATTTCTGCAGGTTTCCGGTATATGTCAAGCCTTGGTAAGGTTCTTCGCGTTGCATCGAATTAATCCGCATGCTCCGCCGCTTGTGCGGGCCCCCGTCAATTCCTTTGAGTTTTAGCCTTGCGGCCGTACTCCCCAGGCGGGGAACTTAATGCGTTAGCTGCGACACAGAAACCGTGGAATGGTCCCTACATCTAGTTCCCAACGTTTACGGCATGGACTACCAGGGTATCTAATCCTGTTCGCTCCCCATGCTTTCGCTCCTCAGCGTCAGTTACGGCCCAGAGATCTGCCTTCGCCATCGGTGTTCCTCCTGATATCTGCGCATTCCACCGCTACACCAGGAATTCCAATCTCCCCTACCGCACTCTAGTCTGCCCGTACCCACTGCAGGCCGGAGGTTGAGCCTCCGGATTTCACAGCAGACGCGACAAACCGCCTACGAGCTCTTTACGCCCAATAATTCCGGACAACGCTTGCACCCTACGTATTACCGCGGCTGCTGGCACGTAGTTAGCCGGTGCTTTTTCTGCAGGTACCGTCACTTTCGCTTCTTCCCTACTAAAAGAGGTTTACAACCCGAAGGCCGTCATCCCTCACGCGGCGTTGCTGCATCAGGCTTTCGCCCATTGTGCAATATTCCCCACTGCTGCCTCCCGTAGGAGTCTGGGCCGTGTCTCAGTCCCAGTGTGGCCGGTCACCCTCTCAGGCCGGCTACCCGTCGTCGGCTTGGTGAGCCGTTACCTCACCAACTACCTGATAGGCCGCGAGTCCATCCTTGACCAAAATTCTTTCCAACTCCTAGCCATGCGGCTGAAGCTCGTATCCGGTATTAGACGTCGTTTCCAACGCTTATCCCAGAGTCAAGGGCAGGTTACTCACGTGTTACTCACCCGTTCGCCACTAATCCAAAGAGCAAGCTCTCCTTCATCGTTCGACTTGCATGTGTTAAGCACGCCGCCAGCGTTCGTCCTGAGCCAGGATCAAACTCTCCATAAATGTTTGATTGCACAATCAATCCCACGCGAACGCGAAACCAACCGGCACATCTAGCGCACACCACCACCGGAATAGGCGGACGGCATGCAAGTTTGAAACTGACAGAACAAATCATTACTGACTTGCTTTGTTTGTTTAATGTTTTTCCAAAGGAATCTCACACATCAAAACCGCTAGAAACGATTTCAACGCACGAGGTATTTGGCATTTGACATTGTGCACGCTGTTGAGTTCTCAAGGATCGGACGCACCCAACTCATCCCGTTTCCGGTCCGACATCAGGGCAACTTCTCTAACCTAGCACCTCTTGGCCAGTTCCAAAACCAGCTGACCGGGATCCGGTCGGCCGATTCAGAACGAGTTCCGAAGTGGCAGTAAATCCTATGCCAGGTTCATCTCACACGCTCGGTGTGCATGATCTGGCCGGATTGTGTCCCTCTTGAGGCCGGTAAGCTCTTCCGCTTCCCGCACCTTTGGGCGACAAGAGAAGAGATTACGTGCGCTGGGAGGGCCGCGCAAATCACGCGCATCCCGGGCGTGTCGCGTCGGGGAGGATTGCTAGCGCGGGCCTGGTTTCGCGGGTCCGGACGGTGCTGGACGGCTCCCGCCATCGCTCGACGTGGGCCCGGGAGTGGGAGACGTGGGCCCCGGAGTGGGAACGGCACGCGGGGCGGTCGCGGGCGTCGGTGCGGCAGCGGGCGTTGGTGCGGCAGCGTCAGGGCGTGACGGCGAGGGAATGCCCAATACCGACTTCAGACGCTCCTCGGCATCCGTGCCGGCATGAGCTGCTGCCACGTTCTCCTCGGTGACCGCGCGGATCACCTCATCACGGTAGATGCGCACGCCGGCGGGCGCGTCGATGCCGATTCGCACACCGTCGCCTCGGGTGTCGAGCACGGTGATGACGATGTCGTCGCCGATGAGCACCCGCTCGCCGGACTTTCTCGTGAGAACCAGCATCCGGTCAGCCTACTGAAGGGTCCTCCACCCAACCTGTCGGCAGACCGAGGTCCTCGACAGATTCCGGAGTCGCGGTGCCCTCACGTCCGAGCACGGCGATACCCGCGACGGGCACGATGGCCTGCAGACGGCCCACCCAGAGCGCGGTGTCTTCCGACTTTCGTCGCGCATCGACAGCCACCCACACTTGATCGGCCGCCATTCCGCGCATGGTGCGGGCGAATCTCTCCTCATCGCGGCCGTGGGGACTCCACCGCGCCGCCACGACGGTGCCGGTACCGGTGAGCACTCCGGCCGATCTCGTCTCCATGGCGGTACGGCGATCCTCCACGCGCACGACACCCTCCGGTCCCAACCCGTCGGAGAAGGCGACACACGCCGCGAGTTCCGCGGCGACCTGGCGGGCGACCCGCACGGAATCCTCGTCGAGCCCGACGATGACCACGAGGTCGCCGGGGCGAGCCATCCACGCCGGCGCCGGTCTCCTCGGTGCGATGGGAGCCCGCACGGTGAAGGCGAGGGAGGCCATGAGGTCGTCGAACGCAGCGGACCCGGTGGAAACGGCGGGCGCCGGCGGCGCGGGCACGATCGCGTCGGACGGGGCCGCGCCGAACGGCGAAGCGGCGGCGGCGCCGACCGGCGGAACACCGCGGCGGGCACCGACGTGTGGCGCAGCCGAGCGATGGAACTGCGCCTCCGAATCGTCGGCGTCGGCGAGCAGCGCCTCGATACCGGCTCTGGCGGTGCTATCGAAAACGTGCCCTCCCGCTCGCGGGGAATCGGGCACGACAAGAGTGACCTCGAAGTGCTGCTTCGCGAGGAACCCGCGAAAGCCGCCGACGGTTACCCGTTCGGCGGCGACGATCTCGGCTTCTGGCCCGAACTGGGCGGCAACCGCAGCGGGCAGGTCATTCGCGGTGGGCACCTCAAGTCGTAAGCGATGCCGCGGCACGGACCACCCCCACAGTTTCGATGTTCACCGCGGCTGAGGTTACCTCCTGATAGGACAACACCGCGATACCCCCTGGCTGCGGAGCGACGAGGCGACGGATGGCCGGACGCAGCGCCGGCGCGCAGACGAGTACAGCCTCCCTGCCGCTGGCGGTGACGTAGTCGACGGTCTCCTTGAGCGAGAGCAGGAGCCCCTCGATGCGGTTCTGGTCGAACATGATCTGGGTGCCCTGATCCGACGGGCGCATCGACTCGAGCATCGACTGCTCGAGTCCCGGCTCGATCATGATCACGCGGAGGTCGTTGCCGTCCTGGTACCGAGCCGCGAGCGCGGGTCCGAGGGCGACGCGAGCGGCCTCGACGAGGCCTTCCGGCTCGGTGGAGACGCGGGCACGCAAGGACAGCGCCTCGTAGATGCGCGGCAGGTCGTTGATGGCGACGTTCTCCGAGAGGAGCCCCTGGAGAACGCGCTGCACCTCCGCGAGGCTGAGGATCGCGGGCACGAGCTCGTCGACGGCCGAAGGGTTGACCGCCTTCACTCCCTCGGTGAGCACGCGCACGTCCTCCCTCGTGAGCAGTCGGGCGGCGTTCGCGGTGATCACCGACGAGAGGTGGGTGACGACGACGGAGACCCGGTCGATGACGGTCGCGCCCGACATCTCGGCGCTGTGACGCATCTCGCTGGGGATCCACTTTCCGGCGAGCCCGAAGACGGGTTCGATGATGGCGGTGCCGGGCAGCGCATCGAGGAAGTCGCCGAGGGCCAGAACCTTGCCGGAGGGCGCGACGCCGCGCCCCGCCTCGACCCCGGCGATGCGGATCGCGTAGGTGGAAGGCGGCAGGTCGATGCTGTCCCTGGTGCGCACGGGCGGGATGACGACACCGAGATCCATGGCCACCTTGCGGCGCAGTGCGCGCACCCGGCTGAGCAGGTCGTCGGATGCCCCCGAGACGAGGTCGACGAGATCCGGGGCGAGTTGCACCTCGAGGGCGTGCACGCGCATCTGCTCGAGGATGTCTTCGGTGGTCTCCAACTGCGGCAGCGCCTGGGCCTGCTCCTCGAGCTGCACCATGTGCGCACGCTTGGTCTCCGCCGCCTTCACCCGCTGGGACATGAAGATGAGCATGGCGCCGACGATGATGAACGGGATCTTCGGCATGCCGGGGATGAGCGCGAGCAGGATGGCCGCGCATCCGGCGATCATCAGGGCCATGCGGGACTGGCCGAGCTGAGCGGATGCCGCCGAGCCCATGTCGGACTCGACGTTCGACCGGGTGACGATCATGCCGGTGGAGACCGCCATGAGCAGCGCCGGGATCTGCGTGGTGAGACCGTCGCCGATGGTGAGCAGCGTGTACGTCTCGATCGACTCGGTGGCGGACATGCCGCGCTGCAGCATGCCGATGGCGATGCCACCGATCACGTTGATGATGATGATGACGATTCCGGCGATCGCGTCACCCTTGACGAACTTCGACGCGCCATCCATCGCACCGTAGAAGTCCGCTTCGGCCGACACCTCCGCACGACGCTCGCGGGCCTGGATGTCGGTGATCAGTCCGGCGTTCAGGTCGGCGTCGATTGCCATCTGCTTGCCGGGCATCGCGTCGAGGGTGAACCTCGCGCCCACCTCGGCCACGCGCTCCGCACCCTTGGTGACCACGACGAACTGGATGACGACGAGGATGAGGAACACCACGGCCCCGATGATCGAGCGAACCGCCGACGGCAACCTCGCCGAACGCGGCGATCACCTCGCCGGCGAACCCGTCACCGAGCACGAGCCTGGTCGACGCCACGTTGATGCCGAGGCGGAACAGCGTGGCCATGAGCAGCAGCGACGGGAAGACCGAGAAGTCGAGCGGCTTCTTCACGAAGATCGTGGTGAGCAGCACGACGAGCGCGAAGAGGATGTTGATGATGATGAGGAAGTCGAGCATCCAGGCAGGCACCGCCACGACGAGCAGCATGATGATGCCGACGACGGCGACGGGAACCGCGAGCTTTCCGATGGTGATCTTCATAATCAGTGTCCTCCAGAGGTCACGAAGGGTGAGGTAGACATGGTGTGGGTGCCCGCAGCCGAGCCCCGGCGGCGCAGGGCCATCACAAAGGCGAGAACCGCGGCGACGGCGCCGTACAGATCTGCGGGGATCTCCTGGCCGAGGTCGCACATGGAGTGCAGAGCGCGGGCGAGCGGGATGTCGCGCACGATCGGAACACCCTCGGCCTCTGCGCGGGCACGGATGCGCGCGGCGATCTCGCCGGACCCTTTGGCGACCACGCGGGGTGCCGACTTGCCCGGCTCGTACTTGAGGGCCACGGCGATGTGCGTGGGGTTCACCATCACGACATCGGCGGTGGCGACGGCCGACATCATGCGGTTACGGCTCATCGCCAGCTGACGGGAGCGCCGCTGCGACTTGACCATGGGGTCACCGTCGGAGCTCTTGCTCTCGTCCTTGACCTCCTTCTTGGTCATCCGCGTTTTCTTGCGGTTGCGTTTCTGCACGACCAGCGCATCCGCGGCCGCGAGCACGAGACCGGCGATGACGGCCGTCTGCAGCAGCGACGCGGCGCCGGACCCGGCAGCGGTGAGCACGGCGCTGATGCTGAGGCCCCCGCCGTTGAGGATCACCGGGAGGAGTCCCTGCACCACGAAGTAGAGCGACATGCCGAGCACGGCCGTCTTGAGGAGGGCCTTGAACCCGCCCCACCACGCCTGGCCGCCGAACAGGCGACCGACGCCCTTCACGAGGTCGAACTGGTCGAACTTGCCTGCGAACTTCTTGGGGTGCACACCACCCTGCGCGATGGATCCGACGAGCACGACGGTGCTGACGGCTCCGAGCATCGGCCCGAGGGTCGCCGCCATGGAGCCGAAGCCGTCGGAGAGCGCCTTGAGCGCGGCATCCGGATCCGGGTTCTGGATGATCGCACCGACTGTGAGCATCTGATCGGTCGCCGCGGTGGACCCGAGGCTGATCGTCATCGGCACCATCAGGGCGACCGTGCCCACGGCGAGCCACGCGGTGAGGTCCTGAGAGCGGGAGAGTTGGCCTTTCTCCCGCACCTCCTTCATGCGTTTGTCGGTCGCCGCCTCTGTGCGCTCGCCTGAGTCGCTCATCAGTTCACCCCCATGAAGAGGGAGACCGCGGATTCGGTGATCGAGGCGACCACCCGGGGAAGCGTGATGAAGGCCACGGCGCCCAGAGCGAGCGTGATGAGCACCTTGAGCGGAAAGCCGAGGGAGAACGCGTTGAGCGCCGGCGCGACCCTGGTGAGAAGTCCGAGCCCGGCGTCGGCGAGGAAGAGGACGACGATCAGGGGGCCGGCGATCTGGAGTGAGGCCAGGAACATCTGGGTGACCGCCCCGGTGAGCGCCTGCATGGGCTCGGCGAGATCGAGATTGGCTCCGAGCGGAAGGGCGTCGAAGGTGCGGGTGAGTCCGCCGATGATGACCTGGTAGCCGTCGGAGGCGAACAGGAGCGCGAGCGCGGTGATCTGGAACAGTCGGGTGAACTGGGCGCCGTTGATGTTCATCTGCGGGTCGAAGGCCTGAGCCATCTGGAACCCGCCGAACATGTCGATGAGCGACCCGGCCGCCTGCAGCGCCGAGAAGACGACCATCACGAGAAAGCCGAGGAGCAGCCCGATCGTGAGTTCCGCCAGCAGCGCCATGATGTACGGCCCGGTGTCGAGCGAGATGTATCCGTCGGCCACGCGCGGGCCCACGGCGAGCGCAAGTCCGAGCGCCAGCATCCCCTTGATGCGGAGGGGGAAGGCGTTGGAGGAGAACGGCGGCGCGACCACGAGGAACGCGATGATGCGCACACCGGCGAGCATCGCCGCCTCGACGAGCGCCATGTTGAATGTGAGCGCCATCTCAGCCACCGCCGAGCAGCGACGGGATGCGTTCGAAGAGGTCGTTGGTGAAGGAGACCATCACCTGGATCATCCAGTGTCCGGTGACGACGAGCGCCAGCCCGACCGCGATCGCCTTCGGCACGAAGGAGAGCGTGACCTCCTGGATCTGGGTGATCGACTGCAGCAGCGAGATGGCGAAACCGACCACGAGGGCGGTGATGAGCACCGGGGCCGACAGCATGCCCGCGGTGGTCAGCGCCGAAAGGGCGATGTCCATGACGGCGTTGGTGTCCATCAGCCACCCCGATAACTGGTGATGAGGGTGGTGATGATGAGGCCCCAGCCGTCCACGAGCACGAACAGCAGGATCTTGAACGGCAGCGAGATCATCACCGGCGGGAGCATCATCATGCCCATCGACATCAGCGCCGCGGAGACGACGAGGTCGATCACGAGGAACGGGATGAAGATGACGAAGCCGATGATGAAGGCGGAGCGGAGTTCCGAGATCATGAACGCCGGGATGAGCGTGAGCAGCGGAACCGACTCCGCATTCTCCGGGTTCGCCTGACCGGCGGCCCGGGTGAGCAGAGCGAGATCTTCCTCCCGGGTGAACGCGAGCATGAAGGTGCGGAGCGGGCCGGATGCGGCGTCGACGGTCTGGGCGAAGTCGAGCTGGCCGGCAAGGTACGGCTGCACGGCCGACGTGTTGATGTCGGTCAGAACCGGGGACATGATGAACAGCGACAGGAACAGCGCAAGGCCCGCGAGCACCTGGTTCGGCGGGATCGACGGCAGAGCGAGAGCGTTCCGCGTCATCGCCAGCACGATGAAGATCTTGGTGAACGAGGTCGTCATGAGCAGGAGCGCCGGGGCCACGGACAGCACCGTGATGCCGAGCAGCGTGACGATCGACGACGACGGGGAGCCGTTCGGGCCGTTGATGTCGATCGACAGGCCGCCGTCGGCCGGAGTCGGCGACGGGGTCGGGTCGATGGTGGCCGCGTAGCCGGCGGATGCGCTGATCATCGTGAAGACCAGGGCGGCGAACATGGCGGCGACGGCGATGGCGAACGGCCGGGAGACGAGTGACGAGCGCACGCGCGGTGCGGCTCCTCGTGTCGTCGTGCTCGATGCGCTCATCTGAATTTCTTCCTGGACCGGAATGTTTGCGTGGAGGGTGTGACTGTCGGTGCGTCTAGCGCGTCGACTTGAGAACTGTTGCGGCTTGTCGCCAGGTGGAGGGCGACAGGATCGAGCCGGCGAAGGCGCCCGTCGGCTGCAGGAAAGCGGTGGATGCGGCGACCGGAAGTCGGGACGGCGCCGCGGAAGCTGACGGCGTGGAGGGTGAAGCACCGTGCGCCTGGTCGGAAGCGGCGAGCGCGCCCGTCATCGTGCGGGCGAAGGCGACATCCGTGGTCTCGACCGAGGAGGTGACCGGCGCATCGCCGCTGTGCAACACCGACACCGATTGCTCCGTGACGCCGAGCAGGAAGCGGGTGCCGTCGACCTCGATCACCACGACCGACGCCTTCTGACCGACCGCCTGCCGACCGATGAGCGACACCGGCTTCGCCGACGGACGCGCGTTCGTGCCGCGGGTGAGCCTGCGGTGCAGGAACCACACCACCCCCAGCACCACGGCGAGGGAGACGGCGGCGCGAACCGCGATGATGACGGCATCCATCTAGAGCGCCTCGACGTCGAGGATGGTGGTGATGCGTACGGCGAACTCCTGGTCGACGACCACGATCTCGCCCTGCGCGATGAGTCGTCCGTTGAGGAGCACGTCGGCGGGGGCGCCGGCCGCGCGGTCGAGTTCCACGACCTGGCCGGGCTCGAGCGAGAGCACGTCGCGAACCGACATGCGTGTGCGGCCGATCTCGACCGTGAGGAGCATCTCGACGTCGTTGATGCGGCCGAGCTTGCCTGCCACCGAGTCGTGCGACGGCTGCGGGGCGCTGGCCGAGTGCGCTCCGCGGCGGCGACGGATGGCGAACCAGCCCGCCGTGACGCCTGCCGCGGTGAGCTGGAAGACCCTCGTTTCCTCGTGGTCGAACAGCGCCGGGGCGTCCTCGCGCTGCACGTCGCCGAGAACACCTGCGCCGAGCACCTCGCTCGCCGCATCCAGGGCGGGGCGCATCATGTCGGCGACCGTGAGGAGCGGCGACTCGGCCGCCGCGGCGGCCGCGGTGACGTCGGCGTCGGCGAGCACGACCGCGAAGTCTGCGGACATCCCTCCGACGAAGGAGGCCGTGATGGCCCCTGCGGTCTGGCCGTACCAGGCGCCGGCTGCCGCGGGCGTTGCGGTGAGCGGCTGGATGCTGGGCAGCTGGCGCACAAGCGCTGTGGCCGCTGCGGTCTCGACAGACGACGGTGCGGTGATCATGAGTTCTCCTGGTTGTTGACGACGACGACTGCACGTCGGAGGCCATTCGCTCCGACGGCCGCCTGGGCCAGAGGCTGTCCGTCGACGCTGATCGTCAACGGCTGGTGGCGAGGATGAGGCAGGGTCAGCACGTCGCCCACGGCGAGCGCGAGTACGGCGCTCGGCCGCACGGGTGCCGGCTCGAATCGCACCGCCACCTCCACCGACACTCGGCTGAGTTGTGCGCTGAGCAACTCGGAAGAGGTGCCGGTGAAGACCACCGGCTCCGCCGAGGCGAGCTGCGGCAGCACGCTGTCGGCCGGGATCGCGAGGGTGGCCGGGGCCACGATGTCGCCGACCTGCACGGCGAAGTGGGCGACGAGCATGAGGTCGGCCGGGGCCGCTGCCTGAACGGTCTGGGAGGCGTGCTCGATCGATTCGACCTCGACCGCTGCGGGAAGAAGGGTGCCGAGCGCATAGCGGAGATCTTCGATCGCCTCGTTCATGAGGCGACGGATGAGGGCGGTCTCGATCGGGGTGAACGGCCGGTCGGGCTGGTTGACCGGCACCGTGCCGCCGACCAGGCGGCCGACCCAGCCGAGCGCCGCGACGGGCGGGAACTGGATGACGGCGCGAGCGGATGCGCCCTCGACCGAGCAGAGCACCAGGACCGTTGTGGCCGGGAGCTGTGACACGTAGTCGGCGTAGCTGAGCATGGTGACCTGCGTCGAGGTCACCTCGGAGGCGATGCGCACCTTGGCGGTCAGCTGGGTTCCCCACTGGCGCGCGAAGGTGTCGAATGCGAGCTCGAGCACACGAAGCTGCTCTCTCGCCAGCGTTACTGGGCGTCGGAAGTCGTAGGGCTCTACCGGGCTAGCCGGCGAGGGCGCACGACTCCCCAAATGTTCCTGGACCGTCACGTAAACCACTATCGGCAGCGCTCGGCGCCGCGTTAGTAGGAGTCAGTGTTTATTCGATTCCGCCTTTGCAGGCTCGGCCTTCTTGGTGGTGGCCTTCGGTTTCGTCTCGGCGCCGTGACTGTCGGTCGTGGTCTTGGTGGTCGTCTCTCCGTGACTGTCGGTGGTCTTCGTGGTCGTCTTCCCGTGACTGTCGGTGGTGGCCTCCAGTGCCATGACCGTCGCTCTTCTCCTCCGCATGGGCGTCTGCGGCCGGGATCGCACCGAGCGCTTTGCTGCGTTCCGCCATGATGGCGCGCACCTCGTCGGTCTGATCGGACAGGATGACGACGTCGACCCTCCGGTTCTTGGCGAGGGCCTCCGGCGAGTCCCCCGGAACCAGTGGTCGTGCCGAACCGTATCCGGTGGCCGCGATCTTGTCGCCCGCGACGCCGCCGCTCTCCACCAGGAAGCGCAGCACCTGGGTGGCGCGCCCGGAGGCGAGTTCCCAGTTGGTCGCGAACGGGAATGTGGCGGCCCGCTGGTCGGCGTGGCCCTCCACGGCGATGTCGAGGGTCGAGTCGTGCATGATCGGCCCCATGGCTCCGAGCACGGCCTGCGCGACCGAGCTGAGCGACGTGCTGTTCGACTCGAAGAAGGTCTCGGACGCCGCAAGCCGCACGGTGAGTCCGCGCTCGTCGAGCGTGTACTCCACCGTCTGCGCCAACCCCTGAGAGGCGAGGGCCGCGTTGATGTTCTGCTCCAGCGACTCGAGCTTCGACAACTCCGCCTCGGCGAGATCCTCGGGCGTCGCGTCACCGCTCGTGAAACCGGCGCCGTCCTCCGCTACGAGTTCCTCCGGCACGATCACGCCGGTCGCCGTGTCGACGGTGTCGCTCGGGGTCGCACCGAATCCGGTCGCCAACGAGTTCTTGAGCAGCTCGTATTTGCCGGCATCCACCGATGACATCGCGAACAGCACGAGGAACAGACACATGAGCACGGTGATCATGTCGGCGTAGGACACCAGCCAGCGTTCGTCCGGATGCTCTTCGCCGTCGTGCCCGCCGCCCTTGCCGCGCTTGCCCCGGCCACGGCCGTGGCCGCTCATGCCGCGACTTTCTCGGCCTTACCGGCCTTACCGGCCTTCGCTGGCTTGCCCGCAGGGACCAGTGCGCGCAGTCTCTCACCGAGCACCCTGGGCTGGCTGCCGGCTTGCAGCGCCAACACGCCTTCCATGGTGAGGGTGAGGGTCTGCACTTCGAGTTCGGCGAGCCTGGTGAGACGACCTGCGATCGGCAACCACATGAAGTTGGCCGACAGCACGCCCCAGAGGGTCGCTACGAACGCGGCGGCGATCATGTGCCCGAGCTCATCGGGCTTGGAGAGGTTCTCCAGCACGTGGGTGAGCGACACGACGGTGCCGATGATGCCGATCGTGGGGGCGTACCCGCCCATGGAGTTGAAGATCTTGCCGGCGGATTTGAGCGACTTCTCCTGGGTGGCGATGCGGTCTTCGAGCAGGATGGCGAGTTCCTCGGCATCCATTCCGTCGGCGATGCTCTGCAACGCGCTCTTGAGATACGGGTCCTTCACCTTCTCCGCCTCACGCTCGAGGGCAAGAAGGCCCTCCTTGCGCGCGACATCCGCGATCTCCACCATCTGGTCGATGAGCTTCGCCGGCTTCGACGGCTTGGCAAGGAATGCCCGCGGCACGGCCTTGAGCGCGAAGAGGAAATCGGCGACCGTCGAGCTGGCGAGGGCGACGCCGAACGTGGCCCCGAACACGAGGATCATCGGCGCCGGCAGGAGGATCGCTGTGGGGCTTGCGCCCTCCATGTAGATCATCGCGAGCAGGGCGCCGAACGCCACGAGAATGCCGATTATGGTTGCTGGATCCATCAGGTGCGGCCTCCTCTCGAGGGCAGATCGGTGACGCCGGCGGAGTGCCGCTGGCCGGACTTCAGGTGATCGTCGGGGTTGGGCACGAGCCCGAGAATGGCGTGGTGGTGTTCGGTGTCGTCCGACTCCGACTCGCCGCTGAACATGGACCTGGCGAGGCTGATGATGCGCGCGCGGTAGCGGGCGATCATCTCGATCACCTCGCCCATGGTCTCGGTGACGATGTATTTCGTGCCGTCGAGCAACACAATCGTGGTGTCGGGCGTGGCATGGATGCGCTCGATGAGATCGGGGTTCAGAGCGAACTGGCTGTCGTTCAGCCTGGTCACCACGATCATGGGTCATCCTTCGGGTTGGGGCGCGCAGTGCAGCGCGCTCATGGATGACTGTCGGCCGCTCCGCGCCTTCGGTAAGGCTGCGGAGCGGCCTGTTCAGTTACCGCTTGAGGTTCGTGAGCTCCTGGAGCACCTCGTCGGACGTGGTGATGATGCGGGCGTTCGCCTGGAAGCCGCGCTGGGCGACGATCAGGTTGGTGAACTCCTGCGACAGGTCGACGTTGGACATCTCGAGCGAGCCGGTGGAGAGCGACCCGATGCCGGGGGAACCCGCGATTCCGATCGCCGCGACTCCGGAGTTCAGCGTGGTGCGGTAGGCCGTTCCGCCGGCCTTCTCGAGCCCGCCCGCGTTCGTGAACGTGGCCACGGCGATGCGGGCGATGATCTGCGCCGAGCCATTGGTGAACGCGCCGACGACCGATCCGTCCTTGCCGATGGTGAACGACGAGAGCGTGCCGGCCGGGAGGCCATCCTGCTTGCTCACGGCGGCCGAGGTGAGGCCTGCGTAGCCGGTGAGCGCCGACATGTCGACGCTGATGCCACCGACCGCGAGGGTGCCGCCGCCGACGAGCACGCCGTCGTTGAAGGTGAGGCTCGTGGCCCCGGTCGAACCGTTCTCGTCGGTGCCGCACACGTCCCAGCCGGTGGAGCTGCGGGTGAAGGTCATCGAGAACGAACGGGCGACACCCGCGGCGTCGTAGGCGGGGATGTCGCGCACGAGCTGCACTCCGACGGCCGCGTCATCCGGAAGGTTGCCGAGCATGTTCATGGCGGTGGTCGCCTGGGCGGGTGCGACGGTGGACCGCGGGATCGTGATGTTGCCCACCGCTCCGGCCTCAACGACCTGGCGGCCGACAGCGGTCCAGCCCTGGACCATGGCGCCGTCTGCGGTGACGAGCCTTCCATCGGCGTCCACGTCGAACGAGCCGGCACGGGTGTACAGCGTCTCGCCGCCCTGACGCGTGACGAAGAATCCGTCACCGGCGATCATGACGTCGGTGGCACGACCGGTGGCCTGCGTGGACCCCTGGGCGAAGTTGGTTGAGATCGCGGCGAGGCGCACGCCGAGACCGACCTGCGCCGGGTTGGTGCCGCCGGCGAGGGCTTGCGGACCGCTTGCGCCCTGAGTGATCTGCGACAGGGTGTCCTGGAACACCACTGCAGAGGCCTTGAAGCCGGTGGTGTTGACGTTGGCGATGTTGTTGCCTGTGACGTCGAGCATGGTCTGGTGTGAGCGGAGACCCGAGATACCGGAATAGAGCGAGCGAAGCATGTTGTCTTCTCCTTGTTGTGAAAGTGGTTGTGAAAAAGTGGTGAGGTTGTCAGCTGCGGGCGATGCCGGAGATGACGTCGAGCGGCACGTTCTTGGTGCCGACGGTGACCACGGGAACACCCGAGGCGAATGAGACGGCGGTGGCGGTTCCAGTGACGGTCTCGCCGTCGTCGCCCTCGTAGCTCACCTGCTGGCCGATCATCGCGGCCGCCGCGGTGCGCATCTGGAGGGAGAAGTTCTCCGTGCCCGTTTTGCTGAGCTCGGTGAGTTTCTCCATCATCGCGAGCTGCGTGGTCTGAGCGATCATCTGGGTCGAGTCCATCGGCGAACTCGGATCCTGGTTGGTGAGCTGGGTGATCAGCAGCTTCATGAACATGTCTGCGTTCATGGAGTTCTTGCTGTCGGATGCGGTGGTGGCCGTCGCCGAGGTGGTGGCCTCGGTGGTTGCGGCGGGCGTTGTCGCGGAGATGGGTGTGATGCTCATGGTCTGTGCTCCTAAGCGAGAAGGTCGATGGTGGAACCGGCGGCCACGAGGCCAAGGCGCTGGGCCGGCTCCGGCTGGGCGGTGGCGTCTTGGGCGTTCTGAGAGTCAGCACGGGTCGGCGTGCGACGTGCGCCTCCGTCACCGGGGGTCGGCTGGTTCTGACCGGAAAGGTCGAGGTTCGCCGAGACGCCCGCACCGGAGAGGTCGCGCTTGAGGTCGGAGAGGATGGCGCGGAGCGCGTCGCGGCCCGCGTCGTTCGGGGCGAACAGTTCGACGCGCATCCCCTCGCCGCTCACGTGTGCGCGCACGGTGACCGGCCCGAGGTTGTCGGGGGTCACGGTGATGGTCACCACGTGCTCGCCGTTCGCAGCGCTCGCAAGCCGAACGAGCGGACCGGACACCTGCGCGGCGAGCGGCGGCGCCTGCACCGGAGCTGCAGCAGCAACGGGCGCGGCAGCACTGACCGAGGCCGGCGCTTGAGCCGCGACCGTTGGGGCGAGGCCGGGAAGCGCGGGCTGGTCGCGTGCGGGTGCCGGTTCGGTGATCCGCGGAGCGGTACCGGTGACCGAGGCGCCGGCGGCTGCGGCCGCAACACCGGCGGCGAGGGTCGTCGCGTTGAGCGGGAGTCCGGTCGACGCGGTCGTGGCGACGGCGGCTGACGTGGTGGTGGGGTCGACCGCACCGGCGGGGACGGCGGATGTCAGCGCGCCCGTGAGTGGACCCGTGGCCGTGGCGGTGCCGCTGCCTGTGGACCCGGTCGAAGCGGATGCCGTGGCGGACGCGGACGCTGCCGCCGCCGCCGCCGGGAATGATGCGGTGCCGACCAGCGGGGTGCCGGGCGTGATGTCGGCCGTCGCTTCGGCCGCGGAGTGGGTGGTGCCGGAGGCGCCGTCTTCGACGGCGGACTCCGGATGCGCGTGATCGGTCGTCGCGACAGTCGCGTCGGCGACGTCGGCCGGCACGGCGAAACCGGCCAGGGTGAGTGCCTGAGTGGCCGGGATGAAGGCGGGAGCAGGTGCGGTACCGGTCGGTGCGGTTCCATTCAGTGTGGTCTCGACCTGCGCGGACTCGACCTGCGTGGTCGACTCCTCGGTTGCGGCGTCCGGAGTCGCGCCCTCGGTGGTCGCGGTCTCCTTGCCTGCGGCTGCAGCGGCGTCGGCTGTAGCGGTGTGCGCGTCCGAGGCGCTCGCAGCCGCGGCTGTCGAGGTGCTGGCCGTCGAGGTCTCGGTCTTCCTGGGCGCCGTCCCGGCCCCGTTCGCCTCGGAGGACGAACGCGGCATCGTGCGGCGCTCCAGCGTCGTGCGCTCGAGGGTTGAGCGGTCGGTGGCCGGGCGGTCCATCCGGCGGCGATCGGCATCCGATCGACCGGACTGATGCGCGTCGGCGAGTGCGGCGTCGAAACGACCGGCGCGTTCGGGAGCCGAACGGTCGAGGTCACGACGACCGGTCGAGGCAGCCTGAGGGGCTGCGAAAGTCACGGGAACGGTCATGGTCAGGCCTTCCTGTCCGCGTTGTCGCGGTGCCAGCTCGTGGAAGCGAGCTCATCGATGGCGGATTGTTCGGAACGGATCGCCTCGGCGGCGACTCCCGCGGCGTGCTTCTCGGCCAACTTCTCGAGGCCGATGGAACGTGCGCGTGCTGCGGATAGGGCATCCTGAGCGCGCTCGACCGCGTCGCGGTCGGCCTGCTCGAGCGCGTCGAGTTCGAGCAGCATGCTCCGCGCGGTGGCACGGGCGGCGGCCACGGCGTGCAGTGCGGCGGCATCGGTGGGCTGCGCGTTGCGTGTCGCCGAGGTCTGCTCGCACCCGGTCGCGACGACCGCTGGACTCACGCCTGCGTGCGTTCGCGGCAGCGAGCTCGGCAGCAGCGCGGTCCTGTTCGAGGTGCCGCAGACGCAGCAGGCCCGCGAGAGAGAACGATGCGGGCATCAGGCACCCCCGAGCAGGCGACCGAGGTGAGCGAGCTGAGCCCAGGACTGTGCCGTGGTGGTCTGGTCATCCATGCGCTGGCGCAGGAAGTCGTCGATCTCGCGCTGGTAGGTGACCGCGGCATCCACCTTCGGGTTCGCACCCGGCTGGTAGGCGCCGACATCGAGCAGATCCTGGGCGGCGCGGCGTGCGGCGAGAACACCGCGCAGCATGCCGGCGGAATCGCTCTGCTCCCGGTCGATGATGCGGGATGCGACGCGGGACACCGAACCGAGCACGTCGATCGACGGGAAGTGCCCCGCGATGGCGAGCTTGCGATCGAGCGTCACGTGGCCGTCGAGGATCGAGCGGGCAGCATCCGCGATCGGCTCATTGTGGTCGTCACCGTCGACGAGCACGGTGTAGATGCCGGTGACCGAACCCCGGGGACCGGTGCCGGCCCGCTCGAGCAGGCGGGCGAGCACGGAGAAGGTCGACGGCGGGTAGCCGCGGGTGGCGGGCGGTTCGCCCACCGAGAGGCCGATCTCACGCTGGGCCATGGCCACGCGGGAGAGGGAGTCCATCATGAGCATCACGTCGGCGCCGGCCTCGCGGAAGGATTCGGCGATGCGGGTGGCGACGAAAGCCGCACGCATACGCATCATCGCCGGCTCGTCGGAGGTGGCGACCACGACGATGGATCGGGCGAGGCCCTCTGCGCCGAGGTCGTCTTCGAGGAACTCGCGAACCTCGCGCCCGCGCTCGCCGATCAGGGCGATCACCGACACCTGGGCATCCGTGCCCCTGGCGATCATCGACAGCAGCGACGACTTGCCGACACCGGAGCCGGCGAACAGCCCCATGCGCTGACCCCGACCGACGGTGGTGAGGGTGTCGAGCACCCGCACCCCGAGCTGCAGCGGGGTGTCGATGCGCGCCCGCTGCATCGCAGACGGCGCCTCGTTGTCGAAGGGAACCATTGCGGTCACGCCGAGCGGACCCTTGCCGTCGATCGGGCGACCGAGGGCGTCGATGACGCGACCGTAGAGTGCTGGGCCGGTGGGAACCTGGAGCGGAACGCCGGAGGTACGCACCTGGGCGCCGGCCTTCACACCGTTCATTCGGCCGAGCGGCATGCAGCGTGCACCGGTGCGCGTGGTGGCCACCACCTCTGCGCTGACGCCGGGAGCGTCGCCAATGGTCACGATGTCGCCGATGGCGACCGGAAGTCCGCTGATCTCCACGCCGAGGCCCACGATCGACGCGACGGAGCCGATGCGCTCCGGGCGCGCTGCGACGAGCGCCGCAGGCAGACGGTCGAGCACGGAGGCGCTCACGAGAGCTCCCCCAGCGCTGCGCGTACGCGTGCAACGGCCGTGCCGAGGCGGGCGTCGAGGACACCCTCCTCGAATTCGGTCATCGCGTCGCCCTGCGCGAGAAACGTGTCGGCGACGATCTCCACACCGAGCGCGGCGCGCTGGTCTGCGTCGAGCCGGGCGGCGTCGGCGGGGTTGAGACGCACTCGGCGCACGGTCGTCGGGTCGGTGTCGGCGAGCGCGCGGGTCACGGCGGCACGCGCCGAGAGGTCGGCGTCGCTGAGCTCGACGCCGATGATGGCTTCGGCGATGTCGATCGCGGCAGCCAGAAGGCTTGCGTGCACCGATTCCACGGCGGGCGCCATCCGGGCGTCGAACGAGTAGGCGGCGAAGCGAAGCGCCTCGACGGCGCGCTCCATGTTCTCGCGCGCGACCTGCTCCGCTTCGGCGGCGCGGGCCGCGGTGATCTCGGCACGGCGAACCGCTTCGAGGTTCGCAGCCGCGAGGCCGGCCACATAGCCGGCGGCGTGCCCGCGGGTGCGGGCGTCCTCGTCGATCCGCACGGCCGCCTGGGCGCCGAAGACGGGGAAATCCGTACGGGCGAAACCGAGATCAGTCGACAAGGTCGTCATCCTCACCCTCGACCTGCATGGAGATGGTGCCTTCGGCCACGAGCGCACGCATGTTGCGCACCACGACGGCCTTGGCGTCGTCGACCTCGGCGGAACGGACGGCACCGAGGTTCGTGATCTCCTCTTCGAGGGATTCGCGGTTGCGCTCGGAGAGGTTCGCCTTGATGGACTGGGCGATCGCATCGGGAGCACCCTTGAGTGCACGGCTGAGCTGCCCCATGTCGATACCGCGCAGGATCTGCTGCACGTCGCGGGCAGCGAACTTGAGGATGTCGGCGAACGTGATCATGCGCGAGCGCACCTCCTCGGCGAGGAGTGGGTCGCGGGCCTCGAGCGCGTCGAGCAGTGCACGCTCGGTCGCGACATCCGCCCGGTTGATGATCTCGACGAGGGGCTGCACACCTCCGACGACGGCCGCCGCCTCGCGCGGTGCAACGGAGGCGCCGGTGCGGGCCTTGAGGCTCTCCGCGACGATCGAGATCGTCTCGGGCGTGACGGTGCCCATGGTCGCGATGCACTGGGCGACGTCGATGCGGATCTCCGGCGGGAACCCGCCGAGCACTGCCGAGGCGTGCTCTGGGCGAAGGTGGGCGAGGATGAGCGCCATCGTCTGCGGCATCTCCCCATCGAGTGCGTGGATGAGCTTGGTGGAATCGACCGCATCGAGGAACTCGAAGCCCTTGCCGCCCATGGCGGACACGACGCGTCCCATGACGCCGGCTGCCTTCTCCGCGCCGAAGGATGCCTCGAGCAGTCCGGTGGCGAAATCGGCGCCACCGCGCTGGTCGCGTTCACCGGCGACGGTCATCGAGTGGAATTCGTTGAGCGCACGCTCCGCCACCAGGCTGTCGACCCGGCGCAGACGCACGATCTCCGCGGCGATGTCCTCGGCCTCGGTGTCGGTGAACTGCTGCATGACCCGGGCTGCGCCCTCCTGGTCCATGTTCATCAGAACGATGGCGACCTTCTGGGTGCCGGAGATTCCCTCCTTCACGATGCTCATACGGTCTGCCGCTCTTCCATCAGGCTGCGGAGGTACTCGGCCGTGCGACCCGGGTCACTGTCGGCGAGCGCCTTGATGTCGGACTTCTTGCGGTCGAGCTCGGACAGTTCGCCGAACGGCGACATGGAGGCCATGTCGAGCGCGTCCTGGCTTCCGAGCTTCATCGGACCGGTCGGCGCGTTGAGGATGTCGCTGAGCGACCCCACGTCGATGGACTCGCGCTCCTCGCGCTTGGAGCGGCGGGAGAAGAGGATGAGCGCCAGCACGATCGGCAGCACGATGCCGAGCGTGATGATGCCGGTGGTCACGAGGGACTGGACTCGGTCGGCGGTCTCGGCTGCGGCCGCGTCGGCGAGCGCCTTGGCGGCATCCTCCGCACCGGTCTTGTTGAACTGCACGACCTTCACCACGACGGAGTCGCCGCGGGCCGGGTCGAGGCCAGCAGCCGCGGTGACGAGGTCGCTGACCTCGCCCACGTTGACGGCGGCCGCGGCGGAGGCGTTGAGTGCCACCGACACCGTCTGGCGGCTGAGCGCGCCGGCCGGAATGGTGCGGGTCTCGGTCACCTTGTTGATCGCGTTGGTGCGCACGGTGGAGGTGCTCGTGGTGCCGTCGGCGTTCGTGGTGGTGGTCGTGCCGTCGGCGTTCGTCGTGGTGGTCGCATCCGGCACCGCGATGTTGTCTGGACCGAGCACGCCTGCGGTGAGCCCACCGGCTCCCCCGCCGACGATGGTGCTGTCCACGGATTCGGTGAGCGCGAGCGCGCCCTCCGGGGCACTGAAGGACTCTTCGACGCGAGAGGCGGACTCCTGGTTGATGTCTGCGGCCACGACCACCGACGCGTTGCCCGGGCCGACCATCTTGTCGAGCATCGTCTGGACCGACATCCGCACGCCCTCCTGGTAGGCGGAGGCCCGGTCTTCGCCAGAACCGGTCTGGCCGGTCCCCACGGCGGAGAGCACGACACCGGTCGAGTCGATCACGGCGACATCGGTGGGCTGCATGTTCTCGATCGACGCCGACGTGAGGTGCACGATGGCCTGGACCTGGTCGTTCGAGAGCGAGACACCCTGTGAGGTGGAGATGAACACGGATGCGGTGGGGTTGGCCTTCTCGGAGATGAACACCGACTCCTTGGGGATGGCGAGCTGCACCGAAGCCGACTTGACGCCGTCCATGGCGGTGATGGTGCGGGCGAGTTCGCCTTCGAGAGCACGCTTGTAGCTCACCGACTGCTGGAACTCGGAGGAGGTCATGCCCACCGCGTCGAGCAGGGCGTAGCCGGTGTCGGTACCCGCCGGGAGACCGGCCGATGCCGCCTTGAGTCGCTCGTCGTACACGTGCTCCTGGGGCACGAGGATCGTGGCGCCGCCGTCGGCGAGCTCGTAGGTCACGTTGGCGGTGCGGAGCTGCTCGACGATCGCGCTCGCGTCTTCGGCCTTGAGGCCCGAGAACAGCGGGGTGAGCGCCGGCTTCGTGGCCCAGGTGCCGAGCGCTGCGGCGCCGAGCAGCAGCACGGCGACACCGATGATCGCGATGGTGCGCTGGGGAACGGTGAATCCGCGGACGGTGGTCGAGAGGCGGCCGAAGATGTTGGACAGAACGGTGGGCATCAGGCTTGCATCCTCATGATGTCGTTGAAGGCCTCAAGGCCTTTGTTGCGGACCGCTGCGACCAGTTCGAGCGTGACTGCCGCGCGAGACGAGGCGATGGTGGCGTTGTGGATGTCGGTGAGATCACCGGTGACGGCTTTGATGGCGAGCTCGTTCGATGCGCCCTGCAGTCCCTGCAGGTTGTCGATCGCGCCGGTGAGCGACGCACCGAACGCGCCGGCGCCGTTCGCTGACTGGGTGCCCTGGAGGTAGCCGCTCGGGGCCGTGCCCTGAACCGCACCGATCGCGCCGATCATGAGCGACCGATTTCGAGAGCGGCGGCATAGGTCTCGCGGGCACGGTCGACGACGGCGGCGTTGGCCTGGTAGGCGCGCTGAGCCATGATGAGCTGACCCATCTGCGAGGCCATGTCGATGTCCGGGTAACGCACGTAGCCCTCGTCGTCGGCGAGCGGGTGATCGGGTTCGTAGACCAGGCGACCTTCCGCGTTGCCGTAGGCCGCGCCCTTCACGTAGACACCGGAGACGCCGGCACCCTCCTCGGCCACGATGTAGCGGGCGCGGAACGCTTCGCCATCCGACGGCTTGACCGTGTTGATGTTCGCGAGGTTGTCGGAGACGGCGTCGAGCCACTTGCGGTTGACCGTGAGGCCGGTGCTGGCGATACCGATCGCGTCGAAGGTCATCAGCTGCTCCTGAGCGCGGTGCGCATGCTCGAGAACTGGCCGTCGATCGCGCGGGAGGCGAACTGGAAGCGCAGCACCGTGTCGATGTTGGAGAGAGTCTCGGTGTCGAGGTTCACGTTGCTGCCGTCGAGCCGGGTGGGCTCGAGCGAACGGGCGACGGTCGGTGCGACCTGGCCGCTACCGCTCTTCACCGATGCGGCGAGCGCGTTCTCGAATTCGACCCGCTGGGCGTGATAGCCGGGGGTGTTGATGTTCGCGATGTTGTTCGCGATGACGCGCTGACGCATCGCGAGACCATCCAGCGCGCTAGACAGCGCTGAAGACGTCACAGAATTGAACACGGCACCCCGATTCACCAACTTGCGGGTGGCCGATCCGTGGCCTGATTCGAGCGATCCGTGCTCTTCACAGATAGCTATCGGCGCGTGGCGCGTGGCGGTTAGGTGCGTGGGGAAGTTTTTGTAGAAATTTTGTTACGGGCTCGGCGGGGCGAGTTGTCAGCCGACCACATCGAGGTAAACGGACCTCGCGGGCGGGCGTTCGAGGTCGACGGTGCGGAGGGCCATGAGCTGTCTGCCCACGCCGTCGCGCATGTTCTCGAGTGTCGCGATGGCGGCATGCTGCGCCCTGAGCGTCGCTTGCGCCATCTCGATCAGGTCCTCGGGCAGGGCCCCCACTCCGAGCGGGATCGTCCATGCCGAGCGTTGCTGCCGCAGCCGAAGCCGCATTCTCGGCCTCGGCGCCGAGCTCCATGAGCACCTTGAGCCACCCGGAGGTGGCCACTGCGGTGTCAGCCAACGCCGACGCCGCTTCGCACCCGCGGGTCGGCGTGTGCGGTGGGCAGGTCGGCAGCAGCTTCGTGCCAGGCCTGGCGGATCGGTTCGAGGAGGGCGATCGATTCGCGGGTGCGCAGCACGTCGCGGTGCATGTTCGCGCCGATGAGGGCGTTGGTCACGTAGCCATAGAGTCCCATGAGGCCGGCGGCGCCATCCCACATCTCCACCTTGAGTGAGGACTCGAGTTCGGTGATGATCGCCTGGGCGTGCTGCAGGTTGGTGCTGGCGACATCCCACCGCTCCGCCGTCTGCGCGGCCTCGGCACGGGCGAGGTCGAGCAGGAGTCGGTCGTAGAGCATCGTGAGAAGGCGCACCGGGGTGGCCGAGAGCACGGCGTCGTTGTTGTACTGCGAGAGCTGGTTACGGGATCCGTAGTTCATGGTTCTGGTGAGTCTCTCTACGATGACGAGGATGTGAGCGCGGAGACCTGGGAAGCGAGCCAGGTCGATTGGGCAGTGAGGTTGCTGAGCTGTACCTCGAGGGCGGCGTAGGTGGTCTGAAGGCTGGTGCGTCGGGCCGCGAGGCGGGTGTCCCACGAGTCGATCTGCGTTCCGAGCGTGCGCACCTCCGTCTGCTTGCCGGTGATCTTCGCGGTGATCTGGCCGTCGTACTTGTCCGACGCGGTTGCCGCCACTGCAGCCACACGGGTTGCGATGGTCTGCACGACCGACTCCACGAGGGCAGGGTCCTTGGCGAGCGCGGCGGCGAACTTGTCGGCATCGAATTCGATGGTGCCGGACTTGGTCACGCTGATGCCGAACTCCGACGGCGAGCGGCCGTTGACGGGTGCGGATGCCGCGGTGAGCACCTTCTGGTTGACGTCGCGCACCATACTGTCGCCGGTGAAGAGTCCACCCTTGGTGCTCGTCGTGCCGGTGCTGCTCGTGCTCGTCGAGACGCTGGAGTTGACCGAGATGAGCGAGAAGACGCCGTTGATGCCGGCGACCAGATCTTTGGCCTTCGTGCTGATCGCGGCGTCATCCCTGGCGACGCTCACGGTGACCGGGTCTGCGGATACCGCTGAGACGGTGACGGACACACCGGGAAGCAGCTCGGAGAAGGTGTTGGTGGCCGAGGAGATCGACTGCTCCGCCGCGGTTCCGGCGTAGAGCGTGACCCTGGCGTCCTGGGCCGCAGAGATGGTGGCCGCCCCGGGAGAGGTGAGCAGGTTGGTGGCGGTGCCGCCGGAGACGTCGCTGGCCGTGCCGCGATAGACCTCGAAGGCGCCCTTTTCGCCGGTGGCGGTGGAGGACAACTGAAGTCGGTAGAGCGGCTCGCCGGTGTTCGCGTCGGTGCCTGCCGCGACCTTGACCGCGTTGACCCCAACGCCGGCGTTGCGGATGGCACTGACCACGTCGTCGAGCGAACCGGATGCCGGGGTGATCTCAGTCGAGGTGCCATCGCTGCCGACGATGGTGAGTTTCGGTGGGCTGTCGGGCCAACTGGGCATCGCCGCCGTGACCGACTTCTGCGCCTTGGCGAGTGCGCCGACCACGATCTCGATGTCGCCTGGCGCCGCTGACGTCGTCACCGAGGCGACGACCTTGTCGGACGAACTAGTGGTCGACAACAGGTTGAGTGCACCGGATGCCGCGGTGGCCGTGGCGAGGTCGCCGAGCCCGGAGACGCGGGAGTTGAGCGATTGCAGGGCCGAGACGAAGGTCTGGGTCGTGGTGACCTTGGCCTTGAGCAGGTTCTGCGGAATGGTCTCGACGGCCAGCTGGCTGTTGATGAGCGAGGTGGTGTCGAGGCCGCTCGAGAGGCCGTCAATGGTGGTGCCCACGATGAGTCCTCTCGCTCGGTGGTCGGTCAGGGTTCGGGGCGCGCCCGAAGAGAGAACCGGGGGCCGGCGGGAACGAGGTCCAGTTCGTTCCTGCCGACCCCCAGCCTGTGCTCACCGGGCGCCGGCCCGGTTGAGTTCAGCGGCCTCCGGGTTAGCGGAGGAGCTGAAGAACTCCCTGGTTGGACTGGTTGGCCTGCGCGAGCATGGCCGTACCTGCCTGGGAGAGGATGTTGGCACGGGTGAACTTGACCATCTCTTCTGCCATGTCGGTGTCGCGGATACGCGAACCGGCAGCGGTGATGTTCTCCTTCGAGACCGCGATGTTGCGCACGATGCTCTCCATGCGGTTCTGGTCAGCACCGAGCGAGGCGCGGGCCGTGGAGACATCCTTGATCTGCGTGTCGATCGCGGTGAGCGACGTCAGAGCATCCGCCGAAGAGGTGAAGGTGAGCGCGCTGACCGCACCCGCCACCGTGGCGACGTTGGTCAGGTTGACCGACATCTGGTCCGCGGTGGCGGAGTCTCCCGCACCGATCTGGAACGTCAGCGACGCGTTCGAGCCATCGAGCAGCTTGATGCCGTTGAAGTTCGTCGACTCGCTGATCCTGGTGAGCTCGGCGCCGAGCGCCGTGACCTCGGTCTGGATCGCGGAACGCGAGTCAGCGTTGTTCGAGTCGTTACCCGCCTGGACCGCCAGGTCACGAACGCGCTGCAGGATGGAGTGGACCTCGCCGAGGGAACCTTCAGCGGTCTGGATGACGCTGACGGCGTCCTGAGCGTTACGCGATGCGACGCCGAGTCCGCTTGCCTGTGACTTCAGTCCTTCCGAGATGGCCAGACCGGCTGCGTCGTCCGCCGCGCGGTTGATGCGCAGGCCGCTGGAGAGCTTCTCAAGCGACTTCGACAGGTCGTTCTGGGTGGTCGTGAGGTTGCGGTAAGAGTTGTTTGCCGCAACGTTGGTGTTGATCTGCATACCCATGATGTTTTTTCCTCCGTGAATTGGGTGGTGATTCCCCGGCCCTTCCGTGGGCCGGTGTACTTATAGCTATCGGCAGGTCTGCCGAAGCCGTAAGGCGATTTCGAAAAAGTTTTTCGAACCCGCTCAGTACGCTGTGGAGACCCGGAGCTGGCTCATGGCCGCTGACGCGGTCTCAGCCATACGGGTCAGGTAGGCGGCCCGGCTGGCCGGGGCCACGCGGGACTGCGGAGCGAAGACCTGCTCGGTCTCCTCCGCGTAGTGGGTGTTGAGGCCGTCGCGAATCAAGCGGATAGCCTCAGCCCGCAACTGCGAGACCGCAGAGTGGGTGATGCCGAGATCCGCTGCGATGTCTTTGACCGCGCGGTCCTCGAAGTAGACCTGCTCGACGATGTTCTTCATCTTCTCCGGCAGAGCCTCGACGGCCGAGCGCAGGTAGGCGATGCGCTCGGATGCCAGGACGGTCTCTTCGGGAAGCGCCATGTCGGCGGCGAGCAGGTCTGAGGTGGCATCGTCGAGCTGGGTGACGGTGCGGGATGCGTCGGAGACGGCGAGGGCTGCGGTGGCCCGGTCGACACCCATGGTCGACGCAAGCTCGTCGAGGGTGGGAACGCGGCCGAGGATGGCGGTGAGCTGCTCCTGCACGCCCACGGCCTCCTTGATGCGGCGGCGAGCGGAGCGCGGAGCCCAGTCGAGCGAGCGCATCTCGTCGGCGAACGCTCCGACGATGCGGCGGCGGGCGAAAGCACCGAACGGAACGCCCATGCTCGGGTCGAACGCTTCGGCGGAAGTGATGAGGGCGATCGCGCCGGCCGAAGCCAGGTCGTCGCGGGAGAGGTGCGTTGCCCGGCCCCAGACCTCGGAGACGAGGTAGCCGACGAGCGGCAGGTTTTCGACCACCAGTTTGTTGCGCTCTGCACGGTTCATGACTGGCCCCCCAGGCCTCGAAAATGCTCGGCGCGGAATGAGCGGTCTCCCCCCGGAAAACCGCTGATCTTCGGCCCTTTCGAGCTCCGATCCGCCTTACGAATGAGACTCTATTTCGCCCGGAATCACGGGGATAGAGCGGGTGCGCCCCCCCTTCGGGGCAAAGCCACCCCCCAACAACGGCACAAATTTTCTACGATTTTCGGGAATCCTTCTAACCTGCGGGTTCGAGGGGCCGACAGTCAGGGGAGATGAACACCCGACACGCTGCACCCCGACCCCCCGAGCCGGCCGTGGCCACGAGCACAGAAAGCGAGATGTGACATGGGCGTCAACGAACTCTCCGCTCTCATCTGGCGCGAACGCGAACTGCTGGAACTGCTGCTGTTCAAGCTCGAGGAGGAGCAGCTGCTGCTCACCGCGGGCAAGTCCCGCTGGTTGCAGCACGCCACCCGCGAGGTGGAGCAGGTGATGGTGCGGCTGCGCACCGCCGGTCTCGCTCGTGCCGTCGAGGTCGCCGTGGTCGCATCCGAATGGGGCACCGCCGAGGACTCCAGCCTCAGCGAGCTTGCCGACAATGCTCCTGCCGGTCCGTGGAGCGACATCTTCGCCGCGCACCTCCAGGCGATGGCCGATCTGGCTCGCCAGGTGGCTCACGTGCGTGAGCTCAACGAGCAGTTCCTGCGCACCGCATCCCGTTCCACTCAGGAGACTCTCTCCACCCTCGACCAGTACGCCGGCACCTACGGCGCAAGCGGATCATCCGACATGTACGGCTCCAGGGCCCGACTGTTCGACCAGAGCGCGTGACGGCACGGCGATGAGTACCTTCAGTGGCCTGAACACGGCGTACCGCGGACTGACCGCAGCACGCCAGGGTCTCGACGTGGTCGGTCAGAACATCGCCAACGCGAACACCGAGGGGTACACCCGCCAGCGCATCACCACGACGTTCGGTTGCGGCACCGACAACGGTGGGTCTCTCAGGCGCCACCGTGCGCGCTGGCGACGGTGTCTCTGTCGACGGGATCGCCCGGCTCGGAGACGAGTACCTCGACGCGCGAGTGCGGTCCACCGCATCCACCGCCGGCTATTGGGGTGCAAGGACCGCGGCAACGACTCAACTCGAGAGTTCGCTCCGCGAACCGGGTGTCGGCGGTCTGTCTGCTCAGCTCGACGAATTCTTCAGCGCCTGGCAGGACGTCGCCAACCGACCGGGTGAGGATGCCCCGGCCAACGTGTTGCTCCAGAACGCGAGCGGGCTGGCTGCTCGGCTCGCCACCGGTTTCGCCGAGGTGTCCGAGCAGTGGACCCAGGTACGTGACAAGACCACCGGGCTCGGCGCGGAACTCAACGATGCCGCGTCCAGGATCGCTGCCCTCAATACCTCCATCCGTGACGCGACGACACACTGGCGGTAACGTCAACGAACTCGTCGATCAGCGGGCGCTGCTCACCGAGAAGGTCTCCGCGCTCGCGGGAGGCACCACACGAACGATGCCGGATGGCACGGTCGACGTGTTCATCGGCGGCAACGCGCTCGTGAGCGGGTCCGTCGCCAACCGGGTGACTGTCACCGGGGCCAACCTCATGAGTGGGGCCGCAGCGTCACCTCCGCGCCTCGAGTGGGCTGCGCGACCAGGAACCGGGATACCGCTCGACGGTGGGACGATCGCGGGATCCCTGTCGGCTCTCGCGCCGGCCAACGCGAACGGCAATGGCGGCACCATCGCCGAAATGGCGGAGTCGTACAACACCGTCACCACAGCGCTCGTCGCGCAGGTGAATGCACTGCACAGTGCGGGGGCGACCACGGACGGCACGACCGGCCTCGACTTCTTCGCCCTACGCGCCGGTGTGCCCGCAGCGCAGGGACTCGTTGTCGTGCCGACCGGGGCCAACGGCATTGCTGCGGGCAAACCGGGCGGTGGTGCCTTCGACGGCTCCGTGGCGGATGCGATCGGGCAACTCACCAATGCGGCGGGGTCGCCGTCGGCCATCTGGTCGAAGACGGTCACCTCCATGGGTGTGACGGCGCGCAGTGACATCCAGCAGTCCACATCGGCGGAGTACACGGCCGGTGCGGCTCGCAACCTTCAGCAGTCCAATGCCTCCGTCGATACGGATGAGGAGAACGTGAGTCTGCTCCAGTTCCAATCCGCGTACCAGGCGGCTGCGCGTGTGTTGACAGCGGTGGACGAGATGCTCGACACCCTGATCAACCGCACCGGACTCGTGGGGAGATAGCGATGATCGGAAGAGTCACCAACCAGACCATGGCGCATGCCGCCATCAAGAATCTGCAGACCGGAAAGGCCGCGCTCGCCGAGAAGCAGGAGCAGGCCGCGACGCTCGCCGCCATCACGAAGCCGTCGGACGACCCCACCGGTACCGGCGATTCGATGCGCATCCGTGCCGCTCAGCGCGCCGAGAACCAGTACAACCGCAACATCACCGATGGCACGAACTGGCTGAACACCGCCGAGACGGCGCTCAGTGCGTCGTCGTCGATCATCAGTCGGGTGCGCGACCTCACCGTGCAGGGGGCGAATGGCACCATGTCGGCAACGGCGAAAGAGGCCATCGCTCGCGAGCTCGAGGGTCTCAAGCAGGATCTGCTCAGCTCAGGCGAACACGAGTTATCTCGGTCGTTCGGTGTTCGCGGGAACCTCCGATGCCGGCGTCGCTTTCCGTGCCGACTACAGCTTCACCGGCGTTCCCGACAGTTCGGTGGAACGCCGTGTCGGAACCAACCAGACTGTGCGAGTGGACATCGACGGTGCTTCGGCGTTCGGCGCGGGTGCGTCATCGGTTTTCGCTCTTCTCGACGACATTGCGACCGATCTGCGGATCCGGTGTGAATGTCGGGTCGAGACTCGCCGCGGTCGATAGCCGTCTCACAACACTTCTCGGGCACCAGACTCAGGTCGGGGCCAGTCAAAACACCATCACACGAGCCGAGGAAACGAGCATGAAGAAAATGGGCACCCTCGAGGCGCAACGGTCGAGTGTCGAAGACCTCGATCTCGCCACTGTGATCCTCGATCTGCAGGTGCAGGAGGTCAACTACCAGTCGGCGCTGGCTGTGACGGCACGGGTGTTGCAGCCCACGCTCATGGACTTCCTCCGATGATCGGCACGCTCAGCTTCCTGGCGCCGCCGCCCGGGTTCGAGCCGATGCTCGACTTCACGCTCACCGGTATCGATGGGGCGTCGGGACTGTACTCGTTGCGTTCCGCCGACCAGGACACCTTGCGGCTGTTTGTGCTCGATGCGGCCGTCTACTTGCCGGACTATCATCCGGAAATCTCCGATGAGCAGAGCGGTGCGCTCAGTCTCGAGACTGCCGATGATGCTGCGGTGCTCGTTGTTGCGAACCCGGAGGAGGGCGGTACGACCGTCAACCTTCTGGCACCGATCGTGGTGAACCTGACTACGGGACGGTGCTCTCAGGTGATTCTGGATGACGCGCGCTGGTCTCTCAGATCCGAGTTGCACGCTCGGGCGAGCTGACAGCTCTCTCTGCAGATATCGCGAGAGGACCCACTGTGGCGATGCACAGGAGTCCGAGCAATTTGAATCCGTCTTCGAGGATCA
The DNA here is from genome assembly GCA_963756375.1 of uncultured Actinomycetota bacterium. Lineage (GTDB taxonomy): Bacteria > Actinomycetota > Actinomycetes > Actinomycetales > Microbacteriaceae > Marisediminicola. The sequence goes on along the minus strand of CAVWNJ010000005.1, from coordinate 2,364,566 downwards.
GGGCCTCGACGGGGATGCGGTCGATCACGAGCGAGCCTGCGAGGAAGGCGCCGCCTGTCACCAGGGCGAGTGTTGGTCCGTCGGTGAGGGATCGTGGCGATTTCCACAGGAGCCAGGCCGCGGTGGCGGCATAGATCGCGTAGAACGCGAGTTCCGGGATTCCGATGGAAGGGCCAACGCTCTCGTGCAGGAGATAGGCGTCGTCGAGGGCGAGGGTCAGCAGGAATACGCCGAATACGGTGAGCCATCTGCGGCGCACGTCGAGTAGGAGTGCGCCGGTGAGGGCCACCGTTCCTCCCGCCACCCAGACCATGATTCCGAAGGTGCTGATGGCGCCGGCGTAGAGCGGGAGTTCGCCGTTGCGTTCCTCCGCAAGCACTCTCATGTCGCGTGTCAGTATGCCGACGCTGTCGCCGGTGACGGTCGAGACGATCGACGTGATGACGAGGAGCAGTACGCCCAGGGCGATGGCGCTGAGCAGGGTGGTTCTGGGTTTCACGGGAATCTTCCTTCGCTGAGACGGTGCGGCACAGCGCCAAGAACACTTCCGGGTGGTGGTGCGCGGGTCGGGTGAAGTTACAGTAACTGGCTCGTGAACGGGAGGGTTAACCGTGTCCCCCGACGGGCCGGGCTGACGTCATATGGTGGCGGGCTGCGCTCCAGTAGTGTTGCTCTGCTTGTCCCCCGGTGGGGTTCCGCCGATCTCCCTGTCTGGAAGGGCGCCCCTTGAGTGACCTTGTGCCGATCCCGTCTCCGGGTGTGTCGCTCGAGTTCGGTCAGGTGGGTCATCCGCTGGTGATTGTGGTGCACGACCAGTTCGGTCGGTTGCCCGGGGTGGAACAGTTTGCGCAGGCGCTGGTGCGGCACGGATTCCGTGTTGTCGTGCCCGATCTGTTCGGTGGGGTCGCCACGACCGATTCCGGGCGGCCGAGCGGTTGGTGTCGGAGCTCGATGTCGCTGTCGCGTTGCGGGTGCTGGATGATCTCGTGGCTGTTGCTCGTGAGCAGGGTTCCGGGCGGGTGGGTGTTGTCGGGTTTTCGGTCGGTGGGTGGATCGCGTTGCTCCATGCGCAGGGTGGTGAGGCGGATGCGGTGGTCGCCTACTACGCGACGCTGTCGGATGCTGAGCACGGTGTGATTCCGTGTGCGGTGCAGCTCCATCTCGCCGAGGTCGACGAGTGGGCTGTGGGTGCTGATCCTGATTCGTTTGTGGAGCGGTTGCGTGATCATGGAACGCCCATTCGGAGTTTCTCGTATCTCGGTACGCGTGCGGGGTTTGCGAATGCGACTGCGAAGGTCGCTTTGAATGCGGATGCGGCGGCGCTTGCGTTTGCGCGGTCGGCGCGTTTTCTGCAGGAGCATTTGCTGGATTAGGTCGGATTCAGGTTGGTCGGTGCGTGGCCCCGTGCGTCGGCGTCAGACGCGGGTCGGTGTTTTCGCGGTTCGATCCCCACGGCACCTTCTCTCAGTAGCGGCATGGGTCCCGTTGCAGGTCCGTCTCGTTTCCGTCGCCACTCCGGAGCACTCGTCGATTCATGTCTGCCTTAGCTCCAGCGTCGGCGTCGGCGCCGGCGTCGGCTTCGGCTCTCGGCTCTCGGCACTCGGCATCGGCACTCGGCACCTGGCACTCGGCATCTGGCGCGGCGCTGGCTGGCGCTCGGCACCTGGCGCTGGCGCTGGCGCTCGTGCTGGCGCTGGTGCTCGGCACTCAGATTGGCTCTCGGCTCTCGGCACTCGGCACTCGGCATCTGGCACCTCGCTCTGGCACTCGTAACCTAGCGTCGGCTCTGGCACTTTTCTCGCTCTCGGCTCTCGGGTCCGGTACTCGGCATCGGCTTCGGCTCTTGGCACCTGGCACCTGGCACTTGGCACCTGGCACTGGCTGGCACTTGGCACTGGCACTTGGCACTCGGCTCTGGCACTTGGCGCTCGGCTCTTGGCACTTCGCACTCGGCTCCGCACTCGGCATCTGGCACTCGGCGCTGGCACTTCGCACGTCGCATTCGGCTCCGCACTCGGCTCGGGCGGCGGTCTCGACTGTTTCCATTCACGATCCCGATGGGATCACCGAGGGTTACGGAGGGGTGACCGTGTGGGTCGCAAAGGGACTCTTCGGTCGGAGCTTCCGAGGTCGCGTAGGGATGGCTTGCGACATGACGCGCGAGGGTGTGCCGTTAGCTGCCTGGCTGAGCCAGTGAGACCCGTCCTCTCCGCGCGTGATCTGCCAGTGGTTGGCGTGGAGTTCCATGTGGTGGAACCTGCACAACGGGATCGCGTTCGCCAGCGTCGTGTTGGTGCCGTTGAAGGCGTCGATGTGGTGTATCTCGGTCATGATCGCGGGTTTGGGGCAGTCGGGCCAGGCGCATCCGTTCCATTGCGCGGCGATTGCTATTCGTTGCCGTCGGGCTGTGGAGCCGGTGGGTGTGGCCGGCGTCGATGGCGGTGGTGCCGGAGAAGATGACGGGCAGGGTTCCTGAGGTGCAGATGTATCGTTCGGCAGTCTCGGTGCTGATCAGTCCGGTCTGGCCTTCGATGTAGGCGGCGCCCGCGCGTGCGCCATCGCCGGTCCCGCCGGCGGCGCTCGGGTGGAGGGTGTCGGCTTGGATGTGCACGCGGACGGGTGCTGTCCGGTCGGTGAAGAGTGCTCGCCTCGTCGAGGGTGGACGTGGCGGCGCGGGTGGCGAGGTGCACGATCTCGACCAGGGTGTCGACGGCGTATTGGTCGTTGGTGCGGGGATCGGCGACCATCGCGGCGGCCCGCTCCACGTCCACGGGGTCGACGAAGCGGGGTCCACCGCGGCGGGGTGACAGGACCGCATCGATCGCGCCGGTGATGATCGCCGCAGACTCTGGGTCGAACAACCCGATCATGCGGGTCATGCCGTCGGGTTGCTCGAACCACTTCAACGACCTGCGTGACCGACGGTGCGCTTCCAGGTCGGCAACGGACGCGACATCCAACCCCTCCCGCAGAACGCGGGCGGAGCGGGCAGCGCTTTCCGGAGTGGACTCGCGTGCGAGGTCCACAAGTTCGGTGGCGGCATCCAGGAGGTCGTCGGCGGCAACCGTCGCCGTGGGGGTGCCGAGTCCGCGGGTGATCGCGGCAGCGGAGGCCACCGATAGAGTCCCGTCGGTCACGGCAGATGTCACCGGTGCAAGCCACGGTGACTCCGCGTCGATCGCGACACCGACAGCGGTGAGGGCTCTTGCGTCTGTCACAGAAACCCCGGTGAGACTCTGAATCGCGGCCTCCGGTGTTGCGGCGCCGAGGCGGGCGGCCAAACCCTGATGTCCGAGGGCACGATCGGAGCGTCTCGCGATCTCGCCCGCGATCGCGGCATTGACCGCATCCACCCGACGTCGCGCGGCACCTGCCTGGCGTTGTATTTCGATCAGGGCATCATCCGCGAGAGAGCCCAGGCGCTCGATCGACGGCAGGGTCACAACCTGTGAGGCTCGGTCAGTTGGGCTGACCAATGACGAGTCGCCTTGCGAGGAAGCGCGTGGCGCCGAACCTGCCGGCAAGGAACTAACACGCGACGAGCCGATACGGAAAGAACCGCTCGGCATTGGATCGACCGGCAAGGAACCAACGCGCGACAAATTGGCAGGAGGACCGACCGGCATCGAACCGACCGAGCGTCGAACCGATAGGCGCCGAACCGACCGGCGAGGAGTCGGCACTATCAGAGTCAACTGGCGAAGAACCGCCCGGCGCCGAACCGACAGGCCAGGTCCGCAATGCCTGCGGCGGACTGTCTGCGGGGTTCGGAGCCATGAGTCATTCTACCACAACATTCGAACGTATGTTCGATGACATTCTTGCAAGTTGGTCGAGCGTCAGAGCGCATTGGGCGTCGGTGGCGGCCACTACGTCGAGTCATCGCGATGCGAAACCGAACCGACCCTCTCAGGCCCGCGCGTGGTCCCAGCCCGCGCCGACCCTCCCAGGAAAGCCCGCGCTCGCAGGTCTGACCGGACATCCTCGGAGCGCCCGCGCCCGTCGCCTCGCCGGGCTTGACCCGAAAAGGGCGAAACCGCAGCCACGTCCGAACGCACATCCACAGGGACACCAGCCGCACCCAGCCCGGCACCACAGCCCGCAGACCGCATCACGGGGCCGAGCGATCTCCAATCGCAGCCGCACCCAGCCCGGCACAACAGCCCGCAGACCCCGTCATGGGGCCGAGCGATCCGCAACCGCAACCGCGGGCCGAGCGATTCCCAGCCACACCCAACCCGGCACCGCAGACCGCACCAGCGGGCCGAGCAATCCCCAACCGCAACCGCAACCGCAACCGCGGGCCGAACGATGTCAACCGCACTAAGCGCGGCACACCACCCCGCAAACCGCGTCAGCCGACCGAACGATCTCCAGCCAGCGGGCGCACGTCCCACACGTGATGCTCCACGTCGTGCAATACATAGCGGGCGAAGCTGTCGACGGTGAAGCGGGCGCCATCGCTCCGACGTCCGGTGCGATCCCAGGCCTCGGGCGGAAGTGCGTCGAGCTCCGCCGCGAGCCCCTCGCCCTCGGCGCGTACCTGCGACTCCACCACAACAGGATCGGATTCCTCGTAGCGCTCGGCCACGGCGGTGGCATCCTGATCCCAGTTGGCGAACAGCGGATCCGACTCCGCAAGCATCAGGGCGACCCGCACCCGGGCAATGGCGAGCACGTCGCGCACGTGGGCCGCATACTCCAGCGGGGACCAGGTCGAATCATCCGGTCGGATGCGGGCGCTGGGCGCCTCGAGCACGGGCGCCCACTCCATCACGTTCTCGCGCACCAGCTCGGGCACGGCCGCGCCCGGCACAGCGACCGCGTCGAACCCGCAGTCGGGGCAGGCGCGTTCGAGCACCCAGGTCCAGTTCTTCGTCTCCGGCGTGATCGGCATGGTCACCATGATGGCCGATCGAGACGGCCCGTGGAGTGGGCCGAGGATTCCCTGATCAGAATGTTACGGAGCGGCGTGGCGACACGACACCAATCCGGTTTGGCTTGCTGTACGAATGATGTGTATGCCCCACGAATGGGGCCCTTACCAGGAGGAACCCATCATGACTAAGTCCCCGAACCGTCTGCTCGCAACAATCTTCGGCGCCGTGTATCTGCTCGTAGGCCTTCTCGGCTTCGCGTACACCGGAGGCGTTGGCTTCTTCGACACCGAGGGTGGCCTCATCCTCGGACTGTTCGAGGTGAACATCTTCCACAACGTGGCCCACCTCCTGATCGGTGCAGCCCTGCTCATCGCGGGTCTGTCCAACGTGCGTGCGGCCAAGTCGGTCAACACCGCTGTCGGCGCTGCCTACCTGCTGCTCGGCATCATCGGCCTCTTCCTCGTGGGAACCGCCGCGAACATCCTCGCCATCAACGCAGCCGACAACGTGCTCCACTTCGCCAGCGCTGCCGTGCTGCTCGCTGTGGGCCTCGGTGCCGACAAGGCACACCGCAACGCCACCGTCTGATCCCCCGAACAGACACCCTGAAGAAGAGGAGTTGACGATCGTGTCCCAGATCACCCGCACCTGGCTTGGTTTCGCCGCCATCGGCGCAGGTCTGATCCATCTCGCGCTCGTCATCAGCACTCCCCTTCCGATCGCGATCGCCCTGGGCGGTCTCGGCATTGCCGAGACCGTCTGGGGGGTTCTCGCCCTCGCCCGTGACACCGTTCCGGTGCCGCGCGTAGCGCAGGCCGTAGCCATCGCACCGGTCATCGGCTGGAGCCTGCTCGTCGTACTGAGCACCCTCCTCGCCGCCCCCCAGATTTCGTCGGCGCTCCCGCTCGTTCCCATGGTGATCGCCATGGTGTTCCAGCTCTTCGTCGCAGCAACCCTCGGGTTGCACCTCCGCCGCTCGTCGTCGAGCGACGAGCAGAAGACACCCGCTCTTCCGAGCGCCGGACGCTACCTCCTCGCCCTCACCGTCGGCGGAGTTCTCGTCGGCGGCCTCACCACCCCCGCCCTCGCCCTCACCGAGGCGGGCCGCTTCGCCCAGCCGCACGGCGAGCACAGCGCCGACTTCGTACCGGCCCCGGGCGACTCGCTCGCCGAGCTCGAGCAGAGCGGCCACACGGCGCACTAGCGCCCCAAAAACGTACCGGTCGCACCTTCCCAGAAAAGGTGCGACCGGTACTTCATTTTCTCACAAGCTCGCTTCAGCCCGCGGAGATCCCCGGTATGGTCTGCGCCTTTTCCATAAACCTGCGCACATCCTGATCCACGATGATGTCGGATGGCCGCAGCGGCCTGGTGAGATACAGCCCGTCGAGCTGCGTGATGCGGCTGAGGGCGACATACGTCTGGCCGGGTGCGAACGATCGCTGCCCGAGGTCGACGATCGCCCGGTCATAGGTCTTGCCCTGCGACTTGTGGATGGTGACCGCCCACGCCAGCCGCAGCGGAAACTGTTGGAATTCGGCCACGATGTCGCGCTTCAGTTCTTTCGTCGTCGCTGAGTAGGAGTACTTGAACTTCTCCCAGATGGCCGGTCGAACTTCGTGCTCGTCGCCGTCGATCTCCACCCACACGGTCGCCGCGATCTTCGTCACGGTGCCGACCGAGCCGTTCACCCAGCGCCCGTCCACATCGTTGCGCAGGAACATCACCTGCGCTCCCGCCTTCAACTGCAGCGACTCGTCGGCGGGGTACGCCCTCCCCCCGAACTCGCCCGAGACCTCCGCCTTGGCGGTGAGCACGCGTCCGGGCAGCCTGGCAAGCGCCCGCGCGTTGATCGAGTTGACGGTGTCGTTACGAGTGGCGAGCGTGATGGCGCCCTCCACCGGAGCAGGCCGCGCCCCGGTGTCGTTGAGCCTTTGCGCGATCTCCGCGGTCACGCCCCCGTGACGCACGGCGTTGAGCATGAACTTGAACTCTTCCTCGTGCTGGCGATGGATGACCCCCAGCTCGTAGATCCGCAGATCCGCCTGCTCCCAGACCTTCGCATCGAAGAACCACATCGAGCGGTACTGGTCCGTGAAGTAGGCGCGCTCATCCGCATCCCCCGGCACGGGCGCGAGCTGGTACGGATCGCCGAACAGCACCACCTGCACCCCACCGAACGCCTCGAACGGCCGCTGGCGCGCCTGCCGGAGTGACCGGTCGATCGCATCGAGCAGGTCGGCGTTCACCATCGACACCTCGTCGATGACGAGCGTTTCGATGGTGTTGAGCAGCTTGCGCACCTCGGCGCCCTGCTCGATCGTGTGGTCGGCGATGACCCCGATCGGCAGCCGGAACAGCGAGTGGATGGTCTGCCCGCCCACGTTCAGCGCGGCGACTCCGGTGGGTGCGGCGATGACCAGTTGCTTGGAGGTGTTCCAGGAGAGGTGGTTCAGCAGGGTGGACTTGCCGGTGCCCGCGCGGCCCGTGACAAAGATGTGGTCCCGCGTGTTCTCGATCGCGTCGTAGACGGCCTGCTGCTCGGCCGCGAGTACGAGCCCTTGCACGCTCATCCGGCGTCCGAGGCGCGCGACCGGCGCCCCGATGGTCGGGAGGAAAGCGGATGATGGCGCATTCGCCCCAATCTACCGCCGCTGTCGCGCCCGGCCCGGGTCTCGGGCAGGTCTGTGAGTAGTGCGCTTTAGGATTGGCGCATGACCGACCGCCCGGGGGAGCACGGTGCGAGCGCATCCGACGCCACACCGCAGACGCGTGCGGTCACCCCGGCGACACCCCGCGAGGCGCGGCGGGCCTACTTCATTCGCTGGGGCGTGGTCTTCGGGCTGATCATCGCGGCCTTCATCGCCACGGTGGTCATCGTGAACTCAACGGTGCTGAGCGCCAGGGGCTTCGCGGACACCTACCTGAGCGCTCTGGCCCGCCACAACGTGGCCGGTGCGCTCGACCTGCCCGGGGTGACACTCCCCGACGACGGCAACAACGCGATGCTCGACCCGAACGCGCTGGGCCGGGTGAGCAACATCCAGCTCGCCGCCGACCGCCCCGTGGGTGCCGGCGCCCATCGCCTCGAATACGAGCTCGACCTGAATGGCACCGCCGCCAGAACAACGCTCTCAGTGGAGCCGGCCGGGCGCATCCTGGGGCTGTTCAACTCGTGGAGGTTCGCCGCGAGCCCCGTCGGGCTGATCGACGTGACCCCGGCGAGTGACTCCCGTTTTCTCGTCAACGGGCTCTCGATCACCGCCCCCGACGGCCCCGGCTCGACGGTGCGGATGCGCGTGCTCGTGCCGGGCGTGGTTCGGCTCAGCCAAGACACCAACCTCATTGAAGCGAAGCCCGCCGACATCCTCGTGCTCGACCGCGCCACGGTGTCGTCGGTGGTGGTCGCGGCGAGCGCCAAGCCGGGTTTCGTGCGGCTGGTGCAGGAGCAGCTCAACGGCCTGCTCGATGACTGCGTGACCCAGCAGGTGCTGAAGCCCACCGGATGCCCGTTCGGCGAGACCGTGCGCGACCGCATCACGGGCCCGCCCGAGTGGTCGATGGTGGAGTACCCGTCGGTGGCGATCCAACCCGGCTCGACCCCGGGCACGTGGGAGGTTCCGCCCTCCGACGGCGCCGTGCGGCTCAACGTGGATGTGCGCTCGCTGTTCGACGGCACGGTGTCGAGGCTCGACGAGGTGGTGCCGTTCACGGTCGGCTACCTGATCAGCTTCGCGGATGACGGAAGCCCGGTCATCCGGGCCCGCTGACGCATCCCCCGCCGCCGCCGGTCGAGCCGCCCGCCGGTCGAGCTTGTCGAGACCCCCGCCGGTCGAGCCTGTCGAGACCCCCCCCGCCGGTCGAGCCTGTCGAGACCCCCCGCCGGTCGAGCCGTCGACCCGCAGGTCGAGCCTGTCGAGACCCCCTCCGCCGGTCGAGCCTGCTCGATGACCCGTCTCCCGCCGGTCGAGCGTCCCGCAGGTCGAGCCTGTCGAGACCCCCCACCGGATCTCGACAAGCTCGATCAGCGGGTTCCACCCCTCCGGATCTCGACAAGCTCGATCAGCGGGTTCTACCCCAGCGGATCTCGACAGGCTCGATCAGCGGGTTCTACCCCAGCGGATCTCGACAAGCTCGATCAGCGGGTTCCTCAGCTCGATCAGCGGGTTCCACCCCAGCGGATCTCGACACGCTCGATCAGCGGTTCAGGCGTAGCGTGGATCGCAGGTCAGCCGCGCGGCTGACGGCGGGAGATGTGGCAGTGTCCGGTCCACGCGAGACCGAGGTGCTCGTGGTCGGCGCGGGCCCGACAGGGCTCATGGCCGCCAACTGGCTGGTCAAACTCGGGGTCTCCTGCATCGTCGTCGATGCGAAGGCCGGCCCCACGGTCGAGTCGCGGGCCCTCGCCGTGCAGGCGCGCACCATGGAGGTGTACGACCAATTGGGGCTGGTCGACACCGTGCTGAACGGCGCGGTCGAGGCCAACGGCTTCTCCCCCGGATTCCGCGACCGCAGCTTCGCCACGATCAAGTTCCGTCGTCTCGGCAGCGCGCTCACCCGCTTCAGCGGGTTCTACATCTTCGAACAGAGCAAGAACGAGCGGATGCTGGCCGACAACCTCGTGCGTCTCGGTGGCGAGATCCTCTGGAACCACACCATCCGCGGGCTCGAGAACGACGGCCCGGGAGTCGTCGCGACCCTCGTCGACGCGACGGGCGTACAGCGGACCGTGCGAGCCCGCTACCTGATCGCAGCGGACGGCGCCTCGTCGCCGGTACGCGGCCTGCGGGGCATCCGCTTCGAAGGGTCCACCTACGACCACACCTTCTTCGTGGAGGACGCCACGGACGTTGAGGGCGTCGATCTACACGTTGTGTCCGTGCGGTTCGCGCCAGACGACATCCTGCTGTGCTTCCCGATGGGCGGAACATCCGCCCGCATCGTGGGCATCGCGCGCGACGACCCTGAGGGCACGCCCGCCTCCGCCGCCGACGCCGCACTGCGAACCCGGTTCGCCGACGCGTTCGGCCTGCGCTGGGGTGCGTCGAACTGGCGATCGGCCTATCGCGTGCACCACCGGGTGGCCGACCGGTTCCGCGATGGCGCCGTCTTCCTCGCCGGGGACGCGGCCCACGTGCACTCCCCCGTCGGTGCGCAAGGCATGAACACGGGACTCCAGGATGCGCATAACCTCGCGCTCAAGCTCGTGGACGTGCTTCGACACCGAGCCCCCGACAGCTACCTCGACCGGTATGAGGCGGAGCGGCGCCCTGTCGCGCTGCGGCTGGTGGCCTCGACCGACCGGGCGTTCGCGATCGTCACGTCGAAGACCCGGCGCGCCGACCTCATCCGCGGCCACGCCATCCCCGTGATCATGCCGATCGTCGCGAAGGTGCTGCCCCGATTTCCCGTGGGGCGGCGGATGTTCGGATACATCGCGCAGATCCGCATCCACTACTGGATGAGCGAGGGAGCGAAGGCCGCCTCGCGCGGGCACCGCGGCGCCGTTGTCGGCAGGCGGCTCCCCCCGGTTGCCCTCAACCATGTCGAGCTCAGGTCGGCCACCTGGCAGGTGCACGCCTACGGCCGAACGGATGCTGTGGCGCTGCGCGCGCTCGGGTTCCGGCTCGGAATCGACGTGCACCAGTTCGCGGTGCGGGATCCCCGCCCGCTGCGCGTCGGGCTCTGGTACCTGATTCGTCCGGACGGCTTCGTGGCCGCGGAGGCATCCCCGGCGACCGCGGACGAGACGTTCCGCCGCGCGTTGCCGTTCCCGACGCCCCTGGAAACGGTCCCGCCATCCGACTAGCGGACCGGTCGAGTCAGCGTGCGGGTCAGCGTGCGGGTCCGACCGGTCAGCGTGCGGCCCGGTCTGTCCTGCCCACGTCGGCCCGGTCATCCGCCCGCTTGATGCCGGCAAGCATGCGGTTGTACTCCTCGAGTTCTGCGTCGCCGTCGCGGTCGGCCTTGCGGTCCATCCGCTTCGCCGTGCGCTGATCAGACCTCGACCACATGAACGCCACCACGATCGCCAGAATGATTGTCGGGATCTCGCCGACACTCCAGGCGATCCCGCCGCCGTTCTGCTGGTCGACGATCGCGGACGGCCCCCAGGGTCGACCCATCGCGCCGTACCAGTCCGCGAGCAGCAGGCCGGTGCCGGTCATCAGGCTCAGTCCGAAGAAGGCGTGGAAGCCCATGGTGGCGAACAGCAGCACGAGCCGAAGCGGGTACGGCGCCCGGTACGGCACCGGATCCACCCCGATGAGCGCCTGCACGAACAGATAACCGGTGAGGAGGAAATGCACCACCATGATCTGATGGCCGATGTGGTTCTCGGTCGCCCAGCCGAAGAGCGGTGAGTAATAGAAGGCCCACAGCGAGCCTGTGAACAACACGGCCGCCACGATCGGGTTGGCGAGAATGCCCGCCACCTTGGAGTGCACGGCGAGCATGATCCACTCGCGGCCGCCGCGGCTTCCATCGGTGCGCTTGCGGATGGCGCGGAGCGCGAGTGTGACCGGAGCGCCGGGCACCAGCAACACCGGGATCATCATGCCGAGCAGCATGTGCGCGAGCATGTGCGCGCTGAACAGGTACTTCTCGTAGACGTTGAGTCCGCCGTTGGTCACGTAGAACAGCAACGCCAGCCCCGCGAGCCAGAGGATCGTGCGGTGCACCGGCCAGCGGTCGCCGCGGCGTCGCAGCCGCATCACGCCCGCGAGGTAGAAGAACGCGAAGAACCCCACCACGAGCACCCAGATCAGGTCGAACCGCCACTCGGTGATGTAGCGCAGCGGAGTCTGCTCCGGTGGGAGTGCTTCGCCGGTGAGAAGGTAGGCGGGCGTGATCTCCACGTCGACCAGCGGCTGCCGCGGATCCGTGCGGGCGAGTGCCGCCGCCACACCGGATGCGAGGCCCATGAAGCCGAGCTCCGCCGCGATCAACCACCAGAACCAGCGGGCTCCGCCGTTCTCGGCGCGCAGCATCCGGGTGATCATCGTGCGACGCTGCACCGCACCGAACACACCGAGGGCGAGCAGGGCGACGATCTTCACCAGCACGAGCACGCCGTAGGGGTTGAGCAGGGACTCGAGGGTGTTGATGCGCAGCGAGGCGTTCACGTAACCCGAGATCGCCACCACCACGAAGCTCACCAGCGCGATGCTCGAGTAGCGGGAGAGGATCACGCCGACCCGACCGTGCTCGATGGTCGGGCGGATGAGCACGATAGCGAGCAGCCCCCCGAGCCACACGGCCGCGAAGACGAGGTGGAGTCCGAGCGACGTCACGGCGGCGTCGTGACTGCCGGCCTCGGCCGAGTGTCCGGCGATCGCCATCGGCACGAGGCCGATGACCGCGAACACCGTGACGAAGATCAACGCCGTGCGGTTCCGCACCGCGAAACACAGCACGGTGGTCGAGGCGGCGATGAGAGTGGTGGCGAGCCATCCCTGGCCGAACTCCACCTGGGTGAAGAAGTTGCCGATCAGCTGGCCGAACGCGGCGTCGAAGGCCAGCGGCTGCAGGTAGACGCTGAGGAACGTGAAGAAGCCGGTGATGGCGGAGGCCACGGCCCAGACCGCGGATGCGCCGGCCGCGACATCCAGTGCCCGATCGAACTCGGCGCGCCCCTTGCTGAGGGCGAACAGGGTGAGCACGAGGGTGCCGATGGTGCCGGCGGCCCCGAGGTTGACCATGAGCTTGGCGATCGGGAGGCCGAAACGCACCGTGGCGCCGGGGTCGACAAGGCTCGGCTTGGCCGCTCCCCCCACCTGCATCGCCACGAGAAGGGCGAGGAGTCCGACCACCAGCAGCAGGGCCGGTCCTGCTATGCGTACCAGGCGAGTCACGGCGTACAGCCTAGGCGAGGGGCGCTGTGCGGATGCCGGGGGGGTGGTGTGGTCGCTCGGGCCGGGTCGGGGTCGGCTCGGGCTCGGGCTCGGGCTCGGGCTCGGGCTCGGGCTCGGGCTCGGGCTCGGGGGCCACTCCGCCACCGTGGCTCGCCTCACGGTTCACAACTCAGGAGGAACTGCAGCTTGACCCCGCCACACGGCCGAATAGCAGGGCATCCGCCAATCCGTCCTGAGTTGTGAACGGGATCCGCGCCATCCGCGCCATCCGCGCGCATCTCGGCCCGGATCTCGACAGGCTCGATCAACGGGTGCACGACCACCACCCCGGCGGCCCGGATCTCGACAGGCTCGATCAACGGGGGCACGACCACCGCGGCTCGGGCCGTTCACAACTCAGGAGGAACTCGCAGCTACGACCCCGCCACACGGCCGAATTGCGGGGCATCCGCCAATCCGTCCTGAGTTGTGAACGGGATCCGCGCCATCCGCGCCATCCGCGCGCAGCTCGGCCCGGATCTCGACAGGCTCGATCAACGGGCGCACGACCACCACCCCGCGGCCCGGATCTCGACAAGCTCGATCAGCGGGTGCACGGAACCGGACCACCCGGCCTACTCCGTTCACAACTCAGGAGGAATCGCAGCCACACCCCGCCACACGGCCGAATCGCAGGGCATCCGCCAATCCGTCCTGAGTTGTGAACGAGATCGGCGCCATCCACGCCCACCTCGGCCCAGATCTCGACAGGCTCGATCAACGGGGGCTCGATCAACGGGCGCACCGAAACCGCAGCGACGTCCGCGCAGGGTCAGCGCGTGAGCGCGGGCACCTCTTCGCCGGCGACGGGCGGACCGGGCGGGGTGCCCGTGCCGAACGGGCGTCCGCCGAGGGACTCGCGCCCGTGTGGCGTGAGCCAGCCCGAGGCATCCGGCCCCTTCGGCACGATGCCGGTGGGGTTGATGTCGCCGTGGGTGCGGTAGTAGTGCTGCTTGATCTGGTCGAAATCGATGGTGTCGCCGAACCCCGGCGTCTGGAACAGGTCGCGGGCGTAGGCCCAGAGCACCGGCATCTCGGTGAGTCTCTGCCGATTGCACTTGAAGTGACCGTGATACACCGCATCGAACCGGGCGAGCGTGGTGAACAGGCGCACATCGGCCTCCGTGATGGTGTCGCCCACGAGGTAGCGCTGCGTTGCAAGCCGCTCCTCGAGCCAGTCGAGCCGTGCGAAGAGGGCATCGTAGGCGCGCTCATACGACTTCTGGCTGCCGGCGAACCCGCACTTGTACACACCGTTGTTGACGTCGTGGAAGATCAGCTCGGCGACCTCGTCGATCTCACCTCGGAGGGCTTCGGGGTAGAGGTCGGGGGCACCCTCGCGGTGGTGCTCCACCCACTCCGTCTCGAGGTCGAGGGTGATCTGCGGGTAGTTGTTGGTGACCACCCGGCCGGTGGGGATGTCGACGACCGCCGGCACCGTGATTCCGCGCGGGTACTCGGGGAAGCGGGCGAAGTAGGCCTGCTTGCAATCGCTGGATGCCGAGAACCGGGTCTACGCCGCCCGGATCGAGGTCGAACGTCCAACTGTTCTTGTCATGCACGGGGCCCGGAAGTCCGAGGGAGATGACCCCTTCGAGTCCGAGCAGGCGGCGCACGATGGCGGTGCGATTCGCCCAGGGGCAGGCACGGGCTGCCACGAGCCGGTAGCGGCCCGCCTCGACCGGCCAGCCGTCACGCCCGTCGCGTGTGATGCGGTCCTCGATGTAGGCCGTGTCGCGGTCGAAATCCTTGCCGGGCTCCACATAGGTGGGCTTCAGGTCGTCGGTCATGCCCCAACGGTACGGGTCGCGGCATCCCGAACCTGCGGGAACGCCGAAGGGGATGACGCCTGAGCGTCATCCCCTTCGGTAGGTCGGTAGACCTGGACTACTTGGCTGCTGCCTTCAGCTTGCTGCCGGCGCTGACCTTGACGCCATAACCCGCGGCGATCTGGATTGCCTCACCCGTTGAGGGGTTGCGGCCTGCGCGAGCTGCACGGTGGGTGCGCTCGACGGCGAGCCAACCCGGGATGGTCACCTTGGTACCGTCGGCGACCGACGATGCGAGGGTCGAGAACAGTGCGTCAAGCACGCCATTGACGGCGGCCTGGCTCTGCCCAGACTCAGCGGCAACGGCCGCGACGAGCTCAGTGCGGTTCAGTGACTTGTCAGCCATTTAGTGTCCTCCTCGGACGTTATGTCGCAGTACAGGTCTGCTCGTTCGGAACAGTCGTGTGACTGGTTGCCAGTTCAGGAACCACAGGTGTGAAACCGGCGGAACCGCCTGTAATTTACCAGCTTGACTTGGTGATACCGGGCAATTCGCCCCGGTGCGCCATGTCACGGAAACGCACACGGGAGATTCCGAACTGCTTGAGGAACCCACGGGGGCGTCCGTCGATGGCGTCGCGACCGCGGAGGCGGACCGGCGACGCGTCGCGGGGAAGCTTCTGCAGGCCGAGGCGGGCGGCCTCGCGCTCGGCGTCGGTGGACGCCGGGTCGACGAGGGCCTTCTTCAGCTCGAGGCGCTTGGCCGCGTAACGGTTGACGATGACGAGACGCTGCTCGTTCTTCGCGATCTTGCTCTTCTTAGCCATGCTTAGCGCTCCTCGCGGAATTCGACGTGCTTACGCACAATGGGGTCGTACTTCTTGAGTACGAGACGGTCGGGGTCGTTACGACGGTTCTTCTTGGTCACGTAGGTGTACCCAGTGCCAGCGGTCGAACGGAGCTTGATGATCGGACGGACGTCCTGCTGCTTTGCCATTAGATCTTCACCCCACGAGCCAGAATGTCTTTCACGACGGATTCGATGCCACGAGCATCGATTACTTTGATTCCCTTGGCGCTGAGCGTCAGGGTCACGTTACGGCGAAGCGACGGCACGTAGTACGTCTTCTTCTGCACGTTCGGGTCGAAACGACGCTTGGTGCGTCGGTGCGAGTGCGAAATGTTGTGTCCGAAGCCGGGAACGGCTCCAGTCACCTGGCACACTGCGGCCATGGTTTTCCTCCAATTACCGTAGAGAAGTGCTCTCTACCCAAGGTCTCTTGTCGGCACACACCAGCCCCGAAAACTGCGATGGGGATGTGGGTACAGGTCGGTGGAGATTCCACGCAACCCTCCTACACTACGAGGCGGGCCCGGACGACGCAACCTGAGCGGTCGCCTTGGCGGTACATTCCGCGCAGTCGCCGAAGACGTCGACCACGTGGCTGGCCTGGCTGAAGCCGTTCTCGGCAGCGACAGTGCGAGCCCAGGCCTCGACCTCGTTCGCCTCGATCTCGACCGTGAGCCCGCATCCGCGACAGATGAGGTGGTGGTGATGCTGGCCGGGGGTGCATGCCCGATAGAGGCTCTCGCCCTGGTCGGACTGCAGCGAATCGGCCTCACCCTCCCCCGCCAGATCGGCGAGGGCCCGATACACGGTGGCGAGCCCGATGGGCGACCCCGACTCACGCAGGGTGGAGTGGAGGTTCTGCGCGCTGACGAACCCGCCGTCGGAGCCGAGGGCCTCCCGAACCGCTTCCCGCTGCCAGGTGTTGCGCTTCATGCGGCGATTCTAGCTTTCGGGATTCGGCGCGCCCGGCGTGCTGTGCTCGCCCCCGTGCGGCGCGCTCCGACGATGCGGCAGACGATGTAGATGGCGAACGAGATGCTCGTGATGAACGGGCTGATCGGCAGGCCGCCCGCGACGGCGAGCAGGATGCCGCCGACCACCGAGAACACCGCGAAGCCCACGCTCAACAGCGGCGTGTACAGCGGCGACGTGGTGACCCGCATGGCCGCGGCGGCAGGCGTGACGAGCAGCGCGAGCACCAGCAACGCCCCGATGATCTGGATCGACACCGCCACGGTGAGGCCGAGCAGCACCATGAACACAACGGAGAGGGCGCCGACGGGGAGACCCCTGGCCCGCGCGACATCCGCATCGACACTCGCGAAGGTCAGCGGCCGCCAGATCACCATCAGGGCGACGATCACGAGCAGCGAGATGGTGATGAGCAAGCCCAGCTGATCGCTGTCGACCGACACGATCTGCCCGGTGAGCAGGCCGAACTTGTTGGCACTTCGCCCCTCGTAGAGCGCGAGGAACAGGATGCCGAGCCCCAGTCCGAACGGCATGAGCACGGCGATGATGGAGTTGCGTTCCCTCGCCCGCACCCCCAGCACACCGATGAGGAGAGCCGCCAGCAGCGAGCCGACCGCGGATCCGGCCACCACGTTCACCCCGAGAAGAAGAGCGGCGGATGCCCCGGCAAACGACAGCTCGCTGATGCCGTGCACGGCGAAGGCGAGGTCGCGCGTGATGATGAACGGCCCGATCAGCCCACCCACGATGCCGAGGATCGCGCCGGCGAGGATCGAGTTGCGCACGAGGAAGAGGATCTGGGCGTAGTCGGCCGCATCGATCTGTGACGAGAAGAGTTCGAGCATCAGGCGCCTCCCGACTCGTCTGCGTGGTGAACGCTGAGTTCGTGCATCCCGTAGCCATCCGGGGCGCCGATCACGATGATGCGGCCACGGCTGCGGATCACCTCGACCGGGGTGTCGTACATGTACGACAGCACCGCGGAGCGCAGCACCTCGTCGGGGGTGCCGATGCGGAATCGGCCGCCGGCCAGGTACAGCACGCGGTCGACCATTCCGAGGATCGGGTTCACGTCGTGGGTGACGAAGACCACGGCGGTGTCGAGTTCGCGCCGCTTCTCGTCGATCAGTTCGCTTACCGAGCGTTGGTGGGCGAGGTCGAGCGAGATGAGCGGTTCATCGCAGAGCAGGATGCTCGGCCGCCCCGCGATCGCCTGGCCCACGCGCACCCGCTGCTGTTCACCGCCACTCAGGGACGACACGGGCGCGGACGCATACGCCGACGCGCCCACCGACTCGAGGACCTCGTCGACCCGTCGCCGCACCGCGGGAGACGACACCGGCAGCCCGAAGCGGTGCCCCTCGATGCCGAAGGCCACGAGGTCGCGCGCCCGGAGCGGCGTTCCCGCGTCCACGAGCTTTTGTTGCGGGATGTAGCCGATCTCCCTGCTTCCCCGCTTCACCGGGCTGCCGAGGAGCTCGATGGTGCCGTCGGTGAGCGCCTGCTGCCCGAGGATCGCCTTGAGCAGGCTGGTTTTGCCCGTGCCGTTGGGGCCGAGCACGGCGAGGAACTCGCCGGCCTTGAGGTCGAGGTTGAGCCCACGCCACAGCGTGCGGTCGTCGAACGCGAGCGTCGCGCCGCGCAGACTCAGCACGGTCGGCTTGTCGCTGAAGTCCACGGCATCCCCATCGGTCGGTGCGGCACCGACGCCTTGCGCCTGATTCATCATGGTCGGCTGGCGCTACTGCAGCGCGCCGTCGAGCGCGTCGAGGTTCGCGCCCATCCAGTCGAGGTAGCTCACCCCGGTGGGCAGGGTCTCGCTGAACGAGACGGTCGGGATGCCGGATGCGGAAGCCGCACGCAGCACGCGCTCGGTCTCGGGACCGGTCGTCTGGGCGTTGTAGGCGAGCATCTGCACCGCATTCGTCTCCACGAGTTCGAGTATCTGCGCGAGGGAGGCGGGCGGAACATCCGTTCCCTCCTCGACGGCGCTGCTGAACGCGGGTGGGGTGCGGTCCACGAGCCCTGCACCCGCGAGCAGATACAGCGGCACCGGCTCGGTCACCACGACCGACTGCCCCTCAACCCGCGCCGCGAGCGCGGACTGCTGATCGATCAGCACGGTGAGGCCTTCGGTGAAGGCGGATGCCCCGGCGGCGTAGTCGGCGGCGCCCTCCGGGTCGGCGCTGGCGAGTGATTCCTCGATGCGGGTGGCGAGCTCCGCCATGGCGGCGAGGTCGTACCAGACGTGTTCGTTCTCCTCCGCGACGAGACCCGTGCCCTGCACCACATCGACGACGGTGAGCACCTCAGCCGCGTCGTTGTTGACGCCTCCGCGCAGGACCTCGACGAAGTCGTCGTACCCGCCGCCGTTCTCGATGATGATGTCGGCGCGGGACAGCGCGAGCTGCACGGCCACGTCGGCTTCGAAGGAGTGCGGATCCTGCGAGGGGCTGTCGATGATCGAGGTGACCTCGGCCCGGTCCCCCGCGATCTGCGCGACGATGTCGCCGTAGACGTCTGTCGAGGCGACGATGCGCAGCACGCCGTCGTCCGCTGCGGATGGCTCGGTGGAGGCGCATCCGGACAGCACGATCGAGGCGGAGAGGATCGCCGTCAGCCCGGCGAGGCGTGAACGCATGGTGCTCCAATGAGATTGGTTATCAATACCATTATTGCACTAACGCTGCGGCGCGCCGCCTGACTACTCCAGCAGCAGAGCGGGCTCCTCGATGATGCTCGCCACGTCGGCAAGGAATCGGCTCGCGACATCCCCGTCGACGACGCGGTGGTCGAAGCTCGCGCCGATCGTCGTGACGAATCGCGCCCGCACCTCGCCCTCGAACACCCACGGCTTCTGCTTGATGGTGCCGAGAGCCACGATCGCCACTTCACCCGGGTTGAGGATGGGTGTTCCGGTGTCCATTCCGAACACCCCGATGTTGGTGATCGTGATGGTGCCGCCCGCCATGTCGGCCGGAGCGGTCTTGCCATCGCGAGCCGTGAGGGTGAGCTGCTCGATGGCGCTCGCAAGCTGCAGCAGCGAGAGTTCCTGCGCATCCTTGATGTTGGGCACAAGCAGGCCACGCGGCGTGGCTGCGGCGATGCCGAAGTTCACGAAGTGCTTGACGATGATCTCCTCGTCGGTCCACTGCGCGTTGACCGTGGGGTTGCGCCGCACCGCCCAGATGATCGCCTTCGCGATGATGAGGAGCGGCGACACCTTCACGCCCGCGAAGTCCGACGAGGCCTTCAGCCGCTTGACGAACTCCATCGTGCGCGTGGCATCCACGTCGACGAACAGGCTCACGTGGGGCGCGCTGAATGCGCTCGACACCATCGCGGTCGCGATCGCCTTGCGCACGCCCTTCACCGGGATGCGCTCTTCGCGCTCATCCGCCCACTGCGGGGTCTCGATGTTGCGGAAGAGGCTGGCCTGCGACGCCTGACGCACCACGTCGTCGCGGGTGATCTCACCGGCGAGACCGGTCGGATGCACCTCGGCCAGATCGACGCCGAGGTCCTTCGCAAGCTTGCGGATCGGCGGCTTCGCGATGATGCCGGAAGCGGATGCGGCGGGCACCGAGCTCGGCCGCTGCGACGCCGGGCGCACAGCCGGTGTGGGCTGGGGTGCCGCCGCGGCCGGACGCGCCGGAGCTTCGGCGTGCCGGTCGCCTGCACTCCTGCGCCACCGCGGCGGCGGGAGGCGACGTGGCCCTTCAGTCCGTAGCCGACGAGAACGGCTCCCGGCTTCTCCTCCGACTCGATGGTCGACGCGGTGTCGGTGACGGCGTCGGCGGCATCCGGATCGGCGGCGGTGCCGGCGGACGACCGCGGGGCCGGGGATGAGGCATCCGATCCGCCCGTGGCCACGGTGATGATCGGCGTGCCGACATCCACCATCGCGCCTTCGCTCACCAGCAGGCTGTCGACGACGCCGGTGAAGGGAGACGGCAGCTCGACCAGCGACTTCGCCGTCTCGATCTCCACCAGCACCTGGTTCACGGTCACCCGGTCGCCGGGAGCGACCTTCCACGACACGATCTCGGCCTCGGTGAGGCCCTCGCCCACATCGGGCAGCAGGAATTCTTCGTTGCTCATCAGGGTCTCCTAGTACGCCATCGCGCGGTCGACGGCTTCGAGCACCCGGTCGGCATCCGGCAGATAGGTGGTCTCGAGTTTCGCCGGCGGGAACGGCGCATCGAACCCGGTCACCCGCAGCACCGGCGCCTCGAGCGAGTAGAACGCCTGCTCGGTGACGGTGGCCGCGATCTCCGACGACACGCTCACAAAACCGGGCGCCTCGGATGCGACGACCAGGCGGCCGGTCTTGCGCACGGAGGCGACGAGCGGGCCGTAGTCGATCGGCGAGAGCGAACGCAGGTCGATGACCTCAACGCTCGTGCCCTCGGCGGCCGCGAGTTCGGCGGCCTGGAGCAGCACGGTGACCATCGCGCCGTGGCCGACGAGCGTGATCTCGGATCCTTCGCGCGCCACCCGGCTCGCATGGAGCGGCAAGTCGTTCGCGGAACGGTCCACCGGGCCCTTGTGCCAGTACCGGCTCTTCGGTTCGAAGAACATCACCGGGTCGTTCGACGCGATCGCCTCCTGGATCATCCAGTAGGCGTCGTTGGGTGTCGATGGGCTCACGAGGCGCAGGCCGGGGGTGTGCGCGAAGTACGCCTCCGGGCTCTCCTGATGGTGCTCGACGGCCCCGATGTGGCCACCGTAGGGCACGCGGATCACCACGGGCATCCGCACCTGACCCTCGTGCCGGTTGGTCATCTTGGCGAGCTGTGAGGTGATCTGGTCGAAGCCAGGGAAGATGAAGCCGTCGAATTGGATCTCGCAGACCGGGCGGTACCCGCGCATCGCGAGCCCGATCGCCGTTCCGACGATGCCGGATTCCGCGAGCGGGGTGTCGAGCACTCGGCGCGCGCCGAACTCGGCCTGCAGGCCCTCGGTCACTCGGAATACGCCGCCGAGCGGCCCGATGTCCTCACCCATGAGCAGCACGGAGGGATCGTCGCTCATGGCCTTCGCGAGTCCGGCGTTGATCGCCTTCGCGAGCGGCATCTGGGCGATGGCTTCCTCGGTCACCTGTGCCGGGGGTGCGTCGCGGTCGATGGCCACGCTCGTGTCAATGTCGGTCATGCTGGATCTCCCGTCTCGGCGTACGACGCCTCGTAGTCGGCCAGCCACTGCTTCTGCGCGGTGATGACCGGGTGCGGGTCGGTGTAGACGTGGTCGAACATCTTGTCCGTAGACGGGGTGTCGAGTTCGTGGGTGCGCTTACGGATGTCGGCCGCGAAGTCTTCCGCCTCCTCGGTCACCTCGGCGAAGAAGGCGTCGCCCTCGCCGCGCGAGCGCAGCCAGGTCTCGTAGCGCGTGATCGGGTCGCGGGCGATCCAGGACTGCAGCTCGGCGTCGAGGCGGTACTTGGTCGGGTCGTCGGACGACGTGTGGGCGCCGATCCGGTAGGTGAGCGCCTCGATCAGGCGTGGGCCGTCACCGGAACGCGCTTCGTCGAGATTTTTGGCGGTGACCGCGTAGCTCGCGAGCACATCGTTGCCGTCGATCTGAATACCGGGGATGCCGAATCCGCCCGCGCGCTGATACAGCGGTACGCGCGACTGCACGCTCACCGGCACCGAGATCGCCCAGTGATTGTTCTGGATGAAGAACACCTGCGGCGTCTGATAGCTCGCGGCGAAGACGAAGGCCTCGTTCACATCGCCCTGGCTCATGGCACCGTCACCGAAGTAGACGATGACCGCCTCATCCTTGTCCGGATCCCCCACGGGGTCTCCGTCGAGGGCGATGCCCATGGCGTAGCCGGTGGAATGCAGGGCGTGGGAACCGATGACGAGCGTGTAGAGGTGGAAGTTCTTCGACTTCTCGGGGTTCCATCCGCCGTGGGTTGTGCCGCGGAGGAGTGCCACGATGTCGAGCACGTCGACCCCGCGGATCATGGCGATCGCGTGCTCGCGGTAGGCCGGGAAGATGTGGTCCTGGGCACGGGTGGCGTGCGCGGAGCCGACCTGGGCACCCTCCTGACCCACGCTCGGCACCCAGAGACCCATCTGCCCCTGCCGCTGCAGATTGGTCGCCTCGAGGTCGAAGCGTCGGATGACGGCCATGTCGCGGTAGAACTGCCGGAGCGTGTCGTCGCTCAGCGCCTCGATCAGCGGCAGGTAGTCGGCGGAGGGGCCTTCCGTCTGGAGTTCACCGTGCGCAGAGAGGAGCTGCACCATTTCGACGTTGTCTGCCACTTCGACCTCGCAGTCCTGTTCGTCGCCCGAAGGCGTGGCGGGGTGATGCCTGGGCTCGGGTCGTCGGGCGACCGGTGCCCGTGCCTAATCTAGCCCGGGCTCTTTCCGAGCCGGCGTCAGGATGCCCACAACTTCTGCCGCGGCGTGAAGGAGTTTGTCCACAGATTGCGACTCCCCGATCGAGACTCGGAGTCCATCGTGGCCCAGTGCGCGAGTGACGATCCCGTGCCTCAGGAAGATGTCGAACGCCCGCGCCGTGTGCTCGCCCGTTGCGAGCCAGACGAAGTTGCCCTGAGCCTGCGGCACCGTCCAGCCCTGGTCGATCAGCGCGGCACGAACCTGGTCGCGGAGCGCGCTGAGACGTGCCACCCGCTCGAGCAGGGCCGGCTCGTTGTCGAGGGCGGCGATGGCGGCGCGCTGGGCCGGCTCGATCACCGAGAGCGGGATGGCAACGGCTCGGGCGGCGTCGAGGATGGCGCGGGGGCCGATCGCGTACCCGATGCGGAGCCCGGCCAGCCCGTAGGCCTTGGAGAAGGTGCGCAGGATGACCAGGTTCGGGTAGCGGCCGATCAGATCGTCGCCGTCCACGGCGTGTTCGTCCGTGACGAATTCGGCGTACGCCTCGTCGAGCACGACGAGCACCGTCGCAGGCACGCTCGCCATGAAGTCGGCGAAGTCGGTGGCCCGGACGGCCGTTCCCGTCGGGTTGTTCGGAGAACACACCAGTACGAGACGGGTGCGGTCGGTGATGGCCGCGGCCATGGCGGGCAGGTCGTGGGAGGCGTCATCCGCCCGCACCGGCACGGTCACGCTTGTGGCGCCCGCGACCGTGACGAGCGACGGGTAGGCCTCGAAGGATCGCCAGGCGTACACGATCTCGTCGCCCGCGGTCGCGACGGCGAGGATGAGCTGCTGCAGGATCGAGACGGAGCCCGCGCCCGCGTGGATCTCGTCGGGTGAGACGGCGTGACGCTCGGCGAGCCTGCCGCGCAGAACCACCGCGGCGGCATCGGGATAGCGGTTCACCGACGAGTCGGCGATGGCTTCGAGCACTGCCGGGATCGGAGCGAAGGGGTTCTCGTTCGAGGAGAGCTTGTAGGCGTCGGCGGGGGCGGGCTTGCCCTGGCGGTAGGCCGCGAGCGCGAGAATCTCGGGCCGGATATGCACCCCGGCGGCTGGGTCTGATGTCACCGGGGCAGTCTAACGGGGCACCCGACCGCACCCTTCGGGATGGCTGCCGCGCCCGGCATGCAATTGCACCCCCTCTGGTGCCGGGGCATCATGGTGCGATGAAGCGATTCCTGGTACGGCTCATCATCAACGCGATCGCACTCTGGCTCACCACCCTGATCGTGGGTGGAGTGACCGTCATCTCGTACCAGCCGGGGGACGCGCTCGCGACGGTGCTCACCTATCTCATGGTCGCTCTCGTCTTCGGGATCGTGAACGGCGTGATCGGCAACTTCATCCGCATCGTGGCGTTCCCCGTGTACATCCTGACCCTCGGGCTCATCGCCCTGGTCGTGAACTCGCTGCTGTTGCTGCTCGTCGCCTGGATCACCTCCTTCACCGGGTTCGGGCTCGTCGTCGACGGGTTCTGGTGGGGAGTTCTCGGGGCGGCACTGCTCGCGCTGCTGAGCTGGCTCATCAGCATTCTGGTGCGCCCCCTCGTCGGCCGGGAGGACCTGCGCCGCTGAGCGTTCACCCGCCGCGGCTCGCGCGGAACCACGTGGTCTCCACCCGCGTGGACGGCGGCCCCGCGTCGAAGGCTCGCGCCGCAGCGGCCAGTCGGGCATCCGTCGACGCGTCGGCGAGGCCCGCCGTGCGCTCGTACAGCGAGAAGCGATGTGCGGGCACGGGCGCATCCGGTTGTCCACCGACGGATGCCGGCCCCTCCGCATCGAGAGCCGTGCGAGTGACCACGACCGCATCGTCGGACGTCCACATGCCCCCGAGGGCGGGCACCAGGTCGTCGCGGTGCTCCATCGCGACCCACGGCACGTGGGCAGGCACCGCGATCTGGGCCGCAGGCGCCCCGAAGGTGAGCAGTCCGGTCACCGTGTGGTCGCCGGATGCCGCGAGACTCGCCGCCACCAGCCCGCCCTGCGAGTAGCCGGTCACCACGATCTCCGACGATGGGCCAGCACCCGCCTGGGCGAGCGCCTGCTCCACCGCCCGCAGTGATCCCCCCTCGCTCCCCGCGATCCCGTGCAGATTGCCGGTGAGATCGAACGGCTCGTCGGTGGCGCGCGGCGAGAAGTCGGCCGTTCCTCCGATGAACAGTTCGAAACGGTCGGGCAGACCGGCGCGGATGTGCCGGTCGACCCTGATCTGAGGCGGCGGCTGCCTGGGCCGCACAGGAGGGCCGTCGGGCGGATGTCGCTGGAGGTGGTCGCCCGTCGGCACCCGGGCCGCCCGCCCGGCGAAGCCGACGGCCGCGCTGCCCGTGGCCGATCCCACCGCCCGCACCCGCACCGGCGTCTCTCGAAGCGCGCCGCCGAGCGCCGCCGCCCCGATCACGGTCGCGGCGGCGGCATCGAGTCCGAACACGCCGAGTCCCTCATCGCCGAGCATGCGGATGACGGCGGGCGGCAGCCCGGCGAGCCCGGCGATCAGGTCGTCCGCGCTCATCACGCCCATACGGATCGCCATCACGACCCTCGGGTCGCTCAGAGCCTCCCGCAGCAGGTCCTGCCCGCCGCCGCCGGCTGCGCCCGCACCTCGCCCGTTCCTCCGTCCGTCGCCTGACCCGTCGCCCGCCGCGGCCGCGTCATCCCGGACCGCGTCATCCGCCGCGTCACCACGACCCGCGTCGTCCCGGGCCGCGAGCTCGGCCGCCGCTTGCACCACGATGAACGCCGCGAGCGCCGGCGGCACCGCCCAGCGGAACAGGGAGGCGACATACCCCAGCGTCATGGCGGCATCCGCGGCGAGCGCCTGCGCACTCCGGGTAAGCGCCGCATCGAGCCATCCGTAGGCCGCGGCCCCCACGCGGAGGGCGGTGGCCACCTCCCGAAGGCGGTCGATCACTCGCCGCGTGGCGACCGTGCCGCGCTGCGTCAGCGCGTCGGCGTGCGCGGCGAGCGCGTGGACACCCGGCGGAGCGTCGCGAGCAGGAGCGACCGCGTCGGCCGCAGCCGGAGAATCCATGCGCGCGATCGCCGCGCCCAGAGCGGACTCCGCCCGCGTCAACGCTGCCGCGGATGATGCGATGCGGTCGCTGTCCACCGAGAAGCGTCCACCGCCGGCCCGGGTGACGGTCAGCGCGCCGCCCGCACCACTCCTATCGCCGCCCGCCACAACGCCCGCCGCATCGCGGCCGGCCACACCACCGCCCGCCGCATCGCCGCCGGCCGGATCACCGCCAGCCGGATGCTCAGCCACCACCGCACCCGGATCCGCACTCACACCCGCCGCCGTCTGCGGCCAGGCGTGCGGATGCCGTGGCGACCGCGCCTGCCGCCTCCTCGAGCAGGCCGATCGCGTGGGTGAGTTCGGCCCGCAGCTCCGCGATCTCGCTCGCAAAGGCGTCGGCCGCGGGACCCCGCCACGTGTCATCCGACGCTCGAAGCTCGGCGAGCGCCGCCGACAGTTCGCTCGCGGTCGCCGCGATGAGGCGTCGCCGCCTCGTGAGGGCGACGAGCGCTCTGTCGCGGGCCGCCGCGCGTTCTGCGCACAGCGCGGCCTGCGCAGCGGCATCCACCCCGCCGGGCCCGACGAAGCCGTTCAGCCCGGCGAAGCCGTTCAGGCTCGCGAAGCCGTTCATGCTCGCAAAGCCGTCCAGGCTCACGGAGCCATCCAGGCTCACAACGTCACCGGAATCGTGACGACCACGACCCTCCTCCCAGGCCCACAGCCAACCTCGCACACGCGCGGGTCGGACTGCCCCAGCCACGCGCATCTCGGGGGTGGCGTGTACGCGGGCCGCCCTGGGGAGGGTTCGCGCCCGCAGGCAGGGTGAACTGCGAGAGACTAGGGCAATGAGCTTCGACGGGTCCCTCTCCGAGTCCCAGCTCTTCCGAATCTGCTTCGTCTGCACCGGCAACATCTGCCGGTCCCCCATGGCCGAGGCCGTGTTCAGCGACATCGTCGCCCGACGCGGGTACGGCAACGCGATCTCTGTGATGTCGGCCGGGACCGGCGACTGGCACGTGGGCGAGCACGCAGACGGTCGCACCATCGCCTCGCTCGCGAGCAAGGGACTCGACGGAAGCGACCATCGGGCCAAGCAGTTCGACCCGGACTGGTTCGAGCGGCTCGACCTCGTGGTGGTCTTCGACCGCGGTCAGGAGCGCATCATCCGCTCCTGGGCCTCCACAGAGGCCGACCGGGGCAAGGTCGCCCTGCTGCTCGGCTTCGACCGCACGCAGTCCGCACAGATCGACGTGCCAGACCCCTATTACTCCGATGCAGCACTGTTCGACACGGTGCTGACCTCCATCGAGCGCGCCTGCGAGGCGCTGTTCGACCAGATCACCCCCGGCCTACGAGGAGCACCATGACAACCCTTCCCCCGCAACCCCTCAGCCCGCTCGATGGCCGCTACCGCGCCGCTGTCAGCGGTCTCGGCGACCACCTCTCCGAGGCGGGCCTCAACCGGGCACGGGTGCACGTGGAGGTCGAGTGGCTGATCTTCCTCACCGATCGCAGCATGTTCGGGTCCAGCCCGCTCACCGCCGACCAGCAGGACTCTCTTCGCGCGGTGGTGACCGGATTCGGTCAGGCCGAGATCGACGAGCTCGCCGCCCTCGAGGCCACCACCCGCCACGACGTGAAAGCGGTGGAGTACCTCGTGCGCTCGCGGCTCGACGGCCTCGGGCTGTCGTCCATCGCCGAACTCACCCATTTCGCCTGCACCAGCGAAGACATCAACAACCTCTCCTACGCGATCACGGTGGCCGCCGCGATCCGCGACGTATGGATGCCGCGTTACCGCGCCGTCATCGCGCGCCTCGCGGACCGTGCCGTCGACCACCGGGCGGATGCGATGCTCGCCCACACCCATGGGCAACCGGCGACCCCGACCACTGTCGGCAAGGAATTCGCCGTCTTCGTGCACCGCCTGCGCCGCATCGCCACGCAGATCGAAGCCACCGAGTATCTGGGAAAGTTCAGCGGCGCCACCGGCACGTTCTCCGCGCACCTCGCTGCGGACCCGTCCGCCGACTGGCCCGCGCTGTCCAAGGAGTTCGTCACCTCGCTCGGCCTGGAATGGAACCCGCTCACCACCCAGATCGAGTCACACGACTGGCAGGCCGAGCTCTACCAGCGGGTCAGTCACGCCAACCGGGTGCTCCACAACCTCGCCACCGACGCGTGGAGCTACATCTCGATGGGCTACTTCACGCAGATTCCGCAGGCCGGCGCGACCGGGTCTTCCACCATGCCGCACAAGATCAACCCGATCCGGTTCGAGAACGCCGAGGCGAACCTCGAGCTCTCGAGTGCCCTGCTCGACTCCCTGGCGAGCACGCTCGTGACCTCGCGACTGCAGCGTGACCTCACCGACTCCACGACGCAACGCAACATCGGCGTGGCCCTCGGTCACTCGCTCGTGGCGCTCGACAACCTGGAGCGTGGCCTCGGCGAGATCGCGGTCAACACGGTGCGCCTCGCAGAGGACCTCGACGGCAACTGGGAGATTCTCGGCGAGGCGATTCAGACCGTCATCCGTGCGGAGATCACCGCGGGTCGCAGCTCCATCAGCGACCCTTACGCCCTGCTCAAGGACCTCACCAGGGGTCGCCGGGTGGGTCAGGCCGAACTTGTGGACTTCGTGAGCGGGCTCGACATCGGCGACGATGCGAAGGCACGTCTCACGGCGCTCACCCCCGCGGGGTACGTCGGGCTCGCATCGGAGCTCGTCGACCACCTGGAGGGCTGACTCAGCCGACGGCGGTTCGGCCGTGCCGACGTGAGTCGCGGCGCCCTCCGGCGCTAGTGGTGTGCGTCCCGATTCTGCTGGTCGATGTCGTTGCGCTCCTCGGTATCCGGGCGCGCGGTAAGGGCGAGCATCGCGAGCAGCATCAGGCAGACGATGAAGGTGATGCCGCCGAACACGAGGGCGAGTCCGCCCTCCCTGGACGACATCCACACAACGAGCCCCACGAAGCTCGCGATCACGGCAGAGATGGCGATGAGTTCGAACGGGCGGAGGCGGTCTCGAAGACTCGGACGGATCATGGCTGTTCCTTGCTGCTGAGAGGGGTCTGAATGTCGGCCGGGTCGGTGCCCCACCTGGCCGAAAGCCCCGCGATGGCGAGGTAGACGGTGACGATTGCGGCATAGGCGCCGAGAAGCCCGACCGCCACGATGGAGGAGTCGAGCACGCCGGACACCTGCTGCTCCCCCACGAACTCCTGTCGGAAGTCGGGGGGCAGGAGCAGGAACACGAGCGCGGCCACAGCGGTGATGGCTCCGACGACGAGCCAGTCGTTCGCGGCCACATGGTGCCCGCGGTAACGGAATCCGCTCCACAGCTCGAGGGCTCCGGTGACGGCGGCCCACGCTGTGACGACGAGGAAGAACATCCCGACCCCGCCACCGGATGAGACAAGCGCGAGCGCGCCGAGGAGAGCGGATGCCACGCCCTGCGCCACCACGTAACGCGCCGGGCCTGAGCCCCGAAGGCGCATCGCCGAGACGGCCGCGATGACGATGCCTGCAAGGAGCGCGAAAGCCCCGAACACCACGAGCCCGAAGCGCGCTGAATGGTCTGCCGAGAATGTGATCACCAGGGCGAGAGCCGCGGTCGGCACCGCGCGCGCGAGCGGCAGCGGCCAGTAGGCGGCGCGCTGGGCAGGGTCGTCCGCGGTGATGGACACGAAAGCGACCTCTCTCTGGCGGGGATGCCGCACCAGTTTACGGGCCGAGTCTGGACGCTCCCGCGAGCGAGATCGATCGCTCCGGCGCTATCAGCGCTTGCGCCCCTTCTCAACGTCAGCCTCGACATCGGCATCGGCGTCGGCCCAGGCCGTCAGGTCGAGATCGAGGTCGGAGAACTCCGCGGCGTTGAATACCGGACGGTCCACCCCGTTCTTGACCTGGCTCACGTAATCACGCACGAATCGCAACGCGGTCGGCAGCATCATCAGAATCGCGGTGAGGTTCGCGATTGCGAGCACCCCCATGAGCGGGTCGGAGAAGAAGAACACAGCCGTGGCCCCCGGAGCGACGGCACCGATCAGAACAACCGCGATGACCGCCCAACGCAGGATGTGCGTGGCGATCGTGCGACTGGTGAGTTCTCGCAGAGCTGTCTCGCCGAGGTAGTAGTTGTACATGATCGAACTGAACGAGAAGAGCAGGATGGAGAAGGTGAGCACATACGACGTCCAGCCTCCGAGGCTGTCGGTGAGGGCACTCTGGGTGAGCACGATGCCGTCGACCTCCTCGTTGCCCGGCACGTAAACACCGCTGAGCAGGATGACGAAAGCGGTCGCCGAGCAGATCAGAATCGTGTCGATGAACACCGAAAGCATCTGGCTGATGCCCTGACTCACCGGGTGCTTGACGTAGGCGGTGGCCGCGACGTTCGGCGCTGAGCCCAGTCCCGCTTCGTTGGAGAACAGGCCACGCCGAAGTCCATTGGCGATCGCGGCGCCAATGCCGCCAGCCACCGCCGTTTCGAACCCGAATGCATTCCGAACAATCGTCCAGAGCATGGCCGGTACTTCGGTGACGTTGACGGCAATGACAATGAGAGCCAACAGCAGGTACACGACAGCCATAATCGGCACCAGGACGTCGGACACCTTCGCGATTCTTTGGATTCCGCCGTAGACGATGAAGCCGGCGATCACGGCCATCACCACACCGGTGATCCATCGCTCGATACCAAGGCTGTTTTCGGCCGCTCCCGCCACGGTGTTCGCTTGAAAAGCGTTGAACCCGAGCGCGAAGGACGCCAAGAGGCTCACGGCGTAAATCACGGCGAGCCAGTTGAAGCCTTTACCGAGACCGTGACGGATGTAGGTCGCGGGTCCGCCGCGGAACGACCCGTCGGGCATCCGTCTCTTGTACGCCTGGGCCAGGGTGCATTCGATGAGGCTTGTCGCCATGCCGACGAGAGCAATCATCCACATCCAGAAAACGGCGCCTGGGCCTCCCAGCGTGATCGCGACTGCGACGCCCGCAATGTTTCCCCCGCCGACACGACCGCCGATGGAAATGATGAGCGCTTGGCGCGCACTGATCTGGTCGGGATCCGCGACCATCTCGCCGCCACTGAGCACCCGCCACATGCGCCCGAAGTACCGCAGTTGGATGAACCGCGTGGAAATCGTGAAGATGATGCCGAACACCACAAGCATCGGGATCAACGACCACCCCCACGTGAAGTCGTCGACTAGGCCGAAGATGCCTTGCAGGAACGCCGCGAAGTCCATGAGAGACCGCTTTCCGTTTCGGAGTTTCGTCAGTCTCCCAGAAAAGCGCAATCACGTGTCACTCAGGTTTCGTGCGCACGAAGATCGGTGACCGCGGCACCGAGACGGGCGGTGGAGC
The DNA here is from genome assembly GCA_963756375.1 of uncultured Actinomycetota bacterium. GTDB lineage: Bacteria > Actinomycetota > Actinomycetes > Actinomycetales > Microbacteriaceae > Marisediminicola. The sequence goes on along the minus strand of CAVWNJ010000005.1, from coordinate 2,333,426 downwards.
CTCAGCCGCCGGGCGCCATGTCGGTGAACCGCGAGAAGTGGCCCTGGAAGGCCACGGTCACCGTGCGCGTGGGGCCGTTGCGGTGCTTGGCCACGATGAGGTCCGCCTCGCCTGCGCGCGGGTTCTCCTTCTCGTAGGCGCTCTCGCGGTGCAGCAGGATCACCATGTCGGCGTCCTGCTCGAGCGAACCCGACTCGCGGAGGTCGGAGATCGCGGGCATCTTGTCCGAGCGCTGCTCCGGTCCACGGTTCAGCTGGGACAGAGCGATCACCGGCACCTGCAGTTCCTTCGCGAGCAGCTTCAGCGCACGCGAGAACTCGCTCACCTCCTGCTGCCGCGACTCGACGCGCTTGCCCGAGGTCATCAGCTGCAGGTAGTCGATGATGACGAGCTTGAGGCCCACCTTCTGCTTGAGCCTGCGGCACTTGGCCCGGATCTCCACCAGCGTCATGTTGGGACTGTCGTCGATGTAGAGCGGCGCGTCGTTGATGCGCCCACGGGTGGCGGCGATGGTGGTCCAGTCGCGCGAGTCCACGGTGCCCTTGCGCATGTTCTGCAGGGGAACGGATGCCTCGGCCGAGAGCAGTCGCATGGCGATCTCACTCCGGCCCATTTCGAGAGAGAAGAAGATCGATGCCATGTCGTGCTTGATGGATGCGGCTCTCGCGAAGTCGAGTGCGAGCGTGGACTTACCGAGCGCCGGGCGGGCGGCGATGATGATGAGCTGCCCGCCGTGCAGGCCGTTGGTGAGTTCATCGAGCTCGGCGAACCCGGTGGGCACGCCGGTCATCGACCCATCGCGCCCCTTGGCCGCCTCGATCTCGTCGATGGCCGTCTCGACGGCCAGGGTGAGCGGGATGAAGTCTTCCGCCTCGACACCGCCGGTGACCCCGTAGATCTCCGCCTGGGCGTTGTTGACGAGGTCGACGACCTCGCCTTCGCTCGCGTACCCCATCTGCACGATGCGCGTGCCCGCCTCCACGAGGCGGCGGAGCACGGCTTTCTCGGCCACGATGGCCGCGTAGTAGCCGGCGTTGGCCGCGGTCGGCACGAGGCCGGTGAGCGTGTGCAGGTAGTCGGCACCGCCGGCACGAGTGAGCTCACCCGTCTTGGTGAGCTCGTCGGTGACCGTGATCACGTCGGTCGGCTCGCCGTGGGAATACAGCGACAGGATCGCGTCGAAGATGAGTTCGTGCCGGGGCATGTAGAAGTCGATAGCCCGCACCGACTCGATGACGTCCGCGACGGCATCCTTGCTCAGGAGCATCCCGCCGATCGCGCTCTGTTCCGCGAGCAGGTCGTGGGGTGGAGTGCGCTCCCCCTGCTGTTCCGCGCGGCGCTGGTCGGAGCGCGCATCTGATCCTGCGGTTGCTGGGCGTCCCAGGTGGGCGATCGACATCGGATCCTCCTTCTAGAGACGTAATACCGCACGCCGGTGTCATCGGCGATGGGGCCATCGTTCGGTGGGCGCCGGGCAGATTCCTCGGCGCGAACGAGGCGCTGTCACACACTAGGAACCCTGACCCGCTAACGCGAATCCACCTGTGGATAAAAATGTGGACAACCGGGGAGAATCGCCGGAAAGGATGTGGGCAAACTGTGGAGAACCCTGTGGGAAAGAAACGAAAACGTTCTGTTATGGTGCCTCTGACCGGGGATTTTTCGAGTTTACGACTGTGTGTAAAAACTTGTTTATAGATCGCACCCAGCGTTGCCCCAGACACGCCCGGCTGTGTATAAAGCCTTGACAAGAACACAGAAAAGCGGCGCCGACCGGAGACCCGGTGGCGCCGCTTTCGTGGTGCGGATGCTTACTTTGCTGCGACCACCGAGAGGGTGATCGTGGCGACGAGGTCGTCACGCAGACGGATCGTCGCCTCGTGCTGACCGGTCACCTTGATCGCCGAGGTGATCTCGATCTTGCGGCGATCGACGGTTCCGATGCCCTGAGCTGCGACAGCGTCGGCTACGTCGGACGGCTTGACCGAACCGAAGAGGCGTCCACCCTGGCCGGTCTTCACCTTGAGAGTGACCGAGGTCGCTTCGAGGCGAGCCTTGAGGTCCTTGGCTTCTTCGATCGTGGCGTGCTCGCGAGCCGAACGAGCGGCCTTGATCTGCTCGATCTGCTTCTCGCCGCCACGGCTCCACGACACCGCGAAACCCTGGGGGATGAGGAAGTTGCGTGCGTAGCCGTTCTTGACGTCAACGACATCGCCGGGGGCACCGAGACCGGTGACCTCGTGAGTGAGGATGAGCTTCGACATATCCGTGGCTCCTAACGGCCTGAGCCGGCGTAGGGCAGGAGTGCCATCTCGCGAGCGTTTTTGACGGCACGGGCAATGAGGCGCTGCTCCTGGACGGAGACACCCGTGATACGGCGAGCGCGGATCTTTCCCCGCTCGGAAATGAACTTGCGCAGCGTTGCGACGTCTTTGTAGTCGATGACGCCAACGCGGATGGACTTCGCCGGGGCGGCATTCTTGCCGCCCTTGACGGTCCGGAGGGGCTTACGGCGATCGCCGCTGCTCTTTCCAGCCATGATTATCTGCTTTCAGTAGAAGTTGTATGAGTGAGAGACGTCGAAGCGAGCGTCAGCGCGCTAGAACGGAGTCTCGTCGTTGAAGTTGCCCGGCGTGTTCCACACGTCGTTGCCACGCTGCGGCTGGCCGGACTGTGCCGGGGCGGAAGGCGCCCACGGCTCGTCAGCGACCTGGCCACGGGAGGGCTGTCCACCACCGTCGCGCGAGCTTGCGGCTCGCGTGACCTGAGCGGTGGCGTAACGAAGCGATGGACCGATCTCGTCCACCTCGAGCTCGATGCTCGTGCGCTTCTCGCCCTCTTTCGTCTCGTAGGAGCGCTGCTTCAGGCGACCGGTCGCAACGACGCGGGAGCCCTTCGTCAGCGAGCCGGCAACGTGCTCCGCGAATTCGCGCCACACACTCGCCCGGAGGAACAGCGCTTCGCCGTCCTTCCAGTCGTTCGCGGCGCGGTCGAAACTCCGCGGCGTCGAGGCGATGGTGAAGTTCGCCACCGCGAGCCCGTTCTGCGTGTACCGCAGTTCGGGATCGCTGGTGAGGTTTCCCACCACGGTGATCACGGTTTCGCCGGCCATGGACTACTCGGACGCCTTCGCGGCGGGAGCCTTCGGTGCGGCGGGCGTGGACGGCGTCGACGGTGCGGCGTCATCCGACTTCACGGGAGCCGACTCGGCAGGCTGAGCGGCACGCTTGCGGGCGGCCTTCTCTGCGGAGAGCTTGGCTGCCTCGGCGACCTGAGCGATGGCTTCCTCGGCGCGGAGCACCTTGGTGCGCATGACGGCCTCGCTCAGACCGAGCTGGCGGTCGAGCTCGACGGTGGCTGCGGAGTTCGCGGTGAGGGCGACGACGGCGTAGATGCCTTCGGTCTTCTTGTTGATCTCATACGCGAGGCGACGGCGTCCCCAGACATCGACGTTGTCGATCGTGCCACCGTCGTTGCGGATGACATTCAGGAACTTGTCGAGGCTCGGGGCCACGGTGCGCTCGTCGATCTCTGGATCGAGGATGACCATGAGTTCGTACTGATGCATGACTAACCCACCTCCTTCGGACTATACGGTTACAGACGATCTGTAACAGGAGGGTTCTGCATTTTCGCCCGGTCAATGGTGTCCGGGCAACCTGCCTAGTCTAGTCAGTGAATCCATTCACGATCAAGGAGCACTTCATCATGCCCATTCGCGTCGCCATCGCCGGCGTCGGCAACTGCGCCAACGCTCTCATCCAGGGTGTCACCTTCTACCGTGACGCCGACGCAACCGAGGTCATCCCCGGTCTCATGCACACGGTGTTCGGGTCGTATCACGTCGCCGACATCGAGTTCTCGGCCGCGTTCGAGGTGGATGCGGCGAAGGTCGGCATCGACATCGCCGAGGCGATGTGGGCGAGCGAGAACAACACGCTGCGCTTCACGGAGGTGGAGCCGACCGGCGTGACCGTCCTGCGTGGCCCCACCCTCGACGGACTCGGTGACTACTACCGCGAGGCCGTGGAGGAATCGGATGCCGAGCCCGTCGACGTGGCCCAGGCCCTCCGTGACTCCGGCACCGACGTGCTGGTCTGCTACCTCCCCGTGGGGTCGGAGGAGGCCGCGAAGCACTACGCCCAGGCCGCCATCGACGCTGGCGTCGCCTTCGTGAACGCGCTCCCCGTCTTCATCGCGAGCGACCCGGTGTGGGCGAAGAAGTTCGCGGATGCCGGCGTTCCGATCGTGGGCGACGACATCAAGAGCCAGCTCGGCGCGACCATCACCCACCGTGTGCTCGCCCGGCTGTTCGAGGAGCGCGGGCTCGTGCTCGACCGCACCTACCAGCTCAACGTGGGCGGCAACATGGACTTCCGCAACATGCTGGAGCGCCGCCGCCTCGAGTCGAAGAAGATCTCCAAGACGCAGGCGGTGACCAGCAACATCGGTGCCACTCTCCCCGAGCGCGACGTGCACATCGGACCGAGCGACCACATCCCGTGGCTCGATGACCGCAAGCTCGCCTTCGTGCGTCTCGAGGGGCACGGCTTCGGCAACGCCCCCACCTCCATCGAGTACAAGCTCGAGGTGTGGGACTCGCCCAACTCCGCCGGTGTCGTGATCGACGCCATCCGCGCCGCGAAGATGGCAGCGGATGCCGGACGCGGCGGCCCGGTGGAGGCGGCATCCGCCTACTTCATGAAGTCACCGCCGGTGCAGATGCCCGACCCGGTCGCCCGCGAGCACCTGGAGCAGTTCATCCGCGACAACGGCTAGTCGTTTCGGGGGTGTGGTCGCTAGCGCGGGCACACCCCGCCGCGCGGCACTACAGCCCGGCGTCGGCCGCCCAGGCGCGCAGGCGCTTCTCCGCTTCCTCCGCACCGAGTGGTCCGGCATCCAGCCGCAGCTCGAGCAGGAACGCGCGAGCCTTACCCACGGCGGGCCCAGGCGCAAGGTCGAGGATGCGCATGATCTGCTCACCGTCGAGGTCGGGGCGGATGGCGGCGAGCTCCTCCTCCTCCGACAGCGCGGCAATGCGCTCCTCGAGATCGTCGTAGGCGAACCCGAGGCGGTCGGCCTTGCGCCGGTTGCGCGTGGTCACATCGGCGCGCACGAGGATGTGCAGCCGGTCGAGCAGGGGACCCGCGTCGCGCACGTAGCGACGCACCGCGGCATCGGTCCAGGCGGCATCCGTGTAGCCGAAGAATCGCAGGTGCAGCTCGATCAACCGCGCCACGTCGGCGATGAACTGGTTGTCGTACCGCAGCGCCTTCAGCCGTTTCGCGGCGAGTTTCGCACCGACCACGTCGTGGTGATGGAAGGTGACCACCCCACCGCCCTCCGTGCGCTTGGTGGCCGGCTTGCCCACGTCGTGCAGGAGCGCCGCCATGCGCAGCACGAGGTCAGGACCACCCGGATGCGCTCGGCTCGTCTCGAGGTCGATGGCCTGATCGAGCACGGTGAGGCTGTGCTCGTACACGTCTTTGTGGTGGTGGTGCTCGTCGATCTCGAGCCGGAGCGCCGGAAGCTCGGGCAGCACGATCGCCGCGATCCCGGTCTGCACGAGAAGCTCGAGCCCCGCGCGCGGGGTGCCCGAGCGCAGCAGTTTGCCGAGCTCGTCGCTGATGCGCTCGACGCTGATGATCGACAGCTGTGCGGCCATGTCGCCCATGGCTTCGAGCACGCGAGGGCTCACGTGAAACCCGAGCTGCGCGGTGAACCTGGCGGCACGCAGCATCCGCAGCGGGTCGTCGCCGAAGGAGACCTGCGGGCTCGCCGGGGTGTCGAGGGTGCCGGTCAGGAGGTCGTCGAGTCCGCCGGAGGGATCCACGAGCACCTGCTCGGGCAGGCGCAGCGCCATGGCGTTCACGGTGAAGTCGCGGCGCACCAGGTCGTCTTCGAGGGTGGAGCCGAACTCGACCACCGGCTTGCGGGTCTCTCCGTCGTAGACGTCCGCCCGATAGGTGGTGATCTCCACCGTGTGCCCCGAGATGCGCGCACCGATCGTGCCGAACGCCCGCCCGATGTCCCAGTGGGTGTCGGAGATGGGCTTCACGATGGCGAGGATCTCGTCTGGTCGAGCATCCGTGGTGAAGTCGAGGTCGTTGACGGCGCGACCGAGGAACGCGTCGCGCACCGGGCCGCCGACGAGGGCAAGCTCTTTGCCCGCCGCAGCGAAGGCCGCGGACAGCCGGTCGATCGGGGCGGTGGTGGCGAGGTGGGCGAGCCTCTGAACAGCCGAAGCGACGCTTTCCATGGTGCCCAAGCTTGCCACGGCGGCGGCGATCCCGCCGACTCACCCGGCCCGGTAACCTCACGAGCGCGAAAGGGCTGAGCACCTAGAATCGCAACAGATCGGCCGCGGGAGACCCTGCTCCGACCCCACGCCCATGACGCCTCCCAGACCTCTCCTTGCACTCGCCCTCGCCGCGGCGGCGTTGTTCGCGCCCCTCGCTACGGCGCCGAGCGCGGCAGCAAGCCCGTCCCCGGGTCACGCCGCACGTGCATCCGCGACCGCACAGTCGGCCGCGCCCGCCTCGCACCTCGACCTCGCCGCTCCGGCCATCGACGTGCAGGTCTCGCCGCTCGGCCGCGGAATCGTGCAGGTCGGCTCCGACCTCCTGCTGTCGGTGAGCATCACCAATCGCACCACGGTCGCGCTGCCGGGCGGCACGGCAACCGTCTTCCTCGCCGACTCCGCCTCGGCAGACAGCGACGCGCTCGCCGCGTGGCTCGCCGAATCGCCGGACGGGGTGCTGCCCGGCGCCCGCGCGCTCGTGCAGGTACCCACCCCCGAGGTGGCGGCCGGAGCGACATCCACTCTGCAGGCGATCGTCGTGGCTGCGGATGCGCTCGCGCTCGTCGAACCCGTCGCGCTCGGCGCCCGCGAACTCACCGTGCAGATCAGCGCGGGCGACACGGTCGTGGCAACCGAGCGGTCCGCCGTCACCGTGGCACCCGCGGCCGGGGCACCCGTCGCGGGGCTGAGCGTGGCGATGCCGCTCATCACCCCGCCGGGCACCACCGGGCTCATTCCGGCTGAGCTTCTCACCGAGTACACCTCCCCCGGCGGTCAGCTCACCCGGCAGCTCGACCAGTCGTTCGGCCGGCCGGTGGCCCTCGGCATCGACCCTCGCATCGTCGCGTCGATCCGGGCGCTCGGCACGGCTGCACCGCAGACCGCCCTCGACTGGTTGACCCGCCTCGAGTCCGCGCCGAATGCCACCTTCCCCCTCGCCTTCGCGGACTCCGACATCGCCCTCACCAGTCAGGCCGGCGCGGGCATCATCCGGCCGGAGTTCATCGAGCTCGACCCCACGAACTTCACCGCGCTGCCGGGCGAGGGCGAGACCCCGGGGCCGATTCCCACCCCGAACATCGGGTCGGATGCCCCTCCCACGCTCGAACAACTCCTGCGTTTTCCCTACACGGCCACCGGCATCGCCTGGCCCCGCGAATCCACCGTGGTCGCCACCGACCTCGATACCTTCGCGGCGGGCAATCTCGACGCCACGATCGTCTCGGGCGACAATGCCGACCTCCCCGATTCAGGCGACTCCGGCGCGGCAGCGATCGCGGGGGAACATCGGTTGATCGTGTCCGACGACGCGCTGTCCGCCCTGCTCCGCGAGGCCGTGACCGCGCCGACCGAGGCGGAGTGGTCCTCCGCGATGGCCAGGTTCACCGCGGTACTCGCCGCCCGCGCAGCAGACCCAGCGGCCGCGGCCGTCCCTCGACTCGCAACGGTGGACCGCGCATCCGTGCTGACGTCTCCCCGGTTGGCCGAGACACTGGCCGCGCTCGCCGCCACACCGTGGGTGGGTAGCGTCGACCTTCCCGCCCTGCGCTCGCTGCCCCCCGTCGAGTCGGCGATCGTCGACCACCCGGTGGCGGATGCCCTGCTCGCCGATTTCGCGTCGCTTCTGGCATCAGAGACCGCCGTGCATCCGTTCTCGAGCGTTCTCGCCTCACCGGAGCTGCTCACCGGCGAGCGCCGCAACGCCCTCATCGCGCTGTCCGCCCAGTCCTGGACGATGGCGCCGGCACTGTGGGCTGCCGCCGTGGAGGGCTACCGGGTGCGCTCGAGCGAGATCCTCACAGCGGTGCGTCTCAACGAGAGCAGCGACCTGCTGCTGCCGTCGCAGAACGGCGACCTGCCGATCACGGTGACCAACGATCTTCCCTATCCGGTCACCGTCTACATCGCGGTGACCCCGCAGACCCCCATCCTCAACGTGCTCGACCCCCGCGTGGAGCTCGTGATCGAAGCGAATTCGCAGAAGCGCGCGTCGGTTCCGGTGCAGTCGATCGCCAACGGCGATGTCACGATCGCGATCGGGCTCACCAGCGCCACCGGCGTCGCCATCTCGCAGCCGGTGTTCACCACCATCACCGTGCAGGCGGGTTGGGAGACGGCCGCGACCGCCGTGCTGGCATCGATCATCGTCATCGTCTTCGGTGTCGGCATCCTCCGCACCATTCGCCGCCGCATCCGGGCTCGTGACGAGCGAGCGGCGGCAGAGGCGGATGACTTCACAGAACGAGAGACGGCACCGAATGAGTGAGACCCCACCGCCCGCAGCCTCCGGGGCTTCCGGCCGGGGCGGGGTGGGTCGGGCCAGCGCCCTGCTCGCGTCCGGCACCCTCGTGTCGCGGATCCTGGGTTTCGTCCGCGTGATCGTGCTGGCCGCCGTGATCGGCCAGGTGGGCAGCGCCGCCGGTAACGCCTGGGCTTTGTCGACCCAGCTGCCGAACAACATCTACGCCCTCGTCGCCGGTGGGCTGCTCGGCGCCGTGCTCGTGCCGCAGATCGTGCGGGCCGGATTGCACGACGACGGCGGGCAACGGTTCATCAACAAGATCGTCACGATCGGGTCGCTCGCGTTCCTGCTCATCGCCGCCGCCGGCACGATCGCCGCGCCGCTGCTCGTGGACCTCTACGCACAGAGCGGCGAGGATCGCGGATTCAGCGAGGCCGGCATAGCCCTCGCCACGGCATTCGCGTACTGGTGCCTGCCCCAGGTGCTGTTCTACGCCATGTACAGCCTGCTCGGTCAGGTGCTCAACGCCCGCGGTGCCTTCGGCGCGTTCACCTGGGCGCCGGTCATCAACAACGTCGTCGCGCTCGGCGGCCTTGCCGTGTTCGGCGCTCTCTTCGGCGGCGCCGATGTGAACAGTGCGGTGAGCAGCTGGGATGCCGGCAAGATCGCGTTGCTCGCCGGCACAGCCACCCTCGGCGTGGCCATGCAGGCCGTCATCCTCGCCGCCTTCTGGCGCCGCGCCGGCCTCGGCTTCCGACCGGACTTCCGATGGAAAGGCGTCGGCCTCGGACGCACCGGCAAGGCCGCCGGATGGACGTTCGGCATGATCCTCGTCACCCAGTTCGCCGGCGTCTTCCAGAGCCGAGTGGCGTCCCTCGCCGCTCAGGAGGGCGCCGGGCAGCTCACGCTGCAGAGCTCGTGGCTGCTGTTCATGCTCCCCCACTCGGTGATCGCCGTCTCGATCGCCACCGCCTACTTCACCCGGATGAGCGGACACGCCTCCACCGGCGACCTGGTCTCGATGCGCGACGACGTGTCCGCGTCGCTCCGCAGCATCGGCGTTCTGATCGCGTTCGCCTCCGCGGCCCTCATTGTGCTCGCGTTCCCCTTCGCCCGCGTCTTCGAGGACAGCTTCGACGACGTGACCGCCATGGCGCTCGTGATCATCGCGTTTGTGATCGGCCTCGTGCCATTCAGCTCGGTGTTCGTGCTGCAGCGCGCCTTCTTCTCCCTCGAAGACACCCGCACGCCATTCTTCGTCGAGACGATCAAGGCGGCCCTGTTCATCGTGGGGGTGCTGCTCTGCACACTTCTCCCGGTGGAGTGGATCGGCGTCGGCATCGCCTCCGTCACCACGATCGCCGCCACGGTGCAGTTGGTGCTCACCTTCGCGCTGCTGCGGCGCCGGATCGGCCCCATCGGCGGTCGGGTGCTGCTGGTGCGCTTTCTCCAGTTCGGGGTCGCAGCTCTCATCTCGGCTCTGATCGGCGCGGGGATCCTCGTGGTTCTTGGCGGCCTCTCCCCCGACGGATTCGCCCAGTCCGGGCTCGTTCCCGCGGTGCTGTCGATGACCGTCATCGGCGCCGGCATGGCCGTGGTCTACCTGGGCGCGCTACTGGCAATCAGAAACCCCGAGGCCGCGGGCGCACTCCAGATGGTGACCGGGCGGTTGCGTCGGAACTGAGCAGGCCGCCCGCGCCTCGCACGGCGGCCACGGAATAGCGCGCCAATAGGATGTGTTGTACCGCTCGAGCCGCCGGGAACACCGTGCGGCACCACACCGAGGAGAACACCCGTGCGTCAGGTCATCATCATCGGTTCGGGACCGGCCGGCTATACCGCCGCCATTTACGCGGCCCGCGCCAATCTCGCCCCTTTGCTCATCGCGAGTTCCGTCGAAGCCGGGGGTGAGCTGATGAAGACCACCGAGGTGGAGAACTTCCCGGGCTTCCCCGAGGGCATCATGGGCCCGCAGCTCATGATGAACATGCAGGAGCAGGCGGAGAAGTTCGGTACAGAGGTCGTACTCGACGACGTCGTCTCCGTCGACCTCACCGGCGACATCAAGTCGGTCACGCTCGGCAATGGCGAGACGCACGAGGCCCTCTCGGTCATCTACGCCACGGGGTCTGCCTACCGCAAGCTGGGACTCGAGGACGAGACGCGATTGAGCGGATACGGCGTCTCCTGGTGCGCGACCTGCGACGGGTTCTTCTTCCGTCAGAAGACGGTTGCCGTCGTCGGTGGTGGAGACTCCGCGATGGAGGAAGCCACCTTCCTCACCAAGTTCGCCGACAAGGTCTACCTGATCCACCGTTCGGACAAGCTCCGCGCCTCCAAGATCATGCAGGATCGCGCTCACGCCAACCCGAAGATCGAGTTCCTGTTCAACAAGACCGTCGAGCGCATCTACGGCGACGACCTCGTCACCGGCCTCGGGCTCCGCGATACCGTCGACGGCACCGAGATGACCGTCGATCTGAGCGGCCTGTTCGTGGCCATCGGCAACGACCCGCGTGTGCACCTCGTGCACGGACAACTTGACCTCACCGAAGAGGGCACCATCGCGGTCGAAGGCCGCAGCTCCCGTACCAGCCTCCCCGGCGTCTTCGCCGCAGGCGATGTGCTCGATGTCACCTATCGCCAGGCGGTCACCGCCGCGGCATCCGGAACCGTCGCAGCCCTCGATGTGGAGCACTACCTCGCGGCCCTGCCCGCGACCGTCAAAGAGTCCGTCGTCGCCTAAGCGGCAACGACTGCGATTACCCACCGAAAGAGAGAACACTCATGTCCCAAGCACTCGATGTCACCGACGCGACCTTCGCCGACCAGGTCCTCGCCTCAGACAAGACGATCCTCGTCGACTTCTGGGCCGAGTGGTGTGGCCCGTGCCGCGCCGTCAGCCCCATCCTCGACCAGATCGCGGCCGAGCACTCCGACAAGATCACCGTCGTGAAGCTCAATGTCGACGACAACCCGCAGACCGCGGCGCGCTACCAGATCACCTCCATCCCCGCGATGAAGGTCTACCGCGGTGGCGAGGTCGTCAAGACCGTCATCGGCGCGAAGCCCAAGGGCGCCCTCGAGGCGGACCTCGCGGACTTCCTCGCCTGATTCCCCACCTCTCAAAGGCCCGCCCACCGATGTGGGCGGGCCTTTTGGCGTTTCGCCTAGTGTTGACACCGAGTGACAGCATCCACGCTTCACCGCCCACCGACCCCATGGACACGGCATGACTCCGCACGGCTCGACCCCCGGAACGGGAACCAACCTCGACCCCTGGTACAACCACTACGCGGCGCGCGCCGCCGGATTGAGCGCCTCCGAGGTCCGAGCCCTGTTCGCCGTCGCATCCCGCCCCGAGGTCGTGTCGCTGGCCGGTGGGATGCCCTACGTGTCCGCCCTGCCGGCCGACCTCATCCGCTCCGCCTTCGACCGCGTGCTCACCGAGTCCGGGCCGCAGGCGCTCCAGTACGGCTCCGGTCAGGGGACCCCGGCGCTGCGCGAGCAGATCCTCGAGATCATGGCCCTCGAGGGCATCCGGGGCAGCGTCGACGACGTGGTGGTGACCACGGGCTCGCAGCAGGGGCTCGACCTCGTCACGAAACTGTTCGTGGATCCGGGCGACGTGATCCTCGCCGAGGCTCCGAGCTATGTCGGCGCCATCGGTGTCTTCCGTTCGTACCAGGCCGAGATCAGTCACGTTCCGCTCGACGACCACGGGCTCATCCCCGAGGCGCTGCGCGAGCGGATCGCCGAGCTGCGCGCGGCCGGCAAGACCATCAAGATGCTCTACACGATCCCGAACTTCCACAATCCGGCCGGGGTCACCCTCACCTGGGAGCGGCGGCTCGAGATTCTCGAGATCTGCCGGGAGAACGAGATCCTCGTGCTCGAGGACAATCCCTACGGGCTCCTCTACTTCGACGGCCCGCCGCCGCAGGCGATGCGGTCGGTCGAGGAGGACGGCGTGGTCTACCTCGGGTCGTTCTCGAAGACCCTCGCACCCGGATTCCGCATCGGGTGGGTGCTCGCACCGCACGCCATTCGCGAAAAGCTCATCCTGGCCAATGAGTCCGCGGTGCTGTCGCCCAGTTCCTTCACGCAGTTCGTGGTGAGCGAGTATCTCTCCACCGCGGACTGGAAGGGCCAGATCGACATCTTCCGCGGCGTCTACCGCGAGCGGCGCGACACCATGCTCACCGCTCTCGGCGAGCACTTCCCCGACCTCAGCTGGACCGTGCCGAACGGCGGCTTCTACGTGTGGCTACGCCTGCCGCCCACGCTCGACTCCAAGGCCATGCTGCCCCGCGCGGTGAAGGAGCTGGTGGCCTACACGCCCGGCACCGCGTTCTTCGCCAACGGTGAGGGGCGTCAGCAGATGCGATTGTCGTTCTGCTACCCCACGCCGGATGCCATCAGGCTGGGCATCCGTCGCCTCGCCACGGTCATCGACGGCGAGCTCGAGCTGCTCGACACCTTCTCGCCGACTCGTACCGTCGTCACCACGCCGACGGCACAGGCGGCGGGCCGCGTCGGTGGACCGCCACCGAACATCGGCTGACTACACGTGATGTTTTATCAACTCTTCGTCTGATTGGTTGCCATGACCTCCTCCCCCACCACCGTCGTCGTACTGGCCGGCGGAATCTCGCACGAGCGGGACGTGTCACTGCGATCGGGCAGGCGCGTCGCCGACAGCCTCGCCGAGCACGGCATCACGGTGATCCTGCGCGACCCAGACGCCTCGCTGCTGGGCTACCTCAGTGACGTGCGGCCGGATGTGGTGTGGCCGGCTCTTCATGGCGCCAGCGGCGAGGATGGCGCCCTGCGCGCGCTCCTCGGATTCCTCGACATCCCCTACGTCGGTTCACGGCCCGAGGCCGCACGCCTCGCGTGGGACAAGCCCACCGCGAAGACGCTCGTCGAACGCGCGGGCGTCAGCACTCCGGCCTGGATCAGCCTGCCGCGCGACACCTTCCGCGAACTCGGCACAAGCTCCGTGCTGGAGGCCATCGCCGCAGCCCTGCCTATGCCTGTCGTGGTGAAGCCGGCCCAGGGCGGTTCGGCTCAGGGCGTGACGATCGTCACCGACCCGGCCGAGCTGCCGCGCGCGATGGTGGATGCCTACACCTACTGCGACGTCGCCCTGATCGAGAAGCACGTGGCAGGTACCGAGATCGCCGTCGGTGTGATCGACACCGGGGATGGCCCGGTGGCCCTGCCCGCAGTGGAGATCAAACCCCTCTCGGGCGTCTACAGCTTCGAGGCGCGGTACAACGCGGGCGAGACACGATTCTTCACCCCGGCGCGCGTGAGCGACGAGGTGGCGCAGAGAGCAGCGGATGCCGCAATCTCCGCCCACACCGCTCTCGGTCTCCGTCACCTCTCCCGGGTGGACCTCATCGTCGACGAGTTCGGCGAACCTCAGTTCCTCGAGGCCAATGTGCTGCCCGGGCTCACCGAGACCTCACTGCTGCCGCTCGCTCTCGAGGCCGCTGGCCATGATCTGGGCTGGGTCTACGAGGCGCTGGCTCGTGCAGCGATCTCCGACTCGGTTCTCGTCTAGAGCCGCACCACCGGCGTCCTACCGGCACGGGATCCGCCCGGCGGACTGCTCGCACAGGGCGCACTGCTCCACCGGGCGCACTGCTCCACCGGACGCACGCCCCCTGCGGGCGGCGGGACAAACGTGCCCACGGCGGGAGTTATGACTCCCGCCACGCCCCGGTTTCCCCCGCCGTGCACCACCGGACGTGTCCCCCGTGCACCGGGTCGGTTTCGCCCGCAGTGCACCTCCGGGTCGCGTCCCCGCCGCGCACCACCGGGTCGGTTTCCCCCGCCGTGCGTCCAGGGCGTGCCCGGAGTGTGGCTACCCGAATCCCGGTTCGTGCAATTCGCCCAGGATGCGGTTGAGGTCGCCCACACTGGCGAAGTCGATCACCACCTGACCCTTACGAGCACCGAGGGTCACGCGAACGCGCGTGTTCAGGCGATCGCCCAAGCGACCGGCGACCTCATCGAGATGTCCCTGGCGGTTGCCGGCCACGGTCTTGGGCAGCCGTGCTGGCGCCGATACCGACCCCGCCGCTGCTGCCGCCTCAGCCGCACGCACCGAGAGATCCTCATTCACGATCTTGTCGGCGAGACGCAGCATGGCCGCTGTATCCCCTGTGGAGAGAATGGCACGGGCGTGCCCCGCGCTCAGTACCCCGGCTGCGACGCGCGTCTGCACGGCCTCCGGAAGCCTCAACAGCCGGATGGTGTTGGTCACCTGCGGCCTGGACCGACCGATGCGCAGGCTCAACTCCTCCTGGGTGATCCCGAAGTCCGAGAGCAGCTGCTGGTAGGCGGATGCCTCCTCGAGCGGGTTCAGGTTGGCACGGTGGAGGTTCTCGAGCAGCGCATCCCGCAACATCGCCTCGTCCGCGGTGTTCTTGATGACCGCGGGGATGGCATCGAGGCCGGCGAGTTTGCTGGCGCGCAGGCGGCGCTCGCCCATCACGAGCTCGTAGTGGGGCTCGCCGTCGGCCGCGTCGGCGATCGGGCGCACGACGATCGGCTGGAGCACGCCGAACTCACGAATCGAGTGAACGAGTTCGTCGAGTTCTTCCTGCACGAAGCTTGAACGCGGCTGGGCGGCGTTCGGCCGGATGTCATGCGGATCGAGGCTCGCGAGCCGGGCACCGGGTACGGTCACCAGCGTCTCGCTCGACTCCTTCGTGGTGGGGAAGAAGACGTCCACCGGGCGCTGGTTGGATCCCTCGTCGACGGTGGGAATGAGGGCGCCTATTCCGCGCCCGAGTCCCGTTCTCTTTGCTGCCATCAGTCGGATGCTCCTCGTCGTGCCATTTCGCTGGCCGCCTCGCGGTAGGACAACGATCCTGCCGAATTCGTGTCATAGCCGATCACGGTCTGGCCGTAGCTCGGGGCTTCGGAGATCCGGACCGACCGGGGGATGGGGGTGGAGAGCACCTGATCGGGGAAGTGTTCGCGCACCTCCTGCGCCACTTGATTCGCAAGATTCGTGCGCGAATCGAACATTGTGAGCAGAATCGTTGACACTCTCAGCTCAGGATTGAGATGTTTACCGATCAACGCAACATTGTTGAGCAGCTGGCTGAGTCCTTCGAGCGCGTAATACTCGCACTGAATGGGGATGAGAACCTCGGTCGCCGCTGCGAAGGCGTTGATCGTGAGCAGACCCAGCGAGGGCGGACAGTCGATGAAGACGTAGTGCACCGGCTCAGCGCTGTCGGCTAGATACCGGTGGAGAGAGTCGCGAAGGCGCGTTTCGCGGCCGGCGATCGAAACCAGTTCGATTTCCGCTCCGGCGAGGTGAATGGTCGCCGGAACACAGAGCAGGCCCGGGTATTCGGGGCTCACCTGCACGACTGAAGCCATGGGTTCGTCGTCCACCACGATGTCGTAGACGCTCGGGGTCTCGGCACGGTGCTCTACACCGAGTGCGGTGGAGGCGTTCCCTTGCGGATCCAGGTCAATCACGAGAACACGAGCGCCGGCGCGAGCGAATGCAGCCGCAAGGTTGACGGCCGTCGTTGTTTTGCCCACGCCACCCTTCTGATTCGCGACGGTGAACACACGAGTCTTCGCGGGGAGGGGGAGGGTTTCGGCATCGAGTGCCGCGCGGCGGCGGGCGAGGTCTGTTATCTCGCGGGCAAGCGGGCTGTCTGTCGCGCGAGCGGTGGCGCGCCGTCGACCCTGGGGCGCCCCGGTCTCCTCGGCAGCGTCCTTTGCGACCGAGCGGCCTGCGGCGGCGTCACCCGGAGGTAGCGTCGTTGATGCCGGCGCGGCATCCTGGGCCGCCATACGGTGTCGTCCACGTGCTTTTCGAGCGATCTCGGCCTCTGTGAAGTCGATTCTGCGCTGCAGAGCCGCTGCGTTGATGGTGTCGTGCACTGAGTCTGCTCCGCTCAGAGCTTCTGGGAGGGCTGAATCCGTGCCCTCAGGTCCGTTGTCGGGTGAATTCTGGGG
Source organism: uncultured Actinomycetota bacterium (assembly GCA_963756375.1). GTDB lineage: Bacteria > Actinomycetota > Actinomycetes > Actinomycetales > Microbacteriaceae > Marisediminicola. The sequence goes on along the minus strand of CAVWNJ010000005.1, from coordinate 2,316,888 downwards.
GCTTTCGGGCCCAGAGAGGCTGGTCATGCGTGCTCATTTCTTCGATCCGAGAATCGCTGCGGGCATCGGAGGGAATGTTTCACGTGAAACATTGCAGATTCGTGGCTCAATGGGGCGCTACGCGGTGCCGTGTCTCAGACTCGGTCGACGAGTGCGACATCAGCCGCCCCCTCCCCAACTACACACGCGGGGTGAGCGTCGCCCCGAGTCCCCATTCCAGGCCGATCGGGAGCTATACGCTCGCCGTTGCTCTGTTAGTCAACTGTAGCCCGGAAGACACGGGTGACCTCAGTGGCCACGCCCTCTCCGAGCACAAGAATCTCGGATTCCGTTAACTTCAGTCGACGGATGACCTTTGCCGCCGCATCCATTTCCGCGTTAACTCCGGCACCCTTCATCAGCACGACCTGACCACCCGACCGGACGAGGGGCACAGTGAGGGGCAGCAGCTTCGCCAACGCACTGACCGCCCGAGCGGTCACCTGGTCCAGCCAGGGGGAGAATCTAACCTCTTCGGCTCGTCCCCGCACGACCTCAACGTTATCGAGGCCAAGTTCGGTGGCTTGGCGCACGAGCCAGTCGACGCGACGTTCCATGGGTTCGATGAGGATCAGGGATACATCTGGTCGCGCTATGGCGAGCACAAGGCCAGGGAGCCCGGCGCCGCTTCCCACATCCCCCACCCGAGCACCAGTCCAGAGAAGTGGTGCCACCAGCGCGGAATTGACTACGTGACGGGTCCACAAGCGCGGCGGCTCCAGCGGCCCGATCAGACCGAGCTCCTCGCCGAACTGCCCTAAATTGTGGGTGAATTGGCGCGCGAGCTCGATGCGATCGCCAAAGAGCCCCGCGGCCTCCGGCGGCTCGAGTTCAAGGGTCACGCCGCTACCCGATGTTTCACGTGAAACAATCAGCGCGTGATGACGGTGTGGCGTCCAGCGCCATCACCCTCGGACTGCGACACGAAGCCCCGTGCGGCCACGATGTCGTGTACCAGCTTGCGCTCGTACGACGACATCGGGGGCAGGTCGGCCGCCTGGGCCCCCTGTTCGATCCGCTCGATCGCCCGGTCGACCAAGAGTCCAAGCTCCTGTGCCCGAGCTTCGCGCGAGCCCCCGACATCGAGGATCAGGCGCGAGAACGAGCCCGTCTTCGCCTGCACGGCGAGTCGGGTCAGTTCCTGCAGCGCGTTGACCGTATCTGGCCGAGCAAGAATCCGGAGGTTGCTTTCGGTGCTCGAGTTGACCGAGAGGTAGGCGCGTCCGTCGCGGGCGTCGATGTCGATGTCGCCATCGAGATCGGTGATGTCGAGCAACTCCTCGATGTAGTCCGCCGCAATGTCGCCCTCCTCTTCGAGCTGTTTTGCTGAGCGAACTTCATTATTGCGCTCCGCATGCGGTGCCGATCCGTGCGGGTTACCCGACTCGTCGCCCGCGGGACCCAGGTCCTTCTCCTCCGGCTCTGCGGCGTTCTGCTCAGACAAAGTGGTATCGCTCACGGGACTGCTTTCTGTGTTCAGGGGGAGTGATGAAATGGGGGTCAGCGCTTGCCGTTGGGCTTCTTCTTGGCCCGGGCCTTGCCGACCGGCTGCTGCCGCTGTGCGGGACGAGGCTCTGCTGCGCGGTCCTCCGCGGCGTCCTCCACCACGGAGATACCGCGGCGCTGGTTGCGCTTCGCCAGGCGGTTCTCGCGGGCAAGCGCGGCTTCACTGCCGGGGGTCGGCATGTTCCGGATCACGATGAACTGCTGAATCATCGTCCAGAAGTTGGACACCAGCCAGTAGAACATCACGCCGAGCGGGAAGGTGAAGCCCGAGAAGGCGAAGACGAGCGGCAGCAGGTACAAGAGCATCTTCTGCTGCTTGTACATCGGAGAGTTCTGCATCTCCGGCGACTGGTTCTTAGACATGATCTGCAGTTGGGTGATGAATTGCGACGCCGTCATCAGCACGACCATGACCGCGGCGATGATGATGACCGCAACATTGCCGTCGGCGGAACTGATGGCCAACTTCAGCGGCGCGATGCCGAACAGGGACGATTCCCCGAACGACCGCGACAGCTCCTGATTGAGCAGCCCGACACCGACGAGTTCGTGCTGTGCGTTCTGCAGAACGGAGAAGAGACCGAAGAAGATCGGCATCTGAATCAGGAGCGGCAGGCAGGAACTGAGTGGGTTGGTACCGGTGCGCTTGTACAGCGCCATCGTCTCGCGCTGCATAGCCTCGCGGGAGAACTGGTCCTTCTTGCCCTTGTACTTGTCCTGAATCTTCTTCAGCTGTGGCGCGACCTCGAGCATCCGCCGTTGGCTCTTGATCTGCTTCACGAAGATCGGGATGAGCGCCGCGCGCACCACGAGCACGAGACCCACGATCGAGAGAACCCAGGTGAACCCCGCGTCGGGGTTCAGGCCCACGCCGGACAGCAGGCTGTGGAACGCCACCAGGATGGCCTCGATCACCCATTTGATGGGCCAGAGAATGATTCCAATCGGATCCATGGTGTGATTCAGCCCTTTCCGTGGCGAAGTAGGAGGAGTGGTGCGGGCGCTGCTGAAGCGGCGGCCGGATGTGCCGCGACAACGAACCCGAAAGGTGTGGTGGGCAGAACTCTCGAGACCGGCACGTCGTCGATGCCGCCCTCGGCCCAGGGGTGGCACCGGGCAAGACGGCGAGTCCCGAGCCAGATGCCACGAATGACGCCCCGCTGCTGGATCGCCTGCAACGCATACGACGAGCACGACGGGTAGTAGCGACAGACATCGCCGTACAGCGGGGAGATGACGGCGCGATAGAAGCGCAGGATGACGACGCAGACGTTACGCGGCAGCATCAGGGCGAACATCAGCGTTCGGCTCATGAGCGCGCCATACCTTTGTTCACGACGTCGGAGATTTCCGTGTTCAGAGTAACCCAGGAAGCCTGCGCCGAGGCTGGCAGAGCACGCACGACCAGGTCACTGCCCGGGGGCAGTGAGTCGAGAAGACTGCTCGCGATCGCTTTGAGACGCCGGCGGACCCTGTTGCGGATGACGGCGTTCCCTACACTCTTCGACACGATGAAGCCGAAGCGCACGGCGCCGCCGTCGGGGTTAGTGGTGCGATAGATCATCGCGTGCGGCGTCGCCGAGCGTCGACCGCGGCGGACGACTCGCTTGTAGTCGTCCCCCGCCACGATCCTGTTCGCCCGGGCGAGCACCGGTGTCGAAGCGTGACTACGCGGAAAGCTTGGTACGACCCTTGGCGCGACGAGCGCCCAGGATCCCACGGCCCGCACGGGTACGCATGCGCAGACGGAAGCCGTGCACCTTGGCGCGGCGGCGGTTGTTCGGCTGGAAGGTGCGCTTGCTCATAATCAGTTCTCCACGGTGATGGGCAACCCGGAAATCGGTGGGTCACGGGCTGTGCTGCAATCCCGCCGCACTCGCATGGTTTTGCGAATCCCGGCAACGGGTGGCCGAAAGGCCAGAAGTCAACTGATTAAAAATACGGTCAAACGGCGCTGAGGTCAAACGGGCTGTGTACAGCACAGCGTTATCCACATGGGGAAAACTACGTTTGCGTTGCTCCCGGCCGCGCGAACTATGGTGGGATGTCTGCACAGGCGGTGGATAACCCTGTGAGTAATTTCGATCAGCGTCCGGAGGAAATCAGTATGGCCGAGGGCACGGACGACATTCTGCCGATCTGGCAGTCCGTGCTCACGAGTCTGCGTAAGGACGACCGGATCACCCCCCAGCTGCAGGGATTTCTGAGCCTGGTCGAGCCCAAAGGCGTGATGGCAGGCACCCTGTACCTCGAGGTGCCGAACGACCTCACCCGCGGAATGCTGGAGCAGCGCATCCGTCTCCCCCTGCTGAATGCCATCGCCGACCTCGGCGACGGCATCTCGATCGCCAATTTCGCGATCGTTGTGAACCCGGACATCACGCACGGCTGGAACGAGCCGAAAGAGAACGCGACGCCGGAACCGGGGTGGTCGGAACCTCAGCCGGTGCCATCGCCGATCGAGCAGGCCGCGAAGCGCACCGATTCCCGCCTCAACCCCAAGTACAACTTCGACAACTTCGTGATCGGCGGGTCGAACCGCTTCGCCCACGCCGCGGCGGTCGCCGTGGCGGAGGCGCCGGCGAAGGCGTACAACCCCTTGTTCATCTACGGGGACTCCGGTCTCGGCAAGACTCACCTTTTGCACGCGATCGGCCACTACGCCGAGAGCCTCTATCCGGGCATCCGCGTGCGATACGTGAGTTCCGAGGAGTTCACGAACGACTTCATCAACTCGATCGCCAACAATCGAGCGTCGGTGTTCCAGTCGAGATACCGCGACATCGACATCCTTCTGATCGACGACATCCAGTTCCTTCAGGGCAAGGACTCCACTCAGGAAGCGTTCTTCCACACCTTCAATACCCTGCATGACCACAACAAGCAGGTGGTCATCACCAGCGACCTGCCGCCGAAGCACCTCACCGGGTTCGAGGACCGCATGCGATCCCGCTTCGAGTGGGGCCTCATCACCGACGTCCAGGCACCCGACCTCGAGACGCGCATCGCGATTCTGCGCAAGAAGGCACAGAGCGAACGGCTCCAGGTGCCGGACGACATTCTCGAGTACATGGCCTCGAAGGTGTCATCGAACATCCGCGAGCTCGAGGGAACCCTGATCCGGGTCACCGCGTTCTCCAGCCTCAACCGCACGCCCGTGGATCTCGCCCTCGTGCAGACCGTGCTGAAAGACCTGATCACGCTCGACGACGACAACGTCATCGCGCCCGTCGACATCATCAATCACACCGCGGACTACTTCAAGCTCACGGTCGACGACCTGTACGGCTCCTCGAGATCGCAGGCCGTGGCGACCGCTCGACAGATCGCGATGTACCTCTGCCGTGAGCTCACGAACCTCTCGCTCCCGAAGATCGGGCAGTTGTTCGGCAATCGCGACCACACCACCGTGATGTATGCGAACAAGAAGATCAGCGAGCTCATGAAAGAGCGCCGGTCGATCTACAACCAGGTCACCGATCTCACCAGCCGCATCAAACAGAACCACCGCTACAGCAAGGTCTAACTTTTCCGGACGAATTCCACAGTGTGGATAACTTGTGGAATTCTGTGGAGAATCGCCGACGGCCCTGTGCACGGATCCGGGGCGGGTGTGGAATCGCCTCGCCTCCGAATGACAGGTTGTGAGTGCCGATGGTGCTCGGCTCCCCACGCCGTCCACAACTCACACGGTTGTAGTTCCCCGTCAAACGTTGGCCCCCGAATGGGTTACTCACAATTCGCACTGCGGTTAATGTCTTTGTTCTTTAAAAAATTCTTGTGATCGGAAAAGAACCTTGTCTCACCGCTCACGGCCGGGCAGAGACCAGAGACCGCGGCCCCCGGGCTGTGCAAGTATTAAGCCCCGACTCACCGGGCGCTCGCCCGGCACAGCAGGCCGAGGCCCATGAGTCGGCCCATACCGCGACAGCCGCATCACCCACTCAGCACGACAGGGAGCCCCCATGAAGTTTCAGGTGAATCGTGACGTCTTCAGCGAAGCAGTCTCCTTTGCCGTGAAACTCCTGCCACAGCGCACGACGCTCCCGATCCTGAGCGGCGTGCTGATTGAGGCGACCGCCGATGGCCTGTTGCTGTCGTCCTTCGACTACGAGGTGTCGGCTCAAACGTCGATCGCCGCCAACGTCGAGGAAGAGGGACGGGTGCTGGTCTCGGGCCGGCTGCTCGCCGACATCGCGAGCCGGCTTCCGAGCGCGCCGGTCGACTTCTCGACGGATGGCGGCCGCATCTCGGTCACATGCGGATCTGCGCATTTCACGCTTCTGAGCATGCCTGTAGAGGAATATCCAACTCTTCCTCAGGTATCGGAGCAGACGGGTCAACTGCCGGCCGATGCCTTCGCCGCAGCGGTGTCTCAGGTGGCTGTCGCGGCGTCGCGCGACGACGTCACTCCGGTCATCACGGGCGTGCAGCTCGAAGTGACCGAGAACTCGCTGAGCCTCGTGGCGACCGACCGTTACCGAGTCGCGGTGCGTGCCATCGATTGGGAGTCGACGGTGCCGTCGACTGAGCCGATCACAGCTCTGGTTCCCGCACGTACTCTTCAGGAGATCGGTAAGACCTTCGGAAACGCGGGGACCATCTCGGTATCCATCTCCGGTGGCGGGGATCGCGAGCTCATCGCCTTCCAGGCCGACAAGAAGACCGTCACCTCCCTGCTGATCAAGGGAAACTTCCCGCCCGTGCGGCGCCTGTTCCCCGAGACCGTCGACAACTACGCGGTGATGAACACCGGCGAGCTCATCGAGGCCGTGCGTCGCGTCTCACTCGTGCTGGAACGCGAAGCAGCACTCCGCTTCACCTTTACAAGCGACGGGCTGAAGCTCGAAGCGATCGGCTCGGAGCAGGCTCAGGCGCAGGAGGCCATCGACGCCTTCCTCACGGGCAGCGACACCGTGGTCTCCCTCAAGCCGCAGTTCCTGCTCGATGGGCTCGGGGCGGTGCACTCCGAGTTCGTGCGCATCTCGTTCACCAAGACGGAGAACCCGAACAAGCCGGGGCCGGTGCTCATCACCAGCCAGTCCTCGAAGGATTCGCCGGGCGCTGACAGCTACCGTTACCTCCTGCAGCCGAACCTTCTGCTGCGCTGACCCGTCTCGCGGCATCCACCCTGATTCCGCGACCGAAGAGATCGTGAGCGACACCATGCACATCGGAATCGTCGGCCTCGGAAAGATGGGCAACAACATGCGCGCGCGACTCAGGTCGCACGACATCGAGGTGACCGGATTCGACCGGAATCCCGAGGTCACCGACGTGCCAGATCTCGCCGCGCTCGCGGAAGCGGTGCCAGCACCGCGAGTCATCTGGGTGATGGTGCCCGCGGGGAAGATCACAACCTCCGTCGTCACAGATCTCATCGCGGTGCTCGACCCGGGCGACCTGATCATCGACGGTGGCAACTCGCGGTTCACCGATGATTTCGCCCACGATGCCCTGGCCTCAGCGGCCGGCATCGACTACATGGACGCCGGTGTCTCGGGCGGCGTGTGGGGACTTGCGAATGGGTATGGACTCATGGTCGGCGGCAGCGCGGCATCCGTGGAGCGCGCCATGCCGGTATTCGATGCCCTTCGACCGGAGGGCCCGCGCGAGGAAGGCTTCGTTCACGTGGGCGAAGTCGGCGCGGGGCACTACGCGAAGATGGTGCACAACGGCATCGAATACGCGCTCATGCAGGCCTTCGCCGAGGGTTACGAGCTTCTCGACGCGCGCGAGGACATCGTGAAAGACGTCACGGGCACGTTCAAGGCATGGCAGCGCGGCACCGTCGTGCGCTCGTGGTTGCTCGAGCTGCTCGTGAAAGCCCTCGAGGAGGACCCGGAGTTCGACGACATCGAGGGCTACGTCGAGGATTCGGGGGAGGGACGCTGGACCGTGGAGGAGGCACTCGCCAACGCGGTTCCCGTGCCCACGATCAGTGCATCCATCTTCGCCCGGTTCGTCTCCCGCCAGGAGGAGGGGTCGCCCGCGATGAAAGCCGTCGCTGCCCTGCGCAACCAGTTCGGCGGACACGGAGTGAAGAAGGCGCAGTAGCCCGTCGCGCCATGATCGTCACACACCTCAGCCTCACCGACTTCCGTAATTACGAGACCGCGGATGTGGCGATGGTGGCGGGGCCCAACCTCTTCGTCGGCCGCAACGGCCAGGGCAAGACGAATCTGGTGGAGTCGCTCGGCTACCTCAGCACGCTCGGATCCCACCGTGTCTCGAGCGATCAGGCGATGATCCGGCAGGGTAAGGACTCGGCGATCGTGCGGGCGCGGCTCTTCCATGCCGATCGGGAGGTGCTCGCCGAGCTGCAGCTCAACCGCAGCGGCGCCAACCGCGCGCAGATCAACCGGTCCGCCATCCGTACCCGTGATCTCCCCCGGTATTTCGCGAGCGTGCTGTTCGCGCCCGAGGATCTGGCGATCGTGCGAGGCGAGCCATCCGGCCGTCGCAGGTTCCTCGACGAGCTGCTCGTGCTCCGCACCCCGAGGCTTGCGGGTGTGCTGAGCGACTACGAGCGTGTGGTCCGCCAGCGCAATACCTTGCTCAAGTCCGCACGCGCATCCGGTCTCCGCGGCGACAGACTTTCGACTCTCGAGGTGTGGGATGAACGACTCGTCTCCCTCGGTTCGGAGATCATCGAGGCGCGGGGCCGCCTGGTGGGGGAACTGCAACCGGAGGTGGCTGCGGCCTACGAGTCGGTGGCGGGAGACGACCACCGTGCCAGGCTGTCGAGCCGGCTCACCATTTCCGGCGCGGACGCCGACGATTCCGCCGATGAGCTCGGTCAGGATCCGCTCATCTCCGCGCACGACGCGGCCATCGCCTTCCGGAGCGCGCTCGAGCGGATGCGCCGAAACGAGCTCGACCGCGCGACAACGCTCGTGGGCCCGCATCGCGACGACCTCGTGCTCGAGCTCAACGGCCTTCCGGCCCGCGGATATGCCAGCCACGGTGAATCCTGGTCGTTCGCGCTGTCGCTGAAACTCGCCTCGGCCGAGGTGCTGCGGCGCGAATCGGCGAGCGGCGATCCCGTTCTGATCCTCGACGACGTGTTCGCCGAGCTCGACCGTTCCCGCAGGGCGCGGCTGGCCCGTGCGGTCGGCGGATTCGAGCAGGTGCTCATCACCGCCGCCGTGCTCGAGGATGTTCCGGAGGAGCTGACCGCGCACACCGTGCGCATCGAGAAGGGCAGCATCGTCGATGGCTGAGCGCAACGCGCGCGACGACGAGTCCGAGGCGCGCCAGGTGTTCGAGCGCTTCCGGCGGATCTTCGGCGACGGCCAGGCGCGGTCGAGTGACGCGCGAAAACGTGCCAAACGCGAGCCGGGCTCGACCACCCCGTTCGGCACCGGCCGCGATGCCCAGGGTCTCGGGGACGTGCTCGACTCCCTCACCGCGAGCCTCGGCTGGGGTTCGGTCCTTGCGCAGTCCGATCTTCTTGCGGCCTGGGCCGACATCGCGGGCGAGGAGACCTCGCTGCACTCCACTCCCACGGGAATCGACGAGGGCACGCTCACCATCAAGTGCGACTCCACAGCCTGGGCGACGCAGCTTCGCATGATGCGCGTGCAGATCACCACGGCGATTGCCGAACGCTATCCAGAGGCCGGCATCCAATCCATCCGTTTCGAGGGACCGGGTGCCCCGTCGTGGAAACGCGGTCCCAGATCGATTCCAGGGCGGGGTCCGCGCGACACTTACGGCTGAGGAGGCAAATTCGGTCGGCAGTCGAGGGATAAGGCCGTAGGGCGCCATTCTCGCCTGTTGCCGGGCTGTGATTTGGTAGGCTGAGTGGGTCCTTGGGGCAGCTTTCCATCTGGGAGAGCCCGGCGCCGAATGACGAGACGATCTACCGGCAGGAGCCCAACTTCACATGACAGCCACGCCCCCGAATGCCCTGCCGGAAAACATGCCGGTGCTGCCTGACGACAGCTACGGCGCAGACCAGATCCAGGTGCTCGAGGGTCTCGAGGCCGTGCGCAAGCGGCCCGGTATGTACATCGGTTCGACGGGCCCGCGCGGCCTTCACCACCTCGTTTATGAGGTTGTGGACAACTCTGTGGATGAGGCCCTCGCCGGTCACTGCGACCTCATCGTCGTGACCATGCTCGCCAACGGCGGCATCCGCGTGGTCGACAACGGCCGGGGAATCCCGGTCGACCTCAACAAGTCGGAGAACAAGTCCACCGTCGAGGTCGTGCTCACGATCCTGCACGCCGGCGGAAAGTTCGGCGGTGGCGGATACTCGGTCTCCGGCGGACTGCACGGCGTCGGCATCTCCGTGGTGAACGCGCTGTCGAAGGAACTGGACGTGGAGGTGCACCGCCAGGGTCACGTCTGGCGCCAGAGCTACACCCACGGCGTGCCGAACGCCCCGCTCGAACAGGGCGAGGCGTCGACGAAGACCGGTACGACGGTCACCTTCTGGCCGAGTCCGGACACCTTCGAGACAGTGGAGTTCGACTTCGAGACGCTGCGTGCGCGATTCCAGCAGATGGCGTTCCTTAATAAGGGGCTCACCATCAGCATCACCGACGAGCGCGATGTCGAGGCAGAGGAGCCCGTTGCCGAGACCTATCTCTATGAGAACGGTCTCGTGGACTACGTGGAGCACCTCAACTCCGCGAAGAAGCTCGAGGTGGTGCATCCGGAGATCATCTCGTTCGAGCTCGAAGACACCGACCTCAAGATCTCGGTCGAGGTGGCGATGCAGTGGACCTCCTCCTACCAGGAGAGCGTGCACACCTACGCGAACACCATCAACACGCACGAAGGTGGAACCCACGAGGAGGGCTTCCGGGCCGCCCTCACCACCCTGGTCAACCGCTACGCCAGGGAGAAGGGGATCATCAAGGAGAAAGAGGAGAACCTCACCGGCGACGACGTGCGCGAGGGCCTGACCGCTGTCATCTCGGTGAAGTTGGCCGAGCCGCAGTTCGAGGGGCAGACCAAGACCAAGCTCGGCAACACGATCGCCAAGTCCTTCGTTCAACGAATCGCCGGCGAGCAGCTCGGCGACTGGTTCGACCGCAACCCGACCCAGGCACGCGATGTGATCCGCAAGGCGATCCAGGCCTCGCAGGCCCGCCTCGCCGCACGCAAGGCCCGCGAGCAGACCAGGCGCAAGGGACTGCTCGAGTCCGGCGGGATGCCGGGCAAGCTCAAGGACTGCTCGAGCAAAGACCCGAGTCTCAGCGAGATCTTCATCGTGGAGGGAGACTCGGCAGGCGGGTCCGCCGTTCAGGGTCGCAACCCCGAGACCCAGGCGATCCTGCCGCTTCGTGGCAAGATCCTCAACGTCGAGAAGGCGCGACTCGATCGCGCCCTCGGCAACAACGAGGTGCAGGCGATGATCACCGCGTTCGGTGCTGGCATCGGTGAGGACTTCACGCCCGAGAAGGCCAGGTATCACAAGATCGTGCTGATGGCCGACGCCGACGTCGACGGTCAGCACATCACCACGCTGCTGCTCACGCTGTTGTTCCGTTACATGCGTCCTCTCATCGACCTGGGCTACGTCTATCTCGCGCAGCCGCCGCTGTACCGCCTGAAATGGAGCAACTCCCCGCACGAGTACGTGTACACGGACCGCGAGCGGGATGCCCTGCTCGAGGCGGGCGTGGCAGCGGGCAAGCGCATCCCGAAGGACAACGGCATTCAGCGCTACAAGGGTCTCGGCGAGATGGACTACAAGGAGCTGTGGGAGACCACCATGAACCCGGAGACGAGGACGCTGCTTCAGGTGACGCTCGACGACGCGCTCGCCGCGGATGAGATCTTCTCCACCCTCATGGGCGAAGACGTGGAGTCGAGGCGCAACTTCATTCAGAAGAACGCCAAAGACGTGCGCTTCCTCGACATTTGATCGGACACCGCGACGGCGCGCCAGCGCACCGGCCAGTCCGACCCACACCCACGTTTACCCGGCCCAGCGACGGGCCCGAAGAGTAATGAGAATTCATGGCTGACGAAACAACCCCCGACGGCGGAGAACCTCAGATCGCCGGCCGCGAGATCGACCTCGCGCACGACAAGGTCGAGCAGGTCGACCTTCAGCTGGAGATGCAGCGGTCCTACCTTGACTACGCCATGAGCGTGATCGTGGGACGCGCGCTGCCCGAGGTGCGCGACGGCCTGAAGCCCGTGCATCGTCGTGTGATCTACGCGATGTGGGACGGCGGATACCGGCCCGACCGATCGTTCTCCAAGAGCGCCCGCGTTGTCGGCGACGTGATGGGGCAGTTCCACCCGCACGGCGACTCCTCCATCTACGACGCCCTGGTGCGACTCGTTCAGCCGTGGAACCTCCGCTACCCGCTCGCGCTCGGTCAGGGCAACTTCGGGTCGCCCGGCAACGACGGCGCAGCAGCCTCGCGTTACACCGAGACGAAGATGGCGCCCCTCGCCCTCGAAATGGTGCGCGACATCGACGAGGACACCGTCGACTTCTCCGACAACTACGACGGTCGCACGCTCGAGCCGGACATCCTGCCGTCCCGCTTCCCGAACCTGCTCGTGAACGGCTCGGTGGGTATCGCGGTCGGTATGGCGACCAACATCCCGCCGCACAACCTGCGCGAGGTCGCCTCGGGCGCGCTTTGGTCGCTCGAGAACCCCGAGGCCTCTCGCGAGGAGCTGCTCGACGCGCTGCTGCAGCGCATCAAGGGCCCGGACTTCCCGACCGGTGCCCAGATTCTCGGCATCAAGGGCATCCAGGACGCCTATCGCACCGGTCGCGGTTCGATCACCATGCGCGCGGTGGTGAGTGTCGAGGAACTGCAGGGTCGCACGTGCCTCGTGATCACCGAGCTGCCGTATCAGGTGAACCCCGACAACCTCGCGATCAAGATCGCGGACCTGGTGAAGGAGGGGCGGCTCACCGGCATCGCGGACATCCGCGACGAGACCTCCGGACGCACCGGCCAGCGCCTCATCATCGTGCTCAAGCGCGACGCGGTCGCCAAGGTGGTGCTCAACAACCTCTACAAGCACACCTCGCTGCAGGAGAACTTCGGCGCGAACATGCTCGCGATCGTCGACGGCATCCCGCGCACCCTGCCGATCGACGGTTTCATCACCGCCTGGATCGCTCACCAGATCGATGTGATCGTGCGGCGCACCACCTTCCGCCTCAACAAGGCCGAGGCCGACGCCCACATCCTGCGCGGCTACATCAAGGCGCTGGATGCCCTCGACGAGGTCATCGCGCTCATCCGCCGGTCGCCCACCGTCGACGACGCCCGCACCGGCCTCATGGAACTGCTCGACGTGGACGAGCTGCAGGCCAACGCGATCCTCACCATGCAGCTTCGTCGCCTTGCGGCCCTGGAGCGCCAGAAGATCATGGACCAGGCTGCCGAGCTCGAGCGACTCATCGCGGAGTACAAGCAGATCCTCGCGGATCCGCAGCGCCAGCGATCGATCGTGAGCGAGGAGCTCACCGAGATCTCCGACAAGTTCGGCGACGACCGCCGCACCGAGATCATGTTCGGGTTCGACGGTGACATGAACGTCGAAGACCTCATTCCCGAAGAGGAGATGGTGGTCACCGTTACCCGCGGCGGCTACATCAAGCGCACCCGCAGCGACAACTACCGCAGTCAGCACCGCGGCGGCAAGGGCGTGAAGGGCGCTCAGTTGCGGGCGGATGACGTGGTCGAGCACTTCTTCGTGACCACCACCCACCACTGGCTCCTGTTCTTCACCACCAAGGGGCGGGTCTACCGGGCCAAGGCCTACGAGCTGCAGGAGGCCGGTCGCGACGCCAAGGGCCAGCACGTGGCCAACCTGCTCGCGATGCAGCCCGATGAAGAGATCGCCCAGGTGCTCGACATCCGCGACTACGAGGCTGCCGAGTACCTGGTGCTCGCAACCCACGGTGGCCTGATCAAGAAGACGGCTCTCTCGGAGTACGACACCAACCGCACGGGCGGCATCATCGCGATCAACCTGCGCGACGACGACCGGCTGGTGTCGGCGATGCTCGTGAACGAGGATTCCGACCTGTTGCTCGTGTCCCGCAAGGGCATGTCGATCAGGTTCACGGCCACGAACGAGTCGCTGCGTCCGATGGGTCGCTCCACCTCGGGAGTGATCGGGATGCACTTCCGCGGGGACGACACGTTGCTCAACGCATCCGTGGTCTCCGACGAGGGGTTCGTGTTCGTGGTGACCGAGGGCGGCTATGCCAAGCGCACGAGCGTCGACCAGTACCGCGTGCAGAACCGCGGCGGCCTCGGCATCAAGGTGGCCAAACTCGCGGAGAATCGCGGCGACCTGGCCGGCGCGCTGATCGTGGGGGAGGACGACGAGGTGCTCGTGGTTCTCGAAACAGGCAAGGTGGTACGCTCATCAGTCGCCGAGGTACCCGCAAAGGGCCGGGACACGATGGGCGTCGTGTTCGCTCGATTCGCCGAAGACGACCGAATCATCGAGGTGGCGAAGAACAGTGAACGTAATCTTGTAGCCCAGGGCGCCGAACCTCTCGCCGAGAGCGACGCGTCCGATGTGGAATCGCCGGGGACCCTTCCCGCCGATCCGATTTCGGCAGGGGAATCCCCTGACGGGAAAGACGAGACAGTAGATGAGTAGCGTCGCCGAGAAGCTTCAGCGCAAAGCGCCCCGCAAGGTCACCACCAAGCAGGTGCGGCTGAAGCTGGTGTACATCGACTTCTGGTCGGTGGTCAAGCTGTCGTTCCTCGCCGCCGTCTGTTTCGGCATCGTGCAGGTCGTCTTCGCTGTGATGGTGTGGACGATCCTCAACACCACCGGAATCTTCGGCAACCTCGACGGACTGATGCAGGAGGTTCTCAACGACCCGAGCTTCAGCATCACCACGGAGTTCTCGCTCGTGCAGGTTGCGCTGTTCACCATCATCGTGGCCGTGCTCAACGTGTTCATCGGCACCGTGCTCGGCGCGATCGCGGCCGTGCTGTACAACCTCGCAGCCCGCATCACCGGCGGTCTGCTGGTCGGCTTCCAGAACACCTGATCCGCTCGAATCGGCGCGCGGACATCTCTTCCGGGCGCCGATTTAGCGAATCAGCATCGGTGCGATACTCTCGTATCTGCCCTCACGGGGCTATAGCTCAGGCGGTTAGAGCGCTTCACTGATAATGAAGAGGTCCCAGGTTCAAGTCCTGGTAGCCCCACTCGGGAACTCGTGGAAACACGGAGTCCCAGCACCACCCGTGATTGCGGGGCCTTAGCTCAATTGGTAGAGCGCCTGCTTTGCAAGCAGGAGGTCAGGGGTTCGATTCCCCTAGGCTCCACTCTTTGTTCCCCCTCCTCTCCCGAGTTGCGGCCGTGTCTCGCACCAGGTGTACGGTCATGTCCTCCGGCGCAAAGCGGATGTGTCGGCCGGTGTCGCCGCGAGGAGCCCCGGTATTCCGGAATGGTGCGAGCTGCGGCACGTACGGGTTCGGCACCGTGAGGTCTATGCCGCGGGCGAGGAAGGCGGCCTCGCTCCTGCAGGCGTCGACCGTTCGTTCCGGTCGCACCGCGGCGAGGCAGATTCCGCGTGTCGGATCGTGCAGTGCCCAGATGTCCCATCCATAGAGCACCCCGAAGGGGCGCGCATCGGGAATCGGCCCGAGGACGCGCGGTGGACTGACACTTCCAGGCGGCGACGCTGCCGAGATAGCGAGCCCGGACGGTGTGGTTGCGTTCCGGGTGTCGATCGGCGAGGCGAGCAGGATGGCGCAGAAGGCGAGTACAGCACACGCGCGGGTGCGGGCCGGGGGAACGACGAAGGCGCCGCCCGTCGACAATGTCGAACGGGCGGCGCCTTCGAGGAACCGCGGCGGGTGCCGGAGGTCAGTCCTGCGATTCCGCTTCATCGACGACCCACAGCTCATCGTCGGCACGGAGGGTCTGCCAGGCGGCGTAGGCGACACCGAGCACGGCCAGAACGCCGAGCACGATGAGAACGACGCCCCCGGCACCGATGGCCGGCTTCGGCTTCACGATGCCCACCTTGGTGCCGTAGGTCTGGTAGGCCTTGCCTGCGCGCTTGGAGGCTTCGGCGTAGGCCTTGGAGGCCTTCTTGCTGACCAGGTCGCTGGTCTCGTGCACGTGCTTCATGGCCTCGCGTACCCGCGGGTCCTTGATGTCGTCGAGAGTGGCAACGGCCGAGGCGAGTGCAGCCGATACGCCGGGAATCACGTCATGCGAAACCTTGCGCCTGGCGTCATCCACCGCGCTCCGCGTGGCGTTGATGCCCGAGTGCACGGCGGGGCGGATCTGTGCGTCGACGGTGTGACGCACGCGCGGCACGACCTCTTCGCGGCCGGCGTTGCCGATCTGACGTCCGGCCTCGCGGACGACGTTTGTTGCGCGGTCGAGAACATCGCGCTGTTCTTCCCACAGTTCGTTTGCAGCCTTTTTGAGGCGCTTGAGTTCCTTGGCGCGCTTGCGAGAGAGTCCCATAGTCATCCTCCGGTGGTGGTGATGCGGAAACTACATCCTTTCACGCGTCCGGCTGGCAACCAACCTCTTGCGTTCTGTGTGAATGCTGAGCCAAACACGCGCTGTGGGAGGATAGAACAATGACTTCCCACACCCACGTCGCAACGTTTAACACGACCCTCGGAGCCATCAAGGTGAACCTCCTGGGCAACCACGCTCCCAAGACCGTCGCCAACTTCGTCGGCCTTGCGACCGGCACGAAGGAGTGGACCGACCCGCGCACCGGAGCCGCCTCCACCGCACCGCTCTACGACGGTGTGATCTTCCACCGCATCATCGACAACTTCATGATCCAGGGCGGCGACCCGCTCGGACAGGGCACCGGCGGACCCGGCTACCAGTTCGACGACGAGATTCACCCGGAGCTCACCTTCACGAAGCCGTACCTGCTCGCCATGGCGAACGCCGGCTCGCGTGGCGGCAAGGGCACCAACGGCTCACAGTTCTTCATCACGACGGTGCCCACCACCTGGCTCCAGGGCAAGCACACCATCTTCGGCGAGGTGGCCGACCAGGATTCGCGCGACGTCGTGGCGAAGATCGAGGCCGTCGAGAAGGATGGGCGCGACCGCCCGACCACCGACGTCGTGATCGAGAGCATTTCGATCGACGAGGTGTGAGCACCCTCGTGACCGTTCGATGACCGACACGGGTCCCGTGCCGGAGAACGACGCGCAGGATGCCGGCAACTTCTGTTACCGGCATCCTGACCGTCAAAGCTTCATCGTGTGCCAGCGCTGCGGGCGCACGATCTGCCCGGACTGCATGACGCCCGCCGCGGTGGGCGTGCACTGCCCCGAATGTGTGCGGGAGAGCCGAGCGAGCGCGCCCCGGCAGCGACCCGCGATCATCCGGTCGGCACGACGCCTGACCGCCGAAGGTCAGCCCGCCGTCACGTACTCGATCATCGGCGTCACCGCATTCGTCTTCGTGTTGCAACTGGTTTTCGGCGGACTGATCGAGAACTACCTCGTCTACCGGCCCGTTTTCACGGCGTTGCTGCCGTGGACCATGCTCACGTCGGTCTTCCTCCACGGCGGATTCGCCCACATCCTGTTCAACATGTTCTCGTTGTTCATCTTCGGGAGGATCATCGAGCAGTCGATCGGACGCGCACGCTTTCTCACCCTCTACCTGCTCAGCGGCTTCGGGGGTTCCGTGGCGGTGCTGCTGCTGAATCCGGGCGGGGGAGTACTCGGAGCATCGGGAGCCGTCTTCGGCCTGATGGGTGCCTTCTTCGTGATAGCCCGAGGTCTTGGCGGCAACGCGTCGTCGATCCTGGTGCTGGTGGGACTCAACCTCGTGCTCGGCTTCGTCATCCCCGGAATCAGCTGGCAGGCCCACGTGGGCGGTCTCATCACGGGCGCGCTCACGGCGCTCATCTTCATGCGCACCCGCTCACCGCGTCAGAAGAATCGCCAGATCCTGCTGACCTCAGGTGTCGCGGCCGCACTCATCGCGATCACCGTCACGGCGTTCACCGCGATCTTCACGCGATGAGCCGAGCACGAAAGTTATCCACAGGTCTTTCCACACTGGGGACAATTACAGCCGTGTAATTGTCCCCTATTCGGGGGACAACCCGGGGTGCCGAACGAACGCGACTACCGCCAGCGCGTCGTCATGAGGAACCCGAGGAACAGGATTCCGAAGCCGACGAGGATGTTGCCGTCGCCGAGTTGTTGGATCGGCAGCGTCGCGCCGCTGACGTAGAAGACGATGATCCAGGCGAGACCGAGAAGCATGAGGCCGAACATGATGGGCTTGAACCAGACGGGGTTCGGCACGTCATCGCCGCCACGGCGTTCGACCGTCGGCTTGTCGGATGCGCGGCCCCCCGCTGGTCGACTGTCGCCCGCCGGGCGGGAGGTGGAGGGGACGTTCGATCCGGCGCTCGCGCCATCTTTGGGTCTAGCCATGCGGGAATTCTAGCGCGCCCCGTGCGAACACCGCCGGAGGCCCGGGCGGCACCCCCGATCTGGGCGCCGACGATGGGTGCTCATCGGCAGGCAAGGATTCGAGCCGGCTTTAGAATCGACAGCATGACCGCCCCTGTGACCACCGTGCCGAGGACGGGGCGGCGCACCCTCGGGCTCACGGTCGTCGGAGTGGCGGGAGAGCTGCTCGTCACTGCGGGCGTGTTCGTCTTCCTCTTCCTCGGATGGCAGCTCTGGCTGAACGATCTGATCCTCGGCGCCGGTCAGCGCGGGGAAGCCATTGCGCTCAGCCAGGAATTCGAAGCGGCGGCCACGTCACCTCAGACAACGGATGAGGCGCCGGAGGGCGAACCCGCTGTGGCAGTGCCTGCCGATGCGGCGGAGCCGGTTGTGGCGGCGGCCCCCGCTGAGAACACGCGGTTCGCCACCCTGTTTGTACCCCGCTTCGGCGACGGCTACGTGCGCAGCATCTCCGAGGGCGTGGCGCAGGAGCCGGTGCTCTCCCGCGGTGTGGGCCATTACCCCGGTACGCAGATGCCCGGAGAGGTGGGCAACTTCGCCATCGCGGCCCACCGCACCACGCATGGCGCCCCCTTCAACCAGATCAGTGAACTTCAGGTCGGCGACCGCATCTACGTGCAGACCGCCGACGGCTGGTACACCTATGTCTTCCGCTCGGTGGGCTACGTGCGCCCCACCGGGGTGGATGTGATCGAACCCGTGCCGCAGTTCGCCGACATCGACCCGACCGCGCGCATCCTCACCATGACCAGTTGCAACCCGCTGCTCTCCTCCGCCGAGCGCATCATCGCCTACAGCGTGTTCGAGTCCTGGCAGCCCGCATCCGCCGGCGCTCCGGCAGAGGTGGCGTCCATCGTGCAGGCGGGGGCGTAACCGTGTACGCGGCCCTGTGGAGGATGTTGCCCGGCCCGCTCTGGCTCCGCATCGTGATCACCGTGCTGATCGTGGTCGCGGTGCTCGCGCTCTGCGTATGGGTCGTGTTCCCCTTCGTGGACGGAATCATCGGCACCCAAGAGGTTACGGTGGAACAATGACCCGTGTTCTCGTGATCGACAACTACGACAGCTTCGTCTACACGCTCAACGGCTATCTCCTGCAGTTGGGTGCTGAGACGACCGTCGTGCGGAACGATGACTTCAGCACAGCGGATGCCGCCGCTGTGATCGCCGACTACGACGCCGTGCTGCTGTCGCCAGGGCCGGGAACGCCCGCTGCGGCAGGCATATCCATCCCGGTCGTGGGTGCGGCACTCGCATCCGGTCAGCCGCTCCTCGGCGTCTGCCTCGGACACCAGGCCATCGCGGAGGCCGTTGGGGCCACGGTGACGCATGCCGAGGAACTGATGCACGGCAAGACCTCGAAGGTGAGCCACGATGGCAGCGCCTTCTACGAGGGTGTGCCGCAGCCGTTCACGGCGACCCGGTACCACTCGCTCGCGGTGGTCGACGCGACCGTTCCATCCGAGCTGCTGGTCACCTCCCGCACAGCCGGTGGCGTGATCATGGGCGTGCAGCACGAGAGCGCCCCGATCTACGGCGTGCAGTTCCATCCGGAATCCGTGCTCACGGAGGGCGGATATCTCATGCTCGCCAACTGGCTCGACGCCGCAGGCCTCCCCACGGCGAAGGCTGCTGCCGTCGGACTCACGCCGCTGGTCAACCTCAACTGACCGCCGTGCCTGCGCGGGCATCGAGACCGAGCGGGCTCCGTCCCTAGTTGGCGCAGTAGGTGAGGCGGATCTCCGAGCGCTGAGCCTGCGGGCCCGGCGGAAGCGACTGGTCGGTCACGAGACCGCCCGAGCAGCTCGAGTCGGGGCGCACGTCGACGGCGAACTGGAGCTGCTGCAGGGTCGTGATCGCGGTCGTGTACGGCTGGCCGACGACCGAGGGGAGATCCACCTGGCCGTTGCTCACCACGAGGTCGATCTCATCACCCTCCTTCACGTCACTGCCCGACGCGGGATCCGCCGAGATGACGGTGCCTGCCGGAACGCCGGGGTCGTTGGAGATGATCGTCTTGCCGTACACCAGCTTCCTCGCGACGATGGCCTCTTTTGCGGCCGCCTCGGCGAGCCCGTCGAGTCGAGGAACGGTGGTGGGATTCTTGCCCAGGGAGACGAAGAGGTTGACCACGTCTTTCGGGGGCACCTTCTCGCCGGGGTTCGGCATGGTGCGAATGACGACGCCCTCCGGCACCGTGGCACTGGCCTCGCCGCGAACATTCGGCACCAGCCCCAGTTGCTCGAGCGTGTCGGAGCCGGCGGTTCCGGTGCTTCCGGCGAGATCGGGCACGGTGACCGAGAGATTCTCGCCGAGTTGCGCCGGCTCCCGCGGCAACCCCACGACCCAGAACACCACCGCGAAAAGCACCGCGGCGATGAGCAGGACTCCGGCCCAGATCCAGGCCACGGGTGGCCTGGCCTGTGTGCGCACGATCCGTTGGTCGTCGTTGATGGTCAGCTGTCGGAGGGTCGCCTCCGACCCCGCTGTGAGATGGGGGTTGATGCCGAACAGCGTCGAGTTGAAGTCGCTCACCGAGGGGCGACGCTGAGCGGGCACCTCACCCGCGCCGGCGGTCTCCACCTCACCGCGGAACTCGGCGGCGGTCTGGTAGCGATCGAACTTGTCCTTGTTGAGCGAATGCAGCACGACCGCGTCGAGGGCGGGTGACACCTTCGGGTTGATCGTGGAGGGGGCGACAGCGGCCTCGCTGATGTGCTGATAGGCCACGGCTGCGGGCCGCTCGCCACGGAACGGTGCCCGTCCGGTGAGGAGTTCGAAGAGGATGACGCCGGTGGAGTACAGGTCGGTGCGGGCATCCACGGTCTCCCCGCGAGCCTGCTCCGGCGAGAAGTACTGGGCTGTGCCGAGCACGGCGCCGGTCTCGGCGACCGTGGCCGAGTTGTCGGACACCGCGCGGGCGATGCCGAAGTCCATCACCTTCACCTGGCCACTCTGGGTGACCATGATGTTTCCCGGCTTGATGTCGCGGTGCACGAGCAGGGCGCGGTGGCTGTATTCGAGCGCGGTGAGCACCTGGGCGATGATCCGCACGGCCTCGTGGGGTGCCACCGGGCCGTCGGAGATGATGTCCTTGAGCAGCCGGCCGTCCACGTACTCCATCACGATGAAGGGCACGGGCCGACCGACACCGTCCTGATCCGGAACGGTCTCCTCGCCGGCGTCGAAGACGCGCACGATGGTCGGATGCGCCATCCGGGCGGCCTTCTGGGCCTCCTCGCGGAACATCTGCCGGAACTTCGGATCCACGGCGAGCGACGGCTTCAGGAGCTTGATCGCAACGCGGCGCCCGAGGCGGGTGTCTGTGCCGAGGTGCACATCGGCCATGCCGCCCCGACCGATCAGATCGCCGATCTCGTACCGGCCGGCGAGCAGGCGGGATCCGTCGGTCACGGTGAGCTCTCCTGTGGATGCGAACAGATTCGTCCCGATCCTACCCGGCTGGGATTCGACCACGATCAGGGCCCGTAGCTGAGTGTGAGGGGGTCAGCGGCGGGAGATTCGATGCCGGAACAGGTGACCGTGTAACTCACGGTGGTCTGGCCGGAGTCGGTCGGTTCACCGTTCAGGGTCACGGCGAACGAAGAGGTGTCCGGTGGCACGGGGTTCGACACGCTGGCGACTCCGCCGTTGACCGTGACCGTGTACGCGGTGATGCTCGTGCCGGACGGGCATCCGGTGTACGACGGAATGGTCACATCCACGTCCGTGCCGCCGAGGTATGGCTCCGGTGTCGAGGAGGTAAGCGTCGCCGGCTTCGACGGCGGCAGGAGCGCGCCGTAGATGGTGAGCTGGATCGTCTCGCCCTTGCGCACGTTGCCGCGCGGGCTCACCTGGTAGACGGTGCCGACCTGATCAGGGGAGGGGGCCGCCGCGCCGTCCACTGCGCTTGCGCCCAGCTCGAGTGCCTCGAGTTGCTCGGTCGCCTCGGACTCGGTGAGGCCGAAGAACTGCGATCCGTCGCCGAGGTCCACGATGTCGGAGACCGTCTCGGTGGGCGTCGGGGTGGGGGTGGCCGACGGCGACGCGGTTTCGGACGGGGTCGCGCTCGGAGAGGTGACCGGATCCGGCGTCGTGTTCTGGTTCGCCAGGAAGATGACACCGCCGATGACGATGGCGAGCAGGATGATGATGAGCACGATGAGCGGCCACAACCACGGGTTGCGCTGCTGCGTTTGGATCTGTTCTGTGGCTGCGGTGGGGAACGGGAGCGCGGCCGGCGTGGCCGCGAGCACCTGCGTTGCCTGGGTGGGCGCACCGAAGGCGGGGGCGAGCATGGTCGCCGCGGTGATCGGGCCACCGACGACCGCGGGAACGGATGCCGCGGCCCCGGCGACATCGCCGCGACGGAGTGCCTGCGCGGCCCTTGCGAAGTGCGCGGCGGTGCTCGGGCGATCGCCCGGCTTCTTGGCGATCGAGGCGAACACGAGGTTGCGCACCGGCTCGGAGATGGTGCCGGGAAGGTCTGGCGGCGTCTCGTTGATCTGCGCCATGGCGATGGCGACCTGCGATTCGCCCGTGAACGGGCGACGACCGGCGAGGGCCTCGTACGCCACGATTCCGAGCGAGTAGACGTCGGTGGTGGGGGAGGCCGGATGACCGCTGGCCTGCTCCGGCGACAGGTACTGCACGGTTCCCATCACCTGCCCGGTGGCGGTGAGGGGGACCTGGTCCGCGATGCGCGCGATGCCGAAGTCGGTGATCTTCACCCGACCGTCGGGGGTGATGAGCAGGTTGCCCGGTTTGATGTCGCGGTGCACGAGACCGGCGGAGTGGGCAGCGTGAAGCGCCGAAGCGGTCTGCGCCACGATGTCGAGTACGCGGTCGGTGGAGAGCACCCGCTCCCGTTCGAGGATTGTGGAGAGCGCCTCTCCCGGCACGAGTTCCATCACGAGGAACGCGCTGCCGTCTTCCTCTCCGTAGTCGAAGACGTTGGCGATTCCCTCGTGGTTGACGAGGGCGGCGTGCCGAGCCTCGGCGCGGAAGCGTTCGAGGAATCCGGGGTCGCCGAGATACTCGTCTTTGAGGATCTTGATGGCCACGGTGCGCCCGATGACGAGGTCAGTGGCCTGCCAGACCTCACCCATGCCGCCGATAGCGACTCTGCTCGACAGTTGGTATCGCCCACCGAAGGTGAGCCCACTCGTGGGTCTCATTTGCTCAGCACCGCCTCTATAACTTGTCGTGCGATCGGAGCGGCAACCGCATTGCCGAATCCCTGTCCGTTCTCGACCACGACCGCCACAGCGACCCTCGGATCTGACGCGGGTGCAAACCCGGTGAACCAAAGGGTGTTCGCTGCCCCATCGTTCTGTGCTGTTCCCGTTTTTCCAGCCACATCGACTCCGTTTATTCTTGCATTACTGGCCGCGCCGCTTGCGACGTTGGCCACCATCAACTCCGTCATCGTTGCCGCCGTCTCGGGGCTGATCGGGGAATTGAGTCGGGTTTCCTCGAACGGGTCGATGACGGTCAGGTCGGGCGCGTTGATCGACTCGATCAGCGTCGGCTTCATGCGGTCTCCGCCGTTTGCGATCGTGGCCGAGACCATGGCGATCTGAAGCGGGGTGACCCGCACGCTCGCCTGCCCGAACGCGGAGAGCATGAGGGTGGGCTCATCCACGTCGGTGGGGTAGACGCTCTGCGTGACCCGCTGGGGGATGCCGAGCTGCTGGCTGAAACCGAAGGCCTCGGCGTACGAGCCGATGGTGTCTGCCCCGAGAGTCTGGCCCACCTGCGCGAAGGGCACGTTGCAGCTCAGTCGCAGGGCGTTGGCGAGCGTCACGGTGTCGGCCGCACCGCACAGCCCATCCGCCGCGTTGCTGATCACGCTGGAACTCTGCGGAAGCTGCAGGGTTGGCGGGTTCGGGATTTCGCTGTCGGCGGTGAAGATGCCGCTGTCGATGGCCGCCGACGTGGTGATGAGCTTGAAGACGGACCCAGGCGCGTACAGGTCGCCGCCGATCGCCCGGTTGAGCAGGGGACGGGCCGGATCGCCGATGAGGGAGTTGTAGGCGGAGATCACGTCGGCGCTGCTGTGCACGGCGAGCACGTTCGGGTCATAGGCGGCCTTCGAGACCATGGCGAGGATCTTGCCCGTGGACGGCTCGAGTGCCACGACGGCGCCGGTCTTGTCGCCGAGAGCATCCCAGGCAGCCTGCTGGATGACAGGGTCCACCGTGAGTTCGACCGCGGCGCCCTTCGGATCCTGTCCGGTCACGATGGCGTTCAACTGCGCGAAGAACTGATTGTTGGCCGTACCGCTGAGCTGGTCGTTGAGGCTGCCCTCGAGCCCGGCGTTGCCCTGATTGAGGGTGAAGTAGCCGGTGATCGCCGAATACAGCGGTCCGTTCGCGTAGACCCGCTGGAACTTGTACTGGTCGGCCGACGGCACCGACTCCACGATTGCGGCGCCTCCGGCGAGGATCGGCCCGCGTTCGGCCGAGTAGCTGTCGAACAGGGTGCGGGTGTTGCGGCTGTCGACCCGGAGGTTGTCGTTCTGGAAGACGGCGATGATCGTCGTCGACACGAACAACGCGGCGAACATGAGCAGCACGACGGCGCTGATGCGTGTGAGTTCCTTGTTCATCCCTCCACCACCAGCCTTGGCTGATTGCGCACGGTGTCGGAGAGCCGCAGCAGGAGCGCGGCGATGATCCAGTTGGCGACGAGGGACGACCCGCCCGCGGCGAGGAACGGTGTGGTGAGACCGGTGAGGGGAATCACACGCGTGATGCCGCCGATCACGATGAACACCTGCAGGGCGATCACGAACGAGAGACCGACGCCGAGCAGCCGGCCGAAGTCATCCTGCCCGGAGAATCCGATGCGGAACCCGCGCGAGACGAAGAGGATGAACAGCGCCAGGATCGCGAAGACGCCGGTGAGTCCGAGCTCCTCTCCGAGGCTCGCCATGATGAAGTCGCTCTCGGCGAACGGCACGAGATCTGGTCGGCCCTTGCCGAGCCCGGTGCCGAACAGCCCACCGCCAGCAAGGCCGAAGATGCCCTGGACCAACTGGTAGCTGCCGCCGGGCTGGTTGTAGACGGTGTTGTCGAAGGCGTTCAGCCATCCGTCGAATCGGCTCGCAACGTAACCGAGGAAACGGCTGGCGGCGAGGGCACCACCGAGGAACAACCCGAGTCCGAGCAGCACCCAGCTGAGCCGGCCGGTGGCCACGTAGATCATGGTGAGGAACAGGCCGAAGTACAACAGCGAGGTGCCGAGGTCGCGCTGGAACACGAGCACCGCCATCGCGGCGAGCCAGATCACGAGGATGGGGCCGAGGTCGCGGATGCGGGGAAAACGGATGCCGAGGAACTTCTTGCCCACCATCGACAGGGTGTCCCTGGCGGTCACGAGGTACCCGGCGAAGAACACGGCCAGCGCGATCTTGGCGAGCTCGCCCGGCTGGAAGGAGAGCGGAACGCTGCCATCCGGTCGCTGCGGTCCGATGCCGATCCACACCTGCGAGCCGTTGATCTCGCGACCGATGCCGGGGATGAGCGGAAGCAGCAGAAGCCCGATGCCGAGGAACATGGCGATGTAGCGGTACCGCTGCAGCACACGGTGGTTGCGGATCACGAGCAGCACCACGATGGCCGCACCCATGGCGATCGCCATCCAGGCCATCTGCCGAATGCCCGCCGCCTCCCACCCGAGCCGCCCGCCGGCGAGGTCGAGGCGGTAGATCATGGCGATTCCGATGCCGTTGAGCAGGATCGCCACCGGGAGGATGAACGGGTCGGCCTCCGGGGCCACGAAGCGCAACGCGATGTGCATCGCGAGGGCGAGTCCGGCAAGTCCGGCGCCCAGCGTGAAGATCTGACTGTCGATCGTGCCCAGCTCGCCGAGTTGCACGAGCACGATGGCGAAGCCCGTGAGGCCGCACGACAGCACGAGCAGCAGCAACTCGAGGTTGCGGAGCTTCGCCGGCACCCGCAACCGCACCCGGATCGTCTCGCTGAGGGATCCGTGGCCGGCGGCCACGCGCGGGCTCGCTTCGGTGGGGGCGTCAGCGCTCACTGACCACCCGCAATCGCGCGATGATCCGCTCGGCATCGCTCAGCGACCCGGCGTTGATCGTGTTCTGAACGCTCTGCTTGGTGTAGCTCGGCAGGTCATCCACAAGGATGCTGGTCTGCTGGTACACGCTCGACAGGGGGATCGGGCCGAGATCCGCCTGAACACCGCGGTAGATCGCCACGGTCGTGTCGTTGGCGCCGATGAAGTAGTGGTTCTGGGTCCACTGGTACGCGACGATCGAACCACCGATGATCGCGAGCGTGGTGAGGATCACGGCGATCAACCAGCCGATCGTGCGGCGCCGTGCACGCCTGCGATCCTCGAGGATCAGCTCGTCGAGATACTCCTCGGACTCCGGCTCGAAGTGCGCGTCCTCCGGCGGCGAGGAGCGGAGCGGGTGCAGCAGCAGAGTGGGCAGTCGAAGCGGGCGCTTGCTCGGCTCCGGTTCGAAAGACAGCGGCTGGGATGCGGAGCCGACGAGCATCGGCGATGCCGCGGCCGAATCGGGCGCGTCATCCACATTCACCACGACCACGGTCACGTTGTCCGGGGCCCCGGAATCGAGACTCTCCTTCACCAGCCGCTTGGCAGCGTCATCCGGATCGGCGGTGGAGGTGAGCACCGCCTTGATGCGGTCGTCGTTCACATAGCTGCTGAGACCGTCGGAGCAGAGCATCCACCGGTCGCCCGGGCGGGTTGCGATGACGGTCGTATCGATCTCGGGTGACGCATCGACGTCGCCGAGTACCCGCATGAGCACGGAGCGACGCGGATGCACGGCCGCCTCCTCCTGCGTGATGCGGCCGGAGTCGACGAGTCGCTGCACGAAGGTGTGGTCTGCGGTGATCTGGGAGAGCTCGCCGTCGCGCAGCAGATAGATGCGGGAGTCGCCGATGTGGGCGAGGGCCAGCTCGTTGCCCACGCGCACGATCGCGCTGACGGTCGTGCCCATGCCGGTGAGCTCCTGGTGCTCGAACACGGTCTCGGCGAGCAGAGAGTTGGCTGCGAGAAGCGCGGATTGCAGGGCGAACTCTGCGTCGTGGGCGGAGGCGAACTTCTTGTCGGTCTCCATGATGCGTTTGATCGCCATTGCCGAGGCGACATCGCCACCGGCATGACCGCCCATGCCGTCGGCGACCACGAACAGGTTCACCCCGGCATAACCGGAATCCTGATTGTTGGCGCGGATCTTCCCGACGTGGGAGACGGCCGAGCTCCTGCCCGTGGTGGCCATGGGTTACCGCCGGAGTTCGAAGCTGGTCGTGCCGATCTTCACCGGAGTGTTGAGAGGGATCTGCGTGGGAACGACGACACGAACGCCGTCGAGGAACGTGCCGTTCGTGGAGTCGAGGTCCTGGATGACCCACGAATCGTTGAGAAGCATCAGACGGGCGTGATGGGTGGAGGTGTAGTCGTCGCGGATCACCAATCCGCTCTCGCTCGAGCGGCCGATCGTGAGTGGCTGATTGCCGAGCGGCAACTCGATGCCCGCCTTCGCGCCGGAGGTGATGACGAGCCGGCCCGCCGAGGTGATGGTGGCGGCCGGTCCCCTCGCGTTCGGGAGGGCACTCGCCGGGCCGGGCGGGCGGTGAACGGGGGCCACCGGGGGCGCGGGGGCGGCTGCCGGCTGCTCGGCGATCAACGGGGATGCGACATCCGGGCTCGCCACGCGCCTCGCACGCTGACCGAACAGATCGGAGCGCAGGGCGTAGACCACGGCGAACACGAAACCCCACAGAACCAGCAGGAACGCCAGTCTCAGGATGAGGAGCGTCAGCTCACTCAACTGCGGGCACCTCGCGAGCCGTCAGGGCCGCGATCGCGGTTCTTCGCCGGTGCGGTGGCGGCGGATTGGGCGAGCACTCGAAAAACAATACGGGTTCTGCCGATACTGA
The DNA here is from genome assembly GCA_963756375.1 of uncultured Actinomycetota bacterium. Lineage (GTDB taxonomy): Bacteria > Actinomycetota > Actinomycetes > Actinomycetales > Microbacteriaceae > Marisediminicola. Next base: position 2,288,964 of record CAVWNJ010000005.1, on the reverse strand, counting down.
TGACCGACTCGGGCAGCAGCGGAGCCTTCGACACCGGCTCGCCGTTCAGCTCGGACCCGTTCGTCGACCCGAGGTCGTTCACCTGCGCACGCTTGCCGTCCCACAGCACTTCGACGTGTTTGCGCGAGATACCGGGGTCGTCCACGGTGATGTCGGCATCGCTCCCGCGTCCGATAACCGTGCGGGCGCCACGGATGGCGTGCCGTGTGCCGTTGATGTCGAGAAACGGCGCCCACGCGACATCCGTCTTCAGGGTCTCCGAATCGATGCGGATCATGCCCTCGGTGAGACCCAGGTCTTCCGCCAGCTGGATGCTCACCGGGTTGGCGAACTGGTACCCCTGCGCGGTGGCGTGCGAATGCACGAGCCGGGTGAGTTCGTCGACGAGGGTGGGGCCCATGCTCGACATCTGTTGGAAGTCGGTGCGGCCGAGCTTCACGGTGAACCGATTGGGCACGAGGATGCGGTCGCGGGAGACCACGGCGGCCTTGGTGTCGAGCTCGCGGCGGAGCGCGCTGGTGATCTCGATCGGTGCGAGCTCGCTGCGGAATGTCTTGGCAAACGCGCCGTTGACAACACGCTCGAGCCCGCGCTCGAAGTTGTCCAACAGGCCCACGGTTCCTCGTTCCGGTCGTCGCTTAGTCCTCTGTATGTTACCGGCACCCCCTGCGGCGGCTTTCTGCGGGCGGATGTGACGCTCCGCCGTGATCAGAACGAGACCCGGCCCTGTGCTAATCTCGCTGAGTCTGCGCGAGTGGCGAAATTGGCAGACGCGCACGGTTCAGGTCCGTGTGCCCGTGAGGGCATGGGGGTTCAAGTCCCCCCTCGCGCACCAGTCGAACGGCCGGATCCATCATGGGTCCGGCCGTTCGTGGTTTCCGGGCATGCGCGCCTGTATCGGACACGCGCGGGTGCTTACCCGCCGCGCTTGTCCGTTGTGTGCGCGCTTGCCGGAGATGCCGACGGCGAGGCCCGTTCGGGTAGCCGCGGGGCATCCTGCCGGGTCATAGTGGCCTCATGCTCGGATACTCGGCGGATCAGGTGCGTGCGGCGGAGGCACCCCACCTCGCCGCGGGCGCGCCGTTGATGGCGCTCGCGGCAGCGGGCCTTGCGGCGGAGATCCGGCGCGTGCTTGCCGAGAGCCCGGGCCGCCACGGCGCCGGGCGCGTGCTGCTGCTCGTGGGGTCTGGCAACAACGGTGGCGACGCGCTCTACGCCGGGGCCGAACTCGCGGCCGACGGGGTGGCCGTGGCGATCCTCGCGACGGCCGAGCGGATGCACGAGGGTGGGTGCGCGGCAGCCGTCGCTGCCGGCGCCGAGATCGAACCGGATGACGCCGCCACGCGAGAGCGGGTGGAGGAACTCGCGGCGGGTGCGGATGTGGTGGTCGACGGCATCCTCGGCACCGGCACGAGCGCTCATCCGGCCCTTCGCGGTCGCGCGCGCGAGCTCGTCTCGGCGATCAAGCCGATCGCGGACGCGCCGGGTGGTCCGCTCGTCGTGGCGGTCGACATCCCGAGCGGTATCGACCCGAACGATGGCAGCGTGCCCGATCCGCTCGTGCTCGCGGCCGATGTGACCGTGACCTTCGGCGGAGTCAAGGCGGGGCTGCTCCTGCCGCCGGCCTCCGGGCTGGCAGGAACCGTGCGGCTGATCGATATCGGTCTGGGGAGCGACCTTGCGAAGCTCGAACCCCTGGTGCGCACGCCGGAGTAGAGGCTGGATCGTGTGTGGCGCGAGTCATAGCATCGAGCGATGACAGGCCCCATTCCCTACCTTCATTTTCCCGGCACCGCGCGCGAGGCGCTCGGTTTCTACCACGACGCGTTCGGCGGTGAGCTCTCGCTCAACACGTTCGCGGAATTCGGGCGCACCGACGGCCCGGGCGACGCGATCGCGCACGGCGTGCTCGACGGCCGCGTGCGGATCTACGGCGCGGATGGCGTCGACAGCGACGCACCGCTTCGCCTCGACGGGCTCATGTTCTCGCTGCTCGGCACCGCCGACCCCGAGACGCTTCACGCGTGGTTCGCCGCGCTCGCCGAGGGAGGCACCGTCATCGACGCGCTGCAGGCGCGGCCGTGGGGAGCCCACGACGGGCAGGTGAAGGACCGCTACGGGCTGACCTGGTTGGTCGGGCTACGAGGACTGAGGTTCCGCCGCGGGCTCCCGCCGCGCATCCGCCCGCCCGGATAGGGAAGGCTGGCGCTATCACTCCCGAAAGGTTCGCCATGTCAGATGCCCGCTCGCGCAGTTTCGCTCAGGTCGACGTCTTCGCGGCCTCCCCGTACCGGGGCAATCCCGTTGCGGTGGTGCTCGACGCCGACGGAATGACCGAGTCGGACATGGCCGCATTCGCCCGCTGGACCAACCTGTCGGAGACCACATTCCTGCTGACGCCGACCACGGATGACGCCGACTACCGCTGCGGATCTTCACGCCGGGTGGCGAGCTGCCATTCGCCGGGCATCCGACCCTCGGGTCCGCGCACGCCTGGCTCGAAGCCGGGGGCGAGCCGCGGTCGGCCGATCGCGTCGTGCAGGAGTGCGCGGCCGGCCTGGTCGACCTGCGGCACACGGCGAGCGGACTCGCCTTCAAGGCTCCCGCCACGGTGCGGACCGGCCCGATCGAGGCCGCTCTGCTCGACCGGATCACGGCCGCGCTGGGAATCCACAAGGACCGCATCGTCGCTCACCAGTGGGTGGACAACGGGCCGGGTTGGGCGGCCGTTCAGCTCGCCACCGCCGACGAGGTACTGGCCATCGAGGCCGACTTCGGTGCAGACCGCGACCTGATGCTCGGCGTGATCGGCGCGCATGCGGATGACGCCGGCTTCGAGGTGCGCGGGTTCGCGCCGCGCATGGGCATCACCGAGGATCCGGTGACCGGGAGCCTCAACGCCGGGCTGGCGCAGTGGCTGCTGCGAGAGGGCCGCGCGCCGGCGAGCTACGCGAACACGCAGGGCACCCGGGTGGGCCGCGCCGGGGTGATCGCCATCGACACCGATGAGGCGGGTGACATCTGGGTGGGCGGGGCGAGTACCACGTGCATCCGCGGCGATGTGGTGATCTAGGGCACGGCGGCCGCCGATGCGGTCGAGTCGCTCGCGGGGGCGGCTAGCGCAGCGCTGACTGTGGCGCCGAGTCGCTCGCTGGGGCGGCTGCGGTGACTCCCGGTACTGTCTGAGTAGTCGGCGCCGCGGCGGGCCGCACGGAACGAGCGACGGGAAGGCGGCCGAGCATGGCGCACGGGCATCCGCTTCACGTCGACCTCGAGGTGGAGTGCACCTGCTGCCGGAGCGTTCAGCCGTTCACCTTCACCTCGGCTGCCGACCACGTGATCTGCGCGTTCTGCACCAGGCACCTTGGCCCGGGCAAGGCCGAGAAGCGCGAGCGCGAACACGCGGAACTCTGGGCCGACCTGTTCGCCGAGCAGGCACAGGCAGCGACGGATGCCGCGGCGCACGCACAGGCGGAGGCGGAAAACGCTGCGTCCTCCATCGCCGACCTCGGCGCGCAGGTGGCAACGCTCAGCGCGAACCTGGTGCAGGAGTTCGATGCGACCCCGAGCGGCGGGGTGCGCGCGGCGCTCGAGACCGATCTCGTGCGCAGGGCCGAGCGCGCAACCGAGCTTGCGAATCGCCGGAACGACCGGGTGATGGCGGTGCTGTGGCGGCTGGCCGACCGGCACCGGGATGCCAACGCGACCACCTGCGGATGCGGCCAACCGATTGCCCAATGCGTCGACCGGCGGATGCTCGAACCCGAGCGTCGGACCGTCGAGGAGTGGGAGCGCAAGAACATCGCGCTGCTGGACGCGGGTCAGCGGCATGCCCTGCCGGCCGAGCATCCGGCGGTCGCTGGCGGGCGCTAGGCCCGTTTAAGCGGCCCGACGCCGCTCCGGCGAATCCGCGCTCGGAGCGGCGTCTGGCAGCACCGCCGCCTAGGCGGGGACGGACTCGCGCTCGGTCGGCAACGCCAGCTGCTCGAGCTCCAGCGCTTCCTTCTCGCGCAGTTCCCCGATGAGTTCCGACTCCGGACGGCGGTGCAGGAATCCGACCGCGACGAAGGTACCGAAACCGATGACTGCCGCGACAATGGTGGCCCATCCGTCGAAGTCGGCGGTGACCAGGGTATTCGGCACGTAGAACAGGTCGTTCGGCACCCCGTAGAGCGTGGGGGTGAGGGCGAGGAACACGATGCGCACCGTGAACCCGACCCCGGCGGCGATGAGAGCGGCCGAGACGCCGGGGCGCCGCCAGAACACCCCGAGGATGAACGGCGCTGCGAGGCAGGCGAGCATCAGGTCGAAGGCCAGGGTGAGCAGGATGCCCGTCTGGCTCACCCGAATGGCGAGCACGACGGCGGTGAGCACGATCGGGATCATGGCGATTCGCGTCCAGCGCAGCAGCGGGTCGCGGCCGGTGGTGGCGCGGCGCACACCGAAGATGTTGCGCACCGCGATGGCCGACGTGGCGAGGATCGCGCCGGACGCCGTGGAGAACGACGCCGCGACGATGCCGGAGAGCACCAGGATCGCGAGGAGCGGAGGCGCATAGTCGGCGAGCAACGTGAACAGGATGGGCCCGTCATCCACCGAGATTCCGAGAACGGCGGATGCGGTGAGCGCGACCAGGGCGAAGATGGTGCCGATCACGGCTGTTCCTGCGGCGCCGATGTAGCAGGCCCGGCGGGCGACCTCCGGGGACTTGGCCCCGAAGATGCGCTGCATGAAGTCGATGGCCACGATGTCGCCGATACCCAGGGCGATAAGGGTGGCCCAGTTGATCGGGGCGCCCTGTGCCGGGTCGGTGAGCTGGGCGAAGTCGAACGGCCCCATGCCCTCGGGGATGACGATGCCGTAGGTGAGCGCCACCCAGGCGAGCAGGGAGATCGCCGCGACCACGGTGATGGTGGTCTGGATGACCGCGGTGTAGGCATCCGAGAACAGGCCGCCGGCGATCGTGTAGGCCAGCACAAGGGTGACGGCGAGTCCGACACCCCACGCGTAGGGGATGTTGGCGAAGTGCTGGAGCAGGAACCCGCAGGCCACCAGGTTGCCGGCGAGGAGGGTGGTGAACGACAGGATCATGATGACCGACGCCACGATCTCGGTGGGCCGGTTGTACCGGATGCGGAAGAAGTCGGCCAGTGTGAACAGCTTCATACGGCTCATCGGCTTCGCCAGGAACAGGCCGGTGAGCAGCAGACACACGGCGAGGCCGAGGGCGAGGGATGCTCCGGCCCAGAACCCGAACTGCCCGGTGAGGTCGGTGTTGCCGACGGTGGCGTTGGAGTCGACGGCGGCCGCGGTGAGCGACACCGCCACAAGCGGCACGCCGAGTTTGCGGCCGGCGACCAGGTAGTTGGCGCTGTCGCCGTCCACCTTGCGCGCCACGACGATCCCGACGATGAGGACGAGGAGAACGGTGAGTCCCACTCCGAGAATGATCATGCGCGCTCCGTGACGTGAGGGCCGATAACTGCTTCGGCACGTTTCTATCGGCTGATAAGTACAGTTATCCCGCGCTCAGGTTCCCGCTGTGGGTCCGGAATGAAACGAGTGTGTTAACGGCGACGCGGGAGCTTCCGGCTCGTTCACAACTCAGGACGGAATGGTGCGGCAGGCCTGGTTCGGGCCGGATTGCGGGGTTTCGGGCGATTTGTCCTGAGTTGTGAACCGGGGGGAGGCGGCGGGGGCCGGCTGCCGTGGGGTGGCCTTCGCGGTGGGTGGCGCCGCGTTGCGGCGCGGGGCGGCGGGGCGGCGAGGGCGCATCCGTTCATAACTCAGGACGGAATGTTCCGGCAGGTTGGATTCGGGCCGGATTGCGGGGTTTCGGTCGATTTGTCCTGAGTTGTAAACCGGGGCGGAGGCGGTAGGGGCCGGCCGCCGTGGGGTGGCCTTCGCGGCGGGTGGCGCCGCGTTGCGGCCGGGTCGGGCGGCGGGCGGCAGGGTGCATCCGTTCACAACTCAGGACGGAATGTTCCGGCAGGTCGGATTCGGGCCGGATTGCGGGGATTCGGGCGATTTGTCCTGAGTTGTGAACCGGGCGGCGGTAGGCCAAGGCGGAGGGGCCGGCTGCCGTGGGGTGGCCTTCGTGGTGGGTGGCGCCGCGTTGCGGCCGGGCGGCCGGTGGCGGGGTGGCACGGCGGCTGGGCGGCAGGGTGCATCCGTTCATAACTCAGGACGGAATGCTTCGGCAGGTCGGATTCGGGCCGGATTGCGCGGAATCGGGCGATTCGTCCTGAGTTGTGAACGCGGCCGGCGGGTCAGAGTGCTCCGGGGTGCGCTGCTGGGGCGGAGCCGGGATGGAACTGAGCCGGACCTGGGGCGGACCTGGGGTGGAACTGAGCTGGACCCGGGGCGGACCTGAGATGGACCCGGGCTGACCCGGGCCGGGCGCGAGTCGGGTCGCTCAGCCGAGGTCGGCGAGCAGGGCGGTGCCGCGCTCGCGGGCCTCGACCCGCGCGGAGGCGGGGAGGTCGATGACCTTGAGAGCGGCGTCCGCGATGCGACCGGCGGTGTCGTCGTCGAGGGAACCAGGGTCGCGGCGACGCTGCAGGATGACGCTCTCCACGAGCGACAACACAAGCCCGGCCAAGGGTCCGGCCGCGTGCCCGGCGGAGCCCGCGTTGTCCCGCGGCCCCGGCGGAGTCCGCGTGCCCCGCGGAGCCCAGGAGCCCGCGGTAGTCAGCGCGTTGAACTCCGCTGCGCCCGCACCGCCCGCTGCGCCCGAACCGTCCGCCGCGCCGCACCGCCCGCACCATCCGCGACCTCGGCCGAGCACGCCGCTATCAACTCGGAGTAGGCGGCCTGCAGTTCGGCGCGCAGCGCGTGCAGTTCGCCGAAGCGTTCGTCTTCGAGTTCGGGGAGCAGGTACAGCGACCCGAGGTTGACGTCGCCGCCGGCGAGCAGCCGCACGTCGGAGGCGCAGAGGGCCCAGAGGCGCACAGCGGCGGGCTCGGGGCGGGCGAGCAGGGCTCGGGCAGCGTCGAGCGACGGCGCGACCGTGCCGAGCAGCAGCCTGAGCAGGATCTCGTGCTTGCCGGCGAAGTAGTGGTACACACTCGCCTGCCGGATGCCCGCCTCCTTGGCGATGGCGTGGGTGCTCGTTCCCCCGTAGCCGACAGTGCAGAACAGGATGGCGCTGGCGTGCAAAATGTCCTGCCGCGTGCCGAGCCCGGTGGGTGACTCGCCTGCGACGCGAGGTCTGCCTGCCACTTTTTTCATGTCACGCCAGTTTATCGGGAGCCGCGAGGGGCGCCCGCCCGGCGAAACGAGTCCGAAACACGGGCGATATTGGCCTGTCACCGGGATCGGGTTCACTGGTTTCTATCAACACATAGAAAAGCGGTGAGGCCGACCATGACGACCGGTACAGACAGCATCACGCAGCCAGGGCAGACGCTCGCGGGCCAGTCCGCGCAGGCGCAGCCCGCCTCGGGCACCTCCACCACGCAGGGCGCGAAGGCGCATGCGCGCGCCCAGGAGGGAACGGTGGTGGATGCCCAGCCGACGCTCCCGCCGCGCCGCCGCGCACGCCGCCGCCCCCGCCGGGGTCGCGGCCGACAGCATCCGCTGGGCGGAGCGGGTGGCCGGCGGCAACTACACGCACAAGCTCCTGGCTCGCGGAACGACGGTGCGACTCACCGACGTGACGGGCGACGCCTGCGCATCGGTGCTGTTCTACAACGCCGACGAGCGCTTCGAACGCCTCAACGTGGCCGACACCGTGAAGGTGCAGTGGCAGGTGTACGGCGGTGAGGGGCAGCTGCTGCTCTCCGATCAGGGTCGGGTGCTCGCCTCGGTGATCGCCGACACGTCCGGTCGGCACGACACGATCTTCGGCACCACCGCCCGCGCCCGCAACGAGGAACGCTATGGCGACGGCGCCGCTCACGGCGCGAGCCCGGCCGGTCGGGAGCTGTTCACTCTCGCCGCCGCCAAGCACGGCCTCGACCGCCGCGACCTCGCACCGTGCGTGAGCTTCTTCCAGGGCGTGCGGATCGATGCCGACGGCACTCCGCGGTTCCTCGGCTCGGCGGGTCCGGGCGCGCAGGTGACGCTACTGACCGAGATGCCCGTGGTGATGCTCATCGCCAATGCCGCGCATCCGCTCGATCCGTCTGAGACCTACCGCACGGGCGCGCTCGACGTGCTGGCCTGGGAGTCGGCGCCGACGAACCCGGCGGATGCCCGCTGGACCGCGAGCCCCGAGGGGCGCCGCGCCTTCACCAACACCGCTGACTACCTCACGGCGAAGGGCACAGCATGACCCCGACGACCGGCACGACCGCCGCGATCGGCGAAGGGCACAGCATGACCCCGACGACCGGCACGACCACCGAGATTCCCGAAGGGCACAGCATGACCACCAGCACGCCGCAGCACACCTCGGCAGACTTCGGTGCCGAGCTCAGCCGCCAGATCGTCGCCGCCCGCGCGCCGTGGTCGGCGCGACTGAGCGCGGGCCAGGTGCTCACCATCATCGACCTCGACGGCAACCAGGCCGTGGACTTCCTCGCCTACGACGCCCACGACACCGCCAACGCCTACAGCGCTCAGGCGACCCTGCAGGCACAGGATTCCGTGTATCTCACGACCGGTTCCGTGCTGCGCTCCGCGGAGCACGACCCGCTGCTCACCATCGTGGCCGGCGACGTCGACCGTCACGACACCCTCGGCGGGGCGTGCTCGAAGGAGTCCAACACCCTGCGCTACGGCTACCACACCTGGAGCCAGCACGCCTGTGCCGACAACTTCCTCGCGGAGCTCTCGCTGTACGGCATGGGCAAGCGCGACCAGGTCTCGAACATCAACTTCTTCATGAACGTGCCCGTGGATCCGGATGGCGCGCTCGGCATCGTCGACGGCATCTCGTCGCCCGGCCTCAGCGTGAGCCTCCGGGCCGAGCGCGACACCCTCGTGGTGGTCTCCAACTGCCCGCAGATCAACAACCCCTGCAACGGTTTCAACCCGAGCCGGGCGGAGATGGTGATCTTCGCCGGGGCGGATGCCGCTGCGAGCGCCGGAGGCGACCGATGAGCGCCATCGGCACCTTCGACACCCTGCTCATCGCCAACCGCGGTGAGATCGCCGTGCGCATCATCCGCACCGCCCGCGCGATGGGGCTCCGCACCGTCGCGGTGTTCTCGGAGGCCGACCGCGGCGCCGCGCACACCGAGCTCGCCGACGAGGCCGTGTACCTGGGCCCGGCTCCGGCATCGGAGAGCTACCTGCGCATCGACGCGGTGATCGCCGCCGCTCTGCAGACCGGTGCCGGCGCCATCCATCCCGGCTACGGGTTCCTCTCGGAGAACCCCGACTTCGCGCGGGCCTGCGCCGACGCCGGCATCGTGTTCGTGGGCCCCACGCCGGAGCAGCTCGAGGTGTTCGGGTCGAAGCACACGGCCAGGGACGCCGCAGAGGCGGCCGGGGTGCCGCTCCTCGCCGGAACGGGCCTTCTCGACACCCTGCCGGACGCGCTCGCCGCCGCCGATCGCATCGGCTACCCGGTGATGCTCAAGGCCACGGCCGGTGGTGGCGGCATCGGAATGCAGGCCTGCCACACCGCGGATGATCTCTCCTCGGCCTGGGACAACGTGCGACGCCTCGCCGGCGCGAGCTTCTCCTCCTCCGGTGTGTTCCTCGAACGTCTCGTCGTGGGCGCCCGGCACGTGGAGGTGCAGGTCTTCGGCAACGGCGAAGGGCACGTCGTGACCGTCGGCGACCGTGACTGCTCGCTGCAGCGCCGAAACCAGAAGGTGGTGGAGGAGTCCCCGACGCCCGGGCTTCCCGACAGCGTGCGCGCGACCATCACCGAGGCGGCGCAGCGGCTCTGCGCATCCGTCGACTACCGCTCGGCCGGCACGGTGGAGTACATCTACGACCCGGTGCGCCAGGAGGCGGCCTTCCTCGAGGTGAACACCCGCCTGCAGGTGGAGCATCCGGTGACCGAGGCGGTGTACGGGATCGACCTGGTCGAGTGGATGCTGCGCCTCGCGCAGGGCGACACCGCCGTCTCCGCCACCCCGCTCGTCGCATCCGGAGCCGCGGTCGAAGCACGCCTCTACGCGGAGAACACCGACCTCGGCAACCTGCCGAGCTCGGGCACGATCACGAACCTCGTGCTGCCCGCCGAGGCGCGGGTGGACACCTGGCTCGAGGTGGGCGCCGAGGTGAGCACCCACTACGACCCGATGCTCGGCAAGGTGATCGTGCACGCAGACACCCGCGAGGCGGCGTGGGCGGCGCTCGCCGAGGCACTCGACGGCACCCGGGTCGACGGCATCGCCACGAACCTCGGGATGCTGCGCGCCATCGTCCGCACGCCCGCGGTGCTCGCCGCGGAGCACTCCACGAGCACGCTCGAGTCGGTCGTCGATGCGAGCCCACGATTCGAGGTGCTGAAGTCGGGCATGCTCACCACGGTGCAGGACTACCCGGGCCGGGTGGGGTTCTGGCCGGTGGGCATCCCGCCGTCCGGACCCATGGACACGCTGTCGTTCCGGCTCGGCAACACGGCGCTCGGCAATGCGGAAGGTGCCCCGGGACTCGAGTTCACGATGACCGGCCCCACGCTGCGCTTCCACACCGCGACGCGCGTGGTCGTGACGGGTGCGCCCGCACCGGTCACGCTCGACGGCCTGCCGGTCGCGCAGTGGGAGCCGGTGCACGTGCCGGCGGGCGGAGTGCTCGCCGTCGGCACCGCCACGATCGGCATGCGCATGTATCTGCTCGTGGAGGGCGGGGTGGACGTGCCGAGCGTGATGGGCTCGGCGAGCACCTTCGACCTCGGGGGCATCGGTGGCGCATCCGGTCGGGCGCTGAAGACCGGCGACATCATCGGCCTCGCCACACCTGCGGTGGCACAGCTCGCTCGCGCGGTGCCGACGGAGGACCGCCCGGTCTTCACCAACGAGTGGAGCCTCGCGGCTCTCGAAGGCCCGCACGCGGCGCCGGAATTCTTCACCGTCGGCGACATGGAGACGTTCTACTCCTCGGCGTTCGAGGTGCACTTCAACTCGGCGCGCACCGGCGTGCGGTTGGTCGGACCGAAGCCCGAATGGGCCCGCGGCGACGGCGGCGAGGCAGGGCTTCACCCCTCGAACATCCATGACACGCCCTATGCGGTCGGCGCGGTCGACTACACCGGCGATCTGCCGATCCTGCTCGGCCCGGACGGCCCCAGCCTCGGCGGGTTCACCTGTCCGGCCACCGTCGCAACCGGTCACCTGTGGAAGCTCGGCCAGCTGCGCCCGGGCGACACCGTGCGGTTCGTGCCGGTGACGGATGCCCAGGCCGACGACCTGCGTGGCCGCCCGCTCGGCCTCCCCGATGCCGGTCGCGCGCCCGTCGTCGACGGCGGCATCCTGTATTCGATGCCGGCCACGGAGGGCATCCCGTCGTTCACGTTGCGGCGATCCGGCGACGCGAACCTGCTCGTGGAGTACGGCGACATGCTGCTGGAACTCGCCTCCCGGATGCGCGTGCATGCGCTGATGACGGCGGTGCAGGCCCTCATCGACGCCGGGGAACTCGACGGCGTGCTCGAGCTCACGCCGGGCATCCGCTCACTGCAGATCCATGTCGACCCCGACCGCATCGCGCTGCCGACGCTCGCCGAGGTTGTGCGGGCAGCGGAGGCGGCGCTACCGGTGACCGCGGACATCCGCGTGCCGAGTCGCACCGTGCACCTGCCGCTGTCGTGGGACGACCCGGCCACGCGGGAGGCGATCCGCCGCTACATGAACGGTGTGCGGGATGACGCGCCCTGGTGCCCGTGGAACATCGAGTTCATCCGCCGCATCAACGGCCTCGACAGCGTGGACGACGTGTACCGCATCGTCTTCGACGCCGAGTACCTGGTGATGGGCCTCGGCGACGTGTACCTCGGTGCGCCGGTGGCGACCCCGCTCGACCCGAGGCACCGGCTGGTGACCACCAAATACAACCCGGCGCGCACCTGGACCCCGCAGAACGCGGTGGGCATCGGCGGTGCGTACCTCTGCATCTACGGCATGGAGGGCCCCGGCGGCTATCAGTTCGTGGGACGCACCGTGCAGGTGTGGTCCACGCTCAAGCAGCGGGCGCCGTTCGCCTCGGGCACCCCGTGGTTGCTGCGGTTCTTCGACCGGATCAAGTGGTACCCGGTCGAGCCTGCGGAACTCCTCACCATGCGGGCCGACATGGCCGCCGGCCGCCTGCCCCTTCGCATCGAGGAGGGTGAGTTCAGCATGGCTGACTACGACCGTTTCCTCGAGGAGAACGACGAGTCGATAGCGGAGTTCCGTGCCACCCAGGCCGCCGCGTTCTCGAACGAGCGGCAGGCGTGGACGGATGCCGGCGAGTTCGAGCGCAGCGACGTGCAGCCGGTCGCGGCATCCGCGGGCGAGGTCGTGATTCCGGTCGGGTGTGAGGGCGTGGAGGCGCAGTTCGCGGCCAACGTGTTCCGCATCGACGTGAGCGTGGGCGACACCGTGGTGGAGGGACAGACCCTCGTGGCCGTCGAGGCGATGAAGATGGAGGCCTCCGTGGCCGCCACCAGCGCCGGCCGGGTGGTCGAGGTTGTGACGGAACTCGGCGCCCAGGTGAAGCCTGGAACCGTACTGGTGATCATCGAGACGCAGGAGGCGGCATGAGCGAGTCGACGACGAGGAGTGCGGCGTTGCCGGTCTCCGACGCACAGGATGCGCGCACGCGCGTGGCGGAGCGGTACCGGCTGCTCGCTGAGGGCGACCGGCAGGAGGCGTGGATCACCCTCCGACCGGAGGCCGAGGTGGCCGAGGAGCTCGAGGCCGTCCTGGCGCGGGTCGGTGCGGGGGAGCAACTGCCGCTTGCGGGCCTGCTCTTCGCGGTGAAGAACAACATCGACGTCGCGGGTATCGACACCACCGCCGCCTGCCCGGCCTTCGCCTACGCACCAGACGAAGACGCCACGACCGTCGCACGGTTGCGTGCCGCAGGGGCCGTCGTGCTCGGCGCCACCAACCTCGACCAGTTCGCGACGGGGCTCGTGGGTTCGCGCAGCCCGTACGGAGCGGTGCGGCATGCCGTGCATCCGGAGCTCATCTCCGGCGGGTCCAGCAGCGGATCCGCTGTCGCCGTGGCGCTCGGCGCGGCCGACTTCGCCCTCGGCACCGACACGGCGGGGTCCGGGCGGGTGCCCGCCGCGTTCCATGGGCTGTACGGCGTGAAGCCGACCAAGGGCTGGGTTCCGGCCGGCGGCGTGGTGCCCGCCTGCCGCAGCCAGGACGTGGTGACGGTGATGGCGCGCGACCTCGACCTCGCGCAGCGGGTGACGCACGTGATGGTGGGCGTCGACCCACGCGACCCGCTGTCCCGGGCGGCGCCGGAGCGCACCCCGCTCCCTGAGCGCACCCCGCTCCCTGAGCGCACCCGTCCGGCGCACTCGCTCCTGAGCAGAGCCCGTCTCCTGAGCCCACCCCGCTCCCTGAGCCTGTCGAAGGGCGCGTCGACGACCGCAGCACCCGACCGCGCCCCGTGATCGCCGTTCCCCAGCCGGGGCAGCTCGGCGAACTCGCCCCCGGCTGGGCGGAGGCCTTCGAGCGCACGGTGGAGCGGATGCGCGACGCCGGAGCCGAGATCGTGGAGGTGGATGTCGCGCCCCTGCTCGAGGCCGCGGCGCTGCTCTACGGCGGCGCCTTCGTCGCGGAACGCTACGCGGCGGTGGGCGAGTTCGTGGATGCGCACCCCGACGAGGTGGACCCGACGGTGGGCACGATCATCAGCGCTGCGAAGGATGTGCGTGCGTTCGAGCTCTACCGGGACCTCGAGCGGCTCGACGGGTACCGGGTGATCAGCTCCTCACTCTTCGCCGGCATCGACGCGCTCCTGCTTCCGACGACAACGCGGCATCCGACCCTCGCCGCCGTCGCCGCTGACCCGATCGGCGAGAACAGCGCGCTCGGTCGGTTCACGAACTTCGCCAACCTGCTTGATCTCGCCGCGCTGGCGTTCCCTGCGGGCGAGGTGCAGGGCCTGCCGTTCGGGGCGCAGCTGGTGGGCGCCGCCTTCACCGATAGCCGACTGGCCGCCATCGCCCCGCTGGGCGTCGCGTGAGTGGCGAGGTGAGTGGCGACGTGAGCGGCTTCGACGACGTGCTCCTCGCGGTGGCCGGGGCGCACCTCGCCGGGCAGCCTCTCAATCACCAGCTCACCGAGCGCGGAGCCGTGCTGGTGCGGGAGGCGACTACGTCGCCCGACTACCGCCTGTTCGCCCTGGCTACCGACCCGCCGAAGCCGGGGGTGGTTCGCGTGGCCGAGGGGGGCGTCGCGCTCGCCGTCGAGGTGTGGCGCTTGTCGGCAGCCGCATTCGGCGACTTCGTGGCGCACCTTCCCCAGCCGATGGCCATCGGCTCGGTGACGCTCGCGGGCGGTGAGCGCGTGAGTGGTTTTCTGGTGGAACCGATCGCGGTGGCGGGGGCCGCCGACATCAGTTCCTTCGGCGGATGGGCGCGCTACCTCGCGGAGGGGAGCTAGTCGGCGGTGCCGCGGGTGCCGCGGGTGCGCGCGGGTCGACGCGTTCCGCTGGTCGAGACCGGGTGCGCATTCCGCTGGTCGAGCAGCGTGGTCGTGCGCATTCCGCTGGTCGAGCTTGTCGAGACCTGGGGCGGATGGTGCGCCGGGCGTGTGCATGTTCACAACTCAGGACGATTGGGCGGATGGCCCGCTATCCGGGGTCGTGGAGAGGTGATTCTGCATTCGGTCCTGAGTTGTGAACCGATCGGCGGGGCGAGACCGGATGTGCGTTCCGCTGGTCGAGCTTGTCGAGACCTGTGGTGCGTGGGGATCTCGACAGGCTCGATCAGCGGGTCCGGCTCGATCGGCGGGTTCGGCAGGATCCGCGGCCGGGGTTCGAGCAGCGGATTCGGCAGGTCAGCGAGGCGTTCCGCTGGTCGAGCTTGTCGAGACCGGGGGCGGATGGCGCGCCGGGCGGGTGCATGTTCACAACTCAGGACGATTGGGCGGATGGCCCGCTATCCGGGGTCGTGGAGAGGTGATTCTGCATTCGGTCCTGAGTTGTGAACCGATCGGCGGGGCGAGATCGGATGTGCGTTCCGTTGGTCGAGCTTGTCGAGACCTGTGGGCGTGGGGATCTCGACAGGCTCGATCGGCGGGACTCGACAGGCTCGATCGGCGGGTGCGGCTCGATCGGCGGGTGAGGCGAGGCGGGTGAGGCGCGGCGCGAGGCACGCCCGACCGGGGGCCGGGCTACTCCGCCACCCGGCCGGCATTGGCGAGGAGGACGGCAGCGATGAAGAGGATCGACACCGCCCCCACACCGATGAACAGCGGCAGCATCATCCCGGCGGCCGACTGCAGCGCGAGGAGGAGCGCCCCTTGCGCGGCAGTCGCGCCGAGCGTGGGGAGAAGGTCGATCGAGAACAGGAATTGCACACCCGTGACGAGCATGAGCACCACCGCGAGGCCGCGCGCGGTGGCGATCCCCGGGTGGGAGTGCGGGTGTGAACTCGAAGCGGTGCCGGAGGCGCGCTCCGGGCGCACCGCAGCATTCTGCACGGCAGTGGTCATGATCCTGATCTAACTGGGTAAGCAACGGGTCGGACTCGTAGGCGGTGGTTCGCCGACGTCGGGTGATGTCCTGACGTTAGGGCCTACTCGAAGGTGAATACACCTAGACAGAATCGATTTCACCCGAACTGGGGACGGCCCTGTCCCCCGCGTCGCGACCCCTGTCGGCAGTAGTGCCGACAGGGGTCGCACCCCGTTCAGCTATTGCCGATTTTCTTGTCGGCCGCGTCCCGGGCATCCGCGATCTTGTCGGAATGGTCACCTTTGGTGACCCTGTCTGCCAGCCCCGCGACACCGTCGAGCAGCTTGTCGCTGACCTCTTCAGCCTTTTGGCCGCGCAGTGCTTCCTGGGTTTTTTCGCTGTTCAGGAACTCGGTGGCTTTCTTGGTTATGTCGTTGAAACCCATAGTTCACTCCTTCGATCGACGGCACCGGCAGTAGTCGATGCCTCCGGGCGATGTTCCTCACCTCGGCCGCTCAAGTCAAGCCAACCCAGTCGTGTTACCGTCTCGCATGGCCAGAATCGTCGCGGTTGCTCCGGCCCTTCCCGAGTATGTGTACCCACAGGCCGAGATCACCGCCACGATCGGTCCGTTGATCACGGATGACCCGTCGTTGCGTGCGGTTCTCAACCGCGTGCACGCCGGCAGTCGGGTCGATCAGCGGCATCTGGCCATGCCGCTCGAGCGGTATCGGGAGTCGCAGAACTTCACGGCGACGAACTCCCTCTTCATCGACATCGCCACGGACCTCGCCGAGCGGGCCGTGCGCGACTCCCTCTATCAGTCCGGTCTCGAGCCGACCGACATCGACTACGTCATGTTCACGTCGGTGACCGGCATCTCGGCACCCTCCATCGACGCGCTGCTCGTGAAGCGGCTCGGGCTCCGCGCCGACGTCAAGCGCGTGCCGATGTACGGGCTCGGATGCGTGGCCGGCGCCGCCGGCATCGCACGGGTCGCCGACTATCTCGCGGGTCATCCCGACGGCGTTGCCGTGCTCATCGCGGTGGAGCTGTGCTCGCTCACCTTCCAGCGCGACGACGCGTCGATGGCGAATCTCGTGGCCTCCGGCCTGTTCGGCGACGGTGCGGCGGCGGTGCTCATGGTCGGTGATGAGAGGGCGGCTCGGATGCCCGTCACCGGGCCCGACGTGGTGGACACCCGCAGCCGCATCTATCCCGACACCGAAGAGGTCATCGGCTTCAACGCGGGCGAGACCGGCTTCCGTATCGTGCTCACGGCGCGGGTCGGCGCGGTGGTGGAGGAGCACTTCGGTGGCGACGTCGCGGCCTTCCTCGCCGACAACGGTCGCACGGTGGCCGATATCGATCGGTTCGTGGCGCATCCGGGCGGCCCGCGGGTGCTCGAAGCCTTCAGCTCGAGCCTCGACCTCGACGATGACGCGCTCGACCTCAGTTGGCGCTCGCTCGCGCGGGTCGGCAACCTCTCGTCGGCGTCGGTGCTGCACGTGCTCGCCGACTCGCTGAGCGAACGGCCACAGACCGCGGGCGACACCTCGCTCCTCTTCGCGTTGGGACCGGGAGTCTCCGCGGAGCTCGTACTGCTGGAATGGCCGGGATGATCGCCTACACGCTTCTCGTACTCGCGACCGGTGTCGAGCGGCTCGCCGAGCTGCTGATCTCAGCACGCAACGCGAAGTGGGCGTTCGCGCGCGGCGGACGGGAGTACGGCAGGGGACATTTTCCCGCGATGGTCGCGCTGCACACCGGGCTGCTGGTGGCGTGCGTGGCCGAGGTGTGGCTTCTCGACCGTCCGTTCATCCCGATCCTCGGCTGGCCGATGCTCGTGCTCGCACTGCTCAGCCAGGCCGGGCGGTACTGGGTGATCGCCTCGCTCGGCCGCCAGTGGAACACTCGCGTGATCGTGGTTCCTGGGCTCGGCCGGGTGACCCGCGGACCGTACCGCTTCGCGTGGATGCGGCATCCGAACTACATCATCGTGGCGATCGAGGGCATCGCGCTGCCGCTCGTGCACACGGCCTGGCTCACGGCGGTGCTGTTCACGGCACTCAACGCGGTGCTGTTGCTTAGGTATCGGATCCCCACCGAGAACCGCGCCCTCTCCGAACTGGATGCGTCCCGCGGCTGACCGCAGCAGGACGACAGGGCGACGGCGGGGGATGCGGTGACCGAGGTTCTGGTGGTGGGGGGCGGCCCCGTCGGGCTCGCGGCGGCGATCGAGGCGCGCCTCGCGGGGCTTGAGTGCACCATCGTCGAACCACGCGACAACGCCATCGACAAGGCCTGCGGCGAGGGGCTGATGCCGGGGGCGGTGCCGTTGCTCGACCGTCTCGGCGTGCACCCGCCTGGGCATCCGCTCACCGGGGTCAGCTATCGGGCCGGGTCCCGCGCGGTCGACCACCTGTTCGCCGGCGGTCCGGGTTTGGGCGTACGCCGCCTCGCCCTGCACACAGCCCTCCAGGATCGTGCGGTCGCGCTCGGCGTGCGGTTCCGGCAGGGCCGGGTGGTGGGCCAGCGTCAGGATGACACCGGCGTGACGCTCCGCCTCGCCGACGGCTCCGACGCGCGCGCAGACTGGGTGCTCGCCTGCGACGGGCTCCACTCCTCGATGCGCCGACTGCTGCAGCTCGACCGGCCGGGCTGGCGCTCACCCGCAGCCCGCCGCTACGGCCTGCGCCGCCACGTGGCGGTGGCGCCCTGGTCGAGTCTCATCGAGGTGCACTGGACGCCGCGCGCCGAGGTCTATGTGACCCCGGTCGCGGCAGACACGGTGGGCATCGCGATGCTCGGCCCGCGCGGCGGCGACCTCGACGCGGCGATCGCCTCGATCCCGGACCTCGCCGACCGGGTGGCGGGCGCGGATGCCGCGAGCTCGCTGCGCGGGGCAGGACCGTTTCACCAGCGGTCGGCCCGGCGCGTTGCCGGGCGCGTGCTGCTCGTGGGCGATGCCTCCGGCTACGTCGACGCGATCACCGGCGAGGGACTACGGCTCGGATTCGCACAGGCCGAGGTGGCCGTGCGGGCGATCGTCGAGCGCAACCCCGAGGCCTACGAGGGCGAGTGGCGCCGGGTGACCCGAGACTTCCGGATGCTCACCAGCGGGCTCGTGGCGGCGGCTCGGTCACCGCTCCGCGGAGCCATCGTGCCGGTGGCTGTCGCCTTGCCACGGGTGTTCGGCGGCGTGGTGGAGCGTCTCGCGCGCTGAGCGGTCAGCTCCCGAGCAGTGCGGCGCGGAGTTCTTCGGGGGTGTGCACCACGGAGTGGGCACCCGCCTGCTCCTCCACGGTGCCGTAACCCCAGGTCACGAAGATGGTCGGGCACCCCGTGCGCCGCCGCACCTCGCCACGTCGTGCTCCCGGTCACCGACGAGCACCGGGCGTGACACATCGGCGCCGCTGTCGGCGAGCCGACGCAGGGCCTCCTCCACGACATCCGCCTTGGCGCTGCGCACCTCGTCCTCCGAGGCGCCGGTGAGAAAGTCGAAGTGTCTCGTGCAGGCCGAAGTGGGTGAGCACGAGGGTCGCGAGCGACTCCGGCTTCGAGGTGGCGAGCGAGAGCGGCAGGGGGCTCTGGTTCACGGCGGCGAGCACACCCGCGCATGCCCTCGTAGACGCGACTGTCGTAGAGGCCGGTCATCGTGTAGTGCACGCGATAGGTGCCGAGCGCGCGCATCGCGGCCTCGGCGTCGAAGCCGGCGAGGTCGCGGAACGAGTCGAGGATCGGCGGTCCCACGTATTCGAGCAACTCCTCTTCGCTCGGCACGGGCAGGCCGAGCTGCCCGAACATCCAGCGCAGGCTCGAGGTGATTCCGGGCGCTGAGTCGGTGATCGTGCCGTCGAGGTCGAAAAGGATGCAGGTCCAGTCGGGTTTCATCGGGATCAGCCTAGACGGGCGCGACTCCGCGACCTGCCACGATGCGACAGATCGTCAGAACAGGCGCGAGTGGGTGTCGTCGAGTCCGCGCATGGCGTCGTAGTCCAGAACGAGACAGCGGATGCCGCGATCCTCGGCGAGCGTGCGCGCCTGCGGTTTGATCTCCTGCGCCGCGAACACGCCGGCGACCGGCGCCAGCAGCGGGTCGCGGTTCATCAACTCGAGGTAGCGGGTGAGCTGTTCGACGCCGTCGATGTCGCCGCGCCGCTTGATCTCCACCGCGACCGACCCGCCGAGGTCATCCATCGCGAGGATGTCGACCGGGCCGATCGCCGTCATGTACTCGCGGCGCACCAGGCGGTGGCCGTCGCCGAGGAGGTGGATGTGTTCGGCGAGCAGTTTCTGCAGGTGGGCCTCCACGCCGTCCTTCTGCAGGCCCGGGTCGATGCCGAGGTGGTGCGAGGAGTCGTGAAGGATCTCGTGGATCGAGATCACCAGCAGATCGGCGGTCTTCGCCTGCGCCACCTTCCAGGTCTCGATCACCCCGGCGCTCGTCTGCTCCTCGCTCGGCTCCACGATGGAGAGCACGCACGGCGGGCTCATCCAGTTGAGCGGCTTGTAGCTGAGGGAGTCACTGTGCACCAGCACGCTCCCGTCGGCTTTCAGCAACAGCAGACGAGTCGCTAGCGGCAGGTGCGCACTGAGACGCCCCGCGTAGTCGACGGAGCAACGGGCAACAACGAGACGCACGGGTTACAGCGTAGGTGCCGTGACGAGGTTCCGCTCCCGCGCGGCGGGCGAAGCCACCCCGGCGATCGCCACGAGCACCAGCACGAGCAGCAGGCCGTTGAGGATGCCGACCTGGTCGCCGAGGAACCCGATCGCGGGCGGGCCCACGAGGAACGCGACGTACCCGATGGTCGCGACGGCGCTCACCCGTGCGGCTGCCTTGCGCGGATCATCCGCCGCCGCCGACATGCCCACGGGGAAACCGAGCGATGCGCCGAGTCCCCACAGCACTGTGCCCACGATGGCAATCCAGACCACCGGCACCATGATGAGCATCAGCAAACCGACGGTGGCAAACAGGGCGGACACCCTCAGCACCGGTACTCGACCGAATTTGTCGAGCAGCTTCACCCCGCCGAGACGGCCGACGGTCATCGCGGTGAGGAACACGCCGAGCACCACGGCACCGGTCGGCTGGTCGGTGTCGTGACCCTCGACCATCGCGTACGACAGCCAGTCGTTGGCCGATCCCTCCGCGAACGCCATGCCGAGCACGATCAGGCCGATCGTGAGGGTGCGCGGTTCCCGCCAGATCGCGAGGCGCGCCCGCCAGGTGGTGCGCTCGTGCTGTGCATCCGACGCTGCCCGGTCGAGGCCGGGCTCATGGTGGGGCTCACCCAGGATGTAGCGCACCACCACAAGGCTCGTGACCACCACGAGGAGCGAGACGAGCGCGAGATGGATCTCGAGCGGCACACGGAACACCTCGGCAACCACGCCGGTGGCGGCCCCCGCCATCGTGCCGAAGCTCCAGAAGGCGTGGTAGATCGGCATGACCGTGCGCCGGAGAGCGGTCTCGTTGGCTGCGCCGGACACGTTCATGGCCACGTCGCAGACGCCGATCGCTGCGCCGTAGATCGCGAGGCCTACGAAGGCGAGGGCGAACGACTGGAGCACGCCCGCCCCGACGCCGGCCAGTGCCAGCCCGATCGGGCTGATGATGAGCGCCACCGCGATGGTGCGCCGCACCCCGAAGGACGCGACGATGTGGGATGAGGCGGTGAGCCCCAAAATCGATCCTGCGGCGAGTCCGAACAGCAGGATGCCCACCTGCGACGAGTCGAGCGAGAGGCGGTTGCTCACCTCCGGGATGCGCGCCGCCCAGCTCGCCATGCCGATGCCGCCGAGCGCGAAGACCACGAACAGCGCATTGCGCCACGACGTGATCTGGCGCTGGGTGTAGGTGGCGGAATCTGTCATGCACCAAAGGTAACCCGCCGCGGGTGATCCCGTGCCCGCGAGGGGCCGCCTTGTTACCGCGCGCCTGCCAGCATCCAGCGCGTTCCGCGCACGCGGAGTCCGAGCACGACCGCCCGCGCCCCCACGAAGCCGAGGGCGAATGCGGCGAACAGCAGCGTCATGTTGTCGGCGGCCGCCGCGAGTAGGAGCAGCGGCAGGTACACGGCGAGGGTGACGAGGCCGGTGAGCGCGAGATAACGAGCGTCGCCCGCCCCGATCAGTACGCCGTCGAGCACGAACACGTAGCCGGCCAGCGGCACGCCGACGGCGAGCACGATGGTCACCGGCACGAGGGCGGCGCGCACCGCGTCATCCGAGGTGAACACCATCCCGATCACCGGGGACAGCGCGGCGAGCACGACGCCGAGCACAACTCCGCCGAGGAGCCCGAGCCGCACGAGCCTGCGGGTGATGGCGCCCACCCGCTCGAGGTCGCTCGCCCCCAACCCGTGGCCGATGAGGGTCTGCCCAGCGATCGCCAACGCGTCGAGCACGAAGGCGAGGGTGAAGAACACGGTCATGGCGATCTGCAGTGTGGCGAGTTGCACCACGCCGAGTCCGGTCGCCGCCACGACGGTGGCCACGATGGCGGCCCGAAGAGACAGCGTGCGCAGGAGCAGCCAGCCCCCGGATGCCGCAGACCCCGCCACTCCCGCGAGCCCGGGCCGCAGCGTCGCACCCGACTCGCGGGCCGCGCGCACCGCGATCACGACGTACACGGCAGCCATGCCCCATTGGGCCAGGACCGTGCCCACGGCAGACCCGGCAACGCCCCAGCCGAACCCGTAGATGAACAGCACGTTGAGGGCGGCGTTCGCGAGAAACCCGATGCCCGCCACGACGAGCGGCGTGCGGGTGTTCTGCAGACCGCGAAGCAGTCCGACGGCGGCCAGCACGAGCAGCATCGCGGGGAGCCCGGCGAGCGAGATGAGCAGGTAGTCGGTGGCGGATGCGGCGACTGCGGCATCCGCTCCGAAGGCGGCCACCAGCGGCGGCACCCCCACCAGTCCCAGGCCGGCAAGGAGCACCCCGAGCCCGGCGGCGAGCCACAGGCCGTCGATGCCCGCGCGGATGGCGCCCGGCCTGTCGCCGGCGCCGAGCCTGCGCGCCACGGTCGGTGTTGTGGCGTAGGCGAGGAACACGAGCAGGCCCACGACGGTCTGCAAGACGGTGCTCGCGATGCCCAGTGACGCGAGCGGCACCGCGCCGAGGTGCCCGACGAGCGCGGTGTCGGTGAGCAGAAACAGCGGCTCCGCCACGAGCGCCCCGAGGGTCGGTACGGCGAGCCGCAGGATGTCGCGGTCGAGCGCGCTGCCCGGACCGCGGACTCGCCCGCGGCGGGCACCGCGGCCTGCGTTGCGGGGCGCGGGCACGGGGGTGGGCATCCGCTAACGGTAGCCGGGGCGGTGCGCGGATGCCGCGCGGTGTGGCTCGGGTGGCGGGGATGCCGGGTGATGCGCGGATGCCGGGGCGCCGGTGCGGCTGCCGCGCGGTGCGGCTCGGCTGTGGCGGGGGAAACGTGCGCATGGCGGGAGTTGTTTCTCCCGCCACGAGTGCGCTTCTCCCGCCGCACCGCTGCGCGGGCCGCGGCCCGTACCCCGCACCGCGCACGCCGCACACACCCCTCACCCACACGCCCCGCCTAGGCTTGCCGCATGACTTCCGCGACCCCCGCCGAGACGCCCAGCACCCCCGCCGAGACGCACGCCGACCCCGCCGCTCCGCTCAGCTCCGGTATCGACACGAGTGAGCTGGATCCGGGCATCCGACCGCAGGACGACCTCTACCGTCACGTGAACGGCGCCTGGATCGAGCGCACCCAGATCCCGTCGGACAAGGCCCGCTACGGCTCCTTCTACCTGCTCGCCGAGGAGGCGGAGAAGGCCGTGCAGACGATCATCATCGAGGCGCAGGGGTCTGAGCCCGGCTCCGAGGAGCGCAAGTTCGGCGACCTCTACGCGAGCTTCATGGACGAGGAGCGCGTGCAGCAGCTCGGCGCGAGCCCGCTCGAGCCGCTGCTGGCCGAGGTGGCCGCGGTGAGCGACATCCCGAGCCTGCTCGCCACGGCGGGGCGGATGGAGCGCGCCGGGTCCAGCGGTTTTCTGCAGCTGATGGTCGACAACGATCCGGGCCAGCCCGACCGCTACCTCGTCTTCGTGGAGCAGGGCGGCCTGGGACTTCCCGACGAGTCGTACTACCGCGAGGAGAAGTTCGCCGAGATCCGCATCAAGTACGTGGGCTTCATCGAGCGGATGCTCACCCTCGCCGGTCTCGACGACGCCGCGGCGCGTGCCGAGCGCATCATGATCCTCGAGACGGACCTGTCGAAGGCGCACTGGGACAACGTGCGCACTCGCGACAGCCAGGCCACCTACAACCCGATGCCGTGGTCGGACTTCGCCGGTCTCGCCGCCCCGGTCGACCTCGACATCTGGCTCGCCGGCATCGACGGGCCCGACGGCGCGTTCGCGGAGGTGGTGGTGCGCGAGCCGAGCTTCATCCAGGGACTCGGTGCCCTGCTCACCGACGAGCGCCTGGAATCGTGGCGCGACTGGCTGGCGTTCCAGGTGATCCGCTCGAACGCGGCCTACCTCTCCGACGACTTCGTGGCCGCGAACTTCGACTTCTACGGCCGCACCCTCACCGGTACCCCGGAGATGCGTGCGCGCTGGAAGCGCGGCGTCTCGCTCGTTGAGGGCGCGATGGGCGAGGCGGTCGGCCGCACCTACGTGGACAGGCACTTCCCCGCAGCGGCCAAGGAGTCGATGGACGTGCTCGTGGAGAACCTCATCGAGGCCTATCGGCAGAGCATCTCGCAGCTGTCGTGGATGACGGATGGCACCCGCCGCCGTGCCCTCGACAAGCTCGAGAAGTTCACGCCCAAGATCGGATACCCGGTGAAGTGGCGCGACTACAGCTCGCTCGCGATCGACGCGGGTGATCTGCTCGGCAACGTGCGCGCCGCCAACGAGTTCGAGTTCCAGCGCGAGCTCGGCAAGATCGGCGCCCCGCTCGATCGCGACGAGTGGTTCATGACGCCGCAGACCATCAACGCCTATTACAACCCCGGCTTCAACGAGATCGTGTTCCCGGCGGCCATCCTGCAGTTCCCGTTCTTCGACGAGACGCGGGATGCCGCGGCCAACTACGGAGCGATCGGCGCCGTGATCGGGCACGAGATCGGCCACGGCTTCGATGACCAGGGCTCCCGCTACGACGGCGACGGCCTGCTCACCGACTGGTGGACCGAGGAGGATCGCGCCGCGTTCGAGAAGCTGACCGCATCGCTCATCGCCCAGTACGACGCCCTCGCGCCGGCGCAGGTGCCGGACCACCACGTGAACGGTGCGCTCACCATCGGCGAGAACATCGGCGATCTCGGCGGTCTCGGTATCGCATGGAAGGCCTACCTGATCAGCCTCGACGGCGCGGAGCCGCCGGTCGTCGATGGTCTCAGCGGCGCTGAGCGCTTCTTCCTCTCCTGGGCCCAGGCCTGGCAGATGAAGGCGCGCGACGAGGAGGTTGTTCGGTTGCTCTCGATCGACCCGCATTCGCCGAACGAGTTTCGCTGCAACCAGATCGTGCGCAACATCGATGAGTTCTATCGTGCCTTCGACGTCTCGGAGTCCGACGCCCTCTGGCTTCCCGAGGAGGAGCGCGTCACCATCTGGTGACCCTGCGGGCCGTCAGCGTCGCTCGAGGTCCCGCGCGCAGTCGATGCAGTGCTCGGCTGCCGGGCGGGCTTCGAGACGCCCGGCGCCGATGGGAGCCGAGCAGCGGATGCACGTGCCGTAGCCACCGGCATCCAGCCGGGCGAGTGCGCGGTCGATCCCCGCGAGCTCGCCCCGCGCCGCGGCGCTGAGCCCGGCGAGCCTGCTCCAGTCGGAGGTGAGGGTGGAGCCCTCCGGATCGTGTTCGTCGTCTGCGGTGCCATCGCTTCTGGCCGCACGAACGTCGGCGAGCGAGGCGGCGAGGGCGGCGGCATCCGCGAGGCGCACGCGACGCAGTTCCACAAGCGCGGCGCGGGCAGCGCCGGCATCGCTCACGCGGTGGAGGCCCGATCGTCGGAGTCGTCGTCGCGGTCGACCGCGAGCGCGACCGGAGCGGCGGGCACCTCGATGCCGAAGAGGGCGTCGAGCCCCGCCACGAAGGCGTCTCCCTCTCCGTTCCGTGCGAGCTCGCGCGCGCGGGCGGAGGGCGTGTGCAGCAGCACCCCGGCGAGGTGCCGCAGCGCCTGCTCGGTGCGGTCGGTGGAGTCGCCGCGCATCCTCGCCCGGTCGATCTCGGCGTCGAGGATGTCGAAGACATGCTTGCGAAGCGCAACCACGGCGGGCGCGACGGCCTGCTCTGCCTCTGCCGCGGTGAAGGCCGCAGCGGCTTCGCCGACGACGGTGCGCGCGGCGGTGGCGGCGTTCAGCTCTTCGAGCGGCGCGTGCAGGCTGATCGTCTCGAGGTCGAGCAGCTCGATGCCGGCGAGGGTCGCGACGTCGGGGGCCACATTGCGGGGGAGGCCGAGGTCGATGATGAGTGTGCGTGTCTGGGCGACCATGAGGTCGACGGTGACCACGGGTTCCGCCGCTGTGGTGCAGGTGACCACAACGTCTGCTGCGGCGAGCCCCGCCACGAGGTCGGTGGTGAACTCGGTTCCGTGACCGAGCGCGAACTTGGCGGCGCGCCCAGACGGCGAGTAGACGGTCACATCGTGTGCGCCGCGGTCTCGGAGTGCCGCGAGGGATGCTCCCGCGTAGGACCCGGTGCCGATCATCAGCACGCGGGTCTGCGTCCAGTCGGTCACGCGGCTGGAGGCGAGTTCGAGGGCGAGGCGCACGAGCGATCGACCGGCGGTGCCGACGGCGGTGGTGGACTTCACGACCCGCGAGGCGCTGGAGGCGCGCTGGAACAGCTGTTCGAGACCGGACGAGGTGGTGCCGGCCGATCGCGCCTGCTCGAGCGAGCGTCGCACCTGGCCGGAGATCTCGTCTTCGCCGACGACCACGGATTCGAGCCCGGACGACACCGCGAACAGGTGCTCCACGACCGCGTCGCCGGAGAGAACGGTGATGGTGGAGCGGAGGTCATCCGGGTCGACCGAACTCGTGCGGCTCATTGCGGCGATGGTGGCCTCGACGGCGGCCGTGCTCGGGGCGTCACCCGTGCCGTCGACCTCGAGATAGGCCTCGAACCGGTTGCAGGTGGCGAGAACCACGGCGCCGTTGACCGCATGGATGTCCCTGGCGAGTTCTGCCGCCGCCGACTGCGCACCGAGGGAGAGCTTCTCGAGAAGATCGAAGCTCGCGTTTCGGTGGTTGGCGGTAAGGCAGAGAAGCACGACCAGATTCTAATCGCGGTAACTGAGAATGGATGCCGGTCGCCGAGACCGTCGCTCGAAGACCAGCCCCCAGCGTCGGATGGCAGACTGTGGCGGTGACTCTGCCTGCCGATCATCCGCTCTCCGACGGCCGTACCGCGTCGTCCCGCCTCGTTCGCGCCTATCGAGGTGACCGCCCGGAGACCACGCCGATCTGGTTCATGCGTCAGGCGGGCCGTTCGCTGCCCGAGTACCGCGCGCTGCGCGTGGGCACCGCGATGCTCGACGCCTGCCTCGACCCGGAGCTCGCGAGCGAGATCACCCTGCAACCGGTGCGCCGCCACGGGGTCGACGCCGGCATCTTCTTCAGCGACATCGTTGTGCCGATCAAGCTCGCCGGTGTCGACGTGGACATCGTGCCCGGTCGCGGGCCGGTGCTCGGCTCGCCGATTCGCACTCCGGCGGATGTCGCTGCCCTCGCGCCGCTCGACGCCGACGCCCTCGCGCCGATCTCCGACGGCGTCGCGCTCACCGTGGCCGAGCTCGGTTCCACGCCGCTCATCGGCTTCGCGGGGGCCCCGTTCACGCTCGCCGCGTATCTCGTGGAGGGCGGCCCGTCGAAGGACCACCTCCGCGCCCGCACCCTCATGCATTCCGACCCGGACACCTGGGCGACGCTGATGACCTGGGCCGCCGACGTGACCGGCGCCTTCCTGCGCGCGCAGGTGCTGGCCGGCGCGAGCGCCGCGCAGCTGTTCGATTCCTGGGCCGGCTCGCTCTCCCTGGCCGACTATCAGGCCTTCGTCGCGCCGCACTCAGCGCGCGCGATCTCCCACGTGACCGACCTCGATGTACCGATCGTGCACTTCGGCGTGGGCACCGGTGAGTTGCTTGCCGCGATGCGCGACATCGGGGCGGACGTGGTGGGAATCGACGACCGCATCCCGCTCGATGAGGGCATCCGCCGACTCGGCGGCACGGTGCCCGTGCAGGGCAACATCAATCCGGCCCTGCTCGGAGCCCCGTGGGCGGTGCTCGAGGCGCATGTGCTCGACATCCTCGAACGCGGCCGGAAGGCTCCGGCCCATGTTGTGAACCTCGGGCACGGCGTCCCTCCGGAAACGGATCCAGCCGTGCTCACCCGCATCGTGGAACTCGTGCACACCGCACGATGACCGAGCACGCCGCGGACTTGCCCGATGAGTCCCTGCAGCACCCGGACACTCCGCCCGTCGATCCCCATGTGATCGTGGTCGGCGGTGGGATCGCCGGACTCGTGGCCGCACGAATCCTCGCCCGCGGCAGCGTGCGCGTGACACTCCTCGAGGCGAGCGATGCGCTCGGTGGCAAGGTGCGCCCCCACGTCATCGACGGCATCGAACTGGATGCCGGTGCCGAGAGCTTCGCCACCCGCGGCGGCACGGTGGCGCACCTCGTCACGGAACTCGGACTGGGCCACGACATCGTTGTCCCCACCGCGGCAGGCGCCTGGCTCGCCACGGCCGCAGGCACCGTGCTGCCCCTGCCGAAGGCCGGGTTGCTCGGCATCCCCTCGGTGCCGCTCGCCAAAGACGTCATCGCCGTGGTGGGCCTTGCCGGAGCTCTCCGTGCCCAACTCGATTCACTGCTGTCGGGGCTGGTGGCCTCCAAGGAGCCGAGTTTCGGTCGGCTGGTGCGCAAGCGGATGGGCTCGGCCGTGCTCGACCGCCTGGTGGCGCCGGTCGCGACCGCGATCCACTCCACGCACCCGGACGACCTACAGGCGGATCTCGTCGCCCCCCGGCTGCGCGCGGCGATGCTCGCCGAGGGATCGCTGTCGAAGGGCGTGCTCACGCTGCGCGGCGCCGCGCCGGCAGGGGCTGCGGTACAGGGAATCCGGGGAGGGGTGTTCCGCCTGGCCGAGGCGCTCGCGGCGGAGATACTCGCGGACCCGGACGTCGAGGTGCGCTTCGGCGCGAGCGTCGCCACAGCGGATGCCACATCCGTGACGCTCGCGAACGGCTCGCGCATCGAGGCGACCGCCGTCGTGCTCGCCACGCCGGTCGGCGAGGGCGCGGCAGACATGGTCACCGCCGCACGCGGCGCCGACATCACCCTCGCCACACTCGTGCTGCGCGCCGGCGCGCTCGAGGGAGCGCCGCGCGGTACCGGGGTGCTCGTGGCGGCCGGTGCGCCGGGCATCCGTGCGAAGGCGCTCACCCACGCCACCGCGAAGTGGCCGTGGCTGGCCGAGCTCGCGGGCGGCCGACAGGTGCTTCGACTGTCGTACGAGTCGGCCCCGGCATCCGATGCCGAACTGCGGCGGATGGCGCGCGACGATGCGCAAAGGATGCTCGGCTGCGCCATCGAGGAAGCCGACGTCATCGCCTTCGACCGGGTCGTGTGGCAGGGACCCCTGACGCCCACCGTGTCAACCCCCGAGGAGCCGCTCCGGCTCGGCGAAGCGGTCTCCGGCACGGGTCTCGCCGCGGTGATCGGCCACGCCACGACACAGACTGAAAGATTGCTCTCAAACCTGCGACCTCCGCCGGGGCTACGCTTAGACGGACCGTAGGGAGGGATGCTCCCCAGCGACGCCAAGGAAGAGGAGTCCACATGCGTGGAAAACTGATGCTCGTCACCGGACTTGCCGCGGGCTACGTGCTCGGGAGTCGCGCTGGTCGCGGCCGCTATGAGCAGATCTCGCGCGCAGCCGAGTCACTCTGGAACAGCACGCCGGTTCAGCACCAGGTGCATAACGTCGAGGACTTCGCCAAGGACAAAGCCCCCGAGGTTGTGGATTTCGTGAGCGGCAACGTGAAGAAGATGGTCGGACGCAAGTCCGCCAAGTCGAACTCTCGCCGCAGCAGCACCGGCGCAGGCACCGGCACCACCCCAGCGTCCACGCCCGGCGAGTAGTCGTGCGCGACGCAGGAGGAGCAGTACATGGTTGAGACCGCGAAACAGAAGAAGTCCCTGTTCACGCTCATCGGCGACATCCCCACCCTGATCACCGATCTCGTCAAGGCGGAGATCGAGCAACTCAAGGGCGAGATGATCGTCAAGATCAAGGCGCTCGGTATCGGCGGTGGCCTGCTCGCGGGTGCCGCCGTGATCCTGCTCTTCATGGTCGGTGTGCTGCTCACGTCGGCCGTGCTCGCGCTCGCGCTCGTGATGCCGGGCTGGCTCGCCGCTCTCGTCGTGGCGTTCGTGCTGCTCATCGCCGCGGCGATCGTGGGCTTCATCGGCTACAAGAAGCTGAAGGAGGGCCTGCCGCCCACGCCCACCGTCACCATCTCGAGCCTCAAGAAAGACGTCGACACCATCAAGGGGATGACATCGTGAGCGAACCATCGAGTGCACCCTCGGGCACGCCTGCTGGCGTGCCCTCCAGCACCTCCGACATCCAGAGCAAGGTCGCACAGACCCGTGCCCAGCTCGAGAGCACGCTGGATGAGATCGAGGACAAGCTGAACGTGCCGAAGCAATTGGCGGTCCTCGTGAAGCGCGTGCGGGCCGAGTACGAAGCCGACCCGGCTCCATTCGTTGCGGGGGCACTGGCAGCGGTCGCCGCCGTGGGCGGCATCATCGTGTGGGCGGCGTCGAGCAAGCGGTAATTTCTCCGCAGGCGTACTCCGCTGATTTGCGCGCCCGGATTGCCGGGAGAGAATGGAACCCATGACATCCAGCGCAGACGCGCTTCCCGAACCGGTTCTCGGCTACACCCTCTGGGCCGTCTTCCGCAGGGACAGCACCTCCGAATCCCCCGTCGCCTTCGACCACGACATTCTCGTGGGGAAGGTCGACGCGACAGTCGGACTCATCGCCGACCGCGGGGTGACGGTGCGCGGTTTCTACGACGTCTCGGGACTCAGGTCAGACGCCGACCTCATGATCTGGCTGCACGGCTCGTCGCCGGAGGAGCTGCAGTCGGCCCTGCGCGCGTTGCGGCGCACTCCGCTTCTGCGTCCGCTCGTGCCCGCCTGGAATGCGATGGGCGTGCACAGGGACGCGGAGTTCACGGCCAACCACCTGCCCGCATTCATGCGTGGCAAGGAGCCGGAGGCCTGGCTCACCGTGTACCCGTTCGTGCGCTCGTACGACTGGTACCTGCTCCCCGACGATGAGCGTCGCAAGATGCTCGGTGACCACGGTCGGAAGGGCTCCGAGTATCCGCAGGTGCTGGCCAACACCGTGGCATCCTTCGCGCTCGGCGACTACGAGTGGATCCTGGCGCTCGAGGCTCCGGAGCTGGTCGACCTGGTCGACCTCATGCGACACCTCCGGCAGACCGAGGCCCGCCGCCACGTGCGCGACGAGATCCCGTTCTACACCGGCAGGCGCATCGGCACCGACGAATTGCCGCAGGTGCTCTCGTGACGCTCGCCGAGGAGACGCCGACGGCCACCGGTGGTCGTGTGCTCGCTGCCACGGCGGCCGCGGCATCCGGTCCCGAGCACGTGGAGCAGGCGACCGCCTACGACGCGATCCTGCTCGCGAGCTTCGGGGGCCCGGAGGGGCAGGACGACGTCATACCGTTCCTTCGCAATGTGACCCGCGGTCGTGGCATCCCCGAGGAGCGGCTCGAGGAGGTGGCGCACCACTATCGCGCCTTCGGCGGCATCAGCCCGATCAATGAACAGAATCGTCAGCTGAAGGCCGCGCTCGAGGCGGAGCTCGCACGGCGGAACATCGATCTCCCCGTGCTCTGGGGCAACCGAAACTGGGCGCCCTATCTCGACGAGGCGCTCACCGAGGCGAACGAGCGCGGCTTCACCCGCCTGATCGCGATCGGAACGAGCGCGTATAGCTCCTACTCCAGCTGCAGGCAGTATCGCGAGGACTACGCGCGGGCGCTCGCCGATACCGGCCTCACCGGCAGCATTCAGATCGACAAGGTGCGCCAGTTCTTCGACCACCCCGGATTCGTTCAGCCCTTCATCGACGGCCTGCGCGACGGGCTCGCTCGCGTGGCGGATGCGGGCATCCCGATCGAGCAGACGCACGTGCTGTTCTCCACCCATTCGATTCCGTCGACGGATGCCGCCAAGAGCGGCCCTGAGGCCCGGGGCTTCGGCGAGGGTGGCGCCTACGCCGCCCAGCACAGCGCCGTCGCCGAGGTCGTCGTGGCCGCGCAGGACGACGATTCGGCCGAAGTGGCCTGGTCGCTCGTCTACCAGAGCCGCAGCGGCCCGCCCACCCAGCCCTGGCTCGAGCCCGACATCAACGACGCCATCGAGGAGCTCGCCGGGTCGGGCATCCGTGCGGTCGTGATCGTGCCGCTCGGGTTCGTGAGCGACCACATGGAAGTCAAGTGGGATCTCGATACCGAGGCGATGGAGACCGCGGGCGGCCTCGGTGTGCTCGCGGTGCGCGTGCCCACGCCCGGCGTGCACCCGGCCTACGTGACCGGGCTCATCGATCTCGTGCTGGAGCGTCGCGACGGCGTGCCGACTGCCGACCGCCCGGCCCTCACGACGCTCGGCCCCTGGTACGACGTGTGTCGTCCGGGCTGCTGTGAGAATGTGCGGCTCGGCTTCAAGCCCGCCGTGGCTGGGCTGACGCCATGACCGTCGCCGCACAGGCTTCAGCGAGACCACGGGTGCTGCGCATCGGAACCCGGGCGAGCGCGTTGGCGCTGGCGCAGTCGCGGGTCGTCGCCGACCGGTTGGCCGTGACCTCCGGCCTCGAGGTCGAACTCGTGCCGATCACGAGCGCGGGCGACCGCACCACCGAGTCGCTCGCGTCCCTCGGGGGCACGGGCGTCTTCGCCACCGGCCTCCGCGAGGCTCTGCGCGAATCCCGTTGCGACATCGTGGTGCACTCCCTCAAAGATCTTCCGACTGAGCCGGCTCCCGGCCTTCGAGTCGCGGCCGTGCCGAAGCGCGCGGATGCCCGGGACGCCCTGTGCGCGCGTGACGGGCTCACCCTCGACACGCTCCCCGACGGCGCCCGTGTCGGCACCGGATCGCCACGGCGTGCGGCTCAGCTGCGTGCGCGTCGACCCGAACTCGACATCGTGGACATCCGCGGCAACGTGGACACCCGTCTCGGCATGGTCGCCTCCGGTGCGCTGGACGCCGTGATGCTCGCCGCCGCCGGCCTCGAGCGGCTCGGGCGGCTGGATGCCGTGACCGAGCTGTGCGGGCTCGACGGCTGGCCGACGGCACCCGGCCAGGGTGCGCTCGCGCTCGAGATCCGGGAGGACTCCGATCGCGAGATCGTCGCCGCGGTCGCCGGCGCCAACCATGGACCGACCCACACGACCGTTGCGGCCGAGCGAGAGGTGCTGCGCATCCTCGAGGCCGGATGCGCTGCCCCGATCGGGGCCACCGCGATGATCGACGACGGGCTGCTGTTCCTCTCGGCCCGCGTGTACAGCCCAGACGGGAGCGATTTCATCACCAGCTCGCACGCCCTGTACATCGCCGATCACCCCGCGCCCGCCCTCACCGTGGCGTCGAACGTGGCGGGTGAGCTACTCTCGCTCGGCGCGAAGGACCTCGTGCCGCTGGGCTCGATCTCGTGATGGCCCGCAGGAACCGCGCGCTCGAGAACATGTGCGTGCTCGTGCCGCGCGGCGGCAAGTGGGGAGACGGCGTCGCCGCGAGTCTGCGCAGCCACGGAGCCACCCCGCTCATCGCGCCGCTCATCAACTTCGCCAGCACCGATGACCCCACCGCCCTCGATGAGGCGCTGCGAGAGCTTCAGAATGGTGGATTCGACTGGCTCGTCGTCACGAGCGCGACGACCGTCGACGTTTTGATGAGCCATCGCACCCGGGTCCCCGCCTCCACCCGCATCGCCGCGGTCGGCGAGACCACGGCATCCGCCCTCACCCTCGCCGGTTATCGGGTCGACTTCACCCCTGAGGGCGACAACTCCGCTCGTGGACTCGTGAAGGAGTGGCCCTCCGACGAGCTCCGGGGACGCGTGCTCATTCCGCAGTCGGAGATCGCGGAGCCCACCCTGGTCGCCGGCCTCTCCCGGCTCGGATTCGATGCCCGCTTCGTCGCCGCCTACCGCACCGTTGGGGTACAGGTCACCGACGAGATCGCGGCGGCCACCGCATCCGGCCGCATCCGCGCCATCCTCGTGACCTCCGGCAGTGTCGCGCGCCAGGTCGCAGCACAGCTCTCCCCGCTGCCGGAAGGCACGATCGTGGCCTGCATCGGGCCGCGCACCGCGTTCGACGCGCGAGCCGCGGGGCTGCCGGTGCACGTGATCGCCGAATCCCGGTCGGCGGATTCCCTGATCGAGGCGCTGGTCGAGCACGTGAAGCAGGCGCCCTCCGCTGCGAACGAGTCGAGCTCGCCGCGTGAGTGACCCGCTCGCCCCGCGCCTGCGTCCGCGCCGGCTGCGCGCCACACCCGCATTCCGCCGGCTGGTCGCCGAGACCCGACTCCACCCGGCCGAACTCGTGCTGCCCATGTTTGTGCGCGAGAACGCGTCGGCTCCCGTGCCGATCGGGTCGATGCCGGGAGTGGTGCAGCATTCCCTCGACTCGTTTCGGCGGGCTCTGACGGATGCCGCCACGGCGGGCGTCGGCGGCGTGATGCTGTTCGGCGTGCCCGAGACGAAGGACGCCACGGGGTGCGGCGCCACCGACGAGAACGGCATCCTCAATGTGGCGACACGGGTCGCTGTGGAGGAGGTCGGTGACGCGCTCGTCGTGCAGACCGATCTCTGTCTCGACGAGTTCACCGATCACGGCCACTGCGGTGTGCTCGACGACTCGGGAGCCGTGGACAACGACGCGACCCTTGCCCGCTACCGCGACATGGCGGTCGCGCAGGCTGAGGCTGGCTCCGCCCTCCTCGGGTTGAGCGGCATGATGGACGGCCAGGTCGCCGCGGTACGGCAGGCCCTCGACGCCCACGGTTTCGGCGGCACGGCCGTGCTCGCCTACTCGGGAAAGTACGCCTCCGCCTTCTACGGACCGTTCCGGGAGGCGGTGCAGTCCACCCTCACCGGGGACCGCAAGTCATACCAGCTCGACCCGGCCAATGGGCGCGAGGGGCTTCGGGAGGCGCTGCTCGACATCGACGAGGGCGCAGACATCGTGATGGTGAAACCCGCGATGAGCTACCTCGACGTGCTGGCCGAGACCAAGGCCAACAGTCATATTCCCGTGTGGGCATATCAAGTCTCCGGCGAGTACTCCATGATCGAGGCGGCCGCGTCCCAGGGCTGGATCGACCGCCGACGCGCGATTCTCGAGTCCCTCACCGGCATCCGCCGGGCGGGAGCGGATGCCGTGCTCACCTATTTCGCCGTGGAAGCGGCCCGCTGGATCCGGGAGGACCTCGCATGACCATCACGGCCACCACGAACGAGCAGTACTTCGCCCGCGCGCGCACATCGATCCCCGGCGGCGTGAACTCGCCCGTGCGGGCGTTCGGCTCCGTGGGCGGGACACCGCGATTCATGGTCTCCGCCTCAGGTCCCCACATCACCGACGCCGAGGGTCGCGAATACGTGGATCTGGTCTGCTCGTGGGGTCCGGCGATTCTCGGGCACGCGCACCCGAGCGTGATCGAGGCCGTGCAGGCTGCCGCCGCACGGGGGCTGTCGTTCGGGGCGTCCACGCCGGCCGAGACGGAGCTCGCCGAACTCGTGCGCGAGCGCATCAGCGTGACGACGGCGACCGGCGTGGTCGCCCCGATCGAGAAGATCCGCCTCGTCTCCACCGGCACCGAGGCCACCATGACGGCCATCCGGCTGGCGCGCGGGTTCACCGGTCGCGATCTTCTCGTGAAGTTCGCCGGCCACTACCACGGCCACTCCGACGCCCTGCTTGCCGAGGCGGGCTCCGGCGTCGCCACGCTCGCCCTGCCGGGGTCGGCCGGGGTCACCGCCGCGACCGCAGCCCAGACCCTGGTGCTGCCGTACAACGACCTTTCCGCCGTCGATGCCGTATTCACCCAGTTCGGTGATCAGATCGCCGCGGTGATCGTGGAGGCATCGCCCGCGAACATGGGCGTCGTTCCACCGGACGCCGGGTTCAACCGGGCCCTCTCCCGGATCACCACCGCCCACGGGGCGCTGCTCATCGTCGACGAGGTGCTCACCGGGTTCCGCGTGGGCCCAGCCGGGTGGTGGGGCCTCGAGGCCGCCGCCGTCGTTCCCGACGGCGAGGGCTGGGTTCCCGACATCGTCACCTTCGGCAAGGTCATCGGCGGAGGAATGCCGCTCGCCGCCCTCGGTGGACGAGCGGATGTGATGGACTACCTCGCGCCGCTAGGACCCGTCTATCAGGCGGGCACGCTGAGCGGGAATCCGGTCGCCGTCGCAGCGGGCATCGCCACGTTGCGACTGGCCGACGACGCGGTGTACGCGCGCATGGATGCGGTCGCTGACGCGGTATCGTCCGCGGCGTCATCCGCGTTCAGCGCGGCGGGCGTCGAGCACAGCCTGCAGTCGGCGGGCAACCTGTTCTCCTTCGCGTTCGCTGCGGAGCCGCCGCGTACCTACGCCGCGGTGAAGGCGCAGGAGTCGTTCCGGTACGCGCCGTTCTTCCACTCGATGCTGCAGGCGGGGGTGTCGCTGCCGCCTTCGGTCTTCGAGGCGTGGTTCGTGTCGGCAGCCCACGACGACGCAGCGGTGAACCGCATTCTCGACGCTCTGCCGGCGGCGGCCAGGGCAGCAGCCGCGGCCCAGGGCTAGCGGGGGCGCTCAGGCCCGGACGTCGACCACGGTGCGTCCGCGCACCTGCCCGGCCAGCACGTCGGCGGCGACGCGAGGAGCATCGCCGAGCGACACCGTGGTGGTGAGCGAGTCGAGCAGCCCTCTGTCGAGGTCGGCCGCGAGCCGGCGCCAAGCCTCATCGCGGAGCGCGAGCGGCGCCTCCACCGAGTTGATGCCGATCAGCGAGACACCACGCAGAATAAACGGCATCACCGTCGCGGGGAGGTCGGCGCCCTGAGCGAGACCGGAGGCCGCGACCGCCCCGCCGTACCGGAGCTGCGCGAGCACGTTCGCGAGCGTGTGGCTTCCCACGCAGTCGACGGCGGCCGCCCAACGTGAGCTCTGCAGCGGCTTGCCGCCCGGCTCGCCGAGCGGTCCGCGGTCGATCACCTCGGCGGCGCCGAGCGAGCGCAGGAAGTCTGCCTCCGCCGACTTGCCGGTGGAGGCCACGACCCGGTGGCCGAGCGCGGCGAGCAGCGACACGGCCACGGAGCCGACGCCACCGGATGCGCCGGTGACCAGCACGTCACCATCACCGAACCCGTGCCGTTCGAGCGCGAGCACCGAGAGCATGGCGGTGAATCCGGCGGTTCCGATGGCGGCGGCGTGCAGTGGCGTCAGGTCATGCGGCAGACGGACCAACCAGTCGGCCTTCACCCTCGCCCGCTCCGCGAAGCCGCCATGGTGCCGTTCGCCTACACCGAAGCCATTCAGGATGACCCGGTCGCCCGCGGTCCAGCGATCATCGTCCGATGACGACACCGTGCCCACGATGTCGATACCGGGCACGAGCGGGTAGTCGCGAATAACTCCGGGGCGCCCGGTGAGGGCGAGCGCGTCCTTGAAGTTCAGGCTCGAGTACTCGACGTCGATCGTGACGTCGCCGGGCATGAGATCGTCGTCGGTGAGCGAGGCGAGGGACACGGCGACATCGGCGCCGGGCTCGGTTCGCTCGGCGAACAGTGCTCGAAACATCCGTGCCACCTTTCGTTGCGCGCCCCGATCAGCCGAAGAGGATCGCCGCCTCGTCGTACCGCGACTGCGGCACCGTGTTGAGTTTGCCGAGGGCATCCTCGAAGGCGACGTGGGTGATGGATGTTCCGCTGAGCGAGACCATGCGGCCCCAGCGCTCGTGGATGACGGAGTCGACGGCGGCCATACCGTAGCGGGTCGCAAGCACGCGGTCGTAGGAACTCGGGGTGCCACCGCGCTGGATGTGCCCGAGCGTGGTGGCCCTGGTCTCCATGCCGGTGCGTTCCTCGATGATCGGCGCAAGCATCTCGCCGATGCCACCGAGGCGCGGCCGGCCGAACGCGTCGAGTCCACGTTCGGAGTGCGCGTCGTCCATGGTGTCGAGGTGGAAGCCCTCGGCCACCACCACGAGCGGGGCACGACCCCTGGCCTTGGTCTGCTCGACCCATTCGCAGATCTGGTCGACCGAGGTCTTCTGCTCGGGGATCAGGATCACGTGCGCGCCCGCCGCCATGCCCGAGTGCAGTGCGATCCAGCCGACGTGGCGGCCCATGACCTCGGCCACCATGCACCGGTTGTGCGAATCCCCGGTCGTCCTCAGGCGATCCATCGCGTCGGTGGCGATCTGCACGGCGGTGTCGAAACCGAAGGTGTAGTCGGTGGCCGAGAGGTCGTTGTCGACCGTCTTCGGCACGCCCACGATCTTGATCCCGGCATCCGTGAGGCGTTTCGCCGCGGCAAGAGTGCCTTCGCCACCGATGGCGATCAGCGACTCGATACCGAGATCCGCCATGTTCTGCTTGATGCGATCCGGGCCGCCACCGTCATCGAACGGGTTGGTGCGCGAGGTGCCGAGGATCGTGCCGCCCTCTTTACCGATGCCCTGGATTTCCTTGCGGGTGAGGGGCATCACATCGCCCTGCACCACCCCGCGCCATCCGTCGCGAAAACCGACGAACTCCTTCTTGTAGATCTTGGTGCCCTTGAGGACTGCGCCGCGGATGACCGCGTTCAGGCCTGGACAGTCGCCGCCGCTCGTGAGGATGCCGATGCTCATGTGCTTATCATCGTGCCCCGGCCCGCTTCCGCGCCAATCAGCGGCGGCACCCTCACCCGCGGTTGTACCCCTTCTTTGAGACCCAGAACGTCTCGTCAGAGCTGCACGGTGTCGTTCTCGCCAATGTCGGGCTGGCCTCCGGTGACGGCCGCCTTGACCACTTTGAACAGCACGACGGGCTTCGGGTCGTCGGTCGACCAGTACTCGGCCGTCTCGGCATGCACCTTCACCAGCGCGATGCTGTCGTCCCTGCCCTCCGGGAACCAGGCCTCCGCCGAGCTGTTCCACAGCTCGTCGATCTTGGCCTCGTCATGCACGATCGACGCGGTGCCCGAGATGGACAGGTAGCCCTTGCCCGACTGAAGAGCGGCGTTCACCTGCGGATTGGCGGCAATCTCCTCGGTCTTGTGCGTGGGGTCCTGGGTGAAGAACCAGAGGTCGCCCTCGAACTCGACGTCCTGCACGGCGAGCGGTCGGCTCACGAGTCGGCCGTCGGCGGTGACGGTGGTGAGGGTGGCGAACTTCGCCGCCTTGACGAGAGCGGCAACGGTGGCGAGTTGTTCCTGTGATGCGGTCATGATTTTGCTCCTTATCCGATGGCGTGCTGCTGGTGCTGGTGCTGGTGCTGCTGGGGTGGTCCTGGGTTCGCGTGGCGCTCGCAGGACACCGTCGACGCGTGCCGGTCGCACACCACGAACTGCTCGCGGCAAGACAGGTCCCGGCAGTTCGCCGTGGCCTTGGTGGGTTCGTCGCACACGTGGCAGCGGCCGATCACCGCGGTGTCCGCAGAGAAGTCGACCGACATCCGCTGGTCGAAGACGTAGAGCGAGCCCGCCCACAGGCCGTCGTCGCCGAAGCGCTCGCCGTAGCGGGCGATTCCGCCGTCGAGTTGGTAGACCTCGGTGAATCCGCGACTGATCATGAGCGAGCTCAGCACCTCGCACCGGACCCCTCCGGTGCAGTAGGTCACGATCGGCTCCGACTTGAGGTGGTCGTAACGACCGCTGTCGAGTTCGGCGACGAACTCGCGGGTGTTGGCGACATCCGGCACGATCGCGCCGTCGAACCTGCCGATCGCCGCCTCGATGCGGTTGCGGCCGTCGAAGAAGGTCACCTCGCGCTCGGCCACGAGGTCATGGAGGTCGTCTGGGCTGATCCGCGTGCCGCCACCCACCACCCCGTGCTCGTCGACCGCCAGTTCGTCGCGCGCGCCGAAGGTGACGATCTCGTCTCGCACCTTCACGACCAGTTTGGGAAAGTCGTCTCCGGAGCCTTCGCTCCACTTCGCGTCGAGGTGTTTGAATCCGGCGTACTCCCTGGTGGTGCGCAGATAGCGCTTCACATCGCGGAGTTCGCCGCCGACCGTGCCGTTGATCCCCTGGGCCGAGATCAGGATGCGCCCGCGCAGGTTCAACCGCGTGCAGAGATCCCGCTGCCAGAGCCGGATCGCGTCAGGGTCGGCGAGCGGGACGAAGGCGTAGAACAGCAGAACCTTGGGCACGGACACCGCACAAGCCTACGCATCGTGCACCGGGGTCGGTCGGTCGGTTCACAATGGGAGCATGACAACGGAGGCGGTCGAAGCGATCGCCGTGCGCACCCGGTTCGCTCCGGCGCGTGCGGTCGACCTCCGGCACACCCTCGGACCGTTGAGCCGCGGCAGCTACGACCCCACGATGCGGTGGGAGGGCGCAGCGGTCTGGCGCACCATCCGCACACCGCTCGGCCCGGCGACCCTGCACCTGCACACCCGGCAGTCTGCCGTCGAGGCGATCGCCTGGGGCGCAGGCGCCGAATGGGCGATCGCCGGAGTGCCCGAGCTGCTCGGCGAAGGCGACGACTGGGACGGCTTCGATGTTGCGGCGCATCCGTTTCTGCATGAGGCTCATCGTCGCCTCCCCGGCATGCGGCTGCTGCGCACTAGGCAGGTGTTCGAGATGATGCTCGCCGCGGTGCTGGAGCAGAAGGTGACCACCAAGGAGGCCAGGCGTTCCTGGCGGGAGCTCGTGGCGAAGCACGGCGAGCCGGCGCCGGGACCCGCTCCAGAGGGCATGCGGGTCTGCCCGAGCGCGGAGACCTGGCGCCGCGTGCCATCGTGGGACTGGCACCGCGCGGGGGTCGACCCGCAGCGGTCGCGCACGGCGCTCGCCGCGGCATCCGTGGCCTCAGGACTCGAACGCACCGCGGAACTCGGCCGCGGCGGAGACGAGATCACCCGCAAGCTCCGCTCGGTGCCCGGGGTCGGAATCTGGACGGCCGCCGAGACGTCGCAGCGCGCGCACGGCGACCCCGACTCGGTGAGCGTGGGCGACTACCACCTGCCCTCGATCGTCGGGTGGGCCCTTCTTGGCAAGCCGGTCGACGATGACGGGATGCTCGAGATCCTCGAGCCGTGGCGCGGTCACCGTCAGCGTGTGATGCGCGTCATCCTCGGCAGCGGGTTCGCGAAGCCGCGCTTCGGGCCGCGCATGACCATCCAGGACCACCGCCACCACTGACCGTCCGTCTCGGCGCAGGGCCGGTCAGGCGAATTCGGTCGCCCGAGCCGGTCAGAGGTGGATGTCCGCCGCCGACTCGAGCAGCGTCCAATCGCTCGCCAGCAGCCCCGGCCTCGGAACGAAGCGGTCCACGGCGGAAAGGTCGCCGAAATCGAGCCCGGTGAGGCGCTCGACCTCGCCGACGGCGAGTTGGAAGGTGCGGAACGGCCCGAGTTCCGGCGGGTCGTCGGCGGGCCACGCGGCGGGCAGGGTGAGCGAATCGAGTAGCGCACCCTGATCGAGCAGGAACGCCGCGGCGGCAAGGTTGTTGCCGGAGCTCCACACCGCCACCTTCCAGAATTTCTTCGGGATCCGGATGCCGCGATAGGGCGGGTCGTGCTCCGCGAGTACGGGGCCGGTGAACACCGAAAGCCGGAGGTCCGACGTGTCTGCGAAGCGGAGAACGTGGTCCTCGAGGCCCAGCCAGAGTTCCCGCGACTGGTTGAAGCTGTTCACCTGCGGGGCCGCATTGGCGTAGCTGAAGGTGTCGGCGTTCGCCGCTGCCGCATCCGCCCCCCACACCGGATCCCGGCGCCGCACCAGATGACCGCGGTCGAGATCGTTAGCGGCGTAGACCTCGGGGCCCGCCTGATCCGACGCGGCAACGCGGGGGTCGATGAACCAGGAGTCGGATCGACCGAGGTCCGCGAGCGAACGGCCGTCGATATTGACCGCGGTGAATTCGGCGAGTCGCCTCGACCGCCGCAACACCACGGTGAAGTGGGTGTAATCGAGCCTGGCCAGGTCCGAGGCCTCTGCTGCGGAGAGTGGAAGGGGCACCGGGCTGCCGAGGAACGCGGGATCGAATCCCGCGCCTGGCGACGACCGCGGCGCGCGGGCCCCGATGTCGCCCGGCGGCATCGTCAGTGCCCCTCTGCTGGTGCTTCCGCTTCGGAGTCGCCATTATCGGCGGTGTCTGCGGATGCGGTGCCGCTGTCCGTGTCATCGGCCGACCCCAGCGGCTCCGGAAGATCACCGGCGTAGTCGGCGTTCTGCAGGGTCTCTTCGGCGAGCCGCGTGGCCTCCGCCTTCTCATCCGGGTCCCATGCTGCTGGCCCGCCCTGGTTTGCGAACTGGTCGAATGCTGCCATGTTGATGCTCCCTTGTCGCCCGTCGGCCTCCCGAGCCTACCGAGCGCGGATGTGTACTCCTAGATGCCGGGCGCTCCCGAATGTCGTCGAGCACACCCGCCTCTAACCGGCGAGGACGTATTGGTCTACCCCCAAGCGGGGGCCACGGGATCGACTTACGCTCGAGAAGTTGCGTGGTCCGCACCCTCCGCCCTACCGAAAGGTCCAACCATGAACATCTCAGCAGCGTTCCTCAACGCACTATCGGCGATTCTCACCTTCGTGCCTCTCGCGCTCCTATTCCTCCTCATCCTCGTCGTCGGCCTGGTTGTCGCCAAGCTCATTGCGAAGGCGGTGGACAAGCTCCTGGAGAAGGTCGGATTCGACCGCCTCGTGGAGCGCGGCGGTGTGAAGAAGGCCCTATCTAAGTCGAAGCTCGACGCCTCGGACATCGTCGCCAAGATCATCTACTACACCCTCGTGTTGTTCGTGCTGCAGTTCGCATTCGGTGTCTTCGGCCCGAACCCGGTGAGTGACCTGCTCGAGGGCATCATCGCCTTCCTGCCGAAGGTGATCGTCGCGATCATCATCGTGATCATCGCCGCCGCGATCGCCGCTGGCGCGAAGAGTCTCATCCAGAACACCCTCGGCGGACTCTCCTACGGCAAGGTGCTCGCCAACATTGCGAGCATCTTCATC
This sequence comes from uncultured Actinomycetota bacterium, assembly GCA_963756375.1. Classification (GTDB taxonomy): domain Bacteria; phylum Actinomycetota; class Actinomycetes; order Actinomycetales; family Microbacteriaceae; genus Marisediminicola. Next base: position 2,246,217 of record CAVWNJ010000005.1, on the reverse strand, counting down.
CTGTTCATCGGAATCACCGCAGCGCTGAACCAGATCGAGGTCGCGACGACCGTCACCACCCCGATCCTCATCACCGTGCTCGCGATCATCGCCGGCGTCATCATCGTCGGAGCGGGTGGCGGACTCATCAAGCCGATGCAGGCCCGCTGGGAGAGCATGCTCACCAAGGCCGAGGAAGAGGCCCCCAAGATGAAGGCCGAAGCTCAGGGCAGCCCGAGCGTCACCGACCAGGCGAAGAACGCTGCGGCCCACGCCAAGGCGCAGGCGCAGCAGGCGCAGCGGCCCACCCCGCCGTCGCAGAGCTCCTTCTGAGACAAACCGCTCAACTGATCTGATCAGTCGAACGACCGTGAGGCCGGCACCGGAACCATTCGGTGCCGGCCTCACGGCGCAGCAGCACCACGCGAGTCCACCCGGTCACCAAGACCGCACCTGACAGAATGAAGCGCATGGCACGAGAAGGCACCAGCGAAGAACTCATCGGAGCGCCGGCCCCGGACGACGCACGCAAGCCCGATTCGCCCACCGACATCAGCAAACCGTCGTGGAAGTACATCTTGCGCAAGGCTCTGCGCGAGTTCACCTCCGATCAGTGCCCCGATATCGCGGCGACACTCACCTACTTCTCCGTGCTGGCTCTCTTCCCCGCACTGGTGGCGCTCGTGTCGCTGCTCGGCGTGGTGGGCCAGTCGGCCAATACGGTGCTCACGATTCTCGGCGACATCGCACCGCCCTCCGTCGTGGAGGTGCTGCGCGGCCCGATCGAAGGTTTCAGCCAGTCACCCTCGGCCGGTTTCGCGCTCGTCTTGGGCATCGTGCTGGCCATCTGGTCGGCGTCCGGCTATGTGGGCGCCTTCAGTCGCGCGATGAACCGCATCTACGAGATCGACGAGGGCCGTACCTTCTTCGCCCTCAAGCCGGCGCAGGTGCTCGTGACGCTGATCGGGATCGTGATGATCTTCATCATGGCCCTGTTGCTCGCGATCTCGGGGCCGGTGACCGACGCGATCGGAGCTCTGCTCGGCCTCGACGAGACCGTGAAGGTGGTCTGGTCGATCGCCAAGTGGCCGGTCATCGCGGTCATTCTCGTGCTCATGATCGCGATCCTCTACTACGCGACGCCCAACGTGAAGCAGCCGAAATTCCGCTGGATGAGCATGGGTGCGTTCATCGCCCTCGTGATCCTCGTACTCGCCTCGCTCGCTTTCACGTTCTACGTGACCACCTTCGGCAACTACGAGAAGACCTACGGATCGCTTGGCGGCGTGATCGTGTTCCTGCTGTGGCTCTGGATCGCGAACATCGCGCTGCTGTTCGGCGCCGAGGTCGACGCGGAGCTCGAGCGCGGACGCCAACTGCAGGCGGGTATCGCGGCCGAGGAGCAGCTTCAGCTTCCCCCGAGAGGCACGAAGAAGAGCGAGAAGGCCGCCGAGCAGGAGCAGAAGGACATCGACGATGGCCGCGCCATCCGCGTCGAGGCAGTGGAGCGACGCGAGGAACGGGAGCGCGCCGCGAAGCACTGGGGTGCCGCGCGGGAGATCGCCGAGATGAAGATCGCCGCGATCCGCCGCAAGGAGGCCCGCGCGGTGGAGCGCGCAAACCGGGACCGCTAGGACTGATCTGATCGGCCGAATGGCCCCTCCGGGGCGAGGCGTCGCCTGACGCTGTCAGTCGCGCTCGAGCACCGCCATCGCGGCATTGTGCCCCCCGATGCCGCTCACCGCGCCACCCCGCTGTGCGCCGGACCCGCAGAGCAGAATGCGTTCGTGCGCGGTGGCCACGCCCCAGCGCGCGGCGGGCGAACCCAGGTTGGCGTCGTTCTCGGCGAATGGCCACGCCAGCGGACCGTGGAAGATATGGCCGCCGGGCAACCCGAGGGTGTGCTCGAGATCGCGCGTGGTCTTCGTCTCGATCGTGGGTGCGCCGTGCGCATCCGTCAGCAGCAGGTGCTCGATCGGCTCCGCCAACACACTGTTGAGCGACGCCACCGCCGCGGCCTGCAGCGCCGCGCGTAGTTCGTCGTCGCTCAGGTCGGGGCGGAGCCGGTGGGGTGCGTGGAGCCCGAACACCGTCAGCGTGTGCGCCCCGGAGGCTGCAAGCTCAGGTGACAGGATGCTCGGATCCGTGAGCGAATGGCAGTAGATCTCGGCCGGAAGCGGGTCGGGCAGCGACCCCGCCGCCGCCGCCCGGTGGGCCGCATGCAGCTGGGTCCAGTTCTCGTTGATGTGGAAGGTCCCGCCGAACGCGGCCGCAGGGTCGACCCCGTGCTGCAGCAGTCGGGGCAAGCGCTTGAGTAGCAGATTCACCTTCACCTGAGCACCCTCGGGCGATGCGCTCGGCGCCGTGCCCAGCAGGCGCTCGAGCTCACGCGGCGAGACCCCGGCGAGCACCGTGCCTGCCACCACGCGGTGTTCGGTGTCGCCATGCCGGTAGGTCACCTCCCCGTCCGGAGTGACTGCGGTGACCTCGGCTCCGGTCAGGATGGTGGCTCCGGCCGACAGTGCGGCGTTTCGGATGGCCCAGGAGACCGCGCCCATACCTCCGACCGGCACATCCCAGTCCCCGGTGCCCCCGCCGATCACGTGGTAGAGGAAGCAGCGGTTCGCGTCGAGCCCTGAGCCGTCGCGGTCGAGCGGATCGGCGAAGGTGCCGATGAGAGCATCGGATGCCACGATCCCTCGCACGAGGTCGTGGGCGAGGGACTGTTCGATGTGCCGACCGATGGGGTCCTCGACCATCGCCCGCCACAGGTTGTCGTCGCCGACCAGCGCGCGCGCCTCGCTCCGGGTGAGCAGCGGTTCGGTGACCGTGGGAAACAGCGCTGCGGCGACTCGGCCCGTGCCTGCGTAGAAGTCGTGCCACCCGGCCGCGTCCGCGGCGGCTCCGATGGACCGGAACGAGGCATCGGTGGCTTCCCGGTCGCCGTTGTCGATCAACAAGCCGCCCCGCCCCTCTGGCACGGGCGTGTACGACGAATAGCGCCGACGCAGCAACCGCACGTCGAGGCGCAGGTCGCGGATGATGCTGGCGGGAAGCAGACTCACGAGGTAGGAGTACCGCGACAGCCGGGCATCCACCCCATCGAACGTCTGGGTCGACACCGCTGCTCCGCCCACCTGGTCGAGCCGTTCCAGCACCGTGACCGACCTGCCGGACTGCGCGAGATACGCCGCGGCGACCAGCGCGTTATGGCCGCCTCCGACGACCACGATGTCCTGACGTTCCGGCGGGGAGGAGGCGTGGGAACTCGGCATGGCGTGAGCCTAACCGCCCCTCAGGGTTCGCTTACTCCGCAGAATGCGAGACAATCGAACATGAGGTTTTTCGAATGACCACCCCGAGGGCCGCGAAACCGAAGGCAGGCGACAGCTACAAGGTGAGCCTGTTCGGGGGTCCGCTCGACGGCAAATCCGGCACTGTCATCTCCGAAGGCGGACTGAACCCCGCCGTCGAATTCGAGGTCGACGGCGTGCGCGAGCGCTACGTCGCCACAGGGAGGGGCAGCCACGCCGGTGGCCGCTCGGCCTGGAGCTACGAGCACAGCCCCCAGGAGTAGACCCGACCGATCGTAGGTCCGCGCCGCCGTTCAGTCGGCGATCGACGCGACGGCCCGTGCCAGCACCTCGCGACAGGCGACGATCGCCGTGCGACCCGCGCTCCCCGGCCTCGCCGAGGTGAAGAGGGTTCGGCGGGGATTCGCGCGCAGATCCACCATCTCCACGGTGGGTGCTTCGCCCGACCAGACCAGGTCAGGCAGGATCGCGACCGCGTTGCCGGATTCGATCAGCCGGATGTGCGCCATCAGGTCGGCGGTTTCGAACCGCACGTCGGGCTCGAAGCCCGCCTGACGGCACGCCTGCTCGGCCCAGTGTCGTGAGGCCGTTCCGCGCGGCTCCATCACCCAGGCGCGGTCGGCGGCGTCGACGAGGGAGCGGATGCCCGATCCGTGCGGTGTACCTAGCCGCAGCGCATCCGTGCTCAGCGGCACTCGATCGAGATCGGCCACGAGCGGCGCCGCATGCTCCGGATACTGCTCCGCAATCACCAGGTCGAACTCGCGCGCCCACACCGCGGAAAGGGCCGCCTCCGGTTCGCGCTGCACCACCTCGACCCGCATGAGCGGATGCTCCTCGGCGAGCATGGTGAGCGTGCGCGGGATGATCGCGAGGGCGGCCGACTGGAACACGGCGAGGCGCACCACGCCGGACGCGGCTCCGGGGGCAGCAGACAGGTCCGCCTCGGCGAGCTCCAGCCTCTCGAGCAGCGCGGTGGTGTGCTCGACCAGCATCAGGGCGTTCGGGGTGAGTTGCACCCGGCGACCTGACTTGATCAACAGGGGCACGCCCGCCTCCTTCTCGAGCAGAGTGAGCTGCTGCGAGATGGCGGAGGGGGAGTAGGAGAGCGCCTCGGCGACGGCAGTGAGGGTGCCGCGGATGCTCAGCTCTCGCAGCAGGCTGAGGCGGCGCAGATCGAGCATCCGACCCTCACGTTTGCTTAACGGTAATGGTGACCAACTGTCATCGCACCTTACCAAAAGGTGGCTCACACTGGGATCATCCGCTGTCGTCCGCCGAGCCCGGAGGTTTATCCTCGTGACCATGCCCAATGAGATCGCCGACGTTCCCGTGCGACCCCAGGATCTCGCCGACGACACCATCGAAACGGTGCGTCGGTGGCTCGCCGAAAGTGTGGATGTCGAACCCGACGTATCGGCCGAGCGGCTGGCGGGCGTTCTGAAAGACCCGGTGGGGCTCGACTTCACGATCGGGTTCGTCGACCGGGTGGTTCGGCCGGAGGACCTGCGCGTCGCGGGACGCAATCTCGAGGCGCTCTCGCGCACCATCCCCTCCTTCCTGCCCTGGTACATGCGCATCGCGATCCAGCTCGGCGGCGGCTTCGCCCCGCTGCTGCCCTGGCCGATCGTTCCCATCGCGCGGCGGGTGCTCCGCTCGATGGTGAGTCATCTGATCCTCGATGCGACTCCCGCGAAGCTCGATGCGAGCATCGCGGCGCTGCGCGAACAGGGTGTGCGGCTCAACCTCAACCTGCTCGGCGAGGCGGTGCTCGGCGACGAGGAAGCCGACCGTCGCCTCGACGGCACCCGCCAGTTGCTCGCGCGCCCCGACGTGGACTACGTGTCGATCAAGGTGTCGTCGGTGGCGTCACAACTGTCGATGTGGGCGTTCGATGAGACGGTCGAGCGGGTGGCGAACCGCCTGACGCCGCTGTACGAACTCGCCGCAGCCTCTCCCACGCGCAAGTTCATCAACCTCGACATGGAGGAGTTCCGCGACCTCGACCTCACCATCGCGGTGTTCGAGCGCATCCTCGAGAACCCAGCACTGCACACGCTCGAAGCCGGCATCGTGCTGCAGGCCTACCTGCCAGACGCCCTCGGCGCGCTGCAGGGACTCACCGAGTGGGCGACCGAACGCCGCGCAAGCGGTGGTGCCGCGATCAAGGTGCGGGTGGTGAAGGGCGCCAATCTCGCCATGGAGCGGGTCGACTCGGTGCTGCACCACTGGCCACTCGCCACGTACTCGACCAAGCAGGACACCGACACCAACTACAAGCGCGTGCTCGACTGGGCGCTCACGCCCGAGCGCACCGACGCCGTGCGTCTCGGTATCGCCGGGCACAACCTCTTCGACGTCGCCTTCGCCTGGCTCCTCGCCAAGAGCCGCGGGGTCGCCGATCGCATCGACTTCGAGATGCTGCTGGGCATGGCCACCGGTCAGGCGGATGCCGTGCGCAACGATGTGGGCGGGCTGCTGCTCTACACGCCGGTGGTGCGCCCGACGGAGTTCGACTCCGCCATCTCCTACCTGATCCGGCGACTCGAGGAGAACGCGAGCCAGGAGAACTTCATGTCGGGGGTCTTCGAGCTCGCGGGCTCGAAAAAGATGTTCGACCGGGAGAAGAACCGCTTCCTCGCCTCGCTCGCTGAGCTCGACGACACCGTGCCCACATCGAACCGTATCCAGGACCGGAATGCCGCGGTCGGTACTCCGGCGCGGCCCGGCATCAGCCTCGACGTGAGCACGCCGTTCCAGAACACGGCGGACACCGACCCCGCCATCGGCGCCAATCGGGCGTGGGGCCGTGCGATCCTCGGTCGCGTCCCGGGTTCGACGCTGGGGTTTGCGCAACTCGAGGCCGCATCCATCACCGACGCCGCCGTGCTCGAGAGCACCATCGCCGCCACCACGGATGCCGGACGAAGCTGGGCGGAACGGCGCGGGTCCACCCGCGCCGCGGTGCTGCTCAGTGCCGCCGAGGCGCTGGAGGAGGCGCGGGCCGACCTCATCGAGGTGATGGCGTCGGAGACCGGCAAGACCATCGCTGAGGGCGACGTGGAGGTGAGCGAGGCGATCGACTTCGCCCGCTACTACGCCGAGCGCGCCGTCGAGCTCGACGGGCTCGAGCACGCCCGCTTCGTGGCATCCGAGCTCATCGTCGTCACGCCGCCGTGGAACTTCCCGGTGGCCATTCCGGCCGGCAGCGTGCTGGCCGCGCTCGCCTCCGGCTCCGCCGTGATCATCAAGCCCGCCCCGCAGGCCAGGCGTAGTGCCGCCGTGATGGTGCAGGCGCTGTGGGACGGCGGAGTTCCCCGCAGCGTGCTCGTGCTCGCCGACATCGAAGAGGGCGACCTCGGGCGGCAGCTCATCGCGCACCCGAGTGTGGGCAGGGTCATCCTCACCGGGGCGTGGGAAACCGCAGCCCTGTTCCGCAGCTGGCGCGCCGACCTGCCGCTGCTCGCCGAGACCAGCGGCAAGAACGCGATCATCGTCACGCCGAGCGCCGACCTCGACCTCGCAGCCGCCGACGTGGTGAAGAGCGCCTTCGGTCATGCCGGCCAGAAATGCTCGGCGGCGTCCCTCGTGATCCTCGTCGGTTCGGTGGCGCGCTCGGAGCGATTCCGGCGCCAGCTCGTGGACTCCGTACGCACGCTGCGGGTCGGGATGCCCGAGGACCCCACGACCCAGATGGGCCCGATCGTCGAGAAGGCGCACGGCAAGCTGCTGCGAGCCCTCACCGAGCTCGGCGCGGGTGAGCGCTGGCTCGTCGAGCCGCGCGAGCTCGGTGCCGACGGCCGACTGTGGAGTCCGGGCGTGCGCGACGGCGTGACCGCCGGGAGCGAGTTCCACCTCACCGAGTACTTCGGGCCGGTGCTCGGCATCATGCACGCGGAGACCCTCGAGGAGGCCATCGCGCTGCAGAACGCCCCCGCCTACGGCCTCACCGCCGGCATCCACTCCCTCGACCCGATCGAGATCCGCCAGTGGCTCGGCGCCGTTGAGGCGGGCAACCTCTACGTGAACCGCGGTATCACCGGCGCCATCGTGCGCCGCCAGCCGTTTGGGGGATGGAAGCGGTCGTCGGTCGGCACCAGCGCCAAAGCCGGCGGGCCGAACTACCTGTTCACCCTGGGCCACGTCGAGCCGATATTCGATGAGCCGGCCACCTCGGTGGTGCTCAAAGGTGTGCACGAACGCGCCAAGCGCGTGGTCGAGGCGGCCCAGCCCGGCATGGAGTTCCTCGAGTTCGACCTCGTCCGCGCCGCCGCCGTGAGCGACCAGGGCGCGTGGGAGCGGGAATTCGGCATCTCCCGCGACGTCTCCGCGCTCGAGGTGGAGCGCAACGTGTTCCGCTACCGGCCGGTGCCGGTCACCATCCGTCTCGCTGAGGGCGCTCCCTCGTCGCAGCTCGTGCGCGTTCTCGTGGCGGCCACCCGCGCCGGTGCGAGTGTGGCCGTGAGTTCGGCGCGACCGGTGAGCGCTGGGCTCACCACGCTGTTCCGCTCGGAGCAGTCGCCCCTGCGGGTCGAGGCGCTCGTCGTCGAATCCGACGAAGAGTTCCTCGCGAAGCTGGGCGACCCCGTCGGGCGGCCGCAACGCATCCGGCTCATCGGCGGATCGGCCACGGCCGTCGCCGAAGCCGTTGGCGGAGACCCGGATGTCGCGATCTACGCGGGTGCCGTCACCACCGAGGGCCGCGTCGAGCTGCTGCCGTTCCTGCGTGAGCAGGCGATCAGCATCACGGCGCACCGCTTCGGCAACCCGGATCCCGCGTCGGCGATAAGGCTGTAGGCACCCGTGGATTCGCTGTCGAGGCACACCGATTACGGTTCCGTCGCGCTCAGCGAATCGGATGCGCTGCCTGACCCCATGGCGCAATTCACCGTCTGGCTGGCCGACGCCGAACGGGAGCGCGTCTATGAACCGAATGCGATGGTGGTCGCCACCGTCGATCCGGACGGCGCGCCGAGCAGCAGGACGGTGCTGCTGAAGGGATTCGTTCCCGGCCGCGCCGCCTCGTTCGACTTCGTGACCAACGCCGGCTCCCGCAAGGGCAGCGCGTTGGCGGGGGAGCCCAGGGTCTCCCTGCTCTTCCCGTGGTACAGCCTGCAACGCCAGGTGATCGTCTCCGGGGTCGCCGCCACGGCGCCTGCGGAGGTGAGCGACGCCTACTGGGACGCGCGGCCGAGGGACTCCCGCATCGGGTCGATCGCGAGCGAGCAGTCCCGCCCGATCGGTTCGCGTGCCGAGCTCGAGGAGCACGTGCGTCGGGTCGAGGAGCGCTTCGGAGCCGACGAACCGGTCGCCCGACCGGCCGACTGGGGCGCGTACCGCGTCACACCGACGAGGATCGAGTTCTGGCAGGGGCGCACATCGCGCTTGCACGACCGACTCGAGTACACCGCGACCGGTGACGGCGGCTGGGGCATCCGCCGGCTGCAGCCCTGAGCGGGATCAGCGCACCGAACCCTCGAGCACCTCGTCGATCAGGTCGAGCAGCTGAGCGCTCCGCAGCACTCGAAAATGGCCTGAACTGTCGAGCAGCACGTTGCGCGCGCCCGGCAGGCTGCTGCCCCCCGGAATGTGCGGGTCGAACGGTCCGAACACCGACACGATCCTGGCGTTCACGTCTTCGTTCCCGGCAAGCATGAGGGTGATGGCGTCCTTCGGCGAGAAGGCGCGGAGGCTGCGGATCGGGAGGTATCTGGCATACCTCGACCCGGAGAACGGAGTGCTCACCGCCACCATCGACGCGACCCGGCCCTCCGGATCGTGCCGCAGCATCACGAACTTGCCGATGAGTCCGCCCTTGCTGTGGGCGACGATCACCACGTCGCGCAGATCGTGCTCCTCGAGATAGTCGGAGACCAGCGCGGCACTCGCGTCTACGCTGCCGCGATTGCGGCCGAGCCCGGTGACGACGTGCACGGGATGACCTCGCCTGTGCATCCGGTCGGCGATCGGCCGCATGAACTGCCACGTCTCGTACACGCCGGGCAGGAGGAGTACCGGCACCCGACCGTCGGTCGCGGTCGCGTACTGCAGGGCATCCGCCCGGAACACCGCCTCGCGCACCTGCCAGTACGCGGCGTAGGCGTAGTCGAGGGCCCACACGCCCGCCTTGTGGAGGGGGTTCACGGTGCCGAGGTCGACGGGCGGGTAGGGGGAACCGGTGACCGTTGCCCGTTGGCGGCGAACGCAACGATGGCGGCAGCCACCTCGCCCGCAGCGCCACGATGGGCCACGTGCGGTTGCCCGGCGACCTCCAGCAACTCGCCGGTGCGGGCCGTCGCGGCCAGTTCGGCACACCACTTCAAGGTGGCGATCGGGTCGCGCGAGCCACGCAGCACCAGCACCGGGCTCGCGATGTCGGCCACCCTGGAGAGGATCGGATACTCGAACATCGCGGGCACCTCGGTGAGGTACCACCGCGGCCCGGTGCGAAGGTAGTCGGCGAGCACGATCGTGTTGGTCGACACCGACTCCCGAGTGGTGTCCACGAGGAGCGCGAGGGCCTGTTGCGTCAGCGTGCCCCGCTCCGGTTGCACGACCGGGCCCATCAGCACCACCCGCGACACCAGCTCCGGGTGGCGTGCGGCCAACTCGGTGACGAACTGGGCCCCCATCGAATGCCCCACCAGCACGCAGGACGCCACCTCGAGGTCCCGGAGGGTTGCGGCGAGACGCTCGGCGTAGTCTTCGACGCTCTGCTGCCGAGACGGCTTCGGGGTCCCACCGAAACCCGGCAGGTCGATCGTGTAGACCGCACCGTGGCGCGCCAGTTCCACGCTCAGCCGGTCGAAGTACCGGTGCGACATGCCGATGCCGTGCACGAGCACGAACACCGGCGCGGACGGCGCCGGGTCACCCGCTACGGTCTGCCTCGTCGCGGCGGCGCGGGTGTAGACCACACATCCGCCGCGGGTCGTGGCGGGCCATCCCCGGCTCGGCCGGAAAGCGTCGAGGCGGCTCACGCGCCGGGCTCGATGCGGGACTGCGCCCAGCGCACCGCATTCTGAGCCTGCTCCGCCGTGAGGTCGGTCACCGCCCCGCAGTTGGTGCACTGCACCGAGTGCGAGGTCGACAGCGGAATGATCGGCACGAAGTACAGCGTCACCTTGGTCTGCCGCTTGGTCACGTGCTGCAGCGCAGTGACGCCACAGGTGAGGCACTCGAACGTCACATCGACGATCGGGCTCGGGCTGGTCTTGGTACCGAAGAGGAAGAACACTTCCTCACTCTAGACAGGCGCGCTGCAGACGCGCTGCGCCCGCGGTGGGGCTTGCGATCAGAGCATTTCCGGGTGATGAATTGCCGCGACATCCGGATGTGCGCGCAACCGGCTCTTGAGCGCGTTCTCGCCGTACGTTTTGAAGATGGGGTTCTGCGGGTCGACCGTGATGCCGGGTGACTCGAGCCCCTCCGGGAGCGGCAGGATCGGGATGGTGCCGTCGAGTGCCGGGCTGTAGAAGAACGGGATCGAGATGCGGTCGTCGCCGATTCTGGGCGAGATCACCCGATGCACGGTCGCCTTGAGATAGCCGTCGGTGGCGACCTCGAGGAGCTCGCCGATGTTGACCACGAAGGCGCCGTCGATGGGCGGGGCATCGATCCACTCGCCGTCCTTCTCCACCTGAAGACCGGCCTTGCCCGGCTCGACGTAGAGCAGGGTGAGCACGCCGGAGTCCTTGTGCGAGCCGACACCCTGCACCGGGTTCGGGTTCGACTTGCCCGGGTACCGCACGATCTTGATGAGCGTCGACGGATCGGTGGCGAAGGCCTCGTCGAAGACGTGCTCGTCGGCGCCGAGCGACAGGGCCCAGGCCTGCATGAGGCGCAGGGCGACGGCGGTGAGCTCGTCGTGCCATTCGGTGATGGTCTGCTGAAGCTCGGGCAGCGCATCCGGCCACTGGTTCGGGCCCTGCAGCACGAAGTAGTTGGGCACGTCGTCGCCCTTGGCGATCGCGGCCCGCTCCGGCCCGATGTCGATCTGCTCGCGCCAGTCGACGATGCCCTGGGTCAGTTCGCCGCCCACCCGGGTATAGCCACGGAAGTGCGGACTCTTGAGGTTCTCGATCGCCATCTTGTCGGCCTCGGGAAGGTCGAAGAATGCCCGCGCCACGCGCATCACGCGCTCGGTGAGCTCGGTCGGCACGCCGTGCCCGGTGAGGTAGAAGAAGCCGTAGTCGTGGGTGGCTTCCCGCAGGGCAGCCCGGAACTCGTCGGCCGAAGCGCCACCGGCGTCGAGACGGGAGAGATCGAGAACGGGCAGCGTGAGTGTGGACTGAGTGGGCATGATGTCATTCTCTCCGGGGGCTGCGGTGCTCCCTGAATTGTTACGGGACCTTTGCGGCAACAGCCTCTTGCTCCTGAGAATTCCTCCTGCTACGTTCAGGCTCCGGCGTCTCGATCGATGGGAGGGCTCCGCCATGCAATTCACGATCGACGCGGCTTCGCCTCATGCGCCGTACGAGCAGCTCCGGCGCGAGGTTCTCGAGGCAGTGCGCTCCGGAGCACTAATCGCGGGCGCCAAGCTGCCTACCGTGCGGCATCTCGCCGAAGAACTCGGCATCGCACCGAACACCGTGGCTCGCACCTACCGGGAGCTCGAACACGATGGCGTGATCGAGACCCGCGGCCGCAACGGCTCGTACATCGCGGCCAGTGGCGACATCACGATGCAGCAGGCGCAACTGGCGGCGCGGGCGTATGTGGACCGCATCCACCAGCTCGGGCTCAGCGACGAGGCCGCGCTCGGCCTCGCCCGCTCCGCGCTCGAGCAGTAGCGCACTCTCGCAGGAGCGCTTGCGGCTCAGCGCGCGAGGGGACTGGCGCTTCCACGTCGCGGTGTCGGGTCTCGCAGGTGGCACAGTAGGCACATGCCGCACGAGAGCTCGAATCGCCAGCGCAGGGACTCGCACGACCACGTCGTGCTCTCGGAGGTGAGCGGCGAGGCCTACATGTCGCTCCTGCATCGCCCCACCCCCCGCGCGGAACGGCAAGCGCTCGGCAAGAGCCTCCGCGGTCAGGTGACGCGCACCTCGCTCGGCGAATGGACGCCGGCCGACACGCGGCCGGACCCCATCGACCTCGTGGTCGACTCGCACGTCGGCCGACTCGACCACCTCGTGCCTCTCCGGGTCGAGCGGATGCTCGCCTCTCCCTACGGCTTCCTGCGGGGCACCGCGGTGGTCATGGCCAACGACCTCGCCGGCCTTCCGGCCACCGGAATCACCCCGGTGATCTGCGGCGATGCGCACGTGGGCAACTTCGGCTTCTACGCGTCGCCGGAACGAGACCTCGTGATCGACCTCAACGACTTCGACGAGGCGCATCCGGGCAGCTGGGAGTGGGATCTGCGCAGGCTCGCAGCGAGCATCCACGTGGCAGGTCGGGAGAACTCGTTCACCGAGGAGGAGTGCGGGATCGCCGTCATGGCGTGCGCTACCGCGTATCGCGAGCAGATTCGATACCTCGCCGATCAGCCGCTGCTCGACCGCTCGTTCCAGCGGGTCGACGTGGACACGCTGCACGAATCCACCACCGACATGGCACTGCACGAGGGCATCGACAGGGCCGCCAAGAAGGCGAGGCGCCGCACAAGCGACCGTGCGCTGCCCCGCTTCGCCGAGGAGGTCGGGGAGCAGAGTCGGCGACGCATCGTGGAGGAACCTCCCGTGATCACGAGGCTTACCGACGACGACGCGTCGGCGCTCGCCGCATCCCTCGACGACTACCTCGCCACGCTCGCCCCCCACTGGCGCCGGGTGCTCGGCGGTTACACGCTCCTCGATGTCGCGCACAAGGTCGTGGGCGTCGGCAGCGTCGGGCTCCGGGCGTATGTGGCGCTCTGCGAAGGCAGCAGCCCCGACGACGTGATCTTCCTCCAACTCAAGCAAGCCCGCCGCTCGGTGATCGCACCCCATGTGCACGGCGACTCGGCCTGGCACGAGCATCAGGGGCAGCGGGTCGTGGAGTACCAGCAGGCGCTGCAGACGGTGAGTGACCCCTTGCTCGGCTGGACCACCATCGGCGAGCGGCAGTTCTACGTGCGCCAGTTCCGCAACATGAAGGGCACCATCCCGCTCGACTCGATCGGGCCGGATGCCATGACCGATTACGTGCGTGTGTGCGGAAGGCTGCTTGCCAAGGGCCACGCCCGCACGAGCGGGGCATCGATGATCTCGGGGTATGTGGGTCCCGGCGAAAAACTGGAGCTCGCGATGGCCAGGTTCGCGCGGGCCTACGCCGATCAGACCGAGAAGGACCACGCAGCGCTCGTGGAGGCGGTGCGGCTGGGGCGGCTGCCGACGCGGTGACCCGCCGCCCCCGCCGAATCAGATCGTGGCGACCGACCCCGAGTCGACCCGGTAGTTGGATCCGTTGACGAAGCTCGCGGCCTCCGAGCAGAGGAAGGCGACAACGTTCGCCACCTCGTCCGGCTCGCCTCGGCGCTTCAACTCCATGTACGGCCGCTCCTCGTCGAGGAAGCTCTCGATCGCCTCGTCCTTCGACGTGCCGCGCTCGTCTGCCCGCTTCTCCATCATCGCGTCCGTCATCGGCGTATGGATGAACGCGGGCGACACCGCGTTCACGAGCAGGCCCTCCTTGGCGTAGGTGCGGGACAGCCCCTTCATCAGGGCCAGCACGCCGGCCTTCGCCGAGCAGTAGGGGATCTCGTCGTCGTACGGCTGCATGGCGTCCTCCGAGGCGAGGAACACGATGCGCCCCCATCCGCCCTTGCGGAGGCTCGGAAGGAACGCGCTGACCAGCCGCACCGGACCGAGCAGGTCGACCTCGATGGTGTTGGTCCAGCCGTCGTCGTCGATCTCGTGGAAGTACCCCTGGGCGCCGGTGATCCCGGCTGACTGCACCAGGATGTCGATGTCACCGACGGCATCCATCACCTGCCTGTGCATCGCGGCGATCGAGTCGACCTTGGTGATGTCGGCGGCGAATGCGAAGAGCCTGCCGTCTGGCCCATCCAGCTTTGCGGCAGCCTCGTCGAGGCTGTCCTGGTCGAGGTCGGTCAGCACGACCGTCGCGCCTTCGGCGAGGAGCAGGCGGGCAGTGTGCCAGCCGATGCCCGAGTCTCCGCCGCTGATGAGTGCGGTGCGTCCCGCGATTCCGAGGTCCATGCGTCTCCCTTGTCGTGGCTGGGTGTTGCCGTCGAATTGTGCCTTGATCGTAGGCTGGGAGCATGAGCGTCATCTGCGGTTCTCCCCGAGTTTTCCGTGATAAGAAGGCGGTCCTCGCCGAGAGCATCGTGTGGGATGCGGCCCGCCGAACGCTCCACTGGTGTGACATCACGACCGGGGCGCTGCACAGCAGTCCGCTCGACGGAGCAGCCGACGGCTCGGACGACACGGTGGTGCAGATGCCCCCGCCGCTCGCCTCGTTCCACCGCAGCGAGGGTGGCGGCTTCGTCGTCTCCCTCGGCGACCGAGTGGTGCTCGCGGACGAGGCGGGCGCGATCACGAGCGTGCTCGCCGAGATAGACCACCGCGGAGCCGCGCTCCGGCTCAACGAGGGCAAGGTGGATCCAGCCGGTCGGTGGGTGACCGGCTCCATGAACCTCGCGTCGAGCGATCCGACCGGGGCGATCTACACCGTCACCGAGAATGGCGCGAGCATCCTCAATGCGGGCTTCGGGGTGGCGAACGGATTCGAGTGGAACCTCGACGGTACGGAGATGTTCTTCACCGACACCGCCACCTCCACGATCTATCGAGCGCCGTACACAGCCAACGGCGAGCTCGGCGATGTCAAGGTCTTTCACTCGGGAGAAGCCCATGATGGGCTGACGATCGACGCCGAAGGACATCTTTGGAGCGGGATCTACGGGAGGGGACGCGTCATCCGGTATTCGCCGGATGGCCGCGAGGAGGAGGTTCTTGAGCTTCCGGTGCCGAATATCACCTCTGTTGCATTCGGAGGCGATGACCTCTCCACCCTTTTCATCGGGTCGGCCAGGGAGAACCTCACCGAAGAGGATCTGATCGCGCATCCGCTCTCCGGAGCCGTCTTCGCCGTCGACACCACAACTCACGGCAGACACCCAAACTCCTTTGGTTGGCTGGAAGGAAAGAGGAAGGAAACCGCATGAAAGCTTCACAACAGCTGGAAGACAATCTCCAGAAGGTTCTCGTCGATCTGATCGAACTCCACCTTCAGGGCAAGCAGGCTCACTGGAGTGTTGTCGGCAAGAACTTCCGAGACCTGCACCTGCAGCTCGACGAGATCATCGACTCCGCTCGCGAATTCTCTGACCAGGTCGCAGAGCGGATGCGGGCCCTCCGCGGAATGCCCGATGGCCGCTCCGAGACGGTGAGCGCCACCACCACGCTCGAGAAGTATCCGGAAGACGAGGTGGACACCGCGAAGACGGTGGACCTCATCACCGCGCGCCTCGAAGCCGTCGTGGACACCATGCGCACCGTGCATGACGAGGTCGACGAGGAAGACCCCACGAGTGCCGACATCCTGCACGGCATCATCGAAAGCTTCGAGCAGTACGCCTGGATGGTGAACGCCGAGAACCAGACGCCGCGTCGCCGCGCGGACCGCGGAAACGCGAAGAAGCCGAGCAAGGCAGCGGACGACAAGTAGCGCTTCAGCACGATCAGCTTCATCTCTGCACGACCTACCCCGCAAATAAGGAGAACACCGTGGCACAAGTTGTTGAGTCCATCGATGTCGATGTCGATGTCACCACCGCGTACAACCAGTGGACCCAGTTCGAGAGCTTTCCCAAGTTCCTGAGCTTCGTGGAGTCGATCACGCAGATCGACGACACCCACACCCACTGGAAGGTCAACATCGCCGGTGTCGAACGCGAGTTCGACGCGACCATCACCGAGCAGCACCCCGACGAGCGGGTCGCCTGGAACAGCACGGGCGGCGAAGAGGACCACGCTGGCGTCGTGACCTTCCACCGCCTCAGCGACACCACCTCACGTGTCACCGTGCAGCTCGACTGGAAGGCCGAGGGCTTCCTCGAGAAGGTCGGAGCCGTGTTCGGTGTCGACGATCACGCCATCAAGGCTGACCTCAAAAACTTCAAGAAGTTCATCGAGGCGGAGCAGAACGAGACGGGCGCCTGGCGCGGAGACGTGTCCAACTAGCAGCCATGAGAAGGGGCCGCGGCTGATCCGGCCGCGGCCCCTTTCCCGTTTCATCTCGAGTGCAGGAAAGGCGTCGTCATGACCTCCATCGCCGAAGGTGCCGCGGGTGGCGCAGGCCGCGTCGACGGTTACGCGGACCTACGGTCCTACGCGGCGATCGGCGACGGGCGCACCGTTGCGCTGATTGCCTCCGACGGCCAGATCGACTGGTTGCCGATGCCGAATCTCGTGACCGCGCCGGTGTTCGCCGGGCTCCTCGACGTGGAGCACGGTGGACGTTTCGAGCTGCGACCGTCGGATGACTTCACCACCCGCAGACGGTACGTGCCCGGCACGAATGTGCTCGAGACCACGTTCACCACCGCAACGGGGTCTGTTCGCATCACCGACGCGCTCGTCACCGGTGTCGCCGGTCGACTGCCGTGGTCGGAACTCGCCCGTCGGGTGGAGGGGCGTTCGGGGTCGGTGGAGATGCGGTGGCTGGTGGCGCCGGGCACGGCACTCGGTTCGGCGTCGCCCTGGGTGGAGCACACCGCGAACGGCGAGGTCATCCGTGTCGACGGGGTGATGCTCAGCGTGCGGGGGCTCGACCACGGTCCTGGCACGCCCGGCGCTCAGAGCGTCGGCGGCACCTTCACCGTGTCGAAGGGGTCACGGCACGTGATCTCCCTCTCGGCGACGGAGAACGAGCCGCTGCGCATCCTCACTCCGGAACTCGTCGACATCGGCATCGATCGCACGATCGACAACTGGAAGAACTGGTCGCGGGTCTTCTCCTTCGAGGGGCGATGGGCGGATGCGGTGCAACGCAGCGCCCTGGCCCTGAAACTGCTCATTCACAGCCCCACCGGCTCGATTGCGGCGGCGGCGACCACCTCGCTGCCGGAGTCGCTCGACGGCGGCAAGAACTGGGACTACCGGTTCGCCTGGGTGCGGGATCTCGCCTACACCGTGCATGCGCTGCTGCGTTTCGGGTTGCGCGAGGAAACCCACGCCGCCGTGTCCTGGCTGTTCAACACCATCCGCGCCCACGGCCCCGAACTGTTCGTGTACTACTCGCTCGACGGGCACACCCCGACGGGCGTCTCGATGCCGGAGCTGCCCGGTTGGCGGGGGATCGGCCCGGTCGTCATCGGCAATGAGGCTCAGGGGCAACTGCAGCTGGGGATCTACGGGGACCTGTTCGACGTCGTGAGGCTTTATGTCGACGACGGGAACGTGCTCGACGCCTCGACCGGCCGCATGCTCGCTTCGCTTGCGGATCGTGCGTGCGACTCGTGGCAGCGGCGTGATGCGGGCATCTGGGAGCTGGAGGAGGAGGAGCACTACACCTCCTCGAAGCTCGGCTGCTGGCAGGCGCTCGATGCGGCGGCGCACCTCGTGGATCTCGGCCAGATTCCGGGTAGCGCCGAGAGGTGGATCGCGGAACGTGATCGCATCGCCGACTGGGTGCGCGACAACTGCTGGTCCGAGGCGCGGCGGAGTTACGTGATGTTCCCCGGGAGCGATCGACTCGATGCCTCGATCCTGCTCCACGCGCCGAGCGGATTCGACCGCGGCGAGCGGATGGAGCAGACCGTCGATGCGATCATCGCCGAGCTCGGCCGCGGTCCGCTCAGCTACCGCTACACCGGCATGCAGGATGAGGAGGGCACTTTCGTGGCCTGCGCTTTCTGGGTGGCCGCGGCGCTCGCCTGCGTCGGGCGCACCGATGAGGCGTGCGAGCGCATGGACCAGCTCATCGGACTCTCCAACGACGTGGGTCTCTACGCCGAGATGATGGATGCCGGCACGAACGAGTTCCTCGGGAACCTGCCGCAGGGACTCAGCCACCTGGCTCTCATCAACGCCGCGATCACCATCGAGGAGATCCTCGCCGAGTGATGACGCTCCGCTGATCGGGGAGCGTGTCGCCGATCGAGCTTGTCGAGATCTCCGCGCGGGCCAAGTACCGCCGATCGAGCTTGTCGAGATCTCCGTGGGTGGGTCTCGACAGGCTCGACCAGCGGGCGAACGTACCGCCGATCGAGCTTGTCGAGATCTCCGCGCGGGCCAAGTGCCGCCGATCGAGCTTGTCGAGATCTCCGTGGGTGGGTCTCGACAGGCTCGACCAGCGGGCGAGTGCCGCCGACCAGCGGGCCAAGTACCGTTGATCGAGCTTGTCGAGATCTCAGCGGGCGAGCTTCAGCGCGGCCGCGTAGTCGCGCGCCCGGTCGAGGTCAGCGGCGATCGGGGTGACCGCCGTCTCCCTGACCACCACCGCGACCGACGCGAGCAGGTGTTTGCGGGCGCGCCGACGTCTCGACGCCGCCGCGGCCCTGGCCAAAAGCGCTCCGAGCAGGCCGAGCAGCACGCCGAGCGCCACGCCACCGGCGATGAGCAGGGTCGGCACGGCCCATCCTTCGACTTCGGGAACCTCGAGCCCCGGCAGACCCACCGTCGGCAGGTAGTACGCACCGAGGAGCCAGCCGATCCCGACGAGTGCGGCGAGCACGGACACCCACTGCAGCACGCCGAAGATCACCCACCACCACGATCCGCCTGCGGGCAGTTTCGTGCGGGCGATGGCGAGATCCAGCCGGTTGGGCAGTTCTGCGATGGCATGGTCCGCGGTGGTGCGGACCCCGGTGCGCCAGGAATCGGCGAGGCCTGCGGTCGCGGCATCCACGTAGCCCCGCACGGCGAGTGAGACCTGCGCCGCGGCGCCGGCGCTGAGCGCGGGCATGCTCGTGCGGTGCACGGCCGGGTCGTCGCCGTCGCGGCCTTCGTTGCGCCGACCCGGCCCGAGCCCGAGTCGGGTCAGCGGGTCAGCGCGCAGGCGCAGCACCCAGGAGACGACGGGCCACCCGGTGGCCTGGCCGGCGCGTTTGCGGTACGAGCGGGCGACGGCGTCGGCCACGACATCCGCGCCCGCTGCGGTGCCGAGCGACACGATGAGCGCGTCGGTGACTTTGGCCGAGGGCTGCGCAACCGTTCCCGCATCCGGCACCTTCGCGGCGACCGTCGTAACGTCGGCGGCGAGCCGTGCCTCGCGGGCCTCCTTGGCGGCGGTGAGGTCGCCGAGGGCCGAGCGCAGGGCAGGGATGCCGTCACCGGTGCGCGCGCTGACGGGGATCACCCGGGAGCCCGGGAGGCCGTCGCGCGCCACGATGTTCTGTAGCGACTCCACGACGTTGCCGACCTGACCGGCGGGCAGCAGGTCGATCTGGTTGAGCACGATGAGCGTGACCGCCCCGTGCTTGGCGTGCGGCGCGATGAACTGCGCGTGCAGCACCTCGTCGGCGTATTTCTGCGGATCGACGACCCAGACGAGGGCATCGACCTGACCGGCGAGCCGCTCCGCCACCTCGCGGTTGCCGCGTTCGATGGAATCGAAGTCGGGCAGGTCGAGGAGGAGCAGGGTGCTGGCTCGCGGGTCGATGGGGACATCCAGCACGGTGCGTTCACGCACGCGGAGCCAGTCGAGGAGGTCGAGGGCGCTGTCGGCCTCCCAGCTCACGGAATGGGCCTCGCTCGTGGTGGGGCGACGCACGTGGGTCTTGGCCACATCCTCTCCGACAAGCGCATTCACCAGACTCGACTTGCCCGAACCGGTGGCGCCGAAGATGCCGATGACGGTGTACTCCGGCGAACGGCCGCGGCGCTCGGTCGCGTGGGCGAGCACGGCGTCGAGTTCGCGCCCGAGGGCATCCGGGAGGGCGTGCCGGCCGGTGTCGCGCACCGTGCCGAGGGCGGCGAGCCGGTCGTCGAGGGTGACCCGCTTTCTGGCGTTCATGCGGTGCCTCCGCCCTCAGTGGCCCGGCGCAGATCCTCAAGGACGGCGGATGACTGCCGCCGGAGGTCGTCGGGCGATGCTCCCGAGCGCACGTCGGCCAGCGCCATCGTCGCTCGCGCGACCTCGGTGGCGAAGAGTGCTTCGACCCGCACGGTGAGGTCTTCGCGGGCCTGCGCGGCGAGTCGGCGCACGGCCTCCTCGCCGAAGATGGTCTCCAGCAATTTCTGACCGATCACCGCCGACCCTCCGGCAATGACCACCTCGCCGCCGGTGAGACCGCCGGTCGACGCGAACACCACGATCATGAGCGCGACGGTGACCACGTTGAGTCCGGCGGAAAGCACGCGGGCCCTGATGCGCTTCGATCCGGAGCTCTCCTGAATGAGCCGGAGCAGCGCGCCCTGCCATTCGCGGATCATCTCGGCCGCCCGGTCAGTGAAGTCGGGGCTCTCGGTTCCCAACTCGGGGTGGGCCTGGGCGATGGCGCGGCCTGCCTCGCTGCGCTGCAGACCGGCCCATGCTGCGGCGGCGGCCCGACCCGCCTGGTCGACGATCACAGCGTGAAGACCGTGTTCGATGCGCACCTCAACGTCGACGACCGGCTGTGGGCGCCCCATCACCCATGCGGTGGCCGAATCCCGGGCCCGCGAGAACCAGCGCTCGACGCTGCGGAACACGTCGGATGTGCCCACGAAGTCCTGCCAGCGCGCCAGGACCTCGCCGCGCAGCAACGCGCCGTCGCGGGTGGCGTCGTCGACGGCATCCGCCGCGCTCGCATAGGCGTGAGCGACCGTCTTGGTAGTGCCGTCGAGCCAGTCGAGCTGCTGCTTTCGGGCGGTGGCGATGCCGGCGACCCGGAGATCGAGGTCAACGATCGCGCCGCGAAGGGTGCGTGCTGCGATGCGGACCCGTTCGGTGCGGTCGGCGGCAATGGCCGTGATCCACTCGCGGGGGCGCGCGACGGCGTTGGCCGGGAGCATTCCCAGATCGTCGAGGGGTTGTTCGTCGATGACGAAGACGGGAGCGTCAGGGAGGCCCCGTGCGGTGAGCATCGCCTGCAGGTCGGGCAGCACCTCGCCTGCCGCGCCCGGCGGAACGCGGTTGAGCACGACGGCCACCGTGATGTCGCGGGCCGCCGCGCCGTCGAGTAGCGCCCACGGCACGGCGTCGGCGTATCGGTTGGCCGTGGTGACGAACAGCCAGAGATCGGCTGCGGCGAGAAGTTGGGCGGCGAGGGCACGGTTCTCGTCGGCGACCGAGTCGATGTCTGGCGCGTCAATGATGGCGAGCGATGAGGGCACCCGATCGTGCGCGAGCAGCATGAGTTCGTTGATGCGGTCGGCGGTGGGTGCGTCTCCGGCCGAGGAGGCTGGGGTGCCCGGCTGCGTTATGCGCCCGCGCACCCGGGCGAGCCCGGGCAGAATGCGGTCGGACGCGAACCATCCCGCGTCCACCGGCGCGTGCACGAGGATCGGCTGCCGTGTGGTCGGTCGGATGACGCCCGCCCGCGTAGTGGGCGTGCCGATCAGCGCGTTGACGATGGTGGACTTTCCCGACCCGGTCGACCCACCGACCACCGCGAGCAGCGGCGCGTCGAGGTTGGCGAGGCGGGGCCTGATGTAGTCGTCGATCTGGCGGACCGCCGCGGCTGCGGCCTCGCGTTGCGCGGCGGCGCCTTCAAGCGGCAGGGAGAGCCCTGCATCCGCGAGGGACACCCGAAGGCTCTCAAGAGACTCCAGCGCCCTCGCCCGAGAATCAGTCACACCGTCAAGCATGCCCCATGGGGGATGGGCGGGGGGTACGTGATGACTTTGGTCGGTTCGAAAGGATGCCCGGTCTGCCATCAGGCCAGCATCCGTTTCGATATTCGCGACCGTCCGGCGCGCCAGGCTCGCCCGGATCCGGCCAGCCGGGGCGGCGGTTCCAGCCGTGGGGTGCCGTGAACCATCCGCAAGGTGATGTCGCTGGCGTGCAGCGCGTGATGGTGAGCGGGACAGAGGAGGACTCCGTTGTCGACATCTGTTCGGCCGTGTGTGCCGCCGCCGTACGGAACGACGTGGTGCGCATCGCACCATTCCGGTGGTGCCGTGCAGTTCGGCCAGATGCATCCGCCGTCGCGAGCCGCGAGTGCTACCCGCTGGGCATAGGAAAACAGCCTCGCCCTGCGTCCGAGGGACAGCACCTCGCCGTGGCGTCCGAAGGAGAGAACTCGGATGTCTGCATCGCACGCCAGCTCCTGCACAGTGCGGGCGGAGACCGGTTCGTCTACGCCATCGAGGTATCCGACACCGCGGCCGGAGTGGAGATCATCCAGTCGGATCGTGGCGACGACCGTGGTGTTGCTGCGAGGGGCGCGGTGGTGCGCATCCACCCCCGCCGTTATGGCGCCGATCAACGCGTCGTAGTTGCGTCGACCGATCGTGCGCGGGTCGTGGGCAGGGGCATCGTGTGCCTCGAACCGTGGAGTGCCGGGTTCGAGATGGTCGGCATCGGAGTCCTGGCTGGCCGCCGTACCGCGGTTGTGTCGGCGTCGTCGATGAGCCAGATCGAAGAGCGCTCGCAGGCGCGCGGCACCCACGGGATCGGCGAGACCCACGATAGGCGTCATGCCGTTGCGTTCCCGGCCGAGCCGGATCGAAGCCTGAGCGCGGAGTTCCTCCTCGCGCGGCTCCGCGCCGTCGGGGTCGAGGGCGTCGCGGAGCAGCCGTGCGTGGCCGGCGACCAGATCAGTCGACTCCAGCATCGCTGCCTCGACCAGCTGCAATTCTGCGGTTGCCAGCTGCTCCACCGGGCAACGCGCGGAGACCTGCTCCAGGTATCGGGTGATCAGAGCCGCGGACTCGAAACCGATAGCGCCCGACTCCAGCCCAGCGGAAACCGCCGGGTAAAGCGGCGGGAGGTGAGCGCCGTCGAGCGCCGTGCGCGAGCGAACCATCGCGCCGACACGCATGCGCCGCAAGGCCTCCGCGCTCGAGACCCGAGCGAGCTGTTCGAGGAGGTGGCTGGGGCGCCGCTGGCCGAGGCGAGACGAGAGTCCATCGGCGCCGAGCTCGAACCGTGAGCGTTCGGCGAGTTCCGCAGCTGCGGAGACCCGGAGCGAATCCACAAGGCGCCCCGCGGACTCGACCAGCTCGATCCGACCGATGAGGTGGGTGTCGTCGAGTGTCGAGGCGTCGGTGACCAATCTCAGCAGCGCTGCCGCCCGCTCGAGGAGGGTCTCGGTGGTGTCCATGGAGGTACTGTGCCATTACCCACCGACATTGCTAATTACCTGATCAGATGCGTAATTAGGCTGTGGATGGGGTCCTTGTTCGACCGGTTGGGGAGGAGCAGTGTTGTCGAGGCTGTGGGGCGATGGGCGGGTCTCGACAGGCTCGACCGGCGGGGTGTGGCGCGGGTCTCGACGGGCTCGACCGGCGGGTGCGCGGGTCTCGACAGGCTCGACCGGCGGGGGCGGGGTCTCGACAGGCTCGACCGGCGGGTGCGCGGGTCTCGACAGGCTCGACCGGCGGGGCGTGGGTCTCGACAGGCTCGACCGGCGGGGCGTGGGTCTCGACAGGCTCGACCGGCGGGGGCGCGGGTCTCGACAGGCTCGACCGGCGGGGACAGGCTCGACCGGCGGCGGCGGCGGGGTGTGCGCGGGTCTCGACAAGCTCGACCAGCGGGGCGGCCGGCGCGGGGCGGGGACCTAGTCGTTGCGGCGGTGGATGAGCTTCGAGAGCACGATGGCGCTGCGGGTGTGATCCACGTTGGGCGCGTTCCGCACCTTCTCGAGCGCGAGCTCGAGTGAGGGGATGTCGCGGGATCGCATGTGCACGATGGCATCCGCAGACCCGGTGACCGTTCCGGCGCCCACCACCTCGGGAACACCGGTCAGAATGCGCCGCAGCTCTTCGGGCGCGACGGTTCCGCGGCAGAACAGCTCCACGTAGGCCTCCGTGGCGAGCCCGTCGACGGCGGGGTCGACATGCACCGTGAAGCCGCGAATCACCTTGTCGGCGACCAGGCGATCCACGCGGCGCTTCACCGCGGATGCCGACAGGCCCACCACTTCGCCGATGTCGCCGTATCCGGCCCGGGCATTCTGTCGAAGAAGGTCGATGATGCCGTAGTCGAGACTGTCCATCCCCAGACTCTATGGCGAAAACTTGTGTCACCAGTGCCCATCAAGCGGATTTAGTGCGCAGTGTCGCGAAAAGATTCGGATGTGTGCGTGTCACACTGGATGCTGCACGATGCGTCGCGCGCCCAGGGCTCACCACCCGCGGCGTCAGCATTTCGGCGCCCGAAACTGCGCCAGATAACCGCACCGCACACAGCACAGACCGCATCACCTCACACCCTGCTCCGACCTAGTCCGCACGATGTCTGCCCGGCCCCGGCCGCGTCATCCGCGTTTTGCAGATCCGACTCAGAAGGAGACACCCCATGTCCATCCCCACCGCCGAACTGCAGCCGACCGCCACCCGCGTGGCCACGAAGCGCACCGTGCTCATGTGTCGCCCCGAGCACTTCACCGTCGTCTACCGCATCAACCCGTGGATGGACCCGCACCTGCCGACCGACACCGCGCTCGCGGTGCGCCAGTGGGAGGTGCTCTACAACACCTACCTCGAGCTGGGTTTCGACGTGGAACTGATCGACCCCATCGCGGGCCTCCCCGACATGGTCTACGCGGCCAACGGCGGATTCGTCATCGACAACATCGCGTACGGCGCGAGCTTCACCTATGCCGAGCGCCAGCCCGAGGGCCCCGCCTACATGGACTGGTTCCGTGACAACGGTTTCGAGGTGCGCACACCGGAGAACGTCAACGAGGGGGAGGGCGACTTTCTGCTCGTCGGCGACGCCATTCTCGCGGGCACCGGCTTCCGCAGCGCATCGAACAGCCACCAGGAGATCGGCGAGATCTACGGCCGCGAGGTCGTGACCCTCAACCTCATCAACCCGAGCTTCTACCACCTCGACACCGCGATCGCCGTGCTCGACCCCGCCCCGGCCGCTGGCGAGCAGCCGAACATCGCCTACCTGCCGAGCGCATTCGATGAGGCCAGCCTCGTCATCCTCCGCGAGCGGTTCCCCGACGCGATCCTCGTGACCGAGGAGGATGCCGCGGTGCTCGGGCTCAACTCGTTCTCCGACGGCTACAACGTGGTCATCGCCTCGCGAGCGGTCGACTTCGAGCGCCAGCTGCGCGAGCGCGGGTACAACCCGATCGGCGTCGATCTCTCCGAGCTGCTGCTCGGCGGCGGCGGCGTCAAATGCTGCACCCTCGAGTTGCGTCGATGACCGTCAGCGGCCGGAGCATCGCGGCTCTCGAAGACTCGCACCTCGCGCACACCTATCACCCTCTCGAGGTCGTGATCGAGTCCGGCGACGGCGCGTGGGTGACGGATGCCGCCGGCCGCCGCTACCTCGACTGCCTCGCGGCCTACTCCGCGGTGAACTTCGGCCACCGGCATCCGGCCCTTGTCGCCGCGGCGAAGGCGCAGCTGGACCGCATCACGCTCACGAGCCGCGCGTTCCGCAACGACCAGCTCGGGCCGTTCGCGGAGGCGCTCGCGAAGCTCGCGGGCAAGGACATGGTCATTCCGATGAACACCGGCGCGGAAGCGGTGGAGTCGGGCATCAAGGTCGCTCGAGCGTGGGGTTACCGGGTGAAGGGCGTGCCGGCCGACCGCGCGAACATCGTCGTGGCCGACGGCAACTTCCACGGTCGCACCACCACCATCATCAGCTTCTCGGATGACGCCGACGCCACCACCGACTTCGGTCCATTCACGCCCGGCTTCCGGTCGGTGCCCTACGGCGACGCCGTCGCGCTCGAGGCCGCGATCGACCGGAACACCGTGGCGGTGCTCGTCGAGCCGATCCAGGGTGAGGCGGGCGTCATCATCCCCCCGGCCGACTACCTGCCCGCGGTGCGGGAGATCACGTCGCGCCGCGGGGTGCTGTTCATCGCCGACGAGATCCAGTCGGGTCTTGGGCGCACGGGCGCGACCTTCCAGTGCGACAACGTGGGCGTTGTGCCCGACCTGTACCTCCTCGGCAAGGCGCTTGGCGGCGGCATCGTGCCGGTGTCCGCCGTGGTGGGCAACCGCGACATCCTGGGGGTGCTGAACCCGGGCGAGCACGGCTCGACCTTCGGCGGCAACCCGCTCGCCGCGGCTGTGGGGCATGCGGTCGTCGATCTGCTCGCCACGGGCGAGTACCAGCGCCGCGCATCCGATTTGGGCGCACGACTCGAGGTGGGTTTGCGGTCGCTCGTGGGTCGCGGCGTCGTCTCCGTGCGGGTGGCGGGCCTCTGGGCCGGAGTCGACGTGGATCCGGATGTCGGAACCGGCCGTCAGGTCTGCGAAGGGTTGCTGGCGCGCGGCGTGCTCGCGAAGGACACGCACGGGTCCACCATCAGGCTGGCCCCACCGATCGTGGCGACGGCGGCCGACCTCGACTTCGCGGTGGAGCAGCTGTCGTTGGTGCTCGCCGAGCTGCGTGCGGCCTCTCGCTAACGATCTGGATACCCCCTGGGGTATGATGGGTCTCACTGCGCGAGCGTCGCGCGAGGAGAGGAACCACCATGTGCCAAGCCGTCACCTGCCGCAAGTGCGGAAAGACCACCTGGGCTGGCTGCGGCCAGCACGTTGATCAGGTGCTGCGTGGAGTTCCGCGCGCGGACCGCTGCCCCGGACATCCGAAGGAAGCGAAGACCGGTTCGTTCTTCAGCAGGCTCTTCTCCCGCTGAGCGCCCGCGGCGGCACGCCTCGGGCGCCACAGCCGAGCGTCCCGGTGACCCCGGGCCCGACCTAGGCTGAGCGGATGACCGCCACGCCAGAGTCCGCTGTGCCCGAGTCCGCCGCGCCATCCGCCGCAGAGCTCGACGCGCGCGACCCGCTCGCCCGCCACCGCGACGCGTTCCTGCCGTCGGCCGACGTGTTCGCCTATCTCGACGGCAACTCGCTCGGTCGGCCGCTCCGCGCGAGTCTCGATCGGCTCACCTCATTCGTGACCGACCAATGGGCCGGGCGCCTCATCCGCGGGTGGGACGAGGGGTGGCTCACGCTTGCCCAGACGATCGGCGACGACCTCGGTCGGGTGGCGCTCGGGGCGGCGCCCGGCCAGGTCACGGTCGGGGACTCCACCACGGTGCTGCTGTACAAGGCGATCCGCGCGGCGGCGGATGCCCGCCCCGGTCGCACCGAGATCGTGGTCGACCGCGACGACTTCCCCACCGACCGCTTCGTGATCGAGGGCATCGCGAATGAGCGCGGGCTCACCGTGCGGTGGATCGGGGGGACCGCCGAGGGCCGGGACCCGGCCGACGGCGTGACCGCGGAGACGCTTCTCGACGCGCTCAGTGGAGACACCGCCGTGGTGGTGCTGAGTCACGTTGCGTACCGTTCCGGCTTCCTCGCCGACGTGCCCGCGCTCACGGAGTTGGTGCACGACGCGGGCGCCCTTGTGGTGTGGGATCTCAGTCACTCCGTCGGCTCCGTGCCGGTCTTGCTCGACGACTGGGGTGTGGACCTGGCGGTCGGATGCAGCTACAAGTACCTGAACGGTGGCCCTGGCTCACCGGCCTTCGTCTACGTGCGCGCCGAGCACCAGGCGCACCTCCGCCAGCCGATCCAGGGCTGGCTCGGGTCGGATGCGCCGTTCGACATGGCCGACGGTTTCACGGCCGCTTCGGGCATCCGCTCGTTTGTGAGCGGAACGCCGCCGGTGCTCGGCATGCTCGCGATGCAAGACATGATCGCGCTACTCGATGAGGTCGGAATCGACGCCGTGCGAGCCAAGTCGGTGGAGCTCACCGAGTACGCCATCCGCCTCGCCGATGAGTTGATGCCGGATGCGCGGCTCGCCTCACCGCGCGACCCCGCCCGTCGTGGTTCGCACATCACGCTCGATCGGCCAGGGTCGCGCGGAACGGTGGAGCGACTGTGGCGCGACGGGGTCGTGCCCGACTTCCGCACCCCAGACGGCATCCGCATCGGCCTCTCGCCACTCTCTACGAGCTTCGCCGAGGTCGAGCTCGGGATGTTCGCGATCGCGTATACGCGGGGCTGAGGGGTTCGTTCGATAATGGGTCGACGTGGACGTTGATCGACCACAGCCCGAAACGACATGGAGGTCGCAGAGATGGCTAGACCTATCACCCTATTCACCGGTCAGTGGGCCGACCTGCCCTTCGAGGAAGTTGCTCGGCTCGCAGGAGAGTGGGGGTACGACGGACTGGAGATCGCGTGCTGGGGCGACCATCTCGATGTGGTGCGCGCGGCCGAGGACAGCGACTACGTTGCAGCGAAGCGCGAGATCCTCGAACGGAACGGCCTCTCCGTCTGGACGATCTCCAATCACCTCGTCGGGCAGGCGGTGTGCGACGACCCGATCGACGAACGGCATCGCGACATCCTTCCCGCCCGAGTGTGGGGGGACGGTGAGCCGGAAGGTGTGCGACGCCGCGCGGCAGACGAAATGATCACGACGGCGCGCGCCGCCGCGGCGATGGGCGTGAAGACGGTCGTGGGATTCACCGGTTCGTCCATTTGGAAGGCGGTGGCAATGTTCCCGCCCGCCTCCGCCGAGTACATCGAGCGCGGATATCGCGACTTCGCGGAGCGCTGGCGCCCCATCCTCGATGTCTACGACGACCTCGGGGTCACCTTCGCGCTGGAAGTACACCCCAGCGAAATCGCCTACGACTACTGGACCGCGAAACGAACACTCGAGGCGATTGACGGGCATCCCGCTTTTGGATTCAACTTCGACCCGAGCCACTTCGTCTGGCAGCAGCTGGACCCGATGATGTTCTTGCAGGACTTTGCCGACCGGATCGCGCACGTGCACTGCAAGGAGACGTCAACGGCGTTCAACGGCCGCAATGGACGTCTTGGATCCCATCTGTCGTGGGGCGACCCGCGGCGTGGCTGGGACTTCGTCTCGACGGGTCACGGCGAAGTGGCCTGGGAGCCCATCTTCCGGGGCTTGAACGCGATCGGCTACACGGGGCCGACGAGTGTCGAATGGGAGGACGCCGGTATGGACCGACTCGTCGGCGCACCCGAGGCTTTGGCGTTCGTGCGGCGACTCGCGAACATCACGCCGCCCGAGGCGGCATTCGATGCAGCGTTCTCGCAGTCCGGGGGGCAGTGAGCGACCTCGTCCAGTCGAAAACGCTCACTCACTCGGAGGTGCAACGCCCGTTGAGTCGCGCACGACGAGCTCCGAGGCGAGCCGCACCTGAGAGCTGCCCACCGCCTCGCCCCGCGCGAGGGCGAGCACCAGACGGGTCGCCTCTGACGCCATGTTGGCGAGCGGCTGTCGCACGGTCGTGAGTTGCGGGGTAACCCATCGGCCGAGATCGACGTCGTCGAATCCCACGACCGAGAGGTCCTCCGGGATTCGCAGTCCGCGATCCCGCGCAGCGAGGTACACACCGTAGGCCTGCTCGTCCGAACCGCTGATGATGGCGGTTGGTCGATCGGGAAGGTCGAGCAGCTCCCCGCCGAAGTGGATGCCGCCCGCAGTGAGTGAGTCACCCTCGCGCACGAGCGCTGTGTCTCGCGGAAGCCGCGCCCGCCCCAGGGCCGAGAGGTACCCATCGAGCCGATCCTGGTGGCACTCCAGGTTCATCGGGCCGGTGATGAAGCCGATTTTTCGATGTCCGAGCGCGATCAGGTGCTCAGTCGCCTCGCGTCCGCCGACCCAATCTGTTGCGGAGACGGTGGCGTAGGCGCCGATGTCTGTGCCGACGGGATCGATTGCAACGATCGGTACCTGCAGACGCGCCAACTCCTCCCGAGCCGACGGCGAAAGCTCCGACACGACCAGCACCACACCGTCAGTGCCTCGCGTGGCAAGCCGCTCTATCCAGTCAGGCGAGCCGGCCGGCCGGCCATCCGTGGCGGTGACCACGAGGTCGGCGCCCGCGCGAGCCGCCTCCGCCTGTGCGCCCTTCAGCAATTCGGTCGCCCACTGCGTCTCAAGGCTAGATATGACGAAGTCAATGAGTGACAGCGCACGACGGGTCTTGCGCCTCTCGTAACCCCGGTCCTCGAGAAGCCGTTCGATTTCGGACCGCTTAGGGGCCGAGATGCCCGGCCTGCCGTTGAGGACGCGCGACACCGTCGGCACGGAGACGCCCGCCGCCGCAGCAATCTCCGCGAGCGTCGCGTTCTGTTCCGGCATCCGTTTCCTCCTGCATCGGCAACGACAATCGCCCCGCGATGTGTTGACTCTCGCCTCCCCTTGAGCATACAGTGCCATTTACGCAACTTTCACAGCAAGTTGAGTTACTCAACGACGTGAGTTGTGTGGCAAGTTGTCGAAATCCCGTTGCCCACGGATAGTCCGTGGCTCTGCACCTCCCCGCCGTCAACGGGGATCCCTACAAGGAGGAAACAATGTCAATGCAGACATTCGGATGGCGCCGCGGTGGCGCCCTGGCCCTAGCGACCACAGCGCTGCTGACGCTCGGCGCGTGCTCCGCCGGTGG
The DNA here is from genome assembly GCA_963756375.1 of uncultured Actinomycetota bacterium. Lineage (GTDB taxonomy): Bacteria > Actinomycetota > Actinomycetes > Actinomycetales > Microbacteriaceae > Marisediminicola. Next base: position 2,215,527 of record CAVWNJ010000005.1, on the reverse strand, counting down.
CTCGTCGGCTGGCGAAGACACCAGCTCGGCGTCGGAGGGTGACATCACGTGGTGGGGGTGGACGCCGGACAAGCCCCTCGCGGACAAATTGATCGCATCGTTCAATGAGGAGTACCCCGACATCACGGTCGAGTTCGTGTCGAAGCCCATTGACACCTACGACTCCGTGCTCGGGCCGGCCATCACATCCACCGACGGGCCAGACGTATTCAACGTCGCCCCGGGGTCTGCCAATGGCGGCGTCCAAACCTTCCAGGCCGGGGCAATCGACCTTGCGTCCGCGGCCGAGGAAGCTCTCGGGTCCGACTGGCAGTCGCAGCTTGCGGCATCCGGCGTCGAGGGGCTCAGTGTCGACGGGAAAGTCGTCGGACTCTCTGCGGGAGCCGTGTACTCCGGGAGCCTATGGATCAACCAGGACCTTTTCGACCAATACGGACTGACACCGCCGACGACCTACGACGAATGGGTGTCGGTGTGCGACACGTTCAAGGCGGCCGGGCAGGGATGCTTTGTGCAGGGCGCAGGCCAGTGGGCGTTCGACATGGACACCTTCGAGGCGATCATGCAGAACGTGGAGCCGGGAGCCTACGTCGACGCGTCGCGCGGCGAGATGAGCTACACAGACCCCGCGTTCGTCGAGGGTATGGAGATCTGGAAGTCTCTCTTCGACGACGGCATCATGCAGGAAGGGGCCATCGGTCTCCAGCAGTACCCCGACGCGAACAACGCCTTCATGTCGGGCAAGTACGCCATGGTCATGATGGGCAGCTGGTACACGCAGTACACGGTGCGCGACGCGATGATCTCCGCGATGGAGGCTGCAGGTGTGGCCAACCCCGAGCCGTTCACCATGGTGCCGATCCAGTTCCCGGATGTCGCAGGCACCGGCAACGTCGGGCTCATGTTCGGCGACGCCGACTACGGCCTGGCCGTCAGCGCCAAATCGGACCAGCAGGCTGCAGCGACGACATTCGCCCTCTGGCTCGCAACGTCTGAGGCGGGGCAGTCGGCGGTGGCCAACACGCTCAACGACATCCCGTCGCTGAAGGGCGTGCAGCCACAGTGGGACGAGATCGATCTCGTGAACCCCGCGGTGCAGCTCGACGCGCTGAAGGAGTACACCGACACGGCCGGGGCGGCAACGGAGCCGCGGTTCGCGAGTGTGAGCGCCGACCTCAACACGGCGTTCCGTGACGCTCTGATCGGAGTGGCGACCGGCGATGTCACGCCGGAGCAGGCTCTGGAAAACCTCCAGGCCGTCACCGACGCCCAGTAAATACACGACCGGCGCTTCGCGGGTGGGTGCCTGCCACCCACCCGCGATGTGCCCTCAACAACGGAGTTGGCATGAATACGGTTCTCGCAGAGCCGCGGGCAGGTCGGACGACCCCCGCGGTCCGGCCCGACATGCCGCGGCGACGCAAGCGCGTCTTCCTCGGGGCTGGGATGCTCTGGATCCTGCCGGCGCTGACGCTGGTGATCGGCATGATCTACTTCGCGATCGGCTACACCGGGTACGTCTCTACGCTCGAGTGGAACGGGTTCATCCTGAGCCCCTCCGAATCCGTCGGTGCGGAGAATTACACCCGCCTGTTCCAGGACCCCGTGTTCTGGATGGCAATCGGACATACCGCCCAATTTTTCGTCGTCACCTTCGCGATTCAGACGGCGATCGGTTTCACCTTTGCAGCGCTGATGCATTCCAAGATTCATCTGGCGCCGGTCTACAAGGTGATCATCTTCGTTCCCACCGTGCTCGCCCCCGCGACGATGGCACCGGTCTTCCGATCCATCTTCGATGCCGACGGGCAGTTCAACTGGCTGCTCGAGCACATCGGGCTTGGTTTCGCGACCCGTCCGTGGCTCGCCGAGCAGGCGACCGCGATGCCGGTCATCATGGCGATCACGATCTGGCAGTGGACCGGACTCACGTTCATTCTGTTCTACGCCGCCATGGCGCAGATCGAGCCGGAGATCCTCGAAGCCGCCCGCGTCGACGGCGCGAGCAACCTGCGCACCCTCTTTTCCATCGTCTGGCCAATGTGTATGGGAACGACGGTCGCGCTGGCGACGCTCGGCATCATCGGCGCTCTGAAGACATTCGATGTGCCTTACCTGGTCACGAAAGCCGGCCCGAACCACGCCACCGAGTTCCTCGGCACCTACATCTACCAAACGATGGTGCAGCAGAAGCACTTCGGCTACGCCGCAGCCATTTCGGTTGCCCTGCTGGTGCTGGCCATCGGTGCCGGCGTGCTTATGAGCCTTCGACGCCGTCAGAACGAAAGCTGATACCGATGTTCGAACTTCGTACTCGGCGGTCGCGGCTCGGCATCCAAGTGCTCGCCACGGTCATCGTCCTCCCCTACCTGGCCGCCCTCGTCGCCATGGTGCAGGGGTCCTTTGCGGGGAGGGGCTGGGGCAACTACGTGAAGGTCTTCGAGACCGGAGTGGTTCCCACCTACTTTCTCAACACGATCATCGTCGCGGGGTCGACGATCGCGATCGTCTACGTGTGCACAATGCTCGCCGCGTTCGGATTCGCGAAGCTGCGCATCCGCGGCAAGGAGATCTGGTTCTGGCTCCTCCTCGCGGCGCTCACGATGCCTGAGGCGGTGCTGCTGACGCCGCTCTTCGTGACGGCGTCCACCCTCGACATCTACAACGAGCTCATCGCAGTCATCCTCCCGCTCGCGGCGCTGCAGGTACCCTTCACGGTGCTCCTCGCGCGGAGCTTCTTCGCGGGCATCCCGACCGAGCTCATGGAGGCGGGCCGTGTTGACGGTGCCAGCATCGCTCGCGTCTTCTGGCACATCGTGCTCCCGCTGACCAGGCCGATCGGAGGGGCGATTGTGGTGCTCACGCTCATCAACAGCTGGAATGCCTTCCTGATCCCACTGCTGATGCTCAACGACCCGGGAAAGCAGGTCGTGACCCTGCTCCCCTCCTTCTTCACCAGCCAGTACACCAACGACCAGACCGGCGTGCTCGCAGCGGCGGTGATCACGGCGGTGCCCGTCATCGTCGCCTACCTCCTGCTGCAGCGTTCCTTCGAACGTGGCCTGTCGGCCGGTGCCTTGAAATGAGAAATCGGAGCCACATGCTTGACCTCACCCACCGCAAAGCCGACGCGAGCCTCGTGCTCGTCGACCCGTCCGGGAAACCGCTCGCCGACACGCGCGTCACCGTGGAGCAAACCCGCCACGCGTTCGGGTTCGGCAACATCGGATTCGACTTCGTCGAGTGGTTGGGCGGACCGCCGAAGTCGGAAAAAGGTCGAGCTTTGGAGTTCTTCGGCGGAAAGATGCCGCCCGAGCCGGAGTCACTGTCCGAGGAGTGGCTCGCGCTGTTCGACATGGTCACGCTCCCCTTTTATTGGCGCGGATTCGAACCGGTGCGCGGCGAGCCCGAGACCTCGCGTCTGCGTCGCACCGCCGAGTGGTTCGCCGCACGCGGAGTGACGGTGAAGGGTCATCCGCTCGTCTGGCACACACTCGCTCCCCCATGGCTGTTGGACGAAGACGACAGCGGAGTCGAAAGCATCATCCGTCAGCGGATCCGCCGCGAGGTGACCGAGTTCGCCGGGGTGATCGATCACTGGGACGCGATCAATGAGGCGGTCATCCTTCCCTCGTTCACCGCGGAGAAGAACGCCGTCACGCGGCTGGCGCGGCGCAAAGGCCAAGTCGAGATGGTGCGGCTCGCATTCGACGAGGCTCGGGCGGCCAACCCCAACGCGCGCCTGGTGCTCAACGACTTCGATCTGTCCGACCGATATGAACGACTCATCGAGCAGTGCCTGGATGCCGGCATCCGCATCGACGCTCTGGGGCTGCAGACGCACATGCATCAGGGGTACCGGGGCGAGGACCATATCCACGAGGTGATCGAGCGCTTCTCCCGCTTCGGACTGCCCCTCCAGCTGACCGAGACCACTCTCCTCTCGGGTCAACTCATGCCGGCGGACATCGGCGACCTCAACGACTACATCGTCGACTCCTGGCCGACCACCGACGAAGGCGAAGCGCGGCAGGCCGACGAGATCGTGCGCCACTATCGAAACGTGGTCGCCCATCCCGCGGTCGAGTCACTCACCTATTGGGGGTTCACCGATCATGGCGCGTGGCTGGGCGCCCCCTCGGGCCTCGTCCGTCGGGACGGAACGCGCAAGCCTGCCTATGACGCGCTGCACGACCTCATCCGCGGCGAGTGGTGGCATCCGCGGAGCGAATCGACGACCGACGATGCTGGCGCACTCGCTGTGCATGGATTCGCTGGCCGGTACCGCATCAGCACACCCACGGGTGCGGTGGAGGTCGAGCTTGCGCCCGGGCGCAGCGTGGAAACCGTGACGGTGGCGGGCTGAACGGCTGAACGGCCTTTCACCGGGCGACGGTCGGCTCCAGCACGAACAGCGGGATCTCGCGAGAGGTCCGCGTCGCGTAGTCGCCGTAGTTGCCCGCGGCCTTCACCACCTTGGGCCACACGTCCGCACGCTCTGTGGAATCGAGCAGCCGTGCGGTCATCTCCACCGGAGCGCTGCCCGACATCACCACCTGCACCTGCGGGTTCTCCAGCAGGTTGTAGTACCAAGCCGGATGCGAATCGGACCCGCCCTTGGACGCGACCACCACCCAGCCATCCCCGAGACGGATGGGCGCGGTGAGGATCACCGGTCGGGGCTCGCGGGTGCGGCGGCCGATCGTGTGCACTTCGAGCACGGGCATCCCGGCGATTCGCCACCCGATGCGGCCGCCGGACAGCGTGATGAGGGCGCGATGCAGTTTGCTTGCGGCCGCGATGATGAAGCCGGGGGGAGTCGGCACAGCACAGTTCCTTTCGACAGCGGGCCTCACCGGCTGGTGACGCCCGAGAACTTTCGGATCGACAGCGGCACGAACACGGCGAGCAGCACACCGATACCGATGAGCACGGTGAACACCGGGTTCTGCTGCATCCACGTGCCTCCGCCGGAGCCCGCCGGCACGTTGCCGAACAGTTCCCTCGCGGCCTGAACGAGTGCGGAGACGGGATTGTATTCCGCGAAAATGCGCAGCGGGGTGGGCAGGCTGTCGCTCGGCACGAACGCGTTCGAAATGAACGTGAGCGGAAACAGCACGAGAAATGACACGTTGTTGATCACCTCGGGGCTCCGCACGCTCATGCCGACGAACGCCATCACCCAGGAGAACGCGTAGGAGAACAACAGCAGAAGCGCGATCGCCGCCAGTGCCTCGAGAGGTGACGAGCGGATGCGCCATCCGACCACGAGCCCGGCCGTGATCATCACGACCATCGAGAGGGTGTTGATGAGCAGGTCGCCGTTGGTGCGACCCACGAGCACGGCCGAGGGACTCATCGGCAGCGTGCGGAACCTGTCGATGATGCCCTCCTTGAGGTCCTGCGCCATCGCTGAACCGGAGAAGGTGGAGCCGAAGACCACGGTCTGGGCGAAGATGCCCGCCATGATGAACTCCTGATACGTGCTGCCGGGAATGTTGATGCTTCCCGCATAGACGTAACTGAACAGCAGCACGAACATGATCGGCTGCAGCGTGGTGAACACCAGAATGTCGGGCACGCGCTTGATCTTGATGAGGTTGCGCCTCGTGGTGATCCACCCGTCGTTGAGCCAGGTCGACAGGGATGCGGAGCCGACGGGCTCGGTGCGCAGGTCGCGGCGCGTGGTTGCTGGCGCGGTCACGATGCCACCTCTTCCTTGCTCGGGTTCTTGCGGGGGTCCTCGTCTGGCTGCACGCCGCGCTTCTTGCGAGACTTCTTGCCGGAGTGGGATGCCGGGTCGGCGTGCTCGTCGGAGGCGACATCCTCCGCCGAGGCGGCATGCCCGGTGAGTCGCAGAAAGACGTCGTCGAGGGTGGGGCGCCGCATGCCGGCGTCGTAGAGACGGATGTTCGCATCCCGCAGCTCACCGAGCACGGCCTGCAGTGCGGCCGGGCCGTCCTCCACCGAGACGGTGAGCGAGCGCCCGTCGGCCGATGCCTCCGGGGCGGCGTTGCCGTGCCTGCCGAGGATCGTGAGCGCGGCATCCCGGCTGTCTGCGGAAACGAGGTTCAACTCCACCCGCTGGCCGCCGATCGACGCCTTGAGGTGATCGGCCGTTCCCTCTGCGATCACCTTTGCCGCCGTCGATCACCGAGATGCTGTCGGCGAGCCGGTCGGCCTCCTCCAGGTACTGCGTGGTGAGCAACACCGTGGTGCCCTCACCCACGAGCGAAGTGATGATGTCCCACATCCCGAGCCGGCTACGGGGGTCGAGGCCGGTGGTCGGTTCGTCGAGGAACAGCACCTTCGGCCGGGTGACGAGCGCGCCGGCGAGGTCGATGCGCCGCCGCATCCCGCCGGAGAAGCCCTTCACCGGTCGGTTCTGCGCCTCGATCAGGTCGAACTGGCCGATCAGTTCCTTGGCCCGCGCGCGGGACGCTCGGGCGCCGAGGTGATAGAGCCTCCCCACCATGTCGAGGTTCTCAAAACCCGTGAGGTTTTCGTCGACGGCGGCGTACTGGCCGGAGACGCCGATCATCGGGCGGATGCGGTGCCCGTCGTTCAGCACGTCGATGCCGTCGATCGTGGCAGATCCCGAGTCCGGGTTGATGAGCGTGGTGAGCACCTTGACGGTGGTGGTCTTGCCTGCGCCATTCGGTCCGAGCAGGGCCTGCACGGTGCCCTGCGGCACCTCGATGCTCAGGCCGTCGAGCGCGTGCACGACCGCTGCACCCCGAGGGCGGTAGGTCTTGACAAGTTCTCGTGCTTCGATGAAAGCCATGCGGGAAGGCTAGTCCACCGCTCCGACATCAGGAATACGCATGCAGATATATGTGTTTGCATAGAGATAAGCGGCGGTCCGACATTGCCGCTCAGTCATCCGCACCCCGAAAGGTCACCATGAACGCCGCGACATCCGGCCTGCATCACGTCACCGCGATCGCAGGAGACCCGCAACGCAATATCGACTTTTATGTCACCGGCCTCGGGCTCCGGCTGGTGAAACGCACCGTCAACTTCGATGACCCCGGCACCTACCACCTTTACTATGGCGACGAATCCGGCCAGCCAGGATCCCTGCTCACCTTCTTCCCTTGGCGCGGAATTGCGAGCGGGCGACAAGGCATCGGGCAGTCGACGGCCACGGCCTTCTCGGTGCCGCAGGGCAGCCTCGGCTGGTGGCGCGACCACTTCGCGGCGCTCGGCGTCGAGTCGGAGATCAGCTCACAGACGTCCGAGGAAGAGCGTCTGGTGCTCCGGGATCCGGATGGCCTGCAACTCGACCTCGTGGCGTCGTCGGTGACCGATCCGCGCGACCCGTGGGACTCGGCATCCGTGCCGGCGGAGCATGCCGTGCGAGGGCAGCACTCGTCGGTGCTCACCGTGGCCGACCCGACCGGCACCCTCGAGGTACTGACCCGCGACCTCGGGATGCGCATCATTTCGGAGAGCGCGGGGCGCACACGGGTGGGCGTGGGCGACGGGCTAGCGGGCGGTCTCGTCGACGTGATCGCCGACCCGGGCGCGCGAGCGGGCCTCACCGCGGGCGGCAGCGTGCATCACATCGCGTTCCGCACGCCGGACGTGGCCACGCAAGAGGAATGGCGCGAACAACTTGTGGACCGCGGGTACGCGGTCACGCAGATCCTCGACCGCCAATACTTCACCTCCATCTACTTTCGCGAGCCGGGCGGGGTGTTGTTCGAGATCGCTACGGACACCCCCGGGTTCGCGATCGACGAGCCTCTCCTCGAACTCGGTCGAGCTCTCAAACTGCCGTCGTGGCTCGAGCCGTCGCGGGAGCAGATCGAGCATGCGGTCATTCCGATCCGGCTGCCGGAGGAGAACAATCCGCGGCGCGGTGCGGATGCTGTGATCTCCTCGAGCCACGGTGCGGGTGCGGCCTCGGGTGACGCTGCTTCGCGGGCGGGGGTCCGCGCGTGAGTGGCGCCGAGGCATCCTTCGATCTGCCCGCAGGCGGCCGGATGCTCGACTGGCCGCACCTCTGGCGCGACGGCGATGCGGACCGGCCGGTGCTGCTGATGCTTCATGGCACCGGAGGCAACGAGACCGAGATTTCGCGGCTTGCCGAGTTGCTCGCCCCGGGCGCAGCGGTGCTCGCCCCCCGAGGTCGAGTCTCCGAGAACGGGATGAACCGCTGGTTCCGGCGGCTCGCCGAGGGTGTGTTCGACGTTGACGACGTGAGGTTCCGAGCCGAGGAACTGGTTGCGTTCCTCGCCGCGGCGACCGAACACTACGGTTTCGGAAGCCGACCGGTCATCGCGGTGGGGCTATCGAACGGCGCGAACATCGCGCTGGCTGCGGCCCTGCTGCATCCGGGGTCCGTCTCTCGTGTCGTGGCATTCTCGGGGATGTTCCCGCTCGACGACCGTGCACTTAGACCGATCTTCGAGCAGCCGTGTGATTCTGCTGAATGGCGAGACGGATCCGATGGCGCCGACGGCCAGCGTCGATCGCCTCGCGGCGGTGCTGCGGGAGCGCGGTGCCGACGTAACACGCCGCGTCAGGCCGGGCGGACACGGCGTGGCGCAGCAGGACCTCGACGCAGCGCGGGAGTGGATCCGCACTGCCTAGCCGGTGGTGGATGTTCGCAACTCAGGCCGGAGTGCGTGAGGTGCCGCCTGGGGCCCTGTTGTGGAGCGGCGGGGCCGTTTTCTCCTGAGTTGTGAACGCCGCCGCCGGGCCAGGGCGGCGACCGCGGCAGCATAACCCAGCGGCTTCCGGGCCTGGCGTGGCAGAGTCGATGACAGACCAACCACCCCGAGGAGTGCCATGTCCGCCGCCACAGACCGCCCCGCCGAAAGCAGCCCGATTACAGCTGCGGACAAACCCACGACGGCCACGGCCGAGGCCGACCCAGGTGCCACCTCCCACTTCGACATCGTCGTGATCGGTGCGGGTCCGGCCGGCACGGCGGCGGCGCTCCGGGCTGCCGAGCTGGGCGCCAAGGTCGCCGTGCTCGAGGCAAGCCGCACCGGCGGCACGTGCGTGAACACCGGCTGCGTGCCGACCCGCGTGCTCGCCAAGACCGCGCGCCTCATGCGCGAGGTGCGCGTAGCCGACGCGTACGGCATCGTCGTTGCGGAGGAGAAGATCGACTGGGCCACCACGGTGAAGCGCGTGGCCGAGCGGGTCGACCGCGTTCGCGGCATCAAACGGGAGGCCGAGCGGTTCAGTGCCGCCGGCATCGAGCTTGTGCTCGAAGGTCGGGCCACGGTTCACGGATGCCTCCATGGTGCAGCTCGACTCGGGTCGCCGCATCACGGCCGACACCTTCATCGTGTGCGTCGGCGGCCACTCCCGCCGACTCCCGATTCCGGGTGCGGAACTCGCGACCGTGCCGGAGCACGTGCTCGACCTGCCGTCGCTCCCCGACCGCGTCGCCGTCATCGGGGCGGGCAACACGGGTGCGCAGCTGGCCACGGTGTTCTCGTCATTCGGATCCCGTGTCACCGTGATGGATGTCGCCCCGCGCATCCTCATGGCATCCGACGAGGACGTGTCCGATGCGGTGGCGGCAGGCTTTCGCGAGCAGGGGATCGACGTGCGCACGGGCATCGACACGGTCACAAGCCTTACCCGCACTGACGACGGAGCGATCACGCTCGAGTGGGCTGCGGAGGGGCATCCGGAGTCCGCCGTGTTCGACACGGTCATCATGGCAACCGGATGGCCGGCCGACGTGAACGACCTCGGACTCGAGCTCGCCGGGGTCGAGGTGGAGCGCTCTGCGATTCCGGTGGACCAGTTCTTCCGCTCGACGGTGTCGCACATCTTCGCGGTCGGCGACACGACCGGTCGCGACATGCTCGTGCAGGCGGCACAGTTCGAGGGCGAGGCAGCAGCCGAGAACGCGGTGCTTGGAACCAACCGTCGCACGCCGCACCACCTGCTTCCTGCGGGAGGATTCACCGACCCGGACTACGCGGGCGTCGGCCTCACCGAGCAGCAGGCGAGCGAGCGCGGACTCGACTTCGTGGCCGCGACAGTCTCCTACAGTGACCTCGACCGCGCCGTGATCGACGATCGGGAGCGCGGATTCCTGAAGCTCATGTCCGACCCTCGGCGCGAGGTGATCATCGGCGCGCACGCGGTGGGGGAGAACGCGATCGAGGTGATCCAGTCGGTGACCACGGCGATGGCCGCCGGAATCGACGTAGCGACGCTGGCCGGTGTGAAGTTCGCGTACCCCACCTACAGTGCCGTGATCGGGATGGCGGCGCGGGCGCTGTTGCGGCGGTAGGCGGCGGGCGCCGCGGCTCGGTGGGACCGGCTTCCGTTCACAACTCAGGACGGATTGCGGTTCCACCGCCGAAATGGCCGTTTCTGGGGCGGTTTGAGCAGTTTTGCCTGAGTTGTGAACGGTTGCCCGCCCGGAAGCGCTGCACCAACCTGGCGACGTTGCACCAGTCGGGCGTGTGTCGGCGCTGCACCAACTGGGCGCGGCGGCGCGGGGCTGTGGGACCTGCTTCCGTTCACAACTCAGGACGGATTGCGGTTCCGCTGCCGAAATGGCCGTTTCTGGGGCGACTTCGAGCAGTCTGGCCTGAGTTGTGAACCGGTGCCGCCCGGCCGCCGCGGCAACAACCGGCCGGCGCTGCACCAACCGGAGCGTGGCGCCGCCGTTCGGCATCAACCCGGCGGCGCGCGGCTGGGGGACCTGATCCCGTTCCCAACTCAGGACGGATTGCGGTTCCGCTGCCGAAACGCCGTTTCTGGGGCGGCGTGAGCGGTTTTGCCTGAGTTGTGAACCCAAACGCCGCGCCGCCGCCCGCGCCGCCGCGCAGCCCGCCAGCACCCGCCGCACCCCGGGTCAGCGCACCTGCGGCAGCACCTCGGCGCCGAGCAGCTCGAGGTGCTCGAGGTCCCGGAGGTCGTGGAGCTGGAGGTACACGCGCTGCGCTCCGAGGCCGGCGAGGCGACCGATCTTGTCGATCGCTTCCGAGGGTGAGCCGGCGATGTTGATCTCGGCGAACTCGTCGGGCTCCGAGTGGCTGGCGCGAGCGCGACGGTCGTAGTCGGCCGTGGTGATCCCGACCGCGGTGGGCAACGCGACGGAGTACTTGAGGTCGGCCGGGTCCCGGTCGATCGAGGCGGCAGCGGCGCGCACGCCGGCGAACTTCTCGGCGATCGTCGCCTCGTCGACGAAACCGATGTTGAACTCGGTCGCATACTTCGCGGCAAGGGCCGGGGTGCGCTTCGGGCCGCCGCCACCCACGATTACGGGCATCCGCTCCTGCACCGGGCGCACGAGCCCTGGTGCATCCACGAGTGTGAAGTGTTCGCCGCTGTGGTTGAAGGTCTCACCCACGGGGGTGGACCAGAGCCCGGTCGTGATGGCGAGGCCCTCCTCGAGCAGGCCAAAGCGCTTCTCCGGGAACGGGATGCCGTAGGCCTCGTGTTCGCGGGCGAACCAGCCGGTACCGAGCCCGAGTTCGGCGCGTCCGCCCGACATCTGGTCGACCTGCGCGACCTGGATGGCGAGAACACCCGGATTCCGGAAGGTGACCGAGGAGACGAGCGTGCCGAGCCTCAGGGTCTGGGTGTCGCGGGCGAGACCGGCGAGCGTGGTCCAGGCATCCGTCGGACCGGGCAGGCCGTCGGCGTCGTAGAACGCGAGGTAGTGGTCTGAGCGGAAGAATCCGTCGAAACCCAGCCGCTCAGCGGTCTGGGCGAAGACCCGCAACTCGTCGTAGGTGGCGCCCTGTTGGGGCTCGACGAAGACGCAGATTTCGAGGGTTCGGCTCATGTGGTCAGCCTAGGTGGGTCACCCGGGCGAACCCCTGAGGCCCCATGCGGGTGGAACTCGGCGAGCTGGGGGAGCGCCCGCCGGGTTCCACCCTGGCGTCATCGAAGTCTGGCGCGCAGTTCGGCGAGCTCGCGATGCAGCTCCGGCGGCACCCGGCCGTCGAAGGTGCGGAAGAACTCCTCCGTGGCGTCGGCCTCGGCGAGCCAGCTCTCCGCGTTCACATCGAACAGCGCGCTCCACTGGCTCTCATCGAGGTCGAGGCCGTCGATGTTGATCCCGTCACGCTTGGGCATGAGGCCGAGCGGCGACTGTACGGCCGGCTCGGTTCCGGCGGTGCGGTCGAGAATCCACGCAAGCACGCGCATGTTCTCGCCGAATCCTGGCCAGAGGAAGTCACCATCGGCGTCCTTGCGGAACCAGTTGACCTGGAAGATGCGCGGCACGCGCCCGCCCTTGCGCAGCGTCTTGCCCACGTCGAGCCAGTGCGACCAGTGGTCGGCCATGTTGTACCCGCAGAACGGGAGCATGGCGAACGGGTCGCGGCGGAGTTCGCCGACCGCACCCTCGGCCGCAGCCGTCTTCTCCGAGGAGATGGTCGCGCCGAGGTACACGCCGTGGGACCAGTCGCGGGCCTCGACGACGAGCGGCACATTGGTCGCCCTCCTGCCGCCGAAGATGATGGCGTCGATCACGACGCCCTGCGGGCTGTCCCAATCGTCGGCGATGCTCGGGCACTGGCTCGCGCCAACGGTGAAGCGGGAGTTCGGATGCGCGGCGACGCGACCCGAGTCGGGAGTCCAGTCCTTGCCCTGCCAGTCGATCAGGTGGTCCGGGGCGTCGTCGGTGAGCCCTTCCCACCACACATCGCCGTCGTCGGTGAGGGCGACGTTGGTGAACATCGTGTTGCCCCACAGGGTGTCGACGGCCGTCTGGTTGGTCGAGGCACCGGTGCCGGGAGCGACCCCGAAGAAGCCGGCTTCCGGGTTGATGGCACGGAGGGTGCCGTCGGCTGCCGGATGCATCCAGGCGATGTCATCACCGATCGTCTCCACCTCCCAGCCGGGGATACTCGGACGCAGCATGGCGAGGTTCGTCTTGCCACAGGCCGACGGGAACGCGGCGGCCACGTGGAACACGCGCCCCTTCGGGTTGGTCACCTTGAGCAGGAGCATGTGCTCGGCGAGCCAGCCCTCGTCGCGGGCCATGACCGAGGCGATCCGCAGCGCGAACGCCTTCTTCGGCAGCAGCGCGTTGCCGCCGTAGGCAGACCCGTACGACCAGATCTCGCGCGACTCCGGGAAGTGCGAGATGTACTTGGTGTCATTGCACGGCCACGGCACATCCTTCTGGCCGGGTCGGAGGGGCGCGCCGACGCTGTGTGCGGCGGGGACCCACGCCGTGTCATCGCCGATCAGATCGAGGGCGGCCGATCCCATGCGCGTCATGATCGCCATGCTCGCCACGACGTACGGCGAGTCGGTCACCTGCACGCCGAGGCGTGACAGCGGGGAGCCGAGCGGACCCATGGAGAAGGGCACCACGTACATGGTGCGACCACGCATGCTGCCGGAGAAGAGCCCGCGCAGCGTCTCCTTCATCGGGGCGGGGGCTGACCAGTTGTTGGTGGGGCCCGCGTCTTCCTCCTTCGCGGAGCAGATGAAGGTGCGCGATTCGACCCGTGCCACGTCGTCGGGGTTGCTGCGGGCGAGGTAGCTGTTCGGGCGGAGCTCCGGATTCAGCTGCACGATCGTGCCGCTCTCCAGCATCGTGCGGGTGAGGCGGTGCTGCTCGGCGACGGATCCGTCGCACCACACGATCGCGTCGGGTTCGGTGAGTTTCGCCATGTCCCGCACCCAGGCGATGACGGATGCGGCGGTGCCGGCGGGTGCGGCAGAGAGGGGCGCGGGGGCGGGTGTCATCGTGTGCTCGCGAGGTGTGCTCACAGCGTGTCGACGGGGGCTGAGGATGGTCACGGGTGGTCCTTTCGGCAGCGGTGCAGAGCGGCGTGGTCAAGATCGGGGTCTTCTTCCATATTCGGCCCGCGCAGAGGGGCAAGGTAGGGGTATAGCCGCTTAAAAACACCAGTTCTTTCGCTATGGTGAAGCGATGCACGATCTTTCAACCCTCGGGCACCGCATCCGCCACTTCCGCACGACGGCGGGCCTCACCCTCGAACAGCTCGGCGCAGCAGTCGGACTCGCCGGAAGTCAGCTCTCGCTCATTGAGAACGGCCGCAAGGAGCCGAAGCTCTCGCTGCTCGGCCGCATCGCGGAAGCGGTGGGCGAAGACATGTCCGCCCTCCTCGACGGCGCCCCGCCGAGCCCTCGCGCAGCTCTCGAAATCGAGTTGGATCGTGCCCAGCGGTCGTCGCAGTACGCGTCCCTCGGGCTCCCGATCGTGAAGGTTTCGAGGGGAATGAGCGATGAGGCGCTTGCCGCCCTCGTGGGGCTGCATCACGAGCTCGCCCGCCGAGATCACGAAGCGGTGGCCACGCCGGAGGAGGCTAGGCGGGCGAACACCGAGACCCGGCAGCGGATGCGCGCGCTCGACAATTACCTGCCAAACATCGAACAACTCGCCGAAGACACGATCGCGTCTGTCGGTCACGTCAGTGGGGCGCTGACCCACCGCTCGGTGGGCCGCATCGCCGAGCAACTGGGACTCGAGCTCGTGCATGTCGGCGACCTTCCGCACTCCGCGCGCTCGGTGATCGATCTGGAGAACGGGCGCGTGTACCTTCCGCCTGCATCCATTCCCGGCGGGCACGGGCTCCGCTCGATGGCGCTCCAGGCGATAGCCCACCGACTGCTCGGCCATGAGGCGCCCAATGGGTACGCCGACTTTCTGCGCCAGAGGCTCGAGATCAATTACTTCGCAGCGGCCTGCCTCATGCCACGGCGGCAGTCCGTGGACTTCCTCAGTGCTGCCAAGGCCGACCACGACATCGCGGTGGAGGATTTTCGCGATGCGTTCGGCGTGACCCACGAAGCCGCCGCCCTCAGGCTCACGAATCTCGCCACGCAGGCGCTCGACATCGAGCTCCACTTTCTGCGGGTGGGATCGGATGGCGCGGTCTACAAGGCCTACGAGAACGACGGGCTGCGCCTTCCCACCGACGTCACCGGGTCGACCGAGGGTCAGCTCGTCTGCCGCGAGTGGAGTGCGCGCCGCGCCTTCTCTCGCGCGAACCGCACCACCGAGTACTACCAATACACCGACACCCCGGAGGGCACGTTCTTCGAGTCGACCCAGACGGGGTCGACCGAGGCCGGCGAGTTCTCCATCACGATCGGAGTGCCGTTCGTGCACTCGAAATGGTTCCGTGGGCGCGAGACCCAGGTGCGGGCGCAGTCGCGATGCCCGGACAAGAGCTGCTGCATCCGCCCTGCGCCCGACCTCGCCGAGCGCTGGGCGGGTAAGGCCTGGCCGAGCGCGAAGCTGCACGCGCACATCCTGTCTCCGCTGCCGTCCGGCACCTATCCGGGAGTCGACGACCGGGAACTCTACGAATTTCTCGAGGCGCACGCGGCCGGGGCCTAATCACAAAGGTCGGATGATTACGCCCACCCCGCACTAGGATCACAGAATGGCCGTGACCGACGAGGCGATCCTCAAGATCAAAGAGATGATCCTCACCGGCGAGATCGGGCCAGGCGACCGCCTGCCGCCGGAGAAAGAGCTGAGCGAGAGGCTCGGGCTCTCCCGCAGCTCCATGCGCGAGGCGGTGAAAGCGCTCGAGGTGATCCGTGTACTCGACGTGCGTCGCGGAGACGGCACCTATGTGACCAGCCTCGACCCCGGACTCCTGCTCGAGGTGATGTCGTTCGTGGTGGATCTGCACGACGATTCTTCGATCCTCGAGGTGTTCGCGGTGCGCCGCATCCTGGAACCGGCTGCGGTCGCGCTCGCCGCATCGCGCGTCACTCCCGAGTCCGTGGAGATGCTGCGATCCAAGATCGCCGCCGTCGACACCTCCACGAGTGTCGAGGGCCTGGTCGAGCACGATCTCGACTTCCACAGCGCCATCGCCGGATGCGCGGGCAACGGGTACCTCGCCGGCCTGATCGACTCGATGTCGAGCACCACCATTCGCGCGCGAGTGTGGCGGGGGCTCACCCAGAAGAACGCGGTGGAGCGCACTCTGGAAGAGCACCGAGCCATCGTCGACGCTCTGGCGCGCGGCGACGCCGACCTCGCACATGCTTTGTCCATCGCGCACATCGCGGGTGTTGAGCAGTGGCTGCGCGACGCTTCAACGCCCGCCTAGCTTGCCGCTGAGCGACCGCGCACTGCTGCAGACCGCGAAGTCGCGACCGCGCGGATTCACCCGCGCGCCGTCAGGAGAGTCGGGTCACCGCGTCCTCGAAGTCGCGGGCCGACGTGTCGCTCACCTCGTGCTGGAGCACGGCGGTGAGCACTGCAGGGGCCGCGGTGAAGTAGCGCACGCCTCCGAGGGCAAGGGCCACGATCGCGTCTGGCGTGCGGAGACTGGCCGCGAGCACATCGGTGCCGGTGCCCTCGACGAGGGTCTGCATGGCGATGATCTCCGAGGTGCCGTCGCGGCCGGCATCCACCATACGTCCGAGGTACGGGGCGATGTAGCGCACGCCGATGGTGGCGGCGGCCAGCGCCTGGGCCTGGCTGTAGACAGCGGTGAGCAGCACGGTGGTGCCCTCGCTCACGAGCGTCGCTGCGGCCGCGAATCCGATCCGCGTCGCGGGAACCTTCACGACGATTTTCGGGCCCGAGCGCGGTGAGGCGGTGCGCGGTGTCGAGGATCGCGGCCGTGCTCTCGCCCCAGGCCTGGAAGAAGATCTCGCCAGCACCATCCTCGTCCCAGCGGGCATAGAGGCTCGGCAGGTCGGCGATGGTGCGGCCACCGCGCTCGAGGATGGTGGGGTTGGTGGTCACACCGGCGATGAGCCCGTCGGCGAGCAGCGGGGCCACCTGATCGACATCGGCGCTGTCGGCATAGAAACGGATGTCTCGGGTCACGGGTAATCCTTCGTACTCGGAATCTGAATGAGGCGAGGCGGAGAGGCTCTCGCCCGTCCAATATGTCAC
This sequence comes from uncultured Actinomycetota bacterium, assembly GCA_963756375.1. Classification (GTDB taxonomy): domain Bacteria; phylum Actinomycetota; class Actinomycetes; order Actinomycetales; family Microbacteriaceae; genus Marisediminicola. Next base: position 2,198,690 of record CAVWNJ010000005.1, on the reverse strand, counting down.
TACTGGTCCGATAATGTAATTACAGGCAGGGTTGCCGGATCAGGTGCCCTCTAACGTGGGCGCGAGCGCTCGAGAGGCGGACATGTCAGCTACCGAACAGCCCTCATCCGGCGTCCTCATCGTCGGAAGCATCACCGCCGACCTCACCACTTTCTCGGAACGGCTCCCCGGGCGCGGCGAAACCCTCCTAGGCGACGACTTCACCCTCGTGCTCGGCGGCAAAGGCGCGAACCAGGCCGTCTCGGTCGGCCTCGCCGGTGCGCCCGCCTACATGGTCGGATGCGTCGGCACCGACCTGTTCTCCGAACTCGTCTCCACCGGCCTGAGCGATGCCGGAGTGGACATCAGCCACGTGCGGACGGTTCCCGGTCCCACCGGCATCGCGCACATCCGGGTCGACGGCGCCGGCGAGAACGACATCGTGATGGTGCCGCTCGCGAATGCGGCCCTCAGCACGGAGCAGATCGACGAGGCCTTCGCGGCGTTGGCCCCGACCTGCCGGGTGCTGCTCACCCAGCTCGAGATCCCCTGGGCCCTCACGGTCTACGCCATCCGTGCGGCAGCGGATGCCGGGCTCACCGTCATCCTCGACCCGGCCCCCGCCGCCAAACTCGACGACACCATCTGGCCGCTCGTCGACATCGTCACGCCCAATGAGACCGAGGCGCGCATCTTGACCGGCATCCCGGTGGTCGATGTGGACTCCGCCATCCGCGCCGGCCGGTACTTCACCGGCTTGGGAGCGCGTTCGGCCCTCATCACGATGGGGTCGGCAGGCGCCGTGCTCGTGACCGACGACGAGGCGACCAGCTTCGCGCCGATCCCCGTCGACGCGGTCGACACGACCGCGGCGGGCGACGCGTTCGCCGGCTACCTCGGTGCCTCGCTCGCCCAGGGGCTCGACCTCGACGACGCGATCGGTCGCGCCATCGCGGCGGGGTCCCTCACCGTCACGAAGCGCGGGGCGTCGCCGAGCATCCCCAGGTCGGAGGACGTGGACGCCCTCGTCTCCGCACAGGAAGTAGACGCACGATGAGAAAGACCGCCAACCACCATCAACCCCCAGCTCTCGCGGGTGATCTCGGAGACCGGACACACCGACCTCCTCGTCGTCACCGACGCCGGGCTCCCGATCCCCGCCGCGAGCGAACGGATCGACCTCGCCTACCGACCGGGTGCGCCCGCGTTCCTCGACGTGCTCGACACGGTGCTCGCCGAGCTGGTCGTGGAAGGTGCGACGGTGTCGGCGGAGGTCGCCGAGCGCAGCCCGCACATTCTGCAGGCGCTGAGGGAACGCTTCGAGGGGATGGGTTTCGAGATCGACCTCATCCCGCACGAGGACTTCAAGCGACTCACCCACGGGGCTCGGGCGTTCGTGCGGTCGGGGGAGTTCACCCCCTACGCGAACGTCATCCTCCACGCCGGCGTAGCGTACTGACGCGACCCGCGACCCCGCCCCAGCTGAAGCCATGACGACCACCGACCCCGGCATCCGCTCGCTCGACGCCGGAAACATCGACCGCCGGGCTCCGACGCCGATGTATCGACAGCTGCGCAACACCATCGTCGACGAAATCCAGCGCCTCGAACTGCACGCGGGCGACATGATCTCGGGCGAGCACGCCCTGTGCGAGCGGTTCGGCGTGTCGAGAACCGTCGTGCGGCAGGCGCTCGCGCAGCTGGAGCAGCAGGGTCTCATCGTGCGGGTGAAGGGCAAAGGCACGTTCGTGGCGCGCCAGAAGACCCCGGAGGGCCTCGTGCACACGCTCGCCGGTCTCTACGAGGAGGTCGCGTCGCGCGGTGGCCACGTGCACAGCGAGGTCCGGCGGCAGGAGATCATCGCCGCAGACGACGAGGTTGCCGAGGCTCTGGAGGTGGCGGTCGACTCGCCCGTGGTCGTGATCGAGCGGCTCCGTCATGTGGAGGGCGAGCCGTGGTCGTGGACTACGACCTTCCTGCCCGTGGCAGTGGGAGCTCTCGTGCTCGATGCCGACCTCAGCGACCAGTCGCTCTATGCGCTGCTTGCCGGGCACGGCATCCGCGCGGTTCGCGGGGTGCGATCGGCGGAGGCCGTCTCGGCCGACCGTGAGCAGGGGCGGTTGCTCCGGGTCGGGGAAGGCCAAGCGCTTCTCGTGCTGCGGAGCGTGGGCTTCGACGAGGATGATCGTCCCATGGAGTATTTCGTGGCGTTCCACCGGGGTGACCGGAGCAGGTTCGAGTTCCAGCTGTCCGCCTCGCCCGACGTCGCCAGTGTGGCGTCGCTGCGGCACGTCGGGCATGACGCGGGCAAGCAGGCGGGAACCGCACCGTGATCGTCCGCCGAGCATGAGGGGCTCATCCGGAGCCACCATCCACGACGTCGCGGCGCTCGCCGGCGTCTCGGTCGCCACGGTGTCCCGAGTGATGAACGGAACCCGCGTCTCCGACGAGAAGTCCAGACTCGTGCGGGAGGCCGCGGCCAGCCTGTCATTCACCCCGAGCCGCACCGCGCGGTCGTTGCGCACGCAGACCTCCGAGGTGATCGGGCTCGTGATCCCCGACATCGAGAACCCCTTCTTCACGTCCCTCGCGCGCGGGGTCGAAGACGTCGCCCACGCCGCCGGATACTCGGTGGTGCTCTGCAACACCGACGAGGACGCCGAGAAGGAGGCCAGGTATCTGCGCATCGCCGTGTCGGAGAACATGGCAGGGGTGATCCTCGCGGCGGCGAGCGAGAGCGTCGACCTCGCGGAACTGGTGCGGCGCGGTCGACCGGTGATCGCGGTGGACCGAGGCCCGCACGGTTTCGACGTGGATGCCGTGATGGTGGACAACCGCGCAGGTGGACGCGATGCGACCGTCGCCCTGTACGAGCGTGGGTACCGCCGTATCGCGTGCATCACCGGTCCGCGCGCTGCCGAAACCGCCATGCAGCGCGTCGAAGGGTGGCTCGAGGCGGTCGACGGATTCGGCGGTCAGCCCGACGAGTACCTGCGCTTCGCGGACTTCAGGGTGGACGGCGGTCGCGCTGCGATGACCGAGCTGCTCGCGCTGCCCGATCCGCCCGACTCGGTCTTCGTCGCCAACAACCTGATGAGCGTTGGCGTGCTGCAGGTGCTGCATGAGCGCGGCATCTCGTCGGGGCAGCTCGGGGTGGCGAGCTACGGCGAGCTGCCGTTCTCCACCTTCCCGCCGGCCGGCATCGTGATCGTTCCGCTTCCGGCGCGGAGGCTCGGCACGACCGCTGCGGAACTCCTGTTGGAGCGGATGCGCGGCGACCGTTCCCCGGCGCGCACCGTGCTGCTCCCCAACGAGTAGCCGCGCCGCCGCCCGCCCCCGCGCGCCCCCGCCGGTCGAGCCTGTCGAGACCCCCGTCCGCTGGTCGAGCCTGTCGAGACCCCCTTCCGCTGGTCGAGCCTGTCGAGACCCCCTCCGCTGGTCGAGCCTGTCGAGACCCCCTCCGCTGGTCGAGCTTGTCGAGACCCCCTGCCGTAGACCGTCCGTGGTCGAGCTCGTCGAGACCTCTGCCGCCCGCACTCCCGGTTTACAACTCAGGACCAAGCACAGCATCACCCCGCCACAGCGCCGAATTACGGGGTATTTGCCGAACCATCCTGAGTTGCGAACAACGCCACCGCCACCACGCCCCGGTCTGCGCAGGCGGATCTCGACAAGCTCGATCAACGGTTGCGCGGCCGCCCGAGCACCTTCCGCTGGTCGAGCCCTCCCCGCTGGTCGAGCCTGTCGAGACCCCGGGTTCGCCTGCGCGGTCGAGCTGGATCTCGACAGGCTCGATCAGCGGTCGGCGGTAGCGGGGGATCTCGACAGGCTCGATCAGCGGGTCGGGCTCGATCGGCGGGTCTGGCGGGCGAGATCTCGACAGGCTCGATCAGCGGGTTGGGCTCGATCGGCGGGTCGATCGACAGGCTCGATCGGCGGGTTGGGCTCGATCGGCGGGATGGGCTCGAGCGGCGGATCGGCCCCCCGGCACGACAAAGCCCCCCGCCGAATCGGCGGGGGGCTTCGTCATGAGGTGTTACTGGTAGAGCACCGCTGCGATCTCTTCGTCCTCGTAGTTGTCCGCGTCGTACCAGAAGTAGCCGGTGTCGACGACCTTCTCGGGGGTCTCGCCCTGGATCGCGTCATACGCGGCCTGGACCGTCTCCTCGCCGATGCCGATCGGGTTCTGCGTGATCGCGCCGGCCATGAGGCCGCTCTTGATCGCCTCGATCTGAGCCTGACCGGAGTCGAAGCCGATGATCGTCAGCTCGCCGGCCTCGAGGCCGAGCTCGCCGACCGCGTTCACGACACCGATGGCCGAACCCTCGTTGGTGCCGTAGATGCCCTTGAGGTCCGGGTACGCGGCGATCATGGCCTTCGCGATGTCAGCCGACTTGAGGTGGTCGCCGTCGCCGTACTGGATGTCGACGATCTCGATGTCCGGGTACTTCGCCTCCATCTGGTCGACGAAGCCGTCGCGTCGCTCGACACCGGTGGAGTTGATCTGGCTGTGGCCGACGATCGCGACCTGACCCTCCTCGCCGATGGCCTCCGCCATGTGGTCCGCCGCCAGTGCGCCGGCGCCGAGGCTGTCGGTCTTGGCGATGCTGAGCGGGTAGTCGCTGTTGCAGCCTGCGTCGAACTCGACGACGGGGATGTCAGCCGACTTCGCGGCCTCCATCAGCGGGATGCAGGCCTCGGGGTCGAGGGCTGCGAATCCGATCGCGTCAGGTGAGCGGTCGATCGCTGCCTGGAACATCTGCAGCTGCGTGTCGATCTCGGTCTCGGACGCGGGGCCCTCGAACGTGACGTTCACGCCGAGTTCAGCGGCGCGCTTCTCGGCACCGGTCTTCACTGCCTGCCAGAACTGGTGCTGGAAGCCCTTCGAGATGAGCGCGATCTCGAGGGTCGAGCTGTCACCGTCGTCTGTTCCGCTGCCCGCGTCGCCTCCCGCTGCGCAACCCGAGAGGGTCAGTGCTGCGGCCGCGAGGGATGCGACGACAGCAGCCTTGATACCTGTTTTCATCGATAACTCCATTGTTTAGATCGGCGATCAGCGGCTGAGCTGATTTGGCCATGCTACGAGTTCGAGAGACCGGGTTGTCCCGTGAGTACATGTGGATACAAGATCGTTATGTTTCCCGCAATCACGGGGATGTAACCGATTTCACAATCGGTCGAAAAAAAGCGGCCCGGTCCTCTTCGGATTTCCGCTTCTCTCCTGGTCTTTAGTGAGCCGACCGGCGCTGACGCAGCGAGTCGGTGAAGACGGCGACGAGGATGACGAGTCCGACCACCACGTTCTGCCATTCCGTCTGGATCGACAGGATGCGCAGTCCGTTGATGAGCACGCTCATGATCAACGCACCGATGAGGGTGCCCATGATCGAGCCTCGTCCGCCGAGGAGAGAGGTTCCGCCGATGATGACGGCGGCGATCGCCTGCAGCTCGTAGCCGACACCCAACTGAGGCTGAGCCGAGTCGAGGCGGGCCGCGATGACCACGCCGGCGATACCGGTGAAGACGCCGGCGACGGTGTAGATGAAGATCTTCCAGCGGCGGGTGTTCACACCGGAGAGGCGAGTGGCCTCTTCGTTGCTGCCGATGGCGAACGTGTAGCGCCCGAGGATCGTCTTGCTGAGGAGCAGGTACGCGATGACGCCAAGGATGAACAGGATGAGCACCGCATTCGGGATGCCGGGCACCACCGAACCGAGGGAGATGCTGCGGAATCCTTCAACGCCGGAGAAATAGATCGGGCGGACGCCTGAGATGACGAGCGCAAGGCCCTGGGCGATGAGCATCATCGCAAGCGTCGCAATGAACGGCGGCAGACCGAGTATCGAGATGTTGAACCCGTTGATGAAGCCCATCAACGCGCCCGTCGCGATCCCTCCGAGCACTCCCACAATGAGTGGCAGCTCGAGGTTGACCAAGAAGATTCCGGTCATCACCGCCGCGAGCGTCATCCCCGTACCGATCGACAGGTCGATGCCCCCGGTGATGATCACGAACGTGGTGCCGAGGGCGAGGATGCCGATGACCGCGGTCGAGAGCAGGATGCCCGAGATGTTGCTGAAGGTGAAGAAGTTGTTGCTCGTGATCGAGAAGAACACAAGCAGGATGATGAGCGTTCCGAAGGCGAGCGACTGCTGGAGCTGCGCGCGGATGAACGTGCCAGCGTTATTCGCCTTTCCCCCGTCGCCCTTCTGCTCCGGTGCCTTGTTGATGACCGGCGTGGTGTTCATGCTGACAGCTCCTTTTCATCGCCCATACGGGTCGCGAAGTCCATGATTTTCTCTTGGGTGGCGTCTTCGTTGTCGAGGACGCCGGTAATGGTGCCGCCCGCCATCACGACGATGCGGTGGGACAGCTTCAGGACCTCGGGAAGCTCCGACGAGATCATGATGATCGACTTGCCGCGCGAGGCAAGGTCGTTGAGGAGACGGTAGATCTCCTCCTTCGCTCCTACGTCGATACCCCGCGTGGGCTCATCGAAGATGAGGATGTCGCAGTCACGAGCGAGCCACTTGGCGATGACCACCTTCTGCTGGTTTCCGCCGGAGAGGTTCTTCGTGGTCTGGCTGATCGAGGGCGTTTTGATGCGAAGCGACTCGACGTAACCGCGCGAGGTCTCCTTGCCCTTTCCGGTGTGCACGAAGCCGAGCTTGTCGGTGTAGTCGCGCAGGGACGCCAGCAGCACGTTCGTGTTCACATCGCGTTCGAGCAGGAGCCCGAGGAGTTTGCGGTCCTCGGAGAGGTACCCCACGCCATTCGCCACGGCATCCGCTGGCTGCTTGATCGAGACGACCTTGCCGCCGATCTCCACTGTGCCGCTTTCGGCGGAATCCGCGCCGATGATGGCGCGAGCGACCTCGGTGCGACCGGCTCCCATGAGGCCGGCGAACCCGAGGATCTCGCCCCGTCGCAGTTCGAAGCTGATGTCCTTCAGCAGGTGGCGGGTGTTGAGCCCGGTGACCTTGAGAACGACCTCGTCCTGGCGGTGCTCCCTGGCTTGTGGGCGGGCGCCTTCCTCGAGCGGGCGGCCGACCATCATCTCGATGATCCTGGAGATTTCGAGTTCCGACTTCTCGAGGTCGCCGATGTACTGCCCATCGCGCAACACCGTGACGCGATCGGCGATGCGCTTGAGCTCTTCCATGCGGTGCGAGATGTAGATGACACCGGTGCCGTGGGTCTTCAGTCCTTCGATGAGGGTGAAGAGCGTCTCGGTCTCGGAGTTGGTGAGCGCCGAGGTGGGCTCGTCCATGATGAGCACCTTGGCATCGAAGGAGAGGGCCTTCGCGATCTCCACCATCTGCTGCTTGGCGACGGTGAGGTCTTCGATCAGCTCTTTGGCCTTGAGGTTGATGCCCAGGCGAGTGAGCAGTTCGGTGGTCTTCGCATTGAGCGCCCGCTCGTTGACGAACGGACCGATGCGCGGCTCTCGGCCGATGTAGATGTTCTGGGCCACCGTGAGGTGGGGCATCAGGTTCATCTCCTGATGGATGATGTTGATGCCGAGCTCCTGCGCATGCTTCGGGCTGTCGATGACGACCTCTTCGCCGTCGAGGGCGATGGCGCCGGCATCCTTCGTGTAGATGCCGGACAGGATCTTCATGAGGCTCGACTTTCCCGCCCCGTTCTCGCCCACCAGGGCGAGTACCTCACCCCGGTTGAGTTCGAAACTCACATCCTGGAGAGCCTGCACACCAGGGAACGCCTTACTGATCCCGGTGACCTTCAATAACTGATTCGGCACGTGCCTACCCACTTCATCGGAGGAATAATTCAGGACGATCATGGCATGGATCGCCACAGACGTCCGATCAATTGCGTCCTGTTACTCGACCGCAATCAACGTGTACTTCAATGTATCTATTTTCTGCCGTAGTTCAATAGGCTGTCCCCGGCGACCGGCGCGAGTCCGGCGGAATCGAGGATCATCGGTGGAAATAGGCGTGCACGGGCTCGTTTTTGTGGGCGAGTTCGACGAGGCGGGGCTCACGACCGCGATCGCGAAGACCAAGACGGCGGGCTTCGATCTGATCGAGATACCTCTGATGGATCCCTACTCGTTCGACCGGGATGTTGCGGCGCGGCTGCTCGCCGAACACGACCTCAAGGCATCCGCGTCGCTCGGTCTGTCGGATGCGACCGACCTCACCAGCGCCGACCCGGCAGCGGCGGCCGCCGGCGAACGGATGCTCACGGAATGCCTCGACATCGTGGCGGCGATGGGCGGCACGCGGCTCTGCGGAGTGCTCTACAGCGCGATGAAGAAGTACATGCAGCCGGCCACATCCGAGGGGCGTGCGGCCAGCGCCGGGGCGCTCCGTCGTCTCGCGTCGCGCGCCGACGGGATGGGCATCCACCTCTCGCTCGAGGTCGTGAATCGCTACGAGACGAACGTGATCAACACGGGGCGCGAGGCCCTCGACTTCCTCGACGAGATCGATCACCCGAACGTGTCGGTGCACCTCGACAGCTATCACATGAACATCGAGGAGTCGGATCAGTTCTCGCCGGTGCTCGATGTGGGAGCGCGGCTCGGCTACGTGCACATCGGCGAAAGTCACCGCGGATACCTCGGCTCGGGCACGGTGGACTTCGACTCACTGTTCCGCGGGCTCGCCCGCATCTCCTACGACGGTCCGATCGTGTTCGAGTCGTTCTCGTCGGCGGTCGTGCATCCGAGCCTCAGCAACACCCTCGGAATCTGGCGCAACCTGTGGGAGGACTCCGACGACCTTGCGGCGCACGCGAACGCCTTCATCCGCGGGCAACTGCGGTCGGTGGAGTCGATCGGGATGCACTGACGCGCAGGCGTCGGCTCGCGCTGACGCGCAGGCGTCGGGCTCGCGCTAACGCCTGCGGGAGGCGCGGGCCCACCTAGTGGCCGACGAGGCCCTTGCGCACGATCACGCAGCCGTAGGTGCGCGTCTCGCCGGTGCGGATGATCACGAACGCGTCCTCCGCGGCGTCGTAGAACGCGTACCGGTCGACGAAGCGCACCCCGTCTTCGTCGACTCCCGCGGCCGCCATGAGTTCGCGCTGGATGGGGAGCACGCTCGCGTCGGCCGAGGTCATGAGGTCGACGGCGGGGGTGTCGTCGAGCGGCAGCACGCTGCGCACCGCCGCGAGGGCATCGGGCGCAGAGGTTCCGGGAAGCGTGACGAGGCGATCAGCCAGCCGCGCCGCCGGGAAGTGCGCGTCGACGATGATCACCGTGTCGGAGTGGCCCATCTCGTCGAGGTGCTTGAGCAGGTCGCCGGTGAGGAGTGGGTTGATTCCGTCGAGCATGGGGATCCTTTCGGTGGTGGTGAGACGACTACGAAGTGGGGGATGACGCGGGCAGCCGGTACACCCGGCGGGCGGTGCCGCCGAGCACCTCGGCTCGGGCGTCGGGCGACAGGTCGGTGATGAGCTCCGTCAGCACCTCGACAGTGGCACGGAAACCGCCGTCGAGCAGGGCGACCGGCCAATTGCTGCCGAACATGATGCGCGACGGACCAAAGGCATCCAGGGCGATCGCCCATACGTCACGGAGGGCATCCGCGGTGAACGGGGCGCCCATCACGCCGAGTCCGGAGAGCTTCGTGACCGTGTTCGGCAGTTCGCCGGCGGCGCGGAACGTGGCCTCCCACCGCGAGAGGTCAGCACTGCCGCGCGGAGGCTTGCCGAAGTGGTCGATCACGATGGTGAGACTCGGCAGATCTGTCGCAAGGTCCACCGCCTGACCGAGGTGACGGGGCCAGGCATCGGGGATGTCGAACGGGATTCCACGCTCGGCGAGCAGCGCCAGGGACTCCCGCACGGCGGGCAGGAGGAGAAAGTCCGCGCGCGGGTCGTCGTGCACCAGATGACGGATGCCGCAGAGTCGCGACGCGGTGTCGGGTCGCAGGCGGTCGAGGGTCTCCGCCGTGAGGCGTGGGTTCTCGAGGGGCATCCAACCGACCACCCCGACGATCCACGGATGCTCGGCGGCGAGATCCAGCATCCACTCCGTCTCGCGCACCGAATCCTCCGCCTGCACGAGCACGGCGCTCTCGATGCCGCTCGCGTCGAGTTCGGCCCTGGCCTGGTCGGCGGTGAACGTGTCGTACAGCACGCCGTGCTGCGGGCCGAGCCACGGGTAGTCACCCACGCCGAGGTCCCACACGTGCAGGTGCGCGTCGATGCTGCCGGGGATAGGTGCGGCGCTCATGGGCGGATCACGCGGGGATGAGCCCGCGGTCGGCGAGCGTTGACCAGAGTTCTTCTGGGACCTCCTCGGCCACGCGCTCCGCGCTCTGAATCACGTGCGACGGCTTGCTGCCGCCCACGACGGTGGAGACGACGGCGGTTTCGCGCATCGGGTACTGCAGTGCCGCAGTCGGCAGGGACACGCCGAACTCACGGCAGATCTCGGCGATGGCGGTGACGCGCGCGAGCAGCTCGGCAGGCACCTCGCCGTAGTCGAAGCGGCTGTCTGCGCCGGGATTCTCGCGGGCGAGCAGCCCGGAGTTGAACACCGCGGCGTTCACGATCCCCGTTCCAGCCCGCCTGCACGCGGGTACCACCTCGGCGAGAGCCGACTGGTCGGCGAGCGTGAAACGGCCGGCGATCATGAGCAGATCGAGCACGCCGGTCTCGGCAGACGCGAGCAGGGCATCCGTCGACATCGAACCGACGCCGATGCTGGAGACAGCGCCCTCCTCGCGCAGGGCGACCAGTGCCGGGATCGCCTCGGCGATGCCGGCGGTGAGGTCGTGCCGCTCCGGATCATGCAGGTAGAGGATGTCGAAGCGGTCGAGCCCGGTGCGTTCAAGTGACTCCTCCACGCTGCGGCGGATGCCGTCGGCGGTGAGATCCCAGACCCGCTTCGTGTCCGCCGGCACGGCGAAATCGTGCGCTAGGTCGAGCGTGCCTGCCGTCTCGGGGGAAGGCCGAAGCAGCCTGCCCACCTTCGTCGACACCACGAAATCCTGCCGCGGCTTGGTGCGGAGGAAGGCGCCGAGCCGCCGCTCCGACAGCCCGAGCCCGTAGTGCGGGGCGGTGTCGAAGTAGCGGATGCCGGCATCCCACGCGGCGTTGAGAATGTCGTCGGACTCCTCGTCGGAGAGCGCCCGGTAGAGGTTGCCGACGTTGGCGGCGCCGTAGCCGAGCCGCGGAAGCTCAGGCATGGGCGTCGAACGCGAACTCGGCACGACTCGCGGCGTGCATCTCCGTTCCCGCCCCCGGGGCGAGAGGCGCGTGGTACGAGCCGCCGTGCACGTCGACCGGCGTCACGAAGTGCTCGTGCAGGTGGTCGACGAACTCGATCACGCGGCCGCCGACGTCGCCGGAGATGGCCACGAAGTCGAACATCGACATGTGCTGCACCGCCTCGCACAACCCGACACCGCCGGCGTGCGGGCACACCGGAACGCCGAACTTGGCGGCGAGAAGCATGATCGCGATGTTCTCGTTCACCCCGCCCACGCGCGTTGCATCGATCTGCAGCACCGACAGCGCCTCTGCCTGCAGGAACTGCTTGAACATCACCCGGTTGGCCATGTGCTCGCCGGTCGCCACCGGAATCGGATGCACGCCCTTCGCGATCGCGGCGTGACCGAGCACGTCGTCTGGGCTCGTCGGCTCCTCGATCCATGCCACGTCGAATTCGGCGAGGTGCGACATCCATTCGATCGCCTCGGCAACGCCCCAGCGTTGATTGGCGTCGGTGCCGATGCGGATGTCGGGGCCCACGGTCTCGCGGGCCAGGCGCATCCGCCGGATGTCGTCCTGAAGGTCGCCGCCGACCTTGAGCTTGATCATCGAGAAGCCGTCCGCGACGGCCTCGCGGGCGAGCCGCACGAGCTTCTCGTCGCTGTAGCCGAGCCAGCCCGGTGTGGTCGTGTAGGCGGGATATCCGTTCGCGAGCAGCGTGGACTCACGTTCCTCGCGGCCGGGCACGGCGCGCTCCAGGATCGCGAGCGCCTCCTCCGGGGTGATCGCGTCGGTGAGGTAGCGGAAGTCGATGAGATCCACGATCTCGCTGGGCGACATGCGGGACAGCAACTGCCAGAGCGGAAGTCCGGCGCGCTTGGCCTTGAGGTCCCAGAGGGCATTCACGACCGCGCCGATGGCCATGTGCATGACGCCCTTCTCGGGTCCGAGCCAGCGCAACTGCGAGTCCCAGACGAAGGAACGCCAGGTGGCTCCCATGTCGTCGAGCAACTCGTTCAGATCATGGCCGACAACGTGGTCGGCGAGGGCCTGGATGGCGGCGACCTGCACGTCGTTGCCTCGTCCGATGGTGAACACGAAGCCGTGACCCTCGAGGCCGTCGGCGTCGTCGGTGAGGATGCGCACGTAGGCGGCGGAGTAGTCCGGGTCGAGATTCATGGCGTCGGAGCCATCGAGCGATTGCGACGTGGGAAACCGGATGTCGCTGGTCTCCAGGGCGATGACTGTACTCACAACGGGATCTCCTTCATTGGGACGGCTAGAGCCTAGACATCCGATGTATATGCTGTCAATGTTGCTCCGCGGGGGCATCTGCTCGCCGCGTGCTCGCTATAGTTCTGATGTTCTTCGGCCGAAGCCGCCTGTGTTCCGGCCCGCATCGCCTGTGTTTCGGCCGACGTCGTCGCTGTCTCGGCTGACGCCGACCGTATTTCGGCTGACGCCGACCGTATGAGGGATCGCCATATGAAACTCGCCCGACTCGGCCCCGTGGGCCACGAGACTCCCGCCGTGCTCGTCGATGACACGTGGCTGGACGTGTCGAGCATCAGCCCCGATATCGACGCCCGATTCTTCGAGAGCGGCGGCCTCGACGCCGTGCGCGACGCCATCTCCAGCGGCACCCTGCCGGAGCTCGCAAACGCTGCGGGGCTGCGGGTCGGAGCGCCGATCGCGCGCCCGAGCGCCGTGATCTGCATCGGGATGAACTACGCGGCCCATGCGGCAGAGTCGGGATCGGCGCCCCCCGAGGTGCCGATCATCTTCTCTGAAGACCCCGAACACCGTGGTCGGTCCCTACGACACCGTGGAGATACCGCGCACCAGCACCAAGACCGACTGGGAGGTGGAGCTCGGCATCGTGATCGGGGAACGCGCCTCCTACCTCGACTCCCCAGCCGACAGCATCCGACACATCGCCGGCTTCGTGGCAGCCAACGATGTCTCCGAGCGGGACTTCCAGATGGCGGTGTCGGGCGGGCAGTGGTCGAAGGGCAAGTGCGCCCCCGGGTTCAACCCGACCGGACCGTGGCTCGTCACTCCGGACGAGGTGGATTACCAGCGTCTCCAGCTTCAGAGCTTCGTGAACGGCGAGCCGCGCCAGGATTCGACCACCGCAGACCAGATCTTCGGGGTCGACTTCATCGTGTGGCACCTCAGCCAGTACCTCGCCCTGGAGCCGGGGGACCTCGTGCTCACCGGCACGCCGGAGGGTGTCGCGCTGTCGGGCAGGTTCCCGTACCTCAAGGCCGGCGACGTGTGCGAGATCGAGATCGAAGGGCTCGGGCGCCAGCGCCAGGAGTTCGTCGACGCACCGGTGCGGTCGGCTGGTTCGTCTGCGGGCACTTCGGCGGGTACTTCGGCGGGTACTTCTGCGGGCACTTCGACGGGTAAGGGGTAAGACATGAGCGAGCAGACTTCCGGCGACGCTGTCGCTGCGGGTATCGCGATGCCGGAGTTCTCCGGCCTCGTCGCGATCGTCACGGGAGGGGCATCCGGCATCGGGGCCGCCGTCGCGGCGAGACTCGTGGCCGGGGGCGCGCGGGTCGCGGCACTCGACCTCAACCCCGACGACGTGGGCGACGGCGTGTTCGGCGTCGTAGGCAATGTGTCGGATGACGCCTCCGTGCGTGCGGCGGTCGACGCCGTCGCCGCTCGGTTCGGGCGCATCGACATCATCGTGAACAACGCCGGGATCGGCGCGCAAGGCAGCGTGGCCGACAACGACGACGCCGAGTGGGCGAGGGTGTTCGACATCAACGTGACCGGCATCGCGCGGGTGACCCGCGCGGCGCTCCCGTGGCTGCGCAAGTCGCCGTCGGCCGCGATCGTGAACACCTCGTCGATCGCGGCGACCGCCGGGCTCCCGCAGCGCGCGCTGTACTCGGCGTCGAAGGGTGCCGTGCTCGCGCTCAGCCGCGCCATGGCCGCCGATCACCTGCGCGAGGGCATCCGCGTCAACTGCGTATGCCCTGGCACAGCCGACACCCCGTGGATCGGGCGTCTGCTGCAGAGCGCCGCCGACCCGGCTGCCGAGCGCGCTGCGCTCGAGGCGCGCCAGCCGCACGGCCGAATGGTGTCACCCGACGAGGTGGCTGACGCGATCGCCTACCTCGCCAGCCCGCGGTCCGGATCCACGACCGGTGTCGACCTCGCCGTCGACGGCGGAATGCAGAACCTGCGTCTGCGGCCCGTCGGCAGCTGAGGCGGGTTGGGCGCCGGTGGCGTTCGAGGCGCGTCGGCGGCCGTTGGGGTCTGAGGCGCGTCGGCGGCCGTTGGCGTTCACAACTCAGGACGGATTGGCCCGGGCCTCCCGAAATGGGCCCTGTGGCGGCGGTAACCGCAATCCGTCCTGAGTTGTGAACCGTGTCGCGCCCGATGGGCCTGTTCACAGGCCGGGGCGCTGCGCCATGACCGTTTCCGGCGGGTTGACCGCCGTTGCCGTTCACAACTCAGGACGGATTGGCCCGGGCCTCCCGAAATGGGCCCTGTGGCGGCGGTAGCCGCAATCCGTCCTGAGTTGTGAACCGTGTCGCGGCGAAGCGACCCGTGTCCAGGCCTGGGCCCGGGGCGCTGCGCCATGACCGTTTCCGGCGGGTTGACCGCCGTTGCCGTTCACAACTCAGGACGGATTGGCCCGGGCCTCCCGAAACGGGCCCTGCGGCGGCGGTAGCCGCAATCCGTCCTGAGTTGTGAACCGGCCGGGCGTCGGGTCAGCCGCGGGGACGGGGCGCCAGGCGCTCCAACTGCGTGACGTGCTCCGGGGTGAGTTCGGCGAGGGAGGTGACCCCGAGCAGCCGCATCGTGCGCTCGATCTCACTCCGCAGGATGTCGATCGCCCGGTCAACGCCGTCCCGACCGCCGGCCATCAGGCCGTAGAGGTAGGCGCGGCCGATGAGGGTGAACTTGGCGCCCAGCGCCACCGACGCCACGATGTCGGCCCCCGTCATGATGCCGGTGTCGAGGTGGACCTCGGTGTCGCTGCCGACCTCGCGCACGACCTGGGGCAGCAGGTGGAAGGGGATCGGCGCGCGGTCGAGCTGACGTCCGCCGTGGTTGGAGAGGATGATGCCGTCGACGCCGAGCTCGGCGACCCGCCGCGCGTCATCCACCGACTGCACTCCCTTGACCACGAGCTTGCCCGGCCACTGCGACTTGATCCAGGCCAGGTCGTCGTAGGTGACCGTGGGGTCGAACATGGTGTCGAGGAGTTCCGCGACAGTGCCGGACCAGCGGTCGATGGATGCGAACGCGAGCGGCTCGGTGGTGAGGAAGTTGATCCACCACTCCGGCCTCGGCAGGGCGTTGAGCACCGTCTTGGGGGTGAGGGTCGGCGGGATGGTCATGCCGTTGCGCTTGTCCCGGAGGCGTGCGCCGGCGACCGGCACATCCACCGTCACCAGCAGGGTCTCGAACCCGGCCTTCGCCGCCCGATCGACGAGCGCCATCGAGCGGTCGCGGTCTTTCCACATGTAGAGCTGGAACCAGTTGCGTCCGCCGGGGTTGGCGGCCGCGACATCCTCGATCGAGGTTGTGCCCATCGTGGAGAGGGAGAACGGGATGCCGGCGGCGGCGGCTGCGCTCGCCCCGGCGATCTCACCCTCCGTGTGCATCATGCGGGTGAAACCGGTGGGCGCGATGCCGAAAGGGAGTGCGGTGGTGGAGCCGAGCACTGTGGAGGAGGTGTCGACCTTCGAGACGTCGCGCAGGATCGCGGGGTGGAACTCGATGTCGCGGAACGCCTGGCGCGCGCGGCGGAGCGACAGCTCGGCTTCGGCGGATCCGTCGGTGTAGTCGAAGGCGGCCTTCGGCGTGCGGCGCTTGGCGATGGTGCGCAGGTCCTCAATGGTGAGGGCCTCCTCAAGCCGCCGCTTCTTGGCGTTGAGGGTGGGGGCCTTGAACTTCATGAGCGGCGCGAGGTCGCGCGGGTTCGGAAAACGTCTCTGGATCATCGGTTGCTCTCTGGTCGCGGTGCTGGCTGAAGGTGTGGTTCGGGCGCGCCGACCGCTTTCGCGGCGTGGCTCTGTGTGGTGTGCGGTTCGGCGGTGTCGCTCTGCGCGATGTGGCCCTGCGCGATGTTGCTTTCGGCGTAGTAGCCGGAGATGTGGGCACGGATGCGGGAGGCGGCATCCGCTGCATCGCCCGATCGGATGGCGGCGACGATTCCGCGGTGCTCGGCGCGCAGTCGGTCGGCGGTGCGCATCCAGGAGGGCAGAGCGGATGCCGCGTCGAGCACATAGGTCTCGATCGAGTCGCGCAGGCCGGCCATCATCGACGCGATCACGACGTTGTCCGCGGCATCGGCGAGGGCGAGATGGAAGGCGGCGTCGAGGGCGAGGAACTCTTCGGGCGTGAGGTCGGCGTCCATGGCGTCGAGCAGTTCGTCGGCGTCGGCGAGGGATGCGCCGCCGGCCTCGGCCAGTCGGGCGACCACGGCCGCCTCCAGCACGAGTCGCGTCTCCACGATCTCGCGCACGCGGAACCCGGTGGCCGCCACCTGCAGGCGCAGCAGCTGCGACATCCCGCCGGTCGGGCGCGCGACGACGACGGCGCCGGCGGTGGGGCCGGAACCGGTGCGCGTGCGGATGAGTCCGAGTGCTTCGAGCACGCGCACCGCTTCGCGCACGGATGACCTGCCGACGCCGAGGTCGGTGGCGAGCGTGCGTTCCGGGGGGAGGTGGTCGCCCGGCGTGAGGCCGCCGTCGAGTAGCTGGCGCTCGATGTGGGCGAGCACGAGTTTCCCAGGCGCGCGGGCTGGCTGTGGTCATGCCCGCCTCCTCGCCGTGTGGTCTGACCACACGGTAGCCGAGTGTGGCCATGGTGCGCAAGGGAGGTTCTGCCGATCGGGCGGGCAATCCGTTGATCGAGCCTGTCGAGATCGGGCGGGGGTCTCGACAAGCTCGACCGGCGGAGGCGAGAAACCCGCTGATCGAGCTTGTCGAGATCGGGCCGAATCCGCTGATCGAGCTTGTCGAGATCGGGCGAGAACCGCTGATCGAGCTTGTCGAGATCGGGAGGCGAGTGCGGGGGTCTCGACAGGCTCGACCGGCGGAGGCGAGAAACCCGCTGATCGAGCTTGTCGAGATCGGGAGGTCCGACGGCTCGACCGGCGGGGTCTCGACAGGCTCGACCGGCGGGGCGGGGTGCGGG
Source organism: uncultured Actinomycetota bacterium (assembly GCA_963756375.1). Lineage (GTDB taxonomy): Bacteria > Actinomycetota > Actinomycetes > Actinomycetales > Microbacteriaceae > Marisediminicola. The sequence goes on along the minus strand of CAVWNJ010000005.1, from coordinate 2,181,353 downwards.
GGTCTCGACAGGCTCGACCGGCGGGGTGGGGTGCGGGGGTCTCGACAGGCTCGACCGGCGGGGTGGGGTGCGGGGGTCTCGACAGGCTCGACCGGCGGGGGTCTCGACAGGCTCGACCGGCGGGGTGGCTCGACCGTGCGGGGGTCTCGACGGGCTCGACCGGCGGAGGCTCGACCGGCGGGGCGGGGCGGCGGCGCTTACCGCGGCAGAAACACCCGCGGGCTGAACGCCGCCGCCACGAGCGCCCGCATCCCCTCGAGCGTCGCGGATGTCGCACCGTGCGTCCGCGCCTGCACGAGCGCGTTTCCGAGCGCGGTCGCCTCCACCGGTCCCGCAAGCACCGGCAGGCCGACCGCGTCGGCGGTCAGTTGGCAGAGCAGCGCATTCTGCGACCCGCCGCCCACGAGGTGCACGGTGCGCACGCGGCGACCGGAGAGAGCGGATGCCTCCTCCACCGTGCGAGCGAACGCCGTCGCCAACGACTGCAGAATGCTGCGCACCACCTCCGCGCGGGTGCCGGGCGGGCGCTCGCCGCGATCCTCGAACCAGCCGCGGATGCGCGCGGGCATGTCCCCGGGCGCGAGGAAGCGCGGGTCGTCGGCGTCGAAGGTCGGCGCGGTCGCGGCATCCGCCTCGGAGAGCAGCCGTGCGAGGTCGATGGTGTCGCCGTCGCGCTCCCATTCCCGCACGGATTCGCTCAGCAACCACAGCCCCATCACGTTGTGCAGAAACCGCACCCGGCCGTCCACACCGCCCTCGTTGGTGAAGTTTGCGAGCCGCGCGGCCTCGGTGAGCACCGGACTGTCGAGCTCGACGCCCACGAGTCCCCAGGTGCCGCAGCTGATGTAGGCGACCTCGTCGGATGTCGCGGGCACGGCCACGACCGCCGACGCGGTGTCGTGCGATCCGACCGCCACCAACTGCAGCGGTCTGCCGATGTCGGCGGTGATGGGTCCGATCGTCGTGCCGGCGTCCACGAGTTCGGGGAAGAGGCCCCGCGGGAGGCCGAGCGTGTCGATGAGCGCATCGTCCCAGGCCCCTGACCGCACACCGAGCAGCCCCGTGGTGGAGGCGTTGGTACGCTCCGCGACCCGGCGACCGGTGAGCCAGAAGCCGAGCAGGTCGGGGATGAGCAGCATCGCATCAGCGCCCGCAAGAGCACCACTCGGCTGGTCCGCCGCGAGCTGATACAGAGTGTTGAAGGGGAGATGCTGCAACCCGTTCGCCGCGTACAACCCCTCCGGTGCCACCCGCGAGTGCGTCGCCCGCACGCCGTGAGCCGTGCGCTCGTCGCGATAGTGGAACGGCGTGCCGAGCATCCGGTCGCCGCTGAGCAGCGCGTAATCCACGGCCCACGAGTCGATGCCCGCGCTCGCGAGCGTCTCGTCGGCGCGCGCCGCCTCGGTGAGCCCGACCAGCACGTTGCGGTACAGCTCCAGGATGTTCCAGTGCAGCCCGTCGGCGATGCGCACCGGCTGGTTGGCGAACCGTGCGATCGGATGCAGCGACAGCTCGTTGTCTCCGACCCGTCCGAGCATCACCCGGCCGCTCGTTGCGCCGAGGTCCACCGCGGCAACCGAGACGGTCATCCGCTCGTCCCCTCGAGCGTGCCGCTCATCTCAGGAAGGCGGCTGCCACCCCGGCGTCGACCGGAATGTGCAGGCCGGTCGTGTGGCTGAGGTCAGACGAGCACAGCGCGAACACCGCGTTGGCCACGTTCTCCGGCAGCACCTCGCGCTTCAGCAGGGTGCGCTGCGCGTAGTACTTGCCCAGCTCGTCCTCGGGCACGCCGTAGACGGCCGCGCGTTTCGCTCCCCACCCGCCGGCGAAGATGCCGGATCCGCGCACCACCCCGTCGGGATTGATGCCGTTCACCTTCACGCCGTGCTCACCGAGCTCGGCCGCGAGCAGCCGAACCTGGTGCGCCTGATCGGCCTTCGTGGCCGAATAGGCGATGTTATTCGGGCCCGCGAACACCGAGTTCTTCGACGAGATGTAGATGATGTCCCCACCGAGCTTCTGGTCGATGAGCGCCTTGGCGGCAGCCCGCGACACGAGGAACGAGCCCTTCGCCATCACGTTGTGCTGGAGGTCCCAGTCGGCGACGGTCGTCTCGAGCAACGACTTCGACAGCGAGAGGCCCGCGTTGTTCACCACGAGGTCGAGTCCGCCGAACGCGAGCAGGGCGGCATCCACCGCATTCTGCACCTGCAGTTCCTGGGTCACGTCGGCCTGCACGCCGATGGCTACGTCGGTCGTTCCGAGTTCCGCGGCGGCGGCCTGCGCCTTCGCGAGATCCAGGTCGGCGATCACCACGCACGCGCCCTCCTCGGCGAGGCGCGTGGCGATGGCCTTTCCGATGCCGGATGCGGCGCCGGTCACCAGGGCGATGCGCGAGGCGAGCGGCTTCGGTTTCGGCATCCGCTGCAGCTTGGCCTCCTCCAGCGCCCAGTACTCGATGCGGAACTTCTCCTCGTCGGAGATCGGTGAATATCGGGAGATCGCCTCGGCGCCACGCATCACGTTGATGGCGTTGAGATAGAACTCCCCGGCCACTCGCGCGGTCTGCTTGTTGGCGCCGTAGCTGAACATGCCGACGCCGGGGATCAGCACGACGGCCGGGTCGGCGCCTCGGATGGCGGGGGAGTCCGCCGTGGCGTGCGCGTCGTAATACGCCTGGTAGTCGGCCCGGTATTGCTCGTGCAACTCGGTGAGTCGGGCCACGGTGTCGTCGATGCTCGCGGTGGCGGGCAGGTCGAGCAGCAGCGGCTTCACCTTGGTGCGCAGGAAGTGGTCGGGGCAACTGGTGCCGAGGGCGGCGAGCCGCGGATGCTCGCTGCGCGAGAGGAACTCGAGCACGGCATCCGCGTCGCTGAAGTGACCCACCTGCGGACGGTCGGTCGACGCGATGCTGCGCAGGTGCGCGGCGATGGCGGATGCCCGCACCCGGCGTTCGGCCGGGGCGAGCGGCGCATAGCCGTCGAGCGCCGCACCGAACGGGTCAGCGGTGCCGTTGTCGTCGATGTAGCGCTGCGCGGTCTCGATGATCCAGAGGGAGTTGGCCTCGGCCTCGTCGCTCGTGTCGCCCCACGCGGTGATGCCGTGGCCGCCGAGGATGCACCCGATCGCCTCGGGATGCGCCGTCTTGATCGCGGCGATGTCCTCGCCGAGCTGCCAGCCTGGCCTGCGCCACGGAACCCACACCACTCGGCCGCCGAACGCCTTCGCGGTGAGCTCCTCGCCGTCGGCGGCGGTCGCGAACGCGATGCCGGAATCCGGGTGCAGGTGGTCGACGTGCGGGGCGTCCACGAGCCCATGCATCGCCGTGTCGATCGACGGCGCGGCGCCCCCCTTGCCGTGCAGCGCGTAGTCGAACGCGGCCACCATCTCGTCTTCCCGCTCGACGCCCGGGTAGACGCCGGACAGTGCGCGGAGGCGGTCAAGGCGGAGTACGGCGAGGCCCTGCTCCTTCAGCGTGCCGAGATCTCCGCCCGAGCCCTTCACCCAGAGCAGCTCCACCGGCTCGCCGGTGACGGGGTCGGTCTCGGTTCCCTTGGCGGAGGTGTTGCCGCCGGCGTAGTTGGTGTTGCGGGGGTCGGCCCCGAGGCGATTGCTGCGGGCGATCAGGTCTGCGGCGGTCGGGTTCGTCATGCTCCCCACCCCGCCTGCACGCCGCCGACGCGGTCTTCGGCTATCGCGGTGAGATACCCGGAGGCCGCGAAGGCCCGCATCGGGTCGGCGGGCAGCCCGCGGCTCTCCCGCCAGGAGGCAAGATCCGGGCGCACGTCGGTGTAGAACGCGTCCATGTAGATGGCGTTCGCGCCGAGCACATCGTTCTCCCGTTGGGCGGTGGCGAGGGCGTCGCGGTCGATGAGCAGGGCGCGCGCCGTCATCTCCTGCACGTTGAGCACCGAGCGAATCTGCCCCGGAATCTTCGCCTCGATGTTGTGGCACTGGTCGAGCATGAACGCGACAGGGCTGTCGACGTCCATACCGCCACCGCGGATCACCTCGGCCAGAATGCGGAACAGCTGGAACGGGTCGGCCGACCCCACGATCAGGTCGTCGTCGGCGTAGAAGCGCGAATTGAAGTCGAACGAGCCGAGCTTCCCGAGACGCAACAGCTGGGCCACGATGAACTCGATGTTGGTGCCGGGTGCGTGGTGCCCGGTGTCGAGGCACACGAGTGCACGCTCGCCGAGGGCGCTCACCTGCGCGTAGGAGGTGCCCCAGTCCGGAACATCCGTGTGATAGAACGCCGGCTCGAAGAACTTGTACTCGAGCACGAGTCGCTGCGTGTCGCCGATGCGCTCGTAGATGGTCGCGAGGGATTCGGCCAGGGCGTCCTGTCGGCGACGGATGTCGTCTTGCCCCGGGTAGTTTGTGCCGTCGGCGAGCCAGATCTTGAGGTCGCGGGAGCCGGTCTGGTGCATCACGTCGATGCACTCGAAGTGGTGGTCGATGGCTTTCTGTCGAACGGCGGGGTCGGATGCCGCGAGGCTGCCGAACTTGTAGTCCTCGTCCTGGAACGTGTTCGAGTTGACCGTGCCGAGTTCGACCCCGTGGTCGCGCGCGAACGCCTTGAGCGCTGTGAAGTCGTCGACCCGGTCCCACGGGATGTGCAGGGCGACGCTGGGGGCGAGCCCCGTCACCTTATGCACCTGTGCGGCGTCGGCGATCTTCTCCTCGGGCGTGCGCGGAGTGCCGGGTGTGCCGAACACCCGGAAGCGGGTTCCCGAATTGCCGAACGCCCACGAGGGCAGCTCGATGGCTTGACGTTCGAGGACAGATAAGACTGTGGCGTCGATGCTCACGGGGTTCCTTCACGTTCTGGTCGGCCGGCGGTGTGCGCTGATCTCGCGCTTCGGTGCGACTGTGCATCACTTGAGACGACCCTAAATGAATCGTTTCAAGCCGGTAGTCGATAGTAGAACTCCGCGCCTCGCCGCGTCAACCGTTCGGTTGGACGATCGGCAGAAACCGGTATTGGATGGGCGCATGCCATTGACTGGAGAATACGAACCGAGCACGGCCGACTGGGCGCGCGAGCAGGTGGAGCTCTATGAGAGCTCGGGTGGCACGGAGGCCACAACCCTGCGGGGTCGCGACGTGGTGGTGCTCACCACCGTGGGAGCCAAGACCGGCAAGCTCCGCAAGACGGCGCTGATGCGAGTGGAGCACGAGGGCGAGTATGTGGTGGTCGCCTCCTTGGGCGGGGCGCCGAAGCATCCGGTCTGGTACTACAACCTCAAGGCCCATCCGCTCGTGGAACTGCAGGACAAGACGCACAAGGGCGACTTCGAGGCGCACGAGATCACGGATGCCGACCAGCGCGCGGCATGGTGGGACCGGTCGGTCGCGGCCTGGCCCGATTACGCGGACTACCAGACGAAGACCGACCGGCAGATTCCGCTCTTCCTGCTCACCCCGGTCGGCTGAGGGGCAGGATGACGCCGCAGTCCGGGGGCTAGGGGCGGAGGCCGAGGAGCACGACCTGGAGGTACCGGGCCGTGCATTCGGTCTGGGTTCGCGGGTCGCACATGCGCACCGCGAACTCGATGCCGCACACGAGGTGCTCGAGGTCGTCGGTGTTGAACTCGGAGCGCACCTCGCCGTCGTACTGCGCGCGTTCGAGAACTCGCTGGAACGCGGAGGTGAGGTCGGTTTTGTCGGGGCACTCGGCCATCGCCGCCTCGTACGACGCGAACGCCAACGCGACGTTGCACTGTGCGAGGTGTAGCTCGAGCGCCTCTCGAAGGAAGAACGCGAACGCGCTGCCGTCACTCTGTTGGATGGACGCACGCGCGAGGGACACCATGCGCATGAGGGTACAACCGGTGGTACGCAAACGGCAGGGTCTTGCGAGGATTCAGCCGAATCCGATAGAAAGCCCCCGTCTGCACCCACGAGATCGTCTTAGTCTTTGATCATGCGGCTCCTCCTGATCCGGCACGGGCAGACCTTTTCGAACGTCAAGGGCTACCTCGACACGGCGCTGCCGGGCGCGGGCCTCACCGACCTCGGACAGCAGCAGGCGGATGCCCTGCCCGCGGCTCTCGCCGAGGAACGCATCGACGCGATCTACGCGTCCACCACCCTGCGCGCCCAGCAGACGGCGGCTCCCCTGGCCGCGGCTCGGGGACTCGACGTGATCGTGCGTGACGGCGTGCGCGAGGTGTCGGCGGGCGACCTCGAGATGCGCAGCGACCGCGAAGCAGTGGAGATCTACCTCTCGACCGTGCTCGGTTGGGCGAACGGCGACCTCTCCGGAATGATCCCCGGCGGCGAGTCGGGCGAAGCCGTCATGGAGCGCTTCGATGCCGTGATGGAGGAGGTCGCGGCATCCGGCGCCGAGAGTGTGGTGGTGGTGAGCCATGGCGCGATGATCCGGTCGTGGGCGGCGTACGCCTCGGCCGACGCTGACGCCGCGTTCGCGGCATCCCACCCCCTCAGCAACACCGCAATCGTGGTGCTCGAGGGCGACCCCGAGAGCGGATGGTCCGTCGACACCTGGGGCGGACAGCCCCTCGGCGGGCAGTCCGTGGCGGCCACCGACTCCGACGGCCCGGCGGCGGACACGGTCACCCTGCGATAGTCGCCGTCGGCGTGATTCAGGCGCGGACCTCGCGGAATTCGATGCCCATGAGGCTTGCGGCCGCGCGGATGTCGGCGCTCCGGTGGCCGAGAGCGAGGGCCCAGTGGTGCCCGGTGCCGGTGGCGCTCCACCGGTCCACCCACTCGCCGGGATGCATCCCGAAGTTCACCCTGGAGGTGGTGTTGCCGATCGCGAGCAGAGGGCCCGGAACGACCTCGCCCTCCGAGGCGATGAAGGTGAATCGGCCGTCGGCGTCCTGCCCGATCGCGAAGGTGGTGACCGGGCCGTGCCGCACATCGAACTCGACACTCACTCCGAATCCTCGTTTGCCGTGGAACACGCCGAGCCCGCGCAGCAGCGGATCCCTGGCGCTCACCGCGAGGTGGGCCGGTCCGTCGTGCCCCATCTCGACCACGTCGTCGAAGAAGTTGATCGATTGGATCTCGGTGAACGAGCCGCCCGCGCCCATCACCTCCGAGGCGAGCATGGCGAGGCTCGTGCGCAGTTCGTACTCGCCTGCCATCGGCACCCCGCGAGCGGTCTGCAGTGAAGCGCCGAGAATCATGCCGGCACCGAGGCGTTCGTGCTGTTCGCCCTCACGGCCGCGGTGGTAGTACGCGAGCGAATCGAGGGCGAACTCGTCCACCAGGCGGTCGATTCCCACCGACACCTTCGCGCCCCAGGCGAGATCGTCGGCATCCACGGAGCCGTCGAGCGTGAATACCCGCCGCGCGAGCTCCACCCGGTCGGCGATCTGGGCGTCGGTGACCTCATCGACGAGCACACGCAGGTCGTCGAACTCGAGCACCTCCACGTGCGCGCCGAGTTGCGTGGAGACGAGGGTGAGGTCGGTGGACACGTCGAGCATCCCCGGATACAGGTGCCCCATGAGGCCCGCGCGAGCGGTGCGCAGGGTGGCCCGAACGGATGCCGCGCTCACCCACTGGCCGATGCGGGCCCAGGCGCTCTCGTCGCGGAGGAACCCGGTCACTGAACGGAACTCGATTCCGGCACGGCGGAACACGTTGGCGACCTCCGGCACGGCGCACTGGCCGCAGTACGCCAGCCATTCGCCGGTGCCGAAGGTGGCGTGATCCATCGCCTCGGTGGGCTGCAGATTGATGACCAGCACGGGGGTGTTCGAGCGCTGCGCGATCGGCAGCACCATCGACGACGTGAGGTAGGTGGTGAGGAACATCACGATGAGGTCGCAGTCGCCCCGCCGCAGCGTCTCAGCGGCGATCGCCGCATCCTTCGGGTCGGAGACGAAGCCGGCGTCGATCACGTCGGCGTCGAGCGCGCCGAGCCGATCGGTCACGTAGCGCGTCGACTCCCGCAATTGGGGCAGCAGGTTCGGGAACTGCGGCCAGTAGGCGCCGAGACCGCCGGCCACAAGCCCCACCGTGGGCCGGCGATGGCGTTTGGCGGGGAGTCCGAGGGCGGTGTCGGTCATGGTGTCCTTCCGAGCTGATCTTCGAGGTGGAACACCTCGGTGAGCGGGCTCATGGCCTCATCGGGCCGCGAGCCTTCGAGCGCCTCGAAGAAGCGGCCCATTTCGGCCTGCCACCGCGCGTTCACTGCCGTTGCGGCCATCGAGGCCTGGGCGGCGGCGAAATCCTCGGTCTCGAGATAGCCCACGAGCAGGCCGTCATCGCGCAGGAAGAGGGAGTAGTTGTGCCAGCCGGAGTCGGCGAGCGCCTCGAGCATGTCGGGCCACACCGCGGCGTGCCGCTCACGGTACTCGTCGAGCAGTTCCGGTCGAACCTTCAACAGAAAACACACGCGTTGCACGGGCGGGCCTCTCGTTTGACGAAGGCGGGGCCGACACCGTGTGGTGGCGGCCCCGCCGGGTGACTAGAAGTCGTACTCGTCGATGTTCTCGGCGTTGAACTCGGTCGGCGGCCCGACGATCACGATGCCGTTCTCGTCCACCGTCTTGGTGCCCAGGTCGCCTGCTTCGAAGCTGTCGCCCTCAGCACCGGTGATGGTGCCGTCGACAAGCGCCTGACCTGCGTAGGCGGCCACGTAGCCGAGCTGCGCCGGGTCCCAGAGGGCGAACGCCTTCACGGTGCCGTCCTTCACGAATTCACGCATCTCGTTCGGCAGCCCGAGTCCCACGAGCGCAATCCTGCCCTTGTACTCCGAGGTGGAGAGGTACCGAGCGGTGGCCGCGATACCGACCGTCGTGGGCGAGATGATGCCCTTGAGGTTCGGATACGCCGACACGAGGCCCTGGGCCTCCTGGAACGACTTGGCGTCGTCGTCGTCGCCGTAGACCTTGGCGACGAGGGTGATGTCCTTGTACTCGGGGTTGGTGGCGAGTTCCTCCTCGATGAACTTGATCCACTCGTTCTGGTTCGTCGCGTTCGCCGTGGCCGAGAGAATCGCGATCTCGCCGGCGCCGCCGATCTGCTCGGCGATCTGCTTCACCTGAATCAGGGCGACGTCTTTCGACACCACCTGGCTGATGAACACGTCTCGATACTCCGGGTTGGTGTCGGAGTCGAACGCCACGATCTTGGCGCCACCGTCGCGCGCCTCCTGCAGCGCGGGCCCAACGGCATCGGGATCGTTCGCGGCGATCACGATCACCTTGGTGCCCTGCTGGGTCAGGGTGTTGATGAAACTCACCTGTGAGGATGCGCTCGCCTCGAGAGGACCGACAACGGAGTACTCGCCGCCGATCTCCTCGGTTCCGGCCTTACCTCCTCCGAGCACCACGTCGGTGTAGGGGTTGTTGAGCTGCTTGGGGAGGAACGCGATCGTGAGGGCATCGCTCGCGCCGGTACCGTCGCCGCCGCCTGAACTTCCCGGGGTGGGCGCGGCACAGCCGGTCGCGAGGAGGGCTACCGCAGTTGCGAGGGCCGCGAAGACGCCGACGCGCCTCGAGGTGCTCGCGCGTGGGGTGCTGTGGATCGACTTCATTGTGATTCCTTTCCTGGTGGGCGCCGGCTGGGGTCGGCCGACAAATGGTGGTGCTGGGTCGTTCGCTGGGGGTGATCGGTCATCCGGGCGAGGCGGCTTCCTCTTTCTTGCGCCCCCGCCGCGCGTGGCGTTTCTCGCTTGCCCACGTGATGATGCTGGGGGCGACCACCGAGGCCACGAGCAAGGCGCCGGTGACGATGCTGAGCACCACGTCGCTCACGCGCGCCAGGCGCAGCGTGTAGTTGATGGTGCCGATGAGCAGCACACCGCCGATCACGCCGGGGATCGAGCCTTTGCCTCCGAAGATCGACACTCCGCCGAGCAGCACCGCAGCGATCACGGCGAGCTCGATCCCGGTGGCGTTGTCGGAACGCGCGCTCGAGTACCGCAGAGTCCAGAAGATGCCGACGATGGATGCCACGACCCCGGTGCTGACGAACAGCCAGAACTTCGACCGCGCCACCCTGATGCCCACGAAGGTGGCGGCATCCTTGCTGTAGCCGAGGGCGAACAGCCCGCGACCGAAGGGGGTGAAGTGCAGCAGCACCCCGAAGAACACCGCCACGACGAGTACGAGCAGCATGGCGGTGGGGATGCCGGTGGCGCCGAGCTTGGAGGTGGCGAACGCGGTGAGTTCGCGTGGAAAGTTCGCCACGGCGTTGTCGCCGATCACCACGAGCGCGAAGCCGCGGTAGAGCGCGAGCGTGCCGATCGTCACCGCGAGCGAGGGAAGTCCGAGCACGGTGACGAGCACCCCGTTGAAGGCGCCGAGCACCACCCCGAGCGACACGCACACCACCATGACGAGGGCTATGGGCATCCCTCCCTGGAAGAGCACGCCCATCACCGCGCTCGTGAGGCCGACGGTGCTGGCCACCGAGAGGTCGATCTCACCGGTGATGATCACGAGTGCCATCGGCATGGCGATCAGGAGGATGGGGATCACGTCGAGCAGCAGGAACCCCACGGTGCGCGTGGAGGCGAAGAACGGCACCTGGGTGTACGCGTAGACGATCACGGCGAGGAGTGCGTAGAACACGAAGGCATCACGCGAGAGGAGCGTGCGCACCCACCGAGGTCGCGTGCGGGAGGCGGGCGACGCCGTCGGAGTGCTGCGGGTCGGGGTCATCTGCAGAGTGGGTTCAGACATTGCGTGACTCGCTCACTCGAAGTTTTCGCGCCCGGTAGAGGCTGACCACCCGGTCGACAGTGATCGCGGAGAGGATCAGCACGCCCACGATGGCCTGCTGCCAGAATTTGTCGACCCGCAGCGCCGTCAGAGCGCTTGTGATCGTGGTCAGCAGCACGGCGCCGATCGCGGCTCCGACTACCGTGCCGCTTCCGCCGAAGATGGCGACCCCACCCACCACTGCAGCAGCGACCACATCGAGTTCGAGGCCCGTTCCCGTGGTGGCGCCGACCGCGTTGTAGCGCGACGCGTACAGCACTCCGGCGAGACCGGCCAGCATCCCGCTCGCCACGAACGCCCCCAGCACGCGCCGGGTCACCGGGATGCCGAACAGGCGCGCCGCCTCCGGTTCACTGCCGATCGCGTAGAGGTCGCGACCGACCCTGGTGAAGGCGAGGATGACCGCCACCACGGTGACCACCACGACGGCGAGGAGCGTGATGATCGGAAAGCCCAGGAGCGTTTCGGTGGACAGGTTGGAGAACGCCCGCGGACGGTCGCCGGCGAAGTACTGCGTGCCGCCGGCCCAGGCGTTGTTGAGGCCGCGGAAGATGTAGAGCGTTCCGAGCGTGATCACGAGAGCGGGCACCTTGGCGATGGTGACGAGAAGGCCGTTGACGACACCGAGCAGTCCACCGAAGACGAGCCCCACCAGGAACACGAGCACGATCGGGATGTCGGGAAACAGCGAGAACTGCGTGCCCGTGCCGAACGCAACGAGCCCGAGCATGGAGCCCACGGAGAGGTCGACATTGCGGGTGATGATCACGAGCGCCTGCCCGATCGCGAGGATCACCACGATGGTGGCGTTGAGCAGCAGGTCCTTCACCCCCTGCGGGGTGAGGAAGAGCGGGTTGAGAGTCGCGGTCACCACGACGAGCACGATGAGGGCGCTCGCCACCGGGATCTCACGGGAGGTGAGAAAACGGGCTAGCGCGGACTTGCGGCGGGGCTGCGCGGGTGCCGGGGCAGAGGTGACGGCGGTCATGCGGCGCTCCCCTGGGACTGGGTCGCCGCGAACATGACGCGCTCGGCGGTGGCGTCGGCCCGATCGAGCGTTGCGGTGATCCGCCCCTCGCGCATCACCAGCACGCGGTCCGCCATTCCGAGCACCTCCGGCAGCTCGGAGGAGATCATGAGTACGGCGATGCCGCGACCGGCCAGGTCGGAGATGAGCCGGTGCACCTCCGCTTTGGTGCCCACGTCGATCCCGCGGGTGGGTTCATCGACGATCAACAATTTCGGGTCGGTCGCGAGCCACTTGGCGAGCACCACCTTCTGCTGGTTACCGCCGGAGAGCGTCGCCACCGGAAGATCCTGCGATCCTGTCTTCACCTGCAGCCTCCTGGACCAGTCCTCGCCTGCAGCGCGCTCCCGGGTGGCGTTGATGAGGCCGAATCGGGCGAGCGAATCGCGCAGCGTGAGGGTGGCGTTACGACCGACCGACAGTTGCATCACGAGGCCCTGTTTGCGGCGGTCCTCCGGAACGAGGCCCATCCCCGCGGCGATGGCGGCCTGCGGGTCGTGCGGCCGGAGGCGCTGCCCGTTGAGCTCGACCGATCCGGCGTCGTAGCGGTCGATGCCGAAGACCGCCCTGGCGACCTCCGTTCGCCCAGCACCCACCAGCCCGGCCAGCCCTACGATCTCCCCCGCCCGCACCTCGAAGTCGATGTCGTGGAAGACGCCGGTGCGTCCGAGGCCGGACACTTTCAGCACCACCTCTCCGATGGCGGCATCCTGTTTGGGGAACAACGCGCTGATGTCGCGGCCCACCATCTCGCGCACGATCGCGTCGACGGAGGTGTCGGCCGTCTCATGGGTGGCGATGTAGGCGCCGTCACGCATCACCGTGATGCGATCGGAGAGTCCGAACACCTCATCGAACCGGTGCGAGATGAAGAGGATGCCCGCCCCGGTGTCTCGCAGCGAGCGGGCGACACCGAACAGCCGGTCGACCTCGGCGCCACTGAGCGCGGCGGTGGGCTCGTCCATGATCAACACGCGCGCGTCGAGCGAGATGGCCTTCGCGATCTCGATGATCTGCTGGTCGGCGATGGAGAGGCCGTCGGCGATCCTGTCCGGGTCGATGGGCACGCCGAGGGTGGCGAACAGTTCGGCCGCCTGGCTGCGCATGGCCGCTCGGTCGATGAGGCCGACGCGCCCTCGCGGCTGGCGACCGATGAAGATGTTCTCGGCGACGGTGAGGTCGGGGAACAGCGTGGGCTCCTGGTAGATCACCGAGATGCCGGCGGCCTTGCTGTCGGCGGGAGACCGGAACGTTACCGGAGCGCCGTCGAATCGAAAATCGCCCGAGTCGGGGTGATGTACACCGGCCAGCACCTTGATGAGAGTGGACTTGCCCGCGCCGTTCTCTCCGACCAGGGCGTGGATCTCTCCCGCCCGAATTTCGATGGTGCCGTCGGAGAGGGCGATCACCGGCCCGAAGGACTTGCTCGCGTGGTGGAGTGCGAGCAGTACGCCAGCGGGCGTACCGCCCCGCTGGGATTCGGGTGCCGACATAAACGTGCCTCCACAGTGAGGAACAAGCTCTGGCGTCGAAACGTAAAGTGAATCGTTTCAACTCGATGCTCATCGTACGCAGATTCTCCGGCGGCGCGCAAGGGTGGGGCTGCAGAGGTGATCTAGTCGTTAAGGATGTCGCCGCTCACGTAGACGAAGCGCCCGTCGACGCGACTGAATCGGCTGCGCTCGTGCAGCAGTCCGCCACCGTCGGCACTGCGGAACGAGGCGCGGAACTCCACCACCCCCTCCGCGTCGTTCACGCCGCCGGCTGTGACATCGACGATCTGCAGCCGCCGCCACACCGTGTCCGGGTCGGAGTCGATCTGGCTCGGCCGGGTAGACGGATGCCATGAGGTGAGCAGGTAATCGGTGCGGTCGAGCGCGAACGCCGTGAACCTGGAACGCATCAGCGACACCGCGGTCGGGGCATCCGCACCTTCGAGGAGTGGCGCGCAGCACTCGACGAATGCCGCGCCGCTGGAGCATGGGCATGAGTCAGACAAGGCTCGTCCTTCGATGTTCGGGGCGGTGCGACTGACATTATTGAACGATTCACCGGGTGTCGCCCGGCAGCGAACGAGGTAGATCATGACGGCAGCCAGCATCCGCGACGTCGCCGCGCGGGCGGGGGTCTCTGTCGGCACGGTGTCCAATGTGCTGAATCACCCCGCGAAGGTGTCGACCGCGGTCTCGGAGCGTGTGCTCGCCGTGATCGCCGAGTTGGGTTTCGTGCGCAACGACGCGGCGCGCCAGTTGCGGGCAGGCAGCAGCAAGACGGTCGGGCTCATTGTGCTCGACGTGCGCAACCCGTTCTTCACCGACCTCGGCAGGGGGGCGGAAGACCGGGCGGCGGCCGCCGGGCTGTCGGTCATCCTCGGGAACAGCGACGAGAACTCCGCGCGCGAATCCACCTACCTTGACCTCTTCGAGGAGCAACGGGTGCTCGGTGTGCTGATCTCGCCCATCGGCGACGTGACGGGCAGACTCGAGCGGCTCAAGTCGCGTGGCACGCCCGCTGTGCTCGTCGACCGCAGCGGCGACGACTCGGCGTTCAGTTCGGTCTCGGTCGACGACGTGGCCGGCGGGATGCTCGCCGTGCGTCACCTCCTCGGCGAGGGTCGGCGCCGCATCGCGTTCATCGGCGGCCCTTTCGAGATCCGTCAGGTCGCCGACCGCCACGCGGGTGCCGCGGCCGCCGTGGCCGAGGTGGACGACGCGGTGCTCGACGTGATCGAGGTGCCCGCGCTGAGTGTGCTCGCGGGGCGGCAGGCGGGTAGCGCGATCGCGGCGAGGCCGGCATCCGAACGACCCGACGCCATCTTCGCGGCGAACGACCTCATCGCAATGGGGGTGCTTCAGGCGCTCATGATGCAGGGCCGCACAGAAATCCACATTCCCGGCGACATCGCGCTCATCGGCTACGACGACATCGACTTCGCGAGCGCCGCAGTGGTGCCGCTTTCGTCGATCCGCCAGCCGAGCATGCTCATCGGGCAGACGGCCGTGGAGATCCTGCTCGAGGAAGCGGCAGACCCGACGCTGGCGCCGCGGCGCATCGTGTTTCAGCCCGAACTCGTGGTGCGGGAAAGCACGACCCCCGTGCCGTGAAACACCGCCGCAACATTGGCGGCAATAGAGTGGGCAAATGGGCGACCTGTTTGATGGCTACGGTGCGGTGACCACCTCGAAGCGGGCGGGCGGTGCGCCGTTCGATGAGATGTTCGCCACCCCTGAGGGGGCGAGGCCCGCCTACCGCGAGATTTATGCGGCCCTGGCGCAGATGACCCAGGACGAGTTGCGCGGCCGCACCGAGGCTCTCGCGAGCTCCTACCTCGCCCAGGGCGTGACCTTCGACTTCGCGGGCGAGGAACGACCGTTCCCCCTCGACGCGGTGCCTCGCGTGATCGACCAGGCCGAGTGGATCGACGTGGAGGCGGGGGTGAAGCAGCGGGTGCGCGCGCTCGAGGCCTTCCTCGCCGACATCTACGGACCGCAACGGGCCGTGCGCGACGGGGTCATCCCGGCGAAGCTCATCAGCTCGTCCAGCCACTTCCATCGCGAGGCCGCCGGCATCGAGCCGGCGAACGGCGTGCGCATCCAGGTCTCGGGCATCGACCTCATCCGCGACGAGCTCGGCGAATGGCGGGTGCTCGAAGACAACGTGCGAGTGCCCTCCGGAGTGAGCTACGTGATCTCCAACCGTCGGGTGATGGCGCAGACGCTGCCGGAACTCTTCGTGAGCATGCGGGTGCGACCGGTGGGTGACTACCCGCACAAGCTGCTCTCCGCGCTCCGGGCGAGCGCGCCGAGCAGTGTGGACGAGCCGACCATCGTGGTGCTCACCCCCGGCGTCTACAACTCGGCGTACTTCGAGCACACCCTGCTCGCGCGACTGATGGGTGTGGAGCTGGTCGAGGGACGCGACCTGTTCTGCTCGGGAGGCCGCGTGTGGATGCGCACCACGGCCGGACCCAAGCGCGTCGACGTGATCTACCGCCGGGTCGACGACGAGTTCCTCGACCCGCTGCAGTTCCGCGCCGACTCGATGCTCGGTTCGCCCGGCCTCATGCTCGCCGCCCGACTCGGAAACGTGACCATCGCGAACGCGGTCGGCAACGGCGTCGCCGACGACAAGCTCGTCTATACCTATCTCCCCGACCTCACCAGGTACTACCTGTCGGAGGAGCCGATTCTCAAAAACGTCGACACCTGGCGGCTGGAGGATCCGGGCGCCCTCGAGGAGGTGCTCGACCGCCTCGACGAGCTCGTGGTGAAGCCGGTCGACGGCTCCGGCGGCAAGGGCCTCGTGGTGGGTCCGGATGCCTCGAAGGACGAGCTCGAGACCCTCCGCAACCGGTTGCTCGCAGACCCTCGCGGATGGATCGCTCAGCCCGTGGTTCAGCTCTCCACCATCCCCACGCTTGTTGACGACGGCATGCGGCCGCGGCACGCGGACCTTCGCCCGTTCGCGGTCAACGACGGGCGCGACGTGTGGGTTCTCCCCGGCGGGCTCACCCGGGTGGCACTTCCGGAGGGCCAGCTCGTGGTCAACTCCAGTCAGGGAGGCGGCTCGAAGGACACCTGGGTCGTCGGCAAGGAGTCACTGCAGGTGTCGAGGCACAGCATCCAGGGCCTCGTCGCAGGTCAGGCCGCAGCGACCGAGTCGATCCCGATCATCACCTCGGAGATGCTCGCGATGGATCACCCGCTGCACGACCGCCCGCAGGACCACGGTCAGCAGGAGCAACAGCAACAGCAACGCGGTGTGACCGACTCCGTCGGCGAAGCACTGACGGAGATCGCAGACGGGACCGCACCATGTTGAGCCGCATCGCCGAATCATTGTTTTGGATCGGCCGCTACATCGAGCGTTCCGATGGCACCGCGCGCATCCTCGACGTGCACCTCCAGCTGCTGCTCGAGGACCCGTGGATCGAGGAGAACCTCGCCTGCCGGTCGTTGCTCAGCGTGATGGGGAGCGAGGTTCCGCCCGATCGCGAGATCACCCGATCCGACGTGCTCGCCATACTCGCGGTGGACCGCTCGGAGCCGGCATCCATCGCCTACTCGCTCGGGGCGGCCCGAGAGAACGCCCGGCGGGCACGCGAGATCGTGTCATCCGAACTCTGGGAGTGCCTCAACACCACCCGGGCCAGGATGCCGCGCAAGGTCGCCGGCGACAAGGTGCACGAATTCTTCGGCTGGGTGCGCGAGCGCTCGGCGCTCGCCGTCGGCATCATCGAGTCGGCCACGAGCCGCGATGAGGCGTGGCAGTTCTTCACCCTCGGACGCAGCATCGAACGGGCGGACATGACCGCGCGCCTGCTCGCCACCCGGTCGCTCACCGAGGCGAGCGGACCGTCGTGGACCACCATCCTGCGATCGTGCGGCGCGTACGAGGCCTACCTGCGCACCTACCGCGGCGTGCCGAGTGCCACGAATGCGGCCGAGTTCCTGCTGCTCGACCGGCTGTTCCCGCGCTCGATCCTCTTCTCCGTTCGTCGCGCGGAGATGTGCATGCGCGACATCGAGCCGCGCACCGACCGGGTCGGGGTCTCCGACCAGGCGCAGCGTCTGCTCGGGCAGATCCGCAGCCAACTCGAGTTCCGGCCGATCACCGAGATCCTCGACGACCTGCCGCTCCACATGGACAACGTGCAACTCGCCACCAGCCAGGCATCCGAAGCCATCCGACAACGTTATTTCCCCACCAACGCCGCGCCGAGCTGGGTGAGTGAGAACTCGTGAACCGCCTCCGTATCAAGCACATGACCGGGTTCCACTACGAGGGCGAGGTGACCGCGTCGTACAACGAGGCGCGGATGCTGCCCGCGAGTGCAGACGGACAGCTCGTGCTCTACTCCAACCTCGAGATTCTGCCCATCTCTGCCCACAACAGCTATGTGGACTACTGGGGCAGCCGGGTCACCTCGTTCGAGATCCTCACCCCGCACTCGGAGCTGGCGCTCACCGCGACCAGCCTCGTCGAGGTGCAGCCGCGCACGCATCCGGTGCACACCATCGGGTGGGACGACCTCGCCACCGAGGCGGAGCGGGCCACCCAGTTCGTGGAGCAGCGCGGGCAGACCCGACGCACCGACCCACCGCAGGAGGTCATCGACCTCGCCCGCGGCATCGCGGATGCGAGCTCGGGGCCCTGCGAGGCGGCCACCCAGATCTGCATCGCCATCGGCAATAGCGTCGAATACATGGCGGGCATCACCGGTGTCACCACCACGGCCGCCGAGGCCTGGGAGCACCGCAAAGGCGTGTGCCAGGACATCGCGCACCTCGCCATCGGGGCGCTCCGGTCGGTGGGCATCCCCGCCCGCTATGTGTCGGGGTACCTGCATCCGAAACCGAATGCGGCGATCGGCGAAACGGTCAGCGGCGAATCGCACGCCTGGGTGGAGTGGTTCTGTGGCGGATGGCGCGGCTACGACCCCACCAACCTCATCGAGATCGGCGACCGGCACGTGACCGTAGGGCGCGGACGCGACTACAACGACGTGCCTCCCCTGCGTGGCGTCTACGCCGGCCCGTTCAAGTCGGCCCTGTTCGTGAAGGTGGAGATCACCCGCGAGAGCTAGGCGGGCGCGTGTGGGTGGGGCGGTGGCTCCGCGCGCGTCGCTTTGCTTGTGGTGGGGGCCTTGGCCTGCCCGGCGCTTGGCTTGTGGTGGGGGTTTCGTCACGTGCTTGGCTCTAGCCCGTCGTACCGCCTCGCCTTGTCGTGCCGGCCTCGTCTTGCCTTGAGTTGCCTTGCCTTGCCGATCTGCCCTCTCACCGAGTTGCCCACTTTTGCGGTCGAACGGGGCGTTTTCGGGCGTTTTCGTCGCAAAAGTGGGCAACTCGGTGAATTACAGGGCGGATGATGCGGATGTTGCGACCTGCGCGCCCGTGACCGCTGACGTTCATCCGCGCCAGGTTGTCGCCGCGTCCCGCCTCGCCTGGCGGGGCTGCCACCGCGTCCCGTAGCGTCCTGTCGGGCTGCCTGCGCGCCCGTACAGCGCCCTGTCGGCCTGGCACCCCACCGAGTTGCCCACTTTTGTGGTCGAACGGGGCGTTTTCGGGCGTTTTCGTCGCAAAAGTGGGCAACTCGGTGAATCAGGCGGCGGATGATGCGGATGTTGCGACCTGCGCGCCCGTGATCGCTGACGTTCATCCGCGGCCAGGTGTCGCCGCGTCCCGCCTCGCCCTGTCGGCCTGGCACCCCACCGAGTTGCCCACTTTTGCGGTCAAAAGGTGTCTTTTCGGGCGTTTTCGTCGCAAAAGTGGGCAACTCGGTGAAATCTGCCGAGGGAGACCCGCGGGAGACGCACGCCGCGGGAGACACGCCGCCGCACGCACGCGCCGCACAGGCGCACGCGCACGCAATCCGACCGGCCGCGCGCAACCACGCCCGCCCCACCCCACCCACTCAAACGGGCGACGCCACCCCGGTCAGCTCCTCCGAGAGCGTCCACAGGCGGCGGGCCACGTCCGCGTTCGCCGCGTCCACGGTGCGGGGCACGAGCACGGGCGGGCCGGTCATCCCGGTGCGCCCGCCCGGTCCCACGTACGCGGCCCCCGGGATGTCGGCGGTCGCGGCCATGAGCGTCGGCTGTGCGCCGGCGGCGGCATCCTGGGCGAACACGCGATTGGCAACCGACATGCCCAGCGCCATCACCCGGCTGTCCGACCGCTGCAGGCCGGTGGACGCCCACCCCGGATGCGCCGCCGTCGACAGCACGGATGATCCGGCCGCCTCCAGCCGACGCTGCAACTCGAGCGTGAACAGCAGGTTGGCGAGCTTCGACTGCCCGTATGCCGCCCAGCGCTGATACTTGCGACTGTTCCAGTTCGGGTCGCGAAAGTCGATCTTTCCCATCCGGTGCGCGGCACTCGACACCGTGACCACACGGCCGGTGATCTGCGGCAGGAGCAGCCCGGTGAGCGCGAAGTGCCCGAGGTGGTTGGTGCCGAACTGCAGCTCGAACCCGTCGGCGGTGCGCGTCAGAGGTGGTGCCATCACGCCGGCGTTGTTGATGAGGATGTCGATCGACCCCTCGAACTCGGAGGCGAACCGGCGCACCGAAGCGAGGTCGGCGAGGTCGAGCTCGGCCACGCGCACGGATCCGGCGATGGTCGCGGCAGCCGCGGTCCCCTTCCGCACCGACCGCACGGCGAGCACTACCGCCGCGCCGCGACCGGCGAGCGCGCGGGCGGCCTCGAGTCCGATGCCGCTGTTCGCTCCGGTGATCACGATGGTGCGCCCGGCCATCTCGGGCAGGTCGGAGGGTGTCCAGGTCATCCGGTCAGCCTACGGGCCGCGGATGCGCTGCCTCTGTCGGGCGCCCGGCCGCACACCGACCTCTGCCGCGGCAGGCGGGTTCGCGCTTCCGGGGGAGACGGTCTGGTACCGCTGACCAACCGTGCGCCAAGCGGAGGCTGGCCGGTACTGTGGCGTCAGGAGGCTAACCATGGTGAGATTCACGGCGGAGCGGCAGGACCGTACATTCACCGATGCCCAGGGCGTGGTCATCCACTACCACGTGTGGAAGACGGGCGCTCCTCGGGCGGTCGTGCAACTGGCACACGGCGTGGGCGAGTACGCGGCGCGGTACGAGGTGCTCGCACAGGACCTCGTGAATGCCGGGTACACGGTGTACGCAGACGACCACCGCGGGCACGGACTCACCGGACTCGAACAGCACCACGGCGACATGACGAAGCTCGGGCGGCTCGGCCCCGGTGGCATGCGCGCCACGATCGAGGCGGTGCGTCAGCTCAGTTCGATCGCCCGCAAGGAGAATCCGAAGGTGCCGTTGGCGCTGTTCGGACACAGCTGGGGTTCTCTGCTCGTGCAGAAGATCGTCGACTCGCACTCCGAGGATTACGACGCCGTGGTGCTCTCCGGCACCGCCTACCGCACGCTGCTGCACATGAACGGCGGCGACCTCAACAAGAAACACGCCCACCTCGGAACCACGGGATTCGAGTGGCTGAGCCGCGACGAGGCGGTGTCGCTGGCCTTCCAGTCGGATGCCCTCACCTCGGGTGCCAACGCGATGAAGCTGTTCGGGCTGCTCGACTCCATCCGGTTGCTCGGCCGCCCGCGGAGGGACCTGCCGCACGACATCCCGCTGCTCATCCAGATCGGAAGCGACGACCCGTTCGGCGGCACGAAGAGCGCCGAGCTCCTCGCCCAGGCCTACCTGACGAGGTCGTGCCTCACCGACGTCGAACTCATCGTGTACACCGACGCCCGCCACGAGATCTACAACGAGACCAATCAGGTGGAGGTGCGCGCCGACCTCATCCGCTGGCTCGACTATCACCTGAGCGCGTACGGATCCGGCGACTGAGAACGCCCCCGGCATGACGAAGCCCCCGCCGAGAGGCGGGGGCTTCGTGCAGCGCGAGCGCTACTTGAAGATGTCTTTCACGTTCTCGCCAGCCTGCTTCGCGTTGGCGGACGCCTGGTCGGCCTGACCCTCGGCCACCTTCTGCTCGTCGTCCGTGGCCTTACCGAAGGCCTCTTTGGCCTTGCCGCCCAGCTCTTCGGCAGTGTTCCTGATCTTGTCGTCGGCTCCCATGAGTACTTCCTCTCCAGTGGAATGGGTCGACCAGTCGGTCGGCCTCGTGGGGTAGGACGGATGCCGTCGACCCGCGGCTTCGCGGGACAGCGGATGCGCATCCGCCCGTCTCACCTTCGACGCTACTCCCGCAGGCTGAGCGGGGGCGGGGGGTTGCGCCCTTCACGAAAGTCACTCGTGCGGGCGTGTTCGTGGGGCGAGGATCGTGCCACGATCGGAGGAGGCGCGGCGAGTCGAAGGCCGCGAAGGGCGGGAGACGAGGCCGATCATGGGCACCCTGGATGACGCACCGCTCGTGCAGTGCGACTCGCGTGCGGAGTGGCGCGCCTGGCTGGCGGAGCGGGGCGCCGCCCGCGCCGCCTGGCTCGTGACGTGGAAGCGAGCGACCGGCCGGGAGACCATCAGCTACGACGACGCGGTGCTGGAGGCGCTCGCCGTCGGCTGGGTGGACGGAGTGAAGAGGAGCCTCGACGACGAGCGCAGCATGCAGTACTTCGCGGCTCGTAAGCCCGGGAGCGCGTGGGCAGCCACCAACAAGGCTCGGGTCGCACAGCTCGAAAGCGCCGGTCTCATGACCGCGGCGGGGGCGGCGGTGATCGACGCGGCGAAGGCCGATGGCAGTTGGGCTCTCTTCGACGACGTCGAAAAGCTGGTGGTCCCGCAGGATCTCGCCGACGCATTCGACCGGATCCCGGGGTCGCGTGAAGCCTGGGACGGCTTTCCGAAGTCGACCCGGCGGGGCATCCTGGCGTGGATCGTGGTCGCGAAGCGGCGAGAGACCCGGGCGCGCCGCATCGCGGAGACCGCCGAGAGTGCAGGCAGGGGCGAGCGGGCGCATCAGCAGTCGACCGACTGAATACGCCTCACCCGTTAGCGTTCCAGCAGTTCCTCGTACTCGGGGTGGCGCTCGATGAAGTCCACGACGAACGGACAGAGCGCCACCACGGTGTGGTCGCTGTCGAGGCGGATCGTGTCGAGCACGGCCTGCACCATGTCGTCGCCGAGGCCGGACCCCCGCTCCTCCGGGTCGATCTCGGTGTGGGTGAGATGGATGGCCGAGCCGTGGAGCTCGTAGTCGGTGAGCCCGACATCCTTTCCGTCGGCCCGGTACACATAGCGATTCTGCGCGGGGAGGTGGGTGAGCGCGGGATCCTGTGCCGTCTCGCTCGAGGCATCGGTGGCGACGTCGCCCTGTGCGGGTGCTGCGGTCTCGTGGTCCATGGTCTCGCGGCGCATCCGGATACGGTACTCGCGCTCGGCCGGTCACGCCACGTCTTGCGACGAGCGCCGGTTCCACGTACGCGACAATGGACCATGCCCCAAACCTGGTCGACAGCTTCGCCGAACCGGGTGATCCAGGGCGACAATCTCGCCATCGTCGCGGACCTGCCGGATTCCTCATTCACGATGGTCTACCTCGACCCGCCCTTCAACACCGGGCGTATTCAGACCCGCCAGTCCACGACGAGCGTGCGCTCAGCGGTCGGCACGGTGCGGGGTTTCAAGGGCCAGCAGTACGAGCGCATTCGCGGCGACCTGATGAGCTACGACGACGCGTTCGAGGACTACTGGTCGTTTCTCGAACCGCGCCTCGCCGAAGCCTGGCGGCTGCTTGCGGACGACGGCACGCTGTATCTGCACCTCGACTATCGCGAGGCCCACTACGCGAAGGTGCTGCTCGACGCGCTCTTCGGACGCGAGTGTTTTCTCAACGAGATCATCTGGGCCTACGACTACGGGGCCAAGGCGAAAAACAAGTGGCCGACCAAGCACGACACGATCCTCGTCTACGTGAAGTCCCCGGGCGGCTACCACTTCGACTCGACCGCTGTCGATCGGGAACCGTACATGGCACCCGGACTCGTCACGGCGGAGCAGGCGGAACGCGGCAAGCTGCCGACCGACGTGTGGTGGCACACCATCGTGAGCCCCACGGGCAGGGAGAAGACCGGGTATCCCACGCAGAAGCCCCTCGGCATCCTGCGGCGCATGGTGCAGGCCTCCACGCGCGAGGGTGACTGGGTGATCGACTTCTTCGCGGGCAGCGGCACCACCGGTGCGGCGGCGGCGGCGCTCGGACGGCGGTTCGTGCTGGTGGATGCGAGCGACGACGCGGTCGGCGTCATCCGCACCCGCCTCGATGCCGCCGGCGTCGAGTTCGAGTAGCGCGGTCCGAAACTGCCGAGCGGGTCAGGCCGAGTCGCGCACCACGAGTTCGGTGGGCAGGATGCTCTCCCGCTCCACCTCGCGGCCGGCGAGCAGTGCGAGCAGGTTGCTCGCCATCCTCATGCCCATCTCGGTGGAGGGCTGATGCACGGTGGTGAGTCCCAGGTCGGTGCTGATGGCGGCGGGGCTGTCGTCGAATCCCACGATGCTCATCTGCTCCGGAATCCGGATGCCCCGCTCGCGCAACACCGCGACGGCGCCCACGGCCATCAGGTCGCTCGCCACGAACACACCGTCGAGCGCCGGCTCGCGTTCGAGCAGTTCCCGCATTGCGCTCGCGCCGCTGGCCATGGTGAAGTCGCCATTCTCGACGAGGTCGACGGCGAGCCCGGCATCCGTCATCGCTGAGACCCAGCCCGCGGTGCGGTCGATCGCCGCCTGCATGTCGGGCGGGCCCGCGATGGTGGCGATCCGCCGTCTGCCCTTCTCGACCAGAAAGCCGGTGGCGAGGGCGGCCCCCGCGGCGTTGTCCACGTCGACGAAGTAGTTGCTGTGCTGCTCCGGGTGGAAGGGCCGCCCACCGAACACCACCGGGATCGTGGCGTCGAGCCGGGCGAAGAATTCCACGTCGGAGTGGTGAGACACCACGATCGCACCGTCGACGTTGCCGCCGAGGAGGTACCGTCTTCGTCTTCGCCGAGGTGGAGGTGCGACTCACGAGCTGGAGGTTCAGCACGTAATCGCTCGACTCGAGCCCTCGGGTGATTCCCTGCACGATCGCGGCGAAGAACGGGTCGCCGAAGAAGCGCGTGGCGTCCTCCGGCACGATGAGCGCGATCGCCATGGTCTGACGGCTGGCAAGCGATCGCGCCGCTCGATTCGGCACGTAGTCGAGCCGGGCGATCGCCGCATTGACGGCGTCGACGACGTCGGGGCGCACCTGGCTCGAGCCGTTCACGACCCGCGACACCGTCGAACGTGACACGCCAGCCGCGCTCGCCACCTCCTCGAGGGTGGGTGCCGCGCGACGGGTCGCCTGATGGGCTGCGATCATGGGTGCCTTCTAGGTCAGTTGTCGACTCCGGATGATCGAACCGTACTGGAGTGCGCTGTCCTTCAGCGAGCGGAGCTGCGTGTCGTAATCGACTCGGACGATGCCGAACCGCTTCTGGTAGCCCCAAGCCCACTCGAAGTTGTCCATGAGCGACCAGTAGAAGTACCCACCGACCGGAACGCCGTCGTCGATCGCGTCGAGGATCGCGGCGAGGTGATCGCGCAGGAACACGACCCGGTCGACGTCGTGCACGCCCCGTCATCGGACACCACATCGTCGTAGGCGGCGCCGTTCTCGGTCACGACGATTCCGGTGCCGGTCGGTTCGGTGTATTCGGTGTGCACGCGCTTCAACAGGCGGGTGAGACCCTCCGGCTGCACCTCCCAGTCCATCGCGGTGAGCGGCAGGTCGCGGGGGTGCCAGTAGCACACCGTCCGCCGCCGGGAACGGTGACCGCTTCGGCCGCTCGGATGGCGCGGCGTTTCGTTCCTCGATGGCGCCGGGGTGCCCGCTCACCGACTCGCCGTGGTAGTAGTTCACGCCGAGCACGTCGAAAGGCGTGGAGATGATCTCGAGATCGCCCGGCTGCACGACACCGTCGAAGCCGAGCCCCGCGACATCCGCCAGCACGTCCTCCGGGTACGAACCGCGGAACAGCGGGTCGAGGAAGAACCGGTTGAACTGGCCGTCGATGACCCGGGCGGCGTTGATGTCGGCCGGGTCGCCCGGGTTCACCGGATCGGCCACCGTGAGGTTGAGCGTGATGCCGAGATCGAGGCTGGCGTCGCGTGATCGCAGCTCCCGCACGGTGAGTCCGTGCCCGAGGAGAAGGTGGTGGGCCGCCGCGAGGCCGGCGGCCGGGTCCTGGCGCCCGGGGGCGTGCTCGTCCACCGATGTAGCTCAGGAACGATGAGCACCACGGTTCATTGAACGTGGTCCAGGAGTCCACCCGGTCGCCGAGCACGTCGTGCACGGTGGCCGCGTACTCCGCGAACAGGTAGGCGGTGTCGCGGTTCGTCCAGCCGCCCTTCTCCTCGAGGGTCTGCGGGAGATCCCAGTGGTACAGGGTGAGCCAGGGCTTGATGTTCTTCTCGAGAAGCTGGTCGACCAGTCGCGAGTAGAAGTCGAGACCCTTGGCGTTGGCACGGGCCCGCCGTCGGGTCGCACGCGCGACCATGAGGTGGAGAACCGATAGGTCTGAAGGCCGAGATCGGCCATCATCGCCACATCCTCCTCGTAGCGGTGGTAGTGGTCGCAGGCGACGTCGCCGTTCTCGCCGTTGACGACCGCTCCCGGCACCCGGGCGAAGGCGTCCCAGATCGAGTCGGTGCGGCCGTCCTCGTGGGCTGCCCCCTCGATCTGGTACGCGGCGGTCGCTGCGCCGAACAGGAAGTCCGCGGGGAACGTGCGTGCGGCATCCGTCTGTCGCGACTGTGGCGCGAGCGTGGTCGTGGTCTTGAGGTTCGTCATCCTTTGACTGCTCCTTGCATGATTGCCGACACGAGTTGCCGACCTGCGAAGAAGTAGGTGGCGATGAAGATGAACAACGCGAGCATCGAGGCCGCCGGGCCGCGGGAAGGTCCACGTGCCAGAAGTTGCGGATCATGCTTGCGCGCCGTCCACTCGCGCCGCCTCGATGAGTTCGTCGGGGAGGGTCTGCGACAGGTACTGGGTCATCCAGGATACGCCCGCGCGAACCAGTCGGCTCGCGCGGGCTTCACGGAAGAATCAGCGATTGCCCTCTGCGTCACGCCCGTCCCGAACGACATCCATCTGTCCGGTCGCCATAGCGGGTTCGACCATCGCGCCGGTGAGGTTGCCGGCCTCCTGCGCCATGATCGCGGCGTCCGCGTCTGCCACCTCCTGCAAAGCCGACTTCTCGCGGAGCGGCGTCGCCTTGAGGAAGAGGCTCAGCACGAAGGCGACCAGAACGACCACGAGGCTCACCCAGAAAACCGACACGGTCGCATTCGAGAAGCCGACGAGGAACGGCTCTGTCAGTCGCGGGTCCGCGCCGTTCAGGAACGACGTGTTTCCATCGAGGGCATTGCTGACCGACCCGCCGCTCTGAGCCTGCTGATAGAGCGCGAGAATCTCCTTGTTGGCGGGGTCTGCGAGTACGGCCGGGTCGGACGTGGCCTCGGCAATGCCTGCAAGGGTCGCCTTGTTCGTGAACGCGGCGGCGATCGTGTCGGGGATGCGGCTGAACAGCACCGAGAAGATCACCGCGACGCCCAGCGTTCCGCCGATCTGCCGGAAGAACGTGGACGAGGATGTCGCCACTCCGATGTCGCGCGGACCGACCGCGTTCTGGCTGGCGATCGTGAGGGTCTGCATCATCTGGCCGAGCCCGAGGCCCACCAGCAGCATGCCGATCATGACGTACCAGACCGGCTTGTCGGCGGTGATGAACGTGAACTCGAAGAATCCGGCGGCCATGAAGGCGGTGCCGGTGATCGGGAAAATGCGGTATTTGCCGGTGCGCGAGATCAGCTGGCCGCTCACGATTGAGGAGATCATGAGACCCGCGATCATCGGCAGCAGCTGGAACCCGCTCTCGGTGGGGGTGGAGCCCATCACGAGCTGGAGGTACAGCGGCACTGTCGACAGCGCGCCGAACATCCCGAATCCGACCAGCACGCCCAGCACGGTGGCCATGGAGAAGGTGGCGCTGCGGAACAGCTTGAGCGGGATGAGCGCGTCATCGCCCATGGCACGCTCGACCAGGATGAACGCGATGATCGACAGCCCGCCGATCGCGTAGCAGGCGATGGCGGCGACCGAATCCCAGCCCCATTCGCGGCCCTGCTCGGCGACGAGGAGCAGCGGCGTCACCGACAGGATGACTGTGGTGGCGCCCCACCAGTCGATGCGCACCGAACGGTTGGCGCTGCGGGCGGGCAGGTGCAGGAAGCGCAGCACAACCGCCAGTGCAATGGCGCCGATGGGCAGGTTGATCAAAAAGACCCAGCGCCAGCCGGTGATGCCCAGGATGGTGGGGGTGTCGGCGAGCAGTCCGCCGATGAGCGGTCCGATCACGCTCGAGATACCGAAAACGGCCAGAAAGTATCCCTGGTACTTGGCACGCTCGCGCGGGGCAAGCATGTCACCCATGATGGCCAGTGGCAGCGCCATCAGCCCACCCGCGCCGAGGCCCTGGATGGCGCGGAACCCCGCGAGCTCCACCATCGACTGGGCGAATCCGGAGAGGATCGACCCGAGCAGGAAAATGGAGATCGCGATCAGGAACAGCGGACGCCGACCGAAGATGTCGGAGAGTTTGCCGTAGATGGGTGTCGCGATCGTCGAAAGGATCAGGTAGGCGGTGGTCACCCACGCCTGCTGGCTTAGTCCGTCGAGGTCGTCGGCGATGGTGCGGATGGAGGTTCCCACGATCGTCTGGTCGAGGGCGGAGAGGAACATGCCCGCCATCAACCCGTAGATCACGAACATGATCTGACGGTGGGTCATGATGCCGCCGGAGTTGGCGACGGCCGCTCTGGCGGCGTTTCGGTTGTCAGCGCGCGACATGGGCCCTCTTTCCGGATGGGCGATGAGAAGGTTATGAGCGCAAGATGTCGCGGTCTCGCAGACCGTCATCGATACAAAACTTGCGGGTATCTCAAAATTGTACCTCGCGCATTTGTCGTGGCGGTCGAGACCTGCGAGATCCCGGCGCCTAGGATCGACGCATGCTTCGCCCCGCCAGCCAGATGCTCGGCACCACGGCCGCAGCGGTATGCCTCGCCCTTCTCGCCGGATGCACCAACTCGCCGGAGGGTGCGAGCGGAACGGCGGACTCTCCCATCCGCTCAGCGTCGCCGACTCAGACGCCCGAAGCTGCAGTCACACCGACCGGAGATCCGTCTCTGAGCGTGTCTGCGCCGCCCGCCTTCGACATGCGCCCGCTTCTCGACCACCGACCCGGCCAGCCCATGGGTGGTGGTGAACAAGCTCCGCCCGCTGACGCCCGCTGACTACGTTCCGGAGACCGTGCCTGCCCAGGTGCCCGCGGTCAGCAACCCCGACATGCGCCCAGCGGCGGCGGCGGCCCTCGCGGCCATGTTCGCGGTCGCGGCGAGCGAGGGCGCAGGCCGCATGCAGATCCAGAACGCGTATCGGTCGTTCGCCCTGCAGACCTCCGTGCACGACCGACTGGTCGCGAGTCTCGGAAAGGAAGCGGCGGATGCGCAGAGCGCGCGACCCGGCTTCAGTGAGCACCAGACGGGGCTCGCCGTCGACATCGTGTCGTTCCCGGCGGTCTGCTCGATCCAGCTCTGCTTCGGCGAGACTCCGCAGGGCGCGTGGCTCGCCCAGCACTCCTGGCGGTTCGGCTTCATCCTGCGCTACCCGGGCGACAAATCGGCCATCACCGGGTACATCTTCGAGCCGTGGCACTTCCGGTTCGTCGGCCCGGAACTGTCGGTGCGGATGCACGAACTCGGCGTCACGACGCTCGAGGAGTTCTTCGGCCTGCCCGCCGCGCCCGACTACGCCGGGTGACGCGACCGGGCACGGCGTGCGGATGCCCGCGGCGCTGCGCGCGCCGCGGGCATCCGTCGACTAACCGGCGAGAGCCGCGTCGACGATGACCTTCGCCTCGGCCTGCACCTTGCGGAGGTGCTCTTCGCCGAGGAACGACTCGGCGTAGATCTTGTAGACGTCTTCGGTGCCGCTCGGACGGGCCGCGAACCACGCGTTCTCGGTCACCACCTTCACGCCGCCGACCGCTGCCGAGTTGCCCGGCGCCTCGCTGAGCCTCGCGATGATGGTCTCGCCCGCAAGCTCGGTCGCGGTGATGGCCTCGCCGGTGAGTTTGCCGAGCGCCGCCTTCTGCGTCTTGGTGGCGGGGGCATCCACCCGCTCGTAGACGGGAGAACCGAACTGCTCGGTGAGCTCCGCGTAGAGCTGGCTGGGGGTCTTGCCGGTCACAGCGAGGATCTCGCTCGCCAGCAGCGCCAGGATGATGCCGTCCTTGTCGGTGGTCCAGGCGGAGCCGTCCATGCGAAGGAAGCTCGCTCCCGCAGACTCCTCGCCGCCGAACGCGACGGAACCGTTGATGAGGCCGGGCACGAACCACTTGAAGCCCACCGGGACCTCCCAGAGGCGACGGCCGAGCGACTCGGAGACCCGATCGATCATGGTGCTCGACACGAGGGTCTTGCCGATCGCCGCATCCTCGGCCCACTGCGGGCGGTGCGTGTAGAGGTACTGGATCGCCACGGCCAGGTAGTGGTTCGGATTCATCAGGCCGCCGTCCGGCGTCACGATTCCGTGCCGATCGGCATCGGCGTCGTTGCCGGTGAGGATGTCGAAGTCGTCCTTGTGGGCGAGCACCGAGGCCATCGCCGACTGCGACGACGGGTCCATGCGGATCTTGCCGTCCCAGTCGAGCGTCATGAAGGCCCACGCGGGGTCGACACTCGGGTTCACAACGGTGAGGTCGAGGTCGTAACGCTCCGCGATGAGCTGCCAGTAGTGCACGCTCGCGCCACCCAGCGGGTCCGCACCGATGCGGATGCCGGCCTTCTTGATCGCGTCGAAGTCGATGATCGACCCGAGGTCGTTCACATACTCTCCGCGGAAGTCGTAGGTCTCCACGGCCGAGGGCTCCGCGGATTTCACATCCCGGTTGCCATCGGCGATGAGCTCGTTGGCGCGGGCCGCGATCCAGCTGGTGGCGTCGCTGTCGGCAGGTCCACCGTGCGGCGGGTTGTACTTGAAGCCGCCGTCGCGGGGCGGGTTGTGCGACGGGGTGATGACGATGCCGTCGGCCTTGCCTTCGTTCGAGTCCTCGTCCGAGCCGTTGTCGAGCGCCAGGTTGTAGGCGATGATCGCGTGGCTGAGCGCGGGGGTCGGCACGTAGTCGTCGAACTCGTCCACGAGCACGCGCACACCGTTGGCCACGAGCACCTCGAGTGCAGTGGTCTCGGCCGGACGCGACAGCCCGTGGGTGTCTCGCCCGATGAAGAGCGGTCCGGTGATGCCCTGGCCGGTGCGGTACTCCACGATCGCCTGGGTGATGGCCGCGATATGGGTCTCGTTGAACGCGGCGTCGAGCGACGAGCCGCGGTGGCCGGATGTTCCGAAAGCCACCTTCTGCTCGGGGTTCGTCACATCCGGCACGAGTTCGTAATATGCGGCGACGAGCGCCTTCGGGTCGATGAGGTCGGATTCCTGGGCGGGCTGGCCGGCGCGAGCATTCATCCGCTCAGTCTTTCAGGCTGCGGGGTCCGCGCGCAGCCCGAGTTTTGCGTCGGGGCTGGACCCTCGCTGCACGCAGCGGGAGAATCGGCTGTATGAGCCCGCACCCGGGTGCCATTCGAACGCCGGACCAGCGTCTGCGCGTCTTCGTGAGTTCCACCCTGAAGGAACTCGCGCTGGAACGGCGTGCCGTGAAGACGGCCGTGGAGCGGCTGCACCTCGCACCGGTCATGTTCGAGCTCGGGGCCCGGCCGCATCCGCCACGCGCCCTTTATCGTGCCTACCTCGAGCAGAGCGAGGTATTCGTGGGCCTCTATGCGGAGCGCTACGGCTGGGTAGCACCCGGCGAAGAGGTGTCAGGGCTCGAGGACGAGTATCTGCTCGCGCCCGCCGACATGCCTCGGCTCATCTATATTCGCGAGCCCGCCCCGGCTCGGGAACCTCGGCTCGGCACGCTTCTCGACCGCATCCGAGATGACGATCGGGCGTCGTTCAAGTACTTCGCCTCGCCGCAGGAGCTCCGGCGCCTGGTCGAAGCGGATCTCGCGACGATGCTCGCGGAACGCTTCGACGAGAGCCGTCACCAAGTGCCGGGCGGTGGCATCCTGCTCGTGCCGACACCGGGGGAGTCGAGCAACGGCGGCGGCCACCGGGCACAGGAAGGTTCGGCGCTCGCCCGCCTCGATCACGACACCGGGCTGATCCCCTCCCCGCTCACCGGCCTCATCGGGCGCGAACGCGAGATGGCCACCATCCAGTCGCTCGTGCGGCTCGACACGGTTCGGCTGCTCACCCTCACCGGACCGGGCGGGATCGGCAAGAGTCGGCTCGCCATCGCCGTGGCGCGCTCCCTGAGCGCGGGGGTCTCGCCCGTGCCGTTCGTCGACCTCTCCGCCGTGCCAGACGCCTCGCTCGTGCCGAACGGCATCGCCGAGGCGCTCGGGGTGCTCGATACCGGCGACGAGCCGCTCATCGCCAAGCTCACCGCGGCGCTGCGCGGGCGCACCGGGCTCGTGGTGCTCGACAACTTCGAGCACGTGCTCGAGGCAGCCCCGCTGCTCGTCGCCCTGCTCGCCGCCGCGCCCGGCATCACCTTCCTCGTCACCAGCCGCGTGCTGTTGCGCGTGACCGGCGAACACGCGGTCGACCTCGGCCCCATCGGGCTGCCGGATGCCCGAGTGGATGCTGCACTCGCCGAGGTCGCGGCGGCACCGGCCGTCGCCCTCTTCGTGGAACGGGCGCGGGCGATGAAACCCGACTTCGAGCTCACCACCGACAACGTCGCCGCCGTCGCGGCGATCTGCACCGCGCTCGACGGTGTGCCGCTCGCACTCGAACTCGCTGCCGCGCGCATCCGGCTGCTCACCCCGGCATCGATGCTCGCCCGCCTCGATCGCAGCCTGCCGCTGCTGACTGGCGGCGCCCGCGACCGGCCGGCGAGACACCAGACGCTTCGCAGCACCATCGACTGGAGCGTGCAGCTGCTCGGGCCCGAGGAGCGACGGATGCTCGAACGACTCGGCGTCTTCGCCGGGGGCTTCTCGCTCGAGGCGATGGAGCGGGTCGGCGGGCACGGCGGGGCGGTGTCCAACCCGCTCGCCAGCCTCGAGGCGCTCGTGGACGGCAGCCTCGTGCGGGAGGAGGACCGCGGCGGCCAGCCGCACTACTCGATGCTCGCGACGGTGCGGGAGCACGCGCGGGACGCCCTCGAGCAGCGGGGCGACCTGCACGGCGTGCGTGAGGTGCACGCGGCCTACTACGTGCACCTCGCCACGGATATGCACGCCCGGCTCGCGGGCACCGGGCAGCACGACGCGGTGATGAGACTCAATGACGAGCGCGACAACCTCCGTGCGGCAGTGCGCTTCCTGCTCGACGAACGCCGGGTGGTGGAGGCGGCCGACTTCGCCTGGCACCTGCTCATCTACTGGTGGGTGGGCGGCCAGCTCGGCGAGGTGCGCGGCTGGATGGCCGAGGTGCTCGAGTCCGGCATCCGGCTGCCCGAACGAACGAGGGCCGTTGCGCTGTTCTTCACCCGCATGATCACGCTGTGGCAGCATCCGGGTGAAGGTGTGGAGACGGGCCTCGCCGAGGGTGCCGATGCCTTCCATGCGGCGGGCGATCTGGCGGGCGAGGGCATGACGCTGATCTCGCGGGCGCTCGCGGACCTCGGCCGCGACACACCCGATGTCGACGAAGCCGAGCGTGCCCTCGACCGCAGCCTGAGCCTGTTCCGCGAAACGGGCGACACCTGGGGCGAGACCATGGCGCTCGTCACGCTCGGTCGGGTCTGCCTCATGCGCTCACAGTTGCGCCAAGCGGTCGAACGGTTCGAGCGGGGGCTCGAGCTCGCGCGATCGGCGGGCGAGGAACTCGGGGCGGGCATCGCCCTCAACCACCTCGGCTGGGCCTATCTGGTGAGCAGCCAGCCGGATGCCGCGCGCGACGCCTTCGAGCAGAGCCTGATGACCGCCGCCCGACTCGGTCACGCCGAGGGTGTCGCCTACGGCATCGAAGGGCTCACCGCCATCGCCGCCGCGGCCCACGATGCCGCTCGGGCGGGCCGTCTGCTGCGAGCGGCGGAGGCTCTGCGGCGCCAGACCGGACTCGACACCGCAGCCCGGTTCTCCTTCCATGACCACTACCTCGCGCCGATCCTCGCGGGGGCGTCGGCCGCCGAACTCGAGCACGCTCGCACCGAAGGACGGGAGCCCACCATGGAGGAAGCGGTCGCCCTCGCCCTCGACGGCAGGAGGACGCTCGTCGGTGTGTGAGCGGCGGGGGCGGCGCTGCCCGCCGACGTCGTGCTCGTCGGTGTGCGGCCGGCGGCGCTGCCCGCGAACGTCGTGCTCGTCCGGTGCGCCGCCGGGCGGCGCTGCCCGCGAACGTCGTGCCGTCCGTGGCGCCGCCGGGGTCTGCCCTAGGCTCGCAGCCATGTCCGAAACCTACAGCTACCTCGGTCCGGCCGGCACGTTCACCGAGGCCGCACTCGCGCAGGTGCCTGGAGCCGCGGGCAAGCCTTGGCGCTCGGTCAACAACGTCGGCGAGGCGCTCGACGACGTCACCTCGGGTCGCAGCGTCGCCGCGATGATCGCGATCGAAAACTCGGTGGAGGGCGGAGTCTCCGCCACCCAGGACGCCCTCGCGAGCATCCCGAACATCCGTATCGTCGGCGAATACCTCGTGCCGGTGAACTTCGTGCTCGTCGCCCGCCCGGGAACAACCCTCGCCGACGTGACCGTGGTGAACGCGCATCCGGTCGCCTACGCCCAGAGCCGTCGGTGGCTCGACGCGAACCTGCCGAAGCACGGGCACCTGCCGGCCACGTCGAACGTCGCCGCGGCATCCTCCCTCTTCCAGAACGAGCTGGCGGATGCCGCGGTCGCGCCGCCCGGCATCACCAAGCAGCACGACCTGGCGGTGCTCGCCACCGACATCGGCGACAACCCCAACGCGGTCACCCGCTTCGTGCTGGTGAGTCGCGCGGCAGCGACGCCGCCGCCGACGGGCGCCGACAAGACGAGCATCATTGCGGAGCTTCCGGATGACGCCCCCGGCCGCCTGCTGGAGATGCTGGAGCAGTTCGCCACCCGCAGCATCAACATGAGCCTCATCGAGAGCCGCCCCATCGGCGACGCCCTCGGCCGCTACCGCTTCGTGATCGACCTCGACGGCCACATCCTCGACGAGCGGGTGGCGGATGCACTGCTCGGCCTCAAACGCTTCAGCCCCAACGTGATCTTCCTCGGGTCGTATCCGCGGGCGGACCGGCAGGCGATCACGGTCTCGGACAGGTACAGCGACACCGCGTTCATCGAGGCGCGGGACTGGCTGCGCGGCCTGATCGCGGGCGAGCCGCAGTAGTACGCCGCCCGCCCGCCGCTGATCGAGCCTGTCGAGATCCGCACACCCCGCTGATCGAGCCTGTCGAGATCCGCACGCCCCGCTGATCGAGCCTGTCGAGATCCGCAGCTCGAGCCCCGCTGATCGAGCCTGTCGAGATCCGCGTGAGCCCGGCCCATCGAGTAACCCCCGCTGATCGAGCCTGTCGAGATCCGCGTGAGCAGGCCTGAGCGCGCCGGTTGCGTGCACAACTCCGGAGGGTTTGACGAATAGCCCGTGATTGACCCTGTGGCGGGGTGTTTCTACATTTGGTCCTGAGTTATGAACCGGGAAGGTGTCCGGCGGGTTCCCGACGGGACCGGCCGGCGGGAGAAGTGGCAGTGTGGCGGGGGAAACGGCTCCCGCCGCGAGTGCGTTTCTCCCTCCGTCGAGCAACCGCCGTTGAGCAGCTGGCATTGATCGGGCATCCGCCGTTGATCGAGTAACCGCCGTTGATCGAGCGACCGCCGTTGATCGAGCTTGTCGAGATCCGCGAGAGCAGGCCTGAGTGCGCCGGTTGCGTGCATAACTCCGGACGGTTTGACGAATCGCCCGTAATCCGACCCCGTGACGGCGTGTTTCTGCGTTTGGTCCTGAGTTGTGAACCGGGAGGGCGGATGACGTGGGGGTCTCGACAGGCTCGACCAGCGGAACGGGTCGACCTGCGGGGCGGGCGGATGACGCGGGGGTCTCGACAGGCTCGACCAGCGGGGCGGGGCTCGACCAGCGGAAGGGGGTCTCGACAGGCTCGACCAGCGGAAGGGGGTCTCGACAGGCTCGACCAGCGGAAGCGGCTCGACCAGCGGAAGGGGCTCGACCGGCGGAACCGGGCCGCCCAGCGGAACGGGTTAGGCGCCCTTGGGCATCTTCACGATGAGGGCCAGCGGGTCGGCTACGATCTTCGCGGCCACGATCTTGCCGTATCCGTCGCCGTCGAGCTCGAACTCCTCCGGGCGATCCAGTCGCACGACGAAACTCTTGCCCCTCAGGTACCGCAGGGTGCGCACCTTCTTGCTGTACCCCATGAGCTTGCGGCCGACCTGACTGCGGCGCAGCACGCCGTTCTCCCACACGATCTTCACCCACACCTGAACCCAGCCGATGAAGCCCTCCGGGCGCAGTGCCACGATGTCGAGGATTCCGTCGTCGACCGCGGCATCCGGCAGCAGCATGATGTTGCCCGGCAGCGAACCGCAGTTGCCCACGAGGAGGGTGTGCACGCGAGCCGAGCGGGTGGACTCCTCGTCGATGCGGTAGCGCACCCCGATGCTCTTGCTGTCCCGCAGCGATTTGATGATCGCGTCCACGTAGGCGATCCAGCCGACCTTCTTCTTCAGCTTCGGATCGGTGTTGGCGATCATCTGGGCGTCGAGCCCGAGGCCCGCCATCACCAGGAAGATGAACTTCTCCTTCGCGCCATCCTCACGCTCCACCTCGATGAGCCCGAGGTCGATGGGCCGGTCGGTGCCTGAGAACGCCGTGCTCACCGAGTGGTCGAGGTCGTCGAGGGTGAGGTCCAGGTTGCGCGCGAGCAGGTTGCCGGTGCCGGAGGGCAGCAGCGCGAGCGCGACATCCTTGCGGTGCAGGGCCTCGGCCACCGCGCGAACGGTGCCGTCGCCGCCCGCTGCCATCACCATGGTCACGTTGTGCTTCAGAGCTTCTGCGGTGACGCCCTGGCCTGGATCCTCTTCGGATGTCTCGAACCAGAGTGTCGTGCCCCAACCCGCCGTCTTCTCGGCCGCGGCCACGGACGCCTTCAGAAGATCGAGCTTGACCTTGATGGGGTTGTAAACGACCGCGGCGACACTGGCGGGAGACGACCCGGCGCCCTGCTGCTCCCGCGTCTGGTCGGCGGTCGCCGAGGCGACATCTGATCGGGTGTCATGCTCGGCGGTGGTCACGACTAAACCGTAGCCCACGCTCGAATAGAGTTGCCGGGTGATTGACACACAGCTTTTGCGCGACAACCCGGACGCCATCAAGGCCTCGCAGGCGGCCCGCGGGGACTCGGTCGAGCTGGTCGACGAGGCCCTCGCCGCAGAGGTCGCGCGGCGCGAGGCGATCAGCACGTTCGAGTCGTTGCGGGCCAGCCAGAACGCGTTCGGCAAGCAGGTCGCCGCAGCTCCCAAGGAGCAGAAGAAGGAGCTCGTGGCGCAGGCGCAGAGCCTCGCCGCCGACGTGAAGGCAGCGAGCCAGGCGGCGGCGGATGCGGATGCGGAGTTCCAGCGTCTCGCGGGATCCATCGCGAACGTCGTTCTCGACGGCGTGCCCGCCGGAGGCGAAGACGACTTCGTGTTGCTGAAGACGGTCGGTGACATCCCCACCTTCGAGAGCGAAGCGCGCGACCACCTCGAGCTGGGCGAGATGCTCGGCGCCATCGACATGGGCCGCGGTTCGAAGGTGTCCGGCGCGAGGTTCTCCTTCCTGCGGGGTATCGGCGCGCGGCTGGAACTGGCGCTGATGAACATGGGCCTCGACCGCGCACTCGAGGGCGGCTTCATCCCGCTCATCACCCCAACGCTCGTGCGTCCGGAGATCATGCGCGGCACCGGGTTCCTCGGCGAGCACTCCGACGAGGTCTACTACCTCCCCGCCGATGACCTGTATCTCACGGGCACGAGCGAGGTGGCGCTCGCCGGGTACCACGCCGACGAGATCCTCGACCTGTCGGATGGCCCGCTGCGGTATGCCGGCTGGTCCACCTGCTACCGCCGTGAGGCGGGGTCGGCCGGTCGTGACACCCGCGGCATCATCCGGGTGCACCAGTTCAACAAGTTGGAGATGTTCTCCTACGTGCTGCCGGAGAACGCCGAGGCGGAGCACGAGCGGCTGCTGTCGTTCCAGGAGGGGATGCTGCAATCTCTCGGGCTCGCCTACCGCGTGATCGACACGGCCGCCGGCGACCTCGGTTCGAGCGCCGCCCGCAAGTACGACGTGGAGGCCTGGGTGCCCACGCAGGGCGCCTACCGCGAGCTCACCTCCACGAGCAACTGCACCACCTATCAGGCGCGGCGGCTCGACATCCGCTACCGCACCGAGAGCGGCAAGACGGCGCCGGTCGCCACCCTCAACGGCACGCTCGCCACCACCCGCTGGATCGTGGCCGTGCTCGAGACGCATCAGCAGCCCGACGGATCGGTCGTCGTTCCGGATGCGCTGCGCCCGTACCTCGGCGGGCTCGAGTTACTGGAGCCCATCGCCTGATGTTCGATCACACGCGCCCGTCATCCGCACGCCGGCTCATCGCCCTCGACATCGACGGCACGATCATGCTCGAGACGGGGGAGATCGCAGACGAGGTCACGGAGCAGATTCAGCGGATGCGCGACCTCGGCCACGAGGTGATGCTCTCCACCGGGCGCTCCGTCTCCATGACGCTTCCCGTGCTCGATCGTCTCGATATCACCCCGCAGTATGTGGTGTGCTCGAACGGCGCGATCACTCTGGTGCGCGACGAGAAGGCCCCCACCGGGTACACGCGGAAGTTCGTGGAGACGTTCAACCCGGCGCAGGTGCTCACCACCATCCGCGAGAACCTCGGCAACGCGAGCTACGCGGTGGAGGATGAGGAGGGGCTGTATCGCTACTGCGGCACGTTCCCCGACTCGTCGCTCGGTGCATCCAGCCTGCATGTCGATTTCGAGGAGCTGCTGCGGCACGAGGCGACCCGCGTGGTGGTGATCTCCCCCGAGCACGAGATGGAGGAGTTCCTCTCCATTGTGGAGCGCATGGGCCTGCATCGTGTGAGCTACAACGTGGGCTGGACGGCCTGGCTCGATATCGCTCCCGACGGCGTGAACAAGGCCACGGCGCTCGAGCGCGTGCGCGAACTGCTTCAGGTGCCGAGGTCGCAGGTGATCGCGGTCGGCGACGGACGCAACGACATCGACATGCTCAGGTGGGCTTCTTCGGAGGGCCTCGGCGTGGCGATGGGTCAGGCTCCCGCCGATGTGCGCGCGGTGGCGAATCGGATGACCGGAAGCGATCTCGAGAACGGGCTCGCCGACTTCCTCGGCACCGTCTGACGGGGGCTCCCGGCCGCGCTGGGCGGCGTGCGTTATGATCGGGCCTGTTGTTCAGGAGGGCTGTCCGAGCGGCCGATGGAGCCAGTCTTGAAAACTGGTGGGCAGAAATGTCTCGTGGGTTCGAATCCCACGCCCTCCGCAGTGCGTCGTATTTCTTCGCTTCTCCGCCTCGAGGTAAAGGTGACCCCGTGAGTGCTCGCCCCCAAGGAACCCCGCGACACAGCCACGTGCCCGCCCGCGGGCTCGGGTCGCTGCTCGTGCGGTTCCTGGCGGTGGCGCTCGCCGTGCTCATGGTGAGCGGGGTATCCGTCGGCGCGATCGCCCTCGCGCAGCTCGCCGGCAACATCGACACCGTCTCGTTGCCTGGGGAGGAGGGTGACCCGGCCGCGCCGCCGGCTCTCGGACCCTTCGAAGGCGAGTTCAACATCCTCATCGTGGGCAGCGACCGCTGCGAGGTCGAGGGCGGATGCCCGGACCGCCAGGCCGAACTCAACGACGTGACCATGCTGCTGCACGTGTACGCCGACCATAAGACGGCGGTTGCGGTGAGCATTCCGCGTGACCTCGTCGTGCCGATCCCCGCGTGCCCGAAGGCCGACGGTTCGGGCACTCACGCCGCGATGACCGCCCAGCCGATCAACGTGAGCCTCGGCTACGGCGGGCTCGCCTGCACCGTGCTCACCGTGGAGGCGCTCTCCGGCCTCGACATTCCGTATGCCGGCCTCATCACCTTCAACGGCGTGATCGAGATGAGCAATGCCGTCGGCGGCGTTCCGGTCTGTGTCGACGGGCCGATCCGCGACCCGTACTCCGGGCTGAATCTTCCCGAGGCCGGCGAGTACACGCTCAGCGGTGGTGAGGCGCTCGCCTTCCTTCGATCGCGATACGGCGTTGGAGACGGCAGCGACATCGGGCGAATCAGCTCGCAGCAGGTGTACCTGTCGTCGCTCGTGCGCACGGTGAAGAGCAACGACACCCTCACGAATGTGGCGAAGCTGTTCGGTATCGCACAGGCCGCGACATCCAACATGACCCTCTCGAACAGCATGGCGAACCTCAACACGCTCGTGTCGATGGCGCTCGTGATCAAGGACATCCCGCTCGAGACGATCACCTTCGTGCAGTATCCCGGCACCACGGGCGAGTCAGGGATCTACTCCAACAAGGTGAAGCCGCTCGAGGCAGAGGCCGACGCGCTGTTCTCGGCGCTCAAGGCGGATCGCCCGTTCACTCTCGCCGAGGGCACGGGCCTCGGCGCGGGACTCGACCCGAACGCGCCCGGCGCCACCCCGTCGGAGTCGCCCGACGTTTCGGCGTCCCCCGACGTTTCGGTGTCGCCCGACCCGAGCGCGTCCGGCTCCGTCGCACCCACCCCCGAGGTGGAAGTGCTGCAGGGAATCACCGGCCAGACAGCGGCCGAGTACACCTGCTCCAAGGCGAACCGCTAACGGGGGTGTCGGCGGCACGTTTGCGTGCCGCTATGATTGCTGACGGGCAATCGCGGTTGCCCGTTGGAGACGTCGCATAGTTCGGCCTAGTGCACCACCCTGCTAAGGTGGAGAACCCTTTATTGGGTTCCGTGGGTTCAAATCCCACCGTCTCCGCTCTGTGTAATCCCTCCGAAGTACGAAGGTGAGGGGCCGATGAGTGACGATGTCGAGTCGGTCCCCGTGCCCGCCGTGGTGGCCTCCCGCACGTTGACCAAGCCCGCCACGATCTACGATGTCGCCCGCATGGCGGACGTGTCGCATCAGACGGTCAGTCGGTACCTCAAGGGCTATGAGGGCATCCGCCCCGCCACCCGGGAGCGCGTCGAAGTGGCCCTCAAGTCGCTCGACTACCGCATGAATCTCACCGCACGCTCGCTGCGCACGCGCCAGTCGCACCGCGTGATCGCTCTCGCCGCGAACCTCGATCAGGTGGGGCCGAGCCGAACGGTGCAAGGCGCTATCGAGGGTGCGCGCGATGCGGGGTACCTACTCGACGTGGTCTTCGTTGATGTGGCCGACCGCGCATCCGTGGCCGAGGCCATCGCACTCGTGTCGCGGCAGGACGTTGCCGGGATCCTCGCGCTCAACTCCACCGACGAGATGGCCGACGCGTTCGCCGGAGGCAACATCACCGCGCCCCTATTTGTATCAATGGAGACCGACGATCCGGGCGGAACCCAGGCGGGGCTCCACTCGGACGGGATGATCGCTGTGGTCGACCACCTGGCCGACCTCGGTCATCGCCGGTTCTTCCACATCGGCGGCCCGCTCACCTGGGTGTCAGCACGTAACCGTCTGGCGGCGTACGAGCGCACGCTCGACGCGCGCGGATTGCAGTCAATAGGTGCGGAACACGGTGACTGGTCGCCCCAATCCGGCTACTCGGTGGTCATGCACCTGCCGGACCTGGCCGACGTGACGGCGCTCGTGGTCGCGAACGATCAGATGGCGCTCGGAGCAATTCTGGCGCTCGAGGAGCGTGGATGGCGCGTGCCGGACCACATCAGCGTGGTTGGGTTCGACGACATCCCCGAGGCTGCCTTCTTCCGCCCGCCCCTCACCACGGTGGCCCAGGACTTCAACAGTCAAGGCCGGGTTGCGTTCGAGAATCTGCGCCGCCTCATGGAAGATCCGGCCGCGCCGGTACCGCAGGCCGCCACGGTGAGACTGATGGTTCGCCGCTCGAGTGGACCCGTCGCGCGCTGAGCCCGAGTTCGGCCCCGCGCTCCGGGGCCGCGACAAGTCCTTCGTCGGGTGCGTTCTTCGGCAATGCATTCATTTTTGTAACGTTTCTTGTGATCGATAACATCCGGGTGTAGTTTTCCTCGCAGCAGCCTTTTCCACCGGCCATCACAGACAACGGAGTTCTGAATTCGCATGGAATCGACCCCTGGGGCTCAGCCCACCGGCATCCTCTTCGGCGCCGCCTACTACGCCGAGTATCACCGCGAGAACCGCACCGAGGCCGACCTCGACCTCATGGTCGAAGCGGGATTTTCGGTTATTCGGGTGGGCGAGTCGGTGTGGTCGACCTGGGAGCCGCGTGACGGCGAGTTCGATCTCGACTGGCTGCAGCCGGTGCTCGACGGCGCGCACGAGCGCGGGATCTCGGTCATTCTCGGAACGCCCACTTACGCGGTGCCGCCGTGGTTGCAGACGGCTTATCCGGAGATCGCGGGCGAGTCGGGCACCGGCAACCAGGTGCCATGGGGAGGCCGCCAAGAGGTCGACTACTCGCACCCGGCCTTCCGCTTCCACGCCGAGCGCGTCATCCGCGCCGTCATCAAGCGATACGCCGACCATCCCGCCGTCATCGGTTTTCAGGTCGACAACGAGCCGGGCATGCTTCTGTTCCACAACCGTGGCACCTTCCGTCGCTTCATCGGCCGTCTCAAGGCGAAGTATGGCGATGTCGACACCCTCAACCGGGAGTGGGGGCTCACCTATTGGTCGCACCGGCTGTCGGACTGGTCGGACCTCTGGACGCCAGACGGCAACACCCTCCCGCAGTATGACCTCGCGTGGCGCCGGTACCAGGCGGAGCTCACCACCGAGTTCATCGCCTGGCAGGCCGAAATCGTGCGCGAGTACTCGAGCCCCGAGCAGTTCGTCACGACCTGCATCGCCTACCCGCGCCCTGCCCTCGACGACGAACTGCTGGTCGAGGGACTCGACATCACGGCGGGTAACCCCTACTACGCCATGCAGGATCACCTCGACGGCACGAAGCAGCTCGCTCCTCTCACCCCGTGGACGACCTCGGGGGTGCCTGGGCATGCTGCGTCAGGCCGACCGGCTCTACTCGTCGAAGCAGTCCCGTTTTCTCGTAACGGAGACGGATGCGCAGTCGATCGGCGGGTCGGACTTCAACTTCCCGGCCTACCCGGGTCAGTTGAAGCAGGCCGCCTTCGCCTTCATCTCGCGCGGCGCCTCGATGATCGAGTACTGGCACTGGCACACGCTGCCCTACGGCACCGAGACCTACTGGGGCGGAGTAATCCCGCACAGCCTCGTTCCGGGACGTGTCTACGACGAGCTCTCCGGAGTGGGAGCCGATCTGAAGGCCATCGGCAGCACGCTCGACGGATTCGAACCCGATGCGGATGTCGCCATCCTCTACTCCAACGACAGCAAGTTCGCCCTCGACTTCTTTCCGCCGTTCACCCTGCCCGACGGCTCGACCGACAAGGCCGCGTACGAGCGCATCATCGACTCGTTTCACGCGGGGGCGGTGGAGGCCGGGGCGCAAACGCGCATCATCCACGCCGGTCAGGCGCGGGGGATGGGCGCACAGGAGCTCGCCGCGCGGTTCCCGGTGCTCATCGCGGCCGGTTTCTTCGCGGCATCGGATGCCGACCTCGACCTGTTGCGCGACTACGCCGCTGCCGGTGGCCACCTCGTGATCGGCATCCGCACCGGCTACGGCGACGAGGAGGCCCGAGCCCGCGTTGAGGAGGCGCCGGCGAGGCTGCGCGACGCCGCTGGGGTGCGCTACGAGGAGTTCTCGAACCTGCACGGCGCGATCGCGGTGACCGGCGCCGGCGGGCTTGTGACGTCTGAAGAGTCTGTGGCTCGACTCTGGGTCGACGGGCTGCTGCCGGACACCGCTGAGGTGATCGCGCGGTACGAGCATCCGAGATTCGGCGATTTCGCCGCCATCACGACCACGGCGCACGAGGCAGGGCGGATCACCGTCGTCGGCACGGTGCCGTCCCGAGAACTCGCCGCAGACCTCACCCGGTGGGCGGTTCCCGCGCTCATCGCAGACGATCTCGCGCCCGACCGTGAACTGCCCGTCACGGTGAGTTCGGGATCCCTCCCCGACGGACGTCGAGTCTGGTTCGTCTTCAACTGGGGCTGGAGCGAGACCTCCATCACCGTGGCGCGCTCGGTCAGCGACGCCGTCTCCGGTGAGGCGCATGCTGCCGGCACAAAACTCCCCCTCGCGTCATGGTCGACAGTGACCCTGATCGATGGGTGACCTGACCGGGCAGACACCGGTCGACCCCCAACAAAGGAAGTAAGGACATGACAAGAGCACCAAGAACAGCACTGGCGCTGGGCTCCGGCATCGTCGCCGCGGCACTGCTCCTTTCCGGTTGCACGAGCGGAGGCAGCGCCGACGGGCCCGCCGCGCCATCCAGCCAGGACGAAATCGACGAGGCGATGACCACACCGACCGAGCTCACGTTCTGGACGTGGGTTCCCGACATCGAGAACGAGGTGGCGTTGTTCGAGGAGAAGTACCCCGCCATCAGCGTGACCGTGGAAAACGTCGGCCAGGGTCTGCCGCATTACCAGAAGCTGCGGAGCGCGCTGGAGGCCGGGGAGGGAGCGCCGGATGTCGCTCAGGTCGAGTACCAGTACATTCCCTCATTCGTGCTGAACCAGTCATTGCTCGACCTTGCGCCGTACGGTGCAGACGAGCTGTCCGAGGACTACGTCGGCTGGGCCTGGGAGCAGGTATCCCCTTCTGAAGAGGTCTGGGCGATCCCGCAGGACGTGGGCCCGATGGGCAACCTCTATCGCGAAGACATCCTGGCGCAGGCCGGAATCACGGAGGCTCCCGCCACCTG
The DNA here is from genome assembly GCA_963756375.1 of uncultured Actinomycetota bacterium. Classification (GTDB taxonomy): domain Bacteria; phylum Actinomycetota; class Actinomycetes; order Actinomycetales; family Microbacteriaceae; genus Marisediminicola. The sequence continues at coordinate 2,137,149 of CAVWNJ010000005.1, read as the reverse complement.
GGACGAATACGCGACCGCAGCGCAGGCCGTGAAGGACACGACCGGGTCCTACATCTCCAACCTCGGGGCGACCCAAGCGGGACAGATGATCGGTTTCTTCTGGCAGAACGGCGTCAAGCCGTTCTCCTACGACGGCGAGGAGACGGTCTCCATCAACGTCAACAGCGCCGGCGCAAAGGAGGTCGCCTCCTATTGGACCGACCTGATCCAGCGGGACCTCGTATCCACCGATGTCGACTTCAACGACCAGTGGTATCAGGGTCTCGCCAACGGCAAATATGCCGGATGGTTGACCGCCGCCTGGGGCCCGATCTTCCTTCAGGGCACTGCTGCCGACACCTCGGGCCTGTGGCGCGCGGCGCCGCTGCCGCAGTGGTCGGAAGGCGCCGAGGTCGCGGGAAACTGGGGCGGCTCAGCGGATGCGGTGCTCGCCACCAGCGAGAACCCGATCGCGGCCTACGAGCTCGCGAAGTTCATCAACCATGACGAGGAATCGGCCATGAAGCTTGCGACCGAGCAGTTCCTGTTCCCGCCGCAGGTTTCGGTGCTCGAGGACCCGGCCTTCACCGGCCAGGAGTCGGAGTTCTACGGAGGACAGAAGGTCAACGAGCTTTTCGCTGAAATCTCCACGACGGTCGACACCGACTTCGAATGGGTTCCGTTCATGGAGTACGTGTACTCCACCTACGAGGAGACCATCGGAACGGTGATCGCCGACAAGGGAGACATCGCCGCCGCCCTCGACGTCTGGCAGGACCAGCTCGTCAAGTACGCGACCGATCAGGGCTTCACCGTCGAGTGAGGTTCCCGGGGTGCCCACCTCTAGGCGAGGTGGGCACCCCACCCGGACATCCGCCTTCGGCCATCCGCCCAGGCGTCCCCGTGACATGAGAGAGACAACGACAGTGTCCGATTCTCCAGCACGCACCCTCGAGCGTGTCGATGCGCCACCGCGGAAGGCGCGGCCCATGAATGCGACGAGGCGCAAGCTCAACCGCACCGCCTACCTCTTCATACTCCCGTTCTTCGTTGTCTTCCTCACGATGCTCGTCGTGCCGCTCCTCTACTCCGGTTACCTCAGCCTGTTCGAGAGCCGCCTGATCGGAGGCGAGGTCTTCGCGGGCCTTTCCAATTACGTTCGGGCGCTCAGCGACCCCGGGTTCCTCTCGGGGCTCTACCGCGTGGCGCTCTTCCTGGTCATTCAGGTGCCGCTCATGCTGGGCATCGCGCTGTTCCTTGCTCTCGCGCTCGACACTGCCCGCGCCCGCGGCTCGAAGGCCATCCGCCTCATCGTCTTCATGCCCTACGCCGTACCCGCCGTCGTGGCAACGCTCATGTGGGGCTATCTGTATGGCCCGGACTTCGGTCCGATCGCGCAGATTTCGCGGGCTGTCGGACTCGGCACACCGGACTTCCTGTCGTCGGCGAACATCCTCGGTTCGATGATGAACATCGTGACGTGGGAGTTCATCGGCTACAACATGATCATCATGTATGCCGCGCTGCGGTCGATTCCGGCGGAACTCTACGAGGCGGCAGAGATCGACGGCGCGAGTCAGCTCCGCATTGCGTGGAGCGTGAAGATCCCCGCCATCCGCCCCGCCATCATGTTGACGGTGATCTTCTCGATCATCGGGTCGTTTCAGTTGTTCAACGAGCCGAGCCTGCTCAACGCCATCGCTCCAGCGGCCATCACCAACTCGTTCACACCCAACTACTACGCGTACAACATCGCGTTCCTCAACCGCGAACTCAACTACGCCGCAGCGATCGCCTTCCTGCTCGGCATCATCATCGCCGTCGTGTCGTACATCGTGCAGCTCAGCGAACAACGTCGCGAACGACGAGAAGGAGGACTGTCATGAGCGCAGCCGATTGCGGTTCCCGCTACCACCTCCACACGCGGCGGCAAAGACGCTTCGCGCAGGTCGTACTCGCGAGAGAAGCGACGCAGCGCCCCGCTGACCGTTCTGTTGTGGCTCTGCGCGCTGTACTTCATCCTTCCGCTGTGGTGGCTGTTCGTCTCATCCACCAAAGACAACTCGGCGTTGTTCTCCACCTTCGGTCTGTGGTTCGGTAACGAGTTCTCGCTGGCGGAGAACCTGGAGACACTCTTCACCATCCGCGGCGGTGTCTTTCTGCGCTGGATGGCCAACACCGTCGCTCTATGCCGGTGTCGCAGCGATCGGCGCCACACTCCTCGCCGCCATGGCGGGGTATGCGTTCGCCAAGTACGACTTCCCCGGACGCAAGGTGCTGTTCAGCGTCACCCTCGGCGCGGTGATGATTCCGCTCACGGCGCTCGCGCTCCCGACCTACCTGCTGTTCTCCTCGGCGGGCCTCACGAATACGCCGTGGGCGGTCATCCTGCCGTCGCTCGTGAGTCCGTTCGGTGTCTACCTCATGCGCGTGTATGCCACGGACGCGATACCGGACGGCCTCATCGAAGCCGCGCGGATGGATGGCGCGGGCGAATTCCGCATCTTCACTCAGGTGGGGTTGCGGCTGCTCGGGCCTGGACTCGTGACGGTGTTCCTGTTCACCCTGGTCGGCACCTGGAACAACTACTTTCTGCCCCTCATCATGCTGAACAGCTCAGACCTCTACCCGATCACGGTGGGGCTCGCGCAGATCCAGTCCGCAGCGACCGCCGGCGGGGGATCGCAGGCGCTCTTCTCCACCGCGATCACCGGGTCATTCGTGTCGGTGCTTCCGCTGATCATCGCCTTTCTGTTCCTCCAGCGCTATTGGCAGTCCGGCCTCGCTACGGGAGGCGTCAAGGGGTAGCTCACGGGCCAGGGAGCGCCGGGCGACCATTTCCGCCGCGTCGGCTGACTCTGCTCGCACCGAGTTGCCCACTTTTGCGGCCAGGGCACCGAGTTGCCCACTTTTGCGGTCAGGGCACCGAGTTGCCCACTTTTGCGGTGAAGGCACCGAGTTGCCCACTTTTGCGCGCAGCAATCGATTTCCGGGGCCCGGATGCCGCAAAAGTGGGCAACTGGGTGGAGTGCGCGGGCTGAGTCTGCCTCGCGCGTTGCCTCAAGGTGCACGCGGACCTGCCGAGGTGCCCGCGCCGCCGCGAGCGCCGCGCCCAGCCCGCACCCCCTGAGCCCGCGGCCAGCGCCTACCGCGGCTTGCGCAGGCGGATCGGACCTTTCGCCGTCGACGGGTCCACAACCGATCCGCCCTGGGTGATCTCGATCTGCCCGGCCGCGACCATCCGTCGGGCAGCGCGACGGGCGGGCTCCATCAGCTCGCGCCACGTCTCGCCGCCGATCGCGCGCGCCGCCTCAGACGGGCAGATCGTGGCATCCGCGGCCCTCGCCGACAGCAGGTTCGCGATTGTGCTCTCGAGTTCGCGGTCGGTGTCGTCGATGCCGTGACGTCGGCATGCATCGGAGCAGTACTTCACGTTGGCCCAGTCACGCGCCCACGCCGCGCGCCAGGTGATGCGGCGCCCGCACGACACGCAGGTGCGTTCGCTCGGTTCCGCCTGCTCGAGGTCGGATGCACGCTGCCGGTGGCCCACCGGTCCATTCTGCACCGGCGCACCCGGCACATGCTGGTCGAACCTGTGGAGATCCGGGTGCTGGGTCTCGACAGGCTCGACCAGCGGGGGAGGCTCGACCGGCGGGGCGAGGATCGACCGGCGGGGGAGGCTCGACCAGCGGGACTGGGCGGATCCCACGTGAAAAGACCGCTGATCGAGCTTGTCGAGATCCGGGTGTTGGGTCTCGACAGGCTCGACCGGCGGTAGGGACAACCGCCGACGTGCCAGGCCACCGCGCGGCACGGCCCGATCCGGTCTTCGTCGACCTGGGCGCCCGCGACATCGCAGCGCAGGCGCGTACGATCGGCGCATGACCGAGACGCAACCGTACGAGGTTGTCCGCAGCGAGGCCGGGTTCGAGTTGCGGCGGTATCCGGCGCACGTCGTCGCCGAGACCACAGTGAAGGCCGGCTTCGAGGATGCAGGCAACCGCGCTTTTCGATACCTGTTCGCCTACATCAGCGGAGCCAACACCGCGCAGAAGTCGATCGAGATGACCGCGCCGGTCGTTCAGGCAGCATCGCAGAAGATCAGCATGACCTCGCCCGTCGTGCAGACGGCATCCGGCGACGACTTCACCGTGGCGTTCGTTCTTCCTGCGACATTCGACGAGGCATCCGCGCCCGCGCCGACGAGTAGCGAGGTGTCGCTACGCACGGTGCCGTCGCGGTTGGCTGCAGCGTTGCGGTTCAGTGGGCGGTGGACTGTGTCGGCATACGAGAAGCACCTCTCCCAGTTGCTCACCGGGGTTGCGGATGCCGGGCTCACGGCTGTCGGCGAACCCTGGTTTGCGCGCTTCAACGCGCCGTACACGCCGTGGTTTCTGCGCCGGAACGAGGTCGTGGTTGAGATCGACGAGGCTGCGGGGCTCTGAGCGGCCCGGGCGCGGGCACACACCGCTGATCGAGCCTGTCGAGATCCGTGTGTGCGGAAACCGCTGATCGAGCCTGTCGAGATCCTTATGCGAGGGGTCTCGACAAGCTCGACCGGCGGGATGGCTCGACCGGCGGGACGTGTGCGAAACCGCTGATCGAGCCTGTCGAGATCCGTGTGCGGAGGGGTCTCGACAAGCTCGACCGGCGGGACGGCTCGACCGGCGGGACGTGTGCGGAAACCGCTGATCGAGCCTGTCGAGATCCGTGTGTGCGGGGGTCTCGACAAGCTCGACCAGCGGGACGGCTCGACCAGCGGAACGGCTCGACCAGCGGGACGAGCTCGACCAGCGGAACAGCTCGACCGGCGGAACGCCCTACAGCGTCGCGGCGTGCGGGTCGAAGTCGGCGGCGATCGAGCCGACCGCGTCGACGGTGCTGTCCACGTTCACGAACCGACCGGACTCCGCCGACTCCTCGATCGACAGCAGTGTGTCGAGCACGTGGTAGCCGAAGCGTCCGTCGGCCACATGCGGCAGACCAGCGCGAAGCGAGCGGGCCATGTCGAGGAGGCCAAGGCCGCGTCCGGTGAGCACGCCCTCCTGCACCACATCGATCGGGTCCTGCACGAGCGGTGCCGGCGGAACGACGAGCTCGGTGAGCGGCCGAGTGATCGTGATCTCCCCACCGAACGTGTTCGGGTCGGGGATCACGAGGGTGCCCTCGGTGCCGGTGATCTCCACGATGCCCTGGCGGCGCAACGGAGAGTCGACGCTGTACAGGCTCTGCGCCTGCCCACCCTGCTCGAACTGCATGAGCACTGAGACCGTCGACGGAATCTCCACCGGGAACTCTTCGCCCGTGAGCGGGCCGACCTGAACGCGACGCGTCTCGGTACCGCGCAGTCCGAGAGCGGCGACCGATGCGACCGGGCCGAACACGTGCACGAGGGCGGACACGTAGTACGGGCCCATGTCGAGCAGCGGCCCCCCACCGTGCGCATAGAGGAACGCGGGGTTCGGGTGGAAGATCTCCGGTCCCTGCCACTGGAACGTGGTCTGTGCGAACAGCGGACGCCCGATGTCGCCGCGCGCGATCAGGCGCTTCGCGGTCTGCACGCCGGGGCCGAGCACGGTGTCCGGTGCCACGCCGACGCGGAGGCCGAGTGCATCCGCCTTGTCCAGCATCCGGAGCGACGACTCGCGGTCGACGCCGATCGGCTTCTCGGTCCACACGTGCTTGCCCGCGGCGAGGATCGTCTCCGACACCTCAACGTGCACGGCGGGGATCGTGAGGTTGATCACGATCTCGATGTCGGCGTTGTCGAGCACCACGTCGATGCCGCCGGCGTTCGGCACGCCGTACTTCTCGGCCTGCTCACGCGCCCGGTCCTCGAGCAGGTCGCCGATGGCGAGCACCCGCACGTCTGGGTAGGTGGCGAGGTTGCTGAGGTACTGGTCGCTGATGTTGCCCGCGCCGATGATGCCGACGCCGATGGGGCCTGAGGTCGCGCCCATCAGCGGGTGATCCCGTCGATGTAGACGCGGCTCTTCTCGATGGCGTCGAACAGGTCTCCGCCGAAGTGGTCGAACTCCACGATCGCGAGCTCGAGAGCGGATGCCGCGGCGATCGCCTCGACGAGCGGCACGACGCCCTCGCCCGCGACCACCTGATCGGCGGGCGGGTAGGCCGCGACGGCGGCCGGGTCGAGCGTTCCGTCCTTGGCGTGGACCGCGATGACGCGGTCACCGAGGGTGCGAAGCAATGTGGGGGAGTCGAGGCCGGCACGGGCCACCCAGTAGAGGTCGACCTCCAGGACGACGCGCGGGTCGAGGTTGTCGGCGAGCACCTCGAGGCCGCTCTTGCCGTCGAACTGCGCCTCGAGCTCGTGCGCGTGGTTGTGGTATCCGACGCGGATGCCGTGCTCGGCGCCGATCTCGGCGGCCGCGTTGAGCTGGCGTGCGGTGTCCTCGATCTGCTCGACGCTGGTCCAGCGGTCGGGCGCGGTGTAGGGGTCGATCACGGTGGTCATGCCGAGCGTCTTGGCAGCGGCGAACACCACCTCAGCGGCGGGGACGGGCAGCGAGGTGCCGCTGCCGTCGGGGTTCACGAACGACTCGGAGGCGAGGAAGGCGTGACCGGAGGGCGCGGTGAGGCCATGCGCGGTGAGGGACTCGGCGAGGGCATCCGCTCGGCGCACGAAGTCGTAGGGCTCGACCGCGGTGAAGCCGAGGTCGGCGATGCGCCCGAGGGTGCCGTCGAGGTCGGATTCGAGAGCCTCTCGCACGGTGAACAGCTGAATAGATGTGAGGGCCGTCATGGGCGATCTCCTTCGTGTCGACGGTGACGCGCGGCGCAAATGCTTGGCGCGTGACGACAATAACATGAAAACCTCCGCGTGGAGGTTTTTATCTGCCTAGGATGAGCACATGGGAGACGACGACCTCGGTGGCGCCCCGGCGCGAGGCTCCTACGCCAAGGGCATCGCGCGCCGGCAGGAGATCCTCGACCGAGCCATCGACGTGTTCGCACGGCGCGGATCGGACAGGACCAGCATGCGTTCCATTGCGCAAGAGGTGGGAGTGACCCACGCCGCGCTTGCGCATTACTTCGGCTCGCTCGAGGAGCTGCTCGTTGCGGTGTATCGGGAATCGCAGAAACGCGCGCCGGCCATGGGGCCGGAGGAGGCGGTGACCCCCGTCACGATCATGCAGGAGTCCGCCAGGGTCAACCGCGAGGTGGCGGGGCTCGTGCAGTTGTACTCGACGCTCGTGGCATCCGCCCTCGAGGAGGGGCATCCGGCCGCGCGCGAGTTCGCGACGGAGCGCTTCGCGCGGCTGCGCGAAGGTCTGGCGGTGCGAGTGCGACGCAACCAGCAAGCTGGGCTGATCCGCGCGGATGTGGACCCCGAGGCGGTGGCGGCGCTCGTGATCGCGGCATCCGACGGCCTGCAGACCCAATGGCTGCTCGACCCCGCGGTGCCGCAGGATGCCGCCTTCACCCTGCTTGACGCGCTGCTCGCCCCGCCGAGTGCGGGCTCGCAGGTCAAGCCGACTCCTTCGCCCAGCTGACCTGATACCCCTCGGGGGTACACTCGCCTGGTCCGGTCGGCGCCATTTGCCGGCATCCGGATCAGAAGCGAAAGGACGCACCATGAGCAGCAGCGACACCACCCTCGGCAACCTCGGACTGACCGACAAGAGCGCCGCCGGAGGTTGCGGCTGCGGCGGATGCGGATGTGGCGCGAACGCCGTGGACGACACAGCCGCTGACGCTGGCGCGAGCGATGCGTCGAGCGCCACCGCTGCCGCCGTCAGCACGAACTACCTCGTCGACGGCATGACCTGCGGCCACTGCGTTGCGAGCGTCACCGAAGAGGTGTCGGCCATTGAGGGAGTTGACGAAGTGACCGTCGACCTCAACGCCGGCGGCACGTCGACCGTCACGGTCGTCAGCTCAGTGCCCGTGTCGGAACAAGCCGTGCGCGATGCGGTCACCGAGGCCGGGTACTCGCTCGCCGACGCCTGATCTGACACGGCTGCAGCGCGACATCTGACCGCCCCAACCGGTCTGCCCGGCGAATTGCTCGGGCCGACCGGCGGGGCGGAGGTGAACGGTGCGTCCAGGTCCGGCAGGATGCTGCGCCCCTGCGACAATCGGTCGATGACCGTGCTCCGGATCGCCGTCCTGTTCGTGTTCGCCGCTGCGGCCGAGATCGGCGGGGCGTGGCTGATCTGGCAATCCGTGAAAGAGAGTCGCCCGTGGTGGCTCGCCATTCTCGGGGTGATGGCGCTCGGCGCCTACGGCTTCATCGCTTCGTTGCAGCCGGACGCGAATTTCGGGCGGGTGCTGGCCGCGTACGGAGGGGTATTCGTCGCCGGCTCACTCGCGTGGGGAATCGTCGTCGACGGCTTCCGGCCGACGGCGTGGGACTACATCGGATCGATCGTGTGCCTCGTCGGCGCCGCCATCGTGATCGCGGCGCCCGCTCTCACCTCCGGCGTCGATGGGGAGGGGTAGTGCGTCGTCGCACGTTTCCTTCCGCTGGGTAAACTGCGCATGCGCCGCCCCGAGTCGCAGATCTGAGTCGGCTCGATGGCGCACCCGCCCGCGACCGAGAATGAGGAATCCCATGCCTGACAAGCCCACCGTGCTCTTCGTCTGCATCCATAACGCCGGTCGCTCCCAAATGGCCGCCGGGTATCTCCGTGCGCTCTCCGGGGGTGCGGTCGAGGTGCGCTCCGGCGGGTCGGAGCCGGGTGACCAAATCAACCCGATGGCGGTGCAGGCCATGGCTGAGGAGGGCATCGACATCTCGCAGGCCGTGCCGCAGCTGATGACCACCGAGCAGGTGCGGGAATCGGATGTCGTGATCACCATGGGCTGCGGAGACGTGTGCCCGATCTTCCCCGGCAAGCGCTACGAGGACTGGGAACTCGTGGACCCCAAAGGCAAGTCGATCGACGAGGTTCGCCCGATCCGCGACGACATCAAGGCCCGGGTCGAGGCGCTGCTCGCCGAGCTGCTGTAGCGGCGCCCGATCGGGCCCGCATCCGTTGATCGGGTCCCATCCGTTGATCGAGCCCCATCCGTTGATCGAGCCCCTGTCGAGCTCCGTTGATCGAGCCCCGTCCGTTGATCGAGCTTGTCGAGATCCGTGGGCCTGGGTCTCGACAGGCTCGACCGGCGGGGTTTGTGCCGTGCCTTGATCGAGCTCGACCGCGGGGTTTGTGGGGCCGAGCTCTCGACAGGCTCGACCGGCGGGGTTTGCGGGGCTGGGTCTCGACAGGCTCGACCGGCGGGGTTTGCGGCCGTGTCGAGCTCGCCGTTGATCGAGCTTGTCGAGATCCGTGGGGCTGGGTCTCGACAGGCTCGACCGGCGGGGTTTCCGGTGTGGATCCGTGGGGCTGGGTCTCGACGGGCTCGACCGGCGGGGTTGCCGTTGATCGAGCTTGTCGAGATCCGTGGGGCTGGGTCTCGACAGGCTCGACCGGCGGGGTTTGTGCGGCGCTGGGTCTCGACAGGCTCGACCGGCGGGGTTGTGCGGGTCTCGACGGGCTCGACCGGCGGGTGTATCCGTGGGGCTGGGTCTCGACAGGCTCGACCGGCGGGGTTTGCGGGGCTGGGTCTCGACAGGCTCGACCGGCGGGGTTTGCGGGGCTGGGTCTCGACAGGCTCGACCGGCGGGGGTTTGCGTGGGGCGGGTCTCGACGGGCTCGACCGGCGGGTCGGGGGTGCGCGCGGGCGGAGGGTCCCTACGCCCAGTACGGCTTCGCGGTGTCGCCCGCCCAGCGGTAGGACGGGAGCCCCGTCACCCCCACGTCGGCCACAAAGATCGCACCGGCCTGGTCGTCGAACTCGGCCAGTCCCTCCTGCGCCGTCGTGATCGCGAGGGTGGCAAGGTCTGGTCCGACGAAGCCGGGACAGGATGCCTGCGCCGCATCCACCTCGACCACGTCGAGCAGCTCACCATCGGGTGTGTAGCGCCGCGCGCATCCGCCGCCCCATTGCGCCACCCAGAGCGCTCCGGTCACATCGACCGTGAGGCCGTCGGGGTGCGCGGGCAGGTCGTCGAGCACGGTCGTCCACGGTTCGTCGGCGTCGAATGTGCCCGGGCCGTAGCTGTGGCTGGAGATCGTTCTGGCGAGAGTGTCCACGTGGTAGACGGTGCCGCCGTCGGGCGAGAACGCGACGCCATTGGAGAGCCCGAGTTCCGAGCGGAGCAGCTCGACGGTGCCGTCGGGCGAGATCCTCAGTAGTTGTTCCACGCCCGGCTCGCCGCCGGTGAGTGCGATGGTGCCTGCGACGAATCGTCCCTGCGGGTCGATCGAGCCGTCGTTGAACCGCACGGCGGTGCGGTCGCCCAGGAGGTCGGGCCCGATCGAAACCTCGCCGGTCGGCGACACCGTGGCGAGCCCCCTCGCGGCGGCGATGAGCAGCCCGCCGTCCTCGGCCAGGGCGACGGCCCCGGCGGTCTGCCCGAGCTCCAGCCCGACGACATCCTCGAGGCGGCCGTCGTGCAACCGCCCGGAGAGCACCGTCCCGGCCCAGATGTCGACCCAGCGCACCAGCCCGGCTCGGTCGTCCCAGAGGATGCCCTCAGCCAGATCGTATGCAGCATCGGTCGCGGCGGTCGCCTGATACACGGTCATCGGAGCCTCTCGGTGTCGGTGCCCACAGCGTATCCACGTCGGGGCTCATAATCCTGTCTCAGGCGATCATCGCCGACATCGTGCCCGCCTCCGAGCGCGGTAAATACCTCGGGCCGCTGGGTGCAGTCTTTGGTCTCTCCGCCGTGGGTGGACCGCTCCTCGGCGGTTTCTTCGTCGACCACCTCACCTGGCAGTGGGCGTTCTACATCAACATTCCGGTCGGAATAGCGGCGTTCGCCGTGGCCTGGTTCACGCTGAAGCTCCCGAATAAGAAGGCCACCGCGCCGATCGACATACTCGGTGTCGTGCTGCTGTCGGCGTTCACCACGTGTCTCATCTTCTTCACCGACTTCGGCGGCGACGCCGACCACGGCTGGGACTCTCTCGCCACGTGGGCGTTCGGCGTGGGCATGCTCGCGGCTGCAGCTCTGTTCGTTTTCGTCGAGTCGCGCGCAGCTGACCCGATCATCCCGCTCGCCCTGTTCAAGAACCCCGTCTTCATCAACGCGACCGCGATCGGGCTCACCCTCGGGCTCGGCATGTTCTCGGCGATCGGGTTCGTCCCCACGTTCTTGCAGATGTCGTCGGGAACCTCCGCTGCGGCCTCCGGTCTGCTCATGCTGCCCATGATGGCGGGCCTCATCGGCACATCGATCGCGTCGGGCATTGCGATAACCCGAACGGGGCGGTACAGGATGTTTCCGGTGGTCGGCACTCTCGTGACGGGTGCCGCAATGATGGCGATGACAACGCTCACCGCAGATACACCCTATCTGGCTCATCTGCGTGTTCTTGTTGATATTCGGTGCGGGTCTCGGGCTAATCATGCAGGTCGTCGTGCTGGTGGCGCAGAACTCGGTGAATGCATCACTGGTCGGCACGGCCACGAGCACGAATAACTACTTCCGCGAGGTGGGCGCTTCGTTGGGCGTCGCCGTGTTCGGCACCATCTTCACTACGCGGCTCACCGAGAATCTGACCTCAGTCTTCGCATCGTCCGGAGCCAGCGCGTCGGATGCGGCGACTGCTACGGCCACGCTCGACCCGCACGCTGATCGGTGATGTGTGAGAGCGGGCAGCGCAACCCATGGCTCGCACGGATGCCGCGTTTTAGGCTGACGGAACGACCGACACAAGGGAGCTTCTGATGACTGATTCGACGAACGCCGACGGCAGCAACGACAAGACGGTGGAGAACGCGGAGGAGATGGGCGGAGGCTACGGTGGCCCGTTCCCTGTCTCGCCGGAGGAGGAGGGCACGACAGACGGTTCGGGCGACATCGGATGCCGACTCGGACGCCGGTCCGGACTCCGACTCGAGCGAGGCATCCGTCACCGCCGAATGATGCGCGACGGCTGATGCCACCGGGCGGCCTCCTGCGGACGTGTGACGCCGGAGGCCGCTCGATCACTTAGCGGTAGGCGTGGATCACGCGCTCCAGCTCGGCGAGGGCAGTCTCATCCGGCGCGTCGAGCGACATGCGACAGACGCCATCGGCGATGCCCATGATCTTGTAGGCCGCCTTCATGCGGGCCATGTCTCCTCCGATCACGCGCACGATGTCGTCGACGTCGTCCTGTGCCGCTCTGATCGCTTCGCTCTCGCCGCTGTCTGCAGCCTCGGCCAGGGCGCGGAACGGTTTGGGCAGCACGGAGGAGACGCCCGACACGACGCCCTGTGCGCCGGCGTCGGCCGCATGGACGAGATCGCGGTCGGCGCCCGTGTAGATCAGGAATCCGTCGGGCACCGCGGCGCGATACTCGGCGATCGTTTCGAGTGGCAGTTCACTGACCTTCGCCCCCACAACGTTCGGCAGCTCGGCCAACCGCGTCAGCAGCGCGGCACTCACCACGTTGCCGCTGCGCGCGGGGTAGATGTACACGTAGAGTTCGCCGTCTCCCACGGCGGCGGAGAGCTGCGAGAAGTAGTCGTACACGCCCGCTTCCGATGCCGGGAGGTAGTAGGGCGTGAGCGCGGCGAACTCGGTCGCGCCTAGTGCACGCGCAATCCGCGTGCGGCGCACGGCCTCGAAGGCGCTCGGTTGACCGACGTGCACGACGACGCGCATCGCGCCGGCCATTTCCTCGATGGCGGCTGCCACGAGGGTGGTGAACTCGGCATCATCCACTGCGCAGAACTCGCCCGTGGTACCGAGCACGAACGCGCCCTCGTTGCCCGAGGCGGCCACGTAGCGAAAGATCGCGCGGCTCCCCTCCACATCGAGGGTGCCATCGGTGTTGAAGGATGTTGGCACGGCGGTCAATATGTCGCGACGGGTCACTTGTCTGTCTCCTTGGTGGTGCGGGCGGATCGTGCGGGTCGGCGGCGGACGTCGGAAGGATCGGGCAGCGACGCTGCGAGGGCGTTGTCGCGCTCGATGCCGGCGACGAGGTCGTCGCCGAGAATCGAGTCGACAACCGTGCCGCGCTTCTCGCGCGGTGTTCGGGCGTTGCGAACGGCGGGCACGACGATCGAGAGCACGGCCAGCGCGAGGAGCGCTAGGGCGATGGGGCTGACCACCTCAAAGAACGGCTTCGTGGGCAGGATGGCGAGGGTGCGAGCGAGGTTCTCCTCGGCGAGTGGCCCGAGCAGCAGACCCAACACGACCGGACCCGCGGGAACCGAGAGGCGCTTCAGCACCACCCCGATCACCCCGAACGCAAGCATGGTGAGCACCGTGGACAGGCTGTTCGACGTGGCGAAGGTGCCGATGATGCAGAAGATCAGGATGCCGCTCCAGAGGTAAGGGGGCGGCACGTCGAGCAGCTTCACCATTCCGCGCATCCGCACGAGGCTGAGAACGAGCGACAGCAGGGTTGCCACGACCATGATTCCCGTGATCGACACCACGAGGTCAGGGCGGTTCGAGAACAGTGTCGGCCCGGGGGTGATGCCCCAGATGATCATCGAGCCGATCATCACCGCCATGACCGAGTCTCCCGGGATTCCGAGCGCCATGGTCGTGGTCAGTGAGCCGCCGAGGGTCGCGCTCGAGGCGGTGTCGGAGGCGGTGAGCCCTTCGATCGATCCTTTCCCGAACTCCTCCGGGGTCTTCGAGACCTTCCGCGCGCGCTCCCACCCGATGAGGCCGGCGATGTCGCCGCCGGCGGCGGGGATGAGGCCTACCCCGATTCCGACAGCCCCGCCGACGCCGAGCGCCCGCCGTGTCTGCTTCAACTCGGATCGATTCGGTAGCCATCGCCCGAGGCTCGAGACGGGTCGCACCTTCGACGCGTGATGCGTCAGCAGCTGGTCGAAGAGCTCGGCGATGCCGAACAGGCCGATGATCACGGCGATGAAGTTGAACCCTTCGACCAACTCGAGGAGACCGAAGGTGAATCGCTGATCGGCGGTCGCCGCATACGTGCCCACGGTGCCGAGCATCAGACCGAACGCGCCGGCCAGAATCCCCTTGAGCATCGACTTGGACGAGATTCCGATCATGATCGCGATGCCGAACACCACGAGCGCGAACAGTTCGGGCGACCTGAAGTAGTCGCGAGCGAAGCTTGCGATCGGCACCGCGAGAAGCGCGAAGACAACGAGTGACGCAAGTATTCCGATCGCGGAGACGAGCGCCGAGATCGTGAGTGCCAGGCCCGCCCGCCCCTGTTTCGCCATCGGGTACCCGTCGAGGGTGGTGGCGATCGACGCGGGGGTGCCGGGGGTGTTGATGAGGATCGACGGCACGCGATCCCCGAAGTTGGCAGCCACGTAGATGGTGAGTAGTACGGCGAGACCCTGCACCGGTTCGAGCGTCAGCGTGAACCCCGCCGCGAGGGCGACAGCCATCGTTGCGGTGATGCCGGGAAAGGCACCGACCAGAAAACCGAGGAGCAGCCCGACGCCCATATAGAGCAGTACGGATGGATCAAGGAGGGCGCTGATGCCCTCGACGAACGGGGTCATAGCGGGATCCTTAGAAGAATGCCGAACAGAACGTAGATGAACGCGGTGACGGCCAGCGGGTAGGCGATGAGACCGATCCAGTTCCTGAGCCCGTAGAGGCGGAGAAGCACGCCCATGTAGACGGCGGTGATGATCGGAAAGATCTCAATGCGATAGCCGAACGCGATGATCGCCGTCATCGACCAGAGCGCGACGAAGGCGGCCGTGATCAGACAGGTGACGACGACCCGAGCGACGCCGCCACTCCGGATGTGTTCCAGATCATCGCGCAGGGCAGGCGGGCGGGTGACTGCGATCACCAGAAGCGCGATCGACGCCGCCACTCCGGCAGACCCCAGAACCAATGGCCAGAAGCGCGCGTCGATCTGTCCGGGGCCCGCTTCACGGCGGAGTTCGATCTGCATGCTGAGCACGAGATAGCCGACGCATAGCGTCAGCGCGACGGCGGCGAAGGCGATCTCCATCAGCCGGGACGGCTGTGGGGAACCTGCCTCATCGGCGGGTGTCATGGTCGAGGTGTCCATCGTCGGACCTCCGATAGGGCTCCGGCCGGACCATCGGATCCGGCCGGAGCGAGGATCAGCCCAGGAGGTCGGCGAAGAGGGCGAACTGGTCGTTCACGAAGCTCGTGAACTCTTCGCCGTCGCGGTAGACGACCAGGTTTCCGGCATCCGCCTGGAAGTCCTGGTAGGAGTCGGAGGCGACGGCTTCGGCGATAGCCGATTCGAGGATTTCGCGAACGTCGTCCGGGAGGCCGGCCGGGGCGTAGATGCCGCCCCATCCGCCGAAGGTCACGTCGGCTCCGATGGCCTCTTCGGCCGTCGGGACGTCTTCGACCTTCGGATGACGCTCGTCGTTCAGTACCGCGAGAATGCGCACGGCACCCTCCTGAGCCAGGGCCTCGCCGAGACCCGAGACGGCGGCGACGGTTTCACCGGAGGCCGCTGCGGCCACGGCTGTGGCTCCTCCGTCATACGACACGGGGGTGAGTTCAACGTCGGCTTCCGAGGCGAGACCCAGGGTCGCGGCTTCCCAGATGGAACCCGCGCCCGAGTTGGCGACGGTGACCGCTCCCGTTTCGGCCTGCGCAAGCAGGTCTTCCAAGCTCGTGATATCGCTCGAGGCGCTCACCGATACGACGCCCGGGGCGAGCATGATCTGACCGAGGAGGTCGTAGTTCTCGGGAAGCACATCCGCGCCCTGGGTGGTGTTGAGCATGGCGATTTCCACCGGCCCGAAGCCGATCACATATCCGTCGGCGGGCTGGGCGGCCACATATTCCATGGCCAGCGCCCCGGATGCGCCCGGCATGTTCTCGGCGATCACGCTGACCCCGAGAATGTCCTCGAGCTCGGCTGCGAGCGCGCGAGACGAGAGGTCGGATCCGCCTCCCGGGTTCGCCTGGATGATCAGGCGGATGTCTTTCTCCGGGAAGGTTGGCGCGGCGGGTCCGGTGGACTCCGGATCCGTGCTGGCCACCTGTGTGCAGGCGGTCAGGACCGTCGCGGCAATCAGTAGAGATCCAAATCCCACGACTGCGCGTCTGGTGCTGTGGCTGGTGCGGGGCATCGTTGCTCCTCTGGTGCGGTGGTCGACCCTGTTGTCGATAGGTCACGGTAGCAGTGTCGACTGTTAACAGTCAACACTGAATAGGAGAGGGCCGGACCATGACGCAAACGGCGAGGCGTATCGCACGGCATCAGACGACGTGCGGACGGCGAGGGGACGTGCGAGACGACCGCTTCGGGTCCAGGCGGTGCTTGGAATTGCTGGCCGGCGCCTACGCCGGGCGGCTCGCCAATTCGAGCGACATGCGCTCCGCAGCGCCGGCAAGGTGGGCGCCCAGCACCTGGGCTGCGGCCTCGACGTCAGTGCCGCGCATCACCTCGTACAGGAGTTCATGGTCCTTGGCCGAGTCATGAAGGTCGTCGTCATGGCCGATTGTCACGTCGAGAAGCGCGGAGAAAGTGGGAAGGTACTGCTCCCACGCACCGAGCAGACGAGGGTGGTCTGCGAGAACGTAGATGTGGGAGTGAAAGTCGAGGTCTGCCTGGGCGAACTCGGCGGCGTTCCCCTCATCCGCAGCGCGCGCCATGCGAACCATGGCATCGCGTGACGCCCGCCATCGCTCGTCGTCGGTCACTCGCATGGCCCGTCGGAGGGCGAGCTGCTCGAGAGCCCCCCGGAGTCCGTAGAGCTGTTCGACGTCATCATCCGTGAGGCCCACGATGAAGACGCCCCGCGGTCGATCCACCACCACGAGCTTCTCGAAGCTCAGCTGGGTGATCGCATCCCGCACCGGCCCACGGCTTACCGCGAACTCGGCGGCAAGCGCTTCCTCGGTCAGGCGCGCGCCCGGCTTCAACTCGCCCCGGACGATTCGTTGGCGCAAAACGCCCGCAACCTGCTCGCCGAGCGATGCCGCCCTCTGAACGATGGCTGAACTCACGTGATCCTCCGTTGACAGTAAACAGACTACGGCCGAGAGGCACCATTCAGACTGCGCTGGCTCGGGCGGTGCGGCCCAGGGCGGTCAAATGCGTCGCCGCGGCACTGGTATAGTCTCTAAGTCGGCTTTCGAGCCGGCGGATGCGCCCGTAGCTCAGCGGATAGAGCAATTGACTACGGATCAATAGGCCGGGGGTTCAAATCCCTCCGGGCGCACATCGGAAAAATCCCCGTCATTCTTTGGCGGGGATTTTTGCATTCAGCACGCGGGTAGGCGAGTCGGGAACTGTCGTGCGGCTCTGTGCTCGCCCCACCGTTCACTACCGCGTTGACCCGCGGGGCGACGCCAGCAGCGGCGTCGACTCCGACTCGACCGGCGGGCGGATGCCGCGCACCAGCAGATAGCCGATCGTTGCGAACTCACCGATGGTGGCGGGGATCACGAGGGCGTCGGCGAGTGCGGTCGGAAAACCGGCGATCGTCGCGGCAAGCACAGCGCTGGCCACGTAGCCGACCCCGCCGACGATGAGGACGGCGCCGATGAGGCGCGGCATGCGTCTGGTTGAGAGCATGAACCAGCCCATCGGAATCAACCACAGACCGAAGAAGACCCCGCCGGTCGCCCAGAATGAGTCGGAGAGGGCGTACAGCAGTGCGACAGTTCCAGCGGCGTCGCCGGCCGGAGCGAGCGCGGGGGTCGCGGCGACGCTGACGGCGGTTGCGAGCATGGCTGCGCTTGCCAGCAGCGCTACCGCATTTGCCATT
This sequence comes from uncultured Actinomycetota bacterium, assembly GCA_963756375.1. Taxonomy (GTDB): domain Bacteria; phylum Actinomycetota; class Actinomycetes; order Actinomycetales; family Microbacteriaceae; genus Marisediminicola. Next base: position 2,119,452 of record CAVWNJ010000005.1, on the reverse strand, counting down.
CCGAAGGTTGCGACGGCGTAGGCGGCAACGGGTCGGTCCCTTCTAAAAAGGGCATAGAAGCCGAGTGCAGCGAGAGCCTGAGTGATCACGACGAACAGTTCGACACCAACGCCGAGGTGGGCGAGGGCGCTGTTCTGCATGAGATTCGCGATTGTTGCGGTCGGATCATCCGGTGCCTGCAATCGCGGTCGGATGACGAGAAAGCCGAGAATGCCGGTCACGGCAAGCCCGAGATACGCGAGGCCGGTGAACCGAGCGGTGCGAGTGAGCGAGTTCATTTCTCCTCCAGTTGGATGTAAAGAATTCTTGACACCTCACGGTAAGGCCGCATACTGGGTATGTCAAGAATTGTTTACATCGGAGGTGCGCGTGGTTTACGAAGAGCGGAACAGTTGGTCGGCGCTCATTGTCACGCTCGTCACCACGGTGGCCTACGTCATCGTGGTCGTCCGGACGGCGGATGGCGGTTCCCTCACCGATGTCGAGTGGTGGCCGATCATGGCGTGGACGATCGGAGTCAGCATCGTGGCCTCGGTCGTCCTCAGCGTGGTGTGGGGAATCATCGCCGGCATGGTCGATCCTGACGAAGCGGGAGAATCCGACGAGCGCGACCGCGACATCTCCCGCATGGGCGAACGGGTCGGGCGATTCTTCGTGGTGGTCGGCGGGCTCGGTGTGATCGTGCTGAGCGCGCTCGACGCCGATCCGTTCTGGATCGCGAACACCATGTACTTCGGCTTCGCGCTGGCTGCGATCGTGGGGGGCATCGCCTCCGTGATCGCGTACCGCCGCGGACTCGCCTGATGGTCAAACCGACCAGGGTCACCAACAACATCCGTGCCCTCCGAGAGGCGAAAGGCCTCACGCAGGCAGAACTCGCCCGTCGCGTGGGCGTGACGCGCCAGACCCTCATTGCGATCGAGCAGGGAAAGTATTCGCCCACGCTCGAGTTGGCGTTTCAGATCTCGCGGACCTTCGGCACGAGTCTCGACGATGTTCGCCCCACCCGTCCCTACCGCGTTGACCCGCGGGGCGACGCCAGCAGCGGCGTCGACTCCGACTCGACCGGCGGGCGGATGCCGCGCACCAGCAGATAGCCGATCGTTGCGAACTCACCGATGGTTGCGGGGATCACGAGCGCATCGGCGAGTGCGGTCGGAAAACCGGCGATCGTCGCGGCAAGCACGGCGCTGGCCACGTAGCCGACCCCGCCGACGATGAGGACGGCGCCGATGAGGCGCGGCATGCGTCTGGTTGAGAGCATGAACCAGCCCATCGGAATCAACCACAGACCGAAGAAGACCCCGCCGGTCGCCCAGAATGAGTCGGAGAGGGCGTACAGCAGTGCGACAGTTCCAGCGGCGTCGCCGGCCGGAGCGAGCGCGGGGGTCGCGGCGACGCTGACGGCGGTTGCGAGCATGGCTGCGCTTGCCAGCAGCGCTACCGCATTTGCCATTCCGAAGGTTGCAACGGCGTAGGCGGCAACGGGCCGGTCCCTCCTGAAGAGGGCATAGAAGCCGAGTGCCGCGAGAGCCTGAGTGATCACGACGAACAGTTCGACGCCAACGCCGAGGTGGGCGAGGGCGCTGTTCTGCATGAGATTCGCGATTGTCGCGGTCGGATCATCCGGGGTCTGCAATCGCGGTCGGATGACGAGAAAGCCGAGAATGCCGGTCACGGCAAGCCCGAGATACGCGAGGCCGGTGAACCGAGCGGTGCGAGTGAGCGAGTTCATTTCTCCTCCAGCTAGGTGTAAAGAATTCTTGACACCTCACGGTAAGGCCGCATACTGGGTATGTCAAGAATGTTTTACACCGGAGGTGCGCGTGGTTTACGAAGAGCGGAACAGTTGGTCGGCGCTCATTGTCACGCTCGTCACCACGGTGGCCTACGTCATAGTGGTCGTCCGCACGGCGGATGGCGGTTCCCTCACCGATGTCGAGTGGTGGCCGATCATGGCGTGGACGATCGGGGTCAGCATCGTGGCCTCGGTCGTCCTCAGCGTGGTGTGGGGAATCATCGCCGGCATGGTCGATCCTGACGAAGCGGGAGAATCCGACGAGCGCGACCGCGACATCTCCCGCATGGGCGAACGGGTCGGGCGATTCTTCGTGGTGGTCGGCGGGCTCGGGGTGATCGTGCTGAGCGCGCTCGACGCCGATCCCTTCTGGATCGCGAACACCATGTTCTTCGGCTTCGCGTCTGGCTGCGATCGTGGGGGGCATCGCCTCCGTGATCGCGTACCGCCGCGGACTCGCCTGATGGTCAAACCGACCAGGGTCACCAACAACATCCGTGCCCTCCGAGAGGCGAAAGGCCTCACGCAGGCAGAGCTCGCCCGTCGCGTGGGCGTGACCCGCCAGACCCTCATTGCGATCGAGCAGGGAAAGTATTCGCCCACGCTCGAGTTGGCGTTTCAGATCTCGCGGACCTTCGGCACGAGTCTCGACGATGTATTTCGCTAGGATTCGCAGATATCCGCATGGCGCTCGAGCGCATCAGCGCCGACGCCGACGATGTGCCGACGTCCTAGCTTCGACTTCCCTAGATGGCTGCCGATGAGGTACTGCTTCAACCGCGCCGCACCGCACTGAACTGAACTTCGAGCATCTGATGCGGAGCGACACGGTACCCGCGTGTCGTGTGATCGTGCGGCACTCACTTTGCCGAGGTACATAGGCGCGAGACGTTAGTAGCATTCCCGCATGACTGGTTACGAAATCGTAAGCACGATCATCGCTGCGCTGGGATTGCTCGGAGGCGTCGTCGGGTTCATCAGTGCGCGGGCCTCCAATCGAAAGTCGAGCAGTGCCTTGGAAGCAGCCCGCGCATCTGCCCTTCGATCGACAGCAGCGCAGGAAGCTTCGGCTGATGCACTTCTGCGAGCCAACGAGCTGACCGAGGCGATGATGCCCAAACCCAGCGCTGAATGGCAGGCACGAACGGTGGGCTTCTGGGACGTCGAATTGCAGAATGTCGGAGATGCCGCCGCTAACGACGTGTTGGTTTCTCCGATCGACCGCAGCCGCGTAGCGGCCGCGGAATACCTCGGCTTAGAGGCGTCGCACATGGTGGAGACGGCGGAGATACTGAATCCGACAGAACTTCTCCGGTTCTCCGGGTATCGCTTCAGCGGCGAGCACGACGCGAAATCTACAGTCCGATTCCGAGTCGAGTGGGCAGAGGGCGGTAGTCCGACCCGGAAGCAGCAAATTGTCGAGTGCGTGACCGCGACGGCGTTACCCCCGCAGGTGGCTCAAATGGCGTCGTCCATTGCCCCGCCGCCTGCACCGCGGGCGTTCTGATGTCCTTTCCCATGGAGAGCGACACCTTCCAGCTGCACTGCTCCGGCACCCCGCCCCACTCCGCCGGAAGCGATCGGTGACTGACCCTGCCGCGAGCCCGCGGGACGCCCTCGCGCTCAGGCTCCGGACCATCGTCGCCCCTTACGGCACCGTGCGCGAAGTGAAGATGTTCGGCGGTGTGGCGTTCATGGTCGACGAACGGATGGCCGTCGCCGCCGGCCGCGACGGGGGTCTGCTCGTGCGCACGGATCCCGCAGAATACGACAGTCTGCTACTGCGAGGCGGGATGCCTGCCCTCATGGGTGGCGATCGGTCGATGGGCCGGGGGTGGCTCACCGTTCCGCCGCCGGTGATCCAGGATGATGCGGAGCTCGCCTTCTGGGTGCAGGTCGGCGTCGACTCCCGGAATGCATCGGCCTGAGGGGCCGCGACCCGTGCCCGCGATTCCGCGGCGCGCGCATAGCTGCGTCGCGAACGGGTGTGGCGGGGGAAACGTGACGCGTGGCGGGGGTTGTTTCTCCCGCCACGCGCGGTTTTCTCCGTCCAGGCACTTCCGTGGCCCGCAGCGGATCAGCGACCGGCGCCGCGACGAAGAGTGAGGACGCCGTCCACAACGTGTCGCCTGGACGGTGCGCGTGCGCCGCGGGTCGCTCCACCAGCGCATTCGTGACGATCGTCCAGTCGGCACGCGTCAGGCGGGGGTTGTCGTCGAACAGCGTCGCGAGCACCTCATCCGGCGTGGGGAGCACTCTGCGACATCGCCCTGATGTTCCTCCGCGTCGACCCAGTGCGGGCGACCGGTGTGGCCGACCACCAGCAGGATGCCGCCCGGCGCAACAGCCTCGGCCGCACGGCGCAGGATCGCCTCCCGGGGGAGCCCAACGGTCGAGTGCAGAAAAGAGGCCGACACCAGGTCGTACGCGATCGGCGGATGCCACTCGGCGAGGTCTGCGGCGACCCAGGTGATGTCGTCCTCCGGGCCCTGCGCTGCGGCCCCGACCGCCAGCGCGGTCGGCGCAATGTCGACCGCGGTTACAGCCCAGCCGTTCCTGCGCGAGCCAGAGCGCATCGCCACCCTCGCCGCATCCGAGGTCCAGTGCGGTGCCAGGTGCGACACCGGCGATCTCGCGCACGAGTGCCGCGTTGGCGTTACCGCTCCACGTCTTTCCGTTCTCCCGATACCGGTTGTCCCAGTACTCGGCGGCGGTGAGGGCCTGGTCGCTCATGCGACAATTCCCGTCGTCTCGCGCGCGAAAATCGGGGCTACGGCGGAGGTCCGGGTCATCCGCCCACTCTGCCAGACCGCAGGTCTTAGGGTGCTGGGCCTGTCAGTGCATCAACCGATCGGTGGATGCACGAATCAGCCGGTACACCGCTGGTGCGGGCGCGGGTATCGGAGAAGCATGGCTGCATGACCACGAACGATGTTGCAGTCAGTGTCACCGATCTTCGCAAGCGCTACGGAGCCTTCACGGCCCTCGACGGCGTGAGCTTCCAGGTGCAGCGTGGGGAGACCTTCGCCCTGCTCGGACCGAATGGTGCGGGCAAGAGCACGGCAATCGAAATCCTGGAGGGCTACCGCGACCGCACCAGCGGGGAGGCCCAGGTTCTCGGCGTCGATCCCCAGCGGGGCGGGCTCGACTGGAAAGCCCGACTCGGAATCGTGCTCCAGGAAACGGGAGAGAGCGGCAACTACACGGTGCGCGAGCAGCTCGCCCACTTCGCCGGCTTCTACTCGCATCCGCGATCCGTCGACGAGGTCATCGCGGCCGTGGGGCTCGAGGAGAAGGCGGGCACCCTCATCCGCAAGCTGTCCGGCGGACAGCGCCGACGAGTGGATGTCGCGCTCGGTATCGTCGGGCGACCGGAGGTGCTGTTCCTCGACGAACCGACCACGGGTTTCGATCCGGCGGCGCGTCGTCAGTTCTGGGGAGTCATCCGGGACCTCAAGCGCGACGGCACCACCATCATGCTCACGACGCACTACTTGGACGAAGCCGCCCAACTCGGTGACCGGGCGGGCATCATCGCCGGGGGGCGCCTCATCGACATCGGGCCGATCGACGATATCGGCGGTCGTGACGCCCGCGTTCCCCTCGTGCGTTGGACAGACGAAAGCGGTCTGCACGAGGAACGCACACATGCGCCAGGGGCGGTCGTTGCAGCCCTCGCCCGACACGGTGAGCCCCGCGATCTCGAAGTGGTTCGGCCCACCCTCGAAGACGTCTACCTCGCGTTGCTGAGCGCACACGACGCGATCGACACCACCGCAGCACCGACCGACGAAACCGTCAGCACAGAAGGGGCATCCCGATGACGACCACAGCAACTGCGAGCTCCACCCTTACGAGCCCGGCCCTCACGAGCCCGGCCCGCGCGATCCGCCTCGGCGCTCGCCGCATCGCCTACGAGGTCAGAGGCTACTTCCGGCAAGGCGACACCGTCGTGTTCACCTTCCTTTTTCCGATCATCATCCTCACGATCTTCTCGGTCGCGTTCAGCGAAGGGAACATCGGCACCGCGCCTGATGGCTCAGGGGGCGTCTCCGCAGCGACCTACTATCTGCCCGCAATGCTCGCCGCTGGCGTGTTTCTCAGCGGACTCCAGAACCTGTCGATCGACATCGCCATGGAGCGCAGCGACGGCACCCTCAAGCGTCTGGCCGGATCGCCGCTGCCCGTCACGAGCTATTTCGTCGGCAAGTTGGGACAGGTCTTCGTCACTGCCACAGCCCAGGCCGTGCTGCTCCTCGCCATCGCGGCGTGGGTGTTCGGTGTGCAACTGCCGACCGCGCCCGAAAAATGGGCGACGTTCGCCTGGGTGTTCGTGCTCGGCGCCGCGGCATCCGCACTGCTCGGAATCGCGCTCAGCCGACTGCCGCGGTCGGGCAAGAGTGCGGCGGCAGTCGTGATCCCGATCGCCCTCATCCTTCAGTTCATCTCGGGCGTGTACCTGCAATTCACGATGCTTCCCGCCTGGCTGCAGAACGTGGCGAGCGTCTTTCCCCTCAAGTGGATGGCGCAAGGCATGAGAGCTGTCTTCCTGCCCGAGCAGTTCGCGGTCGTCGAACAGGGCGGCCTCTGGAACCTGGAAGGTGTGGCGATCGCCACCGGCGCGTGGCTCGTCATCGGCCTCGTGGTCACCGTGCTCACCTTCCGGTGGATCCGCAAAGACGCCTGAGCCGCTGAACGGGTGGTGACTGTGGAAACCAGACGCTGGTGGAATCTCGCGATCATCGCGATGACGACGTTGCTCGCGGCGATCATCGTCTTCGACCGGTCCGAACCGACGTGGCGCCTGGTCGGCGCCCTCTCGGCGATCATTCTCTTCGCCGTCGCATGGTTCGCGCTGGCGCCGGCAGCGCGTCGGGACAGTCCCGCCGCGGTGGCTCTCACCGTGACGGTCGTCGTGCTGGCAGGAGTCGGCACCGGGTTCACTCCCACCTTCGCCATCATCCAGTTCGTCGCATTCCCCCTGGTCTGGAACCTCACCTGCGTGGTGCGTCGCGCCATCATCGCGAATGTGGCGTTGTGCCTCTCGGTGGCCGGCGGCTTCATCGCAAGCCTCGGCACGAGCCAGGCGGCGCTCATGCAAACCGCGCTCACGGCCGCCCTTTCGCTCGGGTTCAGCATCGCCTTCGGGCTGTGGATCACCCACATCGCCGACCTCAGCGACGAACGGCGACGGCTGATCGAGCAGCTCACCGAGGCGCAGTCGCAGCTGTCGGCGCTCAGCCGTGAGAGCGGGATGCGCAGCGAGCGGGAGCGGTTGGCCCGCGAGATGCACGACACCATCGCGCAGAGTCTCACGGGCCTTGTGCTCCTCGGGCAGCGGGCGCGGCGGGACCTCACCTCCGGACGACTTTCGGATGCGACGCTGGCCCTCATCGAAGACTCCGCGCGCCACGCGCTCGCCGAGGCGAGGTCGATTGTGGCGGCGAACGCCTCCGTGGCGTCCGAGGGCACCGAACTGCTCGAAGCGCTCGAGCGTCTCGCGGAACATTTCCGGCGGGAGACCGGGTTGAGGGTCGACCTCGCCACCGGCGCGGTGCCGGAACTCGATCGTGAGACCGAGGTCGTGCTTCTGCGGTGCACCCAGGAGGCGCTCTCCAACGTTCGAAAGCACGCCCAGGCGTCGAGCGTGCAGATTCGTGTCGATGCAAGTGCCGCCGGGGTGCACCTGTCGGTCACCGACGACGGCCGGGGATTCACCGAATCCGGGGCCTCCGGCTACGGGCTGCAGGGAATGCGCGAGCGGCTCGCCCTGGTCGGCGGCTCCCTCACCATTGTGAACGGACGCGGGGCCGAAGCGCGTGGCACCGCTCTCGCCATCGACCTGCCGGTGGGGGCATCCGCATGAGCATCCGGGTGTTGGTCGCCGACGATCATCCGGTCGTCCGCGCGGGTCTGATCGGCCTGCTGCAGGCCGCCGCTGACGTCGACGTCGTCGGCGAGGCAGCCACCGGTCGTGAGGCCGCCGAGCTTGCGATCGCACTCCTACCCGACATCGTGCTGATGGACCTTCGGATGCCGCAACTCAACGGCGACGAAGCCACGGCCCTCATCGTGGCGGAGGCACCACAGGTGCGGGTGCTCATTCTGACCACCTACGAATCCGACTCCACCATCCTTCGAGCCATCGAGGCTGGCGCGAGCGGTTACCTCCTCAAGGCGGCGCCCCCCGAAGAGATTCTGGAAGGGGTGCGTGCCGTGGCGCGAGGGGATGTCGCCCTGTCTCCGGCGATAGCCGCGCTGCTGGTCAGCCGGGTGTCGGCGCCGGCGGCCGCCACGCTGACCCCGCGTGAACGTGAGGTGCTGACTCTCGTGGCTGCGGGAAACTCCAACCCGGCGATCGCCACGACGCTGCACCTCAGCGAAGCGACGGTGAAAACGCACCTGTTGCACGCCTTCGAGAAGCTCGAGGTGTCGGACCGCACGCGAGCCGTCACCCGGGCTATGGAGCTGGGGCTGCTCTGAGACCTCCGTGCTAACGCGGCGGCCGCTACCCCCGTTGAAAGAAGCGGCCGGTCACCTCGGTCGGTTCGATGGTGATGAACGCGTTCTGCGTTCCCGGCGCCCACGCCCAGAGCGGGGCGTGCTCGGCGGACTCCAGATCGGCCGGATCGTCGACCCGCGACGCGATCCCCTTGATCACGACGCTCCAGGCGTGCGTGTCCGTTGATTCATCCGCTTCGAAGGCCACGTGCTTGTTGTGGGCGATCGCCTCCAACTTCGCGCCTTCCCCCGTACGGATGAGGATGCGCGACTCGGAGGCGAGAAAGTTCACCGGAAAGACGTCGGGTTGCCCGTCGACGCTCACGGCGAGGCGACCGAAGCTCTGGCTGCGCAGCCTGCTCCATGCTTCGGAAGGGTCAAGAGGCATCAGGTAGGCAGGCTTGGTGTCTGTCACGGTGCGGCTCCAATCAGGGGATGCGCTCAGTCAAGCGCGGTTGCGGTCGTTTGCCCAGAGCCGTGCCGCGCGGGGTCATCTTCCGGCACGCGCGCCAGAGTATCGGCTGTCCAGGTGATCAGACCGGAGTTGGCGAAACCGGCCAGCCATCCCTCCATCGGCCAGTCGCTCCAACGCCGGAAGTAGGTGTTTGCGTTGCGCACGATGTCGTCGAGATGCTGCACCGGCGGTGACTGGGTGGGGTGGTGCTGGTGAAACGCGCGCGCGGCGCCCACCCACGCGAGGCCCACCCCGCGTGTCGCCGCTTTTCGCGCGAAGTCGGTGTCCTCCGCTCCGTACCCCTCGTACATTTCGCAGAACCCTCCCACCCGCTCCCACGTGTGTGCGGTGAGCGCGAAAGACAGCGACCAGAACAGCGAAGGATCGTGGCCGGCAACGACCTCGCCGGGCGGAGGCGCCGGACGTGCGGCATGTGGTTGCGCCAACTCGTCGAGACGCGCCAGGTCGTACCCGGCTTGCGGGGGCAGGCGGCAGGTAGGCGACCGGCCCACAGAGCAGGCGGTTGGCCCACCGCGGATCGGTGGCAGCAGCGGCATAGGCCTCCACGAGCCCGGGCGCAGGCAGGCAGTCGACATCGAGGAACACGAGCACCTCTGCGCCCGCAGCAATCGCGGCCGCCGCTCCCGCGTTGCGCGCTGCCGCGAGCGGCAACCCCGCCCGACCGCCGTGAACCTCGACGACTCGGGGGCGCACCCTCTCGAAACGCAGCGCCGACAGGCCTGGATCGTCCATTCCGACCAGCACCGTGGCATCCGGCAGCACGGTCGACGACGCCAGCGCCTCGTACTGCCGCGTGAGATGGTCGTGGCGCCCGTGAGCGATGGTGACGAGGCCGACGGATGTCACCGGCTCACCGCCGCGGACTCGATGGCACGGGCGGCCCGTTCCGCGCCTCGACCGTCGTTCCATGAGGCCCAGGCGGTGCCGTCGAGCGCCGCGGCGTCGGAGAGAAGCCCGCCCCAACCGGAGCGCGGCATCTCGCTCTGCACGATCGCCGGCCAGTCGCCGCCAGCGAGCACGTTCGCGGTGGTGCGCTGTTCCTCGAACGGGCGGCTCTGCGGGATCACGATCGCCGGACGACGTGCCGCGGCCACCTCCGCCAGCGCGTTCTGGCCGGCGTGGGTGATGATCACGGCGGCATCGCGGATGCGCGACCACGGGTCGTTCGTCCAGGAGCCGGGCCCCATCACGTCCCACGTCCACTCCGGAGCCTGATTGCGTGCGGCCTCGATCGGGAATGCCGAATGGTCCGCGTCGCCCGCGCCCGACATCACCAGCACGGTGCGGTCGGCGGGCTGGGGTTCGTCGATCACGGTGAATCGGCTGATGGCGCCCACCGCCGACACTCGGCCGCTCGCGGCGGCGCTGGACAGCATCCCCGTGGCCTCGGTCGGCCAGGCGGCGACGATCGCCTGCGACACCCCGTAGCCGAGCTCGTGAGCGGCGTCGATGCGCACTCCCGGCAACGCGACCGACACGACGGGCACACCGTGAAGCCGCGCCAGGAGGGCTGCCTCCACAGAAACGTCGCTGACGAAGACCGCCGGATGCGCGGCGTCGAGCCACTCGGAAAGCTGTGCCGCCCGACGGCGGATCGAGGGATCGCCGAGCGGTGCCCAATGCAGGCGTCCACCGGCATCCGCGATCCGTCACGCTCGGTCGGCCTCGTTGTCTGGCGCGAGTTGCACCCACTGTCCCGACCAGCGATTCGGGGCGGGGCAGGGAGGAGAGCCCGGTCACCTCGTCGCGCAGCTCCCGCGCGATCGACAGCGCGCGATGGAGGTGTCCGCGACCGTGATGGTGCACGTAGTACCCGATCATCGGCTGGCCGTCCGGCCCACCATGTCGAGATACATCGACTCGTAGGCATCCGTCATGGTGTTCACGGAACAGAACCGCACGGCATGCGCGCGCACCTCGGCCCGGTCGAGTTCGCGAGCCTCGAGGATGGCGCGGGCCAGGTCTGCGATATCGCCGGGGCGGGCCAGGCGGCCGGCAACCTCTGGCACGAGTTCGCCGAGCGCACCGCGCGCGAACCCGGCAACAGGGGTGCCGCACGACATCGCCTCCGCCGCCACCAAACCGTAGGGCTCGTCCCAGCACGGCGTCATGACGGCGACGCTGGCTCCGCCCACGATCGGCACCAGTTCGCGATGGGAAAGGTGCCCGAGGTACCGCGCGTCGTGCCCGAGCAGCGGGCGCACCTCGCGCTCGAAGTACTCCGCGTCGCCGATCGGACCGGCAAGGTCGATCGCAACCCCGCTGGCGAGTGCGGCACGCAGGGCGTGATGCGTTCCCTTCTCGGGCACGATGCGTCCGAACCAGATCGCAGGTCCGCCGCCTGGTCCTGGCGCCCAGCCCGCAGTGTCGATGCCGTTGTACACGACCGTCGACGGCACGGTCTTCGACCACGCATGCGCTGTCGCGTTGCTCACCGCGGCAAACCTTGACTCGCCGGCGACGAACGTCATCGCCGACTCCAGCCAGGGCAGGGGCGGGGTGTGCAGCGTGGTGACCATGGGAACCGGCACAGCGCTCGCCATCGCGACGGGAAGGTGGTGAAGGCTGTTGTTGTGGATCACGTCGAAACGTTCACCACCCGTCTTCATCAACTCCAGCATCAGCCCGAGATAGGCATGGTGTTCGCTCAGCCAGGCCGTCGGCCAGGCGGCCACATCGTTGCGGGCCGCATCGGTGGCCACGAACGGAGCCGCATCCAGCACGTGCGTCGTGAGCGCTGCATCCGATCCGGGACCGGCGAACAGGGTCACCTCGTGGCCGCGCCGGAGAAGTTCGGTCGTCAACTGATGGGTGTGCGCCTCGAGCCCGCCCGCGAACGGTTCCGCCACCGGATGCCGGCTGGATGCGATCAGGCAGATGCGCAGTCCGCGGCTCATCGCACCAACTCGGAGTAGAGCTCCTCGTGCAGCCGAGCGATCTCCTCCCGCTGTGCCAGCCGGTACTCGACCGTGAGTGGGGTGGGGGAGGGTGCGGTGCTGGATGCCGCCACCGCTTCGATCAGGGAGTCGGCGTCGAATCCGGCGTCGTCGTTGCCGTACGACCGCACCGGTCCCTGGTCGGCGTAATAGCCACAGGTGGGTGCGATCACCTCGGTGCCGAGGTCTCGGCAGGCTTCGAGCCAGCCCGAGTGCGTGCCGAACCGGTACGGCAGCACGGAGGCATCGAGCGACTCGAGGTACCGCCAGAGGTCTGCGTCGCTGAAGTAGTCGTGCACCCGGAGATCGATGAGGCCGTGCTCATGCAGGTCGCGAAGGGCTGAACTCAGCTCCCGGTCGTACCTGGCGCCGTTCTCATCCAGCACCTCGGGGTGTCCGTCCACCTGCAGCACGACGGCGGGCAGGTCGTGAAGGCGCTCTGCCAGGGCACGGATGAGGGGGAGCGGGTTCATGTTGGCGCGCAGGCTCTTCACGTGCAGTCCGACCCGGTACGCCGCATCCGGCTCGCGTGCGGATCGGCGAGCGGCCGCCGATGCCATGGTGTCGGCGTCGACCACGTGCGGATGCGGGATCACTCGGGCGTCACGCCCCCACCGCGAACGGATCTCACGGGCCGCGCCGTTCGTGAGCGTGATGAGCGCATCGGCCTCTGCCATCAGCACGGCAAGCTGCGCATTGTGCTCGGCGGGATCGTGATGATGCGGGTTACGCAGATCGTGCACGGTGTACACGAGGGGTTTGCCGGCGGAGTGGAGTTCGTGCGCGAGCTCTTCGAGGAGCGCGGGAGGAACCGCGTCGAACCCGAACTGAATATGGAAGACGTCGAAATCGTCGAGGTGTTCGCGCACCCAGGCCACGTCGAGCATCCGCGGCGGCCACCATTTCGACACCGCCGACCGATCGGGATCGGTGGGATGCGGGTCGGGCAGTCGAACGACGGCGGCGTTTGCCGAGCTCGGCCGACTCAGATGGCGCACGTAGACGTGCGACGACGGCACCGACGCGATTCGGATGCCGGGATCCGCAGACGTTGCGGCGTGCCGTACGTGCGGGAGGGCGCGGTCCTGTACCGGGGCATCGAACATGACGGCGCGGATCCTTTCGACTGGGCGGCAGGTTTCTGGGAGAGGCCAGACGCCGCCCACGTGACATCGCGGTTCGCGCTGGTGCAGCGAGACGACCGCGTTGTACCCAGATAACCCCGCCGCACCTGTGAATTGCAGTGGTTGACGGCAGACGGGCGCCGGGTTACAAGTGGGCGTCAGCTGTGGCCCACCCGCGGGCGTCGTTTGACCTCCCCCACCACCCGGCGTACGGTTCAGGCATAGCGTTCGGTCTCCGGATAGCGCCACCCCGACGGTTCGGATGCGCAGCGAGGAGGCGTCCTTGACGCATCTACCGGGTCCACAGATCACAGGTTCCGGCGCGGTCGAAACCGTGTCCCTCACCAAACGCTACGGCCACCATCCCGCCCTCACCGGAGTCGATCTCGTCGTGCCCGTAGGCAGCGTCTTCGGCGTCATCGGCCCGAACGGCGCAGGCAAGACGACTCTGATGCGGTTGCTGCTCGACATCATCCGACCCAGCTTCGGTCAGGTGCGCGTGCTCGGTGTCGACCCGCGCCACGGCGGAGCGGCACTCAGACGCCAGATCGGCTACCTCCCCGGCGACCTGCGCCTCGACGGGCGGATGCGCGGCCGCGACCTCATCAACCATCTCGCGTCGATCAGCGGACCCGTCGCATCCGGCACCATCGACGACCTCGCCGACCGACTGGGCCTCGACCTCGACCGCCAGGTGCGCGCACTGTCGAAGGGGAACCGACAGAAACTGGGCCTCGTGCAAGCACTGATGCACAGACCACCGCTCGTCGTGCTCGACGAACCGACCGCAGGCCTCGATCCGCTCATGCAGCAGGAGGTGCTCACCCTCGTGCGCGAAGCACGTGATGCCGGCCAGACCGTGGTGCTCAGTTCCCACGTGCTCAGCGAGATCGAGCAGATCGCCGACGAGGTTGCCATCCTGCGCGAGGGCCGCGTCGCCACCGTCTCGACCGTGGCAACCCTCCGCCAGAGTGCGGTACGCCATCTTCGCGTGGGCGTGGCTTCCGGCGACCAGGATGCGCTCGCCGCATCCCTTCGCCGCGTGCCTGGGCTCACCGACCTCGTGATCGGCGACGCCGACACCCCGCAGGGGTTGCGTCTCGTGCGCGGGACGCTGTCGGGTGCGGTCGCACCGTTCGTGCAGGCGATCGCCGAGCATCCGGTTCTCGACCTGGTGGTGGAGGAACCGGACCTCGAAGAGGCCGTGCTCGGCTTCTACGCGCGCGAAGCGCACGCCGACTCGCCGGAGGAGGCGCCATGACACTCCCGCTGATGCGCCGCATCCTCACCGACGCCTGGCGCGGCACCGTGGGCTGGGCCATCGGACTCATCGCGGTGCTGCTGGTCTACCTGCCGTTGTTCCCGTCCATCGGAGGATCGGACGGGCTGATCGGCGCGAAAATGGATCTGCTTCCCGCCGAAATCGTCACGGTGATGGGGTTCACCGACTTCGCGTCCGGTCCCGGGTATGTGCAGGCCACCGTCTTCGGACTCATCGGCTTCGTGCTGCTCACCATCGCGGCCGTTTCGTGGGGCGCCGCCGCCACCGCTGGCTTCGAGGAGTCGGGCGCCATGGAACTCACCCTCGCCCACGGCACCACCCGCACCCAGGTGGTGCTCGAAGGGTTCGGCGCCCTCGCCGTGCGACTGCTGCTTCTCGGTCTCGTCGTCTTCCTCGGCATCCTCGCCCTCAACGGGCCCGCCGAACTGAACGTCGACCCGGGCAGACTGGCCGTCGCCACAGCAGCCCTCGTCGGACTCTCCCTGCTCACCGGCCTTGCGACCATGGCGGCCGGGGCACTCACCGGTCGCCGCATGTGGGCTGTCGGGGCGGGCGTCGGCATCGCCGTTCTCGGCTACGCGGCCAACGGACTCGGCAATTTGAGTCCCTCCCTCGACTGGTTACGCGAGGCATCCCCCTATTTCTGGGCATTCGGAGGCGCACCGCTTTCGAGTGGGGCGGATGCCTCGGGGCTCGCGCTCCTCTACGGCGCGTGTGCGGTGCTGCTGGCGCTCGCCGTGGTGGGGTTGCGGCGACGCGACGTGGGAATCTGACCCCACCCGAGAGACGCACTACATTCAGGTTTCATGACCTCTCCCGTGATCGTGTCCGGCGCCGTGAAATCCGCCCTCTCCGACGGTCGCCCGGTGGTCGCCCTCGAGTCGACGATCATTTCGCACGGCCTCCCGCGCGGCCGCAACCTCGATGCCGCACGAGAGTTCGAGCAGATCCTGCTGAAGCGCGGCGTCATCCCGGCCACCATCGCCGTGCTCGACGGGGTACCCCACATCGGTCTCGAGGATGCGGAACTGCGTCGCATCGCGGAGGAGGATCTCGCCAAGGCGAGCGTGCGTGACCTGCCGATCCTCGCCGCGAAAGGGGCGTCGGGCGCGACCACCGTCGCCGCAACCGCCCACCTCGCCGCACTCGTCGGCATCCGGGTCTTCGCTACCGGTGGCCTCGGCGGCGTGCACCGCGGAGCATCCACGAGTTTCGACGAATCGGCCGACCTCGGCACGCTCGCCGTCACGCCGGTGACGGTGGTGAGCGCCGGGGTGAAGTCGGTGCTCGACATCGCCGCCACACTCGAGCGGCTCGAGACCCTGAGCATTCCGGTGGTCGGGTACCGCACCACCGTGTTTCCGAGGTTCTGGCTCAGCGAATCACCGCATCGTCTCGACTGGTCGGTCGACTCGGCCGCGGAGGTCGCGGCGATCATGCGCGCTCAGGATGCCCTCGGCCACGGGCAGGGGATACTCGTGGCGAACCCGGTCCCGCACGAGCAGCAGTGGGATCCTGCCGAACACGACCGAGTGCTGGGCGAAGCCCTTGCCGCGGCAGAGGACGCCGGCGTGCACGGTAAGGCGGTCACCCCGTTCCTCCTCTCGCACATCGTCGCAGCCTCGGGCGGCCGGAGCCTCGAGGTCAACCTCGCCCTGGCACGCAACAATGTGCGCGTCGCCGGCGACATCGCGATCGCCTGGTCGCTGTCCGCGGCCTCGCGCTGAGCGTGAGCGACCCTGCGATGGGGGCGCATTCGCCCGATGCGGCACCGGATGCGGCGAGAGCATCGGCGACATCGCCCGATGCGCACCCTCGCCAGCGGGCCGCGATCATCGTCTACGGCGACGTGATCGACGACATCGTCGTGCTCCCCGACGGACCCCTCCGACTCGACACCGACACCGACGCGGTCATCCGAACCGTGCCGGGCGGACAGGGCGCGAATGTCGCATCGTGGCTCGCCTCGCTCGGGGCAACGGTCGACCTGGTCGGATGCATCGGCGCCGGTGACACGGCCAGGCTTGCCCCTCGACTGGTCGCCGCGGGCGTCCGCACCCACCTCGCCGAGCATCCGCAGCTTCCCACGGGCGCCATCGTGTTGCTGATCGCGGGGGAACAGCGCACCATGCTCACCCAGCGGGGTGCCAACGCCGCGCTGCGACCGGACCAGGTCACCGCGCCCATGCTCGACGGAGCCGCCGCCCTCTACCTCAGCGGCTACAGCATCCTCGGCGCGAGCGACCCGGGCGGTGTCCGCTCCCTGATTGCTCGATCGCTTCAGCGCGGCGTCGAGGTCGTCGTCGACCCGGCCAGTGCCGGCATGATCGCCGATGCCGGGGCGGATGCCCTGCTCTCCGTGATCGCAGGCGTCGGCATCCTGCTCCCCAACCTCGACGAGGGCCGCGCACTCACCGGACTCATCGACCCCCGCGAGATCGTCGTGGAGCTGGGTCGACGCTTTCCGGTCGTCGCCCTCACCCTCGGTCCGGATGGCGCGCTCATCGTGCAGAGCGGCGCGGACCCGGTGCTGGTGCCCGCCACCCCGAGTGCGCTCGTAGACCCGACCGGTGCCGGCGACGCGTTCGCCGCCGGCTTTATGGTGTCGTTCCTGCGCGACCGGGATGCGGTGCGTGCCGCTCGGGAGGGTGCTGACGCGGCGGCCGTCGCCGTCGCGGCGATCGGCGGGCGGCCCGAGTAGAACGCCCCGATCAACACCGGCGCTAGGACAGCCAACGAACGGTTCGCCTAGTGCGAGCGCTTCACCACGTCGTAGGCGTCGAGGGCGTCTCGGCGTGACTCCTTGAGGTCCACGATCGGCTCGGGGTAGTCATCCGAGTCGAGCTCCGGCACCCATTTCAGCTGATACTTGCGGTCGCCATCGAACTTCTTCGCCTGCAGCTCCGGGTTGAACACCCGGAAGAACGGCGACGCGTCGGCGCCGGACCCTGCCACCCACTGCCAGTTGGCCGGGTTGTTCGCTTCGTCGGCGTCGACGAGGGTGTCCCAGAACCAGCGCTCACCGACCCGCCAATCCACGAGCAGGTTCTTGATGAGAAAGCTGGCCGTCACCATTCGGATGCGATTGTGCATCACCCCGGTGTGCCACAGTTCGCGCATGCCCGCATCGACGAGCGGGATGCCGGTGTGCCCGGTCTGCCAGGCGCGGAGCGTGGCGGCATCCGGTTTCTCCCACGGGAACGCATCGAACTCCGGGCGGAAGTTCGCCGTGGCGAGGTCGGGCTGGTGGTACAGGATGTTCCAGTTGAAGTCACGCCAGCCGACCTCGCGCAGGAACGAGGCGCCGTTCTTCTGGCGCGCGGGCGAGGTGCGTCCGGCGTGCACGCGGTGCCAGATCTGCGTGGGGCTGACCTCACCGAACCGCAGACGGGGAGACATACGGGACGTGGCATCCACCGCGGGTTCGTCGCGATGCCCCGAGTAGTCTTCGAGCGAATCGTCGAGGAACGCCTCGAGCTGCCGGTGTGCCGCGGCCTCCCCGGGTTCCCATGAGTCACGCAGGCCGCCCGCCCAGTCCGGCACGTCGGGCAGCAGCCTCCACGTCGCCAGGTCGTCGCTCTCCGCGACATCCGCCGGGTCGATCCGCGTGGGCGCGGGAAGGGGGGATCGCGGGTCGCCGAGCGCGAGGCTCGCCTTCCAGAACGGGGAGAACACGCGGTACGGCCGACCATCCGCCGTCGACACCGTCCACGGTTCGTGCAGCAGGTTGGCGGCGAAACTCTCCACCTCGACATCCGATTCGCGCAGCGACGTCTTCAGCCGGGCGTCGATCTCGCGAGCGGCGCCGTAGCGACGATTCCAGAACACCGCGGTCACCCCCATCGTCTTCACGATGTGCGGAATCACGTCCTCCGCTTTGCCCCGCCGCAGCGTCAGCGAGCCTCCGCGCTGGTCGAGGTCGTGCGCGAGGGCCATGAGCGATCCGTGCAGCCACCATTTCGTGGCCCCACCGAGCGGTCGGATGCCCTCGCTCTCCTCATCGAAGAGGTAGAGCACCACCACGGGACCGCCCCGCTCCACGGCGGCGTGCAGGGCGGGGTTGTCGGCAAGACGGAGATCGTCGCGCAGCCAGACGAGACTGGGGCCGCTCGCGGTCGAGTCGCTCACCGCGACGTCGCCCGGAGCTTGTCGGTGAGAACGACCAACTGGGCCAGTTCCGCATCCGTCAGCGCGTCACCGACGCGTCCCGCAATCGACTCCACGTGCCGCACCGCCACGCGACGAAACACCTCGTATCCCGAGTCCGTGAGTTCCACCACGATGCCGCGGGCGTCCGTCGGGTCGCTGCACTTGGTCACGATGCCGCGGGCCGCGAGCCGGTCGATCAGCCGACTCACGCTCGGCTGCGTGAGCAGCAGATGCTTGTTCAGATCCTTGATGCGAAGCCGACGACCTTTGTGCTGCGTGAGGTTCAGCAGTACGTCGTATTCGTTGAACGAGAGGTCACCATGAGGAAACTCGGTGCTCAGATCCCGCATCACTGCGACCTGGGCCCGAAACAGGGACTCCCAGGCGGCGACCGCCATGCGCTTGTCGCTCATCGACTTGCTCTCATCACGCCTCAACTCTATTGAGTGGAGGTGTGCTCAGCCTGCCAAGCAGCGGGGAGAGCCGAGTAGGAGCTTAAAAGGATTGAGGGTCGGTTTCAGAGGCACGAAACCGACCCTCTCCCTTGCACCAAGAGTGTCCTGCAATCACATTCCGCTTCCGTTGCCACAGCAAACAACTTCCGCTCTCAGAACATATAACAGCGAGGTAACGGAGCGCTAGTTATGCAAACGTTATTTTTCTGCGAGTTTGCCTTGGCGGGGCGATCGAACGCCGCGGGTTGTGCGGTCAGCCCGCCGTGTGGTCCGAGACGTCGGGCGTGGCCCGCGCGATATCCGCGATCTCCTCCTCCGGACGAGGCGGGATGGCATCGTCGCTCACGTGCGGTGTGGCCATGGCCGCGGCCAGGGTGGCGGCACTCGCCGAGCGCATCACGTCGTCGAGCAGCAGCGGTGTGCCGTCGGGGCCTGAGAGGGGAACGCGCCAGTTCGGGTACTCGTCGAGTGTGCCCGGCTGGTTCTGCGTGCGGCGATCGCCGACCGCATCCGTCAACGCCACATTCAGCAGGCGTGACGGAGCGAGCGCGAGATAGCGGTGCAAGGCCGCGATCGTCTCCTCGATCGAGGCGTCGGCGGCGAGCAGGCCGCGGTCGCGGATCTCGTCGAGCCAACTCTCGCGCTCCGCCTCATCCGCCGCCGCCTCCTCGGCAGCCGGACGCGTGAGCAAGCCCGAGCCGATCGCGTAGCTTCACGTGCTCCCCGGTCAGGTAGCCGGCGTTCGGCGGCAGGTCGTGCGTGGTCACCGATGCGAGGCACAGCTCGCGCCAGCGCTCTGCTGGCAGCGGGTCGCCGTTGCTGTCGCGTTCGAACCAGAGGATGGAGGTGCCGAGGATGCCGCGTTCCAGCAGGTACGCGCGTGCCGAATCCTCCACCACACCGAGGTCCTCGCCGACCACGACGGCGCCGGCCCGCTGCGCTTCGAGCGCCAACACCCCGATCATGGCCTCGTGGTCGTAGCGCACATAGGTGCCTTCCGCCGGGGAACGGCCCTCCGCTACCCACCACAGGCGGAACAGCCCCACGATGTGGTCGATGCGCACCCCGCCGGCGTGCCTCAGCACGTTGGCGATGAGGTCGCGGAACGGTGCGTAGGCGAGCTCGGCGAGCCGATCGGGTCGCCACGGCGGCTGCTGCCAGTCCTGCCCGATCTGGTTGAAGGCGTCCGGTGGTGCACCCACGCGGATGCCGGTGGCGTACGCGTCGCGCAGGCGCCAGGCATCCGCCCCGCCTGGATGCACGCCCACGGCGAGGTCGTGCATGATGCCGAGCGACATTCCGGCGCCCACGGCGCGGCCCTGCGCCCGCTGCAGCTGACCGTCGAGCTGCCACTGCAACCACATCTCGAAGTCGATGTCGTCCCGATTCTCGCCCGCGAATTCGGCGACCTCGGCGCTCTTCGCGTTCCGTAGCGCCTCAGGCCACACCCGCGCATCGTTGCCGTGCTGGGTGGCGAGAACGTTCCAGGTGGCGAACTGCTCGAGGGACTCGCCGTGCAACTCCCGGAAGGCGCGGTAGTCGTCGTCGCGATCGGACTCGCGCGGGAGCGCGAAGATCAGGCGCAACGCCTCGCGCTTGGCCGTCCACGAGGTGTCGCGGTCGATCACATCCTTGTCATCGAGTGCGCGGTGCACGCCCGCCGCGATGTCGTCGATGGCCGCGCGTTTCTCGGCAGCCATACCCGCGAACTCGGGCACATTCTCGACCCGCAGGTAGAGGGGGTTGAAGAACCGGCGCGACGACGGCAGGTAGGGAGACGGCTCGAGCGGCGCCACCGGCTCCGCGGCGTGCAGAGGGTTGATGAGCAGATAGTCCGCGCCCAGCTGCCCGCCCGACCACTCGGCGAGGTCGGTCAGATCGGCAACATCGCCGACGCCCCACGATGCCTTCGACCGCACGCTGTAGAGCTGTGCGGCGAAACCCCACGCCCGGTCGTCGCCCATCGAGTCGGGCACGCCCAGCCACCGCGGCGTCACGATGAGGGCCGTCTCGGCTGTCCTGTCGCCGGCACTCGCTCGAACCGTGTGGTAGCCGAGAGGCAGATCTTCGGGCACCGCGACCGGCGCGGCGGTGACCACGATGCCGTCGATCGAGCGTGAGGCGCCGCTGCCGAAGGTCAGCGGATGCCGGGACCCGTCCTCGAGGGTGAGCTCGACCTCGAGCCGCTCGCCCTCGGCGATGTGCGCGAGGAGGCTGACATCCGCACCCTCTCGCACCACGATCGACGCGGGGAGTAGGCGTTGCCAGGGTGCGAGTTCGAGGGCGTCGAGCGCGGCCGCGGGGTCGGTTGCGTCGACGCCCATCGCGGCGAGCACCTCCCGAATGGCGTCGTCGGGCACCTCGACGGTGGTGCCGCGCCAATCGGTGAACGAGGTCGACACTCCGTGCGCGTTCGCGAGGTCGTGGAGAGGATCAGTTGCCATGACTCGATTCTGGTGCAGGCGACAGCAGTCTCGGCACGATGAGCGCAGACTTCGCAGACTGAGCGGGTCTCATCGTGCCGAGGCGGTGCCGAGTTGGATCCCAGGGGTCGACGGCCGCGTAGAAGCGTGCGCCCCTAGCGGGTGAGCAGCGAGCTGACTGCGAGCATGAGCCCTGCATAGATCGGAAACATCCAGTGCACGATGAGTATCGCGCCGCCCCATCCGCGGCCCCGCCGGGGGCCGTCCATGGGCTCCAGCGGTTCGACGATCTGATCCCGCTCACGACTTCTCAGCGCCAGAACGGTGCTTCGAATCGACGCGAGCAGCATGACGACGCCGGAGACCACGAGCAAGGGGAGTGGGGGCGCGGCGAACAACGCGTTTGCAGTGGATGTGGGGGCTACGACCGCGGAGAGAGCACCGGATGCCGCGCCCACGAGCACGAAAGGCACGAAGAGCCACGGGCGCCGAAGCAGAGTGCCGAGGTAGAGCGGCAGTGTCGCCACCATCACCACGATCACGCCCAGCAGGCCGAGTTGGGGCAGCGAGAGCAGCAGTGGGGTCCCGTTCAACCACGGAGTGGTGGCGGCTGTGAAAGTGAGGAAGGCCAGCAGCCCCACGACCGAGTACCAGAGTCCGGATGACGCCCAGCGAGTCGTCGCGCCTCGAGGTGCCATCGCTGCGGCGTATTCGCGGGCTGAGCCGAATACCTCTTCAGCACTCTGGCCAGTGTCGTTGAGGAGTTCACGGGCGCTTGCGACAGTGTCTCCGATGGTCGGACCGTCGACGTCGCGCAGTCGGAGTTCGACGATCAGTTCTTCGACCCACTTGTCGTCGGTGGATGTGGTCATGAGTTTCCCCTTTCGGATGATGCTGTCGACTTCAGATAGTTGGTGCTGTTGATGGTGAACTGAACCCACTCCTGCCGGAGTCGGTTCAGCTCCTCCCGACCCGCCTCGGTCAGGGAGAAGTACTTGCGGCCGGGGCCGCCGTCACCCGGCCGCCACTCGACAGCCACGAGGCCTGCCGTCTCGAACCGACTGAGCAACGGGTAGAGCGTGCCGCCCTTCGCGGTGCCGAGGTGGCTCGCCTCGAGCTCCGCGATGATCGCGTAGCCGTATGACGGACCGGATTCCAGCGCCCGGAGTGCCAGCATCCCCCCGACGGCGCGTAGCCAGTCGCTCGGCCATTCGTCGGTCGGCGGTCGTGATGCGGATGCGTGCTCTGCCTGCATGACTAGATCGTCTACCTAAGTAGTGCGCCTGTCAAGTAGCTACTTTCTACCGCTGGTCGAGCCTGTCAGACCCGCCGCAACCGCCGGTCGAGCCTGTCGAGACCTGCCGCAACCGCTGGTCGAGCCTGTCGAGACCTGGTCAGCCGTCGAGCGCTGGGGATCTCGACAAGCTCGATCAGCGGTAGTCCCGCCGGTCGAGCCGCGTTCGCCGGTCGAGCCGCGTCCGCTGGTCGAGCCTGTCGAGACCTGGTTCGCGTTGGGGATCTCGACAAGCTCGATCAGCGGTAGTTCCGCTGGTCGAGCCGCGTCCGCTGGTCGAGCCTGTCGAGACCTGGAACGCGTTGGGGATCTCGACAAGCTCGATCAGCGGTGGTGCTGAGTCGAGACCTGTAACGCGTTGGGGATCTCGACAAGCTCGATCAGCGGTGGTTCAGCCGGTCGAGCCGCACCCGCCGGTCGAGCCCTACGAACGCTGAACGGCATAGGTCAGCTCGGCGAACTGACCTCGCTGACCCACGCTCGTGAGCCTGAGCTTCGACGAGTCCAACCGTCGGGGAAACAGGGGAGCGCCGCGAACCAGGGTCGCCGGCGCAATGGACAGCCGAATCTCATCCAGTGCGTCGGCGTCATAGAACTGCCCGGCCAGGTCCCCGCCCCCGACGACCCAGACGTCGCGTCCGCCCGCGGCCTCGCGGATGTCGCCGAGCGCATCCGTCACGGCGCCGCTCCTGAAGCGCACGTCGGCGCCAGCGGGCACGGGAAGCTCCCGGGATGTGAACACGTAGGTGGGCCGGTCACCGTAGAACTGCTGCCACTGCTGCGGCTTGTTCATGAGGTCCGCCTCGCGCAGCACCCACTCGTAGGTCGTCGACCCCGTCACCAGCACGCCGATGCCGGGCAGAAACTCATCGAGCTCGTCACCACCCGACTGCTCGACGGAGAACAACCACTCGAGCGAGTCGTTCTCGTCGGCGATGAACCCGGTGAGGGTGGTGGCGGTGTTGTAGATGACGCGGGTCATACCGTTCGACCGTACTCCCGCCGGGCGTCATCGCGAACGCCGCGGCCGAATCAGTACAGGTCGGGGGACGGAGTCGAGGCGTAGCGGATGGAGACGTCCGCGTGACGATCGAAGCGGTAGCCCACGCCCCGCACCGTGCGCACGATGTCTTCGTAGGCGCCGAGCTTCGAGCGCAGACGACGAACGTGCACGTCGATGGTGCGCTCGTTCGGCACCTCGTCGTCGGCGTCCGACCACAGCGCCGAGATGAGTTCGGCGCGTTCGATGGTGCGACCCTCGCGCAGCACAAGGTACTGCAGCAGCTCGAACTCCTTGTAGGTGACCGCGGCCGTGTCGTCGTCGAGCAGGAGTCGCTTGCGGGAGAGGTCGATCACGACACCGTCGCGTCGGGCCGGTTCCTCCACCTCCACCGTCTGGCGCTGCTTGGCCAGTGCGGAGGGGTCCTGAAGGGCGAGGCGCACGACGTCGACGTCGCGACCGCCCGCGCCCGCCGGAGCGAGTGCTACAGCGGCGTAGGTTTCGGAGTTCGGCACGAGCTGCGCAGCGAGCTGCTTGAGCTGCTCCACGATCGCTCCGAGGTGGGTACCCGCTTCTGCGGCCTTGGCGTCATCGACACCGACGTAGAGCACGAAGCCGCGAGCCTCGGTGCCCTCGGGAACGGCGCGAAGGCGTCGTGCGGTGGCGGTGTGGTCGGCGGGTGCCGGCGACGCGTCGGGGGCTGCGACCGGGTAGGGACGGGTGGAGTCGAGGGTTGCAAGAGACATGGGTGCGGGATCCTTGGAAGATGTGAAGGGCCTCTGATGATGAGGGTGTGATCCTTCGGGGCACAGCGGGTGATGCAGAGCGGAAAGCCGACCGTTATGAAGGAGGCAGACCGGGAGTCGCAGTCGTGATGACGAGAGCGACTCGACAAGGATTGGCCGTTAGGCACACATTCGACAACACATGACAGCGCTTGTCGGCACCATGGCGCCGACAGTCCCACGAGCTCCACCGGAGTTCAGGGCATGCGGGTTCGCAGTCATAGCGCAAGTTTCTTGCACCGGCACGCACGCTGTCAAGTGTCGATTTGAATTCGACGCACCGATTGATGGTCAGACGAGCCCGTAAAGCCGGTCTCCTGCGTCGCCGAGTCCGGGCACGATGTAGCCCTTCTCGTTGAGCTTCTCGTCCAGTGCCCCGAGCACGATCGTCACCTCTCGGTCGGCGGTTGCCGCCTCGACGGCCGCGAGACCCTCCGGGGCGGCGATGAGGCAGATGGCAGTGACATCCACCGCGCCCCGATCGAACAGGTACTCGATGGCCGCGATGAGCGAGCCTCCCGTTGCCAGCATGGGGTCGAGCACGAAGCACTGGCGGTTCGACAGGTCGTCGGGCAGACGCTCGGCGTAGACATCCGGCTGCAGCGTCTCCTCGTTGCGCACCATGCCCAGGAATCCCACCTCGGCGGTCGGCACGAGCTTCACCATTCCCTCGAGCATGCCGAGGCCGGCGCGCAGGATCGGCACCACGAGAGGGCGGGGAGAGGCGATCGCCAACCCGACGGCGGGCGCGACGGGGGTCTGAACTGTGACCTCCTCCACCCGCACGCCGCGAGTTGCCTCGTAGGCGAGCAGGGTCACGAGCTCTTCGGTGAGGGCGCGGAACGTCGGTGACGACGTTGTCTTGTCGCGCAGCACCGTGAGCTTGTGCGTGACGAGAGGATGGTCGGCTACGTGGACTCGCATAGGCTCAATCTATCGGCAGAGCCCTAGGGAGGCGGCAGTGCGCGGAGGCGGCAGTGCCTGACAGTCACCCTCCGACGGGCTTCGAAGACCTGATGCGCGAGGCCATTGCGGATGCCCGGACCGCGGTGACAACCGGTGACGTGCCCGTGGCGGCAATCGTGGTGGCGCCGGACGGCACCGTGATCGGCAGGGGACGTAACGAGCGGGAGCTGCACTCGGATCCCACCGCCCATGCCGAGATCGTGGCCATCCGTCAGGCGACTGCCGGGACGGGGGACTGGCGGCTCAGTGACGCCACGCTCGTCGTGACGCTCGAACCCTGCGTGATGTGTGCGGGCGCGATCCTCGCGGCGAGAATCCCGCGGGTGGTGTTCGGGGCGTGGGACGACAAGGCCGGCGCCTCCGGCAGCGTCTACGACCTGCTGCGCGACCGCCGACTCAACCACACGGTCGAGGTGTTCGCCGGTGTGGAGGAGGCGTCGTGCTCTGCGCTGCTGCTCGACTTCTTCGAGTCGAGGCGTCAGTCGGCGCGGGGATCAGGTGTCGAGGGTGTCGAACCACTCGGCGAGCATCAGGCGGGCCGCATCCTCTGAGGCGGGCGAGAGTTCGGCGCAGCGTGCCCGCAGTTCGTCTGCATCCACGTTCTCGGCTGCCAGCTCGGCCTCGCCAGACGCGATCCAGCGTTCGTACCGATCTCCGCACAGCTCCGCGTGGAACTGGATCGCCAGCGCGTAGTCGCCCATGCGGAAGGCTTCGTTGCTGTACTCGGCGGAGCTCGCCAGCCGGGTGGCTCCAGCCGGGAGCCGGAAGCTGTCGCCGTGCCACTGGAACACCGGCACGGAGGCGAAGTGCCTGAGCGGTGAATCCTTTCCCGCCTCGGTGATCTGAATCGGCCGGAACCCGATCACCTTCGATTTGCCCTTGCTCGCCCTGCCGCCGAGCGCTTCGGCCATGAGCTGCGCGCCGAGGCAGATTCCGAGCGTCGGCTTCTCGGCTTCGAGACGACGGGCGAGGAAGGCGATCTCGTCGGTGAGAAACGGATACTCGTCCGTCTCGTACGCGCCCATGTCGCCGCCGAGCACGATGACGAGGTCGGCGTCATCCGACTGAGACGCGATCTCCTCAGCGCGAACGACCGTGACGGTGCAGCCGCGCTCGCGCAGGACCGGCTCGAAACAGCCGAGATCTTCGACGTCGGAGTGCTGGATAACGAGAACGTTCTTGTGCGTGGTCATGATTCAGTCTGCCGCACGGATCACGAAGGCGTCGGTAGGGGGGTGCGCATCGGTGGGAGTACGCAGAACGTCTGGCTCGAGGTAGATCACACGGGCCACCGGCACCGCCTCGCGGATCGCCGTCTCCACCGCGTCGATCGAGTTGGCCACGTCGCTCAGCCGGGTCTTACCCGCGAAGGCGATCTTCGCGCCGACGAGAAGCTCGTCGGGGCCGAGATACAGGGTCTTCATGTGGATGAGCGCCGCGACGTCGTCGTTCGCGTTGATGGCGTCGCGAATGCGGTCGGCATCCGCTGCGGATGCACCCTCGCCCACGAGGAGGCTCTTGGTCTCGATTCCCAGCACGATCGCCACTGCAACGAGGAGAACCCCGATAGCGAGGGTGCCGAGCGCGTCGAAGACTCCATTGCCGGTGATCCAGGTGAGCACTACGCCGATCATCGCGAAGGCAAGGCCGGTGAGGGCCGCCACGTCTTCGAGCAGCACCACGGGGAGTTCAGGTGCTTTCGCCCGCCGCACGAACTCCACCCAGCTCTGCGAGCCCCGCACCTGATTCGACTCTCGTATGGCGGTGCGAAGCGAAAAACCCTCCAGCACCATCGCTATGCCGAGCACGAGCACGGGAAGCCACGGAACTTCGAGCGGGTGTGGCTCGGCAAGCTTGGCTGCGCCTTCGTACAGCGAGAACACCCCGCCGATGCTGAACAGGATGATCGACACGACGAACGCGTAGACGTAACGCTCCCGGCCGAATCCAAAGGGGTGCTCCGGCGTCGCCTTTTGTTTTGCCTGACGCCCGCCGAGGAGCAGGAGGCCCTGATTCCCTGAGTCAGCGAGGGAGTGGACGCCTTCCGCGAGCATGGAACTTGAGCCGGAGAATGCCCAGGCGATGAACTTGGTGACTGCAATTCCGAGGTTGGCTAATAGGGCCGCCATGATCGCCTTGTTACCGCCGGATGCACTCATGCGACCAATCCTAGGTGGGGGTGTGGGGCAGGATGTGAGACATGACTTCCCTCCCCGCAATCGCTATTCTTGGTGCCGGTTCCATGGGCGGCGCGATCCTCGATGGGTTGCTGTCACCGGATGTCACGGTGTCCGGCGGCATCCGCGTGACCAACCGCACCAAGGCGAAGGCCGACGCCCTGATCGCCGATGGCGTGACGAGCCTCTGCACCGAATTAGACCCCGAGGCGAACCGCGAAGCGGTGCGGGGCGCGCGGATCGTGCTCGTCGGGGTGAAGCCCGCGATGGTGGCAGCGCTGCTCGAGGAGATCGAGTCGGCGCTCGAGCCCGATGCGATCGTCGTGAGCGTCGCGGCGGGCGTGACCATCGCGGCGATGGAGGCCAAGGTCCCGTGCACCGTGATCCGGTCGATGCCCAACACGCCATCGAAGGTCGGACTCGGCGTGACCGGCGTGTGCGCGGGGTCGCGAGCCGACAGCGACGAACTCGACCTCGTGGTGGCCCTGTTCGAGACGGTCGGATCGGTGCTCGTCGTGCCGGAAGAGAAGATCAACGCCGTCAGCGCCATCTCCGGGTCGGGCCCCGCCTACGTCTTCTACCTGATCGAGCAGCTCACCGAGACGGCGGTCGGGCTGGGGTTCGACCGGGCCGACGCCGAGCGGATGGTGGCGCAGACGTTCAGGGGTGCATCGGAGCTGCTGGCAGGCGCCGACGTGGGCCCGGCCGAACTGCGCCGGAGGGTGACGAGCCCCAAGGGCACGACCGAGCGCGCGATCGAGATCTTGCAGGATGCCGACCTCGCCGGGTTGTTCGATCGGGCCACCGCGGCTGCGGTCGCTCGCGCGGAGGAGATCGCGGCGGGCGGGTGATGCCTCCCGGCGGTCAACCCTGAAGCGACGCGAACTTCTCGATATCGCCCGAGTTGCCGCTCACGATGATGAGGTCGTGATTGGTCACGACCGTGTCTGGCGTGGCGTAGGTGAACTCCTTGCCGGGAGACTTCACTCCGACGACGGTGATGCCGTACTTGCGGCGCACGCCGGACTCCGACAGCGTCATGCCGCGGATGTGCTTCGGCGGGAACATCTTGACGATCGCGAAGTCGTCGTCGAACTCGATGAAGTCGAGCATCCGGCCGGAGACGAGGTGAGCGACGCGCTCGCCGGCTTCCGCCTCGGGGTAGATGACGTGGTTGGCGCCGATCCTGGCGAGGATCTTGCCGTGTGACTGGCTGATCGCCTTCGCCCAGATCTGCGGGATGCCCAGGTCGACGAGGTTCGCGGTGATCAGCACGCTCGCCTCGATGGAAGAGCCGACGGCCACGACGGCGATCGCGAAGTCGCCGGCACCGATCTGGCGGAGGGCGTCGATGCTGCGTGCATCCGCCTGCACGGCGTGGGTCACGCGCTCCGACCACTTCTGCACGAGGCCCGAACTCTCGTCCACGGCGAGCACCTCGCGGTTCAGCCGGTCCAGCTGGCCGGCCGTGGCCGCACCGAACCGGCCCAGTCCGATGATGAGCACCGGGGCGTTGTGGGGAATGCGATCAACCAACGATGGGCCTCTCTTCCGCCCGCTGGAACAGCTGGCGGCGGGTGCTCGCGGCGAGCGCCGCGGCGAGAGTCACTGTACCAACGCGGCCGAGGAACATCGTGATGGCGATCACGAACTGGGCGGATGGCGGCGCCGATTCGGTGAGTCCGGTACTGAGGCCCGACGTGCCGAAGGCGGAGATCACATCGAACAGCACGCGTTCGAGCGAGTCGGCGGTGATCTGCAGCACGATGATGCTCGCTGCGGCCACGATGGTCGCGCCCCAGAGCACGATGCTGACGGAGACGCGGAGGACGTCGGAGGGGATGCGACGGTCGAAGGCTTCGATCGCCTCGTTGCCACGGGCCTCCGCGAACCCGGCGAGGAACAGCACGGCGAGGGTGGTGACCTTGATGCCGCCTGCGGTGGAGGCTGAGCCGCCGCCGATGAACATGAGCATGTCGCCGACCAGGTGGCTCGAGCCGAACAGGTCGGCGATCGGAACCGTGGAGAAGCCGCCCGACCTCGTCATCATCGACAGGAAGAGTGACTGCAGAACGCGCTGGCCGGCATCCATTCCGCCGAAGGTCTTGGGGTTGTTGAACTCGAGGGCAAAGAAAGCGATCGCGCCGAGCACGAAGAGGATCGCGCTGGTCACGAGGGTGAGCTTCACATGCACCGACCAGCGGCGCGGGTTGCGGAAGTTGCGGGTGAGCACGTAGATCACCGGGAAACCGATGGCTCCGAGGAATACCGACACCATCATGATGGTGAGGAACCACGGGTCGGTGGCGAAGGGGGCGAGGCCGTCGGGGGAGAGAACGAATCCCGTGTTGGTGAACGACATCACCGAGAAGTAGGCGGAGACCCAGAGCGAGTCGAGCAGATCGCCGGAGTGAAGGAATACCCGCGGGAAGAGCAGCACGGCGATTGCGGCCTCGATGATGAGCATGCTCGCCGCCACCGTGGCGAGCAGTCCGCCGATCTCGCCGAGACGCACGGCCTGGCCCTCCGCCACCGGTCCCTTGTGTGCGCGCAGCGGGTTTCCGTCGCTCGCCGCCATCAGCTTCTGCTTGAGGCCGAGTCGCCGGGAGATCACAAGGCCCAGGATCGACGCGAAGGTGAGCACGCCGACAGCGCCGACCTCTACGCCGATGAAGATCACGGCGTGGCCGAACGGTGTCCAGTAGGTGGCCATGTCCACCGTGGAGAGACCGGTGACGCAGATGGTCGACATTGCGGTGAAGAACGCGTCGATGAAGGATGCCGAACCGGCGCCGCGGCGGGAGATCGGAAGAGACAGCAGCCCGGTGAAGATGAGCACGAGCATCCCAAAGAGGACCGTGGCGAAGCGTGCAGGGCTCGACGCGGCGAGCGTGTCGACCCTGCTCCGGAGACGCCCGAACGGCGACATCTCGGACAGCGGCGTGTGGCGCATCCTGCTCCTCGGTTCGCTGGCTGGGTCGCGAATCACATGGTACTCGCGGAGCGGCTCGCACTAGCCTGTTGCCATGCCTGACATCTTTGCGGTGATCGCGGATGGCACACGGCGCGATCTGCTGCAGCTCCTGCTCGAACGCCGCACCGATTCCGAGACCGGCGAGTGGAGTGTCGGTGAGATGGTCGACCACCTCGGGCTCAGCCAGCCGACCGTCTCCAAGCATCTGAAGGTGCTGCGGGACAACCATCTCGTGCGGGTGCGCGAGGACGGTCAGCACCGCTACTACAGCGTGCGGCCCGATGAGCTGAAGGCGGTCGATGCCTGGCTTCGGCCCTTCCTCGACGGCGGCGCTGACGAAACCGACCCGGCGTCCGACCCCACGCGCGACCTCGACCGCGAGGCCTGGCCCACCGCGACCACAACGCGTCGCATCGACGCGGGTCATGCCCCGGTGGCGGCGGCGGGTGCTTCGCTCGGACGCGGCGCCGCCGACGCGATGCATGCGGCGCGGACCCTCGGCGCGGACGTCGTTGGCGCCGTGCGCCGGCTCGTGGCGGGCGTCAGCGGCGGTCGCGATGCGCGCTGAGCCCCGTTCCGGGGGATTGCACAGGCGTCACTCCAGCCTCTAACGTTGCTGTGCAGCACACCAGTCACACGGGTCACATCCCGAGGAGTCGGCGTGCGATTACTCCGGAGGACGCACTCGATGCCAGAAGATCTCTCGAGCGTGCGGTTCCTGACCGTCGCCGAGGTCGCCGAGATGATGCGCGTCTCGAAGATGACCGTCTACCGGCTCGTGCATTCGGGCGACCTCCCCGCGATTCGGTTCGGACGATCGTTCCGCGTTCCCGAGTCGGCGGTTCAGGCGGCCGTGGACTCCCGCATCTCCGACGCTGGCTGACCGCCCGCGCATCCTGCCCGGCGAATGCGGGTAGACTGCCCCGAGGCAATTTTCCGAGGTTCTGAACGGACCCGGTTCACCGTTCAACAACCAGCGAGGTATCAATGGGTTCCGTAATCAAGAAGCGCCGTAAGCGTATGGCCAAGAAGAAGCACCGCAAGCTGCTGCGCAAGACGCGTCACCAGCGCCGCAACAAGAAGTAGCTTCTCGCGATACAGCGAACGGCGACGCCAGGCCCCGTGCCTGGCGTTTTCCGTTTAAGCCGGGGCCGCGGATCGACCGATGCCTGCGGCCGCATCGCTCACCGCGATTGCGTCGACTGCCGTGCCTCGCGCCGCACTCGGCGCGCAGCCCGGCGGATGCTCGACGGCCGCAGCTCCAGACGGTCCCATCCCGCATTGGCCGCGTGCAGCGCGAGTGCCTGATCCGGATTCACCACGACGCGGTGGCCCACCAGTTCGAGCAAGGGCAGATCGTTGCGCGAGTCGGAGTATGCCCAGCAGTCGCTGAGGTCGGCGCCGAGTCGAGCCGCAAGTCCGGTGGCCTTGAGTGCTTTCTGCGGTCCGTGGAGAAGGTGCCCCACGAGGCGACCGGTGAAGACACCGTCGTGACTCTCCACCTCGGTGCCGAGCGCTCCGGTGAGCCCCAGTCGCTCGGCGATGACCGCCGCGACGGCGAGCGGCGTCGCGGTGATGAGCCATACCTCATGGCCCTTCGCGAGATGCTCACGAGTGAGCTGCACGGTCTCCGGCCACAGCTTCGGAGCGATGAAGTCGTCGTAGACCTGCTCCGCGATCTCCTGTAGTTCGTGCTCCGAATGCCCCCGGATCAGCTGCAGCGCCCGTTCGCGGACTCCGGTGAGGTGACCGATGTGTTCGCCACGGGTCACGAAGTGGAGTTGGTGCCAGCCGAACCGGAGCAGCTCGCGAAAACCGAGCACCCCACGGCGATGTGCGCCCCTGCCCAGGTGATAGATGCTGGCACCCCGCATGAGCGTGTTGTCGACGTCGAAGAACGCGATGACCGGCGAGGTCGGTGGGGGAGGCGCTACATCGGGCATCGTGACCAGTCTACAAATGTCGGCCTAGGCTGAGACGGTGCCCTCCCTCCCGCCCCTCCAGGTGACGCTGATCGGCAAGCCCGGGTGCCACCTGTGCGACACGGCCCGCGACGTGGTGGGTCAGGTGGTCGACGAGGTCGGCACGGACTCCTCCGCGAGGCAAGTGGTCGTCAGCGAGGTGTCGATTCTCGACGACGCGGAGCTGTTCGATCGCTACTCGGAGGAGATCCCGGTCGTGCTCATCGACGGACGGGTGCACACCATCTATCGGGTCGATCCGGCCCGGCTACGAACCGCGCTCGCTCGCGCGTGACAGGAATGGGAACGACATGATCCGACACGTCATCAATTGGAAGCTCGCCGCAGAGGACACCGCCACCAAAGCGGAGGACGCCTCCACCATCGCCCGCGAGTTGCAGGCGCTCGTGTCGCTGATTCCGGAGATCCGAGCGCTGTCGGTCGCGACGAACGCCGTGTCGATCGACACCAACTGGGACGTCTGTCTCATCGCCGACTACGACGACGAGGCCGCGCTTCGCACGTACATCGACCACCCCGAGCACCAGCGAGTCGTGCCGATCATCCGCGCTCTCGTCTCCGAGAGGGCAGCGGTCGACTTCCTGGTCTGAGTCTTCCGCGGATCGGCGCCGTAGCGGTTCGGAGCGGTCAGCGGTCCCGACGTGCAGCGGCTTCGGCTTCGGCCCGTGAGCCGTACACAGGCTCGTCGAGCACGAACTGCAAAGACTCGTCCGGGTCGATGAGGAGAAGGTCGGTGGGCTCGTCGGCATCGGCGAAGTCGTCCGAGGTGAGCGGTTCGTCGTTGAGGTGAACCGTGATGAGGCCGCTACCCGTTTCGAGGGCGGCGACCTCCAACGCTGGGATCGGTTTTCCACCCGCCCGGGTCAGGAGTGCCTCGATGGCGCCCCCGAGTCCCTGCCCCGCCGCGAGGAACGCCTTCTCGTCGACCACGGTGTAGTCGTAGCGGGTGCGCACGGTGAAGCGCAGTTCATCCGGCTCGTCCTCGTCGCTCTCGTCGTCTTCATCTGCGTCGGAGTACAGCGCGTCGAGGGCGTCGCCGTATTCGGCGATGGCTTCCCACAGCGCTCCATCCGCAGCCTCGACGCCGGCGTCGTCACCCGACGCGAGAAGGTCGACGTGGGCGCGCAGCAGTCGGAGGATGCTCTCTCCGGATGCGACGGCTGCTGCTCTGGCTGGGGCGGAAGGCTCGGTGCTCATGTCGGTCACGGTAGCAGTCCGGGCCGCCCCGCGGGTCAGGGCAGCAGGCGGGTGGGGCCGCGGAACAGGTAGGTGGCCTCGCGCAGGTTCGGCAGGTGCAGCAGCAGCATGAGCACGCGGCTCAGGCCCATGCCGAAACCGCCGTGCGGCGGCACGCCGTAGCGGAAGAAGTCGAGGTAGAAGTCGAGCTCCTCCGGGTCGAGACCCTTTTCCTTGGCCTGCTCCACGAGCACGTCGATGCGGTGTTCGCGCTGCGCGCCGGTGGAGATTTCGACACCGTTGAAGATGAGGTCGTAGCTGTTCGTGAGCCCGGCGTCATCCGCATGGCGCATGTGATAAAACGGCCGGATGCTCGACGCGTAGTCGGTGAGGAACACGAACTCGTGCCCGAACTCCTCGGCCACGTACGCGGCGATCTGGCGTTCGCCCTCCGGGTCCATGTCGTCATCGGCGCGGGGCACCTCGTAGCCGCGCTCCGCGACGATGCGCTTCGCCTCGGCGAGCGGGATGCGTGGGAATGGCGTGGCGGGAACGGTCACCTCGACACCGAACAGATCCCTGATCTCGTCACCGTGCTTGGCCTTGACCGCGGTAAGGCCGGCGACGAGGAGCGCCTCGTGCATGGCCATCACGTCGTCGTGGTCCTTGATCCAGCTGATCTCGGCGTCGACGCTCGTGAACTCGGTCGCGTGGCGGCTGGTGAAGGACGGGTCGGCGCGGAAGGCGGGGCCGATCTCGAAGATCTTGCCGAAGCCGGCCGGCTGTGCCATCTGCTTGAAGAACTGGGGGCTCTGGGCGAGGTAGGCCTTGGTCTCGAAGTAGCCGACCTCGAAGAGTTCGGCGCGGGACTCGCTCGCGCTCGCCATGAGCTTCGGCGTGTGCAACTCGATGAACTCGTTGTCGATCCACCAGCAGCGCATCGCGTGCTCGAACGTGGTCTGGATCTTGAAGATGAGCGCGTTCCGCGGAACGCGGAGGTCGAGGAACCGCCAGTCCATGCGCTTGTCGACGCTGGAGTCGTCGGCGATGGGAGTCTCCGGGATCGCGAACGCCGCGATGTCGAGGGCGGCGAGCTTCACTTCGACACCGCCGAGCTTCACGCGCTCGTCATGCTTGAGGTCGCCGGTGGCCGTGAGAAATGTGCCCTGGCTGAGCGCAGAGATCGTGTCGCACAACTCGGTGTTGTCGTCGGTGCGGGGGTTCACGAGCTGCAGGGCGCCGGACTCGTCGCGAAGCACGACGAACTGCACCTTCTTCTGGTCGCGCACCGTCTCGACCCAACCCGAAACCGAAACCGGTCCGTCGACGGATGCTGCGAGGTTTTTGATGAGGGTGCGTTCGGTCACGATCCCCCACTTTAGCCGTGGGGCGGCGGGTCTCGTCCGGGCGACGGGTCTGCGGTGCCTCTCGGTGATCTGGCAGAGACACGAAACGTAGACTGTGCGGGTGGTCGCGACACTCATCCACCTCGTCCGCCATGGCGAGGTCAACAACCCCGATGGCATCCTCTACGGACGCCTGCCCGGCTTCCAGCTCTCGGAGCGGGGCATCGCGATGGCGGAGGCGGCGGCCGATCACCTCGCCGGCCGCGACATCCAGGCCCTGTACGCCAGCCCGCTCCACCGTGCGCAGGAGTCCGCGGCCCCCTGGGTGGACCGCTTCTCCCTGCCGCTCACCACGGATGCGCGGCTCATCGAACCGGAGAACCAGTTCGAGGGCAAGAAGTTCGAGTTCGGTCCCGGTGTCATCCTGCGTCCGCGGGTGTGGCCGCTGGTCGTGAACCCGTTTCTGCCGAGCTGGGGCGAGCCCTTCGCCAGCGTTGCCGCTCGGATGATCTCGGTCCTCGACTCGGCATGGCGAACCGCGCCCGACGGCGAGGTCGTGATGGTGAGCCACCAGATGCCGATCGTCATGGTGCAACGCGCCGTCGCGGGCAAGCCGCTGTGGCACGACCCGCGCAAGCGCCGTTGCTCGCTGTCGAGCATCACCACGCTCGAGCGGGTCACCGGCGCACCATCCGGCGCTCCCCGGTACCGCGAGGTGGACTACCAGGAGCCCGCGAGCGGACTCCTCGCGGGCGCCATCGATACCGGAGCGGTATGACCCGGCGTCTGCCCGCCATAGCGGCGCTCCTCGCGGTCGTTACCGTGCTCTCCGGATGCGCGAGCGACCCGCTCGCCGAGGACTACCTCAACGGCGGCAACGAGAACTACATCTCCGGCAGCGGCATCACCGAGGTGCCGATCGCCGATCGTGCGGATCCCGTGCGCTTCTCCGGTGTGACAGACGGCGGAGAGACGATCGATAGCGCGGACTACCTCGGCGAGGTGCTCGTCGTGAACTTCTGGTACGCCTCGTGCGAGCCGTGCAGGCAGGAGGCGGCCGACCTCGAGGCGCTGTCGGAGAAGTACGAGGGCAACGGCGCCGAATTCGTGGGAGTGAACATCTACGACGGTGCCGAGACCTCACTCGCCTTCGGACGCAAATTCGGAGTCGGCTACCCCTCGCTGCTCGACGCCGAGGCGGGCAAGGTGCGCCTCGCATTCGCCGGTGACGTGTCGCCGAAGGCCGTGCCGACCACCTTCGTGCTGGATGCCGAGGGCAGGATCGCCGCCCGCATCCTCGGCCAGCTGCAGGAGCGCTCGATCCTCGACACCCTCGTGCGCGACACCATCGCCGAAGACCAGTGATGTCGGCAGTGATCCCCGCGGTCGCCGCACTGCCGCTCGCCATCGGAGACGTCGTCGCCGGTGGCAGCCTGTGGGTCGCCGTGCCGATCGCCCTCCTCGCTGGCCTCGTGTCATTCGCCTCCCCGTGCGTGCTTCCGCTCGTGCCCGGCTACCTCGGATATATCGGAGGATTCACCGGATCCACCGGGGCGCCCGATCGTCGGCGGCTCCTGCTCGGGGTGTCGCTCTTCATCCTCGGCTTCACCGTGGTGTTCGTCTTCTTCACGCTCGGGGTCTCCATCCTCGGGCTCCTGCTGCTGCCGTGGCTCGACCTGATCATCAGAATCTTCGGCGTGCTGGTGATCGTGATGGGCCTCGTGTTCGTGGGCCAGTTCACCTTTATGCAGCGTTCGTTTCGTCCGCAGTGGAAGGTGGCCACGGGCATTGCGGGTGCACCATTCCTCGGGATGGTGTTCGGCCTGGCCTGGGCACCGTGCATCGGGCCCACCCTGCTCGTGGTCATCGGCATGAGCTTCACCGAGGCATCCGCGTCCCGTGGCGTGCTGCTCGGTATCGCCTACAGCCTCGGCCTGGGCGTGCCGTTCCTCCTCGTGGCGCTGGGGCTGGGCTGGGTCACCGGATCGGTCGGTTGGATGAAGCGCAACATCCGCACCATCAACATCGCGGGCGGTGGTCTCCTCATCGCCGTGGGGCTGCTCATGGCTACCGGCCTCTGGCAGAGCATCATGTCGCAGTTCGGGTCGGTGATCAGCGGTTTTGAGCCGGCCATCTGATCACATCGACGCGCCATCCCACCGGAAGCGCGAGCAGGGCATCGTGCAGCCGAAGCTGGGCGCCGTGGAGTACGGCCGCTTCTTCTGGCGCCAACTCACGAGCATGCGCACCGCACTGTTCCTGCTCCTGCTGCTCGCGGTCGCTGCCGTGCCGGGTTCCCTGGTGCCGCAGCGGAGTTCCGACCCGAACGGCGTGCTGCAGTACACCCGCGACAACCCGGAGCTCGCGCCGGTCATCGACGCCGTCCAGGGCTTCGACGTCTACACCTCGGTGTGGTTCTCGTCGATCTACCTCCTGCTCTTCGTGTCGCTCATCGGATGCGTCATCCCGCGCACGATGCACCATCTGAAGGCGCTGCGCTCCCGCCCGCCGAAGACTCCGGCGCGGCTCGACCGGCTGGAGAGCTTCACGGCCGTCACGACGAGGCCGGGCGAGACCACCGCGAGCCACGCCATCGACTCGGCGCGCGGCATCCTGCGCAGGGCCGGATACCGCGTGCAGATCTTCGACGCGGGAAAAGGCACGCTGTCGGTGAGCGCGGAGCGCGGATACCTGCGGGAGACCGGGAACCTCGTCTTCCACACCGCCCTGATCGGCGTGCTCGTCTCGGTCGGGATCGGCGGCGGCTTCGGGTACACGGGTCAGAAGGTGGTCGTGGAGGGCGACTCGTTCTCGAATGTGCTGCTCTCGTACGAGTCCTTCCTGCCCGGTCGCTTCTTCGACGAGCGGGTGCTGCAGCCCTACCGGCTCACCCTCGACGACTTCTCGGTCACCTACGAGCAGCAGAACCGCGACGCCTACGGTCAGCCCATCGACTACCGCGCCGACGTGACCACCTTCGAGGACGGCGACGATGTCGGCGTGAAGCACGAGATCAAGGTGAACGAGCCGCTCGGCATCGGCGGCAACGAGATCTACCTGCTGGGCAACGGATACGCCCCCGTCATCACGGTGCGCGACGGCAACGGCGACATCGCCTACAGCCAGGCGGTGCCCTTCCTTCCGCAGGACGGCAACCTCACCTCCCTCGGCGTTCTCAAGGTGCCGGATGCCCTGCCCGAGCAGATCGGCATGATCGGGTTCCTCTATCCGAGCCAGGTGACGCTTCCCACCGGCGCGCTCACCTCCAACTACCCCGACCTCATCAACCCGGTACTGAGCCTTCAGGTGTTCACCGGCGACCTCCGCCTCGACGACGGCGTCTATGCGCTCGACACCGACGGGCTCACCGAGATCGCGGGACGCACGGCGTCGACCCCGTCGCTCCAGCTGAAGCCGGGCGAGACCGTGCAGCTGCCGGATGGCGCAGGATCGGTCACGTTCGAGAACGCCGCCCCCGCATCGTCGGGGAACGATCTGTCCGAGTCCGTTCCGCGGTTCGCGAGCCTCGACATCCATCGCGATCCGAGCGGCGGGTGGGTGCTGCTGTTCGCCCTGCTCGTGCTCGCCGGGCTGCTGACCTCGCTGTTCATCCCGAGGCGACGCGTGTGGGTCAAGGCCAGTCACACCGCTGAGGACACGATTCTGATCGAATACGCCGGACTTGCGCGAGGCGACGACCCCGGTCTCGACCGAGCGGTCGCGGAGATCGCGGAACGGCACTCCCAGCATCTCGGGCTTAAGCTGACCCCGTGACAGATCAGCTCGTCTCCGCCTCGCTCGTCGCCATCTGGTCGGCCATGGCCGTGTACACGGTGGCGTTCATCATGTTCACGCTCGACCTCGCCAAGCGCTCCTCGCAGGTGGGGGCATCCTCGGCTGCGGCACCTCAGGCGGCGGCTCGCCACGCCGGCGCACACTCGGCCCGAGCCGGCACCACGGCAACGCTCGACCGCGTCGGAGGCGATTCCGCCGAGACCACGCCACGGATCTACAAGCTCGAGCGCATCGGATTCGCCCTGACCGGCGTCGCCTGGCTCGTGCATGTTGCGGGCGTCCTGCTTCGCGGTTTCGCCCAGGGCCACGTGCCGTGGTCGAACATGTTCGAGTTCTCCCTCACCGCGTCGGCGATCATCGTGGGCGTCTTCCTCGCCGTGCAGCTGTGGCAGAACCTGCGCTTCCTCGGCTCCTACATCACCGGCTTCGCGCTCATCGTGCTGGGGGTCGGCACCGTCAACTTCTACGTCGACGTGAAACCGCTGCCCCCTGCCCTGCAGTCGTTCTGGCTGGTCATCCACGTCTTCGTCGCCGTACTCGGCACCGCGTTCTTCGCGCTCGGCGCGGGGCTGTCGCTCATGCAGCTACTCCAGACCCGCGCTGCGGCCGCGAAGGCGGTCGGCCTCCGCTTCCTGCAGACCCTCCCCAAAGCCGACGTGCTCGAGAACCTCGCCTACCGCGTGACCGTGGTCGGCTTCGTGTTCTGGACCTTCACCCTCATCGCCGGGGCCATCTGGGCCGAGCGGGCCTGGGGGCGGTACTGGGGCTGGGACACCAAAGAGGTGTGGACCTTCATCATCTGGACGATCTTCGCCGGCTACATCCATGCCAGGGCGACCCGCGGATGGCGCGGCTCGCGCTCCGCCTGGCTCGCGATCATCGGCTTCGCCGCCGTGATGTTCAACTTCACCGTGGTCAACCTGTTCTTCAAGGGACTGCACGCCTACAGCGGCCTGTAGGCCCGGTACGACCGCACGCCCTCGCCGGACCGCGGCAGTGTAAGCGGTTGCAGCGGGTGCGTGCTTTGGCTACGGTCGATCCGATGGCGCCGCATCGGGGCGGGCCGACGAGGGGTCGATCGCCATGGCGCGCGCAGCAATCATCCGTACCGTCGCGATCGTGGGAGCCGTTGCGGTTGTCGTGGGCGGCATCGCCCTCGCCGTGAACTCACGTCAGCCGGCCGATGGCACCATCACGCTCATCGGTACGTTCCAGAGCGAGCTCGGTTGTGACGGCGACTGGGATGCCGGCTGCGACGCCACCTCTCTCACGGCCACCGACGACGACGGCCTGTGGTCAGCGGACTTCGACATTCCCGCGGGGGAGCACGAGTACCGGGTGGTGCGGCACGGCGACGGGGATCCTGAGTTCGGTCTCGACGGAGGAGACGACAGCGTTCCGCTCACCATCGCCGGGGACTCGACGCTGAGGTTCACCTTCGACGACCAGGCGGAACGCATCGCCGTCGAGCCCCTCGCCCTGGGCGGCGACTACACGGAGTCCGACGACGGCCTCGTGACCGAACCTGTGCGGGTGGCGGGCGGTGACGAGAGGTTCTACTTCGTCATGACCGACCGGTTCTTCAACGGGGACCCGACCAACGACGCGGGAGGGCTGGGAGGCGATCCGCTCGTCTCGGGGTTCGACCCCACCAGGGCCGGCTTCTACAACGGCGGGGACATCGCCGGTCTCAGGGCCAAACTCGACTACATCCAGGCCCTCGGCACCACGGCGATCTGGCTCACCCCCTCGTTCGTGAACAACGCTGTGCAGGGCGAAGGGTCGGAGGCATCCGCCGGTTATCACGGGTACTGGATCACCGACTTCACCAGGATCGACCCTCACCTCGGCTCGAACGCCGAGCTGACCGGACTCATCGATGATGCCCACGCTCGCGGCATGAAGGTGTACTTCGACATCATCACCAATCACACGGCGGACATCATCGACTACGCCGAGAAGTCCTACTCGTACATTCCGGCCGACGACGCGCCGTACCTCACGGCCGAGGGTGAGCCGATCGACCTTGCGACGGTTGCAGGGAACGAGGACTTTCCCGAGCTCGACGCCGCGACATCCTTTCCGTACACACCCGTGATTGCGCCGGAGAACGCCGAACGCAAGGTTCCGGCGTGGCTCAACGACCCGACGAACTACCACAACCGCGGAGACTCGACCTTCGAGGGCGAGAGCGTGCTCGACGGAGACTTCTTCGGCCTCGACGACCTCATGACAGAGAACCCGGCGGTCGTCGACGGCTTCGTGAAGGTCTACCAGGACTGGGTCGACACCGGCATCGACGGGTTCCGCATCGACACCGTGAAGCATGTGGATGCCGCCTTCTGGAAGACCTGGACCACCGAGGTGCTCGACTACGCCCGAGCGCAGGGAAAACCCGAGTTCTTCATGTTCGGCGAGGTATTCGACAGCAATGCCGCGAACATCTCGCCGTACGTGCGTGACACGGACATGAGTTCGGTGCTCGACTTCGCCTTCCAGTCACAGGCGAGTTCGTTCGCCGCCGGGAACTCGGCGCAGGGACTCTCCGGACTGTTCGCCGACGACGACAGGTACACGACGCCC
Organism: uncultured Actinomycetota bacterium; assembly: GCA_963756375.1. Classification (GTDB taxonomy): domain Bacteria; phylum Actinomycetota; class Actinomycetes; order Actinomycetales; family Microbacteriaceae; genus Marisediminicola. The sequence goes on along the minus strand of CAVWNJ010000005.1, from coordinate 2,078,231 downwards.
GACTCGAGCGCCTACGCGCTGCCGACCTTCCTCGGCAACCACGACATGGGTCGGATCGGGTACTTCCTGAGAAATACGGATGCTCCGCTCGAGCGGGATCTGCTGGCACACGAACTCATGTATCTCACCCGCGGGCAGCCGGTGATCTACTACGGCGACGAGCAGGGTTTCGTCGGCGCCGGGGCGGGTTCCGACAAGAGTGCGCGGCAGTCGCTGTTCGCGAGCGCCGTTCGTGAGTACGCCGATCAGGAGCTCATCACGGGTGAGCCGCTCGGTGCATCCGACCACTTCGACCTCGACACCCCCCTGTTCGACCGCATCGCCGCGCTCGCCTCGCTGCGGGAGAGTCACCCGGCACTCGCCCAGGGCTCCCAGATCGAGCGGCATGCGGATGACGGCCCCGGCGTCTATGCCGTGAGCCGGGTCGATCGCACCGATCGCACCGAGTACCTCGTGGCCTTCAACAACGCGCCCGAGGCGAAGACGGTCGAATTCGAGACGCTCACGGCAGGCGCGCTGTACTCCCCGCTCTACGGTGGCGTGGCCGGTGTGGAGTCGGATGCGGCCCGGATGGTCTCCGTGACGGTGCCACCGCTCGGGGCGGTCGTTCTCGTGGCCGATCGGCCCATCTCGGCAGCGAGCGGCGCCGACGGCATCACGGTGTCCGCGCCGTCGGCTGGCGCGGGGGTCTCCGGTGTGAGCCCGGTGGCCGTCACCCTTCCGGACTCGCTGTGGCGGGAGACATCCTTCGCTTGGCGGGTTGTCGGCGCTGACGACTGGACGCCGCTGGGAACCGCTGAGACCACCACGCCGAGGGTGTTCCACACCACAGACGGGCTCGCCGACGGCACCCTGGTGGAGTATCGGGCGGTGGCGACGGACGCGGCGGGAACCCGCACGGCGGCGTCTACCTTCGCGTCGGTCGGAGTCGGTGTGACTCTCGCCGAGGAGGAGGTCGCCGAAGTGGAATTCAGCCTGGTGACCGTGCCGGGAACGCACAACACCGAGATGGGATGCACCGACGACTGGCAGCCCTCCTGCGAGGCTGCCGCACTCACCCTCCAAGACGACGGCACCTACGCCGGAACCTTCGACATCCCCGCCGGGCCCTACGAGTACAAGGTCGCCATCAACGGCACCTGGGATGTGAACTACGGAGCGGACGGGGTGACGGATGGCGCCAATGTGCCCTACACCGCGCCGGGAGGCCCCGTGACGTTCTCGTTCGATCCGGAGACAGGGGTGTTCGGGAGCAGTGCGGATGGGTAGGTAGTCGGCGCTTTATTCGAACGTGTGTTCGAATGTTGTGGTAGAATGTGTCATGGCCCTGAACCCGGACATCACCTCTCCCGCGATGGCGTTTGCGTCGCCGTCGGTGGTTGTGTTGCCGTCTGTCGAAGGTTTGGCGTCGCTGGCGGATGACGCCCTGATCGAGGTGCAACGCCAGGCAGGTGCTGCCCGGCGTCGGGTGGATGCGGTCAACGCCGCGATCGCCGGCGAGATCGCGAGGCGGTCCGATCGTGCCCTCGGACATCAGGGTTTGGCCGCACGCCTCGGCGCCGCAACACCGGAAGCCGCGATTCAGAGTCTCACTGGGGTTTCTGTGACAGACGCGCGAGCTCTTACTGCCGTGGGTGTCGCGATCGACACCGGATCCCCGTGGCTTGCACCGGTCACATCTGCCGTCGCGGACGGGTCCCTGTCGGTGGCATCCGCTGCCGCGATCACCCGCGGGCTCGGTACCCCCACGGCGACGGTCGCCGCCGATGACCTGCTCGATGCCGCCACCGAACTTGTGGACCTCGCCCGCGAATCGACGCCGGAAAGCGCTGCCCGCTCCGCGCGCGTTCTGCGAGAGGGGCTGGATATCGCGTCCGTCGCCGACCTGGAGGCACACCGTCGGTCACGCAGGTCGTTGAAGTGGTTCGAGCAACCCGACGGCATGACCCGCATGATCGGGATATTGGATCCGGAGTCTGCGGCGATCATCACTGGCGCGATCGATGCGGTCCTGTCGCCGCGCCGCGGCGGACCCCGCTTCGTCGACCCGGTGGAGGTGGAGCGGGCTGCGGCGATGGTCGCCGATCCCCGCACCAACGACCAGTACGCCGTCGACACCCTGGTGGAGATCGTGCACCTCGCCACCCGCGCCGCCACGTCCACCCTCGACGAAGCGAGCCTCTTCACCGACCGGACGGCACCCGTCCGCGTGCACATCCAGGCCGACACGCTCCACCCGGGCGCCGCCGGCGGGACCGGCAGGACCGGCAGGACCGGCAGTGCCGGCACCAGCAGGACCGGCACCGGCACCGGCACCGGCTCCGACACCGACACCGACACCGACAACGCGACGCGACCGCGACCGCGACCGCGACCGATCCCGCCCTAACCTCAGCTGACGCCGCCCCGAGCCCCCACCGCAGCCGCCCCCACCGCCGCCGCCCTGATCGACACCACACGGATTGGCGTTGCCGGTGCCGGTTCCGGTGCCGGTGCTGGTTCCGGCGCAGGCGTCGGCACTGGCACTGGCGCCTACTCGGGCGCCGCGTACATCGAAGGCCAGACCGGACTGATCAGCACCGAAACTGCCGAACGATACATCTGCACCTCAGGAACCCTGCCCGTCATCTTCTCCGGCACCACCGCCATCGACGCCGGCCACACCCACCGGCTCCACAGCCCACGGCAACGAATAGCAATAGCCGCGCAATGGAACGGATGCGCCTGGCCCGACTGCCCCAAACCCGCGATCATGACCGAGATACACCACATCGACGCCTTCAACGGCAGCAACACGACCCTGGCAACGCGATCCCGTTGTGCAGGTTCCACCACATGGAACTCCACGCCAACCACTGGACCATCACCCGCACACCTGACGACGGCACCTACTGGCTGAAACCACCCGACCCCCAGGCCGAGTCGCGGCGGCTCAGATCGAAGAGTCCGGTGGCGGCAATCGAGTCTGAACCGAGAACCCGGAGGTCGGCGCCTTGAAGTCGGCAGCCGTGAAAGGCGACGTTGGGTCGAGCCGATTCCGTCCGCACGAACGTGAGGGCCCAACTGGGGAGGCCGAGAGGCACGAGTGCAGGAGGGTCCGAATCCAGGAGCCCACAAGGCGCGAGCGTGACCCGGCGAGGGTGCAGGAGCCCACGAGGCGGGAGCGTGACCCGGCGAGAGTGCAGGAGCCCACGAGGCGGGAGCGTGACCCGGCGAGAGTGCAGGAGCCCACAAAGCGTGACCCGGCGAGAGTGCAGGAGCCCACAAGGCGCGAGCGCCTGACCCGGCGAGGGTGCAGGTGCCCAAGGCGCGAGCGCCGCCCGGCGAGAGTGCAGGAGCCCACAAAGCGTGACCCGGCGAGAGTGCAGGAGCCAGACGCCACGTCAGCTCGGGTGACCGGTCAACTCCACAATCGCGTAGCAACGCTCGATTCGTGCCACCCACCACTCCTCACGCTCGGGCGACGCCGCAAATCGATCCAACCGGTCCAGATCCGGCTCGACCCGACGAACATCGATCGAACCCGCAACCGGCAGAAGAGGCTCAGATGTCACATCCTCTGCGAGAAGAGCCGCAGTCCCCAGCCCACAGTCGAACTCCAGCGCCGACAAACCGGCCGCCAGATAGGCACCCATCGAGAGCCCCACCGACGTATCGAGCGCGCTCGACACCACCACCGGCAGCCCGGCCTGCTCAGCAATGGACAACGCAGCGCGCACCCCACCGAGCGGCTGCGCTTTCATCACCAGCAGATCCGCAGCATCCGCCCGAGCGACAGCGAGCGGGTCATCCGCCTTACGCACACTCTCATCGGCGGCAATCGGTATGCCCATGTATTTCACTCGCTGCCGGATGTCGGCGAGCTCCTCGATCCACGCACACGGCTGCTCGACGTACTCCAGATCGAAACCCGCAAGCGCATGAATCGCATGCTCGGCCTCATCGACATTCCAGCCCCCGTTCGCATCGACCCGGATACGTCCCTCGGGACCCAGATAGCGACGCGCTGCCGCCACCCGAGCGATGTCATCCTCGAGCGACTGACCGATCTCGGCAACCTTCACCTTCACCGTCCGACACCCCGGAAAACGGTCGAGCACTTCAGCAACACGATCTGGAGCGACCGCCGGCAACGTCGCATTCACCGCAATCCGGTCACGATGAAGGGGAGGCTGTTCCGCCCACCCGAAGTCGATCGCCGCCGACAACCACGCAGCCGACTCGTCATCGTCGTACTCGAGGAAGGGAGAGAACTCGGTCCACCCCTCCGGCCCGCGAAACAGCACCGCCTCACGATGAGTGATGCCACGAAACCGCTGCCTCAGCGGCAACGAGACGGTGCGGTGAACGGCGAGAAGCTCTGACAGCGGTGGCAGCATGCCCCCAGTCTGCCGTGTCCCCCGCTGAGTACTGCCGTGTCTCCGCCGAGTAGCGGATTTCGGTCGAATCCGGCGAGGGGTCGCCGCCATGGTTTCGCTGACGCATGATGGGAGAGCATGCAACGTCGCATGCCTTCGGAGGAGTTCCATGACCACCGCACCCGACCACCGGTCGTTGACCGGCCCAGACACCCATGCCACGTGGCAGGCACGCGACAGTGCGCGAAGCCACCTCGTCACCCTCACCGAGCTCGCAGGCGACCTCGCAGGCGAGTTCCGACTTCAGCCGCTCCTCGAACGCATCCTGCGCAACGCAGTGGAACTGCTCGGGTGTGAGAGCGGTTCTATCTGCACCATCGACGAAAAGGCGAGGGTGTATCGCAAAGAGGTGGACCTCGCGATCGGATGCCGGTCCGGCGAAGTGTTCTCCCTCGACGAAGGTGTCACCGGTGCCGTGGTGCGAGCAGACGGACCCGTACGATTCGCGGAATACGCCGACGTGCCGGGGGGTCACATCTCACCCGACGACGTGCGCTACCGACACCCGGTCATCGGTGTACCGATCCGGGTGAAATCCGCCCTCATCGGCGTATGCATCGTGTTCGCCGAAGAGTCGGGCCGAACCTTCGACGACACCGAAGCGCAACTGCTCGAACTCTTCGCCACCCACGCCGCAGTGGCCATCGCCAACTCCCGACTCCACAAAGCCTCCGCCGATCGGGCCACCGCCATCACCATCGCAGCGGAACGGGAACGCGCCACCCGCGATGTCCACGACGCCGTCGGCCGCAGCGTGGCATCCGTTCTGCTGCATCTCGACGGCGCACGCCGTGCCGAGCGTGATGGCGAACCCGTCTCCGAGCTTCTCGCCAGAGCCCGAACCGCAGCCATCAGCGCACTCGACGACACCGATCGCGCAGTCCGAGGACTCGGCCCATCCCAGCTCGACCGCCACTCGGTCGAAGAGGCGATAGAACTCGAACTCGACTGGGCAACCGCCACAAGCGACGTGCGCACCCAACTCCTGGTGATGGGGGAGCGGTCGCCGGTGGGTCCGGATGTCGCTCAGCAACTTTTCCGCATCGTGCAGGAGGCGGTCGGCAACGCGGTCATCCACGCCGCATCGGCGAGCATTCGCGTAGGGCTGGTCTACGGATCCAGCGGCGTCTCCGTAATCATCGAAGACGACGGCCGGGGATTCGACGTGGGGGAACGCACCCAGGGGCTCGAACCCGGCCACAGCGGTTTCGGACTCGGCGGACTGGTGTCCAGAGCCCACCAGGTGGGCGGCACCCTGCAGATCGACTCCACCCCGGGATGGGGAACACGGGTTCGTGCCGATCTGCCCTTCGTCGCAGCAACAACCGGCGACAAATCCGCACGCCGGTGGCGGGTGCTCGTCGTACACGACCAGCCGGTGATCCGTGCCGGACTCGTCGGATTACTGAACCAGGCCGAGCCGGGCGTGCAAGTCGTCGGCGAAATCGGTGAGACGGCTCGAGCCGTGGATGCCGTCACCCTGCTGCATCCGGACGTCGTCATCGCCGACCTGCAGACCGCCGGAGTCGCGGGCACGGCCTTCGTGGAATCGATCCTGTCGACGGACTCCAGTGTGGCCGTCATCCTCTTGGTCGGAGCGCGCGATGAGGAGCGGATCCGCGAAGCGGCCAGAGCCGGCGCCAAAGGTTTCGTCGACCGCAGTGTCGATGCGGTCTCGCTCGGGCGTGCGGTGCTGTCGGCCGTCAACGGCGACGTCCTCGTCGCGGGGGAACTCGTCGACTCCCTCGGCGGCTGGCGCTCGCCCGACTCGTCCGCCCCGCTCACAGCAAGGGAGCGTGAGGTGCGGGCACTCGTCGAGCAGGGTCTGCAAGACAAGCAGATCGCCGTGGAGTTGGGTATCGCCGTGAAGACGGTCGAGAAGCATGTGGGCACGATCCTTCGCAAGACGGGCGCACGCAACCGCACCATGGTTGCCGCCAGCGCCTCGTATCGAGACGCCTGAGCGCACCCCGCGGATCGCCGCATCCGACATCGAGCGTGGCAGGAACCCGACACCGCGTGTGGGGGAACCCGATGGGTCGGGTGGGGGAACCCCCAATATGCCTCCCATATTCGCGCGGCTTACCGTCGATCCAGCACCGACGGGAAGTCCACCCCGTCGCGATATGGAGGTTGACATGGCTGTCGTGCCCTTGAAGGAGATCCTGGAGGCCGCCTCCGCGGGGTCCTACGGAGTCCCGGCGATCAACATCTTCAACGATCTCACCCTCGAGGCCGTGCTCGCCGGAGCCTCCGAGGCAGGGTCGCCGGTCATCGTGCAGACCTCGGTGAAGACGGTCCGCTCGATCGGCTCGAGCGTGCTGTTCGCGATGTGGGAGAGCATGACCGCCGGCATCGACGTGCCGGTGACACTGCACCTCGACCACTGCCCCGACCGTGAGGTCATCACCGAATGCCTCCGCGCTGGCTGGAATTCCGTGCTGTTCGACGCATCCGAGATGCCGGTGGAGGAGAACCTCCGTCAGACGATCGAGGTGGTCGCCGAGGCACGGGAGCACGGCGCACAGGTCGAGGGCGAGATCGAGTCGATCACCGGCGTCGAAGACGGCATCGGTTCGGATGAGGAGTCACAGCGGCAGACCCTCGACGTGGTGCTCGACTTCATCCGGCGCACCGGAGTCGACGTCTTCGCCCCCGCCATCGGCAACGCGCACGGCGTCTACAAGAAGGCCCCCGTTCTCGATTTCCAGAGGGTGAGCGACATCGTGGCCGAGATCCCGATCCCGATCGCGCTCCACGGCGGAAGCGGCATGAGCGACGAGCAGTTCCAGGAACTCATCCGGCGTGGCTGCTCGAAGGTGAACATCTCCACCTCGCTGAAGATGACCTACATGCAGTCCACCCTCGCAAGCCTCAAGAGGTCGGAGGCGAACGACAAGTGGGACCCGCCGACACTCTTCCGTGACGTCTCCGGCGATGTGCGTGCCCTGGTGTCCGATCTGGCGACCACGTTCGGCAGCGCCGGAAAGGCACGCTGATCGTGCCCGCGCTCATCTTCGACTGCGACGGCGTGCTCGCCGACACCGAACGCTTCGGCCACCTCCCCGCCTTCAACCTCACATTCGAGGAGCTCGGTCTGCCGGTGCGCTGGTCGGATGCCGACTACGCCGAGAAGGTGTTGATCGGCGGGGGCAAGGAGCGCATGGCGAGCCTGTTCACCCCCGAGTTTCTGGCGGAGAACTCCCTCCCCACCGACGAGGACGGTCAACGGGCCGTGCTGGCGGACTGGCACCGACGCAAGACCGCGATCTACACCCAACTCGTGGAGTCCGGCGCAATGCCGGCACGACCGGGCATCGCGCGGCTCGTGGAGGAGGCGGCGGATGCCGGCTTCACCCTCGCCGTGGCCTCGACATCGGCAGAGCCCGCAGTACGAGCGGTGCTGGAGCACGCGGTCGGGCCGGAGCGGGCATCCGACTTCCGGGTCTACGCGGGCGACATCGTGCCCGCTAAGAAGCCGGCACCGGACATCTACCTGCATGCCCTCCAAGACCTGGGCATCGGTGCGGCGGATGCGCTGGTGGTGGAGGACAGCGCCAACGGTCTGAAGGCCGCACGCGCTGCCGGCCTCCGCACTCTCGTGACCGTGAGCAGCTACACCGCCGACGAAGACTTCAGCGGCGCCTCCCTCGTGGTCACCTCCCTCGGCGACCCGGGAGAACCGGCCGAGACCAGAGCAGCACCGGCTGGGGTCGTCCCGACCGGCTTCGTGACCATCGACGACGTCGTCGCCCTACTCGAATCACCACAACAGGAGAACTCATGACCACTTCGACCGCTTTGGGGACCGCCGAATTCACGGTCCGCACGATAGCTGAGACCGCAATCGAGAACGAGAAGTACTTTGGCGACCTCGACTCGGTCGTCGGCGACGGTGACTTCGGCTATTCGTTGGCCCGCGGGTTCGAGGGCGTGCTGGAGAAATGGGATGAGTTCGATCGCACCGACGCGGGCGCCTTCCTCCTCAAGATCGCCGTGGCCATCACGAGCAGGATCGGAGGCACCTCCGGGCCGATCTGGGGCACCGCCTTCATGAAGACGGGTATGCACCTCAAGGGCAAAGAGGCGGTGACGCACGAGGAGATCATCGCGGCGCTTCGCGACGGCATCGAAGGCATCAAGAAGCGCGGCAACTCGGATGTCGGCGACAAGACCCTCCTCGACGCCCTCGTTCCGGCGGTGGATGCCCTCGAACGGGCCTTCGCCGATGGTCAGAGCACCGCCGAGGCACTGAAGACCATGGCGGTCGCCGCTCGGGAGGCAGCGGAGGAGACGTCGTCGATGAAGGCGATGCGGGGCCGCGCCAGTTACAGCGGCGATCGCAGCATCGGATCGCCGGATGCCGGGGCGATCGCCATAGCGGTGCTCGCCGAGAAGCTCGCCTCGGCGTGGCCCGACGCCTGAAACCCGACGCCCGAAGCCCGGCCGAGCCCGGCCGAAGCCCGGCGCCTGAAGCCCGGCGCCTGAAGCCCACGATCCGCCCCAGACCCAGATTTCCCACCACCCTCAACCACGGAGAAGACGAATGAAGAAGTTCATCAACGACCCGAAGCAGTTTGTGCCCGAGATGCTCAAGGGGATCGCGCTCGCGAACCCAGAGACACTCAAGTACGAGCCCAAATACAACCTCATCCAGCGGGTCGACTCGCCGCGTGACGACAAGGTGTCGATCATCCAGGGCTCAGGCTCCGGACATGAGCCCGCCCACGTGATGACCGTGGGTAAGGGCATGCTCGACGCCGCCTGCCCCGGCGACGTCTTCGCGGCACCGCCGATGGACTACGTCTACGAGACCACCAAGCTGCTCGCCTCACCGAAGGGCGTACTACTTCTGGTGAACAACTACACCGGAGACCGGATGGCATTCGACATGGCTCAGGAGATGAGCGAGGCGGATGGCGTGAAGGTGCGCACCCTGTTCATCGACGACGACGTCTCGGTGCAGGACTCCACCTACACGGTGGGGCGGCGCGGCGTCGCAGGCAACTTCTTCGTGATGAAGGCGGTGGGTGCCGCGGCGGAGGCCGGCGCGGACCTCGATGAGGTCATCCGCATCGGTGAGAAGGTGAACTCGGTGACCCGCACCATGGGTATCGCGCTCACGGCGTGCACGCCACCATCGAAGGGCTCGCCGCTGTTCGAACTCGGCGAGGACGAGATCGAGGTCGGCGTGGGGATCCACGGCGAACCCGGTCGTCGACGCGCCAAGATCGCTCCGGCGAACGATCTCGTCGACGAACTGCTCGAGGCCGTCGTCAGCGACCTGCCGTTCGCGGAGGGCGACCGCGTGGCGCTCATGATCAACGGTCTCGGTGGCACCCCGATCAGCGAGCTCTACCTGCTCTACGGCATCGCGCACGAGAAGCTCGTAGAAAAGGGCATCACCATCGCCCGCAACTACGTGGGGGAGTACTGCACCTCCCTCGACATGGCCGGAGCATCACTCACCCTGGTGAAGCTCGACGACGAGATAGAAGAGCTGCTCGCGGCACCGGCGGAAATCGCCATCCGCACCTTCTAATCGGCTGCGCATCCACAGTGCTCAGCGGCACCGCCCCGCGCCGAGATCGGCGTGGGGCGGTGCCTTTTCGCGGAGGGCGCGTAATGGCGGGGCGCTTGGGGCCGTCGAGTGGGATGCTGGTCGCATGAGCGACGGGGCTGGGGGCGACGTTCGTTTCCCAAGGGGTCTGGGGAGCGACGACGGGGTCGTGTGGTCGCTCGATTCGCCGCCCCGTCGGCCGACAGATCCCCAGTCCGCTCCGCGGCCCGGCGAGCGATCCGGCGAGCGTTCCGGCGAGCAGTCCGGCGAACAATCCGGCAAGCAGTCCCGCGAGCAATCCGGCGAACAATCCGGCAAGCAGTCCCGCGAACAATCCGGCAAGCAAGCCGGCGAACTATTCGACCGGCCATCCGGCCCGGTGCCCGGCCCGGTGCCCGGCCTTTTGTCCGGACCGCTGGCCGACCCGACCCAAGGGCCGGGCGGGAACGCCACGGCGCGGCCGAGTCGGGCGCCGGGCGCCCTGTCCCTTCTGGGAGCGTTGGCGTGTGTCGTCGTCGATGCCATCGCCATCGCCACCGCCGTCGACGGCGGATATCTTGCAGCCACACTCCTCGCCCAGTTCGCCATCGTCGTCACCGTCGTCACCTTCGCCATGGGTCTCTACGGCGCGATCACGGCACGGGGGCGACGCGCCGGAGTGATCGGCGCCGCGGTGAGCGTGGTCGCAAACCCGCTCGTGCTCGTGGCCCTGCTGGCATTTCTCGGCGCAGGCTGAGTCGACCTGCGCGCTGCCTAGACTTGGCCCATGCCAGAGGTCTCCGAACTGTTCGACGCGAGTGTGTGGAGTCCCGTCAACGGATTCACCGACCTCAGCGACATCACCTACCACCACGACTCGGCCGGGCGGGTCGCCAGGATCGCCTTCGACCGCCCCGAGGTGCGCAACGCGTTCCGCCCGCACACCGTCGATGAGCTCTACCGCGCACTGGACGACGCCCGGCAGAATCCGCGCATCGGCGTGATCCTTCTCACCGGAAACGGCCCGAGCGAGAAGGACGGCGGGTGGGCGTTCTGTTCCGGCGGTGACCAGCGCATCCGTGGACGCGACGGCTACCAGTACGAGGGTTCCGCTCCGGACGCGTCGGCCCAGAGCGGCCCGGCCCAGGGCGGTCCAGCGAAGGACGGCTCGGCCCAGGGCGGCCCGGCGAAGGACGCGTCGACCCACGGCGGCCCGGCCCAGGATGCCCCGGCGGCGCGGGCGGTGACCGGTCGGCTGCACATCCTCGAAGTCCAGCGGCTCATCCGCTTCATGCCCAAGGTCGTGATCGCGGTCATCCCCGGGTGGGCGGCAGGCGGTGGCCACTCGCTGCACGTCGTGTGCGACCTGTCCATAGCGAGCCTCGAGCACGGACGGTTCAAACAGACGGATGCCGACGTCGGCTCGTTCGACGCCGGCTACGGCAGCGCCTACTTCGCCCGCCAGGTGGGGCAGAAGTTCGCACGCGAGGTGTTCTTCCTCGCCCGCGAATACGACGCCACCCGAGCGCTCGCCACGGGCGCGATCAACGCGGCCGTGCCCCACGCGCAACTGGAGACCGTCGCCTACGAGTGGGCGAACGAAATCCTCACGAAGTCGCCGACCGCCATCCGCATGCTCAAGTTCGCCTTCAACGCCGTCGACGATGGCATGGTGGGGCAGCAGGTATTCGCCGGCGAGGCGACGCGATTGGCCTACGGTACCGACGAAGCCGTCGAAGGCCGCGACTCGTTCCTCGAGAAGCGCGAACCCGACTGGTCGCCTTACCCGTGGCACTACTGACGGTCGCCACCGGATGACGCGAGCCCTCCTGCGGGTGGATGCCGGAGACATCCCGGCCTTCACCGCGGCGCTCGCGGCAGCGCTCAATGCCGACGGACCGGCGGTGCTTCCGAGTGCCCGGAACGCTCTGGACCTGCCTGCCTCGGGCACCGTCCGTGACAGCGACCCCGAGCTCGGCAGCGGCGCCGCGCGTGACACAAACGCCGAGCTCGGCACCGTGTCCGCCGACGGCCCCGATCGCGAGAGCGACCCGCACGCAGCGCGAGTACCGCAACGGGTGGCGGTGGTGGTGGAGACCAGCGGATCCACCGGCGCGCCCAAGCGGGTCGCCCTCAGCGCCGACGCGCTCCTCGCCAGTGCCGCTGCGGCCCAGGCGGCTCTCGGCGGTCCCGGCCAGTGGCTGCTCGCGGTGCCAGCCACCTACATTGCGGGCATCAACGTGATGGTGCGATCCATCACAGCAGCGACGCACCCCGTGGTCCTGTCCTCGGGCCCTTTCACCGCCGACGGGTTTGCAGCAGCGATCCGCCGCATGGACGGTGATCTCAGGTTCACCTCACTCGTTCCCGCCCAGCTCGCTCGCGTGCTCGACGGGGGTGACGCCGCCGTGGACGCCGCCCGCAGTCTCGACCGCGTGCTGCTCGGCGGCCAAGCGGCCCCGCGCGAGCTTCTTGCGAGAGCCGCAGCGGCGGGAATCCGCGTGACCCGCACCTACGGATCGAGCGAGACCTGCGGAGGTTGCGTCTACGACGGAGTGCCCGTCGGGTCCGCCCAGATGCGGATCGTCGACGGCGAAGTCGAACTCGCGGGACCCATGCTCGCCGAGGGATACCTCGGAGACGAGGAGCGCACGGCCACCCGCTTCGCCGTCGATGATGGCCAACGCTGGTACCGCACCGGCGATCTCGGCACGATCACCGACGGAGTGCTCTCGGTGACGGGTCGATCCGACCGCGTGATCATTTCCGGCGGCGTGAAGGTCTCGCTCGATGCCCTCGAACGGGTCGTCCGCGCCATGCCAGGACTCACCTCGGCCGTCGCCCTGCCGCTGCCGGACGCCCGGTGGGGCGAGGTGCCGATCCTCGTGAATCCGACGGATGCTCCGCTCGCCGACATCCGCGCCGCCGTCGCCCAGCAGCTCGGCAACGCCGCGCGTCCCGCACGGCTTGTGGTGGGCGAGATCCCCGTACTCGCGAACGGCAAGCCCGACCTCATGGCCCTCGCCTCGCGGCTGGCGCTCGGGTCCGGCGGCGTCGACGCAGGAGAGCGCTAACTAGAATCGGGCCGTGGCCAGCAAAGGACGACCGACCCAGAAACGCATCGACCCCCGAAAGACCGCTGCCGCGGCTCGTGGTGGTGGCGGGCGACCGGGAGGCAAGCCTCCGAAGGCGGTCCAGGTGCGTCCGGCGACGGCGGCCGACTGGATCGGTGGGGCGAGACTTCGCACTCTGCCGCTGGCGATCGCGCCGGTCGCGATCGGCACCGGTGCGGCGTACGCGTTCGACAACGATGACGGCTGGCACTGGGTGCGGGCACTGCTCTGCCTTGCTGTCGCCGTCGGGCTCCAGATCGGCGTCAACTATGCCAACGACTATTCGGATGGTGTGCGCGGCACCGACGCACACCGCGTGGGGCCGTCGCGGCTGACCGGGTCCGGTGCCGCCCGTCCGCGCGCCGTGCTCACGGTCGCGGCGGTGTTCTTCGCCCTCGCCGGTGTCGCCGGCATCGCGGTGAGCATCCTGAGCGGATTCCCGTGGCTGATCGGGGTGGGCGCCGTGTGCATCGTCGCCGCCTACTTCTACACCGGCGGCAAGCATCCGTACGGCTACTACGGTCTTGGCGAGATCTTCGTCTTCGTGTTCTTCGGACTGGTCGCCACCGCGGGCACCATGTTCGTGCAGGTGGGGATCGTGTCGGGCGAGGCGTGGATCGGTGCGGTCGCCATCGGGCTGCTCGCGTGCGCTGTGCTCATGGTCAACAACATCCGCGACGCCGCGCAGGATCGAGTGGCGGGCAAGCGCACCCTCGCCGTGCTGCTCGGAGACCGGATGGCCCGCATCCTGTTCGCCGTCTTCGCCCTGGTGCCGTTCGCCCTGCTCGTTCCGCTCGGCGCGCTGTATCCGAACGCGTTCTACGTGATGTTCGGGCTGCTTGCCGCGGTACCCGCGGTGGTCATCACCCTCACCGGGCGTAGCGCTCCGGAATTCATCATCGCGCTCCAGCTAACGAGTGTTGCGGCCCTCGTCTTCGGACTGGGGCTCGGCGCCGCGCTCGCGTTCTGATTCTCCGGGGACTCCGACCGGGGTTCCCGCCGCGGATTCCTGAGCCCGGTCGAGCGCCGCATTCTCGGCATCCGAGTCGTCGTCCCGAGGTTCGCTCGCACGAGCGCGCGCCAGAGACTGGGCGAGTGCCTCACGAGGTGCACGGAAGAAGATGTAACTGACGCACAGGCTGATGATCGCGGCGGCCAGAGCGGCGACCCACGGCCAGAGCTGAAGCAGCATCAGCACCGTGAAGACGATCGCGAAGAGGCCGATGCGCAGCAGACTGTAGAGGATCAGGTGGCGGGACGTCTTCATGGCGTCCAGTCTAAGCTCGGCCCCTCGCCCGCCCTCCGGGGCCAGCGCGCAGCCGCCGTTCAGTTCTCAGGCTTACAATCGGGGTATGCCGAAGGTGTACATCGTGGTTCTCCTCGTGATCGTCGCCGTCACCGTTTACTCAACGATCGACGTCATCATGACCGATCGCCGGCGCGCCCGCGGGGTGCCGAAATCGCTCTGGGTGGCCATCGTGCTGCTGCTTCCCGTAATCGGTCCGGCGCTCTGGTTCACGATCGGCAAAGATCGCGGAAAGCGCGATCGCGCCGCTCGCCAGGTGGCTCCGGATGACGATCCCGAGTTCCTCCGGCGCCTCGGCACCGAGAAGGAGCAGGCGGAGCGCATCCGTCGACTCGAGCAGGAACTCGCCGACCTCGACGACGACTCCACGAAGGACTGATGCCGGGCTCGAGCCCGGCGACCGACTTCTCGATCGCCCTCCTCGCCGAGCTCGTCACCCTCGGTGTTCGCGACATCGTCGTAAGCCCGGGTTCACGGTCGCAGGCGCTTGCGCTCGCCGCCGCCGAGTTCGAGCGGCGCGGGCTGCTCTCACTGCACGTGCGCATCGACGAGCGGGTGGCCGGATTCCTCGCGCTGGGACTCGCCGTGGAGAGCGGGCTTCCGGTGGCCGTGGTCACCACGTCGGGTACCGCGGTCGCGAACCTGCATCCCGCCGTCCTCGAGGCGCATCACTCGGGCGTGCCGCTGCTGCTTCTCACCGCCGATCGACCGGCTGAGCTCAGGGGCATCGGTTCCAACCAGACCACGGTGCAGCCGGGCATCTTCGCATCCGCCGTCGCCTTCGCGCGCGACATCGAGGTGCCCGATTCTGCGACCTCCGCGGACTACCCCGCCCAGCTCGCCCTCGAGGCGTTCTCGGCGGCCGTCGGACATTCCGGCCCAGCCGGTCCGGTGCACCTCAACCTGGCCTTCCGGGAGCCGCTGTCGGCGTCCATCGATCGGCACGCGACGATCGTGACGAACCCCGAGACGCAGAGCCGCTTGCCGGTGGTCGTCGGGCACCCGCCGGTCGAGCTCGAACCGCGACCGGGCACCATCGTGATCGCGGGGCATGCGGCCGGACCTGGCGCTGAGGAGCTGGCGCGTGCGCTGGGTGCACCTCTTCTCGCCGAGGTCTCGAGCGGCGCGAGGTTCGGTCCGAACCTCGTCGTGGCCTACCGCGAGGTGCTCTCCGACCCCGGCTTCGCGGCAGAGGTGCGCCGGGCCGTGGTGTTCGGGCATCCGACCCTCAGCCGCGAGATTCCCGCCCTGCTGATGCGCACCGATGTGGAAACCGTCGTGGTGCGTGGTCAGGGGGCCGAGGCGTACAACCCCGGCCGTCGGGCATCCGCCATCGTCGGAGCTGTGCGCTATTCGGGGGAGCCCGCCGAACGGTCGTGGGCTGGCCGATGGGTGGCCGCCAGTCGCGCCCTGCTCGACAGCGCGCCCGTCACCAGCGCAGGGTCGCGAACCCTCGCCCAGGAGCAACTCGAGATCTTCCGGCAGCCGGTCACCAGGCGCATGCTCGTCGAGGCGGTCTGGGGGGCGACCTGGCCGCATGACAGGCTCGTGCTCGGGGCATCCCGACTCATCCGAGAGGCCGACAAGACGGTGCCCGGTCGCAAGATCACGGTGCATGCCAACCGGGGGCTCGCCGGCATCGACGGCACGATCGCCACGGCCACCGGCATTGCGCTCGCCGCCGAAGCCGAGGCGACCGGCGGCGTCACCCGGGTGCTCATCGGTGACCTCACGCTTCTGCACGACTCCGGCGCGCTCCTGTTCGGTCGGGGCGAGCAGCGCCCGGCGCTTCAGGTGATTGTGGGCAACGATGGCGGCGGCACGATCTTCGACGGGCTCGAGGTCGCGACGACTGCTGGGCCGGATGCCGTCGACCGCGTGCTGTACACCCCGCAGAGCGTCGACCTCCGCGCGCTCGCCACGGCCTACGGCTGGGAGTACCGCGTCGCCCGGAATCGCGGCGAGCTGGATGAGGCGCTCGCGCCCGCAGGCACGCCGACGCTCGTCGAGGTTCCCCTCGCCCGCCGGTAGGCGCAAGTAGCATCGGTGCATGGCGAAACCTAAGTGGGCAGGCAATCCGACCGAACTCCTCAAGGTGGGCAGCGACTTCAGCCTCGCCGACGTGGATCCGGATGCGACACCCGGATTCAAGGGCGGAAAGAGCGACGGTGCCGCCCTTTTGCAGAGCTCCGCGGCGACGCTGTCAGACCTCCAGGAGCGGCTGTTCGCCGAGAGCAGGTCCGGCGGAACGCGGAGCGTGCTGCTTGTGCTGCAGGCGATGGACACTGCCGGGAAGGGCGGGATCGTTCGTCACGCCTTCGCCGGAGTGGACCCGCAGGGCGTGCAGGCGTTCGGGTTCAAGGCGCCGACCGACGCCGAGAAACGGCATGACTTCCTCTGGCGCATCCGCAAGCAGCTTCCGGCGGATGGTTACCTCGGCATCTTCGACCGCTCACACTACGAAGACGTGCTGATCCACCGCGTGCGCGCGCTCTCGTCGCCCGAGACGATCGAGGCGCGGTACGACACCATCGTGGAGTTCGAGCGAGAGGTGGTGGCATCCGGCACGACCATCGTGAAGGTGATGTTGCACATCAGTTCCGACGAGCAGAAGGAACGCCTCACCGAGCGCCTCGAGCGCAAGGACAAGCACTGGAAGTACAACCCGGGGGATGTCGACGAGCGCGAGCTGTGGCCGGCGTACCAGGAGGCGTACCAAATCGCGATCGAACGGACCTCGACCGAGGTGGCGCCGTGGTTCGTGGTGCCGGCGAACCACAAGTACTACGCCAGGCTCGCCGTGCAGCGCCTGATGATCAACGCGCTGCAGGGAATGGATCTCGGCTGGCCGGTCGCCGACTTCGATGTGAAAGCGGAGAAGAAGCGCCTCGCGGCCAGTTGAGACCGGCCCGGTTTCTCCTCCGGGTCGATCTCGGCGGGGACGACTACTCGAAGGCCTCGATCACCGGGCGGAACTTGAGTCTCGTCTCCACCAGTTCGTGCTCCGGCACGGACTCGGCGACGATGCCGGCACCCGCATAGGCCGTGATGACACCGTCGCTCGTGACCTGGGCCGAACGCACGGCAACCGCCCACTCGCCGTCGCCGTTGGCGCCGACCCAGCCCACGGGTCCCGCGTAGCGTCCCCGGTCGAACGGTTCCAGCTCGTGGATCATTTCGAGAGCCTTCGCCGTCGGTGTGCCGGCCACGGCAGCCGTCGGATGCAGGGCGTCGACGAGGTCCAGCGCGGTCGAACCGTCGATGAGGTCGCCGTCCACGTCACTCGCCAGGTGCCAGAGGTTCGGGAGCTTGAGGGCGTAGGGAAGCTCGGACGCCGAGACGCTCGGGCTGTGCTTGCGCAGGGAGGCGAGCACGCTCTGCACCGCATACCTGTGCTCGTCGAGGTCCTTCGCCGAGGTGGCGAGCGCGGTCGCGGCATCCTGATCGGACGTGGCATCCATTCCCCGCGCGGCGCTGCCCGCAAGCACGCGCGCGCGCACGGTGCCACCGGTAACACCCACGAGGGTCTCGGGACTCGAGCCGATGAAGCCGTCTATCGCAAAGGTCCAGCAGTCCGGGTATCCGAGCGCGAGACGGCACACGGCCGAACGCACGTCCGAGCCAACGGCCAGTTTCGCGGTCAGATCGCGAGCGATCACCACTTTGCTCACCTCGCGGCTCCGGATGCGCGCAATCGCCTGGCTCACCGCGTCGCGGTAGCCGGCGGCGGTGAGGCTGCCCGGGCCGAACTCCACGGGGTGGGCGTTGCGAAGCGGGCGGGTGGTCGGCGCGGATGCAGGAGGCAGCGTCCCTACGCCCACCCGGGTGATCCAGCTCTGCCCACCGGTGCGGCCCACGAGCACCTCCGGCACGATCAGCACGCTCGCTGCATCCGATTCTGCGGAGAAGGCGAAGGTGCCGAGTGCGATGAGTCCGGTGCCGGGGAGTCCGAGCGGGTCGGTCACCGTTGCCGCGGCGACCACCTCATGCCAGGCCGCTGCAGCCTGCGCGATGCGGTCCTCGCCGCGGAACTCGAGCCTCAAGGCTGTGCCGACCCCGGCGACACCGAATCCACGTCGTGTCCACAGCAGGGGATCCCGCTCGTCGAGGAGAGAGATGAGCGGCCCGATGTCGTCGCACGCTGTCGTCTCGACGATGAGCGCTGGCAGCGGAGGCCGCGAAATGGACACCGTTTGAGCCTACCCGCGCCTTTCCGCGTGAAGTCTTCGCTCAGAGAGGGGCAACTAGACTCGCAGGGTGGCCAAGGCGGATATGAGCAAACAACCTGGCGCGGTCTCCTCGATGTTCGACAAGGTCGCCCAGGGCTATGACCGAACGAACGCACTTTTGTCGATGGGGAACGACGCCCTGTGGCGTATCGCGACCGTGCGTGCGGTGCGCCCCGAGCCAGGCGAACTCGTGCTCGACCTCGCGGCGGGCACTGGCACCAGTTCGGTCGCGCTCGCCAAGAGCGGCGCCATCGTCACGGCCGCCGACTTCTCACCGAAGATGATCGAGGTCGGTAGGCGCAAGCATCCGAGCATCGAATTCGTCGAGGCCGACGCCACCGACCTGCCCTTCGACTCCGACTACTTCGACGCGGTGACGATCTCGTTCGGGCTGCGCAACGTGCAGGAACCCAAGAAGGCGTTGGGCGAGATGTTCCGGGTGCTGAAGCCCGGCGGTCGTCTCGTCGTCTGCG
Source organism: uncultured Actinomycetota bacterium (assembly GCA_963756375.1). GTDB lineage: Bacteria > Actinomycetota > Actinomycetes > Actinomycetales > Microbacteriaceae > Marisediminicola. The sequence goes on along the minus strand of CAVWNJ010000005.1, from coordinate 2,059,153 downwards.
AGTTCAGCAAGCCCCCTCGCGCCATCTTCCGTGCCGGGTACTCCGCCTATTCGCGCTTCGTGATGCCGGGCATCGTGCGCCTGTCGAGCACGGATGCCGATGCCTACGACTATCTCGCGGAGTCGATTGCCGAGTGGCCGGATCAGGACACCCTGAGCCAGTGGATTCGCGGAGCGGGGTTCACTCGCGTCGCCTACCGCAACCTCACCGCGGGTGTTGTGGCGTTGCACCGAGGGCGCAAGCCGGCGCACGGCTCCCGCGGTCGTTCCGATCGGCAGACCGCCGCGGAGCATGGCGCGACCGAGAGCCAGACTCCCCAGAGCGCGCCTCCGCAAAGTGAGACTCCGCCGAGCGCGACTCCGCAGGGCGCGACTCCGCAGAGCGCGACTCCGCAGAGCGCGACTCCGCAGAGCGCGACTCCGCCGAGCCCAGACCAGCAGTAGACGGGCTCATGATGTTTTCACGCTCCCTCAACGACGGGTCACGGCGATGAGCGCCGCCCGCGACACGACCCGCCAGGGCATCAGCCTCACCGCGGCGCTCGGACTCACCCTCGGTGAGCGCCTCTTCTCGAGCCCTGCAGACCGCCGATTCGTCGCATCCGTGGAAGACGGCCTCGACCGCGTCGAGGCCGGTCTCGTGGACCAGGTCGCGTTCACCGACGAGATCGCGAATGCGACGAGCCGATACCTCCTCGTGGCGGGCGGCAAGCGCGTGCGACCCACCCTCACCCTCCTCGCCGCACACCTCGGGGAGGGAAACAGCGACGCGGTCGTCTCGGTCGCCCAGGCGATCGAGATCACGCATCTCGCCTCGCTGTACCACGACGACGTCATGGACGAAGCGCAGATGCGTCGCGGAGTGCCGAGCGCGCAAGCCGTGTGGGGCAACTCGGTCGCGATCCTCACCGGGGACCTTCTGTTCGCTCGAGCCAGCACGCTGGTGTCGGGACTCGGCGAGCCGATCATCCGCCTGCACGCCGAGACCTTCGAGCGGCTGTGCCTCGGCCAGCTGCACGAGACGCTCGGGCCGCGTGAGGGCGAGGACCCGATCGAGCACTACCTGCAGGTGCTCGCCGACAAGACCGGGTCGTTGATCGCGGCCGCGGCGCAGTCCGGTGCAATGCTCTCGAACGCTCCCGCGGAGTTCCGCGGGCCGCTCACCGTCTTCGGCGAGAAGATCGGCGTCGCCTTCCAGCTCGTGGACGACGTGATCGACCTGGCACCGGCTCTCGACGAGACCGGCAAGACGCCGGGCACCGACCTGCGTTCGGGCGTCTCCACCCTGCCGCTGCTCTACCTGCGTCGCATCGCCGAGACGGATGTCGACGCCCGCGACCTGCTCGCCCGCATCGAGCGTGACGTGTCCGACGCCAATGATGGTGCCGCAGACGATGGGGAACTCACCGCCGCGATCGCGGAGCTGCGCGAGCATGAGGTGACCCGCATGACGATCGCGGAAGCGCACCGGTGGGCCGATGCCGCCGTCGCCGCGATCGCGCCGCTGCCGGATGGCCCGGTGAAGAAGGCCCTTACGCGTTTCGCCGAATCGATCGTCGACCGAAGCAGCTGAGCCGGCCGAGGCCCGCCAGACCCCGCCCGAAAGGACCACCAGCATGACCACCCTGAGGCTCGCCATCGTCGGTGCAGGACCGGCCGGAATCTACGCCGCCGACATTCTGCTCAAGGCGGAGCGCAAGTTCGACGTCTCCATCGACCTGTTCGAGGCGCTCCCGGCGCCCTACGGTCTGGTGCGGTATGGCGTCGCTCCCGACCACCCCCGCATCAAGGGCATCATCACCGCGCTCCGCGAGGTGCTCGACTCCGGGCGCATCCGCCTGTTCGGCAATGTGCGGTACGGCATCGACATCACCCTCGACGACCTGAAGCATCACTACAACGCGGTCATCTTCGCCACCGGCGCAGTGCGCGACGCCGAGCTCGAGATTCCGGGTCGCGAACTCGACGGCAGCTACGGGGCCGCCGATTTCGTGAGCTGGTACGACGGCCACCCGGACGTGCCGCGCGAGTGGCCGCTCTCGCACCGTGAGGTGGCCGTGATCGGCAACGGCAACGTGGCGCTCGACGTGGCCCGCACGCTCGCGAAGCACGCGGACGACCTGCTGTCGACCGAAATCCCCGACAACGTCTACGAGGGCCTCAAGTCTTCCCCCGTCACCGACGTGCACGTGTTCGGTCGTCGCGGACCGGCGCAGGTGAAGTTCACACCGCTCGAGTTGAGAGAGCTCGGCGAGCTTCGCGATGTGGACATGGTCGTGCACGACGAGGACTTCGACATGGATGAGGCGTCGAAGGCCGCGATCGAGACCAACAAGCAGATCTTCGTGCTCAATAAGGTGCTCAACTCCTGGCGCACCCGCGAGGCTTCCGGCGCATCCCGTCGACTCCACCTGCACTTCTGGGCGAACCCGATCGAGATCGTGGGCCAGGAGAAGGTCGAAGCGTTCCGGTACGAGCGCACCCGTCCAGACGGGGAGGGCGGTGTCGAGGGCACCGGCGAGATCCGCGAGATTCCCGTGCAGGCCGTCTATCGCGCCATCGGTTACTTCGGTTCGCCGCTCGACCGCATCCCCTTCGATGACCGTCGCGGCGTCATCCCGAACCGGGAGGGTCAGGTGCTCGACGATCACGGCCATCAGCTGCACGGGGTCTACGCCACCGGCTGGATCAAGCGCGGTCCGGTCGGGCTCATCGGTCACACGAAGAGCGATGCGATGGAGACCATCAAGCACGTGATCAACGATCAGGCGAACTGGTGGGCTCCGGCGTCGCCGTCGGAGGAGTCGGTCTCCGCACTGCTCGACGAGCGTGGTGTGAAGTACACCGACCTCGGCGGTTGGCAGCTGCTCGACCAGCACGAGCTGTCGCTCGGGCAGCCGCACGGTCGCACCCGGGTCAAGGTCGTCCCGCGCGACGACATGGTGGAGATCTCCCGCGCCGGGCGCTGAACGCAATCCCATGGTGGCGTCCAGCATTCTCCAATAGCGTCGATGACTCACGAACTCTTCTTCGCCAGTCCCGTTCCGTTTGATGCCGCTGAGGCGGCGCCGATGTCAGGAGAATCATGTCCAGTCGCGTAGCAGTTGTCACCGGAGGAACCGCAGGACTCGGCAGAGCCACCGTTCGGGAGCTCGCCGACCGAGGGTGGGACATCGCCGTGTTGGCCCGCGGTCAGCAGGCGCTGGATGCGACGGTCGCCGAGTTGGTCGGCCGTGGTCGTCGTGCGCTGGGAATCAGTGTCGACGTGGCCGACCGGGAGGCCGTCGAGGCCGCGGCGGACCGGGTCGAGGCGGAACTCGGCGAGATCGACCTGTGGGTGAACGACGCCATGGTGGGCGTGTTCGGTGAGTTCCTCACCACGTCGCCGGAGGACTTCGAGCGTGCCACCTTCGTCAACTACTTCGGGTTCGTGAACGGAACCCGTGCAGCACTGTCTCGCATGGTGCCGCGCAACAGGGGCCACGTCATTCAGGTGGGGTCGGCTCTCGCGCATCGCGGCATCCCGCTCCAGGCGTCCTACTGCGGCGCGAAGCACGCGGTGATGGGGTTCACCGAATCGGTGATCGCCGAACTCGAACACCACGAGAGCGACGTCGCCATCTCGATCGTGGACATGCCGGCGCTCAACACCATCCAGTTCAACTGGGTCAAGTCGCAGTTGCCGCATCATCCGCAGCCGGTCGCGCCGATCTACCAGCCCGAGGTCGGGGCCGTCGCGATCGCCGATGTGGCGGATGTACCGCGCCGCCGCACCTGGGTGGGGGAGTCCACCGTGGGCACGGTCCTCGGCAACCGGTTCGGGGCGCGGTTCCTCGACTGGTATCTCTCACGGACCGCCTGGGACGGCCAGCAGGCGCCGCAGAAGTCCGAGCCGATGCTCGAGAACAACCTCTACGCACCGACCGAGGGTGACTTCGGCGCGCACGGCATCTTCGACGACGAGGCGCACGCCACGAGCCCGCAGGTCTGGTACATCCGGAATCGAGCGCTCGCCCGCACCCTCGCGGCAGGCCTTATCGCCGTGGGTGGTTTCGCGGCGCTCGCCCGTACGAAGCGCTGAGGCAGGCGTTGCGACCCGCACCTGGGGCACGGTCCGGGCCTGAGCCCGACATCCGCGGTTCTCGGGCGCGGTAATCTGGGCGTCCGTGACCTGCGCAGTGTTCTGCGCCCGGCCCCAGGAGTCCATTGCCCCTCGTATCCCGCCGCCTTCTCCTCCTCGGTGCGCTCGTGCCGTTGGTGGCGGGCACGCTGAGCGGATGCGACTCCACCACTGAATCGGTCGACGACCCGATCTCGGTCGGATACGCCGGGGCGGACCTCGCCGACCCGTTCTCGCTGCGCCTGTCGCAGGGGATCAACGGGGGCGCCCGCGAGCTGGGTCTTCGGCTCACCGAGACGAACGCCGGCGGCGATGCCGCGCGTCAGGCGATCGACGTGGCGAATCTGCTGGACGAGAAGGTGGACGTGCTTGTCATCAATCCCGTCGACCGAGCGACCGCTGCTGCGGCTTTCGAGGCGGCACGGGAGAAGAAGGTGCCGGTGTTCACCGTGGGGTCCGAGCGGATCGCAGGAGAGATCGTGTCATCGATTCGGAGCGACGATTACGCCGTCGGCGCCCGCGCGGCGGCGTGGACGGTGCAGAATCTGATCGCCCGCTATGGCACGGCGAACGGACGCGTGGTGTCGCTCGCGTCATCCGAGATCTCGGCGGGCTTCGCCAGCGGCCTGCGCAGCTTTCCGGGCGTCTCCGTCGTCGGCCTCCCGACCGTGAACGGCGAGGAGGAGGCGTACCTCACCGTTCTCGAGCAGCTCTACGGTGCGACGCCCGTGGATGTGATCTTCGGCACGACCGACGACGTGGTCACCGGGGCGGTGCGAGCGGCCAACGAGGTTGCCCGGAGAGGGTGGCCCGCCGTGGCGATCGTGCGGGTCGGCACCTCTCCGGAGTCACTTCTCGGGCTGGAGGACGGAACGGTGCAGGCCGCGGTGACACGCGACCCGTCCGGACTCGCCCGCTTCGCCCTGCGGTTGGTGGAGCGCAAGTTCGCGGGTGAGACGGTCGCTCGCGACTATGCGTTCCCGACCACCCTGCACACGGCTCCGTGAGGCGACTGGCCCGTCAGTGGAAGGTCACGGGATGAGCCGCAGTACCAGCCAGACCAGGCCGAGCGCACCGATGATGATGCAGGTGGCGATTCGCACGGCCTCGGTGCGACGCGGCAACACCCGAGCGAGCACGGCGAACACCGCGATCACCACGCCGACTACAGCCATCTGCGCCACATCGACGCCGAGGTTGAAGGCGAGCAGGGCGACCGGTACGTTCGGGGTCGCGAGCCCGAGGCCCGCGAGGCTGGAGGCGAAACCGAGCCCGTGCACGACACCGACTACCCCGGCGATCCACCACCGGTGGTTGCCGGCTCTCCTTCGGAGGCCGAGTGCCGCGGCTCCCACGATCGTGAGGGCGATAGCCGGTTCGACGATGTCGGCCGGAATCGTCACCAGTTCGAGATAAGCGAGGCACAGGCTCAACGCGTGCCCGACCGTGAAGGCCGTGACGAGTGAGACCACCCGCACGGCAGTGGCACGGTCGAGACGGGAACGGACGACGCCGAGGGTGAGCACGACCAGGAAGGCCATGTGGTCCGGTCCGAATCGGATGTGTTCCAGCCCCTGCACCGCGAAAGATCTCGCCGTCGACCACTCGCCGAACGTGAACGACACCGTGCTGTCGTCACCGAGCTGGCCGAGCACCGCGCCATCCGCGTCGGAGACGAGCACGGCGGTATTCGGCGAGGTGAACTCCCACCCGACATCGACCTGAGAAACCGGCCCGTCGAACGCGGTCGAGACGAAAGCGAGACCGACGTACTCGGAGTGTTCGGCCGTCTGACCGGCACCGGAGAGGGTGATCCCGGCACCGGTGATCGATACCTCGACATCGTTCACCGTGAGGCTCACCCGGTCACGTACGAGTCGCACGAGCGTCGGGGCGATGGCGGCCTCTTGCTCTGCGAGTTCGGCGTCGTCGAGCACTCCGTCGCCGGAGGTGTCCACGAGGCCGACCTCGCTGAAGTCCACCAGCGCGGTGCCGACCATCCGTCCCTCAACGACGGCGAGCGACACCGCTCCGCTGGTTCCATCGTGGGCGGATGCCGCCGAAGGTGAGGCCAGAAGGAGGGCCGCGACCATCGCTGCGGTAGCCGCAACGGTCCGAGCGATACGCCCGAACCGCGCGGTCACACCGTCAACACGGATCAACGCCCGCCGGGCGGTCCGCCCGCTCCGGGCCCGTCGCCGCCATCGGGAAGCATGACGGCACTGTTGTCTGGGCTGGTGAGCTTGTCATTCGCGGTGGCGCCGACACGGCAGGTCGGCAGGTTCGGGGAGTCGGTGCTGAGGTGATAGTGGTAGGTGGAACCGAACCCATCGACCTCTGACACGTGCCCCGAGCAGTCATCCAGATCGGTCGGAACCTCACCATTCTCTTTCGAGCCGAGGATGGGGTATCCGTCGAATGCGAGGCCAACCGCGGCCTCGTCATCCTGGGCGACCGCACACGTCACCGCTGCTCCCGCGGCGTCGAGATTGCCCTGAATGGATTCGGCGCCGAAATGCCAGTGGTAGTACCCGGACGGGTCGATGTGTCCGCCACAGGCGTCGAGTGCAGGAAGACCGCCGGTGTCTGCCACCGAGGGGGCATCACCGAAGATCGTGACGCCGTCGAAGGCAAGCCCCACCTGAGCGACCGTGGAGAGATCGGTCGCGGTGTCGAGCAATTCGGGTGTCGTCGGGATCAGCACCTGAAGGTGGTACGTGCCGTCAGGGGTGGCCTGCAGACACGAGTTCTCGGTGGTCGACGAGGATGGCTGGTTCCCGGCGGGATCCACAATCGTGATGTTTCCCTCCGAGTCGGCGAACTCGTAGCCCTGAGCCGTCATCATCGCCCAGAAATCCGAATCCAACGCGTAGAGCCCTTCCTCGTCTCCGTCCCAGACCCAGATGCCGCCGACCTCGTCGGTCGTCGCCGGACAGAACGGACCGTCGGTACCGACAGTCGAGGCCAGGCTCGCAACCTCGAACTGGTAGCACGTCGTTTCCGTGCCGGATTCGAGCGTGCAGTCCACGGTTGTGGCGTCGGCGGTGAGGGCACCGTCGGCGAACATCGCCGCCACATCCGTGCTGGAGGTGGAGGCGTCCACCTCGCCGGGGTCGGTCGTGGTCGTGGTCGAGGTCGAGCACGCGGTCGAGAGCAATACCAATCCCACGAGGGGTGCGAGAAGGGTGAGAGCGGATCTCTTCATGGCGTCGTCTTCTTCTACTCGGTCGATCAGCGGTTCGGACCGCCACCGGCGGGCGGACCACCCGCGGCGTCATCCGATGCCACCGTCTCGCCGACCAGGCACTGGATCACCTGATTCTTTGCAGCAGAGTTGGCGTGGTAGTGGTAGCCGTCTGCCTCGGTCGAGTGACCGTTGCAGTCGTCGAGCTCGGCAGCTGCGAGGTCGGCATCGTCATACGGGCTGTGCACGGCGTAGCCGTCCATGGCGTAACCGAAGATGGGGGTCTCGCCGTCGGTCGCCGTTCCGTTCTCCGCGCATCCGGTGGCCCCGTGCAGGTGATAGCCCTCGAACGGGTTGAAGTGAGCCCCGCAGTCGTCGAAGGCGGCGATCGTGTAGGCGCCGAGAATCGCGTCAACCGGCGCGGACGCCGCGATGATCACGCCGTCGAGCGTGATGCCCTGGTTCCCTGTAGGCGTGGAGGAGGCCGAGGCCAAGACGGGCGTCACCGGAATAGTCACAGTGGACTCGATCGGCTCTCCGCCCTCGAGATAGTCGAGGCTGCCCTCGATGCAGTAGTTCTGGTAGGCCGGATCGACGTCGGGACGAGCAGCGGCCTCGAAGGCTTCCGCGGTGTCCGTCACGTAGACGTTGCCCTCCTCGTCGTACATCTTCCAGCCGTCGTCCCCGTAGGTTTCCGCGAGACCGGCGATGAATTCTCCGTCGAGGTCGTAGACGTTGTCGCCGTCGAACCAGATTCCGGCGTCCTCCGCGCCAGTCGTGATCGTGTCCGGACAGAACGGGCCGACCTCGTGGTCGGTCGGATACCCGGAGATCGTGATTTCGTAGCAGCTCGAGTCCGTGCCATCGCTCAGAGTGCAATCGACGATGAGCGGCTCGCCGACAATCGCGCCTTCAGCGAAGAGGGCGAGGTCGATGCCCGCAGTCGACGACGAGGCGTCGGTGCTCGGGCTGGCCGAATCGGAGGTGGTTGTTGTCGTGGTCGCGCAGGCAGCGACACCCAGTGCTGCGACCGCGACCATTCCGGCGAGGAGGGAAGGTCGGAGGAGGCTGTGGATGCGAGGTCGTGAGTCGGTCATGTTGTCAGGGTGTAATCACTCGCTGTGGTGACACTGTGGGCGCGGAATGAATTTAGGTTGCTACGGTTTGCGGGTGACTCAGGTCCCCCCTCAGCAGACTCCGCACCGCATTCTGATCGTCGAAGACAATGCGGCGATCAGCGACATCGCCGCAACCGCGCTCCGTTATAGCGGTCATGCCGTCACGCAGTCCGCCGACGGTCTCGAGGCGCTCAGTCTCGCGCGATCCACGGCGTTCGACCTTGCGGTGCTCGACGTGATGCTGCCCGGTATCGATGGACTTGAGGTCTGCCGAAGGCTGCGGAACGACCGCTCGACGATGCCCATCCTCTTTCTCACCGCCAGGGCGGAACCGGATGATCGCATTCGCGGTTTCGCGACCGGGGGTGACGACTACCTCACCAAACCGTTCACTGTCGACGAGCTCGTGTACCGGGTGGCTGCGATATTGCGTCGCTCCAACCCCTCCTCCGGTTCTGTCGTATTGCAGGTGGGCTCGCTCACACTCGACACCGCCAGTCTCGAGGCGCGGCGCGGAGGAGCGCTCGTCGACCTCTCGGCGACAGAGCACCGGTTGCTGCATTACCTGATGGTGAATCGCGGTGTCGTCGTGTCGAAGGCGCAGATTCTCGTGGAGGTGTGGAGCGACGACTACACCGGCAGCGAGAACGTGGTCGAGCTGTACATCGGCTATCTGCGCCGCAAACTCGACGACGGGCATCCGCCCCTCATCCACACGCGCCGCGGTATCGGCTACGTGCTGCGGGAGGAGGCGCAATGAGGCGACCGTCGCTACGCTCCATGCTGCTCGTGCCGACGCTCGCGACCATCGTGGTCGGCTTCGTCGTCTTCGCGGTCGCGGTCGATGTGAGCGAGCGGGCGCTCCGGCTTTCGGAGATCGACGCCGAGCTGTCACGAGCGGAGCGGGTGCCCCTCACGGCCTTCATCCCCGGCAGGGACGACGGCCAGGCCGGAACCGTCCTGCCTCCCGCTTCGCCGCTCCCGGACGCCGTTATTCCGGGCAATCTGCCCATTCAACTCGCGGTGACGACCGACGGCACCATTGTCGGAGGTCAGGGTGGGGCGAACCCGTTCACGGCTGCGGCACTTTCTCGATTCGCCGCCACGCCCTCCCGCTCGGTGACGACCGTCGACGGGTATCGCGTGCTCGTTTCTCCGTCGCCCGGGGGAGTGGTGCGGATCACGGGTCTGTCCCTCGACGGCTACAACGCCGCGATTGCGAACCTGCAGCGCACGCTGCTGTTGGGCGGAGTGGTGATCGTCGTGCTTCAGGGGGCGGTGGTCTGGATGCTCGCGCGGCGACTCACCCAACCCATCGTCGCCGCGACCGCCGGCGTTTCGCGCATCGCCGACGGTGCGCTCGACACCGAAATCAGTTCCACCGGTGGTTCTCGCGAGATCGCGGTGCTCTCCACCGACATCGGCCGCATGGTGGATCGCCTCCGTGCCGCTGTTCTCGAACGCGAAGAGTCCGCTTCGGATGCGACGCGGGCGCGAGACGACATGCGCAGGCTCCTCGCCGACGTCTCGCACGAGATCCGCACACCCCTCACCGCGTTGAAGGGCTACAGCGATCTCTATGAGCGGGGCATGCTGGAGGAGCCGGGGGCGCTCGACCGTGCGATGTCGCGGGTCGGCGATGAGAGCATGCGGCTCCACGAACTGGTCGACGCGATGTTGCAGCTCGCGCGCGACGGTGTTCCCTCGCAGACTGTGGTCGCCGAGGTGGATGTCGCCCGCATTGCACGCAACGTGGTTGACGACCTGCGGGTCGCCTTCCCGGAGCGGGAGATCGAGGCGCGGCTTCATGATGCGCTAGATCAACGGGTTCTGGGGGACCCGGCCCGCATCCACCAGGCTCTGCTCAATCTCGGCGTGAACGCCTGTCGGCACACGCCGGTCGGAACACTGATCGAGGTGGTGGCGAGCGTATCGACCGCACCGGCGAGCCGTGCCGCGCCCACCGATCGTGAGACGGCGGGCAGCCTGAGCGTCGCTGTCGTCGATCACGGTCCAGGGGTCGATGCGGACGAGCAGGAGAAGATCTTCCTTCCCTTCTATCGTGCAGACCCCTCGCGCTCGCGCGACCATCCGGATGGCGCCGGGCTCGGGCTCGCGGTCACGCGCCAGATCGCGCTCGACACCGGGGGGTCGGTCATCCTGCACGAGACTCCTGGGGGCGGGGCGACGTTCGAGCTGCGCCTTCCGCTCAGCGGATGACGGGATCAGGCGCGAGGAGGAGCGCAAGCTCGGCCCGGGTTGGTGCGCCTTCCCAGTCGCCGCCGGTCAGGCAGACGAATGCTCCCGTGGCGGTGGCGGTGGCCAGGCACGTGTCGACGTCGCGGCCGTTGACCCGTTCGGCCAGGTAGCCGGCGACGAAGGCGTCACCGGCTCCGACCGTGTCGACGACCGAGATACGCACAGCATCGCGGCTATGCACCACGCCACCGACGAGGGCGAGCGCACCGTGTTCGCCGCGTTTGATCACCGCATCGTTCGCACCGAGCTCGCACAGCGCGCGAGCCAACTCTTCTGCGTTCGCCCGCTCACCAGTGGCAATCGCGGCCTCGTCCTCGCCGGCGAAGACGACATCGACAGACGGCATGATCTCGCGGTAGAAATCACCGGCCGCCTCCCGTGACCAGAGAGCACTTCGATAGTTCAGATCAAAGGAGACAGGCACCCCATGCGCGACCGCGACCTCCACGGCGCCGAGGGTCGCATCCCGCGCAGACGTGGAGAGGGCCGGTGTGATGCCGGTGATGTGGAGCAGGCTCGACCAGCGAATCTCATCGTTGTCGAGCTCCTCGACGGTCAAGGCGGACGCGGCACTGCCCGCCCGGTAGTACCAGACGCGGGCGCTCGCCGCGGTACGTCTCTCCTTGATCATGAGGCCGGTCGGCGCTCGCCCGTCGCGAGGGGCGACCACGCGAACGCCCTCCGCCTGAAGCTCCCGCACAATGAGGTCGCCCGCGGAGTCCGCTCCCAAGCGACTCATCCAGGTGGTCGGCACCCCGAGGCGTCGAAGCCCGATCGCCACGTTGCTCTCCGACCCGCCCATGCCCACGGTCGCGGTGGAACAGTGGGGTAGCGCGCCCGCCGTTGCGATGAGGGCCATGCTCTCGCCGAAGGTCACAACGGAGGCCGCGTTCACGGCGTTCCTCGAATCGACCGCACCATCTCCACCGTGTCCACAGCCCGCTGCGCGAGAGCCTTGAGCGAGCCGCCGCGGAGCGCGTCACCGATGAGGGGACCACCGAGACTCACCGCCAGTGCGCCCGCCCGGAACCACCCCTCGATATCCGTAAGCTTGATGCCGCCGGACGGGATGAACTCCAGATCCGGGAACGGACCGCGGAGGTGGGCTCCGAAGGCCGCGCCCACTGTGTCTGCGGGGAAGAGCTTCACTGCGGTGGCTCCGGCGGACCACGCCGCATGCACCTCCGTGGGCGTCATCGCCCCGGGGAAGATGGGGACCGACCTGTCGACGGCGCGGGCGATCACGGCGATGTCGGTGATCGGCGTGACGAGATAGTCGGCTCCGATGTCGAGCGCTGCCGTGGCCTGCTCGATCGTCGTGATCGTGCCGATTCCGACATCCGCCGAGCCGCGGGTTCGCGCGAGAAGCGACGGCAGGTGGTCGAGCGTGCCTGGGGTGGTGAGCGTCAGCTCGATCGACGTGACGCCCGCCTCGATGAGGGTGTCGACGACGGCGTCGTAGTCCTCTGGGCGATCCGCGCGGAGCACGGCGACGATCGGCTGGGCGACCAACCGGGCCGAGGGTTTCGTTCGTTCAGGAGCGACTTGCTGCAACGTGTTCATCGGTTCTCTCCGAGCTCGATAGTGGTGGGGCGGTGGAAGCGCGCACGACCAGTTCCGGCCGTAGCAGCACGGATCGTCCCGGTTCGCTCGCTGCGCCGCCGTCGCGGGACACCGCTTCGTCGATCGCGAGCTTGGCCATCTGACGGATCGGCTGCCGAACGGTGGTCAACGGCGGGTCGTAGAGGTCGGCCAGGATGATGTCGTCGAACCCGATGACCGAGACATCCCTGCCCACGACCAGTCCGAGGTCGCGCAGGCCTCGGCAGAAGCCGAGGGCCGTCATATCGTTGATCGCGACAACAGCGGTAGGTGCCGGTGCCGACGAGGAGAAGAGCGAATGCGCCGCGCTCCGTCCGAGGTCGGCGGCTTCGACATCGCCGAATGGCTCGCTGTCGAGACCCGCCCACTGGGGCATCGACGCCACATCCAGTCCGGCCTCCTCGATCGCGGCTTGGAACCCGCGGTGACGACCTCGCCGGTTGACCGAGCGGAGCGAGCCCGACACGAATGTCAGCTCGGTGTGGCCCAACTGCAGCAGGTGGCTCGCGGCCAGATGCCCGGCCATGTTGTTGTCGATGCTGATGCTGATCACCGAATCCGGGTCGCCGACCTGAGCCGGCCTGTCGAAGGTCACCAACTGCAGGCCCTGATCGATGATCGGCTTCACGTGGTCGAGCGAGGGGAGGGAGGTGCACAGGATGATGCCGCGCACACCGTTTTCCCATAGCTCCTCGACGTAGCTGCGCTCGCGGTCCGGGTCCCGCTCGCTGTTGCAGAGGAGCACGCTGCAGCCGGCGGCGAGGGCGGCAATCTCGATCTCACGGGCGAATGCTCCCCAGAACGGGTTTCCGACGGACGGAACCACGAGTCCGATGGTCTGCGTTCGCCCGTTGCGAAGCTGTCGAGCGGCACGATTGGGCCGGTATCCGAGCTCGGCGATCACCTGGGTTATCCGATCCCGGGTAGCTGGGACCATTCGGTTCGATCGGCCGTTCAGCAGGTTCGACACGGTACTGGTGGAAACGCCTGCGGCCTCGGCGACCTGTTGGATGGTCACTTTCTTCATCTGAGGCTCCTTTGGCTGACCGATCCGGTCGACGGATCCGGCGATGGACTGGTGCAACGATATACCGGTCCGCCACCGAGTGCAATCGGCGCCGTTGCAATGATCTCCATAAGATCCGGAAAATCGCACTTGACCTCGGCCCGCAGCCGTGGGTATGGTCGGTGCATCGTTACACCAGATCGCCACTGACGGACGTTCCTCGTCCGCAGCCCCCCAAGTACGACGACGACGTCGAGGCAGATAGGCAGCGTCGCCCCCCATCCGCTATCACCGAGGGAATCCTTCATGAACACCACCTCCCACCTCCGCCGCGGTATCGCCGCCTGTGCCGTGGCCACGCTGGCCATCGGGCTGGCGGCCTGCTCCTCCACCGACAACGCATCATCGACCGATCCGGATTCGGTGAGCGGCGAGATCAGCCTGCTCACCCCGATCTTCGAAGGCACCCCGGGCCAGAAGCTCCTCGAAGACGAGTTGCTGCCCCAGTTCTACGAGATGTATCCCGACGTGACCGTGAACGTCGACTACACGACCTACGGCAACCTCAACGAGAAGCTCACCACCTCGGCCGTCTCCGGGCTCGTTCCCGACGTCATGCTGATGGGCGTCGGCTGGATCGAGGCCTTCGCCGACAAGGGGATCCTCGCCGACCTCAGCAAGAGCGGACTGACCGAGGAGAAGCTGCTCGAGAGCTACACCCCGGCGATCGTCGATGCCGGCACCCTCGGCGACGGCGTGTACGGCGTGCCGATCATGCTCGACACCAGGTTCGGCGTCGCCCGCATGGACATCCTCGCCGAAGCCGGCTACGACGCACCGCCGTCGAGCTGGGACGAACTGATCGAGATCGCTGAAGCCACCACGATCAGGGAGTCCAACGGCACGCTCACCCGCGCCGGCTTCGACATGATGTCGCTGGATGCCAGGCAGGCCTACTTCACGATGCTGTTCTCCGCCGATGGCGAGATCTTCAACGAGGACGACACCGAACCTGTCTTCAACGGCCCGGAGGGCGTCTCGGCGCTCACGCTCATGACCGACCTTGTGAACAAGTACAAGGTTGAGGACATCGGATTCTCCTCGCCCGACGACATCGTCGCCCCGCTCATCACCGGCCGGGCAGCGATGGGCATCGCGCACAACAATCTCTGGACACAGGCCGAGGCCGCCGATCCGACCGTGCTCGACAAGCTGCAACCCTTCGTCATCGAGGGGGACGGCTCGGGCATGTTCTTCGGCGGAACACTCGCCACGGTTTCCTCGTCGTCGAAGAACCCGGCTGCCGCTCAGGCGCTGCTCGAATTCCTCTCGAGCCCCGGTCCCGCTCTTGCCGCGAACCAGCAGCGCGGAAACGTGCCCGCGCTCACCGAGCTGCTCGATTCGGACTACGTGCAGTCGAACCGCTTCGTGCAGTTCGCCATGGAGAACCTCGACGTCGCCAAGCGCGAGGGCGGTCCGGCGAAGTGGCTCGAAGTCCGTGGCGATGTTGCGGCAGCCGTGCAGGAAGCCCTTCTGCAGCAGAAGACGCCGCAAGAGTCGCTCGACGACCTCGCTGCGGTCATGCAAGCCGCGATCGACCGCTAGTCGGCCGGATCCAGACACAACCGGGCGAGCGGTCCACCCGCCGCTCGCCCGGTTCCCCTGATCACGTCACGAGACCATTGAAGGCATGATGACACTTACTCATCGAAAGCCCGGCACGGCGGAGTCCACCGCTTCGCGACCGATGCCCAAGACCCCCAAGCGCGAACTCTCCTCGGCCGAGCGCAGCAAGCGCCGTGCCGCATGGTGGATGATCACGCCATCCGTTCTCCACATCGGACTCTGGACCGCCGTTCCGGTCCTGGCGACGTTCTACCTGTCGTTCACCAACTTCAACGTGTTCAACGCCCCCCAGTGGATCTGGTTCGAGAACTACGTCGAACTGTTCCAGGACCCGGTCTTCCTGCGGTCGATCGGAAATACGGTCGCCTACACCTTCTGGACTGTGCCGGCATCGATGGCCGTCGCCCTGGTGATCGCGGTGGCGCTGAATCAGGGACTGAAGCTCCAGAAGTGGTACCGCACCGCGTTCTTCATCCCGCAGGTCACAGCGACCGTCGCCATCGCGATGGTGTGGCTGTGGATCTTCAACCCGCAGTACGGGCTGCTCAACGGATTCCTCGACCTCTTCGGCATCCGTGGCCAGGCGTGGCTCGTCGACCCCGACTGGGCACTCTGGTCGGTCATCCTCGTCGGTGCCTGGCAGGGCATTGGCATCAAGATGATCATCTACATCGCGGCGCTGCAGAACATCGACGAGTCGCTGTACGAGGCGGCCTCGGTGGACGGCGCGTCGGTCGTGCGGAAGTTCTTCTCGATAACGCTCCCGATGCTCAAGCCCGCGACGTTCTTCGTCTTCGTGATCTCGATCATCGGTGCCTTCCAGGTCTTCGACCAGATCTACGTGCTCACCGACGGTGGGCCGGCGAACGCCACAACGATGATGACCTACGAGGTCTACCGCTCCGCATTTCAGGAGTTCCGCATGGGCATGGCATCCGCGCAGTCGGTCGTGCTCTTCGCCTTCCTGCTGGTGATGACCCTCATCAGCCGCCGTGCCACGAAAGAGGACGACTAATGGCCATCACCACCGTACGGGCCGCGGCGATCGCGAAGAACGACAGCCCGGCGCCGAAGAACCGACACATGTCTCGCGCGAAGATGCGCAACCGGATCCTCCTCAACGTCTTCCTGATCATCGGCGCGGTGGGGATGTTGATCCCCTTCGTGTGGATGGTCATGACGAGCCTCAAGTCGCCGGCCGAGCTCGCGCAGTTCCCACCGAAGTTCTTCCCCGAGCAGTGGCTGTTCAGCAACTATGTCGACGCACTCGACGCCGCTCCGTTCGGACTGTACTTCCGGAACAGCCTCATCATCTCGATCGGGCACACCATCATCACCCTCGTGTTCGCCTCGATGGCTGGCTATGCGCTCGCCAGGATCTACTTCAGAGGCCGCGAGATCATCTTCCTGTCGTTCGTGGCGATGCTCATGATCCCGACCTACACGAAGATCGTGCCCCAGTTCCTCCTCGTGAAGTTCATGCCGCTGTTCGGCGGAAACGACATCTTCGGACAGGGAGGTATCGGCTGGCTCAACAGTTGGTGGGCGCTGATCATCCCGGGGGGCCTGAGCGCCTCGGCGATCTTCCTGTTCCGACAGTTCTATCTGTCGCTCCCGACGGAGCTCGAGGAAGCCGCACGACTCGACGGCCTGGGGGAGTTCCGTATCTTCGCCCAGATCTATACGCCGCTCATCAAGCCGGCCATTGCCACGGTCGGGCTGCTGACCTTCCAGGACAGTTGGAACAACTTCCTCTGGCCACTCCTGGTCACAACAAGCAACGACCTACGCGTCATCCAAGTCGGCCTCGCGGTCTTCCAACAGCTCGACAACACCCAATGGCAGTACCTGATGGCCGGCACAACGCTCGCGACACTCCCCATGGTGCTGCTGCTGGTGTTCGCCCAGAAGTACTTCATCCAGGGCTTCACCAATGCCGGCATCAAGTAGCCCACACGACCACCTCGAACAGATCGGAATCCTTCCCCATGAACATTGATTTGAGCGGTCGCCGCGCCCTCGTCACCGGCTCCGGAGCCGGAATCGGAGCATCCATTGCCATCGCCCTCGCAGAGGCCGGAGCAGATGTCGCCGTGCACTTCGCCAGCAGCGCGACGGTGCCGCGGAAACCGTGGACCGCATAACCTCGATGGGGCGCAACGCCAAGGCATTCGCGGCCGACCTGACCGATTCGGCGGAGGCCGAGCGCCTGGTCGATGACGCCTCGGAGTTCCTCGGGGGACTCGACATCCTGGTCAACAACGCCGGGCATCTCGTCGGCCGCTCTCCGATCAAGGACATGAGCGACGAGCACTGGGACTCCGTGATCGGTGTGAACGTGTCGAGCACCTTCTACGTCACCCGCCGAGCTGTGCCGCTGCTCGAGAAGTCGCCCACCGGCAGGGTCATCCTGATGTCGTCCCTCGCCTCCGAGAACGGCGGCGGTGCAGGGTCTGTGGCCTACGCCGCAGCGAAGGCGGCCGTTGTGGGCTTCACCCGCGGTCTCGCGAAAGAGCTGGCGGCTTCAGGTGTCACGGTCAACGCGGTGGCTCCCGGGTTCATCGGCGATACCGCGTTTCACGACACCTTCACCCCGAAGGATGCCCAGTCCGGCATGATCGCCGGTATCCCTCTTGGACGTGCCGGAACGGTGGAGGATGTCGCGGGCGTCACCGTGTTTCTCGCCTCCGACCTGTCGTCGTACGTCACGGGGCAGATCGTCGACGTCAACGGCGGACTCAACTTCCGATGAGCATCGTGCCGCAGCGGCCGGGCGGGTGGTGGCACGACTACGTGTGCCCCACCCACGGCATCGAGCTCGATCCGGCTCGTGGTGAAACCTATCCGTGCCCCAGGGGATGCGCTCCTCACCGGTGAGCCGTACGCTGCGGCCTGGACCGTCTACGAACACCAGGCGCTTGCGCGGGAAGTTCGCGTTCTCGCGCACGCGGCCAAGGTCGGGAACGGTGAGGCGGATGCCGACCGCGCGTGGCAGATCCTCGAAGAGTATGGCCGGTTCTACGCGGAGGTCGTGCAGGCCGGGTGGAACTCCCACAGCGAGCCGTGGATGCTCAAAGGCAAGGTCTTCTCGCAGGCGCTGTCGGAAGCGCAATGGGCCGTCGGGATCGCCGACGCCGTGATCGCGCTGTCGGCCGGATCCCGCACCGCCCTTCCGGATGAGGTCGCCGACATGCTTCTCGGCCTAGCCGAGACGATGGAGCAGGCGCGTCACATCCTCGTGGTCGAACGCAACGACGCCCGCAGCAACTACACGGCCTGGTTGGATGCCGCGGCGCGGCTGCTGAATCTCGCGCTCGCAGCGCTGGGGCAAGGTCGAGCCGCGCGAAGAGCTCCTGACGCAGGCCTACGAGCACGTTCGACTCGCGGTGCGCAGCGACGGCTGGGAATGGGAGGGGTCCACCTACTACCACGTGTTCGTTCTGCGCGCGTATCTGCTCGGCCTCCGCGGCATCGATCCGTCGACGGTGCCGTCGGATGTCGCAGCCACGCTCGGATCGATGATGGACGTGCTCGCCGCGATCGCGGCACCGAACGGTTTCCTTCCCGCCTTGCACGACGGACCATATGACCGGGCAGCCATGCATCGCGAGGTGCTGGAGATCTGCGTGCTCGGGCGGCAGTTCTTCTCCGCCACCGCTCTCGCGAAGGTCGAGGAATGGGTGCGCGCGAGGCTCGGGCCGGAGCATGACGGACTCGAGGACCTCCTGGCCGGATGGTTTCCGAGTCCGCGCGCACGGCACGAGGTGCCGCAGTCGCCGAGCATCCTGTTCGACCAGGTCGGGTACGCCGTGCTCAGCGACCCGGCCGGTCGCCTCACCGCCGTGCTCGATGCCGGCCCCCACGGTGGCGCACACGGCCACCTCGACAAGCTCGGCCTCTACCTCTACGGTCGCGACGCCGCGGTGCAGCCGGCGCCCGGTGTTCCCCCTTACGCGAGTGCCCTGCGTCATGGCTATTACGCGCGAACGATCGCCCATCCCACGGTGCGCGTCGACGGAGCCGACCAAACCGAGGCGACCGCGACGATCACGCGGTGGGATCCCGCGGCGGGATTCGTCAGCGCGGAGAGCCTCGAGGCGGTGCCGGGCGGTCGCCTGACGCGAACGCTTCGGCTGGAGGACGGCCTACTCATCGACATCGTGCGCGTGCAGATGCACGACGGTGCCGAGCACAGCATCACCCTCGGGTTGCGACCGGCCGTCGCGTTCGAGGTGCGCGCCCTCGATGGCGGCTGGATCTCACGCTGGGGCGCCGAAACCGCAAGCGCACTCGTGGGGCTGCATCGCGCGACCGCGCCGTCGGCGCTCGAGGTGCTTCCCGGCCGCGGGCCGTCGGTGGACCCGTCCGCACACCAGCTCGTAGGGGAGTGGACAGCATCCGCCGCGTCCGTCGACTTCGTCTCCCTGTATTGCTTCGACCAGAACACCCTGCCCACCGCCTTCGAGATCGTCCGATCGGACGCCGAGGGCACAAGCCTTCGCGTGCAGTACGAGGGCTCCGAATCGACCACGATTGAGGTACACCGATGACCGTTCCGCTGCTGATCCACGACCGCGAGGATGCCCTCCGGCGTGAGCTGACCGGACCTCGGGCTGCGCAGTTCCGCCGCCTTCTCGAGGAGTGCGAGCGTTACACGACGATGGCCCTCCCGCAGGAGCATCCGCTCGCCTCCATCACCTACTTCGGGCCTGCCGCAGCGAACCTGGCTCTCGCGTACCGGTTGACGGGGCAACAGCATTACCTCGATGAGCTCCGCCGCTGGTTGGCACCACCGCTCTCGTTCCCGCACTGGGGCAAGGCGAATCTGCCCGACCACGACCTCGACGCCGGGTGGATCCTGCACGGATTCTCGCTCGCGCTCTCCTGGGCGGGGGATGCCCTCTCGGAAGCCGAACGGACCACCCTCACCGACAAGCTCCTCCTTCAGGGGCGTCGCCTCTACTCCTTCGCCGTGGAAAGCGAAGGCAACTGGTGGTCGTCGTCGTACTGGCAGAACCACAACTGGATCTGTTACGCCGGTCTCGCCACCGTCGGTTACGCACTGCGTGAGACGCATCCCGAGGCACTGGAGTGGACGGAGCGCGCCAAGGCGAACTTCGCGACCGTGTTCGACATGCTTCCGGAAGACGGCTCGAACAACGAAGGTGTCGTCTACTGGCGATACGGCGTGCCGTGGCTGGTGAGCTACCTCGACATGCTGAAGGAGACCGAGGGCATCGACTGGTTCTCCACCAGCTCCTACCTGCGCGAGACGTTCTGGTACCGCCTGTACCAGGCTGCCCCCGACTTCGAGCGGATCATCGACCACGGCGACTGCCACGACCGTCGCAGCGGACATCCGGTCGCCATGTACTACAAGCTCGCCTCGGAATACCGTCTCCCGCAGGCTCAGTGGCTCGCCCGGAAGGTTGCCGAGGACTTCTTCTGGCGCGAGGCCTACGAGAGCGGAGTTCGACCCGGTGTGCGCGCCGAGGCCTACCAGGAACTGCTCTGGTACGACCCCACGGTCGAGGAGGCGGGCCGGAGAGCCTGCCGACCAGCCGCTACTTCGCCGACCTCGGCCTCGTCGCGGGCCGGACATCGTGGGCGTCCGACGCCGCGATGGTCTCGTTCAAGGCGTCCCCCGGTGGCGGCCACAAGGCCTGGGACACATCCCACCGGCAGAAGGCCGAGACCGGATGGACGACGCTGAACGCCGGCCACCATCATCCGGATGCCGGTTCCTTCGTGTTCCTCGCCTTCGGCGCGTACCTGGCTCTCGACGAGGGCTACTCGTCGAGGAAGAAGACCGAGCACCATAACGGCATGCTCGTGGACGGCGCCGGGTTCGTGAACGAGGACCGCTACCACGTGTACGAGAACCTCGGCGAGGAGTTCACCGCCTCCATCCTCACCACGACACTGTCCGACGGGTGGGTCCATGCCGTGAGCGAGACCTCCGCGATGTACGACCGTTCGCTCGGTGTGGAGCGGTTGCGCAGGCATCTCGTGATGACCCCCAGTGGTGCGCTGATCATCGTGGACGACGTGCGCGCCGCGAGCCCGAGAGAGTGGACGTGGCTGCTGCAGACCGAGCATCCGGCCGTCCCCGACGGCGATGCCCGATGGCGCGCGGATGCCGGACCGGGCTTCATGCTCGTCACCGCGTTCGACGACGATACGACCGTGACCGTGAGCCCCACCCTGGTCCAGGCCAATCCGACCTCATCGACTCCAAGCCTCGCGATCGAGAAGGTGCAGCACACGATGCGACGGGTGAGCCCCCGCAGCGCGAGCGGCGCTTCGTGACCGTGCTCGAACCACGACGTTTCGATGATTCCGAGCGGGCCGAGATCAGCTGTGAGAGGCTCGACGGTGCCGTGATCGTGCGGTTGACGAGCGGCGGCACCACCGATGAGGTGGCGATCAGCTTCGATGCCGACGACGCCCCGCTCGCCGAACCCGATGTCGCGGGCGTCGGGTTCGGTGGCCGCTCGTTCAGGTCCGGTCGAGAGGAATGAGCGTGGCGCGAGGGCAGGTGCGGCCATCGAGGCGAGGCTGGGAAGGGCAGTTGCTCACCTGGCTGTCGTACCCGATGAACATCGCGCTCGGGGGGATCGCCGCGTTCCTGCTCGCCTTGCCCATCGTCACCCTGTTGCCCGCGATGATCGCGCTCGGCAGGGCACTGACGCGGTGGATTTGCGACGGTGACGACTCAGTGTTCACCAACACGTTCCGCGAGTTCGCGGCCACCTGGCGCCGATCGCTGCCGATGGGCGTCGTAGCAGCGGTCGTGTTGGTGGTGCTCGTCGCCGACTTCCTGTTCCTCGCCATCCAGGTCACCACCGGCAACTCCGGTCTCGAGATCGTCATGGCCGCGGCCGCCGTTCCGTTCTCCATCCTCGCCCTCATGCTCGGGCTCGCGATCCCGATCGCGGCGGCAACCCTTCCCGCCGGTACACGGCGAGAGTGGTTGCGCGGAGCCGTCGTGGTCATCGTGCGTGCGCCTGCGCGGTCGATCCTCGTGTTCGTCGGCGCGTGTGCGGTCGTGGCCGTGTGCGTGCTGGTTCCGTCGCTGGCGCCGTTCGTCGTGCTGTCCGGTCCGCTCCTGCTGGGTGTGGTCCTGTGGGGGCGGTCCACGCGCGGCATGGCCGGGTAGTGGTCGTTCCGCGCGACGGAACCGGGAGGCGGATGCCCGCGCTGTGGGTGCTGTATTTCGACACCTTCACCATGGCCGTCGGGTTCTACATGCTCGTACCGCTTCTCGCATTCCACCTGCTGGAGAACCTGTCGCTCAGCATCGCGTTCATCGCGCTACTCACGGCCGTTCGCTCCCTGGCCCAGAACGGCCTGATGCCTCTCACCGGCTGGGTTGCTGACCGCATCGACTACAAGCGGGCGATTCTCATCGGCGTGCTCATCCGGGCTGCGGGTTTCGCGCTGCTCGGCACCGCGACGACGGGCCCGTGGCTCGTCGTCGCATCAGTCCTGGCAGGCCTCGGCGGGGCACTGTTCCACCCCTCCAGCTACGCGGCATACTCGGCGCTCGCGGCCGGGCGTGGTGCCGTTCGGGTGTATTCCACGCGGGAACTGGCATCCAATCTCGGCTTCATCGTGGGCCCGATGGTGGGTGGCTTGCTCGCCGGCGTGGACTTCGCCCTCGTGAGTTTCAGCGCGGCTGGCCTGTTCGTCGGGGCGTTCGTCATCACGGCGGTGGGGCTACCAAGTGGAATGTCGACGAAGGCCAGGGAGCGTGCTGGCTTCCGGGCCGTCTTTGCCGACCGGCCCTTCGTGCGCTACTGCATCATCGCCAGCGGACTCTCGTTCCTGGTGACGCAGCTGTACCTCGCCGTGCCGATCCGGGCGCGGGAGGTGCTCAGCGGGCCCGAGGGTGTCGGCCTGGTCTATACCGGTGCCGCGGTGTTCATGGTGATCACGATGCTTCCGGTGACCGGGTTCGCCGGTCGCCGCTTCGAGCAGAAGCGCATCCTCGCCTTCAGTGCGGTGGCGCTCGGATGCGGGCTCGGCGTCATGGGGCTGTGGGGCACGCTTCCCGGCCTATTGCTCGGGGTCGGCATCTTCACGGTCGGGCAGATGCTCGCACAACCGGTCATGAATGCGGTCGTCTCCGACTTCACGCCCGCCGGATCCGTCGCCAGCTATTTCGGGGTGCTCGGACTCGCCAACGCCGTGGGCGGCGTCGCCGGTCAGGTGGCAGGAGGCGCGCTCTACACCGCTGCGGCCGAGGGTGGCGCGGCCACGCAGGTGTGGTGGGCCTTTCCCGCGTGGGGCCTGCTGGTGGCAATCGCGTTCGTCTGGGCAGGGCCGAAACCCCGCCCCCTCGCCTCGGCCTAGCGCCGAAGGCGCTGAAACGAGCGTCAGCGGAAGTTGACGAACTGCAGGGCGACGTCGAGATCCTTGCCCTTGAGGAGAGCCATCGTCGCCTGCAGGTCGTCGCGGCTCTTCGATGAGACACGAAGCTCGTCGCCCTGAATCTGGCTCTTCACGCCCTTCGGACCTTCGTCACGGATGATCTTCGAGATCTTCTTCGCGTCCTCGGACGAGATTCCGTTCTTGAGGTTCACCTCGATGCGGTACTCCTTGCCCGACGCGTACGGCTCGCCGCTGTCGAGGCTCCGAAGGCCGATCCCCCGCTTGATGAACTTGGCCTCGAGTACTTCGAGCACGGCCTTCACTCGCTCCTCGGCGCTCGCCTTGAGAAGGAGCTTCTCGCCGCTCCACTCGACCGAGGCGCCGACGCCCTTGAAGTCGTATCGCTGCGCGATCTCCTTCTGGGCCTGGTTCACCGCATTCTCGGCCTCCATCGAGTCGACCTTGCTGACGATGTCAAAAGTGGAATCTGCCATGGCGTCAGTTTAAGGGCACGCGAATGCCGAACGGTCAGTCCTCGGCGGGGCGGGCTGTGCTCGATCGCACGATCAGGTCGAACGGCAGCGGGGTGTCGAGCGACTCCACCGGGACACGCGACGGGTCGAGCTGGTCCATCAGGATCTCCACGGCCATCCGACCTTGGCTGCCGGGGTACTGGGCCACCGAGGTCAGGCCGAAGAACGAGGCAAGGGTGTGGTCGTCGATGCCGACGACCGAGACGTCGTTGGGTACCCGAAGGCCCATGTCTCGCGCGGCGAGGATGGCGCCGATGGCCATCTCGTCGGATGCCGCGAAGATGGCGGTCGGCCTACGGTGGGGTTGGCCGAGCAGCTGTTTTGCCGCCTCATATCCGCCGGCGATCGTGAAATCCCCGGACCAGAACAGCAGCGGATCCGGCTCAACTCCGGCAGCGCGGAGCGCCTCCTCATAGCCCGTGCGCCGGTTGGTGGGAACGTGGAAGTCGGTCCAGGTTTCATTCGTTCCGCCGATGTGGGCAATGCGGGTGTGGCCGAGCGAGACGAGGTGGTCGGTCGCGAGCCTGGCGACCTCGATGTCGCCGATGCTCAGTGTGCGCACCCCGGCCAGGGGACCGCCGACCCCGACGATCGGTTTGTTGATGGCGACAAGCCTGGCGAATTCCTCCGGTCGCAGTTCGAGCGAGATCGCGATGACGGCGTCGACGCGCTTACGAAGGAGAAACTGCTCGAACACAACCCGCCGACCGACGCCATCGCCGCCCAGGTTGTACAGGGTGAGATCGTAACCGTGCTGGAGGAGGGCCGAACCGGCCCCCTCGAGGACAGAGTTGAAGTACCAGCGATCGAGGAATGGGATGACGACGCCCACATTGCGGGTGCGGCCGGAGGCGAGTCCGGAGGCGCTTGACGAGACGACATACCCGAGGCTGGTCGCCGCCTCTTCGACACGCCGTCGGGTCGCGTCCGACACGGGACCCCGCCCGCTCAGGGCGCGGCTCACCGTCGCGGTGGAGACTCCGGCGAGCGCAGCAACCTCATTGATGCCGGTCATGGGCGTCCTCCCTGATCAGCCGATAATACCGACGATTTTGCGGTGCGTCGCAGGGCTGTATCCTTGATCCCGCGCCTCCGGTCGATGACAACATCTGGTCGGGTGCGTCTGGCAAGTTACCCAAGTGGCCAAAGGGATCTGACTGTAAATCAGCCGTCTTAGACTTCACAGGTTCGAATCCTGTACTTGCCACCCACGTGAGAAGGCTCGGCATCCGCCGGGCCTTTTCTCGTTGCACCGCATCAACGAGGAGAAACCCGTGCCAGCATCCGACCTGCTCTCCATCGCCACTCGCATCGCGACCGAGGCCGGGGCGCTGGCGGCCAGGCGACGCGCGGAAGGGGTGACCGTGGCGGCGAGCAAGAGCTCGCCGGAAGACATCGTCACGGCAGCTGACCGCGAGACCGAGGAGCTGATTCGGGGCCTCATCGCCGACGCCCGCCCGAACGACGGGTTCTTGGGCGAAGAGGGCGGCGCGACGGCGAGCACCAGTGGACTCACCTGGGTGGTCGATCCCATCGACGGCACGGTCAACTACCTCTACGGAATCCCGCAGTACGCGGTGAGCGTGGCGGTCGTCGAAGGCGAAGCCGATCCGGCCACCTGGACTGCGCTCGCGGGGGCGGTCGTCAATCCGACCATCGGTGAGACCTTCACCGCAGCGCGAGGCGAGGGAGCCCGGCTGAACGACCGTCTGCTGCGGGTGACGAAGCCATCCCTCCCGCTTGCGCTCGTGGCGACCGGTTTCGGATACGCGGCGGAGGACCGTCTCGACCAGGCGAGAGTCGTGGCGGGGCTGATCGGTTCGGTGCGCGACATCCGCCGTTTCGGAGCCGCGTCGCTCGATCTCTGCGCTGTCGCGTGCGGCCGCGTCGACGCCTACTACGAGCGCGGACTGAAGCCCTGGGACCACGCCGCTGCGGCCCTCATCGCAGCCGAAGCGGGAGCATCGGTGACCGATCTCGAAGGCGGCCCGGCAGGCATTCACTTCACCCTCGCGGCCCATCCTGAGCTCGCCGCCGAGCTCGGTGACCTGCTGCGAAGGCTCGGCGCCTGAACGAGGGGCTTGGCCTCGTGGGGGGTCCTGCGTTAGTCTTTATACGTTCGTTACCTTCCGGAGCGTAAATCCGGACGGCCCATCAGTGAAGATTCGACCAGCCAACGACCCGTTGAGCTGGCCGTTTGTTTGAGTGGACGAGAGTAGCAGGCGGGCACATCCATTGCCCCTGCGCCCCACTCAGACCTACCCACGCGACACCCGAGGTCCGATAACTTAGTGCAAAAATTCAGCCGGCGTACCCGCCGCATCTCCCTAGAGACGACGCCGACTCCCAGCCCATCCGTTCACTCCGAGGCGTTCCTAGCCGCTTCGACCGAACCGCAGGCACCAGCCGCGACACGGCGCGAGCTTCGCGAGCGCGAGTCCGCTGCGTACCGCCACCGCCCCGGTTTCCGAACCGGTCAGCCGAAGGTCCAGGCGGTCGCGACGGAGAGCGCAGCCCGCCCGCCGCGTGCCATGAGCATGCGTCGGCGCATCGTGTCGAACTTCGTGAGTGTGAGCGCCATGGCCGGTGTCGGTCTCATCGTGGTTGCGACCACCGTTCCGGCGAACGCCTTCGTTCGACCCGACGCGGTCGGGGCAGACAGCAGTGTGTCGGCCGAGGCGCAAGCCGGCTCCACGCAGGAGTTCACCGTTGCCGCAGCCGCAGCTCCCACCGTCACCCGCGACGCTTACACCGCCGTCTCGTTGCAGCAGCAGGTTGCGGCGCAGGCAGGCGGTCTGCTCTTCAGTTACACCAACAACCCGAGCGGCAGCATCCAGTGGCCCTTCCCGGCCGGTTCGCCGATCACGAGCGGGTTCGGCCCGCGCAAGGTGGCCGGATGTAGCTTCTGCTCCACCAACCACAAGGGACTCGACTTCACGCCGGGCTCCGGCACACCGATCCACGTGGTCGCGGACGGCGTGGTCAAGCTCGTTCAGGTGTCGAACAGCGGCCTCGGCAACCACGTGATCGTGGAGCACTCGATCAACGGCAAGAAGGTCGAGACCGTGTACGCCCACATGCTGTACGGCTCCATCAAGGTGGCGACCGGTCAGGCAGTCGGCGTCGGCACGGTGCTCGGCAATGTCGGCAGCACCGGAAACTCCACCGGGGCTCACCTGCACTTCGAGACGCACCTCAATGGCACTCCGGTCGACCCGTTCGCCTGGCTGCAGGCGAACGCCAACTAGCTCGAGCGAGTTACACGTACGGAAAGCCCGGTGCCGCGAGGTGCCGGGCTTTTCGCGGCTATAGGCCAGACGCCGAAAAGGCCCCGGTCCGCAGCGGCGGATACCGGGGCCCTTCACGCTTCTTCGGTCAGTCGGCCGCGAGCATCCACACTGCGGTGTCCGGGGCGAGGGTTGCCGCGGACAGGTCGCCGGAGGTGAGGATCACGTCGCCCTCGGGCAGCTCGACCGCCTCGTCGCCGAAGTTCACGACGACGGTGATCGAACCGTTCCGGAAGGCGAGGACCTCGGCCGGGAGGTCGGTCATCCACTCCACGGAGCCCGCGCCCAGCCCGTGGGTCGAGCGAAGCGTCAGAGCGAGGCGATACAGCTCCAGCGTTGAGCCGGCCTTGCCCTCCTGCACATCGCGCGCAAACTCGGCCCACTCCTTGGGCTGCGGCAGCCAGCTCGCCTCGGTGGGCCCGAATCCGAACGACGGCGCATCCGCAACCCACGGAATGGGCACGCGGCATCCGTCGCGTCCATACCGCTCGCCATCGGTGCGGAACCACGTCGGGTCCTCGCGGGAGTGGTCGGGCAGGTCGATCACCTCGGGCAGCCCGAGCTCTTCACCCTGGTAGAGGTAGGCGCTCCCCGGCAGCGCCAGCATCACCGTGGTCGCGGCACGCGCGCGACGCAGGCCGAGCTCCGGGTTCGGCTGATTGGGTGATTTCGACCCGAGACCGTGGCCCTGGGGGCCTCCGCCCGCGATTCCCATGCGGCTGGCGTGCCGGATCACGTCGTGATTCGAGAGCACCCAGGTGCTCGGCGCACCCACGCTGGTGAAGGCGTCGAGCGAGGTGTCGACGACGCGGCGGATGCCGGCGGACGACCACTCGGCCGTGAGGTAGGAGAAGTTGAAGGCCTGGTGCATCTCGTCTGGACGCACCCAGCGGGCGAGCTTGGCGAGCGGTTCCACCCAAGCCTCCGCGACCATGACCCGGTCGCCCTCGTACTCGTCGAGTACCGTGCGCCATTCCCGGTAGATCTCGTGCACGCCGTCCTGGCCCCAGTAGGGCGGTGAGACGGGTTCGGTCTCGTCGTCGGCCTCGAGACCGATCGTGCCGCCGCCCATGCTGCCGGAGTCGGCCGGGGGCGTGTAGTCGGGAAGGCCCTGCTCCTTGACCATGCCGTGCGCCACGTCCACGCGGAATCCGTCGACACCGCGATCGAGCCAGAAGCGGAGGATGTCGACGAACTGGGCGCGAACCCAGGGGTTCGTCCAGTCGAAGTCCGGCTGAGTGGAGTCGAAGATGTGCAGGTACCACTGTCCGGGGGTGCCGTCTGCGTCGACCGTGCGCGTCCACGCGGGACCGCCGAAGACCGAGTCCCAGTTGTTGGGCGGCAGTTCGCCGTTCTCGCCTTTGCCGTCGCGGAACATGTACCTGGCCCGCTCGTCGCTCCCCGGTGCGGATGCCAGTGCTTCGACGAACCATCGGTGGTCGCTCGAGGAGTGGTTGGGCACGATGTCGACGATGACCTTGAGGCCGAGCGCGTGGGCGGTGGTCTGGAGGGCATCGAAGTCCTCGAGCGTGCCGAACCTCGGGTCGACGTCGCGGTAGTCCGAGACGTCGTAGCCCGCGTCCCGCTGGGGGGAGGAGTAGAACGGGGAGAGCCAGATGGCATCGACGCCGAGCTCGACGAGGTCGGGCAGTCTGGAGGTGATGCCGGCAAGATCGCCCATGCCGTCGCCGTCGGCATCCGCGAACGAGCGCGGGTAGATCTGGTAGATCACGGCGGTGCGCCACCACTCCGCTCCAGCGGTCGAGAGGTGGATGTCGGTCGTGTCGGGCAGCCCGACGGGCTCGGCGATGTCGTGCAATGTCATTGGAAAACCCTAAGCGACGACCGACGAAATGCAAGCGCTTGCGACGGCGCCCGATTTCCGGATCGGTGTGCTCATATGAGCAGGTTTCGGCAGTGACATCACAACTTGGTATCGAGCGGACCGTTTAGCAGAATTGTCTTGCGCGGACCGCTCGGCGGGATGAAGATAGTCATTCTGTAAGCGTTTGCAGGATCGGAGAACGGGCTCCACGTCTTTTCGACGGCCCGGAAGAACCGGTCCGTTATCGAAAGGATCCTCTGTGATCATCCGTAGAAGGTCGGTCCTCGCGGCCGGCGCCCTCGCCATGGTGGCTGGGCTCGGCCTCACCGCCTGTGCCACCGGAGACACCTCCTCGTCGGGCTCGGGTTCGGACTCGGCCAGCGACACCACGACACTGACTGTCTGGGTCGACCAGTTCACCATCGATGCCCTCACGGAGCTGGCGAAGGACTACACGGACAAGACCGGCGTTGAGGTCAAGTTCGTCGACACCACCAGCCAGGATGTCCGCCCGGACTTCATCCAGAAGGTACCGACCGGCAAGGGCCCCGACATCACCATCGGTGCACACGACTGGGCTGGCGAGCTCGTCAAGAACGGCGTGATCGCGCCACTCGAACTCGGTGCGTCGCTCGAGGACTTCCTTCCGATCGCCCAGGAAGCGAGCCAGTACGACGGCAAGACCTACATGCTGCCGTTCGCGGTCGAGAGCATCGCGCTCCTCCGCAACGTCGACATCGCGCCGACCGCGCCCGCCACCTTCGACGAGATGGTCGCCTCAGGCAAGTTCGTCGTTCAGCAGGGTGACGCCGGCGACCCGTACCACCTCTACCCGTTCCAGACCTCGTTCGGTGCGCCGGTGTTCGGCCTCGACGACAACGGCGGGTTCAACGCCGAGGACCTCCAGCTTGGCAACGCCGGCGGCGTCGAGTTCGCCAACTGGCTCGCAGCCAAGGGCCAGGCCGGCGTGCTGGACCCCCAGCTCAGCTACGACCTCGCCAAGGAGCAGTTCCTCAACGGCACCGCGGCCTACTGGCTCACCGGACCGTGGTCGGTTGCTGCGGTGAAGGAGGCCGGAATGAACTTCTCCGTCGATGTCATCCCGACCGCCGGCCCCAACGTCGCGGCTCCGTTCGCCGGTGTGAAGAGCTTCTTCCTCAACGCCGAGAGCAAGAACAAGGTCGCCGCGACCGACTTCCTGGTCAACTTCCTCGCCACCGAGGATGTCCAGCTCGCGCTGCACGAGGCGAACGGCATCCTGCCGGCCAACGCCGCCGCAGCTGAAGCCGCCTCGAGCGACCCGATCGTCGCCGGATTCAAGGCTGTCGGCGACACCGCCGTGCCGATGCCCGCCATCCCGGAGATGGCGTCCGTGTGGTCCTTCTGGGGAACCGCCGAGGTGGGCATCATCGGCGGCGCCGCCGAGCCGACTCCCGCCTGGGAGAAGCTGACGTCCGACGTTCAGGGCGCAATCGCCGGCTGACGCATCAAGTGAGGGTCCCGCCTCGGGTCATTCCGAGGCGGGACCCCTCTTTCTGCTCACACCACAGCACTCCAATAAGAAGGAATACAGCGAATGGCGCAGTCCGGCTCCTCGCGGCTCCTCGATGCGGCCGGCGGCGGCATCAAGGTTCTCGTCGTCAAGATCGTCCTCCTCGGCATCATCGACGCCATCGCGGTGTCTGCGGGCTTCGTGCTCTTCCTGATGCAGAACTACCTCATGCTCGTGATCCTCGCGATCGTGACGGCACTCATCAACTGGATCTACCTCCGCCGCGGCGGACTGCCGGCCAAGTACCTCACGCCGGGACTGATCTTTCTCATCGTGTTCCAGGTGCTCATGGTGGGGTACACCGCCTACATCGGTTTCACGAACTACAGCACGGGCCACAACGGCACCAAGGAGCAGGCGGTGTCGT
The DNA here is from genome assembly GCA_963756375.1 of uncultured Actinomycetota bacterium. Lineage (GTDB taxonomy): Bacteria > Actinomycetota > Actinomycetes > Actinomycetales > Microbacteriaceae > Marisediminicola. Next base: position 2,028,302 of record CAVWNJ010000005.1, on the reverse strand, counting down.
CGCTGCTGCTCAGCTCACAGGAGCGCGTACCGGATTCGCCTCGCTACGACGTCACCATCCTCGACCAGCTCGGCACCCTCAACTTTCTCGTGACCGACCCCGATGGTGACGTCAGTGTCGGAAACGCCGACACCCCACTCACCTCCGTCGACGACGCCGAAATGGACGGCGGGATCGCTGTTGGGCTCGACGGCTACTCGACGCTGTCGTTCCAGCAGGTCCTCCAGCGGCAGGGCGAAGTCTTCGCGCTCGCCGTGCCGCTGTCCGACGACCCGAACGACGGGTCGTTGCGCACCGGTGACGGGTCGGCCGCCTACGTCTACACGTCGAATCTCGTCTACGACGAGGCCGCCGGAACGATGACCGACACCACCTCCGGGGCCGTCTACAGCGAGGCCGACGGTAACGGGGCTTTCACGACATCCGACGGCACCGAACTGCTCCCCGGCTGGCGCGTCAACGTGGGGTTCGAGAACTTCGCGCGGGCGTTCACCGAGGATTCGATCCGCGGACCGTTCGTCTCGGTGCTGATCTGGACCTTCGTCTTCGCTTTCGGCTCGATGGCACTCACCTTCGCGCTCGGACTGTTCCTCGCGCTCGTGTTCAACGAGGCGCGAATGAAGGGGCGCAAGTACTACCGGGTGCTCATGATCCTGCCGTACGCGTTCCCCGCATTCCTCGGCGCGCTGGTCTGGAAGGGCCTGCTTTCGGAGGACTTCGGATACATCAACCAGGTGCTGCTCAGCGGTGCATCCATTCCCTGGCTCACCGACGGCTTCCTTGCGAAGCTGAGCCTGCTCGGCGTGAACCTCTGGCTGGGGTTCCCGTACATGTTCCTCGTCACAACGGGCGCCCTCCAGGCGATCCCGACGGAGTTGCAGGAGGCGGGACGGATGGATGGCGCCAACTCGTGGCAGGTCTTCCGCAGGATCAAGTTCCCCCTGTTGATGGTGTCTGTGGCCCCCCTCCTGATAGCCACATTCGCGTTCAACTTCAACAACTTCAACCTGATCTACATGCTCACCAACGGTGGCCCACGAGATCCGATGGCCAGCGTGAATGTGGGTCAGACCGACATCCTGATCTCGATGGTCTACAAGGTGGCCTTCGACAGCGCCGTGCGCGACTACGGGTTGGGTAGCGCGTTCACGATCATCATCTTCATCATCGTCGCGGCCATCTCCATCATCAGTTTCCGTCGCACCCGAGTTCTGGAGGACCTGAACTAATGACCGACACCGTGAAGTCCTCCACGAGGCCCACCTCGCCCACGACGGCGAAGCGGCGGGCACCGATCCTGCGCTGGTTCATGGACACGGGCTGGCGGCACGTGATCGGCGTCGTCTTCGCGATCTACGCGATCTTCCCGCTGCTGTACGTGCTCTCCGCCTCGCTGAATCCCAGCGGATCGCTCACCGGGTCGAACGAGCTGTTCACCTCGGTGTCCTTCGACGCGTACGTCGAGCTCGTGACCGACTCGAGGATCCCGTTCGTGGCCTGGTACATCAACACCATGGTGATCGGGTTGATCACCTCGGCTGCCACCGTGTTCCTGGGCGCGCTCGCCGCATATGCGTTCTCCCGCATGCGGTTCAAAGGACGCCGTTCCGGCCTGCTCACGATCGTGCTGCTCCAGATGTTCCCGCAGCTGCTCACCATCGTGGCGATCTTCATCGTCATGAATGCGATCGGCGAGGTGTTCCCGGCGATAGGCATCAACACGCAGGCGGGGCTCATCCTGGTCTACCTCGGTGGGGCGCTCGGCGTGAACACGTTCCTCATGTACGGATACTTCAACACCGTGCCGTCGGACATCGACGAGGCGGCGAAGATCGACGGGGCCGGGCATGCCCGCATCTTCTTCACGATGATCCTGCGGCTGGTCGCGCCGATCCTCGCGGTGGTGGGGCTTCTTGCCTTCATCGGCGTGACCGGTGACTTCGTGATCGCGAGCATCATGCTCATCGACCCGGAGAAGCAGACCCTCGCGGTGGGGCTGTACCGCCTCGTTGCCGACGACAACTACAAGCAGTGGAACCTGTTCGCCGCGGGGGCAGTGCTCGCAGCCATCCCGGTGACGGCGCTGTTCCTGTTCCTGCAGAAGTACATCGTGTCCGGCCTCACCGCCGGCTCCGTCAAATAGTAAAGGCCCAGGTACCGCACCTCGTGATCCACGGTTCATCCGCACCCCTCTCATCGCTCCCGCACCACGACGGCTCGCCGTTGTACGTCTCGCATGAGGCTCCCGCCATCGGGGACCTCGTGCGGGTGCGGATGCGCGTTCCCGCCGGGTTTCCCGCGATCGAGAAGGTGCGGGTGCGGTCGAACCCCGACCGCGAGCAGCGCTGGTTCGTCGCCTCCCTCATCGGCACCGCCGACGGCTGGGACTGGTGGGAGGCGGAACTGAGCCTCGAGAACGAGGAGACCCGTTACCGGTTCCTGCTCATGCTCGCGGACGGCACCACGCGCTGGCTCAACGCTGCGGGGTTCTTCGAGCTCGAGACCCTCGACTCGGAGGACTTCTCGATCGTCACGTATGCGCCACCGCCGGCTTGGGGCAGCTCCACGGTGATGTACCAGATCTTTCCCGACCGCTTCGGGCGGTCATCCGCCGCCGACGGCCGTGAGCTTCCGGCGTGGGCCCTGCCCGCCGAGTGGAACGACGAGGTGATCCACGTGGGGCCGGACACCCCGCACCAGTTCTTCGGCGGGGATCTCGCGGGCATCGGCGAGCACCTTGACCATCTGGAGCGGCTCGGGGTGACCATGATCTACCTCACGCCCATCTTCCCCGCGCGATCGAACCACAGGTATGACGCGCTCTCGTTCGCCGAGGTCGATGAGCTGCTCGGCGGCGACGAGGACTTCATCGCACTCATCGAGGCGGCCCACCAGCGCGGGTTCACCGTGATCGGTGACCTCACGGCCAACCACAGCGGTGACGCGCACGAGTGGTTCCAGGCCTCCCACCTCACCCCCGATGCCCCGGAGAGTGAGTTCTACTACTGGCTCGACGACGAACAGCGCGACTACGCGGCCTGGCTCGGCGTGCCGTCGCTGCCGAAGTTCAACTGGAATTCCGCCGAACTCCGCCGCCGCTTCATCGAAGGGCCGGACTCGGTGGTGGCGCGGTGGCTCGCCCCGCCGTACAGCCTCGACGGCTGGCGCATCGATGTGGCGAACATGACCGGACGGTACCTGACCGACGACCTGAACCAGGACGTGCGGCGCATCATCCGTCAGACCATGATCGAGACGAACCCAAACACCATTCTGTTGGGGGAGTTCACCAACGACGCCACCCTCGATTTTCAGGGCGACGGATGGCACGGAGCGATGACCTACGCGAACTTCACGCGTCCGGTGTGGGCCTGGCTGTCGGAGCCGGGGAGCCCGTCGTCGTACTTCGGTCTTCCATTCGGCACCATTCCCACGTACACGGGCGGTCAGGTGCTCGAGGCGCATCAACGGTTCGCGCACGGTTTCCCGTGGCGGGTTCGCCAGCACAACATGAACGCGCTCGACTCCCACGACACCCCTCGCTTCGCGACCAACGCGATCGAGGGCGCGATTCCCGTCGCGTTCGGGCTGTCGGTGGCGTTGCCCGGCATTCCCACGATCTTCGCCGGCGACGAGCTCGGCTTCCACGGCGACGACGGTGAGCACTCGCGCACCCCGATGCCGTGGGCCACTCTCGAGCGATACGACGACACGATCGAGAGTTACGCGGCGCTCATTCGTCTGCGCCGCGAGCATCCAGCTCTCAGTGAGGGCGGGTTGCGGTGGCTGCATGCCGGCGACGATGTGCTCGTGTTCGTGCGGGAGGCGGCGGAGGAGTCGGTGCTCATCGTCGCTGCTCGCGCGGCGTACAGCGTGGACCTCGAGCCGGGCGCGGTCGCCGGAGCCCCTGTGCGGGTGTTCGGGTCCGGGGTCGCCGAGCCTGGTGGGTCGGGCGTTCGACTGCATGGTTCCGGGCCATCGTTCACCGCGTTCGTGCTTCCGGGGGTGACGGTGCCGCGAAATGCGACGCCGGACGAAGCTCTCGCCGACACCCGGTGATCGCACGGACCGGCTGCCGACCGGACGCCCGCGAAGAGGGGGTCTGAGCGCGTTCGGGAGGACCGCGCCAGGGTGCTAGTCTCTTACGGTGCCGAAGCGGTTCGTCGCGCGCGACGACCGGCGGTCACGCCCCCTTAGCTCATTGGTAGAGCACTTCCTTGGTAAGGAAGAGGTAGTGGGTCCGATTCCCACAGGGGGCTCCATGCTCTCCGATTCGGTCGGCGGTCATGTGCCCGGCGGGGTAGCTCAGGTGGTTAGAGCACACGGCTCATAATCGTGGTGTCGCGGGTTCGAGTCCCGCCCTCGCTACGAAAGAAAGCGCCCCGGTTTTTGGGGCGCTTTCTTTCGTTCGGGGGTGGATCGAGAACGCGCTCGTGGGCCCCCGCTGAGTAGTCCGGCGGGCCGCGGAGCGGTCTGGCGGCGGCTCAGTAGGGGCGTCGAGTCCCGCCCTCGCTACGACGAAAGCGCCCCGGTTTCTGGGGCGCCTTTCGTCGTTCGGGGGTGGATCGAGAACGCGCTCGTGGGCCCCCGCTGAGCAGTCCGGCGGGCCGCGGAGCGGCACACGACCTACCCCGTTGACTCGCCTCATCCGGCCAAGCGGTGAACCCACCAGTGTGGAAGGATCGCCAGAATACGGGTGTCACCCCGTTCGACGACGACGCGTTTCTGCTCGAAGCGGAGTTGACGCTCTCCACCTACGACCGGTCGGCGCACCAGCAGAAGGGGGAACGCTGTGACCCTCCCGTTCGGAGATAGAGATCTGGCCGACCGCGTGCAGAGAATGCTGGGGCCGCGTCACACGGTGGCGGCCGTCGCCAGCGTTGCGGGCGGCACCGCAACCCTCGCGAGTGTGGGTGCTCCGCTCGACGCCGACTACGAAATCGGATCCGTTTCGAAGGGCATAACCGGTCTGCTGTACGCGGATGCCCGCGAGCGAGGCCACGTCGGCGAGGCCACCACGCTCGGCGACGTGTTTCCCCTCGGCAACGCTCCCGCCGGGGGAGTGCTGCTGTCAGACATCGCGACTCATCGGTCAGGACTGCCGCGATTGCCTCTCTCCGGATCGACGATCCGCCGCACTGCCGAGCTGCACATCTCGGGCCGCAATCCGTACCGGGAGACCCTCCGGGATCTACTGGATCAGGCCAGCCGCGTGACGCTTCGGCGACCGGTACCCCGCTACTCCACCTTCGGATTCGAGCTTCTCGGGCACGCGGTCGCCGCCGCCAGCGGAACCACCTACGCCGATCTCCTTGATGCTCGGCTCGCGAAACCGCTCGGGCTGTCCGGGCTCTACGCTCCGGCGTCTCCGACCGATCTTCGGGCGACGGCGGTGGGCGGGCGCAGTCGAACCGGGCGACCCATGCAACCTTGGACGGGTACGGCACTCGCGCCTGCGGGCGGAATTCGCGCCTCGATCATCGACCTCGCGCGCCTCACCTCGGCGCTCCTCGACGGTTCGGCGCCGGGGGTCTCAGCACTCGACCCCATCGCACCCTTTTCAGGACGCGCCGTGGGCATCGGGGCGGCATGGATCACTATCGGATTCGGCACATCCGAGGTCACCTGGCACAACGGCGGAACGGGCGGTTTTCGCAGTTGGCTCGGCCTTGACCGCACGGCCAGCACCGGTGTGGTGCTGCTAACAGCCCGATACTCCTCCGTCGATCGGCACGGCTTCGCACTTCTCGCCGGACTTCGGGGATGACCAGCGGCCCTTGTCGAGGTTCTCCAACCGGAAACCCACTCCAGTTCGACCGTCCTCACCGCAGTCCCGAAACTCACTCAGAGAAATCGAGGCAAGTTTCTCTGCACCCGTGATCAATTTGTTGTCCACCCAGCGAATTTATCCTTGACTCCTCGCGCCCCGGGTCTAGCATCGGAACCAGTTGCGAAGAAACATGTCGGCTTGCAAGGGTGCTATCGACAACGGTTGTCGGTTCTCCCATCACGAATTCAACGTCGAAATGCGCTAGCGCTTCTGGCTCTCATCGGTGAGGCAGGGATCAGGCAGTGACGCCGGTCCCCGACAGGAGGATCCATTTCATGACTACACACATCAGCGGCGCAAGTTTCACACGGCGCGGATTTCTCGGGGTGGCCGGCGGCGTCGCGGCGGCGACGATGCTCGCAGCCTGCAGCTCCGGCGGGGGCGGCGGCGCAGGGGGTGCAGGCGAGAGCCTGAAGTTCTGGAATCAGCCATGGGGTGGCACAACCTTCAACCCGCTCGATGAGAAGATCACGCTCGCCTATGAGCCTGCGGAAGGTCTACCGGCCGCCACCTATCAGACCGTGCAGTGGGCGAACTTCCTGCAGACGTACTCGTCGGCCATCGCGTCGAAGACCGGCCCCGCGGTCAGCTCCGGGGGTGGAACCCAGGCGTTCCTGTTCGAGTCGCAGGGCGCGATCGCATATGCGGACGACATGCTCGAGACGTGGAAGGACAACGGGCTGTACGACGACTTCCTCCCAGGGCTCATCGACACGCTCAAGGTGGAGAAGGGCTACGCCGCAGTTCCGTACAACCTCGACATGCGCGTGCTCTGGTACAGCAAGTCCTTGATGGAGCAGGCCGGAGCGACGGAGCCGACCGACTGGCAGTCCTTCCTCGATGCCTGTGAGGCGTTGAAGAAAATCAACGTGTACGGGTACGGAACCTCTGCGGGAGCAGGGTCCTTCACCGGCGGCCACCACCTGGTGAGCTGGATGATCGGCAACGGCGGGGGTCTGTTCGATGCCGATCAGCAGCCGGACTGTGTGACTCCCAAGAACATCGAGGCCATTGACTTCGTGCTGGAGTGCGTCGCCAAGGGGTACGTCGACCCCGCCTCGGTCACCTACACCTCGGACAACGCGCAGCAGCAGTGGAAAGACAAGCGGTTCGGAATGGGTCTCGACGGCGGCGGGCTCGCGCGGAACCTCGGCGGCGAGTTCGCCGAAGACGTGGTGGTGGGCACACCGCTGACAAGCCCGAACGGCACGAAGGGCATGTTGTTCTTCCCGAACAACATCATGATGTACACGAATACCCCCAGCCAGGAGGGCTCGGAGGCGTTCCTCACGTACTACTACCAGAACATGGCTCCGCTCTGGACGGAGGGAACCGGCATCGGCCTTCCGCCGCTGCGGTCCATCACGGAGACACCGGAGTTTCAGGCCGACGCGAACAACGTTCGCATCATCAACGAATGGCAGCCGATCGCCAAAACATGGGCGGCACCGGGAAGCGAGTCGCTGTTCCTCGGGGTCACCACAGTCGACGCCACGCCGATCATGGACACCTTCACCCAATCGGTGCTCACGGGCGCGGGAGACGCCAAATCCCTCCTTCAGGGTCTGCAGGACGGCATCAAGTCGACGATGTCCTGATGTCCACCCTCGATTCATGACGAAAGAGCATTGACCGATGGCGACGAGCACGGCGGTAGGCAAAGGCATTCAGCGCGCCAGGAACGGTCTTGCGCCGAGTGGCGGTGGCAAGCTCCCAAGTGCGCCGCACCACCATAAGAAGAGCTTCGGTGGCAGAACGACCACGATGGTCATCTTCGCCGTGCCGTCGCTGATCCTTCTGCTGCTCCTGAATCTCTACCCGGTCATCTTCGCCGGCATGCAGACGGTGCGGAACGGAACGCTCATTTCGGATGGAGAATTTGTCGGCCTCCAGAACTTCGTTGCGGTGCTCACCGCCAGCGGGTTCTGGCAGGCCGCCAGATTCACCCTCGTCTTCACGGTTGTGGGGGTGTTCGGCAGCTGGATCGTCGGGCTCGCGTTCGCGCTCATGCTGCGCACCAAGATTCCGGGCCGAGGCACGTTCAAGGTGCTCCTGCTGCTGCCCTGGGTCGTGCCCGTGGTGGTGTCGGCGACGTCGTGGAACTGGCTCGTCGCTACCCCGCAGAGCCCTTTCCCCGTTGTCGCCGCAGCGCTCGGGCTCGGGAATGTGCTGTTTCTCGCGGACCCGCTGCTGGCTCAGATCACGGTGTGCGTGTTCAAGGTGTGGATCAGTTTCCCGTTCATGATGATGATGATGAGTTCGGCCCTGGCATCGGTCGACACCAACGTCTACGAGGCGGCGCGGGTGGATGGGGCATCCGGGGTCCAGACGTTCTTCGGCATCACGTTGCCACTCATTGCGCGATCGACGTACATCAGCTGGATCCTCATGACCATCTGGTGTGTGAACGACTTCCCGACCATTTATCTGCTCACTGGCGGAGGTCCGGTGAGCGCCACGACGACGCTCGTCGTGCTCTCCTACCGCACCGTGTTCGCGCAGTTCCAGACCGGGCCGGGAACGGCGATCGCGGCCATCATGACGGTCACCCTCGTCATCATCTCGGTCGTGCTGTACCGCCAGATCCGAAAGGCGAATGTCGAATGACCACCGCGACCCTCTCCACCGTGGGATCGGCTAAGAAAGTCCGTGCGGGCGAGCACCCGAAGGGTGCCTCGACGGAACCGGGCTCCAAGGGCCAATGGATGCGTTTCACCATCATCCTTTTTGTCACCGCCGTGGTGCTCATCCCCATCGCAGCGGTGCTCTGGCTTGCGCTGCAACCGGGGCTCGGTAGCGCCACCACTGGCCTCACAATCGAGAACTTCGGCGTGGTCTTCGCCCAGACGAAGGTGCTGACCTGGCTCGGGAACAGCTTGGGCGTCACCCTCGTGACGGTATTGGTGGCCGTGACGGTTGCGGCCCCCGCCGGCTATGTGCTCTCGAGGGGGCGCAACAAGTTGGTGTCGAGCTACTCCCTCGTGTTGTTCGTAGTGCAGTCGCTGCCGAGCGTCATCTCGGTCATCCCCCTGTTCATCCTGTTCGCGAATATCGGTCTCGCCGACAGCCTGGTCGGCGTGACGATCGTCTACGTGGGCTCCACGATGTCGGTCGCGGTGTGGATGATGGCCGCCTACTACGACTCGATTCCCGTGGCCCTGGAGGAGGCGGCATGGATGGATGGGGCTTCGGTGTTCGGCGGGTTCATGCGTGTCGTGCTCCGTAACTCTCTTCCCGGCGTTCTGTCGACCTCGATCTTCTGCTTCCTGCTCGCCTGGAACGACTACCTGGTGGCGCTCGTCTTCCTCAGGAACGACGTCAACTTCACCCTTCCCATCGGCGTGCAGTCGTTCTTCCAGCAGAATGCGACCAACTGGGGACTCGTCATGGCGGTCGCCGTAGTGATGATGGTGCCCCCGATCCTGGTGTTCGCGCTCCTCAACCGCTACTTCAGCGTCGGCGGCATCGGCGGCTCACTGGCCGGTCGGTGAGTTCGGACGGGTCCGCGCGTCGGCCGCGCGCCGACGATGTGGCCCCGGTGACCGAAGTGTCTCCGGTGATCGCCGCGGCCGTCGATCGCGTCATCCCGGCCGACGAGTGGCCCTCGGGGTGGCTCGGCGGCGTCGCGGACTACCTCCAGCGCGGCAATGCCGACCTCGACTGGGCCTGGCCGCTCCTCGACTCGTTGACCAGCAGGCTGGAATCGCTCGACTTCGCCGCGCTCGACGAGGACTCTCAGGATGCCGTTTTGCGCGGGCTCGAGGATGAGCCGGCCTCGGCGCTCGAGTTCGCTGCACTGCAACGGCTGTGCTGGGAGGGGTTCTACGCGGCCCGTCCGGGCGCTTCCCCGGCCGGCCTCGAGATGGTCGGGTTCCGGCCTGTCCCCCCGGGGGTGACGCCGATCGAGCCGGAACCGCCGACCTCCATCTCTCCACGGTCGGTGCGTCGCAGCTACGACGCGATAGTCGTCGGATCCGGGCCGGGCGGTGGTGCCGTTGCCCGCGCGCTCACCGAAGCCGGACGCGACGTGCTCATCATCGAGCGTTCCCGCTCGCGCACCAACACCGAGTTGCGGAACGATCACCTCCACGGCAAGCGGAACGCCGTCTACGCACCGTCCGCTGGAGCCGGGGCGGGGCATCCGCGCGAATTCGAGAACGATGCGGGCGTTGTCCCGGTCGATGGCGACGGCGACGCCGCGCTGTACGGCCTGAACGCGATGCTGCTCGGAGGGGGTACCCGCCTCTGGCAGGGCATGGCCTGGCGGTTCATGCCGGAGGACTTTCGGATGCTCTCCACCTACGGAAATCCGGAGGGGGCGAGCCTTGCCGACTGGCCGGTCGATTACGCCGAGATGGAGCCCTTCTACGCCCGGGCCGAGCGGGAGTTGGGCGTCGCCGGTGAGATCGGGTCCCTCACCGCACGCACGCCGAGAACGGGCGGGTATCCGATGCCGGCGATGGGCACGGAGCCTGCCCGCGAGGTGCTGGCGGCCGGGGCCGACCGGCTGGGTTGGGGGTGGGGTCCCATACCGCTCGCCCTGAACTCGAGGCCGAACGACGGCCGAGCCGCCTGCGTACGGTGTCCGCAATGCGTCGGGCACGCGTGTCCGGTGAATGCGAAAAACGGCTCCCACAACACCACGATCCCGCGCGCCCTTGCCACCGGCCGCGGCCAGTTGCTCATGGACTCGGAGGTAGTGGAGGTGCGGGACGGCCGCGGTCGAGCATCCGTCACCGTGATGGCGGGGGCCTCAGGGTCACCGGTCCGGCTCGAGGTGCAGGCCGACGTGGTGATCGTCTCCGCCGGTGCCGTCGAGACTCCGCGCCTGCTGCTGGCGAGCGGTCTGGGCAACGATGAGCTGGGCCGCCACCTGCACGATCACCGATTCGTCACCGTGCTCAGCACGATCGAGCCGAGCGCCAAGGGATTCCTCGGTCCGGGTCATTCGATCGCCACCCGAGACCACGAGCACGCGGAATCCATCCCGTGGGGCGGGGGCGTTCTGGTGGACATCATGGGAATGCTGCCTCTCACCACCGCATCCGACCCGCCGATCGCCGGAGTGCCGCGATGGGGCGCCGGGCACAAAGAGTGGATGCGGGACGGCCGCCGATCGTTGTTCGGGGTCTTCGGCATCGGCCAGGAGATCCCATTGGCGAGCTCGCGGGTGACCCTCGCCGGTGCCGCACGGGATCGCTGGGGTCGCCCAGGAGCCCGATTGCGGAAGGACACCCACCCCGCGTCGCTGGCTGTAGAGGACGGGATGGCCGCGCTCGCCGCACAATGGCTTGCCAGCGCAGGCGCACGAGACATCGCGCGGCGGTTCGGCCGGGCGACCGCGTCGGCAGCGGGGGAGCACTCCTCCGGAACCGCACGGATGGGCCTCGACCCGCGCACGTCGGCGACCGGACCAGACGGGCGGCTGCACGGGACCCATCGCATCTACGTCGCGGATGCCTCGCTGCACCCCACGAATGGAAGCGTGAACCCCGCGCTCACCGTGATCGCGAACTCCTTTCGGGTCGCCGACCGTCTGCTCGGCGATTGGCCGTCCGGCAGGTGATCCTCGCCGACCTTGTAGGAAAGTTCTCGCACGAACGAAGGAGTGAAACGTGGACATGAGACTCGAGCTGGTTCCTCTGGTGTCGACCGACGTCGACCGAAGCAAGGCGTTCTACGTGGATCAGCTGGGTTTCCATCTCGACCATGACGTGGAGCCGGGCAACGGCATGCGCGTCGTGCAGTTCACACCACCCGGTTCTGCCTGTTCGGTGGTGGTGGGGGTCGGCATCAACGAGGCAGGGTCCGCGCCGGTCAAGGGTCTGCATCTGGTGGTGGACGACGTGGATGCCGCCAGGGCACTGCTCATCGGCCGTGGTGTCGACGTGTCGGATGTGCTCGACTTCGGTGGCGGTGTGCGCGGAGCGTTCTTCTCCGACCCCGACGGCAACTCGTGGGAGCTGCAGGAGATCGCGCGGTGAGGGCACGCGAGTAGGGTCGGGACCATGGCCGAGCTCAAGACGAAACCCCACGACGGCGATGTCGAGGCGTTTCTCGATGCGGTCCCCGACGAACGCCGACGAGCGGATGCCAAAGCCGTGTCGGCGCTCATGCGGGAGGTCACCGGAGACGAACCCGTGATGTGGGGTGCATCGATGGTCGGTTTCGGTTTGTTCGCCTACACCTACGCGAGCGGCCGGTCGGGCGAGTGGTTCGTGGTGGGGTTCTCGCCGCGCAAGGCCAACCTGGTGCTGTATCTGATGGACGGCTACGAGCATCGCGCCGACCTGCTCGAACGGCTGGGTCCGCACGCCCTCGGCAAGTCGTGCCTGTACCTCAAGCGACTCGATGGTGTGGACATGGGCGTGCTGCGCGAACTGGTCGCGGCATCCGTGGCGGCCACGCGGGGCTGAGGGCCGAGCGGGTCAGGCCGACCGCACCTCGCGCGCATCCGTACGGCTCCGCTGTTCCAGGCCGCTGAGAAGCAACCCGATGCCGAACGCGAACGAGTCCGCCGAGCGCCCGTTGACGGCATTCGGATGCGCAGCGATCGCACCGGACACGACGCCGAGACTGTCCGCCTGAATCCGTTGCTGCTCGTGGGAGACGTGGCCGAGCACGAAGTGCAGCATCGCGGCAGCCGCTGTGGAACTGGTGTCGCGGTCGAAACCGCCGAGGGTGATCGCGTCGGTGAGGCGGGTGAGGGCCTCTTCGGCACCGAGCCCGAGGGCGAGGGTGCTCGAGACCACTTCGGCGCCGTCGCGGAAGGCGAGGAGGGCGTCGCGGAGCGCATCCGCCTCGGTGGCCGCCCGCACGATCCAGGTGTCGCCATCCACGACGGGGGCGACACGAGCCCTCGCGATGATCTGATCGGCGATCGCCGCGAGCAGGCTCTGCTTGTTGGCGACGTGCCAATAAAGCGCGCTCGGCTGCACATCGAGAGTGGTCGCGAGTCTTCGCATGGTGAGGTCCGGCAGGCCGTGACGGTCCAGGATGTCGAGCGCGGCCGCCACCACATCCTCACGGGAATGGCGCGCTGCCCTGTTCCTGGCCGGGTCGGTGGTCGTCATCGTGCGAGCGACGATACCAGTAGCATGAACGCTGTTCAGGTGAACGCCGTTCAGGACGACGAACGGGCATCCGAATCGCCGACCAGAAGGAGCACACCGTGGGCAAGCGCATCCGATTCGAGGTACGTGACATCACGCGGATCGCCGTATTCGCCGCCATCCTCGCCGTACTCGGCATCCCGGGTGCCATCCCGGCGTTCGGGGGAGCGGTGCCCATTACCGCGCAGACGCTCGGCGTGATGCTGGCCGGCGCGATCCTCGGGCCGTGGCGCGGAGCCGCCGCCGTGCTCGTGTTCGAGGTGCTCGTGGCCATCGGACTCCCCCTCCTCTCTGGTGGACGCGGCGGCATCGGCGTCTTCGCAGGACCGAGTGCCGGTTACCTCATCGGCTGGATCTTCGGGGCCTTCGTGATCGGCGCCATCGTGCGCGCCGACCGCCTGAAGCCCACCTGGTGGCGTACGGCACTCGGATGCGTCGTCGGCGGCATCGGCGTGATCTACGCGCTCGGCATCCCCGTTCAGTCGTTCATCATGCAGCTGCCCCTCGCGCAGACTGCCATCGCGAGCGCGGTCTTCGTGCCCGGCGACATTCTCAAGGTCGTCGTCGCAACGATCGTCACCCTCGCGCTGTACCGCGCGTATCCGCGAGCATTCGCCCGCAGCTCCGCGGCGTACGATTCGAGCGTGCCCGCAGCATCCACAACGACCCGTGTGAAGCAGGGCTCCGCCGAGTGATCGATCGGCGCGCGGGGGTGACGTGCGGCCCGGTCGTTCTGACCTGGCCGCAGTTCCGCGAGCGCGTTGCCGACACGGCGGCCCGGCGGTCCGTTCTCCCCGGCGCCGTCGTTCCGATCTTCGAGCGGACGGCTCTCGACGCGTTCATCGTCGCGCTGGCCGTGAAGGAGGCCGGCGGCATTCCGGCCGTGGGCGATCAGCGCTGGAGCCCCGAGTACCGTGCAGGCCTCGTCGGGGCGGTCGATGGGGCCACGGCGTCGGTGCCGGGGTGGGCGACCTTCAGCTCCGGTAGCGCGGGAAGCCCGCGGGTGATCATCCGCACCGACGCATCCTGGTCCGACTCCTTCGACTCTGTCTGCGCGCTCGCCGGGCTCAGCGGAGCCGACACGGTGCTCGCCCCCTCTCCGCTCGCCTCATCGCTGTCGCTCTTCGCCGCAGCCCATGCGCTGGCGACAGGGATCGGACTCCGCCTGTCCTGCGGCACGGATGACCTCGCCGACGACATCGCGCAGGCGACCGCGCTCCACAGCACCCCGCAGGTCCTCCGGCGGGTGGTCGACGCCATCGAGGCCGGTGCCGCCCACGGCATCCGGGTTGCCCTTGTCGGCGGGTCGCACCTCGACGCATCGCTGCGCGCGCGGGCGGAGGCGCTCGGCATCCGGGTGATCGGCTATTTCGGGGCGGCCGAGCTGTCGTTCGTGGCAGTGGATGCCGACGGTTCAGGGCACCGGCCGTTTCCCGGGGTGGAGCTGCGCGATGTCGACGGCGAGTTGTGGGTGAGGTCGCCGTACCTCGCGACCGGCTACCTCGCGGGGATGGGCGAGCGCAGCGGGCCTCTCCGGCGCGACGAGTTCGGCTGGGCGACCGTGGGCGACAGCGTCGAGAGCGGCGACAGCGTCGAGAGCGGCGACAGCGCCGGTACATTCCGCTTTCCCGGCCGTCGCGACGGTGCCATCCAGACCGCGTCGGCGACCGTGATTCCTGAAGACGTCGAATCGGCACTGCGCTCCATCGACGGCGTGGATGACGCGGTCGTGTTCGGTATTCCGGCCGGAGCACACGACGGCATCGGTGCGCTCGTGGCCGTGGTCATCGAGCCGACACCGGGCCGACCGGCGCCACCGGCGCGCGTGCTCCGTGAGTCGGCGCGGGCCCGACTCACCAGTTCCCACCTGCCGCGGCGCTGGTTCGTCGCCGAGGCGCTGCCGCGCACGAGTTCGGGCAAACCCGCTCGCGCGCGCATCCACGAGGACGCCGTGTCCGGAAGGCTGGTGCGCCTTGACTGAGCGCCAGACCGCCGTGGTGGTCGCGGCCAGACGTTCCGCCATCGCCACCAAGGGTGCCCGGTTCGCCGATCTCGCCGTGGACGAGCTCGCGGCGCCCGTGCTCCGCGCCTGCCTCGACGACGCGCGACGGTCCACGGGGTCCTCGGCACCGGTGGACGATGTGCTCCTCGGTAACTGCATGGGTCCAGGGGGCAATCCCGCGCGCGTGGCCGCGCTCGCGGCGGGGTTCGACGTGGCAGTGACCGGAATGACGCTCGACCGCCAGTGCGGTAGCGGGCTGTCGGCGATCGTGACCGCCGCCGAATCCATCGCGGCGGGGTCAGCGCAGATGATCGTGGCCGGGGGAGTGGAGAGCGCGTCGACCGCTCCGGTGCGCACCGCCGCCGGAGTGGCCTACGCCAGGGCGGCGTTCGCGCCCGCCGGGTTCCCTGACCCCGAGATGGGCCCGGCAGCGGAGGCGCTCGCGGCACGGTACGGGATAGGGAGGGACCTCCAGGACGCGTACGCCGCCCGGAGCCACGATCTGGCCCTCGCCGCCCAGCGCGACGGTGCGTTCGACGACGAGATCGTGGAGATCGCGGGCATCCGCACCGACGACGGGCCACGCCGGGGCATGCCGAGCATGCTCGCCCGCTTCGCTCCCCTCTATTCCGCGCCCGATCGACCGCGCACAGGAGCGGGTGCGCCGACCGTCACCGCGGGAAACTCCTGCCGCATCAGCGACGGTGCCGCGGCCGTGGTGCTCGTCGGGCATGCGGACCGGGCATCCGCCCCGGGGCTTGCCCTCATCGGCTCGGCCACCGTGGGCTGCGACCCCGCGTTCCCCGGGATCGGGCCGGTCGATGCCGTCGCTCGCGCGCTCGCCGTGGCAGGGGTCGCTCTCGACGACGTCGCCGCCTTCGAGATCGTGGAGGCATTCGCGGCCCAGACGCTGTCTGTATTGCACGGCCTCGGGCTCATGCGCGACGGCATCGCCGACCCGCGGGTCTGTGCCGAGGGCGGTGCACTCGCCCTCGGGCACCCGTGGGGGGCGAGCGGTGCGGTCGGCGTCGTTCGGCTGTTCTCGCGGCTGGTGCGCGCAGGCGCGCCCTCCGGAACCATCGGCGTCGCCACTGCCGCGATCGGTGGCGGCATGGGTGTCGCCGCCGTGTTCGAGGTGGTGCGGTGAGCGGCCGGATCGCGTTCGACGGCGTCTCGGTCGAATTCGCGGGACGGATGGCGCTGCGCGACGTATCGGTCGTCCTCGACCAGCGGCGCATCGCCGTGATCGGCTCGAACGGGTCGGGCAAGTCGACCTTCGCGCGCATGCTCAACGGCCTGGTGCCCGCGACGACCGGCACCGTGAGAGTGCACGGCCTCGACCCGGTGCGCGAGGCCAAGCGGGTGCGGCGCCTCGTCGGCTTCATCTTCAGCAACCCGGATGCGCAGATCGTGATGCCGACGGTGGCGGAAGACGTGGCATTCTCGCTGCGGGGACGGGGCCACTCGGCGGGCGAGGTCGACGCGCGGGTGGCCGACACCCTCAGCACCTACGGACTCGGTGACCTGGCGGATGCCCCTGCCCACAGTCTCTCGGGTGGCCAGAAGCAGTTGCTCGCGCTCAGCGCCATCCTCATCGGCGAGCCGAGCCTCGTGGTCGCCGACGAGCCGACCGCGCTGCTCGACGCGGCGAACACACGCCGCATCGGCGCGTTCCTGCTCGACACGCTGCCGCATCAGCTCGTGCTGGTGACGCACGACATGCGCCTCGCGGCACGCTGCGACATCGCCCTCCGGTTCGAGGAGGGCAGGCTCGTGGAGCAGGGCGATCCGGCGGAGGTCATCGACCGCTACGAGCGGGAGCACGCGTGATAGCGCTGTATCGCCCGGGCACCAGCATCCTGCACCGCATGCCGGCCGGCACCAAGGTGCTCGTCTTCGCCGCGATCACCCTCGGCATCACCCTCGCCGCGAGTGCGGCACCGGCGAGCGCGGTGTGGACCCTTCCGGCCCTCGCCCTGCTCGTGATCGGGGGCTACCTCGTGGCCGGTCTCGGCCTCGGCGAGCTGGTGCGGCAGATCCTCGCCGTGCGCTGGGTGGCTGTCGTGATGCTGATCACCCAGCTGATCTTCCTCCCCGTCGCGGTCGCGTTCACCAACACCGGGCGCGTGCTCGCGGTGATCGTGCTTGCGGCCCTCATCACCCTCACCACGCGCATCCCGGCCCTGCTCGACTCGACCGAGCGCGCCCTCGGGCCGCTGAGGCGCTTCGGCGTGAACCCGGCGAGCGTGGGGCTGCTCCTCGCCCTCACCATCACGGCGATCCCGGTGATCGCCGGGATCGCAAACTCGATCCGCGAGGCACAGCGGGCACGGGGGGTGCCCGTGCGGTTCAGTACCTTCGTGATGCCACTGCTCGTGCTGTCGCTCAAGCATTCGGATGACCTCGCCGACGCCCTCACCGCGCGGGGTGTCGAATGACGGAAACGCGGATCGACGGCGGGCGAGCCGCGAGGCGCCGGGAGCGGCCGGAGGTGCACGGTGCGACCGTCGACGACCAGACCCGCTGCATCCACTACCGCACCGACAGGGATGTGGTGGCGATCCGGTTCCGCTGCTGCGACCGGTACTACCCCTGCCACCTGTGCCACGCCGAGACCGCGGGTCATGAGGCGCGGCAGTGGCCCCGCGCCGAGCGCGGAGAGGCCGCGATCCTGTGCGGGGTGTGCTCCACGGAGCTCAGCATCGCCGACTACCTCGACGTACACGCCTGCCCCGCGTGCGCGGCACCGTTCAACCCCGGTTGTCGCCTGCACTCCCACCTCTATTTCGAGGATTAGCGGCGCGCTCCGCCCAGGCCGCCGCCGACAGCCCATGGGTGTTCGGCCCGTGCATCCCGGGCCCCGCCTTGCCCGGTGTGAAACGGATGTGACGGTCGGCGGCTTCCAGCGTGCGGCACCACCCGATGAGTCGGCGATCTGCGGATGCCTGCGCCCACGTCACGATCCGGAACCAGGTCTCGCGATCCGGCCCGAACTCGAACCGGCGCACCACCGCTGCCGGATTGCGCCTGTCGTCACGCACGATCACCCATTCGCAGTCGCTGATGCGCACGGGCGGCCACGGTGGATCCCAGGTCACCGGATGCTCCTTCACGAGTCGAATCGAGAAAGCAGCCGGCCCTGCAGCTAAGACGGTAGCGAGACCCGACGACACCGTTCACGGGAGTGGTACCGGGGGCACTCAGCTAACAGGGAGAATAATGGGCGGGACCGAAAATCAGCAGCACAATTCGATACGGAGACTCGTTGGACGGAAACGCAACGACGAAGCACCGAAACGTGGCGCTTCTCGCGGTGTCGAGTGTCATCGCACCTCGCATCACGACGTCGGAGGACATCGACCGCCGCCTCACGCCGGCGCTCAAGCGCCTCCGGCTTCCGCAGGGCCTGCTTCAGCGTGTCGCGGGCGTGCACGAGCGACGCAACTGGGATGAGGGGCAGAAGTTCGACGACGCGGCCGTCTCCGCCGGTCATCGCGCGCTGAGTGAAGCCGGCGTGCGCCCCGACCAGGTGGGGCTGCTCATCAACACCTCGGTCACCCGCAAACATCTCGAGCCATCCGTCGCGGTGCGCATCCACCACGGTCTCGGCCTGCCGTCCTCGGCGATCAACTTCGACATCGCCAACGCCTGCCTCGGTTTCGTCAACGGCATGAGCCTTGCCGCCGGCCTCATCGACTCGGGTCAGATCAAGTACGCGGTCGTGATCGACGGCGAGGATGCCGACGACATCCAGCACAACACCATCGAGCGGCTCACGAACTCCACGCTCGGCCGTTCCGCGTTCATGAGCGAGTTCGCGAGCCTCACGCTCGGCTCCGGAGCGGCGGCGGCCGTGCTCGGACCTGCGGATGCGCATCCTGAGGGTCATCGCATGCTCGGCGGTGTCACCCGCGCGGCCACCGAGTTCAACGACCTCTGTGTCGGAAGCGTCGACGGCATGTTCACCAACGCCAAAGCCCTCCTCAAGGGCGGTCTCGACCTCGTCGTCTCCGCCTGGAAGGAGGCGCAGCGCGACTGGAACTGGTCGGACATGGACCGCTACATCATTCACCAGGTCTCCGATGTGCACACCGATTCGATCGTGAAGGCGACGGGAATGGATCGCAGCCGTGTGCCGCTCACCTACCCGCGATTCGGCAACGTCGGCCCCGCCTCGATTCCGATCACCCTCGCCGAGGAGGCAGCGACCTTGTCGCGCGGGGATCGCGTACTGCTGATGGGCGTCGGCTCCGGCCTCAACACGGCCATGCTCGAACTCGCCTGGTGAGTCGGCGGCTACCGCGAGTCGCCCCGGCGCCCGCAACCCTTCCACCGAGCGGGCTGCACGGTCTCGATCCGGCAATGTCCCGACTGGTCGATGTGCCGTCATCCGATGCGTCCGAACCGGGAACGACCCACACCTGGCATCTGCTCGACACGGGTGAGTTGCTCGCCGCACTCGGCGTGGATCCGGTCGGCACCATCCTCTGTGTACACGGCAACCCCACCTGGTCGTACCTCTGGCGGAAGCTCGCGAACGAGTCGGTGGAGGCTGCGCGTTCCGGCGGCGCGGCCTGGCGGATTGTCGCCGTAGACCAGCTCGACATGGGTTTCTCCGAGCGCACGGGCACGTTCCGTCCGCTCGCCCGACGGGTGCGCGACCTCGGCGATCTCACCGACGCGCTCTCCCTCGAGGGGCCCGTCATCACGCTCGGGCACGACTGGGGCGGGGTGGTGTCGCTTGGGTGGGCGGTCGATCATCCGCAGCTTCTCGCGGGCATCGCGCTGCTGAACACCGCGGTGCACCAGCCGGAGGGCACACCCATCCCCGCGCCGCTGCGCCTCGCGCTCGGCCCCGGCATCCTGGGGCGCGCGACCGTTGCCACCCCCGCCTTCCTCGAGACCACGCTCGCGCTCGCGCATCCCCCGCTCGAGGCGCCGATCAAGGACGCCTACCGCGCGCCGTACCGCACCATGGGCAGGCGCGGCGGAATCGGCGGGTTCGTTGCGGACATCCCGGTGGATGCCCGACACGAGAGTTTCGCGGAGCTCGAACGCATCTCGGGCGGCATCCGCCGGCTCACGGTTCCCGCCCTCATGCTCTGGGGTCCGCGCGACCCGATCTTCAGCGACCGGTACCTCGACGATCTGGCCGAGCGGCTGCCGCAGGCGAGCATCCATCGTTTCGAGGGGGCCGGCCACCTCATCGCCGAGGATGTCGCCTACGCGCCGATCGTGCTCGACTGGCTGACGAGTCTTCAGGGCGGCCGGTCGGCGGGTCGCTCATCCGCGGCGGGTTCGGATTCGCCGTCGATCGACGCCCTCCGCCTGTGGCACCGCCTCGACGAGCTGGCCCAGAGCGACCAGACCGCGCTGGTGGAGCTCGCACCGACCTCGGGCGACGGCCCCCGCGTCGTCAGTTGGGCGCGGCTGTCGAAGCGGGTGAACCAGCTGGCCGTCGGCCTCACCGAGTTCGGCGTGCGGCCAGGCGACCGGGTGTCGCTGCTCGTTCCTCCGGGGGCCGACCTCACCGCCGTGCTCTACGCCTGCCTCCGCATCGGCGCGATCGCGGTCGTCGCGGATGCCGGCCTCGGCCTCCGCGGGCTCACCCGCGCGGTGCGCGGAGCGCGTCCCGACATCGTCGTCGGCGCCCTCCCCGGCCTCGCCGCGTCCCGGGCGCTCGGTTGGCCGGGTCGGCGCATCTCGACCACGAGGCTGTCGGCTGCCACCGCCGCGGCGCTGGGTGTCGAGGCGTGCCTCGCCGACCTCGCCCGCCTCGGTGAGAACGGTGTGGTCGGGCCGGAGCCCGACCGCTCGGCAGTCGCGGCCGTGCTCTTCACCTCGGGCTCCACCGGCCCCGCGAAGGGCGCGGTGTACACCCACGCGCAACTGGAGGGGGTGCGCGACGTGCTCGCCGCGCAATACGGCATCGGGGTGGGCACGGGACTCGTCGCCGGGTTCGCACCGTTCGCCCTGCTCGGCCCGGCCCTGGGCGCGACCACGGCGACTCCCGACATGGATGTCACGTCGCCAGGCACGCTCACGGCCAGGGCCGTGGCCGCAGCAGCCGACGCCGTGGGCGCGGGTGTCGTGTTCCTCTCGCCCGCCGCCGTCGCGAACGTCGTGGCCACCTCCGGCACGCTCACCGCGGCCGATCGCACGGCGCTCGACGGCATCACCACCTTCCTGAGCGCGGGCGCACCCGTGCCCGAACCGCTTCTCGCCGCGGCAGCGGAAATCATGCCGAACGCCTCGGCGCACACCCCCTACGGCATGACCGAGGGGCTCCTGCTCACCGACCTCGACCTGCACGGCATCCGTGCCGCGGCGGGCGACGGCGAGACCGGTCCAGGCGGAGTCTGCGTCGGCAGGCCGGCATCCGGTGCCCGCGTGCTCATCAGCGCACTGGACGGCGACGGGCGTGCCACCGGCGAGCCGCGCGACCAGGTCGGCGTGACCGGCGAGATCGTGGCATCCGCGCCGCACCTGCTCGACCACTACGACCGCCTGTGGGCCACCGACCGGGTCTCCACCCGCGGCACCGAGGCAGGCGTGCGCTGGCATCGCACGGGAGACGTGGGCCATCTCGACGCGCAGGGGCGGCTCTGGGTGGAGGGTCGCCTGCAGCATGTGATCACCACGGCCGCGGGTGTGGTCACCCCCGTGGGCCTCGAGCAGCGGATCGAACGGGTGTCTGGCGTGTCCCGCGCGGCCGTCGTGGGTGTCGGACCCGCCGGAACCCAACAGCTCGTCGCCGTCGTGGAGACGCCGGTGCAGGGCAGGCGCCGCGCGGCCCTCGCCCCGTTCGCCACCGCGGCCGCCGTGCGTGCGGCAGTGCCGGTGCCGATCGCCGCGGTCCTGGCGCTCGAGACGCTGCCGACCGACATCCGGCACAACTCCAAGATCGACCGCACCACACTCGCTGCCTGGGCTTCGGGAGTGCTCGCCGGTAGACGGATGCCCCTCCCGTGAGAGTGCTGGTGACCGGCGCGAGCGGCCTGCTCGGTGGCGCCGTCGCCAGAGGTCTGGTCGAGGCCGGCCACACCGTGCGCACCATGCAGCGCGGACCCTCCGGGGTCGACGGCGCCGCGGACCTGCTCGGATCGATCACCGACCCTGCCGCAGTCGACGCCGCAGCCGACGGAATGCACGCGATCGTGCATCTCGCGGCCAAGGTGTCGCTGAGCGGGGAGCTGGCCGACTTCGAGGCGGTGAACGTGGCCGGCACCGAGTCGCTCCTGCGCGCGGCGGGCGTCGCCGGCGTCGGCCGCTTCGTGATGGTGTCCTCGCCATCGGTCGCCCACAGCGGTGCCGCCATCGCCGGTGAGGATGCCCGCCCCGCCGACCCGCAGACCGCTCACGGGCACTACGCCCGCACGAAGGCGCGCGGCGAGCTCCTGGCGCTCGCCGCGGATTCCCCATCGCTTGCCGTCGTCGCCGTACGTCCGCACCTCGTGTGGGGTCCGGGCGACACGCAGCTCGTGGCCCGCATCGTCGAGCGTGCCAAGGCCGGGCGGCTGCCGCTCCTCGGGCACGGCGCGGCGCTCATCGACTCGACCTACATCGACAACGCGGCATCCGGCATCATCGCCGCACTCGACCGTGCTCCTGAGGTTCACGGTCGCAGCTACGTGATCACCAACGGTGAGCCCCGCCCGGTGGCCGACGTGATCGCCGGCATCTGTGCGGCCGCGGGAGTGCCGGCACCCCGCTGGCGTGTGCCCGCCGGGCTGGCGCGGGCGGCGGGGTCGCTGATCGAGGCCGGATGGCGCATCCGCCCCGGTGCAGACGAACCACCCATGACGCGGTTCCTCGCCGAGCAACTCTCCACGTCGCACTGGTTCGATCAGCGGGCCACGAGACGCGACCTCCGCTGGGAGCCGCGCGTCACGCTCGACGAGGGATTCGCCCGGCTCAGCGCCTGGTACGAAGCTCGAGGATGACCCGGCGAAGGGCCAGGACTCCCCACACGGGCATCCACGCGCCGAGGGTCATGATCGCCATCACGAGGTGCAGTCCGTGCGTGACCGTGGGTACCGGCTCGACCTCGGGCTGCGAGTAGTCCACGTCGACGAGAGTGAGGATCGGGGCGTAGTGCTCGGTCCACTCGCGTCCGTCGAACCAACGGCGGCGCCCGTCGTCGATGTCGTACCAGCCGGCGGGGGCATGAGCCACGACGAATAGTCCGTCGGTCGATGCGGTGGCGTAGTCCGCGGTAACGGCGCTCATCGTGGCTCCTTTCGTATAAATAGTTGGTGCTCTCAGGCTAGGAAACACGCAGGTGGGTCGGTAGCCCCACAAGAGGGCGCCCCCAATTCGGGGGTGTGTCGCCGCCGGGCGTGTCTACCCAGGTGATTCGTAAGCGCGGGGGCGCCGGATCGGTGTCTGCGCGAAACTCGCGGGAAAAAAATCCGAAACACTACATGTAGTGGAATGACAGGGGTGTCATTCACGTTATATAGTGGAGATCCACCCGGCGGGTGCCATCGGTACCGGCCAGGGTGTGATCAGAATCGCAGACTTCAAAGGAGGATCCCATGGAAAACGACAGCTATATCGGTGGTTACGAAGTGCCCGTCGACCCGATGGACCTTCTCCAGTGCGACAGCTGCCAGTAGGCAGCATCCGCTGAACCCCGAACGCCGGGTCACCCTCGTGGTGGCCCGGCGTTTCGCATGTGGTCGAGGCATTCGCGCCGTGCTCGGCTCTCCGGCACTCATCATTCCCGGCTGGCTGGGCCGCCCGAGATTAGGCTGGGCGGATGCCAGTGAACCCGCAACTCGAGGGCAGGGTCTTCCCGTCCACCGCGCCATACCTCGTAGCACGGGAGAAGGTGCGCGAGTTCGCGAGAGCGGTCTTCGCCACGAGCCCTCTCCATCATGATGTGGACGCCGCGAACGCGGCAGGCTACAAGGATGTGGTGGCACCTCCCACGTTCCCGGTAGTTGTGCAGGAGGCGACGCTGGCGCAACTGCTGGCTGAGCCGGACGGCGGCATCGACTTCAGCCTCGTGGTGCACGGCGAGCAGCGGTTCACCTACACGAGACCGATCGTCGCGGGCGACGAACTCACCGCCACGCTGACCGTCGCCAGCGTCAAGACCCTCGGGGGAAATGCCATGGTCACTGCCGAATCCGTCATCACCGATGACGCCGGGTCCCACGTCGTGACCGCCACCTCCACCCTCGTCGTGCGGGGTGACGTATGAGCGCCGCATTCGTCGACGGTCTCGAGGTCGGCGCCGTCGTGGCCGAGGCCGAGTTCATAGTGACCCGCGACTCGCTCGTGCGCTACGCGGGGGCATCCGGCGACTTCAACCCCATCCACTATCGCGACGACGTCGCCGCGAGCGTCGGCCTGCCCGGCGTGCTCGCGCACGGCATGCTCACCATGGGTGTCGCCGTGCAGCCCGTTGTGGACTGGCTCGGAACGCGGGGCATCGTGCTCGAGTATGGCGTTCGGTTCACCCGGCCCGTCGTTGTGGATCCTGCGGTCGGCGCGATGATCATCGTCTCCGCGAAGGTCGGAGCCGTGGACGCCGAGGCCGACACCGCCCGCATCGACCTCACCGTGTCGTTCGGTGGAAGCACCGTGCTCGGCAAGGCTCAGGTGCGGGTCGGCAGGTCGGGGGAGTGACCCTCGGCGACCTCACCACGCTGCGCGTCGGCGGCGAGGCTCATCGCTTCGTCGTGGCCGACAATGAGCAATCGCTCATCGCGGAGTCCCTGGACGCGTGGGCGTCGGGGGAGGAGTGGTTTCTGCTCGGCGGCGGCTCGAATGTGGTCATCGCCGACTCGGGCTTCGACGGCACCGTCATCCACGTGCGGTCGCGCGGGATCGAACGACTGGAGGCCCCGGCCGGGCGCGTGCGCGTGCGGGTGCAGGCCGGCGAGTCGTGGGACGGACTCGTGGCCCATGCGGTCGCCAACGGCTGGGCGGGGCTCGAGGCGCTGTCGGGCATCCCCGGAACGACCGGCGCCTCCCCGATTCAGAACATCGGCGCCTACGGCTACGAACTGAGCGACACCCTCGTCGCCATCGACTTTCTCGACTACCTCAGCGGGGATGTGGTTCGCCTCAGCGCCGATGACCTCGGGCTCGGCTATCGCACCTCGATCATCAAGCGGGGCAGGCAGGGCGTCGTGCTTGCGGTCGAGATGGAGCTGACGGATGCACCGGACGGCCGAAGCGTGCAGCCGTACCATGCGCAACTCGCGGCGGCCCTTGGCGAAGGTGTCGACCGCCCGCCGCTCGCCGACGTGCGCGAGGCGGTGCTCAGCGTTCGTGGATCGAAGGGGATGGTGCTCGACCCGCGTGACCCCGACTCGGTGAGCGCGGGGTCGTTCTTCACCAACCCGATCGTCTCCGAGTCCTTCGCCAGGCGACTCCCCGAGGCAGCGCCGCGGTGGACGGTCGACGAGGACTCGGTGAAGCTGTCGGCGGCCTGGCTGATCGAGCGGGCCGGCATCCGACGGGGGTTCGCCCTCCCGGGGTCGAACGCCGGCATTTCGAGCAAGCACACCCTCGCGATCATCAATCGCGGCGGTGCGACTGCGGCCGACATCGCCTCGCTCGCCCGCTATGTGCAGGAGCGTGTGCGCAACGAGTTCGGTGTGGCGCTGCATCCCGAACCCACGTACATCGGCGACGTGTAGGGCGGGGGGCCGCGCGGGCCGCGCGCGCGCGCGCGCGCCCGGCGCGCGCCGGCCGCGCCCTCACCCGTGCGGTGCCGCGCCCGCGGCCCTGCCGCGCCCGCGCACCCGCCCGGCCCCCTCGATCACCGAGTTGCCCACTTTTGCGGTCGAATCCCTCCAGAAATCGATTCCTGCCCACAAAACTGGGCAACTCGACGAACCTCGCGGACCGTCCGCGGCCCGTCTACCCGACCATCACCGAGTTGCCCACTTTTGCGGTTGAAACCCTCGAGGAAATCGATTCCCGAGCGCAAAACTGGGCAACTCGGTTTCGCGGATGCCGATGCGGATTCGGACCGCAGGCGCGGGCGCAGGCGGACGCGGGCGACGGGCGTGGGCGGCGAGACGCACGGACACGGACGCGGTCGACGGACGCGGACGCGGGCGACGGGCGCGGGCGACGGGTGCCGACGCGGACGCGGGCGACGCGCCGGCGCTAGGCGCCGGGCGCGAGTGGCGCCGGACGTGCGCGACGCCCGCAGCGTCACGCAGGCAGGCCCACCCGGCGTCGGATGCGCTGCATCAGTTCGCTCGGATCGCGCAGGTCGTCGGCGTTCAGCTCCATCACGCGTCGTCCGAGCGATTCGAGCGTGCTGCGTCGCGTCATGTCCGCCCTCCATTGACCCTTCGTCGTGCGGTGGTAGTCGCCCTGATATTCGAGAATGAGGTTCCACTCCTCCACCACGAGATCGGTTCGAGCCACGAACTCGCCGTGCAGATCCGTCACCACGTGGTTCACCCGCACGGCAGGTGCGCCCGCCTCCGCGAGGATGACACGCAGCTTGGACTCCGGCGGTGACTCGGATCCGTCGCTCAGAAGAAGTAGCGATCGGGCGAGCAGGCGTGTGCCGCGGCCGCCCGCCCGCCGCTCGACGGCGGCTCGCAGTTTCTCGACGCTGGTGAGGGGCGCGCGCCGGTGGATGAGGAAGTCGCCCGCCGCCACAAGATCGTAGAAGTGCAGCACGGTGGCCAGATCGCACCAGGTCCGCTCAACAGAGGTGACCGGAACGCTCTCACGCACGTCGAGCTCCCCCGGCCCGAGGGTGAGGCGATGCCCACGGATTCCGGTCGCGTGGGGCGCTCGGTGCGGGGAGGGCACGGAGAGGTGGAGGTCGGTCGAGCGTTCGAGGTGCCACGGCAGCGGCATCCGGTGCAGCAGGGCCGCAGTGGTGTGGCTCACGAACGTGCCGTGCGGCATTCGGCTGAGCAGTGCGCGGCATTGTTCGGCGGTCGTCGTGGGGGCGAGGTGGGACCGGATGCCCCAGAAGGTGCTGTCGAACTGGTCGCTGCGGAGCGCGTGGGCGGTGATCCCGAGCGCGCTCGCGTCTCGGGTGCGGAAGTGCACGTTGAGGGAAGTCTGGTTGGCGGAGACCATGCACACACCTTGGCCGCAGCTCGGCGCGCTCGCGCATCCTCTCCACACCCCACCGAGTTGCCCACTTATGCGGCCAAAACGGGCCGAATGAGCCCAAATCGGCGCAAAAGTGGGCAACTCGGTGACGAATGGCGTGCGGGCTGCGCCCTGCGAGGCCGGCCAGGCCCCAAGCCCACGGCCCAAGCCCCAAGGCCCGCCCGCCCTCAGGGATGCTCGATGTGGAAGACGGCGGCCTGGGTGCGGCTCTGCAGGTCGAGCTTGCTCAGCAGGCCCGAGACGTAGTTCTTCACCGTCTTCTCGCTCAGCGATAGGTCCTCGGCGATCTGCCGGTTGGTGAGTCCGTCGGTGATGCGATCGAGCACCTGGCGCTCGCGTCGATTCAGGGAGGCGATACGCGGGTCGTCCGCGCTTGCCTCATTACTGCGCAACCGGCGGCGGGCAGCCTCGACGAGCGCCGGATCGAGTGTCGAGTGGCCGGCCGCCACCTCACGAACGCAACTGACCAGTCCGCTGCCCCGGATGTTCTTCAGCACGTATCCCGACGCGTCGGCCAGTATCGCCGCCGCCATCGCCTCGTCGTCGTCGTACGCCGTGAGCATGATGCACCGCACGGTCGGCAGGGCGGTGCGAAGGTCACGGCAGAGGTCGATCCCGCTGCCGTCCGGCAGGCGCACGTCGAGAAGGGCGACCTCGGGACGGGTGGCAAGAATCCGGTCGCGACCCTGCGCCACCGTCGCCGCCTCGCCCACCACGACGATGTCGCCAGACGATGCCAGCATCTCGGCGACCCCGCGGCGAACGAGCTCGTGATCGTCGACGAGAAACACGCGGATGGGGTCGCTCATCGTGCATCCGGTCCGGTCGAAGGGGGCAGCGGGTCTGTCGAGGCATCGCCTGACGTCGCCTCTGCGCCTCGGGCCCCCGATCGGTACCGTCCAGAGCGCGCGGGTCACACCATCGTGCGAGGAGAGGGCGAGGTCGCCCCCGCGTGCCGAGGCCCGCCTCTGCAGGTTCGCCAGGCCGCTCCGAGGCGCATCGGCGTCAAAGGCGGGGCCCTCGTTCGAGACCTCAACGCGCACCTCGCGATCGTCGGCATCGATCCGCACACCGATGGCCGTGGCATCCGCATGCCTGACGGCGTTGGAGATGAGCTCTTCGGCGACGGCGAGAATGTCATCGGCAAGACCGGCGTCGATGCCGGAATCGAGCGGTCCGCTCAGCGTGATCCGGGGGTCCACCCGGTGGCGGGTCGCCGAGCGGGCCAGGAGATCGACCAGGCGTTGGCGGATGCCTCCCGGCGGCTTCGCTTTCTCCTTCAGGGTGAAGATGATGGTGCGGATCTGACCGATCACGTCGTCGAGGTCGGTGATGGCCTGGTCGACCCTCACGGCGTCGGGTCCGTTCGGCATGGTGCCGAGCACGGTCTGCAGCTGCATCCCCGTGCCGAACAGGCGTTGGATGATGTGATCGTGCAGGTCGCGCGCGATCCGCCCGCGGTCTTCGTAGAGGAGCACCTGCT
The DNA here is from genome assembly GCA_963756375.1 of uncultured Actinomycetota bacterium. GTDB lineage: Bacteria > Actinomycetota > Actinomycetes > Actinomycetales > Microbacteriaceae > Marisediminicola. The sequence goes on along the minus strand of CAVWNJ010000005.1, from coordinate 1,999,770 downwards.
CGCGATCCGCCCTCGCGGCCTTGAGCTGCAGCGCCACCCCCGCCTGCACCCCGTAGCTCGACGCGACCTCCAGCTCCACCGCGGTGAACTCCGGACGACCTGAGGCACGACCGATGATCAGCGCCCCCTGCCCGGCGTTCCCGGTGTGAAGCGGCACCACCATCGCCGGTCCACACCCGCGAAGCGCAGGTCGACCCGTGTCGTCAGGGCTGAAGAGCCGGGCCCGGCCGCCGTCGATGACCTCGGTCGCCAGCGACCCCACGGTGCGATCTGATGACCAGTCCTCCTGAGACTGGTCTGCTGCGACAACGTGAACTGGGTGGGTGCGACCGGATGACTCGTCCCGCACGACGACCATGACGATGTCGGCCTCGCCGAGCGCGAGCAGGTTACGGGTCACCAGGGGTAGCGCCTCGCCGATGTGGGTGAGCACCCCGGAGGTCATCTCGGCGGACGCGGCCGACCAGGTCTCCCGCAGTTGCGACTCTCGATAAAGGCGCGCATTCTCGATGGCGAAGCCCGCCGCGGCAGCCAGCGAGCCGACGAGTTCCTCGTCATCGCGGGAGAACCCGCCGCCGCGATGGTCGGTGAGGTAGAGGTGGCCGTAGACGGTGCCTCCCACCCGCACAGGCACACCGAGGAAGTTCGTCATCTCCACGTGCCCAGGAGGGAAGCCGATCGACCGCGGGTCGTCGCGCAGGCGATCCAGTCGTATCGGCTGTGGGTCGACGATCAACGCGCCGAGCAACCCCTCACCGTGGGGGAGGTGGCCCACCGCCTCGAGCATGCCGGGGGGATCGCCCACGTGGATGAACTGCTCGAGATTTCCGTGGGACCCGACTATGCCGAGCGCCCCGTACCGTGCGTTGGCCAGCTCGACGGCCGCCCGCACGACCTCCTCGAGCACCGTCGGCAGTTCGAGTTGCGTGACGATTCTCTGATTCGCGTCGAGGAGATTCCGCAGCCGCCCCTGGGCACCGAGAAGGGTGTCCACACGTGCTGTCAGCTCACGGAGCCGATCGTCGCGGCGGATGTCGGCCGCCTCGGGGAGCGGGAACGAACCGCTCGGAGATTCGGCCACTGCTCCGACCTCCCGTATCTCATCACAGCTGCGGTCCATGCGCCTGATCACAGGGTAGCCCCGGAGCGATCGACGCCCGTGGAGGCCGGTTCGGCGACGATGGGCACGCTGGCGGATCCGCCGAGCGCACGGAGCGCGTAGAGGATCGTCGCCAGGTCCACCAGTTCCTGCGCGAGCGCGCCGGCTACCGCCGGTATCGCCCCGGTCATCGCGACCACCATGAGTCCGATGCTCAGCCCGATGCCGATCCAAATCGCGGCTAGCGCAACACGCAGGGTGTGCCGACCTATCGTCACGGCCTCGACCACTTTCGTCAGCGAGTCCACGAGGATGACCACATCGGCCGCATCGCCGGCGGCGGTCGCGCCTCTGGCGCCCATGGCGACACCGACGTCCGATGCCGCCAGCACCGGAGCATCGTTGACGCCATCGCCGACCATCATCATCGCGCGCGGTCGCAGCTCATGGGCTAGACGAACCTTCGCGGGAGGAAGCAGGTCGGCATGAACCTCGTCTATTCCGACCTGCCCGGCGATCGCCTCCGCCGTCGACAGCGCGTCGCCTGTCAGCATCGTGATGCGAGCGACACCATTCGCGCGCAGCCAGGCGACGCAGGCGCGGGCCTCTGGCCGAACATCATCGGCGAGCACCAGCACACCCGCGAATCGCCCATCGATTGCGACGTAGGCCGCAGCCTCGCCAGACACGAGAGTGGCCGGCTCGGTACCGGGTGCGATCGACGCGACGAATGCAGGCTTACCGACGACGACCGTCCGCCCACCGATGACGGCGCTCACTCCATTGGTCGCGCTTTCGCTCGCATCCTCGGCCGGAAGAAGGTCGAAACCGCCGTCGATGGCGGCCCGTCGGATGCCCTCGGCGAGTACGTGCGACGAATATTGTTCGGCGGATGCCGCGAGCAGAAGCAACTCGTCGGAGGTGAATCCGGCCGACGGTCTCGCATCCATAAGGGCAGGTCGTCCCTGGGTGAGCGTTCCCGTCTTGTCGAATGCGACGGATCGCACGCGCGCCAGTTGCTCGATGACGGCACCCCCCTTCATGATCACCCCCGCCTTCGCGGCTCGGGAGAGCCCGCCGAGGAACGCGACCGGGGCGGCAATGAGGAGTGGACACGGGGTGGCCAAAACCAGGACCTCGGCGAAACGGGTCGGATCGCCCGACATGGCCCACGCCGTACCGGCGAGTACCACGGAGACCGCGGTGAACGGGATAGCGAAACGATCAGCGAGCCGCACCACTGGGGCCCGCGAATTCTCTGCCGCGTGCACGAGTGCGACGATCTGCTGGTACTGGCTGTCCGCGCTGAGTCGCACTGCCCGGATACGGGCTGCTCGTGTGGTGTTGATCGCTCCGGACAGTACCTCGGAGCCTGCCGTGCGGGTCACCGGCATGCTCTCGCCCGTCAACGACGACTCGTCGAACGTGCCGCTCTCGGTGAGCAGGATTCCGTCGACCGGCACGATCTCGGCAGGCCGAACGAGCAGGACGTCCCCGACAGCGACGTCATCGACGGGCACGTCGCGCACTGCATCTGACGAAGGATCCTGCGGGTGAATGAAGATGTGCGCGTGTCGCGGTGACCTGTCCAGCAGCGCAGTCAGATCACGCTTCGCATGTCGACCGGCAATGTCTTCGAGCGCTTCCCCGCCGGAGAGCATCAGGACGATGATGAGCGACGCGACGTACTCGCCGACAGCGAGTGTCGCGCCCATGGCCATCACCGCCAGAACGTCGAGTCCAACGGTGCCGCGCAACAGCGCGCGTGCCATGACGGCGAGGGTTCGTACGATGAAGATCATCACGTATGCGGTCGCGATCCACCGTCCCACGGTGGATTGGCCCACCAGGTGGAGCACGAGGATCAAGACGAGCATGAGCATGGTGATGGTGATCACCGGGTATCGCCAGAGAGCCTGGGTTACGCGCATCGAGCGTCCTTCCACCACGCGCCGCCGCGCCGATCGTGCAGGTCAGTACCAGTCGACGCCCGGCTCCGCGTCCCGCAGGATGCGCCGGCCCGACATCGACCGAGGGATGATCTCCACGATGCGGGTCTTGATCGACGGCAGGGTCGATGGTGCGGCGACCCGCTCGGCCCGGAACGCGTCATCCTCGCGGTCGATCGTCTTCGCGCTGCCGCGCACGACCACGCTCCAGGCTTCCTTCTCTCCCACGTCGTCCACCTCGAACACCACGTCGGGGTGGATCGTCAGCTCGGCCAGCTTCGTGCCTTCTGAGGTGCGGAAGAGGATCCGGCCTTCGTCGATCGCGTAGTTGACGGGGAAGATGTCGAGCACGTCGCCGACATTCAGCGCGAGCCTCCCGAGCGACGCGCTCGCCAGCAGCTCGGCGCATTGCGCCTCGTCGAGTTCTGTCATGCCCTCCGGCAGCTCGCTCATCAGAGCATCACACCTTTGGTGCCGATGAAGATCTCATCGGCGATGTCCCCGACCTGACCTGCTGCGCCCGAGCCGGATGTCGGCACAACGAGCACCGAGCATGTGGCGTGCTCGGCCACCGTCAGGCTGGTCGCCCCGGCGACGGTCGGCCACAGGGTTCCCGAGGTGCTGCGTCCGAGAACGAGCAGGGTGGCATCGGCGGCGGCCTCGAGTAGCACGGCCTTCGGCGAACCCATCTTCACGACGCGCTCGAGCCCGTCTACCTCCTCTGGGAAGACCCGCTCGAGTGCGGCGGTCTGGTCCTTCTCGAAGGCGAGCTGGAACTGTCTGGCCGGATTGTGGCCGACGTCGATGAGGAGCACAGGCGACTGCCACGCACTCACCACGGTGAATGTGGCCTCGAGCCTGCGCGCGATCTCGGCCGACATCCGCAACAACCGCGGCGACACAGCGTCCAACTCCACGCCGGCGACCACTTTCAGGCCCTCGTCCGACCTGTTCACGGCGGATGGCGTTCCACGCACGATGAGGGTCGGGCATTCCGCCGCTCCCGCGCACGCCTTGCTCACGGATCCCAACAGGAGTCCCGCGAATCCGCCATGGCCTCGACTGCCCAGCACGACCAGATCCGCGTGACGGCTCTCGTGCACCATCACCTGGCCGGCGCGACCTTCGCGCACCACCTTCGAGACGTCCTGTCCGCGGTCGCCGAGGGCCGTCTGCACCGCTGATGCGAGCGTGCGTTCCGCCGCATCAGTGAGATTCGGGATGGTGGCGGAGGTGGCGTTCGACGTTGCGGGGAGACGCCAGGTGGTGATCGCCGTGATGCTCCCCCCGGTCTCAGCAGCGATGAGCCCGGCAGTGCGCAGCGCTTCGATCGATGCGTCTGAGCCGTCGACTCCCACGACGATGCGAAGGCCGGAGGCGGGACTGGAGGTGTTCTGCGACTCGTTCATGCCTTCAAGCCTCCGCCTGTGGGCCGGAGGCCCATAGGGCCAAAGGTCCCCTCTTAGTCGCCCCACCGCCAGTTCGCGATCTCCGGCGCGTCGACCCCGTGCTCGCGGGTGTGTGCCCGAGCCGCGAGGCGGGCATCCTGCATGCGCTGTCGGAGGGGTCCGAGTCGCGCGCCGAGACCGGGCACCCGGTCGAGCACGTCCATCACAAGATGGAAGCGGTCCAGGTCGTTGAGCATCACCATGTCGAACGGCGTGGTGGTGGTGCCGTTCTCCCGATAGCCGCGCACATGCAGATCGTCGTGTCCTGCGCGCTTGTAGGTGAGCCGGTGGATCAGCCAGGGGTACCCGTGGTACGCGAAAATAACCGGCTTGTCGGCCGTGAACACGGCATCGTATTCCGCGTCGGAAAGACCGTGCGGATGTTCGTCCGCCGACTGCAGACGCATGAGGTCGACCACATTCACCACACGAACCCGCAACTCGGGCACCTCTCGCCGCAGGATCGATGCGGCAGCCAGGGTCTCGAGGGTCGGGACGTCGCCCGCGCACGCCAGCACGACGTCCGGCTCGCGCCCTTGCACCTCCGTCCCCGCCCATTCGAAGATGCCGAGGCCCCTGGTCGTGTGGGCGATCGCGGCATCCATGTCGAGCCAGTCGAATGTCGGATTCTTGCCCACCACAACCACATTCACGTAGTTCACCGAGCGCAGACAGTGGTCGTAGGTGGCGAGCAGTGTGTTCGCGTCGAACGGCAGATAGACCCGCACCACTCCGGGCTTCTTGTTCACGACATGGTCGATGAATCCCGGGTCCTGATGGGAGAGACCGTTGTGGTCCTGCTGCCAGACGTGTGAGGAGAGCAGGTAGTTGAGAGACGAGATCGGCCGACGCCAGTACACCCCTGATGCCTCGCTCAGCCACTTCGCATGCTGGTTCAGCATCGAGTCGACGATGTGGATGAACGCCTCATAACTCGTGAACAGGCCGTGTCGCCCGGTCAGGAGGTATCCCTCCAGCCAGCCCTCGCACTGGTGCTCGCTCAGCATCTCCATCACCCGCCCGGAGCGTGCGAGGTGGTCATCGCTCGGCAGGACTTCGGCATTCCACTGCTTGTCCGTCACGTCGAGCAGCGGGTCGAGACGATTGGAGGCCGTCTCATCCGGACCGAAAACGCGGAAGGTGGTCGGGTTGTCGATCACTATTTGGCTGAGCCACTGGGCGAGGGCGCGCGGTGGCTGCGTCGAGCTGGCGCCGGGGGAGGGAACGTCGACCGCGAAGTCTCGGAAGTCGGCCAAGACCAACTCCGTGCGCAGCAAACCTCCATTCGCCCAGGGGTTAGCGCTCATCCGCTCCTCGCCGACCGGGGCGAGCGCCGTGGCCAACGGCACGACGGCACCGCGATCGTCGAACAGTTCCTCCGGCCGGTAGGACCGCATCCACCGCTCGAGCACCGCAAGGTGTTCCGGGGTGTCGCGCGCGTTCTTGAGGGGTACCTGATGAGACCGCCAGTTGTCTTCAGCGGGTTGACCGTCGATGACCGTGGGGCACGTCCACCCTTTCGGCGTGCGGAGGATGAGCATGGGCCATCGGGGCCTGGTGGTGTCGCCCGCTGCTGCGGCAGCCTTGATGGCCTTGATGCGATCGAAAGCCGTGTCGAGGGCGGCGGCGAACCGGCGATGCACGTGCGCGGGGTCCTCACCGTCGAATCCTCCGGAAACCAGCAGAGGGTCATGGCCGTAACCCTGCATCAACGCGAGCAGCTCCGACTCGGGGATGCGCGCGAGCACGGTCGGGTTGGCGATCTTGTATCCGTTCAGATGCAGAATCGGCAGCACGACGCCGTCGTGTACCGGATCGAGGAACTTGTTGGAGTGCCAACTTGTGGCGAGCGGACCCGTCTCGGCCTCGCCATCACCGACGACGGCGGCGACGACGAGATCCGGCGCGTCGAACGCGGCTCCGTAGGCGTGGGAGAGCGCGTAGCCGAGTTCCCCTCCCTCGTGGATCGAGCCCGGTGTCTGGGGTGCGGCATGGCTCGGGATGCCTCCGGGGAAGGAGAACTGACGGAAGAGACGCCGCACGCCGTCTTCGTCTCGACTGATGTGCGGGTAGAGCTCGGAGTAGGTTCCGTCGAGATAGGTGCTCGCCACGATGCCCGGGCCGCCGTGACCCGGTCCCGCAACGAAGATCGCCGAGGTGTGCCTGGTCCTGATGATTCGATTGAGGTGCGCGTAGATGAAGTTCAGGCCGGGTGTCGTGCCCCAGTGCCCGAGCAGGCGCGGTTTCACGTCGGTCGCCTCGAGCGGACGCCTCAGAAGCGGATTGTCCAGAAGGTAGATCTGTCCGACGGACAGGTAGTTGGCCGCGCGCCACCACGCATCCAGTTCGGCGAGTCCGCCGTCGTCCAGACTCCCCGCCACGGGGGAGAACTCATTCGTCGTCACGTCTGTCATGGTCTCGCAATCGTTGGGCCCAGGAAGCCTGCTGGTCACCCGACCCCTCGGCATTTCGGGGGCCTCTCACAGTCGGGATCCAGTGAGGCGGTGAGAGGTGGGTGACCAGCAGATCAGGCTCGACAACTTCGTCGGCGCCTTGCCCACAACCTTGCGCTTCCGGCGCCGTCAGCACCAGGGCCAAAGGTCCCGTCGGATGACCTTTACACGGCGCACGACGACCGCCCCTCGCTTGACCGCCGGGCGCAAGCGGGGCACGCTGGGAGGCCCGCGCCACCAAGTCGAGGCGGAAACCGTGACATCACTTCCGGATGGGCAGTATCCCGGATCGTCGAGCCACGATGTGCCGGCGAGCGCCTCGAAGTCCGGACCGGTTCCCTGGCACGCGCTGGAGTACGCCGACGTCCTCGAGCGACTCGACTCGTCGCCGACTGGGTTGGATGCGGCGGAAGCATCCGACCGTCTGGTGACGTACGGCCCCAACGAGTTGGCCTTCGCAGGACGACAGCCCTGGTGGCGCGTGCTGGCGCGCCAATTCGTCAGCCCCCTCATCGCCATCCTGCTGGTTGCCGCTGTGATCGCCGCCGTGCAGCAGCATTTCGTCGACGCGGTCGCGATCTCTCTCGTGCTCACCATCAACGCGGCGATCGGTTTCGTGCAGGAACGCAAAGCCGACGCAGACGTGCGGGCGCTGAATTCGCTCTCCACTCCCTCCTGTCGCGTTCTGCGCGACGGCGCAGAGACGGTGATCGCCAGTCGCGAGGTCGTTCCAGGAGACGTCGTCCTGCTCGAGAGCGGCGAGCGGGTGCCTGCCGACCTCAGGCTCTTCGACACCAACGGTTTGCGACTGGACGAATCGATGCTCACGGGCGAGTCGGCTGCAGCCACCAAGCACACCGCACCCGCGCCGAATTCCGCTACCGCGGGTGACAAGACCTGTGTCGCTTTCAGCGGCACCTTCGTGGCGAGTGGGCGAGGCAGGGGCCTGGCGTTCGCCACCGGCGACGCCACCGAACTCGGCGAGATCAACGAACTGGTGCGGGGGCCAGCGGGCGAGACCCCCCTGCAGCTCCTCACGCACGGCCTCGAACGACGGATCGGCATCCTCGTACTGATCGCGGTCATCTTCGTGTTCATTGCTGGCCTCGCCGTGGGCAACGACCCCTCCCAGATGTTCCGCACGGTCGTCGCACTCGCGGTGGCGACCATCCCCGAGTCCCTGCCGATCGTGCTGACCGTGGCGATGAGCGTGGGCGTCTCGCGGATGGCCCGCCTCAACGCCATCATCCGCACGCTCCCGGCGGTGGAGACTCTCGGCTCGACGAACATCATCGGTTCAGACAAGACCGGCACCCTCACGCAGAACCTCCTCACGGTCGAGCGGCTCTGGACCGCCGAGGGAGAGGTCGATGTCTCCGGTGCAGATCGGCTCTCCGGCCCCGCGGCGACGTCCCCCATGCTGCGCGCCGTGCTACGAGCGGGGGCGCTCACCAACGAGGCGGTGCGTTCTTCCGCACGGCCAGACGAGTTCACGGGCGACGCGGTGGACGTGGCCATGGCCGCTCTCGCGGTCGGATGCGGTGCCATCGGCGACGTCGATGACGACGTGATTGCGCATCAACCCTACGAGCCGGAGCTGCAGTACTCCCAGACGGTCTGTCGCGACGCCCAGGGCCGTCGGACGCTCTACGTGAAGGGGTCGCCCGAGGTGGTCCTCTCCTCGTCGACCACGATGGCGGGCGTGAACGGGCCGATCCCGCTCGACAGCGCGATGATCCTCGCGGCGAGCGAACGGATGGGCGCGGACGGGCTGCGGGTCATCGCCACTGCCAGTCGCGTCCTGCCCGATCACGAGGACACGGTGTCTCCCTTGCAGCGCCCCGCGGGCGTGACCTTCCTCGGGCTCGAAGGGATGGCGGACCCGCCGAGGCCGGGGGTGGCTGAGGCCGTCGCTCAGTGCCGCCGCGCCGGCATCCAGGTGAAGATGATCACGGGCGACCATCCGGTCACGGCGATGGCCATCGCCGCGCGCCTGGGTCTGCCGACCGATTCGCCGGCGCTGACCGGCGCGGAGGCGGCGACGCTCGACGACCACATGCTCGCGGCGCGCCTCGAGCAGACGAGTGTCGCCGCACGGGTCACCCCTCAGGACAAACTTCGCATCGTGCGCGTGCTGCAGTCCCGCGACCACGTCGTGGCCGTCACGGGAGACGGCGTCAACGACGCTCCCGCCCTGAAGGCGGCCGCCATCGGCGTCGCGATGGGCAAGTCCGGTACGGATGTCGCGCGCGAGGCCGCGGACGTGGTGCTGACCGACGACAACTTCGTCACCATCGTGCACGCTGTGCGGCAGGGCCGGGTGACGTTCGCGGCTATCCGGAAGGCGACGTACTTTCTGCTCTCCACGGGAGCAGGAGCCCTCGTAGCGGTCTCCCTCAGTGTGGTGACCGAGCAGCCACTCCTGTTCCTGCCGGTGCAGATGTTGTGGATCAACATCGTCACCAACGGGGTTCAGGATGTGGCGCTCGCGCTCGAACCTGCAGAGGGGGATGAACTCGACCGCCCGCCCCGCGCGCGTTCTGAGGGGCTGCTCTCCCGAACGCTGTGGTTCCGAGCCGCCATCACCGGCGTCTGGATGGCCCTCTGGGTGCTGATCGTCTTCCGTTGGGCGCTGGAGAACGGCTACGACGAGGTGCACGCACGCACGTTCGCCATGACCACGTTCGTCATGCTCAGTTTCTTCCAGGCGCTGAGTTCGCGCGCGGAGTACAAATCGCTCTTCCAGCTCCGGCCGCTGGGCAACAAACCGCTGCTGTTCACCTCGGTCGGTGCCCTGATCCTTCAGTGGGGCGTGACCGTCTGGCCGGTGTCGGCCAACCTGATGGGACTCACTCCACTGAGTGCGCCCGAATGGCTCGCGAGCATTCTGGTCGGGTCGACCGTTCTCGTGATCGTCGAAGCCGAGAAGCTCGTCCGACGCTTGTCGCGGAGGGCCCGCCCTACGAGAACAGCTTCTGCAACCGCTGCACGCCTTCGATGAGGGCGTCGTCACCGAGCGCATACGACAGACGCAGGTAGCCGCTCGGTCCGAAGGCCTCGCCGGGCACCACGGCAACCTCCGCCTTCTCCAGAATGAGGTCGGCGAGCTCGAGCGAGGTGGTGGGCGTGACGCCTGCCCACTCCCGGTTCAGCAGTCCGGTCACATCCGGGTACACGTAGAACGCGCCCTCGGGCGTCGGGCAGGTGAGCCCGTCGATCGCGGAGAGCTCGCGCACGATGGTTGTGCGGCGTCGGTCGAACGCCTTCCGCATCTCGTCGACGGCGTCCTGTGGCCCGTCGAGGGCAGCGATGGCGGCGCGTTGGGAGATGTTCGACACATTCGAGCTGAGGTGCGATTGCAGGTTGGATGCCCCGGCGATGGCATCGGCGGGTCCGACCATCCACCCCAGCCGCCATCCGGTCATCGCATAGGTCTTGGCCACCCCGTTCACAAGGATCGTCGTGTCGGCGAGGGCGGGAACGGCCTCCACAATCGACACCGCGCGCACGCCGTCGTAGGTGAGGTTCTGGTAGATCTCATCGGAGATCACCCAGATGCCGTGTTCGAGGGCCCATTCGCCGATCGCCGCGGTCTCGCTGGGGGAGTAGACCGATCCGGTCGGGTTCGACGGGGAGACGAACAGCAGCACCTTGGTGCGGTCGGTGCGGGCAGCTTCGAGCTGCTCCACCGTGACGAGGTAGTTCTGGTCGGCTCCCGCGAACACCTCGACGGGCACGCCTCCGGCGAGCTTGATGGCCTCGGGGTAGGTGGTCCAGTACGGCGCCGGCAGCAGCACCTCGTCGCCCGGGTCGATCAGTGTGGCGAACGCCTGGTACACGGCCTGCTTTCCGCCGTTCGTCACGACCACGCGTGACGCAGGAACCTCGAGCCCGCTGTCGCGGAGCGTCTTGCGCGCAATGGCTTCGCGCAGGTCGGGCAACCCGGCCGCCGGCGTGTAGCGATGGTTCTTGGGGTCGAGCACCGCAGCGGAGGCGGCCTCGACGATGTGCTGCGGGGTGGCGAAGTCGGGCTCACCCGCGGCGTAACTGATCACGGGCCTCCCGGCCGCCTGCAGGGCCTTGGCCTTGGAGTCGACCTTGAGGGTGGCGGATTCGGCGATGGATGCGATGCGCTTCGATACGCGCGAGAGGGGGGCTGGCACCATCCCAGCTTAGAGAACGAGGGCGGGGGAGCTGGCTTTACACCCCCTAAACCGTGACCTACACTGGTTCGCGGTAGTAGAAATCTGCCATGCTTTTGCGTGCCCGATTGTGATCGAGGGGACGACGCCGTATCGGTGTCGCACCAGATCTGAGGGGCCGAGTCGAAGTCGAACGCCACATCCAGTGTCGTCTCTACCTCGATGAGTGTGGGGTTTCGCTCCGAAGGGCGGTGGCTCAATTGGTAGAGCAGCGGTCTCCAAAACCGCAGGTTGCAGGTTCGAGTCCTGTCCGCCCTGCAGCTCGATTCGTGCGGTTTGCACGAAACAGCACAGGTTCGCCGGTCAGCTGACCGGGGTGCCGATGTCCGGAAGGTAATGACAGTGGCGAAAAACGTGATCGACGAACCGAGTGAGGACATCGTCGCGAACGCCCGCAAGGAGCGTGCCGGTCGGCGCAGCCCCTTCGCTCGGGTCGCGCTGTTCATCCGACAGGTCCTGGCCGAACTCAAGAAGGTCGTCACCCCCACGCGCAAGGAGCTCTTCAGCTACACGGCTGTCGTGCTCGGGTTCGTCGTGATCATGATGGCCATCGTCTCCGGTCTGGACTTCGTGTTCGGCCTCGGCGTGCAGTACGTGTTCGGCGATGGACCCATCGACGGGCAGTAGAAACAGTGTGAACCGCGCCGCCTGAGGCGGTGCGGGCGGGGGCCGGGCGATGCGTTCCGGTGCGACCCGCAGGCGCGACCGGGCGCTGCTTTACGCCCCGGTGCCCAATGAAACGAAACGGAATGGAAATCAGTGTCTGAGACCCAACGCGACGATGTCGACCTCGCGACGGCTGCCGAGCAGTCCTCTGAGGTAGAAGAGGCGCAGGAGGGCAACACCCAGCAGGCCGCCGAGGATTCGGTGGAGGCTGCTGAGGCCGTTGCCATCCACGTGGAGACCGAAGGCGACGGCGTGCCCTCCGACGAGGACAGCGCGGCGTTCGAGGAGTCGGCAGACCCCGAAGCCGACGCCATCGTCGAGGATGCCCTGCACGTCGACTCGCTCGACGAGGCCGACGCCTCCGTCGCGGCCACCGACGACGAAGCCGACATCGAGGCCGAAGAGGCCGGCGCGGACGGCCCGGATGTCGCACCCTTCGTGGAGGGCGCCGACGAGGCCGCTCCGGCCGAAGAGGACGACGCCGAGATCGACCCGTACGAGGAGTTCCGCAAGGAGCTGAAGTACGCGCCCGGCAAGTGGTACGTCATCCACTCCTATGCGGGCTTTGAGAAGCGCGTGAAGCAGAACATCGAGAACCGCAAGGTCAGCATGTCGATGGAGGACTACGTCTACCAGGTCGAGGTGCCGATGGAAGACGTGGTCGAGATCAAGAACGGCCAGCGCAAGCTGGTCAACCGTGTGCGCATCCCCGGATACGTGCTCGTTCGCATGGACCTCAACGAGGACAGCTGGTCGGTCGTGCGCCACACCCCCGGTGTCACCGGGTTCGTCGGCAACTCGCACAACCCCACGCCGCTGCGCTTCGAGGAGGCGTTCTCGATGCTGAAGAGCCTCGTGCAGATCGTGGAGGCACCGGTCAAGGCCGGAGCCAAGGGCAGCCGCACCACCGCCCGCTCCATCCCGCAGGAAGTCGACTTCGAGGTCGGCGAGACCATCACCATCAAGGAGGGGTCGTTCGCGGGCCTTCCCGGTTCGATCAGCGAGATCAAGCCGGAGAGCGGCAAGCTCACCGTGCTCGTGTCGCTCTTCGAGCGCGAGACCCCGGTCGAGCTCAGCTTCGATCAGGTCACCAAGCTCTAGCCGCGGGCGTCAGCGCCTAAGCTTGCAGATCGGGCCTTCGAGAGAGGGTCCCCACCAAACCACCGCGGCCGGGTTCGCCGGAACTGCGGGAGAGCATCCAGTCGGATGCTCGGACAGAAAAGGAAAAAACTATGGCATCGAGAAAGAAGGTCACGGGTCTGATTAAGCTTCAGATCCAGGCCGGCGCCGCCAACCCCGCACCGCCCATCGGGCCTGCGCTGGGTCAGCACGGCGTCAACATCATGGAGTTCTGCAAGGCGTACAACGCCGCGACCGAGTCGCAGCGCGGAAACGTCATCCCGGTGGAGATCACCGTCTACGAGGACCGTTCGTTCACGTTCATCCTCAAGACCCCGCCGGCTGCCGAGCTCATCAAGAAGGCGGCAGGCGTCGCCAAGGGTTCAGGCACCCCGCACACCGTCAAGGTGGCGAAGCTCACCAAGGAGCAGGTCCGCCAGATCGCTGAGACGAAGATGTCGGACCTGAACGCCAACGACATCGACGCAGCATCCAAAATCATCGCGGGTACCGCCCGTTCAATGGGAATCACGGTGGAGGCATAATGGCCGCGAAGTCGAAGGCCTACCGCGCCGCAGCGGAGAAGATCGAAGAGGGTCGTTTCTACAGCCCCGCCGAGGCAGTCGCTGTCGCTCGCGAGACCGGCTCGAAGAAGTTCGATTCCACCATCGAGGTCGCACTCAAGCTCGGCGTCGACCCCCGCAAGGCAGACCAGATGGTGCGTGGCACCGTCAACCTGCCGCACGGCACCGGTAAGACCGCCCGCGTCATCGTGTTCGCAACGGGACCCGCGGCCGACGCGGCAATCGCTGCCGGCGCCGACGAGGTGGGTGGCGACGAGCTCATCGAGAAGGTGGCCGCCGGCTACACCTCGTTCGACTCGGCCGTGTCGACCCCTGAGCTCATGGGCAAGGTCGGTCGTCTCGGTAAGGTGCTTGGTCCCCGTGGCCTCATGCCGAACCCGAAGACCGGAACCGTGACCCCGGACGTGGCCAAGGCCGTGACCGAGATCAAGGGCGGAAAGATCGAGTTCCGCGTCGACAAGCACAGCAACGTGCACTTCATCGTGGGCAAGTCCGGCTTCGACCTCGAGAAGCTCGAAGAGAACATCAAGGCCGCGATGGACGAGATCCAGCGCGCCAAGCCCTCCAGCTCCAAGGGCCGCTACATCCAGAAGGGCACGGTGTCGACCACGTTCGGCCCCGGCATCCCGCTGGACATCAACGGTCTGTAAAGCTCAGGCACACATCACCTCGGAAGGGGCTCGCGTTCTCGCGGGCCCCTTTCGCGCACCCGGAGGACCGCATGGAGACAATCGTTCGTAAGGCGGGGCCAGGTGATGCACTCGCCCTGCACCAGCTCGCCGCGGCCACCTTCCCCTTGGCCTGCCCAGCAACCACGAAGCCTGCGGACATCGCCGAGTTCATCGGCGCGAACCTGTCGGAGGGTCGGATGGCGGAGTACCTGGCGGACCCGGATCGGGTGCTGTTCCTGGCGGAAACCGGAGCGATGCCCGTGGGGTACACCATGCTCGTGCTCACGCCGCCGACGGACGACGACGTGCTGGCGGCCCTCACCCTTGCGCCCTCGGTGGAGTTGAGCAAGTGCTACGTGTTGCCGGGCAGCCAGGGCTCCGGGGTGGCGTCGGCGCTCGTGGAGGCGACGGTGCAGGCCGCAGCCGAGGTAGGTGCGGCCGGCGTGTGGCTCGGGGTGAACCAACTCAACGCGCGCGCGAACGCGTTCTATGAGCGGTCGGGCTTTCGGCAGGTGGGCACGAAGCGTTTCCTCGTCGGATCCCGCTTCGAGCACGACTTCGTGCGGGAACGGGCACTGTAACCTCCGCCCCTCACCCCGCCGGTCGAGCCCCCCACCCCGCCGGTCGAGCCTGTCGCTGGTCGAGCCTGTCGAGACCCCCTCTCGCCGGTCGAGCCACCCCGCCGGTCGAGCCTGTCGAGACCCCCGCCCGTCGGATCTCGACAAGCTCGATCAGCGGTTTCTAGCGCGCTGGTCGAGCCACCCCGCCGGTCGAGCCTGTCGAGACCCCCGCCCGTCCGGATCTCGACAAGCTCGATCAGCGGTTTCTGCCGCGCTGGTCGAGCAACCTCGCCGGTCGAGCCTGTCGAGACCCCCGCCCGTCGGATCTCGACAGGCTCGATCTGCGGGTTCTGCCGCGTTGGATCTCGACAGGCTCGATCAGCGGTTTCTGCCTCGCCGGTCGAGCCACCCCGCCGGTCGAGCCTGTCGAGACCCCCGCCCGTCTGGATCTCGACAAGCTCGATCAGCGGTTTCTGCCGCGCTGGTCGAGCCGACCCCGCTGGTCGAGCCTGTCGAGACCCCCGCCCGTCTGGATCTCGACAGGCTCGATCTGCGGGTTCTGCCGCGCTGTTGATCTCGACAGGCTCGATCTGCGGGTTCTCGCCCGTGCGGATCTCGACAGGCTCGATCAGCGGGTTCTACCCGCTCGATCAGCGGTGCCTACCCCTCGCTGACCCGCAGCACGATCTTGCCCCTCGTGTGGCCCTTCTCGAGCTCGCTGTGGGCGGCAGCGGAGTCGTCGAGATCGAAGACCTGGTCGATGTGCACGCGGAGGTCGCCGGAATCGATCAGGCGTCCGATCACCATCAGGGTCGCGGCATCCGGCGCCACCTTGTAGCCGGTGGCGCGCACTCCGGCAGCGGCGGCCTCGGCGCCCATGGTGGGCCAGCTTCCGGTGGGGGCGTTCACCAGAATCCCGCCACGGCGTAGCGCGGCGAGCGAACGGGTACCGGTGTCGTCACGCACGTTCCCGATGAGGTCGATCACCGCGTCGACCGGCGCCGACGCCGTCTCGAACCGCTCCGCCGTGTAGTCGACCACCTCGGATGCGCCGAGCTCCCGCAGAAAACCGAGGTTCGATGCCGAGCCGGTCGCGATCACGTGGGCACCGAAATAGGCGGCGAGTTGCACCGCGAAGTGCCCGACGCCTCCGGCTCCCGCGTGGATCAGCATCCGCTGACCCTCGTGCGCCTTCGCCACGTCCACGACCATTCCCCAGGCCGTAAGCGCGGCGAGGGGAACGCCGGCCGCCTCCACATGGGAGAGTGTGGCCGGCTTTCGCGCGACGCTCAGCGTGGAGACCGACACGAAACCGGCGTAGCTGCCGCCCGACCGAGGCACCGATGTCATGCCGAACACCTCCGTGCCCGGCTGGAGGGGATGCGCCTCGTACGGAGTTTCCTCCACGATGCCGCTGAAGTCGTAGCCGAGCACCGCCGGCCAGACCTCGATCGCGCCGGAAACCCCGCGTCCCGCCCTCGTCTTGGCGTCGATCGGGTTGATGCCAGCGGCGATGACACGCACGAGCACTTCGGAGTTGACCCGCACCGGTCGCTCCACCTCGACCGTGGTCAGCTCCTCCGGCTCGCCGGTGCGTTCGATGGCTGCGGCTCTCATGGTCGACATCCGTTGTCCTCCCGGTCGGTCTGATGAGTCAACCGCGAGAGTGAGTCGCCGTTGTTTCGTCAAGGTCTCTTGGATGCTAACTTGCCCGCGGCGGAGCCGGAGTGGACTCGGGCGCGACGAATAAAACGGGTCTGACCGCCGTGCGGGTCTTCTCACCCGTCACGCGGGATCAGCGCCCGGTGGCGAGCAGGTCGAGCACGCGCCCCGCCAACTGAACGAGCATGTGGATCTCGTTGTCGTCGCGGTCGATCCAGCGGCACTCGGGCTCCGCATCCACCGGCACGAACCGGTCGTGCTGCTCCCACACGAGCAGGGTGCGTTCCGCCCCGAGCACGTGCTGCTGCCACCAGACCTGACGGAGGTACGAGCGCGGGATCGACTGCCAGCGTGACGCGGTGGTCTTGATCTCGGCGAGCTGCACGACACCGGTCTTGGAGTGCCCGATCCCGTCGGGGGTGGCAAGGTGGCGCACATCGGATGCCGCGTGGAACAGCCCGTTGCTCGGCTCGATGCCGAACATCCCCTGCACCCAGCGCGCGATCTCCGGTTCCCTGGCCCGACCGTGGTCGGTGTAGGCATTGCCTCCGAACCCCGATCCGTTCACCTTCTCGAATGCCACAGCCCGCACGGAACGGAGGCCGGAGAGCCTCGCCGCGTCCGTAGCCGTGACGCCGCGGCTCCGTGCCTTCAGCCAGGCGACCCGGTCGGTCGACGAGGCGACCAGCCGCGTGCGGTAGTCGGGCACCGGCTCGTCCCAGAGGGAGAGCATGGGCTGGTGGAAGGTCACGCGTCCATTCTCCGTCACGCCACCGATACCCGGCGTAGGGCGCTCAGGCGTAACGAGAAGCGGGGGACCGATCATCCGTTGCGCTACGGCCGATGCTGCTTGGCAGGCATCAAGCCGGTTCATAGCCGGTTCATAGGTTCGCAGTGAGAATAGTCAGAGTGACGAACACCTCTCCCGCCCCGCGCCCCCTGCTCCGCCGCACCGACGGCACCCCGATCCGCGCCGTGGTGGTCGACGACGAGAACTCCCTCACCGATCTGCTCACCATGGCGCTGCGCTACGAGGGATGGGATGTGCGTCACGCCGCCGAGGGGAGGTCGGCCATCGCCCTGATCCGCGAATTCCGCCCCGACGTGGTGGTGCTCGACGTGATGCTCCCCGACATCGACGGCATCCAGGTGCTGCACCGCCTGCGCGCCGACGGCCAGGAGGTGCCGATCCTCTTCCTCACGGCCAAGGACTCGCTCGACGACAGGATCGCCGGCCTCACCGCCGGTGGCGACGACTACGTCACCAAGCCCTTCAGCCTGGAGGAGCTGGTGGCGAGGCTGCGCGGGCTCATCCGTCGGTCATCCATCGTGGTGGATGACGCCGCAGACCCGAGACTCGTAGTCGGCGATCTCGAACTGAACGAGGAGAGCTATGAGGTTCGCCGTGGCGACACTCACATCGAGCTCACGGCCACCGAGTTCGAGCTGCTCCGGTTCCTCATGCGGAACCCCCGTCGGGTGATGAGCAAGATGCAGATCCTCGACCGGGTCTGGAGCTACGACTTCGGCGGTAGGTCCAGCATCGTGGAGATCTACATCTCCTACCTGCGCAAGAAGATCGACTCGGTCGGCCCGCCCATGATCCACACCGTTCGCGGCGTCGGGTATCTCATCAAAGCGGCGGTGTGAACCGGGTCTGGACCCTGAGGCGACGACTCGTCCTCGGCGTCGTCGCACTCCTCGCGGTCGCGAGCATCGCCATCGGAGCGGTGAGCGTGGCCTACCTCCGGTCGAGCCTCGTCGACCGACTCGACAGCCAACTCACCGATGCCACCGAGCGGTCCGAACGCTCGGACCGCTTCGACGGTGACGCGCGAGGACCCGACTCGCGCTTCTCCCGCATAGAGATCCCACCCGAGTTCCTGAGCGTGGGAATCATCTCGGGCGTCGCCGTTGGCGGCGAACTGGTGGCCACCGCGTACTTCACGGATGACGGCTCTCGGCAGTCCCTCACGGCCACTCAGGCGGCCCAGCTCGTGGCCGTGCCCACCGACGGCGATCCGCACACGGTCACCCTCGACGGGCTCGGGAGCTATCGCGTCGCTGCCGGTGACACCGACCGGGGCGCCACGCAGATCATCGCGCTCCCGCTCGCGCCGGTGGATTCTCTCGTGACCCAGCTCCTCCTCGTCATCGGCGGCGTCACGGCGGCGGGCGTCGTGATCGCGGCGTTCGGCGCGACGGCGCTCATCCGCCGCTCCCTGCGACCGCTCGACCGGGTTGCGGCCACCGCCGCGCGGGTCGCCGAACTGCCGCTCGACCGGGGTGAGGTCGCGCTCGGCGTACGAGTGCCGGAAGAGGACGCGGACGGGCGCACCGAGGTCGGTCAGGTGGGCGCGTCGATCAACCGCATGCTCGGGCACATCGCCTCGGCGCTCGCCGCGCGTCAGGAGAGTGAGCGTAAGGTGCGCCAGTTCGTGGCCGACGCGAGTCACGAGCTGCGCACGCCGCTCGCCTCCATCCGGGGCTACTCCGAACTCACGCGCAGAAGTGGCCATGACCTTCCGCCCGACGTGGTGCACGCCATCGGGCGCGTGGAGTCCGAAGCCGTGCGGATGACATCGCTGGTGGAGGACCTGCTGCTGCTTGCGCGGCTCGACGAGGGCAGGGACCTCGAGCGGTCGGAGGTGGATGTCTCGCGGTTGCTCATCGACGCGGTCAGCGACGCCCATGCGGCCGGGCCCGATCATGACTGGTCATTGGACCTACCCGACGATCCCGTGATCATCCCGGGCGATGCCCTGCGACTGCATCAGGTGATCGCCAACCTCCTCACCAACGCGCGGGTGCACACGCCCGCCGGCACGAGCATCACCGTGGCGCTCGCCGCCGCATCCGACGCCGTCATCACCGTCACCGACGCGGGACCCGGCATCCAGGCGGATGTTCGCGACTCGCTGTTCGAGCGCTTCGCCAGGGGCGACGGGTCCAGGTCGCGCGCCGCGGGCTCCACCGGGCTCGGACTCGCCATCGTGCGTGCCGTGGTGGCCGGCCACAACGGTACCGTTGGCGTCGAAAGCGAGCCGGGACGCACCGTATTCACGGTGACCCTGCCTGCAGGTGGGGCGGCATCGCCGTCGAGCGGGACGGCTGTCAACGAAGCCTGACGGGCGGGGCAACCTCGATCACCGTGGCAGACTGGCGGAACCGACGAAAGGTTCCTCAATGAAGATTGCCGTCACCGGTGCTGCCGGAAAACTGGGCACAGTTGTCGCCCGCGAGCTGCGCGCGGCGGGGCATGAGGTGTTCGCGCTCGACACCGTCGTGGCGAAGCTCGAGGGGTATACCCGCGTGGACCTCACCGATTATGGTCAGACCGTCGACGCCCTCTGCGGCATCGACGACCGCCATTCCGGGCTCGACGCGGTGGTGCACCTGGCGGCGATTCCGGCAGGCGGCATCCTCACCGACTCGCAGACCTTCCACAACAACATGGCGGCCACCTTCAATGTGTTCCAGGGTGCCCGTCGCGCGGGGATCAAAACCATTGTCTACGCCTCCAGCGAGACGCTGCTCGGCATCCCGTTCGAGACGCCCCCGCCCTATGTGCCTGTCGACGAGGAGTATGACTCCCGCCCCGAAAGCATGTACTCCCTCACCAAGCACCTCGAAGAGGAACTCGCACGCAAGCTGGTGCGCTGGGACCCGGAACTGAGCATCTCCGGACTTCGATTCTCCAACGTGATGATCGAGGCCGACTACGCCGAGTTCCCGTCGTTCGACGCCGATCCGGGCATCCGTAGCTGGAATCTGTGGGGCTACATCGATGCCCGCGATGGCGCACAGGCCGTGCTCCGCGCTCTCGAGGCGCGCATTCCCGGGTTTGAGGCGTACGTGATCGCCCAGTCGGACACGGTGATGAGCCGCTCGAGCACCGAACTCATGCGCGCGGTATTCCCCGACGTCGAGATCCGCGGCGAGCTGGGGGAGCGGGAAACCCTCCTCTCGATCGAGAAGGCGCGTCGGATGCTCGGCTACGAGCCGAAGCACAGCTGGCGCGATCACGTGTAGCGCACACCGGCGCCGGACCGACCGTCCGGCGCCGGTTTGCCTTCGTGCCGATCGTCCCGTACTGTGATCGAAGCCAAAGACCGCAGGTCTTCGTGGTGTGCGCCGAGAAGTGATTCTCGCGAATGCCCGAAGGAACGCTCGCAATAGCGACGGCCCGCGCAGGTGTGTGAAGTGTCTCCCTTAGTGGGTTCAGCTCCGTGCGCTTGCGCCGGAGCTTTTTTCATGCGCGCGCGTCTCTCCCGCAGCTCTGGCGCACACGAACACCAATCTAAGGAGTGCCATGGCGAACAAGGAAGCTTCAGTCGCCGAGCTCACGGAGAAATTCCAGAGCTCGAACGCTGTCATGCTCACCGAGTATCGCGGACTCACCGTCGCCCAGCTGAAGACGCTGCGCACGACGATCAGTGAGCACGCAACATACGCCGTGGTGAAGAACACGCTGACCAAGATTGCGGCCAACAACGCCGGCATCAGCTCGTTTGACGACGAGCTTGTCGGACCGTCCGCGATCGCATTCGTTCACGGTGACACTGTCGCCGTAGCGAAGGCTCTCCGTGACTTTGCCAAGGCAAACCCTCTGCTGGTTGTGAAGGGCGGTTACTTCGACGGTAACCCCCTGACCGCCGCCGAGGTCATCAAGCTCGCAGACCTCGAAAGCCGGGAGGTGCTGCTGGCGAAGCTTGCTGGCGCCTTCAAGCAGTCGCTGTTCGGCGCCGCTTATCTCTTCAACGCACCGCTGTCGAAGGCCGTTCGCACGGTCGACGCGCTGCGTGAGAAGCAGGAGTCCGCGAACTAAGAAGCCTCCGGCTTCATCTCGCGGTGACAGACAACAGAACCACACAAGGAGAAAATCATGGCAAAGCTCACCACTGACGAACTGCTCGACGCGTTCAAGGAGCTCACGCTCATTGAGCTGAGCGACTTCGTGAAGAAGTTCGAGGAGACCTTCGAGGTCACCGCCGCTGCCCCGGTCGCTGTCGCGGCTGCTGGCGGACCCGCCGCTCCGGCTGAAGAGGTCGAGGAGAAGGATTCCTTCGACGTCGTGCTCGAAGCCGTCGGCGACAAGAAGATCCAGGTCATCAAGGAGGTCCGCGCGCTCACGAGCCTCGGCCTCGGCGAGGCCAAGGCCGTCGTTGACGGCGCCCCCGGCGTCGTGCTCGAGGGTGTCAACAAGGAGACCGCCGAGAAGGCCAAGGCCCAGCTCGAAGAGGCCGGCGCCACCATCGTCCTCAAGTAGTCTCAGCTCCACAAAAAACGCCCCTCGGCTTCGGCCGGGGGGCGTTTTGTGTTGCGCGATGCGCGACTGTTGGTGAAAACAGAGGTGGCGCGGGGCTTGACGTAACCACTCGTCAAACCCCGCGCCGGTGCCGCCTCAGCCTGGGTGCCCGGGATCAGGGACGGGGACCCTAGCTGTGACTACGGGGTGATCCGGCGGCGAAGATGACCCGCGATCTTGTGCGTTGGGTGCATCTGTTCGACGGTGGCGGTGCCTGCGGCGGTCTGCGAAGCGCGCTCGAATGAGCGCGCACGACTGTCCCGGGGTATACGGGTGATCATCACTGGTCCTGTTCCAACAGGAAGGCCTTCGATCGGTTAGGTAGACCGGTCGTCGGGGTTACAGACCTTCACGTCAAGCAAACACCCCCGAACGGGGGTATTCCGATCGTAGCGCAGGCTGAGGCCTGTTGAGTAGTAGACAGGTGCAGTTGCCCAGCCTAGTTTTTCGAGTGATCGATGCGCGCCCCAACAAGCCCTCGACTTGACCCTTGGCCGCGCGGATGGCCTGCGGCTACACTCGGAAGCACGCTCGAGGTGAATCGATTTCGCTCCGCCCGGGATCCGCGGGCCTGACCAGCCCAGCGGAGTGTCTGACCACGGCTAGGAGGTCACGGATCATGGGTAAGAGAATCGGCATTTCCGACGTCGCCCGCCTCGCAGGTGTGTCGGCTACGACCGTGTCGCACGCCCTCAGCGGACAGGGCAAGGTGAGTCCGCAGACCCGGCTCCGCGTCGAAGAGGTGGCCAGCCAACTGGGCTACGCACCCAATCGCATCGCCAGTGCGCTTCGGCGGCAGCGGTCCGGCATCATCGGTTTCGTCGGTGACGAGGTCGCCACCACGCCGTTCGCCGGCCAGCTCGTTCTCGGTGCACAGGATGCAGCGGCGGAGGCGGGGTTCCTGCTCATGATGGTCAACTCGAACCGCGACGCCGAGGTGGAACTCGGCCAGATCCGGGCGCTGCTCGCCCACCAGGTCGATGGAATCGTCTACGCCAAGATGTACCACCGCGAGGTCGAGGTCCCTGCTGTACTCGGACAGCTCCCCGTGGTGATCGCGGACGCTTACGACATTTCCGACGCCTTTCCTTCGGTCGTTCCTGACGAGGAGCAGATCGCCGAGTCGGCGACGGACTTCTTGATCGCCCACGGGCATCGAGCGATCGCGCACCTCACCATCCGAGACGACACCCCGGCCAAGACCGGCCGACTGCGGGGCTACCGCCGCGCCTTGGAACGCGCGGGCGTACCGTTCGATCCCGACCTTGTGATCGAGGCGGACGTCGAGCGCGGTGCAGCGGCCACGGGCATCGCGCGTGGGGCGTTCGGCAGATTCCTGGAGTCGGGAATGCGTCCCTCAGGTGTCTTCTGCTTCAACGATCAATTTGCGATGGGTGTGTATCAGGTGGCCGGGATGTTCGGCCTCTCGATTCCACGAGATCTCTCCGTCGTGGGCGTGGACAACTTGGAGATCATTGCCGCCAACCTCACGCCGGGGCTCTCCACCGTGGCGCTTCCCCACTACGACATGGGGCGCTGGGCGGTGCAGAGAGTGGTGGCGCAGATGAAGGCGGGTGCGCCGTCATCGACATCGGAGGCGCGGACGAAGATGCAGTGCTATCTCGTTGAGCGCGATTCGGTGGCGGTGCCATCCGGGGTGTCGGCGCACCCTGTCACCGTTGCCTGACCCTGAGGGATACGCTCACAGTAAGGACTCTCGGGATGCAGAGGTTGATTGTTACCAACCCGTAACGGCTGCATGGGTCGCGTTCGTTGCGAATCCGTCCTAGGGTCGAGCGTGAGCAAAACGTTTTGGTTTTGCCTGAACCGATGAAGGGTCGAAGTAATGAAGCTTCGTAAGAACATTCTCGCCGCGGGCGCCATGGCCGCGGTATCCGCGATGGCCCTCGCTGGCTGTTCCGGAGGATCCGACGGAGGCTCGGGGAGCGGCGGCGACACCGTTCAGATCCTCGGTGCATTCACCGACGCGCAGGCAGCGGCGTTCCAGGCCGACCTGGATGCCTGGAGCGAGACCTCCGGCATCGACGTGGAGTACACCGGAACCGGTGACTTCCAGACCGCGGTCGTCACGCGCGTGACGGCAGGTGACCCGCCCGACATCGCGATCTACCCAGCGCCCGGCATCCTCAAGCAGCAGGTCGATTCGTTGCTTCCCTTGGACGATCTCGTCGATGTCCCCGCGATCACAGCCGACGAGGCAGCCGGACTGCCGGACATCGCCAAGGTGGACGGCCAGACCTACGGGCTGCCCTACAGCGTGAACGTCAAATCGCTCGTCTGGTACAACCCGGCAGCCTTCGAGGCGAACGGCTACGCCGTGCCGACCAGCGACGCCGAACTGATGGCCCTCACGGACCAGATCAAGTCTGACGGAGCCGGGTACCCCTGGTGCATCGGCATCGAGTCCGGCAGCGCGACCGGCTGGGCCGCCACCGACTGGCTCGAGGAGTACGTGCTGCGCTACGGCGGGCTGGACACCTACAACGACTGGATCACCAACGACGTGAAGTTCGACTCCCCGGTGGTCAAGGAGGCCGCCGAGAAGTTCGAGGAGATCGCGCTCACCGAGGGCAACGTGAACGGTGGCGGACCCGCCATCGCCACCACCAACTTCGGTACCGCCGGCAACCAGCTGTTCGTTGATGGCAAGGACAACGGTCAGTGCTTCATGATGCGCCAGGGAACGTTCATCGCGGACTTCTTCCCCGATGACATCAAGGCGCAGATCGCGGCCGAGGACTACAGCAACGTCGACGTATTCCCGCTGCCGACTCCTGAGGGTGCGACATCCGGTGCCCTCGGTGGCGGCGACCTCGTCGGCGCATTCACCGACGACGAGAACGTCAGCGCAGTGCTCGAGTACATCCTGGGCAAGGAGTTCGGCACGAACGGATACGCCAGCCAGGCGATCTTCCTCTCCCCGCACGCCGACTTCGACACCAGCCTCTACCAGAGCAAGTTCCAGGGTGACGCGGCGGCGGTCGTCAGCGAGGCCGAGATCTTCGGCTTCGATGCTTCCGACCAGATGCCCGGCGCCGTGGGGTCCGGCACCGAGTGGACGATCCTCACCGAGTGGATCACCGGTCAGAAGACCCTCGACGAGGCGCTCAAGGCAATCGACGACTCGTGGCCTTCTGAGTAACAATCGCTAGACGCCGGGTGGTGGTGCGGAGCGACTCCGCACCACCACCCGGCACAAACATCCTTCGTTCGTCCGTAACAGAGCCGTTAGGTGGACCCCGCGATGCAGATCGTCAGTGCCCTAGTCTCCGTGGTCGCCGGTTTGGCGGTCTCGTTCCTCATCTATCTCGCGTTGAACTTCGTCGTGCAGAAGTTCAACCGCAAGTGGGAAGCGCGTCTTCTCCCATATGTGTTCATCGGTCCCGTGCTCCTGCTCATCGGGGCTTTTCTCATCTACCCGACCATCCGCACGTTCTACCTGAGTTTCTTCAACGCCACAGGCAAGCGGTTCGTAGGATTCGACAACTACACGAGCCTGTTCGGCAGCGGGGGCTTCATTCAGATCCTCGGGAACAACCTGCTCTGGATCCTGATCGTTCCCGCCTCGGCCGTCGCGATCGGACTCCTCGTGGCGACATTCGCCGACAAGGTCGGTCCCACGCGGGAGAAGATCTTCAAGTCGACGATCTTCCTGCCGATGGCGATCAGCTTCGTCGCTGCGGCGACAATCTGGCGATTCGTCTACAGCTACGACCCCCCTGGGCAGGCCCAGGTCGGGCTGCTCAATGCGATCGTCACGTCGGTAACCGGAAGCGACCCGATCCCGTGGCTCACGATCAACGATGGCAAGCTCAACAGCATTCTGCTCATGATCGTGGTCATCTGGCTCAACGCCGGATTCGCGATGGTGCTGCTGTCCGCCGCCATCAAGGGGGTTCCGGAAGAGACGATCGAGGCCTCGCGCATCGACGGTGCTGGCGAGCGCCAGACCTTTTTCCAGGTGATCGTGCCGCAGATCTGGACCACCGTCGTCGCCGTGTTCATCACCATCCTCATCACGGTGATGAAGATCTTCGACATCGTCTATGCCATGACCGGCGGTGCCTACGGCACCTCGGTGCTCGGCATGGAGTTCATCAACCAGCTCTTCTCATTCGGTAACCCCGGCAAAGCCGCCGCGGTGGTCGCCGTGCTCATGATCGCCGTCATCCCGGTGATCTACTACCAGGTCCGTACCTACCGCCGTCAGGAGCTCCTGCGATGACTGCTATCCCGACCCCCGTCACCGTTCAGACCAAAGATGGCACGAAGGCCGTCGCGGAGACGAGGACCGTCTCCAAGCGATCAAAGCCGGATCGCAAGATCCTGCTCTCCCTCGTGCTGCTCTTCTTTGCAGTCCTGTGGATGCTTCCGCTCATCGGTCTGCTCATCACGAGCTTCCGGACCCGTGTGGACGCAACGAGCACGGGGTGGTGGACCACCCTGCTCGATCCCTTCGGTCAGGACTGGACCGTGCAGAACTTCGTCGACGCCTTCATCAAGCTCGACATCGGCACGAACTTCTTCAACAGCGTCGCCGTTGCAGTGCCCGCAACGGTGCTGCCGATCATGTTCGCCGCATTCGCGGCGTATGCCTTCACGTTCATGGACTTCAAGGGCAAGGAGATCTACTTCGCCACCATCATCGGCCTGCTCGTCGTGCCGCTTCAGGTGGCGCTCGTGCCGATCCTCCAGGCCTATGTGAATCTCCAGAGGACGTTCGGCATTCAGATCGTCGGCACGTTCCCCGCAGCCTGGATCGTGCACGCCGCGTTCGCCATGCCGCTGGCCATCTACATCCTGCGCAACTACATGGCGACGCTGCCGGTGGCGCTCATCGAGGCGGCTCGGGTGGACGGTGCGAGTCACTTCGTGATCTTCTGGCGTCTCATCGTTCCGATGTCGGTGCCAGCGCTCGCGTCGTTCGCGATCTTCCAGTTCCTGTGGGTCTGGAACGACTACCTAGTGGCGTTCATCTTCCTCGGCAACCGCAACCCCGTGCTGCAGCAGGCGCTGTATGGCCTGCTCGGCCAGTTCGGTCAGGGGTGGCAGGGCGTCGCGGCAGGATCGTTCATCACCATCCTCGTTCCCGTCATCCTGTTCTTCTCGCTGCAGCGCTACTTCGTCCGCGGACTCACTGCCGGATCGGTGAAGTAAACCAGGTCTACGCACTCACCACCGAACACCGGATGCCCGGGCGGCCACCGCCCGGGCATCCGCTTTTGCACTCGAAGGACAGCACATGACTGACGCCCCATCGACCTCGTCTCCCATCCACCTCCGCCGCGGGGGCACGAGCGTGGTGATCGACCGAGGCACGGGTGGCCTCCCCATCGTGGTGCACTGGGGCGGCGACCTCGGCGAGGTGAGTGGGCGTGAGCTCGCCTCCCTGGCCACGGCATCCCGGCCCCAGCGCGTGTCTGGCGGCATCGATATCCCGGGTCGACTCACCCTCCTCCCGCTGGAGTCCGAGGGCTGGCAGAACGAGCCGGGCCTCATCGGATGCCGCGCCGACGGCACCGGCTTCACGCCGGAGCTCACCGTGCGGGGAATCGAGGTGTCCGAGCATGCCGTCGCGGTGCTCGCCGACGACTCCGCAGCGGGCCTCGCGGTGCGGTTCGAGCTCGAACTCGGCGAGGGCGGCCTGCTTCGCCAGCGCGTCGAACTGGAAAATCAAGGCACCGACGACTACACGGTGCAGTCGTTGTCGCTCACCTTTCCGCTGCCCGCGTCGGCAGTGGAGCTGCTCGACACCACGGGTCGCCACCTCAAGGAACGCAGCCCGCAGCGTCACGCCTTCACGATCGGCGAGCACACGCGAAACAGCCGGCGCGGTAGGCCAGGGGCGGATGCGAGCCTGCTGATGTTCGCCGGGGAGCGCGGCTTCGGATTCCGGCGCGGCCTCGTGCACGGCATCCATGTGGCCTGGAGCGGGAACCACCACCTCGCGGCGATCCGCACCTCCACGTCGGAGGCCTACCTCTCCGGGGGCGAGCTGCTGCTGGCAGGCGAGGGACGCCTCGCGCCGGGCGAGAGCTACCGCTCGCCGTGGGTCATCGGCAGCTGGGGTGACGGGCTCGACGAGTTGGCCGGTCGTTTTCACGATGAACTCCGCGCACGGCCGCACCACCCGGCGAGGCCACGACCGGTGACCCTGAACACCTGGGAGGCCGTGTACTTCGATCACGATCTCGGCCGGCTCACGGCCCTCGCCGACCGGGCGGCCACCCTCGGCGTCGAGCGGTATGTGCTCGACGACGGCTGGTTCCTCGGTCGGCGCGACGACACCGCGGGGCTCGGCGACTGGTACGTGGACGAGTCGGTGTGGCCGGATGGTCTCACCCCGCTCATCGAGCACGTCACCGCACTCGGCATGGAATTCGGGCTGTGGGTGGAGCCCGAGATGGTGAACGCCGACAGCACGGTCGGGCGCGAGCATCCGGACTGGATCCTGCACCCGGCACCGCGTTGGCCGATCGACGGCCGCCAGCAGCAGGTGCTCAACCTCGCGCATCCGGATGCCTACGCCTATCTGTTGGAACGACTCGACTCGATCCTCAGCGAGAACGACATCGCCTACCTCAAGTGGGACCACAACCGGGATCTGTTGGAGGCGGCCGACCCGCGGACCGGGCGCGCAGCAGTGCACGAGACGACGCAGGCGCTGTACCGACTGCTCGACGAACTGCGCGGGCGGCACCCCGGCGTCGAGATCGAGAGCTGTGCCTCGGGCGGCGCCCGCGTAGATCTCGGCATCCTCGACCGCACCGACCGCATCTGGGTGAGCGACTGCATCGACCCGATCGAGCGCCTCGACAATCAGGCGTACACGAACCTGCTGCTGCCGTATGAGCTGATGGGTGCCCACGTCGGTTCGCCGCGATCACACTCCACCCACCGCACCCTCGACCTCGACCTGCAGGCCGCTGTCGCGATGTTCGGCCACTTCGGTATCGAGTGGGACATCACGTCGGTGGACACAGCGGATCTCGAACGTCTGCGGCAGTGGGTGGCCATGGTGCGACGCAACCGAGACCTGTTCCACACCGGGCGTTCCGTGCACGCCGACCTCGCCGACGAGTCGCTCGACCTTCGTGGGGTGGTGAGTCGTGACGGCGGCCGCGGGATATTCGCGCTCACCCAGCGCACCGCGAGCGTGAGCTACCCGGTGGGCATGGTCACCCTTCCCGGCCTCGACGCTGACGCCGTGTACGACGTGTCCCTCGCAGCGCCGGTCGACGAGCTGCCCGGCCCCGGCCAGTCGCCGCTCGCCTGGGCGACGGGGCCCATCCGGCTCTCCGGGCGGATGCTCGGCTCGATCGGACTGCAGGCGCCGGTGCAGTTTCCGCAGAGCGCCGTGGTGATCGAGGTGACCCGCGTCGCGCCCTGATTCGCGCCGGGCGAGTGAGCCGGGGCCGCCGTTCGCCGAGGGCGTTCGCCGTCGGGGCCGCGCGCCGGTGGCGCGCCGTACAGTGAAACGGTGAACACGTCCGGTCATCAGGTGGGGCAGCACGGCAAGCCGCGCACTCGGATCAGCAACGCGGATGCCTCGGCGCAGCGCGAGGAGAACGCGGGCGCCCCCCGCATCCCCCACCTGCTTCGCCGCATCGGCGAGCTGTTCGTCGACCATCGGCTCACCCTCGGCATCACTGCGGTGTTGGTGATCATCGGCGCCGCGCTTACCGTGCTGCCGCCGTTGCTCACTCAGCGGGCATTCGACGAGGGCCTGTTCCCGCCAGGCGGCACGCCGAACGTGCCCGTGCTGCTCGAGATCGTCGGCGCGATGGTGGGAATCTATGTCGTCATCGCGGCGCTCGGCGTGTGGCAGACCTACCTCACCGCCACCGTGGGAAACACCGTGATGGGCCAGCTCCGGGTGCGGCTGTTCGCGCACCTGCAGCGCATGGAACTCGCGTTCTTCACGAACACCAAGACCGGTGTCATCCAGTCCCGCCTGCAGAACGACGTGGGTGGGGTGGCCGGCGTGCTCACCAACACGGTGTCGAGCGTGCTCGGCAATACGGTCACGGTTGCGGCCGCCTTCGTGTCGATGCTCGTGCTGTCGTGGCAGCTCACGGTCGTTGCCGTGGTGCTCATGCCGCTGCTGATCATCGCGCAGCGCAAGGTGGGTCAGGTGCGGGCGCGGATCGCCACGAAGACGCAGGAGTCGCTGAGCGAGATGACGGCGATCACGCAGGAGACCCTGTCGGTATCGGGCATCCTGCTCGCGAAGAGCTTCACCCGGCAGCGCACCGAGACGGCGCGATACTCCGACGAAAACAGCACCCAGGTCGACCTCCAGGTGCGTCAGCAAATGAGCGGTCAGTGGTTCTTTGCCACCGTGCAGATCTTCCTGTCGATCATCCCGGCGGTCGTCTACGTGGCGTCCGCCTGGCTGATCCTGCGGGAGGTGCCGATCACGGCGGGAACCATCGTGGCATTCACCACGGTGCAGGCCCGGTTGATGTGGCCGCTGCTCGGGCTGATGCGCGTCGCGCTCGACCTGCAGACCTCGCAGGCGCTGTTCGCCCGCATCTTCGAGTACCTCGACCTCGTGCCGGCCATCACCGACAGGCCGGATGCGCGCGACGTGCCCACCGACAGGCTCGGCGAAGTGCGCTTCGACGACGTGGTGTTCGCCTACCCAGACGCTCGAGACAGAGGCGAGCCGACCCTCCGCGACGTGTCACTCGTGATCGAGCCGGGTCAGTACGCGGCGTTCGTGGGGCCGTCGGGCGCCGGCAAGACCACGTTCTCGTACCTCATACCGCGGTTCCACACCGTGACCGAGGGCACGGTCTCCTTCGCCGGGGTCGACGTGCGCGACCTCCGTGAGGAGTCTCTGGTCTCCCACATCGGCATCGTGAGCCAGGAGACCTACCTCTTTCACGCGAGCATCCGCGAGAACCTGAGCTACGCCCGACCCGAGGCGACGGATGCCGAGATCGAGGCCGCGGCGAGAGCGGCGAACATCCACGAAACGATCGTCTCGTTCCCCGACGGCTACGACACCGTGGTGGGGGAGCGCGGATACCGACTCTCCGGTGGCGAGAAACAGCGGGTGGCGATAGCGCGCGTGCTGCTGAAAGATCCCGAGGTGCTCATCCTCGATGAGGCGACGAGCGCGCTCGACTCCATCTCGGAGCAGGTGGTGCAGTCAGCCCTCGACACGGCCTCACGGGGGCGCACCACCATCGCGATCGCCCATCGGCTGTCGACGATCGTTCGGGCAGACGTCATCTTCGTCGTGGAGGCAGGGCGCATCGTGGAGCGCGGCACCCACGAGGAGCTGCTCGCCCTCGACGGTGTCTACGCCCGGCTGTACCTGCGGCAGGTGGTCGTCGAGGGCTAGCTCAGAGCGTGCCGAGCAGGTTCCGCATCGTCTCGACTTCGGCGGTCTGCGAGTTCACCACCCCGGTCGCGAGTGACACGACCTCGGCGCGCTCCGTGCGGGCGAGCACGGCATCCGCCATCTCCACCCCGCCCAGGTGATGCTCGATCATGAGCTCGAGGAACAGGCGGTCGCGCTCGACACCGTCCGCGGCGGCCAGCCCGGCCAGCTGGTCGGCGGTGGCATAGCCGGGCATGGCGCCGCCGGGCACCATGTCGTCAGCTGAGCCATCGTCTCCGTCGGCGGAATGGTCCATGGAGCCGTCGAGCGCGGGCCGCACCATCCAGGTCATCGCGGGTTCGGGTGATGCCTGCGACAGGCCCCAAGCCTCGAGCCAGCCGTACATCTGTCCGCCCTGCTGGGCCTGCCCGGTCGCGATGTCATAGGAGAGCGCACGGATCTCGGCGTTCTCCGTCGTGCGGTACACGCTCATCGACATTTCCACCGCCTGCGAGTGATGCACCTGCATGTCGCGGGCGAACCCCGCCTCGGCGCTCGTCGTGCCGGGCATGGCGACCTGTGCGGGAGTCGTGAGTCGTGCCACGACGAACCCGCCGAAGAGCAGCAGAACCGCGGCGAGCGCCGCGGCGATCAGACGTCTCTGAGCAGTCGTCACGACACCTTGCCTGGGCCGTCGACACCGCCGCTGCAGGTGGCGCCGGGCTCCGGGGCATCCGCTGAACGCCAGAACTTGTCGATGAACTGCTGCAGACGCGGGTCGTCCACCCCGTCCAAAGCGACCTGCGCGCCCCAGGCGGAGGCGACGACCGGCGCGGGGAGGTCAGGGAACGGCGAGAGCGTGATGTAGGTGTCGGGTACGGAAGCCCGGAGCGTGTCGAGGTCGGAGCCGGAGACCTCATCGGCGTTGTAGGTGACCCAGACCGCGCCGTGCTCGAGGTCATGCACGGCATTCTCGTTCGGCACCGGCTCGCTGTAGATGCCGCAGTTCAGCCAGGCACCGGCATGGTCGCCGCCGGCGGGCGGGGTCTGCTCGTAGGTGACCTGCGTGTCGACATGGTTCGCGGTGAGGTTGTCGAACGTTTCGAGACCCTCGATGGAGATGTCGTCCGGATCGGGCTTCGGTGTGCTGCTGGTGACCACGAACGTCACGACGAGAGCGAGCACGGCGGCGGTGGCGAGCCCCGCGATGATCACCGTCATGCGCCGGCGGCGCTTCTCCTTCGCCTGCTCGCGCTTGAGCGCAGCCACCTTCTGAGCGCGACGGACGTCACGTTGCTGCTTCACCGTGAGGTTCTTGTCATCGGGCGGGGTGGACGATGATCCGGAGTCGCGAGGGGACACGTCAATCCTGTTCGGTCGGTGCGGCCTTGGGTCAGTTCGACGTTTTCCGTCGATGCGGCCTAGTCGGTCGGTTCGGCCTCTTCGGCCGATTCGGCCCCACGCGTAGGCGGAAGGCACCCCTCAAGCATGACGCATGCGACCGTCAGTTGCCTCGGTCGTAACGAGAGGGGTGCCCCAGAGGCTGATTGGTAGGCTTTTGGGGCGGGTCACGAGCCCGCGATACCCACCTCAAACTCAACGCCGAACAAGGGCTGGCCTTTCCGTGAAATACGCCGACACCGTGCTGGATCTCGTGGGGAACACCCCACTCGTCAAGCTGAACACCGTGACCCTGGGCATCAAAGCCACCGTGCTCGCGAAACTCGAGTACATGAATCCGGGTGGTTCGGCGAAGGATCGCATCGCCACCCGCATCATCGATGCGGCGGAGCGGGACGGGTTGCTCAAACCCGGCGGCACCATTGTGGAGCCGACATCGGGGAACACCGGCGTCGGGCTCGCACTCGTCGCGCAGCAGCGCGGGTATCGCTGCGTCTTCGTTCTGCCGGACAAGGTCGGAGAAGACAAGCGCAACGTGCTCACCGCGTATGGCGCAGAGATCGTGGTCACCCCCACCTCGGTCGCGCCAGACAGCCCCGAGTCGTACTACGGGGTGTCCGATCGACTCGCGCGGGAGATCCCAGGGGCGTTCAAGCCGAATCAGTACGCCAACCCCAACGGGCCGCTCAGCCATTACGAGACCACGGGCCCGGAGATCTGGCGCGACACCGACGGCAAGATCACCCACTTCGTCGCGGGGGTCGGCACCGGCGGAACGATCAGCGGGGTCGGCAAGTACCTCAAGGAGGTCTCGGGCGGTTCGGTGCGTGTGATCGGCGCCGACCCTGAGGGTTCCATCTACTCCGGCGGCACCGGACGCCCGTACCTCGTGGAGGGTGTCGGCGAGGACTTCTGGCCGGAGGCGTACGACCCGACCGTGGTTGACGAGGTGATCGCGGCATCCGATGCCGTCTCCTTCGACCTCACCAGGCGGCTCGCCAGGGAAGAGGGACTGCTCGTCGGCGGGTCGAGCGGACTCGCGGTCGCTGCCGCACTCGAAGCGGCTCGATCCCTCGGGCCAGACGACGTCGTGGTCGTTCTGCTGCCGGACGGCGGTCGCGGCTACCTCGGAAAGATCTTCAATGACACGTGGATGCGCGACTACGGTTTCGCGCAGGCGAGCGAAGGACCGACGATCGCCGACGTCATCGCCGCGCGGGGCGAATCCATCCCCGAACTCGTGCACGTGCATCCGACCGACACGGTGCGCGACGCCATCCACATCATGGGGGAGTTCGGGCTCAGCGCCCTCCCGGTGCTGTCGGCGGAACCGCCCGTGGTGATGGGCGAGGTGATGGGCGGACTCGACGAGCGCACGCTGCTCGAGCAGGTGTTCCGCGGCGAGGCCGACATGTCTGACCCGGTGAGTGCCGTGCTGGGCGCCCCGCTCGGGCTGATCGGGCGGAACGAGTCGCTCGACTACGCGCGCACCGCATTCGAGTCGGGCGACGTGCTGGTCGCGACGGAAGGCGGCAAGCCGGTCGCCGTCGTGTCCCGTCACGACCTGCTGGCGTTCCTCACCGTCTGACCGACCCCCACGACCCACCGCACCGAAAAGGCAGCCATGTCCCACGACTTCTCCACCCGCGCCATCCACTCCGGCCAGACCCCTGACCCCACGACCGGCGCCGTCATCCCCCCGATCTACCAGACCTCCACCTTCGTGCAGGACGGCATCGGCGGCTTCCGCAACGGCTACGAGTACGCCCGCGGCGGCAACCCCACCCGCACCTCGCTCGAGACGCTCATCGCCGACCTCGAGGGCGCGACCTACGGTCTGTCGTTCGCGTCGGGGCTCGCCGGTGAGGATGCCCTGCTGCGGGCCATCCTGAAGCCCGGCTCCCGCGTGGTGATGGGCAACGATGTCTACGGCGGAACGCACCGTCTGGTCAACCGCGTCTTCGTGCCGTGGGGTGTTGAACTCGACACCGAGGAGATGACCGATCTCGACGCCGTGCGCGCCGCCGTCACCCCAGGCACCACCGTGCTGTGGGTGGAGACCCCGAGCAACCCGCTCATGAAGGTGAGCGACATCGCCGCTCTCGCCGAGATCGGCCACGCCGCCGGGGCGATCGTGGTGGTGGACAACACCTTCGCCTCGCCCTACCTGCAGAACCCGCTCGCCCTCGGCGCCGACGTCGTGGTGCACTCGACCACCAAGTACCTCGGTGGACACTCCGACGTGCTCGGCGGAGCGGTGGTCACATCCAACGACGACATCGCGGCGAAGGTGCAGTTCCAGCAGTTCGCGGCTGGTGCCGTGTCCGGCCCGATGGATGCCTGGCTCACCGTGCGCGGAATCAAGACCCTCGCGGTGCGCATGGAGCGGCACAGCTCCAACGCGCAGGCGATCGCGGAACGGCTGTCCGGGCATCCGGCGATCGCACGGGTCTTCTACCCCGGGCTCGCCGACCACCCAGGTCACGACATCGCGGCGAAGCAGATGCGCGGCTTCGGCGGCATGCTCTCGCTCGAGCTCGCGGGCGGGCCCGAGGCTGCTCGCACCTTCGTGGAGTCGACCGAGGTGTTCCTGCTGGCCGAGTCGCTCGGGGGCGTGGAATCGTTGATCGGCTACCCCTCGGAGATGACGCACGCCTCGGTGCGCGGGACCGCGCTCGAGGTGCCGGACACGATTGTGCGCCTGTCGGTGGGCATCGAGGGTGTCGACGACCTGGTCGAGGACCTGCTGCAGGCGCTCGACCGCTAGGGAGTACCCCGCCAAGCACCGAGTTGCCCACTTTTGCGGTCGAATCGGGCCTTTTGGGTCGGTTTTTCCGCAGAAGTGGGCAACTCGGTGATGGGGATGGGCGCGAGGAGGGCGCTAGTGCGTGAGCGGGCGCACCTGGGCCCGGCGCGCGGGCGCGCGGGCGCATCGGCCCGCGCGGCGCAGGCTCAGCGCCCGGCGCGCGCCCTAGAAAGTACCCCTCGGCACCGAGTTGCCCACTTTTGTGCTCGAATCGGGCATTTCGGGCCGGTTTTTCCGCAGAAGTGGGCAACTCGGTGATGGGGATAGGCGCGAGCGGGCGCTAGTGCGTGCGCGGGAGCATCCCGGCCGCGGGCGCGAGAGCACTTGGGCCCGGCCGCTGGCGTAAGCCTCTGCGCCCGACAGACGCGCGCCCTCGAAGTGCCCCTGGCACCGAGTTGCCCACTTTTGTGCTCGAATCGGGCATTTCGGGCCGGTTTCTCCGCAGAAGTGGGCAACTCGGTGATGGGAACGGTACGGAGCGAGTGCGGCACGGGCCTGGGCGCGGGTACGTGCACGGGGCGGGTGGGAACGGGGCGCGGGCACGCGAGCCCAGCCCGGATGCCAGCGCGCGCGTCAGCGGGCGAAGGCCGCAGCCACCCGGTCCCACCAGGCGTTCTTGCCGGCGCGGTTGGGGAGCGCCATCTCGGTGCCGGTGATGCGAATCTGCGCCCGGGCTGCCCAGACGTCGGCGACGAGGTCGAAGCCGCTGCCGCCGACGACCGTATCGACCGGAAGGATGCCCGACTGCCCGAAGTTTCCGAGCGCTCCGGTGAGCTTCACGGTGGTGTAGCCGTCCACCGGGATGCCGACGGTCGGAACGCCCGCGGACACGGCGAACACGGCCGGGTGATACCGGCTCGTGACCACGAGTGAGGCGCCCCTGGCGAGTCGCGCGGCGGCGGGGGAGTCGGTGGGGGTGACCGACCGCACTCGGGGCGAGGTCATCCGCTCGGCGACGGCATCGTGCATGGCGGTGTCGCCGCGGCGATCGTCGCCGTCGAGCGAGCCGAAGTGCGCGAAGAAGACGATCTCGAGACCGGTGGTCTCGACCACCCGATCGAGGAGCTCGGCGAAGCGGTCGAGGAACGCCTCGCGGTCGGCATCGCCCAGGTGGTTGGCGAGGGTGACAGCGCAGTATCCGCCGGAGTCGGCCGGCGCGCTCTCGAGCGGTTCGTCCTCGGCGGCGAGGAAGCTCGCATCATCGACGCTGAGCTGAAGCCGGGTCGCATCGATCCCCATGCGCTGTGCGACGCCGAGCGACGCGCTCTCGCGCACCCCGACGAGTGCCGCCGATCGCAGCAGGTCGGCGACGACCGCGGTGTCGGTGTCGGTGAGCACGGGGCCGAGCGTCTGGCCGCTCACCACGAGCGGGATTCCGAGCACGCGGGCGATCGAGGCGACGGCGGCGCGCTCCACGATGTTGGTACGGCCAGATCGACGACAGGTTGCCGCCGCCGGTGATGGCGACCCCGTCGGCGTCGCGGATCGCCGCGATGACGGCGTGCGCCGGATCGTCGGCCGCGAGCAGGTCGGTCTCGCCGCTGGCCGTGCGGATGACGCGATCGAGCCTCTCATCGAGCTCTGCCCGCGGCAGTCCGCCGGCGAATCCGATCTGCCGGATCGACGCCAGACCGTAGCGGTCGCGCGTTTCGTCGGGGTTGGACGAGAGGGCGACGATGTCGTGGATGCCGCGGGCGCGCATCTGCACCACGAACTCCTCGAACATGGCCTCGTCGCCGATGTGCACCATCGAGTCGAGCACCCCGATGTCTCCGATAGCAACGACCCGCACCCTGCACCCCAGTTCGTTCGACACGGCCCGCACGCCGGACCGCCATCGACGTTAGTTCATCCGCGGACGCCAACTGCAACCACAGTTCGCAGGGAGTTCCGGTCGCACTGGTAGATACTCTTAGCGCGGTATTTCCATGGGGGATGACACCGCCCGACCTCAGGAGGGACGTGTCGTGGGAATCCAGACCTCGCTCGACGCCATCCATCAGTCCGACCGGATCGTCGACGCCATGCGCCGTGCGGACGATCTGGCCTTCGACGCGGGGCGGGATGGCGGCATCCGTACCATCCGTGTGCTCACGTCGGCGCTCGACGGCGACGATCAGGTGGCGGCGATCGCCGCGACCCACGCTCTCGCCGGGGTGTTCGACGAGCAGGCCGATGCTGTGCTGTCGCACGCGCTGTCGTCGCCGCGGCCGTTCATCCGCGAACATGCGGCGTGGGCGCTCGCCGGTCGCCTGCCGCGTTTCGAGACGGTCGGTCGGCTCATCGGAATGGTCGCCGACGGTGGCTTCTCGGGGATGCTCGCCCAACGCACGCTCGAGCAGTGGGCGGCACCCACCCCTGAGGCGGTCGGCATCGGCATCGAGAGCGCGCTGCTCGGGATCGTCGACCTCGCTCCCCGCCGCCGACTCGTGGAGACACTCGGGCTCGTGCGCGGTCGCCTCGCCACGAGACCGTTGCTTTTGATCGCGGGAGACGAGAGCGAAGCGCCGGCCGTGCGGGTGGCCGCGATCTCGGCGCTCGGTCAGCGCGCAGGAGACCGCGAGGTCGCCGCGCTGATCGCGGTGCTCGCCGAGGGCGAGGGTTTCGTGGCGGATGTCGCGCGCCTCGCGCTCGTGGACCTCGCGCCCTCGACCGACGATTCGCCCGAACGTGGCGACGGGCTCACCGTCGCCCAACTCTTCCTCCACGCCGACATCGACGCCGAGCTCAGCCAGGTGGGAAGCGGCGACAACGGCGGCATCGCCACCCTGCTCGTGCGCCTGGGGGATGCCCTCGTGGCACAGAAGCCGAGCAGCGGTCGCCGAATCGACCGGGTCATCACCATGTCGCGCGGCACCGCGGCGGGCGCCGTCGACAGCGTGCGCGACATCGCCGGGCATGATGCCGGCCACATCTTCGGCCGCGTGCCGCTGCTGAGCCACCCCGTGCCGTCCGCCGAGGCCTGGCCGCTGCGGGTCGCTGCCCGCCGCGGCATCCGTCGTCTGCTCCGGGCGGCTGGCGGCGTCGACCTGTTGCACCTGCGGATGGCGGATGTCGGCAGCCTCGCGGCCGCGGATGTCGCCCGCGAGCTCGACATTCCGGTGGTGTTCACGGTGGCGCCCGACCCGCACGCCGTCATTCACTCGCTCGACTTGGCGGGCCAGCTCACGCGGGAGAACTTCGGTGACGCGGACGTGATCGAGCATTTCTGGTTCAGGACCCACCTGGTGCAGCAGCTCGCCGCGAACGCCTCGCACTCGGTCCTGTTCCCCCGCCCCGCCCTCGAGCGCGACATGCGCGAACTCGTGGGCATCGACATCACGGCGCGGCCGGAGCGGCACTCGATCGTGCCGGAGGGCATCGACCTCGACGTCGTCGACCGGGCGGGTATCGAAGCCTCTGACCACGGGGCCGGCGGCACGGCCACCGAGCCGATCGCCCAGTTGCGCACGCTGCTCGGCGCGCTTCCGCCGGAGCGGCGAGATCTGCCCCTGGTGGTCAGCGTCGGACGGTTCCACCGCGTGAAGGGCATGGCGACGATTGTGGAGGCGTGGCAGGCGGGCCCGCTCGCCGAGCGCGCAAATGTGCTGCTCATCGGGGGAGACCTCGCGTCGCCGTCACCGGACGAGCGCGAGCAACTCGATCGGATCGCGGCGATCGTGTCCCCTGCCGAGCAGCTCGCGAGCGGGCTCATCCTCGCCGGCCACCGAGACAACAGCACGGCCGCGCGTTGGGTCGCTGCCGTGCGCGCCGGCGTGCCCGGGTTGGCGGCCCCGCGCGGCATCTACGTGTGCGGAAGCCTGAAGGAGGAGTTCGGCATCGCGTTGCTCGAGGCGATGGGTGCCGGACTCTACGTCGTTGCGCCCGACGGCGGAGGGCCGGCCACCTATGTAGAGGAGGGCGTGACCGGGCGCCTCACCCGCACCTGGGATGTGGACCAGCTGAGTGCCGCGATGGTGGCAGCACTTGATGCTGCGCAGTCGGAGACCTCGGATGCGCGGTCGATCAGATCGAGGGCGACCGTGGAGCAGAGCTTCACGATCCAGGCCATGGCCACATCGCTCGAGGAGATCTACCTCAGGGTGCGCGAGGAACATCGCGAACTGCCCGACTGGCTGGTGGTGTCGGGATGACTCTGCTCATCATCAGCCCTGACTACGCCTCGCACCTGCTGCCGCTGGCCACCCTCGGCACGGCCTGGCGGGACGCCGGCGAACGCGTCGTTGTGGCGACCGGGCCCGCAACGGCCGACATCGTGGCGTCGTTCGGATTCGAGCGCGTGCACCTGCAACTCGGCCGAGGCTCGAATCCCGGCGTCATCCGAGCGGAGCAGCAGCCCACCGGAGAGGACGACGCCCTCCGCGGTTTCTTCGACGCGACGAGGCGCGGGATGGTGGAGACCCTCGTCTTCCAGGCCGAGGCGCGACTGAACGACCTGATGTGGGCACCGGTCGACACGGCGCGCGCGGTGCAGGCCGTGATCGATGAGGTCGAACCCGACGCCATCGTTGTCGACCACCTCGCGTTCAGCGCACGGCTCGCGCTCACCGCGTCGGGCACGGCGCACGCCGATGTGGTGCTGGGGCATCCGTCGGCGCTCCCCGTTGCCGACGAACTGTACGGCTTTCCGCCGGA
Organism: uncultured Actinomycetota bacterium; assembly: GCA_963756375.1. Taxonomy (GTDB): domain Bacteria; phylum Actinomycetota; class Actinomycetes; order Actinomycetales; family Microbacteriaceae; genus Marisediminicola. Next base: position 1,959,855 of record CAVWNJ010000005.1, on the reverse strand, counting down.
GTGGCCGGTCGACCTCGTTCCGGAGACGGAATCGCTCGAGGGCCTCCGCGTACTCTGCGAGCGGGTGAGCGCCTCATTCACCGCGGAATGGAATGCCGCGCTACTCGCCGTGAATCCGCAGGCGCGACCCTCGGAGAACGCGTTCGCCGAGCATGGTGACCTGCTGCTCTACAACTACCCGGCCGAACTCTTCGATCCGGGCCGGCTGGCGGCACTGCCGCCCCACGCCTTCCTCGGGTCGGCCGTGCGCGAGGAGCCGGCGGACCCGCTCGTGGATGCCTGGCTCGCCGCGAGCGACGAGCCTTACGTGTATGTGAGCTTCGGGAGCTTTCTCTCCGTGCGCTCCGACGTGCTGGCGAGGGTGGTGCAGGCGCTCCAGAAGCTCGGGGTGCGCGCTGCCATCGCGCTGGGGTCAGCGGATCGCACCGAACTCGGTGAGTTGCCCGAAGACTGGTTGGTGCGGGAGTTCCTGCCCCAGGTGACCCTGCTCCGCGGCGCTGCCGCCGCCGTCACGCACGGCGGCAACAACAGTGTCACCGAGGCGATGACCTGTGGCGTGCCGCTCCTCGTACTTCCGTTCTCCACCGACCAGTTCGCCGGGGCCGCGGCCCTCGAGCGGGTCGGGTTCGGTGAGGTGCTCCCGCCGAACACGGCGACGGTCGCGGAGCTCACGGAGCGGATGGCGCGCATCCTCGCCGCCGACTGGCCGAAGCGTGCGGAACTCGCCGCCCTCGCCGAATCGCTGCGTCAGACCCCCGGCCGCGTGCGGGCGTTCGCCGCGCTTTCCGGGTCTGCGCTCGACGTGCCAGGCGCGCCCCCGAAGACCACCTGACGCATCGCCCCAGGCTCATGGGCCGCACCCCGGTAGCGCTCCATGAGGGCGGCGTTGGCGTCGTACTGCTCACCCTCGCGGCTCTCGGCCACGTGGTGCATGGCATACACGCGACCGGGATGCCGTACCGGCGGTGCGCCGAGCAGGGTCTGGTGGGCGAGATACCAGGCCGCATCTTCGAAGCCCCAGCCGCGGAACCGCTCGTCCTGCCCGCCGTGCCGCCACCAGGTGGACGGCGTGGTCACGTACACGCCGGAGCATGCGCCGCGCACCAACTCGAAGTCGCAGTCCGCCGGGGCAACGCCGTCGGCGAGTTGACGGGTGCCCGTGGCTCCCAGCCAGTGGTACTCGTCGTAGGGGAGGTGCACGAGGCCGGAGGTCGCGGCGGCCGCGAGAGCGGCCAGCAGCGGCTCCACCTCGGGAAAGGTGTCGGCGTCGCTGATGATCACGGGTTCGGCGTCATCCGCCATGCCCCTGATGCCCACGTTGCGGCACTCCGAGAGGTTGAAGACGGCGTCGGTCGAGTCGACGGCACGCACCTCCGCCCCGGGGAGGTTGGTGCGATACCACTCGCTCACGCGCTCGAACGCGGCGATGCGGGACGGTTGGGGGCGCCAGGGGATGAGGATCGTGACCACGGGCTCGACGGTACCAGCGCTGTCGGCGAGTTCCTCCCGCACGCATAGCCGGAACATTGGCGGTCCATAGGAAACGCTTGGGCGCCCGCTCGAGGGTTGGGTCATGACCGATCCGGAACAGCTTCTGACACTCGATGTCGTCGTCCCCGTATACAACGAGCAGGTGGCCCTCGAGGCGAGCATCCGCAGCCTGCACGCCTACCTCGCCGAGGCCCTTCCGTACCGCTGGCGCATCACGATCGCCGACAATGCGAGCACAGACGGCACCTCAGAGATCGCGCACCGGCTCGCGGCCGAACTCTCAGGAGTCGTCTCGGTGCGTCTTGCCGAAAAGGGCAGGGGCCGGGCGCTCAAGCAGGTGTGGTCGAGTTCGCCAGCCGAGATTCTCGCCTACCTCGACGTCGACCTCTCCACCGACCTCCGGGCGCTGCCCCCGCTCATCGCGCCGCTGCTCTCCGGGCACTCCGATCTCGCGATCGGCACCCGGTTGTCGGGCTCATCGCGAGTGGTGCGCGGCACCAAGCGCGAGTTCATCTCCCGCGGCTACAACCTGCTGCTCCGCCGCACCATGGCGGTGGGCTTCAGCGACGCGCAGTGCGGATTCAAGGCGATCCGCGCCGACGTCGCTCACCTGGTGCTTCCCCATGTCGAGGACACCGGATGGTTCTTCGACACAGAATTGCTCATCCTCGCCGAGCGTTCCGGGCTGCGCATCCACGAGGTTCCGGTGGACTGGATCGACGACCCGACGAGTTCGGTCGACATCCTGCGCACCGCCCGCGACGACGTCCTCGGCCTCGTGCGGGTGAGCAGGGGGATGCTCTCCGGACGCATCCCGCTCGAGACGATCTACGCCCAGCTCGGGCGCGCGCCGTTCGAGCAGGAACGCCCGGCGACCCTGCTCGGCCAGGTGGTGCGCTTCGGTGTGGTCGGTGCCCTGTCGACCGCGGCCTTCGCGCTGCTCTATCTGCTCCTGGAGCAGGTGATGCCGGCACAGGCAGCCAACTTCGTCTCCCTGCTCACCACTGCGATGCTCAACACGGCCGCCAACCGGCGGTTCACGTTCGGGCTCCGCGGACCGCGCCGGGTCGTGCTCCATCAGGCGCAGGGGATCGCGATCTTCGCCGTCGCCTGGGCGCTCACGGCAGGGGCGCTCGCCGTGCTGCACGCGGCGGCGCCCGCGGCCGGTGCCACCACCGAACTCGTGGTGCTCACCGCGGCCAATCTGCTCGGCACTCTCCTCCGCTTCGCCCTCCTGCGCTCCTGGGTGTTCCGTCCCGCCCCCCACCATTCCGAACGCGCCGCTCACCCGATCGCCGTTCCCCACCAGAAAGTGACCGCATCATGACAAGCACCGCTCCCACGGCAGGCTCCCCGCACGCCGGGCCGACCACGACCGGGTCGGCCTCGGGCCGAACCAGCGCGGACATTGGCACGCGCATCCGCTCGGGACTCACCTCCCTCGTGCGCGGACGCGCGGATGCCGCGGCCTGGGAGCGTCCGTCGCTCATCGGCCTGCTGCTCGGCACCCTGGTGCTGTACGTCTGGAACCTCGACGCCAATGGCTGGGGCAACAGCTTCTATGCCGCCGCCGTGCAGGCGGGGTCGGAGGACTGGACGGCCTTCTTCTACGGGTCATCCGATGCGGCCAACTCGATCACCGTCGACAAGCCACCGGCGAGCCTATGGGTGATGGCGCTTTCGGTGCGCCTCTTCGGGCTCAGCACCTGGAGCATCCTGCTTCCGGAGGTGATCATGGGGGTGGTGACCGTCGCACTCGTGTACGCCACTGTGCGCCGCCACTTCTCGGCACAGACTGCTCTCATCGCGGGAGCGGCGCTCGCGCTCACCCCGGTCGCAGCGCTCATGTTCCGCTTCGACAACCCGGACGCCCTGCTCGTTCTGCTGCTCACCCTCGCCACGATGTTCACCCTCCGCGGGGTGGAGACCGGTGCCGTTCGCTGGGTGCTGTGGGCTGGCGTGATGATCGGCCTCGGCTTCCTCACCAAGCAGCTTCAAGCCTTCCTGCTGCTGCCCGTGCTTGCGGGCGTCTACCTGTGGGCGGCCCCCGTGTCGTTCCGGGCGCGACTGATGCATTCGCTCGGCGCGCTCGGAGCGGTCATCCTGTCGGCCGGGTGGTGGGTGGCCATCGTCGAGCTCGTTCCGGAGTCGTGGCGCCCGTACATCGGTGGATCGCAGGACAACAGCTTCCTCGAGCTCACCTTCGGCTACAACGGTCTCGGCCGGTTGACGGGTGAGGAGACGGGAAGCGTCGGAGGAGGCAACGGCTGGGGCGACACCGGATTCGCTCGGCTGTTCACCGGGGACATCGGTGGCCAGATCGCGTGGCTACTGCCCGCCGCCCTCGTGCTGATGGTGGCCGGGTTCGTTATCCTCGCGCGCAGCCCGCGCACCGATGCCCGCAGGGCCACGCTCGCGCTGTTCGCAGGGTGGCTGCTCATCACCGCCGTCGCCTTCAGCTTCATGGCCGGCATCTTCCACTCCTACTACACCGTGGCGCTCGCGCCGGCCGTGGCCGTCGTGGCAGCGGTCGGAGCATCTCTCGTGTGGGAGCGCAGACGACTCCTCTGGGCTCGGATGACCCTCGCCGTCGTTCTCGCGGTCACTGCGGTATGGGCGTTCGCCCTGCTGTCGCTCGCGACGGACTGGTTGCCCTGGCTCAAGTTCGTGGTGCTCGTGCTCGGCCTCGCCGCAGCCGCGCTCATGATGCTGCCACCGCGCGGTCGCGCCGTCGCAGGAGCAACGGTGACTCTCAGTGTGATCGCGGCGTTGCTCGCACCGGCCGCCTACAGTCTGGAGACCGTGTCCACCGCGCACACGGGCTCGATCGTGTCGGCCGGGCCCACCGTGGCGGGGTCGACGGGCGGCCGTGGAGGCGGCGCCGGCGGCGGCCAGGGTGGCGGCCAGGGTGGCGGAGTTCCGAATGATGGCGCCCAGGGCGGTGGCGGCCAAACTGACGGCGCCGCAGGCCCGGGTGCAGTCGACCCCAGTGCGGGCGGCCCTGGTGCAGTCGACCCGAGTGCCGGCGGCCGAGGTGCGGGCGGCCCGGGTGCCGACGGGACCTCGACCGGGACCGATCCCGGCACGACCAACGCGCCATCGGCGGGCGGGCGTTCACCCGGAGCGACCGGGACCGGCGACGGAGGGACGGCGGGCGGCATGGGCTCACTGCTCGGCGCAACCGACGTGAGCGCGGCGATCACCGAGTTGCTCCTCGAGGATGCCGACTCGTACACCTGGGTCGCCGCCGCGATCGGCTCGAACAGTGCTGCCGGCTTCCAGCTGGCCACCCTCGAACCGGTGATGGCGGTCGGCGGGTTCAACGGCAGCGACCCCTCGCCGACCCTCTCGGAGTTCCAGGCGCTGGTGAATGCGGGCGAGATCCATTACTTCGTCGGTGGGTCGGTGGGACGTTCAGACAGCGGGTCGTCCGCATCCACAGAGATCACGGCCTGGGTCGCCTCAACCTTCACGGCGACGACGATCGACGGGGTGACGCTCTACGACCTCACCGAGTGAGCCGTGGGTGACGGCCGAGCCGACACCCGAGAAACCCGCGAGAAGCCCCGGTCGTCACCACGGCCGGGGCTTCTCGATCGTTATGCGAGGGCGATCCCGGGTGCGGCATAATTGAGCCAGTTCGCGAATGTGAACGTACACATTGCCAACGGAGTCGGATGACGATGGATTCGCCGAAGGTGCGCGCGCCGAACATCCGCGACGTTGCCCGCATGGCGGGAGTCTCGTACCAGACCGTCTCGCGGGTGCTGAATAATTCCGACAGCATCCGGCCCGCCACCCGTCAGCGGGTGCTCGACGTGATCGACGAACTCGGGTACCGACCCAACCAGGCGGCGCGCGCCCTCGTCACGAGCAAGTCGCGCACCATCGGGGTGCTCACCTCACAGACCGCGAACTACGGTCCGACGACGAGCCTGCACGCGATCGAGGCGGCGGCCCGCGGTCTCGGATTACCTCGTGACGACCACGAGTCTTGCCGAGAGCGATCGTGACTCGATCCTGAGCGGTCTCGACCACCTGAGGGATCAGGCGGTCGAGGGCATCGTGGTGATCGCGCCGCAGGTGCGCATCTTCGAGGTGGTGAAGGAACTGGCCCTCACCGTGCCCGTGGTCACCCTCGACTCCACCGGAAGGGACGCCTCGCGCAGCCTCTCGATCGACCAGATGACGGGGGCGCGGCTCGCGACCCGCCACCTGATCGACCTCGGGCACCAGGAGATCGTGCACGTGGCTGGCCCTCAGGACTGGATCGAGGCGGAGGCGCGGATGGAGGGCTTTCTGCGCGAGGTCGACGACGCCGACCTGCGCACGCATCCGCCGTTCCTCGGCGACTGGACAGCCGACTTCGGGCACCACGTCGGGCGCGAACTGCTGCGCTTCCGTGACTTCACTGCGGTGTTTGCCGCCAACGATCAAATGGCGCTCGGGCTCCTGCACGCCTTCCGCTCGGCGGGGCTCGATGTGCCAGGGGACATCAGCGTCGTCGGGTTCGACGACGTGCCTGAGGCCAGGCACTACTGGCCGCCGCTGACCACGGTGCGGCAGGACTTCGTGGAGGTCGGGCGTCGTACCGTGGCGCATCTGATCGCGCAGCTCGAGGGGCGGCTGGACCTCCCGGGCGAACAGATTCGTCCGGAGCTCATCGTGCGGGATTCCACGGCGCCACCGGCGAGACTATAGGTCTACTGAAAGAGGTCTCCCATGTTTCGGCTGCTCGTTCGCTTCGCCCCCGTGCTGATCCCGATGGCCATCAAGTTCATCAAGTCCCGCAAGGACGGCACAGATCCGTCGTCTTCATCGTCTTCGCGTCGCTAGGCGGCATCGCCCGGCGAGTGAATACAGCCGTGCCGTTCTACCCGCGGGATACTCGAGCGCATGGGTGCACGCTTTTATCAACTGGTCGTCGACGCACACGACCCGCAGCGACTCGGTCGCTGGTGGGCTCAGGTGCTCGATTACGCCGTGCTCTATGAGTCGCCAGATGAGGTGATCATCGGCGTAGACGAGCATCGCTACCCCGGCATCTGTTTTCTTCCCGTGCCCGAGTCGAAAGTGGTCAAGAATCGGCTGCACATCGATCTCGACCCGGATGATCGCGATGCCGAGGTCGCCCGCATCATCGGGCTCGGCGCGACCCGCGTCGATATCGGACAGGGTGATGTGTCGTGGGTTGTGCTGGCGGATCCGGAGGGCAACGAGTTCTGCGTGCTCTCCCCGCACGCATCGTTGATCGGCTAGACGTCGGGGTCAACACCCCTTCAGCGGAGGGATCAAGCACCTTCCTTCCTCGAACCGATAGGCACGACGGGCGGAATCAACCGATCAGCGCAACGACAGGTTCGACGCCCTCCATCTCCACTGGGGCGCCGAGGATCGCGGCATGACGATCGTGCAGCGACGACCAGCGTTCGCGCGACATCCTGTAGCGGCGCAGCTTCGCCGCGGTCCCCTCCTGCGCGACCCGGGAGATGCCGTCGAACTCGTATCCCACCCGCGACGACACGGCGTTCGACGCGATGTTGTCGGCGAAGGCGGTGGATCGCACGTAGTCGGCACGAAGGCCCTCGAAGAAGAGATGCAGGATCAGAACGCGCGCCCTGGTGCCGACGCCGCGTCCCTGATGTTCCCGCCCGAGCCAGGACCCCGTCTCGACCTCGCGCAGAATGCCCCAATCATCACCGGAGGCCGACTGCACGCCGAGCGGAACGCCGTCGACCACGACCCCGAGCTCGAGCCGCAACCGCTGTGGCGAGACGAGCGGGCGGGCGGCCCACTGGAACGAGAGCACGCTGCGCGCGACGTCATCCGCCGACCCACGACTCCACGGCACACTGAACGGCATCGACGCCGGGTCGTGGATGCCGCGGCCCGCGAGTATCGCGACCTGGCCGAGCAGCTCATCGTCGAGCCATCGCAGTTCGAGATCCCCTGCGCGCACGACCAGCCCCGAAGCTGGCCAGAGGTCCTGAAGCGCACTCATCGGGCCAGTATTGCAGCCCGCTGCCGGGCTCGGATGGCAGTTTCCCACTCGTCGGTTGACAGCGGGTGGGGAGGTGGGCGTACTCTGGTCGCGGAAATGTGAGCGATCACATTTTGCCGACGGGCGAGAAATCACGCGAGTGACAAGGGAGTCGTAATGGGCGAGAACGCTGTGCATATTCATCGGAAGGTCCGGGTCGAATCGACTCGGCCTCGACGGAAGGCCGTGCCCCGAACCGCGCTGGCGGGAGCGCACGCATGAGCCTCGGTGACGCCATCGAGCGCACCCGTGAGGCGGTGTGCAGCCTGCACGAGCAACTCACCCGCTACAACCTGGTGATCTGGACCGGCGGCAACATCTCCGGCCGGGTGCCAGGTGCCGACCTGTTCGTGATCAAGCCGAGCGGCCTCGACTACGACGACCTCACGCCGGAGTCGATGATCCTGTGCGATCTCGACGGCGTGGTGGTGCCGGGTTCCGACGGCAGCCAGCGCAACCCCTCGAGCGACACCGCGGCCCACGCCTACGTGTACCGCAACATGCCCAAGGTCGGCGGGGTCGTGCACACGCACTCCACCTACGCCACCGCCTGGGCGGCGCGCGGCGAGGCCGTGCCGTGCGTGATCACCGGCCAGGCCGACGAGTTCGGCGGCGAGATCCCGGTGGGCCCGTTCGCCATCATCGGCGACGAGTCGATCGGCGAGGGCATCGTCGCGACGCTCACCGGTCACCGATCCCGCGCCGTGCTGATGCAGAACCACGGCGTCTTCACCATTGGGTCGGATGCGCGTGATGCAGTCAAGGCCGCGGTGATGGCCGAGGACGTGGCCCGCACCGTGCATATCTCGCGTCAGCTCGGTGAGCCGATCCCCATCCCGCAGGACAAGATCGACGCCCTGTTCGATCGCTACCAGAACGTCTACGGACAAAAAGCAGGAGACAACGCATGAGCCGCAGCATCGTTCCCGACCTCGCCGACTACGAGGTCTGGTTCCTCACCGGCAGCCAGAACCTGTACGGCGAGGAGACGCTCAAGCAGGTGGCCGAGCAGTCGAAGGCCATCTCCGACGCGCTGCAGGCTGCAAGCGACATCCCGGTCACGGTGACCTGGAAGCCGGTGCTCAAGGACTCCGATTCGATCCGGCGGATCGCGCTCGAGGCGAACGCCGACGACAGGGTGGTCGGCGTGATCGCGTGGATGCACACCTTCTCGCCCGCCAAGATGTGGATCACCGGGCTCGACCTGCTGCGCAAGCCGCTGCTGCACCTGCACACCCAGGCCAGCGCCGAACTGCCGTGGTCGAGCATCGACATGGATTTCATGAACCTCAACCAGGCCGCGCATGGCGACCGTGAGTTCGGCTACATCCAGACCCGTCTCGGCGTTCCGCGCAAGACCGTGGTCGGCCACGTGTCGAACCCGGATGTCTCGGCGAAGGTCGGCACCTGGACCCGGGCGGCGGCGGGGTGGGCCGCCACCCACGAGCTCAAGCTCGCGCGTTTCGGCGACAACATGCGGTTCGTGGCGGTGACGGAGGGTGACAAGACCGAGGCCGAGCTGCAGTTCGGCGTTCAGGTGAACACCTGGGGCGTGAACGACCTCGTCGAGGCCGTGGATGCTGCGACCGAGTCGGATGTCGACGCCCTCGTCGCCGAGTACGAGGACCTCTATGAGGTCGTGCCCGAGCTGCGCAAGGACGGCGACCGCCACGAGTCGCTGCGCTACGGCGCGCGCATTGAGCTCGGTCTGCGCTCGTTCCTCGAGGCGGGGGGCTTCAGCGCCTTCACCACGAGTTTCGAGGACCTCGGCGGCCTGCGCCAGTTGCCGGGGCTCGCCGTGCAGCGACTGATGGCCGACGGCTACGGATTCGGCGCGGAGGGCGACTGGAAGACGGCCGTGCTCGTGCGGGCCGCGAAGGTGATGGGTGCTGGGCTTCCCGGCGGCGCATCGCTCATGGAGGACTACACCTACGACATGCAGCCGGGGCAGGAGCTGATCCTCGGCGCCCACATGCTCGAGGTGTGCCCGTCGCTCACCACGTCGAGGCCGCGGCTGGAGATCCACCCGCTCGGCATCGGCGGACGCGAGGACCCGGTGCGCCTGGTCTTCGACACGGATGCCGGACCCGCGATCGTGGTGGCCCTCTCCGACATGCGCGACCGCTTCCGGCTGGTGGCGAACGTGGTCGAGGTCGTGGACCTGCCGCACCCGCTCCCGCACCTCCCGGTCGCCCGCGCGGTCTGGAAGCCCGCTCCCGACTTCGCCACGAGCGCTGCGGCCTGGCTCACGGCGGGTGCCGCGCACCACACCGTGATGTCGACCGCCGTCGGACTCGAGGTCTTCGAGGACTTCGCCGAGATCGCGAAGAACGAACTCGTTGTGATCGATGAGAACACCACGCTGCGGGACTTCAGCCGGGAACTCCGCTGGAATCAGGCCTACTACCGACTCGCCAGGGGGCTCTAGCCGACGATGGCCAACATCACGGATGTCGCGAAGCTGGCGGGTGTCTCCCACCAGACCGTGTCCCGCGTGCTCAACGGCGAGAACACCGTGCGCTCGTCCACCAAGGAGCGGGTGGAGAACGCCATCCGTGAACTGAACTACCGGCCGAGTGCCGCAGCCCGCGCGCTCGTGACGAGGCGCTCCCGCATGATCGGTGTGATCACCACGGGGGCGCCTCTCTACGGCCCGTCGAGCACGATCCGCGCCGTGGAGGATCAGGCGAGGGCCGCCGGCTACCGGGTGATGACGGTGAGCATGACCGTGGTCGATCGGGCGGCGATGGAGGATGCCGTCGACGACCTGCTGCGGCAGAACGTGGAGGCCCTCGTGCTGATCGTGGCGGATTTCGCCACCGTCGACGTGATCGCGGGCATCCCGATCTCGGTCCCGCTGATTGCGGCGGAGAGCAGCGGCACGCTCGGATTGCGGAGCGTGTCGATCGACCAGGCGGAGGGGGCACGGCTCGCCGTCGCCCACCTCGTCGGTTTGGGCCATCGCGACATCGTGCACATTGCAGGTCCTGACGGGTCGGTTGATGCGGCGGAGCGACGGCGGGCGTGGCATGCGGAGGTGTCGAAGGCGGGCGTTTCGCCGCGGGAGCCGCTGGTCGGGGATTGGACCCCCTCGAGCGGATACGCGATCGGCGCACGCCTCGTGGAGACGGGCGCCGTGGCCGCTCCCGGCGGGGCGACGGCCGTCTTCTGCTCGAACGACCAGATGGCGATCGGTGTGTTGCACGCGTTCTCCGACGCCGGGGTCGCGGTGCCCGGGGACGTGAGCGTGGTCGGTTTCGACGACATCCCGGAGGCCGAGCACTTCCTTCCCCCACTCACCACGGTGCGGCAGGACTTCGTCGATCTGGGGGAGCGGATGATGTCGACGCTGCTGGCCCTCCTGAGCGGCGAGGTCATCGCCGGGCCCATCCGGAGTGAGCCGCGCGTGGTCGTGCGGTCCTCGACGGGGCCCGTTGCCGTTACCGAACCGTGAGTCACAATCCGTTGACTTAAACCGGCACCTCTCCGCTAATGTGAACACACGATGTGACCGTTCACATCGGAGCACGAACATCCGGATTCCCGGACGCATGACGAAGAGGTCAAGCCATGAACGAACTCGCCGACGCACAGGGCAGCACAGCATCCCGCGCGGCAAGCCGTGACGCCGCCGAACCGTCGGATCGCGCTCACAACCACCACCACCCGTAGAACCCGTCGAGGTCGCCTGCGAGTCTCTCGCCGACCCGACACAGCGTTGTGGCCCTCATGGACAGGGCTGCGCGTGCGAGCACCACATTCTGACGTCCATGTCACCCTCGAAAGGAAACACAGTGAAGAAGAGAGTCATTCTCGCCGCATTCGCCGCAGGCGCGATGGCGCTGAGCCTGTCGGCTTGCGCTCCGCGCGAGGCGGGTACCGCTGCTGGCGGCGGTGGGGACACCGAAGGCGGTCTCGTCGGGGTCGCGATGCCCACCAAGTCGTCCGAGCGTTGGATCCAGGATGGCAACGCCGTCAAGTCGCAGCTCGAGGACGCCGGCTACACGGTCGACCTCCAGTACGCCGAGGACGACATCCCGACCCAGGTCAGCCAGATCGAGAACATGCTGACCAAGGGCGCTGTCGCCCTCATCGTCGCGTCGATCGACGGCACCACGCTCACCAGCGTGCTGCAGCAGGCCGCAGACGGCGGAGTCCCGGTCATCGCCTACGACCGCCTCATCCGCGACACCGACAACGTGGACTACTACGCCACGTTCGACAACTTCCTCGTCGGACAGCAGCAGGGATGGTCGGTGCTCAACGGCCTCGGACTCACCGAGCTCGACGGTACCGAGATCGATGGCGCACCCGCCGGACCGTTCAACGTGGAGCTCTTCGCCGGGTCGCCCGACGACAACAACGCCACGTTCTTCTACAACGGTGCGATGGACGTGCTCCAGCCCTACATCGACAACGGAACCCTCGTCGTGAAGAGCGGCGAGACCGACTTCACCACCGTCGCCACGCTCCGCTGGGACGGCGAAGCCGCTCAGAGCCGCATGGAGGACATCCTCACGAAGAGCTACTCCGACGGCTCGAAGGTCGACGGCGTTCTGTCGCCGTACGACGGCATCAGCCGCGGGATCATCTCCGCACTGCAGGACGCCGGATACTCGGTCGGCGCGGACTACCCGATCATCTCGGGCCAGGACGCCGAGCTCGACTCGGTCAAGGCGATCAACCGCGGCGAGCAGTACGCGACCATCTTCAAGGACACCCGTGACCTTGCGGCGAAGGCCGTCGAGATGACCGTTGCCGTGCTCGAGGGCGACGAGCCCGAGACGAACAACACGACCGACTACGACAACGGAAACAAGGTCGTGCCGTCGTTCCTGCTGCAGCCGTCGATCGTCGTCAAGGACAACATCACCTCGACCCTGGTGGAGTCCGACTACTACACCGAAGAAGAGGTTCAGGGCTAACACCCTCGCAGCGCCCGCCGGTGGGGCGGACTTCGGTCCGCCCCACCGGCTCCACCCGTCCCGTCACCGAAGGAGCCCCGCCAGGATGAGCACGAACATCCTCGAAATGCGTTCGATCACCAAGACCTTCCCCGGCGTCAAAGCGCTCTCCGAGGTCACCCTGCCCGTCGCGCGTGGAGAAGTCCATGCGGTGTGCGGCGAGAACGGGGCTGGCAAGTCCACCCTGATGAAGGTACTGAGCGGTGTCTATCCGTTCGGCACCTACGAGGGCGACATCGTCTTCGAAGGCAAGACCATGCAGTTCAAAGACATCCGCGACAGCGAAGCCGAAGGCATCGTGATCATCCACCAGGAGCTCGCCTTGAGCCCCTACCTCTCCATTGCCGAGAACATCTTCCTCGGCAACGAGCAGCTCGGTTTCGGCGGCCTGGTGGACTGGAACAAGACCAACGAGGAGGCGGCCAAGCTGCTGGCCCGTGTCGGTCTTCGCGAGAATCCGCAGACCCGCATCATGGACATCGGCGTGGGTAAGCAGCAGCTGGTCGAGATCGCCAAGGCGCTCTCGAAGCGCGTGAAGCTCCTCATTCTCGACGAGCCCACCGCCGCGCTCAACGACGAGGACAGCGACCACCTGCTCGATCTCATCCTGCACCTGCGCGGCCAGGGCATCACGTCGATCATCATCAGCCACAAGCTGAACGAGATCAAAAAGATCGCGGACTCCGTGACGGTCATCCGTGACGGTCAGACCATCGAGACGATGGTGAAGGAGGAGGTCTCCGAGGACCGCATCATCAAAGACATGGTGGGCCGCGACCTCGAGCACCGCTACCCCGACCACACGCCGCACATCGGCGAGGAGGTGCTGCGGGTCGAGGACTGGACCGCTCACCACCCGCAGGACCCGAACCGGGTGATGGTGAACAAGGTGAACCTCAACGTGCGGGCCGGCGAGATCGTCGGCATCGCGGGACTCATGGGCGCGGGCCGCACCGAGTTCGCGATGAGCCTCTTCGGCCGCTCCTACGGCAGCAAGATCTCCGGCAAGGTGTTCAAGAACGGCAAGGAGATCAAGGTGCGCACGGTCGCCGAGGCGATCGCGAACGGACTCGCGTACGCCACGGAGGACCGCAAGGTCTACGGGCTCAACCTCATCGACGACATCAAGCGGAACATCTCCACCGCGGCCCTCCACAAGCTGTCGAACAACGGACTCGTCGACGACAACGAGGAATTCAAGGTCGCCAACGAGTACCGCAAGAGCATGAACATCAAGTCCCCCACGGTGCTCGCCAAGACCGGAAAGCTGTCGGGAGGCAACCAGCAGAAGGTCGTGCTGAGCAAGTGGATCTTCTCGAATCCGGATGTGCTCATCCTGGATGAACCGACGCGAGGCATCGACGTCGGCGCGAAGTACGAGATCTACACGATCATCAACCGGCTCGCGGCCGAGGGTAAGGCCGTCATCGTCATCTCGTCGGAGCTTCCCGAACTGCTGGGCATCTGCGATCGCATCTACGCCCTCTCCGAGGGACGCATCACGGGAGAGCTCCCCATCGAGGAAGCCAGCCCCGAATCCCTCATCAAACTCATGACCATGGAGACCCCTCGCTGAGGCGAGCGGCGCGATTGGAGCACTCGAAATGACCGACCTGCAGAATCCCCACGCGACCGAGAAGATCGGCCCGCCCAGCCGGAGCCATCTCGCTCAGTCCATCAGCCACATCGTCACCGACCTCGGCCGGAACGGCATCTTCCTCGCGCTCATCGCCGTGGTGGTGCTGTTCTCGATCACCACCAACGGAATCCTGCTGCGCCCGCAGAACATCTCCAACCTGATCGTGCAGAACGGCTACATCCTGATCCTCGCCATCGGCATGGTCATGATCATCGTCGCCGGGCACATCGACCTCTCGGTCGGATCGATCGCCGCGTTCATCGGGGCCGTCTCCGGGGTGTTCGCCGTGAAGATGGGCATGCCCTGGTGGCTCGCCATCATCCTGTCGCTCCTCATCGGCGCCCTGGTGGGCGCGTGGCAGGGCTTCTGGGTGGCCTATGTGGGAATCCCGGCGTTCATCGTGACGCTCGCGGGAATGCTGATCTTCCGCGGGCTCGCGCTCGTCGTGCTCGGCAACGCCAACATCGGCTCCTTCCCGGCCGAGTATCGAGCGCTGGGGAACGGCTTCCTCACCGATCTGCTCGGGGCCTACCAAGTCGATCCGTTCACCATGACGGTCGGTCTCATCGGTGTCGCGCTCATCGTGCTCCAGCAGGTGCGCACCCGTCGCGGACGCCAGAAGTACTCGCAGGATGTCGAGCCGCTCGCCTGGTTCATCGGCAAGCTCGTGCTCATCGCCGCCGGTGTCACCGCATTCACCTATGCGCTCGCCAGCTTCAAGGGCATCCCGGTCACGCTCATCGTGCTCGCCGTGCTCGTACTCATCTACGGCATCGTCACCAACCGCAGCGTGTTCGGCCGGCACATCTACGCGATCGGCGGAAACCGCCACGCGGCAGAGCTGTCTGGCATCAAGACCCGCAAGGTGGACTTCTTCCTGTTCGTGAACATGGGCGTGCTCGCGGCTCTCGCCGGACTCGTCTTCACCGCGCGACTCAACCTCGCAGGCCCCAAGGCCGGTGACGGCTTCGAGCTCGAGGCCATCTCCGCGGCCTTCATCGGAGGAGCGGCGGTGCAGGGCGGTGTCGGTACCGTCGGCGGCGCCATCATCGGTGGACTGATCATCGGTGTGCTGAACAACGGCATGTCGATCATGGGCATCGGAATCGAGTGGCAGCAGGCGGTGAAGGGGCTCGTGCTTCTTCTCGCGGTCGCCTTCGACGTGTTCAACAAGCGCCGCTCCGGCGGACGCTGACCCGTCATCCCATGACGACGGCGAACGACCGTTCCGCCAAGCGCACCGCGGTGCTCGAGCTTCTCGAGCGCCGCGGTGCGCGGTCGGTTCTGCTCACCGGAACAGCCGCGCTCGGCTGGTACCTCGATGGAGCGCGAGTGCACATCGCCCTCTCCGCGGGTCCTGTGCTGTCGGTGCGGGTCAGCGCCGACGGTGACACCGTGCACACCGGATCGAATGAGGCCGCTCGCCTCCTCGCCGAGGAGCTGCCGGGCGACCTGCGCGTGAACCCGCGGCCCTGGTACGCCGACCTGACGGCGGATGCGGATCTGCTCGAGTCCGACCTCGAGGCCGAGCTCCGGTCGCTGCGCCGCAGTCTCACCGCCGCCGAGATAGACCGCTTCCGCGCGCTCGGCGTCGACACCGCATCGGTGCTCACCGATGCGCTGCTCGCCGCGAACCCCGCCACCACCGGCTTCGAGCTCGCGGCGTCCGTCGCGCAGGGCGTGACGGAACGCGGCGGCGATGCGCTCGTGCTTCTCGTGGGCGGCGAGTCACGCTCGGCCGTGCGTCATCCGCTGCCGACGGCCGATCCGCTCGGACGCCGCGCGATGCTCGTGGTGTGCGCTCGCAGGCACGGACTGATCGCGAACGCCACCCGGTGGGTGCGGTTCGGGGAGGCCACCGCCGAAGAGGTGGATGCCGACCGCCGCATCCTCGAGGTGGAGGCGGATGCCTTCGCCGCGACGAGGCCGGGGGCGACCCTGGCGGAAGTCCTCGACACGATCGTCGCGTCGTACCCCGCCAACGGCTTTGCGGAGTCGGAGTGGCTCGCGCATCACCAGGGCGGCGCCGCAGGCTACGACACCCGCGACCCGCTGGCGAGGCCGGGCGGCACGGACGAGGTCGCGCTGCATCAGCCCTTCGCGTGGAATCCCACCGGGCCGGGCGCAAAGGTCGAGGACACGGTGCTCGTCACCGCGACGGGTGTGGAGGTACTCACCGCCGACCCGCGCTGGCCGACAGAGCAGGTTCGCGGCGTGGCGCGTCCGCGCGTACTCGAGCTCTGACAGCGGCAGAGGGCGGCCTGCCTGCGCGGTCCGCCCGCTGCCGTCGGGTCAGAGTCGCTCGCGGTACCCGGCCAGGATCTCCGGGTGGAAGTCACGGGTGGGCTCGGCAACAACGCCGATCGGCCAGTCGGGCCGTTCGCCGGTAAGCGCCCAGGCCGCCTGGACCGCGGCGCCGAGGGCCACGTACTCGGCGGGCTCCGGCACGATCACCGGCACGTCGAAGACCTGCGCCGCGATCGCGGCGACCGCATCGTTCTGCGCCGCGCCGCCGACCAGCAGCAACCTGGTCGCCACCACCCCGGTGCCGCGAACCGCTTCGAGGCCGTCGGCGAGCCCGCAGAGCAGTCCCTCGATGGCCGCCCGCGCCAGCGACGGCCGGGTGGTGGACGCGAGGGTGAGGCCGAACAGGGTGGCCGTGGCATCCGGTCGGTTGGGCGTGCGCTCGCCCTCGAAGTAGGGCTGGAGCACCAGGCCGCCGGCGCCTGCAGGTGCCTCGAGGGCGAGCCGCCCGAGCTCGGCGTGATCGACTCCGAGGAGCCCCGCGATCGCATCGAGGATGCGCGCCGCGTTGAGCGTGGCGATGAGCGGCAGGAACCGGCCGCTCGCGTCGGCGAAACCGGCGACCGTGCCGGTCTCGTCGGCCGATGGCGCGTCAGTGACGGCGAAGACGGTGCCGCTCGTGCCGATCGAGATGACGACGTCGCCCGCCGACGCCCCGAGGCCGAGGGCGGCCCCCGCGTTGTCGCCGGCGCCCGGACCCACGACGAGTCCCGCCGGAAATTCAGGAGATCCGGTCACGGGGCCTGCGGCCTCGCCCGGCCCGAGCACGCGCGGCAGCACCACGCTCGCGCCGAGTCCTGAATTTCCGATGTCGAGGCAGGCGGAGAGGATGTCGCGGTCGTAGTGCCCGGCCGGACTCCAGTAGCCCGTTCCGCTCGCATCCGACCGGTCGGTGGTGAGTTCGGTGAGCACCGGGTTCTGCGGGCCGAAGCCGCGCAGTCGCCAGGTGAGCCAGTCATGGGGGAGGGCGACCGCGGCGACGCGCGCCGCGTTCTCGGGTTCCGCGTCACGCAGCCACCGCAGCTTGGTGGAGGTGAAGGATGCCACAGGAACGCTCCCGGTGCGCCGCGCGAGCTCGGCCGCGCCGAACTCGTCGATGAGGTCACGCGCGGCCTGCGCGGAACGCGTGTCGTTCCACAGCAGTGCTGGGCGGATGACGCCTCCGTCCGCATCGAGCACGACCATGCCGTGCTGCTGCCCTCCGACCGAGATCGCCGACACATCGGCGAGTCCGCCCGCGTCGGCCACGGCCATGAGCAGCGCATCCCACCACGCGTCCGGATGCACCTCCGTGCCGGTCGGGTGCGTCGCGCGCCCCGTGCGAACGACCGTGCCGGTGGCGAGATCCCGAACGACCACCTTGCAGCTCTGAGTGGATGAGTCGATTCCGGCAACGAGCGTCATTGCGCCTGCCCTTTCTGTTTGCAGCGTTGATCCATGGTCCGGTGACCACAGTAGGGGCGGACGGATACGTGATCCGTCCGCCCCTGAGGTGTCGTCCGAGGACGGGTGAGACCCGGGTCTAGCGAGCGCCGAGCAGGTGCTCGAGCGCGAGCTGGTTGAGTCGCACGAAACCGAAGCCCTTCCCACCGAAGTAGGCGTCGGCGTTGAAGTCCTCATAGGCGCTGCGATCGGCGAGGATGTCGTCGTAGGTCTCGCCCTCGTTGAGCGTCGCGGTGTTGATCTCGTCGACGCGGGAGGCGGCAAGTGCCTCCTGCACCTCCGGGTCGGCGCGGAATGCAGCGGCGCGCTCCTTCAGGAGAAGGTACGTGCGCATGTTCGCCTTGGCGGAGTCCCACACGCCGGTGATGTCCTCGGTGCGGCTCGGCTTGTAGTCGAAGTGGCGGGGGCCGTCATAGGTCGGTCCGCCGTTGGGGCCGCCATTCTCGAGCAGGTCGACGAGCGAGAACGCGTTCTGCAGGTCGCCGTGACCGAACACGAGGTCCTGGTCGTACTTGATGCCGCGCTGGCCGTTGAGGTCGATGTGGAAGAGCTTGCCCTGGTACAGGGCCTGCGCGATTCCGGCGGTGAAGTTCAGGCCGGCCATCTGCTCGTGTCCGACCTCCGGGTTCACGCCCACGAGCTCCGGGCGCTCGAGGGTCTCGATGAACGCGATGGCATGACCGAGGGTGGGCAGCAGGATGTCGCCGCGGGGCTCGTTCGGCTTGGGTTCGATGGCGAACCGGATGTCGTAACCCTTGTCGGTCACGTAGTCGCCGAGGAGGTTGACGGCTTCGCGATAACGGTCGAGGGCACCGCGGATGTCCTTTGCCACGTCATACTCGGCGCCTTCGCGTCCGCCCCACATCACGAACGTCTTGGCGCCGAGTTCAGCGGCCAGGTCGATGTTGCGAAGCACCTTGCGTAGCGCGAAACGGCGCACCGCACGGTCGTTCGAGGTGAACCCGCCGTCTTTGAAGACGGGCGCGCTGAACAGGTTGGTGGTCACCATCGGCACGATCACACCCGTGTCGGCGAGCGCGCCCTTGAGGCGGTCGATCTGCGTCTGCCGCTCGGCGTCGGTCGAGCCGAAGGCGTAGAGGTCGTCGTCGTGGAAGGTGAGTCCGTACGCACCGATCTCGGAAAGCTTCTCCACGGCTTCGACCACGTCGAGCTGCGGGCGGGTGGGGCCACCGAACGGATCGGCGCCGTTGTAGCCGATCGTCCAGAGTCCGAAGGAGAACTTATCGTCGCGGGTGGGCTGCAGAGCCATATCGATCCTCGAGGTCAGCGTCATTGTTGACGGGTTAGTTTGTTGTTCTGATAGACATATTACGCGACAACCGAGATTTCGCAAGGAAACTTTCGGGGGTCGATCGAAGACGATACCCGAGGACGCGATCACGTCGGCATCTTCTCGGTATGAACGGTGCAGATCGGTACTGTTGCCGGATGGCCAACGAAACTTCCGCGCTCGAGACGACGAGCCGCGCCACCCTTGCTCGAGTGGCGACCGAGGCGTCCGTTTCGATCTCGACCGTGTCGAAGGTGCTGAATGGCCGGGGCGGAGTATCGGACGAGACGCGCGGGCGGGTGGAGCAATTGTTGCGCGACCACGGGTACAGCCGACGCAATTCCGCACAGTCGGTCGAGCCGCTCATCGAGCTGGTCTTTGCCGAGATCGGGAGCGCCTGGGCCATTGAGATCATCGACGGCGTGGAACGGGTGGCGAGCGAGAACGGCATGAGCGTCATCCTTACCGTCAGTGGTGATCGGCACTCGCCCGGCCCGGATTGGATCGACGGCGTCATGCGGCGGCGGCCGGCAGGCGTGATCCTGATCTTTTCCGATCTGTCTGCCAGCCACAAGCAGCAGCTCCGAACCCGGAACATCCCGTTCGTGGTGGTGGATCCGGCGGGGGACCCTGCCCCGGACGTGCCTTCCATCGGATCGGCGAATTGGTCGGGCGGATATCAGGCGACGCGCCACCTCATTGAGCTGGGTCACCGCGACATCGCGATGATTACGGGTCCTGACGACATGCTGTGCTCCACCGCACGACTCTCCGGGTATCGGGCCGCGCTCGACGCGTCAGGAATCACGGTGCCCGATGGCTACGTCGTGGCGGGACAGTTCCACCACGAAGACGGACGGGAACGCGGGAGGCAGCTGCTCGGCCTCTCTCGCCGCCCCACGGCGATCTTCGCCGGCAGCGACCTCCAGGCGCTCGGCGTTTATGAGGCAGCCAGGGCCGCAGGTGTCTCGATCCCGCAGGAGCTCTCGGTCGTTGGCTACGACGACCTGAAGATCGCCCAGTGGGCTGGCCCGCCGCTGACGACGATCCGCCAGCCCCTTGTCGAGATGGCCGAGGAAGCGACGCGGCTGGTCTTGCGCTTGAGAACCGAGCGCCCGACGGAGAATATCCGGTTGGATCTTGCCACACGGCTGGTCGTGCGCGGCAGCACGGCCCCCATCGGTTAAAACCGAGTCAACGCAACATTCGACGTAAAGTTGCGTGAAGTAGTGGGTAACTTGCGCGAAGGTATGACGAGCGGTAGCGTTTCGCTCCACTAGCCTCCTCCGGTTGCGTACGACGCACTCGGGCGGGCGGACGTCACAAAGGAGTCGCACATGCCGCTTATCCAGATCGATCTCGACGCCGACCTCTACGACTCGCTTCACGAAGAGATGAGCGCCGAGATTCATCAGGCGCAGATCGATGCGCTCGGCGTGCCCGCGGATGATCTGTTTCAGGTGTTCCGGCCGCATCGGCCGGGCGAGCTCAAGTTCGACCCCGGCTACGGAGGGGTGGATCGACAGCGTCTCGTGCTCATCCGCATCACCATGGTCCACATGTACAGCGTGCAGACGAAGCGGGAACTCTTCGCGGCGATCGTCAATCGGCTGTCGGGCATCGGCGTGCGGCCGGAGGACATCCTCATCTCCGTCGTCGAGAACGGTTTCGAGGACTGGTACGCCGGATCCCTCTGAGGGCTCCGGAATCCCCCTGCACACTTCGCCCACCAAAGGACTACAAGAATGACAATCGACATGGCGCCGCTGGACGTGCTGTTCATCGGCGGAACGGGCACCATCAGTGCCTCGAGCGTGCGGCTCGCCGCCGCTGTTGGCATGAACGTGCATGTGCTCAACCGCGGGAACAACGCCGTCGGACGAGAGCTCCCAGCATCGGTCACCTGGCTCACCGCGGATGTGACCGACGAAGATTCCCTCGTCGCTGCACTGGGTGACCTGAAATTCGACGCGGTGGTGAACTTCCTCACCTTTACCGCAGCGGACGCACGCCGGGCCGTCAAAGTCTTCTCGGGGCGGACGAAGCACTATGTGCACATCAGTACGGCCTCGTTGTACGGCAAGCCCGTGCTGCAGTGGCCGATCGTGGAATCGACTCAGTTGCACAACCGCTTCGTTTCATACTCGCGCGACAAGCTCGACGCCGAGAAGGTGTTTTCGGAGGCCTTCGCCGAGTCCGAATTTCCCGTGACGGTCGTGCGGCCCTCACACACCTACGACGACGCCAACCCGCCGCTACCCGGAGGGTGGACGGACATCGCGAGGCTGGAACGCGGTGACCCGGTCGTCGTGTCCGGCGACGGCACATCGTTGTGGACTCTCACCCATGCCGAGGACCTCGCGCAGGGTCTTGTCGGATTGCTCGGAAATCCCCGCGCGATCGGAGAGGCATTCCACATCACCTCCGATGACGTCTACACGTGGGATCAGATCTACACGATCCTGGCGGATGCGCTCGGTGTCGACGCGAACCTGGTGCACATCCCAGCCGACCTCATCTCCGTCGGCGCTCCCGACTGGTTCTGGTCGGAACTGATCAAGGGTGACCTGTCGCACAGCGCAGTGTTCGACAACTCGAAGATCCGGTCCTACGTGCCCGGCTTCTCGCCTGGGCTCACTTTCCACCGGGCCGCCCATCGGATGCTGGCGTGGCGCTCGGAACACCCTCGGGAGACTGCCGTGAACGCGGACACCGAGGCTGTGCTCGGGCGGCTGGTCGAGGGTTACCGACGCTCGGAGGAAGTCTTCGCCGCGCTCGCACCCGCGTCGGACTAGTCGGGGCGAGAACGCGGATGACCTCTTCACAGCACGCCGGATTGATCATGCGGCAGCTCGGATCGACCGGGCTCGAGGTGACGTCACTGTGCGTCGGCACGAGTCCGCTCGCCAGCATGGCGTTCCTCTACGGATACGGCGTGGACGAGGAGCGTGCGGTGGAAACCGTGCTTGCCGCCTTCGCGAGCCCCATCCGGTTCATCGACACCTCGAACGGGTACGGCGAGGATGGGGCCAGCGAAAAGCGCATCGGCGAGGCGATCCGACGGAACGGCGGCCTGCCTGATGGCTATGTGCTCGCCACCAAGGTCGATCCGGACCCGCGCACGGGCGATTTCTCCGGAGCGCGGGTTCGGGCGTCCCTCGAGGAGAGTCTCGAGCGGCTGGGCCTCGACCGAGTCCCCTTGCTCTACCTGCACGACCCGGAACGGATGTCCTTCGCCGAGGGCACCGCATCCGGCGGCCCGCTCGACACCCTGGTCGCGCTCCGCGACGAGGGACTGGTGGACAACATCGGGGTCGCGGGCGGACCGGTCGGCGTGCTTCTCGACTACATCGGTACGGGCGTACTGGATGTGGTGCTCAGCCACAATCGATACACCCTTCTGGACCGTTCGGCCGAGCCGGTGTTCACCGAGGCGGCCGAGCGCGGCATGGGCGTGGTCAACGCGGCCCCGTATGGCGGCGGCATGCTCGTGAAAGGTCCGACCGCCCAGCCGAACTACGCCTACGGACAGCGTGACGAGGTTCGTGACCGTGCACTCGCCATGGAGGCCGCGTGCCGCCGCCATGGCGTGCCGCTGGCCGCTGCGGCACTGCAGTTCTCGAACCGAGATCCGCGCATCCACTCCACCGTCGTCGGGGTCTCATCGCCCGACCGAATCGCTCAGACCCTCGCCCTGCTCGACGAGCCCGTGCCGGAGTCCCTGTGGGAGGAACTCGCCGAGCTCACGCCGCCGCGCGAGCTCTGGCTGGACCATTGACGTCATTCGCTCGCTATCCCAGTCTCGAAGGACAGGTTGCGTTCGTGACCGGCGGCGCGAGCGGCCTTGGCGCCGAATTCGTCGAACAGCTCGCAGCTCAAGGGGTACGAGTCGCGTTCATCGACATCGACCGCGGGGCAGGTGAGTCCGTTCGACGTGCCATCGCCGAGAGCGGCGGCCCCGAACCGCATTTCATCCAGTGCGACGTGCGCGACATTCCCGCCCTCCAGCGCGCGATCGAGGACGCCGCGACGGCACTCGGCCCGATCACGATCCTCGTCAACAATGCGGCGAACGACCGACGCCACCGTGTTGCCGACGTTGATGTGAGGGCGTGGGACGACCAGATCGCGGTGAACGTGAGACATCACTTCTTCGCTTCGCAGGCGGTGTGGCCGATGATGCGAGCCTCGGGGCACGGGTCGATCATCAACCTGGGCTCCATCAGCGCGCACATCGACCTCATGGATCTCCCCGGGTACATCACCGCGAAGGCGGGAATAGAGGGACTCACGAGAACACTGGCGAGGGAACTCGGTCCTGATGGCATTCGAGTCAACTGCATCATCCCTGGCTGGATCATGACGCAGCGCCAGCTCGACGACTGGGTCACACCCGAGGCGGAGGAATCCATTCAGAGAAACCAGTGCCTGCCGCAGAAACTTCTCCCGGAGGATGTCGCCCGCCTGATGCTCTGGCTCGCGGCGGAGGATTCCCGATCGTGCACGGCACAGAAGTGGATCGTCGACGGCGGGTGGATGTGATGCGAGCGGAGCCGATCGGGCCGCCTGCCGCCGAGCACGGTGAGGGGGCGTTCTGGGATGCGCGGAGTCAGCGGCTGCTCTACGTCGACATGCTGGCGGGCGACGTGATGGAGTCGGGGGAGAGCGCGACCCCGATCCGGCACCATGTCGGATCGGTCGCGGCGGCCATCCGCGCCCGGGCATCCGGCGGATATGTCGTCGCCCTCGAGAACGGATTCGCGATCACCGACGACGAGCTCGCCATCGTGGACCACCTGCCGGCAGTATTCGTCGACTCGACGGTGCGGATGAACGACGGTGGATGCGATCCGCAGGGCCGCTTCTACTGCGGAACGATGGCCTACGACATGGCTCCGCATCGGGGAACCCTCTTCCGACTGGACACGGACCGGCGGATATCGGTGGCTCTTGAGGGTGTGACGATCTCCAACGGTCTCCAGTGGCGCGACGACGGTGAGCTCGTCTACTACAACGACACACCCACCGGACGAGTCGACATGTTCGACTTCGACGGAGGCACGGGTGAGTTCCACAACCGACGAACCTTCGTATCCGTCCCCGCAGCAGACGGATTGCCCGACGGGATGGCGATCGACGCCGAGGGTGGCGTCTGGATCGCGCTGTGGCAGGGCGGCGCGGTGCATCGGTACGCGCCGGATGGCTCACTCAGCGAGGTGGTCACGGTTCCGGCCCGACAGGTCACCTCGTGCGCCTTCGGCGGCGCCGACCTGGGCACCCTCTTCATCACGACGTCGAGGCTCGGGCTCGGCTTGGAAGCGGAGCCGGATGCAGGGTCGGTGTTCGCCGTGACCGCGGGCGTGGCAGGCGTCGGCCAGCATCCCTATCGCGGTT
Organism: uncultured Actinomycetota bacterium; assembly: GCA_963756375.1. Lineage (GTDB taxonomy): Bacteria > Actinomycetota > Actinomycetes > Actinomycetales > Microbacteriaceae > Marisediminicola. The sequence continues at coordinate 1,935,289 of CAVWNJ010000005.1, read as the reverse complement.
AGCTGAGCATCAATCCGCCGGGTGCCACGGGCACTTGTCGTGTGCAGGTCACGCGTGATCCTGGAGATGCTCCGTCGGCCGACCGACCACCGTGACCGTGTTCGTCAGGCTGCCAATACCCGCCACCTCGATAGTGACGATGTCACCGGCGGCGAGGGTGAACGCGGCGTCGGGAACAATTCCCGTTCCGGTCAGAAGGACGACTCCTCTGGGAAACTCGAGCCCGGCAACAAGCCACTGGCCAAGCTCGCGGATGTCCCGCGCGATCGAGCCCGTTGATGTCTCCCCGAAGAAGACGGTCGCACCGGCGCGGTCGATGCGCATCGTGATCGGCCAGGGCCCCTGTGGGGCGAGCCACGACGGCACTATCCGGTGGCCCAGCGCGCACGACCGGTCGTACACCTTCGCCTGCGGCAGGTACAGCGGATTTTCGCCCTCGATCGATCGGCTGCTCATGTCGTTGCCGACCACATAGCCGAACACGTCACCGGCCTGGTTCAGTACGAGACCCAGCTCGGCTTCGGGCACGTTCCAGTCCGAGTCGGCCCGGATACCCACCAGGTCTCCGTCTGTCACCACTCGCGTGGGCGTGGACTTGAAGAACAGTTCGGGCCGCCGGGCGGCGTACACCCTGTCGTAGGGGGTCCCGTCGGATGCCTCCTCCTTCCGTCCATCGCGGCTTCGCAGGTAGGTGACGCCGGCGGCCCACACCTCCTGCTCGTCCACCGGAGCAAGAAAGGTTGCCTCGCCGGCGAGCTCGGTCCCATCAGCGTCGTCCACCACGGCTCGCGCCTCCGCGAGTGGCATGGAAAGCAGCGCCCCCAGGTCTACCGGTAGTCGAGTCAGGGCACCGGATGCGCGCTCGATCGCCCACGACGTCCCCGCCTCGTGATGCACCCGGACAATGTCTCCTGCGGTCATGCCGTTCTCCTTAGTGTGATTCCCGCGACACGTGCGAGCCGCTCGACCCGGTGAGGAAATCGAGATCCGCGCCGGTGTTTGCCTGCAATACGTGGTCGACGTAGAGCCGCTCCCAGCCTCGCGTCGGCGCGGCGAATCCGGCCGAAGTCGCGGCCGATACCCGGCGGGCGTCAAGGACTTCTTGTGGAACATCGAGCTCCAGCGTCCGGCGGGGAACGTCGAGAACGATCTCGTCACCGGACTCGACCAACGCGAGCATCCCGCCCAACGCGGCTTCGGGGGAGACATGCAACACCACCGTGCCGTACGCCGTGCCGCTCATCCGTCCGTCGCAGATGCGCACCATGTCCCGCACTCCCTGAGCGAGAAGCTTCTCCGGTAGTGGCATGTTCGCGACCTCCGGCATGCCCGGGTATCCCTTCGGACCGCACCCGCGAAGCACAAGAACGGAGTCGGCGTCAACGTCGAGGTCTGGGTCGTCGATGCGGGCGTGGAAGTCCTCGATCGAATCGAAGACCACGGCCCGCCCCCGGTGGGTGAGCAGTTCGGGAGTGGCTGCCGCCGGCTTGATGATGGCACCGCCGGGCGCGAGATTGCCGCGAAGCACCGCGATGCCGGCGTCGTCCAGAAGCGGATCATCGCGCACTGAGATGACATCGGGATTCCAGATGGTCTGGTCGTGGAGGTATTCGACGAACGGTCGCCCGGTGATCGAGATGGCGGTCGGGTCGAGCAGGTCTTTCACCTGGTCGAGCACCGTGAGAAGGCCCCCCGCACGGAAGAGGTCCTCCATGAGGTACTTACCGGCCGGTTGGAGGTTGACCAGGAGTGGCACACCGGCCCCGATCCGGTCGAAATCGTCGAGGGTGATGTCTATGCCGAGGCGCCCGGCGATGGCAAGCAGGTGCACCACCGCGTTGGTCGAGCCGCCTATCGCGGCCAGGGTCACGATGGCGTTGTGGAACGACTCCTTCGTGATCACCTGGCTGATGCGTCGGTCCTGCTCCACCAGCTCGACGGCGAGTCGGCCCGATGCATGCGCGGCCTCGAGCAGTCGGCTGTCGGCGGCCGGGGTGCCTGCGAGCCCCGGGATCGTCATCCCGAGCGCCTCGGCAAGGAGCCCCATCGTCGATGCGGTGCCCATGGTGTTGCAGTGGCCGCGACTGCGGATCATCGACGACTCAGATTTGAGGAAGGTGTCTTCCGGCAGTGTGCCAGCACGGACCTCCTCGCTGAGCTTCCAGACATCCGTGCCACAGCCGAGCATCTGTCCCCGGAAGTGCCCGTTGAGCATCGGTCCGCCGGGGATGACGAGGGCGGGCAGGTCGACGGATGCTGCACCCATGAGCAAGGCGGGGATTGTCTTGTCGCACCCTCCCAGCAGCACGACGCCGTCGACAGGGTTGGCTCGCAGCATCTCCTCGATCGCCATCGCGGCCATGTTCCGCCACAGCATCGCCGTTGGCCGCACTGCCACCTCGCCGAGCGACACCACCGGGAGGTTCATCGGGATGCCGCCCGCTTCGTACACGCCTTGCTTGACCACCTCCGCGACCTCGTTGAAGTGGGAATTGCAGGGGTTGAGGTCGGACGCGGTGTTGGCTATCGCAATGTGGGGCCTGCCGTCGAAGGCATGCTCGGGCAGGCCCCGTCTCATCCAGGCGCGATGAAGATACGCATTTCTGTCGGTGCCGCCGTACCATTCGCTGCTTCTATGCGCGTTCATGGGATCCCTTCAGAACGTCTGACGACGGAACGATGACGGTTCGTCCGACTGAGCCGTGCGCGAGGTCGCCGTAGGCCTCGTTCACCGACTCGAGCGGAACGCGTGCCCCGAGCAGCTCGCCCAGGGGGAGTCGCCCGGAAAGAAACAGGGTGAAGATGCGGGGGAGGTCCAGGAGCGGGTTTGACGACCCATACAGCGAACCGACGATCTTCTTCTGGCGCTGCACAAGCTCGTTGACCGGCACCGTGAACCTCGTGTCGGTCGCGGCGAGCCCCACCACAATGAGGGTGCCACCCGGGGCGACGCAGGAAAGTGCCCGTTCCAGCGTCTCTGGGCGCCCGATCGCTTCAACCGCCCACGGCACCCCGTCCGGCACGATACGCAGGACCTCCTCCACGAGATCCACCTCGAGGGGGTTGATGGTGTGGGTTGCCCCGAGTCTCCGGGCGAGTTCGAATTTTCCGCTGTCGATATCGACGACGATGATCGGGTCGGCGCCGATGAGCCGCGCGCCCATCACGCTGGAGAGGCCCACTCCGCCCGCCCCGATCACCAGCAACGGGCGACCGGCGCCGCCGGAGACCGCGTTGAGCGTTGCGCCGAGTCCCGTGATCACCGCACACCCTGCGATAGCCGCGATTTCGGGCGGCACACCGTCGGGCACGACCACCACCGACTTCTCCGATATGACCACTCTCTCTGCGAAGCACGAGACGCCAAGCAGGTGGTGCACCTTTTCGGATGCACGGCTCAGCCGCGACGTACCGTCCAGCAGCCCGCCGGTCGAGGCTTGCACGCGGCCGAGCTGACAGAGCACCGGGTTCCCGGCGATACACGCGGCGCACTCGCCGCAGCGCGGACGCCACATCAGGGCGACGCGATCGCCCACCTTCACCCGCCCGCTTCCTCCTGGGCCCACCTCCTCGACGATGCCCGCTCCCTCATGTCCGAGCACGGCGGGGAGTGGGCAGACCATCTCGCCCGTCATGTAGTGCAGGTCGGTGTGGCAAATCCCGGCGGCCTCCACGCGCACGAGCAATTCGCCGGTATGCGGCGCATCGAGCTCGACATCCTCAATCGTCAGTGGCTCGCCCGTGCCGCGCAGCACCGCCGCGCGCATCAGAACAATCCGGCCGGGGTGGGCTGGGACTGGTGGATCACCGTGGACTCCCTCGTCACGAAACTTGCGTCGATATATACGGCGTGTTTCGAGTCTGGCCGTTGCGCCAGCCTAGGAACGGCGCCTGGGCCTGTCAATCGCAGCCGGACTATGTGAATGGACCAGCCCGCGCACGAGTCGGACGCGACTCTGTGGTCGTGAGGCACAACTTTTCGTCCGACAGCGAGATAATTGCGTTCGCGTGCCTGACGACGTTAGGGTCGAACTGGTCCTGCGACAGGTCGGCTTTGGATGCCGTGTGCCTGCGCATCGACGTGACCGTGACGGCAAAGGAGCCAGGATGACGCTGCACCGGATGAACGTCGCGATGATCGGGCACGGCTTCATGGGGGCCGCACACTCGCAGGCGTGGCGGGTGGCCCCGCGATTCTTCGACCTTCCCGTCGAACCCCGCATGAAGGTGGTCGTCGGGCGTTCCGCGGAGTCGACAGCGTCGGCTGCCACCCGCTTCGGGTGGGACGAAAGCTCGACCGATTGGCGAGAGGTGATCTCGCGCGACGACATCGATTTGATCGATATCTGCTCGCCCGGTGACAGTCACGCGGACATCGCCATTGCCGCTCTCGAAGCGGGAAAGCACGTGCTGTGCGAGAAGCCGCTCGCGAACGGCGTCGACGACGCGGAGCGCATGGCGGAGGCGGCGCGTTCCGCCTACTCATCCGGTGTCCGGGCGATGGTCGGCTTCAGCTACCGGCGAGTTCCGGCGGTCGTGCACGCACGAGACCTCGTCGCGGCGGGCCGACTCGGCGAGATCCGCGAGGTCCGGGCCCAGTACCTGCAGGACTGGCTCAGCGACGCCGCCGGCCCCATGACCTGGCGCCTCGACAAGGCCGTGGCCGGATCGGGTTCACTCGGCGACATCGGCGCGCACATCATCGATATGGCGCAGTACGTGACCGGTGAGACGCTGCAGTCGGTGAGCGCGACGATGCACACCTTCGTGACGGAGCGTCCCCTCATGGGCGAGAGCCGCGGGCTGAGTGGCACCGCCTCCGAGGTGATGGGTTCGGTCACGGTCGATGACGCCGCCTGGTTCACCGGCCGGTTCTCAGGCGGCATTCTCGGCTCGTTCGAGGCGACGAGGTACGCGACCGGGCGCCGCAACGCGCTGCGGCTGGAGATCAGTGGATCGCGGGGCGCCCTGGCTTTCGATCTCGAGAGGATGAACGAGCTGGAGGTCTTCGACGCGACCGTACCGGCTGCGGACCAGGGCTTCACCCGGGTGATCGTCGGTGAGCCGGAGCATCCCTACATGGGGTCGTGGTGGCCGACAGGGCACGCCATCGGCTACGAGCATCCGTTCTCGCACCAGGTAGTCGACCTCCTTCGCGCGATCGATGCGGGCGAACAGCCCCGTCCATCATTCGACGACGGTCTTCAGGTGCAGCGGGTGCTGGCTGCGGTGGAAGAGAGCGCGGCGGACGGAAGCCGCTGGACAGAAACAGGAGATGAATGACATGGCAGATGCAGTGACACGCACAGCCCTCGTGGTGCGGGGTGGTTGGTTCGGGCATCAGCCGGTCGAGGCGACGGACCTGTTCATCCCGTTCCTGCGCGAGCAGGGGTTCGAGGTGCGCATCGAGGAATCCCCCGCCGTATATGCGGACCGCGAGTACATGGACGGGGTCGACCTCATCCTGCAACTCAACACGATGTCGTCGATCGAGAAAGAGGAATTCGAAGGACTGCGTGGTGCGGTCGAGCGCGGCTCCGGTCTCGCGGGGTGGCACGGGGGGATCGCCGACTCGTATCGCAACTCCTCCGACTATCTCCAGTTCATCGGGGCGCAGTTCGCCGCCCATCCGGGCAAGCATCCCGACGAACGCACGGGAGAGCAGTCCGACAACTACCTACCGCACACCATCACGATGCTCCCGGCCGCGGCAGACCACCCCATCACCCGTGGCATCGAGGACTTCGAGCTCACGACCGAGCAGTACTGGGTGCTGCACGACGACTACCTGGACGTGCTCGCCACCACGACGCAGGCCGTGCGTGAGTGGGACCCGTGGACCCGACCGATCACGTCTCCCGCAATCTGGACCAGACAGTGGGGGGCCGGGCGGATGTTCGTCTCGACTCCCGGCCATCGGGTCGAGATTCTCGAGAACCCGTCGGTCCGCACGATCATCGAGAGGGGGCTCCTGTGGGCAGCCCGCTGAGAGTCGGAGTGGTGGGGGTCGGCGTCATCAGCGAACAGTACTTCGCCACGGCTCCGGGGCTGTCGAGCATCGAGCTCGTCGCTGTCGCCGACCTCAACGAGGCGCGCGCCCGCGAGGTCGCCGAGACAAGAGGTCTCCGCGCGCTCACCATCGACGCCATCTTCGATGACCCCGAGATCGACATCATCCTCAACCTCACCATTCCGGCGGCCCACGCCGAGGTCGACATCCGAGCGCTCGAGTCGGGCAAGCACGTCTTCGGGGAAAAGCCTCTCGCCGTCACCGTGGCGGATGGCGCGCGTATCCTGAGCGCGGCCGCGACGGCCGGACGGCGGGTGGGCAGCGCTCCGGACACCGTGCTCGGAACGGGCATCCAAACCGCGCGGCACACGCTCGACTCCGGTGCGATCGGCACGCCAGTCGGCGCGGCGGTGCACTGGTCGGCCCCTGGCCACGAGCGGTGGCATCCGGCGCCGCGGTTCTACTATCAGCCGGGTGGGGGTCCGCTGTTCGACATGGGCCCGTACTACCTCACGAGCCTGGTGACCCTGCTCGGTCCCGTGGTGCGGGTGTCCGGCCACGCGAGCCGATCCGATCGCCGTCGGGTGATCGACACCGGACCGGATGCCGGAGCGGTCATCGACGTCGACGTCGACACCCATGTGAGCGCCATTCTCGAACACGCGAGCGGGGTGGCATCGACGGTCACCGTGAGCTTCGAGGTTCGGGCGACGCGGGCGCCCCTCTTCGAGGTCTTCGGCACCGCGGGCACGCTCGCCGTGCCCGACCCGAACCGCTTCTCCGATCGCGGAGCCGTGTGGACCCCCGACCAGCCGGAGTGGGTCGAACTCGAGCCGTCAGCCGGATACCTCGACGCCGGTCGGGGCGTCGGAATCGCCGACATGGCGCTCGCCATCACGGCGGGCGGTGCCCATCGCGCGTCCGGCGACCTCGCGCAGCACGTGCTCGAGATCATGGAGGCGGTACTCATCGCGAGCGACGAGCGACGTGTCGTCGAACTCGAGACGCGCGCGGACCGACCAGACACGGTGTCTCTCGGCAGTCGCCTCTGAGGCGCGGGGCAGGCCGTTCCCGCCGGACGGCATCCGCTTGGTACGGTGTCGCAGACAAGCGGTTTGACGACGGGGGTGAGGGCTGTGGCACTGCACACGCACTCACCCACCTCCAAGGGCAACAGCAACGACGACCTGCGCCGCAACAACCTCTCTCTTCTGCTGCGGCTCGTGCACTACTCGGGAGGGCTCTCCCGGGCGGAACTCACGAGGCGCACCGGGCTCAACCGGTCGACGATCGCCGTACTCGTCGGAGAACTCGTGGAGCGTGGCCTCGTCATCGAGGCTGAGCCGGACTCCTCCAACCGTGTCGGTAGGCCGAGTCCGGTAGTGCGGCCGAGCTCGCGCGCCGTCGGCGTGGCCGTGCATCCGGAGGTCGACGGCGTCACCGTCGGCCTCGTGGGCCTTGGGCGCATGGTGCAGAGGCAACGCCGCCACCCGTTCGACCACGTGCCCTCGGTCGACGAAGTGGTCGAGGTCGCCGCCAGGCTCATCTCCGAACTGGACGCGGAACTCGCCGAAGGCCAGCGGATCGTAGGAGTGGGCGTCGCGGTGCCGGGCCTCGTGCGAGCAGAGGACGGCGTTGTGCGCCTCGCGCCGCGCCTCGGCTGGCACGACGCGCCCCTCACGGCGCTGCTCGCCAGTGCGACCGGTCTGCACGTGTCCGCGGCCAATGACGCGAGCCTCGGATCGCTCGCCGAGAGCGTTTTCGGCGCTGGACGGGACGAATCCGAGCTTGTCTACATCAACGGCGGTGCGAGCGGCGTGGGCGGCGGGCTTCTCGCCTCCGGTCGCCCGCTCGGGGGTACAGCCGGGTATGCCGGCGAGATCGGTCACACCTTCGTCTCGGACAATGGCATCCGCTGCCGCTGCGGCGCCATCGGATGTCTCGAGACCGAGGTGAGCCGATCCGCGTTTCTGCGACTGCTCGGACTCAGCGACGCCGACGCGGGCCGGTTGGCGTCTGAGCTCATCGCCTCCACGTCAACGGAGGTGGCAGACGAGGTGCATCGCCAGTTGGGGTTCCTTGCGATCGCCATCCGCAACGCGGTCAATCTCTTGAACCCGCGGTTGATCGTGCTCGGGGGGTTCCTCGCGGCGATCCAGGCGAAGGACCCGGACTTCCTGAGCGCCCGCGTGAACGAGCAGGCGCTCAGCGTGTCACAGGAGGGTGTCGTGATCGTGCGCTCCGACCTCGGCCCGGATCTGCTCATGGTCGGCGCGGCCGAACTCGCCTTCGGGCGCGTGCTGGTGGATCCGACCCTGTTCTGACCCACCGCCATCAACGTCAGCCGGTGAACGAGCTCCGATCGACACCGGCGGACGCGTAGATCGCTTCGATCGCGCGCATCGTGTCCACGGTGTCCTGACCCTCGGTGGGGAGGGCGGCGCCGGTTTCGATCGCACGCACGACCGCATCGAGCTGGTGGTCGTAGGTGGTGTCGCCCGCGACCGTGGAATACCGGGTGAGGCCGTCGACGGTGACACGGATGGCGTGCCCCTTGTGCGGGAACACCATGTTGTCGACCTCGAGCGTGCCGAGGGACCCGACCACGACAAGGTGCGAGTCGAGCGGCACGTCGTTCGCGAGACTCGCGTGCAGGGTCGCGATCACGCCAGAGGGGAAACGGAGAACGGCGTCGATCGACTCGTCTGTGCCGAGCGGATTGAGCACGGCGCTCGCCTCGACCACCGTGGGCTCGGCGCCCTCAGCGGTGCGCAGCCAGTGGATGACGTAACACCCGAGATCCATTAGTGCTCCACCGCCCAGCTCGGGAACATGTCGGATGGCGGTGGGGGAGTAGGGCGCTGCGGCGGTGAACGCCGCCTCCATGGAGACGGTGGTGCCGATGATCCCGCTATCGAGAATCGCCGAGATGCGGTCGCTCAGCGGGTGGTACCTGTCGTGGAACGCCTCGATGAGTCGTCGGTCGTTGGCCTCGGCGGCCGCGACCATCCGTTCGGCATCCGCCGCCGTGAGCGCGAACGGTTTCTCGCACAAGACGTGCTTGCCGGCTTCGAGCGCGGCGATCGACCACTCCGCATGGGCGGACGGGGGCAGGGCCACATACACCAGGTCGATTTCGGGGTCGTCGATCAGCTCGCGATAGCTGCCGTAGGAGCGGGGTATGCCGTGCAGCTCTGCGTAAGCGCTCGCCGATGCGGCGCTCCTCGCAGCCACCGCCGCGACGACGACGTCGCCGTTCCGTCGCTGGACGGGGCGGATGACCGCCTCCGGGGCGATGCCCGCCGCACCGAGTATTCCGAGCTTCAGCGTCATGGTGTTCGCTCCCGACATAGTGTTTCGCGCCAGCCTAGCGATCGCCGTCGTCCCATCTGGTGCCGTCGAACTCGAGTCCGTGACAGTGTTCTAGCAGCGGCGTCGGGATCCCCTTGGCGCCTGCGCCCGCACCGCCGGGCGATTGGAGTGCCACCCGTGATCGCAGGAACCCCCGACTACCGTGACGCCGGACTCGAGTTTCCGAGCGGTCTGGCGTTCGGCACCACCACCTCGGCCTTCCGCGTGGAGGGGGCGATCGACGAGTTCGGCAGGGGCGCCTCGGTCTGGGATGTCTTCGCGCACACGGCAGGCCGCATCCGCGACGGCTCCACCGGTGCCAGGGCGGCCGATCACCACCGGCGACTCGATTCCGACCTCGATCGGCTCGCCGAACTCGGTGTGACGGCGCACCGCTTTTCGCTGTCGTGGTCCCGCGTGCTCCCCACGGGCTCTGGACAGGTGAGCCGGGCCGGCATCGACTTCTACTCGCGGCTCGTCGACGGACTGCTCCAGCGGGGAATCGCGCCGCACGCCACGCTTTACGACGGCGACCTGCCCCAATCGGTCGAGGACACCGACGGCTGGCCGAATCGCGACACCCCACACCGCTTCGCCGAGTTCGCCTGGGTGATCGGGTCAGAACTCGGCGACCGGGTGCACACCTGGACGACCCTCGATGACCCCTTCTCCTCAGCCTTCCTCGCCTACTCGGCGGGCATCCGTGCGCCAGGGCGCACGAACCCGGCGAAGGCGCTCGCCGCGGCGCACCATCTCAACCTCGCCCACGGCCTCGCCGTGGTGGCACTGCGCTCGGCCGCCCGCCCGGGTGCCGCGATAGCGGTGGCGCTCGATCGTGCCATCGTGCGACCGGCGTCGGATGACGCGGACGACGCGGTCCGCCGCATCGACGGGCTCGCCAACCGTGTCTTCACCGGACCGATGCTGCGGGGGGAGTACCCCGAGGACGTGCTGCGCGACACTGTCGGTGTGAGCGACTGGGCGTTCGTGCGGTCGGGCGATCTCGACAGCATCCATCAACCGCTCGATCGGCTGGGCGTCGGATACCGCGCCCCGATCGAGGTGCGCCCGGCCACCCGCAGACGCGTGAGCGCCGCAATCGGGCGCGTGACCACGGTGAGCCACAGCGCGTGGCCGGCCGGTGACGACATCGAGTTCGTCGCGCCGAGGCCGCCGTTGACCGGCCTTGGCGACCAGATCGCCCCCGAGGCGCTCGAAGCCGAACTGGTGGCTCTGCACGAGGCGCATCCCGACCTGCCGCTCACGCTCGCCGTGGGTGGAGCGGCCTTTCCGGAGGACGTGCGCGATGACCGCGTGCACGACCCGGCGCGGGTCGACTTTCTCATCCGCCACGCCACGGCGATCCACCGGGCGCTGGCGCGCGGGGTCGACGTGCGGGAGGTCTTCCTCGGCACATTGCTCGACGGCTTCGAGGCGGAACGAGGCCTCTCGGCGCGCTGCGGACTGGTGCACGTCGACCACGAGTCGATGACCCGCACGCTCAAGGACAGCGGTCGGTGGTTCGCCGAGCTCGCCCATTCGCGCCGCATCCCCGATCGCCCGGACCGGCGCTGACGTCGGAAGCGGGCCGAATAGAGTGATGCGGTCACGGGAGAGGTGAGGCATGCACGCACCGGATGAGCCGTCGAAGCCGGCGACGATCTACGACGTCGCGCGCCGCGCAGGGGTGTCCCACCAGACCGTCTCCCGGTTCGTGAAGGGCTTCGAGGGCATCCGCCCGGAGACCCGTCGGCGGGTCGAGGAGGCGCTCCGCGATCTCGACTACCGCCCGAACCTCGCTGCCCGCTTTCTTGCGACGAACCGTTCCCATCGCATCGGCGCCCTGGTGTACGAGATGCTCGAAGTGGGTCCGAGCATGGTGCTCGCCGGTGCCAGCCGCGGTGCGCGCGACGCGGGCTACCTGCTCGACATCGTGAGTCTGGACCCTTCCGTCGAAGGGTCCGCAGAGGCGGCCCTGCAGATGCTCAACCAGCGGGACCTCGCCGCGGTGCTCGCGTTTGCTCCCACCGACGAGGTGGTGGCAGCCATCGAGTCCGCGAGCTTCGCCGTGCCCGTGTTCGTGGAGAGGGAAACGGATGACCTGCCCGATGGGGGAGCCGGAAGCCTCAGCAGACAGGGCATGCGACAGATCGTCGACCACCTGGTGAGTCTCGGTCACCGTCGGCTCTTCTATGTGACTGGGCCCGCGGGCTGGATCGCGGCACGGAACCGCGAGGTCGCCTTCAAAGACGCGCTCCGCGCACATGGTCTTGAACCTGTCGGCATGGCAGACGGAGACTGGAGCGCGCGCTCGGGCTTCGAGGCGGGCATGGCGCTCCCCTCTGAATTGGGCGCCACTGCCGTGGTCGCCGCCAACGATCAGACTGCGCTCGGCGTGCTGCGGGCACTCGCGAGCCGGGGTATCCGAGTCCCCGCAGAGATGAGCGTGACCGGGTTCGACGACATGCCGGAGTCGGCGTACTTCTCGCCGCCGCTCACGACGGTGCGCCTCGATTTCGACGAGATCGGCCGCCGCACGATCTCACGCGTGCTGACGGGGCTCGGCGTGGACCCGGGCCCGACCCCGGACCCGGGCTTCGCAGGGATGCCACCCCCGACGCTGCTGGTGCGTTCCTCCTCCGCTGCCACGCCCGCGGGCTGAGTCACATGGCTCGGCGCGAGGTCCATGCGCAATCAGAATGTTTCCGCTAACATTGCCGAGGTTCCCAACAGAAAGAGCACACGATGCCCATTTGGTATGGCGGCGACTACAACCCGGACCAGTGGCCGGAAGACATCTGGGCCGAGGACGTCACGTTGATGAATCGCGCGGGGGTCACCATGGCCACCATCGGTGTGTTCTCCTGGGCGAAACTCGAACCCACCGAGGGTGAGTTCGACTTCGAGTGGCTCGACCGGGTGATGGACACCATGCACGCCGGTGGCGTGCGCGTCGATCTTGCTACGGCGACGGCATCGCCGCCGCCGTGGATGTCGCACCGCTACCCGGAGATCCTCCCGGTCACGGCGGAGGGCGTCACCCTCTCGGTCGGCAGCCGCCAGCACTACGCACCCTCGTCGCCGGTCTACCGCCGATTCGCCGCGCGGCTGGTGCGCAAACTCGCCGAACGCTACGGCACGCATCCGGCGCTGGAGATGTGGCACATCAACAACGAGTACGGCTGCCACGTTGCACACGACTACTCGGATGTCGCAGCCGACGCCTTCCGCGAATGGCTCGTCGCGAAGTACGTCACGGTCGACGCACTCAACGAGGCGTGGGGCACGTCGTTCTGGTCGCAGCGCTACAGCGACTTCGCCGAGGTCCGACCGCCACGTGCCGCGCCGACCTTCCGCAACCCCACGCAGCTGCTCGACTTCGACCGCTTCTCCTCCGACCAGTTGCTCGGCTGCTATCTGGCGGAGAAGGAGATCCTGCGCGAGGTGACACCAGACCTTCCGATCACCACCAACTTCATGGGATTCTTCAAGGCCGTGGACTACTGGGAGTTCGCGAAGCACGTCGATGTCGTGTCGGATGACCTCTACCCCGACCCGGCCGACCCCGACTCGCCCGCGTTCGCCGCGATGGCCCGCGATCTCATGCGATCGCTCAAGAAGGGCACCCCGTGGATCCTGATGGAGCAGTCCCCGAGTGCCGTGAACTGGCGGCGTCGCAATGCCCCGAAGGTTCCGGGTCAGATGCGGGCGTGGTCATGGCAGGTCGTGGCGCGCGGTGCAGACGGCGTGCTGTTCTTCCAGTGGCGTCAGTCCGTCTCGGGTGCCGAGAAGTTCCACTCGGGCATGGTGCCCCACGCGGGAGCGGACTCGCGGGTCTATCGCGAGATCGAAGCGCTGGGCGCTGAGCTCGGGTCGCTCGAGCGCGTCGTCGGCACGACAGTGTCGGCGAGGGTCGCCATGGTCTTCGACTGGGACAGCTGGTGGTCCATCGAGCAGGAGGCGACACCCGGCGACATCCGCTACGTGTCCCACGTCTTCGCCTGGCACCGCGAGTTCACGCGCCGTACGGTCGCTGTCGACTTCGTGCGGGCCACCGATGACCTCAGCGGCTACGCCGCGGTGATCGTGCCTAGCCTGTTCGTCGCAGGTCCCGACGCGCTCGAGAACCTCGCGACGGTGCCCGCGCGCGGCGGCCACCTGCTCGTCACCTTCCAGTCCGGCATCACCGATGAGAACGGGCGCATCACCGAGGGCGGGTATCTCGGCGCGCTGCAGGAGACGCTCGGCGTGCGGGTTGAGGAGTTCGCCCCGTTGGCGGGGCCGGACCTCGTCGGAACCGGCGCAGCCGAGCCGCGGACCTCGTCGATCACGGGTGAGGTGGCCGGCGAGGTGACAGCCTGGCGCGAGTACGTCCACGCGACCGACGCCGAGGTGCTCGCCCGATTCGACGACGACCTCAGCGGATGGCCCGCCATCACCAGTAAGTCCACGGGCGACGGCTCCGCCGTCTACGTGGCCACGTGGCCGAATGCGGAAAGTATCTCGCAGCTCGTCGGCGACCTTCTGCTTCGGGCGGGCGTGAGCGGCGAGCTCGCCGAACCGATCGACGGGGTAGAGGTCGTTCGCCGTGGTGATCTGGTGTTCGCCATCAACCACTCCGGGAGCGACGTGACGCTGCCGCTGCCTGGCCGCGACCTCCTCTCCGGATCCGCCGGGGACTCCAGTGACCCTCGCGCCGCAGGGAGTCGCAATCCTCGAGGGAATAAATGACAATTCTCCTCGTTAGACCTGCAGACGCCGGTTCCTCGGGTGTCCATCCGCTCCGCATCGCTGCGTGCCTCCTGACCCCGTCAGGTGCGCCCGCGCTCGTCTTCGACACTCTTAGGGAACTGCCTCAGTGACAACCGTCGTGCATCCTGGTGATCTGCTCACCAGGCGTCAACGCATCGTTTACATCCTCGTGCTCGGCGCCCTCGTGGCGCTCGGCCCGTTCACGATCGACCTCTACCTCCCGGCGTTCCCGGTCATCCAGGACGAGCTGGGCCTCACCAGCGCGGCGGTGCAGCTGACGTTGACCGCGACGACGATCGGGTTCGGTCTGGGTCAGCTGATCGTCGGTCCGTGGAGTGACCGCGTCGGACGCCGGCTGCCACTGATCGTCGCCTCAGCGGTGCACGTGATGGCGAGTCTCGGCGTTGCCCTGTCGCCTGACCTCGCCTGGATTGCGGTATTCCGCGTGCTCCAGGGTGTCGGTGCCGCCGCCGGCGGTGTCGTTGCGATGGCGCTCGTGCGCGACCTCTTCGGCGGGCAGCCGCTGGTGCGGATGATGTCGCGGCTCGCGCTCGTGACCGGCCTCGCGCCGATCCTCGCCCCCCTCATCGGCTCACAGCTCCTGCTCGTCCTGGACTGGCGCGGGGTGTTCTTCTTCCTGGCCGCGTATGGCGTGCTCGTCGTGCTCGCGGCGATGTTCTTCATCGTCGAGACCCTGCCGCCCGAGAACCGCTTCGAGCCCGGTCACAGCACGGTGGGTGCTCGGTATCGTGCGATCTTCAGCGACCGCGTGTTCATCGGCGTCGCAATCATCGCCGGCATGTCGTTCTCCGGACTGTTCGCCTACCTCAGTGCGTCGCCATTCCTCTTCCAGGATCTCTACGGACTCAACGCCCAGCAATACGGACTGCTCTTCGCGGTCAACTCCATCGGAATCGTCATCGGCACGCAGACCAGTGCCCGACTGGCGCGCAGGATCGGGCCGCAGTGGATTCTCGCGTTCTCCACAGCGGTGCTGTTCCTTTCCTCGCTCGCCATCGTCGTGCTGGCCGAAGCCGGGGCGGGGCTCATCGGAGTGCTCGTGCCTCTCTGGTTCTTCATCACCGCGGTCGGTTTCGGTTTTCCGATGGTGCAGGTCCTGGCCCTCGTGAACCATGCGCGTGAGGCCGGCACCGCCGCATCCGTGCTCGGAGCTCTGAACTTCGGTCTCGCCGGTCTCATCTCGCCGATCGTCGGGCTGTTCGGGGTCAGCGCAACGGTGATGGGCGGAGTGATGGCCGCCACCTCGTTCGTCGCGGTGCTCGCCCTTTGGTTCATCGTGCGCCCCCGCTCCGTGCCAGCGCTCACCCAGTAATCGCGCGTACGCGGCAGTCCGTTGCGCTCTGACCGGAGACTCCCAGCCTCGCGCGAACTCGCTGTTTAGGATGTCTCGATGAGCGATAGTCACCCCCGGTCCTCCGCCTCCCCGGACGCCGGTCCGGCGCCGGACACCTCCGCGACTCAGATCAGCGAGCGCACCGCCCGCACGATCAGTAGACGCTGGCCGCTCTTCAGCGGGATCGCGGCGGTGCTGCTCGTTGCCGGTCTCGGTGCGCTGATCGCCTACCGCCAGAACAATCTGCCCGTGGCGTTCGACATGCGGTGGATGGAGGAGATCGTCGAGCATCGCCACCCGGCATGGGAGGTGCCGGCCCTGTTGATGGACCACATCGGCGGCGGCATCTTCGGAGTGTTCATCGTGCCGATCGGCATCATCGTGGCGCTGGCGCTGCTGCGCAGGTTCTGGTCGGCCGTGTATTTCACGGCGGCGACCGTACTGAGTGCAGGCGTCGTGCAGGTGCTGAAGAACGTGTATGCCCGCCCGCGGCCGGAGGACATTCTTGTGGCATCCGACCTCGGCTCGTTCCCGTCGGGGCATACTGCCAATGCCGCCACCATGGCCGTCGTTCTGGGGTTCATCCTGCAGCGGGCCTGGGTCTGGGTGGCCGGAGTCGCCTACACGATCCTCATGATGCTCAGCCGCAACTACCTCGGTGCCCACTGGTTCAGCGACACGATCGGCGGCCTCATACTGGGCGCGGCGGTCGCCCTCATCGTGTGGGCTCCGCTGGCGCACCGGCTCCATCGTGAGAGAGAGCACTTCGCGGCGCGGCGGAGCGGCACGGCCGCTCAGGCGTAGCAA
The DNA here is from genome assembly GCA_963756375.1 of uncultured Actinomycetota bacterium. Lineage (GTDB taxonomy): Bacteria > Actinomycetota > Actinomycetes > Actinomycetales > Microbacteriaceae > Marisediminicola. The sequence goes on along the minus strand of CAVWNJ010000005.1, from coordinate 1,919,015 downwards.
TTCGGGCCTATCGATCCGCTTCGAGGAACGCCTTCAGCTTCTGCAGGTGATCGCCGTCTTCCTTCTTCAGAATGCTGGTGATCATGGGAAGCAGCAGTCTGCGCAATCCGCTTGCGGTGAGCTCGCCTGTCCAGGTCAGGCGCGTTCCGGTCCCCTCCGACGACAGGTCGTAGCGATACGCAACATCGATGCCTCCGGCCTCGCTGCCGATCCGAACGGAACTGTTCGGGTGGTAGGTGATCACCTCGAGTTCCGCCGTCGCCTCCCGTCCGTTGATGACTCTGGTTTCCCTGAACCGCGTCCCTTCCCGGATGGGTCCCTCGGTGAGTTGCGTACAGTCCTTGATGTTGGGAAGGAACTCCGGGCCCCTGGTCGGATTGGACAGCACCGCGAAAACGTCCGCGGGCGGTCGATCGATGTATTCCGTAACGTCGAATGCCTTCGTCATGTGCCGCGGCCTTTCGCCTCATCTGCAGATCGGGCTGTGATCGTAGAGCCGCGTGTTCGCGCGTCGGATGCCCGTAGTGAAGGATCTCGGAGCGCGCTCCCATGCGCAACACCGTCCGCTTGCCCTGCCGCACTATCAACGTTGTAAAGTCACTATCACTGGCGGCCTCGGGAGGATGCGCAATGTCCGCAACAATGCATGACGTCGCACGCATCGCCGGAGTGTCGATCAAGACCGTCTCGAATGTGGTCAACGACTTCGAACACGTGCGTCCCTCCACGCGGCAAAGGGTGCAGGATGCGATCAGTGAGCTGGGCTACCGCCCGAATCTCTCGGCGCGGGGCCTGCGGTCCGGCCGCTCGGGCGTGATCGCGCTCCTTATCCCCGATCTTAGAAACGCCTATTTCGCGGAACTTGCCGACTCGGTGATGCGCGCTGCGGCGAAGGAGAACCTCGCCGTCTTCATCCAGCAGATGGGGGGCGACCGAGACAGTGAGATCGAGGCGCTGCGCGGTGAGCGGATGACCGCTGTCGACGGCATCCTGTACAGCGTGCTCGCGCTCGGTGAGGACGACATCGACCTGCTTCGGATCTCGACCCCTCTGGTACTTCTGGGGGAGAGCATCTTCAATGCTCCGAATGACCACGTCACCATGGAGAACGTCGAGGGATTGCGTGCGGCGACCGAGCACCTGATCTCCGTCGGATGCCGGCGAATCGTGGCTCTCGGCGTGCATCCGGGCGAGGTCATCGGCTCAGCCGGTCTCCGACTCGACGGATACCGCGAGGCGCTCGAGGCGGCGGGTCTTGCCTTCGACGAGGACCTGCTCTGCGTCTCCCGATCATGGCATCGCGCCGATGGCGCGGGCGCGATGAGGGACTTCCTTGCGCGAGGCATTCCGTTCGACGGCGTCGTGGCCTTCAACGACGCGATGGCCCTCGGCGCGATGCGGGTAGTGCAGGAGTCGGGCCTCCGCGTTCCCGACGACGTCGCGATCATCGGTTTCGACGACATCGACGAGACCAGGTATTCCCTTCCCACCCTCTCGACGATCGACCCGGGTCGGGATGAGATTGCGGAAACCGCCGTGCGACTGCTCGTTCAGCGCATCGAGGAGCGCGGCGATCCGGTCCCGCCGAGGCTGTTGGCTCCGACGAGTCGCGTCGTGCAGCGCGAATCGACAACGCGCCGGCCAGCGGTCTGACCCACCGCCTGCCCCAACGGATGGCGCGCCTTCGGTCGCGCGTCGAGCTCGAGTTATTTAACCGTTCGCGCACTTGACATCGACGCGCACTCGCTGCATCATTCCACTACAACGTTGAATACAACGTTGTAAATCAAGCCCCCCTCGCACCTCTCGACAAAGACGTCCATGCAGCTTCATGCAGGGCCGAAGGGATCCACAGTGAAACGCAACACCCTCATCGCGACCGCCTCAGCAGTCAGCATTCTGGTCGCTCTCACCGGATGCTCCGGCAGCTCGGGTTCGGGGGCCTCCTCGTCGGCACCCGACTGCTCCAACAAGATCGTCAACAAGGATGCCCCGGTCGTCACCATGTGGGCCTGGTATCCCAACATGTTGACCGTGATCGACAACTTCAACAACGCGAACGACGATGTCCAGGTCTGCTGGAACAACGTCGGACAGGGCGCGGCCGCATACGACAAGGTGCAGACGGCGATCTCGGCTGGTAAGGGCCTTCCCGATGTCGTGATGCTCGAGGCCGACCACCTCGCTGGCTACGCGATTCAGGGCGCTCTCGTCGACATCGCCCAGTACGGCGCGAACGACGTGAAAGACAAGTTCAGCGAGGGGGCATGGAAGGACGTCTCGCTGGGTGATGCCGTGTACGCAGCACCCGTCGACGGCGGTCCGATGGCCATGATCTACCGCACCGACGTGTTCGAGGAGTACGGCATCGATACTCCGCCGGCCACCTGGGACGAATATCGCGCCGCTGCCGAGAAGGTCAAGGCTGCAGGCGGACCCGTCTTCGGCGACCTGGGATCGAACACTCCAGCCGTCATGATGGCGCTCCAGATCCAGAAGGGCGCCGATCCGTTCGCCTACGATCTGGCAAACCCGCAGGATCTGCGCATCACCCTTGACGACCCCGCGTCGCAGGAGGTTCTCGAGTACTGGGCAGGCCTGGTGGAAGACGGACTCGTCGGTACTGTCGACCAGTTCACCACCGACTACATCTCGGGAGTGGTCAACGGCGACTATGCGACCTACATCTCTGCCGCATGGGCGCCCGGGTATCTGACTGGCGCAGGTGTCGGTGCAGGCGAGTCGGAGGGTGTGTGGGCCGTGGCTCCGCTCCCGCAGTGGGACCCTGCCAACCCTGTGTCGGTCAACTGGGGCGGATCCGCGTTCGCGGTGACGAGTCAGGCGGCCGACCCCGAACTCGCCGCGAAGGTCGCGCTCGGAGTGTACGCCGATCCGGCATCGCTCGAGGATGGCTGGAAGAACCAGATCATCTTCCCGCTCAACCAGGATGTGCTCAGCTCGGAGGAGTTCATCAACAACGAGTCGGAGTTCTTCAGCGGACAGACAGCCAACAAGGATGTCTACCTCCCCGCGGAGAAGGCTTACGAGGGCTTCGTCTACCCGCCCGTGGTCGTCTACTACTACTCGCAACTTCAGGCGCAGCTCGCGAAGATCAACGCGGGGGAGATCAGTGGCGCCGAGGCCGCCAAGGAACTCCAGCAGACGATCGTGAAGTACGCCGAGGGGGAGGGATTCACGGTCAGCGAATAGCGACCTGATCCACTCACATAACGGCGGTCCGGTGACGAGCTTCAGCGGAACCGGACCGCCCCCACCCACCATCTAGGGACCTGATCATGGCAATAGCACCTTCGGTCACGGGCACATCGCGGCGGAGCGCGTCGCCCGCGACAGCCGGCGGAGCCCCAGCGAAACGCCGACCCGGCCGCCGTCGACCATCGATGGTCGGCTGGGCATTCATCGCTCCGTTCGCGATCGTCTTCGCGTTGTTCCTCATCGCGCCGCTCGGCTACGCGTTCTATTTGAGCCTGTTCAGCAAGGGACTGGCGACCGGAACCACATTCACCGGCGCGGACAACTACATTCGTGCATTCACGGACGACCAATTCCTCAAGGGGGTCTGGTTCGTCATCCGGTTCGCCGTCGTCCTCATCCCTGTTCAGATGGGGATCTCGCTCGGAGTCGCCCTCGTTCTCGACGCCATCACCACTCGATTCGCCCGCGCCGCCCGACTCATCATCTTCCTGCCGTACGCCATCCCCGCGGTCATCGGCGCACTCATGTGGGGCTTCCTCTACAGCCCCACCTTCGGGCCGTTGGATCAGCTCTTCGGCTTGTTCGGGGCGGATGCACCGTTCCTGCTCGGTCCGGACACCGTGTTCGGAGGGTTGATGAACGTCGTGACGTGGCAGTGGGCCGGCTACTACATGATCATCATCTATGCCGCGCTTCAGGGCATCGACCCCGCGCTCTACGAGGCCGCGAAGATCGACGGCGCGAACGCCTGGCAGATCGCCTTCCGCATCAAGGTTCCGCTCGTCTCGTCCGCGCTCGTGCTCATCCTCGTCTTCGCGCTGATCGGCACCCTGCAGTTCTTCACAGAGCCGCAGATCCTGAGGCTCGCGTCCAACGGCACGATCACACCTGACTTCACGCCGAATATCTACGCGTATAGCCAGGCCTTCTCCTACGCGAACTTCAACTACGCATCGGCGATTTCGTTCGCGCTCGGCATCGTGGTGTTCATCGCCGTCTACATATTCCTTTTCTTCACTCGCAAGCGCGGGAGCGACCTCTCATGACGACTGCATCATTCACTCGCCCTTCCGCTGCGCGTCCCGCCGGTGGACGACACCCCAGGCGACGCCCCAACCGCAACGTGGTCGCCCACCTGTTTCTCGGGGCGCTCATCTTCTACTTCCTCATTCCCATCTGGTGGCTCATCGTCGCGAGCACGAAGGATGTCGGAGGGCTGTTCAACGGCTCCGCCGGCGCGCTGTGGTTCGACGAGACATTCGCATTCGGAACCAACCTCGTCGACCTGTTCACCTACAACGACGGCATCTACCTGCAGTGGCTGGGTAACTCGCTCTTCTACGCGGTTGCGGGGGGCGCCGGTGCGACGGTGTTGGCTGTGCTTGCAGGGTACGGATTCGCGAAGTTCCGGTTCGCCGGGCGCCACTTCTTCATCTCGGTGCTGCTGGGCTCCGTAATGGTGCCGCTGACCGCGCTGGTCATCCCGACCTTCATCCTGCTCTCCCAGGCGGGGCTGACCGACACGATCTGGGCGGTCATCCTGCCGTCTCTGCTCAACCCGTTCGGGGTCTACCTCATGCTGGTCTACGCCACGGATGCCGTGCCCGAAGAACTCCTCGATGCGGCTCGGGTGGACGGGGCCGGGGAGTTCCGCACCTTCTTTCAGGTCGCCTTCCCCCTGCTTCGACCCGCCTTCGTCACGGTCCTGCTGCTGTCGATCGTCGGATCGTGGAACAACTACTTTCTCCCGCTCGCCATGCTCTCGAACACGCGCCTGTTCCCGATCACGGTGGGTCTCGGACTGTGGCAGGGCCAGGCATCCGCGAACAACGGCGGTGGCCAGTCCCTCTGGGGGCTCATCATCATCGGATCGCTGGTCTCGGTAATCCCGCTGGTGATCGCCTTCCTCTCGCTTCAGAAGTACTGGCAGGGCGGCCTCTCGCTCGGCAGCCTCAAGTAACGCTTCCCTGCTCCTCTCGACTTCCCTCTCGAACAGAAAGACCCCCATGCCTAAAGCGCATCTCATCGTCGACCCGCATTTCTCGGTCGGACCCATCGACCGTCGCCTCTTCGGCTCCTTCGTGGAGCACCTCGGTCGGTGCGTCTACGACGGAATCTATGAGCCCGGCCATGCAACGGCCGACGAACACGGCTTCCGCGAGGACGTTCTCGAGCTGGTCCGCGAACTCGGAGTGAGCACCATCCGCTATCCCGGTGGCAACTTCGTCTCCGGCTACCGCTGGGAGGACGGCGTCGGTCCGCGCGACGAGCGGCCCCGCCGCCTCGACCTCGCCTGGCATTCCGTCGAGACCAACCAGATCGGCCTCGACGAGTTCGGGATCTGGGCCGACAAGGCCGGCAGCGACATGATGTACGCCGTGAACCTCGGAACGCGCGGGGTGCTGGAGGCGCTCGACGTGCTCGAATACGCCAACGTGCGCTCCGGGTCGACCCTCTCCGACGCTCGGATCGCGAACGGTCGCACCGAGCCTTACGGCGTGAAGATGTGGTGCCTCGGCAACGAGATGGACGGCCCCTGGCAACTCGGCCACCGCTCGGCCGAGGACTACGGAAAGCTCGCGTCGCAGACGGCGAAGGCCATGCGGCAACTCGACCCGGGTATCGAGCTCGTCGTGTGCGGAAGCTCGAGCGCCCACATGCCGACGTTCGGCACGTGGGAGCGCACCGTGCTCGAGCACACCTACGATGACGTCGACTTCATCTCGTGCCATGCGTACTACGAGGAGAAGAACGGCGACCTCGCGAGCTTCCTCGCCTCCGGCGTCGACATGGACCACTTCATCGAAGTGGTGGTCGCAACCGCCGACCACGTGAAGGCGATCAAGGGCAGCGACAAGACGATCAACATCTCCTTCGACGAGTGGAACGTCTGGTACATCGACCGCTACCACAACGAGGATCGCATCACCGATCTCGAGGAGTGGCCGTACGCCCCGCGTCTGCTCGAAGACGTCTATTCCGTTGCCGACGCGGTGGTCTTCGGCAGCCTGTTGATCTCGCTGCTCAAGCATGCGGATCGCGTGACCTCGGCGAGCCTCGCCCAGCTCGTGAATGTGATCGCGCCGATCATGACCGAGCCAGGGGGACCGGCCTGGAAGCAGACCACCTTCTTCCCGTTCGCGCTCGCGTCGAAGCTCGCGACCGGCACCGCACTCGCCGTCAAGCTCGAGTCCGATACCTACGCCACGAAGGTCTACGGCGAGGTCGCGATCGTGGATGCGGTCGCCACCACGGATGCCGAGAAGGGCACGAGCGCGATCTTCCTCGTGAACCGCAGCGAGACCGAGGAGACCACGGTGACAATCGACGTGCGGTCCCTCGGCGAACTGGGTGAGGTCACCGCCGAGTCGCTGTTCGACGCGGATGTGCACGCGGCCAACACGCTGGCCGACATGGAGCGGGTCGGCATGACAGCCAATGACACGCTCACGATCGATGGCGGCATGCTGTCGATCACGCTGCCGCCCGTGTCCTGGACCGCGATCTCGATCGGATGACGCGCATGGCGCGGGGCAGTCGCTGGAACGTCGACGGCTGGCCCGCGCTGTGAGCCCACCGGTTCCGCCAAGTGGATCGCATGGCGGATGCGCCTGGCACCGGTAGCGTACCCAACATGAGAATTCTGTTGGTCGGTGCCGGTGGAGTCGGGGATGCGATCGCCAAGATCGCCGCTCGACGATCGTTCTTCGAGGTCATGGTCGTGAGCGACTACGACGTGACGAGGGCGGAGCGCACGATCGCGTGGATTGAAACGACGCACGGTGCGCAGGCCGGGCGCTTCGTGGCGGCGGCGATCGACGCATCCGACCCGGACGCCGTGGCACGCGTCGCCCGCGAGCACAGCATCAGCCACGTGATGAACGCGGTGGAGCCCAAATTCGTGCCGACCATTTTCGCCGGGGCACTGGCCGCGGGCGCGGACTACCTCGACATGGCGATGAGCCTCAGCGAGCCGCATCCCACGAACCCGCACGAGGAGACGGGCGTGAAACTGGGCGACGACCAGTTCGCGCAGGCACCGGACTGGGAGACCGCAGGTCGCCTGGCCCTCGTGGGCATGGGCGTCGAGCCCGGCCTCAGCGACGTGTTCGCGCGGTACGCGGCCGATCACCTGTTCAGCGAGATCGATGAGATCGGCACTCGCGACGGAGCGAACCTGGTGGTGCGAGACGAGGCGGGAAACGAGATCTTCGCCCCCTCGTTCAGCATCTGGACCACGATCGAGGAGTGTCTCAACCCGCCCGTGGTCTGGGAGAAAGAGGCTGGGTGGTTCACGACGCCGCCGTTCTCCGAGCCAGAGGTCTTCGACTTTCCCGAGGGCATCGGCCCGGTGGAGTGCGTGAACGTGGAGCATGAGGAGGTGCTGCTCATGCCGCGCTGGCTCGACGCCAAGCGCGTCACCTTCAAGTACGGCCTCGGTGACGAGTTCATCGGCATCCTGAAGACGCTGCACAAGCTCGGCCTCGACTCGACCGACCCGGTGCGGGTGCGCTCGGAACACGGTCCGGTGATGGTTGCGCCGCGAGACGTGGTGGCTGCCGGCCTCCCCGATCCTGCGACCCTCGGACCGCGGATGACCGGCAAGACCTGCGCCGGAGTGTGGGTAACCGGTACCGGCACCGACGGCTTGCCGCGCGAGGTGTACCTCTACCACGTGAGCGACAACGAGTGGACGATGGCCGAGTACAACGCCCAGTGCGTGGTGTGGCAGACCGCCCTGAACCCGGTCATCGCGCTGGAGCTCCTCGCCCGAGGCACGTGGGGCGGGATCGGCGTGCTCGGCCCGGAGGCCTTCGATGCGGAGCCGTTCCTCGCACTGATGGCGTTGCCGGTGGCGCAGGGCGGCTACGGCCAGCAGTGGGGACTTGAGGACCGTCTCGCCTGAGCCGCGCATCCGCCCGGCGGCCTAGGGTGATCGGATGAGACTCGAAACGCTCGAACTCCACCGCATCGGCATGCCGCTCGTGCGCCCCTTCGAGACCTCGTTCGGCACGCAGACGGAGCGCGACGTGCTGCTCATCCACGCTGTCACTGATGTGGGCGAGGGCTGGGGGGAATGCGTTGCTGGTGCAGACCCCGTGTACTCGAGCGAGTATGTCGACGGCGCGGCACGCCTCATCGAGCGGTACCTCGCCCCGGCGCTGTTCCATGCGGGGGAGCTCTCGGTGGCGGAGCTCGCCTCGCGACTCGAGTTCGTCGTCGGCCACCGCATGGCGAAGGCCGCACTCGAGGCGGCGCTGCTCGATGCCGAGACGCGCGCCGACGGCATCAGCCTCGCCACCCGCTTCGGTGCCACGCAGGACGCCGTCGACTGCGGTGTTTCCGTGGGCATCGCCGCGGACATCCCGGCCCTGCTCGAGGAGGTCGCAGGGTACGCGGATGCCGGCTACCGCCGCATCAAGCTGAAGATCAAGCCCGGCTGGGACCTCGAACCGGTCGCCGCCGTGCGCGAGCTGCTCGGGCCGGATGCCCTGCTCCAGGTCGACGCGAACACCGCGTACACGGTCGATGACATCGCCCATCTCGCACGCCTCGACGAGTTCGGCCTCCTCCTCATCGAGCAGCCGTTCGTGGAGGAGGACATCGCCCTGCACGTGGCGCTCGCCGCCGTCATCCAGACCCCCGTGTGCCTCGACGAGTCGCTTGTCGACGCGGCGGTGACGGTCGACGCCATCGAGCGCGGTGCCACGAGCATCGTGAACATCAAGCCGGGCCGCATGGGCGGGTATCTCGAGGCGATCCGCACACACGATGCGTGCGTCGCGCGGCAGGTGCCGGTCTGGTGCGGCGGGATGCTCGAGACCGGGGTCGGGCGGGCGGCCAACGTGGCGCTCGCCGCCCTCCCCGGCTTCACGCTGCCCGGTGACACCTCCGCCTCCGACCGCTACTTCGCCGAAGACATCACCGAGCCGTTCGTGCTCGAGCACGGCCGGCTGCGCGTTCCGACCGGGCCGGGCACCGGGGTCACGGTGCGCACCGAGCTCGTGCGCGACTTCGCCCTGCAAACCCCGGTCACACTGCGCGGCTGACCCGCGCGATGGCTTCCACTCGGGGCTCTCGTCCTAGGCTGGCCGCATGAGCGATGCAGTGGAGCAGGCCAGGGCGGCAGTGGCGGCGGCGGCGAAGGCGCAGCAGGATGCGACGGAGGCACTCCGGCGGGCCGAGGCGGACGCGGCGGCGGCTGTGGATGTTGCAGCAGCCGCGAGCCTCCCGCCGAAGCCGGAGCGTCCGACGACGCCGGTGGAAGGCCCGCTCACCGACGAGCAGGTCGACGCCATCCGGGCCGGCTACACCTTCGATGGCCCGGCCCTCGAGATGGGCGCGCTCGTGAACGGCGATGCACTGCCCGATGTGCCGGTGCGCATCCCCGTCGGCATGATGAATCGCCACGGCCTGGTCGCCGGAGCCACGGGAACAGGCAAGACCAAGACGCTCCAGGTGCTCGCCGAGCAACTGTCTGCCCTCGGCGTGCCGGTGTTCGCGGCCGACATCAAGGGCGATCTCTCGGGAGTGGCATCCGTCGGCACCGCGAGCGACAAGTTGCTCGCTCGCACCGACGGCATCGGCCAGCACTGGACGCCGGCCGCCTCGCCCACCGAGTTCTTCAGCCTCGGTGGCATCGGCGAAGGGGTGCCGATCCGCGCCACCGTGAGCGGATTCGGGCCGCTGCTGCTGTCGAAGGTGCTCGGCCTCAACGACACGCAGGAGTCATCCCTCGGGCTCGTCTTCCATTACGCCGCGAAGGCCGGGCTGCCTCTGGTGGACCTCGCCGACCTGCGGGCCGTGCTGAGCTACCTCACCACCGACGAGGGCAAGGTGGAGCTTCGGCAGTTGGGCGGTCTGAGTTCCGCGACGGTCGGGGTGATCCTGCGGGAACTGATCACGTTCGCCGACCAGGGCGCCGACGTGTTCTTCGGCGAACCGGAGATCGACACGAGCGACTTCCTGCGCACCACTCCCGACGGACGCGGCATCATCAGCCTGCTCGAGGTGCCTGGTGTGCAGGACAAACCGGCGCTGTTCTCCACCTTCCTTATGTGGCTGCTCGCCGACCTGTTCAACGACCTCCCCGAGGTGGGCGACATCGAGCGGCCGAAGCTGGTCTTCTTCTTCGACGAGGCGCACCTGCTCTTCAAGGACGCCTCGAAAGACTTCCTCGCCTCGATCACACAGACGGTGCGCCTCATCCGCTCGAAGGGTGTCGGCATCTTCTTCGTCACCCAGACGCCGAAGGATGTGCCGAACGACGTGCTCGCCCAGGTGGGGTCGCGCATCCAGCATCAGCTGCGGGCGCACACACCGGATGACGCAAAGGCACTCCGGGCCACGGTGTCGACCTATCCGACCTCCGGGTACGAACTCGGCGAGGTGCTGCAGCAGCTCGCGACCGGTGAGGCGATCGTTACCGTGATGAACGAGCGCGGGGCGCCGAGCCCGGTCGCCTGGACCCGGCTGCGCGCGCCGCAGGGATCCATGTCGCCGACCCCGGCGGAGGTGCTTGCCCAGTCGGTGGCGGCCTCCCCGCTTCTGCCGAAGTACGGCACCCCCATCGACCGTGACTCGGCGCACGAGATCCTGGCGCGCAAGATGGAGGCCGCCGCCGCAGCCGATGAGGCGGTCCGGGCGGCGGGGGAGCGCGCGGAGTCGGAGAAGCAGGCTCAGGCCGAGTACGACCGGATGCAGCGGGAGTGGGAGAAGTCCCAGCCGAAGACCCGCGCTCCCCGTCAGACCCAGTCGCGCAGCCGCACCTCGACTAGGGCACCGAAGAATCCCATCGAGGACTTCCTAGGGTCATCCGCCGGGCGCAGCGTCGTGCGCACCGTGGTGCAGGGCATCTTCGGCACCCTCCGGCGCCGCTAGCCCCGCCCCACTCCGCCGGTCGAGCCTGTCGAGACCCGCCCGCAGACCCCGCTGGTCGAGCCTGTCGAGACCCGCCCCGCAGCACCCCGCTGGTCGAGCCTGTCGAGACCCGCCGCACCCCGCTGGTCGAGCCTGTCGAGACCCGCCCGCAGTCCCCGCCGGTCGAGCCTGTCGAGACCCGCCCGCAGACCCCGCCGGTCGAGCCTGTCGAGACCCGCCCGCAGACCCCGCCGGTCGAGCCTGTCGAGACCCGCCCGCGACCCCGCCGGTCGAGCCTGTCGAGACCCGCCCCGCAGACCCCGCCGGTCGAGCCTGTCGAGACCCGTCCCGCTGGGAACGCTCAGGAGAAGACTGCCTGCTCATCTTCTCCCGAGCGTCACCCGCGATTGCTCTAGGCCGCGACCGTGAATCCGACCGAGTGCAGCACCTCATCGCGCGACGACGGGCCGATGAGCAACTCGAAGGCGCCCGGCTCGACGACTCGCTTGCCCGCGGCGTTGATGATCGAGCATTCGGCGACAGGCAACTCCAGCTCGACGACGGTCGTCTCGCCGGGGGCGAGGTCAACGTGCCGATACGCCTTCAGCTCCTTGTCGGCCCAACTCGCCGTGGTCACGGAGTCGCGCACGTAGACCTGCACGATCTCGTGCGCGGGGCGTGAACCCGAGTTGTGCAGCCTGATGGTCGCCCGCACCGTGTCGGCAGCGGTCACGTCAGGGGTGACGATGCTGGCCTCGTCGTAGTCGACGGTCGTGTACGTCAGACCCTCGCCGAAGGCGTGGGCCGGGCTCTGCGTGAGGTCGGCGTAGCGATCGCCGTGCTGGCCTCGGATCTGGTTGTAGTACGTCGGCTGCTGTCCCACGTGTCGCGCAAACGAGATCGGCAGTCGACCCGACGGCTCGATCTGTCCGAGCAGAAGCTCGGCAATCGCGCGGCCCCCCTCCATGCCCGGGTTCGCGACCCAGATGAGGGAGGCATCCTTGACGGCGTCCGGCAGCACCAGTGGCTTCGACGCCAGCAGGATGATGACCAGCGGGGTGCCCGTGGCGGCCAGGGCCTCCAGGAGTGCTCGCTGACTGCCGATGAGTTCGAGGGTTGCCGTTGAGCGCCCTTCCCCGACCAGTTCGATTCGGTCACCGACCACCGCCACGACGACATCGGCGTCGGCCGCGGCCGCGACTGCTTCGGCGATCTTCGCGTCGTCAACCTCGGCAGGTACGACGACCTTCGGGCGGGGCTGGCCGTCGGGGAAGTGCGTTCCCGCCGGGTCGTCGGTCAGGGTCAGGATGTCGGCGCCCTCGGCGTGGGTGACAGTCCAGTCGGCGGGCACGAGCTCCCGTAGACCGTCGAGCACGGTGGTGATCTGCGCGCGCGGCTGGCCGTCGTCGAGCCAGTCGACCTGGCCGGAGGAGCCGGCCCAATCGCCGAGCTGGGTCTGGGCGTCGTCGGCGAGGGGGCCGACCACAGCGATCCGGCGGGAACGAGTTCCCTCCAGGGGCAGGGTTCCGTCGTTGCGCAGCAACACGAGCGAGCGGCGGGTCACGTCGAGGTTGAGCGACGTGTGCTCGGGCGCGGCCATCACCGACGCGATGAGCTCGGCGTCGGGCATCCGGGGGTCCTCGAACAGTCCCAGGTCGAATTTGAGGGTCAGGATGCGCGTGATTGCGCGGTCGAGGTCGCTCTCGTCGAGCAGGCCCTGCTCCACGGCATCCAGTGCGCCTTGGAAGAATGCGGGGGTGGTCATGACCATGTCGTTGCCGGCGAGGACGGCGGCTGCGGCGGCGTGCATGTGGTCGGGCTGGACCTTCTGTTCCCACACCATCCGGCCGACGTTGTCCCAGTCGGTGATGAGGGTGCCGGTGTAGCCCCACTCGCCACGGAGCACGTCGTTCAGCAACCAGTTGTTCAGGGTGGCTGGCACGCCGTCGGTGGTCTGGTATCCGATCATGAAGGTCGCACAGCCCGCCCGCGCTACCCGCTCGAAGGGCGGGAGGAACCAGGAGCGGAGCTTGCGCTGCGAGATGTCGGCCTCGCTGGCGTCACGTCCGCCCTGAGTCTCCGAATACCCCGCGAAATGCTTCGCCGTGGCGAGGATCGCCGTGCGGTCATCGAGCCCATTGCCCTGATAGCCGCGCACCATTGCCGCGGCGAGTTCGCCGATCAGGAACGGGTCCTCGCCGAACGTCTCATCGACCCGTCCCCAGCGCAGGTCGCGCGCAATGCACAGCACAGGCGAGAAGGTCCAGTGAACGCCGGTGGCCGCAACCTCGACGGCCGTGACACGTGCCACTTTCTCGACCAGTTCCGCGTCCCAGGTCGCTGCCATGCCGAGCTGGGTGGGGAAGATCGTGGCGCCCTCCCAGAAGGAGTGGCCGTGGATGCAGTCCTCACCGACGATGAGCGGGATGCGCAGGCGCGACTGGTCGGTCAGCTCGGCGGCGCGCAGTACCTTTTCGGGCGATGTGTGCAGGATCGACCCGGCGTGCCGGGAGAGCACGATGTTCTCGAGGTCCTCACGGGCATCGAACTGCATCATCTGGCCGACCTTCTCGGGCAGCGTCATGCGATCGACCAGATCAGCGACGCGTTGCGCTGTCGGAAGATTCGGGTCCAGGTACGGAAGAAGCTCGGTGGAAGTCTGGGTTGTCATCGTGCTTCCTTCGTTGCGCTGGGTCGAACTGCGGTGATGGTGTCGTTCACGTTGAGGCCCTTTTTCTTCATGGCCCTGGCCCGCTCGCCGGCAGAGCGAAGTCGCGGGTTCACGTACTCGTCGATGCCGAAGTTGATGAGGGACAGCGCGACACCGATGGCTGCGATACAGAGCCCCGGGGGCAGGTACCACCACCACTGGTTCTGCCGGAACGCGCCCTGCGCGCTCGCCCAGTTGAGGATCGTGCCCCAGTTGTAGGTCGTCACCGGGATCACACCGATGTACGACAGGGTCGTCAGGCCGAGGATGGCAGCGGTGACCGTGCCGACGAAACTCGCGGCGATGAGGGCCATGAGGTTCGGAAGCATCTCGACCGCGATGATCCGGCGCAGCGGCTCGCCATTGGCGCGGGCGGCCTGAATGAAGTCGCGGTTTCGAAGCGACATCGTCTGCGCGCGCAGCACCCGAGCTCCCCACGCCCACCCGATCAGTCCGAGCACCGCCGCGATGACGATGAGCGGCGGATTGTCGAACATCGAGGCAACGATGATGATGAGGGGAAGCCCCGGGATCACGAGGAAGACGTTGGTGAGAGCCGACAGCGCCTCGCTGCGCCATCCGCTCAGATAGCCGGAGATGACGCCGACGATGATCGCGATGAGGGTGGCGATGATGGCCGCCAGGAATCCGACGACGATGACGCCTCGGGTGCCGTGGATGACCTGGCTCAACACGTCCTCACCGATGTGTGTCGTGCCCAGCCAATGCGCGAGCGAAGGCGCCTCGAACCGCGCAGTTGGGTCGACCTTGGTCGGTGAATACGGCGCGAGCACATCGGCGAAAATCGCGACGAGCACGAAGAATCCGAGGATCGCGAGGCCCGTGATCGACTTGCGGTTGCGGAACATTGCAAACGCTGCGCCAAACCGGGAGCGGGCGGTCGAAGGTGTGACGATATTCAGTGGAGCAGTCATGGCTTAGGAACCTGTCTGGCGAGTACGTGGGTCAAGGAAGGCGTAGGCGAGGTCAGCGAGGATGTTCGCGACGAGCACGGAGAGCGTGATCACCAGGAAGACTCCCTGCATGAGCGCGTAGTCCTTCGCGTTGGTCGCGTCGAGCAGGAGCTTGCCGACTCCGGGGTAGCTGAACACCATCTCCATCACGATCGTGCCGCCGACGATGAATCCGATCGACAACGCGAAGCTCTGGATCTGCGGGAGCACCGCGTTGCGGGCTGCGTAGCCCCACAGAACACGGCGGTTCGTCATGCCCTTGGCCTGCGCGACCGTGATGTAGTCCTCGTCGAGCACGGTCAGCATCATGTTGCGCATGCCGAGCACCCAGCCGCCGAGGGAGGCGATGACGATGGTCATGGCCGGCAGGAATCCGTGATGGATGACCTGGCCGATGAACTCGATAGACAACTCCGGGCTCCACCCGACCCCGTAGGCCTTGCCGATCGGGAACCATCCGAGATTCACCGAGAAGAGGGCGATCGCGAGCAGCCCGAGCCAGAAGTAGGGAATCGTGCTGAGGAAGGTCGTGATCGGGATGATCGCATCGAGCCTGCTGCCGCGTCGCCAGCCGACGATCGCACCGCTGATCGTGCCGATCGCGAATGAGACGATCGTTGCGAACCCGACGAGTCCGATGGTCCAAGGGAGCGCCTGGCTGATCACTTCGGTCACCGGCCGAAGCCCGTGCAGGAGGGAGACGCCGAGGTCGCCCCGCAGAAGAAGCGACCAGTAGTCGAGGTACTGCTGGAACAGCGACTTGTCGGTGTCGAGGCCGAGGAGTGCGCGCAGGCCTTCGGCGGCCTCCGGGCTGATGTTCCGGTTGCGAGCGAGATAGGCGGAGACAGCGTCACCCTTCATCAACCGAGGAAGGAGGAAGTTGATGGTCACCGCCGCCCACAGCGTGAAGGCGTAGAACAGGGCGCGTCCGCCGAGGAACCTCCACGGAACACGGACGCTTCCCTTGCTGGCGGTCGTGGCGGTGGTGCCGACCTCGAGCGCGTCGTAGTCCTCCGTGTGCAACGGGGTCTGAATTGCATTCATCGCGCGCCTCCTTCGGCGTTTGAAACTGACGCGAAGAACTTCTCGGGGTCCGGGGATGCGGCCCGCAGCTCCTGCGTGTAGGGGTGAGAGGGGCGAAGAATGACATCGTCGGCCGTGCCGCGTTCCACGATCCGGCCCTGATTGAGAACGATGATCTCGTTGCTGAAGTGTCGGGCGGTCGCGAGATCGTGCGTGATGTAGAGCACGCCCAGTCCCTCCTCGCGCTGAAGATCGGAGAGAAGGGTCAGTACGCCGAGGCGGATCGATACGTCGAGCATCGACACCGGCTCATCCGCCACCAGGATCTTCGGTCGGGAGGCGAGCGCACGGGCGATCGCGACGCGCTGGCGCTGGCCACCGGAGAGTTCGTGCGGCCGGCGATCAGCCGCGGATAGTGGCAGTTGCACGCGCTCGAGGAGGCGGCGCACCTCGGACTTCAGCTCGTCCTTGGGCACGACCTGGTCGAGGCGCAGCGGGCGCTCGATGTGGTGCCGTACCGAGTGATAGGGATTGAGCGATGCGAACGGGTCCTGAAACACCATGCGCAACTGTTGCCGATAGCGACGCAATCCACTCCCGCGCCGGGGGATCGGGCGCCCGTCGAGACGCACTTCACCGGTCGTGGCCGTCTCCAGCTGGGTGAGGATCTTCGCGATCGTGGATTTTCCGCTTCCGGACTGGCCGACCACACCGATCGTCTGTCCCGACTGGAGCGTGAAGGACACGTCGTCCAGTGCCTTGATCTGACCTGCGCCGCGCACCGAGTAGAGCTTGGTGACGGCGTCGAATTCGAGGAGAGTCATCGCGTGACCAGGCCTTTCTCGCCGGTGAGCCGTGGGAAGGACGCCAGCAACTTCTTCGTGTACTCGTCCTGTGGGTCGTTCCAGATGCGCTCCGCCGTCGCAAGTTCGACGATCTTCCCCGCGCGCATGATCGCGATGCGATCGCTGATCTCGAGAAGGAGCGGCAGGTCGTGCGTGATGAAGATGACGGAGAAGCCGAACTCGTCGCGGAGGTCGGAGATCTGCCGCAGGATCTCGCGCTGCACGAGCACGTCCAGTGCGGTCGTCGGCTCGTCCATGACCATGAGCTGCGGGCGCAGCGCGAGCGCCATAGCGATCATGACGCGCTGCCGCATGCCGCCCGAGAGCTCATGGGGGAAGGAGCGGCGACGCTGCCCGCCCACTTTGACAATGTCGAGCAGGTCGACGACGGCTTCGCGTCGTTGCGCCTTCGACATGTTCGGGCGATGCACCTCGAACACGTCTTCCAGCTGCGACCCGATGGTCGCAACGGGGTTGAGAGCGTTCATGGCGCCCTGGAACACCATCGAGATCTTGTCCCATCGGAATTGGCGCATCGCCTCAACGTCGAGACGGCTGATGTCGATGTCCTCGCCCCCGGCGTCGTGGAATACGACGGATCCGCTGGTGATCACGGCCGGCGCCTTGAGGAGACGCTGGATGCCGTAGGCCAGTGTGGTCTTGCCGCAGCCGCTCTCGCCCGCCAGGCCGAGGATTTCGCCCCGCCTCAGTTCGAAATCGATGTTCGTCACCGCGTCCACGGGAGGCTCGACGTCGTAGACGACGGAGAAGTCCTGAACGGAGAGAAGTGTGTTGCTCATTGCGTGATGCTCGCTTTCATGGCTGCATCCGGGCAGGCAGGGCGGAGGTACGGGGTACCCCCGCCCTGCCTGCGTCGGATCAGTTGACGGGCTTGAGCTTCGTCAGGATCTGGACGACGCCGGGCTGCGTCGGGTCTGCCGACGCGTACAGGTCATCCTCGGTGGGGAAGCCCGTGTAGTTGCGCGTGTTGTACTCGCCCAACAGGGGGTGCGAGCCCAGCGGAATCGCAGGAATCTGCTCGACGAACGCCTTCTGCATCACAGCGAGCGCAGCCTCACGTTCCTCGTCTGAGGAGGTGTTCGCGTAGGTGTTGAGCGCCTCGGTCACAGCCGGGTCGTTGAAGCGACCGAAGTTGAACTGTGCCTTGTCGTCGACGATCCACTTCGGATCCATCGTCGAGGTGTACACGCCGTAAGCGTTACCGGTGTCTTCGAGCCAGTGGATGATCGCCTGGAACGTTCCCTCCTGGCGTGCGGCATCCCAGCCACCCCAGTCCGGCTGGTCGACCTTCACGTCGATGCCGAGGCTTTCGCCCAGCTCTTCAGCGATGAGCGCCTGCTCGGTGTTCCAGTCGCTCCATCCGGCGGGGACGGAGAGCGAGAACGAGACGGGCTCGCCGTCGGGGTCGATGAGGTTGTCGGACTTCCAGGTGTAGCCGGCATCGGTCAGCACCTGCCGGGCCTTGTCGACGTTCACCGAGTAGTTTTCGCTCTTGTAGTCGGCGAGGATCTCGTCTTCCAGCACCTCACCGAGGCCTGTTGCGCTCCACACCACGGCGCTCGCGCCTTCACGGGCGATGTCGACGTAGGCCTCGCGGTCGATGGTCCAGGCCAGCGCCTCGCGCAGCGCCACGTTGTTGAACGGCTTGGTCTGCAGGTTCATGAACAGTGTTCCCGCACCCGCGGTCGGCGAGACGACGAAGTGGTTCTGGTCGTCGGCGGCGAGATAGCTGTCCTGGATCTGCGGGATGAACGCCTGCGCCCAGTCGGCGTCACCGGAGACGAGCGCTGTCGTCAGTGCGGCGTTGTCACCGTAGGAGACGTAGTTCAGCTTCGGAACTGCGAGCTCTCCACCCCAGTAGTCGGGGTTGGCATCCAGCGTCACAGACTCCGTCGACCAGTTGGAGAGCACGTACGGGCCGGTGCCGACCGCTAGTCCCTCGTCGGTGAGCGGGTCGGTGTTGGGGTCGGCGATGTTCTCCCAGATGTGCTTCGGCACGATCGGGGTGTGAAGTACGCGGCCCTGCCCGGTGAACTTCGAGTCACCGAACGTGATCGTGACAGTGTCGCCGTCGGCGACGACGTCCGTCACCTTGAGTCCCGAGCTGTCGGTGAGGGTTCCGTTCTTGTACATGTCGAAGGTGAACACGATGTCGTCGGCGGTGAACTCGGTGCCGTCGCTCCAGTTGACGTCGCTGCGAGGCACAACGACGATCTCTGTGTAGTCGTCGTTCCACTCCACGGATTCAGCGAGCCAGGGTGTCGTTCCGAGATCGCCCGTGGGGTTGACCAGGGCGAGCGGCTCGAAGATGACCTTGCCGTACGAGTACTTCGACGCCGATGAGTCGCCGAGGAACGGGTTGTGCGACTCGGTGGTGATTGCCCCGTCCGGCTTTGCGATGGTGAGGGCAACGCCCGAACCAGACGAGTCAGGTGCTCCTGGACCGGCACAGCCGGTGAGCATCAGGGTCGCAGCCAGACCTACGGCAGCGACGGTTGACACAAGCTTCATTGCTTCTCCTTATGAGGAATGAATCTCAGCGCCGCTTTTTTGCGTGAAGAGAGCCGTGTCTCGGCGCTGAGGGTGATTACGGAAGTAACTTACAGTCCAGTAAGTAAGTTAAACAAGACCCTGCAAAAATCGATGGGGGTTGAACCGGGGTCTGCGTAGAATCGCTGACGTCAGGAAAGGAAGTGCCGTGGTTAGCTCACGAAAGCAACCCCGATCACGCCCAGAGACTGTGATTCGGCGTCGCGAGATCCTCGACGCGGCGATCGACATCTTTGGATCGAAGGGGTACGCGGCAGGAACCCTGCAGGACATCGCGGACCAGGTGGGAATGACCCACGCGGGAGTCCTGCATCATTTCGGGTCCAAGGATCAATTGCTCCTTGAGGTGCTCGAGCGCCGGGACCAGACCGACGTGGCGCATCTGGAAGGCCAGCAGATCCCAGGCGGGCTCGAGTTGTTCCGCCATCTCGTCACGACGGCTTTTCTCAACGCGCAACGCGCCGGCATCGTGCAGGCGTATGCGGTTCTCTCTGCCGAATCGGTGACCGATGACCACCCCGGGCGCGAATTCTTCGAACGTCGCTACTCGATCCTGCGGGAAGACCTTGCTCGCGCGTTTCGCGTCGCGCGCGCCGAGCAGTTTGTCGATGACGAGTCACACATCTACGACGCGGCCGCCGCAATCCTTGCCGTGATGGACGGCATGCAGGTGCAGTGGCTCCTCGACCCGACCGCGGTCGACCTGGGTCGCGTTACCGAGTTCGCCATCGAGGCGATCGTCGGCGCAATTCTGCGCCCACAGCCGCCGCTGCTCACCGACCCGGCGCACAGCTCGCTGCCCACCCCAGCCCTGAGCTGAGCGGAGCGCGCGGACCTCGCTGGTCGAGCCTGTCTCGCTGGTCGAGCCTGTCTCGCTGGTCGAGCCTGTCGAGACCCGCGCGTAGCCCCGCTGGTCGAGCCTGTCGAGACCCGCGCGCACGACCTCGCTGGTCGAGCCTGTCGAGACCCGCGCACCTCGCTGGTCGAGCCTGTCGAGACCCGCCGCAGACCTCGCTGGTCGAGCCTGTCGAGACCCGCTGCGTGCGCGCACGCTTCGGACACGCGCGCATGTTCAAACGGGCGCGCGTGTCGTTTACGCCCGCGCAAGGCGCGCGCTGCTGATAGGCGGCAGTGGGGATCTCGACAGGCTCGATCAGCGGGACAGGCTCGATCTGCGGGACGAGCTCGATTGGCGGCGTGGGGATCTCGACAGGCTCGATCAGCGGGACGAGCTCGATCGGCGGCGTGGGGATCTCGACAGGCTCGATCAGCGGCGGCGAGGCTCGATCTGGCGGCGTGGGGATCTCGACAGGCTCGATCAGCGGACGAGCTCGATCAGCGGGACAGGCTCGATCAGCGGACGGGCACGGCGGGCGGAACACCGGTTTGGCGGAGAATGGGGGATTCGAACCCCCGAGGGCGTAAACCCAACACGCTTTCCAAGCGTGCGCCATAGGCCACTAGGCGAATTCTCCTGGCGAGCACCGATCGGTGGGGATCGGAGCCATAGAGCATCCTAGCCTGAAGCCGGGCCATCGCCCATTCGCGTCGGCATCGCGCCGAGAGTCGCCGGGCGACTCCCGGGTTTCGTCCCTAGGCTGACGGGGTGGCCACCCGCATCTACATCACGTCAGCCGAGGGACATACCGGCAAATCCACGATCGCGCTTGGAGTCCTCGAGACCCTGAACCTGCAGCTGGAACGGGTGGGGGTGTTCCGTCCGATCGCACGCTCCACCAGAGAACGTGACTACGTGCTCGAGCTGCTGCTCGCCCAGACCAACGTGGACCTCGACTACGACGACTGCGTCGGTGTCGACTACGACCTCGTGCACTCCGACCCGGAGGCGGCGCTCACGCAGATCGTGTCCCGATTCGCCGCGGTCGAACGACAGTGCGACGCCGTCGTCATCCTCGGGTCCGACTTCACCGACGTCGGCAGCCCCACCGAGCTGGCATTCAACGCCCGCATCGCCGCGAACCTCGGTGCGCCCGTGCTTCTGGTGCTCGGTGGCAGGACTTCGGATGGCTCGGGGGCCCGCACCGCGCACGACATGCGCCAGATCGCCGAGCTCACCACCTCAGAGCTCCGCAACCTGCACGCGGGGCTGCTCGCCATCATCTCGAACCGCTCGGACCCGGAGATCCTCGACGAGATCGTCGCGTCGATCCACTCGGCGCTCGAGGGCGCGTCGGCGGATGTGCCGGTGTGGGCGATCCCGGAGGACCCGGTGCTGGTGGCGCCATCCGTCTCCACACTGCTCGAGGCGACGGATGCCACGCTCGTCGCCGGCGACCGCGCCCTGCTCGACCGCGAGGCGCTCGGCGTGGTCGTCGCGGCGATGTCGATGGAGAACGTGCTGCCGCGGCTCATGGAGGGCGCGATCGTCGTGATCCCGGGGGACCGGTCGGATGTCATCCTCGGCACGCTCCTCGCGCACTCCTCCGGCACGTTCCCCTCGCTCGCCGGCATCATCCTGAACGGTGGGTTCGATCTCTCGCCGCAGATCCAGCGCCTGATCGACGGTCTGGATTCGAGTCTGCCGATCGCGCGCACCGACTTCGGCACCTACGACACCGCGTTGCGCATCACCCGCACGAGGGGCCGCCTCGCGGCCGAGTCGCAGCGCAAGTTCGACACCGCACGGAGCCTGTTCGAGTCCCATGTGGACGGCGAGCGACTGCTCGCCCTGCTGGAGGTGAGCCCGTCTGCGGTCGTGACGCCCCTCATGTTCGAGTTCGGTCTCCTCGACCGCGCCAGGAACGCGCGCCGCCACATCGTGCTGCCGGAAGGCAAGGACGACCGCGTGCTGCGAGCGGCGGCCTCGCTCCTGCAGCGCAACGTGGCTCAGCTGTCGATCCTCGGCGAGGAGGCTCCGATCAGGGCGCGGGCAGCCGAGCTCGGTGTCGACATCAGCGAGGCCGCGGTGATCGATCCGTTCGACCCGGAGCTTCGCGAGCGCTTCGCGGCGGAGTACGCGCGGCTCCGCTCCCATAAGGGCATCACGCTCACCCAGGCGAGCGACACCGTCACCGACGTCTCGTACTTCGGCACCATGATGGTGCACCTCGGGCTGGCCGACGGCATGGTCTCCGGTGCCCAACACACGACGGCACACACCATCCGCCCCGCTTTCGAGATCATCAAAACCCGGCCGGATGTCTCGGTCGTCTCGAGCGTGTTCCTGATGGCTCTCGCCGATCGGGTCCTCGTCTACGGCGACTGTGCCGTCATCCCCGACCCCACGGCCGAGCAGCTCGCCGACATCGCCATCTCGTCGGCCGAGACGGCGGTGCAGTTCGGCATCGAACCGCGGATCGCGATGCTCAGCTACTCCACCGGCGACTCTGGGGCGGGTGCCGACGTGGAGAAGGTGCGCACGGCCACGGCGCTGGTGCGCGAGCGCCGCCCCGATCTGCTCGTGGAGGGCCCGATCCAGTACGACGCGGCGGCCGATCCGACCGTCGCATCCACCAAGATGCCGGACTCGAAGGTCGCCGGTCGCGCGACGGTGTTCATCTTCCCCGACCTCAATACCGGCAACAACACCTACAAGGCGGTGCAGCGTTCGGCGGGCGCCGTGGCGATCGGTCCGGTGCTGCAGGGCCTCAACCGTCCGATCAACGACCTGTCACGCGGCGCGCTCGTTCAGGACATCGTGAACACCGTGGCGATCACCGCCATCCAGGCCGAAGCAACAGGGGGACTCGCGTGAGCCGCATCTTCGTCGTCAACTCGGGTTCGTCGTCGATCAAGTACCAACTCGTCGATCTCGAATCGGGCGAGGCCGTGCTGAGCGGGCTGATCGAGCGGATCGGTGAGCCCGGATCCGCGGTGACGGACCACGAGTCCGGCCTCCGCGGCGTGCTCGACTCGCTCGACCCGTCCGAACGGATCACCGCGGTCGGCCACCGGGTGGTGCACGGCGGGGCACGATTCACCGAGGCGATCCTCATCGACGACGAGGTCGAGAGCGGCATCGAGGAGCTGTCGCCGCTCGCCCCGCTGCACAATCCAGCGAATCTGCAGGGCATCCGCGCGGCGCGCACCGCGCTGCCGAGCCTGCCGCACGTTGCCGTGTTCGACACCGCCTTTCACCACACCCTTCCCGCGGCGGCGTACACCTACGCCATCGACGCGTCGCTCGCGGCCGAGCACGGCATCCGCAGGTACGGCTTCCACGGCACGTCGCACAAGTACGTGTCGGAGGAGGTCGCCCGGGTGCTCGGCCGCCCGCTCGAGACCACGAAGACGATCGTGCTCCACCTCGGCAACGGGGCCTCCGTCGCCGCGGTCGACGGGGGCGTGTCGGTGGAGACGAGCATGGGGATGACGCCTCTCGAGGGTCTCGTGATGGGCACCCGCTCCGGCGACATCGACCCGGCCGTGCTCATCCACCTGCACCGGCAGGCCGGCCTCGACTTCGACGACCTCGACCGCCTGCTGAACCGGGGGAGCGGGCTGCTCGGACTCACCGGCTCCGGCGACATGCGCGACGTGCAGTCGGCGGCAGACGCGGGCGACGAGAGAGCCGCGGCCGCCCTCGCCGTGTACCGGCACCGCATCCGCCGTTACCTCGGTGCCTACCTCGTGCAGCTCGGCGGACTCGACGCGATCGTGTTCACGGCGGGCGTCGGCGAGAACAACGCGACGTTGCGCGGCGAGGTGCTCGAGGGGCTGGAATTCTTGGGGATCAGCGTGGATGCCGAACGCAACGCCGTGCGCTCGAAGGAGCCGCGCCTCATTTCGCCCGACGGCGCGGGTGTCGCGGTGCTCGTGGTGCCCACCAACGAGGAACTCGAGATCGCGCGACAGACCGCGGTGGCCGCGGGGCTCTGACCCGCGGGGACCTCCGGCGCTTTAGCCCGCGGGGCCTCATCGATCAGGGCGCGCCGAGCGGGATGCACCCGCCGTCGGGTGCCTCAGCCGAGGGCGTCGGCGATCGGCGTGTCCCCGCCCACCACCTCGAACTGGCGTCCGGCGAGTGAGGGTGTGGTCGCGACGTGGGCGAGCACCGCCGCGACGTCCGCGCGCGGGATCTCGCCGCGTTCCACTCGGTCCGCCACCTGCACGCGTCCGGTCGGGTCGCCGTCGTTGAGTACGCCGGGGCGCACGATCGTCCACTCGAGCGCGCGCTCGCGGATGGCCGCATCCGCCTCGCTCTTGGCCCGCAGGTACACCTGGAATACGTCGCTCGACTCCGGCTCGAAGTCATCCGCGCCGATCGACGACAGCATCACGTAGCGACTCACCCCGGCCGCGAGGGCGGCGTCGGCGAGCAGGATGGCGCCGTCGCGGTCGACCGTGAGCTTGCGTTCCGCGCCGCTGTTCGGACCGGCACCGGCGGCGAACACCACGGCGTCGACACCGTCGAGGTGGGTGGCGAGAGCCACGGCATCGGTCTGTTCCAGGTCCAGCAGCAGCGGACGCCCGCCTGCGGCGGTCACATCCTGCTCGTGCTCCGGGTTCCGGATGATGCCGACGGGCTCGTGGCCCGCTTCGGCGAGAAGGTGGGTGAGGGCGAGGGCGACCTGTCCGTGGCCGCCGGCTATGACGATGCGCATGCCTCCACGCTAGACCCGGCGGCTGGACGACTGGTCCACAGCACGGCGCGACTCGGGATAAACTGGTCTCCGGCTCCTCGCGTGGCGCCATCCAGGCCAACTCCCCCAGGACGGAAACGTAGCAAGGGTAACCGGGCTCTGGCGGGTGCGCGAGGAGTCTTTTCTCTGTCTCCACCGGTGTCGCTGGCCCGGCAGGGGAGTCGGTGGTCGCGGGTACGCTGTACCCCGTGGTTACCGCCCTATACCGTCGCTATCGGCCCGAGACGTTTGCCGAACTCATCGGTCAAACCCAGGTGACCGATCCGCTCCGCACCGCCCTCCGCGGCGATCGCGTCAATCACGCCTACCTCTTCAGCGGTCCTAGAGGGTGCGGCAAGACCACGTCGGCGCGCATCCTCGCCCGCTGCCTCAACTGCGTCGAGGGTCCCACCGACACCCCGTGCGGGGTCTGCCCCAGCTGTGTCGAACTCAGCCGCGACGGCAGCGGTTCGCTCGATGTGGTGGAGATCGACGCCGCGAGCCACGGTGGTGTGGATGACTCGCGAGACCTCCGGGAGCGCGCCATCTTCGCCCCCGCCCGAGACCGCTACAAGATCTTCATCCTCGACGAGGCGCACATGGTGACCCCGCAGGGGTTCAACGCCCTGTTGAAGATCGTGGAGGAGCCGCCGGAGCACGTGAAGTTCATTTTCGCGACCACGGAACCCGACAAGGTGATCGGCACGATCCGATCCCGCACCCACCACTACCCGTTCCGTCTGGTGCCGCCTGCGCAAATGCTCGATTACGTCGATCAGCTCTGCCGCAGCGAAGGCGTCGAGGCCGAGGCCGGTGTGTTGTCGCTCGTGGTGCGCGCGGGCGGCGGAAGCGTGCGCGACACCCTGTCGCTGCTCGATCAGCTCATCGCGGGGTCCGAGGGCAGCACGGTGCAGTACGAACGCGCCGTCGCCCTCCTCGGGTACACCCACGGCACCCTGCTCGCCGAGGTGGTCGATGCCCTCGGCGCCAGAGACCCGGCAGCAGCCTTCACCGCGGTCGATCGCGTCATCCAGACCGGGCAGGACCCGCGCCGGTTCGTCGAGGACCTGCTCGAGCACCTGCGCGACCTCATCATCGTCGGCGCGGTGTCGGCGGATGCCGCATCCGCCGTGCTGCGCGGAATTCAGCCGGACGCACTCGACCGCATGGCTCAGCAGGCCGCCGCGTTCGGCAGCGCCGAGCTCAGCCGCGCCGCCGATGTGATCAACGCCGCCCTCACCGAGATGACCGGCACCACCTCGCCCCGGTTGCACCTCGAGCTCATGATCGCCCGCGTGCTCGTGCCCGCGTCCGACGACTCGGCGCGTGGCGCGCTCGTGCGGGTGGAGCGTCTCGAACGACGCGTCGGCGTGGAGAGCACCGTGCCGAGCGGTCCGGCCGAGGTGACCGAGGCTCCGGCATCCGCTCCGATACCGACGCCTGCGGCCGAGGTGAGCCCGGCGGGCGTTCCCGCCGTGCACGTCACGGAGTCGCACCCGTCCCCTCCCGCGGCACCGCAGTTCCCCCGCCAGGAGTCGTTCCCCGCGCCGCGAGAGGCGGGTGCCCACGACGCCGAGTCCGGTCGCCCGCCGTTCGAACCGGTGCAGCCCGCATCCGTCGCCGCGGTGCACGATGCGCCGGCCAAGACGGCCAAGACGGCCGCGCCGGTGAGCCTCAACCAGCTGAAGGATGCCTGGCCGGAGATCCTCGGTGTGGTGGAGAAGACGAAGCGCACCAGTTGGCTCATGATCTACGGCGCGCACGTGCTCGCCCTCGAGGGCGACGTGCTCTACCTCTCCTTCCCGAACGAGCATGACCTTGCCGCCTTCAAGCAGCAGCACGCCGGCGACGGCCCGAGCGAGCACCTTCGCCGCGCCATCGTGGAGGTGCTCGGTTTCAGGGTGAAATATGTGGCGCGGGTGGATGCCGCGGGCAACGCGCCTGCGGGCGACGCGGCACCCGCAACGCCGAGCGTCGCAGGGAGCCCGCAGCAGTCGCAGGATTCGCGGCCGCAGGCGGCAGCGCAGCGGCCGCAGTCGGCCCAGGCACCGGTCGCGCCGCCGCGGGCACCCGCCGCACAGCCACAGACGTCGCAGACGTCACAGACGTCGCAGCCGTCACCGCAACGGGCACCGTCGAATGCCTCCGCGAGCGCCGCGACGAGAACGTCATCGGCTGCCTCGCCGAGCGCCCGGACGAGTGCCCCCGCGACGTCCGCCGGCCCCACCACCACGTGGGCGACAGTCGCGGTGCCCACCTCCGCGCCCGACGTCGGGTCTGATGCTGGCGTGGATGACGGCCGGGCATCCGCCCCCGAGGCTCCGAACGCGCGCGTCACGCGACCCGACGTGCCCACGATCATCGTGGCTCCGGGCGAGGAGCCCGTCGACGAGGCCGACCGCGAGCCTGAACCCGAATTCGAACCGGATGACTCGCCGATCGTCGGCTCGGCACCGGTGCCCGTACGGGCACAGGCGCAGGCGCCCGCGGCACCTTCCGCGAATGCTCCGCGCACGGAGGCACCGCGCACTCCCACCCGCGCGCCGCTGCGGCCGGAACTCGACCGGGCGCGGTACGGCGAAGCCGTGGTGCGTGAGATCCTCGGCGCCAGCTTCATCGAGGAGCTCGCCGTCGAGCCCCGGGTCACCCCGAGGAGCGAGTAGCCGTGTACGAGGGAATCGTTCAGGAGCTGATCGACGAGCTCGGGAGGCTGCCGGGCATCGGTCCCAAATCGGCGCAGCGCATCGCGTTTCACATCCTGCAGACCGAGACGTTCGACGTGACCCGCCTCGCCGAGGTGCTCATGGAGATCAAGGAGAAGGTGCGGTTCTGCGAGATCTGCGGGAACGTCTCCGAGCAGCAGACCTGTGGGATCTGCCGCGACCCGCGGCGGTCGCCCGCCACGATCTGCGTGGTCGAAGAGGCCAAGGATGTCGTCGCGATCGAGCGCACGCGGGAGTTCAAGGGGCTGTACCACGTGCTCGGCGGAGCCATCTCGCCGATCGACGGGGTGGGCCCCGACGACCTCCGCATCCGCAGCCTCATGCAGCGCCTCGCCGACGGCAGCGTCACCGAGGTGATCATCGCCACCGATCCGAACCTCGAGGGGGAGGCCACCGCCACCTACCTGTCGCGGCTCATGATGCACCTCGGCCTCCGCATCACCCGGCTCGCGTCGGGCCTTCCGGTGGGCGGCGACCTCGAGTACGCCGACGAGGTCACACTCGGCCGGGCCTTCGAAGGACGCCGCGTCGTCGACCACTGACGGCTTCCCGGGCGCCCGGGCTGCCGCCCCCTCGCGGCGGTAACACGCTGCGGGCAGCCCGTAGAATCAATGTTTGGTCCGGGAGCGGACCAACGCCCTACCCCCACAGGAGTGTCCGTGAGCTTGATCGTGCAGAAGTACGGGGGCTCCTCTGTTGCCGACGCAGACGGCATCAAGAGGGTCGCCAAGAGAATCGTCGAGACCCGAAAGGCCGGCAACGACGTCGTCGTCGTGGTCTCCGCGATGGGCGACACGACCGACGAACTGCTCGACCTCGCCGAGAGCGTCTCACCACTCACCGCCGGTCGTGAACTCGACATGCTGCTCACGGCGGGGGAGCGCATCTCGATGGCGCTCCTCGCGATGGCCATCAAGGGACTGGGGCTCGAGGCCCGCAGCTACACCGGCAGCCAGGCCGGAATGATCACGGATGCCCGTCACGGCAGTGCCCGCATCGTGGATGTCACGCCGGGCCGCGTGCGCGAAGCGCTCGATGTCGGCGCCGTCGCCATCGTCGCGGGGTTCCAGGGGTTCAACCGGGTCACCGGTGACATCACCACCCTCGGGCGCGGCGGTTCGGACACCACGGCCGTCGCCCTCGCCGCGGCGCTGGACGCCGATGTCTGCGAGATCTACACCGACGTCGACGGCATCTTCACCGCAGACCCCCGGGTCGTGCCATCCGCCCGCAAGATCGACCGGGTCACCAGCGAGGAGATGCTGGAACTCGCGGCGGCGGGCGCGAAGGTGCTGTACATCCGCGCCGTCGAATATGCGAGACGCCACGGCGTCACCCTGCACGTCCGGTCCTCGTTCAACAACAACGAGGGAACCCTGGTGGTGAATCCCAAGGAGGGAGAAACGATGGAAGAGCCGATCATTACCGGCATCGCAGCGGATCTCGGCGAAGCCAAGATCACCGTTGTCGGTGTGCCCGACATCCCCGGTAAGGCCGCCCAGATCTTCACGATCGTGGCGTCCACCGACGCCAACATCGACATGATCGTGCAGAACGTGTCTGCCGCAGCCACCGGGCTCACCGACATCTCGTTCACCCTGCCGAAGTCCGACGGCGCGGGCGTGCTGCGTGCCCTCGAGTCGGCGCAGGAGGACGTGGGCTACCTGTCCCTGCAGTACGACGACCAGATCGGAAAGCTCGCTCTCGTCGGCGCGGGAATGCGCACGAACGCCGGAGTCTCGGCCAAGCTCTTCACCGCGCTGTTCGACGCGGGGATCAACATCGAGATGATCTCCACGAGCGAGATCCGCATCTCTGTGGTCACGCGTGCCGACACGCTCAACGAAGCCGTGCGCGTCGTGCACACCGCGTTCGAGCTCGACGGCGACGAGGTCGCCGCGGTGCACGGAGGTACCGGACGATGACGGGCATCAGAATCGGCGTCGTCGGCGCCACCGGCCAGGTCGGCGCCGTGGTGCGCCAGCTTCTCGACGAGCGCAACTTCCCCGTCGACGAGATCCGTTTCTTCGCGTCCGCACGGTCCGCAGGCAGCACGCTCCCGTGGCGTGGCGGCACTGTCACCGTCGAAGATGCGGAGACGGCGGACCCGAGCGGGCTGGATGTCGCGATCTTCTCGGCGGGAGCCACGACCTCGAAGGCGCAAGCACCGCGATTCGCCGCTGCCGGTGTGCTCGTGATCGACAACTCATCCGGATGGCGGATGGACCCCGATGTGCCCCTCGTGGTGAGCGAGGTCAACCCGCACGCGATCGCGCAGGCATCGAAGGGCATCATCGCGAACCCGAACTGCACCACCATGGCCGCGATGCCCGTGCTCAAGGTGCTGCACGCCGAGGCCGGACTCGAGCGGCTCATCGTGAGCACGTATCAGGCGGTCTCCGGAGCGGGGCTCAAGGGTGGCGAGGAACTGCTCGCGCAGACGAAGGCCGCGGTTTCCCAGGACGCGATCGAGCTCGTGCGCTCCGGCGTTGCCGTGGATTTCCCGGCCGCCGCAGCATTCCCCAAGACGATCGCGTTCGACGTGATTCCCCAGGCCGGATCGTTCGTCGACGACGGCCTCTTCGAGACCGACGAGGAGAAGAAGCTGCGCAACGAGTCGCGCAAGATCCTCGAACTCCCCGATCTGCTGGTGAGCGGCATCTGCGTGCGGGTTCCCGTGTTCACCGGGCACTCGCTCGCGATCAACGCCGAATTCTCCCGCGAACTCACCGTGGAGAGGGCGAAGGAGCTGCTCAGCGACGCCCCCGGTGTTGTACTCACCGATGTGCCGACGCCGCTCGAGGCTGCCGGTCAGGACCCCAGTTTCGTCGGGCGGCTTCGGCAGGATGAGGGTGTGCCCGGCAATCGCGGACTCGCCCTCTTCATCAGCAACGACAACCTCCGAAAGGGTGCTGCGCTCAACGCGGTGCAGATCGCCGAACTCGTCGCGGCCGATCTGATCACGGACTAAGCGGCTCCCATCGACGCCACGACCCGCTCCGAACCGAAGGCATGAAGAACGCCGTGGTCGTGGCCGTTGTTGTCGTAGCAGTGGTGGCCGTGGCCGCCATCGTCGGAGTGATCGCGAGCTCTGCCGGCCGCTCGAGTGGCGCGGGCGGTGCCGGGTTCGACGGCGCCCGCACCGAGGGCGGCCCGGTCGTGGCCTTCTATGGCGACTCGTACACGCTCGGCACCGGCGCGAGCGCGCCCGAGCAGCGCTGGTCCACCCGCATCGCAGAGGCTCGCGGATGGAACGAGGTCAACCCGAGCGTGAACGGGCTCGGGTTCATCAACAACCGGCGCACCTTCGGTGAGGGTGATCTGCCGTCCCAGGTGATCGCGGCCGACCCGGACATCGTGTTCATCACGATGGGGCTCAATGACAACTTCTCCTTCGACCGGGCGGGCGCCGAGATCGAAGCGCAGATCGGGGCCGACTTCGCGCGCCTGAAGTCCGAACTGCCGGATGCGCAGTTCATCGTGGTCGAGCCGTTCTGGTACACGGATACGCGGCCCGAATCGGTCGGCACGATCATCGGGTGGGTCGAGGCCGCAGCAGCGGATATCGGCGCCGAGTACATCCCGGGCGCCTCGCGCTGGTTGGAAGGACATCCCGAGCTGATGGCGGCCGACGGGATCCACCCGAACGACGCCGGATACGCGGAGATGGCCGAGCGGATGGACGCCGAACTGACCGCTCTCGGTATCTGAGCCGAGCCGTGCAGACCACACATAAGCTAGTCGCGTGAGCAAAAATTCCCCGATCGACGTCGCCCTCATCGGGGGAGGCGTCATGAGCGCCACCCTCGGAGCGCTCCTCAAGGAACTCCAGCCCGACTGGAGCATCACCGTGTTCGAGCGGTTGAGTGAGGTCGCCAGGGAGTCGTCGAACCCGTGGAACAACGCTGGCACGGGGCACTCCGCGCTGTGCGAGTTGAACTACACCCCGGAGCGACCCGACGGCTCGATCGAGATCGCGAGTGCGGTCAAAGTCAACGAGCAGTTCCAGGTCTCCCGGCAGTTCTGGGCGCATCTGGTCTCCAAGGGAGCGCTGCCCGACCCGAAGTCGTTCATCAGCCCGGTGCCGCACATGAGCTTCGTATGGGGCGACGCCAACGTGGAGTACCTCCGCAAGCGTCACGAGGCGCTCAAGGACCACCCGCTGTTCGCCGGCCTCGAGTTCAGCGACGACCCCGCCGTCATCCGGCGTTGGGCCCCCGCGATCATCCTCGGACGCAAGAAGTCACAGCCGGTGGCGGCGACACGGATCGACAGCGGCACCGACGTCGACTTCGGTTCGCTCACCACATCGCTGTTCGACCACCTCACAGATTCCGGTGTG
Source organism: uncultured Actinomycetota bacterium (assembly GCA_963756375.1). GTDB lineage: Bacteria > Actinomycetota > Actinomycetes > Actinomycetales > Microbacteriaceae > Marisediminicola. The sequence goes on along the minus strand of CAVWNJ010000005.1, from coordinate 1,887,169 downwards.
ACGGTCAAGACCGACCACGCGGTGGTCGGGCTGCGCCAGCTGGCCGACAAGACCTGGAAGCTCAAGGTGAGAAACGAGATCGGGGCGAGCCCCGCCGACGTGCGCGCGCGTTTCGTGTTCGTCGGTGCGGGTGGCGGAGCCCTCGCGCTCCTGCAGAAATCGGGCATCCCCGAGATCCGTGGTTTCGGAGGCTTCCCGGTGAGCGGCGAGTTCCTGCGCACCGACAAGCCGGAGGTCGTGGCACAGCACCAGGCGAAGGTCTACGGCAAAGCGGCCGTCGGATCGCCCCCCATGTCGGTTCCGCACCTCGACACCCGGATCATCGACGGCAAGGCGAGCCTGATGTTCGGGCCCTATGCGGGCTTCAGCCCCAAGTTCCTCAAATCCGGATCGATGTTCGATCTGATCGCCTCGGTTCGACCGCACAACATCCTGCCCATGCTCGCCGTCGCACGCGACAACATGGACCTCACCTGGTACCTGATCACCCAGGTGCTGGCATCGCGGCGCAAGAAGTTCGACGCGCTTCGGGAATACATGCCGCGAGCGAACCCCAAGGACTGGTATCTCATCACGGCGGGCCAACGGGTTCAGGTGATCAAGAAGGACGCGGCCAAGGGCGGCGTGCTCCAGTTCGGCACCGAGGTGATCGCGGCATCAGACGGCTCCATCGCCGGTCTGCTGGGCGCCTCTCCAGGCGCGTCCACCGCCGTGCCGATCATGCTCACCGTGCTCGAACGGTGCTTCCCGGACCGCATGGAGGAGTGGACTCCGCGCATCCGCTCGATGATCCCGAGCTACGGCACGGCGCTGTCCGACGACTCGGTAGAGGCGGGCAAGACCCTGTCGTCCACCGGCGGCGTGCTTTCGCTGACCTGATTCCTCCCCGGTTCGGGGGACACCGGCGCCTTCGAGCCTGACCGTTCCGGCCCGAACGCGGCACAGGCCGCCCAAAATGGGGTACAGCGAAGGGTCCGATCCTCCAATACGGTTGCCTAGTCGGCTGCTTGGAGGGAGCGCGCGTGACACTCGCCATTCCGAGCCAGCTGGCTCCGCGCACGGTCAGCCGCGCGCTGGCCCGCGCCGAGCACGTGACCGGGTTCGTCTGCATCGTCGGCGCCATGATCATGGCGATCGCCTTCCAGATCGATTCGCCGGATGCGCGGCTCTGGCCCGCGATGCTCGCGCTCATCCCGCTCACGGCGACCCTCATCCTGCTCGACCGCTCCCGCACCCTCGGGCTGTCGCTCGCCTACCTCGTGGTCGGAGCGGCCGCCGTGTATTGGTACACCCTCGTATTCGTGGGTGAGTTCCCGCTCCGCGATCTGCCGGGGGCGTTCGTGTTGGCCCTCCCGAAGATCGCGGTCATGCTCGTCGGCGGTTCGGGGACCGGAGCGGCCGTCGGTCTCGGCTGGGTGAGCGGTGGCTTCCTCGTTGCAACGATCGCGTCGTCGGCGGCGCTCGTGCAGACCGGCGTGACCGTTCGGTTCGACTTCGTCACGGTGGCGATCTACGCGGTGGCCGCATTGATCCTCATTCTGGTGTGGCTCGATTCCCGCGCCGGGCGTCGGGCGAGGCCGGGCATCAGCCGCGCGACCTCCGAGGAGATCGTGGCCGGCATCCGCACCAAGGAGGAGCGGCGGTCGACCGCCCTCGTGCACGACACGATCCTCAGCGACCTCGCCGCGATCGCGGCCACGCCCACCACGGAGATACCCCGCCAGACTCTCGGCGACATCGCCCGCGACCTCGAGTCGCTCCACCGTGTCGCTCCGATGGAGCTACCCGCGGCGGCCGACGATGGTGCAGCCTGGCAGCGCAGCGCCACGTTCCGCGCGGTGCTCGAGGGCGGGGTAGGTGGACTCCAGATCGAATGCACCGGCGATGTGTCGGCGATCGGACGCCTCGACCCCGACGTCGAGGGTCAACTCGGGCTCGCCGTGCGTCAGTGCCTCGCCAACGTGCTCAAGCACTCCGGGGTCACCGAGGCGGAGGTGGCGGTGCAATCATCCGACTCCGACGTCATGGTCATGGTCATCGACGGGGGCGTCGGTTTCACCGAGTCCGAGGTGGCCGCCGACCGGCTCGGGCTACGCACGTCCATCCGGGGCCGCGTCGCCGACGTCGGGGGCTCGGTTCAACTCTGGTCGACCCCCGGCCGCGGCACCTCGGTGCTGATCCGCGTTCCCGTGCGCGCCTTGAACTCCGAGGCAGAGCGACCGGAGGACCGCACATGATCGAGCGCACCCGTCAGCAGCGCGACCCCACCGGCACCCTCGGCTCGAACGCCACCGGCACCGCCCTCGTGGTGATCGCCGTGGTGTGGGCCCTCGTCGTCACGGTGGCCGGTTCGATAGATCCCCGTGCATTCGGGTCTGCAGGCGGTCTCCCTGTTCCTACTCATGGCAGCAGCCGCGCTGTTCGTGTGGTCGTCGACTCCGTTCCGCGCCCCGCTGCGCAGGTCCTCGCATGCGCTCATCCTCGGCCTGGCCGTCGCCGCGGTCGGAGTTTCCGCGGCGGCAACCTGGCAGACGAGCGACACGGTGAGTGCAGGATGGGCGTCCGTGTCGATCGGTCTGTTCACTGTGGCCCTGGCGCCCTACCGGCCGGCCGCAGAGCTCTTTGCGTTCAGCCTCGTGCCCACGCTCGTCGTCGGCGGTGCGGCCTTCTTCGAGTCGGCATCGTTCAACGCCGGGACACCGAGGCTCGCCGTGGTGGTTGCCGCCGTGGTGCCGCTCGTCGGACTTTCTGCCGCCGCCACGAGGTACACGAATGTGATGCTCGTCGCCCTCGAGCAGTCGGAGGAGCGAGCGGGTGATGTCGCCAGCCGACGCGAAGACGAGCTCCGAGCCGACATCAGCCTCGCCGTACAACGCAATCGCGCCACGATTCTCGGCAGGGAGGTGGCCCCGTTCTTCGAGCGGCTCCTGGAGCGGAAGAAGCTCACCGACGACGACCGGCAGACGGCGCGAACGATCGCGGAGTCCATTCGAGACGTGATGATTGCGGATGCCGACCGGAGTTGGCTGGAAGCGGCGCTTCTCGACGCGAAATCCAGCAACGGCGTGCGCCCGGTCGCCCACGATCCGGATGCGCTCGCCACGGCGATGGACCCGCGGCAGCGCACCGCACTCCGCGCGCTCGCGGTCGCCATCATCGAGGAGACGGCGGCCTCCACGTTCAGCATCGAACTCTCGCGCGCCGGTGACATGAGCTCCGGCATCATCCGCGCCCGGGTCGACCTGCCGGAGAGCGTCGCCCACGCGCAGTTCGACCCCTTTCTCGCAGTCATGCGAATCGTCTTTTCCACCCTGGCCGTCGAGTACGACCGCCCGAACATGATCGTGAGATTCAGCTTTGTCCTTTCCTGACGCCGCCGGCCGCCGCGTGCGCCTCGCCATTCTCGACGACCACGAGATGCTCCTCGACAGCATGAGCAGCTGGATCGTGTCGAATGCCCCCGACTTCGAACTCGCCCTCAGCGCGAACAGTTGGCTGGAACTCGTGCACAGCCCGAACTTCCCCACCGATCTCGTGGTGATCGACTTCCAACTCAAGGAGACCGTCTCGATCGAGGCGCGGGTGCGCACCTGCCGCGCGGCAGGCGCGAAGGTCATCGTCATGAGCAGCCTCGACACCGTGGAGACCCACGACCGCGCCATGGCGGCGGGGGCGGTGGCCTTCCTGTCGAAGCGACTCACGATGGACCAGATCCTCGACGCGGCGCGGGGTGTGATGGGCGTGTCCCGTGCGGCCCAGCAGCGAGACTGGCGCCCGCTGCCCACCGGCGCGGCAGCGGCGGTTCGTCCGAAGCTCAGCACGGGGGAGACCCAGGCGCTTAAGCTCTATGTGTCGGGGCTCAGCACCGGCGAGGTCGCGGCGAGCATGAACGTGCAATACGAGACGGCCAAGACCTACATCCGGCGCGTTCGCGAGAAGTACGCCAAAGTCAATCGACCGGCCAGCAAAAAGGCGGAACTGATCCGCCGCGCGGCCGAGGACGGATACCTCCAGTAGTGGCAAAGCTCTACTTCCGATACGGCGCAATGAACAGCGGCAAGAGCACGGCGCTTCTCCAGGCCGCATACAACTACGAGGAGCGCGGGCACACCGTGCTGCTCGCCAAACCCCGCATCGACACCAAGGGTGACGCCGCCATCGTGTCGCGACTCGGCGTCGTGCGGGCAGCCGACTTCGTTCTGGCCGCAGACGACCTCGCACGCGACGTGTTCACCGCCCGGCGCGACGACATCCGCGCCGCGACCGGTGCTGAGGTGAGCTGCCTGCTCATCGATGAGGCCCAGTTCCTCACCGAGGCGCAGGTCGACGACCTCCTTCGGATCGCGATCCTCGACGAGGTGCCCGTGCTGGCATACGGCATCCGCACCGACTTCCTCACCGCAGCCTTCCCGGGAAGCCGCCGCCTGCTCGAACTCGCCCACTCGCTCGAGGAGCTCAAGACGATCTGCCGGTGCGGACGCAAGGCGGTGTTCAACGCGCGCAAGGTCGGTGACTCGTTCGTGTTCGACGGCGACCAGGTCGCGATCGACGGCGCAGACGTGACCTACGAGTCACTGTGCGGTTCGTGCTACCTCGACGAGAGCGACGGCGCCCTCTCCAGCGGCCGTGGGTCGCGCGTCGACTTCAGCTACCGTTCCGGCCCGGACGCCGACTTCAGCTGATGCTTCGCGTCTCGGCTCCAGGGGATCTGCTTCGGGTGACCGAGCGGATGCACGCCGGGTCGTCCCGGCGCTGGTGGCACGTGGCGCTGCTCGTCGCTGCGGCGGCGGCCATGCTCGTCTCGGGGTGGGTCGGCATCCGCACGACCACCGCCGTGGTGCTGCTTCAGACGGCGTTCCCCACCCTGGGCGACGTGGACGAGCACCTCACGGCCGGCGACGAGGCAGCCCTCACCGACTCGGTCGAGACCATCACGTCCCGCACCGCGGCGGCAGCGGCACTCACCAGCGACCCGGTCTACCGCGCGTTGGAGCGCATCCCGGTCCTCGGCCACAACCTGCTCGCGTTGCGCACCCTCACCGCCGGCGTCGATGACATGGCCAGCGGCGGCCTGGCGCCGCTCGTGCCCCTCGTGTCGAGCCTCGATCCGGCATCCCTCATCCCGTCAGACGGTCGCGTCGACCTCCGCCCCTTCCGCGATGCCGCACCGCACCTTCGCACTGCAGCATCGTCGATCACCGCCGCGCTCGATGACATCACGCGCATCGACGACGCCCTCACGATCGCCCCGGTGAACGCGGGCATCGACGCGGTCACGGCTCTCGGCCTCTCCGCATTCGACGGTGTCACCACTGCGGCGAACGCGGCCGAACTCCTGCCGAAGGTGCTGGGCGACGAGGGCGACCGCAACTACCTCCTCGTCTTCCAGAACAACGCAGAGTTGCGCGCGACGGGGGGCGTGCCGGGAGCGCTTGCCCTCATCCGCACCTCCCAGGGGCGCTTCGACCTGACCATGCAGGCGTCTGCGCAGGATTTTCCCCGCTATCCCACGCCGGTGCTTCCCATCGATCAGGCCACCCGCAGCCTGTATCGCGGGCTCGTCGCGACGAAGATGCAGAACGTCACATCCACGCCGCACTTCCCGGAGTCGGCGAGCCTCGCCGCGGAGATGTGGCGCCTCCGGTTCGGTGACCGCATCGACGGCGTCGTGGCACTCGACCCCGTCACGCTCGGCTACCTGCTCCGCGCATCCGGGCCGGTGAAGCTGTCCACCGGCGACACGCTCAAATCGTTCAACGCGGCCACCTTCCTGCTCTCCAAGGTCTACAGCCGATACCCCGACCCGGAGAAACAGGATGTCGTCTTCGCCGACGCCGCCCGCGCCGTGTTCGACGTCTTCTCCGACGGCGCGAGCGACCCGGCGATCCTCTACAAGTCGCTGCGGAAGGCGAGTGAGGAGCGTCGAATCCTGATCTGGAGCGCGCGATCGGATGAGCAGGCGCTGCTGGCGGGCACGACGTTCGCGGGCACGCTTCCCGAGACGAACCTCGGCGGCAACACCGTCGGCGTCTTCTTCAACGATGCCACCGGCGGGAAGATGGACTTCTACCTCTCCGCCGACATCTCAGCCGGCATCGTCGGGTGCGGCGAGAACGGCGCACGCACCGTCGCGGCATCCGTGGCGATCACCTCGGACGCCCCGGCGGATGCCGCAACGAGCCTGCCCGAATACGTGACCGCTCACGGCAACTTCGGGGTACAAGCGGGCACCATCCGAACCCGGGTCGTGGTCTATGGCCCGGTGGGGTCGACGGTGTCAACGGTGTCGGTGGGGGACGACCCATCGCCGGCTCAGGTGATCACCCACCTCGGCCGCGGTGTAGCGCAGGTTGTCGTTGATCTCCGCCCGGGAGAGAGCGAACGCGTGGGTGTGAGTTTCACCGGAATGCCGGGCTCGGATGCCCCTCCGGTGGTGCAGGCCACCCCCCTCATTGGGGGCCCCGCCACACGGATAACTTCGCCCGACTGTGGGGTACAGCGCTAGTGTTGTAGCACTCAGGCGGTGTACATACGAAATGTCGGTGCTCCGCACGCCCATCTGAGAGACCGTTTGCGCATACCCAGTGCGCATCTACCCCAAGGATCACCCGAGATGTTTCGTAAAACCTTCGCTGCGCTAGCCGTAGCCGTCGTCGCACTTGTCGCGAGCCCCGTCGCCGCGATCGCGGCACCCGCAGCCTCGTGCGCGGGAGTTCAGCCGGAGGGTTACGCCAACGGCGTGACCGTGACCGTCGATTCGCCCACCACCGGCCCCGGCGGCACGGTGCAGGTCGTCTGGTCCGATGGCTACTTCGAGAACAACTCTCCCGTAACCATCGAGGTCGAGGGCAACAACTCCTCCGAGGCGCTCATCGAGACCCCCACCGGGGCCCGCACCGGATCGCTCGACACCACGGCGAGTGAAACCGGCGGTCTCACCGCAAGCGTCACCCTGCCCACGAACGCGACCGGCTCGTACTCCATCACCGCGACCTCCACGCAGTCCTGCGGTGGGGTCGAGGTCAGCGTTACAGAGACGGCCGGAGGTGGAACCGGCGCCGAGGTGCTCGCCTTCACCGGTGGCACCCTCCCCGTCGTGCTGATCGTCACGGGTGCTGGCGCCCTCGTGTTCGGCGCGATCCTGCTTTTGGTGCGTGCGCGCGCACGTCGCCACCTGCACGAGTAATCTGACTGATCCGGGTCTCGCCCGGTGATCGACTCGGGGCCGCATTCGTGCGGCCCCGACGTCGTTAACTCCCCGCTCTCGTCGACCGAGACCGCGGCTCCTAGGATGGGCGCCAAGCTACTCGAGTCGACCAGCGAAAGGCATACCGTGGGCACCTTCAGCGCAGAGGAGAGGGCCGCGATGAAGGCGGCCGCAGCAGAGGCCAAAGCCGCGAAGGCCGGTGCCGACCTCGAGGCGGCGTGCATCGCGGCGATCGAGCAGATGGAGGGCACCGACAGGGAGTTGGCCGAGGCGCTGCACTCGCTCGTCAAAGACGCCACCGCCCTCGCCCCCAAGACCTGGTACGGCATGCCGGCCTACGCCAACGCCGAGGGCAAGGTGGTGGTGTTCTTTCAGAGCGCCACCAAGTTCAAGGCGCGGTACGCCACCATCGGATTCCAACCGGATGCCCGGCTCGACGACGGCACCATGTGGCCGACCTCGTTCGCGGTGACGCGGCTGACCGAGACAGATCGGGAGCTCCTTGCGGCGCTGCTGAAGCGGGCCGTGAGCTGATCACGAGCCGGCCGCACAACCACAAAACGCCCTCCCGAAGGAGAGCGTTTTGCGATTTTGTCGGGGTAGCGGGATTTGAACCCACGACCTCTTCGTCCCGAACGAAGCGCGCTACCAAGCTGCGCCACACCCCGATCAGACCGCCAGAACCTGCTGGTTCATCCGGCCTGCGTCAAGAATACCCGATATCTGAACCCGTAAGTGTCACCAGCACCGCTTCCGGGCGGCACGCGAACCGCACCGGCGCGTAGATCGAGGTGCCGAGCCCGGCAGACACATTGAGGTACGCGCCCCGAAGGGCGTGATTCCAGAGGCTCATGCCGCGCACCTGCGTGCGCGGGATGTCGCAGTTCGTCACGAGAGCGCCGTACCCGGGCACGCATACCTGTCCGCCGTGCGTATGTCCGGCGAAGATGATGTCCGAACCGTTGGTGACGAGGGAGTTCAGCACGCGACGGTACGGGGCGTGGGTGAGCCCGATCGTCACCGCCTCGGGTCCCCCCTCTTCATCCGCCCATCCCACGTTCTCCCGCAGGTCGTCGAGCGCCCCCGGGATGCGGTCGAGCCGGTCCTTGCGAATGTGCGGGTCGTCGACGCCGACGAACTCGAGCCGCGAACCCTTGATCGACATCGCGCGAGCGGTGTTGTTCAGGTTGAGCCACCCGAGGCCGTCGAAGAACTCCTCGAGGGCGGCCGTATCGAGCTCCGCTCCGCGCTTGTGCAGCTTCGACGGACCGGTGAAGTAGGTGAACGGGTTCTTCGCCACCGGGCCCACATAGTCGTTCGACCCGTGCACGTACACGCCGGGCACGCCCCGGAACGTATCGAGCGCCGCAGCGACTCCTTCGAGCCCGCGTTCGTGACCCAGGTTGTCGCCGGTGATGACCACGAGGTCGGGTTCGAGCACCGCGAGCTCGCGAATCCATTCCTGCTTCATGCGTTGCCACGGGGCCATGTGCAGATCGGAGAGATGCAGCACCACGAGGTCGCGTGCGCCAGGGGCGAGCACCGGTGCGGTCTCGGTGCGCACCGTGAAGGCGTTGCGCTCCACGACGGCACCCCACACCAGCGCACCGGCTCCGACGGCCGCGGCCGCAGTCAGCGCTGCCGCGCCCGCGCTCGATGACCGACTCATCAGCACTCGGGGTCGACGCCGGGCACGAGCTCCCCGCCGTCAACGGTCAACGAGACTCCGGAGGCTTTCGACGTGGCGCTTCCGCCCGCCGGATTGCTTCCGGTCACGGTGCACGCCTTCGCGGGGTCGCTGGCCGTGTACTTCACGGTCACCTTGCCGAGGTCGAAGCCCGCAGCGCTGAGCTCCTCCTTGGCCGCGGCGAGCTGCTTGCCCGCCACGTTCGGCATCGTCGTCGACAACGTTCCGTCGCTCGTGGTCACGCGCACCGCGGCACCCCTCGACACGACGGCTCCCGACCCAGGGCTCGATCCGATGATGCGTCCCACCGGGGCGTCGGATGGCGCGGATCCGGCGTCGATGAAGTCGAGCCCAAGGCTCTCGATCAGCTTCTTCGCGGACGCGACCGACTGGCCGATCACGTTGGGCACCGTCTGGCTCTTGCCGATGAGCAATGAGCGCGGCGGCGGCGGGAAGTCTGCGGCGCCGACACCCGCTGGGCTCGCGTTCAGCGAGGCGACGATCGGCTTCGCGATCGCGAATCGCAGCTGACCGGCGTTTCGCCCGCCGACGGAGATCTTGCGCAGGTCCTGCTGGCCGGAGATGTTGCCCACCCAGACCGCCGAGGCGACCTTCGTGCTCGACACGGCGAGGAAGGTCGACAGCGCATCCGCGGTTCCGGTCTTGCCGATCAGCGGCGTGCCGTCGCGGGGATTCGCGGACGAACCGGTTCCGCCGTTCATCACGGTCTTGAGGGCCGTTGCTGCGGCTGCGGCCACCTCGGGTGCGATCGCCTGGGCGCATTTCGCATCCTGACCGACCAGCTCGGTGCCGTCGGGCGCGACGACCTTGTCCACCGCGATCGGCTGGCACAGCACGCCGGCGCTCGCGACGGTGGCGTAAGCATTCGCCATAGTGAGCGGGGCGATCTCATCCGTTCCGAGAATCATGGTGGAGTTGGTGCCGAGCTCCGCGCCGTCGGCGCGATGCACGCCCATCGACTTCGCCACGTCGCGAATCTCGCACACGTCGAGTTTGTTCGCCATCGCCGCGAAGGCGGCATTGATCGATCCGGATGTCGCGCGCAGAATGCTCACTCGGCCCGGGTTCGAGTTGCCGTCGTTCTTGAAGTCCCACGGCACCGTGCCGCCGCACTTGGCGGGGAGGGTGTACTTGGCTGGGGAGCCGTTCACGATCTCGTTGAGGCCGCGACCGTCCTGCAGCCAGGCCACCAGCGTGAAGAGCTTGTAGGTCGAGCCGACCTGGAATCCGTTGGATCCTCCGGCGTCGTAATCGGTATTGAAGTTGAGCGATGTGGTGGTGGGTCCGCCGCCGCCGGACTCGATCGACCTGTTGTCGAAGGTCTTGTTCTGGGCCATCACCACGATGCGTCCGGTGCCGACCTGGATGGAGGACACCGCACTTCCGAGCTGGAAACGCTCCTCGGTCGCCGGCGCGTAGGTTGCGATCGTCTGCTCGGCGACAGCGTTCTGGTCGAGGTCGAGCGTCGTGTAGATGTCGTACCCGCCGGTCTTCCAGGCCGCGAGCCTGTCTTCCGGGGTCGAGCCGAGCGCTTCGAGGTTGCCGACGTTCCGCACCACGTAGTCGCAGAACTGCTTGGCCGCGCTCGCGTAGAGGCATCCGTTCTTCGGGGAGCTCACGATGACGGTGGTGTCGTCCACGGGGGTGGCAACGGCCTCGTCGTGCTGTGCCTGCGTGATCATCTTGTACCGCAGCATGTTGCCGAGGATCGCGTCGCGGCGGCTCTGGTTTCGTTCCCAGTTGTCGGGGTTATCCGGCCGCCTGGACTCGGGGAGCTGGACGATCGCGATGAGGCTCGCCGCCTGGGCGAGGGTGAGGTCCTTCGCGTGGGTGGAGTAGTACTGCTGCGCCGCGGACTCGATGCCGTAGGTGTTGCCGCCGAAGCCGGCGATGTTGAGGTACCCGAGGAGGATCTCGCGCTTGGTGTACTTCTTCTCGAGCCCGATGGCGAGCTTGGCTTCCTTGAGCTTGCGCACGAGCGTCGTGGCCTGGGCCTCGGCCTTCGCCGCGGCGAGCTCCTCGCCCGTCAGGGTGGCTACGGCGTTCTGAATCAGCAGGTTCTTCACGAGCTGCTGATCGAGGGTCGACGCGCCCTGGGTCGATTCAGAGGTGGCGTTGTTCACCACGGCGCGGGCGATGCCGGCGAGGTCGACTCCGCCGTGCTGGTAGAACCGGGCATCCTCACCGGCGACCGTGGCGTCCTTCACGAACTGCGACACGTTGTCCCAGGTGACCTCTTCGCGGTTCTGGTCGAAGACCTGGGCGAAGGGCACCGCCTGGCCGCCCTGGGTTGCCCACAGCGTGTTGCGCTGCGACTGCTGGTTGATGGTGATGGCGTCGGGCAGATCCTCGAAGATCCCCACGGTGTTGCTGGCCGTCATGCTGGTGACGGCGAGTGCTGGCGTGACCATGGCGGCGACGAGCAATCCGGCGAGTGTGCTGAAGCCCACGAGGCCGAGAAACGCTCCAAGCACGGTAACCGGCTTCGATTTTTGGGCAGACATACAATCAAGGGTAACGGATGCTGTCTTTCCGCTGACTGAACGGATATCACAAATGCCTACCTGGGAGTACGTCACAACCCCACTGATCGTGCACAACACCGCCGCCATCCTCAACAACTGGGGATCAGACGGATGGGAGCTCGTGCAGGTGATCCAGGGTCCGGAGGGCGGACTCGTCGCGTACCTGAAGCGTCAGAAGGCGGACGCCTGATGTCGACGCTCGACGAGCGTCTCGCCGAGCTCGGCCTCGTGATTCCGGATGTCGCGGCCCCCGTGGCCGCCTACATTCCCGCGGTCGCGTCCGGCAATCTCGTCTTCACCTCGGGGCAGCTCCCCTTCGTCGACGGTGCTCTCGCCGTCACGGGCAAGGTGGGTGCCGAGGTCACCGCGGAGCAGGCGAACGAACTCGCGGCACTCTGCGCCCTCAACGCCCTCGCGGCCGCCCGCACCGCCATCGGATCGCTCGACCGCGTCACCCGAGTGGTCAAGGTGACCGGCTTCGTCGCATCCGACCCCGCGTTCACCGGCCAGCCCGGTGTGATCAACGGGGCCTCGCACCTGCTCGGGCAGGTCTTCGAAGACGCGGGGCGTCATGCCCGCAGCGCGGTCGGCGTCTCGGTGCTCCCGCTGGATTCGCCGGTCGAGGTCGAGATCATCCTCGAGTTCGCGTAGGCCCGCTGGAACAGGCCCACGACTCACACGGATGCGCCGAGCGACACTGTCGCCCGGCGCATCCGTCGTTCGGGTCCGGCTACTTCATGGTGTCGCTGATGATCTGCATCACCGTGGTGTCGGCGAGGGTCGTGGTGTCGCCGATCTCGCGGCCTTCCGCGACATCCTGCAGCAGACGGCGCATGATCTTGCCCGACCTCGTCTTCGGCAGCTCGTTCACGATGAACACCTGCCTGGGCCTCGCGATCGCGCCGATCTGGTCCGCCACATGGGCGCGCAGCAGGGCGGAGGCCTCCTCCGGCGTCTGCTTCTTGGCCTTCTTCGAGCGCAAAATCACGAACGCCACGACGGCCTGACCCGTGGTCTCGTCGGCCGCCCCCACGACCGCGGCCTCGGCCACGATGGGGTGTGAGACCAGAGCGGATTCGATCTCGGTCGTCGAGAGCCGGTGCCCCGAGATGTTCATCACGTCGTCGACGCGACCCATGAGCCAGATGTCGCCGTCTTCATCGAGTCGGGCGCCGTCTCCGGCGAAGTAGCGGGGTCCGTCTGGACCGTCGGAGAACTTGGACCAGTAGGTCTCTTTGAAACGCTCGGGGTCGCCCCAGATTCCGCGCAGCATCGCCGGCCACGGTTCGGTGACCACGAGAAGCCCACCGCCGCCGGGCGGCACGGGGGTGCCGTCGTCTGTCATCACGTCGACGGTGATGCCGGGGATGGGCACCTGGGCCGAGCCGGGCTTCAGCGTGGTCACGCCCGGCAGCGCCGAAATCATGATCGCGCCGGTCTCGGTCTGCCACCAGGTGTCCACGATCGGGGTCTTCTCCGCGCCGATCACCTCGCGGTACCACATCCACGCCTCCGGGTTGATGGGTTCGCCCACCGACCCGAGCAGACGGAGCGAACTGAGGTCCGAGGCCTGCGGAATCTCGCGGCCGAGCTTCATGAACGTGCGGATGGCGGTGGGTGCGGCGTACAGGATGGTGACGCCGAACTTCTCGATGATCTTCCACCAGCGGCCGGGCTCCGGCGCATCCGGAACGCCCTCGTACATCACCTGGGTGGCCCCGTTGGCGAGCGGGCCGTAGACCACGTAGCTGTGGCCGGTGACCCATCCCACGTCGGCGGTGCACCAGAACACGTCGGTCTCGGGTTTCAGGTCGAAGACGTTCTTATGCGTGTACGCCACCTGGGTGAGGTAGCCGCCGCTGGTGTGCAGGATGCCCTTGGGCTTTCCGGTGGTGCCGGAGGTGTAGAGGATGAACAGGGGGTTCTCGGCGTCGAAGCCGACCGCCTCGTGCTCCGGCTCCGCGGCTCCCATCGCGTCGTGCCACCACAGGTCGCGGCCCTCGGTCCACTCGACGTCGTTCTCGCCGCGCCGGATGACGAGCACGTTCTGCACGGTGTGCCCGGGCTTCTCCAAGGAGGCGTCGACGGCGGGTTTGAGCGGAAGCACCTTGTTCTTGCGCCATCCGCCGTCGGCGGTGATCACGAGCTTCGCCTCGGCGTCGTCGATGCGCGAGCGGAGGCTGTCTGCGCTGAACCCACCGAAGATCACCGAGTGCACCGCGCCGATGCGGGCGACGGCGAGCATGGCCACGACCGCCTCCGGGATCATCGGCAGGTAGATCGCCACGCGATCGCCCGCCTGTATGCCGAGCGAGAGCAAGACGTTGGCTGCGCGCTTCACCTCGGCGGTGAGCTCCGCATAGGTGATCGACCTGCTGTCGCCTGGCTCGCCCTCCCAGTGGATGGCCACGCGGTCGCCGTTGCCCGCGATCACATGGCGGTCGAGGCAGTTGTAGGCCACATTCAGCTGGCCGTCGCCGAACCAGCGTGCGAACGGGGGATTGGACCAGTCGAGGGTCTCGGTGAAATCGCGCGTCCAGTCGAGAAGGGACCGGGCCTGATTCGCCCAGAATGCAAGGCGGTCGGCCTCCGCGGCCACGTAGAGCTCACTCTTCGCCGAAGCCGTAGCGGCGAATTCCTCACTCGGGGGAAAGCGCCTGGTCTCGCGCTGAAGGCTGTCGATGGAACTGCTCGTCATGGGATCCTCATCGATCGTTCAGTGCCATCGTCGGCACTGCGGAATGGACGGGGTCAATCCTACGAGCACACCTCCGATCTGGTCCCGGGGGTTGCGGCGCGCGGGCCCCCTCACCAGCGGTTTTGCCGGTGATGGAACTGTGATTTATTTGTGCAACTTTTCCTTGCGTTGACCCCCCTCTGGGCTACACTTGGCACGTCGAATTCATTTCGGCAGGTGGTGCCCATGATTCCCCCCAATCCGGCACCGCTGCGGCGGCACCAGTTCCCCCCAACCGGTGCCGCCCCTCTCTTTTAACCGCCAGTGTCGTCGCGACCGGCGTCTGCGGCACGTGGCTTGGCCCGGCAGGGCGGTCTTCCCCTCCTCCCCACGGGGGCCTCGAGGAAGACTCGCCCCCGACCTCTTCGCGTTCGTCCGGCCCTTCCTGCCCCGCCCGAGACTGGGTCGATGACCACCGTCGCTGATCACCGTCGCCCGGATGCCGGTTCCGGAACCACTCACGGCCGCGGGTCCGGCGCCCTCCGGTTCGTGGCACTCCGACCGCAGGCGCCGCCTGTCGAGGGCGTAACGCCCGAGTCCTCGCCGACGGTCCCGGGCACCGGAGGCGGCGATCTTTCGGATGCCTTCCGTCGATCGCATCGCTCGGCCCCGGCGTCGGCACTCTGCAGGTGAAGGCGCGGGCACCGACAATCGTGAAAATACCGGCCGAGCGACGGGCCACGGGCGAGGGCACATTCGACGAGTTCGGTCCGCTCGGCCCACTCGTGCGCGACCCCGGCACCACCGACATCTTCGTGAATGGCGGGGCGGTGTTCATCGACCGTGGGGGAGGGGCGACCCGCATCGACGGTCTCCAGATCGACCCGGCCAGGGCGAGGGAACTGGCCGTGCGCCTGATCGCCGCCGGCGGACGGCACATCGACGAGGCGACTCCGTGCGTGGACGTGCGCTTGCACGACGGGATCAGGGTTCACGCTGTGCTGCCCCCGATCTCGCCGCACGGCGCTCTGCTGTCCATCCGCCTCCCCCACACCAGGCGACTCGGCATCGACGACCTCAGGGCCGGCGGATTCTTCGACGACGTCGACGCACGGGAGGTGCTCGACCTCGTGGCCGCGCGGCGGAACGTGCTGATCACAGGGGCGGGCGGGAGCGGCAAGACCACGGCGCTCGCGGCGCTGCTGGCGGCGTCAGACGCATCCGATCGCATCATCGCGATCGAAGACGTGGCCGAGCTGCGCGTCGATCACCCGCACTTCGTCTCGCTCGAGGCCCGTCAGCCCAACCTCGAGGGTGCCGGGGCCGTTGGGCTTCCACAGCTCGTGCGCGAGGCGCTGCGGATGCGGCCCGACCGACTCGTGCTGGGGGAATGTCGCGGGGCGGAGATTCGGGATCTGCTGGCAGCACTCAACACCGGGCACGACGGCGGGGCAGGCACGCTGCATGCCAACTCCCTGGTCGACGTACCGGCCCGGATCGAGGCACTCGGTGCCCTCGCCGGTCTGGATGCACGGGCGATCGCCAGGCAAGCGGTGAGCGCGATCGACGCCGTGCTGCACCTCGAGCGGAGGGGCGGGCGCCATCGCCTGGCCGAGATGGGTCGGTTCACGCTCGATGATCAGGGTCGACTGATCACCGTGGCGGCACGCGGCAGGTACGGACGCCATGCGTGACTCCGGTGCAGGACTGGATTCGGCGGCATCGACGGCGGAACGGATCGGAGTGCTGCTGTCCGCGGGCGTCGCTCCGGTATCGGCGCTCCGATACCTCGCCGACGCGGCCCCTGCTGATATCGCTCCACTTCTCGACGCCGTGGCCACGTCCGCCGTGGCCGGCGTGCGGGTGCCGGACGCGATCCTGCACGCGCTCGCTCTCGGGCCCCGCGGTGCCTCGGGCGCGTGGCGAGGGCTCGCAGCTGCATGGGCAGTCGCAGAAGACGCCGGTGCACCCCTTGCGTCCACCCTGCGCGGACTTGCGGGTTCGCTGCGTCAGCTTGCCGGCATCCAGCAGGACATCGAGGTCTCGCTTGCGGGCCCGGTGGCGACCGCGCGACTCATGATGGCGCTGCCCGTCATTGCCGTGCTCTTCGGATCCGCGCTCGGATTCGACACGATACCGACCCTCTTCGGCACCGTACCCGGACTGGTGTGCCTCGGGGTGGGAGCAGTGCTGCTGATGGGAGGAGCGGTCTGGAATCGCGCGCTGTGTGCAGCGGCGAGGCCGCGCGACCTCACGCCGGGGCTACCCCTCGACCTGATGGCGGTCGCCGTAGGGGGCGGCGCCTCGCCGGAGCGGGCGCGCGCCTCCGTCGCGGCAGCGATCGAGGCGTGCGGGCTGCGCGAGGGGGACGGCCCTGACGCCTCGGAGGGGATTCTCGCCCTTTCGCAGCGGGCGGGGGTGCCCGCAGCGGCGCTCCTGCGTAGCGAAGCCGACCTTTGCCGATCGAGAGCCAGACGGGAGGCGGAACAGCGGGCAGCCAGGCTGGCCATCACGCTGATGCTTCCGCTCGGACTGTGCGTGCTCCCCGCCTTCATGGTGTTGGGAGTCGCGCCTCTCTTGCTCTCCGTCATCTCCTCCACCATCGGGCAGTTGTGAGCTCCCACCACAGAATGCGCGGCAGGACGCCCCGACCTGGCTGGGCCAGCGAGCATTGGTCCCGGGCCGCCGAAAGAAAGGACATCTCCCGTGAGAAACCTCCTCCACCGCTCGCCTCGCCCCGCCACATTCCGCTGGCGGCCGGGCGAGATTCGACGGATAGTCCGCGACGATACGGGCGCGGCGACTGCCGAGTACGCGATCGCCACCATGGCCGCGGTGGGCTTCGCCGGACTGCTCGTGGTGATCATGCGCAGTGATGGAGTGCGCGCGATCCTCACCGATCTCGTGCACCGTGCGCTCACCTTCGCAGGGTGACCGGGAGGCGGGCAGCGTGACGGCGGAGTTCGCGATGGTGATGCCCGCTGTGATGCTGGTGCTCGCCGCCTGCCTCGCTGCGGCGAACCTCGGAGTGCTGTCGCTCACGATTCAGGATGCTGCGGCTGTGGTGGCCCGGATGGAGGCGCGCGGAGGGCGCGGCGCATCCGCCGCGGCAATCTCCTCTGTGGCGCGAACCGTACCCGGGGCGACGGTGCGGCTCGAGAGCCGGGGGTCGCTCGTCTGTGCGAGCGTCAGCACCCGGGCGCGCGTGCTCGGGCTCCGCCTGGGCACGCTCGACCTCGTCGCCAACAGTTGCGCACCGACCGTCCGCCCGTGAACGCCGGCGACTCGGAGCGCGGTGCCGGCACCGTTATGGCGTTGGCGGTCGTGGGCCTGCTTGTCGGCGCGACCGTCGCGCTCGCGCCGGTGATCGCCGTCTTCGAGTCGGCAGGCAAGGCCAGGGCAGCGGCGGATGCGGCGGCTCTCGCCGCGGCAGACACGGCGATCGGCATCACCTCAGGGGTGCCGTGCGTCGAGGCGAGGAGGGTCGCGGCCGCGAACGAGGCGACCCTCTCGGCGTGCGTCATCGACGGCGTCATCGCCACCGTGGAGGTGCGAGCGGGAGCGGGCGTGGCGGCAGCGGCGGCCGCAGCCACCGCGGGTCCGCCGCGTCACTGACGAGGTAGACAATTCGGTCTTGACGCTGGGGACATGTGTATGGTGTCGCTGACGGACACGGGGATCGTTCCATTCTCGTGTCGCCAATAAAGAGGAGTCAGGTGTCAGGCACGAAGAAGCTCGTGATTGTGGAGTCGCCCGCCAAAGCGAAGACGATCGCCCAGTACCTGGGCGACGGCTACGACGTGCAGGCATCCGTCGGTCACATCCGTGACCTGATCGAGCCGAAAAACCTTCCGCCCGAGATGAAGAAGGGCTCGCTCGGCAAGTTCTCGGTCGACGTCGACAACGGCTTCGAGCCCTATTACGTGGTCTCCGACCAGAAGCGAAAGACGGTCGCCGACCTCAAACGGGCACTCAAGAACGCCGACGAGCTCTACCTCGCAACTGATGAGGACCGCGAGGGTGAGGCCATCGCCTGGCACCTTCTCGACGAGCTGAAGCCCAAGGTTCCCGTGAAGCGAATGGTCTTCCACGAGATCACCAAGGAGGCGATCCAGCGGGCTCAGGAGAACACCCGCGACATCGACACCGCTCTCGTCGACGCGCAGGAGACCCGGCGTATCCTCGACCGGCTCTACGGCTACGAGATCTCCCCGGTGCTGTGGCGCAAGGTCGGGCCCGGCCTCTCCGCCGGACGAGTCCAGTCCGCGGCCACCCGGCTCGTCGTCGATCGCGAACGTGAACGGCTCGCCTTCACCGCCGCCAGCTACTGGGACCTGTCGGCGCGACTCGCGGTCGAAGCCGGTGCGTCATTCGACTCTCGGCTCGCCCGCGTCAATGGCGTGCGTATTGCCCAGGGTAAAGACTTCGACGATCTTGGCCAGAGCAAGTCAGACGCCACGATCCTCGATCAGACCGCGGCAGAGGCGCTCGCCGCCGCGCTCCGCGCAGACGACGCGTCGGTCACCGTGCAGTCCGTGGACTCCAAGCCCTACACCCGACGCCCGGCGGCGCCCTTCACCACCTCCACCCTCCAGCAGGAGGCCGCACGCAAGCTGCGCTTCTCGGCTCGGCAGACCATGAGCGTGGCGCAGGGGCTGTACGAGAACGGGTTCATCACCTACATGCGAACGGATTCGCCGAATCTGTCGCAGCAGGCCATCACGGCTGCCCGCTCGCAGGCGGCCACCCTCTACGGCGCCGACACCGTTCCCGAGAAGCCCCGCCTCTACAGCGGCAAGAGCAAGAACGCGCAGGAAGCCCACGAGGCGATCCGCCCCTCCGGTGACGTCTTCCGCACGCCCAGCGAGGTGGAGGGCACCCTTCGCGGCAACGACTGGAAGCTGTACGACCTCATCTGGAAGCGCACCGTCGCCTCCCAGATGGCCGATGCCAAAGGCTCCACCGCATCCGTCGTCATTGCGGCGACCGTGCCGTCCGAGGTCGACGGCATTGCCGGAAACGGCCCGACCGTGGCCGAATTCACCGCGAGCGGAACCGTCATCACCTTCCGCGGATTCCTGCAGGCCTATGAGGAAGGCCGCGACGAGGAACGCAACCAGGCAGCGGAGCCGCAGGAAGCGAAGCTCCCGCCGTTGACCGCCGGACAGGCGCTCACCATCACCGAGGTCGACGCCAAGGGGCACGAGACCACACCGCCCCCGCGCTACACCGAGGCGAGCCTCGTGAAGACCCTCGAAGAGCTGGGTATCGGGCGACCGTCCACCTACGCGTCGATCATCTCCACGATCATCGACCGGGGCTATGTCACACCGCGCGGACAGTCGCTCATCCCCAACTGGATCGCCTTCTCGGTGGTGCGCCTGCTCGAGCAATTCTTCGGCGACCTCGTGGAGTACGACTTCACGGCGGGCATGGAAGACGACCTCGACCGCATCGCCGGCGGGCTCGAGGACCGGGTGGACTGGCTGAAGAGCTTCTACTTCGGCAGCGACAAGCACCGTGGACTCCGCAACGTGATCGACAACCTCGGCGACATCGACGCCAAGACGATCAACTCGATCGCCCTTACCGACGACATCACCCTGCGCATCGGCAAGTACGGTCCCTACCTCGAGGTCGCCCTCACCGGCGACGAGGCGGACACCTCTCCCGGCGTGCCTGCCACGCCGCGCCGAGTGAACCTTCCCCAGGACCTGGCGCCCGACGAGCTCACCCCCGACAAGGCGCAGGAACTCGTGGATGCCCCGGTCGTGACTGACCGCGTGATCGGCGTGAACCCCGACAACGGCAAGAACGTGGTGGCGAAGGACGGCCGATTCGGGCCGTACATCACCGAGGTCGACCCCGAACCCGAGGTGACCGAGGCCCCTGCCGCAACCGTGGACACCGCCACCGGTGAGGTCGTCGACGCCCCGAAGAAGCGCGCGGCCAAGAAGCCCGCGGTCGAGAAGCCCCGCACCGCATCGCTGTTCAAGTCCATGGACCTCGCCACCATCGACATCGACGTGGCCCTGCGGCTGCTGTCGCTGCCGCGAACCGTCGGCCAGGACCCCGAGACCGGCGAAGACATCACAGCTCAAAACGGCAAGTTCGGGCCGTACCTCAAGAAGGGCACCGACACCCGCTCGCTCACCGAAGAGGACCAGATCTTCGAGATCGACCTCACCGGTGCGGTCGAGCTGTTCGCCCAGCCGAAGTACGGGGCCCGCCGAGCATCCAGTGCGCTCAAGGAATTCGACGCCGACCCGGAGAGCGGCAAGCCGATCAAGATCAAGGACGGCCGGTTCGGCGCCTACGTGACCGACGGCGTGACCAACGCCACCATCCCGCGTGGGGAGACCGTGGAAGAGGTCGACTTCGAGCGGGCCGTGCAACTGCTCGCCGACAAGCGTGCGAAGGGACCGGCACCGAAGCGCACAGCGAAAGCGCCCGCCGCCAAGAAGCCCGCCGCCAAGAAGCCCGCGGTCAAGAAGCCCGCCGCCAAGAAGCCCGCCGCCAAAAAACCGGTCACGGGCGCTGCGGCCGATGCAAAGCGGTCTGCGGCCGCGACGAAGGCCGCGGCCACCAGGGCGGCCAACAAAGCGAAGGCCGCCGCGGCCCCGTCGGCCGACTGACCGTGGAGGCAGCGACATCCGGACTCTTCATCACCCTCGAGGGCGGCGACGGGTCGGGTAAATCCACGCAGTCCGCGCTGCTCACGGAGTGGCTCACGACGAACGGCCACACGGTCGTGCATTCGCGCGAACCGGGCGGCACCGAGCTCGGCGCGGAGCTCCGCGCGATCATCCTGCACAGCCGGGGATACATCGCGCCGCGCGCCGAGGCCCTGCTGTATGCGGCCGACCGTGCGCACAACGTGGCCACGGTGGTCCGTCCCGCCGTGGAGCGCGGCGATGTCGTCATCCAGGATCGCTATCTGGACTCCTCCGTCGCCTACCAGGGCGCGGGACGAGTGCTCGATCCCGATCAGGTGCGCGACCTGTCGTTATGGGCGGCGGAGGGCCTGCTGCCCGACCTCACCGTGCTGCTCGACCTCGACATCCCCACCGGTCGCGACCGCATCGCCGCCGACAAGAAGGTCTTCGATCGCCTGGAGTCAGAGGCCGACCACTTCCATGAAAGAGTTCGCGCCTCCTACCTCGCCCTGGCGGATGCGGAACCCGCGCGATTCGCGGTGATCGACGCCACGCTGCCCATAGCCGAGATCGCCACCATCATCAGGTCGCGGGTCGACAGCCTGCTCGGTTCCCGCAGCAGCGTCACCGGCTCCGCCTAGGCTTGCGCCATGTCGGTATGGGATGAGCTGACCGGCCAGCCGGATGCGATCGCAACGCTTCGCGCCGCGGCGGGGGAGTCCGCCACGGGCGACCCCGATCGCTCCATGACGCACTCGTGGCTCGTGACCGGCCCGCCCGGTTCCGGCCGCTCCAACCTCGCCTACGCCTTCGCCACGGCCTTGCTCAGCGACGGCAACCCGGACGGCGATGACGCGACGGCCCGCCAGGTGGCGGCTCGCAGCCACCCCGACCTCGGCGTGCTGAGCACCGAGAAGGTGATCATCACGGTCGACGAGATCAGGGCACTCGTGAAGACCGCGAGCTACTCGCCCTCCGTCTCGCGCTACCGCGTGATCGTGATCGAAGACGCCGATCGCATGATGGAGCGAGCCTCGAACGTGCTGTTGAAGGTGCTCGAGGAGCCGCCGCCCACCACCGTCTGGATCCTCTGCGCGCCGAGCGAAGCCGACCTGCTCCCCACCATTCGTTCGAGGGTGCGCAGCGTGCGACTGCGGATACCCGCGATCGCGGATGTCGCAGCGCTCCTGAACAGGCGCGACGGTGTCGACCTCGCGGTGGCCGAGCGTGCAGCTCGGGAGGCGCAGAGTCACATCGGCATGGCCAAGCGGCTCGCCACCAACGAGGCGGCTCGCACCCGCCGGGAGGCGACACTGCGCACGGCCCTCGGCGTGCGCTCGCTCACCGACGCGGTGTTGGCAGCGGCCAAGCTCCACGCGGTGGCGGCGGAAGACGGCAAGGCGCTCAGCGAGCAGCTCGACGCCGACGAGAGAGCCAGCGCCTTGCGTTCGCTCGGTGTCGAACCCGGCGGCACCGTTCCGCCCGCGTTGCGTGCGCAGCTTCGCACCCTCGACGAAGACCAGAAACGTCGCTCGACCAGGAGCCTTCGAGACGGCATCGACCGGATCATGGTGGATCTGCTTGCACTTCACCGCGACATCCTGATGCTGCGCCTGGGCGCGGGGGTCGACCTGGTGAACGAGGCGATCCGGCCAGAACTCGAGCGCGTGGCATCCGACGGTTCGGCCGAAGACACGATCGCCACGATGGATGCCATCGCGCTCGCGAGGCGACGGATCGAGGCCAACGTGCCGCCGGTGCTCGCGCTCGAGGCGATGTTGGTCGCCGCCGTGCCCGCGGAGCGCCGGCGATGAGGTCTCGTGCCATTCGCGCGGCGGGCGTGGCAGCGGCTCTCGCGGTGGCTCTCACCGGGTGCGTGACCGCTTTTCTGCCGGGGAAAGCGAGCGAAGAGTCGACCCCGACCGGAGAGACCGTATCGGCAGCGCTGCAGCCGTACTACTCGCAGGTGCTCACCTGGACCCGGTGTGAGGGGGAGTTCCAGTGTGCGGAGGCGACCGCGCCCCTCGACTGGTCGGACCCGGCTCGCGAATCGATCAGCCTCGCACTGATCCGCTCCACCGCGCCCGGGGATGCCCAGGGTTCGCTCTTGGTGAATCCGGGCGGGCCGGGCGGGTCCGGCTACGACTTCATTCGCGACAGTCTCGATTACGCGGTGTCCGACCGGCTTCGGGGGGCCTTCGACATCGTGGGGTTCGATCCCAGGGGAGTGAACCGGTCATCCGCCGTCTCCTGCTACGACGACCCGGCCGAGTTCGACTCGTTCCTGTTCGACATCACCCCGGGCGAGATCGGCTCGGCGCCGTGGATCGCGGCGATCGAGGAGTCGTCCGCGGAGTTCGGCCGGAGTTGCCTCGAGCACACGGGCGAGCTCCTCGGGTTCGTGGACACGGTGAGCGCGGCACGTGACCTCGATCTGCTGCGCGCGGTGCTCGGCGACGACACCCTCCACTACCTCGGGTACTCCTACGGCACGCTGTTGGGTGCCACCTACGCCGACCTGTACCCGGACAAGACCGGCCGCTTGGTGCTCGACGGCGCCGTCGATCCCGCGACCACCGACTTCGAGGTGACCGCGACCCAGGCCCAGGGCTTCGAGAGTGCGCTCCGCGCTTACCTCACGCAGTGCCTCCCGCAGGAGGAGTGCCCGTTCGGTGGATCCGTCGATGGCGCGATGACCTCGGTACGTGGGCTCCTCGACGAGCTGGACGCCAACCCCATCCGGGCAACCGACGGGCGACTCCTCGGCAGCGAGGCGATGTTCACGGCGATCATCCTGCCGCTGTACAGCGAATCGAACTGGCCCCTGCTGAACACTCTGTTCGCCGATGTGATGGCGGGCGAGGCCGACTACGCCTTCCGGGTGGCCGATAGCTACTACTCGCGGAACCCCGACGGCAGCTATTCCGACAACTCGACCGAGGCGTTCGTGGCCGTGAACTGCCTCGACTACACGGCAACCAGCACCACGGAGACGCTGCAGCAGGAGGCCGACGAGCTCCGACGCCTCGCGCCGGTGTTCGGCCCCAGCATGTCGTGGGGCGGAACCTCCTGCGCGGACTGGCCGTTCCCCGCAACCCGTGACCGCGGCGCCATCACGGCGAGCGGGTCTGGCCCGATCCTCGTGTTGGGCACCACGAATGACCCGGCGACGCCCTACGTGTGGGCGCAGAGTCTTGCCGCCCAGCTCGAGAACGGGTACTTGGTCACGTACCAGGGCGAGGGTCACACGGCCTACAACAAAACCAATCGGTGTGTGAACGACGCGGTGGACGACTACGTGATCGACGGAGTCGTGCCCGAGACGGATCCGCTCTGCTGAGGAGCGCGGGACCGCATGTCTGGGGGCCGCCGTCTGGACCGCACACATCGTTCGGCGCGCTGCGCACCCGATCGCGCCGGACCCTCCGAAATAATCGGCTAGGCTTTCTTGCTGTGCCCGGCTCGCGCCGGTCACGCCGCCTTAGCTCAGTCGGTAGAGCATCTCACTCGTAATGAGAAGGTCGTCAGTTCGATTCTGACAGGCGGCTCCACACGCGGCCCGCAACGCATCCGCCCCATTCGCCGAACCACGCGCTCGCCGGTAGACGCACGTGAACCGTGCAGCGGCCCCCTCTGATCTGGCGAGGATCCCGCGGCTGCTAGCGTGAAGTGGAGGGTCCGACGGGCCCGCGAGGGAGACGTGCACAGATGCCGGGAACACTGCGTTGGGGAATTCTCGGACCTGGCGGCATCGCGGGGGCACAGGCATCCGACCTCGTGCAGTCCGGATTCACGATCAGCGCGGTCGGCTCACGCTCGCGGGACTCCGCTGCGGCGTTCGCCGCAAAGTACGGCATCCCCAACGTGCACGAAGGGTATGAGGCGCTCGTCGCCGACCCGGAGGTGGACATCATCTACGTTGCGACCCCGCACTCGTTCCACTACGAGCAGGCGCGGCTCGCCCTCGCGGCCGGTAAACACGTGCTGGTGGAGAAAGCCTTCACCGTCACCCGTGAGCAGGCCGAGATCCTCGCCAAGATCGCGAAAGAATCCGGACTCGTTCTGCTCGAAGCCATGTGGACGCGGTACCTGCCGCACATGGTGCGCCTGCGGGAGGTGATCGCCGCCGGCACGATCGGCGAGGTGCGGATGGTCGTGGCCGAACATCTTCAGAAGCTTCCGAGCGACCCGAGCCACCGTCTTCGCGACCCGGCGCTTGCCGGCGGTGCACTGCTCGACCTCGGCATCTACCCGATCTCCTTCGCCTGGGACATCCTCGGCGCCCCGACCTCGGTGCTGGCTCAGGGCTCGCTCACCGAGACGGGTGTCGACCGACAGGTTGCCGTGATCCTCGGCTACGAGGGGGGCAAGCAGGCGAGCATCCAGATGGCGCTCGACGCCGCCGGCCCCAACGTCGCGACCGTAATCGGCACGGACGGTTGGATCGAGCTCGACTCCACCTGGTACACCCCGACGACGGTGACCGTGCGCGCCTCGGACGGCTCGGTGCTCGAGACCTTCAACCCGCCCGTCACCGGCCGTGGCATGCAGTTCCAGGCCGCGGAGATGGAGCGGCTCATCGAAGCGGGACTCACGGAAGGTGAAATCCTGCCGGTCTCCGAGACGGCTGCGATCATGGGCACGCTCGACGAGGTGAGGCGGCAGATCGGGCTCGAATATCCCGCGGATATCATGGCCGTGTGAGCAACGCCCTCTTCATCATCGACGTGCAGAACGACTTCACCGAGGGCGGTGCGCTCGGGGTCACGGGCGGTGCGGCCGTGGCCGAGGGGATCACGCGCCTGCTGGCCGAGCATCCCGAACGTTGGGATCACGTGGTCGCCTCACGGGATTGGCACGATGCCACCGGCGACAACGGCGGGCACTTCGCGACATCCGATGCGCCCGATTTCGTTACGACCTGGCCCCGGCACTGCGTCGCGGGCACCGAGGGCGCCGAGTACCACCCGGCGCTCGATGTGGACCGCGTAACCGTGCACGTGCGCAAGGGGCAGGGCAAGCCCGCTTACTCGATCTTCGAGGGCACCACCGATGACGGTCAGACGGTGGATGCGGCACTCGAAGCACTCGGAATCACCGACATCGACGTGGTCGGAATCGCCACCGACTATTGCGTGCTGTCGTCGGCGAGCGACGCGCTCGACGCCGGCCGCACCGTTCGCGTGTTCAGCGACCTGGTGGCGGGGGTCGCCGAAGCCTCGAGCGTCGCGGCACTCGACGCCCTCGCCGACAAGGGTGCCCTCATCCTCACCTCGCACGCCGCGACCTCGCCGGACGCCGAATGACGAAACTCGGCAGAGCGGTCATCCCCGCCCTGCTGATTCTCGTGTGGCTGGTCGCAGCCGGCGTGGGTGGGCCATATTTCGGCCGCGTCGACGAGGTCTCCACCAACGACCAGAGCAGCTTCCTGCCGGCCAGTGCCGAAGCCACCGAGGTGCAGGCGATCCTCAGCGACTTTCGCGACAGCTCCGCCATCCCCGCGATCGCCGTGTTCGAGCGCACCGGGGGGCTCACGTCATCCGACACCGCGTTCGCCCAAACCGCCGCCACCGACCTTCTCGAACTGCCCGGTGTGATCGAGGGGTCACCTGCCATCCCGTCCGAGGATGGCGAGGCGATCGAGGTGATCCTCAGCCTCGACTCTGACGGCGCGGGCGACACCGTTCTGGAGTTGCGCGAGTATCTCGCCGACAACGCCCCGGGCGGTCTCACGGCGCTCGTCACCGGGCCCGCCGGGTTCACCGCCGACCTGCGGGCGGCGTTCGCGGGCATCGACGGGGTGCTGCTGCTCGTCGCCCTCGGTGCGGTGCTCGTGATCCTCCTGATCGTCTACCGCTCGCCGCTGCTGCCGCTCATCGTGCTCGGCACGTCTGTCTTTGCGTTGTCCGCCAGCATCCTCGCCGTGTGGTGGCTCGCCAAGGCGGGCGCGGTCGCACTCAACGGGCAGGTGCAGGGCATCCTGTTCATCCTCGTCATCGGCGCCGCCACCGACTACTCACTGCTCTATGTGTCGCGATTCAGAGAGGCTCTGCGCGACCACGCCAAGCGGTGGGATGCCACGATCGCGGCGTTGCGAGGCAGCCTCGAGCCGATCCTCGCCTCCGGTGGAACCGTCATCGTCGGCCTGCTCTGCCTGCTGCTGTCGGACCTCAACTCGAACAAGGCGCTCGGGCCCGTCGCCGCGATCGGCGTCGCGCTGTCGGTACTCGCATCCCTCACGCTGCTGCCCGCACTGCTGCTGGTCTTTGGGCGTGCCGCCTTCTGGCCCCTGCGCCCGGTCGTGGGATCCGAACACCGCGAGACCCGTGACCGCGGGCTGTGGGCTGCCGTCGGCAGGCTCGTGGCCCGCCGCGCGCGCCTTGTGTGGATCGCCTCGACCGTGCTGCTGCTCGTGGCGGGGCTCGGGGTCACGCAACTCCGGGCAGACGGAGTGTCGCAGAGCGACCTCATCCTCGGCTCCTCCGAGGCACGCGACGGCCAGGCCGTGCTCGGCGACCACTTCGCGGCCGGGTCCGGCAGCCCGGCGGTGATCGTTGGCGATGCCGACTCGATCACCGAACTCGCGGATGCCGCCGCCTCCCTCGACGGAGTGGAGCAGGTCACCGCGGTCAGCGCGGACAGCCCCACCGGCACCGTCGCGGTCGGCAGCGGGCCTGCACCCGCCGGCCCGCCCGGGATCGATGCCGAGCCGACCGTCGTCGACGGCCGGGTGCTGCTCCAGGCCACCCTCACCGATGCCGCCGATTCGGGCGAGGCCGAGGACACCGTGCTCGCGTTGCGGGAGGCGGTGCGCACGGTCGATGCCGACGCGCTGGTCGGCGGGGTCACCGCGGTGGCGCTCGACACCACCACGACCTCGATCGAGGACAGGAACCGCATCATCCCGATCGTGCTGGTGGTCATCCTGTTGATCCTCATGCTGCTGCTGCGGTCGATCCTGGCCCCGGTGCTGCTCATCGGCAGCGTGATCGTCTCGTTCGCCGCGGCGCTCGGTGTGGCTGCGGTGCTGTTCAACCGGGTGCTCGACTTCCCGGGCGCCGACCCGTCCGTGCCCCTGTTCGGTTTCGTCTTCCTCGTGGCTCTCGGCATCGACTACAACATCTTCCTCATGACACGCGTGCGTGAGGAGTCGCTGCTTCGCGGCACGCGGGAGGGCATCCTTCGCGGACTGTCCGCCACCGGCGGGGTGATCACCTCGGCCGGCATCGTGCTCGCGGCCACGTTCGCCGCGCTCAGCGTCATCCCGATCCTGTTCCTCGTGCAGATCGCGTTCATCGTGGCGTTCGGCGTGCTGCTCGACACGCTCATCGTGCGCTCGCTGCTGGTTCCGGCCCTCGCCCACGACATCGGCCGGCGCATCTGGTGGCCATCGGCGCTCGGTCGAACGGATGCCGGCCACCGCGGCGCACACGCTGCGCCCGTGCCGGTGGACCTGCCCGCATTCGGCGGCGACGCCCCCACCGACCCCGCATCTCTTGACACCCCCTCCGCCACGCGCGCCGGCGCGCACGCGGCACCGCACCAGAAGGAGACACCGTGACCCTCTCAGAATCCGACCTGCTTGCGGCAGTGCCGAGCGAACTGTTCATCGGAGGGGAATGGGTCCCCTCCACTTCGGGGCGATCGATCACCGTGTCAGACCCCGCGACGGGCAAGGCGCTCAAGACGATCGCCGACGCCTCCGTCGAGGACGGGGCTCGCGCCCTGGATGCCGCCGTCGCGGCGCAGGAGGAGTGGGGCGCCACCCCTCCGCGCGTGCGCGGTGAGATCCTTCGCCGAGCCTTCGACCTGCTGCAGGAACGCAAAGACGAGTTCGCCCTGCTCATGACGATGGAGATGGGCAAGCCGCTCGCCGAGGCCGCTGGGGAGGTCGCCTATGGTGGCGAGTTCCTGCGCTGGTTCGGCGAGGAGGCCGTGCGCATCGGGGGCCATTACGGCAGCAACCCCGAGGGCACCGGCACCATGATCGTGACCCACCGTCCGGTCGGGCCGTCCTTCCTCATCACCCCGTGGAACTTCCCCCTGGCCATGGCCACACGCAAGATCGCACCGGCGATCGCGGCGGGCTGCACCTCGGTGATCAAGCCGGCGGAGCTCACCCCGCTCACCACCCTCTACTTCGCCAAGCTGCTGCAGGATGCCGGGCTCCCGGCCGGCGTCGTGAACGTGATCACCACATCCACCTCGTCCGACGTCTCGGCGCCGATCATCGCCGACCCGCGGCTGCGCAAACTGAGCTTCACCGGCTCCACCCCGGTGGGGGTGAGCCTGCTCAAGCAGGCGGCCGACGGCGTGCTGCGCACCTCGATGGAACTCGGCGGCAACGCGCCGTTCGTGGTGTTCGACGACGCCGACATGGATCAGGCCGTCGAGGGGGCGCTGCTCGCCAAGTTCCGCAACGTGGGCGAGGCCTGCACCGCGGCGAACCGGTTCATCGTGCACGAGAGCATCGCCGACGAATTCGCGACGCGGGTCACCGAGCGGGTGAAAGCCTTCCGAGTGGGACGGGGCACAGAGGAGGGCGTGCGCATCGGACCACTCATCAACGAGTCGGCCGTGCAGAAGGCGGCCGACCTCGTGAACGACGCGGTGGAGCGGGGAGCCACCGTGCTCACCGGCGGGTCGGCGGTGGACGGGGCCGGCACGTTCTACGAGCCGACCGTGCTCACCGGCGTGACGGCGGGCAGCGACATCCTGCGTGAGGAGATCTTCGGACCGGTTCTCTCGATCACCACCTTCACCGACGAAGCGGATGCCGTGGCCAAGGCGAACGACACCGAGTACGGGCTTGTGAGCTACGTGTTCACCCGGGACCTCGCGCGCGGGGCCCGCATGATCGACAGTCTCGCCACCGGAATGATGGGGCTCAACGTGGGTGTCATCTCCAACGCGGCCGCGCCGTTCGGCGGTATCAAGCAGTCCGGACTCGGGCGCGAGGGTGGGGCTCAGGGTATTCACGAGTACCTCGAGACGAAGTACACGCTCATGCCGAACCCGCACGCCGCCCGGTGACGGGTCGCGGGGTCTCGACAGGCTCGACCGGCGGGGGTGCCGTGCGGGTCTCGACAGGCTCGACCGGCGGGGGTGCCGTGACCGCCATGCCGCTGATCGAGCCGATACCGCTGATCGAGCCCATACCGCTGATCGAGCTTGTCGAGATCCGTACCGCCGTGAGGGTCTCGACAGGCTCGACCAGCGGGGGTGCCGTGCGGGTCTCGACAGGCTCGACCGCGGAGGTGCCGAGGGGGTCTCGACAGGCTCGACCGGCGGGGGTGCCGTGGGGGTCTCGACAGGCTCGACCTGCGGGGGTGCTCGGTGACCGAGCCGGTACCGCTGATCGAGCTTGTCGAGATCCGCACCCTCGACGACCCGCGCCTCGCGGACTTCGCCCACCAGACCGACGTGGCGCTCAAGAAATCGGTCGGCGGCGAGCACGGCCTCTACATCGCGGAGTCGCTGCTCGTGCTGCAGCGGGCCATCGCCGCCGGGCACGCGCCCCGGTCGGTGCTGGCGCTGGGGGCATCCGTCGACGATGCCGTGCGCGCCGTGCAGGGCCATGACGTACCGGTGTTCTCCGGCCCGCCGGAGCTGCTGGAGGAACTCACCGGCTACCTCTTGCACCGCGGGCTCATCGCCTCGATGCATCGCCCGCCGCTCGCCGACCCCCGCGACCTGCTCAGGGAGGCCCGCCGAGTGGTGGTGCTCGAGAATGTGGTGGACCCCACCAATGTGGGCGCCATCTTCCGCTCGGCCGCCGCGATCGGGGCGGATGCCGTGCTCGTGACACCGCGCTGCGCCGACCCCTTCTACCGCAGGGCCATCCGGGTGAGCATGGGCGCCGTGCTGCAGGTGCCGTGGACCCGGGTGGGGGACTGGGCGTCGACCAGGCGGCTGCTCGCGGACTCGGGCTTCCACATCGCGGCCCTCGCGCTGACCCCGGATGCGGTGGACCTGCGCGAGTTCGCAGCAGCCGCGCCCGAACGGGTGGCGCTCGTGCTCGGCACCGAGGGGGACGGGCTCACGGACGAGGCCGTCGCCGCCGCCGACACGGTGGTGCGCATCCCGATGCAGCACGGCATCGACTCGCTCAACGTGGCCGCGACCGCCGCCGTGGCGATGTGGGCGCTGTCGGGCTGAGGCCCGACGCGGGCGTCAGACCAGCAGCTGCCGCTTCGCGAGGTCGCGGTACAGCGGGGTCGTCTGCACCAGTTCGGAATGGGTGCCGACGCCCACGATCCGGCCCGCCTCGAGCACCACGATCTGGTCGGAGTCGACGACCGTGGAGAGCCGGTGGGCGATCACGATGAGGGTGCGACCCTGCGCCACGGCGTCGATCGCCTCACGCAGCATCTGCTCGTTGATGCCGTCGAGCGACGACGTCGACTCATCGAGCAGCAGGATGGGCGGTGCCGCGAGCAGCGTGCGGGCGATGGCAAGGCGCTGACGTTCGCCGCCCGAAAGCATCACGCCGTCCTCGCCGACGGGGGCCGACAGTCCGAGCGGGTTGCGGTCGAGCACCGATCCGAGGTTCACGTCGCGCAGCACGCGAACGCAGTCATCGTCCGACGCGTTCGGTGCCCCGAGCTTGAGATTCTCCCGCAGGGTGCCGGCGAGCACCGGGGCATCCTGCTCCACGTAGCCGATCTGGCTTCGGAGGTCGGTGCGGTCGAGCGCGCGCAGGTCGACACCGCCGAGACGGATGACACCGGACTCCGGGTCGTAGAAGCGCTCGATGAGGTTCAGGATGGTGCTCTTGCCCGCGCCACTCGGACCGACGATCGCCGTGCGCTTGCCGCGCGGGGCGTCGAAGCTCACGCCGTGCAGCACGGCGCGTTCCACCGGCACGGCGGGATCGACCGTGGCCGCGCCGGGTGCACCTGGTGCGATGGGTGCCGCTTCCTCGTCGACGGCGGGCAGCTCGCGGTAGTGGAAGTGCACGTCGCGGAAGCTGACCGCGGCATCCTCCACCACGGCGGGCAGAGCGCGGGCGGCGATAGCCTCGTCGCTCTCGGTCTCGGTCGGCAGCGAGATGATCTCCTGAATGCGGCCCAGGGCGCCGAGCGCGGAATTGACGGAGGTGATGGCTCCGAATGCCTGCCCGAGCGGCATGATCATGAGGAACAGGAACAGGATGAACGCCACGAGGCTCGCGACCGTGATCGCACCACTGGCCACGCGGTATCCGCCCACCCCGAGCACCACCAGGAACGACACCTGCAGCGCGATCCCGGCGATCGGCACCACGAGCGCGGAGATCTTCGCAACGCTGATGCCCATCTCCCACGCACCCTCCGCGTCGGCATGCACCGCGGCGATCTCACGGTCGGCGGCATTGGATGCGCGGATGGTGCGCACGGCACTGATCGACCGCTCGACCGCTGCGGCGAGATCCCCCACCTTCTCCTGAGCCTTGCGGCTGGCAACGCGGATGCGCGCACTGAGGGTGACGACGGTGAACACCGACACCGCGATCACGAGCACGGTGAGCCCGAGCAGCACGGGATCGATGATGGCCATGGCGATGAGCGCGCCGAGGAAGGTGACCGAGCCGCCGATCGCCTCGACGAGACCCTGAGTGAGCACTGCCCGGAGCAGCGTGGTGTCGGAGCCCACGCGGGAGACGAGATCGCCGGTGCGGCGCAGGTCGAATTCGCGGATGGGGAGGTTGAGCAGGCGCGCCACGAGGCGCCTGCGGCTGGAGAGCACCACGCCCTCACCGGTGCGCTGCAACAGGTAGTGCTGGTAGCCGCTGATCAGCCCGGAGATGACCACGAGGGCCACGAGCAACCACACCAGACCCTCGAGCGAGTCACCCGCCTGCACGACCGAGATGACCTGGCTCACGAGCAGCGGTTGGGCGAGCGACGCCGCGGCGCCCGCGATGCTGAGCACCGTGACCCAGACGAGCACGCGCCGGTGTTCGAGCAGGTAGGGGAGCAGCTGGCTGAAGGTGGCCCTGGGGCCGTCATCCGCCGGTCGCCGACCGAATCCGCGCCGCCCCGCGCCCCGTGCTGATGTCGTGCTCATGCCTCGTCCGTTTCGTGGCGCTGTATCGGGCCCGCGTGGGTGAGCCCGAACGCGCCCGCACCAGCGTAGCCGCGCGCTGTGGGAGCGCCGCACAGGTTCATCGAACGCTGTGCGGCGCGCCCGCACCTAGCTGGAGTGGGAGGTGTACTCCAGGTCGCGGGTCTCCTTGCTGAGCAGCAGAGCCACGAGGGTGATCACGCCCATGACACTGAGGTAGACGCCGACAAGCACCGTGCTGCCGTTGGCCGCCTGCCACAGTGCGACCGCGATGAACGGCGCGACGGCGGCGCCGAGGATGCTCGCCACGTTGTAGCTGATGGCGGAGCCGGTGTAGCGCACGTTCGTCGGGAACAGTTCGGGCAGGAGCGCCCCCATCGGCCCGAAGGTGAGGCCCATCAGCGTGAAGCCGATGATGAGCAGGGCATTCACGCCAACGATTCCGGCCGAGAAGAACGGCACGAACAGCAGACCGAAGACGATGATCGCGCTCGTGGTCGCGATGAGGTGCGCCCGGCGACCGAACCGCTCGGCGAGCGGACCCGAGACGAGCGTGAAGATGCCGAAGAACACCACACCGACGATGAGCATGATCAGGAAGTCGTTGCGCAGGATGCCGAGCCCGGGTACGAAGGCGTCCGGGTTGAACGGGCGGCCGGCGGCATCCGCTGCGGCCTGGGCGGCGTCCACCGAGCTCGGTGTGGTGCCGAACGTGAGGGTGAACGTGGTCATCAGGTAGAACAGCGTGTAGGTCGCCAGCATGATGAACGTGCCCAGGATGACCTGGCGCCAGCTCGTGCGGAACACGTTCGCCAGCGGCACCCGAGCCACCTCGCCCTTCTCCACGACCTTCTGGAATGCGGGGGTCTCGATGAGCTTGAAGCGCACGTAGAGTCCGACGATCACGAGGAGCGCGCTCGCCAGGAACGGAACACGCCAGCCCCACGAGGTGAACTGCTCGGTGGTGAGGGTGGTGTTGAGGATCAGGAAGACGCCGTTCGCGACGATGAACCCGATCGGCGCGCCCATCTGCGGGAACGTGCCGTAGATGGCGCGCTTGCCCTCCGGCGCGTTCTCGGTCGCAAGGAGAGCTGCTCCGCTCCACTCACCGCCGAGCCCGAGGCCCTGGCCGAAGCGCATCACCACGAGCAGTGCCGGGGCGAGGAACTCCCACCCGGGGGTAAGGGCCGTGGGGAGGCATCCGATGAGCACCGTCGCGATGCCCATCGTGAGGAGCGAGGCGACGAGGGTGCCCTTGCGGCCGATGCGGTCACCGAAGTGCCCGAACACGATCGACCCGATCGGGCGGGCGATGAACGCCGTGCCGAACGCGGCGAACGATGCGAGCAGCGACGTGGTCGGGTCGTTGCTCGGAAAGAACAGCGCCGGGAACACGAGCACGGCCGCGGTCGCGTAGACGTAGAAGTCGTAGAACTCGATCGAGGTGCCGATGAGGCTCGCGAAGATGACCCGCGAGCGCGGATTCGTCTGTGTGGATGATGCTGGGGGCGTGCGTGTAGACATGAAGAGCTCCGTGAAAAAAGGGGACGCGCTGGGAAAATCCGCGCTGAGAAACTATCAGCCTAAGCGCGGTCGGAGAGCTTCCTCAGCAACAGGGCCGTGGTGACGGCGGCTTCGGCCGCCTCAGCGCCCTTGTCCTCCTTCGATCCTTCGAGTCCCGCCCGGTCGAAGCCCTGCTGCTCGGTGTCGATCGTGAGCACGCCGAACCCGACGGGCTTGCCGGTGAGCACGCTCACCTGGGTGAGGCCGGAGGTCGCCGCATCCGAAACGTATTCGAAGTGCGGGGTGCCGCCACGGATGATCACACCGAGCGCCACCACGGCGTCGGCGCCGGCCTCGAGCGCGGCGCGGCTCACCACGGGGAGCTCGAAGCTGCCCGATACGCGCACCACGTCGTAGTCGGCCCCGGAGGCCTCCAGGTAGCGGCGGGCGCCGGCGAGCAGCCCCTCGGCGATCACCTCGTGCCAGAGTCCGGCGACGACCGTGACCCTGATTCCCGATCCGTCGACTGCAACGACCTCTGGTGCTCCTGCGCCGCTCATAGTTCCTGCTCTCTGGCTGTCTGGGCCGCCGCGGATGCGGAGGCACTGGTGAGGGTCATGTCGCCGGGAAGCAGGTGCCCCATCCGGTCGCGTTTGGTGTCGAGGTAGCCTGCGTTGAACCCGTCGAGCCCCACCACGAGAGGGAGCTGGTCGAGCACGGTGATGCCTCGGTCGGTGAGCTGTTGCAGTTTGTCGGGGTTGTTGGTGAGCACCCGCACGGACTTCAGGCCGAGGTCGTCGAGGATCGCGGTCGCGGCGCCGTAGTCGCGTCCGTCGGCCGGAAAGCCGAGGGCGAGGTTGGCGTCGAGCGTGTCGAATCCGCGCTCCTGCAGCGCGTAGGCCTTGAGCTTGTTGACCAGCCCGATGCCGCGACCTTCGTGTCCGCGCATGTAGATCACCACGCCGTCCTGCTCCTGGATGAGCGCGAGCGCCGCATCCAACTGAGAACCGCACTCGCACTTGAGCGAGCCGAGCACCTCACCGGTGAGGCACTCCGAGTGCACCCGCACGAGCGTGCCGTCGGTCGGCTCACCGGCGATGATCGCCAGGTGGTCGGCCCCGGTCATCCGATCGCGGTAGGCCCGGATGCGGAACGGCCCGTGCACCGTCGGCACCGTGGTCTCCACCTCGAAGATCACGCGGGAGGTCTCGGGAATCGGCACGGCAGGTACCGGCACGTCGCAGTGCTCGCGCTGCAGAAACTCGATGAGCTCCTCGATGGTGATCACGGGCACGTTCTCCCGCTCGCCGAGGGCGATGAGTCCGGGCAGGCGCATCATCTCGCCATCGTCGGCGACGATCTCCGAGATCGCGGCTACCGGGCTGAGTCCGGCGAGCTTCATCAGGTCGACGGATGCCTCGGTGTGACCGCTGCGCTCGCGCACGCCCCCCTCCACCGCTCGGAGGGGAAGGATGTGGCCCGGGCGGTTGAGGCTCGCGGGCACCGACTCCGTGTCGGCGAGCACGCGCAGGGTGTGGGCGCGGTCGGCCGCGCTGATGCCGGTGCTGATGCGGTCCGAGGCGTCGACGCTCACGGTGTACGCGGTGCCGCGGGGGTCCTCGTTGCGGGCCACCATCATCGGCAGTTCGAGCCGGTCGGCGATCTCGTTCGACATCGGGGCGCACACGAAACCGGAGGACACCCGCACCATCCAGGCGATCCACTCCTGGCTGGCGAGCTGCGCCGAGATGACGACGTCGCCCTCGTTCTCGCGGCCCTCATCATCGACGACGATGATCGGACGGCCCTCCCTGAGAGCGTCGAGCGCGGTGGGGATGGTGGAAAGGGTCATGATCCTGCCTCGTTTCGGAACTGCAGCATGCGTTCGACCTGGCGAGCGAGCACGTCGGTCTCGATGTTCACGGTGTCGCCGACGCGCTTGGCGCCGAGCGTCGTCGCCTCGAGCGTCTCCGGGATGAGGGACACCTCGAACCAGTCGTCGCCGACCGCGCTCACGGTGAGTGACACCCCGTCGACCGCGATCGAGCCCTTGCGGGTGACGAGCGGCGCGACATCCGCGGCCAGGGAGAAGCGCAGCACCCGCCACGCCTCGCCGTCGCGCACCTCGATCAGGTCGCTCGTGCCGTCGATGTGGCCCTGCACGATGTGGCCGCCGATGCGGTCGCCCACCTGCGCGGCGCGTTCCAGGTTCACGCGCTGACCGGGCCTCGGGTCGGTGAGGGTGGACATCGCGATGGTCTCGGCCATCACGTCGGCCGTGAACCAGTCGGCGCCCTGATCCACCACGGTGAGGCAGACGCCGCTCACCGAGATGGAGTCGCCGTGCTTCGCGTCGCTCACCGCGATCGGTCCGCGCACGGTGAGGCGGGCGGCATCCGCACCCCGTTCCCAGGAGACGACCTCGCCCAGTTCTTCGATGATTCCGGTGAACATCAGGTGGTTCCTTTCGGCGCAGGATGCGCGGTGATGAGCAGATCCGCCCCGAGCTGCTCGACGCTGGCGATGCGCAGCGCCTTCGCCTCGCCGAGGGTGTCGACGCCGAGGTCGCCGACCGCGAGTCTCGGGCCGCCGAGCAGGGTGGGGGCGAGGTAGATGAGGTATTCGTCCACGAGGCCGGCAGCGATGAATGCGCTCGCCAGGGTGGGACCGCCCTCGACGAAGAGGTGACGGATGCCCCGCTCGTGCAGGTCGCCGAGAACGGCGTGGATGTTCCGACTGCCCGTCTCGAGCACCCCGCGCGGATGGCTGTGGAGACGAGCGCCCACCGGGATGCCGCGCTCGCCGAACACCACGGGCAGGGGCTGTTCGGGGAGGGTGGCGCCCTCCGCGTCGCGCACGGTGAGGCTCGGGTCGTCGTCGAGCACAGTGCCGGTGCCCACGGCGATGGCGTCGGCGGCGGCCCGTTGCTGATGCACCCGCAGGCGCGCCGCGTCACCGGTGATCCACTGGCTCGAGCCGTCTGCGGCTGCGGCTCGGCCGTCGAGACTTGCCGCCCACTTCACCGTGACGTACGGGCGTCCGGCGCGCATCGCCGTGAGCCACACCCGGAGGAGTTCCTCGGCGCGATCCGACAGCACGCCCGCCTCGACGATGATGCCGGCATCCGCAAGCCGACGAGATCCGCCGCCCGACTCCTCGCCCGGGTCGTCGACCGCGTAGACCACGCGGGAGACACCGGCGGCGATGAGCGCGCGCGAGCAGGGCCCCGTGCGACCGGTGTGATCGCACGGTTCGAGGGTCACGACGGCCGTGCTTCCGGCAGCGGCCTCCGGGGTGAGGTGTGAGAGGGCATCCACCTCGGCGTGGGGGGTGCCGACCCCGCGGTGCCAGCCCTCGGCGAGAATCTCGCCGGCGGGGGAGAGGATGACGCAACCGACGCGCGGGTTCGCGCCCGTGACCGGACCCCGTGCCGCCAGCTCGAGCGCGCGGGCCATCGCGTCGGTGACGGTGTACGTCGCCTTGGCCTTTGCGTCGGTGACGGTGTGCGTCGCCTGGGCCTCTGCGTGTGGCATGTCCGGTTCCTGAGATCTCGTTGGGCGAGACGGATTCCGGGGTGCTGTCGACCGACGCCGAACGTCGGTCACGTGGGCCACGGGGCCCACGTGCGTGCTACCTCTCATCCAGACTGAGAGACCTTTCGGCCTCATAACTGTCGGTCCCGGAATTCCACCGGCTCAACCGTCCCAGCCGAAGCTGACACGGGTCGCGGACTATAACCGCCGGTTCGGAATTTCACCGACCCCGGAGCACGTACTCAAGTTGTCAGTGTATCCAACGCGATTCGCAGCGCCGTATTCCGGGGGTCACGCGGAGTCATCTTGCGCTGCTGCTGCCGCTGCCGCTGCCGCTGCCGCGCTGGCTGCCGCTGCCGCGCTGCCGCGCTGCCGCGCTCACGCCGCGGCTGCCGCGCATGCCGCGTCTGCCGCACTCGCGCGCCCCTCGCCACCGCCGTGGCCTACCCGCTCCGCGTTCATAACTCAGGACCAATCACCTCAAACGCCCCGTTCAGGTCGAAAACTGTCCAGGATCCCCAATCCGTCCTGAGTTGTGAACCGCCCCACCTCGCGTGGAAGCCCACCTCGCGTGGCCGTGCCATCGGACTGGCATCCGTCGCCGCTCCCGCTCCGGCCCACGCCGCAGCCTCGGCCGACCCCGTCGACCCGCTCCGCGTTCATAACTCAGGACCAATCACCTCAAACGCCCCGTTCAGGTCGAAAACTGTCCAGCATCCCCAATCCGTCCTGAGTTGTGAACCGCCCCACCTCGCGTGGCAGCCCACCTCGCGTGGCAGCCCACCTCGCGTGGCAGCCCACCTCGCGTGGCAGCCCACCTCGCGTGGCCGCGCCACTGGCATCCGTCGCCGCTCCCGCTCCGGCCCACGCCGCAGCCTCGGCCGACCCCGTCGACCCGCTCCGCGTTCATAACTCAGGACCAATCACCTCAAACGCCCCGTTCCGGTCGGGTTTGCCCTCGCCTCCCGAATCCGTCCTGAGTTGTGAACGGTTTCGCCTCGCTTGGCAGGCCCGGCTCACTCCCCATGGACCGCTGGCCGCGAACGCCCGGCACGGCAAGGTTCTCGCCGCACTTCTCCACTCCCTCCTGGGGAAAGAGCAAGCTCTCCACACATCGACCCGGCCGAGGCGATTACGGCACGGGAATGGGCACGATGTAGCGGTGGATTGGTCGAGGTTGTTCCGCGAAAGCGGCCACGCGGTAGTCGAGAGGGCGACGCTCGACGCTCGCGGCGTCCCCGCGCGACACATAACGGATGCGGTGCGTGCGGGCGACCTGCTGCGGCTTCGCCGCGGGTGGTACGCGCTCCCCGGCACCCCAAGGGCGGTCGTCGAAGCGGTGAGGATCGGCGGACGGGTGACCTGCACATCGGCTCTCGCCCTCGAGGGGGTGTTCGCCTTCGAGTCGCGGTTCACGCATGTGCACCTCGATCTCGGGGCATCCCGCAACCGCGCTCCCCGCAACGCCACGACGCCGCTCACTGTCGACAACCGCGACGGTTGCGAGCTCCACTGGCGCGCGCTGAGCGACCCGGGATCGGCCCGGCCCCATGTGGTCGGGCCGGTCGATGCGATGATTCAGGCCGTTCACTGTCAGCCCCCGTGGATGGCGGTCGCCAGCCTCGACAGCGCGGTGAGACGCGGCTTCGTTCGCGAAGACCAGGTGTCCGAGATATTCGCGGCCCTGCCGCGACGGCTCCGCAGGCTGCGTTCACTGGTCGACAGCAGGTCGGAGTCGGGGATCGAGTCGATTCTGCGGCTCGTGCTCCTCGAGGCGGGTCTGCCGTTCGAGGTGCAGGTGCAGATTGATGGGGTCGGGCGGGTGGACTTCGTCGTAGACGGGGTCGTCGTGGTCGAGACTGATGGGCGCGAGTTCCACGGCGCCGCGACGCAGGATCGCGACTACGCGCGCGATCTCGCACTGGTGGCCCGCGGATACGTCGTGATCCGGCTGAACTACCGGCAGGTGATCTTCGAGAAGGAGCTCGTGCTGGGAGCCATTCGGCGCGCGATCGACACCTGCCGTGTTCAGAACTCAGGAGGAAACAGAAATCCGCGCGGGCTTCGGGGTAATTAGGGCGTCATCTGCGCGTTCGGCCTGAATTGTGAACCGCACCGTGGACTAGCGCCGGGGCTTGCCGCCGAAGACTGGCGCGGCGGGCGCGGCGGGCGGCCGGCGCGGCCGGCGGGCGCCAGCGGGCGGGCCGGCGTGCTCATCGTCGCCGGCGACAACCCGATGCAGCCGCAGACCGCGGCCCGCCTCAGCGGCGCCTGGGAAGGAGCCCGATGCGGTCGTAGACCCTCGCGATGGTGACCTCGGCGATCTCGTTCGCCCGGTCGGCATTCACCCCGAGGATGCGGTCGAGCTCCCCGGGGTCAGCGAGCAGTTCGAGTGTCTTCGCGCGCACCGGTTCGAACACGCCGATGACGGCCTCGGCGACGTCCTTCTTGAGGTCGCCGTAGCCGCGCCCGGCGTATCGCTCCTCCAGCGTCTCGGTCGAGTCGCCGCCGAACGACGACAGGATGGTCAGCAGGTTCGACACCCCGGGCTTCGCGCCACGGTCGAACCGGATCTCGCGGTCGTCGTCGGTCACTGCCTGCTTGAACTTCTTGACGGTCTTGGCCGGCTCGTCGAGCAGCCACACCACGCCGGAGTCGGTCGCAGCGGACTTGCTCATCTTGGCCGCCGGGTTCTGCAAGTCAAAGACGCGCGCGCCTTCGGCCAGGATGACCGGCTCCGGCAGGGTGAACGTGGGGCCAAACCGGCTGTTGAAGCGCGTGGCGAGGTCACGAGTGAGCTCCACGTGCTGCTTCTGGTCGTCGCCAACGGGCACATGATCGGCGCCGTAGAGCAGGATGTCGGCCGCCATGAGGGTCGGGTAGGCGAACAGGCCGAGGGACGCGGCATCCGCACCCTGTTTCGAGGCCTTGTCTTTGAACTGCGTCATCCGGCTCGCCTCGCCGAACCCGGTGAGGGTGTTCAACACCCAGGCGAGCTCGGTGTGCGCAGGCACGTGCGACTGCACGAACAGGGTGGACTTCTGCGGATCGATGCCGGCGGCGATGTATTGGGCGGCCGTGCGGCGGATCTGCTCGCGCAGCAGCGCGGGCTCCTGAGGCACGGTGATCGCGTGCAGGTCGACCACGCAGAACAACGCGTCGTGGCTCTCCTGCATGCTCCGCCACTGCATGAGCGCCCCCACGTAGTTACCGATGTGGAGCGAGTCGGCGGAGGGCTGCATGCCGGAGAACAGGCGGGGGCGGGACGTCATGGGGTTCAGTCTTTCAGGTGGGGAGGGGGTCAGATCGCGTAGTCGACCACGACGGGGGCGTGGTCCGACCAGCGGGTGTCCCAGGCGGAGGCGCGATCCACCGAGTACGCGGTCACCGTCTCGGCGAGGGCGGGGGTGGCCACGTGATAGTCGAGCCGCCACCCGGTGTCGGTGTCGAAGGCTTGTCCACGCTGCGACCACCAGGTGTACGGCCCGTCGACCTCGCCGGCGAAGCGGCGACCGACATCCACCCAGCCGAGGCCCTTCTTGCGTGTGCCGTCGGTGGTGGTGACGATCTTGCCCGCCGGTCCGAAGATGCGGTCGAAGTAGGCCCGCTCCTGCGGGAGGAATCCGGCGTTCTTGCGGTTGCCGCGCCAATTCTTGATGTCGAGTTCTCGATGACCGACATTGAGGTCGCCGAGCACAACCGCGTATTCGCTGTGCGCGGCGAGCTCGGGCAGGCGCTTCACCATCGCGTCGAGGAACTTGTACTTCTCCACCTGCTTGGGGGTGTCCACCTCGCCGGAATGCACGTAGGCGCTCACGACGGTGATCCTGGAGTCGCCGACCTCGTAGTCGGCCTCGAGCCAGCGGCCGGCGCTGTCGAACTTCTCCGCGCCGAGCTCCACGCGATGGATGCTCGCCTTGCCCCGTGACGCGAGTGCCACACCCGCGCGACCCTTTGCCGTCGCCGCGTCGTGCAGGATGTCCCAGTCCGGGCCCAGAAGCCCCTCCAGGTCTTCGGTGGATGCCCGCACCTCCTGGATCGCGAGGATGTCGATGTCGCGCGCGTCGAGCCAGTCGCCCATCCCTTTGCGGTAGGCGGCGCGCACGCCGTTGGTGTTGATGGACGCGATCCGCAGCGGCTTGGGCATCAGACGATCCTAATTCGCCGCATCGACCTTGTTCTCGCTCCGGGTCCTGCCGCGACGGAAGGGCCAGAGGAGTTTGGCGAGAACGCCCGGCCGACGGGCTTTCGCCGCATCCCGCTCGAGTGCGGCGATGCGCTCTCGCTCCGCCGCCTCGCGGGCCGCGGCGGCGGGGTCTGCCGCGATGCCGTCGTCTTTCATCCCCACGGCGATCCATGCGGCCGCGATCAGCACGAGTTGGCAGACGATGTTGAAGAAGATCAGGAGTCCCACGATCACCGCGAACGAGGCGAGAAGTGGGTTGCGGGTGCCTCCGCCGATCAAGGATCCACCGAGCAGCTTCAGCAGGCCGAGCCCAACGCCGCCGAGGAGGGCGCCGGGGAACAGGCGGCGCCTTGGGATGCGAACACCGGAGAGGATGCGGAACAGCGCAGCCAGCACTGCGGTGTCGATGGCGAGCACGATGAGACCGGTCGAGATGCGCCCGATGATGGTGGCGATGGTCGAGTCGGAGTCGAATCCCAGAAGCCCGAGAACCCAACTGAGCAGCGCGGTGCTCACCGCAGAGAGCACCGTCGACACGATCAGCACGGCACCGAACCCGACGGCGAGTCCGAGATCCTTGGCCTTCAACAAGAGGAACGGCGTGGAGATGGGGCCGATGTCGAAGATGGATCGCACCGAGTCCCGCGCCGATGCCAGCCAGCCGAGAGCGGTGAACAGCAGCCCGGCGAGCGCGATCGCGCCGGTGCCGCTGAGGGTGCCGGCGCTCAACAGCATGTCCGGGTCGATGGCGCCGTTGCCGGAGGCGTCCTGGATGAGTCCGGGAACGGCATCCGACAGGGTGGTGAGGAACTGCGCACGCAACCCGAGGTTGCGCCCGATGATGAGCGCCGCGATGGTGAACGCCACCCAGATGGCGGCGAACACCGCGAAGATCGCCTGATAGGTGAGTCCGGATGCCAGCAGCGGACCGTGCACCTCGAGGTAGTACAGCGCCGTGCGCACCGGTCGCCAGCTCTTCAGCTTGGCGACGAGCGCGGCAAGACCCGTTGGCGCGTCTTTCTGCGCCGCCGCGTCATCCGTCATGCAGTCACCTCTACCGCCGGAGCGTCATGTGCCGCGTTGCACGGCCGCGGGTCAGATCGACCCGGCCCCGCCCCGCATGATGGCCTGCTTCACGTCGGCGATCGCCTGCGTCACCTGGATGCCTCGCGGGCACGCCTCGGTGCAGTTGAAGGTGGTGCGGCAGCGCCAGACGCCCTCTTTGTCGTTGAGGATGTCGAGACGCACCTGCGTGCCCTCGTCGCGCGAGTCGAAGATGAAGCGATGCGCGTTGACGATGGCGGCGGGCCCGAAATACTGGCCGTCCGTCCAGAAGATGGGGCAGCTCGACGTGCACGCGGCGCAGAGGATGCACTTGGTCGTGTCGTCGAAGCGCGCGCGCTCGGCCGGGCTCTGCAGGCGCTCCTTGTCGGGCTTGCTCGACGCGATGAGGAACGGCTGCACCTCCGCGAAGCTCGCGAAGAACGGGTCCATGTTGACGATGAGGTCCTTCTCCAGCGGAAGCCCCTTGATGGCCTCGATGTAGATGGGCTTCGAGATGTCGAGGTCCTTCATCAGCGTCTTGCAGGCGAGTCGGTTGCGACCGTTGATGCGCATGGCATCCGACCCGCACACGCCGTGGGCGCAGGAGCGGCGGAAGGTGAGGGAGCCGTCCTGCTCCCACTTGATCTTGTGCAGTGCATCCAGCACCCGGTCGGTGGGGAAGAGCTCCACATCGAAGTCCTCCCAGCGCGGCTCCTCGTCGACCTCGGGGTCGAAGCGGCGGATGATCAGCGTCGCGGTGAAAGTGGGGATCGCCTCGGATGCCGTGGCGTCGCGTTCGAGAGTGGGTGCGCTCATCAGTACTTTCTCTCCATCGGCTGGTAGTTGGTGATCACGACGGGTTTCGTCTCGAGGCGGATGTGCTCGCCCGCATCGGCGGACTCCGGGTCTCCGGTGAGGTACGCCATGGTGTGCACGAGGTAGTTGGCGTCGTCCCGCGTGGGGTAGTCCTCACGGAAGTGCCCTCCGCGGCTCTCCTTGCGGGAGCGCGCCGAGTACACGAGCACCTCGGCGAGGTCGAGCAGGAATCCCAGTTCCACGGCTTCGAGCAGGTCGGTGTTGAACCGCTTGCCCTTGTCCTGCACCTGGATGTTCTTGTACCGCGCACGCAGGCGCTCGATGAGTTCGGTGGTCTCCGCCAGACTCTCGTCGGTGCGATACACCTGGGCGTTGCGGTCCATCGAGTCCTGCAGTTCCTTGCGGATGACCGCGACCCGCTCGGTGCCGTCACCGGCACGCACGCTGTCGAGGAGAGCGCGGATGCCCGCAGCCGGGTCCTTCGGGAGGGGAACGAACTTCGCGGTCTTCACGTATTCGACGGCTCCGCGGCCGGCGCGCTTGCCGAACACGTTGATGTCGAGCAGGGAGTTGGTGCCGAGGCGGTTGGAGCCGTGCACACTCACACACGCGCACTCGCCCGCGGCGTAGAGCCCCGGTACCACGGTGGTGTTGTCGGAGAGCACCTCCGCCTTCACGTTGGTGGGGATGCCGCCCATCGCGTAGTGCGCGGTCGGCAGCACCGGCACGGGCTCGGTGTACGGCTCCACCCCGAGGTAGGTGCGGGCGAACTCGGTGATGTCGGGCAGTTTCGCGTCGATCACCGCCGGCTCCAGGTGGGTGATGTCGAGGT
Organism: uncultured Actinomycetota bacterium; assembly: GCA_963756375.1. Lineage (GTDB taxonomy): Bacteria > Actinomycetota > Actinomycetes > Actinomycetales > Microbacteriaceae > Marisediminicola. Next base: position 1,842,437 of record CAVWNJ010000005.1, on the reverse strand, counting down.
ACACCCAGTCCTTGTTCGGACCTCCTCCGCGACCCTCGCGGATCTCGGTGGCCATGCACCGGGCCACGATGTCGCGCGGCGCGAGGTCCTTGATGGTGGGGGCGTAGCGCTCCATGAACCGCTCACCCTCGCTGTTGCGAAGGATGGCGCCCTCACCGCGGGCGGCTTCGGAGAGCAGGATGCCGAGTCCGGCGAGTCCGGTCGGGTGGAACTGGAAGAACTCCATGTCCTCGAGCGGCAGGCCCTTGCGCCAGATGATTCCGACCCCATCGCCGGTGAGGGTGTGCGCGTTCGAGGTGGTCTTGAAGATCTTGCCGAAGCCGCCGGTGGCGAAGATGATCGCCTTGCCCTGAAACACGTGCAGGTCGCCGGTGGACAGCTCGTAGGCGACGACGCCGGAGGGGCGCCGCGTCTGCACGCCGTTCGCGATCACGTCGGTCATGAGCAGGTCGAGCACGTAGAACTCGTTGAAGAAGTTGATGCCGTGCTTCACGCAGTTCTGGTACAGCGTCTGCAGGATCATGTGGCCGGTACGGTCGGCGGCGTAGCACGCGCGGCGCACCGGTGTCTTGCCGTGCTCGGCGGTGTGTCCGCCGAATCGTCGCTGGTCGATCTTTCCGTCCGGCGTGCGGTTGAACGGCAGGCCCATGTTCTCGAGGTCGATGATCGCGTCGATCGCCTCTTTGGCCAGGATCTCAGCGGCGTCCTGGTCGACGAGGTAGTCGCCACCCTTGACGGTGTCGAAGGTGTGCCACTCCCAGTTGTCTTCCTCCACGTTGGCGAGGGCTGCGGCCATGCCGCCCTGCGCGGCTCCCGTGTGCGACCTCGTGGGGTAGAGCTTGGAGATCACCGCGGTGTTCGCGTTCGGCCCCGCCTCGATGGCGGCGCGCATCCCGGCGCCTCCCGCCCCGACGATCACGATGTCGTGCTGGTGGTAGTGGACTCCGTCGATGATCTCGCCGTCGACGGCGTGGACGTATTCGTGCTTCGGCATGCCCTCTGGCCTACTGTCCGGCCGCGCAGAACGAGGGGAGCAGTGAGGCGTCAGCCCCGGCGGGGCAGGGGTCGAAGGTGAAGATCACGAGGGTTCCCAAAATGAGGAGGATGACGGTCGACGCGACGAGCGCGCCCTTGAGGGTGGTGCGCACGAGCCGGTTGCTCGCGTAGTCGTTCACGATGGTGCGCATGCCGTTGGCGCCGTGGATGAGCGCGAGCCAGAGCAGCGCGGTGTCCCAGATCTGCCAGAACGGGTCGGACCACTTTCCGCCGACGAAGGCGAAGTCGATCGCCTTGACGCCGTCGCCGGTGGCCAGGTTCACGAACAGGTGGCCGAAGATCAGAACGACGAGCACGACGCCGCTCGCGCGCATGTAGATCCAGCCCCACTTCTCGAGGTTGGGGCCCGTGCTGCGAGGGGCGCTCCGCGGGCTGCGCGGGGTGGCGATGGATGCGGTTGCCATGGTCAGCCTCCGAAGACGTTCATGAGGTGGCGGGGGGCGAATCCTGCGATGAGCACGACCCAGAGCAGGATCACGACCACGAACATGAGCTTGTGGTACTTGGGTCCGACGCTCCAGAAGTCGATGAGGATGATGCGGAGGCCGTTGAGCGCGTGGAATCCGATCGCCATCACGAGCCCGAGCTCGCCGAGGCCCATGAGGGGCGTCTTGTAGCTTTCGATCACCACGTTGTACGCCTCCGGGCTGATGCGCACGAGACTCGTGTCGAGGATGTGCACCAGAAGGAAGAAGTAGATCGACACTCCCGTGATGCGATGGAGCACCCACGACCACATGCCGGTGTTACCCCGGTACAGCGTTCCGGCCGGTGTCCGGGGCAGGGACAGTTTGGGCAGCGGATACTTCTTGTGCGGCGCCGCAAGCGTTCCCGCGGATTTCTCGACCACGAGCGATCCTCTCCTGGGAGTTCATCCGCCCCGGCGTCGGAGCGGCTGTGCGTGTCGACACGCACGTAGATCAGTCTATTCGGGGCCGACGACACTCAAGCCCACCGTGGCCGTGATTGCGCCGGGTGTTGCGCCCTCGGATGCCGCCCGGACCTGTCGGTGCCCGAGGACGCGTCAGTTTTGTCATTAGGGTGTTGCGCATGACGACACCCGACGCGCTCGACCGCTTCTACAGCATCATCCCTGCAGGGGGCATCGGGTCGCGGCTGTGGCCGCTGTCTCGCGCCGACGCGCCCAAGTTCCTCCATGACCTCACCGGGTCGGGCAGCACTCTCCTGCGCGCAACGTGGGATCGGCTCGCGCCGATCGCCGGTCCTGACCGCGTGATGGTGGTCACCGGCCGCGCGCACCGTGCCGCTGTGGAGGCTCAACTCCCCGACCTCGAGGATCACAATGTCGTGCTCGAGAGCGAGCCCCGCGAGTCGTCGGCGGCGATCGGTCTCGCTGCCGCGATCCTGATGCAGCGGGAGCCGAACGTGATCATCGGATCCTTCGCGGCGGACCACGTCATCAACGACCTGCGCGGCTTCCGGCGAGCCGTCGTCGAGGCGGTTGCCGCGGCCGATGCCGGCTACATCGCCACCATCGGCATCACCCCCACCGAACCCGCGATCGGTTTCGGCTACATCCACTGCAGTGCAGGCCTCGGCATCGAGTCGGCGCCGAACGCGGTGCGGGCGGACCGCTTCGTGGAGAAGCCCGACCTCGAGACGGCCACGGAGTATGTGGAGAACGGCAACTACCTGTGGAACGGGGGCATGTTCATCTCCCGCGCCGATGTGCTGCTCGATCAGCTCGCCGAGTCGAAGCCCGAGCTGGTGGCGGGCCTCAAGGAACTCGCGGCCGCGTGGGACACCCCGGCTCGCGGTGCCGTCGTCGACCAGGTGTGGCCGGCGCTCGAGAAGATCGCGATCGACTACACGGTGGCGGAGCCCGCCGCGGAGGCCGGGCGCCTCGCCGTGATCCCCGGCGACTTCGACTGGGACGACGTGGGCGACTTCGCGGCGATCGCGAAACTGCATTCCGGCGGCCGCAAATCCGACCTCGCGATCCTCGGCGAGAACGCTCGCGTACTCGCGGATTCCTCCACCGGCGTGGTCGTGAGCCAGACCGGGCGCCTCATCTCACTCATCGGCGTGACGGACATCATCGTGGTCGACACCGAGGATGCATTGCTCGTCACGACCACCGCGAACGCGCAACGGGTGAAATCCGTCGTGGACGCCCTCAAGCTGTCCGGCAGCAACGACGTCCTTTGACCCGGCCCTGCCCCGTGACTAGCGTTCGTTCCATGCCCCGATCAGCAGCGCTCCGCCTCGCGTCCCTCGCCGCCGCATCCGCCGTCGTCCTCACCGGATGCGCGACCGCGCCCGACCGTGGGGAGTCGCCGACCGCGTCGGACTTCTGCGCGGTGATGGTCACGAACTCGGGCGGGCTGCAGGATCGCTCGTTCAACCAGTCGAGTTGGGAAGGACTCCAGCAGGCCGAGCAGGATCTCTCCATCGACGCGCAGGTGCTCGTGTCCACGAGCGAGGTGGACCTCGCGCCCAACCTGCAGAGCGCCGTCGACACCGGATGCGGCTTCATCCTCACCGTCGGCTTCGAGCTCGCGCCATCGACCGCGGAACAGGCCGAGCTCAACCCCACGATCGACTTCGCGATCGTCGACGAGATCGTCGACGGCCCCAACGTGAAGCCCATCGTCTTCGACACCGCGCAGGCCGCCTACCTCGCCGGGTATCTGGCGGCGGGCACGTCGAAGACCGGCACGGTGGCGACCTTCGGCGGAGGGAACCAGCCTCCGGTCACCCTCTTCATGGACGGCTTCGTCGACGGCGTCGCCAAGTACAACGAGGTCCACGGCACGGCCGTGGTTGCGCTCGGTTGGGACAAGGCAGCGCAGGACGGCGTCTTCACCGGCGACTTCGAGGACACCACGAAGGGCCGCACCACGGCCCAGGGGTTCATCGATCAGGGTGCGGATGTGATCCTCCCGGTCGCGGGCCAGGTCGGCGAGGGCGCCGCGGCGGCTGCCCTCGACGCCGGGGGAGTGTCGATCATCTGGGTCGACAACGACGGGTACGACACCCTGCCCGAGCAATACCAGCCGATCGTGCTCACCTCCGTGCTGAAGAACACCGGAGACGCGGTCATCCAGATCGTCGGCGACAGCAAGGCGGATGAATTCAGCAACGAGCCGTACGTCGGCACGCTCGAGAACGGGGGCGTGGACATCGCCCCGTTCCACGACCTCGCACTCAGCGTGCCCGAGACCCTCGCGAACGAAATCGACGGACTGCGCGCCGCGATCATCGACGGCACGATTCCGATCACCTCGCCCAGCACCCCCTAACCGGTGTTTCCGTCGTATTACCTGATCGGCGCGGAATTGTAACCATTGCGCGTCACTCGCCGCCGTGGGTCGGGAGGGCGCGTAACAGTCGGTAACGTGAGTGCCACACCGGCCCGACCACCGATATTCGGGCAGCACCTTGGAGGACATTGTGAGAATCACCACGCGTCGGGCGGCATTCACCGCCCTGGCCACGGTCAGCGCGGGCGTACTGCTCGCCGGCTGTGCGTCTGCACCCGAGCCGAGCGCCAGTGAATCGGGAGACGTCACCAGCGACTTCCTTCCCTGCATGGTCTCCGACACCGGCGGGTTCGACGACAAGTCGTTCAACCAGCTGGGCTTCGAGGGCCTCCAGGACGGCGCGTCAGCACTCGGCTCCGACTTCCAGGAAGTGCAGTCGGACACCGACGCCGACTACAAGCCGAACATCGACAGCCTCATCGCCCAGGGCTGCAACCTGATCGTGACCGTCGGGTTCAACCTGTCAGCGGCCACTGTCGAGGCGGCGCAGGCCAACCCCGACGTCGACTTCAGCATCATCGACGACGCGGCCGACACCGACTTCGACGGCGCCACCGACGCCGACAACATCAAGCCGATCCTGTTCGACACCTCGCAGGCGGCATTCCTCGCCGGCTATGCGGCGGCCGACTTCAGCAAGACCGGCGTCGTGGGCACCTACGGCGGAATGAACTTCCCGACCGTGAGCGTGTTCATGGACGGCTTCGCCCAGGGCGTCGAGTACCACAACGCGCAGAAGGGCACCACCGTCAAGGTGCTCGGCTGGGACCGCGCTGCACAGGACGGAACCTTCATCGGAGAGTTCGAGCCGGGCGCCAAGTCGCTCGCCGCCGCGAACAACCTGATCGATCAGGGCGCGGACGTCGTGTTCCCGGTCGGCGGACCGATCTACCAGAGCGCCGGAGAGGCGATCAAGGACCGCATGGCGGCCGACCCGAGCAAGAAGATCGGACTCATCGGAGCGGACGCAGACCTGTTCGAGACCGACCCGAGCTTCGCCGACCTGTACTTCACCTCTGTTCTCAAGGGAATGAAGACCGCGACGGCCGAGGTCGTCGAGACGACCGGCAACGGTTCGTTCGACAACACCCCGTACCTCGGAACGCTCGAGAACGATGGAGTCGGCATCGCGCCGTTCCACAACTTCGAGTCCGAGGTTGCCGACACCCTCCAGGGTGAGCTCGACGACATCACGGCGTCGATCATCAGCGGCGACATCGCCGTCGAGTCCTACCTCGCCGGATAGCATCACCTGATTTGCAGCGGAGCGGGGAGGCCGGTCATCCGGCATCCCCGCTCCGTCGTTCGTATGCGGAAGACCCCGCTATCGGACGAGGTTCACCGCCCGTCGACGACGCTGGGCGGCCAGATAGATTGGACCCCATGAAGCTCGAACTCCGCGGTATCACCAAACGCTTCGGATCACTCACAGCCAACGACCACATCAGTCTGACGGTGCAGCCGGGTGAGATTCACGCACTGCTCGGCGAGAACGGCGCAGGCAAATCCACCCTGATGAACGTTCTGTACGGCCTCTACCGGGCCGACGAGGGCGAGATCCTCCTCGACGACGTCGTTCAGCGCTTCGCCGGCCCCGGCGACGCCATGAACGCCGGCATCGGCATGGTGCATCAGCACTTCATGCTCATCCCGGTCTTCACCGTCGCAGAGAACGTGATGCTCGGGCACGAGGAAACCACCTTCGGCGGTCGCCTCGACCTCCAGGCCGCCCGCAATCTGGTGCGCGAGATCTCCGCCCGATTCGGCTTCGATGTGGATCCGGATGCGCTCGTCGAAGACCTCCCCGTCGGAGTGCAGCAGCGGGTCGAAATCATCAAGGCCCTGTCGCGGGATGCCAAGGTACTGGTTTTCGACGAACCGACCGCCGTGCTCACCCCGCAGGAGACCGACGAGCTCATCGCCATCATGCGTCAGCTCAAAGACTCCGGAACCTCGATCGTGTTCATCACCCACAAGCTCCGCGAGGTGCGGGAGGTGGCCGATCGCATCACCGTCATCCGCCTGGGCAAGGTGATCGGCGAAGCGGAGCCCTCGGCGAGCAACGCCGACCTCGCCTCCCTCATGGTCGGTCGTGCCGTCGACCTCACGGTGGAGAAGGCGCCGGCGACGCCGGGCGCCGCCGCCCTGGTCGTGAAGGACGTCTCCGTGGTGGACGCGTTCGGCCGGGTCGTTGTGAACTCCGTGTCGTTCGAGGTGCGCGCGGGCGAGATTCTCGCCATCGCCGGTGTGCAGGGAAACGGGCAGACGGAACTCACCGAGGCGCTGCTCGGACTGCAGCCCAGGGTCACCGGCGAGATCACCCTCGACGGAACGCCGATCAGCGGACTCCGGGTGCGCAAGATCCTCGACGCGGGCGTCGGCTTCGTGCCGGAGGACCGCACGGACGACGGTCTCGTCTCCGAGTTCACCATCGCCGAGAATCTCATGCTCGACCGCAGCAACGCGGCGCCGTTCGTGAAGAACGGCACGCTTCAGCTCGCGCTCCTCAACGACTTCGCCGAGGAGAAGCTCACCGAGTTCGACATCCGTGCGCAGGGCATCACCACGCATGTGGGGCGGCTTTCCGGCGGAAACCAGCAGAAGGTGGTGCTCGCCCGCGAGCTCAGCCGCGAGCTGCGTCTGTTCGTCGCGGCGCAGCCGACCCGCGGTCTCGACGTAGGGTCGATCGAGTTCGTGCACACCCGGATCGTTGCCACCAGGGACGCCGGCACCCCGGTGATCGTCGTCTCGACCGAGCTCGACGAAGTCGTGGCACTCGCCGACCGCATCGCAGTCATGTATCGAGGAGAAATTGTGGGAATCGTGCCGGGTGACACCCCGAGAGACGTGCTCGGCCTCATGATGGCCGGCGCGCACAGCGGTGTCGGCGGAGAATCCGACCAGACCGCGGTGACCGCATGAGCGAGCAGATTCCCGACCGCGGCCAGGTGCCGGATACGGCGGATGGCACGGTCGAGCCGTCGCGCGACCGCGACGAGGACTCCCGTTCGAGCGAATTCCTGCGCGACCTGGTCGGCGGTAACGCCGCCATCTCGGTGCTCGCCGTCATCCTCGCCCTGCTCGTGGGAGGCGTGCTCATCGCGTTCACCAACGAGAACGTGCAGACGGCGGCCGGATACTTCTTCTCGCGGCCCGGCGACACCTTCAAGGCCATCTGGGAGTCGGTCTCCGGCGCCTACGTGGCCCTGTTCCAGGGGTCCATCTACAACTTCCGTCGCCCGGAGTTCGCCGCAGGCATCCGTCCGCTCACCGAGACTCTCACCTTCGCCACCCCGCTCATCGCGGCGGGGCTCGGCGTGGCGCTCGCGTTCCGCGTCGGACTGTTCAACATCGGCGGCCGCGGCCAGATGCTCATCGGGGCGGCGGCAGCCGGATGGGTCGGATTCAGCCTCGACCTGCCGTACGGCCTGCACCTGATCATCGCGGTGATCGCCGGAATCATCGGCGGCGCCGTGTGGGGAGGACTCGTCGGCCTGCTGAAGGCGCGTACCGGCGCGCACGAGGTGATCGTGACGATCATGCTCAACTTCGTGGCGCTGTACCTGATCTCCTTCCTGCTGCGCACCCCGATCCTTCAGCAGCCGGGCAGCAACAACCCCAAGACACCCGGCATGAAGGACACGGCGGTGTTCCCGCTTCTGTTCGGACCCGGATACAACCTGCACGCCGGACTGCTGTTCGTGATCGCCGCGACCGTCTTCGTCTGGTGGCTCCTCGGGCGGTCGAGCCTCGGCTTCCAGTTCCGTGCGGTCGGCGAGAACCCGCGCGCAGCGCGAGTCGCCGGTATCGACGTGAAGAACGTCTACGTGTACGCGATGCTCATCTCCGGCGGACTCGTGGGGCTCGCCGGCACCGCTCAGGTGCTCGGCACCATCACCACCGGCTTCGGCGCCGGCATCGACGCGGGCATCGGCTTCGACGCGATCACCGTGGCGCTGCTCGGGCGGTCCAAGCCGTGGGGCGTCTTCTTCGCCGGGCTCCTCTTCGGGGCATTCAAGGCCGGCGGGTTCACGATGCAGGCCTCCGAGAGCATCCCGATCGACATCGTGTTGGTCGTGCAGTCGCTCATCGTGCTGTTCATCGCCGCCCCGCCGCTCGTGCGCACCATATTCCGACTACCCACCCCGGGCGCTCCCAAGCGTCGGGCGCGCGCACAGAAGGCGGTGACCTCATGACCGCCGTCACCGATTCGGCGCCCACCGAGGCGTTCCAGGTCAAGCGGGCCGAGATTCGCAGCTGGAAGGTCCCGATCGCGCTCGGCGCCTTCGTGGTGATCGGGGTGATCCTGTTCATCGTCCTCGGACGGGACGGCGTCTCCACCTTCCGGCTCTCCACCAACACCGACTTCATCCAGTTGCCGAGCATCCCAGCGCCCACGCGGGTCACGAGCGCCGTGCTCGTCGTGCTGCTCGCCGTCATCGCGGTGTGGAGCATCTGGCTCACCCGGTCGGCCAGACGACTGCCGCTGTGGGGCATCGGTCTGTTCGGCTTCCTGTTCATCACCGCGTTCCTCACCTGGGCTGCGGCCGGCTCCACCCTTCCCGTCACGGGCCTGCTCATCGGCACCCTCGGCATCAGCGTGCCGCTGATCTTCGGCGCGCTCGGCGGCGTCATCTCCGAGCGGGTCGGCGTGGTGAACGTGGCGATCGAGGGGCAGTTGCTCAGTGGCGCGTTCGTGTCGGCGGTGGTGGCATCCGTCACCCAGCAGCCGATCTTCGGGCTCCTCGCCGCAGCGGTCGCGGGCATGCTCGTGTCGTTCGTGCTTGCGGCGTTCTCGATCAAGTACCTGGTCGACCAGGTGATCGTGGGTGTCGTGCTCAACGTGCTCGTCACGGGGCTCACGAGCTTCCTGTTCACGCAGGTGCTCGCCGGCAACGCCTCCGTGCTCAACTCGCCGCCGCGCTTCCCCCGCATCGCCATTCCGCTGGTGTCGGAGATCCCGATCATCGGGCCGGTCCTGTTCCGGCAGACGATCATCGTCTACGCGATGTACATCGCCGTCGCTGCGGTCTGGTTCGCCCTCTTCCACACCCGCTGGGGCCTCCGGCTCCGCTCGGTCGGCGAGCACCCGCAGGCCGCTGACACCGTCGGCATCAATGTGGGGCGCACGCGGTTCATCAACGTGTCCCTCGCCGGCGCGATCGCGGGCTTCGGAGGCGCCTACCTCACGCTCGATGCGGTCGGGGCCTTCAACAAGGAGATGACGGCGGGCGCGGGCTTCATCGCCCTCGCGGCGGTCATCTTCGGACGGTGGGATCCGATCCGGGCCACCCTCGCCGCGCTGCTGTTCGGGTTCGCGACCAACCTGCAGAACGTGCTCAGCATCATCGGATCCCCGGTGCCGAGCGAGTTCATGCTCATGCTGCCGTACGTGGTCACCATCTTCGCGGTGGCGGGACTCGTCGGTCAGGTGCGGGGACCGGCCGCGGCCGGCAAGCCGTACGTCAAGTCGTGAGCGAGCCATCCGCGGCATCCGACATCGACTGGTCGCAGCTCGAGCAGGCGGCGGTGGAGGCGATGAAGCACGCCTACGTGCCGTACTCCTCGTTCCCGGTGGGGGCCGCGGCCCTCGTCGACGACGGACGGGTGATCTCCGGATGCAACGTGGAGAACGCCTCGTACGGGCTGACCCTGTGCGCCGAGTGCGCGCTCGTGTCGAGTCTGCACATGACCGGCGGGGGCCGACTGGTGGCCTTCACCTGCGTGGACGGGCGCGGGGCGCGCCTGATGCCCTGCGGGCGTTGCCGCCAACTCCTGTTCGAACATTCCGCGCCAGGGATGCTTCTCGACACCGTGTCGGGCATCCGCACCATCGACGAGGTGCTGCCCGACGCGTTCGGTCCGCGCACCCTTGAGGAGTACCGAGACTGATGGCCACAGAACCGTTCGACGTCGTCGACCTGATCAAGACGAAGCGGGACAGCGGGGTGCTCGCCACCGCGCAGATCGACTGGATGATCGACGCCTACACCCGCGGATACATCGCCGACGAGCAGATGGCCGCGATGACCATGGCGATCTTCCTCAACGGCATGGAGCGTGACGAGATCCGCGACCTCACCCTCGCGATGATCGCGAGCGGCGAGCGGATGAGTTTCGCCGCCCTGCCCAAGAAGACCGTCGACAAGCACTCCACCGGCGGCGTCGGGGACAAGATCACGCTTCCCCTCGCGCCGCTCGTCGCCTCGTTCGGTGTCGCTGTGCCGCAGCTCTCCGGACGCGGGCTCGGCCACACCGGGGGCACCCTCGACAAGCTGGAGAGCATCCCCGGCTGGAAGGCGGCGATCTCCAACGAGCGGATGTCCGCGATCCTCGCCGACAGCGGCGCAGTGGTGTGCGCCGCGGGTTCCGGTCTCGCCCCAGCCGACGGCAAGCTCTACGCGCTCAGGGACATCACCGGCACCGTGGAGTCCATCCCGCTCATCGCCTCGTCCATCATGAGCAAGAAGATCGCCGAAGGCACATCGGCACTGGTGCTCGACGTGAAGTTCGGCTCGGGCGCCTTCATGGCCGACATCGACAGGAGCCGCGAGCTCGCGCGCACGATGGTGGCGCTCGGGGAGGACGCGGGGGTCGCGACATCCGCCCTGCTCACGAACATGAACGTGCCGCTCGGACGTGCCATCGGCAACGCCAACGAGGTGCGCGAGTCGGTCGAGGTGCTCGCCGGCGGGGGACCTGCAGACATCGTGGAACTCACGGTCGCGCTCGCCCGCGAGATGCTGTCGCTCGCGGGCCTGACCGATGCCGACCCGGCCGCCGCGCTTCGCGACGGGCGCGCCATGGACGCCTGGCGCACCATGATCAGCGCCCAGGGAGGGGACCCGGATGCCGCGTTGCCGGTTGCCCGCGAGACCCAGGTGGTGACCGCCGACCGCTCCGGGGTGCTCACCGATCAGAAGGCGCTGCCGTTCGGGATCGCCGCGTGGCGCCTCGGGGCGGGACGCGCGCGCAAGCAGGACCCGGTGCAGCACGCCGTCGGGATCGACCTGCACGCGAAGCCGGGGGACCGGGTGACGGCAGGGCAGCCCCTCTTCACGCTCAGCGCCGACGAGCCGGAACGATTCGCGCGTGCGATCGAAGCGCTCGACGGTGCCTGGACGATCGGAGACGATGGTGACGACGTTTTCACCGGCGGCCCGCTCATTGCAGAGAGAATAGGACGATGAACGACAGATTCTTCAGAAACGGCGAGACCGGTGAGGTTGTCATCGGCCAGGCGCCCAACCGGCACATCCTGATCGGCAAGCTGGCACTGCTCGTGGCCTGGCTGTTCCCGGACGACAAGGCCGGCCACATCGGTCGCGTCGTCGCCGCGACGGCGTTCACGATATGGGGTGTCGACGAGGTCGTGCGGGGGGAGAGCCCGTTCCGCCGGACGCTCGGCCTGCTCGCGCTCGGCGGTCTCGCGGCGCTCGCCGTGCGCGCACTGCGCTAGAGACGGAACGAGCGCGCGGCGGAGCCTAGCCGCGGCACGGGTTCAGGCAGGGTCGCCGATGCGCCGCAGGGCGTCCACGATGAGCGCCCAGAAGCGGTCGACGTCGAGGTCGGTGGCGGCATGGGTGGTGCAGTCGGCGGGCGCGGGCATCCGAAAATCGGCCACGGTCATGCCCAGGGTGAGTGCTCCGGTCAACTCGATGTCGAGGGGCACGGGCACGACCGTCATCACCGTCGGGTCGATCACGAGCGCAACGGCACACGGGTCATGCACGGGCGGATGCTCGAACCCCTGCTGTTCGCGGTAGGTCGCGCCGAAGAACTCGAGCAGTTCCACCACGAACCTCGCCGGTGCCGTGTCGAGCGCGGCGATCTCGGCGACGACCCGCGGCGTCGCCAGCGCCTTATGGGTGAGGTCGAGCCCCACCATGGTGAGCTTCCACGACTCGTTGAACACGATGTGGGCGGCCTCGGGGTCGATCACGATGTTGAACTCGGCCGCGGCGCTCCAGTTGCCACCGTGATATCCGCCGCCCATCAGCACGACCTCACGCACCCGCTCGGCGATGCGCGGCTCCTTGCGCACGGCGAGCGCGATATTGGTGAGGGCGCCCGTCGGCACGAGCGTGATGGTGCCGGGCTCCGACTCCATGATGGTGTCGATGATCAGGTCGACCGCGTGGCGGGAGTCCAGCGTGAGCGTCGGGTTGGGCAGGGCGGGACCGTCCATGCCGCTCACGCCGTGGATGGTCTCAGCCACCTCCGCCTTGCGCACGAGTGGCCGATGCGCGCCTGCGGCGAACGGCACTCCGGTGAGCCCGGCGATGGCGGCCACCGCGAGGGCGTTGCGGGTCACCTTCTCAATAGTCTGGTTGCCGTGCACCGTCGTGACGGCGACGAGGTCGATCTGCGGGTTGCCGTGCGCAAGGAGCAGGGCGATGGCGTCATCGTGGCCGGGGTCGCAGTCCAGGATGATTCGCCTCGTCATTCCAAAACCATATATGAATGCGAAGTTCATATAGGTAAAGTGGCCGCCATGGCATTCGATGACGCGGTCAAGGGAGACGACCCACTGGAACGGGGTCGCGCACGGATCGACTGGATCCGGTCGCGGATGCCGCTTCTGGCCGCAACCCGCGCCGAATTCTCCGACACGCGCCCCTTCCACGGGCACCGCATCGGCATGGCCCTTCACCTCGAGCCGAAGACCGCCGTGTTGCTCGAGACCCTCGCTGCGGGCGGCGCGGAGCTCGTGGTCACGGGTAACCACGGCTCCACCCAGGACGACATCGCCGCAGTGCTCCGAGCGGACGGCATGACCGTGTTCGGCTCCCGCGGCGACACCCTCGAGCAGCATCACGACAACGTGGAGGCGGTGCTCGACCAGCTGCCCGACCTGCTGCTCGACAATGGCGGCGACCTTGCCGCCGGATCGATCCTGCGCGGCGCCGACTCCCGCGTGATCGGCGGCACCGAGGAGACGACATCGGGCGGCGACCGCCTCCGGGGCGTGCTCGCCGGCCGGGTGCCATTCCCCGTCATCGTCATCAACGACAGCCGACTCAAAGCGGTGGGCGAGAACACCCACGCGGTGGGTCAGTCGATAGTCGAGAGCTTCATGCGCCTCACCAACCTGATGATTCCCGGACGGCGGTTCGTGGTCGTCGGCTACGGATATTGCGGCCGCGGCATCGCTCGCTACCTGAAGGCCTTCGGGGCGCAGGTCGCCGTCGTGGAGGTCGATGAGATCGCCGCATTCGAGGCGGCCATGGACGGGTACCGGGTGGCGCCCCTCGTCGACGTCGCAGGGTGGGCGGACGCCATCGTCACCGCCACGGGGAGGCCCGAGGTGGTCGGGCCCGACATCTTCCCGTTGCTGCGCGACGGCGCGATCCTCGCCAACAGCGGCCACTTCTCGTGGGAGATCGACGTGCCCGCGCTCCGCCGGGCGGCCACGAGCATCCGCATGCTCGACGACTCGATCGAGCGCCTGGAACTCGCCGACGGTCGGCGCATCGTGCTGCTCGCCGGGGGCCGGATGCTCAACCTCGCCGGTCGCGATCCGCGCGGCAACTCGCTCGAATCCATGGACATGGGTTTCCTGCTTCAGGCACTCTCGCTCGAGCGACTGGTGAAGGACACCGAGCTCCCCGCGGGCGCGCAGCCGGTGCCCGACGATATCGACCGCGTGATCGCGAGACGGATGGTCGCCGCGATGTCGTCGGACCGCTGATGTCGGCCGAACCGCAGGAGTCGCCGGAATACGCGGCACCCGCCCTCGACAAGGCCCTGGACATCCTCGAGCTCCTCGCCGACCGCGACAGCGGGCTCAGTCAGTCGGAGATCGCCGAACTGCTCGGGCGATCCTCGAGTCAGCTGTTCCGGGTGCTGCAGCGCCTCGAACGGCGAGGGTGGGTGCTCAGGGATCGGCAGTCCGGCCTGTACGAGCTCTCGATGGCCATGTTCGAGCTCGCCAATCGGCATCCACCGCTGCGGGGCCTGATCTCGGCGGCATCCGGCCCCATGCGGGCTCTCGCCGATTCGGTACTGCAGTCCTGCAATCTCAGCGTTCTCGACGCCGGCCGGGTGCGTGTGATCGCGCAGGCGGAGACTCCGGTGGATTTCGGATTCCGGGTGCGGGTCGGGGCGGACTTCCCGGTCGACACTCCTGCGGGTCGGGTGCTGAGGAGCACGTCGCCGGGCGGGATCCTTCGCGTGATCGACGCCGTTCAGCCGGGGATCACCGACCTCGTCGCTCCGATCGTCGACGGTCGCGGCCATGTGGTCGCGGCGATCACCGTGCCCTACATCGCGACATCGTTCAGCGAGGTGAGTGAGGAGCTCGTCGCGGCCCGTCTGCATGAGACGGCCGCAGTGATCTCTGCCAGGCGCCGGGGGTCGAAGGACTGACCCGAACGCTAGGTTTGATGCATGACGAATGGCGCTGAGGAATACCGGTTGCGGGGTGGCGCGAACATCACGGCGCTCCCCAAGGTCTCGCTGCACGACCACCTCGATGGGGGGCTGCGCCCGCAGACGATCATCGAGCTGGCGAGTGAGATCGATCTGTCCCTCCCGGAAAACGAGTCGGGTCGCCTCGGCGAGTGGTTCAGGGACCAGTCCGACTCCGGTTCGCTCACCGAGTACCTCAAGACCTTTGACGTGACCACGGCCGTCATGCAGACGGCCGAGGGCCTTGCCCGCGTCGCCCGCGAGTTCGTTCAGGATCTCGCCGCAGACGGAGTGATCCACGGCGAGGTGCGCTGGGCACCAGAGCAGCACCTCACGCGCGGACTCAGTCTCGACGAGACGGTGGAGGCCGTGCAGGAGGGTCTCGAGGCGGGCATGGACGACGTGCGGCACGGCGGTTCGCACATCACGGTCGGGCAGCTCGTCTCGTCTATGAGGCACACCGACCGCAGCCTCGAGATCGCCGAACTCGCGGTCAGGCACCGCGACCGCGGCGTGGTCGGGTTCGACATCGCCGGACCCGAGGCGGGATTCCCGGCCGGCAACCTCCGCGTGGCCTTCGACTACCTCGCGATGCACCTCTTCCCGGCCACGGTGCACGCCGGCGAGGCCGACGGTGTCGACAGCATCCGCGGAGCCCTGTTCGACGGCAGAGCGCTTCGTCTCGGCCACGGTGTACGCATTGCGGAAGACATCTCGGTGGACCGCGAGGATGACGCCAACACGTATGTCACCCTCGGCACCGTCGCGCAGTGGGTGAAGGATCGCCAGATCCCCCTCGAGCTCAGCCCGTCGTCGAACCTGCAGACCGGTGCGATCGAGGCCTGGGGCACAGAGCTTGTGGACCATCCGTTCGACCTCTTGTACCAGCTCGGGTTCCAGGTGACGGTGAACACCGACAACCGCCTGATGAGCGGCACCACCATCAGCCGCGAGCTGTCGCTGCTCAGCGATGCGTTCGCCTACGATCTCGACGATTTCGAGATCTTCCAACTGAACGCGGCCGCAGCGGCATTCCTGCCGCTCGAGGAGCGGGACGAGCTCGCAGACCGGATCGTCGCCGGTTTCGAGAGGGCGTCTTGACGCTCCGGCCGCTCAATACTGCGGCGGTCATCGTGCACGGCGAGGCCTCCGACTGGCGTGCGGCCGTGCGGCTCGCGGGCTCGGCGCTGACCGCCTCCGGCGCGGCCCGGCCCGGTTACTCCGATGAGATGATCCGCATGATCGAGGAGCACGGACCCTATGTGGTGATCGCGCCCGGCCTCGCACTCGCGCACGCGAGACCCGGTTCGGAGGTGCTCGCCGACGGACTCGCTGTGCTCACGCTCAAGGATCCGGTCCCGTTCGGGCATCCGCACAACGACCCGGTGAGCGTGGTGCTCGCCCTCGCGGTCACGACGATCGAAAGTCACCTCGACTGCGTCGCCGACCTCGCCAACATCTTCAACGATCCGGCGTCGATCCCGGCGATCGCCGCAGCGCCCGACGCGGCATCCATCATCGCCATCATGGAGGAGAACGCATGAAAATCGTGGCCATCTGCGGCGCCGGCATCGGCAGTTCCGGCATTCTCAAGATCAACACGGAGCGCGTGCTGAAGAAGCTCGGGCTCGAGGCGGATGTGACGGCAGCAGATCTCGCGTCGGTCGCTGTCGCCGCCGCCGACGCGCAGGTGATTCTCACCTCGGCGGAGTTCGTCGAGGCGATCGGATCGACGTTCGCCGATGTGATCGTGATCGAGAACTACTTCGATCAGCAGGAGCTGACCGAGAAGCTGCTCAAGGCGCTCGGCTGACGCACGCCGGCCCTGCCGCCGGCGCAAGCCGCTGGCGTGACCGGCCGATCCGACCTCGCGCAGCTAGCCGGCCAGCAGTTCCCGCACCGCGCCGTCGATCGCATCCACGGTTCGCTGCGCCGCGGCGATCCGCTCGCCGCCGGTTCCGGCGTCACTCGACGCGTCGATGTACACCTTCACCTTCGGCTCGGTGCCGCTCGGCCGGATGATCACACGTGATCCATCCGCGAGTCGGAGCCGCAGAATGTCGCTCGCGGGATAGTCACCGAAGCCCGCGATGAAGTCGTCGATAGCGTCGACCCGGATGCCGGCGAGGGCGCTCGGCGGGTCGGCTCGGAGGCGGGCCATCGTGCGCGGGATCTCATCGAGATCGGTGACGCGCACCGAGATCTGAGACGACGCGTGCCCTCCGAAACGCTCGGCGAAAGCGACGAGTCGATCGGCGATCGTCTGGCCGGCGGCCGCGAGCTCCCCGGCGAGCGCGAGGAAGTCGACGGCGGCGGAGATGCCGTCCTTATCGCTCACCTTCTGCGGATCGACCAGATACCCGAGCGCCTCCTCGTAGCCGAAGATGAGCCCCGGGGCGCGGGAGATCCACTTGAACCCGGTGAGGGTCTCCTCGAACCGCAGCCCGTAGTCCTCCGCCACCCGACGCAACGCCGGCGAGCTCACGAGCGACGTCGCGAGGGTTCCGGTCGCGTCTCCGGTCCGACCGGACGCCCTGCGTTCGGCCGACCTCCAGCCGAGCAGCGCGCCGACCTCGTTGCCGCTCAGGCGACGCCATCCGTGCTCCGCCGGAATCGCCACCGCGAGCCGGTCCGCGTCCGGGTCGTTCGCGATGATGAGATCGACGCCGTTCTCGGTGGCGGCACGGTAGGCGAGGTCGAGCGCTCCCGGTTCCTCGGGGTTGGGGAAGGCGACCGTGGGGAAAGCGGCATCCGGTTCCTGCTGCGCCGCCACCGACACCGGCACGGTGAAGCCGGATGCCTCGAACACCTTCTCCGCTGTCTCCCACCCCACTCCGTGCATCGCCGTGTAGACGAACCGGACCGGACTGGTCTGCGCAGTCGCGAGGGCTGCGGTGCGCTCCACGTAGGCGCTCACCACGTCGTCGGAAGCCGTCTCGTAATCCCTGGACCTCGGCAGGTCGAGCAGGTTGCCCGACGCGACCCTGGTGATCTCAGCGGCGATCTCGGAGTCTGCCGGGGAGACGATCTGTGCTCCGTTGCCGGCGCCGCCCAGGTACACCTTGTAGCCGTTGTCGGCGGCTGGGTTGTGGCTTGCCGTGACCATCACGCCGGCGCTCACGCCGAGGTGACGTACCGCGAACGCAAGCACGGGGGTGGGCAGCATGCGCGGCAGCAGAATGGCGCGCACCCCCGCCCCCGCCATCAGCTCCGCCGTGTCGGCGGCGAAGACTCGGGAGTTGGTGCGACCGTCGTAGCCGATGACCACGCTCGGGCTGCTCTCCCGCGCGAGCAGCCAGGCCGCGAATCCGGCGGCGGCCTGGCCGACGAGCACCCGGTTCATGCGGTTCGGGCCCGCCCCGATCGCCCCACGGAGTCCGGCCGTGCCGAACGCGAGGCGGCCCCTGAACCGGTCGGCGAGGTCCGCGGAGGCGACGGCGGACCCGCCGGCCGTCTCGCGGATCAGGCCCTCGAGTTCGGTGCGGGTCTTGCCATCCGGGTCCTGCGCGGCCCAGTCCGCCGCGTCGCTGAGGAGCTTGGCGGTTGCAGGCACGCCGGTCACAGCGCTGCCACGATTCTGGCGAGGAGCGCGCTGATCACCGGTTCGGCGTTTCGCCCGGCATCGATGACCTCGGCGTGGCTGAGCGGGGTGGTCTGGATGCCGGCCGCGAGGTTCGTGATGAGCGAGAGGCCCAGCACCTCCATGCCGGACTGGCGCGCGGCGATGGCCTCCAGCGCGGTCGACATCCCCACGATGTCCCCGCCGATCGCCTTCGCCATGCGCACCTCGGCCGGTGTCTCGTAGTGCGGACCCCTGAACTGCGTGTAGACGCCCTCATCGAGGCCCGGGTCCACCTCCTTCGCGATGGCGCGGAGCCGCGCCGAATAGAGGTCGGTGAGGTCGATGAACGTCGCGCCCTCGAGGGGCGAGTCTGCGGTGAGGTTGATGTGATCGCTGATCAGCACGGGGGTGCCGGGGGTCCAATGCGAGCGGATGCCGCCGGCACCGTTGGTGAGGATCATCACGCTCGCTCCGGTCGCGGCTGCGGTGCGCACGCTGTGCACCACCCGGCGCACCCCATGCCCCTCGTAGTAATGCGTGCGCGCGCCGATGACGAGCGCGCGCTTGCCGCTCGGCAGCAGCACGGAGCGGATCGATCCGACGTGGCCCTCGAGCGCCGGCTTGCTGAAGCCCGTCACCTCGGTGGCCGGGAGCTCGGCGACCGTCTCGCCGATCAGGTCAGCGGCTTTCGCCCAGCCAGAGCCGAGGGTGAGCGCGATGTCGTGACGGGTGATGCCGGTCTTGTCCGCGATGTCCTCGGCCGCTCGCGCGGCGACCTCGAAGGGGTCGGATTCCTGGACGTCGAGGGGGTGCTGTGGCGACTGTGACATGCCACCCACCCTATTGACTCGGGATGGGCATCCGGCTCGTGCATTTGGGCGTCGCCTGCCGGGTACGGGAGAATGAGCGTCATGGCATTTCAGTTCGAGCGTAAGCAACGCATTGCGATTCTCGGTGGGGGGCCTGGCGGATACGAAGCCGCGCTCGCAGGCGCACAGCTCGGGGCCGAGGTGACCCTCGTCGAGCGCACGGGCGTCGGCGGTTCCGCCGTGCTCACCGACGTCGTGCCGTCCAAGACCTTGATCGCCACAGCGGAGGCCTCCAACTCCATCGGCGAGGCCGCCGAACTCGGCGTGCAGTTCTATGCGCGGGGTGACGCCGGTCGTCCGGTGCGGCCGGATGTCGCGGTGAACCTCTCCGCCGTCAACGCGCGACTGATGCGACTCGCCCGCCAGCAGTCGGAGGACATGAAGTCCGGCCTCATCAAGGCTGGCGTGCGCATCGTGCAGGGCGACGGGCGCCTCGACGGCCCGCAGCGCATCATCGTGTCGACCGGTCGCGGCAAGGGGGCCACCGATTTCGACGAGATCTCGGCCGACACCCTCATCGTGTCGGTGGGGGCGAGCCCGCGCATCCTGCCCACGGCGAAGCCGGACGGCAAGCGGATCTTCACCTGGACGCAGCTCTACACGCTCGAGTCGATCCCGGAGCACCTCATCGTGGTCGGCTCCGGTGTGACCGGCGCGGAGTTCGCCTCGGCGTACACCGCGCTCGGCTCCAAGGTCACGCTCATCTCGAGTCGTGACCAGGTGCTCCCCGGCGAGGACGCCGACGCCGCCCGTGTGATCGAGGACGTGTTCAAGCGCAACGGCATGACCGTGCTCTCGAAGTCCCGCGCGGAGTCCGTGGTGCGCACCGAAGACGGGGTGGTCGCCACCCTCGCCGACGGCCGCACCGTCGAGGGATCCCACTGCCTCCTCGCGGTCGGGTCGATCCCGAACACCAAGGGCATCGGACTCGAGGATGCCGGCGTGCAGCTGACCGACTCCGGCCACATCCGCGTCAACCGGGTGGCGCGCACCTCCGTGCCGTCGATCTACGGCGCCGGTGATTGCTCGGACTTCCTGCCGCTCGCCTCGGTCGCGGCCATGCAGGGTCGCACCGCCGTCTACCACGCCATGGGAGACGCGGTTAACCCCACCGAACTGCGCAACGTCACCTCGAACATCTTCACGCAGCCCGAGATCGCCACCGTCGGGTGGACCCAGAAGCAGATCGAAGACGGCATCGCCCAGGGCGACATCTACAAGCTGCCGCTCGCCTCGAACCCGCGGGCCAAGATGCAGGGCATCAAGGAGGGCTTCGTGAAGCTCTTCGCGCGCACCGGATCGGGCACCGTCATCGGTGGCGTGATCGTGGCGCCGCACGCCTCCGAACTCATTCTGCCCATCGCGATCGCCATCGAGCACCGGCTCACGGTGGACCAGGTGGCGCGGGCGTTCGCGGTCTACCCGTCGCTCTCCGGCAGCATCACCGATGCGGCGAGGGCCATGCACATCGTTGCCTGACCCGCTACCCGACTGACCCTTACCGCGCGGTTGCCGCGCGCTGCGGTCGCGGGTCGGTCGGCGCGCTAGCTGCGGATGTCGAGCAGCAGGTGACCGGAGGACACGGTCGACCCCACGGCAGCATCGACATTCGTGATCACGCCGTCCTTGTGGGCGCTGATGGGCTGCTCCATCTTCATCGCCTCGAGCACGAGCACGAGGTCGCCCTTCGTCACGGTGTCGCCCTCGGCGACGGCGAGCTTCACGATCGTCGCCTGCATCGGAGACTTCACCGAGTCTCCGGTGGCGGTGGCAACGGCTGCCCCGTGACCGCGGCGCTTCGGCGCGGGGAGCACGGCGCTCGCCGGGTCGGAGGCGATCAACCGGGAGGGGAGGGCCACCTCGATGCGCTTCCCGTCGACCTCCACCACCACGCGGGTGCGGGCGGCGGAGGGGGCCGGGTCCTCCAGGGATCCGCTCCACGGCTCGATGTCGTTCTCGAACTCGGTCTCGATCCAGCGCGTGTAGACGCTGAACGGGCTGGAGGTGAAGGCGGGATCGCGCACGATGGCGCGGTGGAACGGGAGCACGGTCGGCAGGCCGGCGACCTCGAACTCGTCGAGAGCACGGCGTGAGCGCTCCAGGGCATCCGCTCTCGACGATCCGGTCACGATGAGCTTCGCCAGCAGGGAGTCGAATGCCCCACTGATGACGTCTCCCGTCGTCACTCCGCTGTCGACACGCACGCCCGGCCCGCCGGGAAAGCGCAGCACGTGCACGGGGCCGGGGGAGGGCATGAAGTTCAGGCCGGGGTCTTCACCATTGATGCGGAACTCGAAGGAGTGGCCCTGCGGCGTCGGGTCGTCGTAACCGATGGGCTCGCCCTCGGCCAGACGGAACTGTTCGCGCACGAGGTCGATGCCCGTGACTTCCTCAGACACCGGATGCTCGACCTGCAGTCGGGTGTTCACCTCGAGGAAGGAGATGGTGCCGTCCTTGGCCACCAGGAACTCGCAGGTGCCGGCTCCCAGATACCCGACCTCGCGGAGGATCGCCTTCGACGCGCTGTAGAGGAGTGCGTTCTGCTCGTCGGTGAGGAAGGGGGCGGGTGCCTCCTCCACAAGCTTCTGGTGCCGGCGCTGGAGCGAGCAGTCGCGGGTCGAGACCACTACGACGTTGCCGTGGGCGTCGGCCAGGCACTGGGTCTCCACGTGTCTCGGCTGGTCGAGGTACTTCTCCACGAAGCACTCGCCGCGTCCGAAGGCGGCCACGGCCTCCCTCGTGGCGGAGTCGAACAGTTCGGGGATCTCCTCGCGGGTGCGGGCGACCTTGAGCCCGCGGCCACCGCCGCCGAAGGCCGCCTTGATGGCGACCGGCAGCCCGTGGAGGTCCACGAAGTCGAGCACCTCTGCCGCGCCGGACACCGGGTTCAGGGTGCCGGGGGCGAGGGGAGCGCCGACCTTCTCTGCGATGTGGCGAGCGGACACCTTGTCGCCGAGCTTCTCGATGGCTTCGGGCGATGGCCCGATCCAGAGGAGGCCGGCGGCAGACACGGCGCGGGCGAAATCGGCATTCTCGGCGAGGAACCCGTAACCGGGATGCACGGCATCCGCACCGGACCGCTTGGCGATCGACAGCACCTTGGCGATCACGAGGTAGGTCTCGGCGGACGTGGCGCCTTCGAGTGCGTATGCCTCATCGGCGAGCTTCACGTGGCGGGCGTCGCGATCCTGGTCGGCGTAGATCGCGACCGAGGTGATTCCGGCGTCTCGTGCGGCACGGATGACCCTAACGGCGATCTCTCCACGGTTGGCGATAAGGATCTTCGTTATGCGGGGCATGAGGCCCAAGCCTATTGGTGCGGTGTGCGGCATCGTGGGCCAACACTCACAAGAAACGCCGGTCGGGCTGTGTCAAACCTCACAAACTCTCAGCGGCGGTTCCAGAGCTCCGGCCAGGCAATGCCGAAACGGCCGACGAGAGTTCGCAGTGTGGCCACCGACAGTCCAACGACGGCATGTGGGTCCCCGTCGATCTCGCGGATGAAGGCGGCGCCGAGACTGTCGATCGTGAATGCGCCCGCCACCTTGAGGGGCTCGCCCGTGGCGATGTAGGCATCGACCTCGGCATCGGTGATGTCATCGGCGAAACTGACCGAGGTCGTGGTGACCGCGCCGTGTGCACCTCGCACCGAGCCGCCACGATGGTCGATGAGCCAGTGTCCCGAGTGCAGATGGCCGGTGCGACCGCGCTGCAGCATCCAGCGTTCGCGGGCGACCTCGGGGCGATGGGGTTTGCCGTAGATGATGCCGTCGAGTTCGAACGCGGAATCGCCGCCCAGGATGAGCCCGTCGATCTCCTCGCCGTCCACGAGAGATCCGACGACCGCCTCGGCCTTCGCCCTCGCGAGCAATTCCACCATCGCCTCGGCACCGAGGCTCCCGTTGGCTCGTTCCCACTCCGCCACTGCGGCATCCTCGTCCACGAACGACGGCACGACGATCGGGTCGACACCCACTGCGCGCAATGTCATCAGTCTGGCGGGGGAGGTGGAGGCGAGGTACAGACGCATGCTGCTCCTAAGCTCGGGGGATGGGCGAAATGATGGGCACGCGGGTCGAGGTCGAGATTACCGGGATCGCTCACGGCGGCATCGTGGTCGCGCGGCACGAGGGGCGGGTCATCTTCGTGAGCGACGCCATCCCGGGCGAACGAGTGCTCGTGGAGGTCACGGATGACGCGAAGTCGTCGTTCTGGCGTGCCGATACCGTCGCCGTTCTCACCCCCTCCCCGCATCGACGCGACCATGTCTGGTCGGCCGCCTCGCTCGATCGCCCGCCTGCCGACCGCGCGGGTGGGGCGGAGTTCGGTCACATCGATCTGGCCCACCAGCGCACCCTCAAGGCAGAGGTGCTCAAGGACTCGATGAAGCGGATGGGTCGGGTCGACGTCGACCCGGTTGTGGAGGCACTCCCGAGCGGTGACTCCGACTTCGACTCGGGCGTCGTTGATTCAGATGGCACCGGATGGCGCACCCGCACCCGGCTGCAGGTGGCAGCAGACGGCAGGCCCGGTCCCTTCGCCGCTCGTTCGCACCGCGTCATCGAGGTGGACGACCTGCCGCTCTCCGTGCGGGAAGCCCGGCTCGTCGCGCCGCTGGACGAGCGGTTTCCGGGGGCGGCGTTCGTGGATCTCGTCGTTCCCTCGGTGGGAAACCCCTTCGTCCTCCAGGGGGAGGCCCCGCAGGCTGCCGAGGCGCCGGCGAGCCGATCGCGCGGTCGTGCGAAGCGTGGGCAGGCGAAGCCCGTAAGGCGCCAGTACCCGGCGAAGCGGATCACCGAGCTGGTGGGCGACCGCGAGTTCTCGGTCGATGTGCGCGGATTCTGGCAGGTGCATCGCCATGCGGCGCGCACACTGACCGGAGCGGTGCAGGATGCGCTGGATCTCGACCGCTTCGATGAACGCGCCGCGAATCTCGACCTCTATGGCGGTGTCGGGCTGCTTGCTGCGGCCGTGGGAGACCGGGTCGGTGCGGGGTTGCGGATCACCACGGTGGAGAGCGACGCGGCCGCCACCGACCACGCGGCCGAGAACCTCTCCGAATGGGTCGGCGCATCCGCCGTCACGGCTCGGGTCGACCGGTTCCTGCGAGAGTTGGTATCGACCGCGGGTCCCGCCGAGAGGGCACGACTCGCCGCGGCCACGGTCGTGCTCGACCCGCCGAGATCGGGAGCGGGCAGTGCCGTCGTCGACGGTCTCGCCGCACTCTCGCCGGCTCAGATCGTCTATGTGGCGTGCGACCCGGTCGCCCTGGCGCGTGACGTCGCGCTCTTCGGGTCGCACGGGTATCGACTCTCCGGCCTTCGAGGCTTCGACCTGTTCCCCAACACGCATCATGTCGAAGCGGTGGCCACGCTGGTGCGGGGTTAGCGCGTTCGATCTCGCCCGCGAGACCCTGCCGTACCCCTGCCGTACCCCGAACGTACAGGGCGGGTACGATAGTGCGGGACCGTGAGCCACGGCGGTCGCAGCAGACAGGATCAAGATGCAAGAGACCAGCCCGTACCCGCCGCCGCCCGCCGGGAAAGAGCGACCGGTCCGGGTGTCCGTCGTTGACGACCACGAGTCCGTGCGACTCGGTCTCAAGGCGGCGCTCATCGATGCCGGTTTCGACTTTCTGGTGGCAGCGCCCTCGGTGAACGACTTCGTCACGGAACTGGGCAGGCGTGAGTGCGACGTGGTGGTGCTCGACCTGTCGCTCGGCGACGGTTCGACGGTCACTGACAACGTCAAACGGGTCCAGGCCATCGGGGCGGCTGTGCTCATCCACAGCATCGCGGATCGGGTCGCGTCGGTTCGGGAAGCGCTCGCGGCCGGGGCCGCAGGCGTGATCCCGAAGTCATCCGCTACAAAGACCGTCATCTCTGCGGTTCGCACGGTCGCGAGCGGCGACGTGCTCAACAACCTCGAGTGGGCCACCGCCATCGATGCGGACAGTGACTTCGCGAAGGCTCAGTTGGGGCGCCGAGAGCGGGAGATCCTTCACCTCTACGCATCGGGTTTCCCCCTGAAGCTCGCGGCGCAGCAGCTGGGTATCGGCTACTCCACGGCTCGCGAATACCTCGATCGCATCAGGGTCAAGTACGTCGAGGTCGGTCGGCCGGCCCCCACGAAGGTGGACCTCTTGCGCAGGGCGGTGGAGGACGGCATTCTGCCCGGACTCGACGACTCCACCGATGTCCGCTGAGTCCAGTCCTCAGCTCGGGCTTCCGCAGCAGCCCACAACGCCGCGGAATGCCCTCAGCCGTACCCTCATAGAGACAGTCGTCTCACGGTCTGTAGCCATTTTCGGCCTCGTCTACGCCTTGTTCATGGTCAAAGCGGTGCCCGAACAAGCGCCGAACATGATTCCCGGGTGGACGGTTTTTGCAAGCGTCGCCATCCTCGGCGGCCTTGCAGCATCGCTCCTCGCCGCCTTCGCCAAACGGGGTGTGCGGCTGGTCAACGGCTATGTCGCCGTCTCCTGGGTGATCGTCATGGCGTCGTGGCCGCTCTTCGTCGCTGATCCACTCGCCATCGCCGAGGACCGCCCCTGGCCGTGGCTCATCGCCACCGTCGCCACCGCGGCGGCGGCCGTAGCCTGGAAACCTCTGGCGGCCGCGGTTGCGGTTGTCGCCTTCCCCGTCACGTACGGAGTAGTGCGACTGACGCCGTCGGGAGGGGCCGCGCCGGTGCAGCTCGTGGCGCTCGACGTCATCTACGCGATCCTCCTCGGCGGTGGCGCCCTCGTGGTGATCACCCTCTTGCGCGACGCCGCTGACACCGTCGACCGTGCGCAGTCGGCGGCCCTCGACCGCTACGCGCACGCCGTGCGGCAGCATGCAACCGAGGTGGAACGTGTGCAGGTCGACGCGATCGTGCACGACAGCGTGCTCACGACTCTTCTCTCGGCGGCTCGGGCGACCACGCCGCAGGCCGAGCGCCTTGCCGGTCGAATGGCCACCAACGCCATGGGTTACCTGCGGAGTGCCGCCCTGACCTCACCTGACGATTCGGCATCGGTGCGTAGGCATGCCCTCGCCGAGCGCATCACGGCCGCTGCCGGTTCGATGGCGGTGCCGGTGGAGATCCGAGTCGCCGACATCGCCGATGAGGACATCCCGCTTCAGGCCGCCGAGTCAATTTACTCCGCCGCGGTGCAGGCGATGGTGAACAGCGCACAGCACGCCGGAGGCGCTGATGTGCCGTCGCTGGGTCGGTATCCGCGACGAGCCGGATCATCGCCTCGTCGTCGAGGTCGGCGACGAGGGTGCCGGTTTCGATTCGGCCACTGTGCCGACCGAGCGGATCGGCCTTCGGGTCTCGATCATGGAGCGCATGGCGAATGCGGGCGGCCGGGTCTCGGTGGCATCCAGTCCTGCACGTGGAACGGTCATCACCATGCGCTGGCCGGCTCCGCTCTCCAGTGACTCTGACGCCCCGCAGTGGAGCGCCTTTCCCGATGCGGAGCCCGACAGTTCCGCACGCGCCGACAGGCGAGGAGCGAGCGCATGAGGATCGCCGTTCCGCGGGCCCTTATCGTGACGCTCGCAATCGTCTTCTCGTCCTATCACCTCGTGCTGGCGGCGCTTTCGTTGCAGGTGCCGATATCGCCCATCCCCGCGATCATCGCCATGGTGCTCTACGCAGCAATCACGACCATCGCCCTATGGCCATCGTCGTCGCCGCGGATGCCCGTCTGGATGGCGGCGTCGACATTCGCCGTCTCGATCGTGATGGCACTCCTCGTGACCAGTCAGCTACCCGAGGGCGCCGACGGCACTTACGCAGCCTGGCACACCGCAGCGATCGGCACCCTCATGGTCATCGTGTCGATCAGGCGTCGGCAGACGTGGGCGTGGCTCGGCATCATCCTCTTGGCGGTCGAGACCGTGTTCTGGCAGGGCATCGGCGGTCTGGTCGATTACGGGGTGCTCGGAAGCATGATCTGGGTGGGCGTCTCTCACGCGCTGGCCAAGTCCCTCTCCACTGCCGAACGGGACACCCGGCAATATGCGATCGCGGAGCAGGAGGCCACCGCGTGGCGTGCTGCACAGGACGCCCACGTGTTCGAGCGCCAGTTCAGGCTCGGACAGACCAGCAGGATGTCGCTCCCCATGCTGCGCCAGATCGTGGCGACCGCCGGCGACCTGACCGCAGTGCAGCGCCAGGAGTGCCTGTACCTCGAAGGTGCCATCCGTGACGAGATCCGCGGTCGCAAGCTGTTGAACGATCGGGTGCGCGACGAGGTCATGGCCGCCAGGAGGCGCGGTGCGACAGTGAACCTTCTCGATGAGGGCGGTATCGACGACCTCGATGATGCCAACCTGGAGCGCGTTCTCAACGCGCTCGCCGATGCGATCGCCTCCACGACGGCCGACCGGATCATCGCACGTACCGTGCCTCACGGCTCGGAGATCGCCGTGACGGTTGTCGGACTCAGCATCGCGAATGACGGCGAGCACACCGCTCTCGGACACGAGTCGGAGGACGGCGAGGACGAGATCGACCTGTGGCTCGAGTTGCCGAGATCGCTCACGGCCTCGCGCTCGTTCTCCGCCAACGACGACTTTGAAGACGACGACGACTCCGTCGACGACAATGACGATTTGACGACGACGTTCGCGCCGACCGCGATCGCGCGGAGAGCATCGAGCAGACGGGCAACGCCGACCGCACTGCGTGACGGCCTGCAGGGCCTGCCGCCTTGCGCCTGCACGCCTGCGCGGCCTGCACGGCTTGCACGGCCTGCACGGCTAGCACGGCCTGCACGGCCTGCACGGCCTGCACGGCCTGGCGGCCGCCGCCGCCGGCGCGGGCGCGATCGGCTTCCCGTCTCGAGTCAGGCGGATCCGCCCCGTTAACGGGAAAGTGGGACCGGCCCGATACCGATCCCACTTGAAACCCCGAGTCAGGGCGATAACCCGAATACCGCCCTGACTCGCCCCCAAGACATCGGCCCGCTTACCCTAGTCGGCCGATGTTTGGTGGTGAAGCTCTTGGAGCATCACCTAGCAAGATCAATAGTGCTGTATTACAGCGACAGGCAAAGTCACCACTTCGGGGGACTTTCGGGGTACATTTTGGTCTTTGCTCACCCCAAGATCGGGCAAATGGCCGACACCCAAGGGGGGACAATCGGGGTACAAGGCGCCGGATCGTGGGGTCAACGGTCAGAATCCGGTGCTATTCGCCTGCCGCTCGCGCCAGAGGGTGCGGAATTCGTACATCAGCACGTGTTGCAACAGCGAAGGCCGCCGAAAAACAATTGTTATCTACCACTGAATCCGCGCCACACCCCAGCGCCCGGGTGCAGGGGCTGCCGGATGGCGCGCTGGCTCCGGCTCCACGCCGAAACGGCCTTCGATGGAGCCGACCGCCCTGCCTTCGAAAGCTCGTCGGTCATCGCGGTGAGTACGGCGGCGATCGCCGCGAGTTCGGTGTCGTCGGGGTCGCCCGCGACGATGGTGAGGTCGATTCCCGCGGAATCCTGAGCGTCGGGGGTCTCGTCGGCAGCCCCGCCGTCGACCGGCTCGGTCACAGCGGGATATTCCCGTGCTTCTTCGGCGGCAGGCTCGCACGTTTCGTGCGAAGCGCCCGCAGTGCCTTGATGACGGCGACGCGCGTGGCGGCGGGCTCGATAACGCCATCGAGTTCGCCCCGCTCTGCCGCGAGGAACGGCGAGGCCACGTTGTACGTGTACTCGTTAGCGAGCTTGGTGCGCACCGCGGCGACATCCTCGCCCGCTGCCTCCGCTCTGCGGATCTCGTTGCGGTAGAGGATGTTGACGGCACCCTGGCCGCCCATCACCGCGATCTCGGCGGTGGGCCAGGCGTAGTTGATGTCGGCGCCCAGTTGCTTCGAGCCCATCACGATGTAGGCACCGCCGTAAGCCTTGCGTGTGATGACCGTGACGAGGGGAACGGTCGCCTCGGCATAGGCGTAGAGAAGCTTCGCTCCGCGACGGATGACGCCCGTCCACTCCTGGTCGGTACCGGGAAGGTATCCGGGCACGTCGACGAGGGTGAGAATCGGGATGGAGAAGGCGTCGCAGAACCGCACGAAGCGGGCTGCCTTCTCGCCCGCCTCGATGTTGAGCGTCCCCGCCATCGCACTGGGCTGGTTGGCCACGATGCCGACGGCACGTCCCTCCACTCGCCCGAAACCGACCACGATGTTGGGTGCGAACAGCGGCTGCGTCTCCAGGAACTCGCCGCCGTCGACGATGTGCTCGATGACGACCTTCACGTCGTAGGGCTGGTTCGGGCTGTCGGGGATCAGGGTGTTGAGCTTGCGGTCCTCATCCGTGATCTCGAGCTCGACATCGCTCGCGTACACCGGCTGCTCGGCCAGGTTGTTGTCTGGCAGGAACCCGAGCAGGTTGCGCGCGTAGTCGAGCGCGTCGTCCTCGTCGCTGGCGAGGTAGTGGGAGACGCCGGACCGCTGGTTGTGGGTGAGCGCACCGCCCAACTCCTCCATGCCGACATCCTCGCCAGTGACCGTCTTGATCACGTCGGGACCGGTGACGAACATCTGGCTGGTCTTGTCGACCATGATCACGAAGTCGGTGAGCGCGGGGGAGTACACCGCACCGCCGGCCGCGGGGCCCATGACGATGGAGATCTGCGGGATGACGCCGGAGGCCGCGGTGTTCCGGCGGAAGATCTCGCCGTACTTGCCGAGAGCGACCACACCCTCCTGGATGCGGGCGCCACCGGAGTCGAGCATCCCGATGATCGGCACGCCGGTCTTCAGGGCGAGGTCCATCACCTTGATGATCTTCTCGCCAGCCACCTCGCCGAGGGAGCCGCCGAAGATGGTGAAGTCCTGCGAGTAGACGGCCACCTGGCGACCGTGAATGGTGCCGGTGCCGGTGACGACGGCGTCGCCGTACGGGCGTGACTTCTCCATGCCGAAGGCGTGGGTGCGGTGCCGCACGAATTCGTCGAGCTCGACGAACGAACCGTGGTCGAGTAGCTGCTCGATGCGCTCGCGGGCGGTCTTCTTGCCCTTTGCGTGCTGTTTGGTGATCGCGGCCTCGCCGCTCGCCGTCACGGCTTCGTGATAGCGGACCTTGAGGTCAGCGAGCTTTCCCGCGGTCGTATAGAGGTCTGGCTCAGCGCTGTCGTCAGTCACGCGTTCACCTTACCGATTCGCTCCGGAGATTCCGGGCGCCAGACGGGCGGTCGCTCGCACCCGGCTGTTCATCTCCGCGACGATCTCCGGATGTGTTCGCCGCGTACCGTGCAGCCATGCCGACGTTCGACGACAGCGCACCGACCTCCGTGACCGCGGTGATCCTGGCGCCTTCGATGGCCGATCAGGCTCCGGGTCACCTCCTCCGCACCGTCGGCGGCATCCCGATCATCGCGAGGGCCGTGGCATCCGCGCTGTGCACCGAACTCGTCGATCAGGTACTCGTCGTCACCGACGACCGCACCATCGAGGCCGTGGCCGACAGTGAGGGTGCGGACACCGTGATGTGTGCATTCGGGCCGTCACGGGATGCGCGCGCGATCGACGCCATCGCACTCGCGGCCCTCAGGCGGGTCGGCGCGTCGCCGGAGATCGTGGTGCTGCAGTGTGCGAGTGCTCCGTTCGTTCGCGCTTCCTGCATCGACGACGCGATACGTCGAGTGCGTGGCGGTGACTGCGCTTCTGCGGCGTCTCCCGTATTCCAGGTGCTCGGAATGCTCCAGTACCTGGCGGCGGGGAGTCGGTCTTCCGGGGCGGTGAGCCCGCATCCGGTCGATGCCCTCAGTTGCATCGATGTACGCACCGAAGCGGACCTCGCCCTCGCGCGACGGCTCGCGGATGCCGCGGTGTCTCGTCTTACGCTGTCGTCATGGAACTCACCCGCACCCTCGCTCTGATCGGCTCGGATCGGCTCAGCTACCTGCAGGAAACCGGATCGACGAATGACGATCTCCGTGCGCTCGTCGACGCGCCGGAGTTCACCACGATCGTGACGACCAGCCAGGTTGGCGGACGCGGTCGACTCGGGCGCGTCTGGGTTGCCCCACCCGGGCAGAGTGTCGCCGTCTCGGTGCTGCTGCGGCCGACGGCTTCTGGCCGCAGCGTGGATCCGGCGGGGCTCGGTTGGATCCCGCTCATCGCCGGCCTTGCGATGACTCGGGCGATCGCCGCACTCGGTCCACGCGACGGCGCGATGCTCAAGTGGCCGAACGACGTGCTCATCGACGGGCGCAAGGTGAGTGGCATCCTCACGGAGTTGGGCGCGGACGGGTCGATCGTGATCGGAGCCGGGGTGAACCTCGCCATACCCGTGCACGGGCTCCCCACCGCCACGGCCACGTCGCTCGGGCTCGTCGGTGTCGAGCCGACCGGAGCAGAACTCGTCGACCTCGTGGTCTCGGGATGGTTGACCGAGGTGATGGATCTCTATTCGCGGTTTGTCGCAGCCGACGGGGACGCCGACTCGAGCGGCATCCGTCACGATGTATCGGAGGCCTGTGGCACCCTCGGTCGCGAGGTGCGAGTGGCGCTCCCCAATGGCGACACGCTGACCGGTCGGGCGGTCCGACTGGATGCTGCGGGCCGTATTGAGATTCTCCGGGCGACCGATGGCGGGGTTCAGGCTGTCGCCGCAGGTGACGTCGAACATCTGCGGTATGAATGAACCATGTCACCCGAGCCCGCGCGAGACGGGCCTGACGCGGAGCGGATGGTCGCAAGCCTCAGGCCGCACGGCAGGGCGCTGTTCTGGCCATCCCTTCTGCTGATCGGAACCGCGGGCGTCGTCGCCTACTTCGCCGGGAATCTTCCGGAACCGTGGATGAACGCGGCGCTGATCGTTGCGGGGATCCTTCTCGCCATCATCGCCTGGGTGGTGCCGCTGCTTTCCTGGCTGAACCGGCGGTACGTCATCACCACGCGTCGGATCGTTCTGAGGCGGGGACTGGTCGTACGGTCGCGGCAGGAGCTGCTCCACAGCCGTGGCTATGACATCACAGTGCGCAAGAACGCCCTCCAGTCGATGGTCGGGAGCGGTGATGTGCTCATCAACACCGGCCTCGACCGACCCATCGTGCTGCGTGATGTGCCGATGGCCGATCTCGTGCAGGGCTCGCTCCACGACCTGATGGAGCGCAGCCTCAATCCGATCGCCGCCAGGAGACAGGCTGAGCAGTCAGCGGCGACCGGTGACTCGAGGGCCTGGGGGCTGCGCTGAGCGGTGTCGTCTCTCCGGTAAAGTTCTGGGGACCGGCTAGAAGTCTGCCGCCATCCACTCTCTAGGAGCACATGTGAAACTCTCCGTCATCGGTTGCGGTTATCTTGGTGCGGTTCACGCGGCATGTATGGTCGAGCTCGGGCATGAGGTCGTCGGAATCGACGTGGATGCCGCGAAGATCGAGCTGCTCGCCGCCGGACGTCCGCCGTTCTTCGAGCCGGGTTTGCCCGAGCTGTTGACCTCGGCGATGGCATCGGGTCGTCTCAGTTTCACGACCGACATGAGCGCCGCCAAGGACGCCTCGGTTCACTTCATTGCCGTGGGCACCCCGCAGCTCGGCGACAGCAATGCGGCCGACCTCCGTTACGTGAATGCGGCGCTCGACGCCCTCCTTCCCTACCTCTCCGACGGTGATCTCGTCGTCGGCAAGTCGACCGTGCCGGTCGGTACGGCTGCTCGCCTCGCAGGCGTCGTTGCCGATGCGGGTTCCGGCGCGACGCTGGCCTGGAACCCGGAGTTCCTCCGCGAGGGTTTTGCGGTGAAGGACACGATCGCTCCCGACCGCCTCGTCTACGGGGTCAAGCCCGGCGACACCGCTGCCGAAGCCACCCTCGACGAGGTGTACGCCACCGCGCTCGGCACGGGCACCCCGAAGGTTGTCACCGACTATGCGACTGCGGAGCTGGTCAAGGTCTCTGCCAACGCCTTCCTCGCCACCAAGATCTCGTTCATCAACGCCATGGCGGAGGTCGCCGAGGCGACGGGTGCGGATGTGACCCAGCTCGCCGACGCGATCGGGTTCGATGCGCGTATCGGGCGTCGCTTCCTCAACGCCGGTCTCGGCTTCGGTGGAGGGTGCCTTCCGAAGGACATCCGAGGCTTCATGGCCCGTGCCGAGGAGTTGGGTGTCGAGCAGGCTCTGAGCTTCCTCCGCGAGGTCGACAGCATCAACCTCCGCCGCCGTGAGCGCATGGTGGACCTCGCAAAAGAGGTCGTCGGTGGCGACCTCAAAGGCAAGAAGGTCGCTGTGCTCGGGCTCTCCTTCAAGCCGGACTCGGATGACGTGCGGGACTCGCCTGCACTAGATGTGACTGTGCGTCTCGCCGAACTTGGCGCGATTGTCACCGCCACCGACCCCGAAGCGATCGAGACCGCGCGTAAGCGCTTTCCCGACGTGACCTACGTCGAGACCGCTGAAGAGGCCGCCGACGGTGTGGATGCCGTGCTGCTGCTCACCGAGTGGAAGCAGTACCGCGACCTCGACCCTGCTGCGCTCGCCGCGCTCGTCGGCACGCCGGCGATCGTCGACGGACGTAACTGCCTAGACCCGCTCGCCTGGCGCGCTGCTGGCTGGCACTACCGCGCGCTCGGCCGTCCCTGACTCGCGTGTGGGTGGGAACACCCACACGCGGTAGAGCCAGAAACGGAATATCGCCCCGAGGGCTAGGCCGATCACGTTCGCCGAGATGTTGTCGGCGAGCGCCGAGGTGAAGCCGAGTGCGTAGTGGGAGATCCACAGGCAGGCGAGGCTGATCAGCATCCCGCCGATGCTCACCAGACCGAAGGCGATTCCTTCGCGCAGCAGCGCTGAACCCCGGTGTTCGCGGAATGTCCAATACCTGTTGCCGATCCAGTTGACGACGATCGCCACGATCGTCGACACGACTTTGGCGAGGAACGGTCCCTCATGCATCACGTCGGGTGAGAGCACGGTGGCACGCAGCAGGTTGAAGAGTCC
This sequence comes from uncultured Actinomycetota bacterium, assembly GCA_963756375.1. Classification (GTDB taxonomy): domain Bacteria; phylum Actinomycetota; class Actinomycetes; order Actinomycetales; family Microbacteriaceae; genus Marisediminicola. The sequence continues at coordinate 1,808,329 of CAVWNJ010000005.1, read as the reverse complement.
GACGTCGACCACGAGCCCGCCGAGGCCCACGACTCCGAAGCGTGCCATCTGTGCCACGAGGGCGGTAAGACGGGCCCGCAGCGGAAGCGCGGTCAACGTCTCGGGCATGCGGTCTCCGTGCGGGCGGGGGCGGAATGGCCGCGGGGCGGGCCATGAGGAAAGATGGGGGTAGTGCGGTGAGGAAGTCTATCCGCCGCACTTCGCCCCCTGCTGAGAGATGAATGACATGAGTCCCAGAGTCGGAGTGATCGGTGGCGGTCAGCTGGCGAGAATGATGATCCCCGCCGCGGTAGCGCTCGGTGTAGAACTTCGCGTGCTCGCGGAGGCGGAGGGGTCCTCCGCAGGTCTCGCCGCATCGGCGGTCGGAGATTATCGCGACCTCGAGACGGTGAGGCGGTTCGCGACTGATGTCGATGTGGTCACGTTCGATCACGAACACGTTCCGCAGGAGATCCTCGCCGTTCTGGTGGAGAGCGGAGTTGCTGTGCGACCCGGTCCGCTCGCTCTGCGGTTCGCGCAGGACAAGCTGCTGATGCGGGAGCGCCTCTCCGAACTCGGTGTTCCGGTGCCGGATTGGCAGCGGGTCACGGATGCCGCTGCGCTCGACGCGTTCATTGCCGACCACGGCGGGCGGGCCGTGCTGAAGACCGCCACCGGTGGATATGACGGTAAGGGCGTTCGCGTCGTCGAGTCGGCGGAGCAGGCATCCGATTGGCTCTCGGCAGGGTCCGCGCTTCTGGTGGAGGAGCTGGTCGACTTCAGTCGTGAACTCGCGCAGTCGATCGCGCGTAGGCCGTCCGGTCAAACAATGACCTGGCCCATCGTGGAGAGTGTGCAGCGTCGTGGGGTGTGTGCGGAGGTCATTGCGCCGGCTCCGCGTTCGGCGGGCAAACTCGCTTCGGTGGCGTCGGATATCGCGTCGCAGCTGGCGGAGAGTCTCGATGTGACGGGTGTGCTCGCTGTCGAGCTGTTCGAGACCACGGATGAGCGGCTTCTCGTGAACGAGTTGGCGATGCGTCCGCACAACACCGGTCACTGGACCATCGACGGGTCGACGACGAGCCAGTTCGAGCAGCACCTGCGTGCCGTGCTCGATCTGCCGCTCGGGGCGACCGGATGCCGTGACCGCTGGTCGGTCATGGTGAACGTGCTCGGCGGTCCGCGTGACGGTTCGCTCGCGTCGCGCTATCCGGAGGTGTTGCGCGATCAGCCCACGGTGAAGGTGCACAACTACGGCAAGGACCCGCGTCCGGGTCGGAAGATCGGTCATGTCACGGCGGGCGGGGACGACCTCGATCAGGTTGCGTGGCAGGCTCGGGCGGCGGCGGAGGGTCTCGGAACCGAGTGATCGCGTCGGGGTAACGCCCATGTGACACGCGGAGTGCCGCGGCCAGGCGTTTCGCCTTCTCGCCCTACGATGTCAACCATGCCTGAGCCCATCATCTCTGTCGTCATGGGCTCGGACTCCGACTGGAATGTCATGGAGGCGGCGTCGGTCGCTCTTGCCGAGTTCGATATTGCGCACGAGGTGCAGGTCGTCTCAGCTCATCGGACGCCGGTCAAGATGATCGAGTTCGGTCAGGCTGCTGCTGGACGTGGCATTCGTGCGATCATCGCCGGTGCGGGAGGTGCCGCTCACCTTCCCGGAATGCTCGCGTCGGTCACGACGCTGCCGGTCATCGGGGTTCCCGTGCCGTTGTCCCGTCTCGACGGAATGGATTCGCTGCTCTCCATCGTGCAGATGCCTGCCGGTGTTCCGGTGGCCACCGTCTCCATTGGTGGCGCGCGCAATGCGGGGCTTCTGGCGGTGCGGATGCTGGCAGCATCCGATCCGGCTCTCACTGTGCGGCTCGCCGAGTTCGCTGCAGCCCTCGAAACGACTGTCGCGGAGAAGAACGCGGCGCTCCAGTCGACGCTGTGACCGCCACGGTTCAGGAGCCGCTGACTCCGGTTCGGAATCCCGACCTCCGGTCCCCTGGCACCATGACCACGCGTGGGTGGTGGTTGGTCGGTCTGAACTTCCTCCTTCCGGGTTCGGCGCAGTTGCTTGCCGGCAACCGTCGACTCGGTCGGATCGGTATCGTGTCGACCTTCGGTCTCTGGGCTGTGGCGATTCTGGTGTTGGCCACGTTCGCCATCTTCCCCCGTTTCGTCTACGGGCTTGCTACGAACCTCTTTGTGCTCACGCTCGTGCAGGTAGGGCTTGCCGCTTATGCGGTGCTGTGGGTGATTCTGGCTCTCGACACCCTGCGGCTTGTGCGGTTGGTCAACATCAGGCCACGGGCTCGCAAGTTCATTGCCGGCGTGACGATCGTGGCGATGAGTCTCACGGTGGGTGCTGCGGGCTATGGGGCCGTCATCGCCGGGGTCACTCGGGCCACCCTGTTTGAGCTGTTTTCGAACGGTCGCTATCAGGATCCGGTCGACGGTCAGTACAACATCCTCCTGCTCGGAGGGGATGCGGGTCCCGACCGTGCCGGTCTTCGGCCAGACAGTCTTTCGGTGCTGAGTATCAATGTGGATACCGGTGCGACGACCATCATCGGTGTGCCGAGGAATTTCGAGAATGCTACGTTTTCGCCGGGTTCGCCGCTGTGGAAGGAGTTCCCGAACGGGTACGACTGTGGCGACGAGTGCCTCATCAACTACCTGTACACCTATGGCGAAGACAATCCGGAGCTGTATCCGGATGCCGAGGCGCGGGGGAGTAACCCAGGTATCGAGGCGACGCGGGATGCGGTGTCCGGTGTCACCGGTCTCGTGCTGCAGTACTACGTGCTCATTGATATGCAGGGTTTCGCCGATCTGATCGATTCCCTGGGTGGGATCAACATCACGGTGCCGGAGCGCACGGCGATCGGTGGTGTCACTGGTGCCAAGCCGACCGGATACATCGAGGCGGGGTTCCAGCACATGGATGGGGCGACCGCGCTCTGGTACGGACGTACTCGCTATGACAGCACCGATTTCGCGCGGATGGCTCGTCAGCGTCAGGTGCAGGAGGCGATGCTCAGTCAATTCGATCCGGCGAATGTGCTTTCCAAGTTCGAGAATATTGCGAGGGCGGGTGCGCAGGTTGTGACGACGGATGTGCCCGGGATCATGTTGCCGAGCTTCGTGGATCTGGGGTCGCAGGCTCGGACGAAACCGCTGGTGAACCTCGAGTTGGTGCCGCCGTTGGTGGACTCGCTCGATCCGGATTTTGCGAAGATCCACAAGCTTGTCGATGACACCATTCACGGGGAGCGACCGGAAGGTTGATTCCGGCGGGTTGACTGGCTCGGGTCGGATGGTCGACTGACGGGCGTGGGTGATGTGTCCTGGTGGTCGGTCAGCTGACTGGCGCTCCCGATGTGTCCTGGTGGTCCGGTCGCTGACTGGCACGGGTGATGCGCCCGGTGGGTCGGTCGCGTCGGCAGGCTGGCGCGCTCCCTGTAACTGGTGGTCGGGCGGCTGGCTGGCGCGCTCCATGGACTGGTGGTCGGTCGGCTGGCTGGCGTACTCCATGTGACTGGTGGGTCGGTCGGTCGGCTTGCCGGCGTGGTGATGTGTCCTGGCGTTCGGTCAGCTGACTGGCACTCCCGAGGTGTCCTGATGGTCGGGCGGTTGGTCGGTCGGTCGCAGGCTGGCGAGCTCCATGTGACTGGTTGCCGGTCGGCTGATTGGCGCGGCCGATGTACCCAGTGGTGCGGTCGGCTGACTGGAGTGGATGGTGTGCCGCAGTGGTTCGGCCGACTGACTGGACGGGATGGTCCGGCAGGTCGGAAAGCGGGTGGAACGGGTGTCGCCGTTCAAGAGTCGGCAGGTGCCTGGGTGCGCGCCGGTAGAGCGACGTTCCCGCCGGTGTGGAGGCTGAGGCGGACCTCGCCTCCTGCTCCACATCATGGGTGCGCACCGGGTGGGTGGAACGGGCTCTTCGTTCGGAGCATCCGAGGCTCAGCGCATCCGGGGCTCGACGCGCCGGGGTTCGGGCCCGGACTGAACGAGCCAAGGTCTGGGCTCAGGACGCGGGCGGCCGGGCCCGTGCTGCCGGCTTCACGGCTCGCCGATTTCATCTCTGGCGATGACGATGGCGAAGACGGCAATGGCGATAGCGATGGCGATGGCGGCGGTGGCACTGGCGGCGGCGATGACGATGGCGACGGTGGCACTGGTGGCGGCGATGGGCTGAGCCAGTAGGTGCCGTCGTCGGGTGTGCGGGTGATGGTCCAGTGGTTGGCGTGGAGTTCCATGTGGTGGAACCGGCATAACGGGATCGCGTTCGTCAGCGTTGTGTTGCTGCCGTTGAAGGCGTCGATGTGGTGTATCTCGGTCATGATCGCGGGTTTGGGGCAGTCGGGCCAGGCGCATCCGTTCCATTGCGCGGCGATCGCTATTCGTTGTCTCGGGCTGTGGAGCCGGTGGGTGTGGCCGGCGTCGATGGCGGTGGTGCCGGAGAAGATGACGGGCAGGGTTCCTGAGGTGCAGATGTATCGTTCGGCAGTCTCGGTGCTGATCAGCCCGGTCTGACCTTCGATGTAGGCGGCGCCCGCGCGTGCGCCATTGCCGGTCCCGCCGGCGGCGCCCGGGTGGAGGGTGTCGGCTTGGATGTGCACGCGGACGGGTGCCGTCCGGTCGGTGAAGAGTGTCGCCTCGTCGAGGGTCGATGTGGCGGCGCGGGTGGCGAGGTGCACGATCTCCACCAGGGTGTCGACCGCGTACTGGTCGTTGGTGCGGGGATCGGCGACCATGGCGGCGGCCCGCTCCACGTCCACGGGGTCGACGAAGCGGGGTCCACCGCGGCGGGGTGACAGGACCGCGTCGATCGCACCGGTGATGATCGCCGCAGACTCCGGGTCCAGATATCCCGATCATGCGGGTCATGCCGTCGGGTTGCTCGAACCACTTCAACGACCTGCGTGACCGACGGTGCGCTTCCAGATCGGCAACGGACGCGACATCCAACCCCTCCCGCAGAACGCGGGCGGAGCGGGCAGCGCTTTCCGGGGTGGACTCGCGTGCGAGGTCCACAAGTTCGGTGGCGGCATCGAGCAGGTCATCGGCGGCGACCGTTGCCGTGGGGGCGCCGAGTCCGCGAGTGATCGCGGCAGCGGAGGCCACGGAGAGGGACCCGTCCGCGACGGCAGATGTCACCGGTGCAAGCCACGGTGACTCGGCGTCGAGTGCCGACCCGACGGCGGTGAGGGCTTTCGCGTCGGTCAAACTCACCCCAGTGAGACTCTGAATCGCGGCTTCCGGTGTTGCGGCGCCGAGGCGGGCGGCCAAACCCTGATGTCCGAGGGCACGATCGGACCGTCTCGCGATCTCGCCCGCGATCGCGGCATTGACCGCATCCACCCGACGCCGGGCCGCACCTGCCTGGCGTTGCACCTCGATCAGGGCATCATCCGCGAGAGAGCCCAGGCGCTCGATCGACGGCAGGGTCACGACCTGCGAGGGGCGGCCAGTTGGGGTGGCCGACGACGAGTCGTTAGGCGAAGAACCGACAAGAAAAGAACTGCCCGGCCGTGCCCGCATTGTCTGCGGCGGACTATCTGCGCGTTCTCGGGCCATGACAAATTCTACCACGACATTCGAAGATATGTTCGATCAATTCCCAACGTCTTCTGAGCTGCGTGGGCGATGAGTCAGGCAGTCGGGCCGCCTAGAAAGGTCGACAGAATGCTCGGCGACCGGACGCGGGTCTGCGCTTCTACCCACCCGATCGCCCCTGGCGCACACCCACCGACCGCCGATGGCACACACCCACCCGACCGCCCCATGGCGCACAACTCACCCGACCGCCCCTGGGCAAACACACTCCCGACCGCCGATGGCACATACCCACCCAACCGCCGAAGGCACACGCCCACCCGACCACCCCCGACACACGCCCACCGGCCCCGCCGAAGGCACACGCCCACCCAACCGCCGAAGGCACACGCCCACCCGGCCCGCCGCCGGCACACCCCCACCGACGCCCCCTCGCGCGCGCACCCACCCACCGACCGGTCACATCAGCAAGAAGACACTCACCAAGAGGAGGTGCCCCGGCCAGCTGCACCTGCGCACCACCCTTCAAGCGCAAACCAGCGAAGCGCGGGAGAAAGCGTCAGAGGTCCGCGTGCAACTGCCAGACCTGGGCGGCGGAATCGGTCCACCGGAATGCGGCGGCACGGTCGTATCCGGCGAACCGCATGCGCTCGGCCAGCCGCGAGTCATCGATGATGTGCGCGATCGCCGAGGCGAGTCGATCGGGATAGTCCTCGATGTTCGCCGTGGACACGGCCGATCCCGCGCCGGCCGACACCTCGACGACGGCGGGGTCGTCCGAGTGCACGACGGGCGTTCCGAGGCTGAATGCCTCCACGAGGGGGAGACCGAATCCTTCGGACAGGCTCGGATACACGAACACGGATGCGCGCGAGAGAGCCACGGCGAGGTCCGGGTCGCCGAGGCGACCGAGGCAGACAACGCGATGCTCCGGGATGCCCTCCTGTGCCACGACCGATTCGATCGCCGCGGCGTCGTCGATGCTGGGACCGGCGATCACGAGAGGCAGCCCGGCGTCGTGCAGTGATGCGAGGGAGCGGATGGCGGCCCGCATCGCTTTGTGCGACTCGAGCGAGCCGAGGCAGAAGATGTAGCGCTCCGGCAGTCCGAGACGGGCGGCGCGGTCATCCGCATCGACGGGAACCGTGATGCGCGTGCTCGGTGCTCCACCGATGACGCGGATGCGGTCGCCGAAGTCGTGGACCTCGCTCAGCTGACCTGCGACGGCATGGGTCGGCACCACGATGGCGTCGGCATACTTGTGCGCGCGCTTGGTCATGGCTTTCACCCAGGATGACTGGCGGGCGGGCAGCGCGTCCGGGCGCGTCCACGGAAGCGCGTCGTGGATCGTCACCACCGTCTGCTCGCCCACATTGTGCACCCGGTCGTGCTTGGACAGCGGCGCGAGAAGGCTCGGCGCGTGCACCATGCCGGTGCCGGGGAGCCGGGTGATGCCGTGCTGCCAGGCAAGCTGAAGTTCACGCCGCGCGAGCGCGCTCTTGAAGAGGTCGGCAAGGCCGGGAAGAAGCGTGCGGATGCGGTCGTAATCGGCGGTGGGGGAGGAGGAGACGATGCCGCTCACCTCGCAACCGATCGGTGCGGTGGCGATGAGCGCCCTGGTGAGTTCCTCGGTGTACCGGGCTATTCCGGCGGATGCCGGGGCCACGATGTCGTCGACGATGACCCGCAGGGTTGCTGTCACCTGACCCCCGCGATACCGCTGTCGAGGGCGTCGCGAAGGGCGAGCTCCCAGTCGCGGATCGGCTCGAGTCCCGCTGCGGCCCAGGCCTCGTGACCGAGCACCGAGTACGGCGGGCGCGGCGCTGGCCGCACGAATGCTGCGCTGTCGGTCGGCGTCACCCTCTCCGGGTCGAGGCCTGCTGCGCTGAACGTCGCACGGGCAAGGTCGAACCAGCTGCAAGAACCTGCGCTCGTTCCGTGATAGACGCCGAACGGTGCATCCGAGTCCAGCAGCAGCACGATCTGGCGCGCGAGGTCGAGAGTCCAGGTGGGCTGACCGACCTGGTCGGTGACGACGCTCACCTGATCGCGCTGCGAGGCGAGGCGGAGCATGGTGCTCACGAAGTTCGGCCCGTGCTCTCCGTACAACCACGCCGTGCGCACGATGTAGCTGCGCCCGGGGTTCTGCTCGAGCACCCGCCGTTCGCCGTCGGCCTTGGTGCGCCCGTAGGCCGAGACAGGGTTGCGGGGGGTGTCCTCCGCATAGGGCGAGGTCGCCGAGCCGTCGAACACGTAGTCCGTCGAGACCTGAACCAGAATCGCGCCCGTTGCGGCGCACGCCGCCGCCAAATTGCCTGCCCCGACGCCGTTGATGAGGAGCGCCTGCTCCTCGTCGGTCTCGGCGTCGTCGACCTTTGTATACGCGGCCGCGTTGATGACCACGTCGTGCCCGTCGATCGCCGCCGCGACGGCATCCGGATCGGTGATGTCGAGGTCGGCGCGGGTCAGCGCGGTCACGTCGCGGCCGTCGAGCGCACGCTGGAGGTCGCGACCCAGCATCCCGCCGGCGCCGGTGATCAGATAGCGGGTCACAGGGTTGCGCGTTCCTTCAGCGGCTCCCACCAGCTGCGGCTGTCGCGGTACCACTGCACGACCTCGGCGAGACCCTGCTCGAACGGCACGAGCGGCTGGTAGCCGAGTTCGGAGCGGATCTTGGAGATGTCGACCGAGTAGCGCAGGTCGTGGCCGAGGCGGTCCTGCACGCGGTCGACGTACGACCAGTCCTTGCCGGTCGCGTCGAGGAGCAACTGGGTGAGCTCCTTATTGGTGAGCTCAGTGCCGCCGCCGATGTTGTAGATCTCGCCTGCGCGCCCGGAGACGAGCACCATGGCGATGCCGCGGGTGTGGTCGTCGACGTGCAGCCAGTCGCGGATGTTGTTGCCCTCGCCGTAGAGCGGCACGTGCTTGTCGTCGATGAGGTTGGTGACGAAGAGCGGGATGACCTTCTCCGGGAAGTGGTACGGGCCGTAGTTGTTCGAGCACCGGGTGATCGAGACGTTGAGGCCGTGAGTGCGGTGGTAGCTCCTGGCGAGGAGGTCGCTGCCGGCCTTCGAGGCCGAGTACGGCGAGTTGGGCTCGAGCGGACGCTGCTCATCCCAGGAGCCCTGCGCGATCGAGCCGTAGACCTCGTCGGTCGACACGTGCACGAAGCGTTCGACGCCGTTACGCAACGCCGCGTCGAGCAGCTGCTGGGTGCCGAGCACGTTCGTCTCCACGAAGATCGACGCATCGCGCACCGAGCGGTCCACGTGCGATTCCGCCGCGAAATGCACGACGGCGTCGAGTCCTGGGAAGAGTTCGTCGAGGAGGGCGCCGTCGCGGATGTCGCCCTTCACGAAGCGATACCGCGGCGAGTCATCGATCGGTGCCAGATTCGCGAGGTTGCCGGAGTAGGTGAGAGCGTCGAGAACGACGACCTCCGCACCCTCGAGGCCGGGGTAGGCGTCCTGCAGCGTGCGTCGGACGAAGTTCGAGCCGATGAAGCCGGCTCCTCCGGTGACGAGAATCTTCATGTGAATTGAGCCTCCAGGCCATCGAACAGTGCCGGAACGAGTGTATCGACTGCCGGACAGGGGTGTTGCGAGCGCGCGCCGAATGCCTGAGTCGGGTCGGATGCCCCCGAACTGGTGCCAGCCTCAGCCGGTCACGCCCCCGAACTGGTGCCAGCGCCGGTCTGTCCCGACCGTGCTCACTGATTTACCTTCATCTAAGGGGAAATTGTTTGTTTCGGGGGGAACAGCATGAACATTCGCGCGCGCTCGATCATTGCCGCATTCATTACTTTCGGACTCGCCGTCACCGGCGTCGCCACAACTGCGACGGCCGCCGTCGGAACGCCGAGCCCGATCGGCTCGCTCGACGAGGCCGCGCTCGAGGTCACGACGACTGACGCCACCATCACGGTGCGCGGGTGGGCCGCCGATCCGCTCGAGCCGACGACCAGCATCCCGGTTCACATCTATGTCACGAACCCGGCAGGTGCGCGCAAGGTCTCGGTGGCGAACGCGACCGCGCGCCGTGCCGATGTCGCCGCCGCGTTCCCGGCTTTCGGTTCGAGGCACGGATTCGCCGCCGAGGTTCCCGTGACGTCGGCGGGCACCTACCGAGTCTGCGTCTACGCGATCGGCGAACCGCGACGGGTTGAGGACAACCCGCTGCTCGGATGCCGCGCTGTCGCGGTCACGCCGTCGCCGAAGGGCAGTGTCGATTCTGCCGCGATCACGATGGTGAACGGCACGCCGACGCTCACCGTGTCCGGCTGGACGATGGACGGGGCGGTGCCCTCGCAGTCGACCCAGGCCCACGTCTACGTGACCGACCCGCGCGGTCGCACCGTGCCGAAGGGTGTCACGGCCGATGACACACGCGCCGACGTCGCGAAGGCCTTCCCGGGAGCGGGCGCAGCACACGGGTTCACCATCGCTGTGCCGATCTCCGGCGCAGGGACCTACCGCGCATGCACCTACTCGATTGCAGGCTCCGTCTTCCCGAGCTCACACAGCCTGTTGGGATGCCGCTCGCTGGTGTTCGGACCGAGCGTGCCGATCGGGTCCCTCGACTCGGTGACCCTCGACAAGGCCTCCGCCACTCTCGCTATCGAGGGATGGGCCATGGATGCGGGGATGCGTTCGATGCCGACCCAGGTGCACGTGTACGTGACGGCGCCGGACGGCCGTCGCGTGAACCACGTCATCGATGCCACGGCGAGCCGGGCGGATGTCGCCCGGGCGTTCTCGGGTGCCGGCGACAAGCACGGTTTCTCCGCCCGCGTTCCGGCCCCGCGTTCCGGTGTCTACACGGTGTGCGCGTATCCGATCTCCGCCGAGGTCTTCGGAATGGGCCACGGTAACCTCCCGTGCGCCAAGGTCACGTCTCGCGTCCGCCACGGCCACGGTGAGCCCCGCCCCGAGCACGTCGTCCGCCAAGCCCTCCTCCAGCTCGCCAGCCTCGGGCACCGCGGCGGAGATCCCGGTCGTCGCCGCTCCGGTGGTGCAGGCGCCAGTGGTGGTCTCGCCTCCCGCTGCGACCCCGGGCTCGGTGATCCCGTCGGCCGCGAACACCGGCGTCATCGCCGGATCGAAACTCACCGTCGTGAACGGCGACATCACCGTCAGGCAGCGTGGCACGGTTCTCCAGAACCTCGATGTGCGCGGACTCATCCGGGTCGAGGCCGCAGACGTGGTCATCCGGAACTCGATTGTTCGCGGTCGGGCCATCACCGGCAGCTCCGCCCTCATCTACGCGGGCTCGCCGAATGTCTCGAACCTGCTGATCGAGGATGTGGAACTGCGCTCCAGCATTGCGAGCCCGTCGATCAACGGCGTCATGGGATCGAACTTCACGCTCAGGCGGGCAGACATCAGCGGCGTGATCGACTCCGTGCACATCTTCGGCGACAACGTGCTGGTCGAATCGTCGTGGCTGCATGACAACCTCCACTACGTCAACGACCCGAACTGGAACGGTGGCCCGAGCCACGACGACAGCGTGCAGGTGCAGAAGGGCACGAACATCCGCATCGTGGGCAACAGCATCAGCGGCGCGAAGAACGCCGCCATGCAGGTCACCCAGGACGCCGGCGTCACCTCCAACCTCACGTTCTCCAAGAACTGGGCCGAGGGAGGCGCTTGCACCGTCAATGTCGCCCAGAAGAGTCGCGGCGCCATCAGAGGTTTCGTCATGCAGAACAACACCTTCGGTGCATCGAAGTTCAGCTGCCCGGCGATCATCGACAACGGCACGACCGCCGTCTCCACGATCACCGGGAACACCTTCTACAAGGGAGCATTCAAGGTCACCCCGCGCTAAGGCGTGAGGCGACTCGCAGGGGGACGACACCTACGTCTGCCCCCTAACTGGCCACAGGCCGGGACTGTTCGACCGTTGTGAAGAATTGTTATGGTCGAACGCAGGGGAAAGTTTCATATTCGGGGGAATACGCGTGAGTACATTTAAATTTCGGGCTACAGCTGCGGTCATCGTGGGGGTGCTGCTCAGTCTGGCGGGAGTTTCGGGCACGGCATCGGCGGCTACGTCGACGGATGTCGTGGCGATCGTGAACTCCGCACGGGCGGATGCCGGCCTCGGTCCGTTGGTGCAGACTGCGGCGTTGGATTCGGTGGCCCAAGCCTGGGCCGCGAAGATGGGTGCGACCGGCACGTTCGCGCACAGCAGCCTCGACTGGCGAGCATCGCAGCTCCCGGCCGGGTGGACGTCCAACGGTGAGAACATCGCGTACGGGTTCTCGACCCCGACGCAGGTGATGGCCGCCTGGATGGGATCCGCCGGCCACCGCGCCAACATCCTTCGATCGAACTTCACCACCGTCGGCATCGGATACGTTCCGGACGGTAACTACTGGGTTCAGGTGTTCGCGGGCTATGAGAAGACGCCGCCATACGGCAGCTTCGACAGCGTCGTCAGCAAGGCAGGATCGACCGCGTCCATCACGGCGAGCGGATGGACCATCGACCCGAGTGCCCTCACCACGCCGATCGACGTGCACCTCTATGTCACGACGCCGAAGGGCGCGACGAGCGTCGTTCCGGCGACCGCCAACACCTCCAGGCCCGACGTCGGCACGGTGTATCGCGCGGCCGGTTCCAGCCATGGGTTTTCGGTAGCGATTCCGGCCGATCAGACCGGGGTCTACAAGGTCTGCGCGTATGCGATCGGAATCAAGCGCGGCGAGGACAACAACACCGCACTCGGGTGCCGTTCGGTCAGCCACGTTCCGAGCAAGCCGATCGGCAGCCTCGACGAGATCGCGGTCACGCTGAAGGACGGCGTACCGGTGCTCCAGGTCAGGGGCTGGGTTCTCGACCTGATGAACCCCGCCACCTCCACCGAGGCGCACGTCTACATCACCGACCCGGCGGGCCGCACCACCGGTGCCATCGCCAACGCGACCGAGGGTCGCGAGGATGTCGGACGGGCGTTCGCCGGTGCTGGCGCCGCCCACGGATTCCGCTCAGAGACGGCACTCACCAAGGCGGGCGCCTACCGGGTCTGCGCTTACTCGATCGGTGCCAAGCCGTTCCGCGGCTCGAACTCCGCCTTCCCCTGTGCCACTGTGCGCCTCGGGCCGTCGGCTCCGATCGGTTCGGTCGACGTCGTGGCCCACGACACCTCGACGAACTCGATCGAGGTCTCCGGTTGGACGATGGATGCCGGTCTCCGCGGTGTCGTCAACGAGACGCACGTCTACGTGACGGACCCGGCCGGGCGCACCCGCGGCTATATCGCCGAGGGAGGCCTGGACCGGCCTGACGTCGCGAAGGCGTTCGTCGGTGCAGGCGCCGCGCACGGGTTCTCACAGTTCGTCGAGGTCGACCGCAAGGGCACCTACCGCGTCTGCAGCTACTCGATCACTGCGAAGGCCCTGGGCAACGGCCACACCGCCCTACCGTGCCGGAGCATCACGATCCGCTGATCGAGCGTGAACAGAAGGGCCACGGCGACACCCCAGGTGTTCGTCGTGGCCCTTCTGCGTGCTTGGTAGACTCCAACCGCCTACCTGAGCGTTTTACAATTGCGGGAGTCGGATGATGACGGATCGTATCGATCAACCGGACGATGAACTCCTCCGCAACCGCCGCCAACTCGAGCTGGTCGACCGGATCCTCGGGCTCGAGGCACAACTCGCCAATCAGGTTCGCCTCACCTCGCCGACGCTCGAACAGGTGCAGGAACTCCAGCGCGATCTCGCCGGGCTCCAGCAGCAGCTCGACGCCGTGCATTCGACGATGACGTGGCGTGCGGGCCGCGCGGTCCTCACTCCGGTCAGGGCCATCAAACGGCTTCTGCCGGGATCGGCGCGTCGGTGACCGCAGTCGCGACACCGACCGTGTTCGTCGCCGTCATCGCGGGGGCGGGTGGAGCGGCGGCAGCGGAGACCACCGCGGCGAGTATCCGCACCATCGCTCTTCCGGCGGGAGTTCGGGTCGCGGGGAACGTGCTCGATCCGGCGTCGCTGGCGGATGCCGTCCGCGACAGCGCTGAGCACATCATCGTGCTGGTCGAGGCCGGAGCGTCCGTCGACGCCCGCGCGTTCGACGCGATCATCGCCTTCGCGAGCGACCACCCCGACACAGACGTGCTCTACGGCGCCACCGCTCGCCTCCGGGCCGATGATCGGGTGCATCCGCTTCGTCGACCAGACTTCTCGCCCGAGCGGCTCCGATCGCAGTATTACCTCGGGCCGGTTGTCGCCTGGCGTCGCGAGGCGCTCCTCTCTCTCGACGGATTCCGCGCGGGCGTGCCGGAGGCGGAGGCATACGATCTCGCCCTCCGCGCGGTCCGAGCCGGGCTGACCTTCGCGTCGGTGACCGCATTCTTCGACCGTGTCCCCGTCGGGGCACAGCAGACGGTGCTGAGCAGTCGTGGAATCGACTCGGTGAGGCGGATTCTCGAAGAGCACCTCGCAGAGACCGGTGGGGGCGAGATCAGACGGATCGACCCGCGCGGTGCCCACGATGTGCGTCGGGTCGTTCAGGGCGAGCCACTCGTGTCGATTGTGATCCCCACCCGCGGGCTGTTCCACGCCGACGACGCGGGGGAGCGCTGCTTCGTGCTCGACGCCGTGCGAGGCATCATGCAGCGGTCGAGCTACCGCAATGTGGAGCTCGTCATCGTGATCGACGACGTGGCCGAACAGCGCGTCGTCGACGAACTCGAGGCGCTCGCCGGGGACAGGCTGAAGCTCGTGTGGTGGACGGAGCCCTTCAACTTCTCCACCAAGGTCAACCTCGGGGCGCTGCACGCGACCGGTGAATTCATCCTGCTGCTCAACGATGACGTCGATGTGATCACGCCGGATTGGATCGAGGCGTTGCTCGCGCTCGCCCAACTCCCGGGCGCAGGGATGTCCGGTGCGATGCTCTACTACGACGACGACACCATCCAGCATGGCGGGCATGCCTACTACCGGGGCGACGCCGCACACATCGGCTCCTTCGTGCCCCGCGGATCCCGGGGCCCGCTCGACGGGTACCTCGTCGAGCGCGAGGTCTCCGGCGTCACCGCCGCCTGCGCGATGATGCCGACGGCGGTGTACCACGAGGTCGGCGGTCTCACCAGCCTGTTGCCGGGCGCATTCAACGATGTCGACCTGTGCATGAAGGTGACGTGGACCGGGCACGACATCTACTGGACCCCGCACGCCGAGCTCTACCACTTCGAGTCGAAGACGCGCGATCCTTCGGTGCACGCCGGCGAGGTGCAGGTGGCGTGGGGCCGCTGGGGGTTCCGCATGCATGACCCGCGATATTGGCCGTACCCGCTCGAACTCACTGGCGAGGATTGGTTGAATTGAGCCGGTAAGCTCCTTCGCGTGCAGATTCGACCTCTGAAAATCCCCGGAAGCTTCGAGATCACGCCCAAGCAGTGGGCGGACGACCGGGGTGTTTTCCTCGAGTGGTACCGGTTCGATCACCTCGCGGAGCAGCTCGGGCACTCGATCGACCTGCGCCAGGCCAACACCTCCGTGTCGAAGCGCGGTGTCGTGCGCGGCATCCACTTCGCCGATGTGCCGCGCGGCCAGGCCAAGTACGTCACGGTCACCCACGGCGCCGTGATCGACTACGTGATCGACATCCGCGTCGGCAGCCCCACGTTCGGACAGTGGGACTCGGTGCTGCTCGACACCGTCGACCGTCGCGCCATCTACCTCGCCGAGGGCCTGGGGCACGCCTTCGTCGCCCTCACGGATGACGCCACCGTGTCCTACCTCGTGAGCGACGTGTTCTCCGCCTCGAAGGAGCACGGCATCAACCCGCTCGACCCCCGTATCGGTCTCGTGTTCCCCCCTGAGGCGGGCGAGCCGCTGCTGTCTCCGAAGGACCTCGAGGCGCCGAGCCTCGATGAGGCCGCGGCATCCGGTCTCCTCCCCACCTGGGACGCCATGACGGAGTTCTACGCATCACTCGACGAGCAGGAGGCAGGCCGATGAAGGGCATCATTCTCGCGGGCGGGTCGGGCACGCGCCTCTGGCCCATCACCAAGGGCATCAGCAAGCAGCTCATGCCCATCTACGACAAGCCGATGGTCTATTACCCCCTCTCGACGCTCATGATGGCGGGCATCAACGAGATCCTCATCATCACGACGCCCGAGTACAACGACCAGTTCCGGGCCCTGTTCGGTGACGGCTCGCATCTCGGCATCTCGATCGAGTACGCCGTCCAGCCCTCCCCGGACGGACTCGCTCAAGCCTTCATCATCGGCGAGGAGTTCATCGGCGACGACAGCGTGGCCCTCGTGCTCGGCGACAACATCTTCCACGGTGCAGGCCTGGGTTCGGCGCTGCGGGAGACGACCGACATCGAAGGGGCGATGATCTTCGCCTACCACGTCGCCAATCCGAAGGCCTACGGCGTGGTCGAGTTCGACGACGCGTTCACCGCACTCTCCATCGAGGAGAAGCCGGAAGAGCCGAAGAGCAACTACGCGGTTCCCGGCCTCTACTTCTACGACAACGACGTGGTGGAGATCGCCAAGTCCATCGAGCCGAGCGCTCGCGGCGAGCTCGAGATCTCGACGATCAACCAGCACTACCTCGAGAAGAACCGCCTCAAGGTGAGCGTGCTCGACCGCGGTACGGCCTGGCTCGACACCGGCACGTTCGAGTCGATGATGCAGGCGTCGGAATACGTGCGCGTGATCGAGGACCGCCAAGGATTCAAGATCGGCTGCATCGAGGAGATCGCCTGGCGTGCCGGTTGGATCAGCGACGCAGAGCTCGAGGCCCTCGCGGCACCGCTCCGCAAGAGCGGGTACGGCGTGTACCTCGAGACGTTGCTGGCCTACTCGCGGCGCTGAGACGGAATCAGGCGCGGGGATCGGCGAGCGGCCGAACGCCGTGCCTGATCAGCCGCGCCGACGCGGCACGCGCGAGAGTGACCAGGAGCGCACGTGCAGGCCGATCCAGATCGCGAGGCGAAGCGGCGCGAGCACCGGGTGGGAGTACTTCTTGCTGAGGTAGCGGTACGCGCTCGCGTGGTGCACGCGCAGCATGTTCGACGAGTCCGACGCGGTGGAGTGACCCCCGGTGTGCACGACCCGCGACTCGGGCACGAATCGGTTGCGCCATCCGGCCCGGATCAACCGATACCCGAGATCGACGTCCTCGAAGTACATGAAGAACCCCTCGTCGAAGCCGTCGAGCGAGTCGAACGCGCTTCGACGCACGAGCACGCAGGAGCCGGACAGCCATCCGGTGTCGCGGCCGACATCCGGGTCCGCCTCGTCGCGGTGATACGAGCGGGTCCACGGGTTGGTCGGCCAGACCCCCGCGAAGAGCGCGTGACCCACCCCCGTGCGGAGGGAGGGGAGGCTGCGAGCCGACGGATAGGTGGTGCCGTCCTCATTGAGAATGCGCGGCCCGGCCGAGCCAACGGTCCCGTCCGAAGCGGCCGCGGCAACGAGGGCACCGATCGAGCCCGCCGTGAGGCGCACGTCCGGATTGCAGATCACCACGAAGTCGACGGATGCGGGCAGCGACTGGATCGCCCGGTTCATCGCTCCGCCGTAGCCGAGGTTCGCGCCCACGCGCAGCAACGTCGCGCCGGCCTCGAGGCAGAGCGCCTCGGTGGCGTCGACATCGGCGGAGTCATTGTCTGCCACGACGGTGAGGATGCCCGCGGCGTCAGTCGAGGCTATCGACGCGAGGAAATCGCGCAGATGCCCGCTGGAGTTGTAGGTGACCGTGACGATCGCGACGGAACCCTGATCATCGATCGGCATAGGCCAGTACCTTACCAACTCGGCGATCCGACGGGGCCCCGCCCGCCTCCCACGGCCGGTAGCGGCTGATTGCTACACTCCATAACGGCCTGACCGGCCGATGACTCTGAGGAATCCGTGATCAGCTTTCGACTTGTCTCCATCGGATTGCGGGTACTCCGCGACGAGGGCCCCCGGTCCTTCATCAGCCGGGTGTTCCGCCGGGCGAAGGCCCAGATCGTGGGGAACACGGTGATCCTCCCGGTGAAGACGCCCGACGCGATCGCCGCCGACTGGTCGTCCCCGCCGCCGCAGCTCTCCGAGCCGATCACGGTGACGGAGGGGCCGTCGGTCATCTCCTGGATCATGTCACCGCCGAGCGAGAACAGCGGAGGTCACCAGAACCTGCTGCGGTTCATCGACTACGCCGAGAAGGCCGGCCACCGCTGCCACATCTACTTCTATACGAACACCCCGGTGATCGTGAACTCCAGGGACATGCGAGCCATGTTCCGCTCCAGCCCCGCGTACCCCGACGTCAAAGCCACGATGGAGATGTACAACCCCAAGGTGGGCGTGGCCAGTGACACCCAGGCTCTCTTCGCCACAGGCTGGGAGACCGCGTATCCGGTGTTCCTCGACAAGAGCCGCGCGCGCCGGTTCTACTTCGTGCAGGACTTCGAGCCCGCCTTCTACCCCTACGGTTCCGAGGCGATGCTCGCCGAGAACACCTACCGGTTCGGATTCCACGGTCTGACCGCTGGCGGATGGCTCTCGCACAAGCTCGCCACCGAATTCGGTATGCCCACCGACCACTACGACTTCGCCGTGGACAGCTCGTTCTACCACGTGACGAACACCGCTCCCCGCAACGAGGTCTTCTTCTACGCGCGGCCGGTCACCCCGCGTCGCGGGTTCGAGCTGGGTCTCATGGCGCTGTCCGACTTCGCGAAACGCAAGCCGGAGGTGACCATCAACCTCGCGGGATGGGACGTCTCCACGTGGGAGGTGCCCTTCGAGCACAACAACCTCTCCGGCATGGCCATCAGCGAGCTCAATGACGTGTACAACCGCTGCGCGGCCGGCCTCGTCATCTCGGCGACGAACATGTCGCTCCTGCCGCTCGAGCTCATGGCGAGCGGAGTGGCCCCGGTGGTCAACGATGCGCCCAACAACCGCATGGTGTCCGACAACCCGTTCATCGAGTACGTCCCCACGTCGCCGAAGGCGATCGCGAACAGGCTCGTGGAGGTCGTCGAGCGACCGGATGCCGTCGCCAGGTCCATCGCCATGGCGGAGTCCGTGCGCGGCACCACCTGGGACGACTCGGGTCGCCAGTTCGTCGCCGCCTTCGAGCGGGCCATGCGTGGCTGACGCGCTCGTCGTCGGGGCCAACGGTTTCCTCGGCTCGCACCTGGTCGACGCCCTCGCGGGTGCCGGCCATCGGGTGCGCGCCTTCGACCGATTCAGTTCCGCCGAGCCGACCTTCAGCTCGACCGACGTCGAGGTCGTGCGCGGTGAGTTCCTCAGCCGCACCGACATCGACAGCGCCGTGCGCGGCCAGGACTACGTGTTCCACTTCCTGTCCACCACGAGCCCGGCGACGGCCGAAGCAGACCCGACCCTCGACATCCGCACGAACGTCGCACCCACGGTCGAGCTTCTCGAGTCCTGCGTCAGTCACGGTGTCGAGCACGTCTACTTCGCCTCCACCGGCGGCGCGATCTACGGACCGCAAGACAAGGGCGAGTACCAGGAGACCGACCGGGCGCAGCCCATCTCGCCCTACGGGATCGGCAAGCTCACGATCGAGAACTATCTTCGGTATTTCGCCGTGATGCACGGGCTGGCGTCGACGAGCCTGCGCATCTCCAACCCCTACGGCACACGCCAGCACGCACACAAGCGCCAGGGCCTCATCCCCATCGCCCTGCGCCAGATCGCGCACGGACAGCCCGTGGTGAGACTCGGTGACGGCTCGATGGTGCGCGACTACCTCTATGTCGAGGACATGGTGCGGATGATCGTCGCGCTCGTCGGCAAGGATGCCCAGCACGACGTGTACAACATCGGCAGTCACCAGGGTCATTCGGTGAACGACGTGCTGGATTCCCTTCGGCGCGTGACCGGCGAGCCCGTGCAGGTCGTGGACCGTCCCGCGCCGGCCACCTTCGTCGATCGGGTGGTGCTCGACACCGGCCGTTACGTGCGCGAGTTCGGTCAGGTGCCACTCACCCCGCTCGATACCGGAGTCGCCGAGACCTGGGCCGAGATCGTCGCACAGCGAGAAAGCCGAGAATCATCATGAGCACCCTCCCGTCTCTCACCGTCGCGATCCTCACCTACAACGGCGAGACGTACCTCCGGCGCATCCTCGACATGCTCACCCACCAGGAGTACGACGGTGAGCTCGAGGTGCTCGTGATCGACTCCGGCTCGACGGATGAGACGCTCGAGATCGTGCGCGCCTACACGGGCGTGCGGCTCCACCAGATCCCGAACACCGAGTTCGGCCACGGACGCACGCGTAACCTGGCCGCGCAGCTCGCGACCGGCGAGATCATCGCGTACCTCACCCACGACGCGGTTCCGTCGACCCTGTCGTGGGCAAGCGAGATGGTCGCACCCTTCCTGCTCGACGAGAAGGTCGTGGCGGTGATGGGCAAGCAGGTTCCCCGGTATGCCTGCGTGCCGCTGATCAAGTACGAGATCAACGGTGTCTTCGCCCAGTTCGGGCCGGATTTCGGCACGAGCATCTTCTACAAAGACGAGTTCGCGAACAACAAGGGCATCATCGACGCGCTGGGTTTCTACTCCGACGTCAATTCGGCGGCGAGGCGATCGGTGCTCGTCGGCGACATCCCCTACCGCGACGTCAAGTACGCGGAGGACCAGCTCTTCGGCCGCGACGTGATCGAGCACGGCCTGCACAAGGCGTACGCGCCGCGCGCATCCGTCGAGCACTCGAACGACCTCACACTCGAGGAGTACGGCAGGCGTATCTTCGACGAGACCGTGGGTCTTCGCCAGATCGGGCTCACCGTGAACCCGATCACGCGCAAGGATCAGGTCAAACTCACCGTGCGCGGGATCGGCGGCGACACCATCCGCCTCGCGAGGGACCGCGGCTACAGCTGGAAGCGCCGCCTGTACTGGCTCGCCCTCAACCCCGCTTTCCACGTGCGCAAGTGGAGCAGCTACCGGGTGGCGGCCTCGGTGGACCTCACCGACGACGCCGCCATTCGTGCGGGCTCTCTCGAGCACAGCCGCAAGAAGGACTGACTGCAGGCTCAGCGCTTGGCGGGAACGATCTTCTGTAGCACGCGTCTGGCGACACGGCCACCGCGGATCATCCACATCGCGCGGTAGCGCTTGAGAGCGTCATGGGCGGCCTCGAGCGCCTCGTTCTGTCGGTCGATCTCCGACTGCAATCGCGCGAGCGCGTCCTGCTGGTGCCCGACGGTGCCCTGGAGAGCCGTCGCCTCGGCCCTGGCCTCTGCGCGCCGCGTCTCGAGATGGCCGAGCGACAGGTCGCGGTCGGCAACGACATGCTGCACCTGATCGAACAGCACCTGGTCGCGCACCGAGCTCACCTCGCCGGCGGCTTGGGCCGGGGGCACCTGCTCGCCGACCGGAGCATCGCGAAGCATCTCGGCGTAGCGGTCGAACGCACTCTCGATGGCCGAGGCGTCTTTCTCGATCAGCGCGGAGAAGTCGGGAGCCTGCATCTCGATCCGGTCGACCGCGGCGGCCAGCTCATCGCGGTTGCGCACGAGGAACTCGCCGAGCCCACGGTCGGCGAAGTAGTCGGCCGCCTTCGGCTGGTGGATGGACACGAACGGTACGTTCTGGCTGTAGGCGAAGATCGACGCGTGGAGCGAGTTGACGATCACGGAACTCATCTGGCCGATGACGGAGTGCAGCTGCAGCGGAGCAAGCTCACCAAGGGTGATCGAGTTCGACCGGTCGAAGGGAAGCGCCTTCATGAACGATGCGTCGGAGTTGTAGTGGGTGAAGGGGATGAACACCTTCTTGTGAGGGATTGCGTCGACCAGAGCGACGAGGTCCTCGATCACCCGCACCGAATGCGGCACGAGGTGGATGCCGACGACCGGCTCGTCCGGGTCGAGCCCCTCGATCACGTAGCGGTCGCTGCGCAGCACGGTCGTGGCGCACGGGAGCAGATTCACATCGGCCACGACCGAGGAGAGGGTCTCCACCTCCCGCGTGGACCGCGCCGACACGAACCGGTATCCGTTGAGATAGTCGAGATCGTTGGCGGTCGACCACACGCCGGCCGCATTGAGGATGTGGCCGCCCCGACGCCGGTAGGCGTCGTAGAACGTGTCGCCTGTGGTGCGGATGATCTCGCCGCCGCCGATGACGAGCGGCTCGCCAGGCGTTGGCCCGAACGGGTCGATCGGGGCGGCAGCAATGCCGCGATCGCCGAGGAGCTGCTGTGAGGCGAGTCCGATCGCGATGTCGCCGGTATTGCGGCTGATCGAGTCGAAGAGGAGATGAGCGTTCAGGGCCGACACGAGCGGACCCCCTGCCTAGCGATAGGTGACGGAGGGAGCGATTCGGATGAGACCGCGGCCCAGCGGATTGGGACCCATGTCGAACGACGCGGCGGCGGGCCGCCGGTCGAACGTCTGTCCATTGTTCGATCCTAGGCCCACGTTCACGAGGTACTTTCCCTCACCCAGTCGCACATCCGGCAGGGAGACGAGGATCTCGTGGCGTCCGACGGAGTTGGGCAGATCGATGTCGGCGTCGAAGGTTCCCATCGAGAAGACCTTGATTCCGAGGGTGTTCTCGATCGAGAATCCGATGCCCCAATCGGCGCGCGGAGCGCGGATGTTCACCACGATGCGCGCTTCGAGATCCATGCCGCCCGAGGTCGGTTGGGAGGTGACGGTGACATCCTCGATGCTGTACGGGTCGTCGCCGTCCGTCTCGTCCGGGGTCATGTGTGCGGTGCGGTCGGCCTCATAGAGGTCGCGCAGCATCCGGAGTCCCTTCGACGGATCACCGTCGTGGACGACGTTGCCGGAGTTCAGCACCACCACGCGTCCGCAGAGCGTTCCCACCTGCTCGGCGGAGTGGCTCACGACGACGATCGTGCGTCCCTCCGCCCGGAACTGCAGGATCTTGTCGAGACACTTGCGCTGGAACGGCTCGTCGCCGACCGCGAGCACCTCGTCGACCAGCAGCAGGTCGGGGTCGACGTGCACAGCCACGGCGAAGGCGAGGCGCACGTACATGCCCGAACTGTAGAACTTCACCTGGGTGTCGATGAACTCCTCGATGCCCGAGAAGTCCACGATCGCCTCGAAGTAGCGGTCGATCTCCCGCTGCTTCAGCCCCAGGATCGCGGCGTTGAGATACACGTTCTCGCGCCCGGTGAGGTCGGGATGAAATCCGGCGCCGAGTTCGAGGAGGGCTGCCATCCGGCCGCGCCTCGTGACGGTTCCCGTGGTGGGCTCGATGATCCCGCCGATGACCTTGAGAAGGGTCGACTTGCCCGATCCGTTGTGACCCACGAGTCCAACGGTGGAGCCGAGCGCGATGTCGAGGTTGATGTCACGGAGGGCCCAGAAGTCCTCGTTGAACTGCTTGGCACGCCCGAAGTTCACGATGCGTTCCTTCACCGACTTGTGCTTGTGCAGCACGAATCGCTTCGAGACGTCGTCGACCTTGATGATGGTGGTGGTGGAACTCATGGATCACAGCTCCTGTGCGAAGTTGCCCTGGAGCCGCGAGAAGACTCGCTGCGTGACCCAGAGAAGAACGGTGCTGAGCAGCAGGGTGATGATCAGGCGAAGCGCGAGGTCATCCGGCCAGACCTGGGCGAGCTCGCCGGTCGCAGACGAGCCGGCGGCCCAGATCGCCTTCTGGAAGCCGATGATGGCTATGGTCACCGGGTTCGCCAGGTAGATCTGCTCCCAGATCGTGCCGCCGATCACGTTGCTCACGAACTTGAACGAGTAGACGATCGGCGATGCCCAGAACAGGATGATCAGGGCGACCTCCACGAAGTGCTGGATGTCGCGCAGGTACACGTTGAGCGCGGCGAGCAGCAGGCCGAGCGCCGTGGCGAAGACCACGACGGTGACCATGGCCAGCGGCGCGAGCAGGAGGTCGAGCCCTCCCGGGTAGTCGCTCGCGAGCACGACGACGCCGAGGGACAGCACGACCACCTGGATACCGAAGTTCACCAGAGCGCTGCCCACGGCGGCAAGCGGGAAGATCTCGCGGGGCAGGTAGACCTTCTTGATCAGGCCGGCGTTGCCCAGGATCGAGGTGGTGCTACCCCCGACGATCTCGCTGAAGAGCGCCCAGATCGTGAGGCCCACGAACACGAAGATGCCGAAGTCGGGGGTGCCTCGGGCAGCCCCGAGCACCTGGCCGATGGCGAAGTAGTAGATGAGCAGCTGCACGATCGGACGGAACAGGCTCCACAGGATGCCCAGAGAGCTGTCCTTGTAGCGGGCCTTCACCTCGCGCTTCACGAGACGACCGAGCAGTTCGCGGCTGGCCCACACCTCGGCGACCGCGGACCAGGACCCGCTCACGAGCCCCGACGCCTGCCCTACTGGCAGAAGCGGCTCCTTCTCGAGTCGGATTCGCCTGGCGGTTGCAGCATCCATCGTCACGTGGTTTGTGTCTTTCTGTCTTTGGCAAGAGCGTCGCACAGAGCAACCGACTGCCGTGATGCGCCGGGAAGGCGCCGACCGGAACGGCCGAGGAGGTTAGCGCGATTCTAACCGCACCCGGTCCGCGCAACGCCGACGGCGTTCCTTGTCCCCCGATCTGGGTGATCGATCTGTACCTCGATGCGCTGTTACCGTGAACCCCGGACCGACGACACTTGACACCATTGCGAGGCACTGCACAGTGACATTCATCCTGCGCGGCGCGCGCAAACCAGCCATCCGAACGCCCGGGAACGTGAAGGCGCGACTGATTCCTCAGCTCGCGGTCACCCTCACCCTCGCCCTTGTGGGAGCCCTGCTCGTCGTGGTCGCCCCGGTGTCGACCGACTCGGCCAGCGCCGCGGATCCTCGTGGGTTCGATCCGGGCAACATCGTGAGCGACGCCGTCTTCTACGACGGCAACGCGATGTCGGCGGACGCCGTGCAGGCCTTCCTCAAGTCCCAGGTGCCCACGTGCCGTAGCAGCTACGCCTGCCTCAGCACCTTCGTGCAGGCCACCCCATCCATTGCTGCATCCGCCGGTCGCTGCGCCGCCTACACGGGTCGCTCCGCCGAGACCGCCGCGTCGATCATCGCGCGGGTCGGCCAGGCGTGCGGCATCAGCCAGAAGGCGATGCTCGTGCTTCTGCAGAAGGAGCAGGGGATCGTCGGCAGCTCGGCGCCGAGCCGCTCGCGATTCGACAACGCAACCGGCTTCGGATGCCCCGACACGGCCCCATGCGACCCGACCTACTCGGGCTTCTTCTACCAGATCTACTACGCCGCCAAGCAGTTCAAGACCTACGCCGCGAGCGCCAACTCGTTCAACTACCGCGCCGGCCGCGTGAACCAGATCCAGTTCCACCCGAACCGCGCGTGCGGATCATCCGCCGTCTACATCGCGAACCAGGCGACCGCGGGCCTCTACAACTACACGCCGTACCAGCCCAACGCCGCGGCCATGGCCAACTTCTACGGCGTCGGCGACGCGTGCAGCGCCTACGGCAACCGCAACTTCTACCGCATCTTCGCCGACTGGTTCGGTTCGCCCACCGTGGGAGCGAGCCTGCTCACCACCTCGACGAGCCCGGCGATCTACGTGGTCGCAGGCTCCGTGAAGTACCTCATCCCCGACGTGAAGACCCTCTCCTCCTACCAGGCGCTCGGGTCGATCGGCACGGTGTCCCAGTCGGTCATCGACTCCTTCAGCAACGGAGGAGTGGCGAGCCGCATCATCCGCAGCTCGACCGGAGGCATGTACTTCCACGACGCGGGCATCAAGCTCGGCATCGGCAGCTGCACCCTCGTCGTCGACTACGGCGGAGCCTGTGCCTCAGGCGGCTACACCCAGCTCACGGACGCGCAGATCGCCAAGTTCGTCACCGGGCCCGCCCTCAGCAACCTGTTTGCCACCACCACCGGCATGCGCTACGTGATCAAGGATGGCCGCAAGCGCGAGGTCATGGACGACCGTTCACGACTCGAAGCGGGCATGGCGGGCGCCTACCCCGTGCTCACGGATGCCGGTGTCGCCGGGCTTCCCTACGGCAGCCCCGTCGTACGCGACTCGGTATTCCTCACGGAGCGCGAGTCCGGTCGCTACTTCTTCTGGTCGAACGGATCGCTCCACCCGGTCGCGTCCGGAACGGAGGGCCAGTACGGCGCTCCGGCCCGACGCGCCGGAGCCCTCGGCACCAAGAGCATCGCGGCACTCGGCACGACGTCTCCCACGCCGTTCAGCGGGATCGTCTCGTCGGCGGGCAGCCTCACCGCCCTCACCGCCACCTCACGCATCCAGCTGACCTCCGATCTGCCCCAGGTCACCGCGTCGGCCCTTCCGATGTCCGCCGAACTGCTCGGCAGCTACCCGGCAGCGGCGCTCGGCGTCGGCGCTTTCGTGAAGTCCGCGTCGTCCGGCACCGTCTACGCGGCCACCGCCGATGGCATCCGGTCGATCGGATCGTGGCCGACGCTCGTCTCGCTCGCCGGGGCATCCTCGGTCAACATCACAACGCTTCCGGATTCCACCATCGCCGGACTCGCCAAGGGGACCCGCGTCCTCGACCCGGGCACCCTCGCCAAGACCGCGAACAGCCGCAAGGTCTTCGTGATCGACGGATTGAACCGACGCATCCCGCTGTCGAGCTTCGCCAACTCCTCCGCCGCCGGAATCAACGGATTCGCGACGGTCGGCGACTCGGAGCTCGAGCCGTACGCCCAGGCGCCAGACGCCCTCGGCTACGTGTGGCGCTGCGGCACCACGGACTATCTCGCGGCGGGCGGATCGCTCCACCCGCTGAACCCGGTGGTGACTCTCGCGTTCAACCAGGTACCGACCGCTGTCGCGGAAGCAACCTGCCGGGCGCTTCCGAAGGGCACGGCGGCGTCGGAGTTCATCCGTATCCCGTCGGGCACGATCTATCACGTCGTGGCCGGGCAGAAGCGCCCGATTGCGAGCATGACGCGCTGGCGCCAGCTCGAGCCGACCGGGTCTGCGCACCTGAACGTGGACGCGGCATTCGCGGCCACGCTGCCCACCGGCCCAGCAGCCTGAGTTCCCGACCCGCGTCGTGCTGCACGGCGCGGGTCGGCTGGACCGCCAGAATGGGCTGGTGACGACACTCGCGGTGGCCATCGGCACCTACAACGGTGCGCGGTTCGTCGGTGAGCAGCTCGACAGCATCCTCGATCAGTCGCGCCTGCCCGACCTCATCGTGGTTGCGGACGACGGGTCGACGGATGACACCTCCGCCATCGTCGCGGACCGGCTGGAGACCGCGCGCGCCGCCGGCATCCGTACCCTTGCCGTTCCTCCGGGTGGGCGGCTCGGCGTCACCGCCAACTTCGCCCGGGCCATCGAGGCATGCGACACCGACCTCGTGGTGCTGTGCGACCAGGACGACGTGTGGGCCACGGGCCGGCTCGACGCCATCGTTGCGGCGTTCGACTCGGTGCCCGACACCGTGTTCCGCCACGAGAATGCGAGGCTCGTCGACGCGGAGGGGCACCCGATCGGGCTCACCCTCTTCGACGCGCTCGGCGTGGGGGAGCGCGAACTCTCGCGCATCCGCGAAGGGGACGCGTTCTCGGTCTATCTCAGGCGGAACCTCGCCACCGGCGCGACCGTGACGTTCCGGCGGGAGCTCTTCGACCGCGCCGCGCCGCTCCCGGGCGAATGGGTGCACGACGAGTGGCTCGCCGTCGTCGCTTCGGTCACGGGAACGGTGAGCGTCGATGCCTCCGCGACCATCGACTACCGGCAGCACGGCAACAACGTGATCGGCATCGTGCGCCCCACCCTGCGTCATCGCCTGCGGCGGATGCTCGCGACATCGGCGACGCGCAACGCGGAGCTCGCCGTGCGGGCTCGAGTACTCGCCGATCGGATCGCGTCGCTGACCGACGACGCGTCGGTCATCGACGCAGCACGCGACAAGGCCGAGTTCGAGGCTGCACGTGCTGCGATGCCTCGGATGCGCGCTCTGCGTGTCGTGCCGATCATCCGCGCCGCTCGGGGCGGCAGGTATCCGCGTTTCGCCAGCCAGGGACACCTCGACATGCTGCGGGATCTTCTCCGCACAGCCGCGCGCTGACCGCCGCGCTCTACCGCCGCGCTCCCGGCTCAGCGCTCGGGATGCTCCGGCAGCAGCAACCGCCAGCTCAACTCCTGCGACGCCTTCACGATGCACACCACGAGGGTGAGCCATCCGAACTCCACCAGGATCGAGCTCTCCGCGACAGACACACTGATCAGCGCCACGAGGATGAGCGCTGGCCACAGGTAAATCACACTGCGCTTGTTCGACGCGAGCAGCCAGGAGCGCACGAGGGCGAGCCCCACCAGCGCGATGAGCGACACGAGCCCGATCAGCCCGAGTTGCAGCCAGGCGTCGAGAAAGGCGTTCAGCGCGCTGCGGTGCTCAGGGCCGAACGGATCGATCCCGATGTACGGGGGCAGCGAGCTTCGCCAGTAGCCCAACCAGCCGTAACCCTCCAGGCTGTTCGTCGGGGTGAACTGCAGGATCGAGCGCCAGAGCCCGAGCCGCACCTCGAAGTCGCCCCCGGCATTCAGGCTCGTGAGTATCCGTGCTCGGGCGAGGAAGGCCACCAAGAGGCCCACCAGCACCGCGGTGAGCACCACGAACTGCGACAGGCGCCGATTGTGCGGCTCGACCCGTCGGAGTGCGAAGAGGGCCGCCGCGGCGAGAGCCACGACCACGACGAGCGCCGCAGTGACAGGCGAGCGGGTGAAGGCGATCGTGGCGGCGGCGAGCGCCATCGACCAGACCGCGACGGGCCGCTGCACCGATCGTGTGCGGTACTCCACGAAGAAGGTGATCAGGGCGATGAGCGCCACGAGACCGAGCTGATTTCGACTTCCGAGCACACCCTGAATCGGGCCGCCGCGGTCGAGCCCACCGAGGATGCCCAGGAAG
The DNA here is from genome assembly GCA_963756375.1 of uncultured Actinomycetota bacterium. Classification (GTDB taxonomy): domain Bacteria; phylum Actinomycetota; class Actinomycetes; order Actinomycetales; family Microbacteriaceae; genus Marisediminicola. The sequence continues at coordinate 1,779,924 of CAVWNJ010000005.1, read as the reverse complement.
GGGATCGGGCCATCGATCAGTAGCCCGGCGAAGATCTCGAGCGTGAGGGAGACCACGAGAATGCCCCGCAACACGTCGCCGAACGCGCGCACGATCTGGATCATGTCCCGGGTCAGCGCGATGAACACCCCGAGGAATGCGAAGGCGAGCTGGTAGAGGATCGCTCCGAGGGACGCCCACTGATACTCGCTCCAGGTGACCGAGAGTGCGCTCCAGCCCACGAACACGAGCAGCGAGATGGGCAACAACCCCTGCCACTCGAGTTCCTGCCGCTTGACCGTGATGGACGCCGCGGCGAGCACCACGAGGCCGCTGACGATCCCGATCAGCCCGGCCCATCCGATGGTTCCGCGCAGCGCGAAGGAGAGGTAGGCCATCCCGATGGACGTGAGGGTGATGGCCTGGGCGAATCGCGCCGACCCGGTCACCCGCACGATCGCCGTCAGGAACTCGTGTTGCTTCGGATGCTGCCTCACGGGGAACTCCCGTTTCCGAGCAGGGCCGGAGACGGGCGACTCCGATCGAGGCGCCGCCGTCCCCGCTCGCGGAGAGGCGACCTCGTCGTCACGGTGAGGATGACCAGCAGCATCCAGCCGCCCTCGATGAGGATCCGGCTCTCGGCGATGCTCTGCATGATCAGTGCGACCATGAGCAGCGGCGCGAGGAGGGTGTGTGCGGTGGTTCTACCCCCGCCGACAAGAGCGGGATCTGCGGCGGTGCGCCACGCCCTGGCGAAGGTCGTGAGCACGAGCGCCGCGAAGACGGCGAGGCCGACGAACCCCAGTTGCAGCCACACGTCGAGCCAGGCGTCGTGCGCGTGGAGCTGCACGACACCGTTTCGCACGATGTACCCGCTGAACGGTTCCACCCAGGGAGCCCAGAAGCTGATCCAGCCCCATCCGAACACCGGACGCTGCTGGGCGAGCGCGATCACATCCGTCCAGATGCCGATGCGTCCGGTGAGGTCCTCGCTCTTTCCGAGAAGGGCGAGGATGCTGCTGCGAGCGGCGAGTGCGCCGATCACGAGCGCGGCCGCGCCCGCCACGATGCCCGCGTAGGTGGCCACACGAGCGCCGGTGGTGACCGCCCGACGCAAGAGGAGCATGAGTGCGAGCGCCACGCCGACAGCGATGCAGGCGAGAAGGATGGTGGCGGATCGGGTGAGCGCGATCATCGCCACGGCCAGAGCGAGCGAGAGGATGCCGGTCGCACGGCGCACGCGGCCGACCGCCAGCTCGATGCCGAACACGATCAGCCCGCTGAGGGCGGCCATCGCCAACAGGCTCGATGAGCCGACGATGCCCTGGATGCGGTCACCGACCAGGAGCAGGTCGCGCGACCAGTAGAGCAGCGGTGGAGGATCGATGCGATCGGCTCCGGTCACCCACACCGGGAGCACGGGCGCGCGGATGATCGTCGCGACGATCAGCTCGAACACGAGCGACAGCCCGAGGATCAGCCGGAAGACCAGGCCGAGCACGCCGAGAAGCTCGTGCCGCGTGAGAACGAGTCCGACCGCGAGCGCCGTCGATGTCGTGACCCACTGCATCGTGATTCCGAGTGCCGAGGCCAGCGGGTAGAAGGACCAGGCGAGCGACACCGTGGCGAGAACGAGGAACGCGACGAGCGGCCACCCCACCGCGCGCACGGAGAGGACCCTGTGGCGTCGGAGCACGGCGACCGACAGCACGGCGATGAGCAGCACGATCGCGCCGAAGCCGTACCAGCTGAGTGAGTTCCGCAACGCGTCCGACGCCAGTCCCGTGAACAGCACGAGCGCCGCGTAGCCGGTGAGGAACCGGCGGTCATCCAGGAACGTCACGGGCCAAGGGTATCGCCCGTGCGCCCGGTCGATGCCGCTAGGCGGGGTCAGACGAAGGCGGCGGTTCCCGTGATCGCACGACCGACGATGAGCGTGTTCATCTCGCGGGTTCCCTCGTACGAGTAGATCGCCTCCGCGTCGGCGAAGAAACGCATCACGTTGTAGTCCAGCACGATGCCGTTGCCGCCGAGCAGTTCGCGGCACCAGGCGACCGTCTCCCGCATCCGGGCCGTGGTGTAGAACTTCGCCATCGACGAGTGCTCGTCGCGCTGGGTTCCCTCGTCGAGCATCGCCGAGACGCGGGTGACCATTCCGATCGATGCGGTGATGTTGCCGAGGCTCTTGGCCAGCAGGTCTTGCACCAGTTGGTGGCTGCCGATGGTCTTGCCGAACTGCACGCGTTCGCCGGCGTAGGCGACGGCGGCGTCGTAGGCCCCCACCGAGTTGCCCACGGCGGCCCAGGCCACCTCGGCCCGGGTCAATCGCAGCACGGCGGCCGTCTCGCGGAACGACTGCGACTTCTGCAGGCGGTTCGCCTCGGGTACGACGACGTTCTCCAGCGTGATGTCCGCGTTCTGCACGATGCGCAGTGCCTGCTTGTTCTCGATGCGGGTGGCCGTATAGCCCGGCGTCGAGGTCGGCACGATGAAGCCTTTCACCTGGCCGTCCGCGGTGTCCTTGGCCCAGATGATCGTCACGTCGCTGATCGATCCGTTTCCGATCCACCGCTTCTCGCCGTTGATCACCCAGCTGTCGCCGTCGCGGGTGGCGGTGGTGCGGAGGCCGTGGGACGCGTCGGATCCGGAGAGCGGCTCGGTGAGCCCGAAGGCACCGAGGAGCTCTCCCGATGCGAACCTGGGCAGCCACTCGGCCCGTTGCTCTGCGGATCCGGCGACGGCGATCGAACCCATCACAAGTCCGTTCTGCATGCCGACGAGGGTCGCGACGCTCGCGTCGACCCTGGCGAGTTCGAGGGCGACCCACCCGCGGAAGGTCGCGCTGTTCTCGAACTCGCGGGTCTCCTCCCACGGCTGGCCGAACAGTCCCAGTTCGGCGAGCCCGGTGATGATGTGGCGGGGAAAGAACTCGGCTTTCGCCCACAGGTCGTTCACGATCGGCCGCACCTCGGCCTCGAGGAATTCGCGGAGGCGCAGGATCAGGTCCTTCTCGCGGTCGCTGAGAGCATTCTCGTAGCCGTAGAAATCGCTCGCGAGAGGTTCGAAGGTGCGGGTGAGGGGCTCGATGCTCATGACTGCTCCATTGCTGGTCGGGGCGGGGCGGATCACCGCGCGGCGGCTGATCGGCGAGGTGAGCCTAAATCGGGCGGCTGGGCGTTCCCAGCCGGTTGGTAGTTTGGTGCACGGCATCACGAGTACCGCCGCAACGTTTTGTAGGTCGAGTTCAAGCGAGTCGCTGCGGAGCGCGAAGTCAGCCCGCCCGATCGAGAGGTAATCCCGCATGTTCGTGCCCATCGCAAACACACCGAGGCCCTACGAGTGGGGCTCGAAAACCGCCATCGCGGAGGTGCTGGACCGTGAGCCATCCGGTGAGCCCGAGGCCGAGCTGTGGCTGGGAGCCCATCCGGGGTCGCCGAGTCGCATCCTGACGCCTGAGCACACGGGAGGCGCGCGGGATCTCGCGGAGTGGATCGCCGAGGATCCGACGTCGGCGCTGGGGGACTTCGCAGAGGGCGGGCGCCTGCCGTTCCTGTTGAAACTGCTCGCGGCGGCCGCGCCGCTCTCGTTGCAGGCGCACCCCACGCTCGAGCAGGCGAGGGAGGGGTTCGCCAGAGAGAATGAGGCCGGGGTGCCCCTCACGGCTCCCGATCGCAATTACAAGGACGCCTTCCCCAAGCCGGAGGTGATCGTCGCGTTGAGTGACAGCTTCGACGCTCTCTGCGGTTTCCGCCCGGTCTCCGAATTCCGGGCCATGGTCGGGGCACTCCTCGCGGCGGCGGAAGCGGTCAGTGACGCGGACGCGACGGCTGCGTCCGGCGCGGCAGCGCTCGAGAACCTTCGCGAAAGGGCAGGCGGCGAAGGCGCGACCGAGTCCGACACGCTGCGATCCCTGGTGGAGTGGCTGAGTCGGGGCGGCCCCGAGGTGGATCGCCTGGTGACCGCCGTCGTATCGGCTGCCGTGACGGCGGGCGGGTTCGATGCTGCATTCGACACCGTCCGGATGCTCGCCGATCGCTACCCCGGCGATCCGGGCATCGTGATCTCGCTCCTCCTCAACCGGGTGACCCTGGCACGGGGCGAGGCGCTGTACCTGCCTGCGGGCAACATCCACGCCTACCTCGCGGGGCTCGGGGTCGAGCTCATGGCGGCGTCGGACAACGTGCTGCGCGGGGGCCTCACGCCCAAGCACGTCGACGTTCCCGAACTGCTGCGCGTTCTCGACTTCACGCCGGTGGACATCCCATACCTGCGTCCGGAGATCCCGCAGCAGGGCGTCAGGGTGTTCCGCCCGGATGTGCCGGATTTCGTGCTCGTGCAGGTGGAGGGGAGCGCAACGGCGGGCGACCGTCTGGTGCCGCTCGGAGGTCCCGCAATCGCCATCTGCACCGAGGGGTCGGTCAGCATCTCCGGCCGATCGAGCACCACCCTCGCGCAGGGCGAAACGCTGTTCATCACACCGGACGAGGGCGACCTCACGGTCGCCGGGGCTGGTGAACTCTTCGTCGCTACGACCGGCTGACCCGCCGCCCGCGGGGGAGCGGGTCGCCCGACCCCCGCGGCCGCCGGAAGCTGAAGAACTTGTGCCCGAGGTAACTCACGATCGTGGTGATCACCACGATCACCGCCTGGGCGAGGAGTGACGGCCATCCGGCTACGACGATCGCGAGGTGGAGCGCGATCGCGTTGAACACGAACATCACCACGTAGACGCTTTCGAATCGCAGGAAGTCGGCCACGATGCCGGACCGTCCCACGACACCGAAGGTGAATCGCCGGTGGAGAACGAAGGCGAGGAGCGTAGCGAGCAGGTAGGCGAGGCCGAGACTCACGAGGTATCGACCGCCCGACAGCACCTCGAACACGACGAACAGCCCGTAGGCCACCACGGTGTTGACGCCTCCGATCACCACGAAACGGGCTCGCTCGTCGGCGGCCAGTCGTCTGAGTGCGGCAATCACCCCATCAGAGTGACAGAGCCTCACGCCCAATACAGTGAGAACCATGACTTGGCTAGTTACCGGCGGCGCCGGATACATCGGATCCCACGTGGTCCGCGCACTCCTCGACTCGGGACTGAACGCGGTCGTGGTCGACGACCTGTCCACCGGGAGGGCGTCGTTCGTGCCGAACGAGGCCGCGTTCGTGCGCGGGTCGATCCTCGACGGCGAGCTGCTGCTCGACACGATCGACCGCCACGACGTGACGGGTGTCATCCACGTCGCTGGATTCAAGTACGCCGGAGTGTCGGTGACGCGGCCGCTGTTCACCTACGAGCAGAACGTCACAGGCACCGCAACGCTGCTCGGGGCGATGGCGGATCGCGGAGTCGACCGCGTGGTTTTCTCGTCGAGCGCAGCCGTGTACGGCACGCCGGACACCGAGCTGGTCACCGAGAGCACTCCGAAGAACCCGCAGTCGCCGTATGGCGAGTCGAAGCTGATCGGCGAGTGGCTGCTCCGCGACCAGGAGATCGCCTGCGGACTCCGTCACACCTCGCTGCGGTACTTCAATGTGGTGGGGTCCGCGCCGGGAGGAGTTTCCGATCTCAGCCCGCACAATCTATTCCCGCTCGTCTTCCAGGCCCTGCTCGACGGGCGCACGCCACAGATCAACGGCAACGACTATCCGACGCCGGATGGCACCAACGTGCGCGACTACATCCATGTTGCCGACCTCGCCAGATCACACGTGGCGGCGGCCCGCAGGCTCGACGCGGGCGAGCCGCTCGAGGCCGCCTACAACCTCGGCAGCGGCGATGGCGTGTCGGTCGGGGAGATCATGACCACGATCGGCGACGTGACGGGCATGCCGTTCACGCCGGTCATCGCGCCACGGCGCGCGGGGGATCCGGCCCGCATCGTGGCGGAGGGCGTGCTCGCTGCGCGCGACATCGACTGGACGATGAGGCACTCCCTCGCGGAGATGGTGTCGAGCGCCTGGGACGCGCGCCGCGCTCTCGATTCCTGATCGTTTCGGCGGGTCGTGAAGTCTCCAGCGACGCTTGAGGGTTTAACATCCGCGACTTGACTAAGGCGAACTACACGGGTGTAATTATCACTAACGCGACAGGCGTACGCCGGAACGCCGCGCGGAGGGGAGTTCGTGCTATGGCCATCACAAACGGCGCTGCAGTCTATGCGCTCGGGGGCGTCACCGCCGCACCACGTAGAGGGGTGCCGGACGACTGGTTCGTCGACCCCATCCAGCTCGGAGTACCCGGCGTCAAGCGCCCGGTCGTCGAGGAGGAGAACCCACTCGCGTGGCAGGCGGATTCGCTCTGTGCGCAGACGGATCCCGAAGCGTTCTTTCCCGAAAAGGGCGGATCGACCCGCGACGCGAAGAAAATCTGCACGTCGTGTGAGGTGCGCACGCAGTGCCTCGAGTACGCGCTGCAGAACGACGAGCGGTTCGGCATCTGGGGCGGGCTGTCCGAGCGGGAGCGTCGCAAGCTTCGCAAGAAGAACTCGGCCTGAGCGCCGAGCACGCCGTCCGCCTTGCGTGCTGCAGGTGTGTCTTTCGTCGATAACGGCCTCGCGCGCCTAGTCTCGATGGGATGCAGCATCGAGTAACCGCGATCCTCCTCGCCCACTCGGGTGCGGAGTATCTCGAGGTCACCCTCGCGGCGCTTCAGGGGCAGACCGTCGCGCCGGACTTCGTGGTCGGTGTCGACCTGTCGTCGACCGACCGAAGCGAAGAACTGCTCGGGGGCGCCCCCGGTATCTCGATCGTGACGGTGCCGAACAAGTCCACCTTCGGCCAGGCCGTCTCGCAGGCGCTTATCGAGGCCCCGTCGCAGGCAGCCGATGCGGAATGGCTGTGGCTTCTCGGCCACGACAATGCGCCACGGCCCGACGCGCTCGAGCGACTTCTCGACGCCGTCGCGCACACCCCTTCTGTATCCATCGCCGGTCCCAAGCTGATGCGCTGGGATGCGCCGGACACGATTGCCGAGTTCGGGGAGTCGCTCACGCGGCTCGGGAGCTCCATCCGACTCGTCGAGGGCGAACTCGACCAGGCTCAGCACGATGCGCAGGAGGATGTGCTCGGCGTCGCGGCCGGGGGGATGCTCGTGCGCCGCTCGGTGTGGGTCTCGCTCGGTGGATTCGACCCCGCGCTGCCCTCGGTGGATGCCTCGCTCGACTTCTGTGTGCGCGCACGGCTCTCCGGCCACGGCGTGATCGTGGTTCCCGACGCGCGCGTCGCCAGCCGAGGCGGACCCGAACTGTTCGATCGCGAGAAGGTCGGCCCGGCCCGTCGGGCAACACTCAGTCGATCGGCACAGCTACACCGGCGCCTGGTCTACGCCAGCTCCGTAGCGCTCCCGTTTCATCTGCTCTCGCTGATCCCGCTGGCACTGTTCCGATCGATCCTTCATCTTCTGGCGAAGCACCCCGGGGCCGTCGCGGGCGAGCTCGGCACCGCGTTGCGCGCCACGTTCCACCCTGCACGCGTGTTCCGAGCGCGTCACGCCATTCGGCGAAGCGGGGCAACGGACTGGGGATCGGTCCGGGCGCTGCGCCTCACTCCCCGCCAGGCGCGAGAGCAGCGCATCCGGCAATCGGAGGTGGGAGAGACCTCCGACATCGTCGTTGCTGCACACCGCGAGCGGGTGGGGTTCATCACCGGCGGGGGCCTGTGGACGATGCTGGCGATGGTGATCGTGGGCCTCGTCGCCTTCGGCAGGTTCCTCGGGTCGACATCGCTGGTCGGCGGGGCGCTTCTTCCGCTCAGCTCGCAGGTGACCGAGCTGTGGGAGAACGTGGGTTACGGGCGTCGGGAGATCGGTGTCGGGTTCACGGGAGCCGCGGATCCGTTCGCGTGGGTTCTGGCGGTGCTCGGATCGGCGACGTTCTGGAACCCCTCCACCTCCATCATCGTGCTGTATCTCGCGGCACTCCCGTTGGCCAGCATCGGGGCGTGGTTCGCGGCGCGCCGCTTCACCGTGAAGCCGTTCCTGCCTGCGCTCGCCGCCACTCTCTGGCCCCTCTCCCCGCCGTTCCTCAACGCGCTCGACTCGGGCCGAATCGCTCCCGCGATCGTGCACATCGTTCTGCCGTGGCTCGTGCTCCTCACGGTGCGCGGCGCGCGGTCATGGTCGTCCGCTGCCGGCGCCGCACTCCTGTTCGCTGTGGCGACGGCGTCAGCGCCCTCGATCGCCCCGGCGCTCCTGCTCCTGTGGCTGGCGTGGTTCGTCACTCATCCTCGCGGCGCCCATCGGCTCGTCATCGTGCCGATCCCGGCAATCGTGCTGTTCCTCCCGCTCGTGTTCGACCAGGCCGCCCGCGGAACGCTCATCGGGCTCTTCGCCGATCCCGGAGTCCCGGTCGACGGGGGAACCGCGTCTGGGCTGCAACTCGCGATCGGGTCCGCGTCGGGGGCATCGAACGGGTGGAGCGAGCTCCTCGTGAGGATCGTGCTGCCCGGGGGAGCTGGACCGTTCGTCGTGGCATTCCTGCTGTTGCCGCTCGGCGTGCTCGCGGTGATCTCGCTCTTCACGCGCGGCTCCAGGCGCGCCATCCCGCCGCTCGTGATCGCCCTGTTCGGGTATGCGACCGCGGTCGCGGCCTCGCGCATCGATGTCGTCGCGGCGGGAGCGGAAACGGTTGGAATCTGGCCGGGCGCCGGACTCAGCCTGTTCTGGCTCGGCCTCACCGGCGGCGCCATGCTCGGCATCGACATTCTGGACCGGGCGACCTCCGGAACCGCGATCCTGACCGGGGTCACAGCCTCCATCGTCGCCATCCCCCTGGTCGCCGCGAGTGTGCTCGGCACCCTGGTGCCGCAGGCGAGCATCGGTCGCACCCTCCCCGCCTACGTCGACGCCGAGGCCGCGGGACGGCCGGGCGTGGGCACCCTCATCATCACCCCGGTCGCCGACGGCACCGTGGCGACGACGCTCGAGCGAGGCAGGGGTGCCACGCTGGATGACCAATCGACGCTCGCGAAAACGGCGACTGTCCTCGGACCGCAGGATGCGCGACTGGCGGTGCTGGCGGGCAACCTCGTGTCGGTGAGCGGATACGACTTCGTCGGGGAACTCGACTCCCTCGGCGTGGCCTTCGTGGTGCTCGACACGTCGGTCGCGGATCAGGTGCTGAATCCCGAGCTGCCGATCGATCCGGCCACGGCGGAGAGTCCTGAAGTGATCGAGGGCAAGATCGCGATCATGGAACGAGCGCGGGGCGCGCTCGACGGAAACTCCCTGCTCGCGCCGGTCGGTGAAACCTCGAGCGGTCTGCTGTGGCGATACAACGGTCAGGTCGACGAGTCGGTCCCCTCCGGACGGGCGAACGCGTCGACGCCGTGGGGAGTGATCGTGTTGCTCGTCCAGGGCGGGGTGCTGCTCCTCACCGCGCTCATCGCCATCCCGACCATCCGTCGCCGTCATCGCGCGGCGACGGCGACCTCAGCGCTCTCGGCACCGGCGACGACCTTCGACGAGGACACCGATGACTGACCCGACCGATCGCCCGAGCAACGACACTCCGTCCTCGACGGACGCTGTGCCGGTGCCGCCACCGTCGCCGCTCAACAACCCGGAAGGCGTCATAGCCTTCGTGCCCTCCGACGACGATCACGAGATCGTCGTTGAGCCCAAGGAGCCGCTCACCCGCCGCGGAATGCTCTTCGTGGGCGCGCGGAGCCTCACCGGCCTCATTGCCATCGGGCTCGCGGTCGTTGCCATAGTCGCGGCCACGGTCACCCCCGGTGCCATTCACGAAATCACCCCGGCGGCGCTTGTCGTCGATCCGGTCCCGGCAGCACAGCAACGCGTATGCCCAGGCCCGCTGTTGCGTCTCAGTGACGACTCCGGCCAGGAGGCGACGACGGCGACATCCGTCGGATTCGCAGCCACGAACTTTCAGGCGACGGGCGGCGAGGCGCAATTCTCGAATTTCACCGCCACCGACAACCCTGCGGGCGTCACCCCGGTTCTCCTCACCCTCCCGCCCTCCGGTGGGCCGGATACTGCACGGCCGGCGCTCGCCGGCGGCCAATCCCAGGCGATCCAGACGGGCGACCTCGTGGGATTCGCTGCCACGTCGTGCATCGAGGCGGCGCGGGAATCCTGGCTGGTCGGTGGGGCTACGGATGTCGGTCGAACCACCCTGGTCACGCTCAGTAACCCCACGCCGGTGATGTCTACCGTTGACCTCACCATCTACGGCGAGGACGGTCTCGTGGTGGCACCAGGGGGCGAGGGCATCGTGGTGCCGCCGGGGGCGCAACGCATCTTCTCCCTCGCCGGGTTCGCGCCGGGGCTCATCAGCCCGGTCGTGCGCGTCGTCAGTGTCGGCGGCGAGGTCGTGGCCAACCTCCAGCAGAGCATCGTGCGAACCCTCGCTCCCGGCGGAGTCGAAATCGTGCAGCCCACAAGCGAGCCAGCCACCTCCGCCACCATCCCAGGTGTGGTGGTCTCCGGGTCGGAGGCGCTCGTCGCCGCTGGTGCGAACCCCGGGTTCGAGGATCTCGAGACCGTGCTTCGCATGTTCGTGCCGGGGCAGGTCGATGGTGTCGCCTCGGTCGTCGTCGCGCGGGATGGGGGAGGGCCGGAGGGAGCCGAGGCGGTGACCGAGTTCACCGTGGACGCGATTGCGCTCGAAGCGACCGAGATCCCCTTGTCCGGACTGGGGGACGGCAGCTACACCGTCACGGTGACCTCGACTGTTCCCGTCGTCGCTGCCGCGAGGTCCAGCGTGCTGACCGAGACGGGGGCGGCCGACTTCGCGTGGTACGCAGCGGCGCCGACGCTTGACGACACCACGCTGCTCTCCGTGCCGAGCGGACCATCGCCGATGCTGCACCTTGCGAACGACTCCGAGGCGGATGCGGCGGTGACCCTCTCGGCAGGCGCCTCGGAGACCCCGCTCCTCGTTCCCGCCGGCGCGACCCTTGCCGTCGGCGTGCAGGCAGGGGCCGATCTCAGCCTCAGCGGAGCGCGCGGATTGCGCGCCACACTCACTTTCACCGGTCCAGGCGCGATGTCGGCGTTCGTTCTCTCCCCTGCGGGTCCCCCGTCGCCACCGGTGACGGTCTACCGCTGAGGCCCCGGCCGCAAGGTCAGTGCGAGTGCCCGTATCTGTCGGGGGCCAGCTCCCAGGGGTCCTTGCCGAGAAGCTCGGCGACCGCACGGAACACGCAGCTCTCCACGAGCATCCGTCGGTGGATGGCGTCGGAGCGGTGCAGCCGGGTGAGCCGCTCCACCGGCAAGCGGAACAGGATGACGCGCTGCTCGGCCGGGATCACCTTCCAGCGGGCAACGCCGTTACCGGTGCCCTGATCGGCCGGAAGCCCGGCGACCTCGAAGCGGGTCTCCGCGAGCTCATCGGGCCACAGATCGCGCAGATACCCGGCCGTTGCGGCCACAGTCGACTCGAATGTCTCGGCCCGGGTGCTGAGCGGGGGCAGATACGGCCCGGTGACAGACGAGCGGATGCCGCGCCCATGGCGGTCCCGTGAACCGGAGCGGGCCGACACGGGGGTGCCGCGCCGTGAGGTGCGAGCCATGCCTCAAGTGTAGGTGCGGCCCGTCGGGGGGCGGTGGGTCGTCGGTCGCCCCCGCGCGATGCGGCATAGGCTGACGGCAAATGGATGGACGTCCCTGCAGCAAGGTCGCCTGCGTCAGAGACGCGGTGTCGACGCTCACCTACGATTACGCGGACTCGATGGCTGTGCTCGGCCCACTGAGCTTCAGCGCGGAGCCGCACGCCTACGATCTGTGCGCGAAGCACTCGGAGCGACTCAGCGTGCCGGTCGGCTGGCAGGTCGTGCGGCACGTCGTGATGCGTGACCTAGGATTCTCGGCATGACCGACCCGACCCCCAGCCCTGTCGATCTCTCACCCTTCATCAAGGCCTACGACGTGCGGGGACTGGTGGGATCCCAGCTCACCCCCGCGGTCGTTCGCGCCCTCGGTGCCGCCTTCGCCGACGAGGTCGCCGGCTCGGCCGATTCCGTGGTCGTCGGTCACGACATGCGTGACTCGTCGCCCGGTTTCGCCGCGGATTTCGCCTCCGGGGTCACCGCTCGAGGCGTCAACGTCACCTCCATCGGCCTCTGCTCCACCGACGAGACCTACTTCGCCTCCGGAAGCATGAATCTGCCTGCTGCGATGTTCACCGCGAGCCACAACCCCGCGACCTACAACGGCATCAAGTTCAGTCGCGCCGGCGCGCAGGGCATCAGCTTCGACACCGGGCTCAAAGCCATTCGCGACCGAGCCACCGCCTACCTCACCGACGGCATTGCCGAGGTGCCCGATGCGGGCGCGGTCGATGAGCGGGACGTGCTCGGCGACTACGCCTCCTACCTGCGCGGTCTCGTCGACCTGTCGGGCATCCGACCGATCCGTATCGTCGTCGACACCGGCAACGGCATGGGTGGGTTGACCGTGCCCGCCGTGCTCGGCACGTCTGCGGGTCTTTCGGCGCTGCCGATCGAGATCATCCCGCTGTACTTCGAGCTCGACGGAACCTTTCCGAACCACGAGGCGAACCCGCTCGATCCCGCCAACATCGTCGACCTGCAGAAAGCGGTCGTCGAGCACGGAGCGGATCTCGGTCTCGCCTTCGACGGGGACGCCGATCGGTGCTTCGTCGTCGACGAGCTCGGCGCGGCCGTCAATCCCTCTGCCGTTGCGGCGATCGTTGCGTTGCGGGCGATCGAGCGGGCGAAGGCGGCAGACCCCGACGCCGACGTCGTCGTGCTCCACAACCTGATCACGTCACGCATCGTGCGGGAGACCATCGAGGGGGCTGGGGCCGAAGCGGTGAAGACCCGGGTCGGTCACTCGCTCATCAAGGATGTGATGGCCTCCACCGGGGCCGTCTTCGGAGGAGAGCACTCCGCGCACTACTACTTCAAGGAGTTCTGGGGTGCGGACAACGGGCTCCTCGCAGCGATGTACCTCCTTCTCGAGTACGGCATGCAGGACGGCCCGATGTCGGTCATTTCGGAGCGCTACACGCCCTACGCGATGAGCGGCGAGATCAACTCGACCGTCGATGACATCGCGTCCGCCTATGCCCGAATCGTCGAGACCTATCTCGGCCGAGCCGAGCTCGACGAGTTCGACGGCCTCACCGTGATCGGGCACACGACCTCCGACCAGCCGTTCTGGTGGTTCAACGTGCGCCCCTCCAACACCGAGCCGTTGCTCCGACTGAACGTCGAGGCCGGCACGCGGGACGAGATGGAGCGGGTGCGCGACGAGGTGCTCGCCCTCATCCGGGGCTGACCTATCTGATCGCTGCACTCGGCTTCGGCCCATACTCGGCCTGCGAGAATGGGATCATGACCATCACCACGCCCGAAACGTCCACGGGGGTCACGCCCTCCCGATTCGACTTCAAGGTCGCCGACCTCACTCTTGCCGAGTCGGGCCGCCACCAGCTCCGGCTCGCCGAGAACGAGATGCCCGGGCTGATGGCGCTACGCGAGGAGTTCGGAGCGTCGAGGCCGTTGGCCGGTGCTCGGATCGCCGGCTCGCTGCACATGACGGTGCAGACGGCCGTGCTCATCGAGACACTCGTGGAGCTCGGGGCGCAGGTGCGGTGGGCCAGCTGCAACATCTTCTCGACCCAGGACGAGGCGGCCGCCGCGGTCGTCGTGGGTCCGCACGGAACGCCCGAAGCACCCGAGGGAGTTCCGGTATTCGCGTGGAAGGGCGAAACCCTCGAAGAGTACTGGTGGTGCACGTCACGGATCTTCGACTGGTCAGCCGAGGCCGCGACGTCCAACGCCGACTGGGCCGGACCGAACATGATCCTCGACGACGGCGGCGACGCCACGATCCTGGTGCACAAGGGTCGCGAATTCGAGCTCGCCGGATCGGTGCCGGATGCCCAGGAGGACGACGCTCACGAGTGGCGCGTCATCCTCGACACCCTGCGCACCTCTCTGTCGGAAAGCCCCGACCGATGGACCCGGATCGGTGATGAGATCCAGGGTGTCACCGAGGAGACCACCACCGGCGTACACCGTCTCTACGACCTGGCGAAGAAGGGCGAACTCCTCTTCCCCGCGATCAACGTCAATGATTCGGTGACCAAGTCGAAGTTCGACAATAAGTATGGAATCCGGCATTCTCTGCCCGACGGGCTCAATCGGGCGACCGACGTGCTCATCGGTGGAAAGGTCGCCTTCGTAGCCGGATACGGTGACGTTGGAAAGGGCGCCGCGGAGGCCCTGCGTGGCCAGGGGGCGCGAGTTATCGTGTCCGAGGTTGATCCCATCTGCGCGCTTCAGGCGGCCATGGACGGATATCAGGTCACGACGCTGGAAGACGTGCTCGGACAGGTGGATATCGTCGTCACGGGCACAGGCAACGAGAACGTGATCACCGTTGACCACCTTCTCGGACTCAAGCATCTCGCTATCGTGGCGAATGTCGGCCATTTCGATAACGAGATCGACATCGCCGGGCTCGAGAAATTAGAGGGCGCCGAGCGCGTCGAGATCAAGCCGCAGGTGCACGAATGGCGCCTGCCGACAGGCCGCTCTGTGCTCGTATTGTCTGAGGGTCGTTTGATGAATCTCGGCAATGCCACCGGACACCCGTCCTTTGTCATGAGTAATTCTTTCGCTAATCAGGTGCTCGCCCAGATCGAGCTCTACGCACATGGCGAGAACTACGAGACGAGTGTCTACGTGCTTCCCAAACACCTCGATGAGAAGGTTGCGAGACTCCATCTCGGCGCCCTCGGGGTCAAACTCACCCGACTCACCGATCGGCAGGCCGCCTACATCGGTGTCCCAGCCGACGGCCCGTACAAGGTGGACACCTATCGCTACTGACAAGTGAAGAGGAGGGGCTCTGACCTACGGGTCAGGGCCCCTTTTCTTTTTCCCGGCATATGTTCATCGCGCGATCCTGCGATTAAATCTCATAAGTGATTGCGGAAGTATTCACGCCGAGAGGGCGGATGCAGGGAGACTGCGGTCGTATTCCCCAACTCGCCATGGTCTAAAGTCGAGGCGTGGCCGTATTATGGTCAACTTGTCTTATCGGGCAAAAGTCGCATGTTCTGGCTTTCAGGCGTAGCCTTTTGTCGGGGACTATTCAACTTCACTGTATTCATAGGAGCAGCAATGGCACGGAAAGTAACAACGACTCTGGTGGACGACGTCGACGGAACGGTGATCGAGTCGGGGCAAGGTGAGACTGTGACCTTCGGTGTGGATGGAACGCAGTACGAGATCGACCTCACCAACGACAACGCCAACCGGCTCCGCGACGCGTTGCGACCCTTCACCGACGCCGCGAGGAAGAGCGGCCGCGGCGGGGCGACGGCCTCGCGCCCGGCCAGCACGAGTGGCTCGAAGAACAGCCCGCAGGAGCTTGCAGCGGCCCGTGAGTGGTTGCGATCCAACGGTCACAATGTGTCCGACCGGGGTCGCATCGCAGCGCCCCTCTTCGAGCTGTACCGCAACTCCAAGTAGCCGGATGGTGCGCGCCGTCCGCGTCGGCGACGCGCGCCTCGCAGGTCCATCCCTGCGCACTCGGTTACGCTGAGGTAACAGCGTGACCCACGCCGCGACTCTGCGGCGAATCGATTCCGAAGACGGGACAGATGACCGCACGAATTCTTGTGGTTGATGACGACACGGCACTCGCCGAGATGATCGGAATCGTGCTGCGGTCCGAAGGCTTCGAGCCCGTCTTCTGCGGCGACGGCGCTCAGGCCTTCGCAGCATTCACCGCATCCAAACCGGACCTCGTGCTGCTCGATCTCATGCTCCCGGGCAAGGACGGCATCGAGGTCTGCGCCGAGATCCGCGCCGAATCGGGAGTCCCGGTGATCATGCTCACCGCGAAGTCGGACACCACCGACGTCGTGCGCGGACTCGAGAGCGGCGCAGACGATTACGTGGTCAAGCCGTTCAATCCCAAGGAGCTCGTCGCACGCATCCGCACCCGACTCCGCCCGACGCCAACCGACACGGCGGATTCGCTGCGGGTCGGAGACCTCGACATCGACGTTGCCGGACACGAGGTCACAAGAGGCTCCAAGCGGATCGGGCTCACGCCGCTCGAGTTCGAACTGCTGCTCGCGCTCGCGCTCAAGCCGCAGCAGGTATTCACTCGCGAGATGCTGCTCGAACAGGTGTGGGGCTACCACTACAAAGCCGATACGCGCCTCGTGAACGTGCACGTGCAGCGTCTGCGCGCCAAGGTCGAGGAAGACCCGGACAACCCTCGCATCGTGATGACGGTGCGTGGCGTCGGCTACCGCGCCGGGTCGCCCGCCTGATCCACCGCCGATGAGCGGATTCACCTGGCGGACCTGGATCCCGCGGCTTCTGCGGTTCTGGCGTACCTCGCTGCAATTCCGAACGGTGGCCATCACCGTTCTGTTGTCGTCGCTCGCCGTCGGTGTCGTCGGCGTCTACATGTCCGCCAGCATCGGTGACAACCAATTCAGTTCGAGGCGGGAGCAAATCGACGCCGAGGCGGCGAGGGCGAACATCCTTGCGCAGCAACTGTTCGATGGCGCTCGCGCCACAGACGGCTCGGCTCAGGTCGAACTCGAGACGCTCGGCGTGAGCGTGCGGGATACCGTCAGCAGCTCCACCACAAGTCCGGGCGGTACCGGCATAGCGATTCTGCGCTCACCGGGCCAGCAGACCGCACAGGTGCTGCAGCCCACGAGCAGTCGGGAGTTCCCGGCCGGCGTGGTCGGTCCAGACATGCGAAACCAGGTGGCCGCATCCGGCGATCGGGTGTACCTGCAATCGGTGGAGTTGCCCAGCGGACGACCCGGCCTCGTCGCCGGATCGCGGCTCAGTGTGCCGAACGCTGGAAGCTACGAGCTCTACCTCGTCTACGACCTCAGCGATGCCCAGGCGACCCTGCAATTCGTGCAACGGACCCTGTTCATCGGCGGGTTCCTGCTCGTGCTGCTCATCGGAGCGGTCACCTATGTCGTGGTGCGGTTGGTGGTTGCCCCGGTGCGATTGGCCGCGACCACCAGCGAGCGACTCGCGGCGGGCGAACTCGAGGTGCGGATCCCCGAGAAGGGAGAGGATGTGATCGCCACCCTTGCGCGTTCCTTCAACGGCATGGCCGATAGCCTCCAACGGCAGATCACCCAGCTCGCCGAGCTGTCGCGGTTGCAGCAGCGCTTCGTGTCGGATGTCTCGCACGAGCTGAGAACACCACTCACCACCATCCGACTCGCCGGCGACGTGCTCTACGACCAGCGCGAGTCGTTCTCGCCCGCTGCCAGCCGCACGGCCGAACTCCTGCACACGCAGACCCAGCGCTTCGAACAACTCCTGGGGGATCTGCTCGAGATCAGTCGTTACGACGCAGGGGCGGTTGACCTGAACCTCGAGCCCACCAACCTCGTCCGCCTCGTGAAGGAGGCCGTCGACTCCATGGATGCCCTCGCCCGCGAGCACGGGAGCGACATGAGGGTGGTTGCGCCGGGCGGCTACTTCGAGGCGGATGTCGACGCGCGTCGCATCCGTCGCATCCTGCGCAACCTCCTGGGCAACGCCGTGGAGCACGGAGAGGGCGCGCCGATCGTGGTCACCGTCGACAGCAACACCCAGGCTGTGGCCATCGCGGTGCGCGACTACGGCATCGGGATGACCGAGGTCGACGCCGCCAAGGTGTTCGACCGTTTCTGGCGTGCGGACCCGTCCCGCAGGCGGACCATCGGCGGAACGGGCCTCGGCCTCGCCATCGCGCTCGAGGACGCCGTGCTCCACGACGGGTGGCTCGAGGTCTGGTCGGAGCCCGCCGTCGGCAGCTGTTTTCGGTTGACCCTGCCCCGTGAGCGAGGTGTGCCGATCGAAACCTCGCCGCTCTCCCTGCCGCCGGATGAACCGGTCGACGAGTTGGAGGACGCCCATGTCTGACCGCATCCGTTCGCTCGTCGTCGCACTGGTGGCCGTGCTCGCGCTCGTGGGGTGCTCGGGCATCCCCACCTCGGGGAACGTCACCGAGGGGCAGTCCCTCACGGAGACGGATTCCGGCGACTTCGACTTCTTTCCGCTCGGTCCCGCGGCAGACGCCACCCAGGAGGAGATCCTGCGCGGATTCGTCGCGGCATTCACCGGCTCGGCGAACGACTACGCGAAGGCGCGCGAGTTCCTCACGAGTTCGTTTGCCGAGACCTGGAATCCGCGGAAGTCGGTGGTTGTGCGCAGTGCCGTCGAGCGGTTCACGCCCACCTCGGCCGACGGGATGGACTACACGATCGATGCCGTGGCGACCGTGGACGCCGCCGGATCCTTCCGGCAGACGGACCAGCCGGAGACCCTCACCTCGTCGATCCAGTTCGCGCGGCAGGACGGCGAATGGCGGATCAGACAGGCGCCGGACGGCATCGTGCTGCCGGAGGGGCTGTTCAGCTCCATCTTCGACCGCCAGGTGCTCTACTTCGTTGATCCGACCAACAGCTATCTGGTGCCGGACGTGCGCTTCTTCCTCAACGGCACGGCCACTCTCAGGGTGGTGTCCGCCCTGCTCGATGGGCCGCCCGAATGGCTGCAGGGTGCCGTGCGCACGGCGTTCCCCGACGGCACGAACCTGGTGAGCCCGAATGTGGAGGTGCTCTCGGGCACAGCCATCGTCGACCTGTCCTCCGAGGCACTCGGTGCAGCCGCTGCGGACAGGCGGCTGATGCAACTGCAGCTCAACGCGAGCCTCGTCTCGGTTGCGAGCATCCGGCGCGTGAACATCACGGTGAGTGGTGCGCCCCTCATGGTCGGTGCCGTCACCGCCACCGACCCGGAGGTGCGTCCGCTGGTCGATTCGAGGCCGATCGTGCTGCAGGACGGCGTGTTCGGCTACCTGTCCACGAGCGCCGTCTCCGGCATGGCCCAGCTGGGCCCCCGAGTGGTCGCGGTCGAGCCGACCGGAGCAACGGTGGGAGACGAGGCGAATTCCGCGGCTGTGCTCGGAGCGGAAGGCGCGTACCTGATCCGCACCGGGGACGCGGGAACCGTGCTGCTCGACACGCGTCAGGACCTCGTCACACCGTCGCTCGATGGCGAGGGATACACGTGGGTGGGCTCATCGTCGAGCCCCGATCTGCTGTCCGTCTACGACCCCGAGGGTGGCCGGATCGATCTCCCCACCGGACTTCCCGCCGACGCACGACTCGCCTCGATCGATGTGTCGCGGGACGGCACTCGCGTCGCCATCTTGCTCGCCACTCAGGCGGGACCGCGTCTCGTGGTGAAGGGGATCGTGCGCGACCCCAATCGGCAGCTGGCCCCGACGTCGCTCACCGAATCGGCGGTCGACTCGGCGTTCCTCGCCGGGGACGCCATCGACGCCACCTGGATCGACCCGGTGTCGGTCGCCACCCTCACCTCGCGGGACGGCGTGGCCGCCGTGACGAGATTCGAGGTGGGGGGTGAGCGCGAGGATCTCGGTCGACCGGGTGAAGCATCCGCGATCGTCGGTGCGAACGGCGAATCGGACCTGCGGGTGCTGAGTTCCACCGGCACCATCGTGAAGCGGAGCGGCAACAGTTGGACCGATCAGGGCGTCGCGGTGTCGATGCTCGCGACCCAGCGCTGAGCGGTCCTCCCGAGGTGCGCCGCGGGCGGGCCGTCCACCGCTGCATCATCCGCTGACCGCCCGTCGTGTCCGTCGGCGACGATGTGGGCATGCGCGCACCAGGATGGCTTCGCACGGCACTCCTCGATGCCCTCGCGGTTGTCCTGCCTATCTCCTGCGCCGGATGCGACGCCGACGGCAGGAGCCTGTGTGCCGACTGTCTGTGCCGACTGCGGCCGGGAGAACCTCTGAGCACCACCATCGGCACGCTCGAGGTTCGGAGCGGCCTGGTCTACGACGATGTCACGCGGCGGGCGATGGTCGCCTTCAAGGAGCATGGTCGAACGGATGTGGCGTCGGCCCTCGCCCCGGCGCTGGCCGCGGCCATCGGCGCCGCGGCCAGCGGACGCGTCGAGCTCGCGCCGGTGCCTCCCGGCCCCGGTTCGCGGCGTCGCGGCTACGATCCGGTGTCCGTGCTGATCGCCAAGGCCGGGTTGCCCCGACCGGCCCGAGTGGCGTCCTACGCCAGACGAACGACCGCCCAGAAGAAGCTGGACAGGGACTCCCGCGTCGAGAACAGGCGGGGCGCCTTCGTCGCCACAGGTGACCTGCGAGGGCGACGCTTCGTCATCGTCGACGACATCGTGACAACCGGATCGACCCTGGTCGATCTCGCTCGCGCCATCGAGGCGGCGGGAGGCCGTGTGGTCGGCGGCGCAACGGTGGCCGCGACTCCCCGACGCGGGGGCAGTGGCGGCGCGCCGTCGTGATCGGTCCGTGACATCGTCCAGCCCGGAGGACTACGGTGGGCGAAAGAGGCGCGCTTCACCGCCTGGTTCACAGGCACGCGCCACCGGAACTGGGAGGACGCTATGGAAATTTCCATCAACGGACTGGGGCTCGGCATCACGGATCGCTTCCGTGAGTACGCGACAGAGAAGGCCGAAAAGGTCACTCATCTGGCCGATCGGGCACTGGCCTTTCAGGTGAAGGTGAGCCGCCACAACGAGAAGAACGGCTCCACCGGCGATGACCGGGTCGAGCTCACTCTCGTCGGCCCGGGTCCGCTCGTGCGGGCGGAGTCGAACGGTTCCGACAAGTACGTGGCATTCGACCTCGCGCTCGACAAGCTGTTGGAGCGCCTGCGCCGGGCGAAGGACCGGCACAAGGTGCATCGGGGCAAGCATCGCCCGACGTCGCTGCGCGAAGCGACGAGCGGCGGATTCAGCGTTGTCGACATCACGCCGGCCGACCCTGAGGTGATGGAGAAGGTGCGCACGGGCGCGGTCGACGTGGTTGCCGGGGAGGTGGATGCCGAGCCGGAGTGGAGTCCGGTGGTGATTCGCAAGAAGCTCTTCGCGTCCTCACCGATGAGCGTCGATGACGCGCTCTACTACATGGAGTTGGTCGGCCACGACTTCTACCTGTTCATCGATGCCGAGAACGAACGCCCGAGCGTGGTGTACCGCCGAAAGGGCTGGGACTACGGCGTCATCGGGCTCGATGACAACGCGGAGGAGTACCAGGAGGAGGTCACCGCGTCACGAAAGGCGGCGCGCTGACGCCAGCATTGGGGGTGGGCGTCGGTACGCGGTATCGGCGCCCACAGCCCTCGCCATGTCACGCGTGGCTAGGATTGGGACGCATCACGGAACGGTTACGGCCGCATCCGGCGTGGTTGATCAGTCTTTTCGCCCGGAATGGGCAGTGGGAGTTTTTCGGTGGCTAATGTTCTTGAGCGCGTTCTCCGAGTGGGGGAGGGTCGCACCCTCCGCCGCCTCCAGCGGTATGCGGAGGCGATCAATCACCTCGAAGACGACTTCACGGGCCTCACCGACGAGGAACTGAAGAACGAGACGGTGGAGCTCCGCGGTCGCCACGCGAAGGGCGAATCGCTCGACGACCTGCTGCCCGAGGCATTCGCCGCGGTGCGCGAAGCGGCGAAACGCACACTGGGACTCCGGCACTTCGACGTGCAGCTCATGGGCGGAGCGGCCCTCCACCTCGGCAACATCGCGGAGATGAAGACCGGTGAGGGCAAGACGCTCGTCGCGACGACGGCGGCCTACCTCAACGCCATCGCGTCCAAGGGCGTGCACGTCATCACGGTCAACGACTACCTCGCCAGCTACCAGTCGGAACTCATGGGGCGCGTCTTCCGCGCCCTCGGAATGACCACCGGCTGCATCCTGAGCGGGCAGACGCCGGTTCAGCGCCGCGAGCAGTACGCCGCGGACATCACCTACGGCACGAACAACGAGTTCGGGTTCGACTATCTTCGCGACAACATGGCCTGGCAGACACAGGACATGGTGCAGCGCGGCCACTTCTTCGCCGTGGTCGACGAGGTGGACTCGATCCTCATCGACGAGGCCCGCACGCCGCTGATCATCTCCGGCCCGTCATCGGGCGAGGCCAACCGTTGGTTCAACGAGTTCGCCACCCTCGCCACACGCCTCGTGGCCGGCGAGGATTACGAGGTCGACGAGAAGAAGCGCACCGTCGGAGTCCTCGAGCCCGGAATCGAGAAGGTCGAGGACTACCTCGGCATCGACAACCTCTACGAGTCCGCGAACACCCCGCTCATCTCGTTCCTCAACAACGCCATCAAGGCGAGCGCCCTGTTCAAGAAGGACAAGGACTACGTCGTGATGAACGGCGAGGTGCTCATCGTCGACGAGCACACCGGCCGAATTCTGATGGGACGTCGTTACAACGAGGGCATCCATCAGGCCATCGAGGCCAAGGAGGGCGTCGCCGTCAAGGCCGAGAACCAGACGCTCGCCACCGTCACGTTGCAGAACTACTTCCGCCTCTACGACAAGCTGTCCGGGATGACCGGTACCGCCGAGACCGAGGCCGCCGAGTTCATGAGCACCTACAAGCTCGGAGTCGTCGCGATCCCGACGAACCGGCCGATGGTGCGCATGGACCAGGCCGACCTCGTGTACAAGAACGAGACCGCGAAGTTCCAGCAGGTCGTCGAGGACATCGACAAGCGTCACAAGACCGGCCAGCCGGTGCTGGTCGGCACGACGAGCGTCGAGAAGAGCGAATACCTCTCCAAGATGCTCGCCAAGCGCGGCATCAAGCACGAGGTCCTGAATGCCAAGAACCACGCTCGCGAAGCCGCGATCGTGGCTCAGGCGGGGCAGCTCGGATCTGTCACGGTCGCCACGAACATGGCCGGCCGCGGTACCGACGTGATGCTCGGCGGCAACGCCGAATTCCTGGCCGTCGCGGAAATGCACCGCAAGGGCCTCAGCCCCGTCGACACCCCGGACGAGTACGAGGCCGAGTGGGACGACGTGTTCGGTCGGGTCAAGGCCGAGGTCGAGGCGCAGGCGGAGAAGGTCGTCGAGGCCGGAGGCCTCTACGTGCTCGGCACCGAACGTCACGAATCCCGCCGAATCGACAACCAGCTCCGTGGCCGTTCCGGCCGCCAGGGTGACCCCGGAGAGAGCCGCTTCTACCTCTCTCTCACCGACGACCTGATGCGCCTGTTCAACTCGGCTGCGGCCGAGTCGCTCATGGGACGGGGCAGCGTGCCTGACGATCTCGCGATCGAGTCCAAGGTGGTCAGCCGCGCCATCCGCAGCGCACAGAGCCAGGTCGAAGCGCGCAACGCCGAGATCCGCAAGAACGTGCTCAAGTACGACGACGTGCTCAACCGCCAGCGCGAGGCGATCTACGGAGACCGCCGCCACATCCTCGAGGGCGACGACCTCAAGGAGCGCACGCAGACGTTCCTTCGCGACGTCATCAACGAGGTCATCGATGGGCACACCGCCGACGGCAACGCCGACGACTGGGACCTCGACTCGCTGTGGACCGAACTGCGCACTCTCTACCCGGTGTCGATCACCGTGGACGAGGTGCTGAGTGAGGCCGGATCCCACGGTCGGCTCACGCGCGAGATGCTGGGCGAGGAGATCTTCGCCGACGCGGCGCTCGCCTACGAGAAGCGCACCGAGGCTCTCACCGAACCCGCCATGCGGGAGCTCGAGCGTCGCGTCGTGCTGTCGGTCATCGACCGCCGCTGGCGCGACCACCTGTACGAGATGGACTACCTGAAGGACGGCATCGGCCTTCGAGCGATGGCGCAGCGCGACCCGCTCGTGGAGTACCAGCGCGAAGGCTTCGCCCTGTACCAGAGCATGATGGGCCAGATTCGCGAGGAGACCATCGGGTTCCTGTTCAACCTCGAGGTCGAGGTCTCGCCCGCCGGCGCCCAGGCCGCAGTGCCCGTCGTCGCGGCGAAGGGCCTCGGCGAATCGGGCGCTCCGGCCGAGCGCCTCAGCTACTCGGCGCCGAACGCCGACGGCGAGGTCGAGGTGCGCAACCAGCGCGGACAGATCGAGCAGGCCGCCACCGCCAAGGCGCAGCGGGCTCAGGATGCCGCGGAGGCCGGTGAATCCGGCGAGGGCGAGCAGCCCGCACCGGGAGGCCCGCGCTCAGGACCTCAGGGTCGCGGGGCATTCGGTCAGCGTGCGGCGGGCGAGCCCCCGGTCAACCGGGCGGAACGTCGGGCCCAGTCCAAGAACAAGTAGAGCGACATCCGCGACCTCGGCCGGACCGGTCGAGGGTCTGGCGCCCTTCAGAGAACGTTGATGGCGGTCGCCCGCCATCGGTTGTCCATGCCTTCCAACCGGATGGCGACGGCGCGTGCCCGAGCCCGGCCGCGCACGAGCACCACGGCCTCGACCACGCCGTCGCGCGGATAGCAGACGGTGGTTGAGCCGATCGAGAAGCTCGGTCGTGTGGGCTGCAGATTCTTCGCGTTGCGAGCGCGGGCAGACAGCACGACCCGTTTCAGCAGGTGGCGGTAGACGTCGTCGGTGACCCAGCGCGAGATCTGTTCGAGATCGCGGCATCCGGCGAGTATCTCGATCACGCAGCGGGTGAGGTTGCCGAGCAGCGGCGCAGGATCGGGCAGGGCTGCCGTGGCCGCCGGCTGCGTTCCGAAGAACTCGTCGGTATGACGCCGCGACCGCGCGAGGGGCGTTACCGGTGCGCCGGGAGGCTCGTTCGCGGGGAGTGATGTGCTCAAGACGGCCTCCGGATTCGACGGGTTGCAGTCGGTGCGGATCCCCATGGTGCCGGGGGTCGACACCCGAGAGTGACACTGTGTCAGCTTCATCGCGTGCTGTCCATCCTGAAAATCCGCTTGTGGATAACTGCCCCGCGGGCACCGAGGGATGGCTACGGTCACTGGACATGCGCTGGGACAACCTCTTCGACGACCTCGAGGGGCAACTGGAACAGGGGCTGGGCGCGGAGGAGGTGGACCTCCGCGCCGAGGAGGAGCGCCTACGCCTCGGACGGATGACGCTGCGTGACCGCATAGCGTCACTCCACGCCGCAGAGAGCCGCCATTCGGCCTACTCGGTGCGCCTCGAACTCCTCGGCGGGCACCATGTCGAGGTTCGCCCCGTGGCGGTCGGCAAGGACTGGTGCTCAGCAGACCTGGTCGGAGACGGGGTGCCCGGCGCCCAGTGCGTCATTCCCCTCGATTCCGTGACCGGCATCCTGCTCACCGGGCGCCAGACCGGGCAGACCCTCCGCGACCCGGTGCCGGACCGCGCCCTCTCCGCGCGGCTGACCCTGAGTTTCGTGCTGCGTGATCTCTGCCGGCGCCGGTCGAATCTCGAGATCCGGCTGGTCGATGGCGCAGTGTTCGGCACCATTGATCGGGTGGGAAGGGATCACTTCGACCTGGCGGTGCATGAGCCCGGGTCGGCCCGCCGCGAGGGCGCGGTGACCGGGTATCGCATCGTTCCGTTCCGTCAGGTCGTGCTCGTGCGGTTGTGACCGTTCAGTCTGGGGTCGAAGACGACCTCTGGGCGGTCGATGTACTCCGCCTGATTCCAGAGCCCCTCGCGCCGTGCCTCCTCGTAGCGCGACTCGATGTAGGTCTCGAGCACGATGCGCTCCACCCGCCAGTGTCCGTGAGCACTGATCCGGATGGCTGGCAACTCTCCCGATCGCACCAGGCCATACACCTGGCTCACCGAGATGTTCAGAACCTCGGCGGTGTCGGCGATGGTCAAGAAGCGCCCGAGCTCGCCTGCGTTTGCGGCCTCATCCATGTCTCGATTATCGGGCCGGGGTACAGCGACGAACGTGGCTGTGGATAACTTTCCCCGCCGGTTGCGCGCCGGACGACCATGGTCGTCACCACCGTCGATCGATCGGAGTAGCAGTATGCCGCGCGCGCCTCGCACCCCCGCTGAGCAGCCGCCTCGCAGAGTCTGGTTCGACCCGAGATTCGCGATCGGACTGGTGCTCATCGTGGCGTCGGTGGTGGGTGTCGGGTGGATCGTGCGGTCGGCGGATGACACTGTCGACGTTCTCGCGGCGGCTAGCCTGCTCACTCCCGGAGACCGACTCTCCGCACAGCACGTCACGGTTCGGAAGGTGAAGCTGGCCGAGTCCACGCGACACTACCTCGCGGCATCCGCGCTGCCCGAGGAGGGCGCCATCGTCACCCGCGCCGTCGGTGCAGGCGAATTGATCCCCGTCGCGTCGCTCGGGACGGCGGCGAGCGAGACACTCGCGTCGGTCGTGCTGGCGGTGGCGGCGCCGCTTCCCGAGGCGATCATCGAGGGCTCCCTTGCCGACGTGTGGGCCGCGCGGGTGG
Organism: uncultured Actinomycetota bacterium; assembly: GCA_963756375.1. Lineage (GTDB taxonomy): Bacteria > Actinomycetota > Actinomycetes > Actinomycetales > Microbacteriaceae > Marisediminicola. The sequence continues at coordinate 1,753,768 of CAVWNJ010000005.1, read as the reverse complement.
TCGAAGGTGGGGCGTACGAGCCGCCGGCGGTGCTGGTGGCGGGTGCCACCGTGGCGCGGGTCGTCGAGACCGACGGACTGATCGTCGACCGTTCGACGGTGGGTGTCGAGGTGCTGATCCCGCGCAAGTCCGTCGCGGCCGTACTCGACGCGATGACCGGAAAGGCCGCCCTCTCGCTCGTGCCGGACAGCATCCCGGTGGGCGGCCGCTGATGATCGACATCGCGCTCGCCGTACCGATCGGCGTCGAAGAGCGGCTCAGGGAAGCCCTCGAACATCACGGTCACCGGCTCGTCTGCGCGGCGGCCAGCGCCGACGAGCTGGCGGTGGCGCTCACGCAGCGCAGATGCGACGTGGCTGTGGTCGGGGCAGGCTCCCGGTACCTCACGGCCCGCCTCCTGGCGGACACCGACGACGCGGGTGTGCGCGTGGTTGCCCTCATCGACGGCGACGAGCAGCGGCGCTACGCAGGATCGCTCGGGCTGCACGAGGTGGTGTCGATCGACAGCGAGTGGCCCGAGATCGAACAGGTGATCGTGGGCGTGGTGAAGCCGCAGGAGCAACCTCGTGCCCGGCAGGGCACGGTCGTCGCGGTGTGGGGTCCGGCGGGCGCTCCGGGCCGGACCTCGGTGGCGGTGTCGGTGGCCGCGGAGATCGCCGCAGCGGGGCACACGGTGGCGCTGGCGGATGTTGACACCTTCAGCGCCTCGGTGGCTCCGACACTCGGGCTGCTCGACGAGTCGCCCGGCTTTGCGGCCGCGTGTCGGCTCGCGGGGGCAGGGAGCCTCTCGCGGCTCGAACTCGAACGGGTGGGCCAGCGCTACCTGTCGGGACACGGCAGCTTCTGGGTGTTGACCGGCATCGGGCGGGCGAGCCGTTGGCCAGAGCTTTCGGCTGAGCGGGTGACCGGAACCATCCGGGAGTGCCGCTCGTGGGTGGATTTCACCGTTCTCGACACCGGATCGAGTCTGGAGAACGACGAGGAGATTTCCAGCGACCTTTTTGCCCCGCGCAGGAACGCGGCCACGATCTCGGCGCTTCGAGAGGCCGATCATGTCATCGCGGTGGGCGCGGCCGACCCCGTCGGGATGTCGCGGTTCCTGCGAGCCCACGTGGACCTGCTCGAGACGATCGACGCCGACCGGGTGAGCGTGGTGATCAACAAGGTGCGGCAGGGTGTGGTCGGGCTGAACCCCACGGCGCAGATCGGGCAGACCCTCCGTCGGTTCGGTGGGATCACCTCTCCGCTGCTCGTGCCGCACGATCAGGCGGCCTTCGATCGGGCCGTGCTCACCGGACGTACCCTTCGCGACACCGCGATGCGGTCACCGGCAAGGCACGCACTCACGCGGTTCGTTCGTTCGGAGATACTGCCGACGACCACAACCGAGGAAGCTGGATCGACATCGCACCGCGCGCCGACGGCAGGGTTTCGTGGTCTCGTCGCGCGGCGCAGGGAGGCCGCTGCAGGGTGAGAGGGCGGGTCATCCGGCGGCCGGCAGGCGTGGTCTGAACACGCCCGACACTTGGCCGGGGGAGTCAGGCGTGGTTCGCTTGCCTTATGACCGAAGCCCGAGCACTCGCGGAACTGTCGATGTTCCCCCTCGGCTCCGTGCTGTTCCCGCATCTTCCGCTGAGGTTGCGCATCTTCGAGGAGCGGTACCTCGTGATGCTCGCCGCAATCCTCGACACGGACAGCCCCGAGTTCGGCGTGACGCTCATCGAGCGGGGGCAGGAGGTTGGCGGCGGCGAGCAGCGATTCGGCGCAGGCACCGTGGCCCAGGTCACCGAAATCGAGGCACGCGAAGGCTACATCGCGGTGGTGGCACAGGGTGAACGGCGCTTCGAAGTGATCGAGTGGCTCGAGGAGGATCCTTATCCGCATGCGATCGTGCGGGTGCTGCCGGAGCTCGAGTGGAATCCCGATCTCGAGCCGCTCCGCCTCGAGGCCGAGAAGTCGGTGCGCCGCGCCCTCGCAATAGCGAGTGAATTCACCGAGCAGGTGTGGGCGTCTGTCGTGGAGCTGTCGGATGACCCGATCTCGTCGTCATGGCAACTCGCGGGCATCGCGCCGCTCGCCCAACTCGATCAGATCGAGTTGCTGCGGAGTTCGAGTCTGGAGGATCTGCTCCGGGCGGTCATCCGGCTCTCCGCGGAGGCGGCCGACTCCTTTCCGCTTCGATTCGCGGACGACGGCCCACCAGAGGCCTGACCTCGGCGGATCGAGGAGGTCGGCACCCCCGTTACGCTGGAGTCGTGTCGACCCTCAGTGATCTCGTGCTCGCGCAGGGCCGCTCCGATGCCGCCGACATCGAGTGGCTCCACCTCCTCGTCGGCGATTGGCAGCTGATCGCCGACCTGGCCTTCGCCGACATCGTTCTGTGGGTGCCGACCCAGAATGACTCGTTCGTGGCAGTGGCGCACGCACGGCCGTCCAGTTCCGCGACCCTGTTCTACCGCGACTTCGTGGGCCAGCACGTGAAGCCGGAGTGGCGCAAGCAGATCACCGACGCCTTCGAGTCCGGTCAGATCATCGATTCGGCCGCACCCGACTGGTATGAGGAGACTCCCACGCGAGTGCGGGCGGTGCCGGTGCTGCGCCGGCTCGGCGCGTCGGGTGCGGCGACGACCGATCATCCGGTCGCCATCATCACGCGGCACACCAACCTGAGTGAGGCGCGCACGCCGAGTCGCCAGGAGCTCACCTTCAACGACTGCGCCAACGACCTTTTCGCCATGATCGCGGCCGGGGACTTTCCCGACCTCGGTGCCCCGACCGGTCCGCGAAGGGGAGCGCCTCGCGCCTCGGACGGCCTGGTGCGGCTGGATGTCGACGGTATCGTCACGTTCGCGAGCCCCAACGGTCTCTCCGCCTTCAACCGCATGGGGTTCGCGGGTGAACTCGAAGGCGAGTCACTCGCCGAGGTGACCACCGGGCTGCTCAGCGGGAAGCTCGTCGTGGACGAGTCGCTGCCCCTCGTGGTGACCGGCCGGGCGCCGTGGCGCACCGACATCGAGGCGAGGGGTGTGACCGTGTCGCTTCGCGCCATCCCCGTGCGGGACAGGGGCGAGCGGGTCGGCGCGATGGTGCTGTGCCGGGATGTCACGGAGCTCCGCCATCAGGAGCGCGAGCTCATCACCAAGGACGCGACGATCCGCGAGATCCACCATCGCGTGAAGAACAACCTGCAGACGGTCGCCTCACTCCTGCGCATTCAGGCGAGGCGCTCGCGTTCGGAAGAAGCGCGCGAGTCGCTCAATCAGGCGATGCGCCGGGTCGCCGCGATCGCCGTCGTGCACGACACCCTCAGCGAGGGGCTCAACCAGAACGTCGACTTCGATGCGGTGTTCGATCGGGTGCTTCTCTTGATCGCGGAGGTGGCGTCGACTCACAACACGAAGGTGCATCCGAAGTCGTCGGGCAGCTTCGGTGTGCTTCCGAGCGAGTACGCGACACCGCTCGCCCTGGCCCTGACGGAACTCGTGACCAACGCGGTTGAGCACGGGCTCGCCGGTCGCGAGGGCGAAGTGGAGATCATCGCCGAGCGCACCGACGAGACCCTCAGCGTGCAGGTGCGCGACAACGGTGTGGGCCTTCCCGAGGGGAAGGTGGGCTCCGGGCTCGGGACCCAGATCGTGCGCACCCTGATTCAGGGCGAGCTGAGCGGCACCATCGACTGGCACACCATGATGGGCAGCGGCACCGAGGTCACGATCGATATTCCGCTCGCATGGATCAACCTGCCGCGCTGATCCGCCGTTAAATGCCTGACGCCGGCCACCACATCGGGCGACCGGCGTCGAAGCGTGCTTCGGGTCAGGAGGCGCGGCGGGCGCGTGCGGCGCGGCGCTTGAGGGCGCGACGCTCGTCTTCGCTGAGGCCACCCCAGACTCCGGAATCCTGGCTGGTCTCCAGCGCGTACTGAAGGCACTGCTCGGAAACGGTGCAGCGACCGCAGACAGATTTGGCCTTCTCGATCTGATCGACCGCCGGACCCGTGTTCCCGACAGGGAAGAAGAGTTCGGGGTCCGCCGTGAGGCAGGCAGCGTTATTGCGCCAGTCCATTCGTGCTCCTTTAAATCGCAGCTTCGAGCATGACAAAGTCGTGCAACTGCGGTAGTGGGGAAGGGGGGTTAATGCCGTGGGGGGTGCGGCAAACGGCCGCGCTCACGGCGGTGTGAACCTCAAAACGACCTCCCATAGACTCTCATAACGTCCGCCCCTAATCAATAGGTTTGCATTGGAACGCCCCATGAATGAACGGCTTTCAGAGCCTTCGGCTGACGATTCCGGCAGACGTTTTTCCCGAGCGGTTCTCACCCTGGTCGCGCTCCTGGCGATCGAGGCCCTCGGCCTTGCGGCGCTCGCTGTCGTGCTGCTCGTGGACCTGATCACGGGGGAGCCGTCGTCCTACCTCGCAGCCATCGCACTGTTCGTGCTCACGGCCGCCGCCGCCGCTGGGGTGGGGGCAATCGCCGTCAACGCGCTCAGGGGTAGTTCGTGGATCCGCGGGGCCGCTGTCACCGTGCAGGTCCTCCAGCTCACCGTGGCGATCGGCAGCTTTCAGGGCGTGTTCGCCCGGCCCGAGGTGGGCTGGTTGCTGCTGGTGCCCGCGGTCGCGATCCTCGTGCTGCTATTCACACGAAGCGTCATCGCCCACACCATGCGGCGCGAGGGTTAGTCGAGCCCCAGCTTCTTGCGCAGGCTCTTCACGTGGCCCGTGGCCTTCACGTTGTAGAGCGCGTGGCGGATGACGCCGTCCGCGTCGATCACGAAGGTGGAGCGCAGCACGCCGGTGACCTTCTTGCCGTAGAGGGATTTCTCGCCCCACGCGCCATAGGCGTGGTGGACATCGAGGCCGGGATCGCCGAGCAGCGGGAAGTTCAGGTTCTCCTCGGTGGCGAATCGCTTGAGGTCGGCCGTTGTGTCCTTCGAGACCCCGAGCACCTGGTAGCCGGCGGAGGAGAGGGAGTTCAGGTTGTCGCGGAAGTCGCAGGCCTCGGTCGTGCATCCGGGGGTCATCGCGGCCGGGTAGAAGTAGACGATGACGTTCTGACCTCTGAGCTCGGCGAGCGAGCGTGTGGTGCCGTCCTGGTCGGTGAGGCTGATCTCGGGGGCGATGTCGCCCACCTCGAGGCGAGCGGTGGTGTCGGTCATGGCATCTCCTGGCGGGCTCGGTGTGGGTCAATGCTATGTGAGCACCGCTCGGCGGTGAGCCCGTTCCGGCCGCCGCGGTGCACCCCGGAGCGGTCCTTGCCGACGGCCGGATGCCGCCGCGAGAGGGGTGTGTTCGAGAGGGTGCAAACCTCGTGCTAACCTTTATCCTCGGTCCGGCCTTTACGTCGGAACGCGCATCCCTAGCTCAATTGGCAGAGCAACTGACTCTTAATCAGTGGGTTCTGGGTTCAAGTCCCAGGGGGTGCACCACAAGCTCGACGCGCTACTCCGAGCCGCCGCTCAAGACCTCGGTCGCCACGACCAGATCTTCCCAGGCCATGCCGGAACTCTTGAAGACCCTGGGTCGAGCGCGGTCCACCAGGGTCGCGCCGGTGAAGAGCGCGCGTATCGATACGAGGGTCGTCTCGTCCACCACGCCTTCGGCGATAGGAATGATCAGATCGCCTGCCTCCCGCAGCGCAACCGAGATGTCCTCCACCACGATCTGCGCGCGCGCGATCAACGCTGACGGCAGCTCCCTGGCATTGGGCTCGTGCGATCCGACCGCGACCGTGCACGAGTCGTTTGGCACCAGCGTGCCGTCGAACAGCGGCTCTCTCGCCGTGGTGGCGCACACGATGAGCTGAGCGTCGCGAACAGCGTCGGGCGCCCCCACCTCGGCCGTGACGCCGATGGTCCGCACCCGCTCCGCGAACGCGCGGGCGCGCGCATCGTCACGCGCGACGACGGATACCCGGCCGATGGTGCGGATTGACCTCATCGCCTCGACATGACCCCATGCCTGTGGGCCGGATCCGAAGACGACCAGATGGTCCACCTCGCCGGGCGCCAGCGTGTCTGCCGCCGCGGCGGAGACGGCCGGCGTGCGGAGGGTGGTCAACGCGGTGCCGTCCATCAGCGCCAGCGGGGTGAGGGATCGCGCGTCCATCACCACGTAGATGCCCTGGATCCGCTCCTTCCCCAGTGCGGGATTGCCCGGCGCGACGCTGGCGATCTTTGCGCCCACGAAATCGGCTGACTGCGCCGGCATGAACAGCAACTGCCCCTCGGCCACAGTCACGATCGTCCGATCCGGGTCGTCGGCCGGATCGACGCCGGTGCTCACGGCGCGCCGCACCGCGCGGATGGCGCGCGGATAGTCGACCCTGGCGAACACGTCGTCCGCGCTGAACCAGGGAAGCGAGTCCGTCACCGGAGCACCAGCCCGGTGGGCAGCGGATCTGCCGGGTCCAGTGTGAAGGTGTGTTCGCCTGTCTTGAACGCCATCCCCTCCACCTCCGAGATGATCGCGCGGCGCTGGTCGCCCGGAATGGCCTGCGCACGGCCGAGGAACCGCGTACCCACGATCGAATCGTGCACAAGGGTTTCACCGGGGGCGAGGCGCCCCGACTCGACCAGAAGGGCGAGTCGCGCGGCCGTGCCGGACCCGCAGGGGGAGCGGTCCACGCGCCCGTCGGCGAAGACCGTCACGTTGCGCTGGTGGGGACCCTCTGCGGTGTCGCCGAGATCGTCGAAGATGATCGTGCCGTACACACCGCTCAAGCGCTCATCGGTCGGGTGCGTGGCCAGCTCGCTGTCATTGAGTGCCCACTTGATCTCGCGGCCGAGGGAGAGGAGTTGCTGGTAGTCGGACGGCACGACGGAGAGGCCGAGTGCCGATGCCTCCACGGAGGCGTAGAGCGCGCCGCCGTAGCTCAGGTCCACGGGGACTCGGCCGACCGACGTCTGCACCTCGATTCCGACGGCGACGGTGTACGACGGCACGTTCTCGAAGACCACGGCGGTAACGACGCCAGCCGTCTGCCGCACGTGGGCCACGACCCGGCCGGAGGGCACGTCGATGGTCACGGGAGTCGTTCCGTTCGGATCGGATGCGACCCGCCCACTGTGCACGGCCCACACGCCCAGCGCGATCGTGCCGTGTCCGCACGCCGTGGAGTACCCGTCGCCGTGCCAGAACAGCACTCCGAAGTCGGCGCCGTCGTCGTCGGGTGGCACGATGAAGCCGCCGTACATGTCGACGTGACCGCGCGGTTCGCGGCACAGCATCTGCCGGTACGCATCGATCGATGTCGATCCCTGGGCCGTCACCCGTCGCTCGGCGACGGTCGCCCCGCCGATGTCCGGCAGGCCGTCCGCAACGATGCGGAACGGTTCGCCGGCCGTGTGGTAGTCGACCGTACTGACCGGCGCAGTGATATGGCACATATCGCTCATGCTAGTGACGATCCGGACCGTTGACGAGGGTCTGTAACATGTCATATCGTACAGGCGGTGCGGGTGAGTGGAGTCGATGAGGACTCGGAACTCCAGACCGGCCCCAAACACAGTCCCGATTGTCACCATCAAAGGAGAGGCAGACAATGAAACTCGGAAAACGCGGCACCATATTGCTCGGCATTGCGACGGCCGTACTACTCACCACCTCCGCCTGTAGCGGCGGCATTCTCGGCGGAGACAGCGGCGGAAGCGGCAGCGGAAGCGGGAGCGAAGGCGGCGACTCGGGCCCGATCAAGATCGGTATGGTCATCCCGATCTCGGGTAGCAGCGCCCCCACGGGCGCCTACATGGAGAACGGCGCGCAGATGGCCGTCGACGAGATCAATGAGGCGGGCGGTGTGCTCGGTCGTCAGCTCGAACTCAATGTGGAAGACGAGGCGTGCGACGCGCAGCAGTCCGTCGCCGGTGCGAACAAGGCCGTGTCGAATGGCGTCGTCGTCTCGGTGGGTGGCTACTGCTCGGGCGCGACCCTGCCGACGATCCCGATCTTCCAGAAGGCCAACGTGCCGATGATCATTCCCGCGGCGAACTCGCAGGACCTTGTGAAGCAGGGCGCGAAGAACGTGTTCATGATCAACGGAACCGGAAAGCAGCAGTCGACCGCCGCACTCACCTTCATGACGAACGAGGGGTTCACGAGCGTCGCGCTGGTCGACGACAACACGAGCTACTCGAAGGACATCACGACCGAGACGAAGTCGCAGATCGAAGAGGATGGCGCGATCGAGGTCGTGCTCACCACCTCAGTCACCGCGGGTGAGAGTGACTACTCGGCGGTGGTGCGGGAGATCCTCGGCGCGAACCCTGAACTCGTCTACTGGACGGGGTACTACCAGGAGGGCGGCCTGATCATCAACCAACTGAAGAACGCGGGATACACAGGCAAGATCATGGTCGCCGACGGCAGCGTCGATGCATCGCTCGCGGAGATCGCGGGTGCAGGCGCTGAGGGCACGTACGCGACGATGACCCAGACCCCCGACACGCTGGAGGGCGCCGAGGACTGGATCGCGAACTACAAGGAGCGGTTCGACGCCGAGCCCGGCCCCTACTCCACCCAGTCCTACGACGCGGTGCGCCTTGCGGCCGAAGCGATCGAGGAAGCCGGCTCGACCGATGGCGACGACATCATCGCGGCGCTCGAAGGCATCGACGGATTCGAGATGTTCTCGGGCCCGTTGAAGTTCTCGCCCGACCACACGCTGTCGACCGGTGGGTTCGTGATCCTGGTGATCGAGGATGGCAAGTTCGTGCTCGAGGACGACCTCTCCTAGTTCCCGTTGACGGATGCCGCGCCGCAGCGCTGGCGCGGCATCCGTCACCAACCCTCGAAACGGGTCACATGTCTCAACTCATTTGGGACGGGCTGTTCGTCGGCTCGTTCTATGCCCTGATCGCGCTCGGATACAGCATGGTCTACGGCATCATCAAGCTCCTGAACTTCGCGCACGGCGATCTCTACATGCTCGGCGCCTTCGTCGGATTCGCCGTGCTGTCGTCGCTCGGCGGAATCCCCGCCTCGCTCTCCATCGGCGCATTGCTCGTCGTGATGATGCTGAGCATGCTGCTCACGGGCACAGCCGGCGTCATCATCGAGCGGGTGGCATATCGACCGCTCCGGGGGGCGCCGCGACTCGCGGTGCTGATCACCGCGGTCGGTGTGTCGTTCTCGCTCGAGTACGGGATCGCCGCGATCGCCGGTCCGAACCCACGCGCCTTTCCCATCAGGCTGGAAGGCGAGGTATTCGACCTCATCGGGGCGCGGGTATCGCTCCCTCAGATCATCCTGATGCTGATCGCGGCCATCCTCATGGTTCTCCTCAACTTCTATGTGCAGAAGACGTCGACCGGCCGGGCGATGCGGTCCATTTCGCTCGATCGAAATGCGTCCCTCCTGATGGGCGTGAACGTCAACGCGGTGATCACCCGCACGTTCTTCATCGGCTCTGCGCTTGCCGGCGCAGCTGGCGTGATGGCCGGGGCCTACTACGGCAAGATCGACTTTTTGATGGGCTTCATCATCGGCCTCAAGGCCTTCACCGCCGCGGTCATCGGCGGCATCGGCAACATCCGAGGGGCGATGCTCGGAGGTCTCGTCCTCGGGTTCGTCGAGGCCTTCGGCGCCGAGTGGTTCGGCGGGCAATGGCGGGACGTCTTCGCGTTCGCGGTGCTGATCCTCTTCCTGACCCTGCGACCAACCGGCATCCTCGGTGAACGTGTGACGGAGCGTGTCTGAGATGAGCGAGAAGATCGACACTGTCGCGCCGGCGAGGCGCACAACACCCGCGTCCCGAATCTCGGCACTTTTCGAAAGCAAGATGCTCGGGTGGATCGCACTCGCGATCGCGCTGCTGGTTCCCTTCATCATCGCGACGCCGTATGCGTTGAATGTCATGACCACGGCCGCCATCTTCGTGCTGCTCGCCTCCGGCCTGAACATCGTCGTCGGATACTGCGGACTGCTCGACCTCGGGTACATCGCGTTCATGGCGGTCGGCGCCTACACCTCGGGAATCATCGCCAAGTCGTTCGAGCTGCCCCTGATCTTCACCATTCCCGCCGTGCTCGTCATGACGATCCTGGCCGGACTGATCATCGGTGCGCCGACGCTCCGGCTGCGCAGCGATTATCTGGCCATCGTGACGCTGGGCTTCGGGGAGATCACCCGGATAACGGCCAACAACCTCACCATCACCGGTGGACCGTCCGGCATCTTCGGGATACCCGGGCTGCTCACCATCGGCGACTTCGACCTGCAGAGTCCTGCAGCGTTCTACTACGTCACCGTGCTGATCGTGGCGGCCTTCGTGCTGGGCGCCGCACGGCTCGGCAGGTCTCGGTTGGGCCGCGCCTGGCGATTCGTGCGGGAGGACGAAGACGCGGCGGAGGCGATGGGCATCCACACCTACAAGGTGAAGCTGATGGCCTATATCTTCGGCGCGATCTGGGGAGGTGTCGGCGGCATCCTGTTCGCCTCTCATCTCTCGGCCGTGTCGCCGCAGAGCTTCATCTTCCTCCAGTCGGCGCTGGTGCTGATGGCAGTGGTACTGGGAGGAATGGGCAACATGCGAGGAGTGGTGCTTGGAGCGCTCGTGATCAGTCTCCTGCCGGAACTGCTGCGCGACTTCGCGGCCTACCGCTACCTCGTGTTCGGTCTGCTGCTCGTGGTGGTCATGATCTTCAGGCCTCAGGGCTTCTGGCCGGCGCGCGCTCATGAGCCAGAACGGCCGCAGGTCGATGCAATCGACCCGAAGACCGCCGAGGCGAGCAAATGAGCGCCGTGCTCGAGGTGAAGGACCTGCAGATCGTGTTCGGCGGGGTCAAAGCCGTCGACGGTCTCACCTTCTCCGCCCACGAGAAGGAGATCATCGCGGTGATCGGGCCGAACGGGGCCGGAAAAACCAGTGCCTTCAATTGCATCACCGGGTTCTACAAGCCGACCGGCGGCTCGGTGCTGCTCAACGGTCGAGACATCACGGGAAAGCGCCCGGCGGATATCGCCGCTGCTGGAGTGTCACGAACGTTCCAGAATCTGCGCCTGTTTCCGGACCTGACGGTGCTCGACAACGTCCGGGCCGGGATGCACCTCTACGGCGGTCAGACCTGGGCGGACGCGCTCTTCCACACGCCACGATTCAAGCGCAGCGAGAGCGGCTACACCGACGAAGCTCATCACTGGCTGGATTTCGTCGGCTACCAGGGCAACCGCGGCGTGCCGATCCGTAATCTGGCGTACGGCCAGCAGAAACAGGTGGAGATCGCGCGCGCCCTTGCCCGCAAGTCGGGTCTGCTCCTGCTGGACGAGCCCGCGGCGGGACTGAACTACTCCGAGAAGCAGGTCCTGCTGTCGCTGTGTCGCCGCATCCGCGAGCTCGGTACCGCGATCGTGCTGATCGAGCACGACATGGGTCTCGTGATGGAACTGTCCGAACGAATCGTCGTGATGAACTTCGGGCGGGAGATCGCGGAGGGAAGTCCCGCCGAGGTGAAGGCGAATCCCGCCGTGATCGAGGCCTATCTCGGCAAAGACGACGAGGAGGAGGTGCCGAGCAATGGCGATGCTTGAGTTCGACAACGTCGAAGTGTTTTACGGCAAGGTCCAAGCCCTCCGCGGAATCAGCTTGAACGTGGAAGAGGGCGAGATCGTGGCCCTCCTCGGCAACAACGGCGCAGGGAAGACGACGACCCTGTCCACCGCGTCCTCCCTGGTGAAGGCGCAATCCGGCGTGATCCGCTTCAACGGGGTGGATATCACAAAGGCCCACCCCTGGAACGTCGTCGGTGCTGGGCTCATTCACGTGCCGGAGGGGCGGCGGATCTTCAGCACCCTCACCGTGCTTGAGAACCTGCAGCTTGGTGGATATCTGGTGAAGGATCGCGCGGAGGTGGCGAAACGCATCGAGCGGGTGTTCGAGTTGCTTCCTCTGCTGGCGGAGCGCAGGGCGCAACAGGGCGGAACTCTCTCCGGTGGCGAGCAGCAGATGCTCGCGATAGGGCGGGGGCTCGTCGCCGGGCCGAAGATGCTGATGCTCGACGAACCGTCGATGGGCCTGGCGCCGCTGATCGTCGCGCAGGTGATGCAGGTCATCTCCGACATCAGAGACCAGGGAACAACCGTGCTGCTGGTCGAGCAGAACGCGCGAGCCGCGCTGAAGGTGACCGACCGGGCGTACGTCATCGAGGGAGGCGTGACGACGATCGAGGGCAGCGCGTCGGAGCTGCTCGCCGACCCCAGAATCGTCGACGCATACCTCGGGGCGTAAGAGGACTGCGCCGTCCTGAACGAGAGCGCCGCACGCTGTAGCAGTAGTATGTAACATATTATCGACGGGGAGGAGGGAGCGGGATGAACGACAGTGTGATCATCGTCGGGGCCGGCATCATCGGTGCGGCGTGCGCCCGCACCCTTGCCTCCGCGGGGTGGGATGTCACCGTCGTCGACCGTGGGACCACGGCGGGAGGCACCTCGTCCGCCTGCGAAGGCAATCTCCTCGTTTCCGATAAAGGTCCAGGCCACGAACTGCTGCTCGCGCAGTATGCCTCGACGCTGTGGACCGACACGGTGGCTCAGCTCGGCGATCACCTCGGCGGCGAATTCCCCTCCGTCGAATACGACCCCAAGGGTGGGCTCGTCGTCGCGACGACTGCGGTCGGTGCTGCGGCTCTTCGCGCCTTCGCTTCCCGCCAGCGCGAGGCGGGGGTGGATGCGCGAGAGTTGACGGACGTCGAGGCTCGGGAGCTCGAACCCGACCTCGCGCCCGGCATCGAACTCGCCGTGTTCTACCCCGAAGACTCCCAGGTGCAGCCCACCATCGCCACGGAAGCGCTGATGGCGTCGGCCCGTCGGTTCGGAGCGCGGCTGCTCGAGAACACCCCGGTCACGGGAGCGGTTCACGACTCGGCGGGAGCGCTCGTGGGCATCCGGACTCCCGCCGGCGAGCTTCGCGCCAGCCGCGTTCTGATAGCAGCCGGCCCGTGGTCGGGCGAGGTCGCGGCCCTTCTCGGCGTGCATCTGCCGGTGCGGCCGCGCCGGGGCGAACTGCTCGTAACGACACGCATGCGCCATCGCATCTTCCACAAGGTCTACGACGCCGACTATGTCGGCGCCGTCGGATCGGATGACAGCGCGCTGCAGACCTCGAGCGTGGTCGAGTCGACGGCTTCCGGCACCGTTCTGATCGGATCATCGCGCCAGCAGGTCGGGTTCGACAGTCGGCTCAGAGTCGACGCATTGGCCGAGATCGCGGGGAAGGCACTGCGCCTGTTCCCGTTCCTCCGCGACGCCGCCGTGATGCGGAGCTACGGCGGGTTCAGGCCCTTCATGCCCGATCACCTCCCGGTCATCGGGGAGGACCCGAGGATGCCGGGGCTATGGCATGCAGCCGGCCACGAGGGTGCTGGCATCGGTCTCAGCCTGGCCACTGCCGAACTCATCCGCGACCTGATGCGGGGTGCCCCCACCCGTATCGATGCGTCCCCGTTCTCCGTCGCCCGCGCCTCGCTTGCGCCCTACCTCGAGATGGCCTGACCGTTGCCGCGACTACTCCCGTTCCGTGAGGATCCGATCCAGCCCGAGCCCCCCGCCCCCGTGACGATCACGGTCGATGGGGAGTCGGTCACCGGGGTCGTCGGGCAGAGCCTGGCGGGCGTGATCCTCGCCGCCGGTGAGCTCGGATTCCGCCGGACGTCTGCGGAGGCACGGCCGCGCGGGGTCTTCTGCGGCATCGGCGTCTGCTACGACTGTCTCGTCGAGGTGAACGGCCACCGCGATGTGCGAGCCTGCCAGCGCCGTGCGGCGGACGGCGACGCCGTCGTGCGCCAGCACGATCTCCTCCCCACCGCGCCCGGGCACTCAGGCGGCGACCCCGAGGGCGACAATCGATCTCCGAAGACCCTCGGCGGTGATGCCGGATGAGACACGTCCTCGTGATCGGAGCCGGACCGGCTGGCCTCGCTGCCGCGCACGCGGCTCGGAGGCGTGGCGCATCCGTCACGCTGCTGGATTCGTCGGACCAGCTCGGCGGCCAGTATTGGCGTCACCTCCCCGAATCCCGTCCGGCCGCCCGCGAACGAATCCTGCACCATGGGTGGAACACATTCCAGACCCTCAGCGCGGCGCTTGTGGCCGATGAGGCCTGCCGCATCATCCGTTCGGCGCAGGTCTTCGCCCTCGAAAGCGCCGCGGAGCCCGTCGCAGGCACCGCATCGGTCGGCGCTGGCACCGTGCACGTCGTCGTCGGCGCGCCGGACGGCGTAGGTCGCGAACGCCTGACCTTCTCACCCGATGCAATCGTGCTCGCCACCGGTGCGCACGACCGCACCCTGCCGTTTCCGGGCTGGGACCTCCCCGGGGTATTCACGGGCGGTGCAGCACAGGCCCTCGCGAAGGGCGAGCGTCTCGCCGTCGGCCGTCGCGTGGTGGTGGCCGGGGCCGGCCCGTTCCTGCTTCCGGTGGCCGCGTCTCTTGCCGCCGCCGGTTCGCACGTGATCGGCGTGTATGAAGCCAATCGGATGCCCGCGCTGCTTCGCGGATGGCTGCCAAAGCCGTGGCAGTTGCTCGGTGCATCGAGCAAGGGACTCGAACTCGCCGGATACGCCACAGGTCACCTGAGGAACAGGATCCCGTACCGCCTCGGGCGAGCGGTCGTGGCCGCACACGGCGACGATCGGGTCGACTCGGTGACCGTGGCATCCGTCACAGCCGACTGGAGTCCGATTCCGGGATCGGAGCGGCGCATCGCCGCGGACGCGGTGTGCGTGAGCCACGGATTCACGCCCCGCCTCGAACTGGCGATCGCCGCGGGATGCGCCCTCACGGCGGAACGCTTCGTGAGCGTGGATGACAACCAGCTCACTAGCATTCCCGGCGTGTACGCCGCCGGCGAGATCACCGGCATCGGCGGGGTCGACCTGGCTCTCGCAGAGGGAGCGATCGCTGGGCACGCCGCAGCCGGCGGTCCCGTTGGCGACCCGGTGCTGCGTGATGCGCTCCGCAGGCGCTCCGTCTTCCGTGGGTTCGCGGCACGAATAGAGGCGGCCCACGGCATCCGGTCCGGCTGGCCCGAGATGCTGACCGCAGACACGCTGGTATGTCGCTGCGAAGAGGTGACCTACGGACAGCTCTGCTCCACCGCTGCGAGCACCGGGTCGCGGTCCCTTCGCGCGATGAAGCTCAGCACCCGCGCCGGCCTCGGCATCTGCCAGGGCAGGATCTGCGGACGCAGCATCGAAACGCTGATCGCCGGCTGCGTGCCGGGCGGCGCTCTCGGTGATGCCGTCAGCACCGACCGCAGGCCGATCGCCGCGCCCATCAGGCTCGGCGAACTCGCTTCCCACCCCACGGCACCCGACTCCTCCGCGAAGTCACCCGACCACCCCACGAAAGGACAGCAATGACCACGCAGGCATTCGACCTCGGCGGCGTCATCGTCGCAACCACCCTCGCATTCAAAGAGGACCCATCGGCACCGGCCGGGCTCGCGGTCGACTACGACAAGTTCGCCGCGCACTGCAACTGGCTGATCGAGAACGGATGTCGCGGCGTCGGTCCGAACGGGTCGCTCGGCGAGTATTCGTCGCTCACCGATGAGGAGCGTCGCAAGGTCGTTCAGGTTGCCGTGGAGGCTGTCGACGGCCGTGGAGTCGTTGTCGCTGGCGTGCACGGTGTCGGATGGCATCAGGCGAAGTTGTGGGCAGAACACGCCAAAGAGGACGGTGCCGATGGTGTGCTCCTGCTTCCGCCGACCATCTACCGCGCGAACGAGTCTGAGGTCATCGAGCATTACACCCGGGTCGCCGAGGTGGGTCTGCCGATCATGGCCTACAACAATCCCTTCGACACCAAGGTCGACCTGACTCCGAAACTCGTGGCGAAGTTGGCCGAGATTCCCGAGGTCGTCGCCATCAAGGAGTTCTCCGCAGACATCCGTCGCGTGCTCGAAATCAAGGAGCTCTGTGACATCGACATCATCGCCGGTGCGGATGACCTGCTCTTCGAATCCCTGGTGGTCGGAGCGTCGGGATGGTTCGCCGGATATCCGAACGCGTTCCCGCGCGAGGCCGTGGAGATCTACGACCTGGTCACCGCAGGCAAGATCGCCGAAGCCCGTGAGCTCTACACCGCCCTCGTCACGGTGTTCCGATGGGATTCGAAGACGGAATTCGTGCAGGCCATCAAGCTCTCCATCGATATCGCCGGCGGCAGCTACGGTGGCCCGACCCGGCCACCGCGCGGCCCGCTGAGCGCCGCGCAGGAGGCCGACGTGCGTGCCGAGACGCAGAAGGCTCTCGACTACATCGCGTCTCGCCGCCCCTAGTTCCGCAGACCCGGCAGACGACTGAGAGGTCACCATCATGCGGTTCAAACGAATGTTCACCGCCGTCGACTCCCACACCGAAGGCATGCCCACCCGGGTGATCACAGGCGGCATGGGAGTGATCCCCGGGGCGACGATGAACGACAAGCGACTGCACTTCATCGAGCATCTCGACGATGTGCGACTCTTCCTGATGAATGAGCCGCGCGGGCATGCGGCGATGAGCGGCGCGATACTCCAGCCGTCGACTCGGCCGGACGCAGACTGGGGCGTCATCTACATCGAGGTGTCCGGATGCCTGCCGATGTGCGGACACGGAACCATCGGAGTCGCCACCGTGCTCGTCGAGACGGGCATGGTTGAGGTTCTCGAACCGGTGACCACCATCCGGCTGGACACCCCGGCCGGACTCGTCATCGCGCGGGTGGCGGTGACCGACGGACACGCCGACTCGGTGACGATCGAGAACGTGCCGTCGTACTCTCTTCGCCTCGATGATTCGGTGGAGGTCCCCGGCTACGGCACCGTGCCATACAGTCTCGCCTTCGGCGGCAACTTCTACGCCATGGTCGACCTCGACGCGGTGGGCATCGGGTTCGACCGGTCGAACCAGCAGGAGATCCTGCAGGCGGGCCTCGCGATCATGAACGCGATCAATGCGACCGACCCTCCGGAACACCCCTTCATCGACGGGGTCGACCACTGCCACCACGTGGAGTTCATCGCGCCGGGCTCGACTGCCCAGTACTCGAGACACGCGATGGCTATCTACCCCGGCTGGTTCGACCGGTCACCCTGCGGTACCGGAACCTCCGCGCGAATGGCCGAACTGTGGGCGCGCGGAGAACTCGACCTCAATCAGGATTTCGTGAACGAGTCGTTCATCGGCTCACGATTCACCGGGCGCCTCATCGGCGAGACAACCGTCGACGGCATACCGGCCGTCATCCCCACCGTCACCGGGCGGGCATGGGTGACGGGAATCGGACAGTATGTGCTCGACCCCGCAGACCCCTTCCCCGTCGGCTTTCAACTCTGAGGAGACCCATGACGTCGTCCGAAATCATCGAACAGATTGCGCGCCGCGCGGCAACGGCAGCGCCCGTGTGGGCATCGATGCCGCCAGGACGGCGTGCAGAGGCCCTCGTGGCGGCGGCGGACGCCCTGGAGCAGGCAGGGCCTGAGCTCATCTCCACCGGCATGGAGGAGACGGGGCTGTCCCGGGCGAGGCTGACGGGCGAACTCAAGCGCACCGCGGTTCAACTACGGCTGTTCGCTGAGGTCGTGGTCGATGGTGCCTATCTCGATGTCCGGATCGATGATGCCGACCCGGACTTCGCGTTGGGAGTGCGTCCGGACCTTCGTCGGTACCGCATTCCGGTCGGCCCGGTTCTCGTCTTCGCGGCCAGCAACTTCCCGTTCGCATTCTCGGTCGCAGGTGGTGACACTGCTTCGGCGCTCGCAGCCGGTAACTCCGTCATAGTGAAGGCGCACTCCGGACATCCGAAGCTGTCGGAACAGACGGCGGCGGTCGTCGCAGGAGCGTTGGAGGGCGCAGGCGCGCCATCCGGGATCCTGCAGCTGGTCTTCGGTCAAGAGGCCGGCGTCGCGATGCTGAAGCACGAAGCCATCGCTGCGGGAAGCTTCACCGGGTCCATTCGGGCAGGTCGCATCCTCGCGGATATCGCAGCCGCGCGCCCGACGCCCATCCCGTTCTACGGAGAACTCGGCAGCGTGAACCCCGCCTTTGTCACCGAAGCGGCGCTGACCGAGCGGGCCGACGCCATCGCAGAGGGTTTTGTCGCGAGCGTGGCCGGATCGGCGGGTCAGCTCTGCACGAAGCCCGGGTTCCTGTTTCTACCGGTCGGACACGGGCTCTCGGGTCAGCTCGCAGCCAAGGCGGCGGCCGTCGAGGAGCACCGCATGCTGTACCCCGGCATCGCCACAGGGTATGGCGACCGCCGCACGGCCATCCTCGACACACCCGGCGTCACGATCGTCGCGGAGGGAGTGCTTCGATTCGATGACGCAGGCCAGGGCTGGGCGACGCCGACGATCGTCAGCATCTCCGTCGCAGACCTCCTGGCTCAGCGCCGGACGGTGATCGACGAAGCCTTCGGGCCGTTGTCGGTGCTCGTCGAGTACTCGCCCGACGACGACCTTGCGGCCGTCGCAGACGACCTGTTCGAGGGAAATCTCACGGGAACGATTCACGCCGGGGCCGACGAGGACTCCGCTCCGGTTCGCTCGCTCATTCAATGGCTGAGCCGCCACACGGGCCGTGTGCTATTCGGCGGCTGGCCCACCGGCGTCGCCGTGACGCCGGCGATGCAACACGGCGGACCGTGGCCATCCACGACGAATGACACGGGAACATCCGTCGGCACCGCGGCGATCTCGCGATTCCTGCGCTCGGTGAGCTACCAGGGTGTGCCGCACTCCCTCCTTCCCGAGCCGCTTCGCGACGACAACCCGTGGGGCGTGCCGCAGCACCGGAGCCCGGCGGGGGAGTCGCTCACGTGGGGTGATTCCGCGCGCTCCCTCTGATTCGACGACGACAATCACAACGAGAGAGGCTCGATCGATGAAGATCACAGCAATCGACTGCTTCGGCTACGAATTGCACTACGCACACGGTGAGTACGTCATGTCGGGCAACCGCGCGGCAACGGCCGAAATCGGCACGCTGGTGCGGCTGACGACGGACGAGGGTATCGAGGGATGGGGTGAGATCACACCCCTGGGCGACCTGTACCTCCCGACGCACTGGGCGGAGGTGCGCGCAGCATTGCGCACGCTCGCCCCCCGCCTCATCGGCGCCGATCCCACGAACATCTCCGAGATTCAGCGGATCATGAATGCGACCCTTCTCGGCGGCGGTTTCGCGAAGTCCGCCGTGGATGTGGCCTGCTGGGATCTTCTCGGCAAGGCTTCGGGACTTCCCGTCTCGGTGCTTCTTGGCGGTGTGCTGCAGCACGACTTCCCCCTGTACGAAGCCGTTCCCCTGCGAGCCCCGGAGGAGATGGCGGAGTTCGTGGTGCAACGTCAGGCGGCCGGCATCCACCGATTCCAATTGAAGGTGGGGAACGATCCGCACGATGACGTCGCCAGAACGACGGCGGTCGTCGACGTCGCCGATCGGGACACCCTGATCGTGGCCGATTCCAACGGAGGCTGGAATCTCAGAGCGGCACAGATCGCCGTGCGCGGCCTGGCCGACCTCCCGATCTTCATCGAGCAGCCGTGCCGGTCGACCGAGGACAGCATCTTCGCCATGAGGCACTCCGCACTGCCGCTTGTGCTCGACGAGTCCATCCTCAGCCAGCAGGACGTCTTTCGTGCGAAGGAGTCAGGGGCGGTGTCGATCAACATCAAGATCAGTCGGGTGGGCGGGCTGACCCAGGCCGCGCGCATGCGGGACCTCATGCAGGAGCTCGACATGATGGTCTCGGTCGAGGATGCGTGGGGCGGTGACATCGTCACTGCCGCCGTGAGCCATCTGGCCGCCAGCACCCGTCCGGAGAACTTCCAGAACGCTTCGTTCATGAACGACTGGACCGACGGGCACGTGGCCGGGTACTCGCCGCGGTCCCGGGATGGTCGCGGATCCGCGCCGACGGGGCCGGGGCTGGGAATCGAGGTGAACGCCGAGGGGCTCGAGGTGGTGTTCAGCGTCACATCCGATGCGCCGTGACTCCCGTCGTGATCGGGGACATCCGCACAGCCGAGCGGCTCGCACGGCCGGTCGGCGTCGTCAGGCCGTCGGGTACTATGCCACATTGCGCGTTGACATGCGACCGGCCGTGATCGAGGAACCCAAGCACCCATGAAGACCAGTCAGAGCATCAATCGCATCGGACCCGTCGCCAGCTTTCGTGCCGAGGTGGAGCGGGCCCTCTCCGCGGCCATCATCTCGGGCGAACTCGCACCGGGAGTTGTGGTGTCGGTGCCGACTCTCGCTGCGCAATTCGAGATCTCCGCGACCCCGGTGCGCGAAGCGATGCTCGATTTGGAGAAGCGCGGTTTTGTCGAGTCGGTGCGCAACAAGGGCTTTCGCATCACCACGGTGAGTGAGAACGACCTGCGCGAGATCGTGCAGGTGCGCCGGTGGCTGGAGGTGCCGGCGACGGTGCTGGCTGCGGATCATCTCGCCGACGACGACCTCCCGCGATTCCGTGCGCTGGCCGACAAGATCGTTGAGGCTGCCTCCGAGGGGCGCATGGTCGACTACCTTGCGGCCGATTCCGAATTCCACCTCGCGATCCTTCGCCTCACCGGCAATGAGCGCGTCGTGCGGATGGTCGCCGAGCTGCGGAGTCAGACCCGCATGGTCGGACTCGCTGAGATGCACGACACCGTGGAGCTGGAGAAGTCGGCGGCGGAGCATCATGCGCTGCTCGAGTTGCTCGCGGCCGGGAAGACCGACGAGGTCGAGGCCCTGATGCATCGCCACATCGGCCACGTCGCCGGCTGGTGGTCAGGTCACCCCGAAGAGGAATCGACGGTCGACGCCACAGCGTGAGGGCCTCACCGCGCCAAGGACTGGTCAGTCGCTCAGCGCTGCTGTGACTGAGCATCGGTGGCGCGAGCCTCAGCAATGCGCCGGTGCCTCTGCTGCCCCTCCGCGATTGAGGCGAGTCTTTGCAGCGCCTCGCGGTTTCTGATCACAGTCATCGCCGCCATGATCGGCTTGGGCACAAGCCGGCTGGGTCCCGCGACCGGCACCTCGGTCATCCGCACCACCGTGCCATTGCCACGCGGCTTCGCCTCGATGGTCACGAGCGCCTCACCGAGCGGCCAGCCTTTCGGGCGCATGACCACGCGACGCGGCGGGTCCCACTCGAGCGAGGTGGTGATGTCGTTGATCAACATGGGCCAGATGCCGAAGGAGTGGAACAGGCGCGTGTACTGCATCGGCCAGTCCTGGTCGACCCGACGCATCCGCGACGCGCCCACCACCCAGGTGGGGAAGACCCAGCCGTCGGCGATGACGGCGAACACGTCCTCCGGTGAGCAGTCCATGGACCTGACGGTGGCAGTCATCGAATCTCCTCGGTGGTGTGCGTGTCATCGCCCGCGAACGAAGTGGGGCGAGAGGGCTGCGCCCCGCGGGCGCACACCCATTCTGGCCCCGCCGGGGCGAGCGTGGGTGTGCGCTCGATGGGGTTGATCCGGCGTGGCCCGGTGTGCTCGGTGCCGCTCGGCACTGCTCTGCGGGCCGGCCTCCCTAAAAGGAAGACCGGCCCGCATCCGCGCTCGCCTACTTGCGGTCGAACATCTCCGACTCCATGGCGTCGTAGCCCTCGGCCTGCGGGTCCCCGTGCAGCCCTCCGCTCAGGGCGTACTCCTCCTCCGGCGACAGCACCAAGCGGTTCCGGCCGTAGAGCGCAAATCCGAGCAGCATGATCACGTAGACGACCGCAATGGCGACGATGGCGGGACGGGCGGCTTCGTTGATGAAGAACCCCGCGAAGATCGCGAGCGAGAGCACTCCGGCGATGATTGCACCGGGCACCCCCCACGGGCTCACGTAGGGCCGCTTCGCGTTCGGGAACTTCTTGCGCAGGATCACGAACGACACCATCTGCAGCACGTAGGCGATCACCGCACCCCACACCGCGATGTTCAGCACGATCGCGCCGGCCACCCCGCCTTCGCCGCCGAGTGAAGCCACCAGCATCAGTGCGATGAAACCGACCACCGCGCCCACGAGCAAAGCGATCGCGGGGGTCTGACGCTTTCCCGTGAGTGACAGGAACTTGGGGTAGTAGCCGGCCCGTGACAGCGAGTACATGTTGCGGCCGTAGGCGAACATGATGCCCTGGAGGGATGCCAGCAGGCCGACGAGCGCGAACAGCGCGAGAATCGCGGCGAAGGTGTCGCCCACCATCGCGCGGAACCCGTCGAGCAGCGGCTCAGACGAACCCGCGATCTCGGCCGCCCCGACGATCCCGGTGTTGAGGAAGAGCACGAGCAGCCCGGTGACGATGAGCGTGGCCCGCGCGATAAGCCCTGCCCGCGGGATGTCGCGTACCGGGTTGTGTGCCTCCTCCGCGGCGAGTGGCAACTCCTCGATACCGAGGAAGAACCACATGGCGAACGGAAGCGCGAACAGAATCGGCAGGACGCCGTGGGGCAGGAAGGTCGACTCGCCCGCATCCGGCGCGATGTTGAACAGGTTGTCCCAACTGAACAGTCCCGAGAACGCTGCCATGGCGGAGAACACCAGCAGGATGGCGATGGCGATGACCGCCACGATGATGGCGAAGCGGAACGAGATCGCGGCCCCTGCGCCGTTCAGGGTGATGAAGACCGCGTAGAGGATGATCCACCAGACGAAGGGGGGCAGCGAGAAGCCGAGCAACTCGCTCGTGATGCCATCCGCGTAGGAGGCGGAGAAGTAGACGATCACGGCGGTCGTTGCCACATACTCGATCGTCTCGGCAAGGCCTGTGACGAAACCGCCCCATGGACCCATCGCGGCCCGCGCGAAGGAGTACGCGCCCCCGGTGTGGGGCATGGCTGAGGCCATCTCGCCGATGCTGAAGATCATGCCGTAGTACATGACGACCAGCAGGGCGAAGGCGATGAGCATCCCGCCGAATCCGGCGTAGTCGATGCCGAAGTTCCATCCGGAGAAGTCTCCCGAGATGACGGCGGCGACGGCGAGGCCCCAGAGCCCCCAGACGCCGGCGGTCCGCTTGAGAGTGCGTTTCTCGAAGTACCCCGCGCTCGCCTTCTGATAGGTGACGCCCGACACGGTGCTCTTGCCTGAATCTGTCATTGTGCTCTCTCCCGAGACGAATGGACCGCTCGGCCGTTTCGCAGGTGAGCACGCGAAACCGGCCGGATCAGAGTTGATTGAGGATACTGGTCTATTGGTACCCGGTGTCTACCTTTGCGGGAACAAAACTTCTTTCGCTGCCCTCACGCCGCAGGAGTGCCTGTGGTGTAATGGTCGGGCGCAGGGGCCGAGGGTCCGAATCACGCACCAGATCCGAGCTCCACCGACGTCTACTCGACGAGGAGAATGACATGGCCAAGCGACGCGGAATGCTTTCCATTGGAGAGCTCACCAAGCTCATCGAGCGCGATGAGATCGACACCGTCATCCTCGCCTTCACCGACATGCAGGGCCGATTGATCGGCAAGCGGGTCGCGGCCAGGTTCTTCGCCGAGGACATCGCCGCGCACGGTGCGGAATGCTGCAACTACCTGCTCGCGGTGGACGTGGAGAACAACACCGTCGACGGCTACCGCATCTCGTCATGGGAGAAGGGCTACGGGGACATGGCGATGATCCCCGATTTCGACACGCTGAGACTGCTGCCGTGGCAGCCGGGAACCGCGCTCGTGATGGCCGACCTCCGATGGTTGCCGGCGGAAGGCGACGACGTCGGCGCAGCCGTGCGCCCGGCACCGCGCGAGATCCTCAAGGCCCAACTCGCGAAGCTCGAGAGCCGCGGGCTGGGAGCCCACGTGGGCACCGAACTCGAGTTCATCGTCTTCGAGGACAGCTACCGCGAGGCGTGGACGAAGGGCTACGTGGGCCTGACCCCGGCGAGCGACTACAACATCGACTACGCGCTGCTCGCCTCGACGCGCATGGAGCCCCTGCTCCGCGACATCCGAGTCGGAATGGAGGGCGCCGGTCTGTATTGCGAGGGTGTGAAGGGCGAGTGCAATCTCGGGCAGCAGGAGATCGCGTTCAAGTACGACGAGGCGCTCGTCACCTGTGACAACCACTCGCTGTATAAGAACGGCGCGAAGGAGATCGCCGACAAGCACGGGCAGTCCCTCACCTTCATGGCGAAGTTCAACGAACGTGAGGGCAACAGCTGCCACATCCACATCAGCCTGCGCGGGCTCGACGGCACCGCCGTCTTCTCCGACCCCGACGCCGAGCACGGCATGTCGACGATGTTCCGCCATTTCATGGCCGGACAGCTGAAGACCATGCGGGAACTCACGCTCTTCTTCGCGCCCAACATCAACTCCTACAAGCGCTTCGTGGAGGGCTCCTTCGCGCCGACTGCCGTGGCGTGGGGCCTCGACAACCGCACCTGCTCGCTGCGCGTGGTCGGTCACGGGCTCGGCATGCGGGTGGAGAATCGCGTGCCCGGCGGCGACGTGAACCAGTACCTCGCCGTGGCGGCGCTCATCGCCGGCGGCCTGTACGGCATCGAGCACGAGCTCGAGCTCGAGCCGATGCTCGAAGGCAACGCCTACGGAAGCGATGCGGAACGGGTGCCGACCACCCTTCGCGAGGCGGCGGAGCTGTTCGGCTCCTCGGCGATCGCCAGGGAGGCCTTCGGCGACGATGTCGTGGAGCACTACCTCAACAATGCAGCGATCGAGATAGCGGCATACGACTCGGCCGTCACCGACTGGGAGCGGGTGCGCGGTTTTGAGCGCTTCTGACCGAACGCCGGTCATCGGCATCACCACGTATCTCGAACAGGCGAGAACCGGGGTGTGGGATGTGCGGGCCGCCGTTCTGCCGCAGGTCTACCTGGATTCCGTCACGGACGCCGGCGGGGTCGCCGTGCTCCTGCCGCCGCAGCCGGTGAGCGATGAGATCGTCTCCCGGGTGCTCGACTCCATCGACGGATTGGTGCTCAGTGGTGGCGCCGATGTGGATCCCGCCCTCTACGGGCAGGAGCCCCATGAGCGCACAGGGGCGCCTCGCGTCGACCGGGATTCGTGGGAGCAGGCCCTCATCCGTGCGGCCGTCGACCGGGGCATGCCGTTCCTCGGAATCTGCCGGGGCGCTCAGCTGCTCAACGTCGCGCTCGGCGGAACCCTGCACCAGCACCTCCCCGACATCGTCGGGAGCGACAAGTATCAGCCGGGCCCGGCGATCTTCGGTCCCGTGGATGTCGCGGTGACTCCCGACACGCGGTTGGCCGAAGTGCTGCGCCGTGCGGGCGGCACCCTCGGTGTCGACGACATCAGCGTGTCCTGCTACCACCACCAGGCCCTCGACCGGGTCGCAGACGGGCTGTCGGTGAGCGCGCTCTCCGACGACGGCGTGATCGAGGCGGTGGAACTCGACGGCGTGCCATTCGGCATCGCCGTGCAGTGGCATCCGGAGCAGGATGCCGTGGACAGACGACTTTTCCAGGGACTCGTGGAGGCTGCCCGATGACTTATACGACACTCGTGAACCCCGCCGATGAGACGGTCATCGGCACGCTGGAGCACACCACCCTCGAACAGGTGGATGAGGCGATCGCCAGGGCGACGATGGCGCAGGTCGGCTGGGCGGCGCTCGCTCCCGCCGAGCGCGCGGCGGCGCTGCGGCGATTCGCCGCGGCGGTCGAGGGTGCCATCGAGGAGCTTGCAGCACTCGAGGTGCAGAACTCCGGGCATCCGATCACCCAGGCGCGGTGGGAGGCCGGTCACGTGCGCGACGTGCTCACCTACTATTCCGCGGCGCCCGAGCGGCTCATCGGCCAGCAGATCCCGGTGGCTGGCGGCGTCAACGTGACATTCCTCGAGCCCATCGGCGTCGTCGGCATCATCGTGCCGTGGAACTTTCCGATGACCATCGCCAGCTGGGGATTCGCGCCGGCGCTCGCCGCAGGCAACGCCGTGGTGCTGAAGCCAGCCGAATGGACTCCGCTCACCGCGGTCCGGCTGGGCGAACTCGCCATCGAGGCGGGCCTTCCCGCCGGGCTGTTCCAGGTGCTGCCGGGCAAGGGATCGGTCGTCGGCGAACGCTTCGTGTCGCATCCGGGCGTCGGCAAGATCGTCTTCACCGGATCGACCGAGGTCGGCAAGCGCGTGATGGCCGGATGCGCGGCCAACGTGAAGGCCGTCACCCTCGAGCTCGGCGGCAAAAGCGCGAACGTGGTCTTCGCAGACTCCGACCTCGAGAAGGCGGCAGCATCGGCACCGTCGGCGGTGTTCGAGAACGCCGGGCAGGACTGCTGCGCACGGAGTCGCATCCTGGTCGAACGGAGCGTGCTCGACCGCTTCCTGGAGCTTCTGGAGCCCGCTGTGAAGGCGGTCACCGTGGGAGCGCCCTCGGATGAATCGACCGACATGGGCCCGCTGGTGTCGAAGACCCATTTCGACAGCGTGTCCAGCTACCTCGACGACAACGCTCGGGTCGCCTTCCGCGGCACCGCCCCCGACGGGCCCGGCTTCTGGTTCGCGCCCACCGTGTTGCTCCCGGAGTCGCGCGGCGATCGGACGGTGACCGAGGAGATCTTCGGGCCCGTCGTCTCGGTGCTGCCGTTCGATGACGAGGCCGACGCGATCGAGCTCGCGAACGCGAGCGAGTACGGACTCTCGGGCTCCATCTGGACGGGAGATCTCGGACGCGCCTTCCGGGTGTCGCGGGGCATCGCGAGCGGCAACCTCTCGGTGAACTCGCACTCCTCGGTGCGGTACTCGACCCCGTTCGGCGGGTTCAAGCAGAGCGGGCTCGGTAGGGAACTCGGCCCGGATGCGGCGGAGGCCTTCACCGAGACCAAGAACGTCTTCCTGTCCACCACCTGACCGGCACACATCACGACCACTTCGCCGTTCGACCGTTTGACCACATACCAGCCAAGGAGCAGTCCATGACCGTCACCCCACTCGACCTCACCCAGCGCCTCGCCGGCAAGGTCGCCGTTGTCACCGGGGGAGCGAGCGGCATCGGCCTCGCCACCGCGAAGCGTTTTGCGGCAGAGGGGGCGACGGTGGTCATCGGCGACTTCAACCCGCAGACGGGCGAGGCCGCGGCGGCCGAGGTGGGAGGCCTGTTCGTGCAGGTCGATGTGACCGACGAGGCTCAGGTGGATGCCCTGTTCGCCGCGGCGAACGAGGCATACGGGTCGGTCGACATCGCCTTCAACAACGCCGGGATCTCGCCGCCGGACGACGACTCCATCGAGACCACCGAACTCCCGGCCTGGCAGAAGGTGCAGGACGTCAACCTCAAGTCGGTCTACCTGTGCTGCCGCGCTGCACTCCGCTACATGGTGAAGCAGCAGAGCGGGTCGATCATCAACACCGCCTCGTTCGTGGCCGTGCTCGGGTCGGCCACCAGCCAGATCTCCTACACCGCCTCGAAGGGCGGGGTGCTGGCGATGAGCCGGGAGCTCGGGGTGCAGTTCGCCCGGCAGGGCATCCGGGTCAATGCCCTGTGCCCTGGCCCCGTGAACACGCCGCTGTTGCAGGAACTCTTCGCCAAAGACGAGGAGCGCGCGCAGCGCCGGTTGGTGCACGTGCCCGTCGGCCGCTTCGCGAAGCCAGAGGAGCTCGCCGCATCCGTCGCCTTCCTCGCCAGCGACGATGCCTCCTTCATCACCGGCGCCACCTTCATGGTCGACGGCGGCATCAGCGCGGCCTACGTCACCCCGCTCTGATGAGTGAACCGCGCGCCGACCCACCGCAGCGCCTCGCCGACGAGGCGCTGTTCAGGCCGGTGCGCACGGGCAACTCCTTCGAGGAGACCGTGGCGCGACTGCTGCAGACCGTGCGGCTGGGGATCGTGGCGCCGGGGGAGGCGCTCCCGCCGGAACGGGATCTCGCGGCGCGCTTCGAGGTGAGTCGGGACACCGTGCGTGAGGCGATCCGGTCCCTGGCGGATGCCGGATTCCTGGTCGCACGCCGCGGCCGGTACGGCGGCACCTTCGTGGCCGATCCGCTGCCGCCGCGCGGGGTTCCCAACGGCGTGGAGGCGCGGGCGGGCGACGGGTCGATCACCGCGGAGGACATCCACGATGTGCTGGCTCTGCGCGAGCTCCTCGAGACCGGTGGTGCGCGCGCTGCGGCCGCGCGCCCGCTCGACGCCGCCGACCGGGAGAGCCTGTGGGCGAGGCTCGGGGAGACCGCCGCGGCGTCGGTCGGCGACTATCGTCGGCTCGATTCGCGCCTGCATCTCACCGTGGCCGAGCTCGCGGGCATCCCGTCGCTCGTTCCGCTCATCGCCGAGAACCGGATGCGCGTGAACGAGCTGCTCGACGGCATCCCGCTGCTCGAACCGAACATCGTGCACTCCAATGCGCAGCACGAGGCGATCGTGATCGCCATCCTCACCGGCGACCCGGACCGAGCGGCGGCGGCGATGCGAGAACACCTCGCCGGTTCCGCGGCACTCATCGGCGGATTCCTGACCTGATCCCAGGCGGCATTCGGCGGCGCTGATTCGACACACCCCCAGGGCCGTCGCCTACGGTGGTGAGTCGACGATGGGGTCCGTCCTTGCTTGCCCACCCTGTTCGGAGTCCCATGCCCCTCGATTCACCCTCCCTGAACCTCGTCATCGCGATCGCTGCGGCGTTCCTCATCGCCATCGTCGTCACGGCCATCGTCGCGGGCTCCCTGCGCCTGATCGGAAAACGTGCGGCCTGGCCGAAACGACTGCTCGCGAGGGCCAGGATCCCCTTTCGGTTCACCCTCCTCATCGCGATCACCTGGGCGGCCGTCATGGCGACCCTTCCCGATGAGTCATGGCGTGCCGGGCTGAACCTCAGCTTCCGCATCGGCTTCATCGCCTCGCTCGCGTGGTTGATCGGCGGCGTCGCGATCTTCCTCGAGGACCTCGGCCTGAGCCGCTACCGCGTGGATGTGCCGGACAACCGGGTGGCGCGGCGGCTGCGCACGCAGGTGCTCATCATCCGACGCCTCACGGTCGTCATCATCGTGATCGTCGCACTCGGCGCCATTCTGCTCAGCTTCCCCGGAGTCGAGGCGCTCGGGGCGAGCGTGCTCGCCTCCGCCGGCGTGCTGAGCATCGTGGCGGGGCTCGCGGCGCAGTCCAGTCTCGCCAACGTCTTCGCCGGAATGCAGCTGGCCTTCAGCGACGCCATCCGGGTCGACGACGTGGTGGTGGTGGCCGACGGCGAGTGGGGTCGCATCGAGGAGATCACGCTCACCTACGTGGTCGTGCATGTCTGGGACGACCGGCGCCTCGTGCTGCCGTCGACGTGGTTCACCTCGACGCCGTTCCAGAACTGGACCAGGCGCAGCTCCGAACTGCTGGGAGCCGTGGAGTTCGATCTCGACTGGCGCGTGTCGCCGGACGCGATGCGCGCGGAACTCGACCGCCTCGTGGCCGACACACCCCTCTGGGACGGCCGCACCGCGGTGCTGCAGGTCACGGATGCGCTCGGCGGCTACGTGCGCGTGCGCATCCTCGTGACCGCGGCGGATGCGCCCACTCTCTTCGACCTCCGCTGCTATGTGCGCGAAGGAATCGTGGCCTGGCTCAATGCCGTCAGCCCGGAGTCGCTGCCGCGCGAGCGCGTGCAGGTGTCACGTGCCGCAGAGGAGAAGGCGCCGAGTGCGAAGCAGTCGCCGGATTCCGGGCGGATGCCCCAGCCTCCCACCGCGCCGATCGGTCTCTTCACCGGCGACCATGTCGCCGAGCGTCGTGCCGGAGTCCTCACCGGAACGATTCAGCTGCCGACCGACGGGGTCGAGCAGTACCGCGCCTGACCGGTCAGCTCTTGTTCTTGGCCTCTTCGATGACCGTGCCGACGGCGATGGCCATCGAGATTCCCCAGCTGAGCCACATGAGCACCAGGCGCCAGTCGCGCGGGCCCTCCTTGGTGATCTGCACGTTGCTCCAGGCGCCGAAAAGGCTGCCGATGATGGCTGTGCTGAACAGATACTTGCGCATGAGACCTCCTGGGTGACCGGTTCTCAACGCTACCCCGTCGAATGACTCCCGCTCGTTGATCCTGCAGTGCGGGTTGTCGCGGGAAGGAACTGACCATCCGGTCAGAATCTGACCGATCGGTCAGTTAGCATGATGCGGTGTCCACGAGTGCATCCGATCTTCGCGCCATCGCGCTCGCCGAATTCGCCGGCGCAGGCTACACCGGCACGTCCCTGCAGCGCATCGCCGACCGCGCAGGGCTCTCGAAGTCGGCCGTGCTCTACCACTACGCCTCGAAGGAGGTGCTGCTGGAGGAGGCGATCGCGCCAGCGATCGACGAGCTGGACGCGATGCTCGCTGAACTCCTCGACGGGCAGCCGGGCCAGGCCGCGCGCCGCGACTTCGTGGAGGCCTTCACCGACTTTCTGCTGCGCCGGCGCCTCGAGGTGCACATGTTCATCAACCAGGGCCCCTCGCTGGTTGACGTGCCGGTGATCGATCGAGCGAACGACCTGGTGCGCCGGATGGCCGCCTTCTTCGAGTCGACGACGGCGAGCGTGCAGGACAGGATGCGATTCGGCATCGCACTCGGAGGCGCTGCCTACACGCTGTGCATGGAGGGAAGCTTCGGCCTCGACCCGGCGCCCGAGCACGAGACGAGAGACGCTCTCGTCTCGATCATGACCGAACTGCTCGCGCCGATGGCGATGCCGCTGTCGACCGTGCCCGCGGCCCAGAACGCAGCATCGACAGCCGCGCCGGCAGGGCGCTGACCCTCGGGAGCACTCCATGGCAACCCTCCTCTACCGTCTCGGGCGCTTCAGTTACCGCCACGCCTGGCAGGTGCTCGGTGTCTGGATGCTGCTGCTCGCCGCCATCGTCGGCGGCGGCATCGCGCTCGGCGGCCAGACGCAGGAGTCCTTCGCCATCCCCGGAACGGAGTCGCAGGATGCCCTCGATCGCCTGACGGCGGTGTTCCCGCAGGTGGCCGGCGCGACGGCGACCGGCATCGTGGTGGCGCCGGATGGAGCATCCGTCACCGACCAGAACTCGGTCGACGCCATCGCCGCGACGGTCGCCGCCATCTCCGCGATCGACGGTGTGGAGGCGGTGGTCGGGCCGTTCGACGAGTTCGCCGGCAACGCGGTGAGCGACGACGAGTCGGCGGCCCTCATCTCGGTGCAGTTCGACGGGCCGTCCACCGACGTGTCGGAGCGTAGCGTTGCCGAGCTGGCGGACACAGCGCAGATCGGTGAGGATGCCGGCCTGCAGGTCGAATTCGGCGGGCAGGTGTTCCAGGACAACACCTTCGGCATCACAATCACGGAGGTCTTCGGCGTCGTGTTCGCCGGCATCGTGCTGGTGATCACCTTCGGTTCGCTTCTCGCGGCCGGGATGCCGCTGCTCAGCGCGATCATCGGTGTCGGGATCGTCGTGGGCGGAATCACCCTGGTGTCGGCATTCACCACGGTGTCGAGTTCTGCGCCGCTCCTCGCGCTGATGATCGGCCTCGCCGTCGGCATCGACTACGCCCTGTTCATCCTCTCGCGCCACCGAACTCAACTCGCGGACGGGGAAGACCCAGAGGAGTCCGCCGCGATGGCCGTCGGAACCGCGGGCGGCGCCGTGGTCTTCGCCGGGATCACGGTGATCATCGCGCTGCTCGGCCTGCTCGTGGTGGGCATCCCGTTCCTCAGCGTGATGGGCGTCGGTGCCGCGTTCGCCGTTGTGGTGGCGATCGCCGTGGCGATCACCATGCTCCCAGCGCTGTTGGGTCTTGCTGGCGCGCGACTGAAGCCGAAGCCGCGCCGATCCGCCAAGCCCGCCAGCACCGCCCTCGGTCTTCGCTGGGTGTCGCTCGTGATGCGTGCCCCCGTCGTGTCCGCAGCGGCCGTGGTCGCGATCCTCGGCGCGCTCTCGATTCCGGCCTTCAGCCTCGAGCTGAGCCTTCCCGATGGCGGATCGGAGCCCGCCGAGAGCACGCAGCGGCAGGCGTACGACCTGGTGAGCGACCGCTTCGGGGCGGGCTACAACGGCCCGCTCGTCGTGGCGATCGACATCACCCAGACCACCGAGATCCAGGCCGACCTCGAGGCGATCGCCGACGAGCTGCGGGTGCTCCCCGACATCGCCTTCGTGAGCCCCGGCTTCCCCGACGCCGGACTCGACACGGCGATCATCCAGGTGATCCCCGACAGCGCCCCGGATTCCGCCGACACCAAGGCGCTCGTGCAGAGCATCCGTGACCTTGCCCCCACCCTCGCCGACCGTTACGGCACGGCCATCGCAGTGACCGGCACGACGGCCGTCGGCATCGACATCTCGAACCGGCTCGCCGATGCCCTCGTGCCGTTCGGCCTGATCGTGGTCGGACTGTCGATCCTGCTTCTGATGATGGTGTTCCGCTCGGTGCTCGTTCCCGTGAAGGCGGCCGCCGGGTTCCTGCTGTCCGTGGGGTCGTCGTTCGGCGTGATCGTCGCGATCTTCCAGTGGGGCTGGTTCGCCGAGCTGCTCGGAGTGGAGAACCCGGGCCCGGTGCTCAGCTTCATGCCGATCCTGCTCATGGCCGTGCTGTTCGGGCTCGCGATGGACTACGAGGTGTTCCTCGTGTCGGGCATGCGCGAGGAATTCGTGAAGGGGGCGGATGCGGCGACCGCCGTCAGGGCCGGGTTCGGGCACGGCGCCCGCGTCGTCACAGCGGCGGCGCTCATCATGTTCTTCGTCTTCTTCTCGTTCGTGCCGGAGGGGTCCGGCACGATCAAGCCGATCGCGCTGGGGCTCGCGGTCGGCATCGTGTTCGACGCGTTCCTGGTGCGCATGACGCTCGTGCCCGCGGTGATGGCGCTGCTCGGCAGGTCGGCGTGGTGGCTACCGGCCTTCCTGGACCGCGCTCTTCCCAATCTGGATGTCGAGGGCGAGAAGCTGCGTGAGCACCGCGCGGAGGTGGACTGGGCGAAGTCGGGCACGCACCTCGCCATCAGCGCGGACAACTTCGTGGCGGGGGTCGGTGCCCTCGCGGTCGACCCCATCACCCTGGCGGTCCCGCCGGGCGCCGTGCTGCTCGCCGACGGCGACGATCTCCCTCGGCGTGTGGCCCTCGCCGCCCTCGGCGGCCGCATCGAGGCGGCATCCGGATTCGCGCAGGTCGCGGGGCTCCCGCTTCCCTCGGATCGCGCCGCCGTGGCCCGCCAGGTGGCCTTCGCGGTTTCGGGAGCCCGGTTCGACGACGGCGTGACGGTGCGTCACCTGTTCGCCGAGCGCCTCGCGGCGACCGGTGGTCGGTCGTCCCGCGCGGCACGGCGGGATGCGGTCGAGCGCTGGGTTCTGGCCCTGGAGGGAGTGCGCCGGGCCTCCGCACCCGAGACCGCGATCTCCGCAGACGCCCTGCTGTCGGGCCTCGGGGTGTTCGATCGGGCGCTCGTGCTCGCCGCAGCGGCTATCGCGGAGGACACCGAGGTGGTGATCGTCGACCTCGGCGATGGCGTCGGGGGTGAGGCAGCGGCATCCGCGTTCATCGAGTCGATCGCCAGGCTCGCCCGGCCGGTGACCACGCTCGTGATCGGATCCAGAACCGCGGTCGATACCGCCTCCTTCGACGACGCTGACGCCCCCCGACCGATACACCGCATCACCTTCACCGCGCCGCGGCCCCCTTCGGGCGAACCGACCGCGGTGCCGGCACGAAACGAGGTTCTCCAGTGATCGTGGCAACGACAGTGGCGCGCGCGGTGCGCGGCCGATTCGCCATCGTGCTCGCGTTCCTCGTGCCGCTCGCGGTGGTGGGATTCG
The DNA here is from genome assembly GCA_963756375.1 of uncultured Actinomycetota bacterium. Lineage (GTDB taxonomy): Bacteria > Actinomycetota > Actinomycetes > Actinomycetales > Microbacteriaceae > Marisediminicola. The sequence goes on along the minus strand of CAVWNJ010000005.1, from coordinate 1,720,108 downwards.
CCCTCGGCGCGATCGGCGACGCGGATGACGCGGCATCCCGTATCCCCGCGGCGATCGTGAACGACGACGAGCTCGTCACGCAGACGGCGGCAGACGGCACGAGCACACCGGTGTTCGCCGGCCGACAGCTCGTGACGGAATTGACAGGCGACTCCGGTGCTGGCTTCGACTGGTCGATCACGAACGCCGCGGATGCCGAGCGTGACCTTGCGGCCGGTGAGGTGTACGCGGTGCTCACCATCCCCGCGGGGTTCTCGGAGTCGATCCTGTCGCTGCAGAGCCAGGAACCGATTCGATCGACGCTCGCGATCCGCACAGACGACGCGCACTCGTACGCCACGGCCCCGCTCGCCGAAGCTGTGGCCACCGGAATGGCGTCGGCCTTCGGCCGCACGATCACCGAGCGCTATCTCGCCGGGCTGTTCGGGAGCCTCGGCGATGTCGGCGGATCCCTCGACACGGCGGCCACGGGAGCGGAAGAGCTCGCCTCGGGTGCTGTCGACCTCGGCGGCGGGGTCGCCGCGCTCGCCGATGGCGCGGCGTCCGCGGCATCCGGAGCGCAGGGTCTCGCCTCGGGCATCGGAGAGTACAGCGGGGGAGTCGGCTCGATCGCCTCAGGGCTCGCGACCCTGGATGCGGGCGCGGCCGAACTCGACGGGGTGAGTGGCGCCGTCGGGCAGTTCACCGGTGGCGTCTCGGGCCTGTCTGCGGCGATCGCCGCCGAGGCCGCGCGGCTTACCGACGAGGATCCCGACAACGACGAGGCCGCTGCGGCCACGCTGGCGGCGGTGTCTGCGCAACTCAGCGGCGTCGCGGCGGGTGGAGCGACTCTCGCCCAGCAGACGACGGGGGCCATCGACGGCATCCAGTCCGGCATCTCCCAGAGCGCAGCCGGTGCCGCCGACCTCAATGCGGGTTCCTCGGCTCTCTCCTCGGGGGCGTCGTCGCTCGTCGGCGGCCTGAACGATCTGGCAGCCGGGGCCACGACCGCAGCATCGGGCGCCGAAGCGTTGTCCGGCGGAGCCGCCGAGCTCGCGGCCGGGCTCCGTGCCGGGGCCGACCAGATTCCCTCGTCCGACACGGCCGCGCGGTCTGAGCTCGCCGGAATCGTGACTGAGCCCGTGACGGTGACCGTGGAACGCGCGAACCCGGTCCCCACGATCGGCCAGGAGCTCGCCACGTTGTTGCTCCCCGTCGGGCTCTGGTTCGGAGCGCTGGCGTCACTGCTCGTGCTGCGCGGTGCCTCCCGATCGACGCTCCTCTCCTCGGCGACCACGGGGCGCCTTCTCTGGCTCTGGCTCGGGCGGGCGGGCCTGCTCGCCGTCGCTCAGGCGATTGCCGCGGCGGTTCTCGTGCAGATCGTGGCGGGCGTTGGCGCTGCGGCCTTCCCCGCGATCCTCGGCTTCTCCGTGCTCGTCGCGCTGGCCTTCACCGCGGTGCACCTGCTGCTGCGCCTCTGGCTCGGTCGGTCCGGCGCCGTGGTGTCGTTGCTGCTGCTCGCGCTGCAGATCGTCTCGACCGGCGGCCTCTACCCGGTTGACGCGCTCGCCGACCCCTTCGGTGCCATCAGCGCGACCCTCCCGCTCACACATGCCGTGGACGGCATACAGGGGATCCTCTCGGGCGCCGGCACGCTGCTGCCGTCGGTGGTGGCACTGCTTCTCGTGCTTGCGCTGGGGGTGGTGGGGTCGTACGCCGCGCTGCGCCGGTCCCGCGCCATCCGAATCGCCGTGCCGATGCTGGCATAGCGCTCGGCCGCCCCGCGTCAACCCCATGCGTGCCGAACGCACCCACCTCGGGGGTGCGCGGAGCCGACTGGTAGTTTTGGGGTGCTTAGCTCACTCGCCCGAGTGTCGTGACACCCCAGGAGTAAGCCCGCATGACAACAGACCAAGCCGCCGCGGCGGACCAGTACTCGTTCGTCGTCGTCTCAAATCGACTGCCAGTCGACCGCGTGGTCAGCGATGACGGTTCGGCGGAATGGCATCAGTCACCGGGCGGGCTCGTCACCGCTCTCGAACCCGTGATGCGCAGCAGGGACGGCGCCTGGGTCGGATGGTCGGGGCAGGCCGATCTCGAGTTCGAGCCGTTCGACAACGACGGCATCCGCGTGGTGCCGGTCACGCTCAGCGAGCTCGAGGTGGAGCAGTACTACGAGGGCTTCTCGAACGACACCCTGTGGCCGCTGTATCACGACGTGATCGCGTCGCCGTCGTATCACCGCGAATGGTGGGATTGCTATGTCGACGTGAACCAGCGATTCGCCGATGCCACCGCCGCCATCAGCGAGCACGGCGCAACCGTATGGGTGCAGGACTATCAGCTCCAGCTCGTGCCGAAGATGCTCCGCACGAAACGTCCGGACCTGACCATCGGGTTCTTCGACCACATCCCCTTCCCGCCCTACGGAATCTTCTCCCAGCTGCCGTGGCGCACGCAGATCGTGGAGGGTCTGCTCGGCGCCGACGTGATCGGTTTTCAGCGCACCGCAGACGCCTCGAACTTCAACCAGGCGGTCCGCCGGCTCATCGGGCTCGGCACCAAGGGTTCCATCGAGGTGCCTGACGTGGTCGACGTGGAGGGACCACACGGCGCGGAGGAGTCCCGCCCCGCGCGCAAGGTGCGCAAGGTCGTCGCCCGCGCATTCCCCATCTCCATCGACGCCGCCGCCTACGAGCGGATGGCGCGATCGCCGGAGATCAGGGAGCGCGCGCGGCAGATCCGGGCCGACCTCGGCGACCCGACGACGCTCATGCTCGGGGTCGACCGGTTGGACTACACCAAGGGAATCGGCCATCGGCTGAAGGCGTTCGGCGAGCTGCTCGCCGACGGATCGGTGGACGTCGAGGACGCGACCCTCGTGCAGGTCGCGAGCCCGAGCCGGGAGCGCGTGCAGACCTACATGGCGCTCCGCGACGAGATCGAACTCACTGTGGGTCGCATCAACGGCGACTACGGCACGATCAGTCACACTCCCATCAGCTACCACCATCACGGATATCCCCGCGAGGAGATGGTGGCCCTCTACCTCGCCGCCGACGTGATGCTCGTCACGGCCCTCCGCGACGGCATGAACCTGGTGGCAAAGGAGTACGTGGCGAGTCGCTTCGACGACGACGGCGTCTTGATCCTCAGCGAGTTCGCGGGGGCTGCGGATGAACTACAGCGGGCGCTGCTGGTGAATCCGCACGACATCGACCAGCTCAAGGAGACGATGGTGCGAGCGGTCGCGATGCCGAAGCGGGAACGCGCCGCTCGGATGCGCGCTCTCCGCAAGAAGGTGCTCGAGAACGACGTGCAGAAGTGGTCCGACGATTTTCTCGATGTACTGTCTCAGAGTCGCGCCAGTCGCGACGGAACGGTCTGAACACCATGGTCGATGTCGACACCCCACCCAAGTCCTCCCGGCTTCCGGAGACCCTCGTCGGTGCGCTGAGGGAACTCGCGCGCACGCGACGGTTGCTCGTCGCGCTCGACTTCGACGGCACTCTGGCGCCCGAGGTCGACGATCCCGAGCAGGCGCGGGCCATCCCGGAGGCGCGCGATGCCGTGCTGCGGCTGCTCGCCCTGCCGAACACGCGGGTGGCCCTCATCTCGGGACGCGCCATAGCAAGCCTCGAAGCCGTGGCCGATCTTCCCGACACCGCGCTCCTCGTTGGATCCCACGGCATCGAACTTCGGCTCGACACCCCCGGCACGACCCTCGCCTTGGATGCGGCGGAACTCCGGGGCCGGGACGCGCTCGGCAAGGTGCTCGAAGAGGTCGCCGAGCCGCTCGACGAGGTGTGGATCGAGGAGAAGCCAGCCGGGTTCGCTCTGCACACCCGCCTCGCCACCGAGGAGGACAGCCGCATGGCGCACCTCGTGGCCCTGCGGGAGACCGAGGCCGAGTTCGACGATCTCACCGTGCGGTCGGGCAAGAACGTGCTCGAATTCTCGGTGCGCTCCACCACGAAGGGTGAGGCGGTGGAGCACCTCCGCGAATACACCCACGCCACGGCCGTGTTCTTTGCAGGGGACGACGTGACCGATGAGGACGCCTTCGCCGCTCTCGGCGCCGATGATCTCGGGCTCAAGAGCGGGGAGGGGCAGACCCTCGCGCAGCACCGCGTGAAGGGGCCGACCGAGATCGCCCGAGCGTTGGCGTTGCTCGCCACCCTCCGCGACGGTGACGTGCACGAGCAGTAAACATCGGGAGGGTTACCCGGCCGGACCGCTCGCGTGAAAGAATGACCTGCGGCCCTCGCGGAAACCCCGAGTGCTCCCCACAGACGTGCGCTGCCGCCTCGACGCCTGGGAGGACCCATGAGTTCGGTCCTCGTAGCGTTCGTTATCGGAAGTCTCCTGCTGCCGTTCATCGAGCGTCTCATCGGCCGCCGAGTTTTCCTCGTCGCAGCTCTCGTGCCGACGGCGGCGTTCGTGCTGACGCTGTCGTTCTCCCCGACGATCCTTTCCGGGGGAGAGGTCACCGCGTACACCCCCTGGATCCCGCAACTCGATCTCGCACTGAGCTTCAGGGTCGACACGCTCGCCTGGCTCCTCTCCCTCATCGTCACGGGCGTTGGCGCCGTCGTGATGCTGTACTGCGCGCGGTACTTCCGAGCTGACGAACCCAACCTCGGTCGATTCGCCGGCACGCTGCTCGCGTTCGCCGGGGCCATGTACGGACTGGTCATCTCCGACGACGTCTTCCTGCTCTTCGTCTTCTGGGAGGCGACCAGCGTCTTCTCCTACCTGCTGATCGGGCACAGCACCGACAAACAGGCGAGCCGGGCGGCCGCACTCCAGGCGCTCCTCGTGACGACCCTCGGCGGTCTGACGATGCTCGTGGGACTCGTGCTCCTGGCGGTCGAGACAGGCACATCGAGCCTCGCCGGCATCATCTCGGCCGCGCCATCCGACGCTCTCGGCATCGTCGCCATCATGCTCGTGCTCGTCGGTGCCTTGTCGAAATCGGCGATCGTGCCCTTTCACTTCTGGCTCCCGGCGGCGATGGCAGCCCCGACACCGGTGTCCGCCTACCTCCATGCCGCCGCGATGGTGAAAGCCGGGATCTACCTGATCGCCCGCCTGGCCCCCGGCTTTGCGGACATACCGGGATGGCGCGAGGTGCTGATCGGGCTCGGCGTCATAACCATGCTGGTCGGGGCCTGGACGTCGCTCAAGCAGACCGACCTGAAGCTCGTGCTCGCGCACGGCACCGTGAGTCAGCTCGGATTTCTCACCGTGATCGCGGGGTACGGCACGCGTGACTCCGGCCTTGCAGCGGTGGCATTGCTCCTGGCGCATGCCCTGTACAAATCCACCCTGTTTCTCGTGGTCGGGATCATCGATCGTCGGGTGGGATCGCGCGATCTTCGAAAGATCAGCGGACTCGGACGGGAGGCTCCACTTCTCGCCATCACCTCGATCGTGGCGCTCGCCTCGATGGCCGGCATTCCTCCTACCTTCGGATTCGTCGCCAAGGAGGCCGTCTTCACGTCGCTGCTCGAGGACGCCCAGACGGGATCGGCTATCGGATGGGTGGGCCTTGTTGGCGTTGCGGCCGGGTCTGCCCTCACCGTCGCCTACAGCCTCCGGTTCCTGTGGGGTGCATTCGGGCGCAAGAGGGGCGTGTCGGCGGTCGAACCGTTACGCGAGAGCCCGACATTCCTGTTCTCCCCCGCCGTGCTTGCTGCGAGCGGTCTGGTGCTCGGCTTCCTCACCGCGTTCGTCGACCCCGCGCTCTCCGGGTACGCCGACCTGTTCGCGGGCGAGGGTGAGCCCTATCATCTCGCCCTGTGGCATGGGATCGAACCCGCGCTATTCATCTCGGCGGGCACGCTGCTCGTCGGCTCGGCACTGTTCGTGTTCCGGCGCCGCGTCGGTCTCGTGCAGAGGCGGCTGACGACGAACGTCTCCGCGTCTGTTGCCTACGACTCGATCCTGAAGGCCGTCGACATCACCGCCGCGCGAACCACCAGCCTCACCCAGCGGGGATCTCTCCCCGTCTACCTCGGCGTCATCATCACGGTGTTCATCGTCACCGTCGGCGCGGCGCTCGTGACCAATCGCACGTGGCCTGCGGAATGGCGCGCCTGGGATCACCCGGTGCAGGGGGCGATCGCCATCGCGATGATCGGTGCGGCCATCGCCACGACACGCGCTGCCAAGCGCTTTCAGGCCGTGGTCCTCGTCGGGGTCAGCGGTTTCGGGCTGGCCGCCCTCTTCGCCGTGCAGGGCGCACCCGATCTCGCTCTCACGCAGATTCTCGTCGAGGCCTTCACCCTCATCGCCTTCGTGCTCGTGTTGCGCAGGCTGCCCGCGCGGCTCGGCGAGCAGCACGGGTCAGCCTTCCGCGTCGTGCGTGCCGTCATCGGCATCCTCTTCGGGCTCGCCATGGCGATCGTGGCGGTCGTCGCGCTCGGCGCCCGCACCGCTGCCCCCATCTCGCTCGCGTGGCCGCGCCTCGCCTACGAGGACGGTCACGGCCGCAACGTCGTCAACGTCGCGCTCGTCGACCTGCGCGGCTGGGACACGATGGGCGAACTCGCGGTGGTCATCGCCGCGGCCACGGGCGTCGCCAGCCTCATCTTTCTCAACAGCCGCACCGACAACCTCAGCCGGATGCCGCGCAAAGAGGCGAGACAGGCGATCCGTGCCCGCCGCGGTGCGGTCGATCAGGCACGAGTCGATGGAACACGCTCGTCCTGGTTGCTCGCCGGACGCTCCCTTGCCCCGCGCAACCGCTCGATCCTGCTCGAAGTGGTCGTGCGGCTCCTGTTCCACCCCCTCATCGTGCTGTCGATCTATCTCCTCTTCGCGGGACACAACCTGCCAGGGGGTGGCTTCGCGGGCGGGCTCGTCGCCGGCCTCGCCCTGGTTACGCGGTATCTCGTGGGAGGCCGCGACGAACTCGGCGCAGCGGCGCCCTTCGGAGCCGGAACGCTGCTCGGTGTCGGCATGGTCGTCGCGACCGGAACGGCGCTCGTGCCGCTCTTCTTCGGAGCGGACGCGCTCACCTCCGCCATCGTGGAGGGGGACGTCTGGTTGCTCGGTCACCTCGAGTTCGTGACATCCACCCTCTTCGACATCGGCGTGTACCTCGTCGTGGTCGGACTGGCACTCGATGTGCTGCGCAGTCTCGGCGCCGAGGTCGATCGCCAGCAGGAGGAGGAGCCTGTCGGCCCCGACCCTCACGAGGACTCGGCCGTCACGCCCTCGGCTCACCCCACCGCAACGACGACGGAGGCGACGTCATGAGTGTGTCCCTCGTGCTTGTTGTGACCATGGCGGTGCTCTATGCGTGCGGGGTCTACCTGATGCTCGAACGAAGCATGACCCGGGTGCTCATCGGTTTCCTGCTCGTGAGCAATGCAACGAACCTCCTCATCCTCATCATGGCCGGGCCCTCCGGGTTCGCCCCGTTCTATGTCGAGGGCGCGGATGCCGCGGACATGACCGATCCGCTGCCCCAGGCACTCACCCTCACAGCCATCGTCATCACCTTCGCCGTCTCGGCCTTCCTCCTTGCCCTCATCTACCGGTCATGGCGGATTGCGCGACTCGATGAGGTGACTGACGACGAAGAGGACATTGCGATGCGGAAGACCTTCACCGCCATCAAACCCGAGAAGCCCACGTCGACCGAGGACACCGACTGGGGGAGCAGCGCCGACACCGCTGTCTCGTCAGAACGCGGTCTCGGCAAAGAGAGGGGCGGCGTATGACCGCCCTCGTGCCGCTCGTCGTGCTCGTTCCCCTGGTCGCGGCTGCCTTCACCCTTCTCCTCGGGCGGTCGCCCGCGCTCCAGCGCATCGCGGCGGTGGTCGCGCTCGTGGCCGTGCTCGCCATCGGCGGGGTGATGCTGCTGACCGTCGACATCAGCGGACCTCTCGTGATGGAGGTGGGCGGGTGGTCGGCACCCTTCGGAATAGTGCTCGTCGTGGACCGCCTCGCCGCGCTCATGGTGGTGATCTCGGCCATAGTGCTGCTCGCGGTGCTCATCTTCTCGGTGGGGCAGGGTCTCGCCGACGCCGACGAGGAAACGCCGGTCTCGATCTACTACCCGACCTACCTCATCCTCGCCGCCGGCGTCTTCACCGCATTCATCGCGGGTGACCTGTTCAACCTCTACGTCGGTTTCGAGATCCTGCTCGTGGCGAGTTACGTGCTCATCACCCTGAGCGGTACCAAGGAGCGCATCCGTGCTGGCGTGACCTACATCGTCGTGAGTCTCATCTCGTCGGTGCTCTTCCTCGCGTCGATCGCGATGATCTACGGCGCGCTCGGCACGGTCAACATCGCTCAGATCTCGCTGCGCATGGCGGAACTACCCGGCGGAGTGCAGATCATCCTGCACATCATGCTTCTGGTCGCCTTCGGCATCAAAGCCGCCGTGTTCCCCCTCTCGTTCTGGCTGCCGGACTCCTATCCGTCCGCGCCGGCGCCGGTGACCGCGGTGTTCGCCGGCCTGCTCACCAAGGTCGGCGTCTACGCGATTCTCCGCACGGAGACGATCATCTTTCCGGGGCCGGCGCTGAACCCGGCGCTGCTCGTGGTCGCTCTGCTGACCATGGTCGTCGGTGTTCTCGGAGCTGTCGCCCAGGCCGATATCAAGCGGATGTTGTCGTTCACCCTGGTGAGCCACATCGGCTACATGATCCTCGGGGTGGCCCTGGGGTCGGCGACGGGAACCGCCGCGGCCATCTTCTACATCGTTCATCACATCGTCGTGCAGGCCACACTCTTCCTCGCGACCGGCCTCATCGAGCGTCGCGGCGGCAGCACGAGCATCCGCGAACTCGGCGGCCTCCTTGCCTCATCACCGGTGATCGCGGTGCTGTTCTTCATCCCCGCCCTCAACCTCGGCGGCATCCCGCCGTTCTCGGGGTTCATCGGCAAACTCGCGCTGTTCGAGGCGAGTGCCGAGGAGGGGTCCCCGCTCGCCTACATCCTCATCGGAGCCGGCGCGCTCGTATCGCTGCTCACGCTCTACACGCTCATCCGCGTCTGGAGCGTCGCGTTCTGGAGGCCAGCGGCCGACGTCCAAGACTACGAGTCGCCGCGCCTCGCCCGCGTCGAGGATGCCCCGAACGCGACGCTCGTGCAGGAATCCCGCGCCATTCCGAAGCTCATGATCGGAGCCACCGCGGGAATGGTCGCGGTGAGTGTCGCCATCACCGTCTTCGCCGGCCCGCTCTTCGCGATCAGTTCCCGGGCCGGCGCCGACCTGGAGGGTCCTCGAACCTACGTGGAACTCGTCTTTCCCGGAGCAGGGCGATGACCGACCGCACTGCTCCGATCGGAGCGACCGAGAATGGGGGCGAGCCGCCCCAGACGCGCGGCGAGCACCGGTGGGCGTTCTGGGCGAACCTTCCGCTGCTCGCGGGGCTGGTCGTGCTGTGGGCGCTGCTCTGGGGCTCGGTGTCGTGGCTCACGCTCGTGACCGGGGTCATCATCGCCCTGGCGGTGACCCGCGTGTTCTTCCTTCCGATCGTCGACCTCCCCAGGCGTTTTCATCTCGGCTGGGCCCTCGTCTTCCTCGGCAAATTCCTTCCGGAGCTCGTCGTGGCGTCGTTCCAGGTCGCGTTGCAGGCGTTCTTGCCGCGCGGCATCCAGCACAACGGTGTGTTCGCCGTGCAGCTCGGCACCCGGTCGGATTTCATCATGACCATGACAGCGCTCTCGATATCGCTGCTGCCCGGCTCGCTCGTGCTCGAAGTGGACCGGCAGTCGTCGATTCTCTACGTGCACGTGCTCGGCGCGAAGAACGCTGCAGAACTCGAACGACACCGCGATGACACTCTTCAGATCGAGCGGCTGATCGTGCGCGCCGTCGGCTCGAAAGACGACGCTCGGCGAGTCGGCTTATGAGCGCTGCAACCATGGCGCATGCGCTACCGCTCGAGATCGCCTACTGGGTGATCGGCATCGTCTTCACCGCCGCTGCCCTCTTCGCCGTCGCCAAGATCATCACCGGACCGACGATCCTCGACCGGATGATCGCATCCGATGTGCTGCTGACCACGCTGATCCTCGTGGTCGGCGCGGAGATGGTCTACAGCGGGCACACCCGCAACATCTCGATGATGATCGTGCTCGCGGGCACCGCGGTGTTCGCGACGATCGCCGTCGCGCGATATGTGTCGGTGCACGATCGGCCGGGAACGGCCCTCGCCGCGGGCTCGGAGACGCCCGACTCCGGCCCCGACTCCGGGTCCGACGCTGATTCCGGCCACGCCAACGATTCCGGCCACGCCAACGACTCCGGTCCCGCCAACGATTCGGCCGCCGGTGAGGGAGAACAGCTCAGATGACCGAGAATTTGTTCTTCGACGTGGCGGCGGTGATCTGCCTCGCGCTCGGCGCCTTTCTCGGGCTCGCCGCGGGCGTCGGCCTGGTGCGATTCCCGGATGCCCTGAGCCGGCTGCACGCCGCCACCAAGCCGCAGATTCTCGGCCTCATCTTCGTGGTCGCGGCTCTCGCGCTCCAGAACCACAGCTGGGCCACGATCGTCTCGCTCGTGCCTGTCGTCGTGTTCCAGATGATCACGGCGCCCGTCAGCGCCCACATGGTGGGTCGCGCGGGCTACCGCACGGGCAACTTCCGGGCCGACCTGCTCGTCGCCGATGAACTCGACGAGGCGATCGAGGCGGCGAGCACGCCGGCCGAGAGCCCGATCGAGCGGTAGGTTCGCCACTCGCGCGACGTTCTACACTCGTACCATGCCTGAGAGCTCCACAGAAAAGCCCGATCTGAAGCCCCGCTCCCGCGTCGTCACCGACGGAATCGAAGCGACCACCTCGCGCGGGATGCTCCGTGCGGTGGGTATGGGCGATGAGGACTGGGACAAACCCCAGATCGGCATCGCGAGCTCCTGGAACGAGATCACCCCATGCAACCTCTCTCTCGACCGCCTCGCGCAGGCGTCGAAGGAGGGCGTGCACGCGGGCGGTGGCTACCCGCTGCAGTTCGGCACCATCTCCGTCTCCGACGGCATCTCGATGGGCCACGAGGGCATGCACTTCTCCCTGGTGAGCCGCGAGGTGATCGCCGACTCCGTTGAGGTCGTGATGCAGGCGGAACGCCTCGACGGCTCCGTGCTGCTCGCCGGCTGCGACAAGTCGCTGCCCGGCATGCTGATGGCGGCGGCCAGGCTCGACCTCGCCTCGGTGTTCCTGTACGCCGGATCGATCGCCCCCGGCTGGGTGAAGCTCAGCGATGGCACCGAGAAGGACATCACCATCATCGACTCGTTCGAGGCCGTCGGTGCCGTGAAGGCGGGCCGGATGTCCGAGGCCGACGCCAAGCGCATCGAGTGCGCCTTCGCGCCCGGCGAGGGTGCCTGTGGCGGCATGTACACCGCCAACACCATGGCGAGCGTCGCGGAGGCGCTCGGCATGAGCCTTCCGGGTTCCACGAGCCCGGCATCCGCTGACCGTCGCCGCGACTACTTCGCGCACCGCTCGGGGGAGGCCGTCGTGAACATGCTGCGGCTCGGCATCACCGCCCGCGACATCCTCACCAAAGACGCCTTCGAGAACGCGATCGCCGTAGCGATGGCGCTGGGAGGCTCCACCAACGTGGTGCTGCACCTGCTCGCGATCGCGCACGAGGCCGAGGTCGACCTGAGCCTCGACGACTTCAACCGCATCGGCAAGACCGTGCCTCATATCGGTGACCTCAAGCCGTTCGGTAAGTACGTCATGAACGACGTCGACCGTCACGGCGGAATCCCCGTGCTGATGAAGGCGCTCCTGGATGCCGGGCTCCTGCACGGCGACGCGCTCACGGTCACCGGCAAGACCGTGGCCGAGAACCTCGCCGACCTCGCACCCGATCCGCTCGACGGCACGGTGCTGCGCACACTCGACAACCCCATCCACGCCACCGGCGGGCTCACCATCCTGCACGGCAGCCTGGCGCCGGAGGGTGCCGTGGTGAAGACCGCTGGCTTCGACGCCGAGATCTTCGAGGGCCCGGCGCGCGTCTTCGAGCGGGAGCGCGCGGCGATGGATGCCCTGACCGAGGGCAGGATCGGCGCAGGCGACATCGTCGTCATCCGCTACGAGGGTCCGAAGGGCGGGCCGGGCATGCGCGAGATGCTGGCGATCACCGCCGCCATCAAGGGGGCTGGACTCGGCAAGGATGTATTACTCTTGACCGACGGCAGATTCTCAGGCGGCACAACCGGCCTGTGCATCGGCCACATAGCTCCCGAAGCGGTGGACTCAGGTCCGATCGCCTTCGTGCGCGATGGTGATCTGATACGGGTCGATATCGCAGCTCGCTCGCTCGATCTACTGGTCGAACCCGCTGAGCTGGAAGCTCGCCGAGTCGGCTGGGCTCCTCTTCCCCCGCGTTATACCCGCGGCGTTCTCGCGAAATACTCGAAGCTCGTGCGCTCCGCTGCGGAGGGCGCGGTCACCGGGTAGCCTCAGCGCCTCTTTTCACCATCGACATAAGGACCTCCACCATGTCCACGGAATCGAAACCCGTGCCTGCCGCCCGCCCGGCGAGTTCATCGGCCGCACCGCTGATGCTCACCGGCTCCGGCGCCATCCTCAAATCGCTCGAAATGCTCGGCGTCACCGACGTGTTCGGTCTCCCGGGCGGCGCGATCATGCCGTTCTACGACGAGCTCATGTCGTCGCAGGCGATCCGCCACATCCTGGTACGCCACGAGCAGGGCGCCGGCCACGCGGCCGAAGGCTATGCCTCGTCGAGCGGACGGGTCGGTGTCGCCATCGCCACGTCGGGGCCGGGGGCCACCAACCTGGTCACCGCCATCGCCGACGCGCACATGGACTCCGTGCCGCTGCTGGCCATCACCGGCCAGGTGTTCAGCACCTCCATGGGAACCGACGCCTTCCAGGAGGTCGACATCGTCGGCATCACGATGCCGATCACGAAGCACTCGTTCCTGGTCACCCGACCGGAGGATGTGCCCGGAACAATCGCGGCGGCGTACCACATCGCGTCCACAGGCCGCCCCGGCCCCGTGCTCGTCGACGTGACCAAGGACTGCCAGCAGGCGAGCGCCCCGTTCATCTGGCCACCGAAGGTGGACCTGCCCGGCTACCGTCCGGTGCTCAAAGCCCACGGAAAGCAGATCCAGGCGGCGGCGCAGTTGCTCGCCGAGGCGAAGCGTCCGGTGCTGTACGTCGGCGGCGGCGTGGTTCGTGCCGGGGCATCCGCAGAACTCCTCCGACTCGCCGAGGCGACGGGTGCGCCCGTGGTCACCACTCTGATGGCGCGCGGCGCGTTCCCCGACTCCCATGACCAGCACCTCGGCATGCCGGGCATGCACGGCACGGTTCCCGCGGTGCTCGCGCTGCAGGAGGCCGACCTGCTCGTCGCTCTCGGCGCACGGTTCGACGACCGGGTCACCGGCAAGCCGAGCGAGTTCGCCCCCGACGCGAAGATCGTGCACGTGGACATCGACCCCGCGGAGATCTCCAAGATCCGCACGGCCGACGTTCCGATCGTCGGTGACGCCAAAGACGTGATCGCCGACCTCACGATCGCGTTCGAGGACGCCGCGAGAGACACGGCGCCGGAGCTGACCGAGTGGTGGACGAGGCTGAACGGGCTGCGCGAGCAGTTCCCGCTCGGTTACGACGAGCCTGATGACGGCCTGCTCTCACCGCAGTACGTGATCGAGCGCATCGGCGCCATCACCGGACCCGAGGGCGTGTACGCCTCCGGCGTCGGCCAGCACCAGATGTGGGCGGCCCAGTTCATCAAGTACGAGCGCCCGAACGCCTGGCTCAACTCCGGGGGAGCCGGCACCATGGGCTACGGCGTGCCCGCTGCGATGGGCGCCAAGATCGCGCAACCCGACCGCACGGTGTGGGCGATCGATGGCGACGGATGCTTCCAGATGACCAATCAGGAGCTCGCCACCTGCACGATCAACAACATCCCGATCAAGGTGGCGATCATCAACAACTCGTCGCTCGGCATGGTGCGCCAGTGGCAGACGCTGTTCTACAACGGACGCCACTCCTTCACCGACCTGAACACCGGGCACGACACCGTGATGGTGCCGGACTTCGTGAAGATGGCCGACGCGTACGGCGCGCTGGGCATCCGGGTCACCAAAAAGGAAGACGTGGATGCCGCCATCCGCCTCGCCAACGAGACCAACGACAGGCCCGTGGTGATCGACTTCATCGTGAGCCGCGACGCCATGGTGTGGCCGATGGTGCCGCAGGGCGTCGGCAACTCGTCTGTGCAGTACGCGCGTGAACACGCGCCCGAATGGGAAGAGGAGTAGACCGATGAGCCACGTACTGTCCCTCCTCGTCGAAGACAAGCCGGGCCTTTTGACCCGCGTCGCCGGGCTGTTCGCCCGCCGCGGGTTCAACATCGAATCCCTCGCGGTAGGTAAGAGCGAGCTTCCTGGGCTCTCCCGCATCACCGTGGTGGTGGATGTGGAGGAGCTGCCGCTCGAGCAGGTCACCAAGCAGCTGAACAAGCTCGTGAACGTGATCAAGATCGTCGAGCTCGACCCCGCCCAGACCGTCGAGCGCGAGCACATGCTCATCAAGGTGCGCGTGGACAACACCACACGCAGCCAGATCCTCGAAGCCGCGAACCTGTTCAGGGCGCGGATCGTCGACGTGTCGACGGATGCCCTCGTGATCGAGGTCACCGGCGACACCCCCAAGGTGCAGGCGCTGCTCAGGGTGCTCGAGCCCTACGGCATCAAGGAGATCGCTCAATCGGGCCTGCTCGCCATCGGGCGCGGGTCGAAGAGCATCACCGAGCGCGTTTACAAGAACTGACCATCAATAACAAGGAGAACCACATCGTGACCGAAATCGCCTACGACAACGACGCAGACCTGTCGATCATCCAGGGCAAGAAGGTTGCCGTCATCGGCTACGGCTCGCAGGGCCACGCCCACGCGCAGAACCTCCGTGACTCGGGTGTCGAGGTCGTCGTCGGCCTGAAGCCCGACTCGAAGTCCAAGGCAAAGGCCGAGGAGGCCGGTTTCACCGTGCTGCCGTCTGCCGAGGCCGCCGCATGGGCCGACGTCATCGTCATCCTCGCCCCCGACCAGAGCCAGCGTCACCTGTACGCAGACGACATCGCGGGCAACCTTTCCGAGGGCAAGGCGCTCGTGTTCGGCCACGGATTCAACATCCGCTTCGGCTACATCACCGCTCCCGCCGGAGTCGATGTGCTGCTCGTCGCCCCCAAGGGCCCGGGCCACACCGTGCGTCGCGAGTACGAGGCGGGTCGCGGCGTTCCCGTGATCGTCGCCGTGGAGCAGGATGCCTCCGGTGCCGCCTGGGATCTCGCCTGGTCGTACTCGAAGGCGATCGGCGGACTGCGCGCCGGTGGCATCAAGACCACCTTCACCGAAGAGACCGAGACCGACCTGTTCGGTGAGCAGGCCGTGCTCTGCGGTGGCGCATCGCAGCTGGTTCAGTACGGCTTCGAGACGCTGATCGAGGCCGGCTACCAGCCGCAGATCGCGTACTTCGAGGTGCTGCACGAGCTCAAGCTCATCGTCGACCTCATGTGGGAGGGCGGCATCGCCAAGCAGCGCTGGAGCGTCTCCGACACGGCCGAGTACGGCGACTACGTGTCCGGTCCCCGTGTGATCGACCCGTCGGTCAAGGAGAACATGCAGGCGGTGCTCAAGGACATCCAGTCCGGCGCATTCGCCGAGCGCTTCATCAAGGACCAGGATGCCGGAGCCCCCGAGTTCCTCGCGCTCCGCGAGAAGGGTGCAGCGCACCCCATCGAGGCCACGGGCAAGGAGCTCCGCGCCCTCTTCGCGTGGAAGCAGCAGGACGCGGACTACACCGACGGTTCCGCAGCGCGCTAACACCGCCAGCCGTGCTCAGCGCGGGTGTTGCGGACAGGCGCGGGTGTTACATCACCCGCGCGTGTCCAATACACCCGCGCTTTCGCGTGTGCCCAGACGCGGATGCCGTCGCCCTCCGTCGCATCCGGCCGGGTCGTGCAGGCCTCGCCCAGGGCTCGCGCGGGTGGGCCGCTGCCGCTGCCGCTGCCGCGCGGCTCCTGTTCACAACTCAGGACGGATTGCGTCAGCACCCCCGCACGGGCCCGATTTGCGGCGCGGATGCCACTCCATCCTGAGTTGTGAACGGCCTGGCGGGTTGCGGCGTGATGGCGTGCGGCGCCGCGCCGCTACAGCAGGCGCCGCGCTGCGGCTGCCCTGGTGGTGCCACTGCCACTGCCACTACGGCAGGCGCCGCGCTGCCGCTGCCGCACGGCTCCTGTTCACAACTCAGGACGGATTGCGTCAGCACCCCCGCACGGGCCCGTTTTGCGGCGCGGATGCCACTCCATCCTGAGTTGTGAACGGCCTGGCGGGTTGCGGGTGTGCGGGGTGCGGCGCCGCGCCGCTGCGGCAGGCGCCGCGCTGCCGCTGCCGCTGCCGGCCTGCGCACACGGCTCCTGTTCACAACTCAGGACGGATTGCGTCAGCACCCCCGCACGGGCCCGTTTTGCGGCGCGGATGCCACTCCATCCTGAGTTGTGAACGGCCTGGCGGGCTGCGGCGTGGGGTGCGTGCGCCGCGCCGCTGCGGGGGGCGGCGGCGCCGCGCCACTGCGGCAGGCGCCGCGCTGCGCCTGCCCCTGCGGCTGGCCCGCCTGCCGCTGCCGCTGCCGCACGGCTCCTGTTCACAACTCAGGACGGATTGCGTCAGCACCCCCGCACGGGCCCGATTTGCGGCGCGGATGCCACTCCATCCTGAGTTGTGAACGGCCCTCGGGTGCCAACAGCCGCCGGGTGCGAACTGCCGCCTCCGTGGCATCCGGAACCATCGTGTTCTGAGCGACCAGCACTCCGGTACACAACAAAAACGACCGCGCGGGCCGGAGCCCACGCGGTCGTTCTGTTTCCGTTCGAACTCAGCCGGCGAACAGCGCAGTCACCTTGATGAGGGTCTGGCTGATGCCGTACATGAGCGGGACGGCCACGAGGGCCCAGGCGATGACGATTCGTCAGGTTCTTCATGATCAGGACTCCAGTGCCGGTTCGGCGGTAGCGGTGCGGGCGGCGACGGGCTCGTGGAACTTCGAGTCCACCTGCTTGACCATCAGGTTGGCGATGAAGCCGATGATGAGCAGGCCGACCATGGTGAGCAACGCCGGCTGATAGGCCTGAGCGGTGAGCTCACCCGGGGTGCCCTGGGCGTCGAGGAAGCCGTTGACGATCAACGGTCCCGCGATGCCCGCTGCGGCCCATGCGGTGAGCAGACGGCCGTGGATGGCGCCCACCTGGAAGGTGCCGAACAGGTCGCGCAGGTACGCGGGAACCGTGGCGAACCCTCCGCCGTAGAACGAGATGATCACGAAGGCGACCATCACGTACAGCGCGGTGGCGCTGAAGCCGAACAGGGCGAGGATCACATAGAGCACCGCTCCGACGCCCAGGTAGACCATGTAGATGCGCTTGCGACCGATGATGTCGGAGGTGGAGGACCACACGAAGCGGCCTGCCATGTTTCCGATGGAGAGCAGTCCGACGAAGCCGCCGGCCACACCCGCGGTGACGAGCGAGACGCCGTCCGACTGGCGGAAGAAGTCCTGGATCATCGGGGCGGCCTGCTCGAGGATGCCGATTCCCGCGGTCACGTTGCAGAACAGCACGGTCCAGAGCAGCCAGAACTGCTTGGTGCGGATGGCGTTCTTGGCCGACACGTTGTCGGAGGTGACGAGCGCCTTCTTCTTCACCTTGCTGGCGTCGAAGCCGGTGGGGGTCCAGCCCGCCGCTGGCACGCGGATGGTGAATGCACCGAACATCATGTAGATGACGTAGATCACGGCGAGGGTGAGGAAAAGCTTGCCCACGGCGTCGCCGCTGGCGAAGCCGTTGGCCGCGGCGTTGGGGTCGTAGGCGTTGAGCAGTGCGGTCGACACGGGGCTCGCGATGAGCGCGCCACCGCCGAAGCCCATGATCGCCATTCCGGTCGCGAGTCCCGGACGGTCCGGGAACCACTTGATCAGCGTGGACACGGGGGAGATGTACCCGATGCCGAGGCCGATGCCGCCGATGACGCCGTAGCCGAGGTATACGAGCCAGAGCTGGTTCGTGAAGATGCCGAGCGCGCCCACGAGGAATCCGCTCGACCAGAACAGCGCGGCGGTGAACATGGCCATGCGCGGTCCCTTGCGGTCCACCCAGGTGCCCATGACGGCAGCCGAGAGGCCGAGCATCACGATGGCGATCGAGAAGATGATTCCGATCTGGGTGAGGCTGGCGTTGAAGTGCGCGACGAGGGCGTTCTTGTAGACGCTGGTGGCGTAAGCCTGGCCGATGCAGAGGTGAACGGCGAGAGCAGCCGGCGGAATGAGCCAGCGGTTGAACCCGGGAGGGGCAACGCTATGTTCGCGGTCGAGAAATCCCATGGTGTGTGTCCCCTTGAGTCGTCATTGATCTAGTGGCTGGCACCTACGCCGGGCCAGGGAGTACCCTAACCCGGTTTGGTAACGTTCTCAGCCCATTGCCATTCCGCGGCGTGTATGCAGACGCATGATCTCGGATGCTCTTGCCCGTGTCGCTCGCCGGTACAGTCGAGGGGTGGCCGGAGACGACGAGGATGCCCTGGGGTGGGGCGATGAGTCGGGGGACCCGACCCACGTGGACGGCAGACGGGCGGAACGCGCATCCGCGAACCCCGACGGTGCCGATGACGCCGCCGACGCCGATGAGGCGGGGTCAGGCGACGCTGCGGCTCGGCTGAGCTCGCCGCTGCTCGTGAGCTACGGCATCCTCGCCGGCATCTATCTGCTCTACACCGTCGGGTGGATCCTGGGGGTTCAACGGGATCCGTTCTCCTCGCCCACCCTGTTCTTCGAGATCATGTATCAACTCGGCGAATTCCTCGCGATCGCGTCGCCCGCCGTCTGGTTCTTCGTCACCGTGCTCCTCACCCGCGGGCGTCGGCAGATCGTGCGGGTGGTCTGGCTGATCGTCGGCGCGGCCGTGCTGCTGCCGTGGCCGTTCCTGCTGTCGGGGGCGAGCGCGTGAGCCGCGAAACGGACGCCGGGCGCCCGAGAAGCCGAGGCGTGCGCCAGTGGACCGTGCTGGTGGTCGCGGTCCTCTTCGCGCTCCTCTATGCCTACGACCTGTTCGAGGCGATCTCGAACCTCGTGGGCGTCACCGCGCAACTCGATGCCTACAACGCGTTCGCCGAGGAGAACGGGCTCACCCCCGCCGCTGTGCCGTGGGCGCTGCTCGTTGCCACGATCGCGCTTCCGCCCGTGGCCTACGCGACGGCTGCGGCCCTCGGTCGAGGTCGATCGATCGGGATGCGAGCGCTGCTGTTCGCCGCGGGGCTCACCGTCGTCGCGGCCCTCACGCTCTCCCTCATCGCCCTCGCCTGAGACAACTCGCTCAGAGCGCCGCGATGATCACCGCGAGGATGAGCGCCAACTGCGCCGCATAGCGCCGCCAGAACGGCACGGCGACGGGTCCGAAGCGCTCCGGATGCTCGGAGGCGAAGCGGTTCGCGGGCCAGACGGCGATGAGAAAAGCCACGAGACCGATCGCAGCGGCCACCCGCGTCGCGGGGATCAGGAGGCCGATGCCCCCGGCCAGTTCGCACACCCCGGTGAACGCGACGAGGGCGGCGGGAGACGGCATCCGCTCCCGTCTGAGCCCGGGCGGGATGAGCGCGGCCATGGTTCGGGCCGGCCCCGGCACGAAGTGCATGATCCCCATCGCGACGAAGACCGCCGCGAGCAGACCGCGGAGCACCCACTGCGCCGCCACGTATTTCGGTTTCGTCCATGCGCTCAGTGTGCCCCCTCCGTCTCAGCGACCCGGCACTTCGCCCGCCCGCTAAACTCGGCTTTGGTATTTTTCCGGCGACCAAAGGACAGAAATTCGTGGCTAAGCCGATCGTTGTGATCGCCGAAGAACTCTCCCCGGCAACCGTCGAGGCCCTCGGGCCCGACTTCGAGGTTCGCACCGTGGACGGCACCGACCGCCCCGCGTTGCTCTCCGCGCTCGCGGATGCCTCGGCGGTGCTCATCCGCTCGGCCACCCAGATGGACGCGGAAGCCATCGCGGCAGCGTCGAGCCTCAAGGTGATCGCCCGCGCGGGCGTCGGGCTCGACAACGTCGACATCAAGTCCGCCACCACGGCGGGTGTCATGGTGGTGAATGCGCCCACGTCGAACATCATCTCGGCCGCGGAACTCACGGTCGGCCACATCCTGAGCCTCGCCCGCCACATCTCGCCGGCTCACGCCGCGCTCGCGCAGGGACAGTGGAAGCGCTCGAAGTACACCGGCACCGAGCTGTACGAGAAGACCATCGGCATCATCGGCCTCGGCCGCATCGGCGCGTTGATCACCGCGCGCATGCAGTCGTTCGGCACGCGCATCCTCGCCTTCGACCCCTACGTCACCTCGCAGCGGGCCCAGCAGCTCGGCGTGACCCTCGTGCCGCTCGACGAGTTGCTCGAGCAGTCCGACTTCGTGACCATCCACATGCCGAAGACGCCGGAGACCACCGGCATGATTTCGGATGACCAGCTGAAGCTCATGAAGCGGTCGGCGTTCATCGTGAACGTGGCCCGCGGCGGACTCATCGACGAGGACGCGCTCTACCGCGCTCTCGTCGAGGGTGAGATCGCCGGAGCCGGCCTCGACGTCTTCGTGCAGGAGCCGCCCACCGACTCGCCGCTGCTCAGCCTGCCGAACGTGATCGTCACCCCGCACCTCGGGGCCTCCACCGACGAGGCTCAGGAGAAGGCGGGTGTCTCCGTGGCGAAGTCGGTGCGCCTCGCGCTCTCCGGCGAGCTCGTGCCCGACGCGGTGAACGTCGCCGGCGGCGTGATCGACAAGACGGTGCGCCCCGGCATCCCGCTCATGGAGAAGCTCGGCCAGGTGCTCTCCGGCCTCGCCGACAGCCCGGTGACGAGCGTGGACATCGAGGTGCGCGGCGAGATCGTGGAATTCGACGTGAGCGTGCTCAAGCTCGCGGCACTGAAAGGCATCTTCACGAACATCGTCTCGGAGAGCGTGTCGTACGTGAACGCGCCGCTTCTCGCGGAACAGCGCGGCATCGATGTGCGCCTGCTCACCGACCCGGTGAGTGACGAGTACCGCAACATCCTCACGATCCGTGCGGCGCTCAGCAACGGCAAGCAGGCCTCTGTCTCCGGCACGCTCACGGGGCAGAAGCAGATCGAGAAGATCGTCGAAATCAACGGCTACGACGTGGAGGTGCCGATCGCGCAGCACCACATCGTGATGGTCTACACCGACCGCCCTGGCATCGTGGCCGTGTACGGTCGCGAGTTCGGCGACGCGGGCATCAACATCGCCGGCATGCAGATCAGTCGCCGTGAGGCCGGCGGCCAGGCTCTTTCCGTACTCACCGTCGACTCGCCGGTCGCCGACGAGCTCCTCGCCGCCATCGGTACAGCGATCGAGGCCGACCTGATGCGACCGATCGAGATCACCGAGTAATCAAACGCCGGCTGTCTGCCGGAAAAGCACGAAGGGCGGGAGAGTGTTCTCCCGCCCTTCGGCATTCCTCCGCCGGGCGAACGCCCGGACGGCTGTTACAGGCTGTCGTTGGTGTCGCTGCGGGTCACGCGCTGCCCGCTGTTCGGGTCGACGGCGGTGCGCGTCTCGGTGCTGACCGAACGGCGACGCATGGTCATGAACAGCGAGATGAGGAACACGAGAACCCCTGCGCCCATGAGGATGTAGCCCACGAGGTCGAGGTTGATGACCGAGGTTTCGACATTCAGCGCGAAGGTCAGAATCGCGCCGATGACGAAGAGGAAAATGCCGGAACCGATACCCATGGTGCTGATCCTTTCGACGGCACGGCGGTCCGCGTATGCGCAGCGCCGGGCATGATGTAGCTGTAAGAATACCGGCGACGAGTGCCGTCGGCGTGCTCCGCTACGCTCGTTTCATGTCGAAACACGTGAATCTCGCGGTCATCCCCGGCGACGGAATCGGGCCGGAAGTCACCGCGGAGGCGCTCAAGGTGCTCACCGCAGCCGTCGGTGACGATGCGACCGTCAGCACCACCGAATACCCGTTCGGCGCCGGGCATTTCCTCGCCACCGGCAGCATCCTCGACGACACCGATCTCGAGTCGCTTCGGGCGCACGACGGCATCCTGCTCGGCGCCGTCGGGGGAGACCCTCGCGACCCAAGGCTCGCCGGCGGCATCATCGAGCGCGGCCTGCTGCTGAAGCTCCGCTTCGCGTTCGACCACTACGTGAACCTCCGCCCCACCGTGCTGTACCCGACCGTGCCGTCGCCGCTCGCGTCGCCTGGCGACGTCGACTTCGTGGTGGTGCGGGAAGGCACGGAGGGACCGTACGTGGGCAACGGCGGCGGCATCCGCGTGGGCACCCCGCACGAGATCGCCAACGAGGTGAGCGTGAACACCGCGTTCGGCGTCGAGCGGCTCGTGCGCTACGCCTTCGAGTTGGCGACGACCCGGCGCAACCGGCTCACCCTCGTGCACAAGACGAATGTGCTCGTGCACGCCGGGTCGCTGTGGCAGCGAACGGTCGACGCGGTCGCGGCCGAGTATCCGGGGGTGACAGTCGACTACCTGCACGTCGACGCGGCCACCATCTTCCTTGTCACCGACCCGGCGCGCTTCGACGTGATCGCCACCGACAACCTGTTCGGCGACATCCTCACCGATCTTGCCGGCGCGATCAGCGGTGGCATCGGGCTTGCGGCCTCAGGGAACATCAACCCCGAGGGCGCGTTTCCGAGTATGTTCGAGCCGGTGCACGGTTCGGCGCCCGACATCGCGGGCACCGGACGGGCCGATCCGACCGCGGCGATCCTGTCGGTCTCGCTCCTGCTCGCACATCTTGGTCTCGCGGATGCCGCAGCCAGGGTGACGGCGGCGGTGGGCGCCGATCTCGGCGATCGGGCATCCGCACCGCGCAGCACGGCGCAGGTGGGCGATGCCATCGTGGCCCGATTGCAGACAGCGGGCCGCGAAACGGCCGCCGAGCGCGCACACTAGACCGAGCGCATCCCACCGACCTACCGGCCTTCCGAACGAAAAGACACGACCATGACGATCCACCTGCCGATGGCGCAACGCGACCTGCAGTTCCTGGTGAAGAAGAATCCAGACGCCGTGGCGGATGCCGCACGCGAGGAGATCCTCGCGGCCCCAGGGTTCGGGCAGCATTTCACCGACCACATGGTGGACGTCTGCTGGTCCGAGCGCGGCGGTTGGCACCGCCCGCGGGTGCAGCCCTACGGTCCGATCGCTCTCGACCCTGCCGCCGCTGTGCTGCACTACGGACAGGAGATCTTCGAGGGGCTGAAGGCCTACCGTCATGCCGACGGCTCCATCTGGTCGTTCCGACCGGAGGCGAACGCCGCCAGGATGCAGCGCTCGGCGAAGCGGATGGCGCTTCCCGAGCTGCCCACCGAGTACTTCGTGGAGTCGCTGAAGCAGCTCATCGCCGTCGACGCCGACTGGGTGCCGACGGCGCCCGAGACCTCCCTCTACCTCCGCCCGTTCATGTTCGCGAAGGAGGCGTTCCTCGGGGTGCGCCCGGCCGCGAAGGTGAACTACTACGTGATCGCGAGCCCGGCGGGCGCCTACTTCACCGGCGGTGTCGCGCCCGTGTCGATCTGGCTCTCCACCACCTACTCCCGAGCGGGCAAGGGTGGTACCGGCGCCGCGAAGACCGGAGGCAACTACGCCGCGTCGCTCGTGGCTCAGGCCGAGGCGAGCGGGCACGGCTGCCAGCAGGTGCTGTTCCTCGACTCGGTGGAGGGCACCTACATCGAAGAGCTCGGCGGAATGAACGTGGTGCTCGTCTACAAGGACGGCACGCTCGTGACCCCGCACTCCGACTCGATCCTCGAGGGCATCACGCGCGACAGCATCCTGCAGCTCGCCGAAGACCGCGGCCACCGCGTGGAGCGTCGCCGAGTGAGCATCGACGAATGGCGCGAGGGCGTCAGCTCGGGTGAGATCACCGAGGTGTTCGCGTGCGGCACGGCAGCGGTGGTCACCCCGATCGGTCTGCTCAAGGGCGTCGACGCCGACGGCACCGAATTCGAGGTCGGCTCTGCGGATGCCACCCCTGGCGAGTTGACCATGTCCCTTCGGCAGGAGCTCACCGACATCCAGTACGGCCGCGCTGAGGATCGTCACGGCTGGATGACGCGCCTCGACCGCTGACCGTCCGTCGCCGCTGGCCACGGGGGCTCGGCGTCCCGGGGGCTAGGCTCGCAGGGTGAAGATCGCGCGTTTCAGTACCGGTGGCGACCCTCGATTCGGGATCGTCGACGACGACCATCTCGTCGTGCTCGCCGGAGACCCCATGTTCAGCGGATACGACACCACGGGGGAGCGGGTGCCCCTTGCCGACGCGAAGCTGCTCGCGCCGGTCATCCCGCGCTCCAAGGTGATCTGCGTCGGACTCAACTACGCCGAGCACAAGGCCGACATGGGCGACCTGGGTCCGGCGAACCCGCTCATCTTCCTCAAGCCCAACACCGCGGTCGTCGGCCCGGGCGATGCGATCCTCATTCCGCCGGTCGAGGGCCGCATCGTGCACGAGGGCGAGCTCGTGATCGTGATCGGCAAGATCGGCAAGCAGATCAAGGCGGCCGACTACGCCGACTACGTGTTCGGCTACACGATCGGAAACGACGTCTCGGCTCGAGACGTGATGTTCGCCGACGGCCAGTGGGCGCGCGCGAAGGGCTACGACACGTTTGCGCCGATCGGTCCGTGGATCGAGACCGACCTCGATGCGTCGAACGTGAACATCACCACCTTCGTCGACGGCGAGCCGCGCCGTCAGGGCAACACCTCCGACATGATCCACGGCATCCCGGAGATCATCGAATTCGCCTCCGACGTGTGGACCCTGCTCCCCGGCGACATCATCATGACCGGCACCCCGGCCGGCCTCGGCGGCTTCGTCGACGGGCAGACCATCGACATCACGATCGACGGCATCGGCACCCTCACGAACCCGGCACGCAACCGCTGAACATGATGCGGGCGTCGGATGCCGCGAACGCCGGTGCGGCGACGTGGTCTGACCCGGCCGCGCTGATCCGCGTGCAGCGGCGCACCCTCGGGGTGCTCGTCGTCGGTCAGGTGCTGGGCGGACTGTCGCTCGGTTCCAGCCTCGCGCTCGGCGCCCTGCTCGCCGAGGCGGTCTCCGGCGACGCCGCCCTGTCGGGTATGGCCGCCACCCTGAGCACGCTCGGAGCCGCCGTCGTGGCCGTGCCGCTTGCCGCCCTCGCCGGCCGGAGGGGCAGGCGGATCGCGCTCAGCCTCGGATCCGCCACAGCGGCGGTCGGCGCAGCGCTCGCGATCGTCGCCGCCGTCGTCGGGTCATTCCCGCTGCTCCTCGTGGCGTTCGCCATGATCGGCAGCGGTGCCGCCGTCGGGCTGCAGTCGCGGTTCGCGGCATCCGACCTCGCCGACCCGCGGCACCGCGGGCGCGACCTCTCCGTCGTGGTCTGGTCGACGGTCGTCGGGGCCGTGGCGGGTCCGAACCTCGTCGGGCCGGGTGAGGCGCTGGGGGATGCCTTCGGCCTGCCACCGCTCAGCGGGGTCTTCCTCTTTGCGCTTGCGGCACAGATCGCCGCCGCCGTGCTCTATTTCGCCGGGCTCCGGCCCGACCCACTTCTGCTGCGCGACCGGCTTGCGCTGAGCGCCGCGGAGGCGCCCGCTGGCTCGCCGGTGGCGGAGGAGCGCACAGATCGGATGCTGGTGGCATTCGCCTTCGTGGCGCTCGGCCTCTCCCACGCGACCATGGTGTCGGTGATGGCGATGACTCCGGTGCATCTGATGCAGTCGGGCGCGACCATCCAGATCGTCGGAATCGTGATCAGCCTGCACATCGCCGGCATGTTCCTGTTCTCGCCGCTCTTCGGCATCATGGCCGACCGTTTCGGCCGCGTGCCGACCGTGCTCGCAGGCCAGGTGCTTCTCGTCGCGGCGGTCGCCACGACCGGGTTCGGGGCCGACGCCGGCGGGTCGGTGACGGTGGGGCTCGTGCTGCTCGGCGTGGGGTGGAGTGCGTCCACCGTCGCGGCATCCGCCCTGCTCACCGACGCTGTCGCGACACCGGCCCGCACGAGGGTGCAGGGCAGGGCCGACCTCGTGATGAATCTGGCCGGTGCGGTCGGCGGCGCCGGAGCAGGCCCGGTCCTCGTGCTGCTCGGCTTCGCGGGGATGTCGTTCGCCGCCAGTGGACTGGTGGTGGTGGTGCTGATCGCCGCGGCCGTGGTGATCACGCGCCGTCCGGGCGTGCTTCGCGCGGGGCCCGCCTGATTGGCGTCACCGCCTAGTCTCGAACGGTGCCCACCCGACAGATGACGCCGCCGTGGCTTCCCGGCCTGATGCTCGCCGGCCTCGGCGCCGCCGTCGGTTACGGCATCCATCTCGCGCTTCCTGCCGTGCCCTGGCTCACCGCGGCTCTCGTGGTCGGGGTGATCGTCGGCAGCGTTCGGCCGGCTCGACCCCGGCTCGACGGACCACTCAAGCCCGGCCTTGCCGTCGCCGCACGTCGCCTGCTGCGGCTCGGAATCGTCGTGCTCGGGCTCAAGCTCAGCCTCACCGACATCGCGGGCCTCGGTGTGCCCGCCATCCTCGGCATCGTGGCGCTCGTGGTCGCGAGTTTCGCGGTGACCCTGCTGATCGGTCGCTGGCTGAAGCTCGAAGGCGATCAGCCGGTGCTTCTCGCTGCCGGGTTCTCCATCTGCGGGGTGTCTGCGGTGGGGGCGATGGCGGCCGCCCGCGATTCCGATGACCGCGACTCCGCCGTTCCGATCGCCATGGTCACCGTCTACGGCACGCTCGCCATCGTCGTGTTGCCGGTGCTCGCCTCTGCGCTGTCGCTCGATCCCGCCCAGTTCGGTCATTGGGCGGGGGCGAGTGTGCACGACGTGGGCCAGGTGGTGGCCACCGCGAGCACCGCGGGCACGGCGGCGCTCGCCGTCGCCGTGGTGGTGAAGCTCACCCGCGTGCTCATGCTCGCGCCCATGGTGGCGCTCGCGTCGGTGGGCACGCGTCGGCGGGGAGCGCGCGACGCGGCATCCGCCCCGGTCGACGCACCTCGTGGCGTCGACTCCGCGGGCAACACGGTTGCCGGACCCTTCGCCGGGCCGGTCAGTCGGGCGACACCGCCCCTCGTGCCGTTGTTCATCGTCGGATTCCTCGTGGCCGTGCTTCTGCGCTCGTTCGTGCCGCTGCCGGATGCGCTGCTCTCGGTCGCGGACGTGCTGCAATCCGCCCTGCTCGCCGCAGCCCTCTTCGCCATCGGTGCGAGCCTGCGCCTCGAGAAGCTCGTGCGCACCGGCGGGCGTGCGTTCCTCGCCGGCGCGCTCGCCTGGGCCGCCATCCTCGCCATGGCGTATGTGACGCTGCTGCTGGTGTGACGCGGGGCGGGGCGCGTGGGGCGTGGCTCGGTGCGGGTGCGGCGGCGCGGCGGCGAGCCTTGGCGCGGGCGCGGGGTGCGGGCGGTGGTGCGGGGCGGGGGTGCCTCGGCGCGGGGTGCGGGGCGGCGGCGCGGCTCGCGGTGCCGCCTTTCACATGCGCGCCTGTATCGGACACCCGCGCATGGTCTAACACCCGCGCCAGTCCGATACAGGCGCGCACACCGCGTCGGGGAGATGCACGAGCGGGATGCGCGGCTCTCGTGGTGTGACATCCGCCCGACCCGACCCGCCCCGCCCCGCGCCGCCCGAACGCACGGCTGACCGCCGCACGCGCGCCCGGGCCGCCGTGCGCGCCTGCATCGGACACGCGCGCATGGTTAACACCCGCGCCAGTCCGATACAGGCGCGCACCGCGTCGGGGAGCACGACGGGATGCGCGGTCTCGGTGTGAATCCGCCCGCCGCGCCCGCCCCGCGCGCCCGTGCCGCGCATGCCCGCGCCGCCGTGCGCGCCTGCATCGGACACGCGCGCATGCCGCGCGCCCGCCGCGTGCCGAGCGCCGCGCGCGCGCGCCCGCGTGCCGAGCGCCGCGCAGGCGCGCGCAGCCCGCAAGCCCGGGCCCGGGCATCCGCATCGTGCTCCCGTAGAATCGGGGGCCTATGTCTGCCTCATTCTCCACAGCCACCGGCGCCGATGTTCGCGTGCGGTTCTGCCCGTCCCCCACCGGCACACCCCACGTCGGGCTCATCCGCACCGCCCTGTTCAACTGGGCCTACGCCCGGCACACCGGCGGCACGTTCGTGTTCCGCATCGAAGACACTGATGCGGCCCGCGACAGCGAGGAGAGCTACGCGCAGATCGTGGATGCCCTCAGTTGGCTGAAACTCGACTGGGACGAGGGCATCGACGTGGGCGGCCCGCACGGCCCGTACCGTCAGTCGCTGCGCACGAGCATCTACGACGACGTGATCGCGCAGTTGCTGGAGTCGGGCCACCTGTACGAGAGCTTCGCCACCGGCGAGGAGATCGAGGCGCGCAACATCGCGAACGGTCGCGACCCCAAGCAGGGGTACGACAACTTCGAGCGTGAGCTCAGCGACGAGGAGCGCCAGGCGTTCCGCGATGAGGGACGCTCGCCGGCGCTTCGTCTGCGCGTGCCGGACACCGACCTCAGCTTCGATGACCTGGTGCGTGGCGAGATCACGTTCCCGGCGGGAAGCTTCACCGACTTCGTGGTGGTGCGGCCGAACGGCGCACCGCTCTACACCTTCGTGAACCCGGTGGATGACGCGCTCATGGGCATCACCCACGTGCTGCGGGGTGAGGACCTGCTCTCCTCCACCCCGCGACAGATCGCGCTGTATCACGCGCTCATCGAGGTCGGCGTGGCCACGGCGATCCCGCGGTTCGGGCACCTGCCCTACGTGACGGGGGAGGGCAACAAGAAGCTCAGCAAGCGCGATCCCGAGTCGAACCTGTTCCTGCACCGCGAACGCGGATTCCTGCCGGAGGGTCTCATCAACTACCTCGCGCTTCTCGGCTGGTCGCTCACGCACGACCGCGACGTGTTCTCCATCGACGAGATGGTCGCAGCCTTCGACGTGGAGGATGTGAACCCGAACCCGGCCCGCTTCGATGTGAAGAAGGCCGAATCGATCAACGGTGACCACATCCGCCTGCTGCCGGCCGACGTGTTCGCCGAGCGGCTCCTCCCGTATCTCGGTGACCTGGTGCAGACCGACGAGCACCGCGCGATGCTGCAGGCCGCGGCGCCCCTCGTGCAGGAGCGGATGCAACTGCTCGGCGAGGCACCCGACCTCCTGCGCTTCCTGTTCACCGACGACGAGGCGCTCGCCTGGGAGGCGGATGCGCTGCCCGGTGTGGCCGCGAAACCCACCCTCGAGGCATCCATCACCGCGCTGGGGGCTGTGGAGGACTGGTCGACCCCCGCGATCGAGGAGGCCCTCCGCGCCTCGCTCATCGAGGGTCTCGGTCTGAAGCCCCGGGTGGCGTTCGGACCGTTGCGCGCCGCGATCTCCGGGCGCCGCATCAGCCCGCCGCTGTTCGAATCGATGGAGTTGCTCGGTCGCACGTCCACGCTGGTGCGCCTCGAACGGTTGGCAGCCACCCTGTGACCGAGCCGGTGTTCGTGCAGCGGCACCCGACCGATCGGGCGTCGACCGATGACGCGGGCACCGACTACGACGTCGCGATCGTGGGCGCGGGCCCTGCGGGGTTGAGCGCCGCACTGAACCTGGTGCGTGCGCGGCGGCGCACCATCCTGCTCGACAGCAACCGTCCGCGCAACGCGGCCACCTTCCACTCGCACGGGTTCATCACGCGCGACGGCATCCCGCCGCTCGAGTTGCGCAAGCTGGCGCGGCAGGAGCTGGAGGAGTACCCGCACTACGAGTTCCATCAGACCCAGGTGATGGCTGTGGAGCGGGCGGATGGCGGCTTTCTCGTGTCGACCAAGGGCCCGGGCTTCGAGAAACGTCAGTACCGGGCGCGCACCATCGTCGTGGCATCCGGTGTGGCAGAGGTGATGCCGGCTCTGCCGACGCTGCGCGCGTTCTACGGCACGAGCATCCACAGCTGCATCGAATGCGACGGGTACGAGGAGCGCGGCAAGCCGATCGCGGTCATCGGCGAGACAGCGGACCTCGCCCACCGCGCCATCCTGCTGTCGCAGTGGAGCGACGACATCATCGTGTTCACCGGCGGCATCGCCGAGATCAGCGAGGCGGATGCCGCGGCGCTCGCCGAACGCGGCATCGCGGTCGACACACGTCCGCTCGCCGACGTCACCGGCGACCAGACCGGCCTCACCGGCATCCAGCTCACCGACGGCACCGTCGTACCCCGCTCGGCCGCCTTCGTGCGCCCGGTCTACGAGCCGCGCCTCGGCTACCTCGCCGGTCTCGGCGTTGACCTGGATGCCGATGGCTTTGTCGTGATCGACCCGGTCGGCCGAACCAGTGCCGATGGCGTCTACGCAGCCGGCGACCCGACCCCTCCGGGGCCGCAGCAACTCATCGTGGCGGCGGGTGCCGGCGCGAAGCTCGCGGCAGCGCTCAACACCGACCTGGTGCGGCGCGTTCAGAGCACCTCCCAGCATGCGGTAAAGTAGACAGTCGTCCCGGTCTCGGCCGGAACGGTGGGGTATGGTGTAATTGGCAACACGGAAGATTCTGATTCTTTTGTTCTTGGTTCGAGTCCAGGTACCCCAGCTGTTGACCCTCGGTTTCCGGGGGTTTTTTCGTTGGTGGGGTGCTAACCCACAATCATCCTTGTGGCGCTCTCCCGCTCGGCAAGAGGGGCCACAATCGCGGGCGCATCACGAATTATTTGCTCGATCCAGATCACCTCCGGTCGCGCGCTGGGCCCGCCGCTGCTTGCGCAACGACGGGCCCAATGTCGGTCGGGGCGGGCTACCCGACGGTGAACGGGCCAGCTGTGCCACCGAGGGTCGACTCGATCCAGACGGTTCCAGGACTTCTGGTTCCCGACGCCGCGTTTCTCAGCCGCAGATCGAACACGGCGCCGTTCGCGGGAGCGGCCGCTGCCGTCAGTGCTGCCTGGCCAATCCCAGGGCCTGCGAGGCTGCCCTGGTGAACGGTGACGGTGCCTCCGACGACTGTGCCAACGCCGATGACCTAAGGTCGCGGGCCTTCCACCTGCCACTGGCGCATGACGACGCTGCCGCCGACTCTCGTCGTCAGCGCCACGATCGTCAGCACCAAGGCGCAAGGAACGCACCGCAAGACTCTTAGGCGCTCTCGACAACGGCGGAGCATTTCACTTCCGTCGATGGCCGCAGCGGATGTCGACCTGATCGAGTCGCGAGCCAGCGTCGACTACTCCGTGCAGAGCGCGTCGATTGCGTCGACCGATAGGACTTCCTGGATGACCATGATGGCGGCTCCCATTACGCCGCCCGTCTCTCCTGATTGCGACTGGACGATTGACAGGTTTTGGGTCGCCAGTGGGGTAGACCGACGGTACACGATCTCCCTCATTCCGGCGAGCAGGTGCTCACCGCTGCGGGAGATGCTTCCGCCCATGACAATGATCGAAGGGTTCAATATGTTGACCAGCGTGGCTAGAACTTCGCCGATCTCCCGCCCCGCCTGGCGTGTGGCTTGAATGGCCTCGTCATTGCCGGCACGCACGAGATCAACAACGTCTTGGCTGGTACGGGCAGTCGTTCCGCGCGCGGTGAGCCAGTTTGCGATGGCGGTCCCACTTGCCACAGCCTCCAGATCACGCTCGTCTTCGGGGTCACGAGGGGAATGCTTGCTGTAGGGAACTTGAACATGGCCGAGGTCGCCCGCGGTGCCCTCAGCGCCACGTTGCAGGGCGCCGCCGCTGACGATCCCTGCGCCGATCCCGGTGGCAACCTTTATATAGACGAGGTCGGCGACGCCGGGCCAAAGCATGGCTCGCTCGCCCAGCGCGAGTATGTTGACGTCATTGTCGACCAGTACCGGCAGATCGAATGACCGACGCAGGTAGTCGGGAATGCTGAACCCATCCCAGCCGGGCATCAAAGGCGGGTTTGTTGGGCGGCCCGTCAGGTGCTCCACAGGCCCGGGTACCCCGACACCGATGCCTGCCACGGAGGCTACTGCGTATTCGCCCTCGGCCAGGAGTCTTTGCGCGCACGCCACTAGCCAGTCGAGTACTACTTCGGGACCGTCGGCAATACGGATACGTTCCCTGTGAATCGCCAGAAGTTCACCGCCGAGATCAGCGAGCGCGACAACGCCATGGGTCACTCCCAAGTCCGCTGCAATGATGATTCGACCTCTGCGGTTGAACTCGATTTGGGCGGGAGGCCTCCCGCCTGACGATGCGGCTTCTCCCGCCGGTGTGAGCAGACCCCTGCTGACGAGCAGATCAATTCGGGACGAGACCGTAGATCGCGAGAGGCCCGTGATCAGTGCTAACTGGGCCTTTGTATGTGCACTGCCGTCCAAAAAAACTTGCAACAACTCGCCCGGCCCTGAGCCGTGCCGCGGCGCTCGTTGCTGGACGTCGGTCATATCCACAGTCAAACACAACATGCGGTGGCGCCGCGATTAACGCCGCGAGTTTCGAAGAACTTTTGCGTAAAGATTGACATAAGCCATGGGAATGTTGTCAGATGTGTTCATGACAACGGATCGTCGGATGAGCACCCAGCGCGAAAGGCGTGTGCCCAGTCCTGGCGGCGGCGTTCTCGCCCGAGTCCACGCGGCCGCCGCGCGTTCCGTCGGACACGCCCCCGCTGCACGCCTGTCAAGCAATGAGAAATCTGCTCGAGCGGCTACCGCCGGTCCGGGGGCCCGGTCCCTCGGTGTCCCGCCGCCGACCCGGTCGCGCTCCTCTGTTCATCACCGCGGGATTCGCGGCTGCAACCGTAGGCGTTCTCGCCCTTTCCGGTTGCGCCGCCGACAGCGCGCCGTCCACCGGTAAGCCTGACACCCTGCGCATTCTCTACACGACGGCCGAAGCTAATGCGCAGGCGCTGCAGGCCCAGGTCCCCAAGTTCGAAAGCGAGTTCGGAATCAAGCTTGCAATCGATACGCAGCCGTATGACGCCTTGCAGCAGAAAGTGTTCTCTGAGTTTGCTTCTTCCAGCGATTACTACGACATCGTGGTGGTCGACACACCGTGGGCGCCGGCGCTTGTCGGTAGCCTGGAACCACTCAGCGGATACCTGAATAATCCCGAGCTGAACACAAAATCCGACCCGGACCTTTCTGACTTCGTTCCTAAGGTGCTGTACGACACTGCGGTCTACGACGCCGGTGATCCGCTGAAGCAATTTTCCAGTACCGATGAACCGGCAGACGTGAGCGCCATAACCTCCGCTGGTTTTGACGTCTACGGAATGCCGATTCAGGCGAACGTTGCCATCATGGGGTACCGCGCCGACCTGTTCAACGACGAGACCCAAAAAGCCACGTTCCTGAAAGAGTACGGACGTGAGCTCACGGTTCCCGAAACGTGGGACGACTACGCGGAGGTCGCGGCGTTCTTCACCCAACCCGAGAACAATCTCTACGGCACCACCGTCATGGCAGGTGTCGGCGACTGGCGACAGATGATTTCAAGACATTGCTCGCGAGCAATGGCGGAGACGGTCACCTCGTTGCCGACGACCTGTCCCTCGCCTTCGACACACCTGAAGGCGTCGAAGCGCTGCAGTACTACACGGATCTGATCGACAGCGGGTCGGTTCCGCCGGGAAGCACCTCCGCCTCATGGGACGAAACTGCGACCTCGTTCGACTCCGGGCTCAGTGCCATGACCATCAACTACCATTCCCTCGCCCTCGCCGACAACGTGCAAGGCGAGATCGGGTATGCGCCCGTACCCCACGGAGAAGGCGCAGGTCCGCTGCCCGAGGCGGCCCGTTGCCTTCCGTACCCGTGCCCCGTCGCCGACCTCTGTCCCCACTTAGCCCCGGTCTCTGGATCCCGCCGCCGACCCGTCGCGCTCCTCTGTTTCGCTGCCCAAGGCGGCCCGTTGCCTCTAGCGTTGCGGAAAATACCCTAGGGGGTATACTCGACAGTGTTCACATCCCCTGCCGAAGGAGTAGCAATGTGCAGTCCCATCCGTTGTGACGCGTGCAACAAGATCACCTGGGCCGGATGCGGAGCCCACGTCGAAGACGTGATGGCCGACGTTCCCCGCGACCAGCACTGCACCTGCAACTGATTCGCCGCTGACAGTCTCATGCCATTTCTCGACACCCTCATCGTCCGCGAGAATGATGCGCTGAACCGTCTGGTCGATTCGACCGGCGGGCAGTCGCTGTGTGCCCCCGCGGGCGATCGCGGCTCACGCTCCACCGTGAAATACCGGGAGGGTGCGGTTGCGGCACTTGCCGAAGGCAGGCGAGCGATCCGACGATCCGCCCGGTCGGCCGCCACCGGAGACCCCGACGACGCTTCGCAGCGACTCATCATCACGGGCATCCGCGACGCCTGGCTCGCGCAGTCGAGCGCGCCCGGCCGAACCGGTGCAGGGTGGGCGGACTATTTCGAGGGCGGGCTCGACGCGCTCGCCGGGCAGCTCGCGTCATGAGCGCGTTCCTCAACGGCTTCCGGCTCTGGCCCGCGCGCCGATGGTGGACAGCCCTTTTAACAGCGGCAGCGACCGTGCTGTTCATCGCGATCCCCACCGACCTGATCGAGAATCCCATCTTTTCGAGGGAGATTCCGCCGACCGCATGGGCATGGCCCGTGCTCGTCGTGAGCGCGATTCTCGCGGGCCTCGTCACCGCAACCTATGTCGCCTACCCGCAGGGTGCCGCGCCACGGCGGGCCGACGGCCGACTGGGTCTGGCCGGCGGCATGGTCGCGTTCTTCGCGGTCGGATGCCCGGTCTGCAACAAACTCGTGCTGCTCGCGCTCGGCACCACCGGTGCGCTGCAGTACTTCGAACCGGTGCAGCCGTACCTGGCCGCCGCATCCATCCTCCTGCTCGGCTGGGCGCTGTTTGCCCGCGTCACTCGGGAGAACTCGTGCCGGGTGTCGGCCGACCAGTCGCCACTCGAGCCCCGTGACGACGCCCGCGAGCCGATCGTCCACACCGACACTCGTTCCTGATCACCTCACAAGAAAGTCACTCATGAAGAAGCTGCTCATCACTCTTGCCCTCACCGCTAGCGCCTCACTTGCCCTGGCCGGGTGCTCAGCACCCTCCGAGCCCGTTGCCGTCGGACCCGACACCGTGGTCATCGACGTGCGCACCCCGGGGGAGTACGCGCAGGGTCACTTGGTCGATGCACTCAACATCGACGTGCAGTCCGCCGACTTCGAGGCCCAGGTGAGTCAGTTGCCCACCGACGGCACGTACCTCGTGTACTGCAAGTCGGGCAACCGCGCCGGTAACGCCATCTCTCAGATGACCGCGCTCGGGTTCGGCGACACCACCAACATCGGCGGCCTGAACGACGCGGCCGCCTCGACCGGGCTCGAGATCGTCACGCCGTAGCGCGACGAACCCGGCCCGGGTCGAGCTCGAGCTAGGCCTGAAGCCTGCGGCGCCGTGCGACGAGGAGCATCGCGAGCCCTCCGCCGAGAAGCAAGGCTGCGAGCGTTGCGGTTCCGGCGGAGTCGGCTCCGGTCTTCGCGAGTTCGGGTGCGCCGGATGCCGCGGGCGTGGTGTCGAGGTCGGCGACGACGACATCGACCGGGGCGCTCACATCGGCCAGCGGGATGATGGACGCGCTCGCCAGCGACAGCTCCGAATCGCCGAAGGCATTGGTGGCATAGACCGCGAACGTGTACGCGGTGCCGTTCTCCAGGCCATCGATCGTGCAGGTCGTGGTGTCGACGATGCAGGTTTCCCCGGTCGACGCCATGGCGGTGTACGACGTGATGGCCGAGTCGTGGTCCGCGGGAGCGGTCCACGACACGGTAGCGAGGCCATCGCCGGGCACCGCTGTCACGTCGGCGGGGGCATCCGGTGCGGAGCGGGGAGCCACATAGGTGCGGAACAGCAGGTCGGAGTCGAGCGACCCGTACGGCTGGCCATCCACGCTCTCGAAGAGGTCGCCCCCGCCGTAAGCGTTCGAGGTGTTCGCCAGGAGATACGAGTTGTGCTCGTAGGGGGCCGCCTCGCTGGGAGTGATAGTCGCCACGAAGGCATACTTCGTGCCGCTGATCACGGAGGCAGGGGCGGCGAAACTCAGGCTCAGCCAGCCGTTCGGCGGGTTGGGCGCGAACGTCGTCGACGCGATGGCCATTCCGGTGGGGTAGCCTTCCGCGTCGACCCGCTGGATCTCGACAACGCCGTCCGTGACCATATGGTCCGCGTTGCTGATGGACACCTCCAGGTCCGTGAGAAGTCCCGTGGAACCGGCCGTGAAGGTCTGAGCGAACGCGTTATCCGGGTGCACCCAGAGGTGGTCATACACGAGGGGCGACTCGACCGCCTGGTCCACCTCACTCCCGCTCGTCGCGGCAAACGCTCCTGCTGCGCCGCCTGCGGTCATGGCGACCGCGAGGAGGGATGCGGCGACGCCGGTCCAGAGGGGTCGGCGGGTCGCGAGCGGGCGGCTGATGGTGAGGGTTTGGTGCGACATGAATCCTGCCTCGGGCTGTGATTGGTAGGTGAACGAGTGGGGAGTGCTCAGGCGAGCTGCTTGCGGCGGCGTGCGACGAGGAGCATCGCGACGCCTCCGCCGAGGAGCAGGGCCGCGAGGGTGGCTGTTCCTGCGGAGTCGGCGCCCGTCTTGGCGAGCTCGGGCGCGCCGGATGCGGCGACCTCACTCACGGTGTCAATGACCTCGGCGGTGGGCTCGCTGTCGACGACCTCGGCTGTGGGCTCGCTGTCGACGGGGGCGCTGGCCTCCGGTGCGGGAACGACGGCTGCGCTCTGCGCCGACGCGGGCGAGATCCCGAACGCGTTGCTGGCGGTGACGGTGAAGGTGTACTCGGTGCCGTTGGTGAGGCCCTCAATCGTGCAGGAGGTGGTCTCGGTGACGCAGTGCTCGCCGGTGGATGCGGTGGCCGTGTAGGAGGTGATCGCTCCGCCGTTGCTGGCGGGAGCCGTCCACGTCACGGTCGCGGTGCCATCACCCGGGACGACGGTCACGTCGGCCGGTGCGGCGGGAGCCGACTGCGGCGAGCATGTGGGTACGGAAGAGCAGCTCGTGAGGGCGCACCCGGATGAACGTGCCATCTGCGCGGGTCACGAAGAGGCTCTCCTCGACCGAGTCGGTGACGCCCATGGCCAGCACATACTGGTTGTAATACCGCGAGTCGCCGCTCGAGTCCGGCGGGAGGACGGCTTCCGCGCTCGCCTCGAGCACGTATCCGGTGCCTTCCGTGAGACGCGCGGGCTCCGGGAAGGTGAAAGAGGTCCACCCCGAGTACTCGTCCTGCGCAAAGGTTACAGAGGCGAGGGCCGGTCCCACCGGGCTGCCGGCATCGTCTGTGTTCCGCACAGCGATGTATCCGTCGCCGTGCATATCGATCGTGGTCACGAAGTTGAGTTCCACGTCGGTGAGAAGACCCGAGCGGCCAGCTGTGAAGGGTTGAGCGACGCGCTGCCCGTCGGTGGCCCCGATCCCCTCGTCTGTGCCTTCCTCGAACGACTGGTCCAACACGCTACCGCTGGTCGCTGCGAATGCGCCTGCTGCGCCGCCTGCGGTCATGGCGACTGCGAGCAGTGATGCGGCAATGCCGGTCCACATCGAGCGGTGCGCGGTGGAGGGACGACGGGACGAGCGTGAGGCGAGCGGCATGAGGGCTCCTGAGTGTGGGCCCATCGACTGGGCGAAACCGGGTCCGCGTACGGCGGATGCTCAGGACTCTATGGGGGGAATGCTCACGTCGTCTTGGCCCAGTTGTGGGGCCAGAGCATCCCGCACCCCGCTTACGCTGGAGGGATGAAACGCGCCCGGTCGACGAAAGCGTCGGAGGGCGGAGGACCCCCTCGCGAACGTCTCCCACGCGATGTGTACGTGCTCGGGGTCATCGCGTTCTTCGTGATGGTCGGCTTCGGTGTGGTCGTGCCGGTGCTGCCGGTCTACGCGAAGAGCTTCGGCGTCGGCTACGTGGAGGTCGGCGCGGTGGTCGCCGCCTTCGCGCTCATGCGGCTGGTCGCGAGTCCGTTTGTGGGCCGGATGATCGACGCCTTCGGTGAGCGCACGGTGCTGGCCACGGGCATCGGCATCGTGGCGATCTCGAGCGGGCTCGTCGGCATCGCCCAGGACTACCCCCAGCTGCTGCTGTTGCGCGGGGCCGGAGGAATCGGCTCGGCGATGTTCTCCGTCTCGGCGATGACCCTGCTGCTCGGAGCCACCTCATCGAGCCTGCGCGCGCGGGCCATCGGCTTCTACCAGGGCGGGTTCCTCATCGGCGGCATGGCGGGCCCGGCGCTCGGCGGTCTGCTCGCCACGATCTCGCTCACCGCCCCGTTCTTCTTCTACGCGGGCACCCTCACGGTGGCGAGCCTCGTTGGGCTCGTGATGCTGCACGGTCGGGCGGCTCGTGCATCCGCGGGGCCCGCAACACCGGCGCCGGTCGTGCCGTTCCGCACCGTGCTTGCCGACACCCGCTACCGCGCCGCGCTCGTGGCCAACTTCGCGCAGGGCTGGACGTCGTTCGGCGTGCGCGGCGCGTTGGTTCCGCTCTTCGTGGTCGAGGTGCTGCGCGGACCGAGTGCGTGGACCGGAATCGCCTTCGCCTTCGCCGCGGTGGCGCAGGGCCTCGCGCTGGCGCCCGCCGCTCGCTTCGTCGACACCGTGGGCAGGCGACCCGCCATGGTCGGCGCCTTCGCGGTGGCCGGCGTCGTCGTGATCGCGGTCCCCTTCGCGCCGAACATCTGGGTGCTCACAGCGCTCCTCTGCCTCTACGGGGTGATGGCGGCATTCATGGGCACAGCGCCCGCGGCAAGCGTCGGCGATGTGGCAGGTTCCCGGGGCGGGCGTCCGGTGGCGCTCTTCTCGATGATGTCGGATGTCGGCGCCATCGTCGGTCCGCTCGCCGCGGGCTTCCTCGCCGATACGGTCAGCTACCCGGTCGCCTTCCTGGTCGGTGCCCTGCTGTTCTTCGGCGCCTCCGCGTTCTCCCTCCGGATGCCGCGCACCCGAGCGGTCGCCGGAAGCGAAGCCGCCGTCCATTAGGCGCTAGATTCGCTGAATGGAGCTTCGTCAACTCGAACACTTTGTGAATGTCGCCGATGAGAGGCACTTCACCCGGGCCGCGGAACTGCTGCGCATCTCCCAGTCGGGCCTGTCCGCATCCATCCGGGCTCTGGAGATCGAACTCGGCACCTCGCTGTTCGTGCGGAGCACCCGCAGGGTCGAGCTCACCGCAGCGGGCACCGCGTTCCTCGTGGAGGCACGGCGCACCTTGGCCAGCGCTGCCGCGGCACAGAACGCGGTGGCCGCCGTGCGCGGACTCGTGCGCGGTCGGCTCACCGTGGGAGCAGAGCCGTGCCTCGGCTCGGTCGACATCCCGGGTGAGCTCGCGCGCTTCCGCGCCGTCAACGCCGGGGTGGAACTACGGTTGCGCTACGCCGGGTCGAGTGACCTGATGGAGAGCGTCGCAGGGGGAAGGACGGATGTCGCACTCGTCGTCGACACCGGCGAGACCGTTCCCGGGGTGCGGCTTCGGCCCCTCAGCACGCAGAGCCTGGTGGTGCTCTGCCACCCCGATCACGCGTTCGCGACATCCGGCGGCGTCACCGTCGAGGAGCTCGCCGAGCAGTCCCTCATCGGGTTCCATGCGGGCTGGGGCGCCCACTCACTCACCGCACGCGCCTTCGCGGCGGCCGGGTTCGACTACCGCACCAGCCTCGAGGTGAACGACGTGCATCCGCTGCTCGATCTCGTCGGCCACAACCTCGGCGTTGCCGTGGTGCCGGCGAGTTTCGCCGCCAAACGACCCGACACCCTCGTATCGGTGCCGCTCGCGGCAGCCCCGGCATGGGTGGTGGCTGTCGCCGTGGCGGAGGAGACCAGCCCCGCCGCCACGGCGTTCCTCGATCAACTGGTGATCGGGGTCCCGGATCAGGACGCGTCGAGCGCGGCCATCTCGTCGGCGGTGAGGGTGAGCTCCACCGCCTGAGCGGAGTTGCGGATGCTCTCCGGGCGTGATGCACCCGGGATGGGGATGACCTGCGGCGACTTGGCGAGGTGCCACGCGAGCGCCACGACCTGCGGGGTCACGTCGCGCTCGTCGGCGAGCGTCTTGAACGCGGCGAACTTGTCACCCAGAGCGCTCGCGTTCGAGATGCCGCCGAGCGGGCTCCACGGGATGAACGCGATACCGAGCTCGGTGCACAGCTCGAGCTCCGGCTCGCTGCTGCGGAACGCGGGCGAGAACTGGTTCTGCACCGACACCAGGCGGCCGCCGAGGATCTCGTTGGCCTGCCGGATCTGCTCCGGGTTGGCGTTCGAGATTCCGGCCATGCGGATCGTGCCGGCGTCGAGCAGGTCGCGGATCGCTCCGACCGAGTCGGCGTAGGGCACGGCGGGGTCCGGGCGGTGGAACTGGTACAGACCGATCGCGTCGCCGCCCAGACGCTTCAGCGATGCCTCCGCCGCCTGCTTGAGGTACTCGGGACGGCCGTCGACATACCAGCTGCCGTCGCCTGGGCGGAGGTGGCCGCCCTTCGTCGCCACGAGCACGTCGGACGTGTCTCCGCCCCAGGAGGCGACGGCGCGGGCGATGAGCTCCTCGTTGTGCCCCACCTCGTCGGCGTGCAGGTGGTAGGCGTCCGCCGTGTCGATGATGGTGACACCGGCGTCGAGGGCGGCGTGGATGGTGGCGATCGATCGTGCCTCGTCGGGGCGGCCTTCGATCGACATGGGCATTCCGCCCAGTCCGATGGCGCTGACCTGCATGTCGCCGATTGTGCGTGAATTCATCGAGTCCTGCTCTCTGCTCGGGCTGCCGCCGCTCGCGCGACGGCACCGGGCGCGTCGCGGCGCCCCGATCAAGCATCCGTCGCGCCAATCCGTGTGTCCAACCGATATTGGGCATCCCATCGTGCACTCCGGCTTCTGAATCGGCGGCGGCCCCGTCTCCCACTTCACCGAGTTGCCCACTTTTGCGCGCAAACAGGGCCATTTCGGGCGATTTGGCCGCAAAAGTGGGCAACTCGGGTGAGGGATGGCGCCCGGGGGGTGAGGGATGGCGCCCGGGGGTGGGGATGGCGCCCGGGGGTGAGGATGCCGCCCGCCGGGTGCCGCCAGAACCCATCGCCCGGCCTTGTGGCCGTCAGTACCCCTCCGTGTTGGACTTCCCTGCGAGGCACCACATAGATTCGGGTCACCCCCCCTCAACGCCGAAGGTCACGTCATGTCTGAAATCTCCAGCAACTCCCACGACCCGTACCTCGCCGACAGCGGTCGCTACGACAACTTCTCCTACCGCCGGGTCGGCAACACCGGCCTGCAGCTCTCGCCGATCTCGCTCGGCCTCTGGTACAACTTCGGCGACAACGTGGCGTTCGACAGCCAGCGTCGCATCCTCCGCTCCGCCTTCGATTCGGGCGTCACCCACTTCGACCTCGCCAACAACTACGGACCTCCCGCTGGGTCGGCCGAGGAGAACTTCGGCCGGGTTGTGGCGAAGGACCTGCGGCCGTACCGCCAGGAACTCGTGATCTCCACCAAGGCCGGCTGGGGACAGTGGCCCGGTCCCTACGGCGACCTGGGTTCGCGCAAATACCTGCTGACGAGCCTCGACGAGTCGCTCGGGCGGATGGGCCTCGACTACGTCGACATCTTCTACTCGCACCGCTACGACCCGAACACCCCGCTCGAGGAGACGATCGGCGCTCTCGACACCGCCGTGCGCTCGGGCAAGGCTCTG
Organism: uncultured Actinomycetota bacterium; assembly: GCA_963756375.1. Classification (GTDB taxonomy): domain Bacteria; phylum Actinomycetota; class Actinomycetes; order Actinomycetales; family Microbacteriaceae; genus Marisediminicola. The sequence continues at coordinate 1,678,395 of CAVWNJ010000005.1, read as the reverse complement.
TACGCCGGCATCTCGTCGTACTCCGTCGAGCGCACGCGGGAGGCGGTGGAGATCGCCCGCCGGCTCGGCACTCCGCTGGCCATCCACCAGCCGGCGTACTCCATGCTCAATCGTTGGGCCGAGGACGGCCTCTTCGCCACCCTCGCCGAGAGCGGCATGGGATCGATCGCCTTCACCCCTCTCGCGCAGGGACTGTTGACCGGCCGCTACCTCGATGACGACTCGCCCCAGCCGTCGCACCGACCGAGCTTCGACCCGGCCTGGCTCAACGACGAGAACCTCGACCGCCTGCGCGCTCTCCGCGAGATCGCGAAGGGTCGCGGGCAGAGCCTCGCTCAGCTGGCGATCGCCTGGGTGCTGCGACGCGGTACCGTCACGTCCGCCCTCATCGGTGTCTCCCGCGTGGAGCAGCTGCAGGAGAACCTCGCCGGCCTGTCGAACCTCGAGTTCACGGATGCCGAACTCGCCGAAATCGACACCTACGCCGTGCCCGCCGACGTGAACCTCTGGGCCGAGTCCTCGGACCTGTGATGGCGCCGGCGCCCATGAAGCGTTCGGTGATCGACGGAACGATCGAGGATGCCCTCGCCGAGGCCGCGCGGTACCGCTTCGCGCTGCCGGGCTTCGCCACCTGGGGCCGGGAGGAGTGGCTCAGTCGCGCCGAGGAGCTCGCTCCCACCGCCGAGCGTGGTCTCGGCTGGGACGTCACCGATTTCGGCCGCGGCGACTTCGCCAGCGTGGGCCTGTGCCTCTGCACACTCCGCAACGGCTCCCTCGCCGAGCGCGACTCGGGTCACGGGCAGACCTACGCCGAGAAGGTGATGTTCGTCGGGGTCGGGCAGGAGACGCCCTTCCACAAGCACGAACGCAAGGCCGAGGACATCATCAACCGTGGCGGTGGCACCCTCGTGCTCGAGTTGCGATCGGATGCCGACGGCACGCTGGGGGAGGAGCCGGTGCGCACCTTCGTCGACGGGGTTGTCCGGGAGGTCACGGCTACCGAGCGGGTGTCGCTGGCCGCCGGCCAGAGCATCCACATCGCTCCCGGCGTGTTCCACAGGTTCTGGGCGGAGGGATCCCGCGTCTTCGCGGCGGAGGTGTCATCCGTGAACGACGACGCCGGCGACAACACATTTCTCGACCCTTTCCCGCGGTACGCCGTCATCGAGGAGGACGCCGAGGCGCGCTTCCTGCTGGTGAGCGAATATTCGGAGAAACTCTCTCCCCTGATATAGACAGCACGACTATCGGATAGTAGAACTATCCATGTGAGGATTTCCGAACTGAGCAAGCGCTCCGGCGTTGCCCTGCCCACCATCAAGTACTACCTGAGAGAGCACCTCCTCGCGCCCGGACGTGCCACCGGGGCGAACCAGGCGGACTACGACGAGGGCCACCTCGAGCGCCTGCGCCTCATTCGCGCGCTCGTGGAGATCGGGTCGCTGAGCATCGCGACGGCCCGGGAGGTGCTCGACGCGGTCGACGCGGAGGGCATGCCGCTGGGTCATGTCTTCGGGGTGGCGCAGTACGCGATATCCGGCGCCGCCATCTACACCGACCCCGCATCCGATGCGTCGCGCGACGTCGTCGACACCGCGATCGCGGATCGCGGATGGCTCGTGACCGCGGATGCCCCAGCCAGGGTCGGAGCCGCGAATGTGCTCGACGCGTTCGCCGCGGTCGGGCATCCGGAGCTCACCGATGTTCTCGCCGACTACCTCACGGCCGCCGAAATCGTCGCCCGGGCGGACCTCCGCTCGGTCGCTCTGCAATCCAGCCTGGCCGACATGGCCACCGTGGTCGTCGCCGGCACTGTGCTCGGCGACGCCCTCTTCGCGGCGGCCCGCCGCCTCGCCCAAGAACACGTGACATTCGAGCAGTACCCGCTCGCCGACGCCGCCGACCCTTTTGGCCGTGGTGAGCGACAACCACCCGGGAGTTGACCATGACCTTCGTCGACCTGCTACCTACCACCTCCGCCGAACCCCGCGCCGTGCGGTGGCATCGACCGCTGCTCTGGCTGGCGGCCTCGATGGCGCTGCTCGCCCTCGTGGCCCTGGTGCTGCGCTTCGCCGACACGCGGGATGTGACGGGGCTCGGCGCCTGGGACAAACCGCTGAAGTTCGCACTGTCGACGGTGATCTACTCGGTCACCTGGTCGTGGCTGATCGGTCAACTCGACCGCGGCAGGCGCACTGCGACGGTCGCGGGCACCGTGATCGCGCTCGCGCTCGCCGTGGAAGTTGCGGTGATCGTCGGCGCTGCGGCGTTCGGCGTGACCAGCCACTTCAACGTGTCGAGCCCGTTGGCCGCCGCACTCTGGTCGGTCATGGCCGTTTCGATCACGGTGCTGTGGGTCGCCAACCTCGTGATCGCGGTAGTGCTGTTCCGCACGACTTTTCTCGACCGGGCGCGCACGCTCGCGATCCGGTCCGCCGTGATGCTGTCGTTGCTCGGACTCGCGCTCGGTTTTCTCATGACCTCGCCCACCTCTGACCAGCTCGCCGACTTCCAGGGTGTTGCCGGCGCTCACACCGTCGGGCTGGCCGATGGTGGCCCTGGTCTCCCGATTCTCGGATGGAGCACCGTGGCGGGAGACCTCAGGGTGCCCCACTTCGTCGGGATGCACGCGCTGCAGGCCATTCCGATCGTGCTCATCCTGATCGAACTGCTGTCGCGCCGCGTGGCCCTGCTCCGTGTGCCGCACGTGCGCTCCGGACTCGTCGGCGTCGTCGCCGCCGGATACCTCGGACTCATCGTCGTGATCACCTGGCAGGCGTTGCGCGGCGAATCGATCGTGCAGCCCGGAGCAGCAACGGTCGGGGCGACTGCGGTGCTGGCGGCGGGCATGCTCGTCGCCGCGGGGCTCGTGCTCGTGCGAGGCCGGAGCGCGACCGCCGTTACTCAGATGTCGAGCGACTCTCCCGGTTGAAGCGGGTGGAACGTGCCTCCGCCCGCCTCGGTGACCTGCCCGATGCGCTGGTTCGACATGTTCTTACCGGCCACCGACAGCACCATCTCGTGCGTGGGGAAGCTGCGCTTCGGTGCGATCGCCTCCACGTAGTCCATCACCTCGCCGATCTTGAGCCACGGTGCCCCGGCGGGCGCGGCGAGGGTGCCGACCTGCACACCCTCCGGCACCGTGTAGGAGTCGCCTGCGTAGTAGAGCTCATCGTTGACCAGCACCCCCACGTTGTCCACGAGCGGGATGGAGCGATGGATCTCGGCGTGCTTCTCGCCGAAGAAGCGCACGGTGAAGGCACCGACCGTGTGCTCGTCGCCCGCGGCGACCACGGTGATGTCGAAGTCGGCGGCCGCGACGGCGACGCCGGACGGACCGAAGATCCGCGCATCCGGACTCATTTTGAGGATGCGGCCCAGGTGCTCGGGGGTCCAATGGTCGGGGTGCTCGTGCGTGATCACGACCGCGACAACATGGGTGGTGGGGTCGAGGAGGGTGGTGAACATCCCCGGGTCGACGATGAGGATGTCGCCCTGAGCCTCGATCTCGAGGCAGGCGTGCTCGTGCTTGGTGACCTTCATGAACCCGATCCTACGTTCGGCCACCGACCCGTTCCTGCAGCTTGCCGCGCCCTGGATAATCGGACATCATGCCGCCCACCCGCTTGCGCCTCATCGTCGCCGTGAATCCCGCAGCCGCCTTCGGGCGCACGAGGGGCGTCGCGGACCGCGCCGTCTCCGAGCTGCGACGTGCCGGGCACGACGTGCGGGTGTGCGTCGAGGCGGATTATGCGGAACTCCGGGTGTCGGTGCTGTCGGCCGTCGCGGCAGGTGCGGATGCGCTCGTGGTGGTGGGCGGGGATGGAATGGTGTCGCTCGGGGTGGGCATCATCGGGGCTGCTCGGCCCGACGACCCCGCGCGGGCACTCCCTCTCGGCATCATCCCGTCCGGCACGGGCAACGACCTGGCCCGTGGACTCGGCATTCCGGTGGACGACGCGGATGCCGCGATCGACACGATGCTCGCGGCGCTGAGGCGTCCCGTCCGCCGCATCGATGTGGGCCGCATCACGCGCGCGTCCGGGCAGGAGACCTGGTTCGCAGGCGTGCTTTCCGGCGGGTTCGATGCGCTCGTCAACGAGAGGGCGAACGCGCTCCGCTGGCCGCGCGGACGTCACCGGTACACGCTGGCGCTGCTGTTGGAGCTCGCGGGTCTCACCGCGCGTGAGTATGTGATCGAGATCGACGGCGTTGTGCGCACCCAGCGGGCCACGCTCGTGGCCGTGGCAAATAACCGCTCGTTCGGCGGAGGGATGCTCGTCGCACCGGATGCGCGGCTCGACGACGGGCAGTTCGATGTGGTCACCCTCGACCCCGTCGGTCGCGCGGGCCTGCTGCGGATCTTCCCGAAGGTGTTCACCGGAGCCCACCTGAACGACCCGCGCGTGACGGTGACCCGCGCACGTCGCGTGCGCATCGAGGTGGCGGGCGTGGTGGGGTATGCAGACGGCGAAAGGGTCGACTTTTTCCCGCTCGACATCGAGCTCGTGCCCGGCGCGATCGGCATTCTGGCGTGACCGTTTCGCTCGATTGGCGGGCGACGTACTTGGTGTGGCATACTCGTCAGGTTGCTTACGGCCCCATCGTATAGCGGCCTAGTACGCTGCCCTCTCACGGCGGTAACACGGGTTCGAATCCCGTTGGGGTCACGAAAAGTCCGGTCTCCCGTCTCGCCACGGGTGCCGGACTTTTTGCTTGTGCTGCCATGCCGGCAGCTCACCGGAGCGAGTCCGAGCTACTGGTGGGAAGTTTTGCCGGCCCGATCCCTGCGATGATCGCGCCACGCCTTCCATGCCCCGGTCGACCAGAGCGCCCACACCACGAGCAGCGGCTGAAAGAGCAGCCGGATGCCCCTGGCCAGGTCGCTGTCGAGACCTAGGGAGGCGGTTCCGCTGACGAATTGCTCGATGTTGCCCGGGAAGATGGCGACGAAGAACGCGGCGGTGAGCCATCCGACGACGACGCGGTGCCGCGCCAACAGGATCAAGCCGAGCCCGAGTCCGATCTCGACGACGCCGGATGCCACGACCACGAAGTCTGCGGGCAGGGGCAACCACGACGGCACCTGAGCCACGAATGCGTCTCGGGCGAACGTGAGGTGGCTGATTCCGGCAAACAGCAGGGCGAGGCCGAGCAGCCAGCGGGCGATCGAGCGGGAGGGACTCACCCCGTGAGCGTAAGGGCTGTCGCCAGCGGTTCCATGAGCGCGGCCTTACGCGATCGTCTCGTCGAAGCTCGCGCCACTGCCTGCGGTCGTGGGCGTCTGTGAACCCTCGGCGATCCCTCGGCCGAGTGCCTGGCCCTGGATGATGGCGCCGAGGTCGAGCCCGGTTGCAGCCTTCACGCTCTCGAACGTCGCACTGAGGCTCGCGGACTGCTCGCGGGCAAGGTGAGTTGCGGCACTGTCGCCGCCGATGAGGGTAATGGCCCCGACGCGCTCGTAGCCCTTGGCGAATGCGGCCATCAGCTGCGGCAGCTGTCCGATGATCTCCTTCGCCAGAATCGCGTCCCGGTTCTCGCTCAGCGCGGCCGCCTCCGCTGCGATCGCCTCGGCGGTGGCGACACCGCGGAGTCGAATCGCCTCGGCCTCCGCTTCGGCCTGCACCCGCACCGCGGCCGCCTCGGCCGACGCCGACGCCTCGCGCGCCTCGGCCTGCGTCTTCACCGCATACGCCTCGGCATCGGAGCGCTCCTGAGCAACCCGGCGCTCGGCCTCGGCGTTCTTCTGCCGCGTGTACGCCTCCGCGTCGGCGGCGGACTGCTGCCGGTATTTGTCGGCGTCTGCGACCTTCTTCACCTCGGAGTCGAGTCGGGCCTGGGTGTTGTTCGCCTCCTGAAGCAGCACGCCCTGCTCGGCTTCGGCGCGGGCGAGGTTCTCCGCCTGTTCGGCCTGGGCGTTCGCGCGGCCGACCTCGGATTTGGCCGCCGCGCTGTTCTTGTCGAGCGCGGTCTGTTCGATGAGGTTCGCCTCATCCGCCGCCAGCTGGCGCTTCTTCACCTCGCGAGTGGCGTCGATCTCCGCCACATCCGCTTCCCGCTTCACGCGCTGGACTTCCTTCGCCCCGAGCGCCGAAATGTAGTTGTTCTTGTCGGTGATGCCCTGGATGGCGAAAGAGTCGAGCACCAGGCCCTGCGCGAGCAGGTCGCCGGAGATGCCCTCTGCGATCTCGTCGCTGAGCTTCTGCCTGTCCTGCATGACCTGTTCCACCGTGAGCTTCGCCACGACGCCGCGAAGAGCGCCCTCGAGCTGCTCCGTGGTGAACACGACGATGGCGTCATCCTGCGAGGCGAAGCGCTCGGCCGCGCGTCGCACCTGGTCGGGTGTCGAGCCGATCTTCACGAGTGCGACTCCGGTGAGGTCGATGGTCACACCGTTGTTGGTCTGCGCCGTTGGTTCGAACTTGATCTGGCGCGAGCGCAGCGAGACCCTGTCGGATCGCTGCGTCAACTTGTTCACGAAGGCGCCTCGACCGCTGATCACGGTCATCTTGTTCGCTTCGCCCTCGGTGCTGTCCCTGGCCCTCTTTCCCACGATCACGATGGCCTCATCGGCTTTGGGTACCTGGTACCAGGCGCGGAAGAGAAGAAAGCTGATGATCGCGACGACGAATACCGCGCCGGCAGCCACGGCAATGCCGACGAGTCCGAACAAGTCCATGGGGGCGTCTCCTAGCTGGGCCTGCCGCGTGCACGCCGTGTTACAAACCTAGGCGGAGCGCAACAGGTAAGTCCTGCTCGCGTTTGGCGAGTCGTTCGGGGAGCGGGCGTAGAACAGCCCGGTCCATGCTCACCTTTGCGGGAGGGTCATCCGCGCAATCCACGATTCGCCGTCCTGCCCCGCCGCAAACGATCCGCCGAGAAGATCGGCGCGCTCGTGAAGGCGAGCAAGCCCATAGCCCGGCTGCCCGTGCGTGGCGGAATCGGCTCGATAGGGCACGTTCTCGATGCGGAGGTCCACGGAGTCACGGGAGAACTCCAACGCGAAGTGCACCGTTCGCAGTGTGGCCCCATGCTTCACGATGTTGGTCACCGACTCCCGCGCCATCCGAACGAGTGTCGCATCGATGCTCTTCGCGAGTTCCGGACCATTTGCCATTGAGACCGTGACGGTGTCACCGAGGGCGCGAAGCTGATCGCCAAGCTGGGGGAGGACGGAACGGATGCCCGGTGCGCCGGTCACGGCAGGAGTCGGGTCGCTCTGTTGCCCGTGGATGAGGTTGAGAACTCGCCGGGTATCGGCCAGGGCCTGACCGGCCGCTCTGCTGATCGCCTGTTGCGAGACGGATCGCACTTCGGGATCACTCGTGTGCTGGAGCACGCGCGCGTGCATCGCGACGATCGTGATGTCGTGGGCGATGATGTCGTGCAACTCATCGGCTATACGACTGCGCTCCGCTCTAAGCTCATCGTCGAGCCGCTCGTCATGAAGATCCAGGGCCTCACGCAATGCCCCATTGCGGCGGACCATCGCCTGTAGCGAGAACCCCACCGCCGCAGACATGAGTCCGATCACGAAGAGCGTGACGACACCGCCTCGGGGGAGACCGGGAGGGATGGCGACGAAGACCACTATCCAGCCGACGACGATCGAACCGTACGCCACGGCGAACGACCTGGCACAGCAGTACACGACCAGGCCAACGCTCGCGGTCACGGCGGTGAGATAGCCGCCCCCCTCGTTGATGGCGACCGCGACGAACCCGGCTGACGCCAGAAAGACCGCAGCAACCGGCGGCCGCCAGAGCATCAGGAGCAGACATCCGCTGGTCGCTGTCGAGAAGGCGAATTCGATGAAGCCGCCCGCAGGCTCGCCGGCGAGGCGCAGTGCTCCATCGACGACCACCCCGAGGGGCACGACGATCAACAGCGTGATCCTCAGCAGCCGTGCCAGCGGAACGAACTGCCAGAACCCATCGAGTCCGCGCCATCCGGACGGCGGGCGCCGAAGGGTCAGGGACGGCAGATTTTGAGCCACTGGCAGAAAACGCCCCAGATCGACTTGGAATCGTTGGCGTATGGCAGGAAGGTGAACACGGCTGGCTCCTCGGTGATTCGTTCTCATGCGGTGGTGATGTCCAGACAGATCCTGACAGGTCCATTTACCGATCGATACGTCCTTGAGACGTAGCGGGGTCCGCCGGGAGACGGCAACCGCTCACTTAGACTTTCGACATGTCCGACGTAAGAGTGGTCATCGTTGACGATGAGGCTCTCGTCAGGCGCGCCCTCGCCATCTTCGTCGAGTCCGCTCGCGATATGACCGTCGTCGGCGAGGCTCCGGATGGCCCGACCGCCATCAGCCTCTGCCGTGCCATCGAGCCGGATGTCGTGCTCATGGACATCCGCATGCCCGGCGGCGACGGGATCACCGCGATCGGTCAGCTCGCAGAGCGTTCGCCGGGCATCCGGGTCATCGCCGTCACGACGTTCGGCTCCGATGAATCAGTGATCGCCGCGCTGAGGGCGGGCGCGGTCGGTTTCCTCGTGAAGGACACCGAGCCGGAACAGATCGTTGCGGCCATCAGAAGCGTGCACGAAGGCGGGTACGTGCTCTCGCCCGGGATCGCTCGCGAACTCGTGCGCTCGGTCGCCTCGCACGCCCCTGCACCCGCCTCTGTTCCGCTTCAGGAGTCGGAGCAGATATCCCCGCGCGAGAGCAACGTCGTGGAATTGCTCGCCCGTGGGATGTCCAACGCCGAGATCGCCGAAGAACTCTTTCTGTCAGAGGCGACGGTCAAGTCGCACCTGCGGCGGATCATGACGAAGTGGAACGTCAGGGACCGCGTGCAGGTTCTCGTGCGAGCCGCCAAAGCTGGCGTCGTCGACGTCTCCTAGGGAGTCGGCGCTCAGACGTCGCTGTCGCGCCGCGTCGCGAGAGGACCGGAGGGTGGCTGCTCGCCGGTCTCGCTCGCCGAGCTGCGCCTGGAGCGCGTCGAGGTTCGCCTCGGAGAACCACACCGACCCCCGCTGGTGTGGTTCGCCTGCGTAGTAGTGCACGGTGGCAAAGCGCGAGCGGTTTCGCACAGCGGTGCTCGTGACGAGATGAATTGAAAGGGAGTCGAGGTAAACGTCGCGCTCCTTGATGAAGCTCGTGCGAAGCGCCACATGCTGCGCGTCTACGTCGTAGCGGAGTGTGGTGACAAACGGGCGGGCAGACGTGGCGATGATGGCCCACAGAGCAAGGGCCCCGACCGCTGCAAGTCCGAGCGGCATGCCGAGCCCGTGCATCCACCAGCCGGCACCGGCCGCAACAGAGGTGACCGCGGAGAAGGCAATGATCGACCGCACGGGATGACCTCGTCGTGAGGCGAGGGTCTCAGCCGGCACGCGATCTCTGAATCCGGCGTCCAGGATTGTCTTGACCGTGTTGCGCGGCAGTGACGGGAGCAGAAGGTTCGATCCGAACTGCTGGCTGGTGTCGGTGGTGAGCAACCCGAGTCGAACCCGTCCGAGAATCATCTCCAGCGCGTTGCGCTGGAGCACGACCCCCGTGACGCCGGCGCTGTCGATGACGCGGTCATTGGTCTCGATAAGGCCATAGGAGACCGCGATGCCACCAAGCCCGGTAATGCGTACCTGCAGTCGGCTGAACCGAACCACGCTAGCGGCGACTCCCAGGCCAACGATGGCGATCGCCACGATCGTGGAGAGTCCGGCCACGCCCACTCCGTTGAGCGCATCGAGGATGCCGAGAAGGCCGAAATTATCGAGTTGCTCGAACAGCGCGAAGGCGATCGCTATCGCCACCACCGCGAACCGGCCGAATAGGATGCTCGCCACCACGAGGTCACCGACTGACGCGCGATAGACGAGCTCACCACGTGGATCGGGGGACGCGTCGATCTCCCGGCGGCCGGAGGGGGACTCCGCCTCCCGGGACTGCGAGCCGGATGCTTCGTCCTGCGAGCCGGAGTCCGGTACGGGCGAGTGTGCCAGGATCTCGTCGCGGAATTGCGTCGTTATTCCAGCGAGCGTCACCTGGGTTGAGCCGTCCCCGCCCTGGGCGATACGGACTCGAACCAACCCGAACAGCCGATACGCCCACGGTGCGGTCGTTTCAATGGAGTGCACAGCGCTCCACCTGATGCTGCGTGTGCGCCTGTGCAGCAGGCCCGACGTGACCCGGAAGTCATGGGTCGTGATGGTCATCCGGGTCGTCGCCCACTCGTAGAGCGGATCGATGACGCGAAGCAGGAAGAAGGCCGCGAAGACGGCGACCGCCAATCTCCCCGGCCAGATGTCGGGATTGGCGAGGAAGACGAGGGCCCCGGCAAGGGACCCGAGCGTAGCCACACCGTGTGCGAGGTACGACGCTCCAAGGTAGGCCTTGGGGAGTCTGCGATTCGCAGCTGCTGGCGCGGCCTCGAGAAGATCAGTCATCTGCGACTCCGCCTTGGGAATCGAGAACGGTGTCGCGTATCGTCTCTGCCGCCTCCGGGGTGAGCCCGGTAAGGCTTTCGACGTCTGCGATGCAGGCGAACTTCACCTTCACCAGACCGAATGCACGGAGGAGTGGGCCCTGTGCGATCTCGACATTGAGTATCTGAGCGGTGGAGATCGTCGTCGTTCGGCGAAGGAGAAGACCGCGACGGATGAAGACCGTGTCGCGGGTGACGGTGTAGGTGGTGTTCTGAAACTCCCAGCGGTTGACGAACGGTATGTCGATCGCGAACGTCGCCAAGGTGAGGACACCCAGGGCGACGAAGGCCGCGATGCGCCAGCCCGGGGAGGGGATCTGAAAACAGGCGGCCACAGCGAGCGGCGTGAGGATGGCGGCGAGGATCAGCGTCCTGATGTTCTCGTATTTCAGGGCGGCGGGCGCCAGGCCGTGGGTGCCACGACCGAGAACGTGCGGGGGTCGCTCCACCTCGCGGCCCGCGGGTCTGCCGGCGCGTCAATCGTCATGGCTACCATCATCCGTGCTCCTCTCTCGTCGCTCTACCGTCTCAAGGCTGATTCGGTGCGGTCGAACGCACGCCCGACCGCACCGAATCACGCGCTAGGAAACGCGGCGGTAGATCTCGCCGGCGATCCAGGCGATGGTCGAACCACGCTCGAGCCACGTGTAGATGGTGCCCTTATTGGCCCACACCCACGCGGTCATCTTCTTGACCTTGGTTGCGCCCCACGTGCCTACCCGGCTCCCGATGTACTTGACGAGTTCGTAGATCTTCTTCGCCCATTTGATCCAGCCCATGACCAGCTCCTGTCGCTCGGTTTTTGCGGCTCCTCTTGGTCCCGCGCCAGAACGTTATGAGCGCGGCCATAGGCGGTTCTTCCTCCGCCCGGCGCAACCCTCGGCGCTGTGGGATGCACCTCGCGGATGCTCGACGGCACGAGCGGGGTCGGGGAGTGCGAGCGGATCATGCCTCGGGACGGCGACTTTGCGCCTTTCGGATGATGCGTTGCGCCGCTACCCGCCGAGCGCAGCAGCCTCGCTCTTCCAGCGGGCGTAGCGCTGCCAGGGATCGTCGACCCCGGCGCTCAGCGCGCCAACGTGTCGGGTGAGGGCGTCGTGCGACTCGAACCACTCGGTGCGGGCAAGGCGATGGCGGGAGAACTGGGCATGGCGCTGCTGCTCGCGGGCGCGGTCACCGCGCTCGAACGCGAGCAGTTCGTCGTAGCGGAGCCCGGCGAGCCGCTGGCGCGGGTTGCCGGAGGTGCCGATCTTGATGCGGTCGCCGAAGCGGAGGTAGTAGACCACGTCGACGCGCGGCGGCGCGACATCCGCACCGGGCACCTCGCCCTGCCGCCACTCGCAGATCGCGCATAGCCAGCCCGACGGATAGCGGGCGCCGAGACGAGAACCACAGGCGAGGCAGGGCGAGGGGAGCAGGTCGGTGACACCCACATCGCGCACGATCCAGTCGTGAGCGGTGAGGAGATGAGCCGTGCAGAGAGCGATGGGCGAGTCGGGGTCGATCGGGGTCTGGCACGGCCGGCCTCCGACAAGAAGAGCGCACCCGGTCACGTCGGGCGGGGAAGTGCTGCGGTCGTGCATGCCCAGACCCTACGTGCGCCCTCCGACACGGGCGGCCAGGTACCCCACTCTGGTCGTGCTGTACGCACTCTTCTAGGCTTGCCACGGGAGCACGACGACGAGCCCGCCGAACGCAACAGACACTCGAAGGGAACGGCAATGGCGTTGAAATTCGGCATTCTGGCAACACTCGAGGCGAACCCCGGCAGCGAGCAGGCGCTGTGGGATTTTCTGCAGGCGGGCCGCGACATCATTCAGGAAGAGCACGGCACGGCCACCTGGTACGCCTTCCGCATGGGCGAGACCACCTTCGGCATCTTCGACAGTTTCGAGACCGAGGAAGACCGGCAGGCGCACCTGAACGGCGCGATCCCTGCCGCACTCGCCGAGCACGGCCCAACACTCCTTGCGAAAGAGCCCGACCTCCGCATGGTCGATCTCATCGCCAGCAAGTAGGCGGCGCGAAACCGATGAACGCCCCCGCGCGAGAAGCGCGGGGGCGTTCATGGTGATGCAGTGCGACTATTTCGCGTCGAGCGGCAGCAGGATGCCCTTCACCGACGGATCGGTGGCGAGGAAGTTCTGCACCGCCGGGTCCTGGAAGGCGGCGACGAGCTTCTGGATGTTGTCGCTGTCGGCGTAGTCGGATCCGATGGTGAGCTGGCCGGCGAACGCATCGGGGGCGGCGGGAGCGAAGATCTGCTTCTCGAGCGGGATCTGCGCTGCCAGGTAGTACTCGGTGTAGCCCACGGCGGCGTCGATGTCCGGCAGCGCGCGCGACTGCGCTGCGAAGTCGAGCAGGGTGAACGAGATGTTCTTCGGATTCTCGATGATGTCCTTCTGGGTGGCGAAGGCCTTGTCGATGCTCGGATCGAGGGTGATCAGCCCCGCGCGCTCCAGCACCCAGAGGCCCTGAGCCTCGTTGGCCGGGTCTGAGTACAGCGAGATGGTGGCGCCATCCGGAATCTGGTCGACCGAGGAGTACTTGTCGCTCCAGAGTCCGAAGCCCCAGCGGAATACCGGAGTCGCGGCCGTCTCGCGGAAGTCGGGGTTCGACTCGAGCACCTGACTCAGCCAGAGCTTGTGCTGGTAGACCGTGGCCGCGACCTCGCCCTCGCTCACGGCGCGGTTGATGGTGTTGCTGTCGGAGAGCCCGGTGAACGCGACCGTGATGCCATAGCGCGGCGCCACCTCGTCGGCGACGAACTGCACGAGGGCCTGCTCCGAGGCGTTGCCCTCCGCCGTGGCGACCAACAGGGTGGCCCCTGGGATCAGGTTCGCCGACTTGGTGGGGTTCACCAGCGGGATCACCACTGCTGCGGCGACGGCGACGAGCGCGAGCGCTCCGCCCACCACCCAGGGCCAGCGACGCTTGGCGCGAAGCTCGAAACCGTGCTCGGAGGGGGTCGGCGGGCCGGTGGGGGTGTCGATCTGCTGTGTCATGACGGAGTTCTCCTTAAAGGTGGTGTGCTGGGGGAGTGGTTACGCGGGCTGGGTCACGCGCATCGCGGTGCGTGCGTGCGGGGTGGTGAAACGAACGGCGGTGTCGCCGAGCTTCTGCACGGTGGCGACGAGGGCGACGAGCAGGATGATCGTGGCGATCATCACCCCGTGGTCGAACCGCTGATACCCGTAGGTGACGGCCACATAGCCGACACCGCCCGCGCCGATGGTTCCGGCGATGGCCGAGTACTCGATCATCGCGATCGTGTTGATGGTGACCCCGCCGAGAATCGACGGCACCGCCTCCGCGAGCTGTGCGGTGAGCACGATCTGCAGGGTGGATGCGCCGCTCGCCTTCGCCACCTGGGCGAGCGACGGCGGCACGGCGCGCAGCGAGTTCTCCACGATCCGGGTGAAGAACGCGATGCCGGCGATCGACATCGGCACGACGGCCGCGGCGATGCCGATGTTGGTGCCGGTGATGAAGCGGGTGAAGGGCACGATCGACGCCATCAGAATGAGGAACGGCAGCGACCGCCCCACGCTCACGATCCAGCTGAGCAGGGTGTGCAGGCGGGGCTTCGCGAACAGACCGCCCGGGGCGAGGTTGTGGATGATCGCGCCGAGGGGGATTCCGACTGCGACGACGATCACCATGACGATGCCCACCATGGTGAGGGTGTCGACGAGGGCGGGAAGAAGCAGAGCGGGAATCTCCGGCAGGGGAACGTTCGCGGCGTGGATGATCATCGCGCGGTCTCCAGTCGGGTGGGTTCTTCGAGCCGGGCGTCGAGGCCGAGGGCCGCGAAAATCTCCCGCACGCGAGCGTGGTCGGGGTCGGTGACGCTCACGGTGGCGTGCCCGACGGTCGAGCCGTGGATGCGCTGAACCGAGGCACCGAGCAGGCTCACGGGGGAGCCGAGCGACACCGACGCCCGCGCTATCCAGTCGGTCGGAACATCCGCAGATCCGTAGCTCACGAACCACGAGGTCTCATCGGTCCGTGCGGTTTCGTGGGCACGTCGGGGGTGCAGGGCTCGCCCGAGCTCGCTGTTCGCATCCCGCAGCAGGGTGTCGAGCGCGCCCTGCTCGACGATGCGACCCCGGTCGAGGCGGGCGACGCGGTCGGCCACCGAAAGCACGGTGTCCATCTCGTGGCTGATGAAGACGATGGCGAGGTCGAGGTCGAGCCGCAGCTCCTTGAGCAGGGCCACGATGGATGCCGTGGAGTCCGGGTCGAGCCCGCTGGTGGCTTCATCCGCGATGAGCACCGAGGGGCGCAGTGCGAGCGCGCGGGCGATGCCGACCCGCTGGCGCTGACCGCCGGAGAGCTGGTGTGGGTAGTGACCCGCTTTGTCGGCGAGTCCCACGCGGTCGAGAAGTTCGCCGACCCGCCGCTTCGTCTCGGCGGGGGTCACGCCGAGGTATTCGAGCGGAAGCGCCACGTTCTTCGCCGCTGAGCGCCTCGAGAACAGGCCGTCGTGCTGAAAGATCGTTCCGATGCGGCGACGCGCGATGCGCAATTGCGCTGTGCTGAGGTGGGACAGGTCATCGCCGTTCACGATGACCGAACCGGATGTCGGCTGCTCGAGCAGGGTGATGCAGCCGGCGAGGGTGCTCTTGCCCGCGCCACTGGGGCCGACCACCGCGAAGATCTCGCCGCTCTCGACCGAGAAGTCGAGTCGGTCGAGCACGGTGGTCGTGCCGTACACCTTGGTGAGTTCCTTCAGCCGGATCATTCTCGGGCTACCAGCTGCTCGGTCGGGACGGCTCGAAGCGGCTCTCCAGCAGGGGGAGGCTCCGGGTGACGGAGCGTTCGATGCGCTCGCGGAGCGACGGATCGCTCACGCGGTAGTCGGTGAACTCCGAATCCTTCGCGTAGACGCCGATGGGCAGCGTGAGTGCCTGGAAGAAGCCGAACAGCGGCCGCAACTGATGCTCGATGATGAGCGCGTGCCGATCGCTTCCGCCCGTGGCCGCGAGCAGCACAGGGGTATCGACGAGCGCGTACTGGTCGACGAAGTCGAAGAGGTGCTTGAACAGTCCGGTGAAGGATGCGCGGTAGACCGGGCTCGCCACGATGAGAACATCGGCCTGCTCGATGCGCTGCAGCTCGTCTTCCACCCGCTGGGGCAGATCGCGACGGTGCAGCGCGCCGGAGAGCAGCGGTCCGATGTCCGCGAGCTCGATGAGGTGCGCGTCGACGTCACGCTCCCGCGCGAAGGTGGCGAGGAGCTCGGAGGCCAACGACGTCGTTCGTGACGGCGTCTGGAGGCTCCCGGAGACGGCGACGACCTTGAGGGTCTGTTCGGGGTCGATGTATGGCATGGCACGAAGGTAAGTGGCGCTCGCGTGCCGCGCATCCGCCCCGTCGCATGCCGTAACTATGTGACGGTGTGTTGCGCCCCGGTTGCCGAAGCAGCCCCTCCGACAGACGATGGGCGGATGACTCGCCAGATCCGTTTCAACGCTTTCGACATGAACTGTGTCGCCCACCAGTCCTCCGGAATGTGGCGCCACCCCGACGACCAGTCCTGGCGCTACAAGGACCTCAGCTACTGGACCGGGCTCGCTCAGCTGCTCGAGCGCGGGCGCTTCGACGGCATCTTCATCGCCGATGTGCTCGGAACGTATGACGTGTACGGCGGAAGCAACGAGGCGGCCATCCGGCACGGCGCCCAGGTTCCGGTGAACGACCCGATCCTGCTCATCTCCGCCATGGCGCACGTGACCGAGCACCTCGGCTTCGGCGTGACCGCGGGCACCGCCTACGAGCACCCGTACCCGTTCGCCCGCCGCATGTCGACGCTCGACCACCTCACGAACGGCCGGGTCGGCTGGAACGTCGTCACGGGGTATCTGCCCTCGGCCGCGCGCAACATGGGTGCGGACGACCAGTTGGAGCACGACGACCGCTACGACCAGGCCGACGAATACCTCGAGGTGCTCTACAAACTGTGGGAGGGCTCGTGGGAGGATGACGCCGTCATCCGCGACCGCGAGACCGGCGTGTTCACCGACCCGGCCAAGGTGCACGAGATCGGCCACCGGGGCAAGCACTACACGGTGCCAGGCATCCACCTCTCCGAACCGAGCCTGCAGCGCACCCCGGTGATCTACCAGGCCGGTGCGTCTCCCCGCGGCATCGCTTTCGCCGCGGGCAACGCCGAGGCGATCTTCGTGGCGGCATCCACCAAGGAGGGCCTGAAGGCCACGGTCACCAAGATCCGCGACGCGCTCGAGCTCGCTGGGCGTGACCGCTACTCCGCCCGCATCTACACACTGCTCACGATCATCACGGACGAGACTCCGGAGAAGGCCCAGGCGAAGCACCAGGACTACCTCAGCTACGCCAGCGAGGAGGGCGCCCTCGTCTTCATGTCGGGCTGGATGGGCATCGACCTGTCGAAGTACGACCTGGATGAGCCGATCGGCAATGTGAAGAGCAACGCCATCCAGTCGGTGGTCGCCAACTACCAGACCGCCAACTCCGACGGCAGCGAGTGGAAGGTGCGCGACATCGCGCGTCTCGGCGCGATCGGCGGACTCGGCCCCTTCATCGTGGGTTCGGGCGCCGAGATCGCCGACCAGTTGCAGGAGTGGGTGGAGGAGACCGACGTCGACGGCTTCAACCTCGCCTATGCGATCACGCCGGGCACCTTCGAAGATGTGGTCGAGTTCGTCATCCCCGAGCTCCGCAAGCGGGGCGCCTACCCCGAGGAGTACGTGGAGGGCACGCTGCGCGAGAAGCTGCACGGGCGCGGCGCGCGACTCCCCGAAGAGCACAAGGGTGCCGGCTATCGCATCGGTGCGGCCGTGGCTGCGCAGGCGGTCGGCTAGACACTCTCGTCCGGTGCACCGACGGGCCCGTCCATTCGACCTCGCGTCGTCCGGGCGGGCCCTTCGGCGTTCCCGGCGCGATTTCCGTCACGGCCGCGTGTCATGTTCGGAATGCGAACGTCGCCGGGTGTAGGCGTTTGCAGGGATGTAATCGATGTCACAGAATCATTACACGCGGTATGGGGGGCGGTTCGGGGGAACCGGCCACGAGCTGCGAACGCAGTGTCACGGTGAATGTTCGGGGGAACTCATCGACTGCGACAGCAATTTCGGCCGTTCCCGCAAGTTTCGGGGAAGACGGGAACGGCCGAAATTATGCTGACAAAGGCGGCTTCCGACATCCGGTCGGCGTCATGAGCGGATGGTGGGTGACATGCCCCTGAGTATCCGCGCTGCCCTCGGCAGCCGCTGGGCATCCCGGCCGCTCGGCCTCGTGCTCCTGCTGATCCCGAGCGTTCTGCTCACGATCGCTGCGGAAGTGGTCTACGCGGGCACAACGCCCGCCTCGATCGTGACGTCGGTGATCGCCCAACATCTCGGCGTGCTCATACCGCTGGCGATCGTCGAAGTCGCCCGCAGGAATCGCGCCGCACCTATTCCCCTGTGGGCGAGCATCTCGCTCTGGACCGCTATGGCGGTCATCAGGGGGGTTGTCGGTGGCCTCGTGCTCCACGGAATGACCGGCGCAGAGCCGGCGTTCCTCGAACGCATCGTCGTGTGGCTGCTCACCATGCTGCTCTGGATGCCCGTCGCCGTGTACTCCGCGGCTCAGATCGATGCCCGCCGTGCGCTGCTCGACGAACTCGAACTCGCCACCAGGGTGCGCGATGTGGAGCGCAGTCGCGCGGATACGTCGATCAAGGAACTGAGTGACCAACTCCTCGCCACGGTGCAGGAGACGGTGGTGCCCGTGATCTCGGAGCTGCGGTCGAGCTTGGGGGCGCTCACCGGGCGGCTCGACCCGGAGGAGCTCAGATCCATCGGCGACCGCATCGCGGCGGTCACCGAGGATGCGGCGCACATCGTCGACGGCGCAGCACTTCCCACCGGCGGCATCCGCTTGCCCACACCGGCACCGCTCGGAGCCGCGCTCCGGTTCGTCGGGTCGTCTCCCGCACTTGTCGCCGTGATGACGAGCGTGCTCCTCGGCCCGCTGGCCCTCGTGATCGCGATACCGGAAGGCGGATGGCCGTTCGCGGTCGCCACCGTCGCCGCACTGATCGCCGTGAGCGGGGCATTGGTGCTGCTCCTCGAGTTTCTCGACCGTTTCACCGCCGATCGCGGCACGCGTCTGCGATTCGTCACCATCGGCGCCTTCGCTGCCGGGTCCCTTGGCGCGCTGGTGTTCCTCGGTCTGTCGGGCGCGCGACCGGGTTCGGCGGGCATGATGCTCGCCGCGCTGATCCCGTTCGGCGTCACCTTCTGTGCCAGCGTGACCTCCGTCGCAGGGGGGATTGCGCGATCCAACCGGGAGCTGGAGAACAGGATCGAAGGCGTGCGGGCGGACACCCGTGCGCTCGCAGAGAGCGCGAAAGACATCGAGGTCCGCGTTCGAGAGCAGGTCCGCGCGCTGCTGCACGGGCCCGTGATCGGGCGCCTCTCCGCGTGCGCTATGGCGCTCAACTTTCACGCGGCCGGGCCTGCCGTCGGCTCGCACTCCGGCACGAGTGCCATCACCGATGCGGTCGTCAGCCATCTCGACTCGGCCTCGAACGACCTCGCTGCGATGGGAGCGGGCTCGGTCAGGTGACACCCCGGCCGTTATAGTCGAGCACATGTCAACCGGGGGACGCGCGGCACCGACCGTACTTGTCGTCGATGACGACCCGCTGATCCGCTTCGTGGTGATGACTGCGCTCACCGGATCGGGGTATGCGGGGCGAGAAGCACACGACGGCGCGACGGCAGTGCAGATTGTGCGCACCGACGCCATCGACATCGTCATCCTCGATGCGCGGATGCCGGGCCAGCCGCTCGCCCAGACCCTCACGCTGCTCAAAGAGGCGGTCCGGCCGCCCGGTGTTATCCTTCTCAGCGGCGACAGCCACGCGACACTCGGACCGGAAGCGGCGGGAATCGAATACCTCGCCAAGCCGGTCGAACTCCCCGCGTTGCTCGACGCCGTGTCCCGCCTATCCACGCCGTCTGGCCCGGACAGCTGAGGAGCCGGAATGACCGAAGCGCCCTCGCGCACCCCGTGGCCGGGTGACCGCGACCAACTCCTGCGCATGGCGGGGGAGCGGGCGCGATTCGGGGGCTGGTACATCGACCTCGCGACCGGCCATGTGACCTGGACCGAAGAGCTCAGCGCGATGCTCGGATATCCGGCCGAGGAGTCGAGCAGGAATGCCATCGACCGGTATCCGGAACACGATCAGAGGTCCATCCTCGACTCGATCAGCAAATTCGACGGCACCCCGTTCGACCACCGTCGCGACTTCACGGTTCCGGGCGGAGAAGTCGTGCGGATGCGCACCATGGGCGAGGCCCACCGCGATGCGTCCGGCAAGATCGTCGGTGTCCAGGGCGCATTCTTCGACATAGGTGCCCTGCTCGCCGCCGAGGAGGCGCGAGGCACCGTCGAACGCACCCTTGGCGAAGCGCTCAACCGCATCAGCGATGGCGTCCTGATGTTCGATGCCGACTGGATCATCACCTACATGAATCCCGGCGCGGAGAGCATCCTGAACCTCTCGGCGCTGGATCTGATCGGAAACGTGCTGTGGGACGTCGTGCCGACCGCGCACGGATCCGACTACGCGGCGGCATACCGGCGCGCCGTCGAGACGCAGGAAACCGTCGAGGTTCTGCAATACATCGAGCGGCTCGACGCCTGGCTCGACATCACCGCGTACCCGACGGAGGGCGGGCTGACCGTCTACCTCAAGAACGTCACCGAGCAGGAGATGTCGCGGCGGGCGCTCGAGGAGAGCGCTGGCCGTATCGAGGCGCAGGCGGCCCTGCTGAACCTCGCTCGAGACGCGATCGTCGTGCGCAGACTCGACGACAGCATCGAATTCTGGAATGCCGCGGCCGAAACTCTCTACGGCTACACCCATGACGAAGCAATCGCGCTGTCCGCTCACGATGCCGTGTTCGCCGACGCCAACGAACTCGCCGACGCCATCGAGACGGTGCGACGTATCGGCGCGTGGTCGGGTGACCTCGAGCAGAGGCACCGCTCGGGGCGACGAATCGTCGTCAACTCCTCCTGGACGCTCATCAGCGGCCAGGAGGGACAACCCGAGAAGATCCTCACCGTGAGCACCGATGTGACTCAGCAGCGACGGCGGGACGAACTGCAGGTGCGGGCGCAGCGCATGGAGAGCCTCGGAAACCTGGCCAGCGGCGTCGCCCACGATCTCAACAATGTGCTCACTCCCGTGCTCATGTCGGTGCAGCTCCTCGCTGCCGGTGAGTCTGATCCCATGCGCGCGCAGTTGCTCTCCACGATGGAGGCGAGCGTCAAGCGGGGGGCGGACATGATCCGCCAGGTGCTGTCCTTCGCGAGCGGAATGGAGGGGCGCCGGCTGCCGATCGATCTCGTCACGGTGCTGCAGGAGGTCAGCGAGTTCTGTCGCACCACCGTTCCCGCCGGTATCGACTGGTCGGTCGAATCGGATGATCGCCTCCTGCCGATCACGGGTGACCCGACGCAGATCCTGCAGGTGCTCATGAACCTCGTCATCAACGCGCGCGACGCGATGCCCGACGGCGGTCGACTCCTCGTGTCGGCGAGGAATGTCGTGGTCTCTGCGGTTCATACCCCCATCGATGCCGAGCTGGTCCCGGGCAGCTACATCCGACTCGAGGTCGAAGACTCCGGCGTGGGAATCCCGCAAGACGAGATGAGCCGCATCTTCGAGCCGTTCTTCACCACCAAATCGCAGGGAGAGGGCACCGGGCTCGGGCTCGCGACGTCGGTCGGGATCATCCGGAGCCATGGCGGACAACTGCAGGCCTACAGCGAGCCCGGAAATGGGTCGAGATTCCTCGTCCACCTCCCGGCGTCCGGCGACGGCCGCGCGCTCGCCGAGCATCCGGTCGATGACGGCGCGTCGATTCCGATCGGTCGTGGCCAGCGCATCCTCGTCGTCGACGACGAGACCGCCATCCGGCAGGTGGTGCGCAAGTCCCTCGAGGCGCACGGCTACACGACGCTCGGTGCAGGCCATGGCGAGGAGGCCATCTCGCTCGTGGAATCGGATGCGGCGCCCATCGACCTCGTCTTCACCGACGTGATGATGCCGGTGATGGATGGCGCCGCACTCGCCGCGTACCTGGCCGAACGGCACCCCGCCCTTCCGATCATCGTGGCCAGCGGGCTCAGCACCAGTCGCAACGCCAAGCGTGACGCGTTCCCGGGCATCCGGGCATTCCTCTCCAAACCCTTCACCTCGACCGATCTCCTCCGAACGGTTGCGACAGCGCTCGAGGGTGCCGCGCGATGAGCATGACCGGAGATCGAACGGCGCTGCGCGTGGTGGTCGCCGATGACGACGCCTTCACGGTGTCGCTCGTCGGGGACGGCCTGCGTTCGCAGGGCTTCGAGGTGGAGACCGCCGCCGACGTCACCACAGCGCTGCAGCTGGTCGACGAGATCGACCCGCACGCGATCGTGTCCGACCTGAACTTCGGACCGGGCGGATCCGGTGCGACCCTTCTGCAGCGGATCAGCCACGACTACCCCTGGGTGGGTCTTGTCGTGCTCACCTCGCACCGGTCGCCGGAGCTTGCGATCGACGACGCCGCCGTGCTGCCGACCGGGGTGATCTACCTCGTGAAGTCCCAATTGCGTGCGGTCGACGAACTCGGCGACGCCGTGCGGCAGGCCATCGCCGGGCATCAACGGGTCAACACCGCCCCCATCGACGCGAGCGGAACCTGGTCGGTGACGCTCGCCCAGGCCGAGGTGCTGCGGATGCTCGCGGCAGGCGCATCCACGCGAGCGGTCGCGGAGCAGCGGGGCACCACTGTGCGTGCCGCCGAGACGATGATCGGCCGCCTGTTCGCGGCGCTCGGACTCGACGACGACGAACAATCCAACCCGAGGGTGTCTGCCGTGCTCCTGTGGGAGCAGGGGCGCATCACCGTGCGGTGATAGCGCGCCCGATGTCGGCTATTCTGAACGCGCGAAGGGGAGTACCCCGCCTCATCACAGTCGTCAGTACGGACAGCATCATCGCTGCCCCGGTTGTGGTGGCGTCGTCAATCACGACGCAGGGAGAGACTTTCGAGCTTTGCCGTACCCCACACTCCTCTAGCGAAAGTCTTCGATGACTCTTTCCACTCAGCTTCCTGTTGCCTTCGAGGTCGTCTCGATCGTGCTGCTGCTGCTCATCCTCACAGCAGACCTCCTCATCGTCATCCGGCGGCCGCATGTGCCGTCGCTCAAGGAATCCGGGCTCTGGGTCGGGTTCTACGTCTCGCTCGCGCTGATCTTCGCGGTGGTGATGTACTTCGTCGGCGGTGCCGAAACCGCCGGGCAATTCGTGGCGGGGTGGCTGACCGAATACTCCCTGAGCGTCGACAACCTCTTCGTCTTCGTCATCATCATGGCGAGGTTCGCCGTGCCGGCGAAGCTGCAGCAGGAGGTGCTGATGATCGGCATCATCATCGCCCTGATACTGCGAGGCATCTTCATCCTGCTCGGCGCCCAGCTCATCGAGAACTTCAGCTGGGTCTTCTACATCTTCGGGGCGTTCCTGCTCTACACGGCCTACCAGCAGGCGTTCCACAGCGCGGATGACGGCGAAGAAGCCACCGACAACTTCTTCATCCGCTCCATCAAGAAGCGCGTGCGCACCGTGGACACCTACGACGGGGCGAAGCTGCGCACCACGGTCGACGGCAAGAAGTACTTCACGCCGATGCTCATCGTGTTCCTCGCGATCGGGTCCACCGACCTCATCTTCGCGCTCGACTCGATCCCGGCCATCTTCGGAATCACCCAGAGCCCGTTCATCGTGTTCACCGCGAACATCTTCGCGCTGATGGGTCTCCGCCAGCTCTACTTCCTGCTCGGTGGGCTCCTCGAGAGACTGGTCTACCTGCACTACGGCATCGCGTTCATCCTCGGCTTCATCGGCGTGAAGCTGGTGCTCCACGCCATGCACGAGAACGAGCTGCCCTTCATCAACGGCGGTCAGCACATCGAGTGGGCGCCGGAGATCGGCACCTTCACCTCGCTCGCAGTGATCGTCGCCGCCATCATCGTCGCCACTGGCGCGAGTCTCATCAAGACGAGCCGCGACCGCAGCGCCGTGCCTGAGCGCATCGAGGGTGACAAGCTCCCTCGCGAGTGACCGCACCTGCGGCGCCTCGCACCGCGAGGCGCCGCAGGTTCGGGTCAGTCGAGCGTGCTGACCAGTGGGGCGTCGAGCCTCGCTGCGGCGAGCGACTCCGCCGCCGCGAGCGTGGTGATGCCCTGCGCCTTCGCCGCGGCGAAGATCGATGCCACCGTGTCGCCGATCGCGTCGACCCGGGCTGAGATCGCAGCCCGGTCGGCGCCCGGCATCGACGCGGTCGCGAGATAGACCACGCCTCCCGCGTTCACCACGAAGTCGGGCGCCCAGAGGATGCCGCGAGCCTCGAGCTCTGACGCGCCTTCGCGCCTGGCCAACTGGTTGTTCGCGGCACCGACCACGCCGAGCACGTTGAGCTCGGAGATGACACTCGAGGTGAGCACCCCGCCGAGGCCACACGGCACGAGGAGGTCACCGCGCTCGGTGAGGGCGTCGGCGACACCGACCCAGTTCGCGCCGAGCTCCTCGGCCAGCAGCTTCTTGTCCGGGTTCACATCGGTCACCGTGAGCCGGGCTCCCGCCGCCGAGAGCGCCCGCGCGAGGCGTCCGCCCACCTGTCCAAGGCCCGACACCACGATGTGTCGTCCGGCCACCTCACGGCTCCCGAAGAGGGCGTCGAGGGTCGCGCGGATGCTGGCGTAGACCCCGGCCGCCGTGGCATCCGCCGGCTCGCCGACGCCGCCCTGCTCGGGCGGGAGGCCGCACACGTGCCCGGTACGCTCCGCCACGACCGCCATGAGCTCGGCGCTCGTGCCGACATCCTCGGCGGTCATGTACGCGCCTCCGAGGCTCTCGATCGCGTCGCCGAGGTCGAGCATGGCGTCCCGCTTCTGCTGCGCGGTGAGCACGGTGCCCATCGGGATGTGGATGACGGACTTTCCGCCGCCGTGGTCGATTCCCGCGGCCGCGTTCTTCAGGGTCATCGCCGAGGAGAGTCGCAGGGAGTCGGCCACAGCGTCTGTCCACGACTCGTACTGCCACATCCGTGCCCCGCCGAGCGCCTGACCGAGGCGGGTGGAGTGCACGGCCACGCTGATCACGAGACCCGACCTGGCCCCCGTGGCGATCAGCACCCGCTCATGCGTGAAGGGGATGTCGGCGAGCACGTCGAGCGATGGCTGGGGTTGCGTGAGGGTCACGGTTGTTCTCCTGAAGAGTCGGCCTTGTGGGCGAGGTGGTGACGCGCGATTGTGGTGCGCTGTCGGTCACAGGATATTTGGCGCAACCCGTTTTCGCACGGGTCTGTACAGCCGGAGCCTCGACAGGGCGGTGCTATCCTCTGTGGATGCAGTTTGGTCAGCTTCTTCTTCGTCGCCGCGACGGGTCCTGAATT
Organism: uncultured Actinomycetota bacterium; assembly: GCA_963756375.1. Classification (GTDB taxonomy): domain Bacteria; phylum Actinomycetota; class Actinomycetes; order Actinomycetales; family Microbacteriaceae; genus Marisediminicola. Next base: position 1,653,473 of record CAVWNJ010000005.1, on the reverse strand, counting down.
CTCTAGAGGCCCCTCCCGTCGCGGAGTTCTCGTTGGCTGACCCCTCGAACCGGAGAAAGACCGCATCATGACCACACGCACCACCGAATCCTCGCGCGCACGCACACTGGCAGAGAAGGTGTGGGATGACCATCTCGTCGCCAAGGGCGATGACGGCAACCCCGACCTGCTGTACATCGACCTGCACCTCATCCACGAGGTCACCAGCCCCCAGGCCTTCGATGGGCTGAGGCTCGCCGGTCGCCCGGTCCGCCGCACCGACCTCACCATCGCGACCGAGGATCACAACACCCCGACTCTCGCGATCGACCGGCCGATCGCCGACCCGACCAGTCGCATCCAGATCGAGACCCTGCGCAAGAACTGCGCCGAATTCGGGGTGCGCATCCATTCGCTCGGCGACATCGAGCAGGGAATCGTGCACGTCGTCGGGCCGCAGCTCGGGCTCACGATGCCCGGCATCACTGTCGTCTGCGGCGACTCGCACACCTCCACGCACGGTGCCTTCGGCGCCATGGCGTTCGGCATCGGCACCAGTGAGGTGGAGCACGTGCTCGCCACGCAGACGCTGCCGCTGACGGCCTTCAAGACGATGGCGATCACGGTGGAGGGCACACTGCGCCCCGGTGTCACGGCGAAGGACATCATCCTCGCCGTCATCGCCAAGATCGGCACCGGCGGTGGCCAGGGCTACGTGCTGGAGTACCGGGGCAGTGCCATCCGTGCGCTGTCGATGGAAGGCCGCATGACGATCTGCAACATGTCGATCGAGGCCGGTGCACGCGCCGGCATGGTCGCCCCAGACCAGACCACCTACGACTACCTCGAAGGCCGCCCGCACGCTCCGGCGGGCGCGGACTGGGACGCCGCCGTCGAATACTGGAACACCCTCGCCACCGACGACGACGCCGTCTTCGACGCCGAAGTCTTCATCGACGCCGACACCCTCGAGCCCTTCGTCACGTGGGGTACGAACCCCGGCCAGGGTGTGTCGCTGAGCGAGACGGTTCCCGACCCCGCGAGCTTTGCCGACCACAACGACCGCGCCGCTGCCGAGCGGGCTCTCGAGTACATGGACATCACCGCGGGCACCCCGATGAAGGAGATCGCCGTAGACGCGGTCTTCATGGGGTCGTGCACCAACAGTCGCATCGAAGACCTGCGGGCGTTCGCGTCCATCATCAAGGGTCAGAAGAAGGCGGACGGCGTGCGGGTGATGGTCGTTCCGGGCTCCGCCCGCGTGCGCATCGAGGCCGAGGCGGAGGGCATCGACGAGATCGTCAAGCAGTTCGGTGCCGAATGGCGGTTCGCCGGATGCTCGATGTGCCTCGGCATGAACCCGGACCAGTTGGCACCGGGGGAGCGCTGCGCATCCACCTCCAACCGCAACTTCGAGGGCAGGCAGGGCAAGGGCGGCCGCACCCACCTGGTTTCACCGCTCGTCGCGGCGGCCACCGCCATTCGCGGAACCCTCTCGAGCCCCTGGGACCTCGTCACGGCATCGACCCCCGAGCCCACCACCCAGGAAGGGGTGAACGCCTGATGGACAAGGTCTCTGTGATCACCGGCATCGCCGCACCGCTCCCGCGGTCCAACGTCGACACCGACCAGATCATCCCCGCGGTCTTCCTCAAGCGCATCACCAAGTCCGGCTTCGACGACGCGCTGTTCTACGCCTGGCGTCAGGACCCGGACTTCGTGCTCAACCGTGCCGAGTTCCAGGGCGCGCGAGTGCTGATCGCAGGGCCCGACTTCGGCACGGGATCCAGCCGCGAGCACGCCGTCTGGGCCCTCCGTGACTTCGGTTTCGCCGCTGTGCTCAGCCCGCGCTTCGGGGACATCTTCCGCGGTAACGCCGGAAAGCAGGGGCTGCTCGCCGGCGAGATCACCGAAGAGGCCGCTGACGCTTTCTGGGCAACCATCAACGAGAATCCCGGCATCGAGGCATCCGTCGACCTTGTGGCACGGACCGCCACGGTGGGCGAGTTGACGGTTCCGTTCGTGATCGACGATTACACTCGCTGGCGGTTGCTTGAAGGGCTCGACGACATCAGTCTCACTCTGCGTGACGAGGAGGCCATCTCCACGTTCGAGGCGACGCGCGAAGCGTGGCGCCCCCGCACCCTCCCCGTAAAGTAGCGAGCCTCCCCCTAGGGTGGAGACCACCCTCAGACAGTCAGTGCAGGTGAAGCAAGTGAACCCTCTCGTCAAAGACGCGCAGAAGGCAGGCGCTCGAGTCGGCTTGAAGTCGGACTCGATCGTCATCAACGGCGGCAAGCCGCTGACCGGCACCATTCAGGTGCGCGGGGCGAAGAATCTCGCGACGAAAGCGATGGTCGCGGCGCTCCTCGGCGAGACGCCGAGCGTGCTGAAAGACGTGCCCGACATCAGCGATGTGCAGGTCGTGCGCGGCCTGCTCGAGGTGTACGGCGTCAAGGTGACCGAGACCGCCGTCGGCGAACTCACCTTCGACACCAGCAAGGTCGAAAGCGCCCACTTCGCCGAGATCGACGCGCACGCCGGCGCCAGCCGCATCCCGATCCTGTTCTGCGGCCCGCTGCTGCACCGCCTCGGTGAGGCACGCATCCCCGACCTCGGCGGATGCCGCATCGGCGATCGACCGATCGACTTCCACCTGGATGCGCTGCGCAAGTTCGGCGCCGTCGTGGAGAAGACCTACGAGGGCATCAACCTCACCGCACCCAACGGCCTTCGCGGCGCAGACATCGAGCTGCCCTACCCGAGCGTCGGGGCGACGGAGCAGGTGCTCCTCACCGCGGTGCGAGCCACCGGCACCACGGAGCTGAAGAACGCGGCGATCGAGCCGGAGATCATGGATCTCATTGCCATCCTGCAGAAGATGGGCGCCATCATCTCGGTGGAGCCGAACCGCGTCATCCTCATCGAGGGTGTCGACCGCCTGGAGGGCTACACCCACAAGGCGCTGTTCGACCGCAACGAGGTGGCGAGCTGGGCCTCGGCAGCGCTCGTGACCCACGGCGACATCTTCGTGCGCGGAGCGCGGCAGTCCGAGCTCATGACCTTCCTCAACGTCTTCCGCAAGGTCGGCGGCGCGTTCGACGTGCAGGAGGACGGCATCCGCTTCTGGCACCCCGGCGGCCCGCTCAAGCCGGTCACGATCGAGACCGACGTGCACCCCGGGTTCATGACCGACTGGCAGCAGCCGCTCATCGTGGCTCTCACCCAGGCCGAGGGCATCTCGATCGTGCACGAGACCGTGTATGAGAACCGGTTCGGCTTCACCGATGCGCTCGTGGAGATGGGCGCGAAGATCGTGGTGCACAAGGAGGGCCTGCCGGACCACCCGCGCCGGGTTGCGAGGCGCGACTTCGAGCAGGCGGCCATCATCACCGGTCCGACGAAGCTGCACGGGGCAAAGATCTACGTTCCCGACCTGCGCGGCGGATTCAGCCACCTCATCGCGGCGCTGAGCGCCGAGGGGCAGTCGGTCGTCAGCAACATGGGCATCATCAGCCGCGGCTACGAGCACATCATCGACAAGCTCGATGCGCTCGGCGCCGACTTCGTCTACGAAGGCTGATCGCGCGTGACCGGCTCCCCGTCGAGCGAGCGGCCCAAGTCGGAGAAAAAACCGATCTTCCTGCTGCTTGCCGTGCTCGCACTGCCCTTCATGAACGCGGTGGCGAAGTACCGCATCCATGACGGGCACAAGCTCCCGCCGACCGGCGCATTCGTGCTGTCACCCAACCACTACAGCGAGATCGATCCGATCGTGGTCGGGGTCGTCATGTGGAAGCTCAACCGCATGCCCAGATTCCTGGCGAAGGGGTCGCTGTTCAAGCTGCCGCTGATCGGCTGGCTCCTGCGGGCGTCGGGGCAGATCCCCGTCGAGCGGACCGGAACGTCGCGCGGAAGCGACCCGCTCGTCGCGGCCCGCAAGATCGTCGAGAACGACCTCGCCGTGATCATCTACCCCGAGGGTTCGCTCACCCGCGACCCCGAGCTCTGGCCGATGCGCGGCAAGGCGGGGGCCGTGCGGATGGCGCTGCAGGCCGACATCCCGCTCATCCCCGCAGCGCACTGGGGCACCCAGACGCTGCTGCCGCGCTACGGCAAGCGCCTGCGTCTGTTCCCGCGAAGCGTGATCGACATCAAGTTCGGCGACCCCGTCGACCTCAGCGAATTCCGCGGCAAGCCCCTCGACTCGCAGACCACCACTGCGGCCACCGCGAAGGTGATGGATGCCGTGACGGCCCTGCTCGAGGATCTCCGCGGGGAGAAGGCTCCCGCCGAGCGCTGGGACCCGGCCAAGAACAACCAGAACGAGACGGGGCGCTTTTGAGTCTCACGATGCCCATCCGGATCACGCGCCCGGGGGTCAGGCGCGTGGCCGTGCTCGGGGCGGGCAGCTGGGGCACCACCTTCAGCAAGGTGCTCGCCGATGGCGGATCGGATGTCGCGATCTGGGCGCGACGTGCCGAACTCGCTCGCGAAATCTCGCAGAGCAAACGCAACAGCGACTATCTCCCCGGCATCAACCTGCCCCGCGGCCTGTGGGCGAGCCCGCGCATCCCCGAGGTGCTCGACGGCGCAGAGATGGTGTTCATCTCCGTGCCGAGCCAGTCGCTCCGGGAGAACCTCGCCATCGTGCGCGACATCATCCCGCGGGACGCCATCGTCGTGAGCCTCATGAAGGGCGTCGAGAAGGGCACCGGCCTCCGCATGAGCGAGGTCATCATGCAGGAACTGCACATCGACGCCGAGCGCATCGCGGTCGCATCCGGCCCGAACCTCGCCCTCGAGATCGCCAAGGAGCAGCCGACCGCCGCCGTCGTGTCGTCGGCGAGCATGGTGACGGCATCCGCCGTGGCCATCGCCGCCACGAACCGCTACTTCCGTTCCTTCGTCAACACCGACGTGATCGGCACCGAGTTCGGCGGAGTGCTCAAGAACCTCATCGCCGTGGCCATCGGCATCGTCGATGGCGTGGGATACGGCGAGAACACCAAGGCGTCGATCATCACGCGCGGACTCGCCGAGATGACCGACTTCGCCGTGGCCTACGGCGCGCGTGCGGAGACCCTCGCCGGGCTGGCCGGGCTCGGCGACCTCATCGCCACCTGTGGCTCGCCGCTCTCGCGCAACAACACCGCCGGACGGTTGCTCGGCCAGGGGTACAGCTTCAACGACGTTGTGGCGCAGATGAATCAGACCGCCGAAGGTCTCGCGTCGGTGGCGCCCGTGATCGAGCTGGCCCGCGCCAAAGGTGTGGTCATGCCGATCGTCTCGCAGGTGGCGCAGGTGCTCGCCGGCACCATGGACCCCCGCGACATTGCACCGCACCTCACCACCGACAGCACCGAACCTCAGCCGGAGTCGTAATGTCTTCCTCCTCCGCGGCAGACCGCCGCCTCGTTGTCGTCGTGCTCTTCGGCGGGCGGTCCAGCGAGCACTCCGTCAGTTGCGCGACCGCGGGTGGCGTGCTCGCGGCGATCGACCGCGACCGTTACGACGTCATTCCGGTCGGCATCACCCGCAACGGCGCCTTCGTGCTCGAAGACGACGATCCGGCCAAGTTCCGGATGCTCGACGGGCTGCCCTCCGTGAACGACAACGGCACGCGCATCCTCTGGCCCGACTCCGCCGACTCCCGGGAGCTGCGTGTCGACGACGCGGGCGTCATCCGCTCGCTCGGCGACGTGGATGTGGTGTTCCCGATCCTGCACGGCCGCTTCGGTGAGGACGGCACGGTGCAGGGCATGCTCGAGCTGCTCGGCCTGCCCTACGTGGGAGCCGGGGTGCTGGCGTCATCCGTCGGCATGGACAAACACTTCACCAAGTCCGTACTGCAGCACCGCGGCATCGCCGTAGCGCCGTGGCTCACCGTGACCGGGCATGAGTGGCGCGCCGACAGTGCCGCCGTCGCCACGGCCGTGACCGCCCGATTCGAGTGGCCGGTGTTCGTGAAGCCGGCGCGGGCCGGATCGAGTGTCGGGGTCTCCCGGGCCGCATCCGAGGCGGAACTCGCGGCGGCGATCGACCTCGGGCTGGCCGAAGACACGAAGGTGCTCGTGGAGGCGGCGCTGGTCGGCCGCGAAGTGGAGTGCGCCGTGCTCGCCGGACGTGACGGCTCGGCCCCCAGGGTGTCGGTTGCCGGTGAGATCATCACGCGGGCAGGGGAGTTCTACGACTTCGAGTCCAAGTACCTCGACCCCGACGCTGCGGCGCTCGTCTGCCCCGCAGAGCTCACGGACCACCAGCTCGCGGAAATGCAGCGGATAGCCGCGCAGGCCTTCCTCGCCGTCGACGGCACCGGGCTCGCGCGGGTGGACTTCTTCCTCACCGCGGATGGTTTCGTGGTGAATGAGCTCAACACGATGCCCGGGTTCACGCCGATCTCCATGTTCCCCAAGTGCTGGATGGCGAGCGGCATGACCTATCCGGAACTCATCGACGAGCTCATCACGCTCGGACTCACCACCGCGCGCTGAGTTCGGTGCGGCGCCGCTGTGGCTGCGGCTCGTGCGGCGTGCGGCTCGCGTGGTGGGGCGGTGCCGCTGCCGGCTGCCGGCTGCTGCTGCCGCCGCGCTGCCGCTGCCGCGCGGCTCCTGTTCACAACTCAGGACGGATTGCGTCAGCACCCCCGTACGGCGCTGTTTTTGCGGTGCTTCAGCCAATCCATCCTGAGTTGTGAACGGACCGGGTGGGGTCGGGTGCATCGGGGCGGCCGAGTTCGGGCTGGCAGGTGCGGGTGCGGGTGCGCAGCCGCGGCCGGGCACGGACCGGGGCGGAATCACCGGCGGGCAGGCGTCGCGCTGCCGCCAGCCCGCGCGGCTCGTGTTCACAACTCAGGACGGATTGCGTCTGCACCCCCGCTCGGGCCCGATTTTGCGGTGCTTCAGCCGCTCCATCCTGAGTTGTGAACGGCCGGCTGCGGGACTGGCGGGTGCGGAGTGGCTGCGGCAGGCGTCGCGCTGACGCCAGCCCACACGGCTCGTGTTCACAACTCAGGACGGATTGCGTCAGCCCCCCGCACGGGCCCGATTTGCGGCGCTGAAGCCACTCCGTCCTGAGTTATGAACGGCGGCCGGGATCTGAGCGGCAGGGGCCCGAACGGCAGCCGGATGTGAGCGGCCGGGTGTGACCCGGCGCCCGCGACGTGCACGACGGCGGGAGCACCCCAGGCCACAGCACGCCGCTACGGCTGCGTCACGTCCTCGGGGTTGGTGCAGCCGCCGTCGGCGGGGTTCACCGCGATGGCGGGGGACACAGCGTTGAGCGCGTTGGAGTCGGATGTCACGTGGTCGACCACGACGCGGATGGCGGGGTCTCGTCCGTAGGTGGTGAAGACGCCCACATCCGGGTCGCTGTCGTCCACCAACCAGTCGACGCCGGCGATGGTGATGCAGCGGAGCGGCGACGGGCCGGGCACGGCGACGCCGCAGGTGAGCAGGATGATCGCAGGGCTGCCCCACGCGCCGGTGGCCTGGGCATCCGTCGTGCGCTTCGCGTGGCCGTCGATGTCGCCGGGCAGCCGAACGCTCACCTCGGCGCACCGGGGGTTGGCGGCATCCTCGGCGGCGGCCATCGGCACGGTGGCCGAGCATCCGGCGAGACCTCCGACGAGAAGAAGGGTCGTGGTCGCCGTGGCCCACCGTGCGCGCTTCGTCAACATCGCGTTCAGGCTACCGTGAGTCTCATGACGCTTCCTGACACGCTGGGCGGGATCGGGGAGTCGGCGACCCTGGCCCGGATCTTTCCCCGACTGCCCGCGGCCGGCGCCGAACTACTCGGTCCAGGCGATGATGCGGCCGTCGTGGCCGCGCCGGATGGCCGCTTCGTGGTCACCACCGACATGATGATCCACGGACCCGACTTCCGCCGCTCCTGGTCGAGCCCGCACGACCTCGGCTGGAAGGCCGCCGCCACGAACCTGTCGGATGTCGCGGCGATGGGCGCACGGCCGACCGCGCTGGTCGTCGCGATCGCTGCGCCCCCCGACTCCCCGGTCTCACTGCTCGAGGGCATCGCCGACGGCCTGCGGGACGCGTGCGACGCGCTCGCGCCCGGCTGCGGCGTCGTGGGCGGCGACCTCTCCGCGTCGAGCGTGCTCACCTTCGCGGTGACCGCGTTCGGCGACCTCGAGGGCAGGGCCCCCGTGCTGCGGTCGGGCGCGCGCGTCGGTGACGTGGTCGCCGTCGCCGGCGACCTGGGGAGGGCGGCCGCAGGTCTCGCCCTGCTGTTCGCGCGCGGGGTGGATGCGGCGGGCAAGCCGGATGTCGCGGCGGCCGCCGCCTGCCGGTCCGAGTTCCCCGACCAGGTCGGGGCGCAGCTCGCGCCTGCCCCTCCCATCGCCGATGGCGTGCTCGCGGCGCGCGGCGGAGCCACCGCGATGCTCGACCTCAGCGACGGGCTCGCCATCGACGCCGCCCGGGTGGCGCGGGCGAGCGGGGTGCGGATCGACTTCGCAGCGGAGGCGCTGGGGCCGGATGCCGCACTCGCGCTCGGCGGAGGGGAGGACCACTCCCTGCTCGCCACATTCCCGCCGGGGGCGGCGCTCCCGGGCGGCTTCCGTGCGATCGGTCTGGTGCACGAGGGCACCGGTATCACGGTCGACGGCGCCGAATGGGACCACCGTCAGGGCTGGGACCCGTATCGGGGCTGGGACGGCGCCGCCGGCTGAGCCGCGGCGCACCCGCAGCGAACCCCGAGCCGCGCCGCACCCCGCGCCCTACCCGCGCACCCCGCAGTGCCCTAGTCGGTTCCGAGCCACCACAGGCTCGTGTCGCCGTAGTCCTTCCGCCCGTCGAGCCGCAGGCCAGCGGGCAGCTCTGGCCGCGGGGACCGCGAGCTGCGCTCCAGCATCACGGTGGCGTCCGGCGCGAGCAGTGGCATCAGGTGAAGCAGGTCGAGCGCAACCTCTCCCTCCCCGAGGTCGTATGGCGGGTCGAGAAACACCAGGTCGAAGGTGCCGGATGCGCCGGCCAGGTAGGAGCGCACGGCGCGGGCGACGACATCCACCGATGGCGCACGGGCTTCGGGGGCGCTGCTTCGCACCTTTTTGGCGTTGGCCGAGCACGCACGCGCAGCCTGCTGGCCCTTCTCGACGAGGGTCACGGATGCGGCGCCGCGGCTGGCCGCTTCGAGCCCCAGCGCGCCCGAGCCGGCGTAGAGGTCGAGCACGCGAGCATCAGCAAGGAGCCCTCTGGCGTCGAGTGACGAGAAGATGGCTTCGCGCACCCGATCGCTGGTGGGGCGAGTTCCCGTGCCGGGCACGGCGAGGGTGAGGGAGCCGGCAAACCCGGCGATGATGCGCGTCACTCGTCAACCGTAGCGACCTCGGCGGATCCCTCGTTCGCGGCGCGCGCCGCACCATCCTTGGCGGGAGTGCGAAATCCACGCCCGTATGCACGGCACGGAATTTGTGGATGTCGTACAACCGGTTCGGGCCGCTGCCGGAGGTGTTCAACACTGACCGCATGGCTGCTGTCGACCGATCCACCAAACCCTCGTTCACCAAATCCCTCTTTCTCGGGCAGGTGGCATCCGAACTGGTGCTGCCCTACCCGTCGATGGCGCCGACCGAGCATCGGCGGGTCACCGAGCTCGCCGGAACCGCCCGCACCTACCTCGAGGAGGTGTACAGCCCGGCCCGCGCCGAGCGTGACGGCTGGGTGGGCGATGACACCATCCGCGACCTCGGCGAGCAGGGCCTCCTCGGGTTGTTCGTCGACCCGCAGTACGGCGGCCAGGGGCTCAGCCAGTCCGGCTACTGCCGGGTGATGGAGGAGTTCGGACGGATGGATGGCGCGCTCGCGGTGGTGATGGGTGTGCACCAGTCGATCGGCACCAAGCCGATTCACCTCTACGGCACAGACGACCAGAAGGCGCGCTGGTTGCCCGACCTCGCATCCGGACGGAAGCTCGCCGCGTTCGCCCTCACCGAGCCGAACGTGGGGTCGGACGCCTACAACCTCGAGACCTGGGCAGAGCGTCAGCCGGACGGCTCCTGGGTGCTCAACGGCGAGAAGCGGTGGATCGGTAACGGCGACGGCGACGTGCTCACGGTCTTCGCGCGATCGGATCACGGTCACGTCGCGCTCGTGGTGGAGAAGGGCATGGAGGGCCTCGCAACCGGCCCACGGTTCGAGACGCTCGGGCTCAAGGCGAACCGGCTGCAGCGAGTGCGATTCACCGACGTGCGGGTGCCGGCAGAGAACCTGCTCGGCGAGGCGGGCGATGGTTTCCGCATCGCCATGAACACCCTGAACAACGGGCGCATGTCGATGGGCACATCCATCGCCGGCGGCATGAAGCGGTTCCTCGACCTCACGCTCGAGCACGCGTCGGAGCGCAAGCAGTTCGGTCGCGCGCTGATCGACTTCGAGCTCGTGGAGGAGAAGGTCGCCTGGATGGCGACCCAGATCTACGCCCTGGAGTCGATGTCGTACCTCACCACCGGTCTCGTCGACCGAGGGGAGGCCGACTTCTCGCTCGAATCGGCGATGACCAAGGTGGTGGCGAGCGACACGGGGTGGAAGGCGCTGAACAAGGCGGTGCAGGTTCACGGCGGCACCGCCTATATGGACGACCACCCGCTCGCGAAGGCGCTGCGCGACTTCCGCATCTTCCCGATCTTCGAGGGCGCGAATGACGTGATGCGGGCGTTTGTTGCGCTTGGCGGCATCAAGGCCCTGAGCGAGGAACTGCCGGATGTGCGATCGCTGAGCATCAGCGACCCGGCCAAGGCGATCGGCGTGCTCGCGCCGTACGTGTCGGGCAGGCTCGGCCGCGCCATCCGGCCGGATCGCCTCACGGGTGCGCATCCGTCGCTCGCGAAGCACAGCGCGGCGGTCAGCGATCAGGCGGTGCGGCTGCGGGACGCCGCCGAGGGCGCACTGCGCAAGCACGGCAAGAAGGTGCAGGAGCGGCAATTGCTGCAGGCACGGCTGTCGGATGCGGCATCCGGCATCTATCAGCAGGTGGCCGTGATCGGGCGGGCTTCGGCCACCTTCACCCGGGACGGGGTGCAGGTCTCCGGTGCGGAGAAGGCGCTCGCCATCAACTTCCTGAAGCGCAGCCAGCGTGAGGTGGCGCGCCAGATGCGCTCCCTCGAGATCAACGACGACCGTCACACGAAGTCGATCGGCACGTCGGTGCGAGATGCGGGCGGGTACGACTTCAGCTTCTGAGCGGGGAGCGGGTCGGCGCGGGTCTAGCGTGAGTCCATGGCTCCCGATTTTCGCCGACCGCTCAGCAACCTGATCCGGCGCAAGGTGTTCGACGTGGCCCCGGTTGCGGTCGAGGTGGCGGCGGAGCCGTCCGAGGATCGTCGCCCGAGCGTGATCAACAACGCCATCTACGTGGATGGCGCCAGGGTCGCCTCCCCGAACGACCTCGGCGCGACCTACGCGGAGATCGGGCGACACCCGCGCTCGATGGCCTGGATCGGACTGTATCGCCCGGGGGAGGCGGAACTGGATTCGCTGACCGCCCAGTTCGACCTCCACGAGCTCGCGGTCGAAGACGCGATCAACGCCCACCAGCGGCCGAAGATCGAGCGTTACGGCGACACCCTGTTCGTCGTGCTCAAGGCCGCCAGATATCTGGATGACCGCGAGGAGGTGGAGTTCGGCGAGCTGCACGTGTTCATCGGGCCGGACTTCGTGATCACCCTCAGGCACGCGGAGTCCCCGGATCTCTCCCTCGTTCGCACCCGGCTGGAGTCGACCCCCGAGCTGCTCGCGCTCGGCAGCGAGGCGGTGCTCTACGCCATCCTCGATGCGGTCGTCGACGGTTACGCCCCCGTCGTGGCTGGCCTCGAGAACGACATCGACGAGATCGAGACCCAGGTCTTCGACGGCGATCCCTCGGTGTCGAGGCGCATCTACGAGCTGTCCCGCGAGGTGATCGATTTTCAGCGGGCGGCGCATCCGCTCGTGGGCATGCTCGAGCAACTCGCTCACGGCTTCGAGAAATACCGGGTGGATGAGGGCATGCAGCAGTATCTGCGCGATGTCGCCGACCACGTGGTGCGGGTCAACGAGCGCATCGACGAGTTCCGCCAGTTGCTGCGTGACATCCTCACGGTCAACGGCACGCTCGTGGCCGAGCGGCAGAACAACGAGATGCAGTCGGTGGGGGAGGCGAGCAATCGGCAGGCCGAGGAGACGCGCAAGATCTCGGCGTGGGCGGCGATCCTGTTCGCGCCGTCCCTGGTCGGGTCGATCTACGGCATGAACTTCCGCCTGATGCCCGAGCTCGACTGGGCGTTCGGCTACCCGGTCGCGATCGCGTTGATGGCGGCGGTGAGCGGCACGCTCTACGCGGTGTTCCGCAGGCGCCGCTGGCTCTGAGGCACGACGCGCGGGCGCTGGCTCAGAGTCGGGCGTACTTGGCGCGCACGAAGCTGTAGATGCCGAAGGCGATGAGCCCGAGCGCGACGACCGAGAGCACGACCACACCGAACGGCAGCTGCACGAGGGACTTGAGTGCACCATCCAGCCCGTCGGCTGCGTCCGGGTCGGTGGTGAAGGCAGCGACCACGAAGAGGATGCCCACCACCGCGATGGCGATCCCCTTGGCCACGTAGCCCACGACCCCGACGATCACGGTGGCGTCACCGAATGTGCCCGAGGGGTCGCGGATGTCGGTCATGAACTTCTTCTTGACGCCCTTCACCACGAAGTACACGCCGATCGCGATGATGCCGGCGCCGAGGAGCCCGAGGATGAAAACGCCCCCGGGGCTGCCGAGACAGTGCCGCGCTGACCGTGTTGGAACTCTCTGACCCGCTCGATGAACCGCCCATGGCGTACTGCAGGGCGGTGGCACCCACAGCGAGGTAGGCGATTCCCTTGCCGCCCTCCTTCGCCCGGTCGATCCACGCGTCCTTGTCGGTGCCCCGCACGAGCGCGGCCTCGAGGAGCTGGAACAGGCCGAGCGCGAGCATTCCGATCACCACCGTCCACAGCACGAGGAGACCAGCCGGTGCCTGCGCAACCTGGGAGAGTGCGCCGTTCTGGTCGGCTTCGCCGCCGCCGCCGAAGGCGACCCCGAGGGCGATGCCGCCGATGAGAATGTGCAGCAACCCGTTGACCGCGTATCCGACCCGGGCCGCCGCACTGAACACGGGGTTGTCTTGGATTTTGGAGGCGGTACGCCGGGCGGACCTTTTCGACGGAGACATTCGTCAACTGTATGTCCCCGCAGAGATCGCCGAACGGGTCTTGCGCCGCTGCTCCGAATAGCATCGACGCATGCCGGATTCCCCGCTCGATGCCCGACTGAGTGGGGTGCTCGGCGGGCGCACCGCGGCAGCGTTCAAGCGCGGTCTGGCCCTCGAGACGGTGGGCGACCTGCTCAGCCATTACCCGCGGCGGTACGCCAGGCGCGGTGAACTGAGCGGGCTCACCGATCTGCCGCTCGACGAGAACGTCACGATCGTGGCGGAGGTGCTCGAGGTGCGCGAGCGGTCGATGAAGGCCAGGCGCGGGTCGATCCTCGAGGTGAGGATCAGCGACGGCACGGGCATCCTCACCCTCACGTTCTTCAACCAGGCGTGGCGGTCGAAGGACCTCAAGCCCGGGGCGAGAGGCATCTTCGCGGGCAAGGTGGGCGACTACCGCGGCACGCTGCAACTGGCGCATCCCGATTACGAACTCTTCGAGGCCGACGACACCCGGGGCCCCGAGGCCGCCAAGGCGTGGGCGGAGGTGCCGATTCCGCTCTACCCGGCCACCTCGACGGTGGCGTCGTGGCAGGTGGCGAAGGCGATCGAGATCGTGCTCGACACCCTTCCCCGCCTGCCCGACCCGATTCCGGATGCCGTTCGGCGAGACCGGTCGCTGATGGGCTACGCGCGAGCCCTCGAGTTGATTCACCGGCCGAAGAAGGATGCGGACTGGGGCGCTGCCCGAAAGGCACTCAAGTTTCAGGAGGCCTTCGTGCTGCAGGCGGCGCTTCTGGAGCAGCGCGCGCTGCTGCGAAGGCAGAGCGCAACGGCACGGATGCCGCGACCCGGCGGGTTCCTCGAGCAGTTCGATGCGACGCTGCCTTTCACGCTCACGGGGGACCAGACGCTGGTCGGGCGGGAGATCGCGTCGGACATCGCCGACACCGCGCCCATGAATCGACTGGTGCAGGGCGAGGTCGGTTCGGGCAAGACGCTGGTGGCGCTGAGGGCGATGCTCGCCGTGGCCGAGTCCGGGGGTCAGGCAGCACTGCTGGCTCCGACCGAGGTGCTCGCGGGCCAGCACCTGCGCTCCATCGTGAAGACTCTCGGACCCGACCTCTCCGCCCGGCTGAGGCCCACGCTCATCACCGGGCAGATGCCGCTCGCCGACCGGCGGCGTGCGACCCTCGCGGCGGTCACCGGCCAGGCCCACATCGTGGTGGGCACCCACGCGCTGATGAGCGAGTCGGTGGAATTCTTCGACCTGGGCCTCGTCGTGGTCGACGAGCAGCACCGGTTCGGCGTCGAACAGCGTGAGGCCCTCCGCCGCAAGGGTCAGACCCCGCCGCACGTATTGGTGCTCACCGCCACCCCCATCCCCCGCACCGTGGCGATGACGGTGTTCGGGGACCTCGACGTCTCCACGATCGCCGAGTTGCCCTCCGGTCGGGTGCCGATCGAGACCTATGTCGTGCCTCTCGCCGAGAAGCCCACCTGGGCCACGCGCATCTGGCAGCGAGCGGCGGAGGAACTCGCGAAAGGCCGCCAGGTGTTCGTGGTGTGTCCTGCCATCGACGCGTCGGTGGCGGAGGAGGCCGAGCCGGGCGAGTCACAGGATGCGGCGCATCCGCCCGGCTCCGCGCAGGGCGCCCCGCCCGCCGAGCGCACCGCCAGCGTGACCGAGGTGCTCGCCGAACTCCGCGCGAATCCGGCACTCGCGAATGCCAGAATCGAGCCGCTGCATGGCCGGTTGCCTGGGAGAGCAGAAGGATGCGGTGATGCGCGCCTTCGCGGCCGGGGAGATCGACATCCTGGTCGCGACGACGGTGATCGAGGTCGGTGTCGACGTGCCGAATGCCTCGGTGATGGTGGTGCTCGACGCCGACCGATTCGGGGTGTCGCAGTTGCACCAGCTTCGGGGGCGGGTCGGACGGGGCGGCGTGCCGGGTCTCTGCCTGCTTGTCACCCGAGCGGAGACCGAGAGCCTGTCGCGGGAGCGGGTGGAGGCGGTGGCCTCCACGCTCGACGGTTTCGAGCTGGCGCAGAAGGATCTCGAGCTGCGCCGGGAGGGCGACGTGCTCGGCAGCACCCAGTCCGGCGGGCGGTCATCCCTTCGGCTGCTCCGGGTGGTGTCCGACGCCGACCTCATCGTCGAGGCGCGTGAGATCGCGGCGGGCGTGCTCGACGCCGACCCCGAACTCTCCGCCCACCCGGACCTTCGCGAGGCCCTCACCCGCAGACTCGACGAGACGAGCCGCGACTTCCTCGCCAAGAACTGATTCCGGTGGCGTGTAACGCGACCGAAACGATCCGGGCTTTAGAGTTCAAAGATGCACAGGATCGCCGTTGTCCCTGGTTCCTTCGACCCCGTGACCCTCGGTCACCTCGATGTGATCGAGCGGGCGGCGGGAATCTTCGACGAGATTCATGTGCTCGTGGTGCACAACCCGGCGAAGACGGCCCTGCTGCCGGTGGCGCAGCGGGTGAGTCTCATCGAGCGTGCGGTCGCAGACGCGAACCTCGCGGGCACGATCATCGTCACGTCGTGGAGCGTCGGCCTGCTCGTCGATTACTGCACCGAGGTGGGCGCGTGCGTGCTCATCAAGGGCGTGCGTTCCCAGGTCGACGTGGCCTACGAGACGCCGATGGCAATCGTGAACCGCAATCTCGCCGGGGTCGAGACGGTCTTCCTGCTGCCGGATCCGGCGCATGCCCACGTCTCGAGTTCGCTCGTGCGCCAGGTGGCCTCGCTCGGCGGCGACGTGCGCCCGTACGTGCCGCGGGCGGTTGCCGACCTCCTGCAGGGCGAGCGGGTCTGACCTTCGACTGCGACTCTCAGCGCGCGGTGGGAGGATCGACGCATGGCACTCACCCTCGGATACAAGGCATCGGCTGAGCAGTTCGCCCCACGGGAGCTCGTGGAGATAGCGGTCGCCGCGGAGCGGCACGGCATGGAGAGCGTGGCGGTCAGCGACCACTTCCAGCCGTGGCGGCACGAGGGCGGCCACGCACCGTTCTCGCTCGCGTGGATGGCCGCGGTGGGGGAGCGCACGTCGGGCATCCGCATCGGCACGAGCGTGATGACGCCGACGTTCCGCTACAACCCCGCCGTGATCGCCCAGGCGTTCGCGACGCTGGGCGTGCTGTACCCGGAGCGCATCTTCCTCGGTGTGGGAACCGGAGAAGCTCTCAACGAGGTGGCCACCGGCTTCAGGGGCGCAGGCGAGCAGGATTGGCCGGAGTTCAAGGAGCGGTTCGCGCGCCTGCGCGAAGCGGTGCAGTTGATGCGTGAGCTGTGGAAGGGCGAGCGCGTGTCGTTCGAGGGCGAGTACTACTCGACCCACGGCGCCTCGATCTACGACGTCCCCGCTGGCGGTGTTCCGGTCTACATCGCGGCGGGCGGGCCGGTCGTGGCCAGGTATGCGGGTCGCGCGGGCGACGGCTTCATCTGCACCTCGGGTAAGGGCATGGACCTCTACACGGAGTCCCTCATCCCTGCGGTGAAGGAGGGTGCCGCCAAGGTAGAGCGCGACTACGACTCGATCGACCGGATGATCGAGATCAAGCTCTCGTATGACACCGATCCCGACGTGGCGCTCGAGAACACCCGCTTCTGGTCGCCGCTCGCGCTCTCCAAGGAGCAGAAGCACGACATCACCGATCCGATTGAGATGGAGCGGGCGGCGGATGCCCTGCCCATCGAGCAGATCGCATCCAGGTGGATTGTCGGCTCCGACCCCGAAGAGGTCGTGCGGCAGATCGCCCAGTACACCGATGCGGGCCTCAATCACCTCGTCTTCCACGCGCCCGGACAGGATCAGCGGCGCTTCCTCGAGCTGTTCGAGAAGGATCTCGCGCCGAGGCTTCGCGACCTCGCCTGAGGCCGTTCGGGAGGCTCGGACCGATTAACGCAAGCAGTCCGCGCCCTGACCCGGTCAGTGCGCGGACTGCGGCCGGCGGGGGAGGTTGCCCCCGCCGACGTCACATGCCTTAGCGGCGTGCGCCGCGACGCTTTCCGACGCGGATCCAGATCAGCAGGGCGATGATGGCGCCGATGATCGAGCCGATGATGCCGGCGGGCTGCAGGAAGCCGTCCTGCGCATCCGCACCGAAGAGCAGGAATCCGAGGAAGCCGCCGATGAAGGATCCGACGATGCCGAGCACGAGGGTCATGCCGATCGACATGTCCTGCTTGCCTGGGACGAGGAGACGGGCGAGTGCGCCCGCGATCAGTCCGACGATGATGATGCTGATGATGAGACCGATCATGGTGTTCACCTTTCAGTGATGCGTGCCGGGGGGACACGGGGTTGTCTCCGCCTCGGGTGCGAGGGGAAGCACCATCTAAGCACCTCTGCGGGTGGTCTGTCACACCCCAGTGGGTGTAACCTCACCCGCATGGCTTCCTCGACCGCTCCCATCACGGTGGCGCTGGTCGACGACTACGACATCGTGCTCATGGGGGTGGCGCACATGTTCGATCGTTATCGCGACCGTGTCGTCGTCGCGGAGATCGACGCGAATGCGGAGCTCAGCGACTCCATCGACGTGGTGCTCTACGACTCGTTCGCGCAGCCCGAATCGGATCGACTCGAGATCGCCTCTCTCGTGCGCAATCCGCGTGCCGGATGCGTCGTGGTCTACACCTGGAACTTCCATCCCGACCTGGTCCGCGACGCGCTCGATGCTGGCGTGCGCGGGTATCTCTCGAAGACGCTGCCGGCCAGGGACCTCGTGGCCGCGATCGAGAAGGTGCATGCGGGGGAGACGGTGGTGTCCACGCCGCCGAAGCGTGCGGGGAGCGCGATAGGACTGGATTGGCCAGGGAGGCGAGAGGGAATCACCGACCGCGAATCGGAGATCCTCGCGCTCATCACGCAGGGCAAGAGCAACGCCGAGGTCGCCACCCTCACGTATCTGAGCCCCAACACGGTCAAGTCCTACATCCGCAACATCTACGGCAAGATCGGGGTCTCGAGCCGCACGCAGGCCGTGCTGTGGGGTGTCGACCATGGTTTCGTGCCGGATCACCACCGCATCGACCATTGGCTCGGGGGCCCGTGATGGGCGACTTGCAGATCGGCTACGCCGCGATGCTGGAGCGGTTTCATCCGAACGAGATCCTCGAGTTGGCGGTGACCGCGGAGGCCAACGGTTTCCGCGGCGTCATGGCCGCCGACCACTTCCAGCCCTGGACGCCCCAGCAGGGCCAGGCGTCATTCGTCTGGAATGTGCTGAGTGCCCTCGGTCAGCGAACTGCGGGAGACCTCGGCACCGGAGTCACCGCCCCGACGTTCCGCTGGCATCCGGCCATGGTCGCGCAGGCCTCCGCCACCCTCGCCGCCATGTACCCAGGGCGGCACTGGCTCGGCCTCGGCAGTGGCGAGGCGATCAACGAGCACATTGTGGGCCGTTACTGGCCAGAACCGCCCGAACGCATCCATCGCATGTTCGATGCGGTGGACCTGATCAAGAAGCTGTTCGTGAGCGGCCTCACCCAACGCGACGTGAAGCACGAGGGCCCGTTCTATCGGCTCGAGTCGACCCGGCTGTGGACGATGCCGGCCACCGCCCCCGAGATTCTCGTGGCCACTGCGGGGCCCGTCACGGCGAAGCGGGCTGGCCGCACCGTCGACGGCCTCATCACCGAGACCGGTCCGCTCGACAAGATCGCCGCACTGCTCGAGCGTTTCGGGGAGGGCGCGCGTGAGGTGGGGCGCGATCCGTCGACCATGACGCGTGTGCTGCGCCTCCACCTCAGCTGGGCCGAGACCGACGCGGAGGCCATGAGGAACGCGCTCACCGAATGGCCGAACGGCGGGATGCGATTCTCGAAGAGCGACATCCGTTCGCCCTATGAGGTCGAGCAGATCGCCAGGATGGTGCGGCCCGACGACTTCGCCGGTCGACTGGTCGTGAGCTCCGACCCGGACATCCACCGGGCCAGCATCCAGGCGTTCGCCGACCTCGGGTTCGACCGCATCTACCTCCACAATGTCGGCCGAAACCAGAAGGAGTGGCTCGAGGTCTTCGGCCGCGAGGTGCTGCCGAAGCTGCACCGGTGACGCCGGGCGCGGAACGTGCCAGCGACAATGGTGTGATGCACCTCACCGCATTCGGAATCGACGGCCTCCCCGAGTTCCGGGCGGGCGACGACCTTGCGACGATCCTCGGTGATGCACTCGAGGGCAGACTCGAGCCGGGTGACATCGTGGCCGTCACGAGCAAGATCCTCAGCAAGGCGGAGGGCCGGCAGGTGCCGGCAGCGGACCGCGAGGAGGCCATCACGAGCCAGACCGTTCGGCTGGTCGCGAGCCGCGAGCACCCGGGCGGTGTCACGCGCATCGTGGAGAATCCGCTCGGCCTCGTGATGGCCGCGGCGGGGGTTGATGCGAGCAATGCCCCCGACGGCGTCGTGCTGCTCCTCCCGGAAGACCCCGACGCCTCGGCGCGCGCGCTCTGCTCGGCATGGCGGGACCGCTTCGGCATGGATATCGGCGTGGTCGTGAGCGACACCTTCGGAAGGCCGTGGCGGGAGGGGCAGACCGATGCCGCGATCGGGGCGGCCGGCATCCGAGTGCTCGACGACCTCCGCGGCTCGACGGATGCCGACGGCAGGCCCCTCGTCGTGACCGCGGCGGCCGTCGCAGACGAGATCGCAGCGACCGCCGACCTGGTGAAGGGCAAGTCGTCCGCGACCCCCCTGGCCGTGGTGCGCGGACTCGGGCATCTCGTCGGTCCGGCGGATCTGCCCGGTGCCCGATCGCTGGTGAGGCCCGCGGCGAATGACATGTTCCGCGTCGGCAGCGACGAGGCCTACGCGGCGGGCTTCGCAGCTGGAGCGCGAGGGTCTGAAACGACCTGAGTCGCACTCGGGTAATCTCGGCCGGCACCGGGTGCTTTTCAGGCACGGTCTGGCAGACTCGAAGGTCCAGGACCTACGGCGAGGATGCCCGATGACCAGCTCCCCTTCCCCGATGCGCGGCGACCTCGGTGAGACCCGAATCGACGACGGCGTGATGTCGGCTGCCGACTTCTCGCGCCTGAGCGCAGACATCATCGCGAGCATCGAGCAGGTGATCGACGGCAAGCGTGAGGCGGTCACCCTCGCCCTGACCGTGCTCCTCGCAGAAGGGCACCTGCTCATCGAGGATGTCCCCGGCGTCGGCAAGACCATGCTCGCTCGGGCGCTCGCGCGGTCCGTCGACTGTTCGGTCAGCCGCATCCAGTTCACACCGGACCTGCTTCCCTCCGACATCACCGGCGTGTCCGTCTTCAATCAGGCGCTCCGCCAATTCGAGTTCAAACCGGGTCCGATCTTCGCCAACTTCGTGATCGGCGACGAGATCAACCGCGCCAGCCCCAAGACGCAGTCGGCACTGCTCGAGAGCATGGAGGAGCACCAGGTCACCGTCGATGGCATGACCCACGCCCTCGGCTCGCCGTTCACCGTGGTCGCCACCCAGAATCCGGTGGAGATGGAGGGCACCTATCCGCTTCCGGAGGCACAGCGGGACCGGTTCATGATCCGCATCTCCATGGGCTATCCGGATGCCGCGGCCGAGGTGGCCATGCTCAGGATGCGCGCCTCCAGCAGCCCGCTCGAGCGTCTCGAGCCGGTCGCCACCATCGACGACCTCCTTGCCATGATCCGTGCGGTGCGGGCGGTCTACGTGTCGAGCGCCGTCGAGCAGTACGCGGTGGCGATCGTGCAGGCGACCCGCCTCGATCGCGACCTGCGGCTCGGGGCGAGTCCGCGGGCCACACTCCAGCTGGTGCGGGCGGCGAAGGCCCGCGCCGCGCTCGACGGCCGGGAGTTCGTGCTGCCGGACGACATCGACGCCCTTGCCGTGCCGGTGCTCGCCCACCGGGTCATCCCGTCGGGTCGCCTTGCTGGCGGGGCTCAGGCCGACGACGCCTCCGTGTCCGAGGTGATCCGGAGAGTGCTCGCCGCAACCCCCGTACCGCTCGGGCGGGGCGGTCAGGGCTAAGCCGAGATGGCCAGGCGCACGCGAACGCTCCCTCCAGCGGTTCACCGTGCCGCCGAACGGATGCGCCGGGTGCGGCTCACCCGTCGGGGCACCGTCATCGCGGTCGCCGGTGCTGTGTGCGGTGCCGGCGCCTACGGCCTCGGTTTTCCGGAACTGCTGTATCCGGCAGCCCTCGGGCTGCTGCTCCCCGTAGCAGCGCTCGTCACCCTCATGGCGGGTCGACTGGACATCGACGTGAATCGGCGATTCGGGCCAGCGGTGGGCGCGGTCGGATCCCCTGTGGTCGTGGAGGTCACCGTCACCAACCGCCGCGGCAGGATCACGCCGCACCTCCTCTGGTGGGACCGGCATCCGGAGGGCGGGGCCACGGAGCCTCGCTCCTTCCCGCCACTTCGGTCCGGCCTCGGCGCCCGCCCCTCCGGGTCACGGGAGGTGCTTCGCTACCAGTTCGTGCCGCGGCGCCGGGGGCTCATCGACATCGGGCCACTGATGCTTGCCCGGCGTGACCCGTTCGAGCTCGCCGAACGGATCATGGTCGTGGGTGTCGCCGACGAGCTGGTGGTGACCCCGCCGCTGGCCATGTTGGGGGATGCCGGTGTCGCGAATCTCGCGAGCAACGGTGCATCGCTGCTCGTGCGGCGATCAACCGGCGGCGACGACGACCTCTCCACGCGGGAGTACCGCTCCGGGGATGCCCTTCGACGGGTGCACTGGCGGGCCACCGCCCGACACGGCGAACTGATGGTGCGTCAGGAGGAGCCGCGCAGTCACGCGAGGGCGACGGTCATCCTCGACACGAGGCGGGCGGGCTATCCGGATTCGGTAGCCGAGCAGGCCCCGGAGAGTGACGTCTTCGAACTGGCGCTCGCCCTCGCCTCGTCGATCACCGTGCACCTCAGCCGAGGTGGATTCGAAGTGGGCTTCGTGAGCACGGCAGCGCGGGAGTCCACCCCGGTTGCGCCGCTGCATGGCTTCTATTCCGCGCTCGCAGTCATGGCGCTGAGCGACGACCCCGGCGAGCACCAGGTGGGATCTGCGGCCGGCGCGTCATCGCATCCCGACCGCGGCCACGGAACGGTGTTCGCGGTGATCGGCGATCCCGATCCGGTCGTCGTGGAGCGGCTGATCGCGCACCGGGCCGCCTTCGATGTGGCAGTGCTCTTCGTCATCGGTCCTACGAGCGATCACACCCTGCGGCGGCTTCGCGACTACGGCTGGGACTGCGTACGAATCGCGGCGAGTGCCACCGTCTCCACGAAGACGGTGGAGGCAGCCTGGCGCCGCCTCGCCGAAAGAGGTGAGCGCCGTGTCGGGTGACGCGACGGCAACCATTCCACGCGATCGGGTGCGCGCTGCACCGTCGTCTGGGCGGCCTGGGCAGCCTGGGCGGCCTCGGCGGGCGGGACTCGCCGAGTCGGTCGCTCAAGCAGAGCCTCGCCGTCTTCGCGCTTTTCGCGGTGTCGAGCGGCTCACTCCGCGTGCTGTTCGAAGATCAAGCCTGGTGGATGGTCGTCTCGGTCGTGTTGCTCGTCGTCCTCGGCGCTGCGGCCGCGGCGCGCGCGCTGAGCGCCCGCGCGGCCGCGCCCACCGTGGTGGCATCGGCGGTGCTGATCGGCCTGCTCACCCTGTTCTTCGCCGCCGGGTCATCGCTGCTCGGCGTCATCCCCACGCCGTCGACCGTGGGGGAGATGATCGCCCTTGCCGAGGATGCTGGCATCTCGATCTACCGCCAGTCGATCCCCGCCGAGGCGAACGCATCGATACTCTTCGTTCTCTGCGCCGCTCTCGGTGTGCTCGCCGTGCTCACCGATGTCGTTGCCGTCGGTTTCCGTCGCCCTGCGCTCGCCGCGATACCCGCGCTCGGAATACTCTCCGTCCCCGTGTTCGTCGGCCGGAATCTCGCAGACCCGCTCGGCTTCGTGCTCACCGCCATCGTCTACCTCGCCCTCCTGATCTCGGATGCGCCCCGAGCGAGCCTCGGCCCCGCCGCCGCCATCGGGTCGCTGGCGATCATCGGTTCGCTCCTGGTGCCAGGCACGCTGCCCGGTGTCTCACGCCCCTCCGCGCGCACGGATCTGCCCGGGCTCAGCGCCGGCATCAATCCGGTCCTCGACCTGGGCAGCGACCTGCGTCGGGCAGAGAACCGCACCGTGCTCACCTATCGCACGGATTCCAGCGAACCGCACTATCTGCGTCTGGTGACCCTGGACGCCTTCACGGGCGACACCTGGGCTCCGACCCTGGAGCTCCCCGATCCCGACAACACGCTCGACGAATTCGGACCGGCGCCGGGCCTCTCCTCCGACGTGGCGACGGAGGAGGAGTCCACCAGCGTCTCCATCGGCAGCCTGGCCAGCCCATGGCTGCCCATGACCTACCCGCCAACGGAGGTGAGCGGTCTCTCCTCCGGGTGGACCTTCGATCCGGCCGGCTTCTCGGTGTCGAATCCGAACGACACCGCGCGCGGACTCCGGTACACGATCGACAGCCTTGTGGTCGCACCAACGCCCGAGCAATTACTCGCCGCCGGCGCCGCTGCCCCAGCGGGCTTCGAGCAGTATCTCGCGCTGCCCGAGTCGCTTCCGCAGGTGATCCGCGACACTGCCCTCACCGTGACGGCGGATGCTCCGACCAACTATGAGAAGGCCCTCGCCCTGCAGCAGTTCTTCAGGGTGGGCGAGTTCGTGTATTCCGAGGATGCGCCGGTCGAGGGCGGTTACGACGGCAACGGAATGGACGTGATCGCCGAGTTCCTCGAGGCCAAATCCGGATACTGCGTGCACTTCGCCTCGGCCATGGCGGTGATGGGGCGGAGCCTCGACATCCCGTCGCGCGTCGTCGTGGGATTTCTTCCCGGCAATCAGCGCACGGTTCGGGGAATCACCGAGTTCGAGGTCGGAACGCATGACCTCCACGCCTGGCCCGAACTGTTTTTCGAGGGCGTCGGCTGGATTCCGTTCGAGCCCACCACGGGTCGCGGCACCGTGAGCGGCTACGCCGACGTGAGTGCTGCTGGCGTGCCGGCGCCGGCAGCGCCCGCGTCCGCCGCGCCGTCGGCCGCGCCGAGCACGCCGGCATCGGAGCGCCCGGATCTGCCGGGCGATGAGCGGGCGGCGCCGGGTGCGGGCTCCTCGACGGTTCCGCCGCTCGTGCTGGGCACCGCGTTCACACTCCTGGCGCTGTTCGGTTTGAGCGCCATTCCTGGTGCGGTGCGACAGTGGCGTCGTCGAAAGCTCCAGGCGGCACTCGCCCGCGGCGACGCGACGGCTGCGGAGGCCTGGCGCGAGGTGCTTCGCACCGCAGACGATCTCCGGCTGCCGTTCGCGGGCACCGCCACACCACGGGAGACCGCGCGTGAACTCGCCGTGGGCGGGGAGGCGATGCTGCGGCTCGTGCACGCCGTCGAGATCGAGAGCTACGCAGCGATGACGACGGGAGCGGATGCGGGCGCGGTGGCGACGCTCACGGCGCCACCTGTCACCCGCCTCGACCGCGATGTCGACGGCATCCGCGAGGCGCTCGCCGGCACCGTCGGGCGACGACGGCGGATCGCGGCGCTCCTGTACCCGCGATCGCTGTGGCGGTCGATTCTCCGGCCGGGAGGGCGTCGCTCAGCCGACGCCTCGGTCGGGCTACGGTGAGACGGTGAACTGGAGCGTCGTCATCCCCATCAAAAGGCTGGGGGAGGCGAAGAGCCGGATGCGCGCAACCGTTCCCCGGGCATCCGATCTCGCTCTCGCCTTCGCCATCGACACCGTCGCGGCTGCCCTCGCCTGCCCGGAGGTCGATCGCGTCATCGTCGTGACGGACGACCAGGTGGTGCGGGATGCCGTGGCGACGCTCGGAACCGTCACCTTCGTGAGCGACCCCCGCGCCGGACTGAACGCAGCCGTCACCGCCGGGCTCTCCGTCGCGACCGGCGCACGCGCCGTTCCCGGTCCGGTCGCGGTGCTCACCGGCGACCTGCCGGCGCTCACGGCGCACGATCTTTCGGCGGGCCTGCGCCTCGCCGCGCGGCTCGAGCTCGGCATGGTGGCCGACGCCGACGGGAGCGGAACGACCATGCTCACCGGGCGAAGTGGCGCCGTGGACCCTCGGTTCGGACCAGGCTCACGGGCTCGGCACGAGGCGGCGGGGCACGTGGTGCTCGATATCGACGATGCCTCCCCGCTCCGCAGGGACGTCGACACGTCGGCGGACCTCGCCGCTGCGGTGGCACTGGGGGTCGGGCGACACACCGGGCTCGCCCTCACGCTCATCGGCGCCGACTGATCACGGGAGCCGTGCGGCCAGACCGAGGGCAGCTCGCGCCATTGCCGCGGTGGCGTTCGGGTCGGTCATCCAGAGTGGCGCCCCATCCACCGTGATCCCAGAGTCTTGCAGCACGGTGGCGGAGCCCTCATCCGTGGTGTCGACGAGCCAGCCGTCGAGCACCCCACCAGCGGATCTCGCTCCGTAGTGCGCGCCGACCGCCGCCGCGCTCACCTCGACCCCGATCGTCGTGAGACAGGCGTTCGCCATGCCCCGCACGGCCGATCCGCCGATGATCGGCGAGATTCCCACCACCGGTGCGCGCGTGCCGAGAAGCGCCGTGCGCACGCCCGGGATGCCGAGAATCGTGCCGATCGACACCACCGGATTCGACGGCGCGAGCAGCACGACGTCGGCGTCGGATATGGCGGCAAGGGTCTCCTCCGTCGCCACCGCCCGCTCGACCCCGCGTTGGATGAAGCGCTGTGCGGTGACCCCGGCGCGATACCTGACCCACCATTCCTCGAAGTGGATGTCGCGAATGCGCCCGTCGTCGGGGTCCGTGATCCGCACGTGGGTCTCCACCTCGTGATCGGTGACCGGGAGCAGGGTCACTCCGAGATCCCAGCGCGACGCCAATCTGGCCGTCGCCGCGGTGAGGCTCTCGCCGTCGCGCAGCATCGCGCTGCGTGCGATGTGGGTGCCGATGTCGAGGTCGCCGAGCGTGAACCACGGCCAGCCGACGCCGTAGGCCTCGAGTTCGGCGCTCACCCGCTCGCTCTCGCCCTGCCGACCCCATCCGCGCACCTCGTCGTTCGCCCCGCCGAGGGTGTACATGAGCGAGTCGAGATCGGGGCAGACGCGGAGGCCTGCCAGCCACAGATCGTCGCCGGTGTTGGCCACCACGGTGATGGTGGAGTCGGTACCGGAGAGCTCGTCGCGGAGCCCGCGCACGAAACGTGCGCCTCCGACGCCACCGGCGAGCACGGTCACAGCTGTCACGGGGATTCCTTGCGCCATCGGGGGTTTCGAGTCTACGGGGCAGTCTCGGCGGGGCGTTCCACCCTATGCAGGGGCGCCGATCGCCAATAGGTTTACGCCAACGACATTGCCGGAAACGCCCTCGAAACACGGCCGCCGAACAATGACACCAGGAGCCACACCCAGGAGGCATCACGTGACCGTCGTCAGAGCAGCAATCACCCAGACCACGTGGACAGGCGACAAGGAATCCATGCTCGCCAAGCACGAACAGTTCGCGCGCGATGCAGCCGCAGAGGGTGCACAGGTGATCTGTTTCCAGGAACTCTTCTATGGGCCGTACTTCGGCATCACCGAGGACAAGAAGTACTACGCCTACGCCGAGCCCGCCGATGGGCCGATCGTGCAGCGCTTCGCGGCCCTCGCCAAAGAGCTGAACCTCGTGATGGTGCTCCCCATCTACGAGGAGGACATGCCAGGGGTGTACTACAACACCGCGGTCGTGGTGGATTCCGACGGCAGCATCCTCGGCAAGTACCGCAAACATCACATTCCCCACCTCGACCGGTTCTGGGAGAAGTTCTACTTTCGTCCGGGCAACCTCGGCTACCCGGTGTTCGACACCGCGGTCGGGCCGATCGGCGTGTACATCTGCTACGACCGCCACTTCCCGGAGGGATGGCGCGAGCTGGGCCTGAACGGCGCGCAGATCGTCTTCAACCCGAATGCCACAAAGCCCGGACTCTCGAACCGGCTGTGGGAGATCGAGCAGCCGGCGGCAGCAGGGGCGAACGGGTACTTCGTCGCGGCGGCGAACCGGGTGGGCAGGGAAGACAACGAATACGGCGAGCTCGCGGTGACGTTCTACGGCAACAGCCAGTTCGTCGACCCGCAGGGCAACGTGATCGGTGGGTACGGAAGCGGTGAGCACGAGGAGATCGTGATCCGCGACCTCGAGATGGACATGATCCGGCAGGTGCGCGACGACTGGCAGTTCTACCGCGACCGTCGGCCCGACTCGTACACCTCGATTCCGAAGCCCTGATCGTTGCGATCCCGGTCAGTGCGACCCCAGTGAAGGAGTATCAATGAAGACCCTCATCACGAACGGCACCGTCGTCAGCGCCACGGGCAGCGCCACGGCAGACGTGCTCATCGACGGCGAGACCATCGCGGCCGTGCTCGCACCCGGTTCATCCCTGCTCGGCTTCGACGTGGCATCCAACGTCGACCGGGTCATCGACGCCACGGGCAAGTACGTCATCCCCGGCGGCATCGACGCGCACACCCACATGGAGCTGCCCTTCGGCGGTACCGCGGCATCCGACACGTTCGAGACCGGCACGCGGGCAGCGGCCTGGGGCGGCACGACCACCATCATCGACTTCGCCGTGCAGACCTACGGGCAGCGGGTGATGGACGGCCTCGCCGCGTGGCACGCGAAGGCGGCTGGCAACTGCGCCATCGACTACGCCTTCCACCAGATCGTGGGCGACGTGAACGCCGACTCGCTCAGCGCACTCGACTCCCTCGCCGACGAGGGCATCACGAGTTTCAAGCTGTTCATGGCCTACCCGGGCGTCTTCTACTCGGATGACGCGCAGATCCTGCGTGCGATGCAGAAGTCGGCCGAGCACGGGCTGATGACCATGATGCACGCCGAGAACGGCCCGGCCATCGATGTGCTCGTCGAGCAGCTGCTCGCCCAGGGCAAGACGGACCCCTACTACCACGGGGTGGCCCGCGCGTGGCAGATGGAGGAGGAGGCCACGCATCGCGCGATCATGCTGGCCAACCTCACCGGTGCTCCGCTGTACGTCGTGCACGTGAGCGCGAAGCAGGCCGTGGAGCAACTCGCTGCGGCCCGCGATGTCGGGCAGAACGTGTTCGGCGAGACCTGCCCGCAGTACCTCTACCTCTCACTCGAGGACCAGCTCGGCGCGAAGAGCGACGAGTGGGGCGCCTTCGAGGGCGCGAAGTGGGTGTGCTCGACGCCGTTGAGGTCCCGCGAGGAGGGGCACCAGCACCACATGTGGCAGAGCCTCCGCACGAATGACATCCAGATGGTCTCCACCGACCACTGTCCCTTCTGCATGAAGGGCCAGAAGGATCTCGGTCTCGGCAACTTCTCCAAGATCCCCAACGGCATCGGTTCGGTCGAACACCGCATGGACCTGCTCTTCCAGGGGGTCGTCGACGGTCAGATCTCCCTCGAGCGCTGGGTGGAAATCACCGCAACCACGCCCGCCCGCATGTTCGGGCTCTACGGCAAGAAGGGCGTGATCCAGCCGGGGGCGGATGCCGACGTGGTCATCTACGACCCGAACGGGCACACCTCGATCGGATACGACCGGGACGCGAACGGCGCCCCCACCGGGCGCAAGCACCACATGAACATGGACCATTCCGCGTGGGAGGGGTTCGAGATCGACGGCCACGTCGACACCGTGATCTCACGCGGCAAGGTCGTGATCGATGACAACCAGTACCTCGGGTCGAAGGGCGACGGACGGTTCGTGAAACGCGGGCTCTCGCAGTACCTCATCTGACCGTCACGACCACCACCACGAGAACGGAAACCCGATGGATTTCGGAGCGGTACTCCAGACCAACCCACCGGCGTCGCGCACGGTGCACCTCGCCAAACTCGCCGAGCAGCACGGCTTCTCGCACGTCTGGACGTTCGACTCCCACCTGCTCTGGCAGGAGCCGTATGTGATCTACAGCCAGATCCTCAACGAGACCAACCGGGTCATCGTCGGCCCGATGGTGACGAACCCCGCCACCCGGGACTGGACGGTCACGGCATCCCTCTACGCCACCCTCAACGAGATGTACGGCAACCGCACGATCTGCGGCATCGGCCGCGGCGACTCCGCGGTGCGCACCACCAACGGCAAGCCGACGACGCTGAAGACGCTGCGCGAATCCATCCATGTGATCCGTGAGCTCGCCAACTCCCGCCCGGTCGAGTACAACGATGCCACCGTGCAGTTTCCGTGGAGCACCGGCAGCTCGCTCGAGGTGTGGGTGGCGGCGTACGGTCCGCTCGCGCTGAAGCTCGCCGGTGAGGTGGGCGACGGCTTCATCCTGCAGATGGCCGACCTGGATGTGGCGTCCTGGATGATCCGCACCGTGCGGGAGGCCGCGGCCAACGCCGGCCGCGATCCGATGTCGGTGAAGTTCTGCGTCGCGGCGCCGATGTACGTCGGCGACGACTGGGCCCACATGCGCGACCAGTGTCGCTGGTTCGGCGGCATGGTGGGAAACCACGTGGCCGACATCGTGGCCAAGTACGGCGAGCACGGAGCGGTGCCGGATGCCCTCACGGACTACATCAAGGGGCGTGAGGGCTACGACTACAACGAGCACGGCAAGGCAGGGAACACGCACGCCGATTTCGTGCCGGACGAGATCGTCGACCGGTTCTGCGTGCTCGGCACCGCAGAACAGCACGTGGAGAAGCTGAAGGCTCTGCGGGAGATCGGTGTCGACCATTTCGCCGGGTATCTGCAGCACGACAACAAGGAGGAGACCCTCCGGGTCTACGGCGAAACGGTGATCCCCGCCATGCGCGAGCACATCACGGCCACCGCATGACCTCGGCCCGCTCGCGCACCGTGGCACGCCGCGTCGGCGGCGGCGCGCTCGGGGTGCTGCTGCTCGCGGGCGCCTGGGAGGGCTACAAGGCGGTGGGTCCGGCCGCGGGCATCGACATCGCGGGCATCCAGGTTCTACCGCGCACCACAGACCTCGCGATGCCGCATCTCGCCGACATGGTGACGAGGGCTCTCGAGCCGGTGAACTCGGCCGCCGGGTCCCAGCCGGTCTGGATGTCCGTGCTCTCCGCGGGCCTCTCCAGCCTCGGCACGGCCTCGATCGGACTGCTGCTCGGCTCGGTGATCGGCATCGCACTTGCCCTGTTGATGCAACGATTCCGCCTCGCCGAGTCGGCCGTGCTGCCCTGGTTGATCCTCAGTCAGACCGTGCCGCTCATCGCCCTCGCGCCGCTCATCGTGAGCTGGGGCGGCCGGGTGCGCTTCGGGGAATTCGAGTGGCAGCGCTGGATGTCGGTGGCCGTGATCGCCGCCTACCTCGCGTTCTTCCCGGTGGCGGTCGGAGCGCTCCGCGGCTTGCAGTCGCCGAAGACGGCCCACGTGGAACTGCTGCACTGCTACGCGGCCGGCTGGTGGAAGTCGCTGATCTACCTGCGCCTGCCCGCGAGCGTGCCGTACCTGCTGCCCGCGCTGAGGCTCGGCGCGGCATCCGCCATCATCGGCACCGTGGTCGCCGAGGTGTCGACGGGCGCGAAGGGCGGGATCGGGCGGCTCATCATCGAGTACGCCCAGTCGGGGTCGAGCGATCCGGCGAAGGCCTACGCACCGATCGCCGTCGCCGTGCTCATGGGACTCGTCGCCGCGGGGCTCGTGGCGCTGCTCGGTGTGGCCCTCGCGCGTTACCGGCGGGACGAGGTGGCGGCATGACCGCCGTGGAGGTCACCGGGCTCAGCCGGGTGTTCCAGGCCAAGGGCAAAGGCGCAGCGAGCGTCACGGCCCTCGACGATGTCTCCCTCACCGTGCAGAAGGGCGAATTCGTCTCGCTCATCGGGCCATCCGGATGCGGCAAGAGCACGCTTCTGCGCATGATCGCCGACCTCGACGAGCCGACCTCCGGCACCGTCACGGTGTTCGGCAAGACCGCACGCCAGGCGCGTCTCGACCAGGACTACGGCATCGTCTTCCAGAGCGCCGGACTGCTCCCCTGGCGCACCGTGGCTCAGAACATCGAGCTCCCGCTGCACCTGCACGGGGTGGCCGGCCGCAAGCAGAGGGTCGCCGAGCTGATGGAGCTGGTGGGGCTCAGCGATTTCGCCTCGAGCCACCCCGACCAGCTCTCCGGCGGCATGCAGCAGCGGGTCGCCATCGCGCGGTCGCTCGCTGAGCGTCCGGAACTGCTCCTCATGGACGAGCCCTTCGGTGCCCTCGACGAGATGACGCGGGAGCGGATGCAGGGCGAACTCGTGCGCATCTGCGCCGAGACCGGCGCGGCGGTCGTGTTCGTCACCCACTCCATCCCCGAGGCGGTGTTCCTCTCCGACCGGGTGGTGGTGATGTCGCCGCGTCCGGGCCGGATCAGGGCGGCCGTGACCGTGGAGCTGGGCGACTCCCGCGGGGAGCTCCTGCGCGAGGAGGAGGCGTTCTACCGCTCGGTCACCGCGGTGCGCGAAGCGCTGCACGGGGTCCCGGAACACGCGGAGGAGCAAGCCGACCAGAAGGCCACACCCCGGGGGGTGGACCTTCGATGAGTTCGGCGAGCGAGACCGCAACCGGACGCACGGCCGTGCTCCGCCGATCGGGCATCCTGGCGTCCGGTGCCCTCAGATCTGTGCTGCCACCCCTGCTCCTCGGCGTCGCCGCCCTCATCGCCTGGGAGATGCTGGTGATCGTGGCGGACATCAAGCCGTACCTGTTGCCCGCCCCGAGTGCCATCGCCACCCAACTCGCGCTGATCGCCCCAGGACTCATTGCAGCGCTGCTCGCCACGGGCTCCAACGCCCTCATCGGCCTACTGGTCGGTGCGGTGGTGGCGATCGGGGTGGCGCTCCTGGCGTCGAGGCTGCGAATCGTGGACGAGATCGTCACGCCGGTGGTGGCCGCCGTCGCGGTGATTCCGATCGTGGCCCTGGCCCCGGTGCTCACCACCATGTTCGGCGCGACGAGTGAGACCCCGAGGCGCGTGATCGTGGCCATCGTCGTGTTCGTGCCGGTGTTCGTCAATACGCTCAGGGGCCTCCGCCAGGTGCAGCCGGTACACCGCGACCTCATGCGTGCCTATGCGGCCAGCAACTGGCAGATCAGTCGCACCGTCACCATCCCCGGCGCTCTGCCCTTCGTCTTCACCGGACTCAACATCGCCTCATCGCTCGCCGTCATCTCGGCGATCGTCGCCGAGTACTTCGGGGGGCTGCAGAACGGGCTCGGCTCGCGCATCACCTCGGCCGCCGCGAACAGCGCGTACCCCCGGGCCTGGGCCTACGTGGTGGGCGCCATCGTGCTCGGGGTGGCGTTCTATCTCGCGACGCTCCTGATCGAGAGGGCGGTCGCCCGACGACGCGGCTGAGGCGAGAAGCCTCTTCGCTCGGGGAGACGCCCGATCTCACCGACCCACACCCAAGCACCAGCAATCAACAGGAGGTACACATGAAGCACAGCACGCACGTGTGGACGACGATGGCCGCGATGGCTGCAGCATCCGCACTGGTCTTGACCGGTTGCAGCGGCAGCGGGGGAGACGACAGCAGTGGAGGCAGCGGCGGTTCGGCCGACGACGGGCTCACACCGGTGACCCTGCAGTTGCAGTGGTTCGCGCAGGCCCAGTTCTCCGGGTACTACGCGGCGCTCGACCAGGGCTACTTCGAGGATGAGGGTCTCGACGTGACGATCCAGGAAGGCGGCGTCGACATCGTGCCGCAGACCGTGCTCGCCGACGGCCAGGCCGACTTCGCGATCGCCTGGGTGCCGAAGGCGCTCGCGTCGATCGAGCAGGGAGCGGGCATCACCGACGTGGGCCAGATCTTCCAGCGCTCGGGCACCCTGCAGGTCTCGTTCGCCGATGACGGCATCACGTCGGCATCCGATCTGAGTGGCAAGAAGGTGGGCAACTGGGGCTTCGGTAACGAGTTCGAGCTGTTCGCCGGCATCACCGAAGCGGGTCTCGACCCGGCGAAGGATGTGACGCTCGTGCAGCAGCAGTTCGACATGAGCGCTCTGCTCTCGGGCGACATCGACGCGGCGCAGGCGATGACCTACAACGAGTACGCGCAGGTGCTCGAGACCGTGAATCCCGAGACGGGGGAGCTGTACACCCCCGACGACTTCACGACGATCGACTGGAACGACGAAGGCACCGCGATGCTTCAGGATGCGATCTGGGCGAACACCGAGCGGCTGGAGTCGGACGAGGACTACCAGGCGACCACGGTGTCGTTCCTCAAGGCCGTGATCAAGGGCTTCATCTTCGCCCGCGACAACCCGGAGGAGACGGCGGACATCGTCGTGGCATCCGGCTCCGAACTCGGGCTCAGCCACCAGCTCTGGCAGACCAACGAGGTGAACAAGCTCATCTGGCCCTCACCCGACGGAATCGGTGTCATCGACGAGGGCGCCTGGGCACAGACGGTGGAGGTGGCGAAGACGGCGAAGAACCTCGAAGGGTCGACGGTGATCACCACCGATCCGCCCGAGTCCGCCTACACCAACGAATACATCGAGGAGGCGCTCGCGGAACTCGAGTCGGAGGGCCTCGACACGACAGGGGACGATTTCACCCCAATCGAGGTCACCCTGAACGAGGGCGGAAAGTAACCGATTAGCATCACGGTCGGGGGCCGGTGACTCGAGGCCCCCGATCGTGCACGTTCACACGAAGGAACCATCATGAGCATCGCCATCGACCCGGATTCCGGGAGCCTCGCCCACGACCTCGATCGCGCCCACGTCTTCCACTCCTGGTCGGCACAGGGGGCTCTCGACCCCTTCGTGATCGCCGGAGCGCTCGGATCGACGGTGTGGGACTTCGAGGGCAACGAGTACCTCGACTTCTCCAGTCAGCTCGTGAACATGAACATCGGGCACCAGCATCCGAAGCTCATCCAGGCGATCAAGGATCAGGCCGACATCATCACGATGGTCGCTCCGCCGCATGCCAACCTCGCCCGCGGCGAGGCGGCGAAGCGCATCCTCTCGGTGGCAGGCACAAGCTTCGGGCGGGTCTTCTTCACCAATGGCGGCGCCGACGCGAACGAGAACGCCATCCGCATGGCGCGCCTGGTGACCGGTCGCGACAAGGTGCTCTCCGCCTATCGCTCGTACCACGGCAACACCGGGGCCGCCATCGTCGCCACCGGCGACTGGCGACGGATGCCCAACGAATACTCACGCGGTCACGTGCACTTCTTCGGCCCGTTCGCCTACCGCTCCGAGTTCTGGTCGACGACGCCGGAGCAGGAAGCCGAACGCGCCCTGCACCACCTCGAGCGGGTGATCCAGGCGGAGGGCGCAGGCACCATCGCCGCGCTCCTCATCGAAACGGTTCCGGGCACGGCGGGCGTGCTCGTGCCGCCGCCCGGCTACCTCGCGGGCGTGCGCGCGATCTGCGACCGCTACGACATCAAGCTCATCCTCGACGAGGTGATGGCAGGCTTCGGTCGCACCGGCGAATGGTTCGCCTTCCAGGGCGACTTCGGCGGCGGGGCCATCGTGCCCGACCTGATCACCTTCGCCAAGGGCGTCAACTCCGGGTACGTGCCGGTCGGCGGAGTCGTGATCTCGAAGGAGATCGCCGCCGAGTTCGATGAGCGGGTGTTCCCCGGCGGGCTCACCTACTCCGGGCATCCGCTTGCGGCGGCGAGCATCGTCGCATCCATCGACGCCATGCAGGACGAAGGCATCATCGAGAACGCCAGGATGATCGGCAAGGACCACCTGGCACCGGGCCTTGCCGAACTCGCGGCGAAACACGAGATCATCGGCGAGGTGCGCGGTGTCGGCGTGTTCTGGGCGCTCGACCTCGTCTCCGACCGCGAAACCCGCGCGCCGGTGCCTGCCGCCGTGATCGGGGCGCTCAAGACCGAACTCATGTCGCTCGGACTGCTGCCGTTCACGGCCGACAACCGGCTGCACGTGGTGCCGCCGTGCGTCGTGACACCCGACGAGGTCTCGGCCGCTCTCGACATCTTCGATGAGGCCCTCACGGCGATCACGGAGTGACGGCGGGCGGGGCGACGTCCGGCACGAGTAGACTCTCGCCGGTGTCGCCAAACGTTAAGAATCCCTACGCCATCCCCGTCTTCGACCTGATGCACCGCCCGGGCGAGATGCGCGAGAAGCAGCTCGACATCATCGTTCCCGAGACGTTCGGCAACGCCGTCATCGCCGTTCGTGAGGGTTCAGAGCTCAGCGTCGACGTTCGGCTCGAGTCCCTCCACGACGGAATCCTGGTCAGCGCCGACGTCGATGGCGAGGCCGTCGGGGAGTGCGTGCGTTGCCTCATCGAGGTGACGCAGCCGGTCGAGGTCGATATCCAGGAGCTTTTCGCGTATTCTCATGACGAAGCTTTTGACTACGAGGTTCACGAAGAGTCGATTGATCTCGAACCAGTGGTCAGGGATGCGGTGGTGTTATCACTTCCGTTCCAACCGGTCTGTCAGGAAGATTGCCTCGGCTTGTGCCCGCAGTGTGGGGTGCGACTCCTTGATGACCCGGGTCATGAGCACGAAGCCCCCGTGGATCCTCGCTGGGCGGCACTTGCCGGACTCGAGGGCCTGACCGGGGCCTCCACCCAAGAACCGAACGACACCGATGCAGTCTCCGGCGTGAACGACGCCGCCACGAACGACAGCCCAGAAGAGAAGAGATAGTCATGGCCGTACCGAAGCGCAAAATGTCCCGTGCGAGCACTCGCGCGCGCCGCGCCCAGTGGAAGGCGACCCCTCCCACCCTCGTGAAGACGATGGAGAACGGCAAGGTCACCTACAGCCTCCCGCACCGCGCGAAGGTCGTTGAAGACTCCACCGGCGAAGCCCTGTACATGGAGTACAAGGGCCGCAAGGTCGCCGACGTCTAAATCGATCGCCCGCCCTTCGGGTGGAGCGAAATGATGGACAGCCTTTCGGGTGGAGCGGTCGACTCTTACGACCAGCACTCCCTCGCGTCTGAATTAGCGGTGCCGATCAGCGCAGAGCTTCTGGAGCTCGCGCTGACGCACCGCTCTTTCGCGTACGAGAACGGCGGGATCGCGCACAACGAGCGGCTCGAGTTCCTGGGGGACTCGATCCTCGGGCAGGCCGTGACCGTGATGCTCTACCGCGAGAACCCCGACCTCGATGAGGGCGACCTCGCGAAACGCCGGGCGAGTCTCGTGAGCAGTGTCGCGCTCGCCGAGGTGGCGCGTGGCATCGGACTGGGCAAGCACCTTCGGCTCGGTCGAGGGGAAGAGCTCACCGGTGGTCGCGACAAGTCGTCGATCCTCGCCGACACCGTGGAAGCGGTGATCGGCGCGACGTATCTCTCGGCCGGCCCCGACGAGGCGACAGCACTGGTGCTGCGCCTCATCGCACCGCTGCTGAGCGATCCCGACCGGTTCGGTGCATCCATGGATCCGAAGACCGCGCTGCAGGAACTCGCAGCACGCCTCGGCCTCGGCACGCCCCGCTATGTCGTCGTCGACAGCGGGCCGGACCACTCCAAGCGTTTCCACGCCACCGTCTCCCTCGGGGGAGCGGAACCGGTCGCCTCCGGTGACGGCTCGAGCAAGAAGCATGCCGAGATGGCGGCGGCGCTCCTGGCGTGGTCGTCGCTCGGCAGGCCAGCGACCGGCGCGTGACCTCCGCGCCCGCGCGCAGACGCACCATCCGATCGCGCGATGCCTGAGCTGCCCGAGGTCGAGGTCGTCCGGGCAGGACTCGAGCCGGCCGTGACCGGCGCGCTCGTGACATCCGTCACGGTGCTCGACCCCCGATCGCTCCGCAGGCACGGCGGACCGCCCGAGGACTTCGTCGAGCGGATGACCGGCGCCACGCTCACGAGCGCGGTGCGCCGTGGCAAGTTCCTCTGGTTGCCGATCGAGGGAACGACCACCGCTCTCGTCGGCCACCTCGGCATGTCGGGTCAGGTGCTGCTCCGTGACAGGAACACGGATGACCGGCTCACGCGCATCCGGCTGGAGCTCGAGCATCCGACCCTCGGGGCGCTGCGACTCAACTTCGTCGATCAGCGAATCTTCGGGTCGATGGCGATCGATGACCTGGTCCCCACCCCCGATGGACGACCGGGCGGGTTCGCCGGCGCGGTCGCTGCCGAACCGCTCGTGCCGATTGCCGTCGCGCACATCGCCAGGGATCCGCTCGACCCCGCCTTCGACGACGCGCGATTTTTCGCCGCCCTCGCCCGCCGCCGCACCGGCATCAAGCGGGCGCTGCTCGACCAGACTCTCGTGAGTGGTATCGGCAACATCTACGCCGACGAGTCGCTCTGGTCGGCACGCATTCACTACGACCAGCCCACCGACCTGCTCTCGCGGGCCAAAGCAAGAACGCTGCTCGCCGAGGTGCGCCTCGTGCTCGGTCGGGCACTCGCCGAGGGCGGCACGAGTTTCGACGCCCAGTACGTGAATGTGAACGGCGCGTCGGGCTACTTCTCGCACTCGCTGAATGCCTACGGGCAGCATGGCAGAGCCTGCCCCAGGTGCGGGCGCCCCATCATCCGCGAGACGTTCATGAACCGCGGGTCACACTTCTGCCCCCACTGCCAGCGGCTGCGGCGCGTCGCAGGCTAGGACGCCGTCACGCTCAGGCGCATGTGGTCGGTCGACTGCTGTCGTCGGTAAGGGACCCGGTGGTGACAGCGGTCAGTAGCCCGGCAAGGTAGGAGCCGATGTCGGGTGACTCGCCAGCCCTGCCATCAGGATCGAGGAACTGCTGCAGAATCGTGAGATCCGCGGACGGTTGCTCAGAGTCGCTAGGAATTCCGCGTCGAATGTCGTTGAGCGGGGGAAGCGGCACGCCAACGGTGCGGGTCACATCCTGCGCCAGCATCTCGCCGACCATCGCGGTCACGATGCGGCCGTCCCTGGCGATCGCGTCTGCGGGCTCGCCGATCCGGTCAGCGATGAGCCGAGTGCGGAATGCCCGGATGTCGGGGGACACTCCATCTGCGACGACATCGTCGGTAACGCCGACGAGCAGGGAGGCGTCGAAGGTCAGCCCTCGGCGAGACAGGTCGGTGGAACCCACGAAGCAGACGACGTCGTCGACGATCACCGTCGTCGAGGCGATGTCGAGTGGTCTGCGGCCCGATCCGAGGGGGCTGAAAATGACGGCCCGTTCCTCGATCGTCGGCGCGGAAACCGGGCGATCCCCGCGCCGTTTCAGCGACTGAGCATCGTGGAGGCCCGCCGCGACGCGGGTCTGAAGGATGGTTCGAAACCGACGGAGGTGGGGGAAGGCCGCGCCTGACCGTTGGGGAACGCAGATCAGTGCGTGCAGGGCGGCGTTCTCCTCGAGTCGCTGCGTGAGGAGGCCGACGATGTCGATCTCGGATCCCCCGCCCGAGATGGTGCCGGCAGTGAGGCTCGGCGCTTCGATGTAGACGAAGCGCTGTGCGCCGGCAATCGCCTTCCGGAGCGCAGGGACGGCTTCGGAGAAGCCCTCGCTCGCTGCGAGGACCCGACGGCTCGCCGCTCGGTCG
This sequence comes from uncultured Actinomycetota bacterium, assembly GCA_963756375.1. Classification (GTDB taxonomy): domain Bacteria; phylum Actinomycetota; class Actinomycetes; order Actinomycetales; family Microbacteriaceae; genus Marisediminicola. The sequence continues at coordinate 1,614,849 of CAVWNJ010000005.1, read as the reverse complement.
AAGGCTGCCTCCTGGTCGATCCCGCTCGCGGTGGGCAAGTCGCCGTCGCGAAGAGTCAGTGCCCGCCCGAGCCAGTTCCGGCGCTCGGAGTGCGTGCCGTCGAAGGGATAGGCACTCACCGCGTCGGCGATGTCCAGTTCGCGCTCACCCTCGACGTGGCGAACGCCGGTGCGGAGCACCGCCGCCCATTTCGTCTGACCCGTTGGCGTCGGGGCGGGAGTCGCCGAGATGGCGTCGGTGAGAAGGCCTATCGTGTCTGCGTGACCCGACGCCAGCGCTGCTTCGTGACCCAGGGCGGCTGCTTGCCCAGACAGGAGGATCCCTGCGACGTGAGTTTCGGCCTCGGCGGGTTCGCCAGCCGATCCCCCAGATGGGCCGACGATCTGATGCGTCGTCGCGAGGAGGTGTCCGCCCGAGACGACGGAAACACCGCTCGCCCCGGCTGCTGTGGACAGGACGACCCCTCGATCATCGTGCGCCGGGAGGGTGCCGCTCGCCTCTGCTACCTGCAGGAAGCCGCCACGCCGCCGATGCCTGAGAATCGGGCTGATGGGAGAGAGGCACAGTCTTTCGAGTCCGTCACCCGTGGCCTCGCCTGACCACACCGGTGAGGAGAAGACCACGCGGTCGGTAGCCCGCAGCGATGCCGCAATCGACCCCGGAAACGCCGAACCAGGCACCGCCGAATCGTCGATCGCAACGAACTCCCCGCCTCGCTCGACGACCGCGCTGAACCCGCTCACGAGAGCGGTGCCTCCGGTCTCGCAAACGTAGAGGCCGCTCGCGGTTCCGGACGCCGGTAGCACAACGGGGGCAGGTCCCCCCGCGGCGCCCGGGAGCGGGCGCTCGGGTCGATCGAAGCCGACCGCCGAGGCAACGTATCGCCCGCCAGCGGTGATGATCTCCACATCGAAGGACACCCGAACATCTCGCCGCGATGGTCCAGGCGGCAGGGTTACCACGACCAGCGCCGCCGGCCCGTCCGCGCGATTGGCTACCACCCCGGACCCGCCAACGAGCGCGGTACGCTCACCGCGATCGAGATCGAAACCGAGCGGCAATACACGCACCCAGGCTCCGAGGAACTCGGTCGGAAAGGAGAACCGCAGCACAGCTCGCATTGTGGGCGACCAGCCGTCCTCCTCCGGGCCCTCAGCACCGTGCAACGGCGCAATGGAGGCGTCTTCGAATGGTCCAGGCGCGATATCCGGAAGGGCAGGCGGTGCCGGGAGGGGGCCGATGCCCCCGTCGAACGTCCCCAAGGTCGCGATGAGGTCGGCGCGTCCTCCGGCAGCAGTGGCCGCGCGCATCGACTCGACGATCTCATCTGTCGAGGCCAGAAGCGCAGGCCCGCCGGCGGTCGGCGCGACGCGCACCTTCGTGGACTCCCTCGCCTGGGCAGGGTCGGTGGACACGGTGCCGGTGAGGGTCGTCTCGAGATCGACAATCGACACCCGGAGCATATCTCGATCAAGCAGGTCGTCATCCGAAAGCGCAATCCTCGCAGCGCGGGTGCCTGCCGGTACGAGGGCAACCCGGAGAAACGGATGGGAGGAGGTGTCGGTCACGGTGACCTCCCGGTCGCCGTCCGGAAGATTCATCACCGGCGCCGTTGCCGTCGCTCCGCCGACCTGGATCAGGCCGAGAGTCGCGTCGTCGAGCGGTCCTTCGGCGAGACCGACGCAGTGCACACGTCGGCCGGCTTGAGGCGCGAGCAGCAGGTCGTCTTCGGCCAGGCCATCGAACTCGGCGGCAAGCGCGAGCCACAATGCAGCAACCATGCCAGGGTCGGTTGGAAGTCCACGTTCATCGAAGCAGTACATTCGCGCGGTCATCCCAGACGGGATCCGGATGAGACCTTGACGGTCTCCTATCGAGGTTCGCCGACCCCGGGTCATCGGCCGGGGGAGCGGTCGCAGCTCGTCATCGAACCCGATGTCCGCGAGGGTCGGTGAGTCCGGGACAAGGGCCAAGAGATCGCTGCTGGTTGTGGGAAAGTCCATTCGCAGTGCCCAGCGATTGGGAACGACGCGCGACGGCCCCGAAGTGGCTCCGGGCAGCGCTCGGACGAGTTGCTTCACACGTTCGTGCACCAGCGGGAACAGACTGAAGACTGCAACGAGGCGGTCGCTGTCGGGGCCGAAGACTTCTGCTCCGGCAGCATCGCGGAACTCGACCAACCCTCGGTGCCTGCCGCCACTGTCGGTCACCCGCGTGCGGGCGATGCTGAGCGATCCATTGGCGGGCGGCAACCATAGGGAACCAGAGGGCGTCTCGACGCTGAGGTCGGCGGGATCGGGCTCCGCAATGTCGAATGTTCCAGACTCGAACCACCGCTCGAGGCGAACGGAACTGAAGCCGAGGCTTGATGGGTCTGGGCTGATAATCGTCATCCGGCGCCCTCCACTCGTGCGGGTTCGGAAAGTTGCCGACGTCCGACCGGGTCGATGGTCTCGACGAAGTAGTCGATGGCGGGCAGATCACCGATGTCGGCTGGATAGGTGTGGTCGAGGCTGAAACTCGCGAGGGCGGAAATCGATCCGAGCGTGCGCGATACCGAGCTGCCTTCGCGGCGCTCGAGGACGCGGAACCTGAAGTCGCCAATCGCGGTGCGTCGCGCAACCAACGCGCAGGTCCACGTCACATGCACCGACCTGCCCACCCGCGACGCCGTAACACTGGCAGCCGGGGGTTGCTCCGGCGGCACTAGCGTGGCCCGAACGGGGCGACACAGGTCACTCCACACCCCGGGTGGACCGCCTGGCTCAGATTCAGCCTGCACCTGCGCTCGGTACAAGTAGCTCCGCCACGGACGAAGCGAGATCTCCGGGCTGACCAGGGTCGGCCCTGAGTCGTCGTAGGTCACGACTAACAGCGGCGCGCTGATCGCCGGTGCGTCGATGCCGGGTGGCCCCTCTGAGGGAGAGTCTGGTGCCGCCGGGATCGACAGTGGCGCGGAGGTGAGTTCGCTCATTTTTCCCGGAACCGCAAGGTCGGGCTTCGTGGTCCGGAAAGCTCGCCACGACGCGGCGCGCTGCCCGCTTCTCAGCGTGACGGTGAGCCGGATGACCCCAGCCGACGCGTCAGCAACGGCAACGGTGAGTTCCGGCGGCTGCAGCTTCACGGTCGGCGGCACCGCGATGTAGAACAGCGCGGGTGGCTCACTCCACGCCTCCTCGACTCCATTCGCTCCAACCGACGTCACCCGCACCAGATACAGGAGCCGAGACCGCCCCGGCACGACGAGTTCGTATTCGGGATGCGTCGACGGGATCGCGGTCGAGGTTACGAGCTCGAATGCGGCCCGAGGAAGTGCATTGGCATGGGGACTCAGCGCTGCGACGACATTCGACATGGGCATCGAGCGCGCCGATATTGCCGCTCGTGCTGCGTCACCGGCGGCTCCAAGCGTCTCGATGTGCGGCACGAGGGTTCGTGTCGTGGCGACGTAGACCCGATGGGCGTGGTGTGTGACATCTGGCGACCACACGAGCCGGATCCGGCTCGAATCGAGTGCGTCGGATCGTGTCGTCCAGCGAAGAGTCTCGGGAATCGACAGCGTGGCAGGCGGGCGGGAATCGGCAGCGCTGACTCGCGCGGTACCTTCAGGGCTCGACACCGTGCCGGCCTGGAACGTGGCTGCGACCCTCAGCCCCTCGCGGTGCTCGCCCCGCGCGAGTAATGGCCCATTCAACACCAGGGTGATTTCGTCGGTGGAGCCGACCGCGACGAGTCGGGAATCGATCACCGCGGACCCGGAGGACTCGAGCCGCACGTGCGCCGAGTCGATCTGGGCCCCTCCAGGAGGCAGGTGGGAGGGGACGGGAACCACGACGCGTACGGTCCCGGCGCGCAGCGAATCGTCGACTGGTGTTGCTGCGGCCGGCTGGTAGTAGGCCTCTGGCACAGGGGCGGGAGGCGGCACCGGAGTCCCGGCGACCAGATCTTCGATGCCCCATGTGCTCCAGCGGCCAAAGGCATCGGTGGCGGCGACGCCGTATGTCGCGGCCGCAGGCGGACACGTGGCATCGGTCAACGCCCACACGTCGGCCCCCGGTCGGACCCGGGATGCACTGGCGAGCGACCGGTATGAAGTGCCGGTCCGTGTCGCATTCAGGGCAGTCCGCGTCGATCCGTTCTGACGGTACCAGGCGTACCCCACCGCTCCGACCGGTCGATCGAAGCTCACTTCAGCGAGACGTCGCCTCGCCGGGGCCGCTGTGAGCCAACGAACGTGTTCGACGTCGAGGTCGGGGCGGGGCAATGGTGTTCGGGCGGTCGGGATGACGAGGACGTACGATTCCAGCACCGTGCGAGCGTCTTCGATATCGAGGTCATGCCCGTCGATCGCGTTTCCTTCCGCTTGGCTTCGCACGTAAAGAGACTCGTCGTGCTCCTTCGCCATCCGGTCGAGATCGAACGACGCGCGGATGCGGTAGATGCTGTGTCCCTGGTGCAGATCGCGATCGACCATGGAAAGACCGGCCCAGCGCGCCACGCTCGGATCGCGCGTTGCGGCCATCAGCACGGCGTAAGTCGGGACGTCGACCGTCGCCGCATCGTCCCTGGCGCTGCTCGCAAGGTGCTGAGTAGTCGTGAGGTCAACGGCGGCGTCTGCGTCCAGCAGATCGATGTAACGGCCGACGAGGTCGGGATCGATCAAGGCGGACACCCGATCCCACTCCCGATCATCACTGTTCGGCCCGGAAGACACTGAGGTGGCGGATATCGCGTCGGCGAGCGACACGAGTGCGGGTGCGCCGTCTCGCACCCGCGCTTCGGCGGCAGTCTCCGGTGCACCAATCGGTGCACTTCGATATGCACCGAGATCTCCGACCGGTGGCCCGACATATCCGAGTGGCCGGTAGTCCTGGTCTCGGGCGCAGCCCAGGTCGATGCACCACGCATCGAGAATGCGCCCCGGGCCCTCGATCATTACGGCATCGACGCCGCTTGAGGTGACCCAGATCAGCGACCCGTCCACTGAGCCGTACTGCACCGGAATGAAGCCCGACGCTCCACGGAGCCCGGCGACCACCCGTTCGGGTGCGATACCGTCGACGGCGAAGGCGACGGCCAACGTGCCGCGTTGTCCGGTGAGGGGCCGACACCACAAACGCTGCCCCGCGCCCAACGCAGTGGGCAGGCCAGCGCCCGTGCCCTGGCCGGTCTCAGAGAGATGCACGGTCCGCCGCTCGCATCCCCGTTCCACGTCACCGTCGAGCGACGCCCGGCTGACCTCGACAGGCCCGTTCGGAAAACCCAGAAGCGGGTGGTAGGTCCAGCGAAGATGCACGCCTGGCTGCAGGTGCGTGCTGGTGCCCGCAAGAGAGGGAAGGGCGGCCAGAGAGAGCACGCGAGGAGACAACGCCATGCTCAGACCTCCCATTCAATCGATTGCGGTCGGCGGCCCACGCGATGGGCGACGTCGACGGAGGTTTCGGAATGCACGATCTGCCCGGCGCTGTCGACGCCGGCGATGCGGCGGTGGCGATATCTGAGTGCCACGGGTGAGTCCATTCCCGGACGGAGTTCGATGGCGGAGTCGGGGACGAACAATAGTCGCGACTGGGCAGAGTTCGAGGCGCGGAGCGGGAGGGTTTCGGCACCCACCGCGATGGCGTCGAGCTCCACCTCTCCGGGCCGAATGATGGACTCCAGCGACTCGACGAGGACGCCGGCGACCCGCCAGCCCTGCTGCGGGGCCCGCGGCGGAGGAACGAGCAGCTCCTTCACGAGGGATCGAAGCAACTCGACCGCGCGAGGCACCCCGCCTGACCGTCGGTCGGTGAACGCGAGAGTCAGTCTCTTGCCCAGGGCCTCGACTGCATCGCCGCCTTCAGCCAGTCCGTTCTCGGCCAGAAGCACGTGGAACCACTCCAGGCCGTAGCGGGAGCCGGGATGACGGCTCGGGCGGAGAGAATCGCGCCCGGCGCCGTCGCGCAGATCGAGCAGGCGAGGGTCGCGCACGGGTGGGCGCGTTCGCCCGGGAAACACCGGTAGACCGGGTTCACGCCGGGACCGGGTGCGGAGTAGCTCGACGAGTCGCTTCACATTCAATCTCCGACTATCGATGAGCCCGAGCGTGTCGAGTCCGTCACGAAGCGACGGTCGATGCGGTGGTGCGCTCGGCATCGGCGGCTTCCACAGGATCGTGGTCTGTGGACGTTCCGCCTGTTCGATGTCGACTCCCAGAGCGGTAAGGGCAGCTTCGAACCCCACATCCGATGCGGGTGCGAACACTCCGGTGAGGCTGGCGTCGGCGGCCACGATGAGGTCGTTCGGCAGATAGGACAGCGGCGCTGACGCGGGGGCCCAGCCCGCCTCGGCGAAAAGGCCCGCCGGACTCGAATAGCGGGAGGTGCGGAATGGGGCCCGTTCGATCAGGTGGCGGTCGAGCGACTCGCCCCCGCCCCGTGCAGGTCCGGTGATCAGGAGGTCGTAGCGGGCATTCGGCTCGAGATCGTAGGCAAGCAATTCGCCGCCACCGCGGGCGCCGGGCGGATTGTCGATACATGACTGTGCAGCAAGTGCCGAGAACAGCACGCCTTCCCAGAAATCTGGGATGCCGGTGAGCGGCATGCGTTCGGGTGTCGTATCTGCACCAGATCGCGAGTCGGCTCTGATCACAGCGAGCTCGAGTGTGCGGTCGTAGCGACTCAAGAGGTCGGTCAGGTGGTCGACGTGGTATTCGACATGAACGAGATCGTCGGTGAACATCGGCGGCGCGTCAAAGCTCGGCACGGACTTGAGATAGTGCTTCAGATCGCGCACGTCGAACGAGGTGTATTCGACGTCCGCGGCGTCTGCGTCGGGCTCGGAGGGCGGACCCGAACCTACCGGGACCGGAAGGGGACGGTAATCGGGCGCCGTCCGGAAGGTGAACTCCTGCGTGACGGTCGTGCCCTCTGTCTCGAGTCCATCGCAGTCCACACGGTCAGCTTCAGCCGTGCCCGCCGGGTCGGGAATTCGCCGGCCTGTCCAGTTCCAGGTGACAGTCAGACGATGGCGCCGGTCGGCCTGGAGCACGAATCGGGACGGCTCAAAGGGATCGGCCGCCGCTACCTCATTGATCGCAGCAACCGCATCATCCGCTCGACGGCCGCGCTCGGTGATTTCCTCGCGCGTGGACGAGTCCGATCCGCACGCTTCGACCAGGATCACATCGCCGAGTGCCGCAGGAACATGCCACGACACGAAAGTGCCGTGCCCCAGTGAACTGTCGGCCGTTTCGAACACCCATACGGCGTAATCGTCGGGGCTGTGCGCCTCCCCGAGTTGCACGCTCCCCATGAGCTGACCTGGAACTAGGTGTAGCCGTCCGTCTGGAGCCGTCACAACCACACCTGCGTCGCGTTGCAGGATGTGGCCGCCGATGTCGGCGGGCAGCAGCGGCTCGCTTCCGCTGTTGACCTCGAGATCGCCAAGGCTTGCGATCAGCACCAGTCGGCCGTCGAACTGGGCCCGAACCCCGGTGACTCGTGTCGGCATGGTTGATGCTGAGACCAGCCGGGTCTGCACGGCGCGCACGAATTGAGCGGTGCGCAATCCTCCCTCGAATGTTCCGACAGCCGTCGACACCGGGAACGGGAATCGGAGAGGCGCCATGGGGGCAAACGAAACGTCGTGTGCCTGCTCGATCTCGGCGATGTCTCGCTGGAGTGCGGGAAGGTCCTCAAAATCGACCGTCGTGAAAGCGTCTGCCCAACCCGCCTCCCCTCGTGCGAACCATCTGCCGACGGGGCGGGTCGGTGTCGATCGGGCGAAGAGCACGCAGTCGCGAATCACCGTTTCCGGGCGCTCGCAGAGTCGACCAGCACCTTCACGGATGTCGTCCTCGACGGCGGGGTGGGAGCCGGGCACGAGTGCACGCGCCCAGGCGATCGGGTCCCAGGTGAGAAGCCCGATACTTCGGACTTCGGCACCATGTCCGGCGCGCGGTCCAGTCGTAGGTGAAGCTTCGAATGCGGGCCGTGCTGCGGGATACCACAGTGACGCATCCAAACGGTCGGCAACCGGTTCCCACGCGCCACCGCCGACGTCGTGCTCAAGGCGAAGATCGAGAAGGGTGAACTGATACTCGAACTCGCCCACTCGCAACGGATGATGGTCGGTAGACGTAAGAGTATTCGCGATCGGCGAGGCCGAGTCGAGGTCGAGGTCGGGTTCGGCCAACAGGTTCACAGCGATCGTGGTGTCCGGCCACACGGTCGGCTCATCGACTTGCTCGCCAGACTCTTCATCGACGGCGAGCCGACCCAATTCGAAGCCTCGGCGGTCGACGAACCCGAGGCTGGGAATGAGGGGCGGCGGCGCTGGCGCCACGCACGGATCGCCCCCGCCGAGGTGGAATTCAAAGCATGCCTTTATCGAAAAGAAGAAGAGATCGATCTCCGCACAGAAGCGGCCGGAGAAGGTCGTCTCCGGTTCGGTGATCTCACTACCGTCCCGGTGGCCAGGGGGCAGCGCGGGACCGGGCTGACGGTGCAGGAAGTCCAGCATCGCTGAGACGCTGAACGATACCCACAGGATGGACAGCGTTCCCCTGGCCTCGATGAACCCGCCGATGACGATGGGAGACGTGCCCATTCCTGCGATAGCCAATAGTTCGATCTCGATGAACGTGCCGATCGACCGGCTGCCGAGGAACACACTGATTCCCATGCCGAATCCGATTGAGAACCCGCTGAACTCCGGCAAGCCCGACGACGAGGAGCTGAGATACCGACGTCCGAGGTCGATGATCCCCTCCTCCTCGATCATGAAGAAGAGCCATGCCTCGACGCCGACGAAGTCGGACAGCTCGAGTTCGACTGAGACGGGATCTCCTCCGCGGCCACCAGAGCCGTCACTGCCGATCCGGAGGTATCCGGCAAGGGAGTCGGTTCGGGGGAATAGCGCGTCGATGGGGATTCTGACCGTCAGCATCTCGCCGAGCGAGAGATCGACCCGAATGCCGATGAAGAATGCCTCCGGCGTGAAACCGATGAGCCCGCGAATGGCGGAACTGAGATCATTCGCGCCATCAGTGCTCCTGCGCTGTTGCACGAACTGCACATCAATTCCGAAGAGCACCGACGGACCGGGCAGTTCGAGAACGAGAGCACCCTTCGCGTGGAACGAAGACCCGCCATCGGGCAGAGTGCCTACGATGGCTCCGACACCGAAGGTCCACGAGTCCTGGTTCGGCGCGAATGCGCCGTCACGCGACGCCGGGTTCAGCATCGTGCCGAGCCACGCGAGTTCGTTCTCAATGATGCCGCCACCGGTCGGCACTGCTCGTCGCATGTTCGCGCCGAACGCCCCTAGGAGGCCATAGAGCGCGAGCCCTGATCCACCGAGTGGCAAGCCCACCGGGAATTGCACCAGAAGACCCACTCCGACCGCCGTGTAGTCGCCCATGTCGGCGAAGTCGAGTGAACCCGCCGCGAGCATCTCCACAGGCACGATCTCGAGGGTGAGCGCGGCGCGGAATCCGTTGTCCCGAATGACAAGGCTTCCCTCACCGATGAGCGTGCCGGGGATTTCGAGCTTGATGCCCAGACCCCGAAGCTCGACAGAGAACCCGTCGTCACCGAAGATGAGCCGAATCGTCGTCTGGGTGATCTCGAGCAGGCCGATGTCGATCACGAAGCGCAGGTCGAGCTCGATGAAGATAGAGCCTTGACCGAGGCGGGCGCCGACGACCTGGATCAGGCTGCCGAGCGCGCCCGGCTCTGGGGCCTGACGGAAAGTCCCCGCGTCTTCGATCGAGAAATCACCCTCGGCCTCCTCGTCGAATAGGAACCGCAGGTCCTTCGTCGAGTGATGGTAGGCGAGGCCGACATTGCGAAAACGGAGCCGCACCGGATGCTGGGGATCGGACTCGATGCCCAACAGCGTCGGCTCGTGGAGGCGGAACTCGACCGAGTAGTCGAGCTTCAGATAGATAGCCTCGAACGTGTCGAAGGGCCCGTTGCGGGTGTCGACCTCGATCGAGATGCCGTTGGCGATGAGCCGAACGTCATCGATTATGCCTGCGGCTTCAGCGACGGCAGAGAGCCCGCCGAGCACGCCGAGTGAAACCCACCCGGCCACGTTCGTCTCCTCGCCGTCCTCGACCTCATTTGCGGCCATCCGCGCCAGGAGCGGCCCGAAGACCAGTAGGGTTCCGAGGCCGGGCGGCAGGTCGATCGAGAACAGACCGTCATCGTCGACTCCTTCGAGCGAAAACGTCCATCGGCTGAGTCCGGTTTCCCCATCGGTGATCAGCGAGAGGACAAATCGCCAGAGATCCTCGTCAGTCGTGATGTCAGTACGACTGATGGCATGGGTGGTGCCGGCGTCGATGGTGACATCCGCGGTGCGGACCACCGCCATCAGCTCCATCTTCGTGGGCAGCGGATCGCGGTCCCAGCGAACCGTAGCCCGCAGCCGTTGCAGCGCCGAGTCATCGAATGCATAGCGGATGGGCTCTGGGTTGTCCCCCGGCGGGCAGGGCAACAGCGCTCGTCGCGCACCGACCACCGTCAGACTCTCAGTCGGCCCAACCCACCGTGGGCCGCCATCGGCGGGCCGACTCGTGATGACGACGTCAGCTCGCTGGAAATCATTGTGGAGGGGATCGGTCGAGTCATAGGGGAGTACGTCGCCCAGGCGTGTCTGAGAATTCTGGATATCGGCCGCATCTCCGATGTTCGGGGCGGCTGTCGGATCCTCCTCCCCTCGCGGCGGGTTGAGCGACACCGTGGCGGGGATACCAGCACCCCCGAGCACACGCCGCATGAGTGCCTCGGCAGTTCTCGCGCGGTCTCGGCCGAGTCGTTCGTTCTCTGCCGCCCGGAGCGTCGGATTCTCGTAGGTCGACCGACTCGACGACCGGCCGATGACCTCGAGCGCGGCCACCTCGAGACCGTCGAGGCGAGCCGCAAGTTCTGCATCGGTGAGGCGCGTTCCGGGTTGAGCCGAGACCGTCGCAGTGGCTCGTTCGAGGATTCGGATGCTGACGATGTCAGCCTCAGTGGACCGGCCCGTCTCGAAGAAGAAGGAGATCTGCTCGATTCGCGGCGGCTCGCGAGGTATGGCGATGACGGGATCGGTCGGCAGCAACTCATAGACATATCCGGGCCGGTAGCTCGTGCAAACGTCGTCGGCCGAGAGCGTCCGCGCCGGGCTCTCAGCGCTCGGCTCGGGGAGTTCGGCGATTGGCTCCGGAGTGTCTAGCGGTCGAAGTCTGCCAAGGGAGACCGCCGACCCGAAGTGGAAGGTTTGCCCATCGCCCGGTACTCGCACCATGACCGGTGTTGGACCCCCGAGTTCCTCGACGGTCCAGTGGTCGTCCCATCCGGCTGCCGTCGGCCTCCGATGAACGACAATCGGTTTCACGTCGCGCACCCGCGGGTCGCCGAGCACATCGACGATGACGGCGCGACGGAATCCTTCCGCCGAGAGCAGAATGCGCAGCGAGGAGCGCTCGATCTCGATCTGCTGATCGGGCGTCGGGTCGGCGGGTATCTCGGTCGTCGATTGGTTGACGAAGCGCGCCAGGTTGACCGACGTTGAACCGTCGGCAGTGCGCGCGGCGGGCTGATCATTTACGAGCCAGGTGGATTCGACGGTTGTGGCTAGCGGGTTTCCCTCCTCGTCGACGGGTACGAGGGTGAAGGTTGTGTCGGGACCTGCCGCCGCGGGGTCCGCGACAAAGCTTGAGATCGGCGCGTTGATGTGCGTGACGTCGAAGTATTCGGTGACGGTCGTGCCTGTTGTGACGCGAAGCAATATTCGACCGGTAGCGCCCCGCGGGTAGACACCGCCGACCACATCGAACATGTACGTCTGCCGCGCTGGCGCTTCGTACGTACCCTCACTCGATGGGGCCTCGTAGCCGTACTCGAGTGTGTCGCCCGGTCGGACTTCGAGCAGCGTGGTTCGAGAACCGCGCTCGGTGGTCCCATCTGGCATCGTCCACCGAGCCTGATCTCGACGAGCAGCCCATGGCTCGGAGGCGTCGGCGATCGCCACGACCCGTAGCAACGAGTCGATCACCCCACGGGACGATGTGAGCGGGAGGGGGACCATGTTGTCGGTCCCGATGGCGACTTCGTTGCCGTCTTGATCGACGAAGGTGGGACGTGGCGGCGGCTCGGTGTTGGCTGCGAGTTCGATGATGCCTTCGCCAGCGAAGCCAGTGCCGATGAGTGCATCCCGCAAGGTGATCGACTTCGGAACGATGAACGGGGTGTCGGGCGGGAAGTAGACACCAAGCTCTTCGAGGTACACACCGCGAAACGCAGGGCCGAACCCGGCGCGCTCGGCCACCGATGGCGAGACGAGTTCGGACAGATCGAGAATGACCTCTCCCGTTCGAATCCCGACCGCATCCTCGTATACGAAGAATTGCGCTGGGTCGACACGGAAACGAACCAGGGCTCCGTGATAGGGGTCGGGCGACATCGAGAAACTCGGACGAACAAGCACATCTCCGTCGGAGCTGATCTCAAGCACACCGGTGTCGATGGCGAGCCGGGTCTCCTTGTCTGCGCCCGACGGCTTCTTGACGAGATAGGCCGGTCGAGTTACCGACTCCGCTACAAAATTGGCGGCGTCGAATGGCAGACGCACAGAGAGTCCCTGGGTGGCGATCTGCAGCATCCATCGATCGCCCGCGCCCTCTATCTGATCGCCGGCATCAGTGTCGATAGGTCGGCGCGACTGAAGGAGACGGAAGGGCAGGCCTGTCTCGAAGAGGCCGGGGATGCGTAATGGCCAGTCCTCTGTCTCGCCGAGCGTCTGAAAGATCCCCGTCTGGATTAGTCCGGTGTCGACTACCCAGCCATCAGCAAGTGAGGTGTCATAGCTCAGCACGCTGAGGCGCTCGATGAAGGAGCTCACCGCGGGGGGTATCGAGATCGGGCCTAGGCCGCTGGAGGACCCGAGCGGCGCATCGAGAAGGGTCAACAGATCGATGCCGTATCGAGCGCTCATGGGCCCGTCTCCGCTCGTTCGTGCCTACGTGCAACGAAAACGAACAGCGAGCGCATGACCGGGCTCCCATCGACCGATATACCTGTGCTCCTCTCGACGGTAGACCGCTTCACCCAACGGGCGCAATGATGCGGGCCCATTCGGTCGAACTTCTGCAGCGAGTTCGGACGGCGTCACCACCCCGCGGCGTGCGACGGGCTAGGGCACCGGCATGACCGCCTCAGCCCCGCGGCGGACCGAGGCCGACGACCTGGACCCGACCGGCTTCACCGCCCGTGAAGGTGAGGCGGCGCGGTTTCGGGCGCACCGACATCCCTGCGCCATCCACCCTCGTAGCCGACCGCCGTGAAGCCGACCGCCTCGTTGATGTCGAGCATGTGCCGGTTCTCCTCAGCGTTCCAGGTGTAGAGGCTGCGGTGCGATGGGGCGATCTCGCTTAGCCACTCGAGTCCCGCCACCTTCAGCGCCATTCCGAGGCGATGACCTCGGTGGGCGTCTCCGACGATGGTGTCATCCTGAAAGACGGGGCGAGTAGCGTCGGGGGGAACGGAGAGTTGGGTGAATCCCACGATCCGGCCCGAATCGGTGTGCCTCGCGGCGATGGTGAGCAGGGTGCGGTCGCCCGACGCGAGTCGGGTGTCCGAGTCGAGCACACGGGCGGCATCCCAGGTCTCCGCAGACACGTCGAAGTCGCCGATCGGTGCGTCGGTGCTCATCCCGCGGTGAAGGGCGGCCAGGTCATCGCGGGACTCGGCGGGCGTCGGCCCCGTCCACCGTTCCAGCGTGTAGCCGTGCTGCACCGTCCCGCCGTCGACCGCGACGGCCGCCCAGGGGAGTTCGAGGCGGCTGATGCGCATCACCTGCACGAGCCGATAGCCGGAGTGCACGAGAAACCGCGCGCCGGGATCGCCCGTGAAGACTGCGCCGAAGCCCGTGGGTGAGGCGATCCGCTCGCCCGACTCGACCGGCTCGTGCAGCGCGGTGCCCTGCAGTATCACCCGGGAGGCCGCGCTCGCCACGGCGTCGAGATGCGACAGCATCGCGGTTCCGATTCCACGCTGCCGGTGCGACGGCAGCACGTTCACGAGGAGCCATGCCGCGGTCGATCCGCCTTCCAGCGGCCCGTGAAAGGTGGAGACGGCGACCGGTTGTCCCTCCCACAGCCCGAGGAACAGTCGGCGCGGTTGCCACGGATCGGTGTATTCCGCGAGGTGTTCGTCAGTGCGCCAGGAGAAGTCGTCGGAGCCGATGGCGGCAGCATCCACCCGGTTCACGATGTCGGTGGCGGCATCGAAATCGGCAGAGTCCTGGGTGCCCGGCTCGAAGGGGATCGACACCTCTCGGATGATGAGTGACATGCAACGACCTCCGTCGTGCAACTCTCCCACCGTGCCTCGACGGCTTCAAGGCACGCTGATCAATTCAGGTGATTCTCCGTGCGCCACGAATGCTTCGGAGTCCAGCCGAGCACGTCCTTGGCTTTTCGCGTAGAGACCAGAGACGCCTGACCGGGCAGGTCGCCCCGCACCTCCACGGTCGGAAACAGCTCTGCGAGGAGCTCGGCACTCGGTCGGGACATGACGGTATCCGCAGCGAAGATGTTGAAGGCGTCGAATCCAGGGCGCCCGAGTTCGAGCGCGAGACGGATCGCCTCTGCACCGTCTCGGGAGTCGATGTAGCTCCACAGATTGAACGACCGGATGCGCGGGTCGGCCTCGAATGCCGGGAAGTCGGCGTAATCCGCGGGCTCCATGACGTTGGAGAAGCGGAGTGCCGTGATGCTCAGCGCGGAGTCCCACCGGGCGAGCTTCTGCGCAAGCTCCTCCTCGAGATGCTTCACCACGGCATAGGTGAACTCGGGTCGGCTCGGGTAGTCCTCGTCGAGGGGAACGTAGGGCGGGTCGTCGGCGAAGGGGATCCCGAGCAGCGTCTCACTCGACGCGAAGGCGACTCTCGAAATGCCCAGTCGCCGACAGGCGTGGAAGACGTTGAACGTTGCCGACATGTTGTTGTGGAACGTGGCGACGTCGGAGACGAGGCCCGGAGCCGGAATGGCTCCGAGGTGGGCCACCGCGTCTATGCCCTGGTGTCGATCATCGATGCCGCTCAGCGCGTCGACGACCTGGCCGAAGTCGGTGAGGTCGACGCGCGTGAACGCCATTCTGTCGGGTCCCGCCAGGTCGAGCACGGTGACATCATGACCGGCCGCAGTCAGGGCGGCGACGGTCGCCCTGCCCAGTTTTCCGTTGCCGCCGGTCACCGCGACCCGCATCCTGACGCCCATCAGCCGACCCGCCCGGTGACGACGTGCTCGCCACCCCCGCGCGACAGGGTCTGGTCTCCGAGTCGAATGGTGGCGGTGACGCCGTCCGGCACGGTCGCCCGGACGGTGATCTCGCCGGGCAGGCCCCGATCCCACCGCACCTGAATGCGGCCATGCGGTGTCTCCAGACTGGTCTGAACCCAGTCGACACCGTCGATCGGCTGGGGAGCGATGAGGACATCGGAATACCCGGGTGTCACGGGAGCGATGCCGCCGAGAACTCGGTGCATCCAGTCCGCTACGGCGCCCAACGCGTAGTGGTTGAACGACGTCATCTCCCCGGGATTTATGGTGCCGTCGGGAAGCATGCTGTCCCAGCGCTCCCAGACGGTGGTGGCACCCATCGTGACCGGATACAGCCAGGAGGGGCATTCGCGCTGGAGCAGCAGGCGGCCTGCTGTCTCGATGTGGCCGGTTGACGAAAGGGCATCCATGATGAAGGGAGTGCCGGCGAAACCGGTCGAGATTCGGTAGCCGCTCTCGGCCACGAGTTCTGCGAGACGCACCCCGGCGCGATCCCTGTCGTTCTCGTCGAGCAGACCGAAGACGATCGCGAGGGTGTAGACGGTGGTGCAATCGCTCTCTATCCGACCGTCGGAGACGTAGGCGTCGTGAAATCCCTGCCGAATATGGTCGGCGAGTTCCGTGAATTCGGATGCCTCCTCCGGGTGGCCCAAGAGGCGCGCGGACCGCGCAACGAGTTCGGCACTGCGATACGCGCAGGCGGTGGCGACGACGTGGGGGTCTGCCTTTGCCGCGTCGGCACGCTCCGGTGGCGCATCCGGATCGAGCCAGTCCCCGAACTGGAATCCGGTGTTCCAGAGGCCGGCGGGCGAGAGGAGACCCGCGACGCGGCGAACGTGCGATGTCATCGAGGCGTATTGGGTTCGAAGCACCTCGAGATCGCCGTAGGCCTCCCAGAGCGCCCACGGCACCCACACCGCTGCGTCGCTCCACACCGCAGTGGAATCGAGGGGAGCGAAGGCCTGCGGAATGCCGATCATCTTGAGGATGTCGGGAACGACGAACGGGACGACGCCATCCTGGTGCGCCTGCTCCAGGGCCACATCGAGGAGCCAATCCTGAAGGAAATCCTTGCTATCGAACAGAAACGCGGCGCTCGGCGCGAACGCGGCGATGTCGCCGGTCCAGCCCAGTCGCTCGTCTCGCTGCGGACAGTCGGTCGGAACATCGACGAAATTGCCGCGCATGCCCCAGACGACATTCTCGTGAAGCCGATTGAGGTCGGGCTCCGACGACGCGAAGTGTCCGATGCGGCGAAGCTCCGATCCGACGACAACGGCGACGAGGTCGCCCGGCACGAGCGCAGTCGATACCGCCCGGCCATCCGTCCACTTCCGCGTAGCGAAAACCGTGGAAGGTGAGTGTCGGTTCGAAGCGGTCGGCCCCTCCGCTCAACGTGTATCGATCGGTGGCGCGAGCCGACCGGAGCGGCCGTGTTCCCAGTTCCTCGTGCTCCAGAACCTCGGCGTGTCTGATCGTGACGACATCCCCCGACCGGCCGGAGACCGTGACGCGAACCCAACCGACGAGATTCTGCCCGAAATCAACGAGGAGCTTCCCACTCGGACTCGTCCAGATCCGTTCCGGGAGGATCTCGTCTTGCCGCACCACGGGTGGACCGACGTACGGCTCGAGCGTGCTGAGATCGAAGTCGACGAGGCGGACGGCTCCCCAACCCGCTGCGTCGAAGTTCGCGTCATCCCAGCCCTTCGTCACGAGGCGGGCATCGATGCTCTGACCGTCGTACAGGTCGTTCGAGGTCGTCTCGCTGGTGCCCGCGCTCCAGGATTCATCGGTCGCAATGATCTGCTCGTGTCCGTCCTCGAACTCGAGGCGTAGCTCGGCGAAGCCCGCGAGCTCGGCTCCGTAATACTGCGAGCCGCCTTCCCAACCCAGTCGGCCTCGATACCAGCCGTTACCGAGCCTCAGACCGAGCGTGACGACGTCTCCCGAGATGAGCGGTGTCACATCGAGTTCGGAGTAGCGGGTGCGCCACTCGTACGACGTCCAGCCCGGCGTAAGGAGATGGTCTGACACGGCGGTGCCGTTGATGGATGCTTCCACGACTCCGAGGGCGGAGAGGAAGAGCCGCGCTCCCGTCACCGGTCCGTGTCCGGGGTCGAGCGCCGTTTGCCGACGAAGCCGTGGTGCTCCGCCGAGGTCGTCGTTCGGCGTGATGAAGCGTGCTGTCCAACTCATGAGGGTCCTTGCGTTTTGGTGAATCGATAGTGGGGGAGAGGTCCGGCTCGTCATGACCGGGGCGGGGGATTCTGTAGCGTGCGGAGCCGGACCCGCCGCGCGACGGCACGAGCCGTGGCACCCGGATCGGGCCCGCTCACCCCTTCACCGCACCCGAGGTCATGCCTGCCACGATCTGTCGGTTGAAGAAGATGTACATCACGAGCGGCGGGATCGTGATGAGCAGCACATCCATGAAGAGCAGATTCCATTGGCTGAGCGACTGCGATTGAAAGTTGTACAGGGTGAGCTGCACGGTGGCGTTCTCGTCTCCGGGGAGGAAGTACAGCGCATACGTGAAGTCGTTGAAGACGAAGACGGCTTGCACGACGACGACCGTCACGATGACCGACCGCAGCAGCGGGAAGATCACTGTGAAGAAGAGTCGCAGCGGACCCGCCCCATCGATGGTCGCGGCTTCGTCGAGCTCACGCGGGATCGTCGAGACGAAAGCCCGGAACAGAAGAATGCAGAACGACAATCCGAACGCCACGTGAACGAAGATCAGGCCGGGCAGGGTCTTGAACAGGCCTAATCCTTGAAGCACCCAGATGGTGGGAACGACGGCGGGCGGAATGATCAGTCCGGCGAGCACGAGGGCGTTCACGAGCCCGCTCCAGCGGGATCGACGGCGCTGCAGCACGTACCCGACCATCGCCGCGAGCACGACCATGATGGTCACAGAAACGACGGTGAGTATGGCGCTGTTGGCGAAGGCGCGAAGGATTATGAAGTCGCGCGCCTGAACGACCTGTGCGAGATTGTCGAAGAACACCCACTCCGTCGGCCAGGTGAACTGGAGCAGTGAAGCTTCCTTGGCGGTCTTCCCTGCCGTCATCACAATGAAGATGAACGGCACGACGAAGATGGCGATAGCGGCCACGATCGACGCGATGCCGCCGACCCATCTCCAAGCACGAATCCTCATGAGGTCTTCTCCCCGCGGTTCAGCCAAGCGGACAATGGCACGACGAGCAGGGCCACGACGATGAGGAGCACCACGTTTCCTGCGGTGGACAGCCCGAAGAAACCGGCCTGATATTGCTTGTAGATGACGGACGCGACGACGTCGCTCGTGAAACCCGGGCCGCCCTTGGTCATCGCCCAGATGAGGTCGAATGACCGCAGACCTCCGATGAGGGAGAGCAGGATGACGGTGGCTGTCGCGGGCTGAAGCAGGGGGAGGGTGATGTGCCAGAAGTTCTTCCACGCGTTGGCACCGTCCACCCTGGCGGCTTCGAAGTAGTCCTGCGGAATCGCAACCATCCCCGCGATGAAGATGAGAGTCGCGAGCCCGACTCCCTTCCAGATGTCGACCAGGGCAACCGAGAGCAGAGCGAAGGACGGGTCCGTAAGCCAGGCGGGTCCCTGGATTCCGACGGACGCAAGCACATTGTTGACGAGCCCGTCGAAGGGGTCGAGGAGCACCTTGAAGGTGATCCCCACACCGATCGTGCTGACGAGTACGGGAAAGAACACGACGCTTCGGAGAAACCCCCGCGCGACTATCTGGGAACTCAACAGCACGCCGAGAAGCAGACCGATGACCACCTTGGAGGCGGAGGTCACGAAGGCATAGATGAAGGTGTTGATGAAGCCCTGCACCAGCGCGGGTTCGCGGAAGAACTGCACGAAGTTCTCTAGACCGATGAATTCTGCGTCGAACAGCGTCCACCGGGTCAGGGAGAAGTAGAGGGACGCACCGGTGGGGATGAGAAAGAGTGCGACATAGAAGACGCCCGCCGGAAGGTAGAACCACGAGGGGTAGGGACTGATGCCCCCGCGACGCCGGCTGACCGGCTTGAGCGTTGAAGCGGTAGTTGTCATGTTCCGTCTTTCCAGCAATGGTCGAAGTGGGGCCGGGCATTGTCGCCCGACCCCACAGGGACAGGACCGAGGCTCCGGTCAGATCACCAGCCGTCGATACCGAGCTGCTGGGCCTGTTTGGCCACGTCGGCGTCATACTGAGCGGCGCCCTCCGCCGCTGAGGTGATTCCCGAGCCGACTGCCACGGTGATCTGTTCGAGCGCCGGTCCCTTGATGGGCGAAAGGAACTCGAGCGCGAGCCCGGTGTTCTCGGCGTCGAAGTACGGCTGCATGTCGGCGACGAGGGCGGGCACGTCGTCGGGCAGTTCGCAGCCCTCGACGACGAACGGGCCCTGTGGCGCCTGGACCTCGCTCTGAATGTCGCAGCTTTCCGGTGTCACGAGGAAGGCGAAGAACTTCTTCGCGCTCTCCAGGTTCGCGCCGGTGGTCGACTTCGGAATGTAGACGGCATTCGGCTGCCAGACGGTGAGAGGGTTCGAGTCCGAGGAGTCTCCCGGGAGTGGGAAGAGGCCGACCGTGTCGAGTGCTTCCGGGTAGTTCTGGATGATGGGGCCAGCGGCAAAGGTGAGCATCGGGTAATGCGCGCCCTCGCCCGTGGAGATCATCCTGACGCCGTCGTCGTAGGTGGCCGAGGCGAAGTCCCGGTTCAGCAGCCCCTTCTCGAATACCTCCTGGAGGTGCTCGAAGCCGGCGAGCGCCGGGTCGTCGACGTACTTCGCCTTGTTGGCCGTGTAGTCCTCCGCCCACTCGGGATCGTCCGCGAGCACATTCGCGAAATCGCCGAGCACGAAGAGCTGAGACGTCCACGTGTCGGCATAGGTCTGGATGATCGGCGTCACGGAGCCCGCCGCCTTGATGGCCTCGCTGTTGCTGATGAATTCGTCCCAGCTCGTGGGCACCTCCAGGCCGAGGTTTGCATACACGTCCTTGTTGTAGAGCACCGCGCCGCCCATCGACTGGCCGAGCGGGATTCCGTACAGGCCGGCATCCGTCGACACCACGGTGCGGAACCCCTCGTCGAGGCTGTCGACCCATGGCTGGTCGGAGAGGTCAGCCAGCGTCTGGTCCGGCGTGAGCGCCTGAAGGAGTGACCCGGAGTTGTAGGCGAAGACATCGCTCATCTCGCCAGTGGCGAGACGCGTCTTGACCACGTTGTCGCCCTCGGCTCCCTGCGGGCGAGTCTCGACCTTCACCGCGATCTCTGGGTTCTGGGATTCGAACTCGTCGACGAGGGCGTTCCACAGCGCCACAGTCGCCTCGCCGTTGTCGACGAGAACAGTTATCTCTGAACCATCGTCGGAGGAACCGGGGCCGGAGCAGCCGGTAAGAGTCAGGCCAAGGGCGATGACGCCGGCCCCAACCGCTAGTGCGGTCTTGTGCGGTTGACGGGAAAACATCTTTGTACCTCCGTGAGGGCAACTTCGCTGTTGAGATCGCGACGGTTCCGCCGCAATGATCCGCAACGTTACGATGAGTCTCCCGATGTTGTCAATCGATCTACACAAATTATTGAATCGATTCATGTTAGATCCTGCGGGACCGATGGCGCGTTACGGTTGATCACACGAAGGAGGCGCGATGACGACAACCTCGCAGTCCCGTCCTGCGACGATTGACGACGTTGCGCGGCTGGCCGGTGTTTCGCGCGCAGCGGTCTCCAAAGTCATCCGAAACGCGTACGGAGTCAGTCCCGCCATGCGCGCGCGCGTCGGCGCTGCGATCGACGAACTGGATTACAGACCGAGCGTCGCTGCGCGGGCTCTGCGTGGGTCGAGTTTCACGTTGGGCATCGAGACGCCGGATCTGGGCAATCCGTTCTTCGCGAAGATCCTCCGCGGTGCAACCGAGGCTCTCGCGGGTACGCCATTTCAGCTCATCGTCGCGCCGGCGGAGGTGGACGCGAAGTCTGGCCGAGCGCTCGAAGCGCTCGTCGACCGACAGGTCGCCGGGATGGTGGCAGTGTCGCCACTTGTCGAGCCGGACTGGCTCGAACGGCTGGGTGCGCGGATACCCATCGTGATGCTCGGTCGGCATGACCACTCCGAGGTGTACGACACGGTCGCCGGCGACGACGTGGCAGGCACTCGCATCCTGATGGATCACCTCCTGGGGCTCGGGCATACCGCGATCGCGCACCTGACTCGCTCGGAGGCGGCCACCGGCCCGTCGAGTCCGCACGGCCATCGCCTGCAGACCTACCTCGCGACCATGCAGGAGCGCGGCATACCCGAGTTCTCGAGGGTGGTGCGGACGGGCGCCACCGAGCACGATGCCTATCTGACGACGCTCGAGCTCCTCGCCGCCCCGGACCGGCCCACCGCCATCTTCGCCGGGCACGACCAGCTCGCCCTCGGTGCCCTGAAGGCCAGGGCGGAGCTCGGGCTCTCGCCGGCCGAGGTCTCCGTGGTGGGTTACGACGACATCGAGATCGCCGAGCATCCCTTGATCGGGCTGACGACGATGGACCAGTTCGGCGGGGAGATGGGCGCTGCGGCCACCCGCATGCTCATCGAACGTATCGAGGGGCGGACCGCCTCGCGCCAGTACCTCTCGCATCCGGTGCTGCGTGAGAGGGCTTCATCCACGGTCGCCCCGACACCTCGCACGTAGATCCGGCGGCGTGTCCGAGCGCTGGTCGCTGAGTTCCGCGCATCCGCCGCTCCACTGCCCTCGCGTATTTCGCAGCGCACGGCGCGGAACGAAGGTCAGCGGGCGGTCGGCGGTTACGGTTGGCGTGTTCGGGGCGGCGCCAGCCGGTTCCGACCGGCAGAAGGGGTGGCGCGCGTGTACCTGAAGAGCCTGACCCTCAAGGGGTTCAAGTCTTTCGCACAGCCCACCACCTTCGCTTTCGAGACCGGCGTCACCTGCGTGGTCGGGCCGAACGGTTCCGGCAAATCGAACGTCGTGGATGCCCTCGCCTGGGTCATGGGGGAGCAGGGTGCCAAGACCCTCCGCGGCGGCAAGATGGAAGACGTCATCTTCGCCGGCACCGCCACCAAGGGGCCGCTGGGGCGGGCCGAGGTCATCCTCACCATCGACAACTCCGATGGAGCGCTGCCGATCGAGTACACCGAGGTG
The DNA here is from genome assembly GCA_963756375.1 of uncultured Actinomycetota bacterium. GTDB lineage: Bacteria > Actinomycetota > Actinomycetes > Actinomycetales > Microbacteriaceae > Marisediminicola. The sequence goes on along the minus strand of CAVWNJ010000005.1, from coordinate 1,592,396 downwards.
ACGATCAGCCGCACCCTGTTCCGCAACGGTGGAAGCGACTACGCCATCAATGGCCAGAGCTGCCGTCTGCTCGACGTGCAGGAACTCCTCAGCGATTCGGGGCTCGGACGCGAGATGCACGTCATCGTCGGTCAGGGGCAACTCGACGCCGTGCTCCGTGCGACGCCTGAGGAGCGCCGCGGCTTCATCGAGGAGGCGGCGGGCATCCTCAAGCACCGCCGTCGCAAAGAGAAGACGATCCGCAAACTCGATGCCATGCAGGTGAACCTCACCAGGCTGAGCGATTTGGCGGGGGAGATCCGCCGTCAACTCAAGCCGCTCGGTCGACAGGCGGAGGTCGCCCGCGAGGCGCAGACCATCGCCAGTGTCGCCCGCGATGCGCGGGCCCGCCTTCTCGCCGACGATGTCGTCGCGGTGCGAGCGACCATCGCCTCGCACAGTCGAGGCGAGAGCGAACGCAAGACCGAGCGTGTGGTGCTGCAGGACCAACTCGATCAGGTGCGGCTCCGGCAGCAGCGTCTGGAGAGCGCGCAGGTGGGGGATGCGGTTGACCTCGCCCGTCAGACCGCCCATGGATTGGAGGCGGCGCAGGAGCGGCTTCGTGGTCTGTACAGCCTCGCCGTGCAACGCGTGGCTCTGCTCGGCAACCAGTCGGACGGCGACGTGGCGCCCTCCGGTGTCACGGATCAGACGGTGGCGGATGCCGCAGCCGAGGCTCAGCGCCTCCGCGGGCTCATCGGGGTCGCAGAGGAAGCGTGGCGGGCCTCGCAGCAGGCGACCACGCTTGCCCGCGCCGAACTCGACACCCTCGACGAGCACATCTCGGCCCAGAGCGCGTTGGTTTCCCGACACGATCTCGACCTGTCCAAGCTCGCGGGCCAGTTCGATGCGGCGTCGTCGCGTCTCGCCGCGGTGCGCGGCGAGGTGCTCCGCCAGCAGAATGCGCTCGACGGCTCGAGCGACCGCCGCAGGGCCGCGCAGGCGGAGTTCGACGCACTCGACGCGGAGTCGGGCATCGGCGACTCAGGCGAGACCGACCTCGACGCGGACTACCAGTCAGCACAGGCCGAGGTTGCCGACGCCGAAGCCGAGATGGAGCGGCTGAGGGACGAACTGCACACCCTGGAACGCGAGCGGGATGCACTCTCCGCCAGGGTCGGCGCGCTGTCTCTCGCGCTCGACCAGAAGGACGGATCGAGCGCGGTCGTCGCGGCCGGGCATCCGGGAATCAGAGGGCTGGTGGCCGAGCACGTGCAGGTGGACCAGGGCTTCGAGGCCGCGGTCGCCGCGGCGCTCGGCCCGCTCACCGACGCCGTGCTTGCCGACGATCGGCACGCTGCTGTCGTTGCGCTCACGGCAGCGGCAGGTGACGACCTCGGCAGGGTCGCCGTCGTGCTGGCGGACGGCGATGCGGAGCCGCCGCAGAGCGGACCGCTGCCCGAGGGCGTGGTGGCGGCAGGATCCGTCGTGCGTGCGCCGGCCGGCATCCTGGCACTGCTCGGGCACACGGTCATCGCCGACGACCTGGAGCGCGCGCGCGACGTCTGGCAGCGATTCGAGGGAACGGCGGATGCCGACCGGATGACCGTGATCACCCGATCCGGCGATGTGCTGAGCCGCTGGGTGCTGCGGGGTGGCAGCGGCGCGCAGCGGTCGCGACTCGAACTCTTCGCCGATCGCGACGCCGCGCAGCACAGGCACGACGAGGTGGTGTCGCTCATCGATCGGGCCCGTTTCGCGCTCGCGGAGCAGCGAGGCGCGCACGGCGTCGCCAAGGAACAGTCCACGCGCGCGCTCGCGGAGTTGCGCGACTTCGACGCCAAGCTCGCGGCCCACACCGAGAAGCTCGGGCGGGCACGGATGCGGGTCGAATCGACCCAGGGTGAGGCCGAGCGGTTGGAGCGCGCGCTCGCCGCATCCGCCGAGTCCGTGGCATCGGCGGAGGACGCCGCCGAGCGTGCGCGCGAGGCGCTCGATGTGGCCAAGGCCACACCGCGGCCGGTGCTGGACACCTCCGCGCGGGAGGGGCTCGCCGCAGCCCTCGAGGCAGCGCGCACCGCCGAAGTCGAGCGCCGGTTGCAGGTCGAGACGGCCAAGGAGCGGGTGCGCGGCGGCGAGAACCGCGCGGCGCAGCTGAGGCGTCAGCTCGAGGCGGAGCGGGTTCGGGCGGAGGAGGCGGCTCGGCGTGCGGTCATCCGTCGGCGCCAGGTGGCTGCGGCCGAATCCGTGGTGTCCGTGCTGCCCGCGGTGCTCGATGCGGTCGACCGCTCGGTCTCGGAGGCGCGCGTGGCGCTCGCGGCACGGGAATCGGAGCGCTCAGCACAGAACTCGGAGCTCTCGGCGCTGAGGAGCGAAGAGATCGGGCTGCGTGAGCGGCTGCACACCCTGAGCGAGGACGTGCACGGCATCGAGATGCAGCTCTACGAGGCCCGGCTGCACCTCACCACGCTGCTGGAGCGGGCGGGCACCGAGCTCGGGCTCGCCGAGGAGGTGCTCGTGGCCGAATACGGCCCCGATGTGCCCGTGCCCACGGTGCCGGGGCCCGCCACCGTGGCGCATGCCGGTGAAGCCGAGTTTGTCGTGGAACCCGCGGACGAGGCATCCGTCCCCTATGTTCGCGCCGAACAGCAGGCGCGCCTCGAACAGGCGGAGCGTCGACTCGCCCGTCTCGGTCGAGTGAACCCGCTCGCGCTCGAGGAGTTCGAAGCGCTCGAGCAACGGCACCGGTTCCTCACCGAGCAGCTCGCCGACCTCACCAAGACCCGCGCCGACCTCCTCACGATCATCGAGGAGATCGACGACAAGATGCAGCGCATCTTCGGTGCAGCGTTCGACGACACCCGCGACGCCTTCAACCGCGTGTTCCCGATCCTGTTCCCCGGCGGCACGGGCAGCATCCACCTCACCGATCCGGACAACCTGCTCACCACCGGGATCGAGGTGAGCGTGAAGCCTGCAGGAAAGAAGATCGAGCGACTGTCGCTGCTCTCGGGGGGCGAACGCTCACTCGCCGCGGTTGCCCTGCTGATCGCCATCTTCAAGGCGCGACCCAGCCCGTTCTACATCATGGACGAGGTCGAAGCTGCCCTCGACGACGCGAACCTCGGGCGACTGCTCACCATCTTCGAAGACCTGCGGGAGACCTCGCAGCTCATCGTGATCACCCATCAGAAGCGCACGATGGAGATTGCGGATGCTCTGTACGGTGTCTCGATGCGTGCCGACGGCATCAGCGCGGTGGTGGGCCAGCGGGTGGCGCGGCGCGAGGAACTCGTCGCCAGCTAGACGAGCTGTCTGGGCGGCCCGCCGTGGTGGGCGGTCTGGTGTTGTCGGGGGCGATCTTGCAGGGTGGGGGTCGGGGGTCGGGGGTCGAGGCTCGGTGTCATGGGCTCGTGGCTCGTGGCTCGTGGCTCGGTTCTCGGGGCTTGAGGCTCGGCGTCATGGCCTCGGGGGTTCGCGCGTTCGGCGTCGTGGGCTCGTGGCTCGGTTCTCGTGGCTCGGTTCTCGGTGCTCACTGGGTTTAGGTTCGGGTTCGGGTTCGGGTTCGGCGTTCGTGGCGTTCGGCGTCGTGGCTCGTGGCTTTCATCGCTTTAGCGGCTTCCATGGCTCCCGGGTCTGCGGCCGGTGGCCCTGGGCCCGTGGCCCGTGGCCAATTCACTTCCGCCGCTCCTATTCCCGCGGCCGTCGCACGCGCGTCTCTCTCTCTCTCTCTCTCTCTCTCTCTCTCTCTCTCTCTCTCTCTCTCTCTCTCTCTCTCTCTATTTCTGTCGATCGGTTGGCTCCCAAGGTTGCGGTTGATTAGATCCTTCGCTCAAGTCTATCGAACATATCTTCGAATGTCATGGTAGAATTAGACATGGCCCCAAATCCGCACATCACCTCCCCCTCGGTGGCGATCACATCGCCGTCGGTTGGTGGTGTTGCCGTCGATCGAGCGCCTGGGCTCTCTCGCGGATGATGCCCTGATCGAGGTGCAACGCCAGGCAGGTGCGGCCCGGCGTCGGGTGGATGCGGTCAATGCCGCGATCGCGGGCGAGATCGCGAGACGCTCCGATCGTGCCCTCGGACATCAGGGTTTGGCCGCCCGCCTCGGCGCCGCAACACCGGAAGCCGCGATTCAGAGTCTCACTGGCGTGAGTCTTCACCGACGCGAAAGCCCTCACCGCCGTCGGGACGTCGCAATCGACGCCGGAGTCACCGTGGCTTGCACCGGTGACATCTGCCGTCGCGGACGGGTCCCTGTCGGTCGCCTCCGCTGCCGCGATCACCCGCGGACTCGGCACCCCCACGGCAACGGTCGCCGCCGACGACCTGCTGGATGCCGCCACGGAACTTGTGGACCTCGCACGCGAGTCCACCCCGGAAAGCGCTGCCCGCTCCGCTCGCGTTCTGCGGGAGGGGTTGGATGTCGCGTCCGTTGCCGACCTGGAAGCACACCGTCGGTCACGCAGGTCGTTGAAGTGGTTCGAGCAACCCGACGGCATGACCCGCATGATCGGATTGCTGGACCCGGAGTCTGCGGCGATCATCACCGGTGCGATCGACGCGGTCCTGTCACCCCGCCGCGGCGGACCCCGCTTCGTCGACCCTGTGGAGGTGGAGCGGGCTGCGGCGATGGTCGCCGATCCCCGCAGCAACGACCAGTACGCGGTCGACACCCTCGTGGAGATCGTGCACCTCGCCACCCGCGCCGCCACGTCCACCCTCGACGAGGCGACACTCTTCACCGACCGGACGGCACCCGTCCGCGTGCACATCCAAGCCGACACCCTTCACCCGAGCGCCGCCGGCGGGACTGGCACTGGCATCGGAATCCGCACTGCAACCGCCAACGCGACTGCGACCGCGACCGATTCCGCGCTAACCGCCGCTCGCGCCGCCGCCACCGTCGCCACCCCGATCGACACCAGACGAATTGGCACTACCGGTGCCGGTTCCGGTGCTAGTACGGGCACTAGCACTCACCCGGGCGCCGCCTATATCGAAGGTCAAAGCGGACTGATCAGCACCGAAACTGCCGAACGATACATCTGCACCTCAGGAACCCTGCCCGTCATCTTCTCCGGCACCACCGCCATCGACGCCGGCCACACCCACCGGCTTCACAGCCCACGGCAACGAATAGCGATCGCCGCGCAATGGAACGGATGCGCCTGGCCCGACTGCCCCAAACCCGCGATCATGACGGAGATACACCACATCGACGCCTTCAACGGCAGCAATACGACGCTGGCGAACGCGATCCCGTTGTGCAGGTTCCACCACATGGAACTCCACGCCAACCACTGGACCATCACCCGCACACCTGACGACGAAAGCTACTGGCTGAAGCCACCCAACACCCAGGCCGCATCGCGGCGGCTCAGATCGAAAAGTCCGCTGTGAGATGAACGGGTTGGCCTTCAATTCCGCCGATGCACCGACCCCACCACCGGACGGAGTTCGCGTGCGAGCCAGCAGAACGCCCACCCGCGGGACTCCGCTCGTCACGGCAAGCAGCCAATGACCGCCAAGCGCCGGCCATCACCCACGCCCGCCCATCAGCCGCGTCCGCCAAGCGCCCGCCACCGACCCGCGACCACCGAACAATGACGTCAAGCCATCACCACCAGAACAGCGGCCACGCGACGGCCACCACAGCCGCCCAAAGAATCGGATCAAGTCCCGCAGACCGCAGACCGCAGACCGCAGACCGCATCCTCGTAACGAGACGGAGGTAGTTCCGCAGACCGCATCCGCAGAGCGAAACGGAGCTAGACCCGCAGACCGCATCCGCAGACCGCAGAACGCCGACCAAAACGGAGCTAGCCCCTCAAGCCGTATGTGAGCAGCGCATTCCCTTTGCTCGTGATCCGCGAATCCTGCAACTCCAGACGAGTCAGCGGATCACCCGGCTCGAAGAGATGTCGTCCACTCCCCGCCACCACCGGATGCGTCATCAGCGTCAGCGAATCGACCAACCCCGCAAACATGAGATGCCGCACAAGCGAAATGCCACCGAGAATGGCGATCTCACCCCCGTCGGTTTCACGGAGGGATCGCACAAAATCGTCCACATCACCTTCGATCAACCGAGAGTTCTGCCACTCGAGTTCCCCGGTGAGTGTACGAGAAGCAACGAATTTTTCGAGCGGGTTGATGAATGCAGCAAACGGATTATCCGACGCACCAACATTCGGCCAATAGCTCGACCACTGTTGATAACCGACACGTCCCAACAGTGCGGTGTCGACCCGATCGATCATCGCCCCCATCTCAGCGCCGAGCTCTTCATCGAAGCTGTCGAACTGCCAGAGATTCGGCGATTCCACCACCCCATCGACCGAATGGAACAGGCCAGCGGTCACCTTACGCATGAGCACTCTCCTACGAATAGAAATGAACCAAGTACATCAACGGGGCAGATCAATACTGACCGTTATCGGTCTCCTCAACCACCCGCAACCAGCGATAGCCATACCCATCGAGAGGCACCGTCGCCTTGCCTTTCCCCGAAAGGTCGAGCCGGTCCCCGCTCAACAAATCACTGAGGTGTGCATCATTGCCTGTAACCGGCAAGGTGAGCGCGACCTCCTGCGCATCGGCCGCGAAATTGTGCAGAGCAATCACCCGCCCGGTATCCCCACTGAGCGTGTGAGCGAACACCGCAGGCGTGTCATGCTCCAGCACTGCGAACTCCCCCCAACCGAGTTCGGGGGCGTTTCGATAGTGCTGAATCAGTCGCTGAATGAAGTGGAACAACGAATCCGGATCACGTCGTTGCGACTCCACATTCACATGCTGCGGAGCGTACCCACCGGCCGGAAGCGCGCTCGTGAGCTTCGACGGCACCGCAGTCGAAAATCCGCCATTCTTGCCCGGATTCCACTGCATCGGAGTCCGCACCGCCATCCGCCCCTCGGCATCGAGATTCTCACCCATCCCGATTTCCTCACCGTAGAACAGCACCGGAGTCCCGGGCAGCGAGAACAGCAGGCTGTACACCATGCGAATTCGACGCGGATCGCCTTCGAGCATCGGCGGCAGTCGCCGCACCAGACCGCGACCATAGACCTGCATCCGCTCTTCCGGCCCGAAAGCCGCGAACACCTCCTCGCGCTCCTCATCGCTGAGCTTGTCGAGGGTGAGTTCGTCATGGTTCCGCACGAAATTCGCCCATTGCGAATCAGACGAACCACCCGTTCGAGAAAGCAACGCATCGATCAACGTCGATGGCTCCTGACGCGCGAGCGACAGATAGAGCTTCTGCATGGTGATGAAGTCGAACTGCATCGTCAACTCGTCACCATCGGTGCCACCGAAGAACAATGCCTGCTCGTCGCGAGGCAGGTTCACCTCACCCAACAACACACCGTCTCCCGAACGTCGTCCAAGGAACGCCCGCAGAGACCTCAGGTAGGCATGGGGATCGGGGAGATCCTCGTCACCACCCGGGATCACACTCGTCTCGAGCAGGAATGGCACAGCATCCACCCGAAAACCGGACAGCCCCATCTGCAACCAGAACCCCATGATGCGAGCGATCTCGTCGCGCACCTTCGGATTGGCGATATTGAGGTCGGGCTGCTCCCGATAGAACACATGCTGGTAGTACTGCCCGGTCTTCTCGTCGAGCTCCCAGTTGCTCGTCTCCTGATCGGGAAAGACCGGCGCCGGCTGCTCCTCCGGCGGTTCATCCCGCCACACGTAGTAGTCCCGAAACCGGGAAGTGCGACTCGATTTCGCCGAAACGAACCAGGGATGCTTGTGCGAGGTGTGATTGATCACCAGATCCGCGATCACCCTCATCCCTCGGTCGCGCGCGGTGCGGATGACCTCCACCACATCTCCGAGGGTTCCGAAGCGAGGATCAACAGCGTAGAAGTCGGTGATGTCGTAACCGTCATCGCGACCGGGCGTCGGATAGAACGGCATCAGCCACAGACAGGTCACCCCAAGTTCCGCGAGGTAGTCGAGTCGCTGCGCCAGTCCGGCGAAATCCCCGACACCATCGCCGTCACTGTCGTAATAGGTCTGCACATCGAGGCAGTACACCACCGCGGACTTCCACCACAGGTCGCCGGTGTCGGTGATCCTCACCGTGTCCCTCCGACCAGCTGGGGGAGTACCGCATCACCGAACGTGTCGATGAACCCCGACTGCTCCTGACCCACGTGATGCACGTAGATGCGGTCGAAACCGAGTTCCGCATACTGCTGCAGCTCGTCGACGAAGACGGCGGGGTCGGATGACACGAGCACCGACGAGCGCATCTGCTCCGGGGTCACGTGCTTCGACGCCTCGTCGAACGCCTCGGCTGAGTCGAGGTCCCAGCACACGGGCGGGGAGAACACGTTGCTGCGCCACTGGTCGTGAGCGATCGCGAGAGCTTCGTCATCCGTTGGAGCCCAGCTCACGTGCACCTGAAGCACCAGTTCGCCCCGACCCCCGGCCGAACGGTAGCCGTCGACGACGCGACGGAGTGTGTCTTTCGGCTGCGCCACCGTCGCAAGACCATCGGCCCACTGTGCCGCCCAGGTAGCGGTCTCGGCACTCACGGCAGCCGCGACGAGCGGCGGTGCGGCATCCGGACGTGTCCACAGCTTGGCCCGGTCGACCGTGATCAGGCCGTCGTGGCTCACCTCCTCGCCTGCGAGAAGTCGTCGGATCACATCGACGCTCTCACTCAGCCGAGCGTTCCGCAGTTCCTTCCGCGGCCAGACGGCTCCCGTGATGTGCTCGTTCGACGCCTCACCGGTGCCGAGCGCCACCCAGAAACGTCCCGGGTACATCGCCTCCAGCGTTCCGATGGCCTGCGCGATGATGGCGGGGTGGTAGCGCTGTCCGGGCGCATTGACCACCCCGAAGCTCAGCTTGGTGGACTGCAATGCGGCACCGAGCCAGGCCCAGGCGAAAGCGGAGTGCCCCTGACGCTCGCTCCACGGCGAGAAGTGGTCGGAGCACATGGCCGCCTGGAAGCCTGCTTGCTCGGCACGCTGCATTGCGGCGAGGAGCTTGCTCGGATGGATCTGTTCGTGCGAGGCGTGAATGCCGTAAATGGCCATGCGGGTCCTCTCGTCTTTGATGCCTCCAACCTACGACGTGAGACCGGACTCCCGTCGGCGAGCTGTGCGGGGGTTGCGCACGACGAGTAGTGCGATTCCGGCAGCAAGCGCGGTGAGCCCCGCGACTTCGAGCGAGCCGAGCCGTTCGCCGAGCACAATCACGCCGAGCAGGGTCGCAGTCACCGGCTCCATCAGGGTGAGGGTCGACACCGTGGCCGCCTGCAGACGCTGCAGTCCACGGGCGAAGAGGAGGTAGGCCACCGTGGTCGTGGCAAGGCCCAGCCACAGTGCCATCGCGATCCCGTCTGCCGTCGCGAGCCAGGACGTGTCGGTCAAAGCCAGCACCACGACCCCTGCCAAGGCAGCGGAACCGAAGACGGCGGCCATCGCATTCGGCGGGGTCCACCCGCGTTGCAGAAGCGCCTTCGACGCCAGCGTGTACACAGCGTACGAGAGGCCGGCTCCGAGCGACCCGGCGATGCCGACGGGGTCGAGCGCACCCGTCTCGGTCGCGGACGCACCGGTCCCATCACCGAACAGCCCGCCCGGAAGCATCAGACCGTTGAACAGCCCGCCGAGAAGTGCGACTCCGAGCACTGCGACCGCGGTGGCGGCGGCCCACCGGGCACCGGGAAACCTCCGGTTCAGCATCCATGCCAGCGCCCCTGTCATGGCAGGCGCCGACCCGAGTGCCAGCACCGTTCCGACCGCGACCCCGTTTCGTTCAGTGCCGAGCAGGAAGGTCGGCTGGTAGAGAACCACGCCCGCCGCCCCGATGGCGACGATGAGCGCGGTACGCCACGGCGTCGGCTTGGTCAGGAGCGATCCGTGGGATGACGGCGCGACGATCGCGCCTCGATTCGCCGATGCACGCCGGGCCATGAAGAAGGCGGCAACAGCCAGTCCCACCCCACCGATCACGATCCGGGCGGCACCCACCGACACCACATCGGCACTGTCTGGACCGAAGACGCGAGCCGTGCCCGTCGTGCCGAACAGGATGGAGGCGAGCAGCACCGCGATAACGGCACCCATCAGGCCGGTGCGACCGCCTCGTCGTTCACCGAGAGAACGCGCCAACCGTTCTCGGTACGCTCGATCAGACTCGTGGCGGCATTCGCGATCGGCGGCACAGGGTGGGGGCTCAGTCGCCGCAGCACCTCACGGATGAGGGTGCCGTGCGCCACCACGATCACCGGGGTGTCCGGGTGCTCATCCACGATGCGCGCGATACCCGCGAGACCTCTGGCCGCGACAGAGTCGCGTGCTTCCAGCTCCGGGAACTCACCGTCCGGCCAGCGTTCCGCCGCCTCATCGTTGGTGAGCCCTTCGGCGTGGCCGTAGTGCCGCTCCACCAACTCCGAGAATCGACCACCGTCGACGATCTCGAGCGATCCGGCGATGATCGACGCCGTCTCGGATGCCCGCCCGAGCGGCGACGCCACCACGGCACCCCACTGGCTGCGGTCGAACCGTTCGGCGGAGTCGCGTGCCTGCCCACGACCGATCTCATTGAGGGGCACATCCGAGGATCCCTGCAGTCGACCCGCCGCGTTCCAGTCCGTCTGACCGTGCCGCACGAGGGCGAGCCTCACCGGCTTCCCGGGGGCTGGGGTGGACGGCGCGGCGGGGTTCGGAGTCACCGAGCCAGCCTATGGGCACGGTTAGGCTGACTGCATGGCGGAACGAGCAAGACCGTGGTCCCTCGGCGGCGCATTACGCGGAATGTTCGCGAAGCCCACCATCGACGAGACCACCTGGGAGGACCTCGAAGACGCGCTCATCCGTGCAGACTTCGGCCCGACCATCACCGAAGAGGTGATCGAGCACCTGCACGAACAGGTGCGACGGTTCTCGACGACCGACCCGACGGACCTCAAGCGGATGCTGCGCGAGACCCTCGAGGAGCGGCTCGCGAGACTCGACCCCACGTTGAAGCTCTCCGCGCGCCCCGCGGTCGTGCTCGTGGTCGGCGTGAACGGTGTCGGCAAGACGACGACGATCGGCAAATTCTCCCGCTTCCTCGTGAATTACGGTCGCACGGTCATCGTCGGCGCCGCCGACACGTTCCGCGCGGCCGCGGTCGAGCAACTCGCCACCTGGGCGGAACGCGGTGGTGCGGCGATCCAGCGTCCGCAGCAGCAGGGGCAGGATCCCGCATCCGTCGCGTTCCAGACGGTGGACCGGGCGATGCGCGAAGGCATCGAGATCGTCATCATCGACACGGCCGGCCGCCTGCAGACCAAGAGCGGTCTCATGGATGAGCTCGGCAAGATCAAACGTGTCGTCGAGAAGCAGACCGAGATCGCCGAGGTGCTGCTCGTGCTCGACGCCACCACCGGCCAGAACGGTCTCGCTCAAGCGGAGGCCTTCATTCAGCACGCCGGCGTCACCGGGCTTGTCATCACCAAGCTCGACGGCTCTGCGAAGGGCGGTTTCGTGATCGCCGTACAGGAGAAGACCGGCATCCCGATCAAGCTCATCGGGCAGGGCGAGGGCATCGGTGACCTCACCGGTTTCACGCCGCACGTGTTCGTGCAGAACCTCGTCGGCTGAGCGGACGGCGCGCGTGACGACCACGGGTGGCGATGCCTCCCGCCGAGGGGTGGCCGGAGGCGGCAAGTCGACGGCCAGGTCGAGCGACAAGTCGAGCGACAGGTCGAGCGCGAAACCCGGAGCAACCAAGCCCGGAGCAACCAAGCCCGGAGCAACCAAGCCTGGAACGGCCCAACCCGGAGCAACCAAACCCGGAGCAACCAAGCCCGGCCAGACGAAGCCGAAGGGCACACCCGCGTCCGGTCGCGGTTTCGCCGCGCTCGCGGCGACGGCAATCGGTGGGATCGTCGCCACCTGGGGTTTCGTCGCCAGCATCACCGCTGCGCTCGCCGGCACGGAGCCCGGCCGCGGATTCGCCATCACCGCCACCGGTCTGGCGGTGCTCATCTTCGGCGTCGTGCTGGCGATCGTGAACATGAGTACGAGGCGTCGCAGCAAGTGGAACGCCGCCGCCCTGATTGTGGCGGCGATCCCGGTGCTCGTCTATGGGACCCTCATCGTGGCCGTCCGACTGTGACCGCCGGCTAGCTTCCCGCGCGATGCTTCCGACTGAGCTCAACGTAGTGCTCGGCATTCCGACGGATGTGCGCCAACTCGTCCGCGGTGATCTCCCGTCGCACCTTCGCGGGCACGCCCGCCACGAGAGAGCCGGGCGGGATCACGGTGCCTTCGAGCACCACAGCTCCTGCGGCCACGAGTGAGCCGCGACCGATCACCGCTCGATTGAGCACCGTGGCCGACATCCCGATCAGGCAGTCGTCTTCGACCGTGCATCCGTGCAGCACTGCTGCGTGACCCACGCTCACACCGGCACCGACCGTCGTGGGCGTGCCCTCATCGCAGTGCACGACCACGTTGTCCTGCAGGTTGCTTCCCGCGCCGAGGATGATGGCGTCCGTGTCTCCCCGCAACACCGCCCCGTAGAACACGCTGGAGTCCGCAGCGAGCGTCACCTGCCCGATCACGGTGGCACCGGGCGCGACCCACGCGGTCTCGGCGATGTCCGGGCTGTGCGTCTGGAAGGGAAGGATGCGGGGCGAGTCGGCCATGAGTTCAACCTAGGCCCGGAGGTAGGGTTGCGCGGTGATCATCCGCCGTTTCCGCACCGACGACACCGACCAGGTCGTCGCACTCTGGCAGGAGTGCGAACTCACCCGACCGTGGAACGACCCCTACCTCGACATCGAACGCAAACTCGCCGCGCAACCGGAGCTGTTCATCGTCGGCGCACACAACGGCGCGGTCGCAGCCACAGCGATGGGCGGCTACGACGGACACCGAGGGTGGGTGTACTACCTCGCCGTGGCACCGGCTCACCGCCGCTCCGGTTTCGGCAGACGGATGATGGCCGAGATCGAACGCCGTCTCGAGGAGCTCGGCTGCCCCAAGGTGAACCTTCTCCTGCGCGCCGACAACCAGGACGCGTCGGGGTTCTACGACGCTCTCGGGTACACGGCCGGACGCCTCGGTGAGCTACGGCAAACGCCTCATCGAAGACTGACGTTTTCGGCACAGCGGTGTGGCCGTGCTGCGCCCTGCAATAAACTGGCGGCACCATGGCCTCTTTCGGAAATCTCACCGACCGTCTCACTGAGACCTTCAAAAACCTGCGCGGCAAGGGCAAGCTCACACCCGCCGACGTCGACGGCACAGTGCGCGAGATCCGACGGGCGCTCCTCGACGCCGACGTCGCCCTCGAGGTCGTCAAGGAGTTCACCGCGAAGGTGCGCGAGCGTGCGCTCGGCGACGAGGTGTCGAAGGCGCTGAACCCCGCGCAACAGGTCGTCCAGATCGTCAACGACGAACTCGTCGCCATCCTCGGCGGCAACCTCGGTGACGGCGAGGTGCGCCGCATCCAGTTCGCCAAGAACCCGCCAACGATCATCATGCTCGCCGGCCTCCAGGGTGCAGGTAAGACCACCCTCGCCGGAAAACTCGCGAAGTGGCTCGCGAAGGACAACCACACCCCGCTTCTCGTCGCCGCCGACCTCCAGCGACCCAACGCCGTCAACCAGCTGCAGGTGGTGGGGGAGCAGGCGGGCGCCGCCGTCTACGCGCCCGAACCCGGAAACGGGGTCGGTGACCCGGTCAAGGTCGCGCGGGATGCCGTGCGCTACGCCCGCGACATGCAGTACGACGTGGTGATCGTCGACACCGCCGGACGTCTCGGTGTCGACGCCGAACTCATGAAGCAGGCGGCGAACATCCGTCGCGCGATCGAGCCGGACGAGGTGCTGTTCGTCATCGACGCGATGATCGGTCAGGACGCCGTCGCCACCGCCCGTGCCTTCCAGGAGGGCGTGGACTTCACCGGTGTCGTGCTGTCGAAGCTCGACGGCGATGCACGCGGTGGTGCCGCTCTCAGCGTGGCATCCATCACCGGTCGCCCGATCCTGTTCGCCTCCACGGGCGAGACTCTCGACGCCTTCGAGCCGTTCTACCCGGACCGCATGGCGAGCCGCATCCTCGACCTCGGTGACATCCTCTCGCTCATCGAGCAGGCCCAGGAGGCCTTCGACGAGGAGGAGACCCGCAAGGTCGCCGAGAAGTTCATGACCTCGACGTTCACGCTCGAGGACTTCCTGTCGCAGATGCAGCAGATCAAGAAGATGGGCTCCATCAAGAACATGCTCGGCATGCTTCCTGGAGCGAAGGGGATGCGCGAACAGCTCGAGAACTTCGACGAGTCCGAGCTCACCCGCACCGAAGCGATCATCCAGTCGATGACCCTGCAGGAGCGGCGCACGCCGAAGCTGTTGAACGGTTCACGCCGGGTGCGGATTGCTCGCGGTTCCGGCACCACGGTCACCGAGGTGAACTCGCTCGTCTCCCGCTTCGAGCAAGCGGCGAAGATGATGAAGACGGTCGCCAAGGGTGGGGTTCCGCAGGTTCCCGGGATGGGTCCCATCCCCGGTGCGGGGTATGGCGGCAAGGCCAAGCAGCAGCAGGCGAAGAAGGGCTCGCGTTCGGGCAACCCGGCGAAGCGCGCGGCGGAGAATGCCGCGCTCGCCGCGGGCGCAAAGCCCGTCGTGCCCGGTTCCGGCTCGGGTTTCGGTCTCGGCGGTGCGAAGGGTGCGCCCACCGAGGAGGAACTCGCGAGCCTGCAGAAGTTCCTCGGCAACTAGCCAGGCACCAGACCTCACCGTTCTCCTATTCGCGTCATAGTGCGCTCATAGGGTCGGCACGCATGCTCGATTCCGCAGGCCGGAGATTCCGGACACGACGGAAGGACCAAGCATGAACAAGAAACTGATCGCCGGAGCCGCGAGCGTTGCAGTGCTCACCGGTATCGGGCTGAGTGTTCCCATGCTCGCCCAGGCCGAGAGCGCCACACCCAGCTCCTCAACGACCGCGACGAGCGGCACCACCGAGCGCAACCACCGCCGACCGCGGCAACGGTCATGGCCGTGGAGACAAGGGCATCGACACTGCGGCCCTCGCCACCAAGCTCGGTGTGTCGGAGACCACCCTCTCCGATGCGTTCTCTGCCGTTCGTGACGCGACGAAGTCAGCCGGTCGTCCCTCGGCAGATGCCACCCAGGAGGATCGTGAGACGGCCAAGGAGACTCGCCAGGCCGCGCTGATCACGGCTCTCGCCGCCGAACTGGGCATCGACGAGGCCACGGTGAGCACCGCGGTCGCAGAGGTGAAGGCCGAGCACGCCCAGGAGGAGGCTGCAGATGATGCGGCGATCCTCGATGAGGCCGTCACCGACGGAACCCTCACCCAGGCCGAGGCGGATGCCGTGCAGAAGGCGAGCGACGCGGGAATCGTGACCATCCGCGGCTGACTCGTCCCGTCACTACGTAAAAGGCCGCCTCATCAAAGGATGGGGCGGCCTTCGACGACATTTGACAGATCAGGCGGCACCGATCTGCTTCATGATGCCCGCCTCATCGGTCGCGCCCCACCGCTCTACAATCTTTCCGTCGGCGAAGCGTCCAACCTGGATCCCGCGCACAGAGATCGATTTGCCACTCGGCGCGATCCCGTTGAACTCGCCGGTATGCGTGCCCGTCACGTCGAGGACGACCGTGACGTGCTCGTCATCGGCCGTGACCACCGCCGGTGCGATCGCGAAGTCAGGGAATCCTGCGTGGAACGACGACCAGAACTCTTTGATGCCTGCGGCGCCGGCTCCCTGATGAGGAGCGGGATCGTGATCCACCACATCGGTGGCGAAGACCTCGTCTATACGGCCTATCTCGTGATCGTTGAGAAGCTGCCCGAGGCGGTCCTGCGCTGCGAGATTGCGTTCCTTGCTCATCATCGTCTCCATCCGGTTTGTCCGTCCGAGGCGATGGCGCCATCACCCCCACACTGTTCTACTCGGCTGGACCTGAGCGAGTGCTGACTCGGGCTCGCATGTGACAGGCATGTCGGTTCCGATCGACATAATGTTGGCGGATGACCCCACAGAATCGTCCCGTGCGCATCGGCGTGCAACTCGCCCCACAACATTTGCCATACGAGCGCATCCGCGACGCCGCAGCCGAGCTCGAGGATGCGGGCGCCGACATCCTGTTCAACTGGGACCACTTCTTCCCCCTGTCGGGCGAACGCGACGGACTCCACTTCGAGTCGTGGACCATGCTCGCGGCGCTCGCCGAGCAGACCTCGCGGGTGGAGCTCGGTGCGCTGGTGAACTGCAACAGCTACCGCAACGCGAACCTCCAGGCCGACATGGCCCGCACCATCGACCACATCAGCGCCAAGGGCGGCACCGGCAGGTTCATCTTCGGGACCGGCTCCGGCTGGTTCCAACGCGACTACGAGGAGTACGGCTATGAGTTCGGCACCGTTGGTTCGCGGTTGAACGATCTGGCAAACGCCATGCCGGTGATCGAGGAGCGGTGGGCGAAACTCAATCCGGCGCCGACCCGCGACATTCCGGTGCTCATCGGTGGTGGCGGCGAGAAGAAGACCCTTCGCATCGTCGCGAAGCATGCCGACATCTGGCACAGCTTCTCCGACGTGCCGACCCTCGAGCACAAACTCGATGTGCTGCAGGGCTGGTGCGACGACGTCGACCGCGACATCGCAGAGATCGAGGTCTCCACGGAACTGCGCAACCGGTCGGTCGCCGAAGCCGACGACCTGCATGCCGCCGGGGCCACCCTGTTCACCATCGGGCTCACCGGCCCCGACTACGACATCGCCAAGGCGAAGGACTGGTTCGCCTGGCGCGACTCCAAAAATCAGTGAGGCGGATGCGCGGCGGGACTAACCGAGCCCGTCGCGCAGCTCGCGCACGAGGGATGCGACGACCGCTTTGAGGCTCCCACCGTGCTCCGCGGCGACGGCGAGTTGCCGCTGGTAGCTGGCGCCGCGCTCCAGGATCACCGTGAGGTCATGCAACTCCGCGAGGCACCCCAGGCGTTCGGCGATCGGTTCGAGGGTGACGATCAGGTCGGCGAGGTCGTCGCGCACCAGACGCTCGTTGCCCGCTGCATCCAGAATCACGATCGCGTCGAGGCCGTAGCGTGCCGCACGCCACTTGTTCTCGCGCACGTACCAGGGTGGCATCGACGGCAGTTCGTGACCCTCATCGAGCCGAGTCGACAGCATCTCCACGAGGCACTGGGTCAGCGCCACGATCGCGCCGGTCTCCTGCATGGTCGCGAGCCCGTCGCACGCCCGCATCTCGAGTGTTCCCCACCGGGCGGAGGGCCGGATGTCCCATCGCAACTCGTTGTAGTGGTCGATGACACCCACATGGAGCATGTCGTCGACCATCTGCTCGTAGTTGCCCCACGCGCCGAACTGGGGTGGAAGTCCGGCCGTCGGGAGCTGCTGGAACAGCATCGCGCGGCTGGAGGCGTAACCGGTGGCCTCTCCCGCCCAGTACGGGCTCGACGCGGAGAGCGCCTGAAAATGCGGGTACCAGGTGAGGAGGCCGTTCATGATCGGGAGCACCTTGTCGCGATCCTCGATGCCCACGTGCACGTGCACGCCCCAGATCATCATCTGCCGACCCCACCACTGGGTGCGGTCGATGAGGGTGGCGTAGCGCGCCTTCGCCGTCACCTGCTGCTCGAACCACTGGCTGAACGGATGCGTGCCCGAACACATGATGTCCACGCCCATGGGTTCGGCCACGGTGCGCACCGCTTCGATCGATTCCCGGAGGTCGGCGAGGCCCTCCGGCACCGTCCGGTGCACGCCGGTGACGATCTCCACGGTGTTGGTGAGCAGCTCGGCGGTGATGCAGGGGTTGTCGCCGCCATCGGGCATCCGCAGCGCATCGAGGATGTCGGGCGCAGCAGGGGCGAGTTCGCCGCTCTTGTGGTCGACGAGGGCCAACTCCCACTCGATGCCGAGGGTTCCCCGCTCGGACGTCGCAAACGGGATCCCGCGATCGGCGACGGTTCTGGGCTGATCGGAGCTCATGGGTCGTACCCTTCGAGGAAACGGGCCGGCACTGCGGGCACGGTGGCGCCCCGTGCCTATCCTGACATCGTGAGCCCGTCGGTGTCGCTAGCGTGAGCGGGTGAACCGTTCCCTCCCCGTGACTCGCGACGCCCTGTCGCCCGCCGTACTCGCCGCCATCGTGGTCACGGTGCTGGCGTGGGCGAGCGCCTTCATCGTGATCCGGGGGGTCGCGCCGTACTTCGGTGGGGGAGCCCTGGCGCTTGCACGGCTCATCGTGGGGGCGGCGTTGCTGGGATTCGTGCTCATCGGTCGCCGTTGGGTGGCCCCGACCGGTCGCGAGTGGGCGCTCATCGCGGGGTTCGGCGTGGCCTGGTTCGGCGCCTACAACATCGCCCTCAACATCGCCGAGCAGACTTTGGATGCCGGCACGACGGCGATGATCGTGAACATCGGGCCCATCCTCATCGCGGTCGGTGCCGGCGTGTTCCTCGGCGAGCGGCTGTCCGGCTGGGTCGCGATCGGGGCGGGGATCGCGTTCCTGGGTGTGCTGCTCATCGGCATCGGAACGAGCACGGGCATCGGCGACGGCATCGGCGTGCTCTGGGCTCTCGCGGCGGCGTTCACCTACGCGATCGGGGTTCTGCTGCAGAAACCTGCCCTGAAGAGGCTTCCCGCCGCGCAGGTCACCTGGCTCGGGTGCGTCATCGGCATGGTTGCGTGCCTGCCGTTCGCAGGTGCCCTGATCGATGACGTGTCGTCGGCTCCGCCCGCCGCCGTCGTCGGCGCCGTCTATCTCGGTGCCGTTCCGACCGCACTCGCCTTCAGCACGTGGGCGTTCGCGCTGTCCCGGATGCCCGCCGGCCAGCTCGGTATCAGCACCTACACCGTGCCGCCCCTCGCGATCCTCCTCGGTTTCCTGCTGCTCGGCGAGGTGCCCACCGTCATCGCGATCATCGGCGGTGCGGTCTGTCTCACCGGCGTCGCGCTGTCGCGTCGGCGGCCGTCCGTCCGCACGGTGAGGACGCCCGGAAGCGGCATCCGACCCCCCGGATGACGCCGCCCGACGGTGCCGTCGTGGACGGGAGCACCGCGGCATCCGATTTGTGGCAGAATGGCCAGTCGAGTCCGCGCAAGCCCGACCCTCTAATCAGGCTGCGACGGTTTCCCTTCAGAGCTCGTGTCGAGTGTGCCCCCACGCTCACGCCATCAGTTCAACCACACATAACTAATTCAGGAGAATTGTGGCTGTAAAGATTCGTTTGAAGCGCATGGGCAAGATCCGCGCGCCGTACTACCGCATCGTCGTCGCCGACTCGCGCACCAAGCGCGATGGTCGTGCGATCGAGGAGATCGGGCAGTACCACCCCACCGAGGAGCCCTCGGTGATCAAGGTCGACTCCGACCGCGTGCAGTACTGGCTCGGCGTCGGCGCTCAGCCGACCGAGCAGGTTGCTGCGCTTCTCAAGCTCACCGGCGACTGGGGCATCTTCAAGGGCGACAAGAGCGCCTCGGAGAGCACCGTCAAGGTGAAGGAAGAGAAGGCCGTGTTCCAGGCCGACGAGAAGAAGAAGGCCGTTCTGAAGCCGAAGGCCGAGGCGCCCGCGCCGAAGACCGAGGCGCCCGCCGACGAGGCCGCTGAGGCTCCCGCCGACGACGCTTCCGCCGAGGCTCCGGCCGAGGCTGCTGCAGACAAGGCGTAATCATGCTCGCTGGAGCTCTCGAGCACCTCGTCAAGGGGATCGTCGATCACCCGGACGACGTGCAGGTCGTTGAAAAGAACTCCGCCCGCGGCGATGTCCTCGAGGTGCGCGTGCACCCCGAGGACCTCGGCCGGGTCATCGGACGCGCCGGACGCACCGCGAAAGCGCTGCGTACCCTCGTGTCGGCGATCGCCGACGGCAAGCGTGTGCGCGTCGATGTGGTGGACACCGATTTCTGATCACGAGACTGCGGGCAAGACGCAGCTGCGGGTCGGGCGCCTGACAAAGGCGCACGGGCTCAAGGGTGCGATCAAGGTCGAGCTGTACACGGATGACCCGGGACGACGTTTCGTCCCGGGCGCCGTGTTCCAGCTCCAGGTGCCCGAGAGTTCCACCTGGCATGGCAAGACGCTCGAGTTGATCGAGTTGAAGTGGTACAACACGCATCCCGTGGCGTTCTTCAAAGACGTTCCGGATCGCGATGTCGCCGAGAGCCTCGTGAAGGCGATCCTGTGGGTTGACCAGGACCTCACGGAGATTCCCGAAGAAGACGATGCCTGGTACGACCACCAGCTTGTCGGTCTCGATGTGCTTCGTGACGGCGTCAAGGTCGGCGTGATCAGCCAGGTCGACCACCTCCCGTCGCAAGACCTCCTCACCGTCGCAACGGCGACCGGTGATGTTCTCGTGCCGTTCGTCAAGGCGATCGTGTCGGCTGTGGATGTCGCGGCTGGCACCCTCACGGTGACGCCGCCCCTCGGTCTGTTCGAGGAGCTGCCCGACGAGCCAGACGACACCGCCGAGCCAGACGACACCGCCGAGGTGGCCGACGTCGCTGCCTCCGGTGACGCCGAGAGTGCTGACGCTGACGTCCCGTCTACGGACACCGCGACATCCGAGTCCACCCCCGTGCGCCCCACGGACTCGCCCTCCGCCTGACAGGCAGCACACCACATGAAGGCCGCGTGCATCGCGACCGATCGAACGGATGGCAGCAGAGCATGCGCATCGACATCGTGACGATCTTCCCGGAGTTCTTCTCCGTGCTCGATGTCTCGCTGCTCGGTAAGGCCAGGCAGACCGGCCTGATCGACCTTGCCGTGCACGACCTCCGCGACTACGCCTACGACCGTCATCGCACCGTCGACGACACCCCCTACGGCGGCGGCGCCGGAATGGTCATGCGGCCGGAGCCGTGGGGTGACGCCCTGGACTCGGTGCTGTACCGCAGCGAGGCCCGCGGAATCGATCCGGTCATCCTGTTCCCGTCGCCGGCCGGGGAAGTTTTCACCCAGCAGATCGCCCGGGAACTGTCGGGGGAGCAGCAGCTGGTCTTCGGATGCGGCCGCTACGAGGGCATCGACCAGCGCGTGGTCGACTACGCAGCGACCCGCGCCCGAGTGCGTCTGGTGAGCCTCGGTGATTACGTGCTCAACGGCGGTGAAGTGGCCGCGATGGCGATGATCGAGGCGATCGGACGCCTCATCCCCGGTGTGGTCGGCAACCCGCAGAGTCTCGTGGAGGAGAGCCACTCCGACGGACTGCTCGAACACCCCAGCTACACCAAACCCGCCGTGTGGCGCGGTCTGGCCGTGCCGCCCGTGCTCACGAGCGGGAACCACGGTGCGATCGCCGCCTGGCGCACGGAGCAGCAGCTGGAACGCACGAGGCGCGTACGCCCCGACCTCCTGCCCGACTGAGTCGGCTCAAGGGCGGCCGCCGGGTGCGCCGCAGGGTGCGCCGCAGGGTCAGCGCAGTTCGTCGACGAGGTCCGGTTCCGAGCTTTCGACCGGCGCCTTCTCCGCTCGAACGAAGGCGATCCCGGTAAGGATCAGGAGCCCGCCGAGAAGCTGCAGCACGGTGAGTTGTTCGCCGAGCAGCAGCCAGGCGTAGAACGCGGCCGCGACCACCTCGAGCAGTCCGGCGAAGGACGCAAGGCGGGAGCCGAGCATCCGCGTCGCGGTGAGGCTCGTGGCGTAGGCGATCGCCGTGCCCACCACGCCCACGATGAGGAGTGGCACCCACCACGACACGGACTCGCCGAACAGCGCGACATCGTTGGAACTCGTCGTGAACGGCACAGCGCCCACGAGGCCGACCACGCCGAGCAGTACACCGCCGAGCACCAGTCCGCTCGAGGCGAGTGCCACCGGCGGCAGTCCCTCGGCGGGACGAGCCGCGACGAGGTAGTAGACGGCGGCACCGACCATCGCCAGCGCCGCGAATCCGAGCCCGAGGATGTCCGGTCGCGCCTGGCCGCCCGGCGACACCACGAGCATGAGTCCGGCCAGCGCCACGACGGAACCGACCAGCACCACCAGCTTGGGCGTGCGGCGCGAGCGCACCCAGGCCACGGCCACGAGGAGCAGCGGCGCCATGTACTCGATGAGGATGCTCGTGCTCACCGGGATGCGTTCGATCGCGGCGAAGTAGGCGAGCTGTGTTCCGGCCACCCCGATGGAGGCCATCGCCAGCACGGTCCATCGGTTCCGCCACAGCGCCCACCACTGGCCGCGCAGCGCCACGATGGCGAGCGGCGCGAGCACGAGGCCGCCGATGAGGGCGCGCACGGTGACGGCGGCCGCCGGGCTCCATCCGGATTCCAGCAGAGGTTTGACGAATGCGCCCGACACGCCGAATGTCGCCGCCGCTATCACCGCGACGATGAGACCGCCCGTGGTCGAGGAGTACCGCGTCGACCGGCGGGCGGAACGGAGTGGCATGCGCATGATCGAGACGCTAGCCTCTTGGTGAGTAAGGAGTCAATTTGCATTTTGCCCCTGACACGATAGACAATCTCGCGTTCACCGTCGCGCTCGTCAACACCGCAGCCGGCGCCACGAAGAGTGGAGCAGACGAACTCGAAACGGCCGAGCAACTCGACGCGCTCCTCACCGAGTACGAGTACTCCGGCAGGTTCGACCGCGACGACCTCGAACTCGCCGAGGTGCGAGCGACACGGGCTCGGCTCCGGAGCATCTGGACGCTGGAGCGGGATGAGATCGTGGGCGAGGTGAACGTGATGCTCAGCGATGCACGAGCGCTACCGCGGCTTCTTCGTCACGACGGCCTCGACTGGCATCTGCATGCCTCAGAGGCGAGCGCACCCCTCGCCGAGCGCATCCGGGTGGAGTTCGCCCTCGCCCTCGTTGACGTGATCCGAACCGGGGAGAGCGCACGGCTGCGGGAGTGTGCGGCGGATGACTGCACGGGAGCCTTCATCGACCTGTCGCGTAACGGCTCGAAACGGTTCTGCGGCGTTCGTTGCGGCAATCGGATGAACATGGTGGCGCACCGGGAGCGGGCGAGCACCGCGGGCTGAGACGTCGGGCGGGCACCGCGGCCTGAGCGTCCGGCAGGCACCGCCGGCAGAGGCGTTGGGCGGGCACCGCGGGCTAAGCGTCTGGCGGGCCGGGCCGTGTCGCGCCGGGCCCTACCGGGGCGGCTAGGAGCGCGCGGTGAGAACGACGGGGCCGTCCTCGGTGACCGCGACGGTGTGCTCGGCGTGCGCGGCTCGGGAGCCGTCCAGGCTGCGGAGGGTCCATCCGTCCGGGTCCGTGAAGATGCGGTCGGTGGTGTGCATCAACCACGGCTCGATGGCGAACACGAGCCCGGCCCTCAGCGGGAAGCCTCGCCCGGGGCGCCCGTCGTTCGGCACGTGGGGGTCGCCGTGCATCGTGCGTCCGACACCGTGGCCACCGAAGTCGGTGTTCACTCCGTATCCGCTCTCTCGGGCGACGGCGCCGATCGCTGCGGAGATGTCGCCGATCCGGTTGCCCGTCACGGCCTGGGCGATTCCCGCGGCGAGTGCCCGTTCGGTGACGTCGATCAGGGCGAGGTCCTCCTCGCGTGGGCTCCCCACCACGAACGAGACCGCGGAGTCCGCCACCCACCCGTTCACCTGGGCAGCGAAGTCGAGGCTCAGGAGGTCGCCGTCGCGCAGCACATAGTCGAACGGCAGACCGTGCAGTGCCGCATCATTCACCGAGGTGCAGAGCACCTTGCCGAACGGGCTCGCGCCGAACGACGGGTGATAGTCGATGTAGCAGCTCTCGGCCTTGCGCTCGCGAATCATCCGGTGCGCGATCGCGTCGAGTTCGAGTAGGTTCATCCCCACTTCGGCCGTGGCCTTCAACTCGGTGAGGACCTCGGCGACGAACGTGCCGGCCGCCCTCATCTGTTCGATTTCTGCCGGGGTGCGAAGCTCGATCATTCAGCTATTCTCCCGCGAACGGCGCGTACCCTGTGACCATGTGGTTACGGAAGGCCTTCTACTGGGTGCAGATCGTCGCGATCGTGCTCGTGCCGCTGTGGATCGCGGTCGCGGTGGCCATCGCACCCGATTCCCTCGGCGCGCAGACCGTGTTCGCCTTCATCGCCTGGCCCTCACTCCTCGTGGGCATGGCCGTGGTCCTCGGCATCACCTGGGCGCGCAAATCGGTTCGTTCCGCCCGGACTCTGTCATGGCTGGATGTCGCGGCCCTCGCCACCTGGTATGCCGTGGCGATCGCCTACGGTGTCGTGCTCGCAGCGGGCCTGCCGGTTGCGGCCGGCCTCCTCGGTGGTGCGTTGATGCTGGTGTCGATCGCGGTGTTCGCGCTGGCCATCTGGCAGTTGGTGGTTGCCGCCCGGCGTCGCGTGCAGACCGTGTTCGCCTCGCTCGACCAGAGCGCGGTGAAGATGGCGGAATACGGTTCGAGCCGGGATGACGCGGGTCGCGGGCGCGGCGACGGCAACGTCATCCGCATCGAGTCACCGAGGCGCTGACCGTCCGAGTGGCGTCGGGTCACCGCCTGTGGCAGAATGACCCTTTGTGCTCAGCCGCACGGTCCTGCCACAGGGGGGCCGACGCGTTCGGACATCGTCCATCGTCTGGCACACCCCTTCATCCAGAATCACCGACACCCGCTATCGACCTGTGGCGGTTGCAGAGAGCGAACAACCATGCACATCCTCGACCACGTCGACGCAGCGTCGCTGCGTAACGACATCCCGGACTTCCGTGCCGGAGACACCGTCAAGGTGCACGTCAACATCGTTGAAGGCACGCGTTCGCGTATCCAGGTCTTCCAGGGCGTCGTCATCGGCCGCTCGGGCGAGGGCGTGCGCGAGACGTTCTGCGTGCGCAAGGTCAGCTTCCAGGTCGGCGTGGAGCGTACCTTCCCGGTTCACTCCCCGGTCATCGACCACATCGAGGTCGTCACCCGCGGTGACGTGCGTCGCGCGAAGCTCTACTACCTCCGCGATCTCCGTGGCAAGAAGGCCAAGATCAAGGAAAAGCGCTAGTCGCTTACCGAACTTCGGGCCGGGACACGCATGGCGTGTTCCGGCCCTTTTTCTTCATCTCCCAGGCTCAGCGCATCCGTCTACACTGATCGCTCCCGCCTACACTTGGGGGCGATACGTGGGGACAGAGTGACGGACAGGGAAACAGCGATGCGGGCTGACGCTACGAGTGATCGGCGTCGGGCCAGAGCACGCGGTGTCGGCCTGTTCCTCCGCGACATCGCGGTGATCTTCGTGATCGCCGTGATCATCTCGGTGGGGATCAAGACCTTCCTCATTCGCTCCTTCTACATCCCCTCGGGTTCCATGGAGAACACGCTCCAGATCAGCGATCGCATCATCGTGAACCAGCTCGTTCCCGGTGTCGTTCCGCTTCAGCGTGGCGATGTCGTCGTGTTCCAAGACCCGGGAGGGTGGCTGCCCGGGCAGGCCACGGTGGCCGTCAACCCGGTCACCGGCGCCATCGACTGGGTGCTGACCGCCGTCGGTCTGAGCGCATCGGACAGCAACGACCACCTCATCAAACGGGTGATCGGTCTCCCCGGCGACACCGTGATGTGCTGCAACGCGGTCGGCCAGATGGAGGTCAACGGCGTGCCTCTCGACGAGCCCTACCTCAAGCTCCCGGACGGCGTCGACAAGGTCTCCTTCACCGACTTCTCCGTGACCGTGCCGGAGGGCGCGATCTGGGTGATGGGCGACAACCGCTACAACTCGCAGGACTCCCGCTACCAGACGGGCACCCCGAGCAAGGGTTTCGTGCCGATCGACAACATCGTCGGTCGAGCCTTCGTGGTGACGTGGCCCGCGGAGCACTGGGGCTGGCTCGACGACTATCCGTCCACCTTCCGCGGCGTCGACCGAGACGAGTGACGTGACCGTCGCCGAACCGACTCTCGCGACCGAGGCCGACCTTCATGCTGGCGGTTTCCGATTCGTCATCGGATGCGACGAAGTCGGGCGCGGAGCGATCGCCGGCCCGGTCGCGGTGGGGCTCGCTGTCGTCGATCTGAAGGTGGGCGCGCATCCGGCCGGACTGCGCGACTCGAAACTGCTCAGCGAGAAGAGGCGGGAGACCCTCGCACCGCTCGCTGTGGCGTGGGCCCGGCATTGCGCGGTCGGTCTCGCGACCGCCGAGGAGATCGATCGGATCGGCATCATGGCCGCCCTCGGGCTTGCCGGCAAACGCGCACTCACCGAGCTCCACCTGGCCGGTGCCAGGATCGCCGACTCCGTCATCCTGCTCGATGGCAACCACGATTGGCTGAACCCCGCGCTCACCTCGCGCGTTGCCCTGCAGACCCGCGTGAAGGCCGACCGCGACTGCGCGTCGGTCGCCGCCGCATCCGTGGTGGCGAAGGTGCACCGCGATCGCCTCATGATCGAGGCCGACGGTCACCACCCGGGTTACGGATGGAGCGGCAACAAGGGCTACGGCTCCGCCGGTCACTTCAGTGCCATCGCGACACTGGGGCCGAGTGTGTTGCACCGTCGCACCTGGCTGCACGAGCGACCGGCGCCGGACGCGCAGGCGGGTGCGGACGCGCAGGCGGGTGCGGCGCTCGCGGGTGCGGAGGCGCGGGCGGGTGCGGCGCTCGCGGATGCGGCGCTCGCGGATGCCGCAGGGGCACCCACGGCGGATCGCTCCGCCGACGCGTCTAGGATTGCCTGAGCATGGACGACGAGGATATCGAAGACTACGACCGCGAGGTCGAGCTGGCCCTGTACCGCGAGTACCGCGATGTGGTGGGCCAATTCCGGTACGTCGTGGAGACGGAGCGCCGGTTCTACCTGGCGAACGAGGTCGAACTGGTGCGCCAGGACACCGAGCACGACTTCTACTTCGAACTGACCATGAACGACGTGTGGGTGTGGGATGTCTACCGCTCCGATCGCTTCGTCAAGTCCGTCCGCGTGCTCACCTTCAAGGACGTGAACGTGGAGGAGCTCTCCTCCAAGGAGCTCGAACTCCCGAAGGAACTCGCGCTCGACGAGTAGCTCGCCGCGCCTCCTCCCCAGGCTTCCGGAACCATCCCGCGACCCCTGATTCCGCCCTCTCCGCGACCGCGGACGCCTCCTTTCGCCATCCTCGGTGCAGGAGGCCTCCATGGCAGCGAAAGACGACCTGGGTCGGCGTGGCGAAGCGCTCGCAGCGGCGTACCTCGAGGTGCGCGGGTATCGCATCATCGATCGCAACTGGCGGTGCGCGCAGGGTGAGATCGACCTCGTGGCCACGATCAATGAGCGGGTCGTATTCGTCGAGGTGAAGACGCGGTCCGGGCTCGGCTACGGGCATCCTCTCGAGGCCATCACGTTGCAGAAACTGGCCAGGTTGCGGCGGTTGGCGCGCGCGTGGTGCGCCGCACACCCCGGCAAAGCCCGGGAGATCCGCATCGATGCGGTGGCCGTAATCGCGCCGCGTATCGGGCCGCCCACGGTGGAGCACCGGGAGCGGGTGTTCTGATGCCCATCGCGCGCACGCGGTCGGTGTCGCTGATCGGTCTGCAGGGGGCGATCGTGGAGATCGAGGCCGACATCTCCGGAGCCCTCCCCAAGGTGGTGATCATCGGCCTTCCCGACAGCGCGCTATCCGAGGCGCAGCACCGCGTGCGGGCGGCCGCGGCCAATTCGGGCTGCGAACTCACCGACCGGCGGCTCACGGTCAACCTGTCTCCGGCATCGCTGCCCAAGCACGGCTCCGGATTCGATCTCGGTATCGCCCTCGCGGCGTTCGCCGCGGCCGGTCAGGTGTCGGCGGACTCGGTCGAGCGCGTGGTGCACCTCGGGGAACTCGGGCTCGATGGTCGGCTGCGCCCGATCGACGGTGTCCTCCCTGCGGTGCTGGCTGCTGCGCGGGCGGGGGCGGAGACCGTGATGGTGCCGTCGGGCAATGCGGATGAGGCGGCCCTCGTTCCCGGACTGCGGGTGGTGGGCGTCGCGTCGTTGCGCGACGCTGCGATCTGGCACGGTGCCGCCTTCGACCCGGTCGTGGTGGATCCGATCTTTCGGCCGACCCCCTCGACGCCGAATGAGGAGCCGGTGGACCTCTCGGAGGTGATCGGCAATGCCGACGCCGTCGAAGCGATACAGATCGCTGCAGCCGGCGGTCATCACGTGCTCATGATCGGTCCCCCCGGGGCGGGCAAGACCATGCTCGCCGCACGCATCCCCGGCATGTTGCCCGATCTCGACTCCGAGGCGGCGCTGGAGGTGAGCTCGATCCGCTCCCTCTCCGGGCTCCCGGTCGGGGCCACCCTGGAGACTCGGCCGCCGCTCGAGGCCCCGCACCACACCGCGACCGCCGCAGCCCTCGTCGGCGGGGGGAGCGGGGTGATCCGGCCGGGTGCCGCCGCGCGTGCCTCGCACGGCGTGCTTTTTCTCGATGAGGCTCCCGAGTTCCCCCGAGTGGTGCTGGATGCCCTGCGGCAGCCGCTCGAATCAGGGGTCATCACGATCCATCGTGCCAACGCGGTGGCGCAGTTTCCCGCGCGATTCCAGTTGGTGCTGGCGGCGAATCCGTGTCCGTGCGGACAGTGGGGCGCCAAAGAATCGCAGTGCCTCTGCAGCCCCAGTGTTCGGCGGCGCTACCTCGATCGGCTGTCCGGTCCGCTGCTCGATCGCATCGACATCCAGCTCGCCGTGACCAGGGTCACTTCGGCGCAACTCCGGTTGGGCGCGGATGGCGCGGCGGACACCACGACGGCCCGCGCGAGGGTGGCCGCGGCGAGGGCGCGCACCGCGAGGCGCCTCGCGGCGACCCCGTGGTCGATCAACTCGCAGGTGCCTGGATCGTGGCTCCGGGGCGCGACCGAACGACTGCCGATCGCCGTCACATCCTCCATCGACCGCGCCCTGGAACGCGGTGGCATCACGATGCGCGGCTACGACCGCGTGCTGCGCGTGGCGTGGACGATCGCAGACCTCGAAGAGGTGGACCGACCAACGGCGGAACATATCGGCCGGGCACTGTATCTGAGAAAGGCGACCTGATGACGATCTTCGGTGTGGCGGAGGCCGCACTCCTGCCCCAACTTCGGGAGTTGGCGAGTCCCACGGGTCGCGCCGACTACTCCCTCGACCGGGATGCGCTTGTCGACCGGTTCGCCCGTGCTGCGTGGACTGGGATCGCCGAGCCGGGGGACCGGGCGGCGGGCACCGTCATTGCCGTGCTCGGTGCCGAGACGGCGCTCGCCGCCCTGGTGGAGGGGTGGCCGATCGACCGGCTGGTGGCACGACTCGGAGAATCTTCGCCGTCCTCTGCCGGGGATGCGGGGCTCGGCGCACCCGATCTTGTGGCGGCTCTCGATCGGTGGCGTCCGCGGGTGGTCGCCAATGCCGCTCTCCTCGCAGTGAACCAGGCCGTGCGTCTCGGCCTGCGACTCCTCGTGCCGGGCGACGTGGAATGGCCGAGCGGCGTCGACGATCTCGGACCGCACGGGCCGATTGCGCTGTGGGTTCGCGGTAATCCCGCGCTTCTCGAGCCGCACAGGCCCGCCATCGCCCTTGTGGGGGCGCGAGCAGCAACGGGCTACGGCGAGCACGTGACGATGGAGGCGTCCGCAGGTCTCGTCGATCGGGGCTACACGATCGTGTCGGGGGCCGCCTACGGAATCGATGGGATGGCGCACCGAGCCGCTCTCGCGAGCGAAGGGCACACCGTCGCCTTTCTTGCTGGCGGTGTCGACCGCTTCTATCCGAGCGGCCACGACGCCCTTCTTCACCGGATCGCCTCGTCGGGTGTCGTCGTTTCGGAGCTCCCGTGCGGGTCCCCACCCACCAAGTGGCGATTTCTGCAACGCAACCGACTGATCGCGGCGGCGAGTATGGCGACCGTCGTACTTGAGGCCGGCTGGAGGTCGGGCTCGCTGAACACGGCCGGTCATGCTGCGGCTCTCGGCAGGCCGCTCGGAGCGGTCCCGGGTCCCGTCACGTCGGCCACATCGGCGGGTTGTCACCGTCTCATCCGCGACTACGACGCCATCTGTGTCACGAACGCCGACGAGATGGCGGAACTCGCCCCTCTTGCCCATCGTCCTGTTGCAGGTGGTGACGGTGGCAGTGGTGACAGCCGTGCCGGTGCCGAGAGGCCCAGTGACCGTGCCAGTGGCGACAGGCTCAGCGACCGTGCCGGCCGTGATGGTGACCGTGCCGGTGCCGACAGTGGTGGCGGTCGTGGTGGTGGTGGCGTTGCCGGTGCCGGTGCCGGTGCCGGTGCCACGAAGGCTGCATCCGGTCGGGCCGGCGACGACCACACCACGGTGCGGGTGCTGGATGCCGTGAGCGCGAGGTCGCCCCGGTCGGCCGATGACATCGCGCGGCGCTCCGGACTGTCGCTCAGGGAGGTGCAGACCGTGCTCGGCGCGCTCGACCTCGACGATCGCGTGCGCCGCCGGGACACGGGCTGGGTGAGATGCAACCCCTGATGCGGCTGGCGTGCACGTGAATCGGCCACGCGCGTGCGGTCGTGGGGAAAACGGCGGTCGGAGCCTACGCTGGCGGGATGATCCAGCTCGGCCAATACCCGGCGCCCAGCCACGTGCTGGCCCATGTCAGCGACACCCATTTTCTGGCCGAGAATCGTGCGCTCTACGGAGTGGTCGACACCGAAGCCAACCTCACCGCAGCGCTCACCCAACTGGAGGCTTCGGGGAGCGGCCCAGACGCGCTCATCCTCACCGGCGACCTCGCCGACCTGGGCGAACCCGAGGCGTATCGCAGGCTCCGCGCCATCATCGACCCTGCTGCTGCGCGGATGGGCACCCAGGTCGTCTGGGTGATGGGCAACCACGACGAACGTGAACGCTTCCAGCATGAGCTCTTCGACGAAGAAGGCACGAACAGTCCGCAGGACCGCGTCCACAACGTCGACGGGCTTCGCATCATCAGTCTCGACACCACGGTGCCGGGCTATCACCACGGCGAACTGACGCAGGGTCAGCTCGACTGGCTTGCCGCGGAACTCAGCGAGCCGGCCCCCCACGGCACCATTCTCGCCATGCACCACCCGCCGATTCCCTCACCCGTCGAGGTGATGGCCATCATCGAGTTGCAACACCAGGATCGCCTCGCCCACGTGGTGCGCAACTCCGACGTGCGCGCCATCATCGCCGGACACCTGCACTACTCCACCCACGGCACCTTCGCCGGAATCCCGGTGAGCGTTGCCGGTGCCACCTGCTACACACTCGACGCAGGGGCTCCGCCCACCCGTCTCGCCGGAGTCGACGGCGGTCAATCGTTTACGATCGCTCGCGTCTACGACGACCAGATCGTGCACAGCGTGGTTCCGGTGGGGGAGTTCCCGCAGGTGGCCGGGTTCAGTGGCGTGTTCCTCGAGAAGCTCGCTGCGATGACTCCCGAAGCGAGACTCGAGGCGTTCTCCAACAAGCTGTCCACTGTCACGGCTGCGGACATCGAGGCGATGTAGGTGGAGTTCGTCACCGCGATCGACGAATTCTCTGCACACCTGATCTCCGAACGCGGGCTCAGCCCGCACACGGTGCGCTCCTACCGGTCCGACCTTGCCGGGCTCGCCACGTTCGCAAATGAGCGCGGAGTCGATGGCACCCTCGACCTCACGCTGGAGGTGTTGCGGGACTGGCTCTGGCAGGGCGCTCAACACCAGCTCGCCAAATCCACGCTCGCCAGGAGATCGGCTGCCGCTCGCGCCTTCACAGCGTGGCTCGCCCGAGCGGACGATTCGTGGGCGGATGCCGGTGCCCGACTCAAGTCACCGAAGCCCGACCATCACCTCCCTCGCGTGCTCACGAGGTCGCAGATCGACGACATCCTCGTCTCGCTCCAGTTGCGGGCGGCGAGCGGTGATCCGGTGGCACTCCGAGACCTCGCCGCGGTGGAACTGCTGTACGCCTCCGCACTCCGTGTCTCGGAACTCGTGGGCCTCGACGTCGCCGATGCCGATCTCGAACGCCTCACCGTGCTCGTGACCGGCAAAGGGTCGAAGCAGCGGGTGGTGCCATTCGGTGTGCCGGCGAAGGATGCCCTCGACCGCTACCTGACCGAAGGTCGCCCGAAGTTGGCGGCGGGCGCACCCGACACCACCCACCCGACCGCACGGGCGATGTTCCTCGGCGGAAGGGCGCAACGGTGGGGGGTTCGCGATGTCTACCGCCTGATCACCAGCCTGCTGGCCGATCTTCCCGGGTAGCGGTCCGGCGGGCCCACACACCCTGCGCCACACGGCAGCGACCCACCTTCTGGACGGGGGAGCCGACCTCCGGGCGGTGCAAGAGATGCTCGGACACGCGAGCCTCGGCACCACCCAGCTGTACACCCACGTGTCCACCGAGCGGCTCAAAGAGAGTTATCGCACGGCCCACCCCCGAGCCTGACGCTGACGCTGACGCTGACGCTGACGCTGACGCTGACGCTGACGCTGACGCTGACGCTGACGCTGGCGCTGGCGCTGGCGCTGACGCTGACGCTGACGCTGACGCTGACACCGCGCTGCGCGCCTCGGCCTCGGCCGAAAGCCAGAACCCCCAGACTTCTCAGCCGATCGCACGGGTCGGAAGAAGCACCGACGGACGCAACTCCCCGAGAAAGAGCATCGGCGACACGTATTCGCCGTGCACCCGCACTCCGAGGTGCACGCACGAGCCGGGACAGTGCTCGGAGGTGCCGACCGTCCCGATCGGCTGACCTCGCGCGACCGGCTCCCCTTCGGCCACGAGCGGAAGCACCGGCTCGACGCTGGAGATCACCGTCTCCCCGTGGCGGATCGACACGAGAGGACGGTCGACGACGGTGCCCGCAAAGTGCACCGTGCCATCGTCCACCGCGAGAACGGCGGATCCCGGCGGAGCGTCGATGTCGATTCCACGGTGCCCCGCCGAATATCGGGTGTCCGGCGCAATAAAGGGTCGGCCGATCCGTGCGGGAGCGCCCGTGGGCCAGGACCAGCGAATTCCGTCGATTTCGGCGCTGGGTGCCGCCCCCACCCCACCCCATCCCTCGCCGATCACCCAGGCGGCAGCGCGGTCGGGGGACCGAGCCGCCGCCGGAGCCGCGGTGAGGAGCACGAGCGTGAGTGCCGCGACAAGGCCAGTGAGCCGGGATGGCCTGACGGCGGGGAGTGGGGGCGACATGCGTCGAGGCTGCCGCATCCGCCGCCGTGAATGGAGCCGAATCGTGCGAAACGGGAGAGCGGATGCGCGACGCCCGCGGGGGAGGAGCGGTGGTACCATGTAGGTCGCAGTGCGCGTGAGCGCGCTGACTACGCGTGCCCAGTACCTCACGGTACAGCTCCAATGTGAGCCGGCAACCACCCCCTTCAGTCCCAGATCCCGGGTTTTCCGTGATCGGGCGGGAGTGCGCCAGGACACCAGGTTTCGCACCACATGGTCGCGATACATAACTGAGACCGCACGTTTCGACGTGCAAGAAAAGGAGACGGCCATGGCCGTTGTCACCATTCGCCAGCTTCTCGACAGCGGTGTCCACTTCGGACACCAGACCCGTCGCTGGAACCCGAAGATGAAGCGCTTCATTCTGACCGAGCGCTCGGGCAGCCACATCATCGACCTGCAGCAGTCGCTCGCGCACATCGACAAGACCTACGACTACGTGAAGGACACCGTCGCGCACGGTGGAACCATCCTCTTCGTCGGCACCAAGAAGCAGGCTCAGGGCTCCATTGCCGAGCAGGCTCAGCGCGTTGGCCAGCCCTATGTCAACCAGCGTTGGCTCGGTGGGCTCCTCACCAACTTCCAGACGGTCTCCAAGCGTCTTGCCCGGATGAAGGAGCTCGAGGAGCTCGACTTCGACGACACCACCAAGGGCTTCACCAAGAAGGAACTGCTCATCAAGAAGCGCGAGCTGGTGAAGCTCACCCGCTCACTCGGTGGTATCCGTAACCTCACGAAGACCCCGTCCGCGATCTGGATCGTCGACACCAAGAAGGAGCACCTCGCCATCGACGAGGCGCACAAGCTCGGCATCCCGGTCATCGCGATCCTCGACACCAACTGCGACCCCGACGACGTTCAGTACCCGATCCCGGGCAACGACGACGCGATCCGCTCGGTGGGCCTGCTCACCCGCATCATCGCCGACGCCGCCGCCGAGGGCCTCATCCAGCGTCACCAGAAGCCCGAAGAGGGCGCAGAGGTCGAGCCGCTCGCCGCGTGGGAGGCCGAACTCCTCGCAGCATCCGAGACCCCTGAGGCCGACAAGGCCGCAGAGGCCGAGAAGGCCCCTGAGGCCGCCGAGCTTCCGGTTGCGGAGAACGACGCCGATGCTGCTGTCGCCGAGAAGGAGGCGACCGCTGACGAGACCATCGTTCCCGAGCACTCGGTGCCGTCCGACGAGGCCGCCGAGGCGAAGATCGAGGCCGAAGCCACTCCCGCCGAGTAGGCATCGCCCCACTCTTCCCGCTCACACTCATTCAGCTCACGTAAGGACATAACGATGGCAAACGTCAGTCTCGCCGACGTCAAGACCCTCCGCGACCGCCTCGGCACCGGAATGGTCGACACCAAGAACGCTCTCGTCGAAGCGGATGGTGACCTCGAGAAGGCCACCGAACTGCTCCGCCTCAAGGGTGCAAAGGGCAACGCAAAGCGTGCCGACCGCTCCACCAGCGAAGGCCTCGTGGCCGCCAAGCAGGTCGGTTCCGACACGACGCTCATCGAGCTCGTGTGCGAGACCGACTTCGTGGCGAAGGGCGAGCGTTTCGTCTCGCTCGGCGACAAGATCCTCGACCTGGTCACCACGGCCGGCGCGTCCTCTGTCGACGAGGCACTCGCTGCCTCCGCAGGCACGCAGACCGTCGCCGAACTGATCGGTGACGAGGCTGCCGTGCTCGGCGAGAAGATCGAGCTTCGCCGCCTCACGGTCATCTCGGCCGACAACGCCGAGATCTACCTGCACCGCACCAGCAAGGACCTGCCGCCGCAGGTCGGTGTCGTCGTCGGGTACACCGGTTCCGACGCTGAGACCGCCCGTGGCGTCGCTCAGCACATCGCGTTCGCCGACCCGCAGGTGCTCAGCCGCGACGACGTTCCGGCCGACGAGGTCGAGCGCGAGCGCGCGATCGTCACCGAGATCGCCAAGGGCGAGGGCAAGCCGGATGCGGCTCTGCCGAAGATCATCGAGGGACGCATCACCGGCTTCTTCAAGCAGGTGGCGCTTCTCGAGCAGGACTACGCGAAGGACAACAAGCTGTCGGTCAAGCGTGTTCTCTCCGACGCGGGTGTCACCGTGACCGGGTTCGCCCGTTTCAAGGTCGGCGCGTAAGCATCATTCAGTGACAGGGTCCGTATCGCTCGCGCGGTACGGACCCTGTTTTCACGTGTACCACCCACTAGCCTGATCTAGGCCACGAGCGAGGAGCATCATGACGTCGGAAACCGGTAGAAGACGGGTGCTCCTGAAGCTCTCGGGTGAGTCGTTCGGCGGGGGCTCGCTCGGCGTGAACCCGGATGTCGTCGGTTCCCTCGCCAGGGAGATCGCCGCGGCGGCCCGCGAGGTCGAGGTTGCGATCGTGGTGGGCGGCGGCAACTTCTTCCGTGGCGCTGAGCTCAGCCAGCGCGGCATGGACCGCGGTCGCGCCGACTACATGGGCATGCTCGGCACCGTGATGAACGCGCTCGCCCTGCAGGACTTCCTCGAGCAGGCGGGCGTCGCCACGCGCGTTCAGTCCGCGATCTCGATGACCCAGGTCGCCGAGCCCTACATTCCACGACGCGCTGAGCGTCACCTCGAGAAGGGCCGCGTCGTCATCTTCGGCGCGGGGGCGGGCCTGCCCTACTTCTCCACCGACACGGTCGCCGCGCAGCGGGCCCTCGAGATCAAGGCCGATGTTGTGCTCGTGGCCAAGAACGGCGTCGACGGCGTCTACTCGGCCGACCCACGCACCGACCCGACGGCGACGAAGATCGACGAGATCACCTACCAGGAGGCACTGGTTCAGGGCCTCAAGGTGGTCGACTCCACCGCGTTCAGCCTGTGCATGGACAACAGCATGCCGATGGTCGTCTTCGGGATGCAGCCGGACGGCAATGTCGACGGCGCCATCCGTGGCGAACGCATCGGCACGTTGGTCTCCAACTAAACTGATCCAGCAACCCCCTCGATAAGGAGAGCACGTGATCGCCGCAGTCATGGCCGAAGCCAAAGAGAAGATGGACAAGTCCGTGGAGGCGGCGAAGGATGACTTCTCGAACGTGCGCACCGGCCGGGCGAACCCCGCACTGTTCCAGAAGATCCTCGTGGACTACTACGGCACTCCCACGCCGCTCGCACAGCTCGCCGGAATGCAGAACCCGGAAGCCCGCACGCTCCTCGTGACGCCGTACGACAAGACCGCGTTGAAGGACATCGAGAAGGCCCTCGTGTCGGCTCCGAACCTCAGTGCGAACGTCGGGAACGACGGCACGATCATCCGCGTGACCCTCCCGGAACTCACCGAGGAGCGCCGCCGCGAGTTCGTGAAGATCGTGCGCGCGAAGGGCGAGGATGCGAAGGTCTCCATCCGCAACATCCGCCGCAAGGCGAAAGACGACCTCGACTCCCTCAAGAGCGAGGTCGGAGACGATGAGGTCGCGCGCGGCGAGAAGGAACTCGAGTTGGTGACCAAGGGCCACATCGACGCGATCGATGACGCGCTCAAAAAGAAGGAAGCCGAACTGCTCGAGGTCTGAATGTCGAACGTGCCTGAGGGTTCTGGTCCGCGCTTTCGCAAGCGGCGCGGTCATTTCTCCCGCGAGGAACTCGAGGCGAGAGCGTCGCAGACGCGCGAGGACATCAAGGCACAGGTCGCTGCTACTCGCGCCCAGATAGATCACGCGAACGAGAAGATCGAGGCCCGCACCGGGCGGAACCTGCCGCTGGCGATCCTGATCGGTCTCGGTCTCGGCATCGCGATGCTCCTGAGCCTCGTGGTGATCAAAGAGCTGTTCATGATCGTCGCGGCGGGTCTCATCACCTTCACCGCGCTGGAGCTCATCAGCGCGCTCCGTTTCGCCGGCCGCGACGTGCCCCGCACCCCGACGGTGATTGCCGTGCTGGCGACCGTGCCCGCGACGTTCTACTACGGTGACGGCGGCCATTGGCTCGCGTTCCTGGGCGGCGTGGCATTCGTGTCGCTCTGGCGCACGGCGGAACTGGCGCGGGCATCGCACCGCACCACGATGACCGCCTTCTGGAAGGACATCGGCGCCGGCGCGTTCATCCTCTCCTATGTAGCGTTCCTCGGCGGTTTCGCAGTGCTCCTCACGGCGCAGGAGGGTGGCGAGTGGTGGACACTCGCATTCCTTCTGCTCGTGATCAGCACCGACACCGGCGCCTACGCCAGCGGGCTCCTGTTCGGGAAGCACCCGATGGCCCCCCGGATCAGCCCGAAGAAGACCTGGGAAGGCTTCGCCGGTTCGGCCGTCGTGGCGGTGGCCATCGGCATCGTGCTCGCCCTCTTCATGATCGATCAGCCCTGGTGGTTCGGCATCATCTTCGGGCTCACGATGGTCGCGACCGCGACCGTCGGTGACCTCACCGAATCGCTGATCAAGCGGGATCTCGGCATCAAGGACATCAGCACGTGGCTGCCTGGACACGGTGGATTCCTCGACCGGTTGGACTCCGTTCTGCCGAGCGCCGCCGCGGCATACGCGCTGTTCGTGCTCTTCGCGTGACCGCCTCCGCAAATACGGCACAATGGTGCCGATGAGCACCATGTTCCCGCGGGTCGGGCGATCGAAGCCCGGATACGACATCGATCAGGTCGAGCGGTTCCTGCTGGAAGCGCGGGCGTCATACGACTCGCCCGCCGCACCAGGTTCGCGGATGACCGCCGAGGGTATCCGACGCGCCGCCTTCGACCTCCAGAAGGGCGGCTACGCCACCGATCGGGTGGATGCCGCGCTCGAGCGCCTCGAGGACGCCTTCGCCTCACGAGAGAAGGAGCGCGCGCTCTCCGAGAACGGCACGGAATCGTGGTACTCCGACGCGAGGAAGCTGGCTCAGGAGATCCTGGAGCGACTCTCGCGTCCGTCCGGCCAGCGGTTCGACCACGTGGGA
This sequence comes from uncultured Actinomycetota bacterium, assembly GCA_963756375.1. Lineage (GTDB taxonomy): Bacteria > Actinomycetota > Actinomycetes > Actinomycetales > Microbacteriaceae > Marisediminicola. The sequence continues at coordinate 1,554,403 of CAVWNJ010000005.1, read as the reverse complement.
CCCGCCTCCGGCGGCTATCGCCGCGATGACGTCGACGCCTTCGCGGATCGGCTCGTCGGGTACTTCCGAAACGGCGAATATCTCACCGTCGATGAGGTGCGTTCCGCCACCTTCAGACCCCAGCGCGGGGGCTACCGAGAGGCCCAGGTCGACCTCGTTCTGGATGCCGTCATTCAGGTGATGACTGCCGTCCGCTGAGAAGAGTTCGCCGAAATCGGCGGATGTAGTCTAAAATGTTATAAATATGGGTCTTCACAACAGTCTGGCAGTCCCCCGTCCAGCGCTCAGCATCCCGGGGACGGCCGCTGCCGCACCCGCTTTGCGTCGTCGTCGCCGGGTACTCCCCGTGCTCGCGTCGGGAGCCGCTCTCGCGTTCGTCCTGGTGTCCGTGACGGCCCCGCTGTCGCAGAACCAGGCCGCCGCGGCCGTGATCACCGAACAGCTCGAACTCGGCCCCACGCAGGATCTTGCCGTCGCCGGCGACTTCTCGACCGAGGTCGTGCGTGACGGTTTCGGAGCGACGGCAAAGCCGAAGCCCGTGATTCCGCCCCCAGCGCCCGTTGTGGCTACCGGGAAATCATCCGGTGGAAGCGCCGGACGTGCGGCACCCGCCGCCGGATCGCCTGATCCCGGATCTGCCAAGGCGATCGCGCTGCAGATGGTCACCGCACGCGGATGGGGTCAGGACCAGTACAACTGCCTCGTGTCGCTCTGGCAGCGGGAGTCCGGCTGGAACGTCTACGCCATGAACAAGAGCAGCGGTGCCTACGGCATCCCGCAGTCACTGCCTGGCAACAAGATGGCATCCGCCGGAGGCGACTGGGCCACAAACCCCGCCACCCAGATCAGCTGGGGTCTCGGCTACATCACGGCGCGCTATTCCACACCGTGTGGTGCCTGGCAGGCGAGCGAGACCAAGGGCTGGTACTAGCCGCACCTGAAACGGCCCGTCTCGACGGGTCCGTAGGATGGCTGCATGCCTCGAAGCAATCGTCCACGCGGTTCGCGGGGGAGACCCGAGGACGACGATTCCGACGTGAGCCGTGCGCTCTGGGGTTCCAGCCGGGTCGAAGCTCGTCGCTCCGGCTCGTGGAACGTGCAGTCGATTTCCGCCTCGAGCGCTGCAAAGCCCTATGTGTGCCCCGGCTGCGGCCTCGAGGTGGGCGTAGGCATTGCCCATATCGTTGCCTGGCGAGCTGACGCCCTCTTCGGTGATCAGACCGCGTTGGCCGAGCGGCGCCACTGGCACACCCACTGCTGGAAGATCGGATAGTCATGGAGATCAGCGGCGCGGTGCAGTTGCCCGCCCATCGGGAAGACATCGAGATGGTGACCGGCGACGGGCTCACGCTGGTGGGGGAGCTTGCGCTTCCGTTGTCGGGAGCGCCGGTGGCGACCCTGGTGGCGCTTCATCCGCTGACGACCGCGGGCGGTTTCATGGACTCGCACATCCTCCGCAAGGCGGCCGCCCGGTTGCCGGCGCTCGCGGATGTCGCGGTGCTGCGCTTCAACTTCCGCGGGGCATCGTCACCGCGCGGTAGGTCTGAGGGTGAGTTCGGCGAAGGAATCGGCGAGCGTGAGGATCTGAAGGCTGCCATGCAGTTCGTGACGGATCGCGGCCTGCCCAACCCGTGGCTCGTCGGCTGGTCGTTCGGCACCGAGGTCGCCCTCAAGTGGGGTATCGAGCACGACATCACCGGTGCGATTCTGCTGTCGCCGCCCCTGCACCGCACCTCGCCCTCCGAAGTGTCGGCGTGGGCTGGCACCAGCGCGTCGATGGTGGCTCTGATCCCCGAGCTCGACGATTACCTGAGGCCGGATGAGGCGCGCGAGAAGTTCGCGGCTCTCCCCGAACTCGACCTGGTCGCGGTCGAGGGCGGACGACACCTCTGGGTGGGGGAGGCACAGACCCGGCGGGTGCTCACCGAGATCGTGGCCCGTGTGAATCCGGGCGTGCTTCCGCTCCCGGTGGAGTGGGACTGAGCCCTACCGCTCGTTCTGCCGTGGCAGGAACACCTGGCGCACCACGATGAGGATCGAAGCCGCGACGGGGATGGCCACGAGCGCGCCCAGAATCCCGAGCAGCGCGCCGCCCGCCAACGCCGCGATCACCACGACGACGCCTGGCACCTCAACCGCGCGGGTCATGATGCGGGGGTTGAGCAGGTAGGCCTCGATCTGCATGTAGACGAGGTAGTAGCCAGCAACCCAATAGACCGCGGGTGGGCCGTTGAACACCAGCACGGCGAGAGTGATGATGATCGACGCGCTGACGGTACCCACCAGCGGGATCAGCGAGCCGAGGAACGCGATGAAGGCGAGCAGCGCCGAGTATTTCGCCTGCACGAAGAATGTGAGCACGATGAACGACAGCACGCCGTTGAACAGGGCGAGTGTCACCTGGCCCACGACGTAGCGCCCGACCGAGTCGCTGATCTGCTCGGCGATGTTCACGAAGTTGCCGCGGCGCGAGGCCGGCACGAGCTGATACAGCCCGCGCTTGATGCTGCTGAGCGATGCGACGAAGTACAGGGTGAGGATCAGGATGATGAGGGCGCCGGTGAGTCCGGTCGCAATGGTGATGCCGGCCTGCAGCACGCCGCCGCCGAGGCTGCCGATGAATTCGGAATCCTGCAGTCGCTTGGTGACTTCGTCGATCACCTGCTGCACGTCGAGCAGCGGGAAGGTGCGCTGAACGGTCTCGATCAACGACTGATCCTGGATGCCCGCGGCGATCACCGGAACCTGCTCGACCAGGGTCTGAACCTGATCAACGATCACCGGCACGATGGCGAACACAAGCCCCGCGACGATGGAGAGCACCCCGGCGAAGGAGATGAGAATCGCGACGGGGCGCTTGACCCCCTTCGTCTCGAGCCACGACACCAAGGGGTCGAGCCCGAGGGCGAGGAACAGCGCTGCGCCGATGTACGTGAGAATCGTGGCGAGCGAGGTCACTGCTCCGCCGATACCGATGGCGACAAGCACCCCAAGCCCGCCGAGGAGACCGAACTTGAAGGCGTTCTTCGGCATGGGTGCTCCTTGCGGTCGTCGGATCAGGTGCTGGTCGACGCCGCGATGCGGATCACTCGGACGGAGACTTACCGGCCCTGGACAGTACACCGCGCAGGCCTTCGAAGTACCCGGCGACCGCGTCGCGTTCGATCCTAATCTTGGCGAGGCGCTCCTCGGCATCCGCCACGAGCCGGTCGGTGCGGGCCTGTGCCTCGTCGACCATGGCACGGCCACGGGCCTCCGCGTTGGCGAGGATGTCCGCGGCGGTCCGGTCGGCATCTGCCCGACGTGAACTGGCCTCCTCGCGAAGGCTCACCTGCTGCTTCTCGGCCTCTGCCTGCAGTTTCTCGATCTGGCCGGCGAGGTCGGCGAGGCGGCGCTCCGCGTCGGCGACGGCGTCCCTGATCTGGGCTGCCGCCTCGCTCTGGCGGCGGGCGAGTTCGCCGTCTGCTGCGGCGCGGCGCGTCGCGAGTTCGGTGTCGACATCGGCCCGTGCTCGGTCGGCGGTGTCGGCGAGAGCCGAGGCCGCGCTCTCCGCCTCGCGCGCGAGTCGGGCGCGCAGCTCTGCAACCGCTTTCTCCTCGTCGGCCGCCAGCGCCGCGCGGGCGGCATCCTCCGCGCCCACGAGAGCGGTCCGCTGCGTGGAGCGCTCTGCGGCAAGCGACGCCCTGGCGTCGCCGATTTCGCGAGCGAGTTCAGCCCGTGCGTCGCCGATCTCGCGGGCGAGCTCGGCCCGTGTATCTGCAATCTCGCGGGCGAGTTCGGTTCGGGCCCTCTCGGCCTCGAGTGTTCCGCTCGCGCGGCGCGCGGCGTCGTCAGACTTCAGCTTGGCCCGCTGCTCGTCCGCGTCGCGGACGAGTTGGGCCGCGATTTCCCTCGCATCGGCAACCTCCCGTTGAACCGACCCACGGAGATCGGCGGCCTCGCGGGCAGCCTCTGCGGTCACCGCTGAAGCGTCGCTCAGGGCGGAGGCACGCACCTGACCGGCCTCGGTCGTTGCGGCAGCTCGGATGCTCCCGGCCTCACGCCGGGCCTCCGAGACGGCGGCGTCCGCGGACTCGGTTGCGGAGGCGAGGAGGCTCGCGGCCTCGGCCCGCGCCGCAGCAACGAGCCCCTCCGCGCGCTCCTTGGCCTTGACGGAGAGGAGCTGCGCGCTCGACACGGCATCCAGTCTCAGCTGATGCACCTCGGCCTGCACCGCAGTGCGAACGCGGTCGGCATCCGAATCGGTCTGGCTGATCAGCTGGCGGGCCTGCTCCTCTGCGAGCCGAAGCATGCTCTCGAGTTTCGAGCCGAGTCCGCTGGCCGAAGGCGCACCCGCCTCCTCTATCTCCGTCTCCAGATCGTGGACGGACGACGAAAGGCGCTCCAACTCGCGCACGGCCTCCGCGCGCTCGGTCGTCGCCTTGGTCAGCTCGCTGCGGAGCTCCCGCACCGTGCGATCCACGTCGTCGCGGTTGTATCCCCGCATCGCGATGCTGAACGAACCGTCATCTGTCCCCACGGAGTCTCCCTCGGATGGCCTCGCCGGGACATCCCGCCGACTTCTTGCGAGTTTAGCGACCAGCGGTGTGAGCCCCGGGCTGCCGGATTGAGCGGTTTCAGGCGGGTCCGCTAACCTTTACTGTCTTCGTCCGTCGCCGCGAGAGTCATTGCGCGGCTGTCCGATGCCTCGTCGCCTCCCGGCGACCGGGTTGCTCGTGCTTTGTCGCATGACGGTTATCGGCGAGACAACGGGCGCCGCAATGCTCTCCCGAACCCGGTGCCCGAGAACACGAAAGGACCCGTTCGTGCGCTTTGTGCTCGCCATCGTCAGTTTTCTCATCGCCGCTGCGCTCATAGCCCTCGGTGTTGCGCACCGCACCGTGCTCGCGGGCCCCGACGCCCTGACGACCTCGGTGGAATCGACCTCCGGCGCCCCCCTCACCGTTGTGGACGGTGAGACGTTGAATGCCATGGAGGGTCGCCAGACCCTTACGATCGACGGCTCCGGCCCGATCATCGCAGCCTACGGACGCACCGCCGACGTCGAAGCGTGGGTGGGCGACGCCGAGCACAATCGGATCGAGTTCGACCCGGAGACCTCCCAGATCACGAGCGCAGAAGTGCGCGGCTCGGAAACGACGGTTCCCTCTTTCGTCGGATCGGATCTGTGGCTTCAGGAGTACTCGGGCGAGGATCGCCTGACCATCAAGGTGAGCCTTGACTCGGACCTGTCGTTCATCATCGCCTCCGACGGCGCGGCTGCAGCACCGGCCACCACCACCCTCAGTTGGCCTCTCGACAGTCGCACCCCTCTCGTGGGCCCGCTGCTTGCTGGCGGTGCGCTCATGGGTCTGATCGGCCTGATCCTGCTCATTGCCGCATTCACGCACCGTCGGCGCCGTCGTGGCCCGCGCCGCAAGAGCATCACGGGGTCGAAGCCGCCCAAGATGCCGAAACTGCCGCGGCAGCGGAGCTATCGGGTCCGTAAGCCCAAGGGCATCGCCCGAGGACGCCGTGCGACCTCGCAGATGGCGACGATCGTGCCAGGGCTCGCGATCACCGGTCTCGTGCTCTCCGGATGCTCGGCCGATCTTTGGCCGGAGTTCTCCGCCGCCGCGCCATCCGCCTCGCCCAGCCCGACGACAAGCGCCCCGCCCGCCGAGGTGGTGCCGACCGCTGTGGCCACGGTGCGGCAGATCGAAGCGATCGTGGCATCCGTCTCGGGCGTTGCGACAACCGCAGACGCCTCGCTCGACGCGGCCGCTCTGGAGTCTCGTTTCGCGGGTCCCGCGCTTCGACTCCGTGCGGCCAACTACACCCTCAGGAGCAAGGACGGCGCAGAGGCTCCGGTGCCCGCCATCCCGACCGGTCCTGTGGTCGTCACCCTGCCCCAGCAGTCGTTCGACTTTCCGAGGACGATCATGGCGGTCGTGCAGGGGTCGGCAGACAACACTGTTGCGCCGATCGTGCTGACCATGGTGCAGCAGACCCCACGCGAGCAGTACAAGGTCAACTACGCGATCTCCCTCGAGCCGGAGGCGGTCCTTCCGGAGCTCGCCCCGCAGGGGGTCGGGGCCACGCGCCTCGGGCCCGACTCGAAGCTTCTCACGATGGCGCCGGGTGAGCTCATGGCGTCGTACATCGATGTGCTCAACCTCGATACGGAGAGTGCGTTCTACGACCTCTTCGACATCGAGAAGGACGACCTGCTGCCCAGCCTCGGGAAGGCGGGCCGGGAGGCACGTAAGGCGGCGGTGCCGGCGATCGTGTCCATCGAGTTCCGCTTCGGTGTCACGGAGTCGGAGCCGATCGCTCTGCTGTCGAACGAGTCCGGTGCTCTCGTGAGTGTCGCGATGCGCGAGGGTGTCATCGTTCGTCCCGCCGAGGAGGGGGCGACGATCAACCCCGAAGGCCAGGTCAAGACGCTATCCGGTCTGAGTGGAACGAAGAAGGGCGTCGCGGCCACCTACAGCGACCAGCTCCTCTTCTACATCCCGCCGATCGGGAGCGATGAAAAAATCAGATTGCTCGGGTTCAGTCAGGGACTCGTCAACGCAGAGGAGTTGTGATGTCGTCCATCCCCCCATCCGCAGCCAGCCTTCGGGGCGCGGTCGATCTGTCGTCCCTCGTGCGGCCCCCGGCGGGCCCGGCGCAGCAGGCGGCGGCTCCCGGCGGATCGAATGGCGCGCCCGCTGCGGCCGGCTCCGGCGTCCCGGTGCCGTCGCTGGTGATCGCGGCGACGGATGCCTCCTTCACCGCGATACTCGATCTGTCTGCCGCGGTCCCCGTGATCGTGGAGTTGTACGCCGGCACCCCCACGGCATCCCTCGCCTCGCTCGTCGAGTCGTTCGGCGGCCGCCTCGTGCTCGCCACGGTCGACGCGACCGCGAACCCGCAGCTGCAGCAGGCGTTTCAGGCCCAGGTTGCCCCCACCGTTGCGGCGGTCGTGGGCGGTCGCCCGCTTTCGCTGTACGAGGGCGAGATGCCGGCGGATGAAGCCAGGCGCGTGCTCGAGCAGGTGCTCGCCGTCGCCGCGCAGAACCAGGTGACGGGCGTCGCAACGGTCGAAGCGCCCGGCGACGAGCCGGCTGAGCCGGTGGAGGAGCCACTCCCTCCGCTGCACCAGGAGGCCTACGACGCCATCGATCGGGGCGACTACACCGCTGCGATCGCCGCGTACCGCACCGCCATCGCGCAGGATCCGCGTGACCACCTTGCTGTCGCGGGCCTCGCGCAGGTGTCGCTGCTCGACCGACTGTCGTCGGCAACAGCCGCCGAAATCAGGGCAGCGGCTGCAGCAGCACCGCGTGACGTGGCCGCGCAACTCGCCGTGGCCGACCTCGACGTGTCGGGTGGCCATCTCGCAGACGCCTTCGACCGGCTCCTCGAACTCTTCCCCACCCTCGACCAGGCGGGTAAGGATGCCGTGCGCACGAGGCTCCTCGACTACTTCGAGATCGCCGGAAACGACGACCCCCGGGTCGGCGCGGCCAGGCGCAGGCTCACCGGCCTGCTCTACTGAGTCGCGTGCCGCCCGGCCCCTCGGTGTCGGGCGGCTGCGTCACCGCCGCTCAGACGGTGTGTACTTCGTGAGCACGGCACCGATCAGGGCCGCCGTCGCCAGAACGGGTGCGCTCGCGACGGGGACGAGTGGCCGCGTGCGCATCATCCGAGCCTCCGGGCGTCCGCGCATGCGGGGCGAGGGTGGCGGAAGTCTGCAAGCATCCGTCAACTATGACCGATAGCTGGTCCGGGGATAAGACGGATGCCGGCCGCGCGGGTTCAAGCCCGTGCGACCGGCATCCGTGCACTCAGCGGCGGAGCTTCAACCAGAGACCGGCGAGCGGCGGCAGGGTGAGCTCGGCCGACGCGGGCCGACCGTTCCAGCCGTCCTCCGTGGCGGTGACCGAGCCGTAGTTGCCCACGCCGGACCCGCCGTACTCGGCGGCATCCGTGTTGATCAGTTCCTCCCAGACACCCGCGAACGGAAGCCCGACCCGGTAGTTGCTCACCGGGTTGCCCGAGAAGTTCATCAGCACGGCGATGGGCTGGCCATCGCTCGCCCAGCGGATGAACGTGACCACGTTCTGCTCGTGCGCCCCGCCATCGATCCACTCGAAGCCGGCCGGATCGTTGTCCTGGCTCCACAGCGCCGGCTCGTCCCGGTAGACCCGGTTGAGCTGGCCGACGAGCGTGAGCAGCCCACGGTGCACGGGCTGGTCGAGAATCCACCAGTCGAGGCCGCGCTCCTCCGACCACTCGGACGGCTGCCCGAACTCCTGGCCCATGAACAGCAGCTGCTTGCCGGGGTGCGCCCACATGAACGAGAGGTAGGCACGCAGGTTGGCCAGCTTCTGCCACTGGTCGCCGGGCATCTTGTGCAGCAGGGAACCCTTGCCGTGAACGACCTCGTCGTGGCTGATCGGCAGCAGGAAGTTCTCGGTGTACTGGTACACCATGCTGAACGTGATCTCGTTGTGGTGGTACGAGCGGTACATCGGGTCGGTCTGCATGTACGACAGGGAGTCGTGCATCCAGCCCATGTTCCACTTCAGGCCGAATCCGAGGCCGGACGTGGAGGTGGGCCGTGTGACGCCCGGGTATGCGGTCGACTCCTCGGCGATCATGATGGTGCCGGGGTTGCGCTTGTAGGCGGTGGCGGTCACCTCCTGCAGGAAGCCGATCGCCTCGAGGTTCTCGCGGCCGCCGTAGATGTTCGGCTCCCACTGGCCCTCTTCGCGCGAGTAGTCGAGGTACAGGATCGACGCCACGGCGTCGACCCGCAGGCCGTCGATGTGGAACTCCTCGAGCCAGTAGAGCGCGTTGGCCACGAGGAAGTTGCGCACCTGCGAATCCCCGAAGTTGAAGATGTAGGTTCCCCAGTCCATCTGCTCGCCACGACGCGGGTCGGAGTGCTCGTAGACGGCCTGGCCGTCGAAACGCGCGAGCGCCCACTCGTCCTTGGGGAAGTGGCCGGGTACCCAGTCCATGATCACGCCGATGCCGGCCTGGTGCAGCCGGTCGATCAGGTAGCGGAGGTCATCCGGATGCCCGAAGCGGCTGGTCGGCGCGAAGTATCCGGTCACCTGATAGCCCCACGACCCACCGAACGGATGCTCGGCGAGCGGCATGAACTCCACGTGGGTGAACGCGGTCTCCAGCAGGTAGTCGACGAGATCGTCGGCGAGCTGGCGGTAGCTGAGTCCGGGGCGCCAGGATGCGACGTGGAGCTCGTACACGCTCATGGGCGCGTTGTGCGGGTCGGTGTCCGAGCGCTGCTTCAACCAGTCTCCGTCGGCCCACTCGTACTGCGTCTGGCCGACGACGGATGCGGTGGCAGGCGGCTGCTCGGTGTACCTGGCCATCGGGTCGGCGCGCGACACCCAGTGACCCTCGGCGGTGCGCAGCTCGAACTTGTAGGTCGTGCCGGGCTGGAGTCCGGGGATGAACAGCTCCCAGACGCCGTTGTCGTCGAGTTTGCGCATCGCGTGTCCGACGCCGTGCCAACCGTTGAAGTCGCCGATGACCCGGGCCGCGGTGGCGTGCGGAGCCCACACGCTGAACGAGGTTCCCTCGACGTCTTCGTGGGGCCGGTAGTGGGCTCCGAAAACGTTCCACATCTGTTCGTGTCGCCCTTCGGCGAAGAGATACAGATCGGTCTCTCCCACCGACGGCACGAAGCGGTAGGGGTCTTCCGTGACCCAGGCAGGCCCGTTCTCGTAGGTGGTCTCGAGCTGGTAGGCCTGGCCGGGACCGGGCAGGAACGCCTGCCAGAGACCGTTGGCGTGGTGCTCGAGCTTCACGTGCGAGCCGTCGCGGCGCACGGCCGTCACCGATGCGGCCAGCGGGCGGGCTGCCCGCACGATGAAGCCATCGTGGTAGGCGTGCTGGCCGAGCGTGTCGTGCGGATGCGGGTGGCTTCCCGAGATGATCGCTTCAACGAGGCCGGGGTGCAGTTCCGGCAGGTCGGGAGTGGCGGACGCCGAAGCGTTCGCCTTCGCCCGCGCCGGCGCCTTCGCGGGGGCCTTCGCAGGTGCCTTTGCAGGTGCCTTCGCGGCTGCCCTCTTGGCAGGCGCCTTCGCCGGAGCCTCTGCGGCCGGAGCCTCGGTGGCCGCTTCTCCGGTGGCTGCGGCCTTGGCCGGAGCCTTCGCCCGCGATCTCGGCGCGGCTTTCGCCGGGGCCGCGGCCTCGGTGTTCGCCGGTGCGTCGGCGGAGGCATTCACCTCGGCTGGTGCATCCGCCGGGGTGCTCGCGGCGGGTGCCTTCTTGGGGATCCTGGCCATCAGTTGCCTTTCGGGTATTCGACTCGGAGTATGTGCACGGGTTCGGTGAACGCGTCGAGGCGAACGAAATTGCTCGTGCCCCACACGTACTTCTGCTGGGTGATGAGGTCGGTGACCTCGAACGGTGTGCCCGCGACGATCCCGAATCGAGTCGGGTCGAGGTAGACATTCGTGGCTCGAACGGAGTGGGGATCCACGTTCGCGACCACGATGATCCCATCGTCCGCCCCGGTCGGGCTGAACTCGCCGGCGAGGTACTTCGAGTAGACGAGGATCGAGTCGTCGTCGCTCCAGTGCACCTCGAAGTTGCGCAGCTGCTGGAGGGCAGGATGCTCCGCGCGAATCCGATTGAGCGTGGTGATGTAGGGCGCGATCGACTTCGCCGTCGTCTCCGGCGACGCCCAGTCCCGAGCCTTGAACTCGTACTTCTCGTTGTCGATGTTCTCTTCGGCACCCGGGCGGGCGATGTTCTCGACCAGCTCGTATCCGGCGTACACGCCCCACGTCGGTGACGCGGTCGCGGCGATCGCCGCCCTGATCTTGTACGCCGCACGCCCGCCGAACTGCAGGTACGGCGTGAGGATGTCGTGGGTGTTCACGAACAGGTTGGGCCGCAGGTAGTCGCTGGTCTCGTGAGAGAGCTCGGTGAGGTACTTCTCCAACTCGGCCTTGGTGTTGCGCCAGGTGAAGTACGTGTACGACTGCTGGAAGCCGACCTGCGCGAGTCCACGCATCATCGGCGGGCGGGTGAAGGCCTCCGACAGGAAGATCACGTCGGGGTCTTCGGCGAGGATCTCGGCGATGAGCCACTCCCAGAACCGCAGCGGTTTGGTGTGCGGGTTGTCCACCCGGAAGATCTTGATGCCGTAGCCGAGCCAGACGCGGAAGATCCGCAGCATCTCGGCGTAGATCCCGTCCGGATCGTTGTCGAAGTTCAGGGGGTAGATGTCCTGATACTTCTTGGGCGGGTTCTCCGCGTAGGCGATCGAGCCGTCAGGAAGGGTCGTGAACCACTCGGGATGCTCGGTCACCCAGGGATGATCGGGAGAGGCCTGCAGCGCGATGTCGATCGCGAGTTCGAGGCCGTTCTTCTCGCAGGCCTTGATGAAGAACGCGAGGTCCTTCTCGGTGCCGAGTTCGGGGTGGATGGCGTCGTGACCGCCGTCGGCCGAACCGATGCCGTAGGGCGAGCCCGGGTCGTGGGGGCCTGCCACCAGGGTGTTGTTCGGTCCCTTCCGGTTGGTCGTGCCGATCGGATGAATCGGCGGGATGTAGACGACGTCGAAGCCCATCTCGGCGACGGCGGGGAGCCGCTTCGCTGCGGTTCGGAACGTGCCGCTCGTCCAGGAGCCGTCACGCTTCTTCTTGGCTCCCTCCGATCGGGGGAAGAACTCGTACCAGGCACCCAGACCCGCACGGGTGCGTTCCACGCGGATCGGGTAGGTGTCGCTGAACGTCTGAAGGCTCTTGAGCGGTGACGCCGCGATGGCGGCCACCACGTCGGCCTCGTCCGCCACCGCGAACCGGTCGGCTGGGGTCGAGCCGGCGTCGGACATGCGCTCAGCAGCGGAGGTGAGCACGGCGTTGCCCGGCGACTCCGCGGCGGCTCGCTCGAGGAGTTCGACTCCGAGTGCGAGCATCACGTCGACATCGACGCCCGCCGGGATCTTGATCTCGGCATTGTGATGCCAGGTGGCCCAGTCGTCGAGGTAGGCCTCGACCCGGTACGTCCACTCGCCGGTGGCATCGACCAGCGCGAGAGCACGCCAAGTGTCGAGTCCGTCACCGGTCGGCGTCATGGCCGTTCTCCGGGTCACGCCGCCGGGGTTCGTGAGCAGGACATCCGCCCCGAGCACGTCGTGTCCGTCTTTGAATATGGTCGCCCCGAACGGAACGACCTCCCCGGCATATGCCTTAGCGGGCCAGAGGTTATCCGGCTGCATGGGGGAAAGATGACGGATGGGGATGCGCCCCATCTTCGGTTCGTATGCCATTGCTCCCTCTCGACCTTCGGGATGATCGACGAGATCGTTCCCGACCTCCCCAGAGTCTAGGTGGCAGGCGTTGCGCCGCCACAATGCGTGACGTCGCGGGTCTCGATGTGCATCCGCTCGCGCCGCGTGGTATTGCGCGCGAACTACCAGCCCCTAGGCTTGTCGCTCGTGAAAGCAATCAGGCGTTTTACCGTCCGTACCGTGCTGCCCGAATCCCTGGCGGGTCTCGAAGAGCTGGCCACCAACCTGAGGTGGTCGTGGCACGAGCCGACACGTCAGTTGTTCGCGCGCGTGTCGCCGAAGCTCTGGGAGGAGTCCGGGCACGACCCGATCGGGCTTCTCGGTGAGGTCGAACCGACCCGCCTCGACGAGCTCGCTTCGGACCACGACTTCGTGCGCTCCGTCTCGGACGAGCTGGCAGGCCTTCACGCCTATCTGACGGAGCCCCGCTGGTACCAGTCGGTGGAGGGCGCGAAGCCCGAGGCGATCGGATACTTCTCGCCGGAGTTCGGCATCGCCGCCGCACTGCCGCAGTACTCGGGCGGTCTCGGCATCCTCGCCGGAGATCACCTCAAGAGCGCCTCCGACCTCGGTGTTCCGATCATCGGTGTCGGCCTCTTCTACCGCTCCGGCTACTTCGCCCAGGCCATCTCCGCCGACGGCTGGCAGCAGGAGTCGTATCCGGTGCTCGACCCCGACGGCCTGCCTCTGCGGGTTCTGCGCCACCCCGACGGCACCGCGGCTCACGTCGTGCTCGCGCTGCCGCACGGCCGCGCCCTCTACGCTCGCGTCTGGCAGGTGGCCGTGGGCCGCATCCGCCTGCTGCTTCTCGACACCGACATTCCCGAGAACGACGACGAGCTCCGCACCGTCACCGACCGTCTCTACGGCGGCGGGGGAGAGCATCGCCTCCTGCAGGAGCTGCTCCTCGGGGTCGGCGGTGTGCGTGCGATCAAGCTGCTCACCGAGCTGACGGATGCGACCGCGCCAGCCGTCTTCCACACCAACGAGGGTCACGCCGGATTCCTTGGTCTCGAGCGCATCAGCGATCTCATTGCGGTCGGCCTGTCGTTCGACGAGGCACTCCAGGTCGTGCGTGCCGGCACGGTGTTCACCACCCACACCCCGGTTCCCGCCGGTATCGACCGGTTCGACGCCTCCCTGATCCGCCAGTACTTCTCCACCGATCTCCTGCCGGGCGTGAACGTCGACGACGTGCTCCAGCTCGGAGCGGAGAATTACCCCGGCGGCACCCCGGGCACCTTCAACATGGCCGTCATGGGTCTTCGTCTCGGCCAGCGCGCCAACGGCGTGTCGCAGTTGCACGGCGAGGTCAGCCGCGGCATGTTCGGGCAGCTGTGGCCCGGATTCGACACCGCCGACGTGCCGATCACCTCGGTGACCAACGGCGTGCACGCGCCCACCTGGACCGACCCCGCCCTGCTTGGAGCTCGCGTCGACCCAGCTCGGCACGACGGACACCACCGCCGCGGACTGGGCGAGCCAGGCCGTGAGCGACAACGACCTGTGGAGCGTTCGCAATCGCATGCGCGCCCAGCTCGTGCGGGACGCCCGTCGCAGAGTTGCGCAGGCCCTGGCCGAGCAGAACCCGGGCACGATCACGCCGCTCTGGGTGTCGGACCTGCTCGACCCGAACGTGCTCACCATCGGCTTCGCCCGCCGGGTGCCCACATACAAGCGGCTCACCCTCATGCTGCACGACGAGACGCGCCTTCGCGCGCTGCTCACGTCGAAGGACCAGCCCGATCCAGATCGTCATCGCCGGTAAGTCGCACCCGGCGGACGAGGAGGGCAAGCGGCTGATCCAGAAGCTCGTGCAGTTCGCCTCGGACCCGGAGATCCGCACCCGCATCGTGTTCCTCGAGAACTACGACATCGCGATGGCGCAACTGCTCTACCCGGGCACGGACGTGTGGCTGAACAACCCGCTTCGCCCGCTCGAGGCCTGTGGAACATCCGGCATGAAGGCTGCGCTCAACGGGTCGCTCAACCTGTCGATTCTCGACGGATGGTGGGCGGAGTTCTATGACGAGGAGAACGGCTGGGCCATCCCGAGCGCGGACTCGGCAGGCGACGCCTCCGAGCGCGACAAGCTCGAGGCCGACGCCATGTACGACCTGATCGAACATCAGATCGCACCGCGCTTCTACAACCGCGGCGATGACGGGGTGCCGACCCGCTGGGTGCAGTCCATCCGCCACACGCTCTCGACGCTCTCGCCAGCGCTGTCCGCCGACCGGATGGTGAAGGAGTACGTCACGCGCCTGTACCTGCCAGCGGCATCCGCCGAGCGCGCCATCTCCGCGAAGTCCTTCACCGGAGCCCGCGAACTCGCCACCTGGAAGCGACGCCTCGCCGACGGCTGGTCGCAGGTTGCCGTGACCCATGTGGAGTCCGGCGGAGTCGACTCGTTCCCCCAGGTGGGCGACGAGCTCCACGTGCGCGCGCACGTTCAGCTGGGCGAGCTTTCCCCCGAAGACGTTGCCGTCGAGGTCGTGTACGGGCGAGCCAGGGAGGGCGACAGGCTGGAGAATCCGCAGCACGTCGCGCTCACGTCGGAGGCCGCGGTGCCAGGGGCCGCAGTGCAGTTCGTCGGCTCGGTGCCGCTTGGGCGCGCGGGCAGCTTCGGGTACAACGTGCGCGTCGTTCCGCGTCATCCGTTGCTGGCCAACGCGGCCGAGCTGGGGCTCGTGAGGGTCGCGGAGTAGGCCGCACAGCGGAAGTCGTCGAAACGCCCCGGGAGGATTCCCGGGGCGTTTCGCGTTTCGCGCGGCCGTAATCGAAAACGATGCCGAGTCCGACGGTGATCAGGCATTCTTTCTGCCGTTGCGCGCCGTGGGAACCGCGTTTCTACCCCTCCCACTGGGGCCTCTTCGTCGGTAGACAACCGGGTCTGTGCGGCCGTACCGTCAGTCCTGCGGGGTAGAACGACGGGGAATAAGTCGGTTCGAACTCTTCTGAACGTTCGAGTCATCGGACGGGGGATCTGATGCATTCGGGTGCGTGCGACCACGCACCTCGAGCCGCTGCGGCGGCACCAATCGAACGAACGGAACCGGCGCGAGTGCGCCGCGAAAGGACTCACCATGAACAAGATCCTGAAGGGTGCCATCGCCGGCGCCGCAGGTGTCGCTCTCCTCCTCGGTGGCGCAGGCACCTTCGCCTACTGGAACGCCTCGTCGAGCATCGCCCCGGCAGGCCCGATCGTGGCCGGAAACCTCGCCATCGCCGACCCGGGCACCGCGGGTGTCTGGACCACCGCGAGCGGCACCGTCGTCTCGCTCTCGACGTTCAAGGCCGTTCCTGGCGATGTGCTCACGTTCACGAAGACCATGTCGATCATTGCGACCGGAAACAACCTCGTCGCCACCCTCGCGCTCGGCCCCGCCTCGGTCACCGGTGTCACCGCCGCCGCTGCGGATGTCGCGCTGGCCTCCTACCTCACCAAAACCGCGGCGCTCACCGCCACCGGAACCGGCATTGTGAGCAACGGTGCAGGCGGATACACGATCACCGCAGGCACCGCCGGCGTGTCGCAGAACGTGACCGTTGCAGCCACCTTCACCTTCCCGAAGGACGCCGCCGCAGCCGCCGAGAACAACACCAAGCTCGGCCAGGTCAACCTGAGCAACCTGTCGCTCGCACTCACCCAGAACTAGCACGACGGCTCGAGGTGCTTCCCGTTACAAAGGAGAGCGTCTCGAGGCAGGCGGCAACGAACGCGGAACAGGAGGTGTGACATGTCGATTCCGGCATCCGCGCCCACCGATTCCGAAACGCGACCACCAAGGGACCCCGCCCTTGGTCGGTCGCGTTTTCTCGTTGCGCTCGCTCGCCCTCTCGATCGCTGCGGGATGCCTCGCGGTGGTGATCGCCGTCGGTGCTGCCGGAGGGACCTACGCGCTGTGGAACGCCAGCGCGCCAGTGCCGACGAGCGCGACCCTCACCGCGGGAACCGCGACCGTGGCGATCACCTCAGCGCTCGTGCTTCCGACCACGCGGCTGTATCCGGGGCTGACGATTTATGGACCCGCGACGATCAGAAACACCGGGAACGCGACTCTGCGTCTCACTCTCACTGAGCTGGCGAGGCAGACCGCGGACTCGGCGTTTGCCAGCGCCCTGATCCTGACGGTCGGGCCGGCGGCATCGGCCGCGGCATGCTCGGCCGGAACGATGACCACGGAACTCTCAATGGAATTCATAAGTTCGCCGCGAATCTCGCCGACCAGCCCCATCGCGCTCGGAGTAACCCTGGCGCCCGGTGCATCATCGGTGATCTGCGTCGGCGTGGGCTTGCCGAGTACCGCAGCGGCGTCGGCTCAGGGCCAGTCAGCGACCACCTTCACAATGCAGCTCGCCGGAGTTCAGCCGTGATCGCCCGGCCAGGCGGCGCGACTCGGGCGCGCACGGCGTTGGCGTTGGGGCTCGTCGTCTTCCTCACTCTCATCGGATCGGGGGCCGCAACGGCGGCATGGACGGCCGACGGGGTGTCCACGACCGGTACCGCGCAGGTGGCGACAGTCGGCCTGACGATGACCGGATCCGGGTCTCTGACGAGAACGTGGAACTACACCGGGCAGGCGACGTCCACGGTCGCCGCCATCATCCCGCTCGCCGTCACCAACACCGGAACAGCCCCCCTCGGACTTGTCGCTCGCGGTCGTGGAGAAAACCGGAACGCTCGGCGCCCTGATCACCGTCACCCTGTGGAAGCAGGTGAACGGTACCTGCGGCACGAGCATCCCGCACGCGGGGACCACGGCAGGCACCTTCGATGCCCTGCCCTCGCTTCCGATCGGTGCGACGACCGTGACGAACGGCACCAACTTCGTTCTGTGCGTTGCGACCAGACCGAACGCGAGCAGGACCTCCACGTCTGGCAAGTCCGTGCAGGCGCGCCTCGCGCTGACCGGCGTCGTCGGTTCTCATTGGACGGTCACCGCAACCGATGTGGTGTTCACTCAGACAGTGCCGGCGTAGATGGGCATGAATGTCGACCAGGACGTCGCGACACCCATCGCAGACGACGGTGCCATCGCCCCGAGCGCCCCGGCGCCGGGTCTCCTCCGCTACCTCTCCATAGCGCTCAGCGCCGCACTCCTGATGCTCGTGATGGCACTCGCGGGGCTCGTCATCGCGGTGCCGATGCTTACCGGCGGAGTCGCCCTGACCGTACTCACCCAGTCCATGGAGCCGGGGTTGCCTCCAGGAACGCTCATCGTGGTCGCTCCTGAGCCCGCCGGCGACATCCGCATCGGCGACGTGATCACCTATCAAATGGAACCCGGGCGGCCCACGCTCGTCACCCACCGCGTCATCAGCAAGTCGGTCGACTCCGACGGGCGCACGAGTTTCTCCACCATGGGTGACAACAACGCGATGGCCGATCCGAACCCCGTCACGCAGGGCCAGATCAGGGGCACGCTGCTCTACAGCATTCCGCTGCTGGGCTACGTCAACAACGCCGTGAGCGGGCAGTCCCGGGCGATCATCGTGCCGGTTGTCGCCTGCGCGCTCTTCCTGTACGCCGGCCGGATGATGTTCAGCGGGGCCTGCGAACGCCGCCGGGCAGTTCGCGCGCGCAACGACAACTGAGGCCCGCGCGCGTCGCGTCGTGCGCGGGCCTTGGTCGAGCCGCGTGCGGGCCCGCGTCAGTCGGCGCGGAAGAGCTGCATCGAGGCACCCGCAACGGTGTGACGTCGACGGGGCGCGAGTGTCACGGCCTCCGCTGCGTCATTCGCACTGTCCCACAACAGGGTGTACGACTTCACGCCGCGGCGCCGTGGCAGGGTCACCTTCGTCGGAGACTCGAGTCCGTGCACGATGAGCAGGATGCGGTTGAACTCTTCGAACTCCGGTGTCGATGAGGCGAGGTACTGGAGGGTGCGCGAGGAGGGCGAGTCCCAGTCGCCGTTCGTCATGAGCGCGCCGTCGGCGTTGAACCAGTCCATCTCGGTCGCAGAGGGTGTGCGCTCGCCGGAGACGCCGAATCGCACCGGCCGAAGCGCCGGGTTCTCGCGCCTCAGCCGCAGCAGGCGCTGGGTGACGGCGAAGAGTTCCTTCTGCCAGTCATCCATCTCCCAGGGCAGCCAGGTGAGCTCGTTGTCGTGGCAGTAGGCATTGTTGTTGCCGTGCTGGGTGCGACCGAACTCGTCGCCGGCGGTGATCATGGGGATCCCCGCCGAGAGCAGGAGGGTGCCGAGCAGGTTGCGCATGGTCTTGCGGCGCGCTTCGAGAATGCTGGTCTCGCGGGTGGGCCCCTCGACACCGTGGTTGAAGGAGTGGTTGTTGTCGGTGCCGTCGCGATTGTTCTCGCCGTTGGCCAGGTTGTGCTTCTGGTTGTACGCGGTGAGGTCGGCCAGCGTGAAGCCGTCGTGGGCGGTGACGAAGTTCACGGACGCAAGCGGACCGCGGTGCTGGGCGAAGACGTGGGCCGAGCCAGCGAGGCGTCTGGCCATCCCCCCGATGCCCTGAGCGGCCGTGCCGTAGGTGCGTTCGGACTGGATGTCGGTGAGCCAGAAGTCGCGCATCCGGTCGCGGTATCCGTCGTTCCATTCCGACCAGCCACTCGGAAAATTGCCGACCTGCCAGCCGCCCATGCCCACATCCCACGGCTCGGCGATCATCTTCACGCCGCGAAGCTCCGGGTCGTCGACGATGGCGTTGATGAGCGGATGATCGTGGTCGAAGATGACGCCGCCATCGCGTCCGAGCGCTGGCGCAAGGTCGAACCGGAACCCGTCGATCTGCACGTCGTTCGCCCAGTAGCGCAGAGAATCGAGCACGAGCTGTTGTGCGGCGGGCAGAGCGTAGTTGACGGTGTTGCCGCATCCGGTGACGTCGATGTAGTCGCCGTCAGACATCTGCCGGTAGTAGTTGGCGTTGTCGAGCCCGCGGAGACTGGTGACGGGCCCGCGCGGTCCCTCCTCTGCCGTGTGGTTGAAGACGACGTCGAGGATGACCTCGATGCCGGCTTCGTGCAACAACTTCACCATGCCCTTGAACTCCCGGAGCACCGCCGGCGGTCCGCCCGCCTGGGCCTGCTTCGAGGCATAGGCGTAGTGCGGCGTGAAGAAGTTGAGCGTGCTGTAGCCCCAGTAGTTGCGGAGGCCCTGCTTCAGGAGCCTCTGCTCGCTGATGAACTGATGCACTGGCAGCAGTTCGACGGCCGTGACACCCAAGTCGTGCAGGTAGGCGATCGTGCTCTGATGCGCGATTCCGGCGTAGGTGCCCCTGAGATGGGCGGGCACTCCCGGATTCATCTTGCTCAGCCCTTTGGGGTGGGCCTCATAGATCACGGTGTGGTCGAGCCCGGTGTTCGGCTTGCCGACGCCGGCCCAGTCGAAATCGTCCACCTGGACCTGGGAGCGCCAGGCGCCCTCGGCCGTGCGGGTGAGCCCGCGCGCGTAGGGGTCGAGCAGGTGCGCCCGCGGGTCGAAGTGATGGGTGGGACCCTTCGGTCCCTTCGCGCGAAGCGAATACTGTGTGCCCGCCCGAAGGCGCGGTGAGGATCCGCTCCACACACCGTGCTCGTCCTGGGTGAGGGGGATCGCGCTCACCACCCAGTTCGGGTCCTTCGCGCCGAGGATGCACAGCTCGATCGCCGTCGCGCTCCCCGACCACACCCGGATCTCGCCCACGCCCTCGTGGATGCGCACACCGAGGTCACGGAGCAAATCGTTTTTGGCCATGGGCATACAGTAATAAGTAAGAGGGGTACAAAAATACGCCCCAAAACGCGGCTCACGAGGGAGGGGATCTGTGACGGTCTACCTCGACCACGCGGCGACGACTCCCATGACGTCTGCCTCGCTCGCGGCCTACACGGCAGCGCTCGGAATCGTGGGGAATCCGTCATCCATCCACAGCCAGGGTCAGAACGCCAAGCGACTTCTCGAGGAGGCGCGCGAGCGCGTGGCCCTCTCATTGGGGGCGGAGCCGATCGAGGTCGTCTTCACCTCAGGTGGAACCGAATCGGTGAATCTCGGCATCAAAGGGCTGTACTGGGCGCGCGCATCCGGGGGGCGCCGCCGAATCCTCGTTCCGGAGGGTGAGCACCACGCCACCATCGACGCCGTCGAGTGGCTCGCACGCCACGAGGGCGCGGTGGTCGAATGGATTCCCGTCGACGGCCTCGGCCGGATCTCCCTCCCCGCCCTCCAGGCCGCGCTCGGCGACGATGTCGCCCTCGTCACCCTTCTCCTCGCCAACAACGAAGTCGGCACGATCCAGCCGGTGAACGAGGTCGTGGCGATGGCGTCGCGTTTCGGGGTGCCCGTGCACGCCGACGCTGTCTCCGCCTACCATCTCGTGCCGATCGACTTCCGCGCGTCCGGGCTCGCGGCGCTCAGCGTCTCCGCTCACAAGATCGGCGGACCGCTCGGCATCGGCGCGCTGGTGCTCGCGCGGAACGCCGTCGTCGAGCCGCTCATCCACGGAGGCGGGCAGCAGCGCCAGGTTCGATCGGGCACGCAGGATGCCCCGGCCGCCATAGCCTTCGGCGTCGCAGCGGGCGAACCGCGGTCGGCGCTCGCCGCGCTCCGCGACCGCATCATCGACGGGGTGCGCGCGGTCGTGCCGAATGCGGTGCTCCGCGGCGACCCGCACGAGCGACTTCCCAACAACGCGCACTTCACCTTTCCCGGTTGCGAGGGCGACTCGCTGCTCTTCCTGCTGGATGTCGCCGGAGTGTCGGTCTCGACCGGTTCCGCCTGCCAGGCCGGCATCCCCGAGGCGTCCCACGTGCTCCTCTCCATGGGGCTCACCGAGTCGGAGGCGCGCGGCGCGCTGCGCATCACGGTGGGCCACACCACGACGGACGCGGATGTCGACGCCTTCCTCCGTGCGCTTCCCGGTGCGGTGGAGCGGGCATCGAAGGCCGGGCTGTCCAGCCGAACCGTGGGCGCGCGGGGGTCAGCATGAGCGAGGATGTCACCCCGAGGCGGCGTCGGCGGATTGCGGTCATCGCCGTCATCGTGATCGTCGCCTTCGTCGGCGTTGCTGTGATCGGCGCGCTGGGGTCGGTGCGGCCGCCGACGCCAGCGCCCTCCTCCACCTCCTCGCCGACGATTCCCGACGTGAAGGCGGC
Organism: uncultured Actinomycetota bacterium; assembly: GCA_963756375.1. Taxonomy (GTDB): domain Bacteria; phylum Actinomycetota; class Actinomycetes; order Actinomycetales; family Microbacteriaceae; genus Marisediminicola. The sequence continues at coordinate 1,533,014 of CAVWNJ010000005.1, read as the reverse complement.
GGAGGCGTTCCTTCCCATCTATCCCGAAGGATTCGATGAAACGGCCGCTGAGGCCGAATCCACGAGGGTCATCGACCTCATGGTGCGCTTCGTCGACGCTGCAGCCGAGGGCGAGTCGAATGTGACGAGCGTGGATGTCGCAGGTCAGGTCGTCCCCGCGACCGACGCCGCCCCCGCATACTTCGGTGCCCTTCGAACCCTCGCGCTCCGAACCGGTGTCGATGCATCCGCCCAGGCGGAGTCGCTCCGATCCGCGCTCGAGGCTGGGGGCTGGACCGTGCGCGATTCCACCGTGCAGGGCACACGCTCCCTGATCGCGCTATCGAGCGACCCGGATCCGGACCGCGCCTGGTTTCTGGTGATCGACGCGGACACGCCATCCGGCGCGGCACCGATCATCGGGCTGAAGCTCGGGAGTCCTCCACTGCCCTGATCCCCGAGCATCCGGGGGCGGCGAGGACCGTGCGGTGGTGACGCGGCTCGAGCCCGCAGACGTCCGCGTACCATTGATGCATGCGAGTGCTGGCGGCGATGAGTGGCGGAGTGGACTCCGCGGTGGCCGCGGCCCGAGCAGTCGAGGCGGGGCACGACGTCGTCGGAGTTCATCTCGCGCTCAGCAGGATGCCCGGCACGCTCCGCACCGGAAGCCGCGGTTGCTGCACCGTGGAGGACTCGATGGATGCGCAACGCGCGGCGAACATCATCGGCATCCCCTACTACGTTTGGGATTTCTCGGAGCGGTTCAAGCTCGACGTCGTCGATGACTTCATCGCCGAGTACAGTGCCGGCCGTACTCCGAACCCCTGCATGCGGTGCAACGAGCGGATCAAGTTCGCGGCTCTCCTCGAGAAGGCACTCGACCTCGGCTTCGACGCGGTCGTCACCGGGCACTACGCCACGGTGGTGCCGGGTGACGACGGAACTCCCGAGCTCCATCGCGCGGCGGCCTGGGCCAAGGACCAGTCCTACGTTCTCGGGGTGCTCACGGCCGAGCAGATCGCACACTCGATGTTTCCGCTCGGCAGCACCCCCAGTAAGGCGGAGGTGCGGGCCGAGGCGGCCGAGCGTGGATTCAGTGTCGCGAACAAGCCGGACTCCCACGACATCTGCTTCATCCCCGACGGTGACACTCGCGGCTGGTTGGCCGAGCGGGTGGGCGCCGAGCCCGGTGTCATCCGCGACCGCGCGGGAGAGGTGGTCGGCTCTCACGAGGGTGCCCACGCATTCACCGTGGGGCAGCGGCGTGGCCTGTCGATCGGCGTTCCCAGCCCCGACGGGCGGCCCCGCTTCGTGCTCGAGGTGAAGCCGGCATCGAACGAGGTGGTCGTCGGACCGAAGGAAGCGCTCGACATCGCAGAGATCTCCGGTCGCTCCTTCACCTGGGCCGGTCGCCCGCCGGCAGACCCCGCCACTCCGTTCGACTGCGAGGTGCAGATCCGCGCCCACGCCGATCCGGTTCCCGCCGTCGCGGTCGTGTCGGACGGCGCACTCACGATCACGCCCGTCGATCCGCTCAACGGGGTCGCTCCGGGGCAGACCGCGGTGGTCTACGTGGGTACGCGGGTGCTCGGCCAGTGCACGATCGACACGACGACGAGCGCCGTGCCGATCCCCGTCGCCTGAGACGGGCGCGACGTCGGTAGCACTGCTTAGGCTGAACCCGTGGCGAATGAACAGAAGGCACGCGCCGAGAACGGGAACGAGCGGATGACGCTCGCCGATGCCTCGGCCGAAGCGACCGAGCTCACCTCCCGCATTCTCGAGTTGCGAGACGCGTACTACGAGAACGATGCGGCTCTGGTCAGCGACGACGAGTACGACGCGCTGCTGAGGCGCTTGCAGGAACTGGAACGACTCTTTCCCGAGGTGCAGAGCCAGGATTCGCCCACCCAGACGGTGGGGGGCCGCGCCGAGACGACGCTGTTCGACCCGGTGCGGCATGCGGAGCGCATGCTCAGCCTCGACAACGTCTTCTCGGTGGACGAGTTCGACGCCTGGGCTGCGAAGGTGGTGCGCGATTCCGGTCGAACGGTCGATCTGCTCTGCGAGCTGAAGATCGACGGCCTGGCCATCAACCTCAGATACGAGCACGGTGAACTGGTGAGTGCCGCCACCCGTGGCGACGGCGTCGTGGGCGAAGACGTCACCGAGAACATCGCGTTCGTGCGGTCCATCCCCACCCGGTTGCTGGGTGAGGACCACCCGCCCCTGGTCGAGGTGCGCGGAGAGGTGTTCTTTCCCGTCGAATCCTTCCGTGCCCTCAACGCGGAACAGGCGGAGGCCGGGGAGCGGGTCTTCGCCAACCCGCGCAATGCAGCATCCGGATCCCTCCGCCAGGTGGCCGAGGGCAAGAACCCGTCCCAGTTGGATCGGATGCACCGGCGACTCGGTCGCCTGAGCATGCTCGTGCACGGCATCGGCGCGTGGCCAGATCCGCCCGTATCGGCACAGTCCGAGGTGTACGACCTCGTGGCGGCGTGGGGACTGCCCACGAGCACGCATTACCGGGTGCACTCGTCGCCTGAGGGTGCCGCCGAGTTCATCCGGTATTACGGCGAACACCGCGACAGCGTGGAGCACGAGATCGACGGCGTCGTGGTGAAGGTCGACGAGCTGGCGCTGCACGACGAACTCGGCGCCACGAGCAGGGCTCCCCGCTGGGCGATCGCCTACAAGTACCCGCCAGAGCAGGTGAATACCAAGCTGCTCGACATCGTCGTGAGCGTCGGCCGCACCGGGCGGGTCACCCCGTTCGCTGTGATGCAGAAGGTGCGTGTTGCCGGCAGCGAGGTGCGCCAGGCCACTCTGCACAACCAGGACGTCGTGAAGGCGAAGGGTGTGCTGATCGGCGACACCGTGGTGCTGCGCAAGGCCGGCGACGTGATCCCCGAGGTGCTCGGCCCGGTGGTCGAGCTGCGCGATGGCACCGAGCGCGCTTTCGTGATGCCGTCGGACTGCCCGGAATGCGGCACGCCGCTTGCGCCGGCGAAGGAGGGCGACGTGGACCTCCGCTGCCCGAATTCGAGAAGTTGCCCCGCCCAGGTGCGCGGTCGGGTGGAGCACGTCGGGAGCAGGGGAGCACTCGACATCGAGGGGCTCGGCGAGGTGGGTGCCGCGGCGCTCACGCAGCCCGACTTTCCCGATACTCCGCCGCTCACGACAGAGGCTGGCCTGTTCGACCTGACTCTGCAGGATCTCTTTCCGATTCGCGTGCGGGTGCGCGATTCCGAGACCGGGCTCGTGAAGCTCGATGAGAACGGATCCGAGCGCACCGAGACACCGTTCCGTCGGCGCCGCCAGAAGAAGGACGGCGAGTTCGACGAAGCAGCGGTCGACTTCGTCGGCGACTCGGCGTTCGTACCCTCCACCGCGGCCACCAAACTGGTCGCGGAACTCGAGAAGGCCAAGTCGAAGGAACTTTGGCGCTTCCTCGTGGCGCTGAGCATCCGCCATGTGGGGCCTGTGGCGGCTCGAGCGCTCGCGGCGTATTTCGGCTCGATCGCCGCCATTCGATCGGCCTCCCGCGACGAGTTGGCTGCGGTGGACGGCGTGGGTGGCATCATCGCCGACGCCGTGATCGACTGGTTCCTTCTCGAGTGGCATCAGGAGATCGTCGACTCGTGGCTGGCCGCTGGCGCACGCATGGAGATAGCGGGACACCCCGGTCCGGGAGCGGCGGCGGCAGCGGGGGGTGTGCTCGAGGGAATCACCGTCGTGGCAACCGGCACCCTCGAAGGCTTCACCCGAGAAGGTGCTCAGGAAGCGATTCTCGCTGCAGGCGGGAAGGCGGGCAACAGCGTGAGCAAGAAGACCGATTTCGTGGCCGCGGGCCCCGGCGCAGGGTCGAAATTGGGCAAAGCGGAGGCCCTCGGATTGCGCATCATCGACGCCGCGGAGTTCGCGATCCTCGTGTCGGAAGGACCCGCGGCATTGCAGGGATGAGCACGATCACATCCTTCGGAAGGCATGAATCGTCAGGTTCGTGTGTTACGAGTTGACTCCATGCCTGTCGCGACACGCCGCGCAGCCCTAGGATGGGGGCAACGGACCCCTAGATCTGGGGGTGCAGCGAGCAAACTCCGCGGGCCCGTCAGGATCCCGTGCGGTATGAAGGGGGTCGGTGGTCACTATGATGCGCTCACGTGCCACCCTGCTCCTCTCTGCTCTTCTCATCGGCCTGACCGGCGTAGCAGGTTTCGTCACCGCACCGTCCGCGCAGGCCGCCTCCACCTCAGTCGCCACGGCGTCGGAACGATCCGCTGCCGCCGCGCGCATCACGCCAGCGATGTCCGACGCGCTGACCGTCAGGGGGGTGGCCCCGACCGGGTCGCTTCTCGGTGCGGGCCAGCAGCGACGAGTGAGCGGTGTACCCGTTCTCGACGCGCTGTCCGTGCTGCCGACAGCATCCATCGCCCGCTACATCGATTCCCGCAAGCACTCGGTGAGCGAGCTGTTGACGAACCCGCCGGCCGCGGCTGCCGTCGCCCGCTGGTGGATCGGCCTCGCGGACTCCGCTCGTTCGGCAGTGCGTTCCTCGTCGCCGGAGCTGGTGGGCAATCTCGACGGCGTTCCGGTCGCCGAGCGGGACAGGGCGAATCGCGCATTCCTAGCCGACTCGATCGCCGACGCCAGACGCTCGATCGACACCCTCGGTCGCGCTGACCGGGCGGATGCCCTCAAGCGGCTCCACATGCTCTGCGAGATTCAGCGTTCCCTGGTCACGACAGCAGGGGAGCCCGCCCGGTCGCTGCTCTCGGTCGACACCGAGTGGCCCGGTCGCGCCGCCGTCGTGGTCGGCGACCTTCAGGCGGCCGACTTCGTGAGCTTCATGGTGCCGGGGATGTTCTTCACCGTCGACGGCCAGATGGTCGACTGGACCGTCATCTCGCAGGACCTCTATAAGGAACAGGTGGATTGGGTCCACACCCTCGGGAATGCCGACGCCACGATGCGCGGTAAGCGCGTCGCCGTTGTGTCGTGGATCGGATACCAGACCCCGGGCGTGCTCGATATCGCTTCGCTCGACCTCGCCAAAGAGGGCGCCAAGTACATCAGTAGCGCGGTCGACGGTGTCAAGGCCACGCGCCCGGGCGAAGCCCCCCACCTCACTCTCGTCTCCCACTCCTACGGGTCGACGGCCAGCCTCATCGCATTGGCGGACGGCTCGGTCACCGTCGATTCCCTCGTGGTCATCGGCTCACCCGGCAGCGCTGCGCAGTCGGTCGACGACATCCGGATGCCCGCCTCACGTGTCTTCGTGGGCGAAGCGGCCTGGGACCCCGTGGTCAACTGCGCCTTCTTCGGGAGCGACCCCGGCGCATCGAGCTTCGGGGCCACCCCGATGAGCGTCGCGGGAATGAAGGATCCCATCACCGGCAAGAGCCTGGCCCCGGCCACCGGTCATCTCGGGTACTTCGATGCAGGCACGGAGGCGATGCGCAACATGGCGCTGGTCGGCCTCGGTGAGGGTGCGTTGGTATCCGGTGACCGCGTCGCCCCGACCACGAACCAGGTGGCGCGCGGCCGCTGACCCGTGCGCCCACGGACCGGCCTCGCCCGTCCCGGTAGAATCGTCGGGTCCCCCCGGAAGCTACCGACGGAGCAGTATGTCTGAAATCACCCCCGACGTGGTGCGCCACCTCGCCGGTTTGGCGCGGATCGCGCTGACCGAGCACGAGATCGAGAAGCTCACCGGCGAACTCGGCACCATCGTCGACTCGATCGCCAAAGTCTCCGAAGTGGCGGGGGAGGATGTGCCGGCTACGAGCCACCCGATTCCGCTGAGCAATGTCTACCGCCCGGATATCCCCGGAGACACCCTCACCACCGAGGAGGCCCTCGCCGGTGCTCCCGACCATGACGGTGCACGATTCCGCGTGACCGCGATCCTGGGGGAAGAACAGTGACCGACCTCACCCGGCTCTCAGCGTCGGAACTGTCCGAGAAGCTCACCGCCAAAGAGATCTCCAGCGTCGAGGTGACCCAGCAGCACCTCGACCGCATCGCGGCCGTCGACGGCGACATCCGCGCGTTCCTGCATGTGTCGAAGGCCGCCCTGTCGACGGCGGCGGATGTCGACGCCAGACGTCTCGACGGCGATCACCTCGGCCCGCTCGCCGGTGTGCCGATCGCCATCAAGGACGTGCTGTGCACGATCGACATGCCGTCGACCGCTGGCTCCCGCATCCTCGAGGGATGGGTGCCGCCGTACGACGCCACCGTCGTGCGCAAGCTGCGCGAGGCGCACCTCGTGCCGCTCGGCAAGACGAACATGGACGAGTTCGCCATGGGGTCCTCCACGGAGCACTCGGCCTACGGACCCACCCACAACCCGTGGGATCTGGAACGCATCCCGGGAGGTTCCGGGGGTGGTTCCGCTGCGGCGGTCGCCGCGTTCGAGGCGCCCATCGCCCTCGGCTCCGACACCGGGGGCTCCATCCGGCAGCCCGCTGCGGTCACCGGCTCCGTGGGCGTGAAGCCCACCTACGGCGGGGTCTCCCGCTATGGCGCGATCGCGCTGGCGTCGTCGCTCGACCAGGTCGGACCGGTCTCCCGCACCGTTCTGGATGCGGCACTCCTGCACGACGTGATCGGCGGGCACGACCCGCGCGACTCCACCTCGCTCACCGACGAGTGGCCGTGCTTCGCCGATGCCGCCCGCGCCGGACGTGCCGGCCGCTCGCTCAAGGGCGTTCGCGTCGGTGTCGTGAAAGACCTGAACGGCGACGGTTTCCAGGCGGGGGTGAAGCAGCGCTTCACGGAGGCGCTCGAGATCATGGCAGCCGCGGGCGCTGAGCTCGTCGAGGTGGAGACGCCTCACTTCGAGTACGCGATCGCCGCCTATTACCTGATCATGCCGGCCGAGGCATCCAGCAACCTGGCCAAGTTCGACTCCGTGCGCTTTGGAATGCGGGTCAACCCGCAGGGCGGCGGCACGGTCGAAGACGTGATGGCCGCGACCCGCGAGGCGGGGTTCGGCGCGGAGACGAAGCGCCGCATCATCCTCGGCACCTATGCGCTGTCCGCCGGATATTACGACGCCTACTACGGCAGTGCCCAGAAGGTGCGCACGCTCATTCAGCGCGACTTCGACGCCGCATTCCAGCAGGTCGACGTGATGGTGTCGCCGGCGGCCCCGACCACGGCGTTCAAGCTCGGCGAGAAGCTCGATGACCCGCTCGCCATGTACCTGAACGACATCACCACCATCCCGGCGAACCTCGCCGGAGTTCCCGGCATGGGCCTCCCGATGGGTCTCGCTCCCGAGGACGGGCTGCCGACCGGCATGCAGATCATGGCGCCGGCGCGGCAGGATGCGCGGCTCTACTCGGTGGGAGCAGTGCTCGAGGCGCTGCTCGAAGACACCTGGGGGCACACCCTCATCAGCCGCGCGCCCGCGCTCGAACCCACTGAGATGAACGCGGCACGCGGAGGAGTGGTCTGATGGCCAAGGCAGAGCTGATGGACTTCGACAAGGCACTGGAACTGTTCGAGCCGGTGCTCGGCTTCGAGGTGCACGTGGAGTTGAACACGCGCACCAAGATGTTCTCCGACGCGCCGAACCCGGCTGCTCCCGAGTTCCACGGCGGGGAACCGAACACGCAGATCACCCCGGTCGACCTCGGACTCCCGGGCTCGCTGCCCGTGGTCAACGAGCAGGCGGTGAAGTACTCGATCAGCCTTGGCCTCTCCCTCGGCTGTGAGATCGCGTCGTCCAGCCGGTTCGCGCGCAAGAACTACTTCTACCCCGACCTCGCCAAGAACTACCAGATCAGCCAGTTCGACGAGCCGATCGCCTTCGACGGCTCGGTCGAGGTGGAGCTCGAGGACGGTCGCACCTTCCAGATCCCGATCGAACGGGCCCACATGGAGGAGGACGCCGGAAAGCTCACGCACGTGGGTGGCTCGACCGGTCGCATCCAGGGTGCTGAATACTCCCTCGTGGACTACAACCGCGCCGGGGTTCCCCTCGTCGAGATCGTCACCGGAATCATCTACGGTGCGGAGAAGGATGCCCCCGAGCTCGCCAAGGCGTACGTGTCGACGATCCGCGACATCGTGCGTGCCCTCGGCATCTCCGAGGCGCGGATGGAGCGAGGCAACCTCCGCTGCGACGCGAACATCTCGCTGACCCCGCGTGGGTCCGGCATCCTCGGCACCCGCACCGAGACCAAGAACGTGAACTCCCTGCGCAGCGTCGAGCGCGCCATCCGCTACGAAATCCAGCGGCAGGCCGCGATCCTCGCGAAGGGCGGCACGATCCTGCAGGAGACCCGTCACTGGCACGAGGACACCGGGGTCACCTCCGCCGGTCGCCCCAAGAGCGACGCCGACGACTACCGCTATTTCCCGGAGCCGGACCTCCTGCCGGTCGAGCCGTCCGCGGCACTCATCGCGGAGCTCACCGCCGAACTGCCCGAGTCCCCGGTGCTGATGCGGCGACGCCTCAAGGCCGACTGGGGTTTCGGCGACATCGACTTCCAGTCGGTGGTGAATGCCGGCCTCCTCGTGGAGCTGGTGGAGACCGTCGCGTCCGGCGCGTCACCGCAGTCCGCCCGCAAGTGGTGGATGGGCGAGGTGAGCCGTACCGCCAACGAGCAGGGGGTGGATGCCGCATCCCTCGTCACCCCGCACCAGATCGCCGCGCTCGTGTCGATGGTGGACTCGGGCGAACTCACCGACCGCCTCGCGCGGCAGGTGCTCGAGGGCGTCATCGCCGGTGAGGGCACCCCTGCCGAGGTCGTGGCGGCGCGAGGTCTCGCGGTCGTCTCCGACGACGGCGCGCTCATCGCGGCTATCGACGAGGCGCTCGCGTCGCAGCCCGACGTTCTGGCGAAGATCCGCGACGGCAAGGTGCAGGCCGCCGGTGCCGTGATCGGTGCCGTCATGAAGGCGATGAAGGGCCAGGCGGATGCCGCGCGCGTACGGGAGCTTGTGCTCGTGCGAGCGAACAACGGCTAGCACGGCTCGTGCGAGCGAACGACGGCTGGCCCGTCGCTCGCTCGCGCACGCCGATCAGCCTTGGGTTAGGTGCGCCGCAAGCCCCGCGAGGGAGCTCACGGTGACCGCCGGCGCAGCGAAGTGCGGCGGGTAGGTGGAACCGTCACGGTCCACCCACACCGCCGTGAGTCCGGCGCGGGCCGCACCGTGGGTGTCCCAGGGGTGCACGGCCACGAGCGCCATCTCGACCGAGCGCGACACCGCACTCTCCGGCCGCGTACTCGTAGGATTCCCGCGCGGGCTTCCACGCACTCGATCCCTCGACCGAGAGCAGCCGCTCGAACTCCGTGTCGATCCCCGCCTGCTCGAACAGCTTCCTGGCGACCGCCGTCGACCCGTTCGTGCAGGGTGACCAGACGGAATCCGGCGGCGCGCAGGTCACGCACACCGTCGACCACATCCGGGTGGAGCGTCACGGCACCGAGACTCGCCATCACGGCGTCCACGGCCTCGTCCAGCGGACGCGAGAGGTCGGCGGTCGAGAGCACGACGGTCGCGCATCCGCGGGCCACATCGGCGAAGGCAGGGGTCTCGTTGGTGAGACCGAGCGCGAAGCCGTCTCGAAGGACCGAGGCGAACCAGGTCTTCGCGTGCTGCTTCGTGGCTCCCACCTCAGCGAAGGTGTCGCCGACGGTCGACAGGTCGGAAAGCGTCTCGTTCACGTCGAACACGATGAGCTGCGGGGTCTGGGTCACGGGTGCTCCTTCAGGATGCATCGGTTGTGCGGGTCTGCTCCGGCAGGTTACGTCGCGTTGCGCCGAATGACACGCCGCTGTTCGCCGTCTGTCGCGCCGGTCTACCGTTCGAGCATGACACTCACCGCCTCCGAAACCGTCCCCCTTGCCATCGACGCCGATGCGCTCCTGGCATCCGACCGTTCCGACCGCCTGACCACAGCGGGCACCGCGTGGAACGACCGCATCGCCGCGGACACCGCGAACGCTCACCTCACCTACCGAGTCAGTGCGGTGGGTGAAGGGTCGGTCGCGTCCCGTGTTCGTGCGGGAAAGCACGAGTTTCTCGTCGACGAGCCGGGTGCGCTGGCGGGTGACGATGCTGCCGCGAGCCCGGTGGAGTACGCGCTCGGCGCTTTGCTCTCCTGCCAGATTGTGGTCTACCGGTTGTACGCGGAGGCGCTCGGCATCCGCGTCGACGACATCTCGATCCAGTCGGAGGCCGACCTCGACGCCCGCCGCCTGTTCGGCATCGATGGGGGCGGACGCGCCGGCTTCTCCGAGGTGCGGCTTGCGATCACGATCACGGGACCGGAGTCGGAGGAGCGCTATCAGCAGCTTCGCGACACCGTGGATGCCCACTGTCCCGTGCTCGACCTGTTCGCCAACGCGACGCCGGTGAGCGTCACCGTGGCGAAGGGCTGATCCGCCAGCGGTTCGCTCCGGCCGAACCGCGCAGCACCGCCGCCGCGAGTCCCGACAGCATGATCGCCCCGCCGATCAGTTCGGTCGCGGTCGGCCGCTCGCCCTGCACCCACCACGCGGCGAGGATGCCGATGACCGGCACGAGCAGGGTGAACGGCACCACCGCGCTCGTGGGGTAGCGAGCGAGCAGCGAGTTCCAGATGCCGTATCCGATGAGCGATGCGCCGATGGCGGTGTACAGCGTGCTGCCGATCGCGACCGGCGACATCGTGATGATCGAGTCGACGATCGTCTCCGGGGTGTCGAAAAGCAGTGCGAGGGCGAGCGCCGGGAGTGGCACGACCAACGCAGACCAGACCACGAGCGAGAGCCCGGAGGACACCCTGGCGCGGCGGCTGAGCACGTTGCCGATCGCCCACGAGAGCGCTGCCAGCAGGGTGATCACCAGCGGCAGCCAGGGTGCCGTAGCGCTATGGCCTACGACCACGACGGCGAGGCCCGCCATGCCGATGATGATGCCGACCAGCTGGCGCCGAGAGGGACGTTCCTTCAGAAGGATCGCGGAGACGATGACGGACAGCACCACCTGGGTCTGCAGGAGCAGGGATGCGAGTCCGGCGGGCATGCCGAGCGAGAGCGCGAGATAGAGCAGCACGAACTGGCCGAGACTGAGGAAGGCGCCGATCAACACGACCTGCCGCCATCCGATCGCCGGCCGCTTGATGAAGAACACGGCAGGAAACGCCACGAGCACGAAGCGCATCGCCATGAAGACCAGGGGCGGGATGTCGGTGAGCCCCTCATCGATGGCGACGAAATTGAGCCCCCAGATCAGCACTACGACGAGCGCGAGGAGGGTGTGCTTCGTGCGCATCGGACCAGTCTGACGGATGCTGGAGGCCGCGGCCTCCGGCATCCGTCGCGTCAGGTCATTCCGGGTGGGAACCCGCGATGTTCACCATCCACGTGACGCCGAAACGGTCGGTGAGCATTCCGAAGATGTCGCCCCACGGCGCTTCCTCGAGAGGGGCGAATACGGATGCGCCGTCGCGACAGCTTCTCCCAATAGCCGCGCAGTTCCGCCTCGTCATCGCCGCTGATCGAAACGGAGGTGACCTGTTCCTTGTAGGGCATGCCAGGGGGAGTGTCGGCGGCCATGAGCACGAGACCGTCGTCGGTGGTGATCTGCGAGTGCATCACCCCGTCGGCGGGTGCGTCGGGTATTCCGGAGGCACCGAAGGTGTCGAGGGCGAGTTCACCGCCGAGCACCGAATGGTAGAACTCGATGGCCTCCCTGGCGTTGTCGCGAAAGCTGAGGTACGGGTTGAGTCTGGTGACCATGTCTTTCTCCTTGTGTGGGTGGGGCGTTACTCGGTCTTCGCGAGCGCGCTGGTGATCGCGGCCACCGAGGTGGCGATGTCTGAGGCATCCGTCGACCAGTTGCTCACCGAGATGCGAAGCACGTCGCGGCCCTGCCAGTGCGACCCGGACATCCACACCTCGCCGTCTTCGATCACCTGCGCCGTGACAGCGCGGGTTCGCTCGTCGGAGCCGAAGCTCAGACACACCTGCGTGTACTCGACCTCGTTCACGACCTCGACGCCAGGGATCGCGGAGAGCTCTCGGGCGAGGATCGCGGCGGTGTCGATCAGCCCGTCGACCAGTTGCTCGACGCCGGACCGGCCCAGCGACCGCAGCGCGGCCCAGACCGGAACGCCGCGTGCGCGGCGCGACATCTCGGGCACCTTCTCGTAGGGGTCTGCTGTGCCATGGGCGTCGTTGATCAGGTAGCTCGCGTGCACCGACATCGCGCCTTCAAGCGCGTCCGGATGCGCGACGATGCCCACCCCGCAGTCGTACGGCACATTGAGGGTCTTGTGCGCGTCGGTCGCCCACGAATCCGCGGCAGCGATGCCGTCGGCGAGATGCCGGTGGGTGGGGCTCGCTGCCGCCCACAGCCCGAAGGCTCCGTCGACGTGCACCCAGGCTCCGTGCCGGTGGGCCAGCTCCGTGGCGGCGCGGATCGGGTCGAATGCGCCGGAGTGGAGGTTTCCCGCCTGGAGGCAGAGGATGACAGGGCCGTTCGTCGCCTCGAGGGCGTCGGCGAGCGCGTCGACGCGGATGCGACCCTGGTCGTCTGCGGCGACGAGGGTCGGCAGCCCGAGACCGAGGTACCGCAGCGCGAGGTCGACCGAGGCGTGCCGATCGGCGCCCGCGAGCACCGTGACGCGGGGCCCGCCGTTGAGCCCGTCGCGGGCCACATCCCATCCGACCCGGCCGAGCACGGCCGTGCGACCCGCGGCGAGCCCCACGAAGTTCGCCATGGTGCCGCCGGTGGTGAATCCCACCGAGGCGTCGGCAGGCAGGCCGAGAAGGTCGAGGAGCCACGCGCTCGCGGCCTCCTCCGCCGCGACGACGCCCGGCGTCGCGTAGCGCATCCCCGCATTCTGGTCCCAGGCGCTCACCAGCCAGTCGGCGGCGAGTGCGGCCGGGAGGGTTCCGCCCATCACCCAGCCGAAGAACCGGCCTGATGGACTGGCCATCAGGCCGGGTTCGGCGATACGGGCGAGGTCGTCGACGACGTCGGCGGGGTCGGCAGGCCCCTCGGGGAGCGTGCCGCCGAAGTCGGCGAGGAGAGCGTCAGCGGGGGAGGTCGGGCCTACCGGCCGAGACGCGAGGGATCCGAGCCACGACTGGGCGTGCACTCGAGCCCGCTCGAGTGCCGCGAGGTACCGATCCGGCCCAGCCGACATGTGCCGAGCCTAGCCCCGGCGGCATCAGGTGTACCAGCTGGGCTCCGGAATCTCACCGAGCAGCACGTACTGGCCGACCTCACGCTTCTTGTACGGCAGCGGGTCGTGCAGGCTGTGCGTTCGCAGGTTGCGCCAGAAGATGTCGAGGCCGACGGAGTTCGCGGATGCCCGCGCTCCGGTGAGCTCGAACACCTTCGTCGCGGCCTCGAGCCCGTCTTCGCTCACCCGCAGTTTGCCGGCGGCGATCCGCACCGCCACCTCGCCGCGCGCGCGCTCGGTGAGCTCTTCGCGCGGGGCGTGGAGCAGCGTGCTGAGCTCGGCTCCCACCTGGTCGAGCAGCGCTTCATCCGCCCACAGCTTCGACTGGAGCTGCCCGTACCCCTCGAGGATGTACCACTCGTCGGTCGCCCGCTCCTTGTCGTCGCCGCCGTACGGCCAGGCGCGACTCGACGTGCGGGTGTACTCCGCCGCAGCCTCGACCGCCCCCTGCGCGATGCCGAGATAGAAGTTGGCGAAGACGAGCTGAATGGTCGGAACATTCAGCGTGTTGTAGGTGAGCGGGGTGAACACCCTGTTCGTGAAGCCGGCGGCGGATGCCCAGTCCACGCGTACCCCGCGGATGTCGACGGAGCCGGACTCGGTGAGCCGCTGCCCGAGGTTGTCCCAGTCTCCGGCGAACACGATGCCGGGCTGATCGGTGGGCACGATCGCGAAGATGTGGGTGTCCGTGCCGTCGAGGATGCCTTCGAGCACGGTCAGATCGGAGACCACGCCTCCGGTGGAGAACGACTTGTGTCCGTTGAAGACGAGCTCGTCGCCCTCCTCCGTGATGGTGAGGTCGGAGTCGCGCGGGTTCACGGCGCCACCGAAGAAGAGGGTGTTCTCGGTGTAAAGCTGCTCGACAGCGGCGATCTGATCTTCGGTCGCGACGAGACGAGCCGCCCACGCCCACAGGTAGTGATAGCCGAGCAACTGGCCGATCGATCCGTCGCCCCTGGCGATGATGCGGATGACGCGGTAGGCCGTCTCCCAGCTCTCACCCGCTCCGCCGTGCTCGATCGGGCCGAGGAGGGTGACGAGCCCCGAGTTCTTGAGCAGGGTGACCTCAGCGACCGGGGCGAGGCCGGCGCGGTCGCGCTCCACGGCATCAGCCGCGAGGATGCCGGACACCTGCTCCGCCCGCGCCAGCCACTCGGCGGTAGTCTGTGGCTGTGCAGCGTCCCGCCATCGGTCGCTCAGGGTGTCGGACGGTGCTGGATTTGTAAGAGTCACAGTGTTCCCTTTCGGTCATTCCGGGTACGGTTCATCGCCGGTCCGCTCGCGGGCCTAAACCGCGGGTGGGACGAAGGAGCCTCGGATCGAGGCGGGACGCCGCCGCTCTGGAGGCGCGTTCGACCACCGTAGGGCCCTGCGCATCCCGGCGTCCGCAGGTTTCGCATCGTGACCGCATGCGTCGAAATGTTGCGGCGCAGACCGCGCCACCCGATCTCAGGGTGTGGGTCGGAGCCGCATCCGTCTGGTGGGATGCCCCTCGTCGAGCTCCACGATGGAGTCGAGGGAGAGCACGAACTCGGTGAACGACTTGTGCCCGAGCGCACGCTCCTGGAACGTCGGGTCCATCCGCAGCATCTGATTCTTGATCGTGCCGCTCGACTGCCATTCCTCGTCGTTCTTCGACTGGCCGAGCTGCAGTGCACGAACGAGCAGGTCGGTCGCCGCATCCTTCTCGCTTTTCGGCTTCACCCGTCGCCCTCTCCTGCTGGGCGCGTCGGTCTGCACCTCGACGGCCGGCGCGTCTGCCTCGTTCGTCGCCGAGTTGACTCCGGGCAGGGAGTCGTAATCGGCGAACTCGTTGCACGCCCAACCGAGTGCCTTGCTCGTCGACCCAGCAACGCCGATACCCACCACGTAGCGACCGAGCTGCTTGCTGCGCTGGGCGAGGGCCACGTAGTCGGAGTCCCCGGCCACGATCACCACGTGGGTGAGATCGGGCAGGCGGAACAGATCCTCGACCACGTCGATGGCGAGCCGGATGTCGGCCCCGTTCTTCATCGACGCCACGGTCGGGAACATCTGCACAAGGTCGACCGCCCGCTCGATGAGCTGCTTGCGGTAGCTCGCGTTGACGTTCGCCGACCAATCCGCGTACGCGCGACTGATGGCGATCGTGCCGAACGACGAGGCGAAGTCGAGGATGGCGCCGAGGTCGACCGTCGCATCTTCGAGGCGCCTGGCGATGTCGGTGCCCTGATTGGCCTTCGCGTCGAAACTGCGGGCCTCGTCCTTGTGGAACTGTCCGCGCTTGCTTCGCTGGTCGTATCGGCTGATGACGATGTTGTCGAAGTCGATGTACACGGCGACACGGGTGTCGCTTGGTTCGGTCATGGCACGCCTTCCGATGCGGTGACCCCAGTCTGACTGATCCTTGGACGCCCGCGCCGAGATGGCTAGCCTGCTAGTAGGCCCGGCATCGTCGCCGGACAACCCCAGGGGAACGAGGTGGCCATGTTCACACAGTCCGACCTATCCGATCTAGTCAGTTCCGGTTCGGCCCACGCCGTATCGATGTTTCTGCCCACGCAGACCCACGGGCGCGAAGTGCGTCAGCGCAGGATCAGGGTGAAGAATCTGCTCGGCACCGCGAGATCCAAGTTATCGAGCGCAGGGTTGGGCGACCACGATGTGGATCGCCTCGTTGCGGGAGCCACGGCCCTCGTCGACGACGATGACTTCTGGCAGCATCCGGATGCCGGGCTCGCGATCTTCTTCGACGAGAACGGTGCGCGCTCCTTCACCGTGCCGCTTCCCCTCGACGAACAGGTGATCGTCGGATCCGATTTCGAGCTCCGGCCGCTGCTGCCGCTGCTCGCCACAGACGGCAGATTCGCGATCCTCACCGTCACGGCAGACGAGACGAAGATGTTCCGTGCCTCCCGTCACTCGATCACCGAGGACACCTCGCTGTCGTTCCCGGCCGGGCCTGCGAAAGCGCATGGCGACTCCGACTATGAGAACCCGGTGCAGGCAAGCCCGTCCAATCGTCCGAACGTGGGCACCGCCAACATCTCCAACGCGCAGGTGTACGGCGACAGCCCGCCCGAGTTCCGCGAGGCACGGCTGCGGGCCTACGTGGAGGAGGTCGCCGCTGCGGTCGAGGGATGCCTCGCCAGCGACGGCACACCACTGGTGATCGTCGCGGATGCCGACATCGCGGGCATGCTGCGCAACTCGCCGCGACTACACCGGTGTCTCGCCGGCACGGTCGACGTGAACCCGACATCGCTCGATGCAGCGGCGCTGCGCAAAGCGGCTTTCGAGGTGGTCGCCAAGCGCTTCGCGGCGCATCAGGACGACCTGCTCGACCGAGTCGCTGTGCACCTCGGCCACGATGACGGGTCTGCCACGTCGGCGCTGCCGGATGTCGTGCGGGGCGCGCACCACGCCAGAATCGACACCCTGCTCATCGCCGAGGGCTACTCGGTGCGCGGCCACTACGACCCCGACGCGGATCGGGTCGAATCCGGCGATGCGTTCGAGGACTCCGGCACAGACCTGGCCGCCGGAGCCGTCATCGACGTGCTGCGGCACGGCGGGAATGTGTGCGTGGTGCCCCCGGAGCAGGTTCCCCAAGGCGCTGGCATGGCCGCACTGCTGAGGTTCTGAGTCGCAGCAGAGCGGTGCTGTCGAACGATAAAGGCGGGGAGTGCCCGACATAACGTCGATGGCACTCCCCGCCTTCGGGTTGGGGCTGGTCGCCTCTCTCCGAGCCTTTCCTACTTCACGCCAGCGCTCACGACGCTCTGCACGAAGTAACGCTGCAGGAAGAGGAACAGGATCACGATCGGCGTCACCACGAGCACGGCGCCGGCGAGAAGCAGTCCGTAGTTCGTGGCTTCCTGTCCCTTCGAGAACAGCGTGAGTGCGATCGGGAGCGTGTAGGTCGCCTCGCTCTGCGCCGCGACCAACGGCCAGAGGAAGTTGTTCCACGACATGAGGAACGTGAGGATCGACAGGGTCGCGATCGGGGCGCCGGACAACGGCAGGATGATCGTGAAGAAGATCCGCACCTCCTTGGCTCCGTCGATACGCGCGGCCTCGAGCAGGGCATCCGGAATCCCCATGATGAACTGACGCATCAGGAACACCCCGAGTGGCGTCACGAGGAAGGGGAGGAAGAGCCCCGGCAGAGTGTTCACGAGTCCGAGCTTGCTCACCAGCACGAACAACGGCACGAACGTGACCGTGCCCGGCACCATGAGCGTGAGCATCACGAGGCTGAACAGCACCTTCTTGCCGGGGAACTCCATCTTGGCCATGGCGTACCCGACCATCGAGCAGAAAACCACGTTTCCGGCCACGGTCGCGACGGCCACGATGAGGCTCGTGAAGAAGAACTGCTGGATGTTGAGGTCCTGGAACCACTGGAGGTAGTTCTCGAGTGTCAGCGTTTCCGGCACGAGCCCGGTGGGGTTTCGCAGCAACTCACCCTGCGTCTTCAGGGAGTTGATGATCATGATGACGAACGGCATGACGAAGGCAACGACGCCAACGGTCAACATCACGTACGTGAATGCCTGCAGCGGCCGGGGGGTCGCCATTCCAGCGGCGGTGTGTCTGCGCTTTCGCGGCGGCACGACCTTCGGTGTCAGGGTTTTCGGCAGCACAGCTTCTCTTGTGTCAGACATGTCGTTCTCTCAATCCTTGGAGCGGAGTACGCGGAATTGCACGAGGGCGAGAAGCGCGATGACCACGAACAGCACATACGATCCGGCCGAGGCAGTGCCGTACTTGCCGAAACCGAACTGGTTGTACACGAAGTAGCTCACCGACAGAGTCGAATCGAGCGGGCCACCGCTGGTCATGATGAACGGCTCCTCGAAGAACTGCAGGTAGCCCACCGAGACGAGGATCGCGCCGAGCAGCAGCGTCGGCCGCATGAGCGGCAGCGTGATGTGGATGAAGCGCTGCCAGATGGTGACACCGTCGATGGCCGAGGCCTCTTTCATCTCCGGGGCGATGGTCTGGAGCCCCGCGAGAAAGATGATCATGAGCGTGCCGACGTTGCGCCACACCGCCATGAATATCAGTGACGGCATCGCCCAGAACGTGTCGTTCAGCCAGTTGGGTCCGTCGATTCCGAAGACGGCGAGAAACGCGTTGATCACGCCGTCGTCCTGTAGCAGGAATCGCCAGACGACAGCCACGGCGACGATCGAGGTGACGACCGGCAGGTAGAAGCCGACTCGGAAGACCGCCTTGAACTTCTCGATGCCCGTATTGAGGGCGAGCGCCAGCAGGAGCGCGAATCCCATCGTCAACGGAATGCCCACGAGTACGAAGTAGAACGTGACGCCCAGCGACTTGATGAACTGCGGGTTGCCGAACAGCTCGGTGTACTGATCGAGACCGACGAACGTGACTGCGAAGGGGTTCTGAACGTCGCTGGACCTGAAATCCGTGAACGACATCGCGAGCGACGAGAGGATCGGGACCAGCATGAAGACGCTGAAGAAAATCATGAAGGGGAGAGCGAATCCCCAGGCGACGAGGGCCTGCCGCCGGGCGCTTTTAGACGCCCGGCGGCCTACCTTCGCGCCGCTCAGCTGAGCGGCGGTCATGCTACTGTCCGGTTCCGATCGAGTCGGCAGTCGCCTGCAGACTCTTCATCACCTCGGACGGGTCCGCACCGGCACGGGCGATCTGCTCCAGGGCCTTGTCAGCCTGCGCGCTGACCTCGGTCCAGGTGGAGATCGTGGGCGGCGACTTGGTGTCTTCCAGCTGCGAGCCGAGCACGCTCATCAGGCTGTCATCGGCCAACGACGGGTCCTCCCACGCGCTCTGCACGGACGGCAGGTCGCCAACGGCCTGCTGCCAACGGACCTGGACGTCGGGCTGGCTCAGCCACTTGGTGAACTTCCAGGCCGCATCGGGGTTCTTGCCGTTCTTGAAGACGACGAGGTTCGACCCACCAGTGAAGCTCGTCGACGACTCGAGTTCAGGAACCCGCATCGCGCCGATCTTGTCCGCGTTCTCTGCGCCCATGGCCGCGGTGAGCGAGCCGATGAGGCTCGGTCCGCCGGTCAGGACCGGGGTGTTTCCGCTCGCGAAGAGCGATTCGCCCGCACCGGCTCCGGTGTCGGGGTTGGGGTTGGCGATGCCCTCGGTGAAGAAGGACTGGTAGTACTCCATCGCGGTGATCCACTCGGGGGAGTCGAGGGTCCACTCCGTCTGGTCCTCGTTCGTGAGGTCTGCACCGGCCGACCAGCCGAACAGCAGGTTGGTCTGGAACGAGTCGGTGCCGCTGGCGGAGAGTCCAACCCCATACTCGGCGCCGGCCTTCTCCTGCAATGCCTTGGTGAAGGCCTTGAACTCGTCCCACGTTTTCGCGCCGTCGGGGAAGCCAGCCTGCTCCGCGAGATCCTTACGGAAGTAGAACACGCGCGTGTCGACGTACCACGGCACACCGAGCAGCTGATCGCCGATCTGGTTGGTGCCGAGCGATCCCTCGAAGAACCCTGACGTGTCGATGCCTTCAGGCACCTGGAGGAAGGCGTCGCTGAAGTCGGGCATCCACGTGGTGCCCATCTGAGCCATGTCGGGGGTGGTGCCGGCGGCGATGGCGGTCTGGTACTTGTTGTGCGCGGCATCCCACGGCAGTGGAGTGACGTTGATCGTGAGGTCCGGGTTGTCCTTGATGAACTCTTCGGCGAACGCTGGCAGTGCCTTGGCCTCCTCGGCCTGCGCCCACACGTTGAGCTCGCCGGTGGCCGGGCTGTCGTCGATCGCCGCAGAGACCGAATCTTCGCCTCCGCTGGTGGAGTCGGCGCGCCCGCAGGCGGCCAAAACCGTCACTGCAGTCAAAGCCAGCGCGACGGCACCTGCGGCTCGTTTCGAACGTTGTGTCTTGAACATCGTTGTCCTTTCTATGAGTGCGCGACCGTTCGGGTGACGGCCGCGCACTTTTATAATCGTCGGATATAAACGCTTCGGACATAAATTATGGCCTGACTGACGGCGTGTCAAGAGGAGGTAGGTGGACAGCACCCAATTCGTTATCCACACTGGTCGGATGACTGATGTCGATCTGGCACGCGATCGCCCCGCGACATCCGTCGAGTTGCGCAGGCTCAGCGCGGATCGCATCCTCTCCGCCCTGCGAGACGGGCCCGCGATGACGGCGTCGAGTCTCATGGCAGTCCACCGGGATGAGCCGGACCGCGATCCACCGTGTGTGCGCTCACCTCGTAGAGCTCGGGCTCATCATCGAGTCCGGAGACGAGGATGGCGCACCGTCCGAGCAGGCGCCCCCAGTCGTGGTGCGCGGCCGTCCGCCTCACCAGTATCGGCTCGCCGCAGAGGCTGGTGCCATTGTGAGCATCGACTTCGGGCTGAATACCGTTCGCGCCCTGGTCGCCGATCTGCGGGGCACGACTCGGGCGCGCACGGTCCGTCAGGTGAGCGATGCGACCGATCTCGAGCGCCCGGGCTTTCTCGACGAACTGGTCGAGCACACCCTGGTCTCGCCGCGGGCATGTCATCGAACCTCGTCAGCATCGCGGTATTCGGTGTGCCCCTCGCGCTTTCGTCCAACGTCGCGATCGCGTACCCGGATCGCGAGCACATGATCGAGATCGCGAAGCGTTGGGGAAGCGCCCGAGGGTGGCCTGTCCTCATCGAGAACGATGCGAACCTCGCTGCCCTCGGCGAACGCATGGTCGGAGCCGCCCAGAACATCGACGATGTGGTGGTGCTGCTCGCCGGGGAAAGGCTCGGCGCGGGGATCATCTCGAGCGGGGCGCTTCTCCGTGGAGCGCATTCGAGTGCGGGCGAGCTCCGATTCCTGTCGATGCTGGCCGTTTCCGAGCCCGAGCACGTCGGCGCCGCGACGCACACCAGAGTCCTCGCAGAACGGGCACTGCTGGACGGCTCAGCCACGGAGGGTCTGCGTGACGCTGTGCTCGGGGATTCCGGCCATGTCCAGGCGCGATCCGTCTTTCTCGCGGCCGAGGCGGGGGATGCGAGCGCCAACGTCATCGTGCACGCCGTCAGTGCGCGACTCGCACAGGTGGTCGGCATCCTCGCCACGGTCCTCGACCCCTCCGTCGTCGTGATCTCAGGCGGTATCGCCGAGGCCGGGGACGTGCTTGCACGGACCGTTCAACACCTTCTGCCAGCCGAGATCATCGACAATCCGCCGCAGGTGGTCGCGTCGACTCTCGGGTCGGACGCGGTCCTTGCCGGAGGCGTCAGCCTCGCTCTGGACTACCTCGCGGCGCACCTCCTCGACGATGAGGGCGTCGCCGGATCGTGGCGGAATCGTCCCCAGCGTCAGGCCGTATCGCCGCCATAACCTCGGGAGCGGTCGTGTCTCGCGCATGCGATGGGTCTAGGTTTGGATGTCAACTGCGGAGTCAACGGCACCAGGCGCGAGACTCAGACAGTCGACCGAGAGGATTCCCGTGTCCACCACCGAGACGAACTGGGCAGGCAACCTCGCGTACAGCGCGGAAGACATCGCCGAACCCGCGTCGATCGACGAGCTTCAAGATCTCGTTGCCAGCCGTTCCCTGATTCGCGCGCTCGGTACGCGGCACTCGTTCACGGACATCGCCGACACGCGGGGGGTACTGGTCTCGCTGGCGGGCCTCGCGCCGGACATCCAGATCGACGCAACCGCCATGACGGCAACTGTCACCGGCGGAACCCGGTATGGCGTTCTGATGAGTGCCCTCCAGGATCAGGGTTTCGCGCTGCAGAACACCGGCTCGCTGCCGCACATCTCGGTCGCCGGAGCCACTGCGACAGGCACGCACGGATCAGGTGACACCAATGGGATTCTGTCGACGGCGATCTCCTCGATCGAGATGGTGACGGCGGATGGCTCCCTCGTCACGGTCGATCGGTCGAGCGAGGACATGCCGGCGCTGGCCGTGGGCCTTGGGGCATTCGGCGTCATCACCCGGGTGACCGTGGACGTTCAGCCGAGCTACCTCGTGCGTCAGGACGTCTACCGGTTCGCGCCGTGGGAGACCGTGCTCGAGAACCTCGACGAGATCATGGCGAGCGCCTACAGCGTGAGCCTGCTCGCTGACTTCGCGAGCCCCACCGTCATGCAGCTCTGGTTCAAGACCCGACTCGGTGAAGAACCCCATCCCGAGGTGGCAGGCGCTCTCTTCGGCGGAACCTGGTACGACGATTCAGACGAACTGGCGCCGGAGAACGTGAATCAGCGTGCCAGCGTGCCAGGGCCCTGGTCGGAGCGGATGCCGCACTTCCGTCTTGATCGCCAGCCGTCGAACGGCGGCGATGAGCTTCAGAGCGAGCTGTACGTGAGGCGCGAAGACGCGGTGGCCGCTCTGCAGGTGCTCCGCGGGATGGGCGAGCAGATCTCGCCGCACCTGCTGATCTCCGAAATCCGCACCGCCGCGGCCGATTCCCTGTGGCTCAGCCCGGCGTACGAACAGGACGTGCTGTGCATCGGCTTCACCTGGGCGAAGCACCCTGCGGAGGTGGGGGCGCTCGTGCCGGCGATCGAGGAGGCCCTTGCGCCGTTCGCGCCCCGCCCCCACTGGGGCAAGCTGTTCACCTTCGGCGCCGATGTCATTGCCGAACGCCTTCCCCGCGCCGCAGACTTCGCGGAGCTTCGGAGAAGGTACGACCCGAACGGGAAATTCTGGAACTCATTCCTCGAGCGCACTCTCGGAGCACCGTGAACGCAGTCGTGCCCGACCCGAAGACGGTGGTCTTCTAGCCGGGCACGACGGGTGATGCGCTGAGGGGCGACTAGCTGGCGAGCGCCGGGTAGTCCGTGTAGCCCTCGCCGCCCTGGCCATAGAACGTGGCAGGGTTCGGCTCGTTGACCGGGTGCCCGTCGCGCCAGCGCCGCACGAGGTCGGGGTTGGCGATCACCTGACGGCCGACCGCGACAACGTCGGCGTGCCCGTCGCCCACGAGGTCGGTCGCATCCTCACGGGTCGTGATAACGCCGAATCCGTTGTTCGCCATCAGTGGTCCACCGAAGCGGGTCCGCAGGCCCTGCACGAAAGCGCCCGCTGGATCGGCGTGCAACACGCTCAGGTAGGCGAGCCCGAGCGGGGCGAGACCGTCGACGAGGGCTTCGTAGGTCGCCCGGGTCTCGGCCTCATCGGTTTCGAGCACGTCCTGGATGTTGTGGGCGGGGGAGATCCGGATGCCCACCCGATCGGCCCCGACCTCGTGAGCCACGGCGAAGGTGGTCTCGATCACGAAGCGGGCGCGGTTGACGGCGCTCCCGCCGTGGCTGTCGTCGCGCACGTTCGACGCGGGGGAGAGGAACTCGTGCAGCAGGTACCCGTTGGCCGAATGGACCTCCACGCCGTCGAAGCCGGCGTCGATGGCGTTCCGTGCCGCCGTCACGAACTGGGCGGTGACCTCGGGTAGCTCCTCCTCAAGGATCGCGCGAGGTGTGGAGAATGGCTTCTTGCCCTCGGCAGTGTGGGTGTCGCCGTCGATCGCGATCGCACTCGGCGCGACCGGCTCGAGCCCGTCGGTGATGTCTGTGTGCGTCACTCGCCCACCGTGCATGAGCTGCATCACGATGCTGCCGCCCTCGTCGTGCACGGCGTCGGTCACGGCGCGCCATCCCTCAATCTGCTCGGGGGTGACGATGCCGGGCTGGCCGGGGTAGGCCTTGCCCTCGAGCACGGGGTAGGTCCCCTCGGTCACGATGAGGCCGATCGTGGCCCGCTGCCGGTAGTGCTCGACCATCACCGCGGTCGGCACGCCGTCCGCGGTCGCGCGAAGCCTGGTGAGGGGCGCCATGACGACACGGTTGTCCAGCGCAAGGGCGCCGAGGGTGATGGGGGTGAACAGGTGCACGTGGGCCGCCTTCTCTTGATCGGGACGCGCCGGACTCGTGGCCCGCGCCCTTGCCGGAACCCGTGCGGCGCTACGCCTATTCCCCGATGCAGGAGGATCTCAGTCCCGAGACCACGCCTCCAGCGTGGTGGTGACGGGTGATCCGCTCTCGGCCGACTCCTCGATGGCGATCCCGATCTGGTGGTCCACCATGGCCTCGGCGAGCGGATAGGGGGGTTCACCCTCTCCCGCGGTCCACGCCCCCATGCGCTCGAGCAGGGTGGCGACCCCGATCTCATCGTCGTTCAGTCGACCGCCCTCGAAGGCATTGCGGAACACCACCTGCCCGTCGAGCACCATGTGCTGCAGCTCCGACCCTTCGTAGTTCATGCCGAAACCGGAGATCACGCGCTCGATTGTCGAGGTGACGGGAGTGACCGGGTCGGCGAGCCGGGTGACGGTGAGATCGTGCAGCTCACCGTGCGTGCCCCGCACGGCGAGGTGGTCGGGGCGCAGCGGATTCCACCACTGGTTGTCGGTGAAGTCGTAGAGGCCCATGCGTCCGCCGCCGAAGTCGATGGTGGAAAGAAGGGTGCGCGCTTCGTGCAGCGTGTCGTCGCGAGTCCAACCGGCCGGGGTGAGCGGGTTCAGGAGTGGTGCGGTGAACGTCTGCGACAGTACGGTCGCGGGGGTGCGATCCACCCCGAGGATCCGGCGCATCACGGCGACGGCGTGGTACAGGTGGGTCGAGCTGTAATGCACCGAGGTCGGGGTTCCGATCAGTCCTCCGCGGGCAACGGTGATCTGTGTGGCGTGGACCGGCATCAGCGGATACTGCTCGGCGACCTGCACGAGTTCGCTGTCTCCCACCTCGGTCCAGAGCGCACGCATGGCCTCGAGGTCGGGGGCCGGTGGTGTCTCGGTGAGCACGGGGATGCCGCGGGCCACGAGATCGCGGGTGAACTCGGGCGCGACCTCCCACGGGAGCATCGGAACGACGAAGTCGGGCCGTTCCGCGGCGAGCAGCGCATCGAGGGTGCGGAAGGTGGGCACACCCCACTGGCGTTCGATCTCCTCGCCCGCATCCGCTCTTCTGGTGACGACCCCGGTGACGCGGAAGAGTTCCGGCAGTGCGAAGGCCACCTGGAGGAAGACGGTGGACCGCCAGCCGTTGCCGATCAGGGCGTAGGTGGCCTGGCGCGGAGCGGTCCCAGCCTTGCTTCGGACGGTGGGGGACACTGCGGCGGTGGGAAGAGAGCTCATCAGCCGATCCTTGCATGTGGGCTTGTTTCGCACGTGCGGGCAGAAGCGCGCCGAGCGCTATCGGTAGCGAAATGGCCGTGGCTACGATGAAGACAGCAGCAATCTCGCCGACGAAGGAGCCGGAAATGCCGACGATCAGCCCGTTCCTCTGGTTCGACGACGCGGCCGAGGAGGCGGCGAACCTCTACGTGTCTCTGTTCGACAATTCGAGCATCGTCACTGTCGCACGGTATCCGGAGGGCGCGGCCGAGCTGGCCGGACGCGTGATGTCCGTCACGATGTTGCTCGACGGCCTCCAGGTGATGGCGCTCAACGGCGGTCCGCAGGTGGAGTTCTCCGAGGCCGTCTCCTTCTTCGTGAGTGTCGACGGCCAGGAGGAGATCGACCGTCTCTGGGAGGGGCTCACCACGGACGGCGGCAGCGAGGGCCAGTGCGGATGGCTCAAGGACCGCTTCGGCATGTCATGGCAGATCGTGCCGGCAGTGCTCTCCACCCTTCTGGCGGACTCGGACGCGGAGCGGTCGGGTCGTGTACTCCAGGCGATGTACGGCATGTCGAAGCTCGACATCACGGCGCTGTGCGCTGCGCACGACGGCCCATTCTGAGCCCACGCCGATCACGCGGGTGAGGGCGTCCACCGTCCGGTGACGGCGCCGAGGTCGACGCGCTCGAACGACACGTTCTGGGCCACGGCGAGCGTCGCCTCGTCTCCTTCGCCGAGCCGCACCGTGAGGCTCAGCGCGTACGGCGTCTCGTAGAACTGGATGCGCAGCGCGAGGGTCTCGCCGTCCTGCCAGGCGCCAGCCGTGGCGACCGCCCACCCTCCCTCTCGAGCTGGGCCCCCGCTGCGCGTCCATCGCCCGGACCCGGGGTCCACTCCGGTCTCCACCGAGCGACCGTCGATGTGCCGGAGCGAGATCGAGATGCGAGCTCCCACCGTGACCCCGAGATCGGCGACCCCGGCGTGGTTGTCGGGCAGCGACCATCGCGCCGATCCGGCCAGGCCGGACGGGGTCGCTTTCCCGACGGGTGTCGGAAGTTCCAGTCCGGCGAGGGCCGTGAGCAGCGACGACTGCGCCGCGGCATCCTCGGGCAGCTCGTTCGAGCCGGAGAGCGCCGGCAGGAGTGTGTCCCAGACGGTGGCGAGGAAAGCCGCCGTGTCGCTCATGCCGCTGGTGACGACGAGCAGGGCATCCTGGTCGGGCATCCCGATGGCGAACTGCCCGAAGGCGCCGTCCGCTCGATAGGCGTTGTGAGTGCACCGCCAGAACTGGTAGCCGTACCCCTGCATCCAGTCGTCCGTCTGCCACTTCAAGGGTTCGGCGAGTTCGCGGTTGTCGACCTGGGCGGATGTCGCGGCGCGCACCCACTCCGCGGGAACGAGTTGGGCGTCCCCCCAGCGACCCTCCTGCAGCATGAGCTGCCCGAATGCCGCGATGTCTGCCGTGGTGATCGACAACCCCCATCCGCCGACGTCGATGCCGCGCGGGCAGGTGTCCCAGGTTGCGCCGGTGATGCCGAGCGGGTCGAGAACGCGAGGGGTGAGGTAGTCGAGCAGCCGCTGGCCGGTGACCCGCTGCACGATCGCCGACAGCAGATAGGTGGCGCCGCTGTTGTACACGAAGTGGGTGCCGGGTGCGTGGTCGATCGGCTGGGCCAGAATGCCCCTGGCCCATTCGGTGTCGGTCTTGGTGATCGGCGACATGGTGTCGAGCGAGTGGCCGGTGGTCATGGTGAGCAGGTGACGCACCCGAAGTGCGGCGAGATTCGCGCTGACCGACTCCGGCACGGCATCCGGCAGGAGCGACACCACGGTCGACTCGATGTCGAGGAGCCCCTCCTCGACCGCCAACCCCACAGCGGTGGCGGCGAAGCTCTTGCTCAGGGAGTAGAGAACATGGGGCGCGTCCGGGATGAACGGGGTCCACCATCCCTCGGCGATCACCCGGCCATGCCGCAACAGCATGAGGCTGTGCACCTCGTGCGCGGCGATGCGCGACAGGAATCTCTCGACGTCGGCGGATGCAACACCCTGGCTTTCGGGAGTGCTCCGCGGTAAGGCGCTCATGGCATCAGGCTAGCGAGCCTGGAACCGCCGCGGGCCGGCGGTCCCAGGCCGCGGATCAGGAGATCGCCGGCTGAACCGTGCGCTCGAACAGCTCGATGCCCGAACGGTCGTAGGCCGCCTCGGGGAAGTAGAAGATGCCGTAGGTCATGCCCCGGGATTCCATGTCCTTGAGGTTCGCGATGATCTTGTCCGGCGTTCCGACCGTGAGGTTCCCGGGGTCGGTGTACTCACCGATCACGTCGGCCGTCTTCTCCTCACCGAGGTACGGCAGCAGGCGGGTTCGCACAGCCTCGATACGATCGGCGACCTCGGCATCGGTGTCGGCGATGATCACGTTGTAGTTGGCCGACCGCACGATCGCGTCGAAATCGGTGCCGAGCTTCTCGCAGTGGCCGCGCAGGATCTCGCTCTTGTGCTCGAACTCCTCGGGCTTTCCGGAGAAGTTCGTGTAGTTGGCGTACTGGGCCGCGATCTTGAGGGTGACCTTCTCCCCACCGCCCGCAATCCAGAAGGGGATGCCGCCCTCCTGAAGCGGCAGTGGCCGAACGATGGCTCCGTCCACCTGGTAGTGCTCGCCCTGCAGAGTCGCCGAGCCCGTGGTCCAGGCCTGCTGCATGATGTCGACGCCTTCGCGCAGCATCGCGAGGCGGATACCCGCCCTCGGAAAGTCGTAGCCGTACGCGCGCCACTCGTGTTCGTACCAGCCTCCGCCGATGCCCATCTCGGTGCGGCCGCCGGAGATGATGTCGATGGTGGCGGCGACCTTGGCGAGGTAGGCCGGGTTTCGGTACCCCATGCAGGTGCACATCTGGCCGAGGCGAACGCGAGAGGTGCTCGCGGCGAATGCGGACATCAGAGTCCACGCCTCGTGGGTCGCCTCTTCAGACGGGATCGGCACCGTGTGGAAGTGGTCGTAGACCCAGATCGACTCCCACGCGCCCTCGTCGGCATGCTGCGCGAGGGAATTCATCACCGACCACTGTTCGGCGGGGTCGATGCCCACCAGATCGTGTCGCCAACCTTGGGGAATGAACAGTCCGGTTCTCATCCGTTCAGCATACGAAGGTTCGGCGGGCAACCTGCGCGGCGAGGGCGGGTTGACATCCGCGGCCGCGTCGGCGGTATGCGCGGCGAGATCGCGATGCGACCAACGAGGGCATAGAGAAGGCCGGTCCCGATGGGACCGGCCTTTTCGAAGCTACGGCTACGGCCGCTTAGCTGCTCAAGCTCTTGCCGGAAGCCTTGGCCTTTTTATCGGCTCGCTTCTCCTTCAGAGACTTAGCGGCGGCGGTCTTCCCGTTCGCCTTCTGCGGTGATTTCTCTGCCATAGGGCACTCCGTCCCTCGGAAGCACGACCGGCTTCGGTACAGCGACCTTACTCCTCGCGCGCCTCGAATGCGCCCAGTTTTCGCTGTGAGTCGCGGGTATTTGCCGTCGACCGCGCGGCGTACCCTCGACAACATGCCTTCCTCGACCGTCACTCGGGCCACGCCATTCCTCTGGCTGCTGCCGGATATCGCGGCCGTGCTGCTGTTCGTCGTGGTTGGTCGCGCAAGCCACGGCGAGGGTCCCCTGGGCATCCTCGTCACCGCGTGGCCATTCCTCGCGGGCATCGCCGTCGGCTGGGTTGTGGCTCGCGCCTGGCGTCATCCGCTCACCGTCCGCTGGACCGGTGTGATCGTGTGGGTCTCCGTCGTCGTGGTCGGGATGCTGCTCCGGCTCCTCATCGGAGACGGGGTCGCGTCGAGTTTCGTCTTCGTCTCGTTCATCGCGCTCGGGGTCTTCATCGTCGGATGGCGCGCGGCGGTTTGGGTGGTGCTTGCCCTGCTCGGGCGCGCTCCCGGCGAGGGCGAGGACGACCCGGAAGACGTCTGACGTCACGCCGCCCGCATCACGCCTTCGGTGAAGGAGCGCACCCTGGCGAGCAGAGCCTCCGCCCGCGCCGCGACGACGCGATCGGGGTCGGGCTGGGCCGACGACGGCGGGGGCACGATCCGGATGAGGATCGAGCAGGCGAGATCGGCGCAGATGTACGTTCCCACCGTGTTGCCCTCGCGCCCGGCCTGGCCGGCTTTCGGTGCCGTGAACAGGGCAACCTGCCCACTCGGCTGAGGCGTGTGACAGAGCGAGCACATCGCAGATATGCCGGGGCGCAGTCGCGCCTCGGACGCGCGAACGACGATGCCGACCGGACCGGCGTCGGACCAATGCACGAGGTAGCCGCGCAGCGGGGCGCGGGGGTCGCGCCAGCCCAGGAACTCGCGCTCCTCCCAGATCACCTCGTGCAGGCCGGGGAGCGGGATGTGCGGATGCTCGCTCGACTCGGCGTTGACGAACGATTCGCGGATGTCAGTGGCGCTGAGCGGCTTCACGGTCTCCTCGCAGATTCTGGCGGCGGTGCTTTCAGCTTATTCGCGTCGCATCCGGACCCACCCACCGGATGCCTGATGGGGGTATACCGGAATCACACACGTGCCAAGTGAAAGGCGACACCATGTTCAGCGACACTCCAGCGTTCAGCGGTTTCTCCGTCTCCGACCTCGACGCGGCGGAGACGTTCTATTCGGAGATCCTCGGGCTGACCGTCACCCGGAACGAGATGGGATTTCTGAATCTGCAGCTCTCCGGCGGCGGTTTCGTGATGGTCTACCCGAAGCGGGAACACACTCCCGCATCGTTCACAATCCTGAACTTCGAGGTCGACGACGTGGAGAAGGCGGTCGACGAACTGAACGCCCGCGGCGTCACGACGAAGATCTATGACGACATCCCCTCCGACGCCAAGGGCATCATGCGCGGTCATGGCCCTGACATCGCCTGGTTCAAGGACCCGTCAGGCAACGTGCTCTCCGTCGTGCACACGGGCTGAGTCGCCCCGGCCCGCCGCCCGGATGGCGTTGAATTGGTCGGTGATCGATTCCACCGCCGTGACCCTGCTCCGTGCCGACCTCGCTGCCGCTAACTTCGGCACCGACGCCCTCACCGCCCTGTGGGGGCGGGCCGGAGATGCCGCACTGCGGCGTGGACACCGGGCTCCGGCCGTGCGCGCGCTCGACGCGGAGAGCTCCGACTCTCCCGTCGCCACCCTCGCGCGGGTGTTCGTGCTTGGCCTTCCGGCAGACGCGGCGGCTCTCGCGGCCGCGCTTCCCTCGCTCGGCGTTGAGGGCGCGGTCGCCGGCGGACTCGTCACTGCCCCCGAGGCGAACTCGGTCGCACCGCTGGTCGAGCTGAAGCCGCACGACTTCGTCGACTCGCGCGGAGTGGGCAGCTGGTGGATCGCATCCGATTTGAGCGAGATGGCCACCCAAGGGCCTCTGCGGCGGGATCACGTGCTCGGCGTCGGCGGGGCATCCGCGACCCTCACCGGACTCATGATGCGCGCGCCAGTCGAGTCGGTGCTCGACCTCGGCACCGGGTGCGGCATCCAGGCCATGCACGCCGCCCGGCACGCGGCGCGCGTTGTCGCCACCGACATCTCGTCGCGCGCGCTCGACTTCGCGCGCCTCAACGCCGAGCTCAACGGCATTTCGACGATCGAATTCCGGCTCGGGAGCCTGTTCGAACCGGTCGCAGGCGAGCGCTTCGACCAGATCGTGTCCAACCCGCCCTTCGTGATCACCCCGCGCAGCGCCGATGTGCCGGAATACGAGTACCGCGATGGCGGTCGGGTGGGCGACGACCTCGTGGCAGACGTGGTGCGTGGGGTGACCGACCACCTCGTGCCTGGCGGTGTGGCTCAGCTGCTCGGCAATTGGGAGAATCGCGACGGACAGAGCGGCGCGGAGCGGGTCGCCGGTTGGGCAGAGGGCGCCGACCTGTGGCTGGTGGAGCGCGAGACGCAGGACGTTTCGCTCTATGCCGAGACCTGGATCCGAGACGGCGGCACGAAGGCTGGACCCGCGTTCGACGCGTTGCATCGTGCCTGGCTCGACGATTTCGCCGCGCGTCGGGTGACCTCCGTCGGATTCGGCTATCTCACCGTGCGGCGCCCGGTCGGGGAACCCTCGATGACACGGATCGAGCGCCTCGGCGGGCCGCTCGGGAACGGTGCACTCGGCGCCCAGACCGCCGGCAGCGGAGTCGCTGGCTTGGGCGACCACATCCTCGACGGGCTTGCGGCCCACGACTGGCTCCGTGAGCACGACGACGAGGCCCTCGGGGAAGTGCACCTCACGCTCGCGCCGGATGTCACGGAGGAACGTCACTACTGGCCCGGCGACGAGCATCCGACCGTCATGACGCTGCGTCAGGGTGCCGGCTTCGCTCGCGAGTTCCCGCTCGGCACCGCGCTCGCGGCGTTCGTGGGCGCGTGCGATGGCGACCTCAGCGTCGATGCCATCATCGCGGCGATCGCGCAACTCCTCGAGGCCGACCCGGCGGCCCTCCGTACCGAGCTGATGGCAGCGGTGCGCGAACTCGTCCTTACCGGTGTGCTCCGGCCCTGACCCGCACCGCTGCCTCGCCGGGAACGGGCTGCGGGGTCAGTCGGACTTGAGCTTTCGGAGCGCGCTGCCCTTGTGCGCAGCCTTTGCTCCGGTCTTCTCCGACTCCACGATGAACGCCGGTGTGCTCGACGAGGCGGTGAAGTGCTGGTCGGCGAACTCGAAGTCCTTCGACCGGCGCTCCACTATTCGACCCTGTGTGCGTCCCTGCGACGTGGCCCAACTGACCCGGTCGCCGACCGAGAGCTCAGTCATCCTCGCCCGGTGCCATCGCGGTCGGGCGTCCGTGGTCCCCGCCGGGGGAGGAGTCCTCGCCGGTGGACTTGATGGACTGCACGGCATCACGCAGCGACGGATCCTGGGTCGCCGCGTCGACTGCGGGGCCATCGGGCTCCGGAACGTCTGCGTCGATCACGTCGCGTTCCGGCAGATCGCCGGCGTTCGGCTCGGTGTGGGTGGGCTCGCTGCGTTCAGGCATCGGATTCTCCATTCGGCCGACGGTCGGCAGCCGCAGTGCGCGGCGCTGCCTCGGCGGTGATCCCACCGTAACCACGAGCACCGACGCCGGGCGACCCCTTGCATGGATCGGGATGCCGTGTCGTGCGCGTTGCGGGCATCGTCCCGGCCGGCGGCCGTCAGGGCGACAGGTCGGTGATCGTCGCTGATGCCGGGTCCCACAGTCGAGCGCCAACCAGAGAGGCCTCGATCGGCGCCCCGACGAGCGACACCGCGAGCCCGAGCTGAGTTGCTGTGAGCCTCGATCCCAGCGTGACATGCGGTGTCCACATCCCCGGCTGCGAATGATCCACTGTGGAGGGGGAGACGGCATGCACCCGCTGATGCACGTCGAGCAGGGGCCGCGAGAGTGTCACCAGCCGCGAGAGCACCAACCCGCGGGGCGCGGTGCCGAACACCACGAGCGACGCGAGGGTCACCGCGATCGGCAACACCACGAACGCCTCCCGGAGTCGCTCCGAATCCTCGAGCGACGAACCCACCACAAGGCTCACGTGCGGGCGGTTACTGGCGCCGGAGTGACGGGACAGATTGGGGACGCCCGCACCTTCGAGCGCGGCCCAGTCTGCGCGCACCGCGGCATCCGATTCCGCGTCCAGTATCAGTTCGATGCTCCGCATCGGTCCGGGGCTCACTCGGTCTCCTCCCGACGGTCGATCGTTACAGGCTAGGCGTCGGCATCGGCGTCGCGTGGATGCTGGGGGCTTCCTGTCAAGCGCAGCAGGCCCGGGCACCTCATGACCTAGCGTGAAGGCGTATTCATTTCATGACGAAAGGACCGCCGTGCACTATCGCAACCTGGGAACCAGTGGCTGTGTCGTATCCGAGCACGCGCTCGGCACGATGACCTTCGGTGCGGAGGCGGACACACAGACCTCCCACGACATCCTCGACGCCTTCGTCGACGCGGGCGGCACGCTCATCGACACGGCGGACGTGTACTCGGCGGGCGAGTCCGAGCGCATCATCGGGGCCTGGCTCGCGTCGCGTCCGACCGACGCCCCCGAGGTGGTTCATCGCCACAAAGGGACGCTTCCCGATGGGTGACGGACCGAACGAACACGGCAACTCCCGTACCCACCTCCGGCGCGCGCTCGATGCCTCCCTCACGAGACTCGGGGTCGACCACATCGACCTGTACCAGCTGCACGCGTGGGACGCGCTCACTCCGATCGAGGAATCGCTCCGCTTTCTCGACGACGCGATCACCGCGGGCAAGATCGGCTACTACGGCTTCTCGAACTTCCTCGGATGGCAGCTGACCAAGGCCGCGCAGATCGCGAAGGCCAACGGATGGGCGGCTCCCGTCACGCTCCAGCCGCAGTACAGCCTGCTCGTGCGCGACATCGAGCACGAGATTGTTCCGGCCGCCCTCGATGCGGGGATGGGTCTCCTGCCCTGGTCGCCGCTGGCAGGCGGTTGGCTGAGCGGCAAATACGAGCGCGACGTGCCGCCGACCGGAGCCACCCGCCTCGGTGAGAACCCCACGCGGGGAATGGAGGCGTGGGAGGCGCGTAACGCTCTCGATCGCACCTGGAACGTGCTCGACGCGGTCGCCGACATCGCCGACCGGCATCGGGTGTCGAGCTCGCAGGTCGCACTCGCCTGGCTGGGCGCGCAGCCCGCGGTCACCTCGGTGATCCTCGGCGCGCGCACGGTCGAGCAGCTGCGCGACAACCTCGCCGCCGTCGACCTTGATCTCGACCCCGAGGAACTTTCTCTGCTCGGTGCGGCCGGTGCGCCGGCTCTCGACGACTACCCGTACGGCGCCGCCGGCATCGACCAACGGCGGCGCAAGATCGCCGGAGGCCGCTGAGGTTCACGCGGCGGGGCTCGACCGGCCCCGCCGACTCAGCCCGGCGGGGCGCCGCCGGGTACAGTGGATCGAACCCCGCCCGCTGAACCTCGCGAAGGATCCCATGAATACCGTCTCGTTCGTCATCGGCGCAGTGCTGTTTATCGGCGGAGTCATCATGTTCGGCTATTCATGGGACGGCACCGTATTCCACCCGTTCGTCTTCGCCGGAGGCATCCTCGCGATCTCGGCGAGCATCGGGATCCCGTTCCACATGCTCAAGCGCGTCGACGGCTGACCTTTCCGCGCCATGGCTGCGCTCGTCGCCGTCTGCGTCGTCGCCGAGCTACGCAAGGATGACGGGCCGGTCGGTGTCACGGCCATCGACAAGCGCGCGGTGACGCACGCGGTCAAGGTGCGCAAGCTCGGGCTCGTCGCCGATGTGCAGGCCGACCGCAAGTATCACGGCGGTGAATCGAAAGCGGTCTACGCCTACGCCGTCGAGGATGTGGCCTACTGGGAGTCCGAGTTGGGTCGCCCGCTGCACCCCGGATGGTTCGGCGAGAACCTTCTGGTCGAGGGCATCGACGTCTCGGGGGCCAAGCCAGGAGATCGCTGGCGGATCGGCGACTCCGTCGTGCTCGAGGTGACGTCGCCGCGGCATCCGTGTCAGACCTTCGCCCGATGGGTCGGCGGTGCGGATGCGCGGGGCTGGGTCAAACGGTTCACCCGAGCGGGGCGACCTGGCGCGTATCTGCGCGTCGTGCACACCGGTGCGATTGTCGCGGGTGACGAAATACGCGTGGAATCGACGGCGCGCGCTACGGCTCCGACCATCGCGCAGATGCTCGCCGACGGCTGACGAAAGTTCTTGCTGTGCGAGGCCGCAAGCCCTGCTGACGTTCAGGGGCCATGCATAGCCTTGAATCATGACCGACAACACCACAGACCCCACCCCCGACACGATCGGTGGGAACACACCGAACACCGACGACACCGCAGTCAAAGATCCCTCGGATTGGGTCACTGGCGACGAGCCGATGACCGGCGCGCAGCGCAGCTACCTCGGGACCCTCGCCCATGAGGCCGGGGAGGAGCTCCCCGGCGACCTCACCAAGGCGCAGGCGTCAGAGCACATCGACCGGCTTCAGAGCTCGACCGGCCGAGGGGCGGAATCGAACTCCTAGGTCCGAGACGCCCTAACGGCGAAATCGATCCGCCAGCTGCCAGCTGTTCTCACCAGGGCATGCAAAAGGCCCGCTCTCTGCGAAGAGAACGGGCCTTTTGTGTGAGTGGGGACCGGTTAGGTCACCGACTCGGAACGATCGCTGGCTGAATTACAGGCCGCGGATGTTCTCAGCCTGCAGACCCTTGGGGCCCTGGGCGACGTCGAATTCGACCTTCTGGTTCTCGTCGAGGGACTTGTATCCGCTGCCCGAGATGGCGGAGAAGTGCGCGAACACATCGGCGCTTCCGTCGTCGGGAGAGATGAAGCCGAAGCCCTTTTCAGCGTTGAACCATTTAACAGTACCGGTAGTCATTGCAAGCTCCTCCTGGAGTGCTATGCGGGACCCGAACGTCGGGGCCTCGCGCCGAGGAGCCCGTTGTCGCTCTCATGGTGAGACGTGACCGAAAGACTCCGGGCACGTTGCGGCATACGATGCACATCAACTTCTACGGCAAGAATAGACTGTTTCGCACCGTTTGCACCACAACATGACGAAGAGTTCGTCTCGGGGTGTCGGATTAGGCCGCTGATCTTCGCCGAATACCCTGATGGGATGAGTGAAGACCGCTACGGGGCCGATGTGCTCGCGAATTTCTCGCGCAGGGCGCCGCGGCGCGAGTTGCGCTCGATCGAAGCGGATCCCGACCTCGTGATCGAACACGTGGGATCCGGGTTCTGCGGGGCCGTCGTCGGAGGCGACAGCCGTGCGGTGGAACTCGAGGACTTCAGGAGCGCACGCAGGGTCTTTCCCTACGGCACCGGGTTCCTGCTCGAAGGAGAACCGGTGCAGTTGGTGCCGGCGAAGCGCAAGGCCGCCGGGGTGGCTCGGTCGGCCTCCGGCTCCTTCGTGGTCGCCGACGCGAGGGCACGGGTCGCCCGCGAGAGTCGCATCTTCGTGGAGGGCAGGCACGACGCGGAGCTGGTGGAGAAGGTCTGGGGACACGATCTCAGGATCGAGGGGGTGGTCGTGGAGTACCTCGAGGGCGTCGACGATCTCGAGTCCCTGCTGCGTGACTTCGGGCCGGGGCCGGGCCGCCGTGTCGGTGTGCTTGTGGACCATCTCGTGGCCGGGTCGAAGGAGAGCCGGATCGCGGAGGCGGTGAGGCGCTCACCCGTCGGCGCGCACGTACTCGTGGTCGGGCATCCGTTCGTCGACGTCTGGCAGGCCGTGAAACCGGCTCGCCTCGGCATGCAATCCTGGCCCACCATTCCGCGGCACACCGAGTGGAAGCACGGGATCTGTGCGGCGCTCGGCTGGCCGCACGAAGACCAGGCCGACATCGCTCACGCCTGGCAGCGGATACTCGGACGCGTGACCACCTACGCCGATCTCGAGCCGGTGCTGCTCGGACGGGTCGAGGAACTGATCGACTTCGTCACAAGCTGACCTCTCAGGAGCGGTCAGGCCCGGCGTTCCTGCTCGTCGCGCTTCTTGAACGACCGCATGCCGTGGAATGAGTCGTCGACCGGGCGCATACCCACCACGACCTTGCCGCGGGCGTGGCGCTTCTCCAAGTCGTCGAACGCCTCACCGATGCGGTCGAAGGGGTAGAAACCGGAAATCAGCACGTTGACACTGCGATCCGCGGCGAGCGCCGCCAGATGCTCGAGAGTGCGGGTGTACTCCACCCTGCGTTCGTCGCTCGGGTGCATGGCCTCCAGCTCGAGTTTGCGTCGATGGTCGCTGGATCGGAAACGAGCAGGCGAGACGCCGAGCTCGGTTGCCACGTCGGCATTGTCCTGCCCGAAGTTGTCGAGGTAGGCGGAGACACCGCCCGGTGCCACAGCACGGATTCGCTCGGTCAGACCGGCCCCGTAGACGACCGGGGTCACACCGATCTGGCGGAGGTAATCGAAGTTGCGCTCGCCACAGGTGCCGATCACCCGCGCGCCGCGGTTCATCGCGAGGTGCGCCTGCATGCTGCCGACGCCGCCGGCGGCGGCCGAGATCACCAGGGTGTCGCCCTTGCCGACGTTCACCGCCTGGATGGTCTCCGTCGCGGCGAAGCCCGCGAGGAACAGGCTGCCGGCGACCTCCCACTCCAGTGCGGCAGGTTTCGCCACGGCATTGCGCGCGGGCACCACGATATGCGTGGCGTGCGACGCCATCGCCGTGTGCCCGAGCACCTCGTCGTTCTTCTTGAAGCGGGTGACCCCTTCGCCGACCGACGTCACGAGACCCGCGAAATCGGATCCCTGGCCTACGGGAAACTCGACCTCGAACTCATCCTGATACTCGCCGCGGCGCAGAAGGGACTCCACATGGTTGATGCCCGCGGCCATGACCTCCACGAGAATCTCGCCCGGTCCGGGTTTCGGCATCTCGATCTCGACGATCTGCATCTTCTCGAGTCCGCCGTATCCGCTGATTCGAACTGCGCGCGCCGTTGCGTTCCTGTGAGGAGTCATAGCCCATCTTCGCCCGTGGCCGCCCCGTTCGTTAAGCGACCCGGCCGATTCGTGCAGGCAACGTTCAGCAACCACCGCCATGACGCATCGCCGTAGGCTCGGATCATGACCATGACCCTCCGCGCCCTGACGGTGACGGATGCCGATCGGGTGGCGCAGCTGAACAACGCCGCAATCCCGGCCGTACCGTTCACGGACCCTGAAGGCATCGTCGAGCTGCTCGGCCTCAGCGACCACGCCTTCGGAGTCGAAGCGGACAACGCCGAGCTTGTCGGCTTCGTCATCGCGATGGATCCCGGCGGCGCCTATGCGAGCGAGAACTATCGCTATTTCGAGTCGAGAGGGGTCGATCACCTCTATGTGGACCGCATCGTGGTCGACACCTCCCACCGCGGATCGGGGATCGGTCGACGGCTCTATGACCACGTCTTCGCGCTCGCGGCGCAGTCCGCCAGGCGGGACGTAACGTGCGAGGTGAACGTGGAACCTCCGAATCCGGAGTCCCTCGCCTTTCACGCGCGGCTCGGTTTCGTGGAGGTTGCACGGCAGGCCACCAAGGCCGACACCGTGCATGTGGCACTGCTCGCGGCGGATGTGCTCAGGTATGCGCAGGCATCCGGCCGCGGCGTCACCGACGCCTAGCTCCTTCTGGCGTCTAGCCGATCATGTTTGGTGGGGCAAGCCAGTCCAGTCCGGTCGCATGGTGCCGTACGGTCGAATCATGCCCCACCACGCCTTCTCCTCGGCACGCCTGGTTGCCACGAACAGCGACCCGGATGAAGAGTTGGAAGCGCTCGGCCGCCGTGCGGATGCCGCACGCCCCGACGTGTTCCGGGCCCTCCGTTTCGCGGTGGAACTCGGACGCGAACTCGACTCGTCAGTGCGCACAGCGCGGCTGTGGGAGATCCTCGGAACAATCGCGGCTTCCGACGCCACCGTGGCCCGAGCGCTCGAGCCGCACCTCGATGCGCTCGCCATCTTGCGGGAGGCGGGGATCGCGCCCGCGGCGCTTTCCTCGCTCGGCGTCGACGACACGAGCACCTGGGGCGTGTTCGCGGCCGAGGGCCCTGGCATGACGCTCGAGGCAACCCAGACCTCCGCGGGCTGGTCCCTCAGCGGCGACAAACCGTGGTGTTCCCTCGCCGGTCAGGCTCTCCCATGCGCTCGTCACGGCCACCACACCATCCGGTCGTCGGCTGTTCGCCGTGGCGCTCTCCGCCCGAGGGGTCGAGGTTCTGCCGGATGCCTGGTCCGCGCGCGGCCTCGTGTCGATACCGAGCGGACCGGTGCGATTCACGGCGGTGCCAGCGCAACCGATCGGCGCCGCGGGCTGGTACCTCGAGCGGCAGGGGTTCGCGTGGGGCGGCATCGGTGTCGCCGCGATCTGGTGGGGCGTGGCCACCGGGCTCGCACGGACGCTCGACCGGTCGAGCAGAATGCGGACCGCCGATCAGATCCAGCTCGCTCATCTCGGCGCGGTCGACATCGCCCTCGCCACGGCGCGACACGCCCTCGCCGAGGCCGCATCCGCCATCGACGTCGGTGGAATGAGCCGCACCGAGGCGGCCGCGCTCGCGCACCGTACCCGCACCATCGTGGCGAACGCGGCCGACGAGGTGCTTCGTCGGTGTGCGCGGGCCATGGGCCCCGCGCCTCTCGCCCTTGACGCCGACCATGCGGGGCGCGTGGCCGATCTGCAACTGTACGTGCGGCAGCACCACGCGGAGCGGGATGAGGCCGCCCTCGGATCACTGTTGCTCGACGCGGCGCCGCAGACGTGGTGACCTTCGACCGTCGGAACGACGGCACACGTGAAGCACGATGGCGGAGTGACGCCCACTGGCCCGCCGTGCGGCCGGTCGACCTGACCGGGGTGGCCCACCTCATTGTCGTCGCGGCCCACCCCGACGACGAGTCCCTCGGGGCGGGCGGTCTGATCGCGCGATGTGCGGGCGCCGGACTCCCGATCGAGGTCATCGTGGCGACGGACGGAGAGAAGTCCCACCCGGGATCGTTGGTGCTTCGCGAGCCCGAGCTCGCTCGAATCCGCCGCTCCGAGTTGCGGGAGTCGGTGGCTGCTGTCGCACCGACCGCGTCGATCGACTTCCTCGGGCTCCCGGATGCGGGGCTGCGAGCTCACCGCGATGCGCTGGCCGAAGCGATCCGAGCGCGCATCCTCGGCCCGCACACGCTCGTGATCGCGCCCTGGCGCGCGGACGGCCACGGAGACCACGAGGCCGCCGGGCTCGCGGCGCAGCACGCCGTCGACGGAACGGAGGCGCGACTGCTGGAGTATCCGATCTGGCTGTGGCACTGGGCGGCGCCCGAGGATGACCGCGTTCCGTGGTCGTCGTTCGCCACGTTCGACCTCTCGGCGGGCGAGCGCGTGTCCAAGGCTCAGGCGATCGAGGCCCATGAGACGCAGCAGACGGCTCTCTCGCTGAGGCCGGAGGATCAGCCGGTGCTTGATGAGGCCTTCCTCGAGCACTTCGCCCGCGAGTTCGAGGTGTTCATCGAGTCTGAGTCGCACTCCGACGCACCCTTCCCTGCCGACTCCCGCACGGCCACCCCGTCCGCGAGCCTCGGGCAGGACTTCTTCGACCGGTTCTACGCCGACGCCGACGATCCGTGGGGTTTCGAGACGAGGTGGTACGAAAAGCGCAAACGGTCCATCACCATCGCGTCTCTGCCTCGTGAACGATTCGGCCGGGCGCTGGAGGTCGGGTGCTCGATCGGTGTGCTCACCGAGCAGCTGGCCGACCGGTGCGACGCGGTGCTGGCGGTGGATGTCGCCGAGCGCCCGCTCGCCATCGCTCGGCAGCGCCTTGCCGCGCGGAGCTCGGTGCGCTTCGAGCGGATGCTGCTCCCGGGCGAGTGGCCGGAGGGAACATTCGACCTCATCGTGGTCTCGGAGGTCGGGTACTACTGGAGCGCGGCGGACCGCAGCCGCGCCATCGGGTTGGCCGAGCGGAGCCTGGCGACCGACGGGGTGCTCGTGCTCTGCCACTGGCGACACGCCGTCAAGGACTACCCGGAGGCCGGCGACGCGGTTCACCAGGCGTTCGTGTCCGAATCATCCTTGGTACGGCTCGTCCATCATGAGGAGGAGGACTTTCTGCTCGACATCCTCGTTCGGGAGGGCTCGCCCTCCGTCGCCCGCGAGACCGGTCTCCTGTGAGCACGCCGAGCACCACGGCGGTGAGGGCGGTCGAGCCCACCGTCTCGCCGGTGGTCGACGTCGTGGTCGTGATTCCGGTGCGAAATGAGGAGGCACTGCTTCCGCGCTGTCTCGCCTCCGTCGAGGCCGCCATTCGCCGCATCCCGCAGGTGAATGCCCGCGTGGTCGTGGTCCTCGACGGCTGCGAGGACGGCTCGGAGGCGATTGCGCGCTCCCACGGCGTACACACGATCGTCTCCACGGCCCGTCGGGTGGGGGAGGCCAGGGACCTCGGCGTTCGCGCCGCGCTCGCAGGAGCGGCGGTCCGCCCGGAGGCCATCTGGATCGCGAACACCGACGGCGACTCCGCCGTACCGGCCGATTGGCTGAGTGAACAGTTGCGGTTGGCGGATGCTGGCGCGGACGCGGTGCTCGGGCGCATCATTCCCGACCGCGGCGACCTCAGCGCTGACCAGTACGAGCGGTGGGTCGCACGGGCGGCGCAGGACTCCGCGGAACACGTTCATGGGGCGAATCTCGGGGTGAGGGCGAGCCGTTATCTCGAGGCCGGCGGCTTTCCCCACGTTGCCGAGCATGAAGACGTCGTGCTGGTGCAGCGAATCAGGGGGCTCGGGGTCGACGTGGTCGGCATGAGGAATGCCAGGGTCACGACATCCGCCCGCACCTCCGGTCGCACTCCCGGCGGTTTCGCCGGCCATGTGCGCGATCACTACTGACCGGCGCGGGCAGCGGTCGCGCCCGCATCAGGCGGCGCGGTCGTCCCGGCCGGTGAGCGCAAGGAGGCGGGACTGAAGCGAGGCGTCATCCCGGAACCGCACCGACGGCGCGAACAACCCGCTTGCGGCGAGGGTGTCCTTCTGCGGCTCGAACACCGTCCACACCTCGGCGATGAGGTCGGCGTCGAGGAGTTCATCCGCGCCGACGGCGCGCGCGAGGTCCCACGCGTGAATCGTGACCTCGCTCACCTGCTCCCGCAGATAGTCGGCTGCCGGAACCACGTCGGAGGAGAGCCTGACGGTCGAGGCCGGGTCGACGGCCGCCCAGGCGGCTGACGCAGCGAGCGAGTAGAGACGCCATTCTGCGACGAGATCGGGGCCGAGCGGGGCGAGCGACCGTCGGGCGGCAGGCACGTCAAGCCCGGCCAGGAGGGGCGGCACCCACTGCTGCTCCTCGACGACGTGGTGAACCAGGTCG
Organism: uncultured Actinomycetota bacterium; assembly: GCA_963756375.1. Lineage (GTDB taxonomy): Bacteria > Actinomycetota > Actinomycetes > Actinomycetales > Microbacteriaceae > Marisediminicola. The sequence continues at coordinate 1,490,953 of CAVWNJ010000005.1, read as the reverse complement.
CGCACCGACCACTCGCTAGCCGGCGTGGGGGCATCCCATGCGGTCACTGCCGCGAGCCTGCGGCCAAACTCGCTGTGGGCGGTCTGCTGCAGGCGGAGCCACCGCTGCATCGTGTCGCCGGGCATCCGGTTCTCCCCTCGGGTCTGTGGCTGCAACGCGGGAGCCGGGTGTGATGTTCCCATCCGGGCTGGCCGGTGTCGGGGGAGCGCGGTAGCGTGCGAGTCATGAGGACCACCGGCATCGGGATCGGACTGTTCGCGTCGGCGTTCAGTCCCGTGCTGGTGGCGATTGCGCTCGTCTCCGCGCCGTTCGCCTCTGCGGCCGCCAACATCGCCCTGATCGCGGTATGCGCCGCCCCCGCTGCGCTCGTCGGGCTCACCCTGCGGTCGGCGCGTCGGCTGCAAGACACTCGCGTCACCTACCTCAAGGTGCGCAGAGCAGACCGCGACGTGCTGGCGTTCGTGTCGTCGTTCGTGCTGCCGATCACTGCCGCCTTCCTCGCCACGAGTGTCGCCGCATGGGCGGCGACCGGCGTGCTGCTGCTTCTGCTCGTCGTGGTCTACCTGCGGGCGCAGCTGTACCAGCTGAACCCGATCCTCACCCTGCTGGGGTTCCGGGTCTTCGAGGTCGAGAGTGACACCGGCATCATCACGGTGGTGCTCAGTCGACGGCAGTCCCTGCCCGAGCGCTCCGTGCTGGCCAGAAGGTTCAGCACCGAGCTCTACATCGATTTCGAGAAAGCCTGATGCGCGAGACGGAGGCACGTGCCGCGCTGAACTCCGCCATCGCGGCGATCACCGACCAGCCGGCCCTTGCGAACTTTCTGGTCCGCGGTGACAGCCTCGCAGACGGGCAGGTGACCCGTGCCGACTTCGAGCACGACCTCGCGAGCCAGGTGATAGACGATGTTCTCTCCTTCGCCACCTCACTCGCGGAACGCGAACTGCTTCCGTACGATCCGTCCTTTCAGGTCACCAGCGGTCAGGCGCTGATCGACGATCTCGACAACATTCCCGATCTCGCGCGACTTCACGCCGCGACCGGTTCGCCGCAAGCGCCGCTCGACAGTCGTGCGGATGATGCGGATCCCGTGTGCGCGCTCGGGCACCGGGTGGACGGACCCACCGGGGAGGCGGTGACCGCGTACCGCCTCAAGGGCCCTGGTATCGCCACCCGGCGCCCGCGGGGCATCCGCATCCTCGTGCCGCGGTCGGGGGTGTACGAGCGCATCGACGAGGAGGTGCTCTACTACCAACCCCGATTCGATGCGCTCGTAGTGGGTTCCGTGGTGCTGGTCACCGCGCCGAGCACCGTGCAACGGTCGCTCGGGTCACCGGAGCGCGCGCAGCAGATGGCGCGGGAGACCTTCGCCCGCGCGACAACGAGGCTGCGTATCGACGGCGTCGACCAACTGATCGACGCCGTGAGCAGCGATCCGGCGATGATCGCCAAGATGGCGCAGCTCAACCGCACCATCGAGGCCGACGCCGCGTACGCCGATGCGCTCACGACAGCCAACCTCCTGGATTTCCTCGACAGGAACCCGCAGATCCCGATCGAGACGACGGGCGCAGGAGACGAACGGCGGCTGGTCTTCCAGCCGAACCCGCAGCAGCGGTATCTCATCCCCAAGGTGCTCGCCGACGACTTCCTGCGCTCCGAGCTCACCGACCGTCACTACGAGGCGGGATCGAAGCAGCGTCTGGAGGGCTGACCTTCATCCCCCGCTCGGGCTAGGCCGAGGGGTCGTCGCGCTCAGGGGTGCCGTGGCCCGAGTACGGCGCGAATTGCGCGCGAGCGCGCCGCGCGCGTCGTCTCCACGCCAGTCCGGTGACCACGAGACCGACACCCGTTCCGATGGTCCACGCATTCAGCGGGTAGACGGCGAGGCGCTCGACCAGGCCCACCCCGATCTCCCTGCCGAGCGGTGTCAACAGCACGACGGAGCTCACGATGCCGAAGACGCCCAGCGCGGTCATGCCAACGCCGTAGGGCAGCCACTCGGGGCGCCGCAGGGAGTAGACACCGAGCAGCAGGATGCCAAGATTGCCCGCCCCGATCGAGAGCACGGCGCTCGCGAAGTGCAGCGCACCGAGTCCCGACGCGGTCAGCTCCGGACTGAGGTGGAAGATACCGACCAGCACCGTGCCCACCCCGGATGTCACGAGCAGGGCGGTCACTGCCGCGCGCCCTCGCCGATCGAGCACGACCAGGCGGCTCACGAGAATTCCGCCGATCGAGAAGACCGTGCCCTGCACGACGAAGGCGATATTCATCAGAACATGGCGGGGCGAACACGGGCGAGGGTCCTGCGTTGAGCACCCCGAGTATCCGAGGTCGGAGATGAAGTTGCGGCCCCAGTCGTAGGGCGGCGCCGTCCACGCCGCAGCCGCCAGAAACTCGAACACCAGATACACGAACCCGAAAAGCAGAACGACGCCGGGGATGAGCCGGCGTCGTTCTGGGGTCATGCACCCAGTCTGCTGGATGGAATCCCGATAGTTACGCCTGGAGGGCGACCTGAGCGTCGATCGTGATGGTCACGTCGTCGCCGAGGGTGAGGCCGCCGGCCTCGACCGCGGCGTTCCAGTGCACGCCGAAGTCCTGGCGGTTGATCTTGGTGGAGACCTCTCCGCCGGCGACGGTCTGGCCGTATCCGTTGGTGGTGATGCCACCGAACTCGCCGGTGAATGTAACGGTCTTGGTGACGCCGCGAAGCGTGAGGTCGCCGACGATCACGAGATCGTCGCCGCTCAGCGAGATCGACGTGGAGGTGAAGTCGATGGTGGGGTGCTCATCGATGGCGAAGAAGTCGCTCGTGCGAAGGTGATTGTCGCGATCCTTCTGGCGGGTGTTCACCGAGGCGACGTCGATGGACGCGGTAAGCGTGGAGTCGGCCGGGTTCTCAGAGGTGACGAGGTTCACGTCGAACTTCTCGAAGGTGCCCTTGACCTTGGAGATGGCGAGGTGGCGCACGGAGAAGGTGATCTCCGAGTGTGCGGCGTCGAGGGCCCAGGTGCCCGCGGTGTATCCGGCGATGGTCGTTGCAGTCATAGTGGATTCCTCTTGGAGTGCTGTCGTGAGCAACGCCCGAGTGAGCGTCGCGGAGTCATTTACATGCAATTGCATATAGTGGCAGGATATTCCCCACCGCCCGAAATCGGTTACACCGGCTGTGCAAAGACCGCGTTGAAACGCTCCAACCTTTCGTCATCGGCGATCGTGGCCTACTCTGGGGGCTGGCGGTCGTCGAACGGATGACTGTCCCCTGGCTCTCCGGCCCGTGCACCCTAGCGCGACACGCCCGAGTCCGTCCCGACACCCGACCGGAACCTGACGCCTGTGCCCCATCACCGTTCGACCTCCCACGCGCTCACGCGCCGTGACGCCGCCGCCATTGCGCGCGCAGGCCTGCCGCCCAAGCCCGCCCGCTCCATGATGGGCGCCATGCGCTTCTTTCAGCGCGGGATCGCCATGACCATCGTCGGCTTCGCCGTCGCGATGTCGCTGAGCTACGTGATTCCCAATGCCCAGGCCGTCGAACCGACCGCGCCGGAGGAATCGATCGCGCGTGCGGGTCAGCCCCAGATCGCCGCACTCGTCACGAGCTCCCTCACGGTGCCCGAAGTGAAGCGCGACACCTTCGGTGCCACGGCCGCCCCGCCGCCACCGCCGCCACCCCCGCCGGTCGTCTCGACCGCCGGGAAGAGCCGGTCCGCATTCTCGGCGATCCTCACCCCGTCGTCGTCAGGGCGCTGCCTTGCAATACCCGGTGGCAGCCGGTACCCGCGTTCTGAGTGCGTTCGGGCCGCGCAGTTGCGCAGGCTGCTCCAGCATGCATCAGGGTGTCGACTTCGGGGCGCCAGGCGGCTCAGCAGTCTGGGCCATCGCCGACGGAGTCGTCGTCGAGACGAACGCTCCCGGATACTCCGCCCTCGGCGTCCACGTGCGCATCCAGCATGTGATCGATGGCCAGATGGTACAGAGCGTCTACGCGCACTTCGTGACGGGTTCCATGCCGTTCCGGGTGGGTGACACGGTCCGTGCCGGTCAGGTCGTCGGTGCTGTCGGATGCACCGGCTCCTGCACCGGAAACCACCTGCACTTCGAAATCCATCCGGGGGGCGGCTCCGGAGTCGACCCGATGGCGTGGTTCGCCGCACGGATCGGCTGACCGCAGCACGACACTCGCGACGCCGAGGGGCACGCACCGTTTGCCCAGCCAGCCCGACCTAGCGTTGCACCATGGGCCGCTTCGCAGACACCTGGCGTTCGCACCTGCTCACGACTCTGTCTGGCAACGACGCGGGCAAGCCGGAGTGGGTGGCGGCCATCGCCGACGGTGACGACGCCGGATATTTCGGGCCGGACTCGGCATCGTGGGCGGTGCACGGGGGTCTTCCCACCATGGTCGCGGGCATCCGCGCTCTCCTCATGCAGACCCTTCATCCGGGCGCGATGGCGGGGGTGCATGACTGGTCGAGGTATCGGGAGGATCCGCTCGGCCGGCTCTCGGGCACCATCCAATGGCTCGTCACGGTGACCTTCGGCGACACAGCTCTCGCCCGCACGCAGTCCTCGAGGGTGCAGCGGTTTCACGAGCGCGTCGCGGGAACCTATCTCGATGCGCAGGAGGTGGAGCGGCCATACGCCGCAGGGGACCCCGAACTGCTGCTCTGGGTGCACACCGTCTTCACCGATGCCTTCTTGAGTTGCCACCAGATCTGGGGCGGAGCCATCCCAGGGGGCCCCGACAGGTATGTGCGGGAGTGGGCCACCGCGGGCAGGCTCATCGGTGTGGATGACCCACCGACCTCCGAGGCCGCGCTGCGCAGCCAGCTCAACGCGTTCGCGGCCACAGGCGTATTGAAGACCGACGAGCGCGTGCGGGAGGCGGTGCGGTTCATCCGAAATCCGCCGCTGCGGGCGGGGATGATCCCGGCCTATCGCATCATGTTCGCCGGGGCGGTCGCCTCGCTCCCCAAGGAGGTCAGGCGCATGCTCGGACTGCGGCGCACCTGGTTGCCCGCGATCACCGGCACGCGAGCGGTGCTGTGGTTCGTCGCAACGCTTCTGGGCAGTTCGTCGACGTCGGAGGATGCCGCCCGCGCCCGGATTGCGCGGCTGCAGAGCAGCCCGCACAGCCCCGCCGCCACTGACAGTGGTGGGTCGTAGGCTCGTCTTCGTGAGGACACGGTGAGCAGGCAAGACGGCAGTAACCGTCAGGTCAGCGCGGACTCGGTCGACAGTTCGACGGCGACCATCCTCCACATCGACCTCGACGCGTTCTTCGCCTCGGTGGAATTGCTCGATCGCCCGGACCTCGTCGACGTGCCCGTCGTTGTCGCAGGGAGGTCGGCACGGTCGGTGGTGACGGCGGCGAACTATCCGGCCCGCAAGTTCGGCGTGCGCTCCGCCATCTCCCTGGGCCAGGCGCTTCGGCTTTGCCCGCACGCGGTCGTGCTCGAGCCGCATCGGGAGAAGTACGTGCACTACTCCAGACAGGTGATGGCGATCTTCGACGACATCACCCCGTTGGTGCAGCGGATCGGCATCGACGAGGCATTCCTCGACGTGGCCGGCGCGCGGAATGTCTTCGGTTCGCCCGCGGAGATCGGACGTCTGATTCGGGCGAGGGTGCAGGAGGAGACCCGCCTCACCTGCTCGGTGGGAGCGGCATCACGCAAATTCGTGGCGAAGATGGCGTCCGCGCGTGCCAAGCCTGACGGCATGCTGGTGGTGCCCGCCGAGGACACGCTCGCCTTTCTGCATCCGCTGCCCGTGGGAGCGCTGTGGGGAGTGGGGGAGACCACCGCGCAGGCGCTCGTCTCCCGCGGCATCCGCACCATCGGAGACATCGCCGCGACGCCGCTCCCTGCGCTTCAGCGCGCTGTCGGGGTGGCAGCCGGCGCGAAGCTCGCCGACCTCGCCAGCGGGGTCGACGCCCGCCGCGTGGTGAGAGACGTCGACGAGAAGAGCGCTGGGACCGAGACGACCTTCGATGTGGACATCACCGACGCCGATCGACTGCGACGTGAACTGCTGCGCCAGTCGGATGCCGTAGCCGTGCGGCTGCGCCACGGCGGCTGGGTCGGGCGCACCGTGGTGTTGAAGCTCAGGTTCAGCGACTTCACCACGATCACCCGGTCGCGCACCATTGCGGAGCCGACGGATCTCGGGCGCCGCATCTACGAAGAGGTGCGCGGCGTCTACGAGGCGCTCGGCGCACACGACAAGGTGCGGCTCATCGGGGTGCGCGTCGAACACCTCAGCCCCGCTTCCGACCAGGAGGCATCGCTGTGGGACGAAGACGAGGGGTGGCGCGAGACCGAGCGCATGGTGGATGGCGTCGCCGAGAAGTTCGGGCGTCACGCACTGCGGCCGGCGTCGCTGATCGACACGCCGCCGCGCTGAATCAGCGGGCGGCGTGCCGACGATGCGTGCGCCGCTAGAGGGCGATGACCGCAGCCGAGTGACCGGACAGGCTCACGTCGTGGTCTGAGGTCGCGACCTGGTCGTCAGTGCCGAACAGCAGCGTGCCGCCGTAGGGCAGAGTGATGCCCTCCGCGCCGAAGTTCACCACGATCGCGGTCGAGCCGCGGGTGAGTGCGAACCACCGCTCGGCGGGAGTGTCGCTGAACTCCACCGATTCGCGGAAGTAACGCGGGTCGGTGAGGTCGGGCACGGTGCGGCGAAGGCGGGCGAGGGCGCGATAAGTCTCGAGCAGGGAGGCGTGGGTTCCACCATCGGCTTCCGACCAGTCCAGCTTCGAGTTCGTGAAGGTGGAGGGATCCTGCGGGTCGGGAACCACGTTCGGGTCCCAACCCATCTTCTCGAACTCCTTGATTCGGCCCTTGGCCGTCGCCTCGCCGAGTTCCTTCTCCGGGTGAGAGGTGAAGAACTGCCATGGCGTGGTGGCGCCCCACTCCTCGCCCATGAACAGCATCGGGGTGAACGGTCCCACGAGGGTCAGCACCGCGGCGATGGCGAGCTGGCCCTCGTCGAGGGTCGCCGTGAGGCGGTCTCCGATGGCCCGGTTGCCGATCTGGTCGTGGTTCTGGTTGCAGACCACGAGCCGCCAGCTCTCGGAGTTCGCCGTGTCGATCGGCTTGCCGTGGTTGCTCTCGCGGAACGACGAATACGTGCCGTCGTGGAAGAACCCCGACAGCATGACCTTCTTGAGGGCATCCAGCGGCTCGAAGTCGGCGTAGTAGCCGGTCGTCTCGCCGGTGAGCGCGACGTGAACGGCGTGGTGGAAGTCGTCGCTCCACTGCCCGGCCAGTCCGTATCCGCCCGCTTCGCGCGAGCGGAACATGATCGGATCGTTCAGGTCGGACTCGGCGATGAGGCTGAGCGGGCGTCCCACGAAGGCCGACAGGGCGTCGGTCTCCTCGGCGAGTTCCTTGAGGATGTGCTTGTCCGAGGTGTCGACGAGGGCGTGCACCGCGTCGAGGCGCAGGCCGTCGACGTGATAGTCCCGCATCCACATGGCGGCGTTGTCGAGGATGAAGCGGCGCACCTCGGGCAGGTCGAGGTTGATCGACGCGCCCCAGGTGTTGGAGCTCTCCTCGTGCATGATCGGGGCGTACCGGGGAAGGTAGTTGCCGCTCGGCCCGAGGTGGTTGTAGACGACATCCTGGATGACGGCGAGGCCGCGCTCGTGGCAGGCGTCAACGAAGCGCTGGTAGGCCGCAGGTCCGCCGTAGCTCTCATCGACGGTGTACCAGAGCACCCCGTCGTAGCCCCAGTTGTGAGTGCCGTTGAATCCGTTGACGGGGAGCACCTCGACGAAGTCCACCCCGAGCTCAACGAGGTGGTCGAGTCGTTCGATCGCCGAATCGAGCGTTCCGTCGGGCGTGAACGTGCCGATGTGCATCTCGTAGATCATTCCGCCGGCGAGCTGGCGGCCCGTCCAGGCGTCATCCGACCACGCGAAGGCGGTGTGGTCGAAGTGCTGCGAGAGGTCGTGGACACCGTTCGGCTGCCGACGGGACCGCGGGTCCGGAACAGCGGTGTCGTCATCGTCGATGAGGAAGCCGTACTCGGCCCCGTCTTCGACGGAGACCTGCGCCTCCCAGCGACCGTCCGACCCCTCGGTCATCGGATGCCGATCGCCGTCGACGATCACAGCGACCTTCTTGGCAAGGGGCGCCCACAGGCTCAACGGCTCACTCATGATGCCTCCTCGGCACTCGTGGTCTGCTCCGACTTCTCGAGCAGGTCGATCGGTGCGAGCAGCGCCACGGGGTAGCGCTGCAAGATGTCGGCGAGGAGGAGCGTTCCCCCCTCGAATCGACGCCCGGTGATGACATCGACGACCGGGCGTCCGGCAAGCTGCACCGTAGTGTCGCCCCAGCCGCCCGCGTTCGCAAGGCCCACCGGCAGCCTCGTGGCCACCGCGACGACATCGCCCCGGTCGAACACCACCGCGTGCCCGGCGGCCGTGCCGTAGGCAGGAAGCGGGGCATATCGGCTGAACAGGTCCTGATGGTCACGACGGAGGCGCAGCGCTCGGGAGGTGACCAGAAGCTTCGCGGCGCCGCTCTCATCGATCTCGGGCAACGTTCCACCGTCGATGGCCATGAGGAACAGACGGCGGAGATCGAAGTCGATCGGGCGTCGGTTGTCCGGGTCGACGAGCGACATCTCCCACAGCTCGCTGCCCTGGTAGACGTCGGGCACGCCGGGGGCCACGAGCTGGATGAGCTTCGCGGAGAGCGAGTTCGACCAGCCGGGCTGCGTGATGCGGGCGAGCAACCCGTCGAGCACCTCGGTGACGCGCGGGTTGTCGAAGGCGCTGTCGATGAGGGCGTGCATCCGCTTCTCGAAGTCTTCCGACGGGGCCGTCCACATCGTGGAGTCGCCCGCCTCACGGGAGGCCTTCTCGGCGTAGGCGTGCAAACGCTCGCGCGAGGCGGGCCACGCGCCCACGATCGCCTCCCACAGCAGCACCTCGAGCGGTCCGTCGCCGAGTGGGGCGGCCTCGCGCAGCTTGGCGAGCGCGGCCTCCCATTCGTCGGGGATCTCGGCCAGAACGCTGATTCTGGCGCGTACGTCTTCGCCGCGCTTCGTGTCATGCGTCGACAGCGTGGTGAGCGAGGCCGGGAACGCCGCCTGGCGCAGCTGCTGACGGCGGTGGAACTCGGTCACATCGATCGAGAACTCGGCCGGGTCTGCCCCCACCTCGGTGAGGGATCCGAGTCGCGTGTAGCGGTAGAACGCGGTGTCCTCGACACCCTTCGCCATCACCATGCCCGAGGTCTGCTGGAAGCGGACGGCAGCCGGATGCGCGGGGTCCGACAGCACCGGCACGAGCGAGTCGATCACGTCCGGTGAGGTCTGGGCGGTGATGTTTCGCCAGATGCACGGCCTCGTCGAGGTGCTCGCGCCCGAGCGGGAGGTAGGAGCGGTACACGGGGAAGCAGGCCAGCAGCTCGGCGAGAGCGTCGGCGATCGGGGAGATCTCGGCACCCTCGTCGGCGGTGACCCGCTCGACGGAGGCGCCGAGGTCGCGCTCGAGGCGGAGAACCTCGGAACGGAGGATTCCGTCGGCGATGCCGCGCTTCGTCTCGTGGATGAGGGCCGTCCAGGAGACGGTGTCGTCTGCGTCGCGATCGCGCAGCCGCGCGTCGAGGGCATCGAGGGCAGCGCGGCCGGCCGGGTCGACCAGCACGCGGTCGATGTCGGCCAAAGCGTCGTACCCGGTGGTGCCCGCGGTCGCCCAGGAGGTCGGCAGCTGCTCTTCGCCTTCCAGGATCTTCTCGACCAGCACGTACGCGCCGCCGGTCGCGGCGCCGAGCGCGTCGAGGTATCCGCCCGGGTCGGCGAGGCCGTCCGGGTGGTCGACTCGGAGTCCGTCGGCGAGACCCTCGTGGATCCAGCGGACGATCTCCGCATGCGACTCATCGAAGACCCACGGCACCTCGACCCGGATGCCGGCGAGGGTGTTCACCGCGAAGAAGCGGCGGTAGTTGAGTTCCGCATCCGCCCGCCGCCAGTTCATCAGCTCGTAGTTCTGCCGCGAGTGCACGGTGGCGGCATCCGCGTCGTCGTCTGCGGTGCCCGGTGCGATCGGGAAGCGATTCTCGTAGTAGCGGAGTTCACCATCCACGATCTCGAACTCGGGCTCGTCCTCGTCGCCGAGTACGGGAATCCGCACCTTGCCGCCGCCGAACTCCCAGTCCACGTCGAACGCCTCTGCATACTTCGAGTCACGACCATGCGTCAGCAGGTCCCACCACCAGAGGCTCTGCACCGGTGTCGCCACTCCCACATGGTTGGGCACGATGTCGATGAGCACGCCCATGCCGAGCTCGCGTGCCGCAGCGGATGCCTCGGCGAGCCCCTCAGGGCCGCCGCGCACGTTGTCGACCCGCGAGTGGTCGGTCACGTCGTACCCGTGATCCGATCCCTCCTCCGCCTTCAGCAGCGGCGAGAAATACAGCCAGTCGGCTCCGAGGTCGTGGATGTAGTCCGCGATCGCCGCTGCTTTCGCGAGGGGAAATCCCTCCCGGATTTGAAGGCGGTAGGTGGAGATCGGGATGCGCATCAGTTGGCCTCTGCCTGGGGCTTCTTCGCGCGGGAACGCTTCGGAGCGGGCTTCGCGGCTTCCTCGACCTTCTGGGAAGCGAGAGCCGCCGCGTCGGCCGCTGCGGCCTGGGAGCCCGCGATCGATGCGAGCGATGCGGCGACCGAGTGATCCGGCTCCGTCTCCGGCGTCGAGTAGGCGCGCAGCACGACGAGCGACTTCGCGCCGATCGGGATGGTGCGGCCGGCCTTGATGGGTGCGCTGTCGGCTCCGGCGCCCGCGGTGTCGACGACCGTCTCCCACTCGCGGGAGAACTCGGAGCTCGGCAGCTTGAACTTCACCACGTCGTCATGCGCGTTGAAGTAGATGAGGAAGTTGCGATCGACGATGCGCTGTCCCCTGGCGTCGCGACCGTGGATGCCGTGTCCGTTGAGGAACACGCCGATCGAGCGGCCGAATCCGGAGTCCCAGTGCTCGGGCTCCATCTCCTGGCCGGAGGGCGTCAGCCACACGATGTCCGGCAGCGGCTCGCCCTCGCCACGGCGAACCGGGCGGCCGTCGAAGAAGCGGGCGCGACGGAAGGTCGGGTGCTCCTTCCTCAGCCGGATGACGGCGGACACGAATTCGGTGAGCGGGGTGTCGGCGCGATCCCAGTGCACCCACGAGATCTCGGAGTCCTGGGCGTAGGTGTTGTTGTTGCCGCCCTGGCTGCGGCCGAGCTCGTCGCCGTGCAGCACCATCGGGACGCCCTGCGAGAGCAGGAGCGTTGCAAGGAAGTTGCGCTGCTGGCGCGCGCGGATGGTGAGCACCCGCGGGTCATCCGTGGGGCCCTCGACGCCCGAGTTCCACGACCGGTTGTGCGATTCGCCGTCCTTGTTGTCTTCGCCGTTAGCGTCGTTGCGCTTCTCGTTGTAGGAGACGAGGTCGGCGATGGTGAAGCCATCGTGCGCGGTGACGAAGTTGATGGAGGCGACGGGGCGGCGGCCATCCTGCTCGTAGAGGTCTGCCGAGCCGGTGAAGCGCGAGGCGAACTCGCCGAGGGTGGCGGGCTCACCGCGCCAGAAGTCGCGCACGGTGTCGCGGTACTTGCCGTTCCACTCCGTCCACTGCGGGGGGAAGTTCCCGACCTGATAGCCGCCGGGGCCGACATCCCACGGCTCGGCGATGAGCTTCACCTGGGAGACGATCGGGTCCTGCTGCACGAGCTCGAAGAAGGTGGAGAGCTTGTCCACGTCGTAGAACTCGCGGGCGAGGGTGGACGCGAGGTCGAAGCGGAAGCCGTCGACGTGCATCTCGGTGACCCAGTAGCGCAGGGAGTCCATGATGAGCTGGAGCGAGTGCGGATGGCGCACGTTGAGCGAGTTTCCGGTGCCCGTGTAGTCCATGTAGTACTGCTGGTCGTCGTCTACGAGACGGTAGTACGCCTCGTTGTCGATGCCCTTGAAGCTCAGGGTCGGGCCGAGGTGGTTGCCTTCCGCGGTGTGGTTGTACACCACGTCGAGGATGACCTCGATGCCGGCGTCGTGCATGGCACGCACCATGCCCTTGAACTCCTGCACCTGCTGGCCGAGGTCGCCGGTGGACGAGTACTCGTTGTGCGGTGCGAAGAAGCTGATGGTGTTGTAGCCCCAGTAGTTACGGAGGCCCTTCTCGAGCAGGGTGGAGTCCTGCACGAACTGGTGCACCGGCATGAGTTCGATCGCCGTGATGCCGACCCGCTGGAGGTGCTCGATGATGGCCGGGTGCGACAGTCCGGCGTAGGTGCCGCGCTGGTCCTCCGGCACATCCGGGTGCAGTTCGGTGAGGCCCTTCACGTGGGCCTCGTAGATGACCGATTCGGCGTAGGGGATGCGCGGGTGGCGGTCGCCTGCCCAGTCGAAGAACGGGTTGATCACGACGCCGAGCATCATGTGGGCGGCGGAGTCCTCGTCGTTCACGGAATCCGGGTCGCCGAAGTTGTAGGAGAAGAGGGAGTTGTCCCAATCGAACGTGCCGGCGGTCGCCTTGGCATAGGGGTCGAGCAGCAGCTTGTTGGGGTTCGCGCGCTTACCCTCCGCCGGGTTGTACTCGCCGTGAATGCGGTATCCGTAGCGCTGCCCCGGCTGCACGTGGGGGAGGTAGCAGTGCCAGACGTAGGCGTCGACCTCCTGCAGCTCGACCTGTGCTTCTGCACCGTTCTCGTCGAAGAGGCAGAGGAAGACTTTCTCGGCAGCTTCGCTGAAGATGGCGAAGTTTGTGCCGCTTCCATCGAATGTCGCACCGAGGGGGTATGCAGATCCGGGCCAGGTTTCCATGTCGCTCCTTCTGAACGGGTCGGTATACCTTAACGTGTCGCTGAAGCCACTTCCTGACGCGGCCGTGACGGCTTGACAGCCGAGCGTGCGGCAGACAGTCCGACATGTTTTCGGGCGTTCAGATACAATGCTTGCGAACACGGGAGTCCGGTGAGCCGGGCTGAGAGGAAGCTACTCCAAGCTTCGACCGTCGAACCTGATCTGGATCATGCCAGCGCAGGGAGGCAGATTCTCTATCGATGCGGCACCCGCCGCATCCACAACCCGTGCCGATTCGTTTCCTGGAAAGGCACGCCGTTATGTCCACCTCTACATCCCCATCTCCGACTCGCACCGGCTTTCGCCGCATCACCTGGCGCTGGAGGGTCGTCGACATCGTCGTGGCCAGCGTGCTGGGAGTCGCCGCCTCGCTCATCTTCTTCGCCTGGAACAACCTCTACGACGGCATCACCGCGCCGCTCGGGCTCCTGCTGCCGGGGTCGCAGGCGCTCCTCTACGGCGTCTGGCTGTTTGCCGCGGTGCTCGGCGGGCTGATCATCCGAAAGCCGGGTGCCGCCCTGTTCACCGAACTCGTGGCGGCCACCGTCTCCGCGCTGCTCGGGGCTCAGTGGGGCGGATTCGCCACGATCGAGGCCGGTCTCGTGCAGGGTCTCGGCGCCGAACTCGTGTTCCTCCTGTTCGCCTACTCCTCATGGCGGGTCTGGGTCGCGATGCTCGCGGGCGCCGGGGCGGGTGCTGCGATGGCGATCAACGACCTCGTGCTGTACTACGTCGCCGTCGACGGTGGCTTCAAGGTCGTGTATGCGATCTCGGCCGTGATCTCGGGTGCGCTGATAGCGGGCCTCGGATCGTGGCTGATCGCCCGCGGACTCGCCAGAACCGGGGTGCTCTCGCGATTCGCCTCCGGCCGGGAGGGGTCGGTGCTCGTCTGACCCGCTCGACTGCCGCCGCGGTCGAGGCACGCGGCTGGGGCTGGCGGCACGCCGGTCGCAGGGCATCCGCCGTCTCCGGGCTCGATCTCAGGATCGATCCGGGGGAGCGGGTGCTCCTGCTCGGCGCGTCCGGGGCCGGCAAATCGACCCTCATGCACGCGCTCGCCGGGGTTCTCGGCGGCGACGACGAGGGGGATCGAAGCGGCGAATTGCTCGTGGATGGTCGACCGCCGGCGCCTGGTCGGTCCGGACTCGTGCTGCAGGACCCGGATTCGCAAGTGGTTCTCGCCAGGGTCGGCGACGATGTCGCGTTCGGCTGCGAGAACCTCGGCGTGCCGAGGGGAGAGATCTGGCCACGGGTCGCGTCGGCACTGGACTCCGTCGGCCTCGGTCTGCCGCTCGATCATCCGACCAGCTCGCTCTCGGGCGGGCAGAAGCAGCGCCTCGCCCTCGCTGGGGTGCTTGCGATGCGTCCCGGGCTGCTGCTTCTCGACGAGCCGACCGCGAACCTGGATCCGAACGGCGTCATCGAAGTGCGCGATGCCGTCGCGCGCGTCGTCGCCGACCGTTCCGTGACCCTGATCGTGGTGGAGCACCGGGTCGAGGTGTGGTGGAACGTCGTTGACCGGGTCGTGGTGCTCGAACCCGGTGGCGGCGTCCTTGCCGATGGGCCACCGGATGCGGTACTCGCCGATCGGGGGGCAGCCCTCGCCGCCAGCGGAGTGTGGGTGCCCGGATTCTCACCCGAGGCCCCCGAGCGCACGCTCGTCGGCCGGCCGCACACTCCTTCGCGCGGTAGATCTCTCGGTGGGCAGGTCGGGTGAGGCCCTCCACGACTCCCTGGCAATGGAGGTGGCCGCGGCGTCCTGCCTCGCCATCACGGGACCGAATGGCGCGGGTAAATCGACTCTGGGCCTCACGCTCGGCGGGCTCCTGCCGCCGGTCGGCGGACGGGTCGACGGCTCGGCCCTCGGCGGCGGGCGGGGTGGCGACCCGATCCGATGGTCGTCGAGGGAACTCGTGGCGCGCATCGGCACCGTGTTCCAGGACCCGGAGCATCAGTTCGTGGCAGCGACCGTGCGCGCCGAACTCGAGGTCGGGGCGAAGGTCGTCGGGTTGTCGGCGAGCGAGACGGCCGCTCGGGTCGACGCTTTGCTGCAGAGGCTCCGGCTCGACTCGCTTGCCGGTGCCAACCCCTTCACCCTTTCCGGCGGCGAGAAGCGGCGCCTCTCGGTGGCGACGGCGCTGGTGACCCGCCCCGCGGTGCTCGTGCTCGACGAACCCACCTTCGGTCAGGACGCCAGGACGTGGCGAGAGCTGGTCGCGTTCCTGGCCGAATTGCTCGATGGCGGAAGTGGTGTGGTGACCATCACCCACGACGCCGACCTGGTGCGCGCCCTCGCAGACACCGAGCTTCGGATGACGGCGCCTGCTGCGGTCGGGGCGACGGCACGGTGAGCATCCTCACGCCCCGCCGGGGCACCGCGCTCATCTACCGGATCAACCCGGTTGCGAAACTGCTCGCGGCATCGGTCATCGGCGTCGCCCTCGTGTTGAGCATCGACTGGGTCTCGGCCTCGGTGGCGCTCGCCTGCGAAGCCCTCTTCTTCGCCTTCGCGGGACTCTCACCGCGCCGCTTCGTGGCCACCACGTGGCCGATCTTCGTGGCGGCGCTATTCGGCGCCCTCACGGTGCTGCTCTACGGCGAGCCCTCGGGGGAGACCTACCTGCGCTTTCTCTTCGCGAGAGTGACCGACGGCTCGATCGAGCTCGCGATAGCCACGCTGCTGCGGGTGCTGGCGATCGGGCTGCCCGGCATCGTTCTGTTCGTGACCGTCGACCCCACCGATCTCGCCGACGGGCTCGCGCAGATTCTCAAACTTCCCGCCCGCTTCGTGGTCGGGGCTCTCGGCGGCCTGCGCCTCGTGGGTTTGTTCCTCGAGGACTGGCGAGCGCTCGAGCTTGCTCGGCGTGCGAGGGGCCTCGCCGACACCGGGCGCCTTCGCCGTTTCGCAGGCCAAGCGTTCGCGCTGCTCGTGCTGTCGATCCGGCGCGGCAGCAAACTCGCCACGGCGATGGAGGCGAGGGGATTCGGAGCAGACGTGGCCCGCACCTGGGCGCGCCAGTCGACCTTCGGCACGGCAGAATTCGCCCTCGTCGCGGTGGGAACCGCGATCGCTGCCACCGCAGTGACGGCGTCGGTGCTGAGTGGCAGATGGAATTTCATCCTGGGTGCCGGATGACCGACCCCGTGCAGGAGGTGCTGCGGGTGCTCGCATCCGCTGCCCCCGGCGACGGCACGCCGATACTGCTGATCGACGGCCGCTCGGGGTCAGGGAAGACCACCCTCGCGGTGCAGCTTCAGGGGGCTCTTCCGGGTGCGCGACTGGTGCGACTCGACGACATCTACCCGGGCTGGGACGGACTCGCCGCGGGAAGCGAGGCGGTGCTGCGCGAGCTGCTCGTTCCCCTGGCCCGGGGCAGGGCCGGCGGGTGGCGGAGGTGGGATTGGGTCCGCGATCGCAGCGGCGACTGGAACTCCGTGTCGCCCGGGCCGCCCGTGATCGTCGAGGGGTGTGGCGCCCTCACCGCCGCCGGTCGCGCCCTGGCGAGCGCCGGCGTCTGGGTGGACCTCGACGATGCCACCCGCCGACGGCGCGCGCTGAAACGGGACGGCTCCACCTATGAACCGTTCTGGGATCGCTGGGCGGCGCAGGAGGCCGACTTCATCGAGCGGGAGCAGCCGCGAGCGCAGGCCGACCTCGTCGTCGACGGCCATACGATTGCCGAATGACCTCCCCGTTCATCGGCGCCGACGAGCTGGCCGCGGCCCTGGCCGGTGCTCATCCGCCCGTCGTTCTCGACGCGAGCTATCAGCTGCTCACTCCCGCATTCGACGGCGACTACCGCGCCGGTGACGCCGCGGACGCATGGCATAAGGCCCACATCCCCGGCTCGCTCTACGTGAACATCCAGACCCAGTTCTCCGACCAGGCCGCTGCCACGCACTTCACGCATCCGACAGCACAGGCGATCGCCGACGAGCTGGCCGCACTCGGAGTGTCGATGGGCGACGCCGTCGTGGTCTACGACACCACGCAGACGATGTTCGCCGCGCGGCTCTGGTACCTCCTCACCTGGATCGGGGTGAACGTGCGCGTACTCGACGGCGGCCTCGCTGCATGGGTCGGCGCGGGTCATCCTGTCGCGACGGGCGCCGAGGCCGCGCGCGAGCCCGTGGCGCGGTGGACCGTCGAGTCTGAACGGTCCGCCTGGGTCACCAAGGGCGAACTGATTGCCCGTACTGAGTCGGATGCCCGTCCGCTGGTCTGCGGTCTCCCGGCCGCGAGTTTCCGCGGCGCGGCCCCCACCCGCTACTCCCGTCGCGGCCACATCCCGGGCAGCGTCAACGTGTCATCGCGCGACCTCTTCACCGAGGACGGCACCGTGGCGGCGGCCGACCGCCTTCGTGACGCGTACGCGGCCGAGGGTGTGACCGGTGACGCGGAGGTGCTCCTGTATTGCGGTGGCGGGATCTCGGCTTCGGCCAATGCGCTCACCCTCGCCGAAATCGGGGTGACGGCGGTGCGGATCTACGATGCGTCGCTCGAGGAGTGGTCGGCCGACGAGTCGCTACCGCTCGAGATCACCGCCTGATCGTCACATCCATCCGAGCTCATGCAGTTGCTCGTCGTCGATGCCGTAGAAGTGCCCGATCTCGTGCACGAGTGTGACGTGGATCTCGTAGCGCAGTTCGTCCAGGTCGGCGCACGCGGCGAGAAGGGGCTCCCGATAGAGGATGATGCGGTCGGGGAGCTCGCCGAAGCCGTATCGGTCCCGCTCCGTGATCGCGACGCCGTCGTAGAGTCCGAGCACGTCGAGCGAGCCGTCCTCCGGTCGGTCCTCGGTCACGAAGACCACGTTCTCGAGGCCGTCCACCATGTCGTCGGGCAACAGGTCGAGCTCGTCGATCACGAGTTTCTCGAATTCGGCACTGTCGAGCTCGAGGTCAGTCATCATCGAGCGCGGTCACGAGGGTGTCCTGCACTCCGCCCAACCAGTCGTACAGGTCGCCGACCATGATCAACTCGTCGTCCTCCGGCGGGATGTCGCCGTCCTGCACGATGTTGAGGCGCACAGCCAAGACGAGTCGGATGTCAGTGAGCGCGCGCACCCAGGCGCCCGCGCCCTGACCGTCGAGGGTCACCGCGGTGGTGCCCTCCGCGGTGATGATCGGAGCGACATCCGCGATGATGCGCTGGGCGTTCTGCACCTTTCCCGAGACCAGATCGCCATTCGTGAAACGCCGGAACTCCGCCGAAGCCTCCCGATCGTTCGAGTATGCGTCCGGCAGCAGTCGCACGAGCGCGGGGTGTCGATCCTCACCGTCCGCGCTGAGGATGCCCGCCACCTGGCTCGCCAATTGGGTCAGCAGAGCGGCTTCGATCGGTTCGAACTCCCCGAGGAACGCACCGTCGGGGGTGCGGCGAAACGGTGTCATGTGCTCACCCGTTCCAAGGTCGCCCACAGCCCGTACCCGTGCATCGCCTCGACGTGGCGTTCCATCTCCTCGCGTGACCCGCTCGCCACCACCGCCCGGCCGTCCTCGTGCACCTGCAGCATGCGCCGTTGCGCCTCCTCGCGGGAAAAGCCGAAATAGCTGCGGAAGACCCAGATCACGTAGGTCATCAGATTCACGGGATCGTTCCACACGATCGTGACCCACTCATGATCGACGGCGGTCGCAGCGCTTACTTCCGTGTCGGCGAGGGTGTCGGTGCTGTTCGCGTGCAAGGTCGGTATCGAGTTCCACCAGGCCTCCGGCCGAGCCGGTGCCGGCACGGCGGCTTCGACGAGAAATGGCCCCACCGGAGTGGGGCCATCATCCTTGGGGTGAACGACGGGGCTCGAACCCGCGACATCCGGCTCCACAAGCCAGCGCTCTACCAACTGAGCTACGCCCACCATGCGATCCGTTCGCTCACGCGATCGGAACAACTCAAGCATCCTATTACACCCTGAGCGCCTCTGCTGACACGACATCCCCGGCACTAGGCCAACCGCGGTGCGAACGACGAGACCACGGCTGAAGCAACGGCCTGGGCCTGTTCGCTGGTGGGACCCGGGTCCGCCACGAATGCGGCGCGGCGGTAGTACTCGAGTTCGCGGATCGACTCGAGGATGTCGGCCAGCGCGCGATGACCGCCGTTCTTCTCCGGCGAGTTGAAGTACACCCGCGGGAACCAGCGCTTGGACAGCTCCTTGATCGAGGAGACATCGATGTTGCGGTAGTGGAGGTGGCTGTCGACCCGAGGCATGTACTTGGCCAGGAAGGCGCGATCGGTGCCGATCGTGTTTCCGGCGAGCGGCGCCTGGTTGCCGGTCGGCACGTACCGGAGGATGTACTCGAGCACCGCGAATTCGGCGTCGGCCAGGCTCACGCCGTTCGGGACCTCGTCGATGAGGCCGGACTCGGTGTGCATGTTGCGAACGAAATCGCCCATGTTGTCCCACGCGGACTGGTCCGGACGGATCACGATCGCGAAACCGGGATGAACGGGCACGAGATCGAAGTCGGTGACGACCACCGCAACCTCGACGAGCTCGTCTATCGAGAGGTCGAGTCCCGTCATCTCGCAGTCGATCCAGACGAGACGATCAGGCGCTGAAGGCATTCCCGAAGTCTATCGCCGGGCCACCGACACGGAACGGTCGCATGACCGACCTACGCTTGCCGGATGACCCCACTGCTCATCACCCTGCTGCTTGCCAACGCCCTGTACAACTTCATCGTCTGGCCCGCGTTCTACCGGCGGGTGGCGAAGGATCCCCGCGGCCGGGACGCGGGCGGCCGTGCGACCACCTTCCTCAGGGTGCACGTGGTGCTGGTCTCGGTGGCGCTGCTCCTCGGCCTGGCCTCCGCCGTTGCCGCAGTCGTTGCACTCGTCACGGGTTGATCGGGCGGCGCACACCCTTCGCGTGATATCAAGGGATCATGACTGACCAGACCCCAGCGATCGCCCACGGCGACGAGTACATCGTGATCTACACCGGCGGGCCCTACGACGGACAGACCGATAAGCGGATCAGCACCGACAACGGCTGGGACGACGAGCTGACGGTCCTCGCTGCGGTCGACGGCAAGGAGACCCTCGAGAACTACGACGCCACGACGTGGCGTGAGATCGACGGCAAGTATCACGTCACCTACAGCTGGGACAAGGCCGAGAGCGAGCCCTCGGACGACCCCGAGGACCGCGGCGATCGCCAGTAGGCCCCACCGGTGAAGCTGCTCTTCTTCGCTTCGGCGTTCTGCGACCCCTGCATCCAGACCCGCGCCGTGCTCAAAGAGGCGCAGGCGCTGGTGCCCGCCGTGGTGATGGCAGAGCTGGATGTCGCGCGCGACGTCGAAGAGGCGGAGCGGGCGGGCATCCGCTCCACGCCGACGATCGTGGTGATCGGTGAGGACGACGTGGAGACGTTTCGCGCGGAGGGTGCTCCCACCCTCAACCAGGTGCTCAGCGCCCTCGCCACCGCCGTCTGAATACGGGGCTCGGCGACCGCCTACGGTATCCTTGACACGCCCTACGCGCCTCCGTAGCTCAGGGGATAGAGCAGGAGCCTTCTAATCTCTTGGTCGCAGGTTCGAATCCTGCCGGGGGCACCGAAGAAGCTCAGTCGACGCGATCGGAATCGACGCGGCGGTCGTCCGTGCTCGACTGCGCAGTGACGCCGTCGGACGGGTTCGCATCGGCGGCACCGGTTCGTCGCGGCGGAACGAACACGTCCGAGCCACTTTCCGCCTGCCCAGCGGCCCAGGCCTGTTGCTGCTTCATGATGTCGGTCGCCGTCTGCGCGTCTTCGTACGACCACTGCTCGAGGTCGTCCCGGAACAGGCGTTTCGCCCGCTGCGGGCGGGCCTGCCATTCGATGAGCCGCTCGCGGAACTCGATCAACGACTGCTCCGCCTGAAAGCTGAACGACACCGAGTTCTTCTTCATGTCGAGAATCTCGTGGGCGGCCCAGTCCGCCGCCATTCGCGCACCCGGCACGGCCAGGAGCCGGATGCGCACATCGGCTTCACTCGCGACGTGGTCTGCGTGGGACTGCTCCGAGGAACTCAGGGTGTTCCACACGGATGCCCGCCTGGCCGCCCCCAAGATCGTGGCCACCGCGGCGACGCGGTTCTCCCGGTCGTTCGCCGCGAGCACGCGCCCGAGGGAGCCACGCCCGATCATCGCGGCAACAACGCCCGCCGTGATGATCGCGATGAACGGCAACACCGTGCCCGCCACCACCCGCTGCCCGTCGTCGGAGGAGAACCAGTTCAGAACGTCATTCACCCACTGCATGGGGGCACCATATCCCCAGGCGACGACGGCCACGATCAGGCGCGCTCAGACCGCCTGACCGGCTACCCGATGCGGAAGCATGCCACCGCGTCATCCATCGCCCAGAAATCGCCGTCGGCACGAAATGTGCGCAGTCGAGCGACGAAACGCTTGGCGCGAAACCGCGGGCCGGCGGGGGAGGGGAACCGCTCGACGTAGCCGAGCACCTCGCCCTCGGGGCGGGTGACCCGCCAGAGATCGTCATTGAGCTGGATGACGGCGACGCCGCTGCGCTCCCGCATGGACGAGGATCGGCGGGATCCAGGGACATGGGTGAAATCGAGTGTAGGCATGGTCGCCCTTTCGTCTGCAGCCGGCCCAACTGGTAGATGAGGCGACTGTAGGAGCGACCCCCGACATTCGGGGATGGCCTCGCCGCCGGCCCGTTGCGGGCCGGCGGCAAGACCACCGGACCGCCCGCCTAAAAGGCCGTGCCGTGCACCGCGTACGGCTCGATCGCCGCAAGCTCGTCAGCGGTCAACGGCGCACCCTCCGCCGCCTTGATGTTGTCTTCGAGCTGCTTCACGCTCGATGCGCCGATCAGGGCCGACGTGACCTGAGAATGGCGCAGCACCCAGGTGAGCGCCAGTTGTGCCAACGTCTGCCCGCGACCTTCCGCGATGCTGTTGAGGGCCCTGGCCCGCTCGAGGTAGGTGTCGCTGATCGTTTCGCCCGAGATCCAGCGGCCCTCGGCGGCCCGCGAGTCGGCAGGAATGCCCTTGAGGTAGCGATCGGTCAGCAGCCCCTGCGCGAGGGGGGAGAACACGATACTGCCCATGCCGAGCTCGTCGAGTACCGGGAACAGGCCATCCTCGATGTGGCGATCGAACATGCTGTAGCGCGGCTGGTGGATGACCAGCGGGATCTTGTGTTCGGCGAGAGCGGCATGGGCGGCGAGGGTCTGCTCGGGGGAGTAGTTCGAGATTCCGGCGTACAGGGCACGGCCGGAGTTCACCGCTGTGGCCAGTGCCCCCATGGTCTCCTCGATCGGGGTCTCCGGGTCGGGGCGGTGCGAGTAGAAGATGTCCACGTAGTCGAGGCCGAGGCGGTTAAGGCTCTGGTCGAGCGAGGAGAGCATGTACTTGCGCGATCCCCACTCGCCGTAGGGGCCTGACCACATCTCGTATCCGGCCTTCGAGGAGATGATCATCTCGTCCCGGAACGGGCGGAAGTCGTCTGCCAGGATCCGGCCAAAATTCGACTCAGCGGATCCGGCGGGAGGACCGTAGTTGTTGGCGAGGTCGAAGTGCGTCACCCCGAGGTCGAATGCTCGGCGCAGGATGGCCCGCTGGCCCTCGAGTGAGCGATCGGCACCGAAGTTGTTCCAGAGTCCGAGCGAGATGGTGGGCAGTTTCAGCCCGCTGGTGCCGACGCGGTGATAGTCGGTCGCGTCGTAACGGGTGGGGGAAGCGTCGTAGGTCATGCCTCAACTGTAGATCGGCTCGCACTGGTGCTCGGGCCGCGCACAGAGACCGCGACGTAGGCTCGTTCCATGCAAACATTCGTTCTTGCCGGTGGCTGCTTCTGGTGTCTCGACGCCGTCTACCGTGTGCTCCAGGGAGTCTCCTCCGTCGTCTCCGGCTACACCGGCGGTGACACCGCGCATCCGAGTTATGAAGCCGTCTGCACCGGTCGCACCGGTCATGCCGAGGCTGTGGCTGTGACCTTCGATCCGGAGGTCATCCCGGCCGAGGTGATCCTCGACGTCTTCTTCACCCTCCACGACCCGCGGCAGCTCAACCGTCAGGGCGCCGACGTCGGCACGCAATACCGCTCGGCCATGTTCTACACGGATGACGCCCAGCGCGCCGAGTTCGAGGCCGCCGCCGTCCGTGCCGCCGAGATCTGGGATGGCGGCATCGTCACCGAGATAAGCCCGTTGGGCGAATGGTTCGAGGCAGAGGACTACCACCAGGACTTCTTCGCGAAGAACCCCGGCCAGGGATATTGCATGGCAGTGGCAGTTCCCAAGGTGAACAAGGTGCGTAAGTCGTACGCTAAGTACGTGCTCGCTTCGTAGACTGCGGGCGCAGAGAAGGAGCTCAACGATGAGTAACGGACATGTCACCCTCACCGGCCAGACGTGGGTCGCTTTCGGACCGCACGGAGCCGTCGGATCGATCCATCGGGTGGAGGGCGGATTCACTTTCAAGCTGATCCGCGACGACGACTTCAGGGCCGTCTACCCCACCCTCGAAGTGGCGAAGAGTGCGCTGCACGCGAGCCTCCTGCCCGGCTCCGAGTGGCCGGAGTTCCGGGAACACTGAGACGATCGCGGGCCGGCTGCGCCTCACCAGCGCGGCCGGTCGCGATCCGTCCTGTCCTCCCGACGGCATCAGCAGTTGGGAACTCGACAGAATCCGCACGCCGCTCCTGACCGGTTGCACGCCGAACCACACTGTCGGCATGACAGACATCATCACCATTACAGGAGTCGTTGCCACCACGCCCCGCCACATCGTCACCACCGGCGGTCTGGCCATCACGAGCTTCAGGCTCGCGTCCACCCAGCGTCGCTTCGATCGCACCCAGGCCAAGTGGGTGGATGCCGAAACGAACTGGTACACCGTCACCGCCTTCCGCCAGCTCGCGGTGAACGTGCTCGCATCGGTCAGAAAAGGCGAGCGTGTCGTCGCGACCGGTCGGCTCCGCATCCGTGACTGGGACGCCGGCGAGAAGTCCGGCACGAATATCGACGTCGAGGCCGACGCGGTCGGTCACGACCTGTCGTGGGGCACTACCTCGTGGGTCCGCACATCTGCATCAACCACAACAGAGGGAACACAGCAGGCGCCCGTCGCGCCGCTCCCGGACGATGCCGCCGACGTGGCCGATGCTCCGGCCGAGACCCAGGCCTGGGCGCTTCCCGGTGGCCCCCCGAACAGCGGGTCCGAGCAGAGGGAGGTCGTCGCCACCCCGTTCTGATCCGCTGGCGATTCGGTCGGGCCGAATGCGCCGCCTAGACTCAGCGCCGTGTTCCGACTCGCGCCGATCAGCCTCGCTCCATCCCGGAGGGCAGGGCTGCGAGGCGGAGCGGTGCGCGGCGTCGTCACCGTCGTTTCGGCCGCGACGCTGCTTGCGGGGTGCTCCTCGACCGCCGCGATGGTCCCGCCCGTCGCGCCATCGGCAGCGCCGCCATCCGCAAGCGCCTCCCCGGAATCAGCACCGGAGTCTGCGCCGGCCGTGGAGCCGACCCTCGACCCGTCCGGTTCCGCGGAGGCGAACCACGCCTATTTCGACCTGGTGAATCGACGACTGCTGGCGGAGCGGTCGATGCCAGGCGGCCGCGCGATCATCGACAACCTCGTTGCCGCAGGTTTCGACCGAGCGGCGATGCAGGTCACGGCCGATCGCACGGCCATCGGCGGCACGGTGGATTCGCAACAGTTCTCGGTGCGGATCGGCGAACGCTGCCTCATCGGGCAGGCGAGCGACGCTGGATATCAGAGCCTCGAAGGGCCGACCGTCTCGGGTGGAGCCTGCCTGATCGGGCAGACCAGGCCGATCGACTGGTAGTCGGCGTTCGCGGCGCGACGACCGCATCTCGGTAAACCGCGAGGGGCGCCGCAAATAGACTGAACCCATGGCCGAATACATTTACTCGATGGTGCGCGCCCGCAAGGCGGTCGGCGACAAGCTCATTCTTGACGACGTGACGATGTCGTTCCTCCCCGGCGCCAAGATCGGCGTGGTCGGTCCGAACGGTGCGGGCAAGTCCACGATCCTCAAGATCATGGCGGGGCTCGACACCCCAAGCAACGGCGAGGCTCGACTGAGCCCCGGCTACAGCGTCGGCATCCTCATGCAGGAGCCGGTGCTCGACGAGACCAAGACCGTGCTCGAGAACGTGCAGGAGGGCGTCGGACCGATCAAGGCGAAGCTCGACCGCTTCAACGAGGTCTCCGCCGCCATGGCAGACCCGGACGCCGACTTCGACACCCTCCTCGCCGAAATGGGCTCGCTGCAGGAAGAGATCGACGCGGCGGACGCGTGGGACCTCGACTCGCAGCTCGAGCAGGCCATGGATGCACTGCGCACCCCGCCAGGGGACGCGGCGGTGGCCAACCTCTCCGGTGGTGAGAAGCGCCGCGTCGCCCTCACCAAGCTGCTGCTGCAGAAGCCGGACCTGCTGCTGCTCGACGAGCCCACCAACCACCTCGACGCCGAGAGCGTGCTGTGGCTCGAGCAATTCCTCTCCAAGTACCCCGGCGCCGTACTCGCCGTGACCCACGATCGGTACTTCCTCGACAACGTGGCCGAATGGATCGCGGAGGTCGACCGCGGCCATCTCTACCCGTACGAGGGCAACTACTCCACCTACCTCGAGAAGAAGGGCGCCAGACTCGAAGTTCAGGGCAAGAAGGACGCGAAGCTCGCCAAGCGGCTGTCGTCCGAGTTGGAGTGGGTGCGCAGCAACGCCAAGGGCCGTCAGGTGAAGTCGAAGGCTCGACTGGCGCGCTACGAGGAGATGGTGAACGAGGCGGAGAAGACCCGCAAACTCGATTTCGAAGAACTCGTGATCCCGGTGGGCCCCCGACTCGGCGCGCAGGTCATCGACGCGAAGAAACTCCACAAGTCGTTCGGTGAGCGCGTGCTCATCGACAACCTCACCTTCACCCTTCCCCGGAACGGCATCGTCGGTGTCATCGGCCCCAACGGCGTGGGCAAGACCACACTGTTCAAGACGATCACGGGCATCGAGCCGCTCGACAGCGGCGACCTGAAAATCGGCGAGACGGTCGACATCTCCTACGTCGACCAGGACCGCGGTGGGATCGACCCCAACAAGACCCTGTGGGAGGTCGTGTCCGACGGGCAGGACTTCATCCAGGTCGGCAAGACAGAGATCCCGTCGCGCGGCTACGTGTCGCAGTTCGGGTTCAAGGGCCCAGACCAGCAGAAGAAGGCCGGCATCCTCTCCGGTGGTGAGCGCAACCGCCTCAACCTCGCGCTCACGCTCAAGCAGGGTGGAAACCTCCTGCTGCTCGATGAGCCCACCAACGACCTGGACGTTGAGACCCTCGGCAGTCTCGAGAACGCGCTGCTCGAGTTCCCCGGCTGCGCTGTGGTGATCACTCACGATCGGTGGTTCCTCGACCGCATCGCCACGCACATCCTGGCCTACGAGGGAACGGCCGACGACCCGGCGAACTGGTATTGGTTCGAGGGCAACTTCGAGTCCTACGAGGAGAACAAGATCGAGCGCCTCGGAGCGGATGCGGCGAAACCGCACCGCTCCACCTATCGCAAGCTCACGCGCGACTGAGTCGGCGGTATCCGATGAGAATCACGGTGCCGATCCCGCTTCGGTGGTCGGACTTCGATGCGTACGCTCACGTGAACAATGCGGAGATGTTCCGGTTGCTCGAGGAGGCACGCATCCAGGCATTCTGGTCGCAGGATGCCGGACTCCCGAGCGACTCAGCCGCCGCCGTGCTCGATGGGCGGCCGGGATCGGCGGTCAACACCGTGATCGCCCGGCAGGAGATCGAGTACCTGGCGCCGATCCCGTACATGAGGCGGCCGGTCGAGGTCGAGTTGTGGATCGGTCGGCTCGGCGGCGCGAGCCTCGAGGTCTGCTACGAGGTGTACTCGCCGAAGGGCGTGGAGCCGCGCGTGCTCTTCACGAAGGCCGCAACCACCCTCGTGATGGTCGACTCGGTCACCGGTCGCCCCATCCGGATCGACGAGGCTCAGCGAGCAGCCTGGTCACCGTACGTCGAGGAGCCGGTGACCTTCACCAAACGCTGAGCAGGCGGCACGCCAAGCGGATGCGCGACCGTCGGCTCAGGGCTGGCGAACCCGCACCATGCCCTCCTGCGCGACGCTCGCAAGCAGGTTGCCGGCGCGGTCGTAGATCCGACCGAGCGAGAGCCCGCGTCCGCCGCGGGCGTTGGGGGACTCCTGCACGTAGAGCATCCACTCGTCCACCCGTGCGAAGCGGTGCCACCACATCGCATGGTCGAGGCTCGCCGCCTTGAGCCCGGGCGTCACCCACGCGATGCCGTGACGTCGGAAGATCGGTTCGAGGATCGAGTAGTCGCTCGCGTAGGCGAGGGCCGCGCGGTGCAGGTTCGGGTCGTCGGGGAGGGTGCCGATGGCCTTGATCCACACGGCCTGGTGGGCGACGTGCCCACCCTCGACCGACAGGAACAGCGGCGACGGCACATGCCGCATGTCGAACGGCCGGTCGTTTGCCCAGTATTGGGCGACCGGGTGGTCGAGTGCGCCGAGCACCTCCGCGGAGCTCGGGAGCGACTCCGGGTCGGGGATGTCGGACGGCATGTCGATCTGATGCTCCACACCCTCGTCGTCATCCTGAAATGACGCGATCATCGACAGGATCGGCTGGCCGTCCTGATAGGCCTGGGTTCGCCGGGTGGAGAACGACCGTCCGTCATGGATGCGATCCACCGAGAAGGTGATCGGCAGCCGCACGTCGCCCGGTCGCAGGAAGTAGCCGTGCATGGAGTGCACGAACCGATCATCAGGGGTGGTGCGCATGGCGGCGACGAGCGACTGGGCGAGCACCTGGCCGCCGAAGACCCGACCGAGCGGCATCCACTGGCTGGGACCTGTGAAGATGTCTTCGCTCGTTCTCGCCCCGGTGTCGGTGAGATCGAGTGCGGCGAGAAAACCGTCGAGTGGGCTCGCCGCCGACGAGGGGCGCTGGTCTGATGTGGGGTCGGTCACGGAGTTCCTCCCGGTGCGATTCGGGTGGCACCGGTCGGTCGCCCTCGCACCTGTCGGTATTTTAGAGGTCACATGACTAACGCCCTCGTCCTCACCGACCTCCCCTCCGTCGCCGATCTCAGGGTGTTCCTCCGCAGGGCGGCACGGCTCGAAGACGGCCTGGTACGGATGATCGCCTCCGGCACGGTACTCGCCGTGTACGTTCCGGTGCTCTATCCGTCGGGCCTGCTCGACTCGAGCGCCACCGTTCTCGGACTTCGCACCTTCGCTCTGGACGCACCCGCCCACGCAGACACCGTGCTGCCGATCGCCGAGGTGCTCTCCGCGCTCCCGCACGAGAGCGAGGAAGACGATGACTCCGCGTCGACGACGGTCGTGCTGCCGACGGCGGGATCCGGTGCAGGCTCGAGGCCAGCGCGTCCGGCCGGATGGGCCGCGGTGTCGCCGCCGCGCTCCGGGTGGGTGCGAGCCGGTGCCACGAAAGCAGGCGTCCTGCAGCAGGCCGCCCGCGCCGGAATCGCGGAGATCGCGGAGGCGATCCCCTCCGGCACGGGCGAGCAGATCGTGAACACCGTGCGTTCAGAGGTGTGGGGCCGCCCGCTCGAACCCGGGTCGACCGTGCCGACGGGTGCGGCGTTCGCCGGGTACTCCCTGGGCTTCCTCGGCGACGTCGCCGAAGCGGAGGTGCCCGTGTTCGAGTCCGGGCGGTGGCAGCGGCTCTCGTCCGATCGCGGACACGTGCTGGTGAAGCGGCGCGCGGCCGCGCCGATCGGCTAGTCGGCCGGGGAATCCCCGGCACCCGCCAACGGCCCGCGAAGCGCGTCCGCATCCCGTGCATACAGAAAGCGGATGATCTCCTCGGCGCTCGCGAGCCGACGCGGGCCACGGCCGACCGACCACGCCGCATCCGTCGCCTGCAGTTCGAGCCCCCTCAGCACCGCCTTGATCTCGACGGGCGCTGTGAGCGACCGCGCGAGGGCGACGGCACCTGTCGACAGCGGGTCGAAGGCGATGGTGCGCGCGAGCGGGCGGGCGATGTCGTAACCGTGCAGCACGACCTCCGCGAGGTCGGAGACCGGTCGGCGGCGGTGGGGTGCGGTGGCCAGCGACCTGATGGATGCGACGAGTTGATCGGGCGGCACGAGGGCGGCCCGCCTCGACAGCGCCTCATCCGCCATCCTCGGGGTCACCCGCTCGGACGCCGCGAGCCGCAGGATCGCGCGCCATCGATCGCGTCGCTCGGCGCGCAACCGCCAGTCGAGCCTGCCGGCCTGCTCCCTGACGCTCCAGCCCTCGCGCAGGGACGGCGAGGACCACTGATCGGCGGTGAGGGTGTCGAGGAGGCCCGCCACCTGCAGGAGCGCGGCGGAGACCTGCGGACTCCAGTCGCTCGACACGCCTGACTCGTCGCGGCCGCCGCGTTGGCTGAGCGGCAGGAATCGGGCGAAATCGCTCATGGTGTCCTCGAGATGTCGGCCCGTCGCCGGGTCGTGGGTAGGCTCAGAGTAATGCCTGATGCGAACCGCTTGCCGCTCTGGGCCGGACGCTCCATGGCGCTCGTGGGAATCGTGCTCGTCGCGATCAACCTCCGCACCGCTGTCGCGGCGATCTCGCCGATCGTCGATCAGATCCGGGTCGACATCGACCTGAGCACCGTCGGCGTCGGCGTCATCGGGTCGCTGCCGCCGGTTGCCTTCGCCCTGTCCGGGCTGTTCGGGCCGCGCCTCGCCCACCGGGTGGGCCTCGAACGGCTGCTGATCCTGTCGATCGGCACCATGATCGCCGGACACCTTCTCCGCGGAGCCGCGCCGTCGTATCCGATGCTGCTGGTCGGTAGCCTCGTGGCCTTCGCCGGCATCGGCGTGGCCAATGTGCTCCTCCCGCCGCTGGTGAAGCGGTACTTCCCCGACCGGGTGCCCGTGCTCACGAGCGTCTACGTGATGGCGATGGCGGTGAGCACCGCGGTGCCGGCCGCACTGGCTGCGCCCGTGGCAGACACCGCCGGATGGCGGGTGTCGCTCGGTCTCTGGTCGGTGCTCGCCCTCGCGAGCCTCCTTCCGTGGCTCGCCGTGCTGATGCAGCACCGGCGCGATGCTGCTGCGACCGCTGCGGCGCTCGGTGCAGACGAGGCTCCGGAGCTCCCGGTTCCACCGCGTGGGCTCGAGGGGCGCATCATCCACTCCCGCACAGCCTGGCTGATCGCCGCCATCTTCACGATGTCGTCGGTCCACGCCTACTCGAGCTTCGCGTGGCTGCCGCAGCTGCTGATCGACACGGCCGGGGTCAGTACACGGCAAGCGGGTGCCCTCCTCGCCGTGTACAGCATCGCCGGCCTGCCCTCCGCGTTCATCGTGCCGATCCTCGCCTCGCGCATGAAGAATGTCGGCACGCTCGTGCAGGTGGGACTCGGCGCTTTTATGCTCGGCTACCTCGGGCTGCTGATCGCGCCGGCGGCGGCGCCCTATCTGTGGGTGCTGCTGGTGGGCTTCGGACCGCTGCTGTTCCCCGCGGCGATCGTGCTGATCAACCTGCGGACACGCACCGCGAACGGGTCGGTCGCGCTCAGCGGGTTCGTGCAGGGGGTCGGATACGGAGTCGCGGCGACCGGCCCAGTGCTCGTGGGCTTCCTGCACACGATCACCGGTGGTTGGACGGTGGTCATCGCCGTCGCGCTCGTCTCGGTGGTGGTGTGCATCGTTCCGAGCCTGCTGCTGCGCACGGCGTCATTCGTCGAAGACGAGATCGCGCGCCCGCGCTCACGCGACTAGGCGACCCGCTCGGCGCGGTGGATGAGGGCGCCAGCTCCCACGAGCGGACCATCGGATGACAGCCCGGTGGGCACCACCTTCACCTTGGTCACGAATCCGAAGACCGACCGGGTCGCGACCGCGGTGCGGATGTGGTCGAAGAGGTCGGGTGTCGCATGGGAGAACCCGCCGCCGATCGCCACGATGTCGAGGTCGACCAGGGCCGTGGCCGACGCGATGGCCTGCCCGATGGCGCGTCCCGTGCGTTCGATCGCGGCGCGGGCGATCTCATCACCCTCGCGGTAGCTCGCGGCGAGATCCTCACCGGTGAGACCCGTCCAGCCCTGGCTCCGTGCCCACGCCGCGGTATGGGGGCCGGAGGCAATCGCCTCGAGACAACCGATCCCGCCACACTTGCAGGGGTCGGAGAATCCGGCGACCTCGATGTGACCGATATGGCCTGCGTTCCCGGTGGGGCCGGACACGGTGTTGCCGTGCAGGATGAGTCCACCGCCGATACCGGTGGAGACGACCATCCCCATCACGTTGTCGTTGCCCCGGGCCGCGCCGACCCAGTGCTCGGCCAGCACGATGGCCACGCCGTCCATGCGCATGGTCACCGGCACGTTCGGCACGGTGTCCTCCACCAAGGCCTTGAGCGGGTAGTCGCGCCAGGCGGGCAGGTTCAGCGGCGACACCAACCCGAGGTGCTCGGTGATGGGTCCCGCGGAACCGATGCCGACGCCCTCGAGCACTGCGCCATCGGGCAGGGCGGCAGCGGCCCTGCTCACAGCCGAGCGCACCGATTCGGCGAGTTCGGCGGAGTCGCGAGTGGGACCGGTCGGCGACCGGAAGCGGGAACCGGCGAGCACCGCACCGGCGTCGTCAACGAGCGCGGCCTCGACCTTCGTCCCTCCGAAATCCACCGCGAGGGCGAGTCGTCCGGTCACGATTCAATGCCTGGGGAAC
Source organism: uncultured Actinomycetota bacterium (assembly GCA_963756375.1). Taxonomy (GTDB): domain Bacteria; phylum Actinomycetota; class Actinomycetes; order Actinomycetales; family Microbacteriaceae; genus Marisediminicola. The sequence continues at coordinate 1,459,399 of CAVWNJ010000005.1, read as the reverse complement.
GGGTCATGGGTTGAGCTTAGGGGACGCGCGCCGCGTCGTCAGGGGCTGTCGGGCCCGGCGCGTACAGTGACATCGTGACCATCAGGACCATCTCCGTCGTGCGCGATGTGGAGTTCTCCCCGGCCGTCGTCTGGGACGCTTTCGTCGACGCCGACCTCGTGGGCGGGTGGTTGGGGGAGGCTCGCATCGACGCTCGCATGGGCGGCTCCTACCGGCTCGACTGGCTCGGCAGCACGAGCTTCCCGGCGGTCGACGCGGTCATCGTCGCATTCCACGAGCGCGAGACGCTTGAGCTGTCGACCGACCGCCACGGGCACATCTCCGTTCGGCTCGAACCGTTCCCCGGGGGTCCGAGAGGCCTCTCCACCCGGGTGACGGTCACGGTGCGGGTGGCCGTCGAGCGGGCGTTCGCGCCGAGGATCGAGTCGACCTGGAGTGCGGCCCTCGAGCAACTCGACCAGTTGCTCCGCGGGCATCCGACCGACTGGACGCCTGCGGCATCCGGGCCTCCCCGCATACCCCGGCTGCCCCGCATTGGCCGCCCCAAGGGTCGACTCACCTAGCCCGTCACCCCCCGGTGCTCATCTGAGCAAATCACGCAACATCTGTTGATGCGGTAGCGCGACGGGCGTAGAGTCGGCACCGACGACGGGTGCGAACGCACTGTCGGTGAGGAGGACGCCGTGGCTACCGACGACCTCCTCGCGCTCCGAGCGGCCGAGCTGTACTACGACGCAGACAAGACGCAGGAGGAGATCGGCGCCCTTCTGCACCTCACCCGTTGGAAGGTGGGCCGACTGCTCGCTCAGGCGAAGACCGACGGGCTCATCTCGATCGAGATCGTGCACCCGCGAGCACGGAGGCTCCCGCTCGAGCGACGCCTCGTGGAGACCTTCGGCCTGACCGACGCGATCGTGGTCTCTGCTGCGGGATCGTCGGGCCCCGAGGAGATGCACTCCCGCACCGTGCACGCGGCGGCCGACTACCTGGCGTCCCTGCGACCGGCCCCCGCGCTGTTGGGTGTCAGCTGGGGACGCACCCTGCACGACATCTCGCTCAAGCTCAAGTCCGGGTGGTCCACGGGCGTCGACGTGGTGCAGATCAACGGCAGCATGAGCCTGAGCAACCGGATCGGCACGGCTGTGACGACCGCGGTCACCATCGCCCAGAAGGCTCAGGGCGGAGCGACCCTGCTTCCCAGCCCCGCCATCCTCGAGCGACTCGAGACCAAACGCGCCATCGAAGCCGACCGGGTTATCGCCGGGGTGCTCGAGCGGGCACGAAACTGCGATGCCTATCTCTACAGCGCAGGTCCGGCGGACCCGAGCTCGGTGCACGTCGAGAGCGGGTATCTCTCCGAGGGGGAACTCGCCACGCTCGTCGAACGCGGCGCCGTCGGCGACGTCGTCGGTCGCTACATCGATGCGAGCGGCGCCGTTGTCGACGACTCACTCGATCAGCGCACCGTCGGGCTCACCCTCGACGAGCTCCGCGGAGCGGCGATCGGTATCGCCGTGATCTCCGGACGCACCAAACGCGATGTCGCCCGCGCGGTCGTCACAAGCGGCCTGTGCACGGTCATCGTCACCGACGAGGACACCGCGCGCTACATCCTTTCGGACACTCAGGACGCCGCAGAGCACGCGGTCGAGTCGCCCGCCCATGAACCCTTCAACGCCGAACAGTCAGGACTCCGATGACCCACGATCTCATCCACTCAACCGACCGCGCCGTCGCGCTCATCGGAGGTGAGCCCTCCGACGCCAACCTCCACCGGTACCTGCACGGCATCCCCGGCGTCGACGCGGTCGGCCTCGAGCAGCGCGCGGCGTCGCTCGGCACCCGGTCGATCAAGACCACGTCGAAGAAGGCCGCGCTCGACCTCATCATCCGGCTCATCGACCTGACCACGCTCGAGGGCGCCGACACGCCAGGCAAGGTGCGATCGCTCGTGGGTAAGGCGATGACCCCGGATGCCTCGGACCCGAGCTGCCCACGGGTCGCCGCCGTCTGCGTCTACGGCGACATGGTGCCGCACGCGGTCGCTGCCCTCGGTGGCGCCCACGCCGCAGGCACCGACAGTGGCATCAACGTTGCGGCGGTCGCGACGGCGTTCCCGAGCGGCCGCGCCTCCCTCGCCATCAAGCTCGCAGACACCTCCGACGCTGTTGCGTCCGGTGCTGACGAGATCGACATGGTGATCGATCGCGGTGCGTTCCTCTCCGGGCGCTACGGTCAGGTTTTCGACGAGATCGTCGCGGTGAAGGATGCCTGTCGCCGGGCAGACGGCAGCTTCGCGCACCTCAAGGTGATCCTCGAGACCGGGGAACTCAACACCTACGACAACGTGCGCCGGGCATCCTGGCTCGCGATCCTCGCCGGAGGGGACTTCATCAAGACCTCCACCGGCAAGGTGGCGCCCGCAGCGACCCTGCCGGTGACCCTGTCGATGCTCGAGGTCGTGCGCGACTGGCACAAGCTCACCGGGCTGAAGGTCGGGGTGAAGCCCGCCGGGGGCATCCGTGCATCGAAGGATGCCATCAAGTACCTCGTCACCGTTGCCGAGACGGTGGGGGAGGAGTGGCTCCAGCCGCACCTGTTCCGCTTCGGGGCGTCGAGCCTGCTCAACGACGTGCTGCTGCAGCGCCAGAAGATGACCACCGGGCACTACTCCGGCCCCGACTACGTGACGATTGACTGAGGACGACACCATGAGTTTTCTCGAATACGCGCCAGCCCCGGAATCGCAGGCGATCCTGAACCTGAAGAGCGACTACGGACTCTTCATCGACGGCGACTTCGTGCCCGGTCGGGGCGACACGTTCGCCACCATCTCGCCCGCCACGGAGAAGCACATCGCCACCATCGCGTCGGCCAACAGCGCCGACGTGGATGCGGCGGTCGCGGCCGCCAGGCGGGCCTACGACCGCACCTGGTCGCGGATGTCGGGCCGCGACCGCGGCAAGTACCTGTACCGCATCGCGCGACTCGTGCAGGAGCGCGCCAGGGAGCTCGCCGTGGCTGAGTCCCTCGACAACGGCAAGCCGATCAAGGAGAGCAGGGATGTCGACGTTCCGCTCGTCGCCGCCTGGTTCTTCTACTACGCCGGATGGGCCGACAAGCTGGACTACGCCGGTCTCGGCGCAGACCCCCGCGCGCTCGGTGTGGCGGCCCAGGTGATCCCGTGGAACTTCCCCCTGCTCATGCTCGCGTGGAAGATCGCGCCGGCGCTCGCCGCTGGCAACACCGTCGTGCTGAAGCCGGCGGAGACCACGCCGCTCACGGCGCTGATCTTCGCCGAGATCCTGCAGCAGGCCGACCTTCCCGCAGGCGTCGTCAACATCATCACGGGAGCGGGCGACACCGGCCAGGCGCTCGTGAATCACCCGGACGTGAACAAGGTGGCCTTCACCGGTTCGACCGCCGTCGGACGGGCCATCGCCCGGTCCACCGCGGGCAGCGGAAAGAAGATCACGCTCGAACTCGGCGGTAAAGCGGCCAACATCGTCTTCGACGACGCTCCGATCGACCAGGCGGTCGAGGGTGTCGTGAACGGCATCTTCTTCAACCAGGGTCACGTCTGCTGCGCCGGGAGCCGACTCCTCGTGCAGGAGAACATCCACGACGAGGTGATCGACCGGCTCAAATCCCGGCTGTCGACGCTCCGACTGGGCGACCCGCTCGACAAGAACACCGACATCGGGGCGATCAACAGCGCGGCCCAGTTGAAGCGCATCCGCGAGCTCAGCGACATCGGCGAGAACGAGGGTGCGGAGCGCTGGACCGCCGATTGCGCGATCCCCGAGGACGGCTTCTGGTTCGCGCCCACCATCTTCACGAACGTGTCGACGAGCCACCGCATCGCCCGCGACGAGATCTTCGGACCGGTGCTCTCGGTGCTCACCTTCCGCACCCCGGCGGAGGCCATCGCCAAGGCGAACAACACGCCGTACGGGCTCTCCGCTGGGATCTGGTCGGATAAGGGCAGCCGCATCCTCGCCGTCGCAGACAAGTTGCGCGCCGGGGTCATCTGGGCGAACACCTTCAACCGATTCGACCCGGCGAGCCCCTTCGGCGGATTCAAGGAGTCCGGTTACGGACGCGAAGGTGGCAGGCACGGCCTCGCCGCATACCTGCAGCCGCAGGCGTCCAGAGTCTCGGCGAATTCCGTGTCAGCAGCGATCTCCAGAAAGAAGGCAGTGAAGTGAGCCGACTGGCCATCCCGAAGACCTACAAGCTCTACATCGGCGGCAAGTTTCCCCGGAGCGAGTCCGGGCGTGTGTACGAAGTGGTCTCGAAGAAGGGCGACTTCCTGGCCAACGCCGCCAAGGCGTCGCGCAAGGATGCCAGGGACGCCGTGGTGGCGGCCAGGTCCGCCTTCTCCGGCTGGTCCGGCGCGACCGCGTACAACCGTGGTCAGGTGCTCTACCGCATCGCCGAACTGCTCGAGGGGCGCCGTGCCCAGTTCATCCAGGAGATCATCCAGTCGGAGGGTGTGACTGCCGCGCAGGCCACCGCCCAGGTGGACGAGGCGATCGACACCTGGGTCTGGTATGCCGGATGGGCCGACAAGTACGTGCAGGCCACCGGGAACGCGAATCCGGTCTCCGGTCCGTTCTTCAACATCTCGGTGCCGGAGCCGACCGGTGTGGTTGCGATTGTCGCGCCGCAGACGGGCGGGTCGCTGCTGGGTCTTGTGAGTGTCGTGGCGCCGGCGCTGACGTCGGGCAACACGGTTGTCGTCGTGGCGAGCGAGGCAGCGCCGCTCGCGGCCATCAGCCTCAGCGAGGTGCTGGCGACGAGTGACGTGCCCGGCGGTGTCGTGAACATCCTCACCGGTTCGCCGGCCGAGATGGCACCCCACCTCGCGAGCCACGCCGACGTGAACGCCCTCGACCTCGCCGGTGCCGGCGACCTCGACTGGGTCGACCTGCAGATCGCTGCGGCGGAGACGCTCAAACGGGTGCTGCCGCCGGAGCCTGGAGCGGCGAGCGAGTCGCTGGACCGCATCGCCTTCTTCACCGAGACCAAGACGGTGTGGCACACGAAGGGCCTGATCTGATTCGCCACTCAGGTGCGCGGGGTTAGCCTGTAGATCCTGTTTCGCCCGGCCTTCGCTGTGACTGCAGCGGAAGCCGGGCCCTCGCGCGCTGGAGTGGTCATGACCCTGAGAATCCTCGTCACCGGAGCGACCGGCTACATCGGCGGACGGCTGGTGCCCAAGCTGCTCGAAGCGGGTCATGAGGTGCGCGTTCTCGTGCGCACCGAGGTGAAGATGCGCGACGTGCCGTGGGCTGACCGCGTTGAGGTCGCGGTGGGCGATCTCCTCGATCGTGACTCCCTCGCCGACGTCTTCACCGACATCGACGTCGTCTACTACCTCGTGCACGGCATGACCGCAGGCGGGGACTTCGAGGCGGCGGAGAAGGTCGCGGCGATGAACGCCGCACGAGGTGCTCGCGCCGCAGGCGTGAAGCGGATCGTGTACCTCGGTGGGCTGCACCCCGATGGCGAACTCTCACCGCACCTCCGGTCTCGCGCCGAGGTCGGTCGCATCCTCATGAAGTCGGGCGTGCCGACAGCGGCCCTGCAGGCTGGCGTCGTGATCGGTTCCGGCTCCACCTCGTTCGAGATGATCCGTCACCTCACCGACGTTCTGCCGTATATGCCCGCGCCGAAATGGGTGCGCAACTTCATCCAGCCGATCGCCGTGCGCGACGTGCTGCACTACCTCGTCGGGGCGGCGACCCTCCCGCCCGACGTGAACCGCACCTTCGACATCGGCGGGCCCGACGTGCTGCGCTACGGCCAGATGATGAATGGCTACGCAGTCGAGGCCGGGCTGAACCAGCGTCCGATCGCGCCGCTCCCGGTGCTCACCCCGTGGCTGGCCTCCCAGTGGGTGAACCTCGTCACGCCCATCCCGCGGGCACTGGCGGTGCCGATCATCGCCTCACTGCAGTACGACTGCGTCATCCACGAATACGACATCTCCCAGTACATCCCCGAGCCGGAGGGCGGACTCACGACGTACCGTCGTGCCGTGCGGCTCGCCCTCGAGAAGATGCGCGACGGCGAGGTGGAGACGAGTTGGCAGAACGCCTCGATCGACGCTGCAACGGCGAACCTCCTGCCGAGCGACCCGGAGTGGAGCGGCCACACCGTGTACACCGATCTCAAGGAGAAGGACTCCACGGCGTCGGCGGAGGACCTCTGGCGCGTCATCGAGGGGATCGGCGGCGACAACGGCTGGTACTCGCTTCCCGTGGCGTGGGCCGCGCGTGGAGTGCTCGACAAGCTCGTCGGCGGGGTCGGCCTGCGCAGGGGGCGCCGCCACGCCGAGCGTCTGAGCACCGGCGAGGCGTTGGACTTCTGGCGCGTCGAGGAGATTCGTCACGGCAGCTTCCTGCGGCTTCGCGCGGAGATGAAGCTGCCGGGACGCGCGTGGCTCGAACTGAGTGCAACCCCCACCGAGGACGGTGGCTCACGATACGTGCAGCGCGCCGTCTTCTTCCCCAAGGGGCTCTCCGGACGCCTCTACTGGCTGGCGATCCTGCCCTTCCACGGCATCATCTTCACGGGGATGGCGCAGAAGATCACCGAGGCCGCTGAGGCGGCCGCCGGTGCATCCCGCGGCGCTCCGACCGCCGTCTGATACGCGCGCCGCGTCGACACGAGCGGTAGCCCGGCTGGCAATTCGGGGCGGGCTCGACCACAATGGCCGAATACGACGTTCGCCTGGCAAACACTCCCAGGAGCACTACGACGGGGAGGCACTCCATGACCGATGCGGTCGAGACCGACACCACCACGAACGACGACGAGCGCGAAAAGGTCGTGTTCATCGGAGACAGCCTCACCGAGGGCGGTGACTGGGAGAACTGGTTCTCCGACCTCGAGGTGCGCAACCTCGGCGTTCCGGGTGACACCACCGACGACGTGCTTGCGCGCGTGGAAGATGTCATCGCCGAACGGCCGGACGAGATCGTGCTGCTCATCGGAACGAACGACCTCGGCACTCGCCAGACGGTCGAGCACCTGGTGCGCAACATCGAAACGCTCTGCGTGCGGCTTCGCAAGGAGCTGCCGGGATCACGGATGCTCGTGCAGTCGATCATGCCGAGGGGGCGCGAGTTCGCCAAGCGCATCCAGGACGCCAACATCCACCTGCGTCAGTTCTCGTCGACCGTGCATGCCCAGTACCTCGACCTGTGGCCGGCGATGGCGCTCGACGACGGTGAGCTCAACCCCGCCTTCAGCGACGATCGGCTGCACCTCACGCCGGCCGGCTACGACGCCTGGGTGGCGGAGCTGCGGCCCGCGCTGGCTCGGCTCCGTGAACTCCCGCCGATGACGACGCCGATCCAGATCATCCGCCCCGACCAGTACTCCAGGCCGATCGCCTGATCGGCAGGGACGCGCGGTTCTCCCGCGTAGCCTGTCTGCATGTCTTCGTACCCGACCGCGCCGTTCCTCCGACCCGCTCTGGCGCCGGCGATCCTCGCCTGCCTCGTGCTTGTCGCCGGAGTCGCGCTGGTGGGCAGCGACGGGTATCTGTGGATCCTGTTTGCGGTGAGCATCCTTGCCGCCATCGTGGCGGTCTTCGCCTGGCAGGCGCGAGCCTTCGTGTGGGTCGGTGCCATGGCGCCCATCGTTGTGGCGTGGAATCCGATCCTGCCGCTGCCGTTCGAGGGAATCGCGTGGCTTGTCGCTCACTTCGTCGCTGCCTTCGTGTTCCTGGCTGCCGGCGTTCTCGTGAAAGTCGACAACCCCGAAGCGCGGAACCGGCCACGGTCTGATTCTGAGCGGGGCGGGCGCCGCGGCTCCGGCGGTCCCCGACGCTGATCCGGCCTCACTCGGGCGTGCCGATTGCGCGGCATGAGGGGGATTCACAGGGTCGAAATACGGATGAGACAAACTGGCGTGATAATGGAGTGAGCTTGACCGACCATTACCCCGTCGGAATAGGCCCCGAAAAAGGAGCCACTATGACCCATAGATTCCCCCCATCCGCTACTCCCACAGGCGGCCACCCCATCGCAGTACCCTCCCTCCCCGCAGCGAATGTCGCCAAACGAAACGACATCGTGATGCGCAAGGGCATGCTCACGCTCGTCAACGGCCATCTCACCCCGCGAGAGGCGATGGTCGAAGACCTTCTGTTCATCCGCGACGTCCTCGACGCCGCCGGCATCCGTTTTCATCTCGTGCGTGGGGACCAGGATTCCCCGGTCATCGCCGTGGACTGGAAAGCCCGCAAGGCGCTGCGTGATGCCCTCGCCGCGGCCTGCGTCGACGAGCCGTTCTACTCAAGGCCTGAGGACGGCGGGGCGCGGGTCCCCGTGTTGCTCGCCGAAGGCACCCTCGGCATCAACGGCAAGGCCAGTGCCTTCACCGTCTACCGACCCCGGATCGAGCCGCAGGGACGGCTGCGCTACGGCGCAGCGAACGGCGTGCGCATCGAGCTCTGGCGACGGGAAGGCGACTCGGTCGTCGCGCCGTCCGAGAACGCCGTCATGCGCACGACGATCCCCCTCGCGGAGATCGTGGAGGGCGAGGTCGAGCTGTTCGGCCGCACCTGGCCCACCGTGGACGGCATGTTCGCGGCCCACGCCGCCGACATCACCTTCGACATCGACATCGTGTTCTCCTGGGTCGACGGCGCCTCCATCGAATGGCAGCGCGCTCGGGCCCGCCGCATGGAGAGCTATGTCATCGGCGAGGGCGACGGCGCGGAGGCCAGATACCGCCAGATCGATGAGCTCAAGTACGCCCTGCGATCGGTGAACCTGTTCGCGCCGTGGATCCGCAAGATCTTCATCGTCACCGACTCGCCGGTGCCGGCCTGGCTCGACGAACACCCCAGAGTCACCATCGTGCGCAGCGAGGATTTCTTCCCCGACCTTTCGGCGCTGCCCACGCACAACTCGCACGCCATCGAGAGCCAGCTGCATCACATCGACGGGCTCAGCGAGCACTTCCTCTACTCCAATGACGACATGTTCTTCGGTCGTCCGGTGTCTCCGTCGATGTTCTTCTCACCGGGTGGTCTCACCAAGTTCATCGAGGCCACGACGCGGATCGGGCTCGGCGAGAGCAACGCGGCGCGAAGCGGATTCGAGAACGGTGCGCGGGTCAACCGCAAGCTGCTGCAGGAGCGCTTCGGGCGGATGACGACGCGACACCTCGAGCACGCGGCGACCCCGCTGCGTCGCTCGGTGCTGTTCGAGCTGGAGCGCGAGTTCGCCGAGGACTTCCGCCGCACCAGTAGCAGCCCTTTCCGTTCGGCCACCGACATCTCGGTGACCAACTCGCTGTACCACTACTACGCCCTGATGACCGGTCGCGCTGTTGTGCAGACCGAGGCGACGGTGAAATACGTCGACACCACGGCGCGGTCCGGACTTCGTGCGCTCACCACCCTGCTCAAGCGTCGGTCGCACGACTTCTTCTGCCTCAACGACGGGAGCTTTCCCGAGGTCGAGGCCGCGGAGCGCGCCACCGCCGTCATCTCGTTCCTCGACCGGTATTTTCCGATCGCCGCACCATGGGAGGTCGACGCCGCCCGCTCAGGCGGGGAGGGCGTCGTCACGAACCCCAGGCACGAGGTGGGGTAGTCGGGTCAGGCCCGCAGGGCGACTGGTTCGATCACCTCGGCGGCGGGGAGCACGAGTGGCTCCTCGGCGGGCACCGGCGGGTTGACCCGCGGGGGCACGGTCACGCCGCGCGCCTCGAGGATGGCCGCGGTCTCCTCCGCGGTCACCCACTTGGCCACCACGGGGTAGGTGCCGACCGGCACGACCGAGTGAAGCACGGTGTCGTCGTACACGTGCACGAGGTTGAACGCCTGGGCGCCGTTCCTCGGGCGGGTGCCCCCGACGGGCACGTTCAGGTCCTGCGTGTAACAGGTGGCCGACGCCACCGACACGGGAACGCCGGCGAACATCGCGGTGGTCGAGTAGTGCAGGTGACCGGCGATCACGCTGCGCACGTCGGATCCCCGGATGACCTCGGCGAGGCTGTCCTGGTCCCGCAACTCCACGAGCACCGCGAGGTCGAGCACGCTCGGCACCGGCGGGTGGTGCATGGCGAGGATGGTGCCGTGGGGGGCGGCCACCGAGAGTTCCTCCGCCAGCCAGTCGAGCTGGGCATCCGAGACGGATCCGTGGTGATGACCCGGCACCGTCGAGTCGAGGGCGATGATGCGAAGACCGTTGATGTCGAAGACCCGGTCGACCGGGTTCTCGGTCGGTAGCTGACCGAGGAGTTCGCGGCGGAAGGTGGGCCGGTGGTCGTGGTTGCCCATGACCCAGATGACCTCGGCGCCGAGCCGCCGGGCGACCGGCTCGATGATCTTCTTGAGTCTCACGTAGGCGTCGCTCTCGCCCCGATCGGCGAGATCTCCGGTGAAGACGATCGCTTCGGGCCGCGCTCCCGACGCTTCGATCTCGGCCATGATGGCTTCGAGATTCGCGCCGCTGTCTACGGCCCCATAGAGGGGATCGCCGCCTGCCAGGAGGTGGGTATCGCTGAGATGAAGGATGAAGTGGTCGGGTCGCGGAAATTGCGCCGTATAACCGGTCATACCTCATTGGATCACCCGAACATGGCTACAAGGTGAACAAATGCCGGTGAGTTCCGTCCCCAGTTCGGGGCGGATGCGACTCACCGGGCCGCGGAATGTGGCAGTGATGCCAATCCGGCGCGTACAATTGAGCTTGCGTCTGGTGAATCCGCTTTCCGTCTCGACCTCGCTCGCGAGTTGCTCGGGTCTGGGTTCATCGCCTAAACGGTCCGTGACCGGCCCTCCACAGGGCTGGCCTTCCACAGGGGAAGGCCCTCGAGGCTTCGCACCTTTGCGGTGCACGCCTCATCGACCGAAGGTCGACGCCGATCAGGGGACATGCATCCCAGGAGGAAAATGGCTCGCTCAGGCTCCAGCCAGTCCAAGGCACCGCAGCGCGGACAGTCGGCGACGAAGTCGTCGTCGCGCGGCCACCAGCAGCGCCGAGCGCGACACGGTGACGACGCGGGACTGATTCCCGTGCTCGCACGGGCGGTGCGTGAGATCGAGGGTGCGGCCGAGCGGGGCAAGGTGAGCCCGACCGGGCGCACAAAATTCCAGGTGATCGCGCTGCTGATGCGCGAGGAACGCGCCAGGGCCAAGAACGACCCGGCTGTTCCCGACTCCGAACGCGCCGAGATGCTGAAGCGCCTCGATGGCGTGGCCACGATCCTGGCGAAGACCGCCGCTCGCGACACCTCCCTCATCCAGCTCCTCGGCGAAGACGCCACGGTGTCGGATGCGGCTAAGCGACTCCGCCGCGACATGCTGATGGCATCCGGAGCGGAGCTCAGCCCAGACGAGTTGATCATCGCGAAGGAGCCCGAGAAGCCTGCACCGGCAGCGGAGCGCCAGGTGGTTCCGCAGTCCGTGGTCGCCCGTCAGCTGTCGAACCCCTTCCTCGCCCCTGACTTCTCACAGCCCACGGTCGCGAAGCCGACCAGTCGCCGACTCGCCAACTGGGAGCTTCTGGAGCCGCTGTTCCGCGCCTTCGAGTACGGCGCGGGCGGCAACGTGGCCAGCATGGAGCTCCCGGAGCCCACCCCCGCGGATCGCCGCGTGCCTGCCGGCCTCGAACTCTTCACCCACCAGGCCGCATTCGTGTCGAGTGTGCGCGACGGCCACCGCAGCTTCCTTCTCGCCGATGAGCCCGGGCTCGGCAAGACCGCGCAGGCACTTCTCGCGGCCTCGGCGTCGAACTCGTACCCCCTGCTCGTGGTCACGCCCAACGTCGTGAAGATGAACTGGGCGCGGGAGGTCGAGCTCTGGACGCCGAACAAGTCGGCAACCGTCATCCACGGTTCGGGCGAGAACCTCGACGCGTTCGCCGACGTGGTCATCGTCAACTACGACGTGCTCGACCGGCACGTCGGCTGGCTGCGCACCCTCGGGTTCAAGGGCATGGTCGTCGACGAGGCGCACTTCATCAAGAACCGGGAGTCGCAGCGCTCGAAGCACGTGCTCTCGCTCGCTGCGAGCATCCGTGCGCGGGCGCCCCGCTCGCTCATGATCGCGCTCACCGGCACCCCGCTCATCAACACCATCGAGGATTTCCGCGCGATCTGGCAGTTCCTCGGCTGGATCGATGGCGACAAGCCGACCGCGACGCTCATGGATCGGCTGGAGGACACCGGGCTCACCCCGGCCGACTTCGGGTTCTTCGCCGAGGCGAGGCAGACCGTCATCGACATGGGAATCGTGCGACGCAAGAAGATCGACGTGGCCTCGGACATGCCGGCCAAGCGCATCGCCGACCTGCCGGTGGAGCTCGACGACGACATCGGGCGCTCCATCCGCGAGGCGGAGGCGGCGCTCCAGGCGCGGCTGCTCGAGCGCTACCGTCGTGGCCTCGCGTTGTCGAAGAAGTCGGGAGAGGTGGATCGCACCGCGCTCATCCGCCTCGTCGCCCAGGCCGAACTCGAGGAGTCGAAGGCCTCGAAGACCGGCGAGAACGTCTTCACCATGGTGCGCAAGATCGGTCAGGCGAAGGCGGTGCTCGCCGCCGACTACACGGCCCAGCTCGCGCGTTCGGTCGGCAAGGTGGTGTTCTTCGCCAAGCACATCGATGTGATGGACACCGCGGAGCAGGTGCTCGCGAAGCGCGGGCTCAAGACCGTGTCGATCCGGGGCGATCAGACGGCAGCGTTCCGGCAGACCCAGGTGGATGCCTTCACCAACGACCCGGAGGTGTCCGTTGTGGTCGCCTCCCTCACCGCTGCCGGGGTCGGACTCAACCTGCAGGTGGCCTCGAACGTGGTGCTGGCCGAACTCAGTTGGACGAGCGCGGAGCAGACGCAGGCGATCGACCGGGTGCACCGGATCGGTCAGGACGAACCGGTGACGGCCTGGCGCATCATCGCGAGCCAGACCATCGACGCGAAGATCGCCGAACTCATCGACAGCAAGGCGGGACTCGCGGCGAGGGCGCTCGACGGCGACGACTCAGAGGTGGCGGCCGAGTCCAGTCTGCAGCTGCAGGCGCTCATGCACCTGCTCACCGAGGCTCTCGCGAGCAACCCGATCGACTAGCGCCGCGTCACCTCGGTACCGACCGGGTGACGAGGCGCTCGATCGCCGTGAGCGGGATCGAGAGCCAGCCCGGGCGGTTGCGTGCCTCGTACACGGCCTCGTACAGCGCCTTGTCGACTTCGAGCGCGTCGAGGAGAGCACGGCTCCCGGTGAGGTCGGACCCCGCCTTCCCCACGTACCCGTCGAGGAACGCCGCGCGGGCGCTGGCGGCCCACTGCGCGCGCGAGGCGCTCGGGTCCGCCTGCTCCACCGAACCCGCTGCGTAGTCGAACGACCGCAGCATGCCGGCGACATCCCTGAGCGACGAGTCCTCTCGTGCCCGCTCGTGCATCGGACGCAGCGGTTCGCCTTCGAAGTCGAGCGCGACCCAGCCGCGGCCGGGAACGGCGAGAACCTGGCCGAGGTGATAGTCGCCGTGGATGCGCTGCATCGCCGGCCATTCCGCGCTGGAGGTGAGGGCGTACAGGGCCTCGATCGCACCGCGGTGCTGCTCCAGCGCCGGTACCTGCGCTATCGCCTGTTCGAGGCGGAGGCGCATGCTCGCCAGGGTCGCCTCGATGTCGGCCGGGGTCGCCGCGTGGCTCGGCAGCGCCGAGGCGAGGGTGAGGTGGATGTCGGCGGTCGCCTCGCCGAGGGTGCGCGCCTCCGCGCTGAAGTCGGTGTCGCTCTCCGCGGCGCGCAGGGCCACGCGCCAGGCGTCCTCCACCCCCGGCAGGAACTCCTGGGCGAACGCGAGGTGTCCGTGGGCGAGACCGGTCGCCTCTCCGGTGTCGCGCCACTGCCCGGTGATGTGCCCGACGGAGCGCGGAACCACGGTCGACCCGGCTCCGGTGAGCGCGCTCAGCAGCGTGACATCCGGATTCTCGCCGTGGTGCAGCGTGCGGAACACCTTGCAGATGATCGGGTCACCTGGCTCGTGACCGAGCGTCGTGGTCTCGAAGATGATCGAGGTGTTCGACTGCTCGCCGGAAAGCACTCGCGCCGAGGCCACATCGACGGTCGGCGCCCCCGGAGCCGTGTGCCCTCGAGCCGCGAGGCCCGGTCCACCGTCGTCGGGACGCGAGGTGCCCTCGTCGAGGATGAGTCGGAGGATCGCCTCGGCGCAGGCCTGGTCGTGAGGACCGTCGTAGATGAATCTGCCGTCGACTTCGCCGATCAGGGCGTATTCGAGCCCGGCGACCGCTTCGGTGCGCTCCGTCACCGGCACCTGATAGAGCAGGGGAGACAGCGAGTGATCGAGGAGGAGGTGCACCCGCACGACCACACCCGGCTCCGATTCGAGCGTGAAGCCGCCGATGCGCTCCCACGTGCCGGTGCTGCCCTTACCCGAGTACCAGCGCTGCCCAAGGATCCAGTCGGTCAGGTATGCGGGGGCGTCAGACACTGGTTCCTCCATCGGATCGGGGCGAGAACCACGATACGCAAAGTTGAGCGGTGTCACCTACCGCCGTGGGGCGGAGGTCAGCCGAGGCGCGCGATAACGTCGGCCAGCGACGGGTTGGTGGCCGAAGTGCCGTCGGGGAACAGCACGGTGGGAACGGTCTGGTTGCCGTTGTTGATCTCCTGAACGAGTTCGGCGGTGCCCGGCTCCTTCTCGATGTCGATCTCGCGGTAGCCGACCCCCGCCTTCGTGAGCTGCGCCTTCAGGCGCGCGCAGTATCCACACCAGGGTGTGGAGAACATCGTGATGGAACCGGTGTCGGGAACGAATGTGGAGAGCATCATTCGAGCCTAAGCGGCCGAAGGGGGTGCTCCGGCTATAGGCCAGCTGCCGCGAGCACCCAGGCGTATTCGAATGCCCGTTCACGCCAGGCGTCGTAGCGACCGCTGACCCCGCCGTGCCCGGCGCTCATCTCCGTCTTCAGGAGCACCGGAGCGCCCGTCTCGCGCAGCCTGGCCACCCACTTCGCCGGCTCAACGTAGAGCACTCTGGTGTCGTTGAGGCTGGTCACGGCGAGGATGGGCGGATACTCCACGTCGTCTCGCACATTCTCGTACGGCGTATATGAGCGCATGTATTCGTACACCGCTGGGTCGTGCAGCGGATCCCCCCATTCGTCCCACTCGATCACGGTGAGCGGAAGGTCGGGATCGAGGATGCTGGTGAGCGCGTCGACGAACGGCACCCCGGCGAGGATGCCGGCGAACAGTTCGGGGGCGAGGTTTGCCACGGCTCCCATGAGCAAGCCGCCGGCGCTTCGGCCCTCGGCGGCCAGACGGTCGGGAGCGGTGCGACCCGTGTCGATCAGGTGGTGCGCGACCGAGACGAAGTCGCTGAACGTGGTGCGCTTGGTGAGGGTCTTGCCCGCGTCGTACCAGCGTCGCCCGAGTTCTCCGCCACCACGCACGTGGGCGATAGCGAACACCATTCCCCGGTCGAGGAGCGACAGCCGCGGAATCGAGAAGGTGGGATCAATGCTCGCCTCGTAGGACCCGTAACCGTAGAGCAGGAGCGGCGCGGGCTCGTCTGCACGCACGAGGTCGGTCTTCCAGACCAGCGAGATGGGGATGCGCTCGCCGTCTGCCGCGACCGCCCAGTCCCGCTCCTGCGAGTAGTCCTCCGACCGGTACCCGCCGAGCACGGGTTGCCGCTTCAGCACCGTCATCGCCCCGGTGGCGAGCGTGAGATCGAGCACCGTCATCGGCGTCACGAAGGAGGAATAGGCGATCCGCACGGCGGGTGAGGCCCATTCCGGGGTGCTGGCCGGTCCGACGTCGAAGAGGGGTTCGTCGAACTCGATCTCGTGCAGCGCGCCGAAGCCGTCGAGCTGGCCCGCTGCGGTCGAGACGCTCAGGGGGATGATGCCCAACCGGGTGAGCACATCGCGTCGGTACGACACGACGAGATGGTCGGCGAAGGCATCCACACCTTCCAGCCTGCTCTCCTGCGAGTGCGGGATGACAACGGTTCGCTCGCCGAGCGGGTCCTCCGCGTCGACCTCCACCAGTTCGAAGTTCACCGCCCCTGCGTTGTGGGTGATGAGGAGTCGGTCGCGTCCCGCCACGACGGCGTGCTCCACGTCGTACTCGACGCCGTCGACCCTCGGCCAGACCACGTGGAACTGCGCGTCGGGCGCGGCCGTGTCGAGGAGGTGCACCTCGCTGGTGATCTTCGACCCGACCGAGATCACGAGGTAGCGACGGCTGCGGGTGCGGCCCACGCCCACCCAGTAGCGCTCATCCGGCTCGGTGAAGACGGTGACGTCATCGGTGGGTGGCGTGCCGACGCGGTGGCGCCACACGGTGTCGGGCCGCCACGAGTCGTCGACCGTGCAGTAGTAGAGGTCGCGGGCGTCGGGGGAGAACACCGGATGCCCCGCGGTGCGCTCGATCCGGTCGACCGTCGAGTCGACGCCGGTGGCGATGGTGCGCACGCGAACGGTATATCGCTCGTCGCCGGTGACGTCGGAGGCCCACGCGGCGAGGGTGCCGTCTGCGGAGATGTCGATGCCGCCGAGGGCGAAGAAGTCGCTGCCGTCTGCTTCGACGTTCGAGTCGAGGACGACCTCCTCGCCGGGGCGAGGCTCGTCGCCGATCTCCGGTGGCGTCCAATCGTCATCCGAGGCCACCGGAACCCTGCAGAACCGCCCGTAGGACTGGCCCTCGGTCGTGCGGGTGAAGTACCAGTAGGTGCCCCGGCGCACGGGTACCGAGAGGTCGGTCTCCTGGGTGCGCCCCAGAATCTCGCCGAAGATCGCGTCGGTGACGGGGGCGAGGTGCGCGGTCTTCTCTGCGGTGAAGGCGTTCTCCGCCTCGAGGTGGGCGATCACCTGGGGGTCGTCCTTGTCGCGCATCCACTCGTAGGGGTCTGAGAAGGTGTGGCCGTGGTGTACCCGGTCGATCGGTCGACGGGGTGCGATCGGAGCCGCAGAGTGCGCCGCGGAGGATGCACCGCGCGTCGAGTCGGGCGGAGTGGGGGGAGTTGTCGTCACCCCCTCACCGTACCGAGGTCAGCCTGCCGGGGTGCTCAGCCTGCCGGAGTGCTCAGCCTGCCGGAGTGCTCAGCCTTAGGAGTGCTCAGACGGAGAGGAGCGCGCGCCACCTGGCGAAGGTGTCGCAGTCGTCGTCGAGTTCGGTCCAGACGTGGTGATCGTGGCGACCGACGGCCGCATCGAGCGCGCGAAGGAGGCGCTCGTCGGGTTCGGTGAGTCGCTGACGCTCGTGCTCCGGATCGGGCAGCATCGACATGAGGTAGGCGGCGTTCCTGGCGTGGCAGAACGGGTTGGCCGTGTTTGCACCGAACTGCGCGGCCTCGAAGATCATGGTCGAGAGGAGGTCCGGCACGGGCACGACGGCGCTGCGCGCGGGCGTGCTGACCGGGTGGTGGAAGCGTCGCGCGAAGGCCTGATCGCCACCGACGAGGGTCGTGGTGCCGAGCACGGAGACGGTCCATACCTGGGCGTCCTCGCGGAAGGTGCCGGACTCCGCGGCGCGGCGGAAGCAGTAGTTCGCAGCGTGGGGCGGCTGGATCGCATCGTCGTCGAAGCCGAGGAATCGCAGCGACTGACGTACCGCGGTGAACGAATCGGCATCGGTGATGATGCGCCCGACACGGTCGATGTCGCGGTCGGTGCACGGGGCATCCGGGTCGTGGACGAAGCCGTGAGCGGCAACCGCCTGCGCACCGGACAGTGCCCAGTGGGAGTTCGCGAGAAGCGTTCCGAGGTCGAGCACCGTCTCCCAGAGTTCGCCCTGCCAGGCGGGGAGAGTGGGCACATCGAACGCGTGCGACACGGGGTCCTCCGGCTGTTGTGGCGGCCGAGGGGCTCCGGCGCTCTCCCTAGAACCTAGTCAGCGACCAGCGCCGCTGTCTCACCCCCGTTCGGGTCTGACCGGTGCGAGCGCCGCACGAAATTCCTCCAACGCGGGGGCGGAGAACAACACGAATCGGATCACGTCGAACCTCCCGGCCCAGGCGCGAGCCGCAGCGGCCGCGATCGGGGCCGCAAGGTGCAGTGGGTAGCCGTAGACGCCGGTGGAGATCGACGGGAGCGCGACAGAGTGCGCGCCCAACTCCGCAGCACATTCGAGAGACGACTCATATGCGCGTGCGAGTTGCGCCGAGCGGTCCTCCGCCGCCGAAAAGACGGGTCCAACGGTGTGGATCACCCACCGGGCGGAGAGGTTCCCCGCGGTGGTCGCCACCGCCTCGCCCGTCGGTAGCCCGTCGCGGTAGCGTACCGCGCCGCAGTTCACGGCAGGCTGCGAGGATGTCGGGACCCCCTGCCGCGTGGATCGCACCGTCGACGCCCCCGCCGCCGAGAAGCGAGTTGTTCGCCGCGTTGACGATGGCGTCGACCTTCTGCCGGGTGATGTCGCCGAGCACGGCCTCGATGGTGGCGGTCATGGTCCGATCGTACGATCCGGCGGCGGCCGGCGCAGGAATTCAGACGGTGCGCGATTGCAGGAACAGATTGAGCGCCGCGGTGAACTCCGTGTCGAGGGGTACCGGCACGCCGTCAACCGCCACGACAGGAGCCGCGAGGCGCACGCTGGAGACGAGCCACACGCCGTCGGAGCCCTGGAGGGCATCCGTGGTGAACGACTCGAACGAGGTCTCCAGACCGCGCGACGTCGCGAAGTCGAACGCCGCGGCCTGGGTGGTGCCCGCAAGCACCGGAAGGGTGAGCTCGGGCGTGACAAGCCGTGACCCACGCCGCACGAGCACATTCGAGGTGGGGCCCTCCAACACGATGCCGTCCGAGCTGACGAAGATGGCGTCATCCGCTCCCCGTCGTGTCGCCTCGCGAAGCGCAGCGGTGTTCACCGCGTACGAGAGTGTCTTGGCTCCGGCGAGCAGCCACGGGGCCGTCTGGGCGATGTCATGTCGGTATCCGCGGTCCAGGGTGATCACCCGGATGCCCTCGACGCGGGAACGGGTGAAGTCGGGCGCCGCCCGGCCGTGCACCCAGCCCGTCGGCGTGGGTGTGCCTTCCCGACCGCGCGAGTAGACGGTCTTGATCGTCGCCTCGCCGAAGGGGGAGAGCTGCGACCCCACCGCGAGCACAGCGGCCCGCCAGGCAGCGAGGTCCGGTGCGGGCAGATCGAGCGCTCGGGCCGACCGTGCGAATCGCGCCAGGTGTGCGTCGACGGCCTGCGGATGCCCCGAGTGGCATCCGAATGTCTCGAAGATGCCGTCGCCCCGGGTCGCGGCGAGCTCCAGAACGGTCAGCTGCGCCGCATCCGGGTCGGCGAAGCGAGCGCCGTCGGCGTCGATGATCGCGAGCACGTCGGATGCTCTGTCTGCGGGTGACGGCGGAAAGGGGCTGGGCATACCGCAAGCCTGCCTCGCGCTCGGCGCAATTGCCGCGCTGGCGCGCCGCGGACCGCTGCCGAAGCGGCTAGGCGCGGAGGACTTCGAGCCCGACGATGAGTCCGACGGTCAAGACCGGAGCGAAATAAATCGTGAGGAACACGCCCAGCGGAGCGAGCCCGCCACCGGACTGCTTCTTCACCTGCACCGTGCGGTAAATGAGGTATGCGAGTGGAGTCGCGATCTGCCACCACGGAGACGGGAGCGAGTGGAATCCGCGCTCCGTGAGGATCGAGCGGTCGCGGAACAGCAGGGCGAGGGTCAGTAGGAATCCCAGCACGCCAGTGGCGATGAGCTGGGCGGCCCCGCGGAAGAACCATTGCGATCCCGTTGCTGCCGTGGCCTCGAGGAGGCTGGCGCCTGCGACACTCACGTTTGCGGCCGCGACACCGAAGAGTGCTGCCGCGACGAGGATGGGCGAGAAGACGTACCACCAGATGGCCGCCGTTCCCGCCTCGTTGGCCAGGGGAGCAGGCCGGACGGCGTTGCGGTCGGCCGCCAATCGACCGGGGGCGGATGCGGCGACAGTCCACCCCACGTAGCTTCCCGCGCCGCCCATCGGCTGGTCGAGCGGCGGCGGGGCATACCGGGTGACCGGAGCCCCCATGGGCATGGGAATCGGCACGGGGACCGGCACCCGGCGCATGAGCTGTACCGGAGCCTCGGTCTCGGCCACGTCGACCGCAGCGGTACCGTCGGTCGCGGAGTCGGGTGCGTCTGCGGCATCCGACGGCGCGGTCGCAAGCGCCTCGACGGTGGGAAGACCCGAGCTCCAGAGCTCGCTCGGCGCCGACGGACCTAGGTCGCGCCGAGCAGGGACGCCATGGGGCACACCGCGGAACGGGAGCGAACCCGAGGACTGCTCGATGGCCGACACCGCGACTCCCGTCTTCAAAAGGATGTGGAATCACCGACGCTAGTTGTCGGCGCGTCGCGGCTCGATCCCCAGTGTGGGGGTGATCATCGGCCTTGAGCAGGCCGTGTACCCCGATGTCGGCATAAGTGCGGACCCTCCCTTTGGGGGCCGCGCAAAAGGGGGGGCGCTCCTACAGTGAAACCAGCAACTAGCCGGGGGGCTGGGGATGACGGCGAAAGGTAGTCGGCTGAGGATCGCGGGGGCGATCGGATGCGCTGACCAACGATCACCACTCGCCGTCGTCTACGCACTCGCCGGGACACACAGCACCGAATCGCCAGCGACACCCTGCACTGGCTCACTCACGTTGCTCACCCGCGATCAGATGCCCGAGGAGGCACCCATGAACTCGACCGGCTATGCCGTCATCGACTTCCAGACCACCGGTCTGCTGCCCGAACACCACCACCGTGTTGTCGAGCTCTCGGTCGTGCACCTCGACTCCGCCGGTCGTATCGAGGGCTCATGGGAGACCCTGATCGACCCGCAGCGTGACCTCGGCTCGCAGGACATCCACGGCATCGATTCCGCCGAGATGAAGAACGCACCCGTCTTCGCCGAGATCGCGGGCCGCCTCATCAGCCTCCTCGCCGGCCGCGTCATCGTGGCCCACAACGTGGGTTTCGAGTTGCGCTTCCTCGCCGCCGAGTTTGGTCGCCTCGGTCACACCCTGCCCATCGGCCCGAACGACGTGCTGTGCACGCTGCGGCTGTCCCGCTTCTTCCTGCCGGGCGGCGGGCGCTCGATCGTCGACTGCTGCGACGCCTACGGCATCGAATCCGAGAACATGCATGAGACCCTCGCCGAAGCCATCGCCGTGGCCAAGGTGTTCAGGGCCTACCTCGCCCAGAACGTGGGCGTCGACATCTGGAGCGAGCGCTCGGACCGCGCGGCGTCGATCGTGTGGCCCACCATCGCCGAGAGCACCGTGCCGTGGGTGTCCCGCTCGCGTGGGCAGCGGTACGAGCGTCGGTTCCTCGAGCAGGCCATCTCGGGTATGCCCAGGCTCGAGTCGTCGGCGAGCGCCGACTTCCGCGAGATCGACTATCTCGGCATGCTCGACAAGGCGCTGTCCGACGGATTCCTCTCCAGCCACGAGGCCGATCGTCTCGGCGCCTTCGCCGCGAGCCTCGGCATCGACAACTTCGCCCGCGACATCCTGCACCGCCGGTACTTCATGACCCTCATCGCCTCATCGTGGTCCGACTCGACCCTCACCGATTCGCAGCGCGCAGAGATCCTGTCCGTGGCTCGGATGCTGAACATCCCGACCCGCCTGATCTGGCTCGCCATTCAGCCGAAGGCGGATGCACCGGTCGCGGGTGGCGCCGACGCCGCCGCACGGGTGATGCGTGTGCGCACCCAGCCGAACGGGTCGATTCTTACGGCATCCCACAGCCAGCGCCTCGGGTCCATCGCGAGCTGACGCGGTGCCGTCGCGCCGGCGGCGCGCTGGCCGGGCGTGCGCCTCCCTTTTCCCGTGACGGTGCGAGTGCGGCGGGAGAAAGGTGCGTGCGGCGGGGGTTGTTCCTCCCGCCGTGGGTGCGGTTCTCCCTCCGTAGCCCCGCGCCGGGCAGAACGGTGGCGCGCAGGCGGGCAGCGCGGGTGGCCCGTCACGCCAGAGCCCGTCACGCCGCAGCCCGTCACGCCGCGGGCCGGCACAGCGAGGCCGGCACAGCGCGCCTCGATAGCGCGGCGGGGGATGTGTGCCCGTGGCGGGAGTTGTTTCTCCCGCCGCGCGCGCGTTTCTCCCGCCATGCCGTGCGCGGCCCGGCACAGCGCGCCTCGATAGCGCGGCGGGGGATGTGTGCCTGTGGCGGGAGTTGTTTCTCCCGCCGCGCGCGCGTTTCGCCATGCCGTGCGCGGCCCGCCAGTGCCGAGCGCATCGCGCCACAGCCGGGCGCGGCTCGCGCCCCGCCGCCTCCCGGGTCAGGGGGCGAGTGTCGGGTCCGACATCCAGCTCACAACGCTCCAGGGCAGCTCGCCCGGGATCGGCTCGGTGAACTGCACCGTGAAGTGGATGGCCTCGCCCTCGTACTCGCCAACGCAGGTCACCTCGGCGCCGGGCTCGGTGGCGGTCACGGCGGGGCATGATGCGGTTCCGGTGGCACCGAACGACGCCCACTGCTCCTGAATCGACGACGCGATGCCGTCGGCTGTGGACAGGTCGGCGAGTTCGCTCGCGGTGTATCCGGATGCCGGGGCAGCGTCGGCCGTCGGTGCCGGAAGAGTGAGGGTTGCGGCTCCCACCGCGACGGCGAGCATGACCACCACAACCACCTGCACGACGACGGCGGCGACGACTGCTTTGAACGGGCTGAGGCGGTCGTTGTTGATGCGACGCCAACGAAGGGCGAGGTAGACCGGCGGAGCCACGAAGGCGTAGCCCCACGACGGGGCGGTGCGCAGGCCCGCGTCCCGCAGCTGGCGTTCGTCCCAGGCGGCGACGATCACGTAGAGGAGGGTGGGGAGACAGACGGCGAGCACGAGCGCCACGCGCTGCCCCGGGCCCGTGAGTGCGGCGAGGATGAGCACGAGCAGGCTCGCCTGCGCGACGGCGATGGAGACGAATGCTCCGACCACGGTGGCGAGCGACGCGCGCGTCGGTGCCGACGGATAGGCGAGGAGATCCTCGATGGTGCGGGCCGGCGGTGCTTGCCTGTCGAGCGCGGGCGATACAGACACGGGTCTCGGGTCTCCTAGGGGTGAATGCGGCCAGCGGTCTCGGTGGTGCCGGGAGCCGTCATCCGCGCGAAAGCGCACGTGAACAACCGATGAGCCGGTCACGTTGTGTCGACCCGAAAATCCCCCGTGTAACCGGAGCGCCGGTCACAAACTCATCGTATGCACTGGCC
This sequence comes from uncultured Actinomycetota bacterium, assembly GCA_963756375.1. Taxonomy (GTDB): domain Bacteria; phylum Actinomycetota; class Actinomycetes; order Actinomycetales; family Microbacteriaceae; genus Marisediminicola. The sequence continues at coordinate 1,436,222 of CAVWNJ010000005.1, read as the reverse complement.
GTCGGGCCACCTACGGAATCGGTGCCCCCAGATGAAGGGGTGCCGGGCGATAGAGTCAGTGCGTCGTCGCCAGAAGTGACACGTTCGACAGCAATGGAGCTCATCGACATGACCGATCGCCTGCCCGCACGCCTTTCCACCGAACCGGGCGCCGCGCCGCTCTTCGAACCGGGCGAACCGACGCGAACAGAGACCGACTCGCTCGGCGACCTCGAGATCCCGGCCGACGCCTACTGGGGCATCCACACCGCGCGGGCGCTGGAGAACTTTCCGATCACCCGGCGCCCCATCTCGGTCTACCCCGACCTCGTGATCGCGCTGGCGCTGGTGAAGCGGGCAGCGGCGCGCGCCAACCAGCGGATCGGGGTGCTGGATGCCGCCAAGGCCGACCTCATCGAGCGGGTGTGCATCGAGATCGCCGAAGGCGCCCTGCACGACCAGTTCGTGGTCGGCGTCATTCAGGGCGGCGCGGGCACGTCCACGAACATGAACACCAACGAGGTGATCGCCAACCGCGGTCTCGAGTTGCTCGGGCGGTCCCGCGGTGACTACTCGGCGCTGCATCCGATCGACGACGTGAACCGCAGCCAGAGCACGAACGACGTGTACCCCACGGCCATCAAGCTCGCGATGGTGTTGGGCGTGCAGCGGCTCCTCGAGGAGCACGCGAAGCTCACCTCCGCGTTCGCCGCGAAGGGTGTGGAATTCGCGGGAATCCTCAAGGTGGGGCGCACCCAGCTTCAGGATGCCGTTCCGATGACGCTCGGCCAGGAGTTCACCGGCTTCGCGCACACCATGGCGGAGGACTTCGACCGGTTGAGCGAGGTGATCCCGTGGCTGAACGAGATCAACATGGGCGCGACCGCCATCGGCACGGGCATCACCGCCGACCATCGCTACGCGGCGGCGGTCTGCGAGGAACTCACCGGCATCACCGGATTGCAGATGGTCACCTCCCCGGACCTCATCGAGGCGACCTCGGATGCCGGAATCTTCATGACCCTGAGCGGCACCCTGAAGCGTGCCGCAGTCAAGCTCTCCAAGATCTGCAACGACCTCAGGCTGCTCTCCTCCGGTCCGCAGGCCGGCTTCGGCGAGTTCAACCTCCCTGCGCGGCAGGCGGGCTCGTCGATCATGCCGGGCAAGGTGAATCCGGTGATCCCGGAGGTCGTGAACCAGGTGGCCTTCAGCGTGATCGGCGCGGATGCGACCGTGACGGCAGCGGCGGAAGCGGGGCAACTTCAGCTCAACGCGTTCGAACCGGTGATCGCGCACAGCATCCTGCAGTCTCTGCTGTGGATGACCAACGCGTGCTACACGTTGCGGGTGAACTGCATCGACGGGATCACGCCGAACCGGTCGAAGCTCAGCCTGCAGGTGGAGTCATCGGTGGGCGTGGTCACGGCGCTCACGCCGTACATCGGCTACGCGGCATCCGCGACCCTCGCGCACACCGCGCTCACGACCAACGCCTCCATCGCAGAACTCGTCATCGCCGCAGGTCTCATGGACCGCGAGGAGGTCGAGCGGGTGCTGTCGCCCGAGCGCCTGAGCGGCATTCACCCGATGACCGGCGCCATCGACATCATCCTCGCGAGCAAGGGCGAATGAGGCGTCGCTGAAACGCGCCACCCACACACGCCACGAGGGCGCCAGGACACGTGTCCTGGCGCCCTCGTGCGCTACTCCTGAGGAGCGGTTTCTAGCTGTTGGTGGACTGGCGGTCGCTGTCGTTCGCGTCTGCCTGGGCGGTGTCCGTGTGCGTGTCCGTGCCCGAGTCCGTGCCCGAGTCCGCGCCGGAGTCGGATGATTCCTCCGCGCCGAGCTCGTCTGCCGTGTCGCGAGCAGCCTGCGTGGCCGCAGCACCCTCGTCGACGGAACCGGTGACCTTGGAGGCCACGTTCTTCGCGCCCCCGGACACCCGCTCGGCGAGGTCGTGGCTGGTCTCGGCGACCTTCTCGGCGAACTCGTGGCTCGTCTCAGAGACCTTGCCGGCGAACTCATGGCTCGACTCGGCGACCTTGCCCGCGGCATCCTTCACGCCTGCTGCCGCCGCCTTCGCGCCCTCGGCCACCTTCTCGCCGGCGACCTTGGCCTGATCGGCGGCGATCATCGCGCCGACCGCCACCTTCTCGCTTGCGGCCTTCGCGCCCTCGGCTGCGGCCTTGGCGCCCTCCGTCACCTTCTCGGCGACGATGGGGGCGTTCTCGCGTACGAACGCCTCGGTCTCGTGCACGGCCTTCTGCACGCGCGGGTCCTCCCACGCCTCGGTGGCCTTCTCCTTGATTTTGAGGTAACGCTCGCGTCCGGCGCGTGCACCCACGACATATCCGGTGGCCAGTCCGATGACGAAAAGCAGTTTGAGGCGCATTGTGATCCTTTGGTCGGGGTTTCTACGGTACTTGCTTGGTTCTGAGTGCGCGAGCCGACGCGATGTCCCGCGCGCGCTGCTCGGCGATGAGTGAGGTTACGTGAGGTGCCGGGCGACAGCGGGTGTGGCCAGGAGGGTATCGATGACGGCGGCGAATGCCACGGTGGTGAACAGGGTCACTCCCGGCAATCGCTTCGAGCATTCGACAACACTGCCACGCAACGGCTCGCCCGAGTCGCGTCTCGCGGGGGCCTTGACGCGGGAGGCGTGCCGCTGCGCTATTCGGGCCTTATGTCGGCAACGGCCTTGTCCGGCCGGAGCCCCCGCCAGGTGGCATGGCGCAGGCGCCCCTCCGCCGTCCACTCGAGGAACTCGACCTCGCCCACGAGCTTGGGCGTCACCCAATGCGCGTCGGCCGCGTCGGCCGCCGGTACGCCGTCGAGCGGGCTGGTGGCGCGCCCCATCGACGCGAGCGTTTCGGCGAGCGCGGTGAGGTCGCGGTCGCTGAACCCGGTGCCCACCCGGCCGATGTAGCGCAGGCCTCCGCCGTCGGGGTCGGGGATGCCGAGTAGCAGTGATCCGAGGGAGTCGGCACGCCTGCCCCTGCCCTGACGCCACCCGGCGATCACCGCCTCCTGCGTCTTCTGGTGCTTGATCTTCACCCAGAGCCTTGACCTCCGGCCGACGGAGTACGTGCCGTCGCGGCGCTTCGCCATGACCCCTTCGAGCCCGAGCCTCCGGCTGGCGTCGATCGCCGCCGCAAGATCGCCCTCGAAGGCGGGCGGCACCCGCACCGGCCCCTGCTCGTGCACCACCCGGGAGAGCGCGGAGCGCCTGTCGTCGTAGTTGTCTCCAAGATGCGATCGGGTGCCGGAGCCGAGAAGGTCGAACGCGAAGAACAGCACGGGCGTCTCGGCCATGGCGGCGTCGACCTCGCTCTCGCGGGTGAGATTCATGCGGCGTTGCAGCCTGCCGAAGTCGGGCCTGCCCCGAGCATCGAGCGCAACGATCTCACCGTCGATCACGGCATCGCCGTCCACCGATCCGGCCAACTCGGCGAGCTCCGGGTATGTGGCCGTGAGGTCGTTGCCGTTGCGGCTGGTGAAGGTGACGGCGCCCCCCTGCACGGCGGCGATGGCTCGGATGCCGTCCCACTTCATCTCGAAGGCCCAGTCGTCATCCTCGTCGATATCGCTCGAGGCACCGAGGGTGGCGAGCATCGGCGCAATCGACGCGGCGCGGCGCGGCGAGCCCACCACCTTGCGACGGCTGACGCGCTTTGCGGGTACCTCAGTCGTCGAAGCGCCGGGCGATGCGGCATCCGATGTGCTCTCGCTCGGGCCGCTCGCCACCTTCGGCGCCATGAGGTGGATGAGCCAGTTGTTGTCGCTCCGCCCACCGCGGCCGCCCGTATGAATGAGCGCGTAGCGATTCGTGCCGTGCTTCTCGCCGTGCAGGGTGGCGATCACCTCTTTGCCCTCGCGCCACTTCTCGACCTCGATGGTGCCCGAATCCCAGATCGTCACCTCGCCCGCGCCGTACTCGCCCTTCGGAATGGTGCCCTCGAAGAGTCCGTATTCGAGCGGATGATCCTCCGTCTGCACCGCGAGGTGGTTCTTGGTCGCATCGACGGGGACCCCCTTCGGCAGCGCCCAGCTCACCAGCACGCCGTCGTGCTCGAGGCGGAAATCGAAGTGCAGCGCTCTGGCGTGATGTTCCTGAATCACGAAGGTGGCGCCATCCGGCCGGGGGACCGGTGCACTCGCGGGCACGGGCTCGGGGGTCTTGGCCGCGTCGCGCTTGCTGCGGTAGGCGGTGAGGCGGTCCTGTGCTGCAGGGGATGCCTCGAACCGGTCGAGGTGGTCGGGGGTGGGTTCGAGAGCGGCCCGATGACCCTCCCCGAGTGCCGCGAGCGGGTCGCCGGCCGCCGCGACCCGGTCGAGCACCTCCCGATAGTCGAGGTGCCGGAGTTCCGGATCGTCGAGTTCGGCCCAGGTGCGCGGTGCGGCGACCGTGGGCTGGAACCGGCCACGCAGGGAGTACGGCGCCACCGTGGTCTTGTTGCGGCTGTTCTGGCTCCAGTCCACGAGCACCTTGCCGCCGCGCAGCGACTTCTTCATGTCGCTCACCACGAGATCGGGGTGATCGGCCTCGAGGGCGCGCGCGAGCTCCCGGGCCACCGCGCTCACACCGGCCGAATCCTGTTTCTCGTCGAGCGCCGCATACAGGTGGATGCCCTTGCTCCCGCTCGTGACCGGGTGCGGGTCGAGCCCCATGTCGGTGAGGATGGCGCGCGCCATCCTCGCCACCTCCGCACATTCCGCAAGGCCAGCACCCTCGCCCGGGTCGAGGTCGAGCACGAGCCGGTCGGGGTTGAGCGCGAGCCCGGTGCGACCGAATCGCCACTGCGGCACGTGGAGTTCGATCGCCGAGATCTGGCCGAGCCAGGTGAGGGTGGCGCGATCGTTCAGCAGCGGATAGTCGTTGCTGTGATCGCTGTGCTCGATGCTGCGGCGCGGCACCCACGACGGGGTCGAGGCGTCGAGATTCTTCTGAAAGAACATCGTGCCCGGCCGCTCGGGCGTGCCCACGCCGTCCACCCACCTCTTGCGGGTGAGCGGCCGGTCGGCGGCGTGCGGGATGAGCACGTCGGCGATGCGGGCGTAGTAGTCGAGCACGTCGGCCTTCGTGGTTCCCGTCTCGGGATAGAGCACCTTCTCGAGGTGGGTGAGCCCGATGCGGTGCCCGTCGACGGAGACGACGGTCTTCGGGGAGGCCATCCCTCATCTTCACCGCACGCGACGGTCTGTGCCACCCCTGGGAGCGCGCGGCGGCCTCGGGGTATGCGAATGGATGGCGCGGCGAGAGAATGAGGCATGCGAGCGATCTGGAACGGTGCCATCACATTCGGCCTGGTGAACGTGCCGGTGAAGGTCTACAGCGCCACCGAGGATCACGACATCTCCCTGCATCAGGTGCACGATGAGGACGGGGGCCGCATTCGATACCAGCGGCGCTGTGAGGTGTGCGGCAAGGTCGTGGCCTACGAGCACATCGACAAGGCCTACGACGACGGCGAGCGCACCGTCGTGCTCACCACCGAGGAGCTGAAGTCGCTGCCCCAGGAACGCAGCCGGGAGATCGACGTGGTCGAATTCGTGCCGTCCGACCAGCTGGACCCGATCATGTTCGATCGCAGCTACTTTCTGGAGCCGGCATCCGAATCGCCGAAGGCCTACACGCTGCTTCGGCGCACCCTCGAGGCCACCGATCGCACCGCCATCGTGCACTTCGCCCTGCGTCAGAAGACGCGGCTCGGAGCCCTGCGGGTGCGGGGAGACGTGATCATGCTGCAGGCGCTGCTGTGGGACGACGAGGTGCGCGAGGCATCCTTCCCTGCGCTCGACACCAAGGTGCGCATCTCCCAGAAGGAACTCGAGATGTCGGAGTCCCTCGTGGAGAGCTTCGCCTCGGATTTCGAGCCGGAGAAGTTCAGCGACGAGTATCAGGACGAGCTGAGACAGCTCATCGAGGCGAAGCTGGAGAAGGGCGACACCCTCGACACGGAGGAGACCTTCGGCGCGGCGGGCGACGATGCTGAGGGCGGCGAGGTGCTCGACCTCATGGAGGCGCTTCGCCGCAGCGTCGAGAAGAACCGGGGCGGAAAAGAGTCGGCGAAGTCGACGGCGAAGGCGAAGTCCGGTGACTCGGGCAAGTCGAGGAAGGGCAAGACCGCTTAGCCCCCGCCCGGACTCAGTCTTCGGCGTCCGACCGGCGGGCACCCAGTGGCAGCGCGACGGCGAGCACGATCATCACCAACAGGATGCCGCCGCCGGCCAGCATTCCGGCACTGCGGCCGAGCACGACATCGAAGATCAGCAGCACAGTGCCCGTGAGCACGATGACCATCGACACGAGCACCACCTTGAGGATGCGATGGCCGGCATGCACGAGTGGGCCCTTCGCGCGTTGCCGGAACAGCACCCGGTGCATGCTGACGGGCGCGAGTGCGAGCGCCGTCGACACCGATGCAGCGATAACGAGGCAGAGGTACACCGTGACCTGGAAGGTGTCGAGATCGGCGAAGCGCGGCTGGAAGGCGAGCGTGAGGAGGAAGCCGGTGATGATCTGGGTGCCGGTCTGAGTGACCCTGAGCTCCTGGAGGATCTCGGCCCAGTTGCGGTCGAGCCGCTCGTTCTCGGTTTCGTCTCTGCCGTCTCCCGGGGCGGCATCATTGCCGGATCGTTCGCTCACCTCACGATCGTATCCACCGGCCGTCGCCGGTCAACGATCGGCGAGCCGCCAGAGGTGCAACCCGGCGTAACTGCGCCATGGTGCCCACGCCGCCCGTGCTCCGCGAGTCCTCGTTCGGTGGACGGGCAGTCCGCGGTCGGCCGCGCTTGCACGCATGATCAGGTCGCCCGCGAGCAGCACATCCGGGGCTCCGAGCACGCGCATCGCCACGTAGCCGGCGGTCCACGGTCCGATGCCGGGCATCGCCGTGAGTCTGGCGGTCAGTTCGGTCACCGGCATGCCCACGTCGAGAGTCGAGCGAGCCGTCGGCGAGCGCTTCTGCGACACCGAGAATGCTCGACACCCGCCGTGCCGGTCCGCGAACACGCCTCGGCCGTGCTCGGCAATCTGCGACGCGGTCGGGAACAGGCCCGCCTCGTCGGAGAGCTCCGCGGCGATACGGCCGAGCACGGTACGCGCCGCGGCCACCGAGACTTGCTGGCCGAAGAGCGTGCGGAACAGGGTCTCCTCCGCATCGACGCTCCCCGGCAGCCGCACGCCCGGGTGTGCGGCGACGCTCGGCGCGAGCACCGGGTCTGCGGAGAGCGCGGTGTCGATCGCGACCGAGTCGGCGTCGAGGTCGAACAGCCGTCGAATCCGGGCGACCAGAGGAGCGAGGTCGCGCAGCTCGGAGAGCTGCGCCGTGCACGTGATACCGGTCTCGCCATCGAGTTCGAGCTGCACCGTCGCCGTGCCGCCGGGCAACCGCAGCGCACGGGAGTACGACGTGTCGTCACCGTTCTCGATCCCCGAGATCGCGTGGTCGGCGAAGAAACGCATGAGCCCGCGCCCGTCGAAGGGCTGTCTCGCGGGGAGGTGCAGGGTGATCGGCGTGGGTGCTCACGCCGGGCTCTGCTCCGTCCGCTGCTGCGGACGGTCGTGCGGGGGCGCCTCGCCGAGCTCGCCTGGCGTGCGCTCGTAGACGGCCCGAATGGTGTCATTGAACTGGCGGATGCTCGCGAAACCCGCGGCGAACGCGACATCCGAATGCGGCAGCTCCGTGGCGATGAGCAGCAGTCGCGCGGTCTGTGCCCGACCGGCCCGCGCGATGGCGAGAGGGCCTGCGCCGAGTTCCCGCACGAGCACGCGGGCGACATGTCGCTCGGTGTATCCGAGGCGGCGGGCCAGTCCCTGCACGCCTTCGCGCTCGACGACGCCGTCGCAGATGAGCCGCATCGCGCGTGCCGCCAGGTCGTCGCCCGCATTCCAGTCGGGTGAGCCGGGAACGGCATCGGGTAGACACCGCTTGCACGCGCGGAAGCCGCTCGCATGGGCGGCTGCGGCAGTGCGGTAGAAGGTCACATTGCCGCGCCCGGGGGTGTTGGCGGGGCAACTCGGCCGGCAATAGATGCCGGTGGAACTGACGCCGCTGATGAACTGACCGTCGAATCGCGGATCGCGCGCGCTGATGGCCAGGTAGCGCTCGTCGAAGCCGGGGTCGTCGCACGAGATTGCGGCATGGTCAGGGTGCACGACGTCGACTCTGTCACGCCTTCAGCATGCTGACCAGCGGAAAACGGACCAGGCGGTGTGTAGCCGCTCCGAGTCGCGCGGTGAACCCCGAACGCGGGGTGAACGCCCCTGTCTGCGGCGTTTTCGTGCCCCAGTACAGGGGTGGACCGGTCTGTATCTGGTTCAAAAGCGTTGTCAATTCGTTGGATGCTCGGCATCCTGACTCTGCGCCCGATCAGAGTGGGTGCGGGGGATCGATTCGGCAGAAGATGCGCGATCGTCGCCGTCCATGCTCGATAACCACATTCTCTTCAGAAGGAGCCATCATGCCCGTCGTGTCGCCCACCCTCAGCACCGCTCGCGTCGTGCGCTGGGTCGCCTTCCCCGCCGCCCTGCTCGTGAGCGGCCTGGTCATCGGCCAGTCGTCGTACGCGGCGTTCACGTCGACGACCTCGAACCCCACCAACAACTGGGCAGCCGGAACCGTTTCGCTCAGCGATGACGACTCCAACACGGCGATGTTCACGGTGTCGAACCTGAAGCCGAACCAGACCGGTTCGAAGTGCATCGTCGTCACCTCGAACGGCTCGCTAGCGTCATCCGTGAAGTTGTACGGCACCGCACCGGCGACGACCAACGCGCTCAGCTCCTCGATCAACCTCACGGTCGAACTCGGCACGGGCGGCACATTCGGTTCCTGCACGGGCTTCAGCCCGACCTCCACCATCTTCCCCACCGGAACACTCGCCAGCTTCGGAACGTCCGCTACGAACTACACCACGGGGCTCGGTACCTGGACGCCCACCGGTACCGCATCCGAGACGCGCACCTACCGTTTCACTTACCTGCTGAAGGATGACGCACCGAACACCACCCAGGCCAGCACCGCATCCATCGGCTTCACCTGGGAAGCGCAGAACAGCTAAGTCGGCAGTTCTAGGCCCGATAGGCCCGAGCAGTAAATGGGCCCGATAGGGCCGAGCAGCGATGAGAGGGGGAGCCGATGTTCGGTCGCGCACGTGAGGACGCTTCGGCGATCCGTGCCTGGTCGCGGCTCCTCCTCTCGACGCTCTCCAAGACGACCCTGATGGTTGCGGCAGCTTTGGTCTTCTGGGCGGCATTGCCGGCACTGTGGGCGTGGCAGCCGACCACCGTGGCCAGCGACTCGATGGCGCCGGGCATCCGCAAGGGTGATGTGGTGGTGGCGATGCCGGTCGACCCGTCACGAGGTGCGGCACGGTCAGGTGCTGCTCGTGAACGATCCGGATGTCGCCGGGCGCATGCGCCTTCATCGCATGGTGGGTGTGACCGAGGACGGTATGCTGTCGCTTCGTGGCGACGCGAACCAGACCGAAGACTCGAGTTCCGTCGTCTCCCGAGCAGGTGCGCGGAGTCGGTGTGATGCGGATTCCGTTCGCAGGACTGCCCGGCCTCTGGATCGGTCACCGGCGATGTGGTTCCCTTGGTGGCGCTCGGCCTCGGAGCCGCCGCGCTCATCGGGGCGGCCCGATCGACCGCACCGCCCGACCCACTCGACCTTCTGGCCGGGACGACTTCTCGCCGGGGGAGCCACGGCAGTCGATCGCGCGTTCCTGACTCCCGCGTGGGGCCTGTCGGCGCTACCCCGGGTGGCTTCTCCCCGACTCGGTTCGCTGGCGCCGCCTTCTCGAAGACGACCGCGAACACCGTCAAACTTCCTTCGCCGCGCACGAGGCCTACGACTGCCTGCACAAGGCTGCTGCCGACTCGCCGTTCTTCTACTACCGATTCTCCGATGCGTCGGGATCCGTCGCCGCAGATGACTCCGGGAACGGCGGGACGGCCAACCTGCAGGGTGCCTTCGGATCGGATCGCCGGATCCTGCCTCGCAAACCCGGGACCTGGCGCTCATCCTCACACGGCCACGAACTCGTGTACATTACAGTCCACCTCGGTTGCGTCCCGGCGGCGTTCTCCGTCGAGATCTGGTTCCGAATGCCCACCGCGACTCCGGCGGCCTCCTCCTCGGGTTCGGCGGACTCCCAGTCCGGCACGTCGACCGCCCTGACCGGCGCTCTACCTCACCAGATACCGGCACCCTCAGTTTTCGGCGTGAATCGGGCAACATCCGCTCAGTCATCGACGCCGCTGACTACATACGACGGAGTCTGGCACCAGGTCGTCGCGACGCTTGCTCCCGGTAGCTCGATACTCACGCTGTATGATCACGGTGAGTCGGTCGCAGGAGAAGCCCAGCTCACGATCAGGGTATGGCCGGTCACCGACGGATACTGGCGAATCGGCTACGACACTCTCGCGGGCTGGCCAACTCGCCCGACGAGCGACTTCTTCACCGGGGCCGGCTCGACAACACCGCCGTCTACACCACCGCGTTGTCGGCCGACCAAGTCTCCGCCCATTTCGCTGCGGACGCGAATAGGATCGCTTCGAGGGTCCGCCCGAGCGTGACGCGGCGATAGGGTCGAAGGCACCATGACCACCGCAGTCCCGCCCGTGCTCGACGCCCTCCGAACTGCCCTCGGCGACGCCGTCTCCACCGACGCTGATGCGCTGGCTGCGGTCACCACCGACAAATCGGGGCACCGATCGGGCTCGATGCCCCTCGCGGTCGTGACGGCGCGTTCCGTCGGCCGAGGTGCAGGCCACCCTTCGCATCGCGAGTCACCACCGCGTGCCGGTGGTCACGAGAGGCGCGGGCACCGGCCTCGCGGGCGGCGCCATCGGTGCGTCCGGCGAGATCGTGCTCTCCACCATGGCCATGAACCGCATTCTCGAGATCGCGGTGGCCGACGAACTCGCGGTCGTCGAACCGGGCGTGATCAACGCCGACCTCAACCTCGCCCTCGAACGTCACGGCCTCTGGTTCGCCCCCGACCCGGCAAGCAAGGCGATCTCCACCATCGGCGGCAACATCGCCACCGGGGCGGGCGGGCTGCTCTGCGCCAAGTACGGGGTCACCCGCGAGGCGGTGCTCGGGCTCACCGTGGTGCGTGCCGACGGCAGCATCCTGCGGGTGGGCCACCGCAGCGTCAAGGGCGTCACCGGGCTCGATCTGACCGCGCTGTTCGTGGGATCTGAGGGCACCCTCGGCGTGATCGTCGAGGCGACGGTGAAGCTCATTCCGCTACCGACGGGCGTCGTCGCCACGATCGGCGCCTGGTTTCCGGATGTCACGGCGGCCGCCGCGGCGTCGGCGGCGATCACCGCCGCGCGCATCCGACCCGCAGCCATGGAGCTGCTCGATCACCGCTCGCTCGAACTCATCGGGGCCCACCTGGGCCTCGACCTGGTGCGGGGTGGCGCCTATCTTCTGGTGCAGACCGACGGACCGGCGAGCGAGGCCGAGGCGGATGCCGCGCTCACGGTGATCGCCGATCACGGTGGCGATGCCGACCTCACCACCGACGAGGTCGAGGGCGAGCGGCTCATGGCGATCCGGCGGTCGTTCCATCCCGCGCTCGCCGCGACCGGGACGGTGCTGATCGAAGATGTCTGCGTTCCGCGGAGCGCACTGCCGCAGATGTTCGCGGCGATCGAAGAGGTGTCCGCGAGATTCGGCGTGGATATCCCCACGGTCGCCCACGCGGGCGACGGCAACCTGCACCCCAACTTCATCGTTCAGGGCGACGAGGTGCCCGAGCACGTATGGAACGCGGCCGACGAAGTGTTTCGCGCCGCTCTGCGGCTCGGTGGCACCCTCACCGGAGAGCACGGCGTCGGCCTGCTGAAACGCCGGTGGCTCGCCGACGAACTCGGGGACGACCAGGTGCAGTTACAGCGGCAGATCAAAGCCGTGTTCGATCCGCTCGGCATCCTGAATCCGGGCAAGGTGTTCTGAGGCAACCCTCCCGAACGACGCCGACGACCGAATTAGGCTGTGATCTCCATTGGTCGACGCGCGTCGACTTCAGCCAAGGCACGGGAGAGAACATGGCGGCAGCGACGTGGAGGTAGGCGACCCCATCGCCCAGCGGCAGGGTCCCGTCGACTGGCATCCGCTCGGCTTCGCACCGGATGCGCCGGCGCCGGGCTCCGTCGCGGTCGTGAAGGCGCGGCGAATCGATCCGGTCATCGTGTTCGCCGTGGTGGGCTTCGCGCTGGTCGGCGCGATCGCGCTCGCCGTCTCGGCCTACCTGGTATTCGCCGTCGGCACCGTGGCCGTCGTCATCGCCGCAGTCATGGCGCTCGTGCCGCTGCTGATCGTGCTCACCGCAGTGGGGTGGATCGACCGCTGGGAGCCGGAGCCCAAACCAGCACTGCTCTTTGCCCTGCTCTGGGGCGCGGCCGCCTCGGTGGCCATCGCGCTCATCTTCTCGTTCCTCACCCAGCTGGTGTCCGGGATGTCGGGAGACGAGAGTTTCGGGGCGGTCTTCGTCTCCACCGTGATCCAGGCACCGGTCGTGGAGGAAGCCGCGAAGGGCTTCGGCGTGCTCCTGCTGTTCTGGGTGTTCCGCAGGCAGTTTGAGGGACCGGTCGATGGCCTCGTCTACGGCGCGATGGTCGCGGTCGGTTTCGCGTTCACCGAGAACATCCAGTACTTCGGCCTCGCACTCGGCTCGGGAGACGTCGCCGGGGTGGGCGAGATCTTCTTCCTCCGCGGGGTGCTGTCGCCGTTCGCGCACGTCATGTTCACCGCCATCACCGGAATCGTGCTGGGGTTCGCCTCCCGCCGTTCGAGCGGGGCAGGAGCGATCGGCTACTTCCTGCTCGGCCTTGCCCCGGCCATCCTGCTCCATGCCTTCTGGAACGGGGCGAGTCTCCTGGTGAACAACTTCTACGGCTACTACGTGGTCGTCCAGGTGCCCCTCTTCCTCTCCGCCGTCGCATTCGTGGTGTTCCTGCGCCGTCAGGAGCGGGCAGTGACAGCCGGCCGCCTTGCCGACTACGGGCAGGCGGGCTGGTTCACGCCGTTCGAGGTCGCCCTGCTGTCGACACCGGAAGGCCGACGCTACGGCACGGCATGGGCGGGGCGTTTCGGTCTGGCCGACCAGTTCCGGTCGCTCACCCGCAACGCGACCCGGCTCGCCTTCGCTCGGCAGCGCATCGTCTCCAGCAGGGAACGTGACAGCGCCCTCCGCGCCGAGGCGCGGCTGCTCGCGGCGATCACGGCCGACCGCCACGCGCTCGCGGCGCTTCCTCCCCTCCCGCAGGGGTGACCCGTGCCCGAGTTACCCGAAGTGCAGGCACTCGCCGACGACCTCACTGCCCGGCTTGCCGGGCGCACCATCTCGCGATTCTCCGTGGTCTCGATTGCGGCGCTCAAGACGTTCGACCCGCAGCCGACCGCTCTGATCGGGCTGCCGGTCGGGCCGGTCGTTCGGCGCGGAAAATTCCTCGACGCCGCGGTCGGTGACCTGCACCTGGTCGTGCATCTGGCGCGCGCCGGATGGATCCGCCTCCGACCCGAGGCGCCGCTCGAGCCGGTGCGACCGGGAAAGGGGCCGCTCGCCGCGCGACTGGTGTTCGACGACGGTTCAGGGCTCGACCTCACCGAGGCAGGCACGAAGAAGGGACTCGCGATCTCCATCGTGAGCGACCCGCTGCAGGTGCCGGGTGTGGCCCGTCTCGGCCCCGATCCGCTTCATCCCGACTTCACCTTCGACGTGTTCGCCGGCATCCTCGCTGGGGCCGGGCGTGCGCAGATCAAGGGCGTACTCCGCAACCAGAGTCTCATCGCGGGCATCGGCAACGCCTACTCCGACGAAATCCTGCACGTGGCGAAGATGTCCCCGTTCGCCCCCGCCTCGATGAAACCGGATGTCGCGGAGCGCCTGTTCGAGGCGCTGCACCGCACGCTCCGTGATGCGGTCGAGCGGGCATCCGGCGTGCCTGCAGCCGACCTCAAGCAGGAGAAGAAGGCGGGCATGCGCGTGCACGGTCGCACGGGGCAGCCCTGCCCGATCTGCGGCGACACCGTGCGCGACGTCACGTTCGCAGACTCGTCGTTGCAATACTGCGCCACCTGCCAGACGGGCGGAAAACCGCTCGCCGACAGGGTGCTCTCCCGGCTGCTCAAGTAGCCGCCGACGCACGACCCCCCGTGGATCGGCGTGGTCGATGCCCCGGTCGAGGCCCGAGTAAACTCGAAGGCTGGAATTCAAGGGGTGTGCGGCGGTGGCCAATAACGAACTCGAGCGGGAACAGCGCTACGTTGCGGGGCTGTATGCGCGACTGGACGAACTCCTGCGGGAGGCGTCGACCCAGCTCGCGGCGGTCCGGCGCCAGGGCGGCGGCGGCAATCATCAGAACCGTTCCGAGCGCGACGCGTTCGCCCGCATCTACGAGGACCGGATCATTCAGCTCCGCGAGGTGAACGAGCGGCTCGCGTTCGGGCGTATCGAACTGGATGCCTCGGGCGATGCCCCCGTGCATCGCTACATCGGCCGCATCGGACTACGCGACGCCGATCTCGCGCCGATCCTGCTCGACTGGCGGGTGCCGCAGGCGAGCGCCTTCTATCAAGCCACTGCGGCGAATCCGCTGGGGACTCGAGCCCGTCGCCACCTGATCTCCCGTGGCCGGGAGATAGTGCGGGTCGAAGACGAGATCTTCGACGCCGAGATGCTCCGAGACGGCGGCAGCGAGCTGCAGGGCGAGGGCGCCCTGCTGTCGGCGCTCTCGGCGGAGCGCACCGGGCGCATGGCGGACATCGTCGCCACGATCCAGGCGGAGCAGGACCGCATCATCCGTTCCGACCTGAGCGGCGTGCTCGTGGTGCAGGGTGGGCCAGGCACCGGCAAGACCGCGGTGGCGCTCCACCGCGCCGCGTATCTGCTGTACTCCCACCGAGACAGGCTGCGTAACTCGGGTGTGCTCATCGTCGGGCCGTCGCGATCGTTCCTGCAATACATCGAGTCGGTGCTCCCGTCGCTCGGCGAGACCGGAGTCGTGCTGTCGAGCGTGGGTGGACTGTTTCCCGGTGTCGAGACGGCCACCGAGGATGTCCCAGCGGTCGCCGCGGTCAAGGGCGCGGCGTCCATGTCCGACGTGATCGCCCGGGCCGTGAAGTCCCGCCAGCGCATCCCGACGGCGACACAGGAACTCGATGTGAGCGGCGATCGGGTGCTCCTCGAACCCCATGTCATTGCGAGCGCGATGCATCGCGCCCAGCAGTCGCGCAAGCCGTACAACGAGGCTCGCGTCACGTTCGTGAAAGCCGCGCTGGGGCAACTCACCAAGCAGTGGGCCGATCAGCTTCGCGCCCAGGGCAATTCGGTCGACGAATCCGACCACCCGATGCTGCGTGAAGATCTTCGGTCGTCCTATGACGTGCGGGTGGCACTCAACACCGCCTGGCTGCCGCTCACGCCTCAGAAACTGCTGCAGGATCTCTACGCCCGGCCGCAGTGGCTGGCGGAGCTCACGCCCGGCTGGACACCCGAGCGACGTGCGCTCCTGCGGCGGGACCGGGATGCGCCGTTCACCGTCTCTGATGTGCCGCTCCTCGACGAGGCGGCTGAGCTGCTCGGCGAGTACGACGTGGTCGATGCGGCGCAGAAGCGCGAAGTGAAACAGCAGCGCAAACGCGACATCGAGAACGCCGAGCGCGCCATCGAGAACATGGATGTCGTGGGACTGGTGAACGCCGAGGACCTCGCCGCCGGGTTCGCCGAGGGACTCGACCGCGGCACCACCGCCGAGCGTGCCGCCGCAGACCGGTCATGGACCTACGGGCACGTGGTGGTCGATGAGGCGCAGGAACTCTCCCCGATGCAGTGGAGGCTGCTCCTGCGCCGCTGCCCGCTGCGCTCCTTCACCGTGGTCGGGGACATCGCGCAGGGCGCATCCGCATCCGCTGCCTCGAACTGGAAAACGGCCCTGAAATCGTTGATCGGCACCGCTCCCGCCGGTGACCGCTGGCGACTCGAGGAACTCACCGTGAACTACCGCACCCCGAGCCAGATCGCCGCGGCGGCGGAGCGCATGGCCATTCACCACGGACTGCCCGTGACGCCATCGACGGCGGTGCGGGACAGCGAATGGCCGGTGGCGGTGATGACCGACCTCGCCGAGGCCGTGCACCTCGACCGGGAACACCCGTCCGCGGGCACCCTCGCCGTGATCACCCCCGACGCGATGCTCATCGAGACGTTCGACACCGTGAGCGAACGCTACGGAACGGATGCCGGGCTCGGGCCGGACGGCCTCACAAGGGCGATCGCCGTGCTCACGGCGCAGGAGTCGAAAGGCCTGGAGTTCGATTCGGTGATCGTGGTGGAACCCGGGACGATTCTGGCGCAGAGTGAGCGCGGCGCCGGTGCCCTCTACGTGTCGATGACGCGCCCGACTCAGCGCCTGACCCTGGTGTCCGCAGACGGAACCGTGCCACCGGGCATCCTCGGAGACGTGAACCCGGCCTAGAACGGCAGGAGCAACACCGCGCCGGCGGCGAGCACGATGCCTCCGGCCAGCACGATGAACAGCACGGGCGCTCCCTGCCGGAGTCGACGCCCCGGTGTTGCGATCGTGTTGTCGTCGAGGCGGCCGGTGAGCGGCGACGCCGACGGAGAGACCGGGTTGCGGGCATCCGCATACCGGGCGGTCTGGCCACGGGTCTTCGCGCCGACGGTGTCGACGACGCGCAGGATCCGCTGCACGGTGGCTGCGTCATCCATGCGAAACGGCTCGGGTGAGTAGGCGAAGAGCCAGTCGTCCACGATCTCGAGGTCGAACGTGCCCGCCTCGTCGATGAGGCTCGCCATGACGTCGGGGGTGAGGATGTACAGCGCATCCTGCTCGTACCCCGCCGGGCAGTACAGCCGGAAGTGCCGATCGAAGTCGCCCTCGAGCGACAGGGTCTGATTCGCGCGGAACATCACCGGCAGATTGGACACCCCGAACAGCCCGTTGTTGCTCCGCGCGTCGAGCAGGAGGTGCGGCAGCCTGCGCTCCAGCCGCATGGCCAGGAACCCCCAGGTGTGGGTGGTGCGGTCCTTGTCGGAGCCGGTCGTGAAACGGTAGTTCCCGAAATCCAGGTGTTGGTGGCCGGCGGCGTAGAAGTGGTCGATGGCGGCGCGGGAATCACCGGTCTGGAAGATGGCGCCCGGGTAGCGGGGGTTCGCGTCCCTGGGGGAGAAGACGAAACCGTTCCGCTCGGCGAAGCGACTCATGCGCAGCAGTCGCTCCCATCGGGTGCGCCACGCCCGGCGGTACAGCGCCACGACGATGACGATGAGTGCGAGCTGCAGTCCGCCCGCGACCACCGGGCCGACGAGCGGAGGAAGCTCGAAGGGCACGAACCCCGATGCGAGAACCACGGTGATGGCGCCCGTGATGAGCACACCGACGATCGCGACGAACGCGAGGCCGATGAGCAGCCCGATGGCGACGGTGATGGCGGAAAACGTGCGACCAAAGCGCCCCGTGGCATTGCTCGCCCGCCGGAATTCGGTCACCTCTACCGGTGTCGGGGCCGTCTGGAGGGCGCTGTAGTCGCGGGTCGTGGCCACGCGGTCAGTCTCGCACAATGCACTCGCGCCTAGGCTTTGCCCATGACCGCTCACACGGCTCCGGCCAGCGTCCCTCAGCCCGGCCGGATCGACGATGCCGCCGTCGTGTGGTCGGCCGATCCCTCGGACCTCGGCGACGCCACCCTGGTGGTACTGCTGCACGGGCGTGGCTCGCACGAGCGCGATCTGGTCTCCCTGATTCCCATGCTCCCCGCCTCCGCGGTCTACGCGTCGCTCCGGGCGCCCCACCGCAATCTCGGCGGGTACTCGTGGTTCGTCTCGGGGGAGCCCGGCGAGCCGGATTCGGCCTCGGCGGTCGACGCCACGCTCGACGTGCTGGCCTGGCTCGACCGCGTCGCGCCGACCGGGCCCGTTGTCGTGGTCGGATTCTCGCAGGGCGGCGCCATGGCCACTCAACTGCTGCGCCACGCGCCGGAGCGATTCGCGGCCCTGGTCTCGTTGGCCGGTTTCACGATCGCGGGCGCCGGGGCGGGCGATGCCGCGGATGCCCGACTCGCCGGCCTCGCGGTTCCGCTCTTCTGGGGTCGGGACCCCGATGACCCGGTCATCCCGCAGGCGGCCGTGCAGCGCACCGCCGAGTTCCTGCCGCAGCACTGTGCCCTCACCGTGCGGGAGTACCCCGGTGTAGGCCACTCGGTCTCCGCCGAGGAGATGGCCGATGTGTCGGCGTTCATCGAGGCAGCGATCGCCGCGCGGGGGACCCGCCCGTGATGTTCTGGGTGTGGACCCTGCTGGGCGCTGCGGTCATCGGTGTCGGTCTTCGGGAGGTCTTCCACACCCTGCTTCATCCGAGCGGACGCGGGCGAATCAGCCATGTCGTCGTCGTGGCCGTGTGGAACACCGTGCGGGCGGTCCGGCCGTCGGCCGTCGTCATTGCCGGGCCTCTCGCCGTGCTTGCCGTGATCGGCCTGTGGGCAACGCTCCAGGTCGTCGGGTGGGCACTCGTCTACCTCCCGCACATCCCCGACGGCTTCGTCTACGCGGCCGGCATCGCCGAGTGGCGCTACCCAGACCCGATCGAGGCTCTCTACATCTCGCTCGTCGCCGTCACCACGCTCGGCTACGGCGACGTGGTGGCTGTCGCCCCCGGCATCCGCCTGCTCACACCGATCGAAGCGTTCTTCGGATTGGGTCTGCTCACGGCGGCCGTGTCCTGGTTTCTGCAGATCTACCCGGCGCTCGCGCACCGGCGCACGCTCGCGATCCGGGTCGTGCACATGGAGGCTGCGGACTACCTCGCGCGCATGCCCACGCTCTCGCCCGGCATCGTGCATTCCGATCTCTCGCGACTGGCACAGGACATCACCCGGATGCGGGTGGACCTCTCTCAGACATCGGAGGCCTACTACTTTCGCGAGCACGCCCAGCGCACCTCCGTGCCCGACGCGCTCGGGTACTGCGTGCGCTTGGCAGGCGGAGCGTGCGCGTCGGAGAACGAGGACCTCCGCGCGGCGGGCGAGATCCTCCGGGCATCCGTCACCGACTTCACCGACATGCTTGCGAGCGCCTTCAAGCTGAGCGGCGAAACTTCGGAGGAGATCATCCGGTCGTATGCCGAGGACCAGCATCGGGCGCCCGTGCGCTGGGCGAAGACCTCCGCATGAGCGGCTCTCGCGCTGCGGAGCTCGTGCAGGCCCGCCTCGGTGCTTTTCCTGATTTTCCCAAGGCCGGCATCGTCTTCCGCGACCTCAGCGCGGCCCTCGCCCACGGTGCCACGTTCACCGCGGTCATCGACGAACTCGTCGACGGTGTCAGCGGGATCGACGTCGTCGCCGGCGTCGAGGCCCGCGGATTCGTTCTGGCCGCAGCGGCTGCGCGCTCCCTGGGGTGCGGTGTGCTCCCGATCCGCAAAGCGGGCAAGCTCCCCGGGCAGGTGATGTCTGCCGCCTACGACCTCGAATACGGATCGGCGTCGCTCGAACTGCACCCCTCTTCCTCCCCTGGCACGCAGCGCGTTCTCCTGCTCGATGACGTGCTCGCCACCGGCGGCACACTGGATGCTGCGGCGACTCTTCTGGAGCGCTGCGGGTACCTGGTATCGAGTGTCGGAGTAGTGCTCGAAATCGCCGATCTGCGCGGCAGGAACGCCCTTTCGCGGTATCCGCTCAGAGCCCTGACGACCGTCTGAATCCGCGACAAGACGTTCTCCCTCCCAACTGGGGACAGGCCTACCCGCTCTCGGGGGGTTCCCGGTTTATCGCCGCCCCGGCAGTCTTGTCATGCAGCCAATCAGGCCTCGAGAGGGATGGCAGAAGCTGCATATTCGGGGGAATGGAATCAGATGAGCGACACGCTGGAAGCCGGCGCTGGGGGTGCCGGCTTCCGCGGGTCGCTCAACGAACGCATCCCCGCCCAGGCGGCCATCGTCGCCTTTCTCCGCACCCAGTCGGGCACTGACCGCCGCTCGAAGGTCGCCCGCGTGCTCGGCCGGAGTCAACTCACCGCTCAGGCGGCTGAACTGTACGCCGATGCCCTCGGCGAACTGGCGGTGGGGGAATCGCTCGAACGGCTTGACGACTCCTGGGCGGTGCTCCACGGTGTGCCGATCGGGGGAGCGGATGCCGACGTCGACCACCTGGTCATCGGACCGGGCGGCGTCTTCGCCGTGAGCGCAAGGAATTACTCGAATCAGAGCGTGTGGGTTGCTCGGGGGGCCGACGTGGCACCAACGGGCAGACGTAACCACATCCGCAACTCTGAATTCGAGATCGGCCGCGTCGAGCAGTTGCTCGGTGCCGCCGTCGGGTCACCTGTGCACACCACGGGTGTCATCGTCGTGGTGGACCCGAGAAGTGTGCCGACGGCAACCCCGCCACGGGATGTCGTCGTTGTGTCGGAGGCGCGCCTGCTGCGCTGGTTTGCCGACCGGCCGACGGTACTCGCGCCGACCGAGGTCGCGCGCCTCGTGTCCGCCGCGGCATCGCCCGCCACCTGGCCGGCAGATCCGAAGCCGCAACCGGATCTCGATCGGCTCCGCGAGCGTTTCACGGGCGTGCGGCAGGACATCCGACTCGCCGCGACCGTTCGTCGGCTGTGGTTCATCGGCCTCACGAGCGTGCTCCTCGGGGTCGTGGCGCTTGCCGCCTGGGGTGTCATGGTGCTCGCCGTGTCGGGCCCGGGCGACGGCATCTGAACCGAAATGTAACCGATTACCCCCGTAGTGGGGCTGTGGCCATCGCCGCCGCTTCGCCACACTTATACCTAAGAGGCCTTCCGGGGGGTTGGCCTCAAAAAGTCCTCCGGGGGGATGACTTGAAACGGGACGCGTGGTCACACGCACTCGGGCCGGAAGCGGGGGCTTCCGGCCCTTCCTTCGTTAACGGGCGGCTTTGTCGTGCGTGGGAGCGGATCGGTCAGATCGCCCTGGGGGCCCCGGTGTGCCCGCCGCCCCGCGGCCGTGGGATCTCGGGTTCTGCGGTGTCGAGGACCCGGTCGACGAGCTGACGCCAGGGCCCTGCGAGCTGCTGCTCCGGCAAGGTGATCTGTCTTCGGGAGACCCGGATGCGGTACACGTAGCGGTCGGGTTGCGGCGGCGTCGACGAGCGGGCGTCCCAGGGAAGATTCTCCACGAGATGCTCCCAGTCGGCGGCATCATCCTGGTCGTCGACGATCACGACCCATCGTCGGGTCAGGCCGGCGAATCCGCCGGACCGGATGACCGTGATCTTCACCGCGTCTCCTCAGGTCTGTGCGCCCACTCCGACGGTAGTCCACGCGTCGCCCACCGCGGAATGTTCGCGCGAATCCGAGCCGAATCGGGCCGCTGCCGCATCGGCGGTGGCGCGCGCGAACTGGGTGAAGCTCGCGTCGGCCCGGATCGAACCACTCACGAGGGTGTCGTACCAGATGCGGCCGGCGCCGTCCCAGGCATTCCCGCCGATGGCGCTCGCCGTGAGGTAGAACGCACGGTTGGGGATCCCGGAGTTGATGTGCACCCCGCCGTTGTCCTCCCTGGTCGTGACGTAGCCGCTCATCGAGTCGGGCTGCGGATCCTTGCCCAGCGCATCATCGTCGTACGCGGTGCCCGGGGCCCGCATCGACCGCAGGGCGACGCCGGTGACCCGATCGGTGAACAGTCCTGCGCCGATGAGCCAACTGGCCTCCTCCGCCGTCTGCCCCGCGGTGTACTGCTCCACCAGCGCCCCGAACACGTCGGACACCGACTCGTTGAGCGCTCCGGATTGACCGCTGTAGGTGAGGTTCGCGGTCGACTGGGTGAGCCCGTGCGCGAGTTCGTGACCGATCACGCTGAGCGATGCGGTGAAGCGGCGGAACACCACGCCGTCGCCATCTCCGAACACCATCCGTTCGCCGTCCCAGAACGCGTTGTCGTAGTCGACACCGAAGTGCACGGTGCCGTGCAGGTTGAGGCCGGCGCCGTCGATCGAGTCGCGGTCGTACACGTCGCGCAGCAGCGCATAGGTGTGGCCGAGCCCGTCGTACGCCTCGTTCACCGTGTCATCGGATGTCGCCGGGTCGCCTTCCCGGCGCACGGCCGTGCCGGGAAGGGACTCGGTGTTGTGGGCGTCGAAGATCGTGCGCCCGGCGTCGCCCGTGTGTTCGGAGACCGGGTGATCGAACTCGGTGCGGGCGGGGTGATCCTCGATGCGCACCTCGCGGAAGGGCGGATCCACCGCGAGCGACCGGCGTGCTGCCCGCCGAACCTGATCCATCGCGGGGTCGTCGAGGTGTGCGAGTCGTAGCAGGAGATAGGGCGGCACGATCGTCTGTCTCATGGCTCGATCGTGCCATGTACCCCCGACCGTCGACCGAAAGCCGGGTGACCGATCTTCGTACAGATGAAAGACTGGCCAGATGGACAGCGTGGATGTCGTCGTCGTCGGTTCCGGCCCGAACGGGATGGCGGCCGCGGTCACCATGGCGCGCGCGGGATTGAGCGTGCGGGTCTACGAGCGCGGACGCACCATCGGGGGAGGGGCCCGCACCGCCGAGTTGACCGCCCCCGGTTTCCAGCACGACGTCTGTTCGGCCGTGCATCCGATGGCGTTGGCCTCAGGCTTCTTCCGGCGTTTCGAGTTGGAGAAGCGGATCGACCTCGTGGTGCCCGAGCTGTCGTACGGCCATCCCCTCGATGGCGGGCGAGCCGGACTCGCCTGGCTCGACCTCGATCGCACGGCGCGAGACCTGGGGCCAGACGGCGCGGCGTGGCTCTCGCTGTTCCGTCCGCTCGTCGAGCGCGCGCACGAGGTGGCGCAGTTCAGCGGATCGCCCGTGTTGCAGCTGCCGCGGCATCCGCTCACCGTCGCGCGCCTCGGACTGCGCATCCTGGAGCAGGGGTCACCGGCCTGGAATGTGCGCTTCCGCGAGGACGAGGCGCCGGCGATGTTGTCCGGCGTATTCGGGCATGCGATCAGACGTATGCCGAGCCCGTCCACCGCGGCGGCGGGGCTGGTACTGGCCACCCACGCCCACGCGCGCGGCTGGCCGATCCCGGTGGGCGGCAGTATCGCCATCATCGACGCGCTCGCCGACGACCTCATCGCGCACGGGGGCGAGATCGTCACCAACACGGAGATCGGATCGATCGCGGAACTTCCGCCGCACCGTGCCGTGATCTTCGATGTGAGTGCCAGGGCGCTCAGCCGCATCGCTCGCGCGGAACTGCCGGAGCGCTACCTCAGGCAGCTGCGTCGCTTCCGGTACGGCAACGGCGTCGCCAAGGTCGACTTCGCGGTGAACGCGCCGATGCCGTGGGCCAATCGCTCGCTCAGGCGCGCGGGAACGGTTCATGTCGGTGGCACGCGGGAGGAGATCGCCGCGTCCGAGGCGGATGTCGCGGCCGGCCGCCATCCGGCGAGCCCATACGTGCTCGTGTCCCAGCCGACCCTGTTCGACCCGTCACGGGCGCCGCAGGGCATGCACGTGGTGTGGGCGTACACCCACGTGCCCGCAGGCAGCACCCTCGATGCCACGGAGGCGGTCACGGCGCAACTGGAGCGTTTCGCCCCCGGCTTCCGCGACACGATCGTGCATTCGTCGTCGCTCTCGGCCGTGCAGATGGAGAGCTACAACCCGAATTATGTGGCCGGCGACATCGCGTCGGGGCGGCCGAGCATCCGACAGCTCATCGCGAGGCCGACGCTGTCGCTCGACCCGTGGAGCACTCCCACGAGCGGCATCTACCTCGGGTCGTCCTCTTCGCCCCCAGGCCCCGGCGTCACCGGGTTGTCGGGCTATTACGCCGCCCGGAGCGCCCTATTGCGCGAGTTCGGCCTGCGCCCGCCCGCGCTGGGGCTCGGAGGGGCGCAGGCAGACGATCCGGAGACCGACGTCTGACGGGGTGTGTTCCGGCTTAGTCCATCGCCCCACCGGCCACGAGGATCGTCGCTCCCGTCGTGTAGCTGGCCTCTGAACTGGCCAGATACACATAGGTGCTCGCGATCTCGGCGGGCTGGCCGGGGCGGCCGAGGGGTGTCTGTGCGCCGAAGTCCTTCAACGCGTCATCGTCGCCCGCGTCGGGCTGCAGGTTGGTCCAGAAGGGGCCGGGCGCCACGCTGTTGACCCGGATGCCCTTCGGGGCGAGCTGCTGAGCCATCGCCTTGGTGAAGTTCACGATCGCCGCCTTCGTACCGGCGTAGTCGACCTTGTCTGGCGACGGGTTCTCGGCCTGGATGCTGCTCGTGGTGATGATCGTGCCGCCGGCCGGGATGTGCGCGAGGGCAGCCTTGGTGAGCCAGAAAAGGGAGAACACGTTCGTCTTGTAAGTGAGTTCCAGCTGCGATGTCGAAAGCTCCAGGATGTCGTCGACATTGTTCTGGTAGCCCGCGACCATCACGAGCGAGTCGAGTCCGCCGAGCTCCGCTGCCGCCTTCTCCACGGTGTCGACGCACGCCTGCTCGTCCGAGGCATCGAGCTGAAGCGACACGGCGGTGCGGCCGGCACGCTCGATCTGTTCCACCGTGCCGCGTGCGCCCTCCTCGTCGCTGTGGAAGGTGAACGCCACATCCGCGCCCTCCCGGGCGAAGGCGATGGCGGCGGCTCGCCCGATTCCGGAGTTGCCGCCGGTGAGAAGGATCTTGCGGCCCTCGAGCCGTGACCGTCCCACGTAGGTCTCCTCGCCGTGATCGGGAGTGGGATCGGGCTTGCCATCGACGACGTTGAAGGGCGGGCGGGGGTACTGGGTCACTGGGTTGTCCATCACCCCAGTACATCCGGTCGCCCGCGGTCGTGCCAGCCGTTGCGCGAACCGCGAACACACACCGCTCGATCAGGGTTCGATCGGCGATTCAGATCAGGTCGCGCAGTGCGGCATCGATCGAGATGCCCCGTTCGCGCGCCCGCGCGGTGAGGCGCGTGAGTTGGGCCTGGTCGAGATAGACGGTCACGGCGTGCTCCGCCGACGGCTCCGGCAGGAGCTCGGCGTCGGCGAGGTCGAACAGACTCGGTGGCTCGACGGCATGCTGGCGGGGCGCACCGCTCTCCGTGCTGGCAGGCTCGGGCAGATCCGACTCGGGCGCGGTCGACGTGGCGGTCGATTCTCTCGCATCGCCAGAGCCTGGAAACCCCGGACCGCCGTCCACGGGGCGACCGCGCTGGAACGCCTCAGCCGCGGCCCTGGCCCGCAGGTCGGCCGCCTCGTTGAGCGGATGATTGGCGTGGCCCTTCACCCATTCGAAGCGGTACGAGCGTCCGACGAGTTCGGCGTCGATCTGCTTGAGCAGGTCGAGGTTCATCACCGGTTTGCCGTCGCCCTTGCGCCATCCCTTGGCCTTCCACCCGCGCATCCATTTCGTGACGGAGTTGATCACGTACTGACTGTCGCAGAGCACGAGGAGGTCCTCGTCGAGGTGAGCCGTGGCGCGGAACAGTTCGAGCACAGCGGCGAGTTCGCCCTGGTTGTTCGTGGCGTGCTTCCAGCCGCCGGCCGCCCATCGCTCGTCGTCGACGTACCAGGCCCAGCCGGCCGGCCCGGGGTTGCCGAGGGCCGACCCGTCCGCCGCCGCGACGATGGTCATCGGGCGGTCACCGGCATGCGGCTCACGGAACCCAACGCCACAGCACGTGGGGCGGGAGTTCGCCCTCGCTCGCCCGCAGCACGTCCCCGTCGGACCCGTGCTGCTCCGCCGTCAGCCGGAGCTGGTGTGCGGCATCCCACACGAAGTCGCGGCGATGCCGTGGAACACTCGGCACGGTGACGCGCACGCCGAAGAATCCGTTGGCCGACGGCTCCGCCTGCGGCAGGGGAGCGATGTCGTCGGTCTGCCCGAACGCGTTCTCGAGCATCAGGTTCACCGGGGTGCCGGCGTGCCATCCGGTGCCGAGGATGGAGATCTGGGTGCCCACACTGTCGGGCGCCGCACGACCTGAGCCATCCGCCGCGTCCACAACCGAGTCGATACCGATGACGGTGACCGAGGTGGGCCAGCGGAAGGTGTCGTCGTGCCACACACGTTGAAATGCCGATCGCATCTCGACCGGGAGTTCGAGGGCTTCCTGGCCGCCGAAACCGAGGTTCGCGAGCACCAGTTCGGAGGTGACCTCGAAGGTCTCCGTCCGGGCGTGATCGCTGCCTGTCGCCGCAGCGCTACGGTCGTTCTTCTTCACCTGAGCTCCCTCATTGCCGTTACCGCCGCGGGAACCCGGTGGTGGCGTCTCGCCAGGGCTCCGATGGGCGGGTCGCCATCCGTGTGGACTGCACACCCCACCCGTGAAAGCTAACACCCGGAGCCGATTCGGCGTCGACTCGGCCCGGCGGGCCGCCGTGCGATCAGCCGGAGATGCACCCGCCGGAGGACACCGGGCTCGATAGCGCCGGAGCCTGGCTGACCACCGGGATGACCTCTTCCATGGTGAGGGCGTATCCCACGTTGGCGGTCGATGCGCCCTTCGCGAAGATGATGCCGGCCACGGCGCCTGCCTCGGTGAGCAGCGCGCCGCCCGATTCGCCCTGCTGCACGTCGGCCGCGAGCGTGTACACCTGGCGCGGAGCCGGGTTGTTCCCGTAGATGTCGGCCACCTGGAGGGTTCCTACGGCCACCACGTCCGCCGGGTGTGATCTGAACGGACCGCCGAACGGATAGCCGTCGACGATGGTGTCCGTGCCCGCGGGAACCGTCGGCACGAGCGTGAGTTGCGGCGTGACGAGGTCGTCGACGGCGATGATGGCGAGGTCGTCCACCGGATCGAAGTACACGATGCGTCCGGTGACGGCGCCGTCGCTCAGGGTCTGGATGACCGGCTCGGCCACCCCAGCCACCACGTGGGCATTCGTGATGATGCGATTCTTCGAGATCACCACTCCACTTCCGGACTGGTTCTGACCGCACGCGATCGCGTTCCCGGTGACGCGCACAACGGACCGCGCGGCGGCCTGCAGCGCAGGAGTGCCGGTCGCGACATCCGGAATCGGCTGCTCGCCCGCCCCGAACGCGTCCACGATCACGGGGATACCGTCGGCGAGAACGGAAGAGCGCACCTCCGCGATGAACGCGCGAACGGTCGCCGGGGTGGCGGCATCGATCGTGCGCAGCACCGTCGATGTGGCGATCGGCTGGGCGAGGGAGGGGATGCCGAGCGAGGCGACCCCGGTGAAGACGACGGACATCACCAGGGAGGACGCCACGAGGTTCACGGCGGAGCCGGCCATCCGGTCCACCGTGCGGAGTTTCGTGCGATGCATCGTTCGCCGCGCGCGCTCGCCGAGTGAGACCCCGATCGACGATCCGGTCAGCACGAGCAGTACGAGCGCGCCGAGCGACGCCGGTGTTCTCCACTGCGGTTCCGGCACCCAGGAGACCACCAGTGGCATCACGATCACGCCGGCGATCGCGCCCACGACGAGCCCGAGGATCGCGCCGATGCCGCGCACGAATCCGCTGCGATAGCCGTAGGCGAGGCTGGCGATGAGGATGACGGCGAGGACCACGTCGAGCATCCAGGGCTCCACCACGGGGAGTACGAACACGGGTGTCAGCTCCTCGGGTGGGCCGGTCGATGGAGCCGGCTGATCCCAGGCGTGCTCTCCGGCTTAAGCCTACGATGCCCGGCCTGTGATCGGCCCGGAGGTGCCGTACCCCATTGTGGGCGCACTCGTACTGGGGCTGACCCGCGTCACGCTGCCGAATCTACTGTCGAGGCAGAGGAGGTACGCATTGCTGTCCCCGCACACAACCGATGGAGCATCCATGATCGCGCACGACAACGGCCACAGGCAGGCTGCCATGCAGGAGTGCCTCCGGCTGCAGTCCGAGGCCGATGCGCCCGGCGCGCTCGCCTCGATGTTCGGGCGCTCGCCGCTGCGTCATGACCTCGTACCGCTCTATCGGAGTGCGCTCGGTGAGACCGTCGTGTCCGGGGAGCTCGCGATGCTCGGCGACGAGTGGTCCGTGCTCGGCGCGCGCGGCGTCGACGGGCGGACCTTCGATGTCGACTATCTCCTGATCGGACCGTCGGGCGTGTTCACCGTCGTGTCGTTCTGCCAGCCCTCCGCCCGGGTGATCGCCTCCGTCGACTCTGTTCGGGTGAACGGTCGCAAGAGCGACGTGAGGGATCAGGCTAAGGGTGTCGCCGGAGCCGCATCGAACCTGCTCAGCAGCATCGCCGGTACCACTGTCGTCGTGACTCCGATCGTCGCTGTCGCCGCGGCCTCGCAGGTCACCTCGATTCCCGGTGCTCCGGGCGTGGAGGTGGTGTCGGCGAAGCGCTTGGCGCGATCGCTCACGGTGCGCCCCCGTACGACCAAGCCGGCCGCCATTGCCGGACTGACCACAATGGCCGTCGAGTCACACGAATGGACTCTTCTCGACTTCGTGCGCTCCGACGACGTGGAACGCCGCGCCCTGCGGTTCGAACGGCTCCATGCCGAGGTGGAGGCCGCCCGCGGTCGACGTCGCGCGTGGCGTGTCGCGGGAGCCGCGATCGGAGCGTCCGGCGGCACGATCGCCGTCCTCGCAGGTGCTCAGGTGCTCTTCTCGGGTCTCTCTGCGGTCGCTGCTGGCTGACTTCCGCGGGCGCCCCGGAAATGCGTCACCCACGCGTTAGGGTGTGACCTCGGCGAGCGACGGGGAGCACGATGGAGTACACGCGGTTGGGCCGGTCCGGCCTCGAAGTGTCGAGGATCATCCTCGGCTGCATGAGCTACGGCGACTCCGGCAGGGGAACGCACAGTTGGTCGGTCGGGCTCGATGAGTCGCGACCGTTCTTCAGGGCCGCCATCGAAGCGGGCATCACCACCTTCGACACCGCCAACGTGTACTCCGACGGCACCAGCGAGGAGATCACCGGTTCCCTCCTGCGGGAGTTCGCGTCCCGCGACGACGTCGTGATCGCCACCAAGGTGCATGGTCGCATGGGCCCCGGGCCGAAGGGCGCCGGTCTGTCCCGGGCCGCCATCCTCACCCAGGTCGACGCGAGCCTCACGCGGCTCGGCACCGACTACATCGACCTCTACCAGATTCATCGCTACGACCCCGCCGTGCCGATCGAGGAGACGATGGAGGCGCTGAATGACGTGGTGCGGGCCGGCAAGGTGCGCTACCTCGGGGCGTCGTCGATGTGGACCTGGCAGTTCGTGCAGGCGCAGCACGTGGCTTCGGCGAACGGATGGACCCCATTCGTGTCGATGCAGGATCAGTACAGCCTGCTCATGCGGGAGGAGGAGCGCGAGATGCACCCCTATTGCCGAAGCGCTGGCATCGGCGTCATCCCGTGGAGCCCTCTCGCCAGGGGTCGGCTCACCAGGCCGTGGGATGCGACCACCTCTCGCAGCGCCACCGACGAGTTCGGTCGCACCCTGTTCACCCAGGCGGAGGCTTCAGACGCGTCGATCGTCGATGAGGTCGCAGCCGTCGCGAAGGAGCGGGGCGTGCCGATGGCGCAGGTCGCCCTCGCGTGGATGCTCCACCAGTCCGCGGTCACGGCGCCCATCGTGGGTGCCACGAAACCTCAGCACCTCGAGGATGCCGTCGCCGCGGTCGACCTGAGTCTGACGCCCCACGACCTCGCCAGGCTCGAGCGGCACTACGTGCCTCACGCGCCCACCGGATTCTGAGCTTTCGAGCGCACACTCCCCGCCTCTGGTAGCATCTGAAGGTTGCCGTCTAGCGGCCGCGGATAAAGAGAGCTCACCCATTCCGGGTCGGGCACCGCGCAATGAGAAGGAAGGGGATCCCATCTATGGCGCTTGAAGCCAGTATCAAGAAGGCGATCATCGACGAATACGCTACCCACGAAGGTGACACCGGGTCCCCCGAGGTTCAGGTTGCAATGCTGAGCCGCCGGATCAAGGACCTCACCGAGCACCTCAAGGAGCACAAGCACGATCACCACTCCCGTCGTGGTCTGCTGCTGCTCGTTGGACAGCGTCGCCGCCTGCTGGGTTACCTGCAGGACATCGACATCAGCCGTTACCGCTCGCTCATCGAGCGTCTCGGACTTCGTCGCTAGTTCGACTCGTCACGCTTGCACTGGGCCGTCACCTTCGGGTGACGGCCCTTTGTCTTTCCCTCAGCCCTTGTTCTTGCGCGGAACCGTGAGCATCGTGGTCACGCTCACCACGATGAGCAGGATCGACCCGATGGCCACGAGCGAGGCGAGTCCCGCGGCGGGCAGCACGAACATCGCGACTCCGGCGGCGATCGAGATGATGCCGCTCACGTAGGCGAGCCAGCGCGGATGCACCGTGCGCTTCACTCCGGCCATGAGGTCCACAACGCCCTCCGCGATCCACCCGACGCCGATCACGACCGCGAGCACGATCAGCGAGTCGAAGGGGTCGGCCAGGCAGATGATCCCGGCCACGAGCACGATGAGGCCCATCACCCCGGTCAGCCAGCGCATCGCCGGTGCGAGGGTGTCTGACACGAACGCCGAGGTGATGCGGAACACCCCGGAGATGACGAGGTAGATGCCGAACAGCAGGGCAACGGTGAGCAACGTCGCATCCGGGTAGACGAGCCCGATGAGACCGAGCACGACGCCGAGAGCCGCGACGACGACCAACTGGCTTCGATACAAACGGAACGTGTTGATCGTCGACGGGGTGGGGGAGGGGGAGCTGGACATCGGTGGCCCTTCGTCGGTGATGGAACACGGCGGGAGGCGACGCGCCCCGCGCCCTCATTCTGACATCGAGCGACGCGCATGGGGGAGAATCGGCCCATGGTGAACAGCGGATCCCGGTTGAAGGCCCTCTTCTCACGCAAAGGGGGCGACGAGGAGGGCAGGGGCTCCCTCGACGACTACGACTACAACCTGCGGCCTCGAAACAGCAAGGTCGTCATCCGGCTCGCCGAGAGCCAGAATCACCAGGATGAACTCTCCGGGAGTGTCGCACTCGGCGTGGACGATTTCGGCGCGATGATCCTCCGGCGCAGCCTCGAGGACGAGCGCACGGATGCCCCGATGCCGGTGCGCCTGTTCGGCGGGGGACGGGTGAGCGGCGTGGTCGGCATCATCCCGCGGGGACTCGAGGCGCCGGTGGATGAGGCGCTCGGTCGCCTCGCGGAGGAGATCAAGCCCGGCCGGATCCCCGTCACGATCGTGGAGACGAAGAGCGGATACCGCGTCGATCTGCTCATCGGCACCACCCGCTAGCGCTCCGCCTGATTCCCCAGGCGTGCGCCGTACGGATCGCACGGTCAGCCGGTGCTGCGAGAATGTTCGGATGTTCCGACACCACCCCTTCCTCAGCCTGGCGACCGTCGCCTATCTGGGGTTCGTCGGGTGGGTGACTCTCGGACCGCAGCCGATCGACTCGGGAAACGATCGTTGGCTCTGGCGTGCGCTGCGTTTCTTCGGCCGTCACGACGCCACCGACTGGATCACGTACCAGCGGGTGGAATTCACCGCAAACGTGTTCATGTTCATCCCGGTCGGGATGTTCTTCCTGCTCCTCTTCGGACGTCGCCTCTGGTTCGTGGCGCTCCTGTTCGGCATCGCGCTCACGTGCACGATCGAGACGATCCAGCGATTCCTGCCTGATCGCGTCTCCGACATCAGTGACATCCTCGCCAATTCGGCGGGCACCTTCGTCGGCGTGGTGTTCGCGCTCATCGTCACCGCATCGAAAGCCAGGCAGCTGCGGCGGGAGAAGCGGGCGCGGGAAGAGTTCGCCCACTACTGACCAGCCGGGGGCGTTCGGTCAGAACGCCTCGTCGAGGATGCCCACGAAGTGTCCGCCGATCCCGTCGTACTCGGTTCGAATCTTGCCGGGATCCAGCGGCGGAAGCTCGTCGATGCCGTGCTCCTCACAGCTCAGGTAGGTGAAGGCGGGCCACCATTTCTTCGGGCGTGCAGCCTCGGAGAGCCCGCACACCGTGCAGGTCAGCTGTACCCACACGGGCTTCTTGCCGGTTCGGTTGGCTCTCGACTGCGCCAGCCAGGTCGGGGGGTTCGCGTCGATCTCCGCGAACTCCTCCTCGCTGAGCCGGGTGGGGATGCCGTGTCGTGTCGCCATCTCGAGTGGGATGTCGAGGCGGAGCGCGACCTCGCGACGGGTCAGCATTGCGTTGTCACCATGGGCATCAACGATAGGCGCAGGCCGGCGTCACGGGCTCCTAGGCTGCGGAAGAGGCGGCCTGATAGGCTTCCGGAGGTTGCCCACGGGTAATCGAGCACTACGGAGCAGGCCGGCAAGTCGCTGGTCACCGGTGGTGAATTACTGGAACGAGCAGAGCCAGTGACTTTCTACTGTTGACCAGACATGCGCCCCACTCGATTCTGTCGAGAATCCGGGATGTCGCACGTACACGAGACGTGTCTTCGAAACCCTCCTGCTCCGATGTCGAGCCGCCGCCCATACGGGGTCGCGTCTTTCGCCCGCAGGGCGAACCACCAAGTACTGCAACAAAGAGGAGAAAAACCCTATGGAGGGTCCAGAAATCACATTCGCCGAAGCCGTTCTCGATAACGGCAAGTTCGGCAAGCGCGTCGTCCGGTTCGAAACCGGCCGTCTCGCGCAGCAGGCACAGGGTGCCGTCGCTGCATACCTCGACGAGGAGACCATGCTGCTGAGCGCGACGAGCGCCAGCAAGAACCCGAAGGACAACTTCGACTTCTTCCCGCTCACGGTCGACGTGGAGGAGCGCTCGTATGCCGCAGGAAAGATCCCCGGATCGTTCTTCCGCCGCGAGGGACGCCCGTCCACCGAGGCCATCCTGGTCTGCCGTCTGATCGACCGGCCGCTGCGCCCGTCGTTCGTCGAGGGTCTCCGCAACGAGGTCCAGATCGTCATCACCGTGCTGAGCATCGCTCCCGGTGAGTTCTACGACGCGCTGGCCATCAACGCCGCATCCGCATCCACCCAGATCTCCGGTCTTCCGTTCAGCGGCCCGATCGGTGGAATCCGTCTCGCCCTGATCGACGACCAGTGGGTCGCCTTCCCCAAGTTCGACCAGCTCGAGCGCGCGGTCTTCGACCTCACGGTCGCCGGTCGCCTCATCACCGATGAGAACGGCAACGAAGACGTCGCGATCATGATGGTCGAGGCAGAGGCAACCGAGCACGCCTGGGGCCTCATCCAGGGCGGCGCGACGAAGCCCGACGAGGCCGTCGTCGCCCAGGGCCTCGAGGCTTCCAAGCCGTTCCTCATGCAGCTCATCAAGGCGCAGTCCGAGATGGCGGCAGGCTCGGCCAAGGAGATCGCCGACTACCCGGTGTTCCTGCCCTACAGCCCGGCCGCGTACGACGCGGTTGCCGAGCTCGCCTACGACGAGCTCGTCGGCATCTACCAGATCGCCGCGAAGACCGAGCGCCAGAACGCGGATGACGCCCTCAAGGCCCGCGTGAAGGCCGCCATCCAGGCGAAGGTCGAGTCAGGTGAACTGGCCGGCGACATCACGCCGATGGTCGGTGCCGCCTACAAGTCGGTCACCAAGACCGTCGTGCGCGGTCGCATCCTCTCCGAGGGAATCCGCATGGACGGTCGTGGGCTTGCCGACATCCGTCCGCTCGACGCCGAGGTGCAGGTCATCCCGCGCGTTCACGGCAGCGCGATCTTCCAGCGCGGCGAGACCCAGATCCTGGGTGTCACCACGCTGAACATGCTCAAGATGGAGCAGCAGATCGACAGCCTCGCTCCGGTCACCAAGAAGCGTTACCTGCACCACTACAACTTCCCGCCGTACTCCACCGGTGAGACCGGTCGCGTCGGATCGCCGAAGCGTCGCGAGATCGGGCACGGCTTCCTCGCCGAGCGCGCGCTCGTGCCGGTGCTGCCGAGCCGCGAGGAGTTCCCCTACGCGATCCGCCAGGTGTCCGAGGCTCTCGGCTCCAACGGTTCGACGTCGATGGGTTCCGTGTGTGCCTCGACCCTGTCGCTGCTCAACGCCGGTGTGCCGCTGCGCGCCCCGGTCGCGGGTATCGCCATGGGACTGGTCACCGACCAGTTCGAGGGCAAGACGCGCTACGCGGCCCTCACCGACATCCTCGGAGCCGAAGACGCCCTCGGCGACATGGACTTCAAGGTCGCCGGAACGCATGACTTCGTCACCGCCATCCAGCTCGACACCAAGCTCGACGGCATCCCGTCGGCGGTGCTCGACGGAGCGCTCAAGCAGGCCAAGGAAGCGCGTACCGCGATCCTCAACGTGCTGACCGCTGCGATCGACACCCCGGACGAGATGGCTCCGACCGCGCCGCGCGTGATCTCCGTGCAGATCCCGCTCGACAAGATCGGCGAGCTCATCGGGCCCAAGGGCAAGACGATCAACCAGATCCAGGATGACACCGGAGCCGACATCTCGATCGAGGATGACGGCACCGTGTACATCGGCGCCGTCGACGGTCCGTCGGCCGAGGCCGCGCGTGCCGCGGTCAACGCGATCGCCAACCCGCTGAACCCGGAGGTCGGCGAGCGGTTCCTCGGAACCGTCGTCAAGATCGCCACCTTCGGCGCGTTCGTGTCGCTCACCCCCGGCAAGGACGGCCTGCTGCACATCTCCGAGGTGCGCAAGCTCGCCGGTGGCAAGCGCGTCGAGAACGTCGAAGACGTGCTCGGTGTCGGACAGAAGATCCAGGTCGAGATCACCAAGATCGACGACCGCGGAAAGCTGTCGCTCGCGCCCGTGATCGACGAGGCCGACCCTGCGGACACTCAGAGCTCCGCTGCGGCATCGCACGGCGCCGAGGCACCGGCAGAGGGCTGACCCTCGGTCCACCCGTACCATCCGTGAAGCCCGTCCCCGCAACCGCGGGGGCGGGCTTCTCGGCATCCCGGCGTCGAATACCATGAACAAGTGAAGCCCTTCGTTCTCATTGCCACGCGTGCCGAGGACGAGGCGGCGGACGGCGAATACGAGGCATTCCTGCAGGCCGGTAATCTCGAGCCGCACGAGCTTCGACGCATCCGTCTCGAATCCGGCCCCCTACCGGAGCTCGACCTCGACGAGTATTCGGGCATCATCATCGGCGGCAGCCCCTTCAACGCGAGCGATCCGACCGAGCGCAAATCGGCGGTGCAGCTCCGGGCGGAGAGCGAGCTGGGCGTGCTGATGGACGAGGTGATCCGACGCGACTTCCCGTTCTTCGGTGCCTGCTACGGGATCGGTCTGCTCGGGTCCCACCTGCGCGGCACCGTCGATTCGACCTTCGCAGAACCCGTCGGTCCCGTCGCGGTGAGTGTCACAGACGAGGGCAGGGCGGATCCCATCTTCGCCGCCCTCGAGCCGCGGTTCGACGCCTTCGTCGGGCACAAGGAGGCGTGCTCGCGCCTTCCCGAGAACGCCGTCCTGCTCGCGAGCGGTGAGGGATGCCCCGTGCAGGCGTTCCGCATCGGAGCGAACGTGTATGCCACGCAGTTCCACCCGGAACTCACGGTGCCGGGGATCATCACGCGCATCCGGGTGTACCGCGACTACGGCTACTTCGTGCCCGAAGAACTGGACTCCCTCATCGACCGGGTGTCCGCCGCATCCGTCACCGAACCGGGCAAACTCCTCTCGGCGTTCGTCTCTCGCCACGCCCGCTGAGCCGGCGCTCAGGTAACGAGTTGTCATCGCCTTCTGGCGTGTCGCAACCTTCCACCTCAACGTGAGGGTCACCCTTGACCTGCACTCACGCGCCGCTCGATTCCGAGCTTCTCGCGGGGTCCGGAGGGGGATCATCATGGCTCGACACCGCCTGAATCGCGGGCTCACACGGTCGCGGGCCCGTCACCGCAAGCCCGGTGCCGTGGAACGGATGGCGCACAGCGTGGTCATTTCGGCCGCAGCGGTCGTGCTCGTCATGGCGATGATGGTGGGCGATCCCGGGGCACGCTCGTAACATTTCCGCCTCGGCGGGGCGCGATCGTCATCTTCCCGAGATGGCGCGAGTGGTGGAATATGGTCGTGGAAGGTGCACCGGATTCGCCGGCGCACACGTCGAGCGGCCGGGGGGCTGATCATGACGGAACCCACACATCGCGCGTCGATCACGAGCGCCGACGACAGCGTGATTCCCATCCTTCGACTCGGTGGAACAGATCCGCGGCCCGCCACGGGCCCGATAGCGATCAGGCGACGGGTGGTCGGCCGCTCCGACCTCCGTGTCTTCCCCATCGCGATCGGGGGGAACGTGTTCGGCTGGACCGCAGACGACGTAGCCGTCTACGGCATCCTCGACACCTATGCCGAACTCGGCGGTAACTTCATCGACACCGCCGACTCCTATGCGGGTGGTCGGAGCGAGATCATGATCGGCAACTGGATGCGCGACAGGCGCAACCGCGGCGACATGGTCATCGCCACGAAGGTCGGAAAGAGCGCCGATTACCCCGGCGTGACCCAGCGGTCGATCACGCGCGCCGTGAACGCCTCCCTCGAGCGCCTCCGCACCGATCACATCGACCTGCTCTATCTCCACATCGACGACGAATCGGTGTCGTTCGAGGAGACGCTCCTGGCCGTCGACGCCTTGATCGGAGCGGGGAAGGTGCGGTACCTCGGCGCATCCGACCACTCGAGCAACCGCCTGATCGAGGCGAGGGTCATCGCGGCGCAGCTCGGCGCCGCTCCGATCACCGCCGTGCAGACGCACTACAACCTCATGCATCGCAAGGACTACGAGGGCACCATCGCGCGCGTCGCCTCGCAGCAGATGTTGGGCGTGATGCCACGGTTCGCGCTCGCCAGCGGCTTCCTCACGGGCAAGTACCGCACGCGGTCCGACATCGCCGCGAGCCGACGTGCGGCGGAGATCAGCGGCTACTTCACGAGGCGGGGATTGCGCATCCTGTCGATGGTCGACGACGTCGCGGCGGAGCACCATGTGGCTCCGGCCACGATCGCCTTGGCCTGGCTTCTCACCAAGCCGAATGTCGTGGCGCCCGTGGCGAGCGCGAGCTCACCCGAGCAGGTGCTCGACCTGGCGGCCGCGGTGTCGGTGCCGTTGACGCGCCATCAGGTCGCCGACCTGGACCGCGTCTCCGGCTGAGACCACCGTCAGCCGCGGGTGTCGTCGAGAATCCGACCGACCACTCGGGTGAGTGCCGCGGACGCCGAGATCGGGTCGCCGGCGTAGCCGCCCGCCATTGCTCCGTCACGTCCGAGCACGAGCTCGTCGGCCGCGTCGCCTGGCATCGAATGACCCGCTTCGCGAAGGAGATCCACGAGGACGTCCGTGAACCACTCGCGGTGCTCGAAGACGATGGCGCGCACCGGATGACGCGGGTCGGGGAACTCGGCGGCCGCGTTGAGGAACGGGCAGCCACGGAAGTCGGATTGGTGCACGAAGTCGGCGAACATCCCCATCATGGTGCGAACCATGGCCGCGGGTGTGTGGCCCTCGGCCTGCAGGGAGTCGACCAGGGCGCGCATCTGCGCGTCGCGCACCTTGAGGTACTCCACCACGAGGGTGTCCTTCGCGCCGAAGTGCTTGTAGAAGGTCGCCTTCGTCACCGAGGACTCGGCGATGAGCCGGTCGATGCCGACCGCGCGGATGCCCTCTTCGTAGAACAGCTGATTCGCCGTGTCGAGGATGCGCTGCTTGGCGGCAGCGAGCGGCACGGGTGGCGCCGACTGTGCTGGTCGTCCGGGCAGCAGGGTTGAGGCGAGTGCCGTCACGGCGGTCTCCTAGGGCAGGGTCGAATGACCCAGAGTCAGTCGTCGATTCGCGAGATTGTCGACGGGGCGGAAGGCTCGAGACCGGTCGGTCCGAATGTGGTTATGAGCACCTAGTGGACGATTCTTGGTGCTTGCTCAGAATATCAGCGGGGGTCGCGACAGACAGCCCGGTTTGTCCCCACTACGGCCGGACCGCGCCCCCAGTTCGGGGGATGAGCACAGGCGAAGGCCGTAGGCTCGAAGTGATGAACGGCGCAGTGAAGCTACCTCTCGATGTCCGCGACCTCAGTTTCACCGCTTCTGGGGAGTCGCTCGTGCGGCGAACCGTTCTCCCGAGCGGGGTCCGAATCCTCTCCGAGCGCGTGTTCGGTGCCCGCAGCGCGACGGTCGGGTACTGGGTCGCGGTGGGCTCTCGCGACGAGCATCCGGCCACCTACGGCTCCACACACTTTCTCGAGCACCTGCTCTTCAAGGGCACGGCGGCGCGCAGCGCGCTCGACATCGCCATCAGCTTCGATGCGGTCGGTGGGGAGCACAATGCCCTCACCGCCAAGGAGTACACCTGCTACTACGCCAAGGTGCAGGACCGCGATCTTCCGATGGCCGTCGAGGTGCTGTCCGACATGGTCACCTCCTCGCTCATCGACCCGGAGGAGTTCGACACCGAGCGCGGCGTGATCCTTGAGGAACTCGCGATGGCCGATGACGATCCGGGCGACGTGGCGAACGAGCGCTTCCACGAGGCGGTCTTCGGGGAGCATCCCCTCGGGCGGCCGATCGGCGGAAGCCCGGAGGCGATCGAGGCGGCCACGCGTGACGCCGTAGTCAGCCACTACCGCGACAACTACCGCGCGGAGGACCTGGTCATCACCGTCGCGGGTGCCGTCGACCATGACGCGCTCGTGGCTGCCGTCGAGAGCGCGCTCGTCGTAGCGGGCTGGGATCTGGGCGAGGCGGGCGTGCCCGTGCCCCGTCGGGACAGCGAGCCGGCGCCCATCGTGCGCGGTGCGCCGCTCGTCGTCGTCGACAGGCCCATCGAGCAGGCGAACCTGCTGCTCGGCGTGCCTGGTCTCACCTCCACCGATCCGCGTCGTTCGACGCTCGCGGTGCTCAACTCCGTGTTCGGCGGCGGCATGTCGTCGAGGCTCTTCCAGGAGGTGCGCGAGAAGCGGGGCCTTGCCTACTCGGTGTACTCCTTCTCGCCGAGCTACTCCGACTCCGGATTGTTCGGGATGTACGCCGGATGCTCGCCCGCGAAGGTCGAGCAGGTCACCGACCTCATGCTCGGCGAGTTCGCGAGACTGTCTGCGGAGGGCGTGAGCGCCGACGAACTGCGGCCGCGCGGTCGGCCAGTTGAGCGGAGCATCCGCTCTCGCCCTCGAGGACTCGGACACGCGGATGTCCAGGCTCGGGCGCGCCGAAATAGCCCTCGGCGAGTTCGTCGACCTCGACGAGTCGCTCCGGCGCCTCGCGCTGGTCACACCGCACGACGTGCAGGAGCTCGCCGTGGAGCTGGTCGCGCGTCCCCTGTCCATTGCCGCAGTCGGCACGGTGGACGAGTCGGTGCTCGCCGGTTTCGGCGCGTCTGAGCCGGTCGGCTGATGTCCCATTTCATCTATCTCGTGCGCCACGGCGAGCAGCGGGACGCAGAACATGGGCTCCCCGACGGGCCGCTCTCCGAGCGCGGTAAGCGCCAGGCGACGGCGATCGCTCACCGGCTGAGCGGCGTCCCCTTCACCGGAGCGTGGCATTCGCCGCTCGAGCGGGCCGCCGAAACCGCGCGGATCATGACCGACAGCATGCCGAGTCTCGACCCGAGGCCGTCCGCACTCCTGTTCGACTGCATCCCAGCCGGCCCGACGCCCGACATGCCGCAGGCGTTCAAGCCGTTCTTCGGCTCGGTGACCGAGGCCGAGATCGAGGCCGGGGCGGCCCAGATGGCGGATGCCGCGAACGAATGGCTCGCGCCGTCTCGCGAGGACCGCCATGACCTGCTGATCACGCACAACTTCGTGATCGGATGGTTCGTGCGCGAGATCTTCGATGCGCCGGCGTGGCGGTGGATGGGCACGAATCAGGCCAACTGCGGCCTGACGATCATCCGGGTGCGCTCGTTGAAGTCGCCGGAGCTCATCACCCACAACGACCTCGGGCACCTCCCGGTCGAGTTGCGCACCGGACTCGTGGTTCCTCAGCTGATCTGATTCAGCCCGGATCACTCCAGTTCGGTGGTGAGGTTCTTCGCGAACCAGTGCGTGGCGTTCGAGTTGTCGTTGTACGGGGCGATCTCGGTGAACCCGGCCCGACGATAGAGCCGTGTCGCTGACTCCTGAGCCGCGTTCGTGTCGAGCACGAGTTCGCTCGCTCCGAACGCCCGCGCGCGGCTCTCGAGTTCGGCGAGCAGCAGAGTGCCGATGCCGGTGCCCTGTGCCGACGGCTGAACCCAGAGGTGTTTGAGCTCGAACCGGGTCACGCCGGCGCTGTGCGCCAGCAGCCGGATCCCACCGCAGCCCACGTCGGCGGCGTCGCCCGCCAGATCCTCGCCCTCGACGACCAGGAAGACGCCGCGGGGCGGCTCGAAGTGCGACGCCTCGGGTGTCGGCGTGCGGTATCGGCCCATGCTCGACGGAAACGAGAGCGCCCTGGAGCGGAAATAGTCTGCGAGTTGTGCCCTGGCCGCGTCGTCGGTGACAGAGGACTCCCGAAAGCTCACCATGCGGTCAGCCTAGGCGGATGCACCGAGCCGGATTGGTAGATTGGGCCGATGATCACGAAGGTCGCCGTCGTCGGCGCAACCGGCAAGCTCGGGCGTCTCGTCGCTGAGATCGTCGACGACTCTCCTGACTTCGACCTCGTCGCGCGGCTCGACTCGCGAGCTCCTCTCGACGACATGCTCGCGGCGGACGTCGTGGTGGATGTCACGCTTCCGGCGGTGAGCCAGTCGGTCGTCGACTTCGCGGTCGAGCACGGCAAGCGAGTGCTGATCGGCACGAGCGGATGGACCGCGGAGCGCATCGCGGCGCTCGAGACGAGGGTCGCCGGGCGTGCGGACCTCGGGGTGGTGATCATCCCGAACTTCTCGCTCGGGTCGGTGCTCGCCACCACCTTCGCCACGATCGCGGCCAGGTTCTACGACTCCATCGAGATCGTCGAGGCGCACGGAGCGGGCAAGGTCGATTCGCCGTCGGGAACGGCAGTGCGCACCGCCGAGCTGATCGGACTCGCACGTGGCGACCGGGGCCCGGTCATCGCCGCACACACCGACCAACGCGCCCGTGGTCAGCAGGTGTCGAGCGTGCCCATCCACAGCCTTCGAATGCAGGGCGTGGTCGCCCGGCAGGACGTGATCTTCGGTGGCACTGGGGAGATCCTCACGCTCACGCACGACACGCTCGCACCGACCGCCTACGCGGCGGGCATCCGCATGGCGCTCACGGCCGCCGCCGAGGCCACCGGAGTCACCGTGGGGCTCGACTCGCTCGTCGACCTCGGAATCCCGGCAGCGCGGTGACCAAACGCATCGGCGTCGCCATCATGGCGCTGCTCCTCGTGCTCTATCTGGTCGTCGTGACCCAGCTCGCCTTTCGGCTGATCGCCGTCGACGAGACGGTCGCGAAAGCGCTCGGCATCGCGCTCCTCGTGCTGCCGGTGGTGGGGCTCTGGGCGCTGATCGCAGAGCTGGTCTTCGGCATCCGCGCCGAGCGGCTCGGCGCGAACATCGCGGCGGGCGGGCAGCTTCCCGCCGACGAACTTCCCACCCGACCGAGTGGACGCCCGGAGCGCGCCGCAGCGGATGCCGCGTTCCCGCGGTACCGGGAGGCCGTCGAGAACTCACCGGGGGACTGGCGCGCGTGGTACCGGCTCGGGCTCGCCTATGACGCCTGCGGCGATCGCCGCAGGGCGCGCAGTTCCATCCGTCGGGCGATCTCGCTCTCGCGGGAGTCCTGAGCCTCTCCGCACCGCCCGGGATCAGTCGTTCCGGTGCTGCCTCTCGTCGATGAGGGCGTCGAGTGCGTCCTCGACCTGTTCGTGCCTGAACCGGAATCCGTCGCCGAGGAGCTTGGTCGGCAGCACCTTCTGGCTGGTGAGGAGCATGTCGTGACCGGCGTCCCCCAGCATCAGCGTGATCACGCGCTCCGGCACCGCGAACAGGTAGGGGCGCCGCATCCGCTTCGCCAGGGCCGCCGTCAGGCGGTCCGAGGTTGCCGGGGTCGGGCCCACCACATTCACGCTTCCGGAGAGCGTGGAGGTGAGCAGGTGACGGATGGCCGCGGCCTCATCGTGCAGGCTCACCCACGCCCAGTGCTGGCCACCCGTGCCGAGCCGTGACCCGATTCCGGCCGCAGTGAGGCGCAGCAGCGGTGTCATCGCCCCGCCGTCGCCGACGACGATGCCGGTGCGCACCAAGACCACTCGAGTCTGCTCGGGGGCCATCCGCGCTGCGTCCTCCCAGGCCTCGACCACGTCGGCGAGGAAGCCGGCGCCGCGCGCCGCGTTGTCGTCGAGGCGTTCCGCCGGCCGGTCGCCGTAGATTCCCACCGCGGATCCGCTGAGGAAGACGCTCGGCGGCGATGCCGCCCGATTCATCGCATCCGTCAGCGTGCGCGTCGAGTCGAGCCGGGACTGGAGAATCTGTTTCTTGTACTCGGCCGTCCACGGCAACTTGCCGAGAGACGCGCCCGAGAGGCTGATGACCGCATCCATGCGGTCGAGGAGCCCCTCGTCGAGCATGCCCGCGCTCGGTGCCCAGTTGTGCTCGCGGGCGGTCCGCGGCGCGCGCCTCACCAGCGTGTGTACTTCGACGCCGGACTCCTCGAGCTGACGCACCACCTCGGTTCCGATCATCCCGGATGCGCCGGCGATGAGAACCGTTCCGGGCGCGCCGGCCTGCGCCTCAGCGTCGACCTGCGCCTCGGCGCCCGGATCCGTCGACATCAAGCGAGGCTGGCTTCGATGGTGATGGGGATGCTGAGCGCGCGAGACACGGGACACGTGGCCTTCGCCTCATCCGCGATCCGCTCGAAGTCGGCTTCGTCGATGCCGTCGACCTTCGCACTCACCAGAAGGTGGCTGCCCGTCACGCCCTCCGCAGGGTCGAAGGTCACGGCCGCAGTCACCTGGAGCTCTGTCGCCGGAGTGCCGTTGGTGGCGAGAAGGTGGGCGAACTGCATCGAGTAGCAGGCCGAGTGGGCTCCGGCCAGGAGTTCTTCGGGGTTGCTCTTGCCGGCTCGCGCGTTGGTGCGCGAAGCCCAGGACATTTCGAGCGACGCGCCCTGCGAGGAGTCGAGAGTGGTCGTGCCCGAGCCGTCTGCCAGGTCTCCGTGCCAGAGGGTGGTCGATTCGCTTGTCACAGCCATGATGAGGCCTCCTTTTTTCTCAGCCTAGGCGAGTGCGCCTGAGGTTCGGGAGGGATTACGCCGGGTTGCGGGGCCGGTTCAGGACTATGCGGTGCCGCGGCGTCGACCCGCGCGGAGCCGCGTCAGCCCGAGGTACATCTGGCAGCCGAGGCAGTAGTCGAACACAGCGTTGAGGAACGCCGCGACGAAGGCCAGCGAGGCGGCCGTGACGACGGCGAAGCCGACTCCAGCCAATTGGAGTACGAGTCCGGCCGTGGTGATCACGAAGCCCACGAGTTGCGCGAACGTCGGCGCAGCGGCGTTCTCGAGTTCTGCTGGCGGCCCGAGGCGTGGCCGGACGACGGCCCGGAACAGCATCCCCCAGGGGTGGCGCTGCACCCCGGCAAATGCTCCCCAGGCGAACAGGGCAGCGAGACCCGCGACGATCCAGAACGCGGTCTCGGTGGAACCGGAGAGACCCGCAACAATGGCCACGAGGAGCAGGGTCGCCGTGATCGCAGCG
Organism: uncultured Actinomycetota bacterium; assembly: GCA_963756375.1. Taxonomy (GTDB): domain Bacteria; phylum Actinomycetota; class Actinomycetes; order Actinomycetales; family Microbacteriaceae; genus Marisediminicola. Next base: position 1,392,777 of record CAVWNJ010000005.1, on the reverse strand, counting down.
CCGAAGCGCGGACCTCGTGGGTCGATGTCGACGCCCGGTGTCTCGCTCATGCCGCGTTCGCGACATTCTGGGCGTGCCCGTCGGCCAGGATGCCGTTGAGTTCGTCGCGCACGAGCTCGGCACGGGGGGCGCCGCCGATCCTGGCGCGCACCTCGCCGTCGGCGTCGAGTATGAAGGTGGTCGGCGTCTGCATGATGTGGAAGCGTGCGGCGACGTCAGGACGGTGCGTCAGGTCGAACTCGACGTGGTCGACGCCCGCGAACTCGCTGGCGATACGGGTGAGCATCACGCCGGCCGGCCTGCACACGGCACACACCTCGGTCGTGAACTGCAGCAGGGTTGCGCGCTCACCAAGCACGATGTCGAGTCCTGACACGGCCGACTCCGGACGGTGCGTGACGCGACCGGAGCGCGCGCGCAGCACGAGCCCGAGCACGGTGGCGAAGGCTATGAGACCCGCAACTGCGGCGAGACTGGCGGCAAAAGTCATTGCTTAAGCATAGGCATTCGGTGCCATGCTCGGTCGATTGTGACCAGTCGTGACGCACTCCGGATTCCGCCCTGCGCGATCAGGCGTCAGCAATCGCCGGTATCGTTACCGCCGTGGCCGAGATCTCCTACCGCTCTGATGTGACCGTCGAACTGGTGCGCTCGAGCGCCTCGGACTCGGATGTGCTGTTCGCCGCACGCGTTTCCACGCAGGGCGAGCAGACGCTCGAGGCGGCCCAGGACGAGGGGCTCGACGCCTCCCGCAGCAAGGGGCTCATCAACTACCTGATGCGTGACCGCCATGGTTCCCCGTTCGAGCACAACTCGATGACCTTCTATGTGCAGGCGCCGATCTTCGTGTTCCGTGAGTTCATGCGTCACCGGATCGCCTCGTACAACGAGGAATCCGGGCGCTACCGCGAGCTGAACCCCGTCTTCTACGTACCCGCCGCCGACCGCAATCTCGTGCAGGTGGGCAAGCCGGGCGCCTACGACTTCCTCCCGGGCTCCGCGGAGCAGACCGAGCTGGTCGAGAACGAGACGAAGCGCGTCTCCGCCGACGCCTTCGCGTCCTACCAACGGATGCTCGAGGCGGGCGTGGCCCGCGAGGTCGCCCGCATCGTGCTGCCGCTGAACATCTACTCCTCGATGTACGTCACCATGAACGCCCGCTCCCTCATGAACTTCCTCTCGCTTCGCACGAAGCGCGAGGGAACGACGTTCCCCTCGTTTCCGCAGCGCGAGATCGAGATGGCGGCGGAGCAGATGGAGAACCACTTCGCCGACCTGATGCCGCTCACCTACGGCGCGTTCAACGGCAACGGTCGGGTCGCCCCGTAGCCACGCCCGGGCACACCGCGGCGCGCCCGACCGGTAGCCTGTAAACCGTGTCTACGACGTCGAATCCCTTTGGCCAGGTGCTCGTCGCCCTGGTGACCCCGTTCACCTCCGACGGAGAGGTCGACTGGTCCGGCGTCGAGAAGCACATCGACGACGTGATCTCGGCGGGCGCAGACGGCATCGTCGTCACGGGAACCACGGGCGAGACATCCACCCTCACCGACCCGGAGAAGATCCGCCTGGTCGAGGTCGGTAAGGCCGTCGCGGGTAACCGGGCCAAGATCATCACCGGTGGCGGGTCGAATGAGACCGCCCACGCGATGCAGCTCTACAAGGCCAGCGAGAAGGCCGGCGCCGACGGCGTGATGATCGTCACGCCGTATTACAACAAGCCGACCCAGGCGGGCGTTCTCACGCACTTCCGCATGATCGCGGACGCCACCGACCTGCCGGTCATCCTCTACGACATCCCCGGCCGCACGGGCATCCCGATCAAGTACGAGACCCTGCTCCGCGCGGCGAAGCATCCGAACATCCGCGCCGTCAAAGACGCCAAGGGCGACTTCAGCGAGGTGAGCCGCGTGCTCAATCAGACCGACCTGCTGTACTTCTCGGGGGACGACGCGAACGTGCTCCCGCATCTGGCCATCGGCGCATCCGGACTCATCGGGGTCACAGCCAACATCGCTGCTGCTCCCTACCGGGTGATCGTCGACGCCGTGAACGCGGGCGACCTCGCCACCGCCACCGCGGCCCACAAGGCGCTCGAACCGCTCGTGCGTGCGGTCATGACCCACGTGCCCGGCACCGTGGCGGCGAAGTACATCCTCCACGGGCTCGGAAGGCTGCAGAGCCCCCGCGTTCGCCTGCCCCTCGTCGGCCCCGAGGACTTCGAGGCCGCTCAGATCGAGGACGAGATCGCGCTCGTCGGGGCGATCCCCGGCCTCGACCTCAGCAATTTCCGCCCGGACCGCAATGCGGCCGCAGGCGGTGCCCTGCCGAAGGTGGCGGGCACCACCCGATAGACATCTCCAGGGGCCCGTCGCCCCGCAACCGAGCCCGCTCAGGGCACCAGAAGATCAGGATGCAATGAACACTCCCGTCTACACGCCGCGAAAGCTCAAGCCGGGAACCCTCCGGGTCATCCCCATCGGCGGGCTCGGTGAAATCGGTCGCAACATGACCTCATACGAGATCGACGGCAAGATCCTCATCGTCGACTGCGGCGTGCTGTTCCCCGAGGAGCACCAGCCTGGCGTCGATCTGATCCTGCCCGACTTCTCGCCGATCAAGGATCGACTCGACGACATCATCGGCGTCGTGCTCACGCACGGCCACGAGGACCACATCGGCGCGGTGCCCTACCTGCTCAGGCTGCGGCAGGACATCCCCCTCATCGGATCGAACCTCACGCTCGCCCTCATCGAGGCGAAACTCAAGGAACACCGCATCACCCCGTACACGCTGAGCGTGCGCGAGGGCCAGGAGGAGCAGCTCGGCCCGTTCCACCTCGAGTTCATCGCCGTGAACCATTCGATTCCGGATGCCCTCGCCATCGCCATCACCACGAAGGCCGGACTCGTGCTCCACACCGGCGACTTCAAGATGGACCAGCTGCCGCTCGACGACCGCATCACCGACCTCCGCGCCTTCGCGCGCCTCGGCGAGCGCGGGGTCGACCTGTTCCTTCCCGACTCCACCAACGCGGATGTCCCCGGCTTCACCGCCCCGGAGCGCGGCATCGGGCCCGTGCTCGAGGGCGTCATCTCCAAGGCGCCGCGCAGGGTGATCGTGGCGAGCTTCTCCAGCCATGTGCACCGGGTGCAGCAGGTGTTGGATGCCGCCCATGCGAACGGCCGCAGGGTCGCGTTCATGGGGCGCTCGATGGTGCGGAACATGGCGATCGCCGCCGACCTCGGCTACCTCAAGGTGCCGGACGGCGTGCTGATCGAGGCGAAGAAGGCCGCCGACCTGCCGGACGACAAGATCGTCTACATGAGCACCGGTTCCCAGGGGGAGCCGATGGCGGTGCTCGCGCGCATGGCGAACCTCGAGCACCAGATCACGATCGGCAAGGGCGACACGGTCATCCTCGCCTCGAGTCTCATTCCCGGCAACGAGAACGCCGTCTACCGCGTCATCAACGGCCTCACGAAGCTCGGCGCGAACGTCGTGCACAAGGGCAACGCGAAGGTGCACGTCTCCGGTCACGCCGCGGCGGGCGAGCTGCTCTACTGCTACAACATCCTGAAGCCGAAGAACGTGCTGCCCGTGCACGGCGAGTACCGCCACCTCGTGGCGAATCAGCAACTCGCCATCCAGACCGGGATTCCGGAAGAGAACACGATCATCGCCGAGGACGGCACGGTCGTCGACCTGCGCGATGGTGTCGCGACCGTCGTGGGCCAGCTCGACATCGGCTACGTCTACGTCGACGGGTCGACGGTCGGCGAGATCACGGATGCCGACCTCAAGGACCGCAGGATCCTCTCCGAGGAGGGGTTCGTGTCCATCTTCGTCGCGATCGATGCCCAGACCGGCGAGGTCATCGTCGGGCCGGAGATCCAGGCCAGGGGCTTCGCCGAAGACGAGTCGGTGTTCGACAGCGTCAAGCCGATGGTGATCAAGGCGCTCGCGGATGCCGCTGCGAACGGCACGCGTGATCCGCAGGCCTTCAGCCAGGTGGTTCGCCGCGTGGTGGGACGCTGGGTCAACACCCAGCACCGCCGCCGCCCGATGATCATCCCGGTGGTCATCGAAGCCTGACGGCCCGCCGAGCCGTCGGGGCGGGTGTCGCTCCGACGGTTTGTCGCACCCCACAACTACCGTTACCTCCATGGCCTCGAGTACCAGAGCGAACTCGCATGCCCGCACGAGCAACGCGCGTGCCGGTAACGCGCAGACCAAGAAGCTGCCGACGGCACGCTCATCACGAGGCGCGGCGCCGGAGCCGGAGCCCACCGACCGCCCGGGTGTGCTGACCTCGGCGTGGCTGGGCCTCGCCCATGTGGCAGGGAGCGCTGCGCGCCTGTTCGGCAAGGAGTCCATGCCCAAGGAGGAGCGCCGCGACGGTGTGCCGTTCTTCTTCGTGATCCTCGCCCTCATCGGCGCGGTCGTCGAGTGGTTCACGCCGCACGATCCGGTCGCCGTGGCCCTGCACTCCTTCACCTTCGGGCTGCTGTTCGGGCAGGCGGCGTTTGCTCTTCCCGTGCTCATGGTGCTGTTCGCGATCTGGCTCTTCCGGCATCCGTCGTCCGTGCACGACAACGGACGGATCGGCATCGGCCTGACCATCCTCCTCGTGTCGGTCAGCTCGCTCTGGCACATCTTCTCCGGGGCTCCCGACCCCACCGACGGCATGCCGGGAATGGCCGCAGCGGGTGGGATCCTCGGCTGGATCCTTGCCGCGCCGCTCAGTCTGGTGATCACCCCGGTCGGGGCGACCGTGATCGCGATCATCCTGCTCGTTCTCTCGCTGTTCATCATCACGAAGACGCCGCCGAACCGGCTCGTGCCCCGGCTGAAAGAGCTGTACGCCTACCTGTTCGGCGTTCAGCAGGCCGACGAGGATGCGCAGAACGATCCGTCCGCAGCGAAGGCCGGTGCCTCGAAGGCCGCCGCGTCGAAAGCCAAAGGCAAGCCGTCGAAAGACGAGGGGTCGAGCGTGCAGTTCGGCTCGCTCGACGACCTCGACGACGAGGAGGATGCCGAGCCGGCTGCGCTCCCGTGGTGGCGCAGGAACTCGAGCCAGCGCGAGGACGAGCCCGCATTCGACAGCCCGGTGATCGTGCGTGCGCAGGACGACACCGCGGTCATCGATCGCACCCTGCACAACTCGGCCGACGTCGACCCGTCGGTGCTCGCGGACCTCTCCATGGCAGATGCCGTCGTCGACCGCATCACGGGGGAGGTCACAGACCACCCGACGGGCATCCGCGACGACTCCGGTTCCCCCGCCATCCCCGACCTTCTCCCGGGGTTCGCAGCCAAGGCTTCCGAGAAGGGCCGCGCCGGGGAGTTCGACGGGCAGCCTGACCGGTCGCCCTACTCGCTTCCCGCGATCGCAGCGCTCGAGGTGGGCACCCCCGCCAAGGCCCGATCCGAGGCCAACGACGACATCGTCGCAGCCATCACCGAGGTGCTGAAGCAGTTCGCGGTCGACGCGAAGGTCACCGGGTTCAGCCGCGGACCGACGGTCACCCGCTACGAGATCGAGCTCGGGCCGGGCGTCAAGGTGGAGCGCGTCACAGCCCTCAGCCGCAACCTCAGCTATGCGGTCGCAAGCAACGAGGTGCGCATCCTCTCCCCGATCCCCGGCCGCAGCGCGATCGGTGTCGAGATTCCGAACACCGACCGCGAGACGGTGTCCCTCGGCGACGTGCTGCGCTCCAAGGCATCCACCAGCAGCAGGCATCCCCTCACCATCGGACTCGGTAAAGACGTCGAAGGCGGATTCGTCGTGGCGAACCTCGCCAAGATGCCCCACCTCCTCGTCGCGGGGTCCACCGGGTCCGGCAAGTCGAGCTTCGTCAACTCCATGATCACCTCGCTGCTGATGCGCGCGACGCCCGCCGAGGTGCGCATGGTGCTCATCGACCCGAAGCGGGTCGAGCTCACGCCATACGCGGGCATCCCGCACCTGATCACTCCCGTGATCACCAATCCGAAGAAGGCGGCCGAGGCGCTCAGCTGGGTCGTCAAAGAGATGGACATGCGGTACGACGACCTCGAGAGCTTCGGGTTCCGTCACATCGACGACTTCAACCGCGCGGTGGAGGCCGACGAGATCATCCTGCCGCCCGGCAGCGAGCGGTCCCTCAAGCCCTACCCATACCTGCTCGTCGTGGTCGACGAGCTCGCGGACCTCATGATGGTCGCCCCCCGCGACGTCGAGGATTCGATCGTGCGGATCACCCAGCTCGCCCGGGCATCCGGCATCCACCTGGTCCTCGCCACCCAGCGGCCCAGCGTCGATGTGGTCACGGGACTGATCAAGGCCAACGTGCCGTCGAGGCTCGCCTTCGCCGTGAGCAGCATGACCGACAGCCGGGTGATCCTCGACCAGCCGGGGGCCGACAAGCTGATCGGCCAGGGCGACGCCCTGTTCCTGCCCATGGGCGCGTCGAAGGCCATCCGGGTGCAGGGTGCCTGGGTCTCCGAGGGCGAGGTCAACGCGGTCGTTCAGCACGTGACCCGTCAGGCCCAGCCCGAGTACCGCTCCGATGTGGCCGCGACCGCAGAGAAGAAGGCGATCGACGGCGACATCGGCGACGATCTCGAGGTGCTTCTCGCGGCCGCCGAACTGATCGTCAGCACCCAGTTCGGGTCGACCTCCATGCTGCAGCGAAAGCTGCGGGTGGGATTCGCCAAGGCCGGTCGGTTGATGGACCTTCTGGAGTCGCGCGAGATCGTCGGTCCCTCGGAGGGATCCAAGGCGCGAGACGTGCTCGTCGTGCCCGAGCAGCTTCCGTCCGTGCTCGCGCGGCTTCGCGGCGAGGACGGCCCGGCCGCACCGGCCGCACCGTCGGCGGCAGCGCCCGCATCGACCGACCGCTACAGCGCAGACCCGGTCGGCGATATGACGAGCGGTTACGATGAGGACGAAGGCTCCTCGGATGAGGATGCCTGGGGCTTGACCGGCAGAGAGTAGCAGCGTGGCGACCGGACCGACGTCTTCAGCAGGATCGGGCGCCGAGCCTTCATCCGGGCCTCTCGGCCCGATGCGCGGCCGAGTGATCAGCGCGGGGAACACCCCCGCGAGCCCCGCCAACATCGCCAACATCATCACTGTCGTGCGCATCCTCATGGCGCCGGCATTCGTCTGGATGCTCCTCGCCGATGCCTCCGAGATGGGCGGGCTGCGCTGGCTCGCCGCCGTGGTGTTCGTCGTGGCCATCCTCACCGACAGCCTCGACGGCATGCTCGCCCGGCGCCAGAATCTGGTGACCGACATCGGCAAGATCCTCGATCCGATCGCCGACAAGGTGCTGATCGGTGGGGCACTCGTCGCCCTGTCATTGCTGGGGGAGCTTCCCTGGTGGATCACCGTCGTCATCCTCGTTCGCGAGGTCGGGATCACGGTGTTCCGATTCGTCGTGCTGCGCTCGCGCGTCGTGCCCGCCTCCACCGGCGGCAAGCTCAAGACCGTGCTCCAGGCGGTCACCCTCACACTCTTCCTGCTCCCGCTCACCGCGCTTTTGGGGGAGTGGATCCTCTACGTGGACTTCACCCTCATGGGCATCACCGTGCTGGTCACGGTGCTCACCGGGCTCGACTATCTGTGGAAGGCCTGGCGCTTCAACCGGACTCCGCCGCTGCAGCCATGACCGGTCGTCTAGGCGACGTCTCGGCAGCGGATGTCATCGCGCTCCTCACCTCGAAGGGGCTCACCGTCGCCGTCGCCGAGTCGCTGACGGGCGGCATGCTGACCTCGGAGCTCGTCTCGGTGCCGGGAGCATCTCTCGTGGTGCGTGGCGGACTCGTTGCCTACCAGACCGCGATCAAGCAGTCGGTTCTCGGCGTGCCCTCGCACCTCCTCGCGCTCAACGGGCCAGTGCACCCCGACGTCGCGCTGGCGATGGCGAGCGGTGCGCGAACGGTGTTCGCTGTCGACGGCGTCCCCGCAGACGTGGGGATCGGCACCACCGGCGTGGCGGGGCCCGAACCTCAGGACGGGCATCCGCCGGGCGTCGTGTTCGTCGGCATCGCCACCGCAACCGATGCTCGCGTCATCCAGCTCACACTCGACGGCGATCGCGAACACATCCGAAGGGCCGTCGTCTCCGAATCACTATCGGGCCTGTTCTCGCTCCTCACCAGCGTGTGAATGCGGCAGCGGGAATACGCCCGGTTTCTATCTCGTTACATCGCAGTGATTCACAAGCGTCATTCAGATCGCTCTGGTTAGAGTTTCCGTATCGGTGGTTGTAATGTATGTCACCCGCAACGCAGACCGCACCACGAGCAGTCACTAGAAGGAGGGTCCACATGGTTTTGGTTCGCCAAGAAATCGGAGATGTGCTCCGTGACTTCCGCCTGCAGAAGGGGCGCACCCTCCGTCAGGTCGCCAGCAAGGCGAGTGTCGCGCTCGGTTACCTGAGCGAGGTGGAGCGTGGCCAGAAAGAGGCGAGCTCCGAGATCCTCGCCTCGGTCGCGGATGCGCTCGACACGCCCATCTCGGTCATCATGCGCGAGGTCGGCGACCGCCTTGCGGTCATCGAGGGGCTCAACCCCATTCCCGACACCGTTCCGGACGACCTCGTCGCCGACTTCGATGCGGACCTCGCCGTTCGCTGATCTCATCTCGTGAACGCCCCGGCCTCGGCCGGGGCGTTCGTCGTTTCCGCGACGAACCCTTAGCGTTGTAGCGTGCGGCTGAGCGAATTCTGGCAAGCGGTGTCCGACGAGTTCGGGGCCTCCTATGGCAGGCTCCTGACCCACGATCTGGTGCTCCGCGAGTTCGGCGACCTCACCGCGGTCGAAGCGATCTCGGCAGGCGCCAACCCCCGCGACATCTGGCTCGCGCTCTGCGCGGCCACCGACGTGCCCCCTTCCCGGTGGCACGGTGTGGGCATCCTGCCGAAGCACTGACTGCATGGCACGGACTCGCCGACACGCCAGGCTCGGTACTCGAACATCCATTCGGATATCGCTAGGCTCCTCCACAGGTGCCATCGAATGCCCGTGATCCGCTGATCGCCATTCCTCCCCGGGAATGTCAGCCCCCGCGCGTACTGTCGCATCTGTCGGCATCCGCCGGCGAAACGCTGCAACACCAGCCTTGTCGCGGACTGCCGGGCCCTGCAACATCGGCCTGGCAGTGGAGCGGCAGCCTATAGGCGCATCACCCACGACACAGGAGCCATGACATGCCATCACCCGCAGACCGCGAGAAATCCCTCGAGACCGCTCTCGCCCAGATCGACCGTCAATTCGGCAAAGGTTCGGTGATGCGACTCGGCAGCGACGAGCGGGCCCCCGTCGCCGTCATCCCCACCGGCTCGATCGCGCTGGATGTCGCGCTCGGCATCGGCGGGCTCCCGCGGGGCCGCATCGTGGAGATCTACGGACCGGAGTCGTCGGGTAAGACCACGCTCACCCTGCACGCCATCGCCAACGCTCAGCGGGCCGGCGGTATCGCGGCCTTCATCGACGCCGAGCACGCCCTCGACCCGGAATACGCGAAGAAGCTCGGTGTCGACATCGATGCCCTGCTCGTCTCCCAGCCAGACACCGGGGAGCAGGCGCTGGAGATCGCAGACATGCTCGTGCGCTCGGGCTCGATCGACCTCATCGTCATCGACTCCGTGGCTGCGTTGGTGCCGCGTGCCGAGATCGAGGGCGAGATGGGCGACTCGCACGTGGGATTGCAGGCGCGCCTCATGTCGCAGGCACTGCGAAAGCTCACCGGTGGTCTCAGCCAGACCAACACCACGATGATCTTCATCAACCAGTTGCGCGAGAAGATCGGCGTGTTCTTCGGCAGCCCGGAGACCACCGCAGGAGGCAAGGCGCTCAAGTTCTACGCCTCGGTGCGCCTCGACATCCGGCGCATCGAGACCCTGAAAGACGGCACTGAGGCCGTCGGAAACCGCACCAGGGTCAAGGTCGTGAAGAACAAGATGGCGCCGCCCTTCAAGCAGGCCGAGTTCGACATCCTGTACGGGGTCGGCATCTCGCGCGAGGGCAGTCTCATCGACTTCGGTGTCGAGCACGAGATCGTGCGCAAGTCCGGAGCCTGGTACACGTACGACGGCGACCAGCTGGGGCAGGGCAAGGAGAACTCGCGCAACCATCTCATCAAGAACCCCGAGATCGCGGCCGAGATCGAGCAGAAGATCAAGATCAAGATGGGACTCATCGTCGATCCTTCCGCTCCTCCCGTCGAGAGCGCGCCGATCGCTCCCGTGGAGTCCATCCAGGCGAAGAGCACCTCGCGCAAGGCAGTCGGGGCCTGAGCATGACGTCCCGTCGCGATACCGCATCCGGCCCGTCGTCTGCCGCTGGCAGGACGGTATCGCGACGGCCGGGGCTCGCCCCGGTCACCTGGCTCGGGGCATCGGCGCCCGAGAGCGCTGCGCCCGATAACGCTGCCCCCGGGAACGATGCCCCCGGGAACGATGCACCCGGTATCGTCGCCCGCCAGAACACCGGGGGCGACGGGGGAGCAGACACGACTGAGCTCGAGAATCCCGAGACCGGCCGCCCGGCGGCCGAGACCGCATCCGATCGTCGTGCTCGGCGCGCCGAGAACGTGAGCATGCACGCCCTCACCAGGCGCGGCATGTCCAGGCACGAGCTCGAGAAGACCCTTGTCGCCCGAGAACTCGAACCCGACGAGGTGGCGGCGGAGCTCGAACGACTCGAGGGCGTCGGGCTCATCGACGACGCCGCCCTCGCGGAGACGATCGTGCGCACCCAGCATGAGAGAAAAGGCCTCGGCAGGAGTGCTCTCGTGGCAGAACTCCGCCGTCGACACATCGATCAGGAGCACATTTCGGTGGCGCTCGAGCAGCTTGACGACGATGACGAGATGGAGCGCGCGAAGGAGCTCGCCGTGAAGCGGGCGCCGCAACTGCGCTCGGTGGACCACGAGACGGCCGTTCGGCGGCTCACCGGATACCTCATGCGCAAGGGTTACGCCTCCGGCGTCGTTCGTACCGCCGTTGCAGAGGCTCTCGCGGGGGCGAAGGGCGGCTCCGACACGGTGCGATTCCGCTGACTCCCGCCGGGAGATGCGCGGCCCGGTCCCGCGGCGCTCGCGTCTCCCATCCCGAATCGCGAGGCCTCGGGCGCGGTTAAGCTAGGTCGCATCATGACCACACTCGCCCCCGACCTCTCCGCACCCGATCTCGTCGCTCAACAGGCCCGAACCTACGAGGTGCGCACGTTCGGCTGCCAGATGAACGTGCACGACTCGGAGCGGCTCAGCGGGTCGCTCGAGGCTGCCGGATATCTCCCGGCGACTGATGGTCACCCCGACGTCGTCGTGATCAACACCTGCGCGGTGCGGGAGAACGCCGACAACAAGCTCTACGGCAACCTCGGGCAGCTCGCATCGGTCAAGAAGAAGCACGACGGCATGCAGATCGCCGTGGGCGGATGCCTCGCGCAGAAAGACAAGAACGTCATCCTGGAGAAGGCCCCGTGGGTAGACGTCGTCTTCGGAACGCACAACATGGGCGCACTCCCGACCCTTCTCGAGCGAGCCCGCCACAACGGCGAGGCCCAGCTCGAGATTCTGGAATCCCTCGACGTGTTCCCATCGACCCTGCCGACGAAGAGGGAGTCGACCCACAGTGGGTGGGTCTCGATCTCGGTGGGGTGCAACAACACCTGCACGTTCTGCATCGTCCCAGCACTCAGGGGCAAGGAGAAGGACCGTCGAGCGGGAGACATCCTCGCCGAGGTGCGTGCCATGGTCGACGACGGCGCCATCGAGGTGACCCTGCTCGGGCAGAACGTCAACTCCTACGGCGTGGAGTTCGGCGACCGCCACGCATTCGGCAAGCTGCTCCGCGCAACGGGTTCGATCCCGGGCCTCGAGAGGGTGCGATTCACCAGTCCGCACCCAGCGGCCTTCACCGACGATGTGATCGATGCGATGGCGGAGACATCCGTGGTCATGCCCCAACTGCACATGCCGTTGCAGTCGGGGTCCGACCGCATTCTGAAGGCCATGCGCCGCAGCTACCGCTCCGAGAAGTTCCTCGGAATCCTCGACCGGGTGCGGGCGAAAATCCCGCATGCCGCCATCACCACCGACATCATCGTCGGTTTCCCCGGCGAGACCGAGGAGGACTTCCTCGAGACCATGCGGGTCGTTGAGCAGGCCCGCTTCTCCTCCGCCTACACATTCCAGTACTCGATCCGCCCGGGCACCCCGGCGGCGACGATGGCTGACCAGATACCCAAGGCGGTCGTGCAGGAACGCTACGAACGCCTCGCGGCGCTGCAGGATCGAATCTCGTGGGAGGAGAACCGAGCCATCGTCGGACGGGGCGTGAACGTGCTCGTCGGTGCCGAGGGAAAGAAAGACGCGGCCACCCATCGCCTCTCCGGCCGAGCCGAAGACAGTCGCCTCGTGCATTTCGAGGTGCCGCCACACAGCGAGACCCCGCGTCCGGGCGATGTCGTGACGGTCACGGTCACCGACGCGAAACCGTTCCACCTCATCGCCGACTCCCTCGACGGGGCCCCGCTGGCCATTCGCCGCACCAGAGCCGGTGACGCCTGGGATCTCGCGCAGGCGGCATCCTGCGGAGTGCCCACCAGCGCCGGCGCCGGAACGCCGCGGCCGGTGTCCCTCGGTCTCCCGACGCTCCGGGTGTCGACCATCCCGCTGTACGGCGCGGAAGACGGCGAGCGCTGACGCCGCTCCACGCCGGGGAGTCGAGATGTTGATCGCGGTCGTCGGGGCGACGGGCACCGGAAAATCCGAGTTGGCGCTGCAGATCGGCGAACGCCTCATGGCGCTCGGCGCCGCAGCCGAGATCGTCAACGCCGACGCGATGCAGCTGTACCGCGGAATGGACATCGGCACGGCAAAGCTCTCGATCGCCGAGCGACGCGGGATCCCCCACCACCAACTCGACACACTGGATGTCACCGACGAGGCCAACGTCGCGGCCTACCAGTCGGCAGCACGGGCCGACATCGCGGCGATCCTGGAGCGCGGGGCCGTACCGATCCTGGTGGGGGGATCCGGCCTCTACGTGTCGTCCGTCATTCACCACTACACGTTTCCCGGAACCGACGCGGCGGTGCGGGCCCAGCTCGAAGCCGAGCTGGAAACGCTCGGCATCGCGGCGCTCCACGACCGATTACGGGGAGTCGACCCGGCGGCGGCCGACGCGATCGGCCCGTTCAACGCGAGGCGGATCATCCGCGCTCTCGAGGTGATCAGCATCACCGGGGAAGCCTTCGGGGCAGGTTTGCCCGACGAGACCAAGGACTTCATGCCGACCTTCGTGGTGGGTCTCCAGGCTCCGCGCGCCGAGCTCGTGCAGCGACTGGATGCCCGGGTCACCGGAATGTGGGAGGCGGGGCTGCTCGCCGAGGTCGAAGGCCTGCTCCAGAGGGGCCTGGCCGGCGGAATCACGGCGAGTCGGGCGATCGGCTATGCCCAGGCGACCGCGCAGCTGAGCGGCGAGATGACCGAGGCGGAGGCGATCGCCGATACCCAGGCGATAACACGCCGATACGCCAGGCGGCAGGTCGGCTGGTTCAGGCGCTACCCGAAGGTGCTGTGGCTCGAGCACGATGCGCCCGGGCTTGCACACACGGTCGTCACCCATCCGGCACTGGCTAGCATGGCCGTGTGAGCACCCGCATCCATTTCACCAAAGGCCACGGCACCGGCAACGACTTCGTGCTCTTCACCGACCCCGACGGTGAGATCGACCTCACGCCCGCCGAGATGGCCACGATCGCGGACCGACGTTTCGGTGTCGGCGCAGACGGCATCATCCGAGCCGTGCGCTCGAAGAACCTCGATGCGGGACGTGCGTCGCTCGAAGAAGACGAGTCGGCCGAATGGTTCATGGACTACCACAACGCCGACGGGTCACCGTCGGAGATGTGCGGCAACGGGATCCGGGTCTACGCGCGGTACCTGGTCGACAACGGCCTCATCGACCTCCCCTCCGGTCAGTCGCTCGCGATCGGCACCAGGGGAGGAGTGCGCGACCTCCAGTTCGGCGCCGCGGGCTTCCAGGTCGATCTCGGGCGATGGTCCCTCGACGGCGGTGAGCCGCTGGTGCGGGCGAAGAACATCCCCGTCGCACGGCCGGGGCTCGGCATCAACGTGGGCAACCCGCACGTGGTGGTCGCTCTCGCCGAGCTGGACGAACTGGCGAACGCCGACCTGAGCGTGATTCCGATCATCGACCCCGAGCCCGAGGACGGCGCAAATGTCGAGTTCGTCGTGCCCCTCGACCCGATGGTGGTCGACGGCGTCGGACACATCCGCATGCGGGTGCACGAGCGGGGCAGCGGCGAGACCCTCTCCTGTGGCACCGGCGCCGCTGCTGCTGCGCTGGCGATCCGCTACTGGGCCGGCCGAGGAGCGCCCAATCAATGGCGCGTGGAGGTGCCGGGCGGCACGCTCGGCGTGCGCATGTTCGCGGCGGAAGACGGCGAGCACGTCTCGCTCAGCGGCCCCGCCGAGCTCGTCTTCGAGGGCGACCTCTCCATCTGAGGGCGCGGTCGTCGCGCGTCGGGCCGCGGGTGGCTCAGCCGGCGGATGCCGCGGTCTTCGAGACCCTGAGCACGCGGTATCCCTTGCTGGTGTTCTCGCGCGTCGTGTCGAATCCAGACATGGTGTCGTCGAGCCACCGATGCAGCGAGTCGGATCCGAGGTTTCGCTGCACGACCAGCCATGCGTCCGAACCCGGAACCAGTCTGGGCAGCCACAGGTTGAGCATCGAGTGCAGCTCGGCCTTCCCCACGCGGATCGGCGGATTCGACCAGATCGTCTCGAACGAGATGTCGGCGGGAACATTCTCCGGTCTGCAGGCGTTCACGTTGGTAAGCCCAAGGGAGTCCGCATTACGTCGAACCAGATCGAGCGCCCGCTCATTCACGTCGACCGCCCACACGGTGGCCGCAGGCGACCGGAGCGCGAGCGTCAGCGCGACTGGTCCCCATCCGCACCCGAGATCGAGCAGATTGCCGGACGGCGGGGGTGGCGGGGCCGAGGCGAGCAGCACCTGGGTGCCGGCATCCACCCGATCGGGGCTGAAGATGCCACCGGATGTCACCAGCTCACGGTCGGCTCCGGCGAGGGTGACCGAGATCGTTCGAAGACTGAGCTCGCTTCCCGGATTGGCGGAGAAGTAGTGCTCGTTGTTCACCATGAGAACCTACCGAAATCAGGGAAGCTAGGGTTAACCCAATGACTGAATCACACTCAGACGAGCGCGCGGAACACGACGACGACGTCATCGCGCGAGTCCTTGCGAACTCCGCGGCCAAACCCGCCGGGTACACGCTGTTCGGTACCGGGTCCGCTCAGGCCCTGCAATCGCGCGGGCTCACGGACTACTCGGATGACCGCGACGGCGACCAGTCCGAGCGGGAGGACCGTCAGGCGCTCAGGCGCGTCGCAGGCCTCTCCACCGAGCTCGAAGACGTCACAGAGGTCGAGTACCGCCAGCTGCGCATCGAGCGCGTCGTGCTGATCGGTATCTACAGCCAGGGCAACGTCGTCGAAGCCGAGAACTCGATGAGGGAGATGTTCGCCCTCGCAGAGACGGCGGGCGCCGTCGTGCTCGACGGTCTGCTCCAGCGGCGCGCGCACCCAGACCCGAGCACCTACTTCGGAAAGGGTAAGGCCGAGGAGCTTCGCGGTGTCGTCGCCGCGGTCGGTGCCGACACCGTCATCGTCGACGGGGAACTCGCGCCGAGCCAGCGGCGGGCGCTCGAGGACATCGTGAAGGTGAAGGTCATCGACCGCACCGCCGTGATCCTCGACATCTTCAGCCAGCACGCAAAGAGCAGGGAGGGCAAGGCCCAGGTCGAGCTCGCACAACTGGAGTATCTGCTTCCCCGCCTGCGCGGCTGGGGTGAGTCGATGTCGCGGCAAGCCGGTGGCCAGGTCGGCGCCGGCAACGGCATGGGTTCGCGAGGACCCGGTGAGACCAAGATCGAACTCGATCGGCGCCGCATCCACACCCGCATGTCCCGGCTGCGCAAGCAGATTCTGGGCTTCAAACCGTCCAGAGACGCGAAGCGTGCGAATCGCAATCGCAATTCGGTGCCGTCCGTGGCGATCACGGGCTACACCAATGCGGGCAAGTCATCCCTCCTCAACCGCATCACGAGGGCAGGCGCCCTGGTGGAGAACGCGTTGTTCGCCACGCTCGACACCGCAGTGCGCAAGAACGTCACCGCCGACGGCCGGGCGTACACCTTCACCGACACGGTGGGGTTCGTGCGAAACCTCCCTCACCAGCTCGTGGAGGCCTTCCGCTCCACCCTCGAGGAGGTCGCCGACAGCGATGTGATCGTGCATGTCGTCGACGGATCGCATCCGGATCCGGCGAGCCAGCTCGCCACGGTGCGCGACGTGATCGGCGAACTGGATGCGCGGCACCTGCCCGAGGTCGTGGTCTTCAACAAGGCCGATCTCATCGACGACGACCAGCGCCTCGTGCTTCGCGGACTCGAGCCGACGGCGATCTTCGCCTCCGCGCGGTCGGGCGAGGGCGTTGAGGAGTTGCTCGCCCGCATCGCCGACCTGCTCCCCAGACCGTCGATCGAGATGGAGCTTCTCATTCCGTTCGACCGGGGCGACCTGGTCACGCGGCTGCACGACAATGCCCAGGTGCTCGAGGTGACCTACCTCGAGGGCGGCACCCGGATGCACGTGATGGTCAGCGAGGAACTGCGAGCGGCACTCGCGGAGTTCGTGCTGACCTCGTCGGTCTAGGCGCTTCTTTTCGGCCCGGTCACACCGCTCGGAGTACCGCGACGACCTTGCCGAGCACTTCGGCGAAGTCCCCGACGATCGGTTCGAACGAGGAGTTGCGGGGCAGAAGCCAGGTGTGACCGTCTCGCTGGCGGAAGACCTTCACGGTGGCTTCGTCGTCGAGCATGGCGGCGACGATGTCTCCGTTCTCGGCCGTCTTCTGCTGGCGGATGACGACCCAGTCGCCATCGCAGATGGCGGCGTCGATCATCGAGTCACCGACGACCTTCAGCATGAACAACTCGCCTTTTCCGACCAGTTGACGGGGGAGTGGGAAGATCTCGTCGACCTGTTGGTCCGCGGTGATCGGCACGCCGGCCGCGATGCGACCGACGAGGGGCACCATGGCGGCGTCGCCGACCGGCGTGGGCGACTCGGAGCCCGGCGACTCGGTGCGGGGCAGGTCGATGAGCACCTCGAGGGCGCGCGGGCGATTCGGGTCGCGCCGCAGATAACCGCTCAACTCGAGCTGGTTCAGCTGGTGAGTGACACTCGACAGCGATGACAGTCCGACCGCGTCGCCGATCTCCCGCATGCTCGGCGGATACCCGCGATCCGAGACCGAGCGAGCGATGACATCGAGAATCGCGAGTTGCTTGTCGCTCAGGCTCTTCCGACGCCGGGTTCCGGGTTTCACCGGGGTGTCCGCGTTTTTCTCCGGGGTGTCCATGCTCGCCACTTTTCTCACGGCCGATACGGGTGCATTCGGGGCTGGTGCGACGAATGTCGGTGGGTACCGGTTATCTGAAGCCCAGACAAGTTCGTCCAGACACTCGAAACTGTATCCATTGTGACCCCGGCTGCCAAACATATGTTCGACCGTGTCGCGTCGATTTGCTCGCACATGTGCGACGGAAATCGAAACGACACGGTTGACGAACTTTTTGTTCGAAGGTATGTTCGGAATAGAGATTCGCATCCGGCACTCCCGGCCGAGTGCCGGGTGCGATCTCGCCATCGTGTCGTATGTGGATCGAAGGGAAGACAGCAATGAGTACAGCAGTTCTCACTCACTCAGCATTCGGTCGTCGCTCGACCGTCGCCGGCCCCGCCGTGCGCTCCGCAGCAGTGCCGATAGCGCGAGCGGCGCGCGTGGAGACTCAGCCGTCCACTCATCTCCGGCTCACCCGTCGCGGGCGACTCGCGATCACCATCGCGGTCGCCGCGCCAATCGCCATCGCCGCGGTCTCCTTCGCCGTGAACGGGGGCATTGCCGCAGCCACTGTCGAGTCCGCACCGGTCACCTTCAGCTACGTGCAGGTCGCCGCAGGCGACTCGCTGTGGCAGATCGCGCAGTCGATCGCTCCGGAGGCAGACCCGCGCGAGGTCGTGTCCGACCTGGTGCAGCTCAACCAGTTGACGTCAGTGGTGGTCCAGCCCGGTCAGCGGCTCGCCATCCCCATGGCGTACAACGGCTGACGAGATCGCGGCAGCGCGCTGCCGCTCTAGGCTGTTCCGGTGACTTCGCTGAGCGACCTTCCCATCCGAGACGACCTGCGTGGAGTGACGCCCTATGGTGCACCGCAGGAAAAGGTGCCGATCGCACTCAACGTCAACGAGAACACCCACCCGATTCCGGAAGACGTCGCCACCGACATTGTGAGGGCGGTCGCGAGCGCAATCCTCACCGTGAACCGTTACCCGGATCGGGAGTTCACCGATCTTCGCACCAGCCTCGCCGCCTACGTCGGAGGTGTCGCACCGGAGAACATCTGGGCAGCAAACGGTTCGAACGAGGTCCTCCAGCAGATCCTGCAGGCGTTCGGTGGCCCCGGTCGCACGGTGCTCGGATTCCCGCCCACCTACTCGATGCATTCGATCATCGCGTCGGGCACCGGCACGAGGTGGGTCGAGGGCGCGCGGGATGCCGACTACGAGATCTCCCCGCAGACCGCGGCCGAGTGGGTCGGGCGTGTGCAACCCGACCTGGTGTTCCTGTGCTCGCCGAACAACCCCACCGGCACGCCGCTGTCGCTCGACACGATCGCCGCGGCCTACGACGCCACCGACGGCATGGTCGTGGTCGACGAGGCCTATGCCGAGTTCGCGCCATCCGACCTGCCGACGGCGCTGAGTCTGCTCCCCGGTCGACCGCGGCTGATCGTGTCGCGCACGATGAGCAAGGCGTTCGCCTTCGCGGGCGCCCGGGTGGGGTACCTCGTGGCCGACCCCGCAGTGACCGACGCCATGCGGCTCGTGCGGCTGCCGTACCACCTGTCGGCGATCACGCAGGCTGCCGCCGTCGCCGCGCTGGCCCACGCTCCGGAGATGCTCGCGATGGTGGACGACATCAAGGAGCAACGCGACAGACTTCTTCTCGAGCTCCCGAAGCTGGGCTACACGGTGTCGAGGAGCTGGGCGAACTTCGTGCTGTTCGGCGGGGTGCGGGATCCGCACCGGGTCTTCACCGAACTGCTTGCCGAGGGGATCATCATCCGCGACATCGGTATCCCCCATCACCTCAGGGTCACGGCCGGTACAGAGCGGGAGACGTCGGCGTTCCTCGCAGCATTGGCGCGCATCGACGCTCGGTAGAGTTTGAGCATGACGACCCCCCGCACAGCCCACCTCAAGCGCGAGACCAGCGAATCGAGCATCGACCTGTCGCTCGACCTCGACGGGTCGGGGGCGTCCGACATCAGCACGTCCGTTCCCTTCTTCGACCACATGCTCACGGCATTCTCGAAGCACAGCCTCATCGACCTCGTCGTGCGCGCGACGGGCGACACCGAGATCGACGTGCACCACACCGTTGAGGACATCGGCATCGTGCTCGGTAAGGCCATCGGAACAGCGCTCGGTGACAAGGCGGGGATCGCCCGGTTCGGGGACGCCCTCGTGCCGCTGGACGAGGCGCTGGTACAGGCCGTCGTCGACGTGTCAGGCCGCCCCTATCTCGTGCACTCGGGCGAGCCGGCGGGTTTCGAGCTCCATCTCATCGGTGGCCACTTCACGGGGTCGATGGTGCGCCACGTATTCGAGGCGATCACGTTCCACGCCGCGCTCACCGTTCACGTACGGGTGCTCGGCGGGCGCGATCCGCACCACATCGCCGAGGCCGAGTTCAAGGCCTTCGCCCGCGCCCTACGGCAGGCTGTGGCTCCGGACCCGCGCGTCGACGGCGTTCCGTCCACGAAGGGCGCGCTGTAGTGGGTGCCCGCGTCGTCGTTCTCGACTACGGGTCCGGAAACGTGCACTCGGCCGTCAAAGCGCTCGAGCGAGCCGGGGCCGACGTCGAGCTGACAGCGGATCGACGGAAGGTCGCCGAGGCCGATGGGCTTCTCGTGCCAGGGGTCGGCGCGTTCTCCGCGGTGATGGCGGCGCTGGAGAGCGTGCATGGGGGAGACCTCATCGATCACCGGCTGGCCGGTGGGCGCCCTGTTCTCGGCATCTGCGTCGGCATGCAGGTGATGTTCGGGCAGGGAATGGAGCGTGGCGTCTCGTCGGAGGGCCTGGGCGAGTGGCCCGGCCAGGTCACGAGGCTCGATGCCGAGGTTCTTCCGCACATGGGCTGGAACACGGTCGAGCCGGCCGAGGGCTCCGTGCTGTTCGACGGCGTCGAGGGCGAGCGGTTCTATTTCGTCCACTCGTACGCGGCCCACGAGCTGCCCCTCGTCGTGGAGCCGCCCTTCCCCGAGCCGAAGCTCACCTGGAGTGAGCACGGGTCGCGATTCCTGGCCGCGGTGGAGAATGGTCCGCTGTCGGCGACCCAGTTCCATCCGGAGAAATCGGGCGAGGCGGGCATCCGTCTGCTCTCCAATTGGATCGCGAGTCTTCGCAGCAACTAGGCTCTGGTGCTTGTCCGCTCCGCGGACCCCCTTCGATTCGCGAAAGCAAACGAGAAAGACGTAGATGAGCGAGTTCAACCACACTCCCGGCCTTACCCTTCTGCCAGCCGTCGACGTCGCGGGAGGAAAAGCCGTTCGGCTCACACAGGGCGAGGCTGGTAGCGAGACGAACTACGGCGACCCCATCGACGCGGCCACTGACTGGGCCAGGCAGGGCGCCCAGTGGATCCACCTCGTCGACCTCGATGCGGCCTTCGGCCGTGGCAACAACCAGTCGATCATCAAGAAGGTCATCAAGCAGGTGCGCGGCACCGTCAACGTGGAGCTCTCCGGCGGAATCCGGGATGACGCCACCCTCGAGGCGGCGCTCGCCACCGGCGCGAAGCGCATCAACCTCGGAACGGCGGCCCTCGAGAACCCCGAGTGGGCGGCTCAGGTCATCGCCGAGTACGGAGAGGCGATCGCGGTCGGTCTCGATGTGCGCGGCACCACCCTTGCTGCGCGTGGCTGGACGCAGGAGGGCGGCGACCTCTGGCAGGTGCTGGAGCGTCTCGACGACGCCGGATGCGCGCGCTACGTGGTCACCGACGTCACCAAGGACGGCACGCTCCAGGGTCCGAACCTCGAACTCCTGCGAGAGGTGGCGCAGCGCACAGACAAGCCCGTCATCGCCTCGGGCGGGGTGTCGAGCCTCGACGACATCGTCGAGCTGCGCGCTCTCGTGCGGTACGGCGTGGAGGGCGCGATCGTGGGCAAGGCGCTTTACGCCGGCGCGTTCACGCTCGCGGAAGCGCTCGACGTCGCCAGCGATTGAGTTCCGACTCCGCGGGTGTGCCGTGGGAGGGTCGGGCATTCGACGACAACGCGTTCTCGGGCGATGACGGTTCGGCGCCAGCCGGTCTGATCGAGGCTCTTACCCGATTCCGCTCCGGCAGCGGGTCCGCGGCGGAGGTCGTCGACGAGTTCCGCCGCAGTCGGCTCCTCATTCCCCTCGTCGCCCGACTCGGGGAAAGCGGTGTGTCGGATGCCGGGCTCACGGTCGACAAGAGCGCGGAGCTCGCCATCGTGACCGTGGCCGGACCCGATGGGCGCACGGTCATGCCGGTCTTCAGCTCGGTCGCTGCGATGGCCGGGTGGAACCCGTCCGCCCGACCCGTGCCCGCGGATGCGGTGCGAGTCGCCCTCGCGGCAGCGAGCGAAGCGACCGACCTCGTGGTGCTCGACCCCACGGCCGAGACCGAGTTCGTGATTCGCCGCCCGGCCGTGTGGGCGATCGCGCAGTCGCGCCCGTGGACGCCGAGTTTTCTCGACCCGGAGGTTGCCGGCGCTCTCCGGGAGGTCGTCGCAGGGGAGGCCGCGGTCGTCGGGGTGTCCACGACGTCCGGCGACCCCACGGCAACCCTCCGCGGGGCGGAGCTCGCGGTGGAGGTGCGTCTCATCGCCGGACTCGGACCGGCCGAGGTCGCGTCGGTGGTTGCACGGCTTCAGGCGGGCTGGGCCGCCTCGGCCGTCATCGCGGAGCGGGTCGACTCGCTCGCCGTGAGGCTCGCGACGTCGTAACGCCGGCTGCCGTCAGTTGACGGCTCCCGTCCACTTCTCCCCAGCGCCCTTGCCGGGCGGGTCGGGGATGGGCGATGCCTCGCGGAATGCGAGTTGCACGGAGCGCAGGCCGTCCCTCAACGCGCGGGCGTGCTGATCGCCGAGGTCGGGGGCCGCAGCGGTGATGAGCCCGGCCAGGGCGTTGATGAGCTTGCGCGCCTCGTCGAGGTCGAGCTGCGCATCCGGGTCGTCGGCAAGTCCGCACTTCACGGCGGCGGCGCTCAGGAGGTGAACCGCGACAGTGTTGATGACCTCGATCGCGGGGACCTCGGCGATGTCGCGTATCGCGTCGGCCGAGTCCGGGGTTTCGCTGACGGGTGGGCGGGGGTCCGGCGCGCTATCGCTCACGGGTGCATCCTCTGCTAGACTTCTCTGGGCTCCGGGCCGTCACGGTCCGGATACGAAAGTGGAGAATCTCCCACCCGCGCTTACCGCTTCTATAGGTTACCGGGTTGTTGGCACCCCGCCGACGGACACGAAAGTGTGCGAAGGCAGCCAGGGTGCAGTGCCAGAACCGCAGTGGATCGACCCGGAACCTCTCCGATGTCGTGCTGAGGTCCGGCGCGTTTTTCCTCGATCGTGTTCCGCAGGCTTCCGCCGGCGGTCGGCTTGCAGCATCCGACGACGCTCAGTCGTTCACAATCCAAGGAGTAACGCATCAGCGATCCCCGAACCAATGACCGAATCCGCGTGCCGGAAGTCCGTCTTGTTGGCCCAGGCGGCGAACAGGTCGGCGTTGTACGCATCGAAGACGCACTGCGCCTCGCGCAGGAGGCAGACCTGGATTTGGTTGAGGTAGCTCCCAATTCCAAGCCTCCCGTTGCCAAGATCATGGATTTCGGCAAGTTCAAGTACGAGACCGCCCAGAAGGCGAAAGAGGCACGCCGCAACCAGGCGAACACGATCCTCAAAGAGGTGCGCTTCCGCCTCAAGATCGACGTGCACGACTACGAGACCAAGCGCAAGCGCGCCGAGGGCTTCCTCAAGGCGGGCGACAAGGTGAAGGCCATGATCCTGTTCCGCGGGCGTGAGCAGTCGCGCCCCGACCAGGGTGTCCGTCTCCTTCAGCGCTTCGCAGAGGATGTCGCGGAGTTCGGGTCCGTGGAATCGAGCCCCACCATCGACGGCCGCAACATGGTCATGGTGATCGGCCCGCTCAAGAACAAGTCCGAGGCGAAGGCCGAGGCCGAGGCCAAGCGTGTCGCGTCGAAGCCCGCCCGCGCCGAGCGTCCCCAGGAGTCGGCGCCGGCAAAGGCGCCAGCCGCACGGGTTGCCCCGGTCGAGAGCGCCCCGGCGCCGAAGTCGGCCCCGGCCGAGAAGCGCGCCACCGCGCCGGTCGACGAGACTCAGGCTGCGCCCGAGAAGGTTGCTGCTCCTGCGAAGGCTGCTGCTCCTGCGAAGGCCGCAGCACCGGCAGAACCCGCCGCGCCCGCGAAGGCTGCGGAGCCTGCGAAGGCCGCCGAGCCTGCGAAGGCCGCGGAGCCTGCGAAGGCTGCCGAGCCCGTGAAGGCGCCAGCGCCCGTGGCCGCCCCGCCGGCAGCCAAAGCGCCCGTCGCACCGGCAAAGCCCGCGACTCCGGCAGCGAGCGACTCCGGCCGCGGCGACCCCGTCACCCGCGACGGCGCCGAAGCCGGGCATCCCCAAGCCGTCGGCCGCACCGAAGCCGACCCCCAGATCTGCATCTGCAGGACCATCACCGGCCAAGCCGGGTTCGAAGTAACACCACACGAGGAGAGAAATGCCCAAGCAGAAGACCCATTCGGGTACGAAGAAGCGTTTCAAGGTCACCGGTAGCGGCAAGATCATGAAGCAGCAGGCCGGTATGCGCCACAACCTGGAGGTCAAGTCCAGCGTGGTCACCCGTCGTCTGAACCAGGACAAGGTGCTGGCTCCGGCCGACGCCAAGGTCGTCAAGCGTCTTCTCGGCAAGTAGCCGACCCCACCACCCCAAGGACTAGAGAACAATGGCAAGAGTAAAAAGGGCCGTCAACGCCCACAAGAAGCGTCGCGTAATCCTCGAGCGCGCCAAGGGCTACCGCGGACAGCGTTCACGCCTGTACCGCAAGGCAAAAGAACAGCTCATCCACTCGTTCGTGTACTCGTACCGCGACCGCCGCACCCGCAAGGGCGACTTCCGTCGCCTGTGGATCCAGCGCATCAACGCGGCGGCACGTGCGAACGGCATGACCTACAACCGCTTCATCCAGGGACTGAACCTGGCTGGCGTGCAGGTCGACCGTCGCATCCTCGCCGACCTCGCGGTCACCGACCCGTCGACGTTCGCCGCCATCGTGGCGACGGCGAAGGCTGCTCTTCCGGCCGACACCAGCGCGCCGAGGGTTTCCGCCTGACGGTGAGACATACACTGTCGACATGATCGACAACCCGCGTTCGCCCCGTGTGCGCGCGGTGGCCAAGCTGGCCAAGAGAGACGCCCGGTCTGAGACCGGGCTCTTTCTGTTGGAGGGCCCTCAGGCCGTCTCGGAGGCGCTGCAGTTTCGACCACACCTCGTGGAGGAGCTGTTCGCCACCCCGACCGCGCTCGAGCGCCACAGCGAGCTGGCCACCGCCGCGGCATCCGCGGATCTCGACATCGAGTTCGTCTCCGAGCAGGTGCTCGACTCGATGGCCGACACCGTCACACCGCAGGGCATCGTGGCGGTCTGCCGTCAATTCCCGACGTCGCTGAAAGATATCTTCCGACCGGATGCCGACGGCAGGCAGCCACGGCTCATCGCCCTCCTCGAGGAGGTGCGTGATCCGGGCAATGCCGGCACCATCATCCGGGCGGCCGATGCGGCGGGAGCCGACGCCGTGATCTTCTCCGGAAGAAGCGTCGACCTCTACAACCCGAAGGTCGTCCGTTCGTCCACGGGCTCGATCTTCCACGTGCCGGTCGCGGTCGGCGCCGAGTACGACGCGGTTCTCTCCCGAGCGCGGGAGGCCGGAATGACCATCCTCGCCGCCGATGTGAAGGGCGACGACCTTCTCGCGGCCCGCACCGACGGCACTCTGACCAAACCCACCCTGTGGATCTTCGGCAACGAGGCCAGGGGGCTCACCGATGAGCACCTCGCCGGAGCCGATCGCGCGCTGACCGTGCCCATCTACGGGCACGCCGAATCGATGAATCTCGCCACCGCCGCAGCCGTGTGTCTGTACGAGAGCGCGTTCTCGCAGAGGTCCGCGGGCTGACCCAGCACCGCCGACGTGTAAATTCTCCGTCACGATGGGCCCGCCTTGGTGGCCCGCCTTCGGGGGGTGTGGTTGGGTGGGGTCATGGAATCAGCCAGCGCCAGCGATCCACTCGTCGTCATCGACACAGTCAACAAACATTTCGGTGACCTCCACGTTCTCAAGAACATCTCCACCACCGTGGCTCGAGGTGAAGTGGTCGTGGTCATCGGGCCCAGCGGGTCGGGCAAGTCCACTCTGTGCCGAGCAATCAACCGGCTCGAGACGATAGACGACGGCACGATCAGCATCGACGGCAATGTGCTGCCCAAAGAGGGCGCTGGGCTCGCGAAGCTCCGGGCCGACGTCGGGATGGTCTTCCAGTCGTTCAATCTGTTCGCCCACAAATCGGTGCTGGAGAACGTCACACTCGGCCCCCGCAAGGTGCGCAAGAAGTCCAAGGCCGAGGCGGATTCGCGCGCCATGGAGCTCCTGGAGCGGGTCGGCGTGGCCAATCAGGCCGAGAAGATGCCGTCACAGCTCTCCGGTGGACAGCAGCAGCGTGTCGCGATAGCGAGGGCGCTCGCCATGGACCCGAAGCTGATCCTGCTCGACGAACCGACCTCCGCCCTCGACCCCGAGATGATCAGCGAGGTCCTCGACGTGATGGTGCAGTTGGCTCAGGACGGCATGACCATGGTCGTCGTCACCCACGAGATGGGCTTCGCGCGAAAGGCGGCGAACCGCGTTCTCTTCATGGCCGACGGCGAGATCGTCGAGGAAGCAACTCCAGAGCAGTTCTTCACGAATCCGCAGACCGCGAGGGCCAAAGAGTTCCTCGCCAGCATCCTCACCCACTGACTCACCCCCTTATCCGGTGGGTGAGACCCACAGCACAAGAAGAAGAGGAACTCATGAGATTCACGAGAAAGCTGATGATGTCCGCGGCGGTCGTCGGCGCGATGGCGCTGGCCGGATGTACGGACTCCGGAGCAGGAACGCCCACCGAAGACCCCACGGTCGCCCCGTCCGCTTCCTTCGAGGCAGGCACCACGATGGCCGAACTCGCCGACGCGGGAAAGATCACCATCGGCACCAAGTTCGACCAGCCGCTCTTCGGGCTCGTCGGGCCCGACGGTGTCCCGGTCGGATTCGACGTTGAAATCGGCAAGCTCATCGCCGCCTCGCTCGGCATCCCCGCCGAGGACATCGAGTGGGTCGAGACAGTGTCGGCCAACCGCGAGCCGTTCATCGAGAACGGCAACGTCGACCTCGTCGTCGCCACCTACACGATCAACGACAAGCGCAAGGAAGTCATCTCCTTCGCCGGCCCGTATTACGAAGCCGGACAGGACATCCTCGTGCTCGCCGGTAACCCGGACGGCATCACCGGACCCGAGGACCTCGCAGGCAAGAAGGTCTGCACCGTCTCCGGTTCCACGTCCGAGAAGAACGTGGCCGAATACGGCCCCGAACTGCTCACCACCGACACCTACTCGAACTGCCTCGAGCCGCTGCGTAATGGCGCCGTCGTCGCGGTCACCACCGACAACGTGATCCTGGCCGGCCTCGCCGATCAGAACGAGGGCGAGTTCGAGGTCGTCAACAACCCGTTCACGGAAGAGCCCTACGGCATCGGCGTGAGCAAGGACGACACCGAGTTCCGCATGTACATCAACGATGTGCTCGAAGCGGCGTACGAGGACGGATCCTGGGTCTCCGCGTGGGAGAGCACCGCAGGCACGGTGCTCGACACGCCGGAGCCGCCGGCCGTCGACCGCTACTGATCTGACCGGATGAACGGCGGGCCCGGTCGCGTGATTGCGACCGGGCCCCGCCCCGGGCTCACCCCCGAACCCGCACCTCGACCTCAGGAGCCCGATGGACGCGATCATCGAAAACACCCCATTGCTGTTCGGGGGTTTTCTGCAGACGCTGCGCCTGCTCGCGATTGCGGGCCTCGGCGCCTTCGCCGTCGGCACAGTCATCGCAGCGATGCGCATCTCTCCGGTGCCCGCGCTGCGGATGTTCGCGACCGCGTACACCGAGGGATTGAGGAACATCCCGCTTCTTCTCAACCTCTTCTTCTGCGCATTCGTGCTGCCGTACATCGGTGTGCGACTCGACTTCTTCGTGCTGGCGCTCATCGGACTCGTCACCTACACGTCGCCGTTCGTCGCCGAGGCGATCCGCTCCGGTTTCAACGGGGTGCCGGTCGGTCAGGCGGAGGCGGCCCGGAGCATCGGAATGGGCTTCTCGCAGACCGTCTCGCTGGTCGTGCTGCCGCAGGCAATGCGGATGGTGGTTCCGCCTCTCATCAACGTCTTCATCGCCCTCACCAAGAACACCTCGGTCGCCGGCGCCTTCTTCGTACCGGAGCTGTTCCGCGCGGCGTTTGAGGCCACCCGGGACCGGGGGGACGCGGTGGTTCCCCTCCTGATCTACGTGGCGATGCTCTACCTGCTCATCACCGTTCCGCTCGGCCTCATCGCCGGAGCCATCGAGAAGAAGGTACGGGTGCTGCGATGACGAACAGTGTTCTCTACGACGTCCCCGGCCCGAAGACCCGACAGCGGAGCATGATCGCCTCGGTCATCGCCGCCATCCTGATCGCGGCATTGCTCGCGTGGATCATCGTCATCATGGCAAGCCCAAGGGTCAGCGCGAACGGCGCGGAGACCCCTGGCCTGTTCGATCCATCGAGGCTCGACATCCTGCTCGACCTGCAGCTCTGGCGTGCGGTGGGAGACGGCCTGCTCAACACACTGCGGATGGCCGTCGTCGCCGCCGTGTTCGCGCTGGCCGTTGGCATCGCCTTCTCGTTCGCCCGTACCGCTCGAAGCCGATGGGTGCGCGTGCCCACCGCTGTTCTGCTCGAGTTCTTCCGCGGCATGCCCCTCCTGCTCATGATGCTGTTCATCCTGCTGGTCTTCTCCACCGGCAGCTTCTGGGCGGGAGTGATTGCGCTCTCGATCTACAACGGTGCCCTCATCGGTGAAGCGCTTCGCGCAGGCATCGAATCGCTCCCGAGGGGGCAGCGTGAGTCCGGGCTCGCGATCGGACTGACCGGCTTCCAGACCAGGGTTCTCATCGAGTTCCCGCAGGCCTTCCGCCAGATGCTGCCGATCATCATCGCGCAGACCGTGGTGTTGCTGAAGGACACCTCGCTCGCCTACGTCGTCGGGTACGACGAGTTGCTGCGTCGGGTGACGAACCTGCAGAACTTCTTCGGCAACCGGTACCTGTTCACCCTGTTCGCCATCGTCGTGGTCATCTACCTCGCGGTGAACCTGATCCTGTCGTGGGTCGCACGTCTCGTGGCCAAGCGAACGGGTCCGAAGATGGGGAAGGCGGGGCCTGCTGCCCCCGTCGGCAGCCGAGGCACTCAGGCCATCACGCTGCAGATCAACGACCCGGACGGCAGACCGGTGCCGCGCGGCTAAACTCGTCGATTGTGCCGAACCCGCAAGAGATCACCGAACCCGCCGTAGAAACAGCCGTCGCCGCGGCTCTCGAGGCCATCGCGGCCTCCGAGGACACCGCGGCCCTTCGTGAAGCACGGTCAGCTCACGTCGGCGAGAACTCCGCGCTCGCGCGGTTCAATGCCGCGATCAAGACCGTCGCGCCGGATCAGAAGGCCGCGGCGGGCAAACTGGTCGGTCAGGCGAAGGCACGCGTCACGCAGGCACTCGCCGCCCGGGAGACGGAGTTGGCGGCGGTCGAGGATGCCGCTCGACTCGAGGCCGAAGCGGTGGACGTCACCGCACTCCCGTCATCCTTCCGAGCGGGGGCCCGGCATCCGCTCAGCCTGCTCATGGAGCAGATCGGCGACATCTTCATCGGCATGGGGTGGGAGATCGCCGAGGGCCCCGAGCTCGAGAACGAGTGGTTCAACTTCGACGCGCTCAACTTCGACGAGGATCACCCGGCGCGCGCCATGCAAGACACCTTCTTCGTCGACCCGGTCGACGCACACCTGGTGCTGCGCACGCACACCAGCCCGGTGCAGATCCGGTCGCTTCTCACCCGCGAGCTCCCCGTTTATGTGATCGCGCCGGGCAAGGTGTACCGCACCGACGAGCTCGACCCCACCCACACGCCGGTGTTCCACCAGGTCGAGGGCATCGCGATCGACAAGGGGCTGTCGATGGCGCACCTCCGCGGCACGCTCGAGCACTTCGCGCGCATCATGTTCGGCGACGAGGCCAAGATCCGGCTGCGTCCCAACTACTTCCCGTTCACCGAACCGAGCGCCGAGATGGACGTCTGGCAGCCGGGGGCGAAGGGCGGCCCACGATGGGTCGAGTGGGGCGGATGCGGCATGGTGAACCGCAACGTGCTGCGCGCCGCGGGCATCGACCCCGACGTGTACCAGGGCTTCGCGTTCGGCATGGGGATCGAGCGCACCCTGCAGTTCCGCAATGAACTCAATGACATGCGAGACATGGTCGAGGGCGACATCCGCTTCTCCCAGCAGTTCGGAATGGTGGTCTGATGCGCGTCCCGATCAGTTGGCTGTCGGAGTTCGTCGACCTCGTCGACGGCGGTTCCCCCGAGTCGATCCATGCCGCCCTCGTGAAGGTCGGGCTGGAAGAGGAGGGGATGCACGGATTCGGCATCTCCGGCCCCGTCGTGGTCGGCCTGGTGCTCGAGTGCACGCCAGAGCCGCAGACCAACGGCAAGACCATCAACTGGTGCCAGGTGGATGTCGGACCGTCGCCCGACACGGCGTCGGGTCGCGACATCCGCGGCATCGTGTGCGGCGCCCACAACTTCGTCGCCGGTGACAAGGTCGTGGTCTCCCTCCCGGGCGCCGTGCTGCCCGGGCCGTTCCCGATCGCTGCACGCAAGACCTACGGGCACGTCTCCGACGGCATGATCGCCTCCGCGCGCGAGCTGGGACTGGGGGAGGAGCACGACGGCATCCTCAGGCTGGCGAGCCTCGGACTCGATCCAGAGGTGGGCGTCGACGCGTTGGCGCTGCTCGGGCTCGACGACTCGGCCGTCGAGGTGAACGTCACGCCCGACCGGGGCTACGCCTTCTCGTTGCGCGGCATCGCGCGCGAGTACTCCCACTCCACCGGCTCCCCCTTCCGTGACCCCGCCGAGGCGGAGGGCCTGCGCGGCGTGCTCGCCACGGTCCCCGACGGTTTCCCCGTCACGATCGCGGATGACGCGCCGCTTCGGGGCCGTCAGGGAGCGTCGGTGTTCGTCACCCGCGTCGTGCGGGGCATCGACCCCACGAGGCCCACCCCGCCGTGGATGACCGCGCGGCTCGCGCTCGCCGGCATCCGCTCCATCTCCCTTGTCGTCGACATCACGAACTATGTGATGCTCGAACTCGGTCAGCCCCTCCACGGCTACGACCTGGACACCCTCACGGGCGGAATCACCGTGCGTCGGGCGAACCCGGGCGAGACCCTGGAGACCCTCGACGGTCAGACGCGCACGCTGCACCCGGAAGACCTGCTCATCGCCGACGACTCCGGCGCCATCGGGCTCGCCGGTGTGATGGGCGGGGCCGCGACCGAGATCACGGCGTCGACCACCGATGTGCTGATCGAGGCCGCGAACTTCGACCCCGTGTCGATCGCGCGTGCCGCGCGAAGGCACAAGCTTCCGAGCGAAGCCTCCAAGCGATTCGAGCGCGGAGTCGACCCGATGGTCGCCCCGGTCGGTGCCGCTCGCGTGGCGCAGTTGCTCGTGGATCTCGCGGGGGGAACCGCCGACACCCTCGGCTCGGACTTCAACGCCCACGACGACGCTCTGCCCATCGACCTTCCCGACGGATACATCGCATCGATCGTCGGCGTCGACTTCACCGACGACGAAGTGACCGAGTCGCTCCGCGCCATCGGCGCCACGGTCGAAGCGACTGCTGGCGCGCTCAGCGTCACGCCGCCGAGCTGGCGACCCGACCTCACCGACAAGGCGACGCTCGCCGAGGAGGTTGCGCGCATCGTCGGGTACGACCGCATTCCGTCGCTGCTTCCCGTGGCCCCGCCCGGCCGTGGCCTCACCCGGGAGCAGCGACTGCGTCGCGCGGCCTCACTCGGGCTCGCCGGGTACGGAGCGACGGAGGTGCTCGGCTCGCCGTTCACCTCGCAGTTCTCCAACGACACCTTCGGGTCAGCGACGGCCGGCACCACGCCCGCCGTGCGACTGGCGAATCCGATGGATGCGCAGGTGCCCTTCATGCGCACAACCCTGCTCCCGGGACTCGTCGAGGTCGCCCGCCGCAACCTGTCCCGCGGTCTCACTGATCTGAGCCTCTTCGAGGTCGGCACCGTGTTCCGCCCGGAAGCCGGGGTCCGCTACGGGAGTGGTCCGCTGCCGTCCGGCTCGGCAAGGCCATCTGCCGATACCCTCGACGCTCTGGTTGCCGGCATCCCGCCCCAGCCCCGCCACGCGGGCGGGCTGCTTCTCGGCCACGTTGTGCCCGCACAACCCGGTCAGCGCGCGACGCCGGCTTCGCTCGCGGATGCGCTCGACGCGGTGCGCGCGCTCGCCGCGTCTGTCGGATCGACCGTTCAGTTCCGTCAGGGAACGCACCAGGCCATGCATCCCGGCCGCACCGCGGAGGTGTACATCGGCACCACCCAGATCGGCTTCGCCGGTGAGTTGCTCCCGGCGCTTGCCGGGGATCTCGACCTGCCGCGCGTCGTGGCGGTGTGGGAGGTCGACCTCGACACCATGATCTCGTTGGCCCCGGTGGATGTCGCGCCGGTGACCATCGCGGCGATGCCTGCCGCCACCCAGGACCTGTCGCTCGTGGTTGCCGTCTCCGTTCCCGCCGGAGACGTGCTCGCCGCCGTGCGCGAGGGAGCTGGACCGCTGCTCGAGACGATCACGCTCGTCGACGACTACCGCGGAGCCGGCGTGCCGGACGGAAGCAGGTCGCTCACCTTCGCGCTGCGGTTCAGGGCGCAGGACCGCACGCTCACGGCGGCGGAAGCCACCGAGGCGAAGCTCGCGGGTTCCGCTCTGGCCGGATCCAGGTTCGGCGCGACGATCCGCGAGTGACGGGTGTCGCGGGGCCGATTGGTCCCGCGAACCCGACACGCGGTACGCTCGACCGGTGATCAAGATCTCGGCAGCAGCACAGGGCGCGTCTTCGCGCGCCGGGCTCCGACGTCGTGGTGGTGCGCTCCCCTCGCGTGGAGAGCGATTCGAGGCGTCACTCCTGCGCTGAGCCGATATGGCTCGCCGCCGTGGAGTGTCGCCGGATCAATCCCTCGTCCCACGCAAATTAAGGTAGAGCCATGTCATTCTCAGTCGCCGTGGCGGGAGCCAGCGGCTACGCAGGCGGAGAGCTTCTGCGGATTCTCGCCGCCCATCCCGAATTCACCGTCACCACGGTCACCGCGTTCCAGAACGCGGGTCAGCCGCTCATCTCCGTGCAGCCGCACCTGCGCTCGCTCGCCCACCTCGACCTCGTCGAGACAACGGCAGACACGCTCGCCGGGCACGACGTCGTCTTCTTCGCCCTTCCCCACGGCAAATCGGGCGAACTCTCGGCGCAGCTCGATCCGGCAACCCTCGTCATCGACTGCGGAGCCGACCATCGCCTCACGAGCGAGGCCGACTGGGCCGAGTTCTACGGCGGCGACTATTTCGGTGCCTGGACCTATGGTCTGCCGGAACTCGTGCTCGACGGGGGAGCGCGGCAGCGCGACGCACTCGTCGGCACCCGCCGCATCGCCGTTCCCGGCTGCAATGTGACGGCGATCACCCTCGGACTCGCGCCGGGCATCCGCGCCGGGGTCATCGCGCCCGACGACATCGTTGCCGTCCTCGCGGTCGGGACCTCCGGAGCGGGCAAGAGCCTCAAGGCCGAGCTTCTGTTCAGCGAGCAGCATGGCTCAGCGTCTCCGTACGCCGTCGGCGGTGTACACAGGCACAACCCGGAGATCCGGCAGAACCTCACCGCGGCAGGGGGGATCGGTGTGACGGTATCGTTCACGCCGATGCTCGTGCCGATGTCCCGCGGCATCCTGGCCACCGCCACCGCAAAACTCGCATCAGGGGTCACGGCGGCAGACGTGCGATCGGCGTGGGAGACGGCGTATTCCGCCGAACCCTTCGTGCACCTGCTGCCCGAGGGCACCTTCCCGCGCACGAGCGACACCACCGGCGCCAACACCGCGCTCGTCGGCCTCGCTGTCGATGAGGCCGCGGGACGTGTCGTCACGGTGACGGCCATCGACAACCTCGTCAAGGGAACGGCAGGCGCTGCCGTGCAGTCGGCGAACATCGCCCTCGGACTGCCCGAGACCCTCGGGCTCAACGTGAATGGAGTCACGCCGTGACCGTCACCCATCCGGCCGGATTCGCGGCAACCGGGCTCGCCATCGGGCTGAAGAAGAGCGGCGGCAAAGATCTCGCCCTCGTGCACAACCTCGGTCCGAGCCAGGCCGCCGCCGCCGTGTTCACGAGTAACCGGGCGAAGGCCAACCCGATCATCTGGTCGCAACAGGTCGTCTCTGACGGCATCGTGTCGGCGATCGTGCTGAATTCCGGCGGCGCGAACTGCTACACCGGCTCGCGCGGCTTCCAGGTCACGCACGCCACGGCCGAGGCGGTCGCCGAAAAGCTGGGTGTTGCGGCATCCGACGTTCTGGTCTGCTCGACCGGCCTCATCGGCGATCAGCTCCCGCTCGACCTTCTTCTGGCAGGGGTCGCGGCGGCCGAGCCGGTGAGTGACGGCGGCGCCGACTCCGCTCTCGCCATCATGACCACCGACAGCAAACCCAAGACGGCGGTCGTCGAACGCGACGGTTGGTCGCTCGGGGGAATGGCCAAGGGCGCCGGGATGCTCGCGCCGGGGCTGGCCACCATGCTCGTGGTCATCACCACCGACGCCGACCTGCCGTCGGCCGCGCTCGATGGTGCGCTCCGAGCGGCCACCCGGGTGAGTTTCGACCGGCTCGACTCTGACGGGTGCATGTCCACGAACGACCAGGTGTCGCTTCTGGCGAGCGGCGCCTCCGGCATTGCGCCCACCGAGAGCGACTTCACCGAGGCGCTCACCGAGATCTGCCGCGACCTTGCGTTGCAGTTGCAGGCGGATGCCGAGGGCTCCAGCCACGACATCTCCATCGAGACCGTCAATGCGGCGTCCGAAGACGACGCGGTGGAGGTCGGCCGCTCGGTCGCACGCAACAACCTCTTCAAGGCAGCGGTGTTCGGCAACGACCCCAACTGGGGAAGGGTGCTGGCCGCCGTCGGCACAACGGGCGCCGAGTTCGATCCCTACGCCATCGACGTGTCGATCAACGGCATCGCCGTCTGCCGGTCGGGTGAGCCGGGGGAGTCGCGCGACCTCGTCGACCTCACGCCACGCGCCGTGCACGTGCTCATCGACCTCAAGAGCGGCAGCGAGTCCGCCACGGTGTGGACGAACGATCTCACCCACGAGTACGTGCACGAGAACAGCGCGTACTCCAGCTGATGCCCGCGCACACGAGTGACCAGGCGATGGCGGCCGTGAAGGCCGCGACCCTCATCGAGTCCCTGCCCTGGCTGAAGCGTTTCTCCGGCCGCGTCGTGGTCGTCAAATTCGGTGGCAACGCCATGATCGACGATGACCTCAAGCGCGCGTTCGCCGAGGACATGGCCTACCTGAAGTACGCGGGCCTCCATCCGGTGGTCGTGCACGGGGGCGGCCCGCAGATCTCGGCCGCGCTCAAGAATCGCGGCATCCCGAGCGAATTCCGCGGTGGCTACCGGGTGACCAGCACCGAAGCGATCTCGGTCGTGCGCGAGGTGCTCGCCGGCGAGGTCAACCGCGAGATCGTCGATCTCATCAACGAGCATGCAGAGGCGCCCGGTAAGGCACTCGCCGTCGGCGTCTTCGGCGTGGGCGAGGGTAGCGCGGCCACCTCATTGTTCTCGGGCCAGCGCAAGGGCGTGGTCGTCGATGGCGAGACCTTCGACCTCGGGCACGTCGGCGACATCACGAGCGTCGAGCCCGCCGGGGTTCTCGACGCGATCGAGCGGGGGCTCATCCCCGTGGTCTCCTCGATCGCTTCGAACGACGACGACCCCTCCGGAGCACTCAACGTGAACGCGGATGCCGCGGCCGGCGCTCTCGCCATCGCCCTGAAGGCCGCCAAACTCGTCATGCTCACCGACGTCCCCGGCCTCTACCGTGACTGGCCCAACCGTGACTCGCTGGTGGAGCTGATCTCCGTCGCCGAACTCACCGAACTGCTGCCGACACTCGAATCCGGCATGATCCCGAAGATGACGGCCTGCCTCGATGCGGTCGTCGGCGGGGTCGGCGGGGCCACCATCATCGACGGCCGCATCCCGCACTCGATCCTGCTCGAGGTCTTCACCCAGCGCGGTGCAGGCACCGAGGTCATCCCGACCGACCGGAGGGTCCAGCCGTGACCGATGCCGACATCACCCCAGGCACCTTCGCCGATCCCTGGGAGGACCGGTTCAGAGCGGCGATGATGGGGTCGCTCGCCCTGCCGCAGCGGATGCTCGTGCGAGGGTCCGGATGCCACGTATGGGATGCCGCCGGCACCCGCTACCTCGACTTCCTCGCCGGCATCGCGGTGAATGCGCTTGGCCACGCCCACCCCGCTCTTGTCGACGCGGTGAGCACGCAGATCGCGTCCCTCGCTCACGTCTCGAACTATTTCGCCACCCCGCCGCAGCTGGAACTCGCCGAGCGACTTCGCCGGATCACCGGCGCTGGCGACCGCGGCAGGGTGTACTTCGGCAACTCCGGCGCGGAGGCGATCGAGGCAGCGGTGAAGCTCGCCCGTCTCAACCGGGGCGACGGTTCGCGGCGCCGCATCATCACCCTCACGAACTCCTTCCACGGTCGCACCATGGGTTCCCTGTCGCTCACCGGCAAGCCGGCGCTCCGTGAGGATTTCGAGCCGCTGCTTCCCGGCGTCGAACACATCGAGACCACCATCGAGGCTCTCGAGGCCACGATCGACGAGACCGTTGCGGCCCTGGTGCTTGAGCCGATCAAGGGTGAGGCCGGCGTCGTCGATCTGCCGCCCGGGTATCTCGCGAAGGCCAGAGAGCTCACCGCACAGCACGGCGTGCTCCTCATCCTCGACGAGATCCAGACCGGCATCGGGCGCACGGGCAACTGGTTCGCGTTCCAGCAGCACGGCATCGTGCCCGACGCGATAGCACTCGCCAAGGGCATCGCCGGGGGCGTGCCCATCGGAGCCCTCGTCACGTTCGGTGCGGCATCCGACCTCTTCAAGCCCGGCCAGCACGGAAGCACCTTCGGCGGCAACCCGCTCGCCGCCGCCGCCGGCAACGCGGTGATCGGCGAGATCGAGCGGTCGGGTCTCGTGGAGAACGCCCGGGTGCGCGGTGAAGAACTGCGGCGGATGATCGCGGACCTCGACTCGCCTCTGATCGAGGAGACGCGGGGTGCCGGACTGCTCGTCGGTATCGGGCTCACCGAGCCCGTTGCGCCTGCGCTCGCGGCCGCTGCCCTCGACCGCGGCCTCATCATCAACGCGCCCAACGAGTCGAGCATCCGACTCGCGCCTCCGCTCATTGTGGGCGACACCGAGCTCGCGGAGTTCCGCGACCTCTTCACATCCGCCCTGGAGGCGATTTCATGACCAGACACTTCCTGCGCGACGACGACCTCACTCAGGCTGAACAGCTCGAGGTGCTCGAGATCGCCGAGACGCTGAAGGCGGATCGCTTCTCCGCTCGACCGCTCGAGGGGCCGCAGACGGTCGCCGTGATCTTCGACAAGTCGTCCACCCGCACCCGCGTGTCGTTCGCCGTGGGGATCGCCGATCTCGGTGGTGTGCCGCTCATCATCAGCACCGCCAACAGCCAGCTCGGAGGCAAGGAGACCGCCGCCGACACCGCCAGGGTGCTGGAACGCCAGGTCGCCGCGATCGTCTGGCGCACGTTCGGTCAGGCTGGGCTGGAGGAGATGGCCAAGGGCACGACCATCCCCGTGGTCAACGGACTCTCCGACGACTTCCACCCCTGCCAGTTGCTCGCCGACCTGCTCACCATCAAGGAACACCGCGGACGTCTGGCTGGTCTCACGGTGACGTTCCTCGGCGACGGAGCCAGCAACATGGCGCAGTCCTACCTGCTCGCGGGAGCGACGGCGGGGATGCACGTGCGCATCGCCTCGCCCGCGGAGTTCGCCCCGACGGCGGCCGTGGTGGCCGATGCCGAGGCGGTCGCCGCGACGACGGGAGGCTCCGTTGCGCTGTTCACCGACCCGGTGGCAGCGGTCTCCGGAACAGACGTCGTGGTCACCGACACCTGGGTGTCGATGGGCAAGGAGGAGGAGAAGGCCGTGCGCCTCAACCACCTCGGCCAGTACCGCGTCGATTCGGCGCTGATGGCGCACGCCGAATCCGACGCCCTGTTCCTCCACTGCCTCCCCGCCGACCGTGGCTACGAGGTGACCGCCGAGGTCATCGACGGCCCGCAGAGCGTCATCTGGGATGAGGCGGAGAACCGTCTGCACGCGCAGAAGGCCCTCCTGGTCTGGCTGCTCGCGCGCTGACTCCGAGCTCGACCATCACGCCGGACACGGCAACCTAAACTGACACACGACGAATTCAGGGAGTGAACAACATGGCGGAACGCGTAGTCCTCGCATACTCGGGCGGACTCGACACCTCGGTGGGGATCGGCTGGCTCAAGGACGCCACCGGTAAGGAGGTCGTCGCGCTCGCGGTCGACGTGGGGCAGGGCGGCGAGGACATGGACGACATCCGTCAGCGTGCCCTCGACTGCGGCGCGGTCGAGTCCATCGTGGTCGACGCGAAAGACGAGTTCGCCTCCGACTACCTGATGCCGGCGCTCAAGGCCAACGCGCTGTACCAGAAGAGGTATCCGCTGGTCTCGGCGCTCAGCCGCCCGCTCATCTCCCGGCACCTCGCCCGCGTGGCCCGGGAGCTCGGGGCAGACAGCGTGGCCCACGGATGCACCGGCAAGGGCAACGACCAGGTGCGGTTCGAGGCGGCCGTCGCCGCACTCGCGCCCGAACTGACGAGCGTCGCACCCGTGCGCGACCTCGCACTCACCAGGGACAAGGCGATCATCTACGCCGAGAAGCACAACCTGCCGATCCGCCAGAGCGCCAAGAACCCGTACTCGATCGACAAGAACGTGTGGGGCCGTGCGGTCGAGACCGGGTTCCTCGAGGACCCGTGGAACGCGCCGATCGAGGACCTCTACGAGTACACGCAGGATCCCTCCATCGCGCGTGAGGCCGATGAGGTCGTCATCACCTTCTCGGAGGGCATCCCCGTCGCCATCGACGGACAGGCCTACGGTCCCCTCGCCATCATCGAGCGTCTCAACGAGCTCGCCGGAAAGCACGGCGTCGGTCGTATCGACGTCGTCGAGGACCGCCTCGTCGGCATCAAGAGCCGTGAGGTCTACGAGGCACCGGCGGCCATGGCACTCATCGAGGCGCACGAGGCCCTCGAAGCACTCACCCTCGAGCGCGACCTCGCACGCTACAAGCGCGGCGTGGAGGTCGAGTGGTCGAACCTCGTCTACGACGGTCTTTGGTTCTCGGGCCTCAAGCGGTCGCTCGACGTGTTCATCGACGACACCCAGCGCTACGTGAGCGGCGACATCCGTCTCAAGCTGCAGGGCGGTCGCGCAACGGTCACCGGCCAGAAGAGTGCGCAGAGCCTCTACGACTTCGATCTCGCCACCTACGACACCGGCGACACGTTCGACCAGTCCCTGTCGAAGGGGTTCATCGAACTCTGGTCGCTCCCGAGCCGCATCTCGGCGAAGCGCGACGCTGCCGCCGAGGCCGCAGCCGCCGCGAAGTGAGCCCGATCAGCCGATGAGTAGCCAGCACCCGCAGGATCCAGCGCACGGGGAGAGCACGGAGGGCACCACGAACGAGGGTGCCCTCTGGGGCGCTCGATTCCGGTCGGGACCGTCGGAGGCGCTCGTCGCGCTGAGCCGGTCGACGCAGTTCGACTGGCAGCTCGCCCGCTACGACATCGCCGGATCCAGGGCGCACGCGGTCGCCCTCGCTGCCGCGGGCTACCTCACGCAGGAGCAGCACGACCGAATGTCCGACGCCCTCGACACCCTCGAGGCGGCGGTCGAGTCGGGCGAGTTCGTGGCGGCGGAGTCGGATGAAGACGTGCACGGCGCACTCGAGCGCGGTCTGATCGACATTGCCGGCGCCGAACTCGGCGGCCGCCTGCGGGCGGGTCGCAGCCGGAACGACCAGATCGCCACCCTCGTGCGGCTGTACCTGCTCGATCACTCCCGGTCGATCACCCACCTCGTGGTGCACCTCATCGACGCGATCGGCGCCCAGGCGGAGGAGCACCTCGGCGCGGCGATGCCGGGGCGGACCCACCTGCAGCACGCTCAGCCGGTGCTGCTGTCCCACCATCTGCTCGCCCACGCCTGGCCGCTCCTGCGCGACCTGGAGCGTCTGCGCGATTGGTCGGCTCGGGCATCCGTCTCGCCCTACGGCTCGGGCGCCCTCGCCGGCAGCTCACTCGGGCTCGACCCCCAGCTCGTCGCCGACGAACTGGGGCTCGCCGGTCCCGCTGAGAACTCGATCGACGCCACGTCGAGCCGCGACGTCGTGGCCGAGTTCGCGTTCATCTGCGCGCTGCTCGGGGTGAACCTGTCGCGGTTCGCCGAGGAGATCATCCTCTGGAACACCCGCGAGTTCGGGTTCGTGCGCCTCGACGACGGATACTCCACCGGGTCGTCGATCATGCCGCAGAAGAAGAACCCCGACATCGCCGAACTCGCTCGCGGCAAGTCCGGGCGACTCATCGGCAACCTGACCGGCCTCCTCGCCACGCTCAAGGGCCTCCCGCTCGCGTACAACCGCGACCTGCAGGAGGACAAGGAGCCGGTGTTCGATTCCGTCTCGACCCTCGAGGTGGTGCTCCCGGCGTTCACCGGAATGGTGGCGACCCTCCGGTTCGACACCGAGCGGATGGCAGAGCTCGCCCCGCAGGGCTTCAGTCTCGCCACCGATGTGGCCGACTGGCTCGTGCGCAAGGGTGTCCCGTTCCGGGACGCGCACGAGGTGAGCGGCGCGCTCGTCAGCCTGTGCGAGCGCGAAGGCCTCGACCTGCATGAGGCGTCGGATGCGCAGCTCGCGTCACTCTCACCCGCACTCACCCCCGACGTGCGCGATGTGCTCAGCGTCGCCGGGTCGATCGCGAGTCGTGCGGGGGTCGGCGGCACAGCGCAGCCACGGGTGGAGGAACAACTGGCGTCGTTGACCGCGCGCGTGCGGGCTCTTCTCGTCTCGGAGCACCTCGTATGAGTCTGCGCCGCGACGCCGACCGTCCGCGTCGGCAGCCGCCGAAACACAAATGGACGATCCCCCTCATCGTGGGGATCGCGGTGGCGGTGCTGATCTTCTGCTTCGTCGTGCTCGCCATGAGTGGACAGAGCCTGTTCTGAGCTTCGATCGCAGCGTGCTCTCGGGTTCCGCCGTGGAGATCGCTCCGAGACTGCTCGGTGGCGTCATCCGCCTCGGCGCTGTTGCGGTGCGGCTCACCGAGGTGGAGGCCTACCTCGGTGCGGTGGATCCCGGATCCCATGCCTTTCGCGGGCAGACGCGTCGCAACGAGGTGATGTTCGGCGAGCCCGGGCACCTGTACACCTACTTCACCTACGGCATGCATGTCTGCGGCAACGTGGTCTGCGGGGCGGTGGGTGAGGCTTCCGGCATCCTGCTGCGGGCGGGGGAAGTGATCGACGGCATTGCGGATGCGCGGGCGAGGCGCACCACGTCGAGGTCCGACGCCGACCTCGCCCGTGGCCCCGCTCGGTTGGCTGTTGCGCTCGGAATCACCCTGGCGCACGGCGGCACCGACCTCACGGTCGGCCCGGTGACGCTCGAGCTGCCGGACTCCCGCGCCGAGCACGCGTCCGGTCCCCGCACCGGTGTCTCCGGCGCCGGCGGGTCGGACGCTTACCCGTGGCGATTCTGGGTGCCGGGCGACCCCACCGTCTCGCCCTACCGACCGCACGTCGCACGTCGCCGCTGACCTCTCCGCATCAGCCTCACTGCTAGCGTGGACCCGTGAATTCAGGGTTCGAGACGCAACGGAATGACCCGGCGATCGGCGACATCTGGGACGAGCTCACCTGGCGTGGCCTTGTGCATGTGTCCACCGATCCAACCGAGCTGAAGGCTCTTCTGGCCGGTGATCCCATCACCTTCTACTGCGGATTCGACCCGACGGCACCGAGCCTCCATCTGGGCAACCTTGTGCAGCTGCTCACGATGCGGCGGATCCAGCTCGCCGGTCACCGCCCCCTCGGCCTTGTCGGGGGATCGACCGGCCTCATCGGGGATCCGCGACCGACGGCCGAGCGTGTGCTCAACACCAAGGACACCGTCGCCGAGTGGGTGGGCTTTCTGCAGTCCCAGGTGGCGCGATTCCTCAGCGCCGAAGGGCCGAATGCCGTCCGCATGGTGAACAACCTCGACTGGACCGCCCCCCTCACCGCGATCGACTTCCTCCGCGACATCGGCAAGCACTTCCGCATCGCCACGATGCTCAAGAAGGATGCGGTGTCGGCGCGTCTCGCCTCGAGCGAGGGGATCAGCTTCACCGAGTTCAGCTACCAGATCCTCCAGGGCATGGACTTCCTGCAGCTGTACCGCGACTACGACTGTGTGCTGCAGACCGGCGGGTCGGACCAGTGGGGCAACCTCACCAGTGGGCTGGACCTCGTACACCGGGTGGAGGGCGTGAGTGTGCACGCCATCGGCACACCGCTCATCACCACGTCCGACGGCAAGAAGTTCGGCAAGTCGGAAGGGAACGCGATCTGGCTCGAGCCGTCGATGACGTCGCCCTACGCGTTCTACCAGTTCTGGCTCAACACGGAGGACGCCGACGTCGTCTCCCTGCTGAAGATCTTCACCTTCCTCGAGAAGTCCGAGATCGAGCGGCTCGAGGGGCTGGTCCGCGACGAGCCCTTCCGCAGGGAGGCTCAGCGCGTCCTTGCCCGCGAGGTCACCTCCCTCGTGCACGGTGCCGTCGAGACAGACCGGGTGATCGACGCCTCCGCGGCCCTGTTCGGCTCGGGCGATCTGGCAGCTCTGGATGCCGGAACCCTCCGGGCAGCCATCGACTCGCTTCCCAACACCGCGGCGCCGGGCGACACAGCGGTGTCGCAACTGCTGGTGACGACCGGGCTCACGAAGAGCCTGGGGGAGTCCCGCCGCGCCATCGATCAGGGGGGAGTCTCGGTGAACAACCTGAAGGTCACCGCCGACGGGCCGATCGCCGATTTCCCGGCGCTATCGGGCGGGGTCGCTGTACTCAGGCGCGGCAAGCGAACCCTCGCCGGCGTTCTGCTGGAGTGATCGCGCGCCGGTGCGACACGCCCGGGCTGCAGCCGTGATTTGCGCGACCCCGTGACCGCACGTAATCTCTTCTCTTGTCACCCCACAGGTGCGGAAAGCCGAAGAGCTTCCCGGCCTCACGCGGGACGAACATCCGGTCTGACTTTCGATCTGACGCTTACGCGGCGGACGACTCGGGCATAGGATGAATGGTCGCTTCAGAACGTACGAAGCCAACAGCGCGAGAACCTCAGGTTCTTGCCGGTGGGTCGAGTCGCTCGAAAGTGTGCTAGGTTAGAGAAGTTGCCCTGATGTCGGACCGGAAACGGGATGAGTTGGGTGCGTCCGATCCTTGAGAACTCAACAGCGTGCACAATGTCAAATGCCAAATACCTCGTGCGTTGAAATCGTTTCTAGCGGTTTTGATGTGTGAGATTCCTTTGGAAAAACATTAAACAAACAAAGCAAGTCAGTAATGATTTGTTCTGTCAGTTTCAAACTTGCATGCCGTCCGCCTATTCCGGTGGTGGTGTGCGCTAGATGTGCCGGTTGGTTTCGCGTTCGCGTGGGATTGATTGTGCAATCAAACATTTATGGAGAGTTTGATCCTGGCTCAGGACGAACGCTGGCGGCGTGCTTAACACATGCAAGTCGAACGATGAAGGAGAGCTTGCTCTTTGGATTAGTGGCGAACGGGTGAGTAACACGTGAGTAACCTGCCCTTGACTCTGGGATAAGCGTTGGAAACGACGTCTAATACCGGATACGAGCTTCAGCCGCATGGCTAGGAGTTGGAAAGAATTTTGGTCAAGGATGGACTCGCGGCCTATCAGGTAGTTGGTGAGGTAACGGCTCACCAAGCCGACGACGGGTAGCCGGCCTGAGAGGGTGACCGGCCACACTGGGACTGAGACACGGCCCAGACTCCTACGGGAGGCAGCAGTGGGGAATATTGCACAATGGGCGAAAGCCTGATGCAGCAACGCCGCGTGAGGGATGACGGCCTTCGGGTTGTAAACCTCTTTTAGTAGGGAAGAAGCGAAAGTGACGGTACCTGCAGAAAAAGCACCGGCTAACTACGTGCCAGCAGCCGCGGTAATACGTAGGGTGCAAGCGTTGTCCGGAATTATTGGGCGTAAAGAGCTCGTAGGCGGTTTGTCGCGTCTGCTGTGAAATCCGGAGGCTCAACCTCCGGCCTGCAGTGGGTACGGGCAGACTAGAGTGCGGTAGGGGAGATTGGAATTCCTGGTGTAGCGGTGGAATGCGCAGATATCAGGAGGAACACCGATGGCGAAGGCAGATCTCTGGGCCGTAACTGACGCTGAGGAGCGAAAGCATGGGGAGCGAACAGGATTAGATACCCTGGTAGTCCATGCCGTAAACGTTGGGAACTAGATGTAGGGACCATTCCACGGTTTCTGTGTCGCAGCTAACGCATTAAGTTCCCCGCCTGGGGAGTACGGCCGCAAGGCTAAAACTCAAAGGAATTGACGGGGGCCCGCACAAGCGGCGGAGCATGCGGATTAATTCGATGCAACGCGAAGAACCTTACCAAGGCTTGACATATACCGGAAACCTGCAGAAATGTAGGCCCCGCAAGGTCGGTATACAGGTGGTGCATGGTTGTCGTCAGCTCGTGTCGTGAGATGTTGGGTTAAGTCCCGCAACGAGCGCAACCCTCGTTCTATGTTGCCAGCACGTAATGGTGGGAACTCATAGGAGACTGCCGGGGTCAACTCGGAGGAAGGTGGGGATGACGTCAAATCATCATGCCCCTTATGTCTTGGGCTTCACGCATGCTACAATGGCCGGTACAAAGGGCTGCAATACCGTAAGGTGGAGCGAATCCCAAAAAGCCGGTCTCAGTTCGGATTGAGGTCTGCAACTCGACCTCATGAAGTCGGAGTCGCTAGTAATCGCAGATCAGCAACGCTGCGGTGAATACGTTCCCGGGCCTTGTACACACCGCCCGTCAAGTCATGAAAGTCGGTAACACCCGAAGCCGGTGGCCCAACCTTTTGGAGGGAGCCGTCGAAGGTGGGATCGGTAATTAGGACTAAGTCGTAACAAGGTAGCCGTACCGGAAGGTGCGGCTGGATCACCTCCTTTCTAAGGAGCATGTGCAGTCCGTCTGTATACAGCGGAGCTAACTGCCAAGTCATTTCGGGAGCATCTGTTTCCCGGTGGCGCTCATGGGTGGAACATTGACATTGTGGCCAGGTGACG
Source organism: uncultured Actinomycetota bacterium (assembly GCA_963756375.1). Lineage (GTDB taxonomy): Bacteria > Actinomycetota > Actinomycetes > Actinomycetales > Microbacteriaceae > Marisediminicola. Next base: position 1,347,863 of record CAVWNJ010000005.1, on the reverse strand, counting down.
TTGGGTTGCCTCCAGTACGCGGTTTTCGGATCGTTGGAACGGGGTGGTTCGGGTTGTCTGGTCTTGTGCACGCTGTTGGGTCCTGAGGGACCGGGCCGGCCGTGATGGTCGACACGTAACTCTGGGCCTTTGCCTGATTCGCCGTTGGTGGTGGGTTGGGGTGGGTACCGCCCGTAATTTGAGAACTACACAGTGGACGCGAGCATCTTAGACACTCGTGAATGATCAGCACTTCGGTGTGAAGTTGTTCCGTGATGTCTTCATTTAGAACGACAGCGTCGGTTTTACCGACGTTGCATTGTTCTTTGTGTAATTTTGTCATCAAGTTTCTAAGTGCAAACGGTGGATGCCTTGGCATCTGGAGCCGAAGAAGGACGTATAAATCTGCGATAAGCCTCGGGGAGCTGATAATAGAGCTTTGATCCGAGGATTTCCGAATGGGGAAACCCCGCCAGGCGTTGCAAGACGACCTGGTGACTCCCGCCTGAATATATAGGGCGGGTAGAGGGAACGTGGGGAAGTGAAACATCTCAGTACCCACAGGAAGAGAAAGCAAAAGCGATTCCGTAAGTAGTGGCGAGCGAAACCGGAAGAGGCCAAACCGATCATGTGTGATAGCCGGCAGGCGTTGCATGGTCGGGGTTGCGGGACTTTTCAGCAGTTACTGCCGTACTGCAACAGTTACAGCGCGATATAGACGAATGGTCTTGAAAGGCCAGTCACAGAGGGTGCCAACCCCGTAGTCGAAATGTCGTAATGGCTGGAGAAGTATCCCAAGTATCACGGGGCCCGAGAAATCCCGTGTGAATCTGTCAGGACCACCTGATAAGCCTAAATACTCCCAGATGACCGATAGCGGACAAGTACCGTGAGGGAAAGGTGAAAAGTACCCCGGGAGGGGAGTGAAATAGTACCTGAAACCGTTTGCATACAAACCGTTGGAGCCTCCTTAGTAGGGGTGACAGCGTGCCTTTTGAAGAATGAGCCTGCGAGTTAGTGATATGTGGCGAGGTTAACCCGTGTGGGGTAGCCGTAGCGAAAGCGAGTCTGAATAGGGCGATCGAGTCGCATGTCCTAGACCCGAAGCGAAGTGATCTATCCATGGCCAGGTTGAAGCGACGGTAAGACGTCGTGGAGGACCGAACCCACTTCAGTTGAAAATGGAGGGGATGAGCTGTGGATAGGGGTGAAAGGCCAATCAAACTTCGTGATAGCTGGTTCTCTCCGAAATGCATTTAGGTGCAGCGTTGCGTGTTTCTTGCCGGAGGTAGAGCTACTGGATGGCCGATGGGCCCTAAAAGGTTACTGACGTCAGCCAAACTCCGAATGCCGGTAAGTGAGAGCGCAGCAGTGAGACGGTGGGGGATAAGCTTCATCGTCGAGAGGGAAACAACCCAGACTACCAACTAAGGTCCCCAAGCGTGTGCTAAGTGGGAAAGGATGTGGAGTTGCATAGACAACCAGGAGGTTGGCTTAGAAGCAGCCACCCTTGAAAGAGTGCGTAATAGCTCACTGGTCAAGTGATTCCGCGCCGACAATGTAACGGGGCTCAAGCACACCACCGAAGTTGTAGATTTCGTGTATTAGCTAGGCATCTTTTAGGTGTCCAGGCGCACGGAGTGGTAGGAGAGCGTCGTGTGGCGAGTGAAGCGGCGGTGTAAACCAGCCGTGGACGCCACACGAGTGAGAATGCAGGCATGAGTAGCGAAAGACGGGTGAGAAACCCGTCCTCCGAAAGAACAAGGGTTCCAGGGCCAGGTTAATCCGCCCTGGGTAAGTCGGGACCTAAGGCGAGGCCGACAGGCGTAGTCGATGGACAACGGGTTGATATTCCCGTACTGACGAAGAACCGCCCAAGCTAATCCAGTGATGCTAAGTGTCTGAATCCCATAGATGGATCCCTTCGGGGTGAAGCGTTGGGCCTAGCACACGACCCTATGCTGGTGCGGTTAGCGTATTAACAGGTGTGACGCAGGAAGGTAGCTGAGCCGGGCGATGGTTGTCCCGGTCTAAGGATGTAGGCCGAGAGATAGGCAAATCCGTCTCTCATATAAGGCTGAGACCCGATGGGTAGTCGTCAAGACGAAATCAGTGATCCTATGCTGCCAAGAAAAGCATCGACGCGAGGTTCAAGTCACCCGTACCCCAAACCGACTCAGGTGTTCAGGTAGAGAATACCAAGGAGATCGAGAGAATCGTGGTTAAGGAACTCGGCAAAATGCCCCCGTAACTTCGGGAGAAGGGGGGCCCGCGGTGTGAAGGGACTAGCTCCTGGAGCACCATACGGCCGCAGAGACCAGTGGGAAGCGACTGTTTACTAAAAACACAGGTCCGTGCCAAGTCGCAAGACGATGTATACGGACTGACGCCTGCCCGGTGCTGGAAGGTTAAGAGGAACGGTTAGCCGCAAGGCGAAGCTGAGAATTTAAGCCCCAGTAAACGGCGGTGGTAACTATAACCATCCTAAGGTAGCGAAATTCCTTGTCGGGTAAGTTCCGACCTGCACGAATGGCGTAACGACTTCCCAGCTGTCTCAACCGCGAACTCGGCGAAATTGCACTACGAGTAAAGATGCTCGTTACGCGCAGAAGGACGGAAAGACCCCGTGACCTTTACTACAGCTTGGTATTGGTGTTCGGAGTGGCTTGTGTAGGATAGGTGGGAGACTGTGAAGCCGGCACGCTAGTGCTGGTGGAGTCATCGTTGAAATACCACTCTGGTCACTTTGGATATCTAACTACGAACCGTAATCCGGTTCTGGGACAGTGCCTGGTGGGTAGTTTAACTGGGGCGGTTGCCTCCCAAAAAGTAACGGAGGCGCCCAAAGGTTCCCTCAACCTGGTTGGCAATCAGGTGTCGAGTGTAAGTGCACAAGGGAGCTTGACTGTGAGAGTGACAACTCGAGCAGGGACGAAAGTCGGGACTAGTGATCCGGCAGTGGCTTGTGGAAGCGCTGTCGCTCAACGGATAAAAGGTACCTCGGGGATAACAGGCTGATCTTGCCCAAGAGTCCATATCGACGGCATGGTTTGGCACCTCGATGTCGGCTCGTCGCATCCTGGGGCTGGAGTAGGTCCCAAGGGTTGGGCTGTTCGCCCATTAAAGCGGTACGCGAGCTGGGTTTAGAACGTCGTGAGACAGTTCGGTCCCTATCCTCTGCGCGCGCAGGAAATTTGAGAAGATCTATCCCTAGTACGAGAGGACCGGGATGGACGAACCTCTGGTGTGTCAGTTGTTCCGCCAGGAGCACCGCTGATTAGCTACGTTCGGAATGGATAACCGCTGAAAGCATCTAAGCGGGAAGCCAGCTTCAAGATGAGATTTCCATCCCTTAGGGGGAGAGGCTCCCAGCTAGACTACTGGGTTGATAGGCGGGATGTGGAAGCGAGGACTAAAGACTCGTGAAGCTGACCCGTACTAATAAGCCGATAACTTGATAACACCAAAATCTGCACCCTCGGGTGCAGGGTGCTTGCGTCCACTTTGTGGTTCCCGATTTACGGTCGGGAACAACGACAACACCCCACCCAGTGGGGATGCTTGTCCACGTTCATCTAGTAAATCAACAGATGTTACGGCGGCCATAGCGAGAGGGAAACGCCCGGTCACATTCCGAACCCGGAAGCTAAGACTCTCAGCGCCGATGGTACTGCAAGGGGGACCTTGTGGGAGAGTAGGACACCGCCGGACTTAACTTGAAAACACAGAATAGCCACCCCACACGGGGTGGCTATTCTGCTTTAAGCTCGACCGAGCACAACTACACAGGAGACACCGTGACTGATTCAGGCGATCGCGAAAGCCGCCCAGGTGAGCGGCCCGATGGACAGCGCGCGGACCGAAGTGGCCCGCGCAAGGGCCAACCGGCCAGCGGGCGTCCGCCGCGCAATGACGGCGCGCCTCGCGCCGGTGGGACGGGTAGGCCGTCGAAAGACGGTGCTCCTCGCAGTGGTGGGTATTCTCGCCCGGCCCGTGACGGTGCTCCGGCTCGCGACGGTGCCCCCGGGCGCGATCGCGCTCCTCGACGTGACGGTGCTCCGTCTCGTGACGGTGCTCCCAGTCGTGATGGTGCGCCGCGACGCGACAGCGCCCCGCGGACCGGTGGTGCGGGGCGTCCGGGGCGAGACGGCGAGCGTCGCAATGACCGCGGCAGTTCATCCGGATCCGGTGCATCCGATGGTCCCCGACACGATCGTTCCGCCGGCAACCCGTTCGGCGCGCGCCCGGAGCGCGGCGGGCGTGACCGCGAGTCGCTCGAGGATCGCGACCCCTACGGCCTCAAGGCCGTGCGCAATCGGCACGACGACCCCGAGATCCCGGATGACGTGAAGCCGGCCGACCTCGACAAGGGAGCGCGCACGCAGCTGAAGACTCTGAGCAAGGAGAACGCCGACGAGGTCGCCAGGCACCTGGCGATGGCGGCGCGGCTCATCGAGTCCGACCCGGCTCTTGCGCATCGCCATGCGGTGTCCGCTGCGCGGCGCGCGGGCCGCATCGGTGTGGTGCGCGAGACGCTCGCGATCACCGCCTACTCCACCGGGGACTTCGCGCTCGCGCTGCGGGAACTGCGCACCTACCGGCGTATCTCCGGCAACAACGATCAGTTGCCGATGATGGTCGACAGCGAGCGGGGGCTCGGGCGTTCCGACAAGGCGCTCGAACTCGGGCGCTCCGTCGACCGCACGACGCTTCCGGTGGACGTGCAGGTGGAACTCGCGATTGCGATGTCGGGTGCGCGCCTCGACCTCGGCCAGACCGATGCTGCCCTGAACGAGCTCGAGATCCCGCAGCTCAATCCGAAGACCGCATTCTCGTGGAGCCCTGCGCTGTTCGACTCGTATGCCGCCGTGCTCGACGACCTCGGGCGGCACGACGAGGCCGAGCTCTGGCGCGACCGGGCGGATGTCGCGGCCGACGCGCTGGCGAGTGCTGCCGGTGACGCGGAAGACGAGACGATCGACGTGGTCGAGGAGGACATCGAGTACGACGAGTCCGGCTTCACGTCTGGCGAGTCGGACGAGGTGGTCGGCGACGATTCCGCCGGGCAGTCGACCGAGCAGCTGAACGAACAGCAGGACGAGCAGCCCGGTGACCAGTCCGGCGACGAGTCGGCAGACGCGGGGGACCGCGCGTGAGCGACGCGACGCTGCTGGACGGCGTGGATGTGCTGCTCGCCGACCTCGATGGCATCGTGTACACCGGCCACAACGCCATTCCGCACGCTGTGGAGAGCATCAATCGCGCGCACGAGACGATTCGCGTGGGCTACATCACGAACAACGCCTCCCGCACACCGACCTCGGTGGCCGAGCACCTCGCCGGATACGGGCTGACCGTCACGGCCGACGACGTGGTGACCTCGCCGCAGGCCGCGGTGCGCCTGCTCGCCGATCTCGTGCCGGCGGCATCCGTCGTGCTCGTGGTGGGCGGTGAAGGTCTCACCTCTGAGGTGGAGCGGGCCGGATTCACGGTGACGCGCAGCGCCGAGGAGTCGCCCGCCGCCGTGATCCAGGGGTTCCACCCGACGGTCGGGTGGGAGCACCTCGCCGAGGCCGCGTTCGCCCTGCACACGGGCATCCCGTGGGTGGCCACGAACACCGACTGGACCATTCCGGTGGCGCGGGGCGTGGCCCCGGGCAACGGAACGTTGGTGTCCGCGGTGCACACCGCCGTCGGTCGTCTACCGGTGGTGGCAGGCAAGCCCGAGATTCCGATCTTCGAGGAGGCCGCACGCCGCTTCGGCGCGACATCCGCCCTGTTCATCGGCGACCGCCTCGACACCGACATCCTCGGCGCCAACCGCGCGAAGATTCCGTCTGCGCTCGTGCTCACCGGCATCGATCGGGCGAAGCAGGTGATCGCGGCGACCCCGCCGATGCGTCCGACGTACATCCTCGACGACCTGCGCCAGCTGCACGAGCCCTACCCGGAGACGATCACCGAGACCGGCGACGACGGCGCGACGCTCACCACGGTGGGCACGTCGGTCATCAGCATGAAAGCGAACGTGGTGCGCGTGGTGCATCCTGGAGCGCGCCGCATCGACATGCTGCGGGCGGCCACGGCTGCGATCTGGGCGTCGGGCCTCGCAATCTACGGCCTCGACGTGGCGCCGGAGCTCTACCGGTAGGGCGCGGGTAGCCTTGCCCGGTGGATGATGCAACGCAGGGCGACCAGGGGACCGGCACTTCGGCACGGGCGACAGCCGCGGATGATCCGCAGGCCGGAGCGAATGCCGCAGGCGGTTCCGTGGAGGAGCGGCTGCGCCTGATCGGGCTCCAGCCGCTCGAGACGCGGGCGGCCTCCTTCGCCGAGGTGCACGACACACTGCGCGACCAGCTCGAGCAATCGGATGCGATGAACGCCGATGACTGACGGCGACGCGCGGCTGGACGTTGCAATGGTGGACCGCGGGCTCGCCCGCTCCCGCACCCACGCGGCTCGGCTCATCGCCGACGGGCTCGTGACCGCCGCGGGCGTCGCCACCGTGAAGCCGTCCCACCGTGTGGCGGCAGCGGATGCCATCGAGGTCGCCGGTCTCGATCACTATGTGAGCCGCGCGGCGCACAAGCTCATCGGCGCGCTCGACGCCTTCGGCCTCGACGTCACCGGTCGGACGGCACTCGACGTGGGCGCGTCGACCGGCGGATTCAGCCAGGTGCTCGTGGAACGGGGCGCCGAGCGGGTGATCGCGCTCGATGTGGGGCACGGTCAGCTGGCGGCATCCGTGCGATCCGACCCTCGGGTGACCGTGGTCGAGGGTTTCAATGCGCGCTATCTCACCCGCGACAGCCTCGTGGCCGCGACGCACAACGTGGTGCAGCCCGACACCGGCATCGACCTGGTGGTGGCCGACCTCTCGTTCATCTCGCTCGGCACCGTGCTGCCGGCGATCGTGGACACGGTGGGCACCGGAGCCGACTACGTGTTGCTGGTGAAACCCCAGTTCGAGGTGGGGCGCGGCGGCATCCGCGAGGGTGTCGTGCGCCAGGCGCCGCTCCGCACCGACGCCGTGAACGGCGTGCTCTGGGGTGCGTGGGATCTGGGACTGCGCACGGCGGGGGTCATGGAATCGCCGCTCATCGGCACCAACGGCAACCACGAATATCTCATCCTGCTGAACACCTCGACGGGTGTGAGCCCGTCGGAGTGGTCGGAGCGGGTCACCTCGGTCACCACCGCGTGACCCGGGTGGCTGAGATCGGGGCTGCGGCCCTGCCCGATCGGGCACAATGGAGGAACAGGTCCAGCGGCCGTGCACACACTGTCGCTGGGTCCGCCGGGATACGGGGGGACGAAGCGTGACCGAGAGAAGCTCGCGCCGGATGCTCGTCGTCGCGCACACCGGACGCCGCGAGTCGCTGCGTGCCGCCGTCGACGTGAGCAGGCAATTGCTCGCCGCCGGTGTGATCCCTGTCTCGAACCCCTCGGAGCACGCCGACATCAGCGCCGAGGCGCCGGATCTCGACGCCCTCGAAGTGCTCGGCGTCGGCGCGGAGCTCGACGACCTCGAACTCGTGATCGTGCTCGGCGGGGACGGCACCATCCTCCGCGCCGCCGAGATCGTGCGCGGATCATCCGTTCCCCTGCTCGGCGTGAACCTCGGCCACGTGGGCTTCCTCGCCGAATCCGAACGGGACGACCTTGCCGCCACGGTGCGCCGCGCCCTCGACGGCGACTACTCGGTGGAGGAGCGGATGACGCTCTCGGTGCACGTTGCCGTCGACGGCGAGACGGTCTACGAGACCTGGGCGCTCAACGAGGCCACCGTGGAGAAGGCCAGCCGCGAACGGATGCTCGAGGTCGTGATCGAGGTGGACGGGCGGCCGCTCTCCTCCTTCGGCTGCGACGGCGTGGTGATGTCCACGCCGACCGGGTCCACCGCCTACGCGTTCTCCGCCGGGGGACCGGTGATGTGGCCGAGCCTCGACGCGATGCTGCTCGTGCCGCTCAGCCCGCACGCGCTCTTCGCCCGCCCGCTCGTGGTCGGGCCGAAGTCGACCTTCGCCGTGGAGGTTCTCGATCGCACCCAGGGTGTCGGCGTGCTCTGGTGTGACGGCCGTCGAACGCACGATCTCGCGCCGGGCGCGCGGGTGACGGTGACCGGCTCGCCGGAGCCGGTGCGCCTCGCCCGACTGCACACCGGCCCCTTCACCGATCGGCTGGTGCGCAAGTTCGCGCTGCCGACGATGGGCTGGCGCGGGCCGCGCGAGGGCGAGGAGACGCCGTCGTGATCGAGGAACTCTCGATCACGAACCTCGGCGTCATCGGCGACGCGCGGTTGCCGCTCGGAAGAGGTCTCACCGCGCTCACCGGCGAGACCGGGGCAGGCAAGACCATGGTGGTGACCGCGCTCGGCCTGCTGCTCGGCGACCGGGCCGATGCCCAATCGATTCGCAGCGGTTCGGCCTCCGCCGTGGTCGAGGGCCGGTGGCGGATCGAGCCCGCAGGCGCCGTGGTGGACCGGGTGCGGGATGCCGGTGGCGAGGTCGACGACGGTGAGCTGATTCTCGCCCGCTCCATCTCGAGCGAGGGCCGCAGCCGCGCGGTGGTCGGCGGACGCTCCGCCCCGATCGGCGTGCTCACCGAGGTGGGTGCGCGACTCGTGGTGGTGCACGGGCAGTCCGACCAACTGCGGCTGAAGTCCGCGACCGCGCAGCGGGAGGCGCTCGACCGGTACGCCGGCGTCGAGCTCGCCACGGCGCTTGCCGAGTACACCGACGTGTTCACGCGGTGGCGCGCGGCGAGCGCGGAACTCGAGCGGCTGACCGAGGAACGCGACCGGCGTGCGCGGGAGGCGGACGGGCTTCGGGTGGCGCTCGCCGAGATCGAGGAGGCGTCTCCGGTGCCCGGCGAACTCGACGATCTCACCGCGCGGGCCGAGCGGCTCGCGAACCTCGAGGACCTGCGGCTCGCCGCAGCATCCGCTCATGAACAGGTCTCCTCTGAGGAGCTCGGCGAGGCCCGCGACGTGATCGGGCACCTCGACTCCGCGCGTCGGCAACTCGAGCGGGTGCTCGCACACGACGATGCGCTGCAACCGATGGTCGACGGCATCCGGGACCTCTCCTTTCGTGCGGTCGAACTGTCCGGCCAGTTGGCCGGTTACCTCAGCGATCTCGATTCGGATGCCGGGCGCGAGCTCGACGCAGTGCAGGAGCGGGTGGCGCTGCTCGGCTCGCTCGTGCGCAAGTACGGCACCTCGCTTACCGAGGTGATCGAGTACCTCGACACCGGGAGCGCCCGCCTGCTCGAGCTCGACAACGACTCCACGCGCATCGACTCCCTCACCGAGCAGGTGGTGGCCGACGAGGCCGAAGCCAGACGCCTCGCGGCCGTGCTGCATGCCGTGCGGGCGAGCCACGGGGCGCGTCTCGCCGATGCCGTGAGCGCCGAGCTCTCGGCGCTGGCCATGGTGGGCGCGAGACTCGTGGTGGAGGTCGCCGCACGCGACGAGCTCGGGCCGCTCGGCGCCGATCAGGTGGCGTTGCTGCTGCAGCCGCATCCCGACGCCGACCCGCGTGCGCTCGGCAAGGGCGCCTCCGGCGGTGAGCTGTCGCGGGTGATGCTCGCCATCGAGGTGGTGATCGCCGGTGTCGACCCGGTGCCCACCTTCATCTTCGACGAGGTGGATGCCGGGGTCGGGGGAGCCGCGGCGATCGAGATCGGGCGGCGTCTCGCGACCCTCGCCCGCAGTTCCCAGGTGATCGTCGTCACCCACCTCGCCCAGGTTGCGGCGTTCGCCGACAACCATCTTCGGGTCGCGAAGGACCGCTCCGGCGCGATCACCACCAGCAGCGTGGAGCGGCTGGACGGCGACGAGCGGGCAGCGGAGATGGCGCGGCTGCTCTCCGGGTTGCCCGACAGTCAGAGCGGACTCACCCACGCCAGGGAGCTCATCGACGCGGCGCGATCCGCGCTGGCGTGAGTCGAGCATCCGACCGATAACCTCGCCCGGGCACGACGATCTGAATGATAGGTTTGCACCCCGTGGTGGATAAACAGGACGCGGACATTACCAAGCACATCTTCGTGACGGGTGGTGTCGTCTCCTCCCTCGGAAAAGGCCTCACCGCGGCCAGTCTCGGAAACCTTCTCGCCGCGCGCGGCGTGAAGGTGGTGATGCAGAAACTGGATCCCTACCTGAACGTGGATCCCGGCACCATGAACCCCTTCCAGCACGGCGAGGTGTTCGTCACCGACGACGGCGCCGAGACCGACCTCGACATCGGTCACTACGAGCGATTCCTCGACATCAACCTCAACCAGGCCGCGAACGTGACCACCGGCCAGATCTACTCCCGGGTGATCGAGCGCGAGCGCAAGGGCGAGTACCTCGGCGACACCGTGCAGGTGATTCCCCACATCACCGACGAGATCCGTCGTCGCATGCGACTGCAGGCCACCGAGGCCGACGGCGTCGGCTCCCGCCCCGACGTGATCATCACCGAGATCGGCGGAACGGTCGGCGACATCGAGTCGCAGCCGTTCATCGAGGCCGCCCGCCAGGTGCGTCACGAACTCGGCCGGCGCAACGTGTTCTTCGTGCATGTGTCGCTCGTGCCCTACCTCGGCGCATCCGGCGAGCAGAAGACCAAGCCCACCCAGCACTCCGTGGCGGCGCTGCGGTCCATCGGTATCCAGCCCGATGCGCTCGTGCTGCGTTCCGACCGACCGGTCTCCGAAGGCAACAAGCGCAAGATCGCCCTCATGTGCGACGTGGATGAGGCGGCCGTCGTGAACGCCGTCGACGTTCCGAGCATCTACGACATCCCCACCATGCTGCACAACCAGGGCCTCGACTCGTACATCATCGACCACTTCGGTCTCACCACCGAGGCCGTGGACTGGTCGGGGTGGAGCGACCTGATGGATGCCGTGCACGAGCCCAAGAACGAGGTGACGATCGGTCTCGTCGGCAAGTACATCGACCTCCCGGACGCCTATCTCTCGGTGACCGAGGCGCTGCGCGCCGGCGGCTTCGCCCACCACACCAAGGTGAACCTGCGCTGGGTCGCCTCCGACGAGTGCGAGACCCCGGAGGGCGCGCTCCGCCAGCTCGGTGACCTCGACGGCATCTGCGTGCCGGGCGGATTCGGCATCCGGGGTATCGAGGGCAAGCTCGGCGCCCTCCACTTCGCTCGCGAGAACCACGTGCCCACCCTCGGGCTGTGCCTCGGACTCCAGTGCATGGTGATCGAGTACGCCCGCAACGAGGCAGGGCTCGTCGACGCATCGTCGTCGGAGTTCGACCCCGACACCACCCATCCGGTGATCGCGACCATGGCCGAGCAGGTGGACATCATCGCCGAGGGCGACCTCGGCGGCACCATGCGGCTCGGCCTCTACCCGGCAGACCTCGCCGAGGGCTCCCTCGCGGCAGACCTCTACGGCAGCACCTCGGTCGACGAACGTCACCGCCACCGGTACGAGGTGAACAACACCTACCGTGACCAGATCGCGGATGCCGGGCTGTCGTTCTCCGGTCTCTCGCCCGATGGCAGCCTGGTGGAGTTCGTGGAGCTGCCGCGCACCGTGCACCCGTTCTACATCGGAACCCAGGCGCACCCGGAGCTCCGCTCGCGGCCGAACCGCGCGCATCCGCTGTTCGCCGGACTGATCGGCGCCGCGCTCGACCGCCAGCAGGCCAGCCGCCTCTTCGAGGTTGCCGAGCCCGCCGATGTCTGAGACGACAGGGTCGCTCAGCCCCACCTCCGACGTGGATCCGCTCGACGCGGTCGACTTCATCGATGAGTCCCTCTCCGACGACCTCGTCGAGGAGACCGTGCTGTCGAGCACCGTCGAGTTCGACGGTGCCGTCTGGGACATCCGTCGCGACCGGGTGAGTTTCGGCGGCACCGAGATGGTGCGCGAGTTCGTGGACCACACCGGGGCCGTCGCCGTGCTCGCCCTCGACGACGAGGATCGCGTGATGCTGATCAAGCAGTACCGGCATCCGATCTCCCGCAGGGACTGGGAACTTCCCGCCGGGCTGCGCGACGATGAAGACGAACTGCCGCTCGCCGCAGCCAAGCGCGAGCTCGCGGAAGAGGTGGACCTCACCGCCAAGAACTGGAACGTGCTCACCGAGTTCTTCACGACTCCCGGCGGCAGCAACGAGTTTTTGCGCGTGTATCTCGCGCGGGGCATCGACACCACCGGCCAGGCCTTCGAGCGCGTCGATGAGGAAGCCCAGATCGAGACCCGCTGGGTGACCCTCGACGACGTGGTGGAGGCGGTGCTCGACCGCAGAATCACCAACTCGATTCTGTCCATCGCGGTGCTCGCCGCTGCCGCAGCCAAGGCACGCGACTGGGAGACGCTCGGCGATGCCGACCTCGACTGGCCGCACATTCCGAAGGCAAGCGCCCGGTCGTGACCGAACCGGCGCCGGAGCCGTCGCAGGTGACGCCGCTCGGGCGCGTCATCGACCGGTACCTGCGCCACGTGGCCATCGAGCGCGGCCTGTCCGCCAACACGGTGGCCGCCTACCGGCGCGACCTCGCCAGCTACGCGCGGGCCCTCGACGAGCGCGGGGTGACGGAGCCCGCCGGCATCCGGAACGACGACGTGACCGCCTTCGTGGTGGGGCTGCGCGCGACCGACGGGGTGCCCCGCACCGCGTCATCCGTGGCCCGCATGCTGTCGTCGGTGCGCGGGTTCCACCGGTTTCTGCTCGATGAGCGGGTGGTGGAGACGGATGTCGCCGCCGACCACACTCCGCCCAAGCTCGCCGGGCGGCTGCCGAAGGCCATCACGATCGCGCAGATGGAACGCGTGCTCGAGGCGGCATCCGGCGACGACACCCTCGCGCTGCGCGACCGGGCGCTGCTCGAGTTGCTCTACGCGACCGGTGCCCGGATCTCCGAGGCGGTGGACCTCAACGTCGACGACGTGATCGACGGCGACGTGGTGCGGCTGTTCGGCAAAGGCAACAAGCAGCGGATCGTGCCGCTCGGCAGTTTCGCGCGGAAGGCCATCGACGCCTATCTCGTGCGGGCGCGGCCGTTGCTGTCGGTGCGCGGCACGGCGACGCCGGCGCTGTTCCTCGGTGCTCGCGGGCATCGGGTGTCGCGCCAGAGCGCGTGGTTGATCATCCGGGCACGGGCGGAGCAGGCCGAGCTCGGCATCGAGATCTCGCCGCACACCTTCCGGCACTCCTTCGCCACGCACCTGCTCGAGGGTGGCGCCGACGTGCGCGTCGTGCAGGAGTTGCTCGGGCATTCGTCGGTCGCGACCACCCAGATCTACACGCAGGTGACCGCAGACACGCTGCGGGACATGTACACCACGGCCCACCCGCGGGCGCGCTGATCGGCGGTCCGGCCCTAAGCGAAGCATCCGTCGCACAGCGGATGATCACGATCGGGTCTCGCACGCCGGATAGACTCGACGCGGCCGGGATCGCAGTGGCGAAGTGAGGAATGTCGGGATGACAGCGAAGAACAAAGCGGACGTGACCGAACTCGACGGGCTCGAGCGGCCCATCCTCGGCCCCACCGGACGTCCGAAACGCGAGTTCGACACCCCTGAGCCGCTCAAGGGCCACGGGCCCGCGCGCATCATCTCCCTCTGCAACCAGAAGGGCGGCGTGGGCAAGACCACGACGACCATCAACCTCGGGGCGTCGCTCGCGACCTACGGTCGTCGCGTGCTCGCCATCGACTTCGACCCTCAGGGCGCGCTCTCCGCAGGCCTCGGCGTTTCGACGCACGAGGTGCCCAACATCTACGACCTGCTGCTCGGCTCGGTGAAGGATGCGCACGACGCCATCCAGCACACCTCCGTGAAGGGGCTCGATGTGATCCCCGCCAACATCGACCTCTCCGCCGCGGAGGTGCATCTCGTCAACGAGGTGGCCCGCGAGCAGATCCTCGCCCGGGTGCTGCGCCAGGTGGTGGACGAGTACGACGTGATCCTCATCGACTGCCAGCCCTCGCTCGGCATTCTCACCGTCAACGCGCTCACCGCGGCGCACGGCGTGCTCATCCCGCTCGAGTGCGAGTACTTCGCGCTGCGCGGTGTCGCGCTGCTCGTGGAGACCATCGACAAGGTGCGCGACCGGTTGAACCCTGCGCTCGGCCTCGACGGCATCCTGCCGACCATGTTCGACTCCCGAACCCTGCACTCCCGCGAGGTGCTCGAGCGCGCGGTGGAGCGGTTCGGTGACAAGGTGTTCGACACCGTCATCGGGCGCACGGTGAAGTTTCCGGATGCGAGCGTCGCGGCGACCCCGATCCTGCAGTTCGCACCCGACCACCCCGCGTCGGCCGCCTACCTGCAGTTCGCGCGCGAGCTCATCTCCCGTGGCGCCGTCGCGTAGCCCGTCGACGATGGTGCACGAGCCTCCGGTGTCGGCCGGGGAGGGCTCCGGAAAGTTCCAGGTGAGCCTCGACGGGTTCGACGGCCCGTTCGATCTTCTGCTGACGCTCATCGGCAAGCACCAGCTCGACATCACCGACATCTCGCTCAGCCGGGTGACCGACGAATTCATCTCCTACCTCCGCGGGCTCGACACCGAGGACGACCTCGATCAGGCGAGCGAGTTCCTCGTGGTGGCGGCCACGCTGCTCGACCTCAAGGTCGCAGGTCTCCTGCCGCAGGGCGAGCTCGTGGATGCCGAGGATGTCGCGCTGCTCGAAGCGCGTGACCTGCTGTTCGCACGGCTGCTGCAGTACCGGGCGTTCAAGCAGGCATCCGACTGGTTCGCCGGGAAGCTCGAAGCCGAGTCGACGCGGCGCTTCCGGTCGGTGCGGCTCGAGGAGAAGTACCGCGCCCGCACGCCGGAACTCGTGTGGACCCTGACCGTGGAGGATTTCGCGGCCATCGCTCTGCTCGCCTTCACCCCGAAGGAGTTGCCGACCGTGGGGCTCACGCACCTGCACGCGCCTCTCGTGAGCATCCGGGAGCAGGCGGCCACCGTGGTGGCGATGCTGCGCCGGGGCGAACCGATGAGCTTTCGCGAACTGATCGCCGGGGTGGGTGCCAAGGGTGTGATCGTGGCACGCTTTCTCGCCGTTCTCGAGCTCTACCGCGCCGCGGCCGTCACCTTCGATCAGCCCGAACCGCTCGGCGAGCTCACCGTGCTGTGGACGGCAGAGGTGTGGACCGACGACAGCCTCGCCACGTTGGGAGCCGACTATGGACACTGACCTGACCGCGGGCGCGGATGCATCCGTCGAGACCGAGGCGGCGGCATCCGTCGCCCTCACCGGCGCCGAGATCGACCGCAGGGTCGAGGCCATCCTCATGATCGCCGACGAGCCGCAGTCGCTCATGCACCTCGCGACGGCGCTGCAGTGCCCTGTCGCCGAGGTGCTGGCGTCGATCGACCGACTCGTGGCCGACTTCGACGGCGTGCACGACACCCCGCGGCGCGGTTTCGAGCTGCGTGAGGTCGCCGGTGGCTGGCGGTTCTACGTGCGGGCGGAGTACGACGACACCGTGAACGCGTATGTGGTGGCGCAGAACCCCACCAAGCTGTCGCAGGCCGCACTCGAGACGCTCGCGGTGATCGCCTACAAGCAGCCGATCAGCCGTGGGTCGATCGCCGGCATCCGCGCCGTCAACGTCGACTCGGTGGTGCGCACGCTGCTCGGCCGCGGCCTCATCGGCGAGGCGGGTACCGACAGCGAGACCGGCGCCGTTCTCTACGCCACCACCGACCTGCTGCTCGAGCAGCTCGGCATCAACTCGATCGACGAGTTGCCCCATCTTTCCCCGCTGCTCTCCGACGGAACCGACGGTTTCGATCAGGGCGGCATCACAGACCAAGGACGTGCCCGATGAACCAGCCCGATGCAGCCCAGGACGGCATCCGCCTGCAGAAACTGATGGCGGCCGCCGGCGTCGCGTCACGACGGGTCTCCGAAGACCTCATCTCGGCGGGTCGCGTGGAGGTGAACGGCGAAGTGGTGATGGAGCTCGGTCGACGCGTGCAGGAGACCGACCTCGTGTCGGTGGACGGCGTCGCGATCCAGCTCGACACCTCGCGGCGTTACGTGATGCTCAACAAGCCGACCGGCATCGTCTCCTCCCTGCAGGACGAGCGCCGCCGTCCCGACCTCTCCTCGTTCGTGTCGCAGTACGAGGAGCGCCTGTTCAACGTGGGTCGCCTCGACGCGCAGACCTCGGGGCTGCTCATCCTCACCAACGACGGTGAACTGGCGCACGTGCTCGCGCATCCGTCGTTCGGTGTGATGAAGACCTACATCGCGCGGGTGGAGGGACGGATGACCCCCGCCACCGTGGCGAAGCTCAACGCCGGTGTCGACCTCGAAGACGGCGCGATCGCCGCCGACAAGGCGCGCATCCTCGACAGCGCGGCGGGCGGCGAGTCGATCGTGGAGGTGACGCTGCACTCCGGCCGCAACCGCATCGTGCGACGGATGCTCGAAGCGGTCGGGCACCCCGTCGTCGACCTCGTGCGCCGGCAGTTCGGCCCGCTGCACCTCGGCACCCTCGGCATCGGCGAGATGCGCGACCTCACCAAGGCGGAGCTCGGCCAGTTGCTCACCATCTCCCGCGATGGCGCGGAGGCAGCGGCATCCGCCGAGCCCGCGGAGCCCACGGATGACTGAGGCCGGGGTTGCCAGCACCGGTACCAGCGCCAGTGCCGGCACCGCCGCCCGCGTTCGTGGGCCGGTGCGGGTCGTCGGCAGCGGCCTGCTCGGCACGAGCATCGGTCTCGGACTCACCTCCCAGGGCGTTGAGGTCATCCTGCACGACGCGTCTCCGTCGGCGCTCGCGCTCGCCGCGGACTACGGCGCTGGCCGTGCCGCCCGTGCCGACGATGACCCGCAGCTGATCGTGGTGTGCGTTCCGCCGGATGTGGTGGCAGGCGTGGTCGCGGCGGAGCTCGCCGCTCACCCGCGCGCGATCGTCACCGACGTCGCGAG
This sequence comes from uncultured Actinomycetota bacterium, assembly GCA_963756375.1. Classification (GTDB taxonomy): domain Bacteria; phylum Actinomycetota; class Actinomycetes; order Actinomycetales; family Microbacteriaceae; genus Marisediminicola. Next base: position 1,330,965 of record CAVWNJ010000005.1, on the reverse strand, counting down.
CGTGAAGGCCGCCCCCCTCGCGGAGCTTCGCAGCCTCGGGGCCGACCTCGACCGCTACATCGGGTCGCATCCGCTCGCCGGGCGGGAGCGCGGCGGAGCGGTCTCCGGCCGGGCTGACCTCTTCCTCGGGCGCCCCTGGGTGATCACCGCAGCGGGTGGAACGGATGCCCGGCTCGCCGTCGCCGTCGAAGCGCTCGCCCTCGACCTCGGCGCCGTGCCGGTGCGGATGACGCCGCAGGAGCACGACGACGCCGTGGCCATCGTGTCCCACACGCCCCAGGTGATCGCCACCCTTCTCGCAAAACGGCTCGTCGACGCGGCTCCGTCGTTCCTCGCACTCGCCGGCCAGGGCCTGCGCGACACCAGTCGGATCGCCGCGAGCGACCCGGAACTGTGGGTGCAGATCCTCGGTGCCAACGCACCCGCTGTGGCAGGCATCCTGGCCGCCTACCGCGACGATCTCGATCAGGTGATTGCCGCCCTCACCGACCCGGCGGCACCCGGTGCGAGACGCGCCATCGCCGAGACGATAGCGGCCGGCAACGCCGGGGTGGCGAGCATCCCCGGCAAGCACGGGCACGACCGTCGTTTCAGTCAGCTCGTTGTGATGGTCGACGACACACCGGGTGAGCTCGCACGGCTGCTCACCGAAATCGGACACTTGGGAGTGAACATGGAAGACCTGCGGATCGAGCATTCACCTGGGGCCGAGATCGGCCTCGCCGAGATCTCGGTGCTGCCCGAGGTGCAACAGCGTCTCGCCGACGACCTCACCGCCGGCGGCTGGCGTATCGCGGGAGCCGGGCAGTGAGCCCCGCGTCCCGATCGGTGACCGTCGTCGCCGTGGACGGCCCCGCGGGCAGCGGCAAGTCGAGCGTGAGTCGCGCCGCGGCACGCGTGCTCGGGTTCGCGTACCAGGACACCGGCGCTGCATACCGGGCGCTGGCGTGGGCCGCGCTCGACGCGGGGGTGGACACGCAGGACGCGGGGGCGGTCATCCGCTCGCTCGACGCCTTCGACTACAGCATCGGCACCGACCCCGACCACTACTTCGTGCGGGTGGGCGACACCGACGTGACCCACGACATCCGCGAGCCGCGGGTGACCGCCGTGGTGAGCCACATCGCCCGCATTCCCGAGGTGCGCGCCTACCTCGTTCGGCTGTTCCAGAGCATCATCGCCGGCACCGATCGGGAGGGCATCATCACCGAGGGACGCGACATCACAACGGTCGTGGCGCCCGACGGAGATGTGCGGATCCTGCTCACGGCCACCGAAGAAGCTAGAATGGCGAGGCGTTCGGCTGAAATCACCGGACAGTCGGCCAAAACCACGAGCGAGCAACTGAGCGCCCGTGATGCGCAGGACTCGAAAGTCGTCGATTTCATGAACGCCGCAGACGGTGTCACCACCGTCGACTCCACGGAGCTCGACTTCGACCAGACGGTCGCCGCAGTCGTCGACCTCGTCCGTTCCACCCAGTCCACGATCTCACCGTAGGTGGGGCTGGCCGCACGGACCCGGCGCTGACGCTCCCCACGAACCAGCAAGGAACCCACACATGGCCGATCACGACACCGACGACTACCCGGACGCCGATCCGAAACTCGCCGAACGCCTGTCCGCGCTCGATGAGGCGGATGCGCTTCAGCGCGCCAACGCGCTGCGTGCGGGCCTTGCCGAGTACGACCTCGAAGACGACGATCTCGAGATCATCGAGAGCGAGATGGACAGCTCGGACGGGCCGATCTATCTTCCGGCACTCCCGGTGCTCGCCATCGTCGGCCGCCCCAACGTGGGCAAGTCGGCACTGGTGAACCGCATCCTCGGACGCCGTGAGGCCATCGTGCAGGACACCCCCGGCGTCACCCGCGACCGCGTCACCTACAAGGCGGAGTGGGCCGACCGCCGCTTCTCCATCATCGACACCGGTGGGTGGGAACCCGACGCCAAGGGCATCAACGCCTCGGTCGCGGCACAGGCCGAGATCGCCGTCGACCTTGCGGATGCCGTGCTGTTCGTCGTCGACGCCACCGTGGGCGCGACCTCCACCGACGAGCACGTGGTGCGGATGCTGCGCGCCACGAAGCGCCCGGTCATCCTCGTTGCCAACAAGATCGACGACGCCCGCCAGGAGCCGGAGGCCGCAGCGCTCTGGAGCCTCGGACTCGGCGAGCCGTGGCCCGTCTCCGCCGTGCACGGGCGAGGGGTTGCCGACCTGCTCGACCACATCCTCACCGTGCTGCCGGATGTCTCCGCCGTCGCCAAGCAGGAGGTGGGCGGCCCGCGCCGCGTCGCCATCCTCGGCCGACCGAACGTGGGAAAGTCGAGCCTCCTCAACAAGGCCGTGGGCGAAGAGCGCGTGGTCGTGAACGACCTCGCCGGCACCACGCGCGACCCGGTGGACGAGCAGGTGGAGATCGCCGGCAAGGTGTGGCGCTTCGTCGACACCGCCGGCATCCGCCGCCGTATGAACCTCGCCCAGGGCGCCGACTTCTACGCCTCGCTGCGCACCAGCGCTGCGCTCGAGAAGGCCGAAGTGGCGATCGTGGTGATCGACGTGAGCGACGTGATCAGCGAGCAGGACGTGCGCATCATCGACCTCGTGCTCGAATCCGGTCGCGCGCTCGTGCTCGCCTTCAACAAGTGGGACCTTCTCGACGACGAACGTCGCCGCTACCTCGAGCGGGAGATCGACCAGGACCTCGCGCACGTGTCGTGGGCGCCTCGCGTGAACATCTCCGCACGCACCGGCCGCCACCTCGAGAAGCTCGTGCCGGCTCTCGAACTGGCGCTGCAGTCGTGGGATACCCGCATTCCGACCGGCAAGTTCAACGCGCTCGTCGCCGAGCTCGCGGCCGAGCATCCGCACCCCGTGCGCAGCGGAAAGCAGCCGCGCATTCTGTTCGGCACCCAGGCCGCGATTCGTCCTCCCACGTTCGTGTTGTTCACGACCGGATTCCTCGACCCGCAGTACCGCAGGTTCATCACCCGCCGTCTGCGCGAGATCTTCGGTTTCGACGGCAGCCCGATCAACGTGAACATGCGCGTGCGCGAGAAGCGCAAGCGCACCTGACCCGCGGGGGCGGGTTCGCCCGCTGATCGAGCCTGTCGAGATCTCCGCACCCCGCTGATCGAGCCTGTCGAGATCCGCCCCCGCTGATCGAGCCTGTCGAGATCCCGCACCCCGTCCGCTGATCGAGCCTGTCGAGATCTCCGCACCTCGTTCTCGCTGATCGAGCACCCCCGCCGATCGAGCCTGTCGAGATCCGCACCCCGCCGAACTACCCCGCCGCGATCTCCCACCAACCACAGTGCACACTGGTGTCATGACGGAACCGCAGCGCCCACCCCTGCCTCCCGCGCACCTGCGCGACCCCGGCGATGCGTGGGTCGAGGGACTCGACGGCAGCCGGTACTGGGGACGCTTCGGCGCCGCGGGCCTCCTCGCCTGGCACCGCGATCTCGGGGTGCTGCTGCAGCACAGGGTGTCGTGGAGTCACTTCGGCGGCACGTGGGGGCTCCCGGGCGGCGCGCGCAAGCAGGGCGAGGCCGCGGTGGATGCCGCTCTCCGCGAGTCGGCGGAGGAGGCGACCGTGCCGGCGGATGCGCTCCGCATCATCCACACCTCGGTGCTCGACCTTGGTTTCTGGTCCTACACCACCGTGGTGGCGGAGGCCGTGGTGCGGTTCGAGCCGGTGATCGCCGACGCCGAGAGCGCTGAGTTGCGGTGGGTGCCGGTGTCCGAGGTGGACTCGCTTCCGCTCCATCCGGCCTTCGCAGAAGCGTGGCCGGGGCTCCGGGCCCTACTTCTCTAACCGGCGACCTACCCGCCGCTCGCCTCGCGTGCGCCGCGGTGACTATCGGAAATTCAGGACAACGGGGCAGTTCGACGCGTCGCATCCGCGCCATTCGAGCAGTGGCCGCAGAATTGTCCTGAATTTCCGACAGTGCACGAGCGCCGGCCGCGCCGGATCGCTACTTCAGTTCGAAGGTCGGGGCGATGACGGCCCGCGCGATCGTGTGGAAGTGCATGTTGAAGCCGAGGTAGGCGTTGCTGGCCGATGCGTCGATGCCAAGGGTCTCGACATCGAGCGCGTGCACGGCGATGTAGTACACATGCTGTCCGTGGCCGGCGGGCGGTGCGGCCCCGATGTAGCGAGCCGATCCGGCGTCGTTGCGCAGTTGGAAGGCGCCCTGCGGCAGCGCTGCGCCCGAGTCGTCGCCCGCGCCGGTGGGCAGGGAGGTGACGGATGCGGGCACGTCGACCACGGCCCAGTGCCAGAAGCCGGAGGCGGTGGGTGCCTGCGGGTCGTGGATGGTGATGGCGAAGCTTTTCGTCTCCGGCGGGAAGCCGCTCCAACTGAGCTGCGGGCTGAGGTCGTCGCCGCCCGGGCCCATGAGGCCGCTCACCTGCGGGCGGGGGAGTTCTTCGCCGTCGGTGACGTCGGTGCTCGTCAGCTCGAAGGTGGGAACCTCGGCGATGATGTCGTAGGGGGTGCCGATCGCGTCGTGCGATTGCACTTCGTCGGCGAAGTCGTAGGCGGCGTTGCTCATGGTGCGCTCCTCAGGGTCGGGGATGATGCGTCTGCATAGGTATTCAACCCGCTGGAGGCTGGACGCAGGCTCAGGTTCGTGGGGCATCCGTAGACCGGGTAGGCTATGTTCTCGGCGCGCAGCGGATTTCGATCCGGATGCGCGCAAGTCACGGGCTGTGGCGCAGCTTGGTAGCGCACTTGACTGGGGGTCAAGGGGTCGCAGGTTCAAATCCTGTCAGCCCGACAGTGTGGGTCGATGGGTAAACCATTGGGAAAACTCCTCCGAAATGCAAAACGCCCCCGTTTTCTGACGGGGGCGTTTCGTGTTTCTGGGCAGTTCTCGGTGGGGGTTTGCCTGTTTGCCGCTGACGGATCGAGCGGTTCGCGGCGATGACCGCATTTTTCCGGTTTCGGGCGCGTCGAATTGTTTTGATCGTTCAGGGATGCTGCCCTCTCGGGCGGTGATGCGGGCGCGGCGGATTAGGTCTGCGCGACGGCCGTGCGTTCCGTGTGAAGTCTCTGGGGTAGGTGCCCGTGTAAGGGTTGTGGAATTGAGCGTCGCGGCGACTCGGGGTTGCTGCGGCTTGCTCGGGTGTGCGGACGGCGGAGTGAAGTTGCTGGCGTAGGAACTCGGCGATGCGGGTGAGGTTGTAGTTCGTGATCTGGATGTCGGGCGGATGAGGCTGTTCGCTCCGCGGCGCGTGCGTAGGTTCTTGCTTGTGTTCCTCGGTCGACGCGGTAGTCGGTGGAGGGCGTGAAGCCGAGGTTGTGGGTGGGATTATGAAGTCGTTCGATGCTGGGTTTGCATGCTCATCGCGATGGTGAGGAGCGTCCCGGGCCTGTGTTCGGAGTCATGTTCGCCCCAGCCCCATGCGTCGGAGACCCTTCTTACCTTCGTCTTGGGTTTGTTTGGGCGGGTCGGGGTGTCCCTTCTTCTGGTCGATGCCGCGGAAGGTTCAGCCGTGCGCGCATGACCTCTTCGCGGGCTACGTCGTGACGGTCGAGGACGTCCCGGATCTCGCTGTAGCTTTTGGCTTGCTTGCGTTCCATCGGGTACGGGTCGGTCAGGGTGCGCATGAGATCGAAGGTGCTGTGGACGTTGTCGTGCCACCGTTCGACGGATCCGCGCCGAAATGCCTTCTGGTCCCAGGTGCGGTCAGGAAGGTCGAGGAGGGCGCGCTGGTCATCGTCGAGGTTTCTGAGGACGTCGCCGGCGCTGGTGAGGTAGCTCGGGCTGCGGCGTCCGGCGAGCAGGAGCAAGGCTGTGAGGGCGGCGTGGAAGGAAACGAGTCGCGTCCTTCCGCCGGGACCGGCAGGGACACGGTCTTCCCGCTGCCACTGCTCGAGGAGCGCGACGGCGCCGGTCTTGCGGACACGGTCGCTGGCGAGCCGGACTTCGTTGAGGGTGAACTTGTGCTGGGGGCGTCCGCCGCTAATCACTTCTTCGAAGCTCAGGTCGCCGAGGTCATGATCATCCACGAGCATTCCGAAGGGAGTTGGGCCGTCTTTGAGGTTGTCCATGGTCAGACCGCCTCGATGCCTGTGATGCGGTCAAGATACTGTTCGATCTCGACCGGGCGTGCGTACTGCAGGTAGGGCCGGATGGCTTGCGTGGTGGTGTGGCCCGTCAGCTCAAGGAGGAGTTGAAGGGGGATGCCGGCATCGAGTTGGGTGACAATCCAGGTGTTATTGAGACGCCTCGCGCTGGGCCGCACCCGACATGGGTGGTCGCTGATGAAGGTCTGCAGGATGCGGGGCGGATATTCGTGCAGGCGAAACCCGCGGAAGATCGGACCGCTGACCCGGTCGCCGACGGCGAGTTTCAGAGTCTTCGCCCACTTGTGAAGAACGGGGACGCGGCGGGCCTGCGTGCCGCGGACGTCGATGAAGAGGTAGCGCCCGTCGTTGTCGAGGTCTTCGACGTGTGCGGCCATCAGCTCCTGAGCGGTGAGGCCGGCGCCGCCGGCAAGGCCCAGGAGTGCGCGGGCATTGCTCCGACTGAGGTCGGTGCTCTGGTTGCTGGCCCAGCTGTGCAGGACAGCGATGTCACTGGGCGTGTAGGGGGCGATGCGTCCGGACTGACGGGGGGTAGGGAGTCACCCGTGGGGGAGCGATGTGAATCGTCGGGCGGGTGGGGGCGGAGTTATTGCCCTCGAAATGGGGGACATAAAAATGTGCCCCGGGCGCCCCTTGTCAAACACTCATTTACCGATTTAGTGTCAGCTTTGTACTCTCACTGAGCGTGGACCTGTCACCGTCACCGTGGGGCGCACTGCCTGTCCGTTTCAGTCAGCACTGAGTGCTGCTTTCCGTGTTGTGAATGGTGTGATGATGCCTGTGTTTGCTGGGTCTATGTCGTTGTCGGGTGTGCGGTCGCGAGCGTTCGCGGGCGCGGTGACGTCGCCTGCGGGTCCGTCGCTGGCCCGGAGGGCGACGTTGTCGTATTCGTCGGCGACCTACACGTTGACGGTGTCGCAGACCAATGGGTCGTTGTCACGGTCGGTGAAGTATGTGAAGAACGCGGCGTCGGATTTGACGTCGATTGTGGATGCGAATGGGAAGACCACCGCGTTCACGTATGGGGCTAACGGGTTGGCGTCGATCACCGGGCCGACCGGTGGGGTGACCTCGTTCACTTACACGTATGACGGGTTGGTGGCGTCGGTGTCGCAGACGAACACCACGACCGGGTCCCCGGGAACGTCGGTGACCCGATTGACTTATCCGGCGGCGGGGCAAACATTCGTCGCTGACCCTGCCACGTCGCAAAGTGTCAGTGTCGCGGCGAGCCCGCACACTACCTACACCTTCAACACCAGCAGCTATCTGGTATCGAAGGCTGTGGACTCGATGGGTCGGCAGCGGGCGGCGACGTATACCACCAACGCGGATGTTGCTACCTTCACCAGCGGCACTGGAACTACTTCCGGCACGTCGACCTCGACCTATGGTGCCAACAACGGTGAATCGCAGACCGCGCAGCGGTCCCCGGGAGGTGCGACATCATCGGCCGCGTATGGGAACACGGCGGCCGCGACGAAGTATCTGCCTTCGTCGACCACGAACGATGCCGGTAACAGCAGCACCTACACCTACAACGGTGCCGGGAACCAGATGACCAGCAGCAACGCGATGGCCGCGACGGCGACACTGACCCGCAACACGGATGGCACCATCTCTAGCGCGGTCGCCCCTGGGAACGGATCAAACAAAACCACCTACACCTACAACACGGACAAGCAGTTGACGTCAGTGACCCCGGTCACCGGTGCAGGGCTCGGGGTTCGGACGTTCACCTACGACGGGTTCGGTCGGACCCGGACCGAGACAAATGGTGCCGGAATCACGGTCACCTACAGTTACGACAAGCAGGATCGGCTGCTGTCCACCGCGTTCTCCGACACCACACCGACAGTGACGAATACCTACACCGACGCGGGACAGATTCGTACCCGCACCGACGCGAACGGGGTGACAACCTACGGGTATGACCAGCTCGGCCGGTTGATCTCTCGAGTGAACACCTTCGCCGGTGGAACAATCAGCTATGCGTACGACAAGGCGTCGAACCTGGTATCCACCACCGACACGCGCGGAACGACGACGAACACGTTCGATAGCTCCGGTGTGCCGACGAAGATCACCTACGCCAAGGGTGCAGGAACCGCTGTGCTCGGCATCGAAACCGACGATCAGGGACGCCGCACCGACACGTATCTGCAGAGCAACGGCACCAACAGTGCTTGGGCGGCTCACACCCATCAGGACTACGACTCCAGCGGACGGGTATCGAGGGTGATCGCGGAAACGATGAACACCAGCGGTGTCATCACTACCACTATGGATGTCTCCTACTGTTACAACTCCGCCACCGTAGCTCCGAACTGCAGCACGGGGACGAGCACGGACCGGGCGAAGTTGCAGTGGTCGAAAGACAACCTCACCGGGCAAACAACTACCTACACGTATAACGGTGCCGGGTATGTCACCAAGGTGGCGCAGGCAGGCGGTACCGGGGCGAACACCTGGTCCTACACCTACGACTCGCGGGGGAACAGGTTGACCGCGTCGGTGACCGGGGCGACACCGTCTACCCAGTCGTTCACGGTGAATGCCGCGAACCAGATCACCTCGACCGGGTTCGGGTTCGATGGGGCCGGGAACATGACCTCCGATGCCGACGGGACCTACGTGTACAACGGTGCCGACCAGATGACGACGTCGACCCGCGGGACTTCCTCCTACGCGTACAAGTACGCCGGGGCGAGTCAGAACGAGGTTCTTCAGCAGGAAACTCCTGCGTCCACCTACCAGCTGGTGTACGGACGCACTAATGGTGTTGGTAACCCGGTGGTGGAGCAGGTGAAGGTTGGTGCCAATACGGCTTATGTGGAGAATGATCCGGTGACGGGGCAGCCGTTGATGTTGCGGACCTCGTCGGGGATTCAGGCCCTGTATGTGTATGCCGGTACTGGGAGTCCGGTGGCGTTGTTGACCGATTTCGCCTCTCAGGCGTATGCGTATTCGTATGACCCGTATGGGGTTGCGGTGTTGACTCAGTCAAGTGGTGGCAATGGGGAGGTGCAGAACCCGTTCCTGTTCCAGGGTGGCATCAAAGACCGTGCCACCGGGTGGGTGCACTTCGGAGCCCGCTGGTACAACCCGAGTACCGGACGGTGGACGCAACAAGACACCCTCGACGCACCCCTCGACCCCGCCAACGCAAACAGGTACGCGTACGCCGGCAACGACCCCGTAAACAACATGGACCCGACCGGGCGTTTCAATGCTTCATGCCTGCTTGGCGCAGCCGCGGGACTCGCTTTCACGGCAATATCGATCGCGGAACTCACAGGCAGTGAACTTGCTGCCGGAACGCTTGCGGCGCCGACGGGCGGGGCTTCGCTCGCAGCAGGTGTGATAGTAGGGGTCGGCTTCGCCGCCGATATCGCGGTTGGAGTGTCATTGACCGCATATTCGCTTTCTAGGTGCTGATCACTCTGATGGCTGCAAGATCTAAATGGCGCTTGCTGATTATTATGGCACTGCGTGTTGCCGCTTTAGTTGCAATTGCAACGGCGATCGCAACTAAGGGAACAACATCAACAACTTTTTACCTTCTCGCGATAGCCCTCGTGATCGTGATGATCGCGGAAAAGATCGCGGCGATCCGTGCTCGCCGTCGGCTCCGCGGCCCCCGAGGTGCTGAACGACATGGATGATCTATCTTGGTTGGGGGAGAGACCACGTGTCATCGTTATGGTCGCACCTTTTGATCAAGTACGCGATCGAGTCATTTCAGTTCTTCGTGAAGAACCGACGATCTCAAATGTTCAATCGGAAGACAGTGGTCGCCTCATTACCGCTGCACTGCGGACGACGTGGGCAACCCGAGCTGGCCGGATTCGACTTGTGCTTACCCCGCGCGGCGACGGAGTACAGATCGAAGCAAACGTACGCATCCCTCATGGAATAGTGGGACTCGCCCAGGTGAAGTCAGATGAGCTTCTGCACCGCCTGTTTGATCGCCTGAGGGTCTGAGCGAGTCGATGGAGTGCCAGCGGGTCGGCGCGGTACAGGCTCACTCAGTTACTGCGGAACGACCACGAACACGTTCGACAGTTCCGGTGTGCCGACGAAGATCACCTACGCCAAGGGTGCAGGAACCGCTGTGCTCGGCATCGAAACCGACGATCAGGGACGCCGCACCGAGACGTATCTGCAGAGCAGCTCCGAACTGCAGCACGGGGACGAGCACGGACCGGGCGAAGTTGCAGTGGTCGAAAGACAACCTCACCGGGCAAACAACCACCTACACGTATAACGGTGCCGGGTATGTCACCAAGGTGGCGCAGGCAGGCGGTACCGGGGCGAACACCTGGTCCTACACCTACGACTCGCGGGGGAACAGGTTGACCGCGTCGGTGACCGGGGCGACACCGTCTACCCAGTCGTTCACGGTGAATGCCGCGAACCAGATCACCTCGACCGGGTTCGGGTTCGATGGGGCCGGGAACATGACCTCCGATGCCGACGGGACCTACGTGTACAACGGTGCCGACCAGATGACGACCTCGATCCGCGGGACTTCCTCCTACGCGTACAAGTACGCCGGGGCGAGTCAGAACGAGGTTCTTCAGCAGGAAACTCCTGCGTCCACCTACCAGCTGGTGTACGGACGCACTAATGGTGTTGGTAACCCGGTGGTGGAGCAGGTGAAGGTTGGTGCCAATACGGCTTATGTGGAGAATGATCCGGTGACGGGGCAGCCGTTGATGTTGCGGACCTCGTCGGGGATTCAGGCCCTGTATGTGTATGCCGGTACTGGGAGTCCGGTGGCGTTGTTGACCGATTTCGCCTCTCAGGCGTATGCGTATTCGTATGACCCGTATGGGGTTGCGGTGTTGACTCAGTCAAGTGGTGGCAATGGGGAGGTGCAGAACCCGTTCCTGTTCCAGGGTGGCATCAAAGACCGTGCCACCGGGTGGGTGCACTTCGGAGCCCGCTGGTACAACCCGAGTACCGGACGGTGGACGCAACAAGACACCCTCGACGCACCCCTCGACCCTGCGAACGCGAACAGGTACGCGTACGCCGGCAACGACCCCATAAACAACATGGATCCGACCGGCCTGATCTCGCGATGTGGAGCTCTAGGCACAATCTCGGCTGCTGCGGGAACTGTTGCCGGAGCGGCAGTACTGTACACAAGTCTTACTGCGCCTGCCAATGCCGTTCCACTAGTCGGTCAAGCGAATAGTGCGGGCGGGCTGACAGTGGCAAGCATATCTGGGTTTATAGCTCTAGCGTCAGGCGTTATCGCCTTACTGAGCGGCTGTACTCTAGGTTAGAAGCGCAACTTCAATAAGAAAGTAAACTGATGTCCAAATCAGTCTTAAATGTAATCGGGATCACTGTTCTGATAGGCGGGCTGGTGGGTATAGTCGCCGTCATTCTCGGCCACCCCTCCGTCGCGATCTACGCCGGGACATCCGGCGGCGTCGTGGTACTGGTTATCGTAATTATCATGTTCCTACGCGGTAAAAACCAGCCTAAAGGTGGATGACGGCCATCGTCTCGAGATCCATGCGGAACATTGAAGAGCAGTTGAAAGTCGGTACAGACACTTCCTATGTGGAGAATGATCTGGTGACGGGGCAGCCGTTGATGTTGCGGACCTCGTCGGGGATTCAGGCTCTGTATGTGTATGCCGGTACTGGGAGTCCGGTGGCGTTGTTGACCGATTTCGCCTCCCAAGCGTATGGGTATTCGTATGACCCGTATGGGGTTGCGGTGTTGACTCAGTCAAGTGGTGGCAACGGGGAGGTGCAGAACCCGTTCCTGTTCCAGGGTGGCATCAAAGACCGTGCCACCGGGTGGGTGCACTTCGGAGCCCGCTGGTACAACCCGAGTACCGGACGGTGGACCCAACAAGACACCCTCGACGCACCCCTCGACCCTGCGAACGCGAACAGGTACGCATTCGCCGGCAACGACCCCATCAACAACATCGACCCGACTGGAAGGGCATCGTGTTCCCAGGTGGGCTTCGGCATCGCGGTCATCGCGGGAGCCGCCGCACTCACGGCCGTAGTGGCAACAGGAGGACTCGCTCTAGCCGCTGGCGCGGTTGGTTTCGCGGTCGCCCCGGCCGGCTTGCTGTTCGCGGCGCAAGGAGCTTTCGGAGAAGGGAGATGCCCGTGAGCGCCGAATTCCGCGGTACTGATGCATCTGGCGAGCAGGATGGTGCGACGTGCTTCTGAATGTGGCATGGGGGATCATCGGTTTGGGCTTTTTGCTCCTGTTAGCCGGGCTAATAGTCCAGTTTGGGTTGGGCGGAAGGAGAGGCCGGGCTCGTGTGCTCGTCGGCGTTGGCGTCGCAGCACTGGTCATAGGGTTCGCGATGATTGCATTGAACTGAAAATCCAGGTCATCGTGGGCGTGCTCGCTGCGGTGGTCGCTGCGCCATATGCATACATGGTGGGGCGAAGACCCGGAGATTTGGTTCTTGTTCTGGCGTCTACGCTGATTATTTTTGGGTCGAGATGGTTGTGGCTCCAATTTCGCCAACGACAACATGAGCGGGATCGCCAGAGGCCGGTCAATAGCAACGGATCGAATGCTGCGGCGCCGCGAGATGAAACGGTTCTGCGCTCGGGGGGGAAGATGGCTAGTAAAAGAACAGCTGCAAGCTCTAAGTGGGCACCGTTCAGATCGTACTTGTGGATCTCGATGGTCGGCTTCACCGTTGTTGGAGTGGTCACCCTGATCCAGGTAGCCAGCGGCGGGATTAGCCAGGGTGCAGAAACCTTGAAGGCCCTCGGCGCGGCAGCGTTCCTCGTTACTGCCAGCGTTGTCGTGATTATCCTGATCCGAACTGGGGGTCACCGGAATCACGCCGATCAGCCCGACTCTGATCGGAGCAATGACACCTGACGAGGAGCCGCGCGACTCTGGCAGAGTGAAAATCTTCGTAAGACTACTCATCGACGGCGTGTTGAGGTCAGCGTAGTAGCTGGCCTCGAACTCTTCGGGCGGGATGTCTCCGATGGTCGAGTGCAGCCTGTTCGTGTTGTACCAGTCGACCCAGCACATCGTGATCCACTCGACGTCGTCGAGTGCCCTCAGCGGCCCGTTCCGGAAGGGGCTGTCGTCGCGGATCGCTTCGTTCTTGAACAAGCCGATCGTCGATTCCGCAAGGGCGTTATCGTATGCGTCGCCGATGCTCCCGATCGATGCAGCGATGCCCTCCAGGGCGAGAGTCTCCGCGAAATGGACGGAGGTGTATTGGCTGCCCGCGTCGGAGTGGTGCACCAGACCAGCTTCGATGGGTTGCCCGGCGCGATCTCGTCGCCATAACCCCATCCGCAGCGCGGTCGTTACTAACGGGGTCTGCTTCGTCGTTGCGGCCTGCCATCCGACGATCGCTCTCGAGTAGCAGTCGATGATGAAAGAGACATAAACGAAGCCGGCCCACGTTCTCACATAGGTGAAGTCCGCCACCCAACGCCGGTTCGGGGAGCCCGCGGTGAAGTCGCGTTCGAGGAGATCCGGAGCCCGATCGGCATTTTTGTCACGGACCGTCGTTCTGACCCCTCGCCCACGAATCAGGCCGTTGAGACCCTCTTGGCGCATCAGCCGATCGACCCGTCGACCGCTGACCTCGTGACCTCGTCGCCGCAGCCAGGCCGTCATCTTCCGCCGCCCATACATGCCCTCCGGCGTTCCCGTCGTCGAACGCAGGGCATCGACGATCACAGCGTCAGACATGTCACGCATCGATGGGCCGGCGTGTTTCCACGCCCGATAGGTTCGCGCGGCGATCTGCACGCCCTGCGACCGCAGAACCTGGCAGACCGACTCGACCGCGCGGCCTTTCACCCGTTGCTCCTCGATAAATCCGAGGATCAACGGCGTCGGGGGTCGAGTTCCCCGGCGAAGAAAACCGCGGCGTCCTTCAGGATCACGTTCGCTTCGCGCAGTTCACGGTTCTCCCTCCGCAACCGGGCGACCTCGTCCAGGTCAACGGTCGTGGGACCCTCGCGCTGGCCAGCGTCGATCTGCGCTTGCCGCACCCATCGACGCAACGACTCAGCCCCGAAACCGAGACGGCTGGCAACGGTTTCGCACGCGGCCGTGAGGTTCGGATACTCATCAAGATGGTCAAGAACCAAGCGCGTCGCGCGCTGTTTTGTCTCCTCGGGAATCCTCTTCGGCATGATCAACATTGTCCTTCCAGACTCGAAAGGAAACGGCATCAAACCGGCTGTTTGCCGCTGACGGATCGAGCGGTTCGGGTTGATGACCGCATTTTTCCGGTTTCGGGCGCGTCGAATTGTTTTGATCGTTCAGGGATGCTGCCCTCTCGGGCGGTGATGCGGGCGCGGCGGATTAGGTCTGCGCGACGGCCGTGCGTTCGTGTGCGAAGTCTCTGGGGTAGGTGCCCGTGTAGGGGTTGTGGAACTGAGCGTCGCGGCGACGGCGGGCCGGGATCGCTGCGGCTTGCTCGGGTGTGCGGACGGCGGAGTGAAGTTGCTGACGTAGGAACTCGGCGATGCGGGTGAGGTTGTAGTTCGTGATCTGGATGGTGATGAGGATTTGGGCTGCGGCGAATCCGCGGGCGCGCCGGCGCCCGGCGGCACCGATCTGCTCGCCACCGGTGTCTTTCACCATGCCGTTGAGGGACTCGATGGAGTTTCGGGCGTGGCGGTGGAAGGTCTCCCATTCCTTGGACTTGTAGGGGAACGCTTGGCGTTGGCGGAGTCCATCCGACTTGCTGATTGAGACGGAGTGCTGGGTGCAGATGCGGTCCAGGAATTCCGGGAGGTCGTCGTCGGAAACGTGCGGGCGGGGTTTGTCGACGGCGTTCTTGGCCATCTCTCGAATAGGGCAGACGACGGTGGGGCTGTTGCCAGCGGCGGGGCACATGTGTGGTGCGCGGCCTTTGTCGTCCCATTTTTCTTTCGGGCGGATGAGGAACTGCTTCCGCTCCGCGGCGCGTGCGTAGAACGTCGATACTGGACTCGTTGTCTGCCGCTAGCGACCGAGTTCATCCTCACTCGAAGCCAGCGGCTTCACATCCGGGTTTCGCTGGTCACGGTGAAAAGCAGGATGATCTGACTGCCTCCACAGCAAGCGGAAGGTGAATATGTTCGACCCCAGAAAGATGAGCGTGATAACAAGGGGTAGCCAACGAGGCGCCCAGCCAGATACGAAGTTCGTCACCAACAACACAACTGCTACCACTAACGCTCCGAGCATTACCCAATACCAGGGCGAAAGTTGGCGGAGCCGCGACATGAAACCATGCTTGCACGAGAAGTGACGGTTCCCCAAGCAGGGGCGATTGGCGCTCATCATGTCTCACCCACAACAGCTGATTAGAGATTGCTGACGAATTGCTTGACTCCCGCTTTGTGGTGGAGTCGATCGGGGTGAAGGTCCCCATTCAGACTCAGGCTGGGCGCGGGAAACAGTAGTGACCCTCGCGCCCAGCCTCAGGCACTCTCTCGACCGACCAGCAAGGCACGCGGCCGAACGCCATCCTCAAGGTGGCCGAATCCGCGTGCAAGGGGTTCGAGTTCCCTCGGTCAGGCTGCGACGACGTCTTTCTTGTTCCGCTTGAGGACACCCGACACTACGTGAACGACCCCGACAATGATCAGGCCAAGCACGAGTCCGAACACGGCCGACAGCGCGGTGTCGGTGATCCAGGCGACGACAGGCCCGGCAGACTCGATAGCTTGTGTGACGGCGTGCAGCACGTCGTACGGGCCATGCCAGAACGTTTCGGCCAAGTTCAGGATCACCAGGTGGCCGCCCACCCACAACATGGCGACCGTGCCGATGATGCCGATCACTCGGAAGACGGTGGGCATCGAACGCACGATGCGCGCGCCGGCGCGTCGCACCCGGCGTTCGGAGTTCTTCATCAGCGAAAGCCCGATGTCGTCGATCTTGACCAGCAGGGCGACGGCGCCGTAGACGATTGCGGTCATGCCGAGGCCGATGACCACCAACGCTCCGAGCGTGTTCCAAATGCCGAAGTCGGGGTCGAGGTTCGCCAGCGCGATCAGCATGATTTCGGTGCTGAGGATGAGGTCGGTACGGATAGCGCCGAAGATCAGTTTTCGCTCATCGCGCGGTTCGGTCTCGTCCGTGCCGTGATGCGCGCCGAACCACTCGGTGACTTTCTCCGCGCCTTCGAAGCACAGGTAGGTGCCTCCGAGGATCAGCAACCACGGCAATACCCAGGGCGCGAATGCAGAAAGGAGTAATGCGAGCGGAATGATGATGATGAACTTGTTGAACAGGCTGCCGAGTGTGATGCGCCACACGACGTGGAGCTCGCGTGCCGGCGAGAGTCCGTGAACATACTGCGGGGTGACGGCCGCGTCGTCGATGACGACCCCTGCGGTCTTGGCACTCGCCTTGAGGGCGGCGGTGAGTATGTCATCGACTACGGCGAGCAAACCGACCGACATTTAGTTCTCCTCGGATGGGGCGTCGTCCTGTGTAGATCAACGGCGAGGTGCTCAGAATACTGTGGTCTAGATGCGCACGAGCCGTGGCATTTCCGGGTGAGGTTGTAGTTCGTGATCTTGACGGTGATGAGGAGGCCGCTAAGCCTCGTGGACCAGTGAGCGAAGGCCGCCACGCACGGGAACGACGACCGGATGCGGCCATCGCGCACCGAGATCGTCACCAAGGGTGACCCCCCGCAGCTTGCGCGCCATTAGCGGGATGACCCAGTCGCCTACCCATTGCCGCCGCATCCGCTGCCACTCCCGCAGCGTCGGCGCGGCGTGAGGCTCCTTCTTTTTCAGACGGATCGAGTGGGGAACGCCGAGAACACCGAGCACCTCTGCCGCGAGTCGCTTGTGGCCACGCTTTGACAGGTGCAATCGGTCGGGAGCCCACATGCGCGCGTCCTCGAAGCCCTGCATAGCCGAGTAGTCGACCAGCAGGGCTCCGTGTGTGCGGGCGATCGTGCGCACGCCATCGTTGTAGACACGGTTGCGCCGGCGGAACAGCTGGACCGCCGGGAAGATAGGCACGTCGTAGCCCGTGAAGACCAGCACGGTCGCGCCACTCGAGGCGAGACGGGCGATGAAGTGCTCGTAATCACGGAGCAGGGCCGTGACATTCGTGCCCGCATCCATCAGGTCATTCCCACCGGCGTAAACAGATATCAGGCTGGGCGCGAGTTCGAGCGCCGGCTCCAGCTGCTCGTCGATGATCTGGGGGAGGCGCTTACTCCGAACGGCGAGATTGGCGTACTCCCACCCGGGTTCCGCCTTCGAAAGCTGTTCCGCGACCCTGTCGGCCCAACCCCGCACCCCATTCGGCAGCAGAGGATGCGGATCACCCACGCCCTCGGTGAAGGAATCACCGAGAGCGACGAAGCGATTCATCCCGTCCGTGCACCTCTCCGGATGATGGCGGCGTCGTAGTGGCGGAGGAGTTCCTCGCCGACCGAGTGCCACGTGCGCGAACGGACACTGTTGTACGCGGCCGTGCCGAACGCCCGCCGCTTCGCCCCGTCACCGACGAGGTCGACCACGCGATCGCGGAGCTCGCCGAGGTCGCCCGGTGTGTACAGCCACCCCGTGCGCGAGGAGTCCACCAGGTCGACCGGTCCGCCGGTACCGGTGGCTACGACCGGTACCGCCGACGCCATCGCCTCCTGGATGGTCTGACAGAAGGTCTCCAGCTCGCCCGGATGGATGAACACGTCGAGGCTCGCCATCGCGGTCGTCAGTCTGTCGCCGCTGAGGTGCCCTGTGAATAGCGCGCCCGGAAGGACCGCTTCGAGCGCAGCCCGTCTCGGACCGTCTCCGATGATCACGAGACGGGTGTTCTCGATAGAGGCCACTGCGACGAGATCCTCAACCTGCTTCTCGGTAGCCAGTCTGCCCACATACCCGAGCAGCACCGTCCCTGGGGCGGCGGCATCGGCGCGGAAGCCTTCACTTCGCCGGCTCGGATGAAACTGCACACCGTCGACGCCTCTCCTCCACAACTCCACCCGAGGCACGTTCAGCCGGGCGAGGTCACCCATCGCGCTGGTCGACGGAGCCAGCGTGCGGTCGGCGAGCGTGTGGACCTCCCGCACCCTCTCGGTCGCCCACGTGGAGAGGAACGGCAGCCCGTACCTCCTCGCGTAGCCGGGGAGATCGGTCTGATACACCGCGACGGTCGGGAGCCCGAGTTGATGCGCGGCTTGCACAGCCTTCCACCCGAGCTCGAAGGGAGAGGCCAGATGCACCACGTCGGGCGCGAAGCCAGCGAGGATGCCGCGGATCTTCGCGACGCCGGCGACGGCGACCCGGACTCCGGGATAGGCGGGTAGTGAGAGGGAGGGCAACCCCAGCACCGTGACATCACCGGGCCACGTTTCGTCTCCCGTTCCCGGCACGGCCGGGGTGACGACGAGGACCTCGTGGCCTTGCGCCGCCAGATGCTGGATCGTCTTCTCGACCGACCTCGTCACCCCGTTGATCGTAGGGAGGAAGGTCTCGGCGATGATGGCGACTCTCACGCTCCGAGCATGTTCCGACAGGGCGAACAGCAATCGACTCCCGAGAAACGATTGGATGAACGGCCAACGACGGGCACGAGCGCGAGGACGGATGCTTGGGGCCGGATCTCGAAGTTAGGTTACGCTTACCTTACTTCCGTAGTCCGCCCCGCCTCAGAAGGTTCGCTCGAACATGCTCTCAACCGCCCCTGCCCGCGGCCTGTCCCTCCTCGGCGGTCGACCCGAGCACGTGGCTCTCGTGGCCAACGGCGTGACCGTCAGCTATGAGGAGCTCGCCCTGCGGGTGCGCGATCGGATCGCTGAGCTCGGCGAGACTCGTCGTCTCGTGATGATCGCCGCCGCCAACGCGCTCGAGCCGGTCGTCACCTATCTCGCCGCGGTCGAAGCCGGGCACCCCGTGATGTTCGTGGCCGGGGGTCACGACGAGGCGAGCCTGGCACACAGGGCCGCCTTCATCGAGCAGTTCACACCAGACGTTGTGGCTCATGACAATGGGCAGGGGTGGGTGCTCGAGGAGCGAAACGAGGGCAGCCGGCACGCCTTCCATCCGGATCTGGCCATGCTCGGGAGCACGTCGGGTTCCACCGGATCGCCGAAGCTCGTGCGCCTCTCGTTCGACAACCTGCGCAGCAATGCCGCATCCATCGCTGAGTACCTGCGCCTCACGCCGAGCGATCGAGCGGCGACGACCCTACCGCTGCAGTACTGCTACGGGCTGTCGGTGCTCAACAGTCACCTGCTCGCCGGCGCAAGCGTGCTGTTGACGGAGCGATCGGTGACCGACGAGGAATTCTGGCGTGAGGCGTCGGATCATCGCATCACCTCGTTCGCCGGAGTTCCTCACACCTTCGAGATGCTCGACGCTGGCGGATTCGCGGAACGCTCGTTGCCCAGCCTCCGCTACCTGACGCAGGCCGGCGGGCGGCTCGCGCCCGACGCCATCCGCCGTCTCGCTCACCTCGGCGAGGAGCGCGGCTTCGAACTGTTCGTGATGTACGGCCAGACGGAGGCCACAGCGCGGATGTCGTACCTCCCGCCCGAGCTCATCGACGTCGCCGCCGGGTCGATCGGCCGGCCAATCCCGGGTGGCCGTTTTCGCCTCGATGTCAGCGATGCGGATGCTTCGCGCGACGGCTCGGGAGAGCTCGTCTACGAGGGCCCGAACGTGATGCTCGGCTACGCCGAAACACCTGCGGACTTCAGTCTCGGGCGCACCGTTCACGAACTGCGCACGGGTGACCTGGCTCGCCGTCGCACCGATGGACTGTTCGAGATCGTCGGCCGGATGAACCGATTCGTGAAGATCTTCGGGCTCCGGGTCGACCTCGACCGGGTCGAGCGGCTCCTCGCCGATGAGGGAATGGAGGTGCGCGCTGCGAATGCCGACGAACGGCTGCTGCTCTTCGCCCCTTCCGATCGCGCGGCGATGCGCGCGCGGGAGCGGGTCGCGGCGCTTGTGGGCGTGCCCATGCACGCCATCGGCACGTATGCGGTTGAGCAGTTTCCGCGCACATCGAGCGGCAAGCCGGACACCGCTGCGCTCGTGCGACTGGCCGCGTTGCAGGATGACGCCGCGGCAGCGCATCCGATGCCCGATGCCGGCCCACGCGGCGGCGCCCCTGTCACGCCGGAGGCTGTTCGCGATCTGCTCTCGATGCTGTTGTCCCTGCCCGAGGTGGGGCTGGATGACTCGTTCGCGGCGCTCGGCGGTGACTCGCTGAGCTACATCGAGGTGTCCGTTCGTCTTGAAGCCATGCTCGGCGACCTTCCCCGCGACTGGCCGACCCGCACCGCCCGGGAGCTGGCGGCGTTCGCGGCTCGGCATCGAACGAGGGAGCGGCGGTGACGCCCGCGGCAGGCTCAGAGCACGCGGGCGCGAAGGGCGATTCCGCTGCGAGCCGGATCACTGCACGCTGGTTCGGGAGCCTGGTACGTCTCGAGACGCCCGCCGTGCTGCGGGCGATCGCGATCGTGCTCATCGTCGGCTCGCACGCCGACCTCTTCTATGTGAAGGGGGGCGCCCATGTTCTGCTCGCCGTTGCCGGATTCAACCTCGCGCGATTCCAGCTGGCGGGTGGGTCGGGCCGGTCGAGAGCCCGCTCGCTCCTGCGCAGCGCCTCCCAACTCGCCGTTCCCGCCGTTCTCTGGATCGGGGGAGTATCGCTCCTGACCGGCCAGTACCACCCGGCGACCGTCGCGCTCGCGAACAACCTCGTGCCGGGCGACGGCCGATGGAACCAGCAGTGGCACTTCTGGTTCCTCGAGGCGGTGCTGTGGACCATCGTGGGCCTCGCGGTCATGTTCACCGTCCGCGCCATCGACAGAGCCGAGCGCCGCGCGCCGTTCGGCTTCGCCCTCGGGTTCTTCGCGATCGCTCTCGCCGCGCGCTTCGCAATCGCCGGTGCCAGCGCCGAATACGTGGAGCGCTACTCTGCGCCGGTGGTCGTCTGGGTGATCGCGCTCGGTTGGCTCGTGGCCCGGGCGGACACGACCAATCGGCGACTACTCGTCTCTGCCCTCGCCATCGCGAGTGCGTGGGGGTTCTTCGGAGACCCGCAGCGGGAGGCGATCGTCGCCGCCGGCGTGCTCGCGTTGATCTGGATTCCGGCGGTCCGCGCGCCGCGGTGGACGGTTCCGGTCATCGCCACTCTCGCGGGCGCGTCGATGTTCATCTATCTCACCCACTGGCAGGTGTATCCACCGTTCGAGCAGAGCGCGCCATGGCTCGGCACTCTGCTCTCGCTCGCCGTGGGTGTGGTCGTGTGGCGCGTCTACACGCTGGCGAGCAATTTCCTCGCCCACAGGATGCGCCCGCTGAGCACACCGACAGCCGCGCGAGAGGACCGGACAAAGCCCGCCCGAGAGCCGGCCCGTACCCTAGAGCGGTGACTGACAGCATCAACGACCGACGAGGTGTACTCCGACAGCGGGTGGGCCAATCACTCCTCGAGCTGGCGGGCGGTGCGATCCGGGGGGTCGACACCCCCACCCAGATCATTTCCGTCGTCGTCGGCGACGATCAGCTGCCCCAGCGGCACGCCAGGTCCGTCATCGACCTCTGCCTGCGCGCGGGGGAGGCGATGCTCGCCACGGGAGCGTCGGCGGCCGACGTCGTCGCCACGGTGCTGAGGGTCAGCGATGCCTACGGCATCAGTGCCATGCACGTCGACATCACCTTCACGTCGATCACCGTCTCCATCCATCGCGGGATGAACGAAGACCCGATGTCGGTGATGCGCATCGTGCGGGTGCGCACCACCGACTATTCGCGACTGCAGGCGGTGTACCTCCTCATCGATGAGATCGCAGGCCACGACAGTCCGATCGATGTCGAAGAGGCGCGAGAGCGGCTCACCGCGATTCTCACCAGGCCACACCCGTACCGGCGCTGGGTCGTGACGGCGGGCAAGGCCGTGCTGGCGAGCGGCGTCGTGGTGTTGTTCAATGTGAGCTTCGTGCTCGTTCTCGTCGCTGCGGCCTCGGCCGTGCTCTCCGACATCATCACTCGTCAGTTGGGGAAGTGGTCGGTGCCGGGGTTCTTCGCCCAGATGGCGGCAGCTGTGGCGACGACGGTCATCGCCGTGTTCATCTTCTGGTTGCGATCGGTGGGTATCGAGCTCCCCGGTTCGAATCAACCGACCGTCATCGTGATCGCGGGCATCATCATGCTGCTGTCGGGCGTCGGCCTGACCGCATCCGCCCGCGACGCCATCGACGGGTACTACGTCACCGCGACCGCTCGCGGGATGGAAGTGTTCATGCTCACCCTCGGTCTCACCGTGGGGATTTCGATCGTGCTGGGCGCTGCACTTCGAATGGGAATCCCCGTCACGGTGGCGACATCGCTGGGGGACGGGATCGATCTGATCCCCGGGGTGGTCGGCTCCGCGCTCATCGGCGTCGGGTTCGCGCTCACCTCGTACGTGCGACTCCGGCTGGTGCCGCTCATGGCGGCGGCGGCGAGCCTCGTGTTCGCCCTCTACTGGGTCGTCTTGCCGTTGGCTCCGCAGCCGGGGCTGGCGCCGGGCGTTGCCGGTGCCGCTGCGGGCGTGATCGGGTACCTCACCTACCGCTGGCTCAAGGTGCCCGAGGGTGCGATGACCATGGCCGGCATCATCGCCCTGATCCCTGGGCTCGCCGTGTATCGCGCGCTCTACGGATTCATGGAATCCGAGTATGCGGTGGCCGAGGCGCTTCCCGCCATGGTGGTCGCGCTCGCGACCGGTGTCGGGCTCGCCGCGGGAACAACCATCGGAGGCTTCGCTGCGCGTCGGACCTTCGGTCTGGACCGTTCGGCCGTGCTCGCCGGGGGCCGAGCGCGGGTCACGCAGTAGCTGAGGCCCGACCGGCTCGGCTCGCTCGCGCAAGAGCCGCATCCGAAGGCGAGGGCACGCGACCCCTGAGGGCGACCTCCTTTTCGGGATAACCCGACACGAAGTGTGGGGACCACCGGGGGGCGCAGCGCGCACGTCGGTCGTACCGTGGGGCCATGACCCAGTTTCTGACGCAACCGAACGCCGCACCACTCGCGGCGCCGCGGCGCCGCGCGACCTTCTCCGCGCCTGTCCGCGTCGCCGGCGCCATCGCGCAGCTCGCTGCGCTGGGGATCGTCGGCCCGATCATCTTCACCACCCTCGCGACCTTGCTCGGCGTGGGTCTTGCACTCACTCCGATACTCGGCTTCGGCCTCGTGATGCTCCTCGCCTTCGTCTACGCCCTCTACGGCGTGGGATGGCTCGAGACGGCCCGCGTTGACGGCCTCTACTCGCTGGGGCTGCACGCGCTGCGCCCTCGCCCGCGCACCCGCCCCGGCTTCGTCGGTTTCCTCTCGATGGTGTGGCATCAGTTCATCGACGCCTCCATGTGGCGCGCCGTCGCGAGCGCCGCCATCTCCTCCATCCTTGGCCTGATCGTGCTGCCGCTGCTGTCGATCGTCGCCTCGGGCGTCGTGCTGTCGTTCGCCCCGCTGTTCGCGCAGAGCAGCGCCGTGCGCCTCGCCGGCACGAGCTTCGACGTGCCGATGGCGTGGGCATCCGTCGTGGGCGTGCTCGCCGCGGTGATCGCGCTCGCCGCGGTCATCGGCCTCGCACTGATGCAGGGGGTTCTCGCCCGCGTGATCGTGGTGCCCACTCGCGAAGCCCAGCTCACCGAACAGGCACGCACCTCGGGCGTGCAGCGAGACGGCGCCATCCGCGCTTCCGAAGTGGAACGCACGCGCATCGAACGCGACCTCCATGATGGGGTGCAGCCTCGCCTCGTCTCGGTGGGGATGGCTCTCGGCCTCGCGCAGCAGAAGATGGATGACGACCCCGAGGCGGCGAAGGCGCTCCTGGCCGAAGCGCACACCTCCACCAAGGCTGCGATCACCGAACTCCGACAATTGGCCCGCGGCATCCACGCCTCGGTTCTGGATGACCGCGGGCTGGACGCGGCGCTCTCCGCGCTCGCCGGTCGCTCCCACATTCCGGTGCATCTCGATGTGCGGGTCGACACCCGCTGCGATCGCAACGCCGAGGCGGCCGTCTACTTTGCCATTGCCGAAACCCTCACCAACGCGGCCAAGCACTCCCGCGCCAGCGAATGCCGCGTGATCGTGCGGCAGCGCGACGGCGGCACTCTGTGGGCACGCGTCGAAGACAACGGGATCGGCGGCGCGCAGGTGATCGCCGGTGGGGGACTGGACGGCATCTCCAACCGCATCCTCGCCGCCCGCGGAACCGTGAAAATCGACAGCCCGCACGGTGGCCCCACCTCACTGGAGGTGAGCGTGCCATGCGCATCCTGATCTGCGAGGACTCGGTATTACTGCGCGAAGGCCTCATCCGTCTGCTCAACGATGCGGGGCACGATGTTGTGGCGGCGCTGCCGGATGCCCGCACACTCGATGAGGCGGTGCTCGAGAGCACTCCCGACCTCTGCATACTCGACGTGCGGTTGCCGCCGACGTTCTCCGACGAGGGCATCCGTGCGGCGCTCCGACTGCGCTCGCAGCACCCGGCACTCGCGGTGCTCGTGCTCTCGCAGTATGTGGAGGAGCGCTACGCGACCGAACTGATCACCGCCCACGGCGGCGCCCTCGGCTACCTGCTCAAGGACCGGGTGGCCGACGTGACCGACTTCCTCGCCGCGATCATCCGCATCGCAGAGGGGGCAACCGTGCTCGACCCCGAGGTGGTGGCTCAGCTGCTCAGCCGCCGGCCGCGAGACGAACGGATGCAGCGGCTCACCGAACGGGAGGCGTCTGCACTGGCACTCCTCGCCGAAGGCAAATCCAACCAGGCGATCGCGTCGGCCCTCTTCGTTTCCGAAGCAAGCGTGGAGAAGTACATCACCGCGATCTTTCACAAGCTCGATCTCGAACCGGACGAATCCGGAAACCGACGGGTGCTCGCCGCGCTCGTCCACCTCGATTACGGCGGCGGACAGCCGCAGGCAGGAGCGTCATTGTGAGCATCGACACGAACGGCCAGACCCCACCGGTGGGAGCGCCCGCGCCCACGGCACCAGACCCCACGTCGCAGGCTTACGGGCGAAAGGCGAGCGGGCAGTCCCGGGTCGTCGCAGGTCTGACCATCGCGCTCGGCTGCGTGATCGTGCTCGTCACCCTCGGATCGGCGACCTTCTCGACGATCGCCGCGGCGGGCGTGCACACCGAAACGCAGACGATCGACACCGCGGGAGTCACCGAGCTGACCGTGGAGGCGAATGTCGCAACCATGCGGATCGGGTTCGCCGATGTTCCGCAGGCGACGCTCGAGGTGACCACCGGGGGGTCGGGTGAATGGACGATGGAGCGCACTGGCCGCGAGTTGCGCGTGCAATCGCCGCGCGGCTTCGGTGGCGGATGGTTCCTCGACGACACCGAACTCGCCACGCTCACCCTTCCCCGTGAGCTGGAAGGCCCGGCCCTGGATGCGAATCTCGACCTGTCTGCGGGAGAGCTGACGGTCGACGGGGAGTTCGGGGCTCTCGACATCGGTGTCGGTGCCGGGGCAGCCACTGTGACAGGGTCGGCACGAACGCTCAACGTCAACGTCAGCGCGGGTGGTGCGGAGATACTGCTCGACGACGTGCAGCAGGCACAGTTCTCCGTGAGTGCGGGCGCGATCGACTCCCGACTCACCGGTGTAGCGCCAGCAGCTGGTGACGGTAGACGTGAGTGCCGGGTCGCTCAACCTCGCTCTGCCCGACGTGACGTACGACGTGCGGTCTGATGTGTTGGCGGGCGATTTCGTCAACCGGCTCACGACCGAAGGCGGCTCAGCCAACGTGGTCGATGTGATGGTCTCCGCGGGATCGGTGATCATCAATAGCGGTCGGTAGACGCGGGAGTCATCTCCTCCCGAAGAAGCGCGGCGCGTCCGCCAGCGATAGGGTCCGGGGATGAGCGATCTCCCCGAGCACGTCGCCGCCAATCGCGAGTATTGGGACGGCATGGCCGACCAGTGGGTCGAATCCGGCGAGCAGGCTTGGACCGCGGAGCCACGGTGGGGCGAATGGAGGGTGCCCGAGTCGGAGCTGGGGCTGTTGCCCGCCGACATGACGGGGTTGGATGCGATCGAGCTCGGCTGCGGCACGGGATACGTCTCGGCGTGGATGGCCAGGCGCGGGGCCACGGTCACCGGCATCGACAACTCGGAGGAACAGCTGAAGACCGCTGCCCGATTGGCGAAGCTCCACCACGTCGACATCGAATTGATCCACGGCAACGCCGAAGCGGTGCCGAAACCGGATGCATCGTTCGACTTCGCGATCAGTGAGTACGGCGCCGCGATCTGGGCGGATCCGTTCGTGTGGATTCCCGAGGCTCATCGGCTTCTCCGCCCCGGAGGCACGCTGGTCTTTCTCGGCAACCACGTGCTGTCGACTCTGTGCTCGCCCCTCGACGGATCGTTGCCGGTCGGACGGCGCCTGGAGCGCCCCTACTTCGGACTGCACCGGCTCGACTGGCGGAACGCGGTCGACGAGCCGGGCGGCATCGAGTTCACCCTCCCGTTCTCTCAGTGGGTGAAGCTGTTCCGCGCAACAGGCTTCGAGATCGTTGATTTCGACGAACTGCAGGCTCCGTCCGACGCCGGAGGCGTGCGGTTTGGCGTCGAAGCCGAGTGGGCGCGGGACTTTCCGAGCGAGCACGTCTGGACCGTGCGAAAGGTGTAGCTCGCAATCTCCTGCGCAGGAGACGCCACGGTGGACCGTCGCTGCAGAATGGTGTGAAGACCGCCGTTCACACCGCAAAGCGAGGAGCAGCAACCCATGAGCACCTTCACCGTCGAAGAACTCACAATCGCAACCGTCCATGAGGCCTTCCGCTCGGGCGCGTACACGACCCGAGAGCTGGTCCAGGCCTACCTCGACCGCATCGAGGCAATCGACACGGCGGGTCCCGCGCTCAACTCGGTCATCACGCTGTCATCGACAGCGCTCGACGAGGCGGATGCGCTCGACACGTCGCTCGCCGAAACCGGCAACTTCGTCGGTCCGCTGCACGGTGTGCCGATCCTGATCAAGGACCAGGTCGAGACGGCGGGAATTGTCACGACGTTCGGCAGCGAGACCGCCGTCGACTATCTGCCTGAACGGGATGCCACGGCTATCACCAAGCTCAAAGAGGCAGGCGCCATCATCCTGGGCAAAACGACGATGCCCGACTTCGCCACCTCGTGGTTCTCTACCTCGTCCAAGAGCGGCACCACGAAGAATCCCTATGACCTCGACCGCGACCCGGGGGGCTCGAGCAGCGGATCGGCCGCGGCCGTCGCCGCCAACCTCGCCCTCGTCGGTATCGGCGAGGACACCGGTGGCTCGATCCGACTGCCCGCATCGTTCTGCAACCTCGTCGGCATCCGGGTCACGCCAGGCCTGATCAGCCGCACCGGCATGTCGTCTCTTGTCGTGCCGCAGGACACGGCAGGGCCGATGGCCCGAACCGTGAAGGATGCCGCGATCGTGCTCGATGCTCTGGTCGGCTTCGATGCTGAAGACCCGTATACCGCGGCGTTCGCCATCGCCGACGTCACAGCGCCCTACGCGGATGCGGCAGACAACACCAGCGTGAAGGGCCTGAGGCTGGGCGTCGTGCGCCAGGCCTTCGGCGACGCATCCGACCCCGACGGTGCTGCGGTGAATGAGGTCATGGAGGCCGCACTCGCGGCGCTGGAAGCGGCCGGCGCCACGATGATCGACATCGAAATTCCCGACCTCGACTACTTCGTCGGCTACACCTCGGTGTACTTCACCCGTTCGCTACAGGACATGAATGCCTTCCTTGCGGACCGCCCGGGCCTGCCCGAATCGATCCAGCAGATTCACGCTGAGAAGAAATACCACCCGAAGCTCGACCTGTTCGAAGGCATCGCTTCGGGTCCCGCCACGGCCAAGGAGGATGACGAATACCTCGACCGCATTCTCCAGCAGGGCGAGTTCCAGCGTCGCGTGATCGCTCAAATGGCGCACAACAACATCGATGCCCTCGTCTTCCCCGACACCAAGCTCCCCGCGCCGACGACTGCCGACGTGTTCAGCGACAAATGGACGTGTCTCACCTACCCGACCAATACCGTCATCGCCTCGCAGCTGCACTTCCCGGCGATGACCGTGCCCGCTGGGTTCACCGCCAACGGTCTGCCGGTCGGCCTTGAACTGGTGACGCTGCCGTACCACGAGACCGCGCTCATCTCGGCGGGTGCCGGGGTTGAGGCCGTCACTGCCGCGCGCCGGGCTCCCTCGTTCGAGGTCTGAGGCCCGCGAGAGCGGCCCTGCCGCTGAGGAGGATCGCGAGCGCCGGAGAGGAATCGAAGATATCTCGCACCGCTATCGACACCGCTTCCCGGGAGGTCCATGATGGGGGCCGGTGGGCAACGATGCCCCCTTATATCAGATCGGAAACGAAATGCAAACAATGAAGGGGAGGGTCGGCCTGCTCACCGGGCTGGTCATGGCGTTGGTGCTCATCAATCCGGCCGCGGGGCACGCGCTCACCCAGCTGTCCGGTGCTGCGCACTTCGACGAGGTGGCATGCGCGGCTCCGCCCCCAGGCTACGAGGACTTCACCACCTACCCCGGCATCCTGATGACGGGCAGTCTCCAGGGCTGCTGGTACACGAAGGTGATCACCAGCAAGGAGACCCGCAGCGGCGTCTATCTCGAAAGCGGCGAGGAGGTCTTCGTCGGACGTCTCAACGGCGGACCCGTCGGCACGTTCTCGACGACCTACAAGTTCGAGTCGAAGTGGAATCCGAATGTGACCACCGGCGTCGAGGTGCGCGGGCGGTGCCAGCATCCCATCGCCGCGGGCAGTGGCACCGGCGGGTTCGCGGGCGCCAAGGGTCGGGTCGACTTCAAGGACATCATCGGTGATCCCGTCACGTACGTGTATCGAGGTCACATCGCCCTGCGGTGAGCGGAGGAACTGTCTTATCTGGTCGGGGGGTCAGTCGTGTGAGCCGTAGACCACTCGTTCGGCTGATTCCCCGGATCGTCCGCACCCCACCACTTGACCTTGACGCTACGTCAACCTCTAGCGTGATCTGCATGGAGTGGTCGATTCAGCACGTTGCTCGCATTGCGGGCACCACCAGCCGTACATTGCGGCACTACGACGATGTAGGGATTCTGACGCCCAGCCGGGTCGGCGCCAACGGCTACCGATACTACGACGCGTCGGCGTTGGTGCGGCTCCAGCGGGTGCTGTTGCTTCGACAACTCGGCGTCGGCCTGGCGCAGATCGCTGAGGTAATCGCGCGGGAGGTGGACGAAGCATCCGCCTTGCGGCTTCACTGCTCGCTGCTGCGGCAGGAGCGCGACCGGCTCGATCGTCAAATCGCCGCTGTAGAGCACACCATCGAACACATCGCGAACCGCGTAGACGACGCGGCGGTGAAAGGAGAACGACTCATGGCCGAGAAGATGTTCGACGGGTTCGACCACACCCGGCACCAGGATGAGGTGGAGGAACGCTGGGGAGCAGACGCCTACGCGAGGTCGGATGCCTGGTGGCGTGGAAAGGGCGAAGCCGAGCGGCGAGAGTGGATGGCTGAGGAACGACGCCTCGCCGCCGACTGGGCCGCCGCCGCGAAAGATGGGGATGTATCGCCCGGCTCGTCCGAGGCGCAGGACCTCGCACGTCGGCACATCGGCCGCCTCGCGGGCATTCCCGGCACGCCGGCGGCCGATCCGGGCGGAGACGCGGACGCATACGTTCGCGGGCTCGCAGAAATGTATGTGGCGGATGCGCGTTTCGCCTCGAACTACGGGGGAGTGGAGAACGCCCGCTTCGTTCGCGAGGCACTGCTCGCCTACCTGGGCGAACAAGATCCGAGCACCTCCTAGGGCGGTCTGTGCTCAGGGAACTCTCCGGTTCCAGCGACTATCGTTAACTATCGTTGTATATCGTTCACGGTCGACACAGGAGGACATCATGGGTGGTTCATTCCCCACGGGCGGATTCGCCGGCAACAACATCGAGGGCATGTGGCAGGCGATGGAGCAGTTGCGCGCCACATTCGAGAAGCGTTCGGGCACCCGTGCCGGTCGCGGCGAGGTGCGCGCGGCTGTGCTCGCCCTGCTCGCCGAGCAGCCCATGCACGGTTACCAGATCATCCGCGAGATCGAGGAGCGCAGCGGCGGAAGCTGGAAGCCCAGCGCTGGCTCCGTCTACCCGACGTTGCAGTTGCTTGCAGACGAGGGACTCATCAACGCGGAAGAGGCTAACGGGCGCAAGATCTACTCGCTCACCGAGGCCGGGCGCGCGGTGGTGGCCGACAGTGACATGACCGCGCCGTTCGAATCATCCGGTGCCTCCGCCGGCAACGGGTTCACCGCCCTGCCGAAGGCCGGAGTGGAGCTCGCGCAGGCCGCGGCGCAGGTGGGCCGCACAGGCTCCCCGGAGCAGGTGCAGGAGGCGGTGGCGGTGCTCGACGAAGCGCGTCGTCGGCTGTACTCGATCCTCGCCCAGGTCTGACGCGGGTGACATCGGTTCGCAGGGACCGAAGAGATCCGGACCCGGCCGAGGGGGACACCCGCGCCCGGTATCGCCGAATTCTGCGCTTCGCCGCCTGGAACCTCGCGGTCACCTGGTGGTTCGAGCTATTCCTGCCCCGCATCGGGCTCTCACGGATCGCCGAGCGAACCCGCACGAGACGGATGAAGCTCTTCGCGCGGAGATTTCATGTGCTCGCGCTCGACCTCGGCGGACTGATGATCAAGGTCGGCCAGTTCATGTCGTCGACGGCTCGACGTGCTGCCGCCCGAGATCACCGCCGAACTCGAGGGGCTGCAGGACGAGGTGCCACCGGTGCCGTTCCCGGCCATCCGGGCGCTCGCCGAAGCGGAGCTCGGTGTGTCGCTCGACCGGGCCTTTGCGGGGGTCGACGACGAGCCGATCGCCGCGGCATCCCTCGGCCAAGCCCATCGGGCGCGACTGTTCCCGGCCGACGCCGACGAGACCGGCCTCGCCGGGGTGGTTCTCAAAGTGCAGCGTCCCGGCATCGACGCGATCGTGGATGTGGACCTTGCGGCGCTGCGCAAGGTGGGCGGATGGCTCAGCCACGTGCGTCTCGTCTCGGACCGAGTCGACATGCCCGCACTCGTGGAGGAGTTCGCGGTCACGAGCCTGGAAGAGATCGACTACCTGCATGAGGCCGCCAACTCCGAGAGATTCGCGGCCGATTTCGCCGATGACGAGCGGGTGGCCGTGCCGTCCGTGGTCTGGGAGCGCACCACCCGACGAGTGCTCACTCTGGAAGACGTGACCGCGATCAAGATCACCGATGTGGACGGTCTGCTCGCAGCCGGCATCGACCCGGTCGAGGTGGCGCCGGTCTTTGCGGCGGTCATGTTCGACCAGATGTTCAGCAATGGTTTCTTCCACGCCGATCCGCACCCCGGCAACATCTTCGTCACCCCCACCCCGAACGCGGCGAACGGTCTCGACTGGAAACTCACGTTCATCGACTTCGGCATGATGGGCGAGGTCACCACCAGCACCCGCAACGGTCTTCGCAAGCTGCTGATCGCAGCGGCATCGCGCGACGGGCGGGGGCTCGTGAATGGCATGCGCGACGTGGGTGTGCTCATGGCCTCGGCCGACACCGTCGAACTCGAACGCGCCATGACGCAGCTGTTCGCGAGATTCGGCGGCATGGGCTTCGCGGAGTTGCGCGAGATCGACCCCCGGGAGTTCCGCGACTTCGCGGTGCAGTTCGGTGAGGTGGTGCGGTCTCTGCCGTTCCAGCTTCCGGAGAACTTCCTCCTGGTCATCCGCGCGATGTCGCTCACCTCGGGGGTCGCCAGCGCGCTCGACCCGAAGTTCAACCTCTGGGACTCGGTGGAGCCCTACGCCGCGCAGATTTTGCGGGACGAGGGCGGAAACGCGGTGCAGGACATCGCGCAGCAGGCGCTCGAGATCGCCGGTATCGCGTGGCGTCTGCCGAAACGGATCGACCGTCTGGTCACCGGACTCGAGGACGGCACCGTGGCGGTCACGAGCCCCGCGCTCGAGCGCAGGGTCGCCCGGCTCGAGCGCACTGCGCGGCAGGCGATCTCGGCGCTGATCTTCGGCGCCGCGCTCATCGCGGGAGTCGTGCTGCGAGCGGATGACGCGGTGTTCGGCACGGTGCTCATGATCGGGTCGATCATTCCGCTCCTCCACGCGGTGTTCGCGGGGCGTGGCGGTCGCTGAGCGAGCCTCCGTCAGGCGCCGCGCGCACCCACCTGAATGATGGGGATGGGAAAGTGGGATGCCCGCAGCGGGTCGAGCAGGTCGTCGGTGATACCCGCGGTGAAGTCATCCACCTCGAACACCTTGAACAGGGCCTCCCTGCCGAACTTGGAGCTGTCGGCCACGAAGAACGCCTCGCGCGCAATCGAGCGCATCTTGCGCTTCAGCTCCACCTCGTAGCTGCTCGTGTTGTAGAGACCGTCGTCGCAGACCGTGTCCGCCCCGAAGATCGCGACATCCACCCGGAGGTTGCTGATCTGCTGCACCGATGCCGGACCCCACATCGTGTAGACATTCGGCAGCAGTTCGCCGCCGATGAACACGAGATGGGCGGATCGCCGTTGCGCGATCTCCATGCCGATCCGGAGGTCGTTGGTGACCACGGTGAGGCGCCGCTGCGCGAGATTGCGCGCCACCTCGAGGGTGGTCGTGCCTCCGTCGAGCAGCACGGTCTGCCCTTCCAGCACACGTTCGGCCATCGCCTTGCCGATCGCGGCCTTCTCGGCGAGGTGCAGTTCCTCCTTGAAGCTGTGCGGCGTCTCGGACTGCTTCACCGGGATAGCCCCGCCATGAGTGCGCTTGAGCAGGTCCATGGCCTCGAGCCGCTCCAGGTCGCGCCGGATGGTGGAGGCGGTCACGTCGAAGCGGGCGGCGAGGCTATTGACCGACTGAAACCCTCGGTCCTGGAGGGCGTCGATGATCTCGGCCTGACGTGACATCCGGATCCTCTTCCTCGAGACGCTTGCTCAGCAATCTACTGCTCGGACGACGATCCGCAAACTTTCTCGCGCGAAAGTGCGCAGTCGATGTGCGCATTCACGTCCCATTGCCGTCCTGTCGAGCGAGATGGGCTCCGCGACGACGCGTTTTTGACGCCACGCCACCTCCGAGCGCTCGCAATGGGCCGAATCCGCTCGCTCAACGTAACGATTCGGGAGCGGATGTGCGTTTATGCGCGAAACAGCGCATTTTCTGCGCGGTATCGCTTGACGGCGTCCGGTCAACTGTGGCTTACTTCATCCCAGAGCGCGCATCCCGAGGGTGTGCAGCACACCAGTGGCTCGGCCACCCATCGTTCACAAAGGAGTAAACGAATATGAATCGCATGCAGACCCTCCGGGGCACCGCACTTCTCGTGGGGGCCTCGATCGCCCTCGCCGGATGCTCGTCAGTAGGCAGCGTCGGCGGCAGCACCACAGACGGTGGATCCGACGGCGCGTCACAGTCCGCCGAAGACATGGTGATGGTCACCGTCGTCAAGGCCCAGACCATTCCGTGGTTCCAGCGCATGGCCGTGGGAGTCCAGTCCTTCGCCGACCGCACCGGCGTCGACGCCCGCCAGGAGGGTGCAGACGACGTCAGCCCCGAGAAGCAGGTGCAGATCGTGCAGGACATCATCGCGCAGCTGCCGACCGCGATCACCGTCGTACCGAACTCGCCCGAGGCGCTGTCGGCGGTGCTCAAGCAGGCCCGCGACCAGGGCATCATCGTGGTCGCCCACGAGGCAACCGGCATCGAGAATGTCGACATCGACATCGAGGCGTTCGACAACGCCTCGTACGGCTCCGAGATCATGGACAACCTCGCCGAGTGCATGGGCAACACCGGAGAGTACGTGCAGTTCGTCGGTGGGCTCACCGCCAAGACCCACATGGAGTGGGTGGGAGCGGGATACGACAACCAGACCGCGAACTTCCCCGACATGACCCGCGTCGAGACGCCGATTGAAAGCACCGACGACCAGGGCACCGCCTACGAGCGCGCGAAAGAGGTACTCGCGAAGTACCCGAACATCGCCGGTTTCCAGGGATCGGCCGGAAACGACGTTCCCGGCATCGCCCGCGCGGTGCAGGAGGCCGGACTTGAAGACGAGGTGTGCGTGATGGGCACCTCGATCCCGTCGGTCGCAAACCAGTACCTTGCCGATGGCTCCATCGACAAGATCTTCTTCTGGGACCCGGCTCTCGCCGGTGAGGCACAGCTCGCCATCGCGCTGATCCTGGCGAACGGCGGAACCATCGAGGAGGGCACCGACCTCGAGGTCGAGGGCTACAACTCGCTCAAGAAGTTGGAAGGCTACGACAACGTCTTCGTCGGCGAGGCATCCGTTGCCGCCGACGCCGAGACCGCCGCTCAGTACAACTTCTAAGAACCACTGCGGCTCTGGGCGCGCGTCCATCGGATGCGCGCCCAGGGCCAACGGTTCGAAAGGCAAGCAGATGTCCTCCAGCGTCAACGCCGACGCCCAGACGCCCTTCGTCTCGGCCCGCGGGATCTCCAAAAGCTTCGGTGGTGTTCCAGCACTCCGCGAGGTGTCGATCGACCTCATCCCCGGAGAGGTGCATTGCCTCGCAGGCGAGAACGGCTGCGGCAAGTCCACCCTCATCAAGATCATCTCCGGCGCCGAGCGCCCCGACTCGGGCGAGATCATCATCGACGGCGTCTCGCACAGCCACATCGACGCGCACGACGCGATCCAGCGCGGCATTCAGGTCATCTACCAGGACTTCTCACTCTTTCCGAACCTCACGGTCGCCGAGAACATCGTGCTGACCGCCGAGGTCGCCGGCGGAAAACGCCTCTACTCGCCCGCTCAGGTTCGGCCCAAGGCCGAGGCCATCCTGAAGGAACTGGGCCTCGACCTCGAACTCGACCGCGAGGTCGGCGACCTCTCCGTGGCCGATAAGCAACTCACCGCCATCTGCCGCGCCCTCGTGAACGACGCGCGCGCCATCATCATGGACGAGCCGACGACGGCTCTCACCCACTCCGAGGTGAGCCGGCTGTTCGCCCTCGTGGAACGCCTTCGCGACAGAGGGGTCGCGCTCATGTTCGTGTCGCACAAGCTCGAAGAGGTGCTCGCCATCTCGCAGCGCCTCACCATCATGCGATCAGGGCGGCAGGTGGTGAGCGGGCCGACATCCGACTTCGACCAGCGCTCCATCTCGCACCACATGACCGGGCGCGAGGTCGACGAATCGCGCGTGGTGGCCGATCTCGACCTCACCGCACCGCTCGCGCTCGAGGTAAGCAATCTCTCCCTCGATGGCGCCTACCGCGACATCTCCTTCTCCCTGCGCCGCGGCGAGATCCTCGGTGTCACCGGGCTCCTCGGTTCCGGGCGCACCGAGATCGCCGAATCGCTCTTCGGCGTCACGCCGGCGCACGAGGGCGAGATCCGGGTCGCGGGAGAACCCGTGACGATCGGCTCGATCCAGGATGCGGTCAAAGCGGGCATCGGGTACGTGCCGGAGGACCGCCTCTCGCAGGGGCTGTTCCTCGAGAAGTCGATCGCCGACAACATCATCGCGGCCTCGCTCGACACGCACCGCACGCGGTGGGGAACGCTCGGACGCCCCGGCATCGCCGCCACCATCAAGCAGTATTTCGAGGGCCTTCGCATCAGTGCGCCGAACGCGCAGGCGCCGGTGCGCACGCTCTCGGGCGGCAACGCCCAGCGCGTGGTGCTCGCCAAGTGGCTGGCCACCGAGCCTACGGTGCTCATGCTCAACGGCCCGACCGTCGGCGTCGACGTGGGCTCGAAGGCCGAGATCCTCGAGTTGCTGCGCATCCAGGCCGCGAACGGCATGTCGATCATCATCATTTCGGATGACGCGCCCGAGCTCGTGTCATCCTGCCACCGAGTGCTCGTGATGAAGCGGGGCCGCCTCACCCACACCCTCGAGGGCGACCAGATCGCGGTGCACACCATCCAGGAGAGGATGTCGGCCTGATGAACACTCTGCAGAGACTCAGGGGATCGAACAACGAGGGCGTGCTCGCCCTGGTGCTGATCGTGCTGATCATCGGCATGTCGATCGCGAATCCCACGTTCTTCTCTCTCAGCACCGGATTCTCCATTCTGCGGAGCGCCATCGTGCCGGTGATCTTCGCGCTCGGAGTGCTCGTCGTGGTGATCACCGGCGGTATCGACGTGTCTTTCGCGGCGATCGCCATCTTCGCGGGCTATTCCACGGTGACCTTCGCCCTCAGCACGGGCTTCGACCCGGGGCTGCCCGGCATCTTCGCTATCGCGATCGCGGTCGGTGCCGCCCTCGGTTTCATCAACGGCATCGTGATCGCCCAGTTCCGCCTGCCCACCCTGATCGTCACCCTCGGTACCCAGGGGCTGTTCTTCGGCGCGATGTACACCTTCGTCGGGGCCACCTACTACGCCGAACTGCCCGGCTCGATGGCGGAGCTCGCGACCGCGAACATCGTGAACATCAGCACCGAGGCCGGTCGTGCCTACCTGCACGTGCTGGTCATCCCCGTCATCCTGCTCTGCCTCCTCGTGGCATGGGTGCTGAACCGCACCATGTTCGGCCGCTCGCTCTATGCGATGGGCGGCGATCTGGAGGCGGCGCGGCGCGCCGGGTTCCAGGTGAAGCGCACCCAGGTGTCCGTGTACATGCTCGTCGGGGCGCTCGCGGCGATCGCCGGTGTCGTGCACATCGTGCTGAGTCGCAGTGCCAACCCGCGCGACCTGGTCGGAGGCGAGCTCGACATCATCGCCGCCGTCGTGCTCGGTGGGGCATCGATCTTCGGGGGTCGCGGTTCGGTGGTCGGCACCGTGCTCGGGGTTCTCCTCATCCAGGTCATCAAGAACAGCCTGCTGCTGGTGGGAGTGCCGAGCGCCTGGCTCCGCACCGCCGTCGGAGTGCTTCTCGTGGTCGGCGTGGGCATCCAGGCGATCGCCGCCAGACGGAACTCCCGCCGGATGCGCGTCATCGACGACGTCGGCAGCGGCGACCATCACGACGAAACGCACGCACAGAAGGTCGGATCATGAGCCCCAACACCCAGCGGCCCACCGACTCGCCAGAGTCGACCCCGTCCTCGCTCGGACGCATGAACTCCCAGCTCGATGGGTGGACGAGGCGGTTCGCGCGTCGAGGTGGCGTGCAGTGGGGCGCCGGCCGCATGGTCGTAGCGCTGCTCCTCGCCGTCGCCCTGTTCGCCTTCCTGAACCCTCGCGTCTTCCTCAACCCGATCAACCTGCAGAACATCGCGGTCGCGTCTCCCGAGATCGGCATCATCGCGATCGCCATGATGATCGTGATGCTCACCGGTGGCATCGACCTGTCGCTCGTGGCGATCGCCAACTTCTCGGCGATCACGATCTCGATGCTGCACACCGCGATCGCCGCTGGTGACCCTGCGCTCGCAGACAGCCTCGGTGCGCTCATCGTGCTGGTGGGCGTCGTGGTCGGGGTGCTCGGCGGGGCGTTCAACGGCTTCCTGGTGAGCGTCGTCGGCATCACCCCGATCCTCGCGACGCTCGCCACCATGCAGATCTACAACGGCATCGCGATCGTGTGGACGGGCGGCTCGACCCTGTACGGCGCACCCGTGCTGCTCGGCGGCATCGGCCAGGCGGCGGTTGCCAACATCCCGCTGCTGTTCATCATCTTCGTGGCGGTGGCCGTGCTGATCGCGGTGCTGGTGAACCGCACCGCGCTCGGCCGCATGATCCAGCTCGAGGGCGCCAATCCCGTGGCCACGCGCTACTCGGCCATTCCGCGGCGCGCGGTGCTCATGAAGACGTACACGATCGGCGGGGCGCTCGCCGGATTCGCCGGGGTGCTGTTCCTCGCACGGAATCCCACGGCATCCGCCGACTACGGCTCCTCCTACGTGCTTCTCGTGATCGTCATCGCCGTGCTCGGCGGAACGAACCCCACCGGCGGGTTCGCCTCGGTGTCGGGAGTCGTGCTCGCGACGCTCACCCTCCAGGTGGTGTCGAGCGGCTTCACCGCCATCCGGTTGTCCTCCTACGAGTACTCCATCGCGCAGGGCGTCATTCTCATCACCGTGATGATTCTCGACTCGGTGTCATCCACCCGCACGAAACGAACGAAGCGCACAAAAACACCGGGGGCACCGGGAGGCCACCCCGCCGAGAGCTTGCCGTCCGCGACCGCGATCCCGCGATCCTGATCTGGAAAAGGAACAGACACAATGAAGAAGATCATCAACGACCCATCGGCGTTCGTGGACGAGTTCGTCGAGGGGATCCTCCTGGCGCACCCGACACTGCTGAAGAATCCGGCGGATGACCGGCGCGTGCTGGTGCGCGCCGACGCCCCCGTCTCGGGCAAGGTGGGCATCATCACCGGTGGCGGTTCGGGACACCTTCCGCTGTTCAAGGGCTATGTCGGGCGTGGACTCTGCGACGGTGTGGCCATCGGCAACGTCTTCTCCTCCCCGTCATCTGCTCAGGTGCTGGAGGCGACGAAGGCCGTGAGTGGGGGAGCCGGCGTGCTGTACCTGTACGGCAACTACGGCGGAGACGTGTTCAACTTCGACCTCGCCTGCGACATGGCAGAGCTCGAGGGCATCCAGACCATGACGGCGCTCGGCCGTGACGATGTGGCGAGCCAGCCCAAGGAGCGAGCGGCCGACAGGCGCGGAGTTGCCGGCATCCTGTTCGCCTTCAAGGGGGCCGGTGCTGCCGCCGAGCGCGGAGACTCGCTGGAGCAGGTTGCCGCGGTGGCCGAAGACATCATCGAGCACACGGCCACGATGGGTATCGGGCTCTCCCCGACGATTCTGCCCACCACGGGCAAGCCGAGCTTCGAGCTGGACGACGGCGAGATGGAGGTCGGTATCGGCATCCACGGCGAGCCGGGGTTCCACCGGGGTGCGCTCGAGACCGCAGATCAGATTGCGGAGACCATCACCGAACGCCTCGTCGCCGACCTCGGCATCGGATCGGGCGACCGGGTCGCCGTGCTCGTGAACGGCATGGGTGCCACACCGCTGGAGGAGCTGTATCTGCTGTTCCGCCGGGTGCACCAGCTGCTCTCGGAGCAGGGCATCACCATCGACAAGAACTACATCGGCGAATACGCGACGAGCCTCGAAATGGCCGGCGCATCCATCTCACTGCTGGCGCTCAACGATGAGCGGCTCGCTCTTCTGAACGCACCGGCCGAATCCCCGTTCTTCAAGGAGGCGTGACCCATGAATGGAAACGAACTGAGCATTGCCATCCGCAACTGCCTGGGGGAGTTCACCACCTACTCGGAGGAGCTAGGCGATCTCGACCAGGCGCTCGGAGACGGAGACCTCGGCATCACCGTGTCGCTCGGTGCGGAGGCCGCCGTGGTTGCGCTGGAGGCACTCCCCGAGGGCGCCACGCCCACCGAGGTGGTGCTGGCCTGTGCCAAGGCGTTCGCGAATGCGAATCCCTCCACGATGGCCGCACTTGTCGCCGGTGCGCTCCTCGCCGGATCACGGGTCTGGGGCGACACGAAATCGGTGGAAGGCGAGCAGGTCGGGCGCTTTGCACTCGCGGCAGCAGAATCCATCAGCCAGCGAGGTAAATCGCAGGTGGGCGACAAGACCATCCTCGACGCGATGTTCCCTGCGGCGGAGGCGCTGCTTCAGGCGGCACCCGGCGAGAACGCGCTCGATGCGGCGATCGGCGCGGCGGAGCGTGGGGTGACGGCCTCGAAAGAGCTCCAGTCCCGGCGAGGGCGTGCGTCATGGCTGCAAGAACGAAGCATCGGACTGCAGGACCCGGGCGCTACCGCGTTCCTCCGGTTCCTCCAGTCCTGGAAGTCGACCAACTCGCTGGCGTCGTCAGCTCACACAGGGGAGAAAACTTCATGACCAACATCGCTTATCTCGGCCTCGGCACCATGGGCCTCGGCATGGTGAAGAATCTGCTTGCCGCGGGTCACGACGTCACCGTCTGGAATCGCTCGGAGGAGCCGGTGCAGACCGCAGTGGAGGCCGGGGCGAAGGCGGCTCCGAGCATCGCGCAGGCGGTCGACGGCGCCGATGTCGTGATGTACTGCCTCGCTGACGACGCCGCGGTCAAGGCAGTAGTCCTCGCCGACGACGGGCTCGCCGCCGTGGTCGACAGCCGATCGATCGTGATCGACCTCTCCACGATCAGCCCAGAGGCCAGCGCGGCCGAGCGTGACGCCCTCGAGGCGAAGGGCGTGCGGTTTCTCGATGCTCCCGTTTTCGGATCACGCGGCGAAGCGAACGCCGGTGGTCTGTGGATCGTCGTGGGCGGCGACGCCGACACCTTTGCCGAGGCGAAGAACGTGCTGGACCCGATCAGCGAGACGGTGCACCACATGGGCCCCGGCGGATCAGGGGTGCGGATGAAGCTCGTGGGAAACCTCGTGGTCGCATCGCAGCTTCTGGCACTCGGTGAGTCGCTCACGCTCGCCGCGCGTGCAGGTCTCGACCTCTCGAAGGTGCTCGAGGTGCTCAAGGTGACCGACTTCCGTTCCCCGATCTTCGACGGCGTCGGCCCGGCCGTGCTCGCCGATGACTATTCGCCCTCGTTCGCGCTCAAACTGATGCAGAAAGACGGCCGCCTCATCCAGGCGTTCGCGTCCGACCTCGGTGTGCCCGTGCCCGGGGTCGAGGCGGCATCGCGCTACGTGGATGCGGCGATGGATGCGGGATGGTCCGAGGAGAATGCTTCGGCCCTGATCAAGTCGATCGCCCAGGAGGCCGACGTCTCCCTCGCGCGCAGCTAGTCACGCGCTCGCACACGAGACGCCCCCGCCGAGCTGGCGGGGGCGTCTCGTCGTTCGGTGAGCGGCCCGCAACCGGCATGCTCGGTCACAGGATCCCGGGGGAGTGCGTAGGTAGGGTGGCCCATCATCCGAGATCCATCCCCTAGGAGGCTGTTGTGCATCTACGAACTGTTCTTGTTCCCGTGAGTATCGCTGTGCTGGCTGTGCTCGCTCCCACACCGGCATACGCGAGCGGCAGCTCCGAGGGCGGCACGAGCGTCGCCGTGTCTCACCGCATCTCCGGGGCGGGCGTGAGCCTGCTGCCGGACGATAATCGTCGGCTGTCGATCGCGGCCGCACGCAACAGCGACGGCGTCGCCTCCGGACGGCTGTCCTTCACGCACCACGGCCCCACGGGGCTCGCCCGTTTTACGGCGACGGTGACCTGCCTCGAGTTCACCGCCGGACGAACAGAAGTCAGCGGAGTCATCGCCAAGGGTGTGACCTCTGCCGGTGTCGTGCTCGATGGCAAGGCGGTGGCCTTCACACTCGACACCGACGGAGCGCAGACCTTCACCCTTCCGCAGATCGGCCCGGGAGCTGCCGACTGCGGAGGCGGCAGAGCCGAGACCGTGCCCGTGACCCAGGCAGGCTTCCACGTGCGGTGACGATCCACACCGCCCGCTGTCGCGACACAGGTGTCGCGACAGCGGGCGCCTGCACCCGTGCGGTAGTGCCTGTTCCCCTCTAGATCAGGCGGGCCCCGCAACCAGCACAACGCTGGCGGTGTGCGACGCCCCGGCGGCATCCGTCCACGCGATCGTCACCGTGTCTCCCACCTCGTGGGCGGCGATCGCCGTGCTGAGCGCCTCACCGGATGCCACGGCGGTGCTGTCCACGGCAGTGATGGTGTCGCCCGCCGCGAGACCGATGATCGCGGCCGGCTTGCCCGCGATGACCCCGGCGATGGTGGCGCCCGCGACGGCCCCGCGGGTGGATGACCCGGACAGTTGCACGCCGAGAAAGGGGGTCTCCCCGATCTGAACCGTGCCGGACTCATCGCCCGCATCGATCTGCTGCACGACCGAGAGAACCGCGTCGATGTCGATGGCGTACCCCACGATCGACGGTGAACCGCTCGATGCGGCGGTGATGAGGCCGATCACGTCGCCTTCGCTGTCGAACAGTGGGCCTCCGGAGTCTCCCGAGACCACGTCGGCGTCGACCTCGATGAGGCCGGTGAGGCTCGAGCGCTCGCCGCTCGATTCACTGCCGACGGCGATCGTCTGATCGATGTCGGTCACGATGCCTCTCGCGGTCACGAGATCGCCGGTGCCCTGGGCGTTGCCCACCGAGTAGACCTCGTCACCGACAGCGGTGGTGTCGTTCGTGTCGAAGTTGACCGCGGTGAGACCCGAGGCGTTCTGCAACTGAAGCACCGCGACATCCGCCGTGGCATCCGACCCGATCACCGTGGCGCTGTAGGTCTCGCCGGTCGACTCCACGGTGACCTCGATGCTGGTGGACCCATCGATCACGTGGTTGTTGGTGAGTACGCGCCCGTCCTCGCTGATGACCATGCCGGTGCCGGCCGCTTCTGCGGAGTCCGTGTAACCGACGGTGGTGAGAATGGTCACCACACCCACCTGCTCCGCCGCCGTGGAGGGGGTGGCCGTGGTCGAGGTGGATTCGGTGGGGGTGCGACCGGATGTTCCCGGCTGCTCAGCGCCGCCGAGCCTGTCGTTGCCGCGGGCCGGCCCTGTGCCACGGCTCGTGTCCGCGTCGGTCGGGAGCGGAGTCGTGTCGCTCGTAGAGCCGGTGAACGAGGACTGCACCATGGCCGTCGAGATGGCCGCGCCGGCAGCGGCCCCTCCGCCGACCAGGATCAACGCGCCCGCGGCAGCCACCGCGATGATGCCGGCAAGCTTCCGTCGGCCGCGCGGTCGGGGCGCAGCGGTCGGGGCCGCCGGTGTCGGGGCCGCTTGCGTCGGATCGGTGGGGATCGGGTCTGTCGGGGCCGGATCTGCGGGGGTCGAATCAGTGGGGATCGGGTCTGTGGGGGTCGGGTCTGTGGGGGTGGGGTCCGCCGGGGGCTGGCTGGGCATCGATGGCTCCTTGAGTGAGTGTCACCCACCGCGGCGCGAAGGCCGCGACGGTGCCGGACTGCGGATCCGGCGATGGCTCCACTGAACCGCGGCTCGCTATGCGCCCGCTATGAACGACCAAAGAGGTTGCCGGACCGGTGAGAGCGTCCTCGGCCCGGTTTCACTGGGTAGCAGGCGTCATGATCGGGCGAGCACTCACATCGCGGCGCCGATGTAGGAGTACTTGACCGAGACCTCCGAGGCGAGCCCAGCCTCCTCCAGTACCCCCTGCACGGCGGTGAGCATGTAGTGCGAATCCCACCCGAGGTATAGAAAGTGGGAGTCGTCGAGCGGGTTCCAGTGGCCGTTCCAGGCTTGCGCCGTGAAGATCGGGCCGCCTCGGCGTGCGCTGAACGCCACGACCTCGTCACGGGCATCCGCCCACAGCCGCTTGAAGACGCGGTCGAAGAGGTACTTGATGTCGTAGACCTCCCAGTGCTCTCCGCAGTACTCCACGTACTCGAACTCCCGCTCCCAGCCGCGCGGCCACCCACGCCGGTGCTGCGCGTCGAGGATCGGGGTCAGACCGTCGTCATCGATGTGCGCAGAAGCCGGGCGTGCCCAGATCGACAGGAACTCGGCGGTGAGGGAGGCGGTGCGGGCGGCGATCGCCGCGGTGTCCCAACCGGGCGTCGCCACGAGTTCGAGGGTCGCCGGGATGGTGCTCTTCGCGTACGCCGCCGACTGCTTCTCGGGGAAGGTGAGGCCGAACGACCGTTCGGCCAGCGGCTGCTCGAGCAGGGTGAGATTGCCGAGGGACTGCGCGAGCGCCCGGTGGCTGTTCTGCGCGTCGTCGCTGAGGTCGGCCCAGAGATGAACCCCGTCACCGCTCCAGGCGGGGCCGGGAGCCAGCGGCACGATGTGCTCCACGTCGAGGCCCGCGGTGGTGTCTGCCCCGAGCAGTCGGCCGAGCACGTAGGCCGAGTGGGGGAGTGCGCCGTATTTCAGCTCGACTCGAACCCGGGCATCCGACGGGGTGATCCGCGCCAGAGCGCTCCGGAGGCTGTCGGGGCCGTCGGACAGCGCGCGACAGAGCCGGGCGACCAGGCGCTCGTTACCGAGACCCACCACCGAGCGTCGCAAGAGCAGGGACTGGATGCCCTCCAGCGTCTCGCTCAGGGCCTCCCGGCTCATCTCGCCCCGCGAGTGGTCCCGATACACGCGCATGATGAGCGGATACATCGCACGGCCGAAGGTGTTGGTGTAACCGAGTTGGCGGGAGATCTCTGGGTCCGCCTCGAGGTGCGGCTCGAGGAGCACGCGGTAGATCTCCGAGAACTCCTTCCACTCGGCGGCGAGTGGCCGCAGGGTCTCGCGATCCAGTCGCGGAAAACGGTGCCGGAACGCCTCGTACACGCCGCGCCCACCCTGCACGTCGATCTCGCGACCGGTGAGCATCATCAGGTAGTGGCGCCAGAAGGTGGCGATCGATTCCCCGGTGTTCTGCTCGATCGGCACCCAGAAAGCGTGCTCGATCTCGTTCTGCTCAGCGTGCGACAGGCCCATGAGCACGTAGTTGTGGATCAGCTCGTGATCTCGCAGCGGCTCGCCGGTGGAGTTGAGGCTCTCAAAGATCTGCTGCGCATTGGCGTCGGCCCCGAGGGTGATGGCCACGTGCTCGAGCCGTTGGAGCCCCCTCCAGATGCGCGGTACCTCCTCGATCGGCACCTGGCTGCGAAAGAACGCGTAGTTGTCGTCGAAGCGCGAGTCCCGAAGGTCATCTTCGGGCAGTCGACTGTTCAGCACCACGCTCTCGAAGACGTG
Organism: uncultured Actinomycetota bacterium; assembly: GCA_963756375.1. GTDB lineage: Bacteria > Actinomycetota > Actinomycetes > Actinomycetales > Microbacteriaceae > Marisediminicola. Next base: position 1,286,278 of record CAVWNJ010000005.1, on the reverse strand, counting down.
GGCCCAGGCACGGTGTGGCCGGAGCTTGGTCCGGCCCGCATCATCCGCCGCCACGAGCACGCGGCTCAGTTCGGCGGCCAGCGCGGAGTCGGCGGAGGGCTGCTGCTGCACGGTGTGATGAAGGGCAGCGATGAGCAGCATGAGCGTGGTGATGCGCTGCTGACCGTCGATGAGCACGAGTTCGGCCACATCGCTGCTCGCCGCCGAGAGGATCGATCCGACGAAGTGGCGGTGGTGGTCGTTCGAGTCGGCGACGGCGCGGATATCTGCGAGCAGCTGCTCACATCCGCCGATGTCCCAGCGATACTGGCGTTGATACACGGGCACCACGATCGTCGCCTCGGCCGATGACAGCCATCCCATGGTGTTGACCGCGGTGGCGGTGATGTTCGTGGCAGTTGACATGATTCTTTCGCCCTTCGGAACACGGTCTCGACTGGTGCGCGAGCACGTGCTCGGCCGGACACCCCTCCGCCCATCGAGTGTATGTGGCACGCTCCGGCGCCCCCGTACCGCCACCCCGGCGAGGTGGCCCGCCCTCGACCGACTCACGCGGCACGCTCTCCGGTGAGAAAGACCCTCGATGTTAGGCTCCCCTAAGTAGGGCTTGTAAAAACGCGCTCGCCCCCACGAAAGGACATGACTCGCATCATGGGATACATCAAATCTGCACTGCTCGAAGAGACCGGCTACGTCGTGCTCGACCGCTACAACCAGGAACTCGACCCCAAAGAGTGGCTGGACATCGAATACGTCGACTGGAAGTCGTCGGGGGAGACCCGATTCGCGCCGCTCGCCAGCGCCAAGGGTGAGATCGAGGTCAACGGCTTCTGGAACCACACCCCTCCGCGCACCGACAAGGACGGCGTCTGGATTCCGTCGCAGGTCGAGAAGGCCCCCAACCTCACGCGCCGCGCGCAGGAGCCTGGCTCGAACGTCGGTCGCTGCCGGGTGATCGAGCTGCTGCCGAACGAGTACGCCGACACCCTCTACAACCTGCACCAGGACGATAACAACCGCCTCAACCCCGATGGCACCGGCTGGGTCGTGCGCGGTTTCTTCAATCTCACGGATGACGCGGACAGCTTCTTTGTGCTGCGGGAGAACCGCACCGACCCGAGCGTCGAGTACCGCATCGCCCTGCCGGCGGGCGCCCAGCTGATCATCGACACCCAGAGGCTCTGGCACGCGGCCACCCACCTCGGATCGGACCCGCGCTACTGCCTCATCACCTCGTGGGAGTCGGGCCCCCAGCTCGACGAGTACATGGAGAAGCACAACGCCGTGAGCAGGGTGCCGAACGTGGAGGTCTCACAGGACATCCTCGACGCCGGTCAGGCCGAGCAGACCCGTCGCATCGCGGCTCGCGCCGCGTACTACGCGGCCAAGGGGCAGGCCGAGAAGACGGCCATGAGCGAGGCCTGATTCGCGCCTGTTCGGTCAGCGAACGCCCGCGCCCGGCGCCGGTTGCCGAGTCTGTTGTGGCTGACGCACACTAGATCAGGCAAGCGGAACGGGTTCGGGGGAACCGGTGCCGCGCGCAATACGTAGCACACAGCGATGGTCCGGGGGGCCCATCGCGTTCGGTCGGGGGACCGCGCTGCGAAAACGTCAACGGCCGTTTCTGATTCTCCGGGGGGAGAGATCAGGAACGGCCGAAGTCGTTTAACCGGCGCTCAGCCGCCGCGAGGCGCGGAGCCCACGGCTGGCAACGAGCCTTACGCGAGCGACGCGACGTCGATCACGAAGCGGTAGCGCACATCCGACTTCAGCACGCGCTCGTAGGCCTCATTGATCTGGTCGGCGGAGATCAACTCGATCTCGGGCGCAATGCCGTGCTCGGCGCAGAAGTCCAGCATCTCCTGGGTCTCACGGATGCTTCCGATGGTGGACCCCGAGAACGAGCGGCGGTTGGTGAACAGCGTGAACGCCTGAACGGGCAGGGGTTCGGCGGGCGCGCCGACGTTGACCATCGTGCCGTCGAGCCGGAGCAGGCCCAGGTGGGCGTCGACGTCGATCACGGCGCTCACGGTGTTGATGATGAGGTCGAAGGTGTTCGCGAGCTCGGTGAAGGTGCTGGCGTCGCTCGTCGCGAAATAGTGGTCAGCGCCGAGGCGGAGCCCGTCCTCTTTCTTGCTGAGCGTTTGCGACAGCACAGTGACCTCGGCACCCATGGCGTGGGCGATCTTCACGGCCATGTGCCCGAGGCCGCCCATTCCCACGACCGCGACCCGCTTGCCCGGGCCGGCCTTCCAGTGGCTGAGCGGTGAATAGGTCGTGATGCCCGCGCACAGCAATGGCGCGGCCGCCTCGTACGGGATCGATTCCGAGACCTTGAGCACGAAGTCCTCGACCACCACGACGTGAGTCGAGTAGCCACCCTGAGTGATGGTGCCGTCGCGGTCGACCGCTCCGTAGGTTCCGGTGTTGCCCTTCAGGCAGTATTGCTGCTCGCCGGCCAGGCAGTTCTCGCACTCGCGGCACGAGTTGACCATGCAGCCGACGCCGACGCGGTCGCCCACCTGGTGCAGGGTGACATCGGGGCCCACCTCGGCGACCGTTCCCACGATCTCGTGGCCGACGGCGAGGGGATACTGCTGCGGCCCCCAGTCACCGCGAACGGTATGGATGTCGGAGTGGCAGACGCCCGAGTAGGCGATCTCGATCAGTACATCGTGCGGGCCGACGTTGCGGCGCTCGATCGTGGTGCGTTCGAGCGGATCGGTCGCGGATGGCGCGGTGAGGGCATTGACGGTCGGCATGGTGCTCCTAGAGGACGAGGGGAGAGGCCGGCATTTAGCGGCCCCTCAACGCCAACCGCGCCGGGTGGCTCAGAATTTCTCCGCCCGGAGAACCTCTATCTCGCTCATGAAGAGGATCATCGCGAAGTTGTCGTAGTAGTGCTCCCGAAGGTGCGACGCGATGGCTGCGGCCGTCGCGGAATCGCACACCACCTCGATGCGAATATTGCCGCTCGCCTCCCACCCCGCGTTGCGTATCCCACGGCTCCCTTTTCCCCTTGCGTCGGTGATCGTGTAGCCGTGGGCGCCCAGGCGATCGAGATCCCGCATCAGCGTGCCCTCGAGGGCGGCCTCGGTCACGACGGTCAACAGCGTTCGAGTGTGATTCTGCATGGGGTTCATCCTTTCGGTAGTGCGTGCACCCAGATGGCGAGCGCGTGATAGATGGGGATTCCGATGAGCACATTGAAGGGGAAGGTGACCCCGAGTGATGCGGCGAGCGACAGGGTGGGATTCGCCTCGGGCACCGAAATGCGCATCGCGGCGGGCACCGCGATGTAGGAGGCGCTCGCCGCGAGCGTGGCGAGGATCGTCATGCCGCCGACCGAGAGCCCGAGCGCCCAGCCGAGACCGGCGCCGATGACGGCGGAGAAGAGGGGCATCCCGATTCCGAAGGCCGCGAGAAAGACCCCGTGCCGTCGAAGACTCCCGATCTGGGTGGCGGTGATGAGGCCCATCTCCAGCAGGAAGAGAGCGAGGAAGCCTTTGAAGAGATCCACGAACAGGGGCTCGATCGAGCTGAGGCCTGATGGACCTGCGATCCAGCCGATGAGCAGCCCGCCGATGAGCAGCACGATGCTCTTGCCGAGGAACACCTCGTGCGCCACCGACCGCCATTTGGTGCTCTTCGAGAATCCGCGCACAAGCACGATTCCCACGAGGATCGCCGGCACTTCGAGCACGACGAGCAGCAGAGGCATGTGCTCCTCGAAGTCGATCTGCCGACTGGTGAGATACGCGATCGCGACCGCGAAGGTGCCGACGCTCACCGATCCGTAGTGCGCGGCGATGGATGCGGCATCCGATCGGGTGAAGCGGCCGAGGCGCCGCAGCACGGGGAAGGCGATGAGGGTCAGAACGCAGCCCATGACGAGCACGGCGAGCATCTGGGGCAGAAGCGTGCTGAAGGGCTGCTTGGCGAGTTCGACCCCACCCTTGAGCCCGATCGCCAGAAGGAGCACGATGCTCACGAACTCGTAGATCGCGGCGGGGAGCCGGAGCTCCGAGCGCAGCAGCCCGGCGACTGCGCCGAGGAGGAAGAAGAGGATTATCGGGTCGATGACGGGCTCCCAGATGGATCGCAACGCGCGAGCTGTGGAGGCCTCTCGCGGCATCGGCGTCCGATGCACGCTGAACAATACACGAAACGCATAGCCGGTATTGCATGTCGTGTTTCGGATATCCTCGAACGATGGCCGATTGGACGTTCCTCACAAACCACGCCCATGTTCTGTTATGTGTCGCGCGGGATCCGGGCATTCGGCTGCGCGACGCGGCTGAGCAGGTCGGAATCACCGAGCGAGCGGCGCAGCGCATCATCGCCGAACTCATCGCCGACGGATATCTCACCCGTGTGCGTGATGGGCGGCGCAACCGCTACCAGCTCTACCGGGAGCGTCCGCTGCGGCATCCGCTGGAGAGCCACCACCAGATCGGCGAGCTCCTCGCGGCGCTGGAGCCGAACGCCTGACCCGGCGCGGTCCACGAAGTCTTTTCGGCCCGCGGATTGTCTCGCGGGCGTCGTCGGCGTAACATACAACCAAATGGTTGTAGATCAATTGAGCAGTTCCGAGATCGACCGCATCTTCCAGGCTCTGGCGGATGCGACGAGGCGCGACATCCTCCGACGGGTGATGACGCGCGAACGGTCGGTCTCCGATCTCGCCGCCGCCTACGCGATGAGTTTCGCGGCGGTGCAGAAACACGTGGCCGTGCTCGAACGCGCACTGCTCGTGGAGAAGCATCGTCACGGTCGCGAGCAGATCGTGCACGGGGCTCCCGCCGCGATCCGGCGTGCGGCGGGGCTGCTCGACGACTACGAGTCGATCTGGAACGACCGCGCCGAGCGGATGAGCCGGATCCTTGCTGAGAACTGAGAGGAAGATCATCATGACCGTCGTACAGGTCGAGAAGAACGCAGAGGCCCTCACCATGGCCTTCGTTGCCGAATTCGACGCACCGCAGGAGCGCGTCTGGCGGCTGTGGTCCGACCCGCGTCAGCTCGAGCGTTGGTGGGGGCCGCCCACCTGGCCGGCCACCTTCGTGAGGCACGAGTTCGAGGTGGGCGGGATCGCCTCCTATTACATGACGGGGCCCGACGGGGAACGCATGCACGGGTGGTGGGAGATCACAGCGCTCCAGGCGCCCGAACGGATCGAGTTCCTCGACGGTTTCGCCGATGAGGAGGGCAACCGCTCCACGGAGATCGACCCGACGAAGAGTGTCGTCACGCTCGAAGACGCGAGCGGCCGCACTCGGATGTCCATCGTGACGTCCTTCACGAGCGCCGAGCAGCTCGACGAGATGGTGAAGATGGGCATGGAGGAGGGCATGCAGCTCGCGCTCGGCCAGATCGACGGCATCCTGGCGGAGAAAGCGGCCTGATACCGCGAGCACGTCTCACGGTCGCCCTCCAACACACCCCAGTTCGGGGGCGACCCGGCCTGAAATGCGCGGTCTTGCCGCGACGCCGACGCGTTGAGGTGCGAAGATCGAACGGCGACACGACTGGGGGGTGAGCGATGCTGCTCGACGCGACCACGCTCCGCGTCGCCTTCGCCATCTCCGCGCTCACCCTCGTGCTGCTGTTCTCCCTGGTGACGTACCGGGAGACCCGCTCCGCCTACAGCCTCTGGTGGAGCATGGCGCTCGCGCTGCTCATGCTGGGCTCGTCGGCGTACCTCTTCGACGGCACGAGCCTGCAAGTGTTCATGAATCCGCTCGGCAACGTGCTCATCGTCACCGGGGCGTCGAGCGTGTGGGCCGCCGCCCGTTCGCTGCGTCGGCTGAGGCCAGGGCCTGTGCAGTTCGCCCTGGCGCCCGCCGTGACGCTCGTGGCGTCCACGCTCGAGAACCCTGCGGTCAACGACTGGTCGGGCGGGGCCACGTTGCTCGCTTCGACCGCCGTGATGGTGGCGCTGTCCTGCCGAGAGCTCTACCTGCTCGAGCCCACCTTCACGCGCATCCGCTGGCCGCTGTTCTGGGTCTCCGCACTGCTCAGTGTGTTCTACGTGGGTCGCACCACGGTCTTCCTGCTGCAGGGACCACGTGGGCCCGTGTTCGAATCGGTGTTCGGCACAGAGGTGACGACGCTGCTCACGATGGTGTTGCTCGTTGTGGTGTCGTTCAGCATGGCTGGACTCAGTGGCGAGCAGATCACCAAGGACCTCGGCGCGCAGGTCGAGCGCGGCGACCTCGAACTCGCGCAGGCCGCCCAGGTGCAGCGAAACCTCGTGCCGCAGTCGCTCCCCGACCTGCCCGGCTACGAGGTCGCCGGGGTGTGCGTGCCGAGCGGCGGCGTGAGCGGCGACTTCTTCGACTGGCAGCCGACCGCAGACGGCCTAGCGCTCACCCTCGCCGACGTCATGGGAAAGGGGGTCGGCGCGGCCATGATCGCGGCGACCGTTCGCGCGGCGCTCCGGGTCGCTCTGCGCTCGGATGACGCGGAAACCGCGGTGGGCATCGTGGAGTCGATCGTGGAGTCCGATCTCACCGGCAACCAGGCGTTCGTCACCATGCTGCACGCGCGACTGGAGAGTGGCACGGGTGCCCTGACAGTGGTGGATGCCGGTCACGGCTTCGGCGTGATCGTGCGGGCGGATGCGACGATCGAGGTGATCCCGTCCGACAATCTGCCGATCGGGGTCGGCGGTGCCCAGTCGCTCGTGGTGCACCGCTACATCCTCGATGTTGGCGACCTGCTCCTCGTGTTCAGTGACGGGGTGCTCGACCTCTTCGACGGCACGATGGATTCACTTCTCACGGCCGCAGCCTATGCAGGCGGCGCCGGACCGACGGCCGCCGATGCGGTCGATGCGATCCGGCGACTGGCGAGAGCGGGCGGCTTCGACGACGACGTCACACTGGTCGCGGTGCTCCGTCTCGCCTGAGCCGTGTCCCGGGCACCTCGGCGGTGCCGCCCCGCGGTCGTCTCGAAAGCACGACAGCGAAGCGGGCACCGCACGAGGGTTCCGATGGCAGCCTAGGCCGCGGCTTCTTCTTCGAGCGCGGCATCGAGGGTGATCTCGACTCCGGTGAGCGCCTTGCTGATCGGGCAGGTCTCCTTGGCTTCGGCCGCTGCGGACTCGAAGCCTGCGCTGTCGAGACCGGTGACCTCGCCGCGCACGGTGAGGAGGATGCCGGTGAGGTGGAATCCGCCGGCCGGGTCCGGTCCGAGCGTCACGTCGGCCTGAACGTCGAGCGCGTCCACGGTTCCGCCGGCCGCGCCGATCAGCGCCGAGAGCTGCATGGCATAGCAGGACGAGTGGGCTGCTGCGACGAGCTCCTCGGGGCTCGTGGTGCCCTCGGCCTTGTCTGCGGCGCGCTTGGGGAACGACACGTTGTAGGTGCCGACCTTGGAGCTGGTGAGCTCAACCTGGCCTTCCCCGGTCTCGAGGCTTCCGTTCCATGCGGTGCGTGCGGTGCGTGTTGCCATGGTGCTCCTTCGTGGTGATGGTGGTGTGTTCGGTGAGATGAGGTCAGTCGAGGTCGGGCAGTGTCGTGCCTCGGGCGTTGGCCGCGAGGCCGGCCAATTGTGCGCGCAACGCGCGGATGTCGGCGAGATCCATGCCGGTCGACGCGCAGATCAGGTCGGGAACATGGGCTGCGCGGGTCTGGAGGGCCGCTCCGGTCTCGGTCAGGGTGACCTGCACCGTGCGCTCGTCATTCGGCAGCCTGGTACGGATGATGTGCCCTGCCGTTTCGAGACGACGGAGGAGTGGGGAGAGGGTGCCCGACTCGAGCTGGAGGCGCTCGCCCAGCCCCGAGACCGTTGCGGCATCCGTCTCCCACAGCACCATGAGCACCAGATACTGCGGGTAGGTGATCTCGAGGGGTGCGAGGATCTCGCGGTAGCGGGCGGTGATCGCGCGAGATGCGCTGTACAGCGCGAAGCAGATCTGCTCGTCGAGCTGCTGCGCCTCGTTCACCGTCATGGTCTCACGCTAACACATTGTGCCCAATTAGGTTGTGCGCAATACGTCGGATGCGCCGAGCAGATCGCGCGGCTACGGTGTAGCCATGCCGTCGATGACCTTCGATGCCGACTTGTGGCGCTGGGAAGCGCGCTCGGATTCCTGGTGGTTCGTCAGCGTGCCGGCCGGACTTTCCGAAGAGATAGCCGACACCCCGATTCCTCCCCGGGGCTTCGGCTCACGGCGCGTGCGGGTCACCATCGGATCGTCGACCTGGGAGACCTCCGTATTCCCCGAGTCGAAGGGCGGGGTCTACGTGCTTCCCGTGAAGAAAGCGATCCGAGCTGCCGAGGGGCTCGACGAAGGCGCGCGGGTCGAGGTCACGCTCGACTTACTGGATGGCGGACCCTAGGCGGGCCGGACGGTCATCGCGCAGTGTCAGGCGGTCGCGAACCTCGCGGCGGATCGCGCCTTCGCCTTCGCGGCCTCCACCTCACGGTCCTTCGGTGGGCCCACTGCCACGAGGTCGTCGAGCAGATGCTGGGTGATGTGCGCGATGTCGTGCACCGCGCGGTCGAAGGCCTCCTGATTGGCCTTCGACGGTTTCGTCGACCCGCTGATCTTGCGCACGTATTGCAGCGCGGCGGCGTGAACCTCATCGTCGTTCGCGGCCGGCTCGAAATTGTGGAGGGTATGGATGTTGCGGCACATGCGACGAGGCTAGCGCCGCGAACGCGCCGGCGCACCGGTGCCTACCCGGTCCATTCCACCCCCGTACCCCTCGCGGGTGAGCCCGCCGAGGGGTAGAACTAGGGAATGACGAGTTCGGCGCTCATCCTCGGCCCGATGCTGCGCTATGTCGACGGCGACTCGGCGGGCGTCTGGGTGGAGACCGCTCGTGGGGCCCGCGTACACGTCGAGGTGGGGGACCGGGTGTTCTCCGCGCACACCTTCGCCGTTCATGGTCACCACTACGCCCTCGTGCAGGTCGACGGCCTGGTGCCTGGAACGGTGAATCCCTATGCCGTGCGGATCGACGACGAAAGCGTATGGCCGGAACCGGGGTCGCCGTTTCCGGCGCCCGTGATAGCCACCCTCGACCCCGAGCGACCCGTGCGCTTCCTATTCGGATCCTGTCGCACGTCTGTGCCCCACGATGCGGTCGGCAACCGGCTTCATGGCGTGGATGCCCTCCGCGCCGTCGGGCTGCAGCTGGCTGCGAACCCGGGACTTGCGCGCCCTGACCTCGCGATCTTCCTCGGAGACCAGGTCTACGCCGATGTCACCAGCACCGAGATGCGCGAATTCATCGCGGCGAGACGAGACATCAGCGAGCCTCCGGGTCGGGAACTCGCCGACTTCGAGGAGTACGCCCACCTCTACCTGCTCGCGTGGTCCACGGACGCCTACCGTTGGCTCTTCGGCTCCGTGCCCACAGCCATGATCTTCGACGACCACGACGTGCGAGACGATTGGAACGCGTCGCTCAGCTGGGCGAAGAAGATGGAGCGAAAACCGTGGTGGCACGGGCGCATCGTCGCCGCGCTCGGCTCCTACTGGGTCTACCAGCATCTGGGCAATCTCTCGCCCCGCGAGCGCGACGACGATGAGCTGTGGCGCCTGATCGCGGAGCACGAGGCGAGCGGCGCATCCGGAGAACTGGATCTGACGACCGCCATCGACGACTTCGCCGCTCGGTGTAATCGCGCGCCGGAGTCGTACCGATGGAGTTACAGTCGCGACTTTCGGGACCTCCGCCTCGTCATCCTCGATTCCCGAGCGGCGAGGGTCCTGGACCCAGCCAACCGTGCGCTGGTCGATCCCGAGGAGATGCGGTGGCTGGATGCCCGGCTGCGCGGTGGGGTGCGGCACGTCGTCATCGGTACCTCCTTGCCGTTCCTGCTCCCGACGGGCCTGCATCACCTGGAGTCCTGGAACGAGGCGATCTCGGAGGGCGCCTGGGGTCGGCAGATGGCCGCGGTGGGCGAACGGATGCGTCAGGCACTCGACCTCGAGCACTGGGCGGCTTTCCAGAGCAGTTTTCGCGACCTCGCCGGAATGGTCGGTGAGGTGGCCGACGGCCGGCGCGGTACTCCGCCGGACACCGTGCTCTTCATTTCCGGCGACGTGCACTACTCCTACGTGGCCGAGGCGCGGCGCGACTCGGGGAGCAGAGTCGTGCAGGCCGTGTGCTCTCCGATCCGTAACCCGCTTCCCTTGCTGATGCGGTCATTCTCTGCCGTACTTTCCTATGGCATCGCCAACCGGCTGAGTGAGCGCCTCGCCCGAGCCGCCGGTGTCGCCGCACCTCCGCTCAGGTGGGACGGGATCGACGGGCCTATCTTCGCGAACTGCATCGCCACGCTCGCCGATGGACCCGACGGCCTCGCCCTCTCGTGGACGACGGGGACCGTCGATGGCGGCGACCACGAGCATCCGAGTGTCGACGAGGTGTCGACGATCACCCTCACCCCGCGCAGGTGACGAGGGATTCAGGACCGAATCGACAGCTGCACGGGAAACTCGTTCTCCTTCGCGCCGTCCTTCGCGCTGAAGTTGAAGGCGACCAGGTCATAGAAGCCCGACGGGGTATCGGCCGGAATGGTGATGACAGCGCTGAACGGCGACTCAGATCCACCGTCCAATGTCATCGCGATCTCGGCGGCGATCACGGCACCCGATGCGTTGCGCACCTCCAAGTTGAGGGTCGCCTCGAAGACGGACGCGAAACCGGTGACCGCGAGGCTTGCGCCCGGGCTCACCACCGCGCCGCAGCGAGGGCTGGTCATCCAGATGTCCGGATGATCAGGAAGCACCGTGAGGGGCTGCTGTACGAGATTGATGATCGAACCGTCTTGCGCGCTTATCTCGTAGGCGCGGAGCGTCACCGGGACCGAGTCGGATGGCGGCTGCGGAAGGGTGAGGGTGGCGGCCCACGTGCCCGCCGTGCCCGAGCCCGACGTCGCCATCACGTGGCGTACGCACTGCACGGCACCGGCCGAGTCGAGGACGTCGACAACGAGCGCGCTCTCGAATGTGTTCGCGGTGCCTCCGGTGGAGAACGGGATGCTGACCGCACTCCCCGGGGCCGGTTGGCTGAACGTGATCGTGGCGGGGGAGGCAGACGGCGACGGCGATTGCGATGGGCTTTCGCTCGGTGATGCCGAGGGGGTCGACGACGGCGACGGCGCCAAGGACTCGACGACGGCGCCGACGGCGACGGCGAACCGGGCTCGAAGGCGCCTGTGCCGCCCGTGCAACCACTAAGGACGAGCGCGACCGCAACGTATCCCGAAAGCTGTGCCGCCTGGCGATGGAGCATGATGTCGTCCCTGGTTAAGGGCGAATTCTACTCCTCTTACGCGCTGAACGGCAGTGTTCTACGGGACTAGATCGCGGTGAGGAAGGTGAGTTGGGGACCGTCCTCGACGATCAGTTCGGTGAGCCTGCCGTTGAAGACGGCGCCGTAGGGCGCGCCTATGTGGGCCTCGAACGCGGCCTGGTCGTCGTACTCCTCGTAGACGAAGAACCGACTGGGGTCCTCCCGCTTTTGCAGGCCCGTGAACACCCGGTTGCCCGGCTCCTCCCGCACGTCGACGGTGAGACCGCGAAGCAGCGCGGCGACCTCATCGGCGCAGCCGGGCTTTGCCGTGAATTCGGCGTAGAGAATCACTGGGAGGTCGGGATCGACGGTCTGTTCGCTCATGTTCCGATTATGGCCTAGCGCTTGCGGGATACCGGGCGAGCAAGCGCGGGTGCTTTACACTGGATTCGTCGCCCCGGGACCCACGGTTACCGGGGTTTCGCCGTTGCCATGCCCCGTGTCAGGTGCAGGTTGGCGCTGAGGAGGAACGGATGCGCACAGCCGCCGGTCTGGCGCGACTGGTCGCCGGCATCGTGGGCGTCGTCGCCCTTGCGGGCCATCTGATCTACAGTCTCGGTTCCGGAATCTCGGCGCTCCCGAACTTCTTCAGCTACTTCACGATGCAGAGCGCCATCGCGGCGACGATCCTGTGGTTCATCGGAGGCGCATACGCCCTTCGACGGCCGGTGGATCCCCACTGGATCGTCACGGCACGCCTCCTGATCACCACCTACCAGATCGTGTCCGGAATCATCTACACGGTCATCGTGGCCGAATCACTGTCGCGCGGATTCTCCATCCAGGTGCCGATCTCCAGCCAGATCCTCCACTACTGGCTGCCGGCATTCGCCATCATCGATTGGGTCGCGTTCCCCGGGCGCCCGAAGCCGCCGTGGTCGGCATTCCAGTTCGTGTTCGAGTTCCCGCTGATCTGGGCGGTGTTCACCATGATCCGCGGCGCCCTCGTCGGCTGGTATCCGTACTTCTTCCTCGACCCGTTCCAGATGACGGGTCGGGGGGAGTTCGCGGCGTACTCGGTAGTGGTGCTCGCGGTCATCGGCAGCGTCGCGGCGATCCTCGTCGTGCTCGGGAGGATGGCTCCTCGCCGTCTCACCTGGTCACGCCGAGAGAAACGGTTCCAGACTTCGCCTGGCACGGTCGATGAGGTCCTCATCGCTGAGGTCGGACATCCGCACGGCGCTCTCGCCACCCACCATGCCCATCACGATCGGTGACCCGGTCACCGGCTCGAGGTTGATCCATTCGGTGATGACCGAATCGCCGCCGATCACACTCCAGCGGGCGGCATCCGTCGACCAGAACGGCTCCTCGAATCGGAGCCACACCACATCGGCCGCGCCCATGCCGATTCCGCGGGCGGCGAGCGTCTTCGAGGCGGGAAGGGGTGGATCGAAACGGATGTCACCGCTCTTCAGCACCCCGAGGGGCACGGTGAGCACCACCCGATCCGCCTGCTGGGACTCGCCGGTTCCCAACCGAAGACTCACGCCACGATCGCTGTAGACGACTTCGGAGATCACCGTACTGAGACTCACGCGAAGGCCGTCAAGCTGCTCCTGCACCAGCGCGCTGTATCCGCCGACCACCAGCTGTGCACCGCCGCGCACCCCATCGGTGAGTCCGCTGGACGCGGAGAGCGCGGTGGCGTCGGCCGCGTAGTCCACGGCGATCACATTGCGCAGGTACGCGCTCACCCAGTCAGCGGTCGTGGGCACCTCGGGTGACGGTTCCGTCGGGCCGTCGACCGTGTCGGGTGCGGCGGATGCCGTCGGCTCCGCGGGCGCGGCGACGTCGCGCGGCGCGGACAACGTGATCGCACCGGCCAACGAGAAATCGCCGTTCCGCTCCGCCGCGTATCGCACTGCGGCCGCCACGGTGTCGGCGCCGACATCGTTCGGCGGAAGTTCGGTGCCCGCAGGCGTTCGGAACTCCCGGGGGCCGTCGATGTCGGCGGTCTCGATGTCGAGGGCGGCGAGCCTGATGGCGAGCGCGGGGGAGTCGGAGCTCACCCGAGCGGCTCCGAGCTCGGCGAGGAGCGGCCAGTCCCTCTCGTCGCGCGTATCGATACGGCCGCCGATCCGATCCCGTGCCTCGAGCACGGTCACATCGAAGCCCGCATCAGACAGGCGCCGGGCGGCGGTGGCTCCGGCGATGCCGGCGCCGATCACCGCGATTCGCTCGCCCTCCTCCGCGACGGCCATTACCTCGAGGGCCGCGCGAGCGCCGGAATCGCGGGCACCGGCTACGCTCCCCGGTTCGGTGTCGGAGGTGGCTTCGCCTGCAAAGAAGACGCGGTCGGCGACCGGTTCGGCCAGGGCGGCGCGGTGGTCGGCGGTGCCGCCGACGGAGAGGTAACTGAAGGCCCCGAGTGCAAACGGATCGGTGGACCAGTTCGAGCGGATCATCGACGCGGGTGCGGGAACCAGAGGAGGTTCCTGAGTCGCGGTCGCACTGGGGGTCGGCGATGGGTCCACGCTCGGCGTCGTGGTCGGTGTGGGCGTCGGCGTGGGGGACACGCACCCGCTCACGGCGAAAAGGGTGAGCCCGGAGATCCCGCCGATGAGAAAGTCGCGTCGATGCACGAGGCCTCCTTCTGCAACCGGGCCGCGGACAGCGACGCCACCAGCCAATTCTCGCCTACAACGGGTCGACTCCGGGCCGGTCGGGGCCGCACACCTAGAATCGGGGGATGGAACAGGGTGGATCAGGGTCGGCATGAGGATCCTCGCGGCCCTCCTTCTCGCGGCGTCCGGCGCCCTCATCTATGGCGTTCAACTGCCCTTCGTCGGCTATCCGGCGCTGATCGCGGCCGTGATCACCGGCTTCGTCGCCTCACGGGCGCTCGGCCGGGACCTCGTGCTCATCGCGCTCGGGATGGTGATCATGAGCGTCGTGCCGATCACGACCGACATCAGCATCGATCACATGGTGGTGATGGGCTCGGCGATGATCGCCGCGATCGTGCTGCCCTATGTCGGGTCGCGCTACGTGTACCGCGATCACGCCGTGCGCTTTCCCGTGCTCACCGGCCACCGTTGGTCAAAGTTCGAGTGGTCGTGGTTGGTCGCAGTGCTCGTGCTGGGCTACCTGCTCCTGCCGTTCTACATGATCTCCACGGGCGTTTACACGAACTGGCCCGCGGCGAGCGAACCGAACGAGGTGGGCCGGCTCTTCCTCGGAACGAATGCGCTAGGCATCTGGGACGAGCTGTTCTTCATCTGCACGGTGTTCACGTTGCTTCGCCGTCACTACGCGGACTGGGTCGCGATGCTCGTGCAAGCGGTGATCTTCACGTCGTTCCTGTACGAACTCGGCTTCACATCCTGGGGTCCCGCCCTCATCTTCCCGTTTGCACTCGTGCAGGCCTACACGTTCAAACTCACCCGGTCGCTCAGCTACATCGTGGCTGTGCACCTCTTGTTCGACTTCATCCTGTTCCTCGTTCTGCTGCACGCACACGATCGGTCGATCGTGCCGATCTTCGTGTACTGACCAGGTATGACGGCACACCGCGGCCCGCTGCGCATCCCAGCGTGGAAGGATCGTGCTACCGGTAGCGTGCAATGCAGACCCGACCGCTCACCCGATCGTGCCAGGAGGCCGGATTGACATCACCCACCCTCGCCTTCGTGAGCGTCGTGTTCGAGGCGGAGTTCGGGCTGCTCGGCATTCAAGCCCGCTCCATGGCGCGATATCTTCCGGTCGACGCCACCGACGAGATCATTGTGATCGACAACTCCCGCCGCGGTATGCCCGCGCCGCTGGTGCGCCGCCTCCTCGAGGATTACGGTCCGCACGCCTCCCACGTGAGCATCCTCCGGTCCGACGACATCACGAAGGTGCGCGGCGCCGTAGGGTGGCGCACCCAGCAGGTGCTGAAGCTGCTGGTCGCCACGCGCCTCCGGGCCGAACGGTTCGTGCTTCTCGACGCCAAGAACCACTTCGTGGGCCAGTGGTCACCGTCGCTGTTCGAAGCGCCGGACGGCCGGATGCTCGTGGGCATGAGCGCGTACGACACTCACCCGCTTCGCCGTGACCTCGAGCATGTACTCCGATACCTGCACATCGATCCGGCTCAGCACGTGGGGAGCTTCACGTCCACGGTCACGCCGTTCGTACTGTCGACGGCACTGGTGCGCGAGCTCATCACCGAGATCGAGGCGTCCAGCGGCCGGTCGTTCACCCGGGAGTTCGTGAAGAACGACCTCACCGAGTTCTTCGTCTACGCGGGGTGGCTGTTGAACCACAGCCCGTCGTTGATGGAGGTCTATGCCACCGGGCTCAAGGTCGGCCCGACGGTGTGGCCGCGGGGCGCAACGGTTGCGGGGGTCACCTCCGCCATCGAGGCGGTGACGGCGGGCGGGCATCCGATGTTCGCGGTGCACCGGATGGCGCTCTCTCGACTCGACGCGGATGCCGCCGCGCTCCTTGCCGCCTTCTGGGCGGAGCGGGGCCTCTTCGATTCGCTCGACGCGGCGACTAGTTTCGTGCGCGAGTTCCCGGCCATGCTCGCTCGCGAGCAGCGCGCGCAGAAGCGCGCCGACCTGCCGAGCCGGGTGTGGTCCGCGCCGCGCGCGATACGGCGCAAAATCGCGGCGAAGCTCGCCCGGAGGCGAAGCATCACGACGGGCTGATCCGACGCGATGCCGCTGAGGCTCAGCTCTCGAGTTCGACCGGTGCTGGCTCGACCGCGCTCGCGTGGATGATGTCGAGCGCGCGACGCAGGGCGGTGCTCGAGGTGTGCATCGTGTACGGGAAGTAGATGACCTCGACCCCCACCGCTCCGAACTCACGCTCGAGACGGCGACCCTTCTCGGTGCCGCGCCAGTCGTCGCCCTTGAAGAAGACGTCGAACTGCACGTCCCGCCAGGTGTCGAGCTTGTCTGGAACGACCTCGGCGCGGGCCTCATCCACGTAGCTGATGTGGCTCACGATTTCGAGGCGCTCGGCCAGTGGCACGACCGGTGTGATTCCCTTCGTCTGCTGGAGCATCTCGTCGGAGACGACCCCTGCAATCAGGTAGTCACAGGCGCTTTTGGCGTGCTTGAGAATATTGAGGTGGCCAACGTGGAACAGGTCGAATGCGCCTGCCGCATAGCCGATTTTTTGCGTCATTTAGCGTGGTGGTTTCTCTTCGGGGAGAGCATCGCATGCACCGTTGGGTGCGACTCGGGTGAAAGGAGATCCTATCGTGGGGTGCATCACCACCACCATGTTTTTTTCGCCCTCGGCGGCAAACGGTAGGTGAGATCGTTCGGCCGCGTCGTGATCGGCTTGGCCGGAACACCCCCGACGAGGGCGAACGGCGCCACATCCTTGGTCACGACGGCGCCGGCAGCGACGACGGCGCCCTCACCGATCGTGACGCCGGGCAGGATCGTGACGCGCGTGCTGATCCAGGCCCGATCGCCAATGCTGACGGGCGCAGAGACATAGGCGAACGTGGGGCTCGCCCATTCGTGCTGCGCCGTCCAGATGTGCACGTCGGTGGAGAAGTTGACGTCGTCGCCGATCGTGAGGCCGCCACGCGCATCCAGGATGGCGCCGTTGCCGATCGAGGAGCGTGCCCCGATCGTCAGGCGCGCTGCCCGGCGTACCTCGAACCCGTGGTACACCGTCGCATCGGGATGCACTGTCGCACCCCATGCCCGGAGCAGGGCGATGCGCGCCGCGTGCAGCGGGAGTTTGCCCGCGATCACGAGCGTCGACATCTCGAGGTCGCCGCGCCTCCTCCGGACGAAGGCGATCAGGGATTTCAGAAACGGCACAATGACTCCTCGAAGCCTGGATGGTGGATCGGAGTCACGCCACGGTGTGCGCGCGACCGGCGTGCGCGAACGCGGTGATCGTGGAGACCGCATCGGAGATCTCGTGGAAGACCCTCTCGACCACGGCCTCGGGCTGCCGATAGGGATCGGTGACGTCGAAGTCCTGCTTGCCGAGGCGTGCCGAGCGGATGGTGCGCGCTGCGGTGACGAGGGGAACGGCCGCTGCGAGGCGCGCCGCCGGATCGGTCGGCAGGTCGACCCAGGTCGACGATTCCTCCGCCACCACCTGAGCGAACTCCTTGAGCAGGAAGACCCGACGCACGGCTGCGGGGGCGAGACGCACGACTGCCGCCCGATGTTCGGCCGTCATCGTGAAGATCAGGTCGGCATCCCGCACGATCGGCCCGGTGAGCTGACGCGCGGCGAAGCCTGCCACGGGGATCGAGTTCGCCGTCATCACCGTCGCCGTCGCGGCATCCACGGGATTCCCGACGAGTGCGCCGGAACCGGCGGACGACACCGCGATGTTCGGAGACCCCTCGAGTCCTGAGGCAAGCAGGCGTTCACCCGCGGGTGACCGACAGATGTTGCCGGTGCAGACGACGAGAACGGACAGGTGCATGGATCTCCTAGCGGGCGACGACGGTCGCTTTGGACCCGTTCGTCCTGGTGTTACCGGTGATCTTCGACGGCGGAATCGTGGCGCGGTCGATGATCATCGGGCAGTTGTGGATGGACGATCCGAACACATTGTTGGCGATGGTGAGCCCCCGGATAGGCGAACTCTTCGGCCCTGCCTGAGAGACGTTGAGGGAGCAGGCGCCGCCGGACACCGTGTTGTTGGTGAACGTGACATTCGATGTCGGTGCCTGGTTCTGCGTGATCTGCATTGCGGCATTCTTTGCGCCGCTGATCGAGTTGCCGTTGATCCGGATGTTGGTGCCCTTCTGGATCTGGATGCTGTCGTCGTGGCTCGGGCCACCGTTCCAGTTGGGGTCCTTGGCGTAGTGCAGGTTGTCGTGCAGCCACGACGCCTCGACGGTCACGTTGTCACCGAAGATGTGCACGGAGTCGATCACGCGGTGGATGTTCACGCGGCGGAGCGTGAAGTTGGAGCCCATGATGCCGTTGATGTCGGGCGTGGCGCGGTCGGCCGCGAGCTCCACGTCCTCGACAAGCAGATTCCGCACGGATGAGCTTGCCGCGTAGATGAGCGGCGCACTCGTCGACACCGCGCGTCCATGGATGCGGGTGTTCCGGATGGTCACATTCTTCGCCTCTACCCGCACGAAGCCGTAGATGTCGAGTCCGTCGATCACCGTGTTGTCCTTGGTGATCAGCATGTCGCCGACGTAACGCTTGAGCGAGGTTCCCGAGGGGACACCGGTGTTGCCCGCTCCGGGGGTGCCGCCGGGTCGCGCTGTCGGCTTGGGCGTTGCGGTGGCGGTGGGCGTTGGCTTCGGCGTTGCGGTTGCGGTGGGCGTCGGCTTCGGCGTTGCGGTTGCGGTGGGCGTCGGCTTCGGCGTTGCGGTTGCGGTGGGCTTGGGCGTTGCGGTGGCGGTGGGCGTCGGCTTGGGCGTTGCGGTTGCCGTGGGCTTGGGCGTTGCGGTTGCGGTCGGCTTGGGCGTTGCGCGGTGGCGTCGGTCGGGCGTTCGGCGTTGCGGTGGCGGTGGGCGTCGGTTTTGGCGTTGCGGTTGCGGTCGGCTCGGGTGTCGGCTTCGGCGTGGTCGCTGGCTTCGGTGCAGCTGTCGCGGCAGGCGTCGGCTTCGCCGTTGCGGTAGGCGTGGGAGACGGTTCGGCGGTCGGCTTCGGAGTCGCCGTGGGCGTGGGCTCCGCTTTCGCCGTCTCGGTCGGCTTCGGCTTCGCCGTTTCGGTTGGTTTCGGCGTGGGGGTCGGCTTCTCCTCCGGCGCCGGAGCTGCTGACTGCGTGGGCTTCGGAGCAGGCGTCTCTACGGCGGGCGTCTCGACGGCGGGCGCCTCTTCCGGCTCTACCACGGTCTCAGTGGCGGTGGGCGTCGGCTCGGGTTCTTCGGCAGGAGCCTCCTCGACCACGGCCGCAGCGACGGGTGGCAACTCGACCGGCTCCTCTGCCGGCGGAACCTCTTCGGGCTGCTCGAGTTCGATCTGTTCGGGCATCACGGGGAGCGGTTCCGGGATCGGCTCCGAGTCCGCGGCGGGCACCGGTGGAAGGTTCGGGTTGAGAACAGCGGAATCATCGGTGATCGGGTCGGGAGCGGAGGGCGCGGGCGCCTCGAGCGTCTGGGCCGGCACGCTGCGGGCACCCCGTGCTGGTGCGGAGTCGGCGCCCGGGGTGATGGACCGAAGACCCGTTCCGGCGCTCTCGAACAAGGTGGGAGACAGGCTCGCAACCGCTCTGTGCTCCGTCGGTGCGAGACCCACCCAGGCGGTCGAGACGACGATCGCGACCGAACCGGTGATCGCGAGTGACACCGTCAGGCGTTCGAGGGCATGGGGGTAGCGGCGCAAAAATAAATCCGTCTCGTCGGGTGGTCTCGGCGAGGGTCCCGTATCCATCCCATGCGAGTGCGTACACAATCGGGTGCGAATACCGTGGTCAGAGGTTCGCCTTGTGTTGCTGCGTGCCCCAGTCTAGGCATGAAATCGATGCCAGTACAGTTACGAGATTGTTACGTGTTCGCTTGCCGAACGTCGTGAGAACCATTCGTCGACGAGCGGATGCGGGCGATCGCCACCAGGCCGGCGAGCGTTCCGGAGAGCGCTGCCCACGAGACGCGCCACGGTGCGCGGGCGAAAGCCCGCCGCCCGCCGCGATACACGACCTGTTTCGCGTAGGAGAAACTGGTCGACATCCAGGCTCTGCGCTGGCCCGCGTTCAGGTGCTTCGCGGCGAACAGCAGCCGGTTGCGACAGTTGTAGTAGCAGTACACGGGGGACTTTCCCGTTTGCTTCTGAGTGCCCCCGACGTCGTGGGTGACCACCAGATCGGGGCAGACCTCGAGCCGGCCGCCGGCCCGGGTGCAGCGCCACGAGAGGTCCACGTCCTCCCAGTAGAGGAAGTAGTCGTCGTCGAATCCACCGATCCGGTCCCATAGGTCGGCGTGTACCGCGAGGCACGCCCCGGTCAGCCAGCCCGTGGGGGTGTCGCTGCGGGTTCCCGGCCTCGTCGTGGTCTTTCCCGCCGACACCAGCACGTCCCCGCCGCTGAACCAGTGGCCGCCGTCCCCGCCTGTGATCACCGGACACACCATGGTGTTGCGATCGGCGGATGCGCGTTGGGCGAGTGCCATCACGGTTTCGGGCGTTGCCGTGGCATCCGGATTTATCATCACGAACACGTCGCATCCCAACGAGCGGGCGGTGTCGATGCCCGTGTTCATGCCCGCGCCAAAACCGATGTTCGGTCTCCTCACGAGCACCCAGTCGCGATCGCGGCACAACCGCTCGACCGCGTCCGCCTCCCGCTCGGTGGAGAAGTTGTCGACGACCACGACACGCGTGTCGGGAAGCGCGGCGGTGAGAGCGGTGAAGTTGGCGTCGATCAGGCGATGGGAACCGTAGTTCACCACGATGATGCCGGTCTGGGACGTCACCGAGCGCGCCGCTCTTTCGGAATCATCTTGCCGATCTCGATGATGCCCGCGGCATCCCGACGGAACATGGGGATGGTCGCCGCGACGAGCACGTAGAGCAGGATTCCGCCCACGACCGCGGCGATCACCTGCGCCAGGCTTCCAAGGTTTGCGACCAGCAGGGACGCGCCGGCGGCGCCGCCCGCCACCAGGATGGTGACCGTCAGCACGCGGAGCGCACCGAACAGGAGTTGGCGAAGCGGGATCTGCGTGCGCCGGGAGAGCCAGTAGAGCGACAGCGGCCACGCGAGTGCAGGAGCGAGGGCGTAGCCGGCGGCGACACCGATCACCCCCCAGATCGAGCCGACGAGGATGCAGGTGACCTTGATCGTGGCGCTGACCAGCGAATAGCGGAACAGGTCGGTGGTGAGGCCCCTCGACAGGTAGACCCAGTACCCGACGTAGGCGAGCGTCTGGAACACGCCGGCGGCCGCGAGCAGGCGCAGGATCGGAGCGACCTCGAGCCACCGTTCACCGAGCATGAGGTCGGTCAGCGGTTCGGCCGCACCGATCACGAGGCCGAGTCCTACGACCAGGCTGTACCCGAGTGCGAGCTGGCCGCGCGCGATGAACTGGTCGTACTTCGCCGGACTGTCGCTGAGCCGCGAGAGGATCGGGAGGGCGACGGTCGTGGTGGGTGCGCGCAGCTGGTTGAGGGGCGCCATCAGGAGTTGGAATCCGCGGTTGTAGATACCGAGCGATGCGGCACCGAAACGCGTGCCGATCACCACAGAGTCGAGATTGTTGCTCAGGTATCCGACCAGCTGGGTCGCCACGAGGTTTGTGCCGAATCGAAGCAGCGGACGCATGCCGGGCGTCTTGCGCGGCAGTCCAGGGAGCCAGCGTGCGCCCGCCACGACGCCGATCAGAACGACACTGACCTGAGTGAGCTGTTGGGCGACGAGGGCCCAGTATTCCCACCCCGCCAGTGCTGCGAATACAGCCACAACGAGTCCGACGGCGGGAGCCGAGACATCCGCAACGACCAGGTTCTTGAACTTCAGCCGACGACTGAGGTCGGCCCTGAATTGGGTTGCGATTCCGTTGATGATGAACGTGAGCGACAGCACCTGGGCGATGGCGACCAACTCGGGACGGCCGTAGAGGCCCGCGAGTAGCGGGGCGGTCGCGAAGACGATTCCGGCCAGCACGAAACCGATGGCGGTGTTCACCCAGAAGAGGTTCGACTTCTGCTGTCCGGTGAGGTTCTTCGCCTGGATGGCGGCCGAGGAGAGACCGAAGTCACGGAAGATCTCACCGATACCCACGACGGCCAGGACCATCGCGAGCAGCCCATAGTCTGCAGGCGCAAGCAGGCGCGCAAGCACGACAACCGACACGATCTGGAGCAGGATGCGGGCGGCCTGGCCGCTGTAGGTCACGAAGGCGCCGCGCGCCGCGCGCGCTCCAAGACCCTTCGGTGGCTCTTCGGGCGGTTGCGTCTCGCTCACGCGGCGACCGCGCGGCCCGAAGACCGAACGAGGTCGACCACACCGTTCAACGATGAGTGCGCGCGCGTGACGGCGTCGACGGTTTCGGACACGAGCTCGGGCGCATCGAGATGCCCCATCACGCGTGAGACGGCGTCGGCGGCGTCAGTACGGAGATCCACTGTGCGATGAAGCCCAAGGTCGCCGAGCAACGGCTGGAACTTGCGCGAGTACGCCAGCGGGATGGCCGGGGTGCCCACAGACAGCGCGTTCAGGCAGGCGTGCATCCGCGACCCGATTACGACGTTCGCCTCGGCCACTGCCTCCCGCACCTCGCCCAGGTCCTTCGGGATGACGATCTCCAGATCCGATCCGACCGTGCGCTGGAACTCGTGCAGCGCAGGCACGTCGTTGTCGGCGTTGCTGGAGTCGAGCACGTGCGCCAACAGACCGACCGTCCTGCCGCTGGCGGTGAGGGCGTGATAGAGATCGGTCACGATGGCGCGGTAGGCCGCGGCATCCACGTGGGGACTCTCCTGCCAGAGGAGGCCGGAGACGTTCAGAAGCACGTCCCGTCCCTTGGTGACGGTGGGGGTGGGGAGCGCGAAGACGACATCGGTGGTGAGCAGGTCGACCGGGCGCCCGACCGATGCGGCGTAGTCGGCGCTGACGCTGTCCCGTGCCATCGTTGCGGCGGCGCGGCGCATCGAATGGCGGCCGATCGCGAGACCCTGGCGCGAGTTGAACGGCCCGATCGTCTGGGGAGCCATGACGACGGGTGTGCCGGCCTGGGTGGCGAGTTCGGCGATGGCCGACATGATGCGCAGGCGACGAAGACCGTAAATGTCGGCGAAGCTGTCGCCGGCGCGGGTGTCGACCACGAGATCGAAGCCAGCAAGCCACTCGAGGGTGCCCCGTTTTCCGGTCACCCGCTCGCGCACCAGCGTGCGCAGGCGACCCATGGGGAGCTCCGGGCTCGAGTTGCCGAATGTGTGGAAGACGATTTCGGCGTCCGGCCAGGCGCGGCGCACGAGTTGCGCGGAGCCTTCGGCCAGTACCCGCACCCCGAGGTTCGTCGAGGTGTCGTCAGCCCAGAGGATGAGAACGCGCTTGCCAGCGTTGCGCCCGCTCATGAGGCGTCGTTCCGCGAGTCGCGCCTGACGGCAGCACCGGTGTCGCGGCGTCGCCGCTCCGGCTCGACGACGGCGCCGCCCCGCCGGGCGGGTCCGCCTGCCGAACGCGCTCGGGATGACCCGCGGGTGGGCGCCGGTGTCGTGGGTCCGTAGGGAACACGGTCCCGACGCCTCGGCACCTTGTTGAGTACGACGCCGAGCAGGGCGGCTCCCGCCTTGGTGAGGTCGTCGAGGCTTCTGGTGAGCTGCGGCTTCCTGACGGCGGTGGAGTCGACGACCATGATGACGCCGTCCGCAATCTGCGACAGCGATGCGGCATCGGACACCGCCAGGAGCGGGGCCGCGTCGATGATGATGACGTCGTAGCGAGCGCGCAGGTCCTCGACGAGGGAGTGCATGGCGCGGGACGCGAGCATCTCGCTCGGGTTCGGCGGAAGCTCGCCCGACGCGAGGATGTGCAGCGCAGGATGCGCTCCGACCTGCACCACATCTTCGAATGCCGCGCGCCCGATGAGTACGGTCGTGAGCCCGACCGCGCCTTCGATGCCGTTGTACCCGGCGATGGCCGCCCGCCGAAGGTCGGCGTCGATGAGCAACACACTCTGTTCCGCTTCCGCGATGGCGAGGGCGAGGTTGCTGGCGATGGTCGACTTCCCCTCACCGGGCAGCGACGACGTGATGACGACGGTGAGGCTCTCGCTGTCGACCGCCACGAACTGGAGGTTGGTGCGGAGGGCACGGAAGGATTCAGCCGACGGGCTGATCGGGTCGCGCTGCACAACCAATCCGCCCTCTGCTGAGCCGGAGTCACGCTCGATCTGTCCGAGAACGGGGGCCTCGGTGAGCGCGTTCACCTGCGAGGCGCGACGGACCCGGTTGTCGACGGCGTCGCGGAGCACGGCGAGGAGGCCTCCGAGCAGGAGCCCGAGCAGGAGACCAACCGCCAAGTTCGCCCGCACGTTGGGTGCGGAGGGGTCGCGGGGTTCGACCGCGGGCTTGATCACCTGCGACGACAGAGTGCTGTCGCCCTCCTCGTTTCTTGGAGCCACGTTCTGCACCTCCGCGCCGAGCACGGCGGCCACTGCGTTCGCGATCTCCGCGGCGACGGCAGGAGACGCGTCGCTCGCGGAGATGTCGAGGATCGGCGTGTTCTGCGGTGAGGTGGCCGACACCTTCGAGGCGAGCGCGGCGGGGGAGAGAGGGAGCGCGAGCTCGTCGATCACGGTCTGCAGCACGCGCGGTGAGCGGGCAAGGACCGCATACGAGAGCATCTGGCTCTGCGCATACGTGGCACCCTGATTCAGGTCGTTGGCCGACTTCCCGAAGTTGATGGAGAAGTAGAGGCTGGTCGTCGCCGTGTATTCGGGCTTGGCGACCGCAGAGGCGGCGTAGCCGCCGGCAAGGCCGAGCATGGTCATCACGAGCACGATGATCCAATTCCGGCGGATGGTGGCGAGGTAGTCGCGTGGCTCCATGATGGTGCCTCTCTAGGGTGGCGCGTAGGCAGGAAGAAACGGGTGTGGTTACAGCGGAATGCGAAGCCGCCCGTCGGGTGGGGGCGGCACGCACACATTCTACGGTTGTCTCACCAATTCGAGACGATCGGATGCGAGGGAACCGGCGAGGTCCCGTCGCCTGGATATCTGAGACGACACGGCCAGGCCGCAGACGAACCAGAAGAACAGGGCGTACTGCGTGATGAGCGCGACGCTGGTGAGCGCTGGAATCTGCGCGACGATGGCGATCGTCGGGGCGGTCGCGGCTCCGCGAAGTACGTACACGACCGCCGCGATGAGGCAGAGGCACAAGAGTCCGAGCGGGATCAGTCCGCTGGTCAGACCGAAGTAAATGAGCGCACTGTCGATGGATCGGTAGCCGCCGTAGAAGACCTCGCCATGGGCGGTGCGGGAAGCGCTCGGCGATTGGCCGAACAACGCCATGGTCGGGATGAGCGACAGGAGGTCGCCTCGGTAGTCGGAGCTCGCGGTGGCCTCGTCGCCCGCGTCGGAGAATGTGGCGACGACGAGGGGCCCGACGACGAGCGCCACGGCCGTCGTGCCGAGGATGAGCGCAGACCTGGCGCGGGCGGTGAAATTGCCTCGGAGGAAGGTCACGCAGAGGAGTACGGCCAGCAGGGAGCTGATCATGCCGATTCGGCTGAAGGTGAGAGTCGCCGCGGCGAGCATGGCGAAGACCATGGATGCTCGGATCCATGGTCTGAAGCCACTGGCCAACGTCAGCGGAATGGCGATGGCGAGACTGGCGCCGAGGGCGATCCCGTGACCGAAGGCACCTTCGGCGCGCGGCACGCCGCCGCGTTCCTGAATCGGGCCCCAGGTGCCGAACAGCCCAGCGCTGGTTCGGATGGTGACGAAGACGTTGGTCCTGGTGACGAACTCGATGATCGCGAGCACGGCCACGATGGTGAACGCCACGGCGATGGCGCGATAGATCCAGGGGAGCGTGATGCGGGAGGTGGCGAAGCGCCCCAGCACATAGCCGAGGGACCAGTGCGCGATGAGCACGAATCCGCTCGAGATGGTGGCCGTGCCCGAGAACATGGCGACGAGGTAGATGACGACGACGATCGCAAGGATGAGATCCACCGCGCCGGGGCGGTTGCCTCGACCGAAGAAGGCGATCACGAGCACGGCGGCGGCAACCGTGGTCGGCGGCGCATACACGCCCACGTCCACCCCCACCCAATAGGGGATGAGGCAGACGACGGCGAGGAATCCAGCGAGCGCGACGCGGGGAAGCCGGCGGGCCACGATGATCGCGGCGACGACGAGGGAGACGCCCAGACCGAGCACCAGATTCTTGTTGGCCTCAACAAAGTTGAGCACGTCGCTCACCGCCTTTCGTCGCGCGCAGACTGATTCGTGGCAGTGGCCACCAGAGAATGGTCTCATCCCGAACGGGAATTGCGGTGTCCTAAGCTGAACCAGGCTCCCGAATTGGGCACACGCGACCGGGCGGATGCCGGGGGAGTCCGACGCACGAGGGGGACGGCAATGGCCACGCGCATGAGGACGGGCGCCGTCCCGGTGAGGGTTCTGCAGTCGTTTCAACGGCCGAGGCCGACGACCAATCCGTATATTGTGCAATTGCTCCGGTGGCTCGGCCGCGAAGCCGCTGTGCAGACCTTTTCGTGGCGTACGGCGTTCCTGGGGCACTACGACGTGTTCCACATCCACTGGCCAGAGGTGATCTTCACCAAGTCCAGCCGATTCCGGTCGGGCGTTGCGCTGCTGGCATTCGCGGCACTGCTGATCCGGATGCGGGTGACGGGTGTCGCCATCGTGCGCACCGCGCACAACCTCGCCCCGCATGAGGAGGCGGACGCCCTCACCTCAGCGGTGCTGCGGCTCTGCGATCGATGGACATCCCTCTGGATCCGACTCAATCCCGAGACGGCCTCGCCCAACGGTGCCCCGATCCGCACCATCCTGCACGGCCATTACCGCGACTGGTTCCAGAACGCCGCTGTCTCCCGCCAGGTTTCGGGGCGCCTCCTCTTCTTCGGAGCCGTGCGACCCTACAAGGGCATCGACACCCTCGTTGCCGCCTTCGGTGCACTCGCCGACCACGAACTCTCGCTGCGCATCATCGGCAAGCCGAACACCGCCGAGATGGCGGCATCCGTTGCGGCACTCGCTGAGCCGATGTCTGACCGCATCAGCATGCGCCTGGAATTCATCCAGGATGACGTGCTTGCCGCCGAGGTGACCGCGGCCGAACTGATCGTGCTGCCGTACCAGGAGATGCACAATTCGGGCGCTGTGCTGCTGGCGCTGTCGCTGGGTCGGCCCGTGCTGGTGCCGTCGAATGCCATCACCGAGGCGCTGGCGATCGAGGTCGGGCCCGAGTGGGTGCTCACCTTCTCTGGACCGTTGACCGCCGATCATCTCGAGCACGCTCTGCAGCGCGTAAGGAACATCGATGGGTCAGACAGTCCCGATCTCTCTGCTCGCGATTGGGACTCTGTCGCCCACGAGCATGTCGCGGCGTACCGCGAGGCGATCGTCAGTCGCGGCGGTACTCGGAGTACACATGCCCCCACACGCCGGCGAGCATCCCGCGGCCGCGATTGAGGGTCTTCATCCCGCCAGCGTGGTAGCGGTCACGCTTGCTGATGGCGCCAACGGCGGTGAGTGCCGCCCCGCCAAGCACCCGCGGCGCTGCTCTGGCGATGAGCGCAACGCGTGCCTTCATCCGCGCACGGGGTCCGCTGGCGAGCTGGAGGGTCGTGCGGCTCCAGGAGTTGCCGCTTCGATACGCCCGCTGCAGCACCCAGCGGCGGGTGGCTCGGTCCGTCGGCACGATGTCGTAGACGATCGCTTCGTCGCACCAGACCATCCGCTCGCCGGATGCGACGAGTTCGCGGGTGAAGAGCGTGTCGGATCCTCCGCTCAGGCCGAAGGCCGCGTCGAACCGCAGCCCGAGCCGCCGCACCACGGCCAGGTCGAGCAGGAGGTTGTTGGTCGCCGCCACCTCGATCTCGGTTCCGGTCGGAAGGCGACGGCGGTCGAAGAACCGACCGGCCGCGATCCATGGGTCCGGCGTCTCGGCGAAGCGCGAGACGACCGGGCCGACGACTGCTGCGGGGCGGGACTGAAGATAGAGCCCGAGTAGATCGATCATCCAGCTCTCGACGGGACGTTCGTCGTCGTCGATGAAGACGAGAACGTCGCTGGATGCGGCTTCGTCGAGTGCCCGATTTCTCGCGGCGGCGATGCCTGGCGTGCCCTCAGCGACGTAGCGGGTTCGGTGGGCGTCGAACGCCTCGACGAGTTCCCTCGCGCCTTCCTCCGGGTCGTTGTCGATCACGAGCAACTCGATCGAGACTCCGAGCTTCTGCTCCGCTGCCGGCGCCTGCTCGGCCAGCTGGGGGAGCAACTCGGCCAGGTCGTCCGGCCGCCGGTAGGTGAGGATGGCGATGGTGACGGAGGGGGGAGTAGTGGTCATTGCAGCATTCTCTCGACAATGTCGGCGATCTGGGAGCGGTACACCGACGGCGCGTGCCGCGCGTTCGCTCGGGAGATGTCGCGTTGGATGCGTTCGGCCACGCCATCCCAACGCTGGGCTGCGCCCGCGATGGCGGATGCGAGGGCGGCTGGGTCGCCCGGAGTCACGGTTTCCGCACACTCGTACCCGCTCGTCGCCTCGATCAGGCCGCTCGTCGCGCTGGCGATGACGGGTCGCCCGCCGAGGATCGCCTCGACGGCGGTGTTGCCGAACGGCTCGTCCACCCGGGAGGGAACGACCATGATGTCGCTACCCGCGATGGCCTCCCACACCGAGTCCCGGAAGCCGCTGAAACCGACCCTGTTCTCGATGCCGAGTTTCGTCGCCTGCTCTCGCAGCTGCTCCTCGTACCATTCGTAGCCCGGATACACCGCGCCGACGAGGTCGAGCGTGGCTGGAATCCCCTGATCGTTGAGGCGCGCCACCGCATCGAGCGCCACATCGACGCCTTTGCGCGGTGACAGGCGGCCGACGTAGGCGACCTTCAGGTCACCGTCGAGATGCTCGCGCGGAGCATCCACCGTCTCGGGTCCCGGCACCCCGTTGTACACGACGGTGGTCGTGGCGAATCGGCGGAAGGAGCCTGCGAGCACCCCGACGCTGAACCGGCTGTTGGCCACGATGCGGTTCGCGAAGAGCAGGGGGAAGGCGAGCACCCGTTTCACGAGGCGCGAGGCAGAGGCCTCACCCTCGTGGACGTGCACGAGAACGGCGAGCCCGCGAAGTCGAGCGAGCAGGATCCAGAGCGGAATCGTCACCGTGTTCACGAACAGCAGGGACGGGCGTTCCTTGGAGATCAGCGCGCTGCCGCGGACGGCGCCCACGACGACGTCACCGATGAGCTTCGCGAATCCCGCTGGGCGCAGAGCGCTCTTTCTCAACACCGGGCTCGGGCAGATCACCGTCTCCGCTCCGCGGGCGCGGAGATGAGCGACGAGCGGTCCGCCGACCGGGAGGGTCACCACGACCCGCCGGCCTGCGTCGACGAGCGCGCTCACGCTCTCCAGCAGCACACGGTCTGAGCCGTACAACTCTCCGCTGGGGTGCGCGAACAGCACTGTCGTCGCCGACCGCCTGGCCGACGCGGTCTTGCCTAGCCTCACTGGGGAACGGTGGCGATGAAGTCGTCGATGGTGATGACGAGGGGGGTGGTGGTGGCTGAGCTGGAGAGGTAGAGGGTGAGTCCGACCGATCCGGGCTGTTGCAGGGCGGCTGTGGTGTCGGTGGTCGTGACCTGCCAGTTGGCGGGCTCTGACGTTCCGGCTTTCCAGACCTTCGCGCGCACTGTCGTCGGTGAGGTTCCGAAGGCCTGCACGCGCATCTGCAGTGTGTCACCGGCGGTGTAGGTCAGGCCTGGGACGACGATGCTCTCCAGCGACGAGCTGTCCCGCATCAGCTGCAGGTAGGTCGTGCCATCGGCAAGGATCCGCACCCGCGAGAGGTAGGCGGTGTCGCCGACCCGACGGGCGACGACGGCCGCATACATGCCGGTTCCCGTGACGGCCTGCTTGAGGGTCATCGAGGTCTGCACGTCGGTGTCAGAGGATGACACGCTCGTGAGGTCTGCCTTGCGGGTGAGGCCGGGCGAGGGGATCGTGATCTGGCCCACGCCACCGGTCACCGCGAAGTACCTCGACGGGCCGGTCAGCGACCAGGCGCCACCGGTGTCGGCGGAACCGAACCCGTCGGTCACCGTTCGGCCGAACAGATCCTGAGCCAACACGGTCGCAGTCCCTGGACCCGGATCCGGGTTCGGACCAGGATCGGGTGCGGACACCGTCACCTGCTTCGCCGTCGTGCCGGTCGCACCCTGGTTGTCGGTCACGGTCAAGGTCACCGTGTAGGTGCCGGCCGCGGCGTACTCCCGCGACGCAGTCGCGCCAGACGCTGTCGTGCCATCACCGAAGTCCCACGCGAACGACGTGATCGAGCCATCCGAATCCGACGAACCCGAACCATCCACCGAAGCAGACAACCCAGACACACCCGACGTGAACGACGCCACCGGAACCACATTCGCCGGTTCCGCCGGCGGCGGGGGAGGCGTCACCGTTCCCCCGGTCGCCGAACCGGCGATGAAGTCGTCGATGGTGATGACGAGGGGGGTGGTGGTGGCTGAGCTGGAGAGGTAGAGGGTGAGTCCGACCGATCCGGGCTGTTGCAGGGCGGCTGTGGTGTCGGTGGTCGTGACCTGCCAGTTGGCGGGCTCTGACGTTCCGGCTTTCCAGACCTTCGCGCGCACTGTCGTCGGTGAGGTTCCGAAGGCCTGCACGCGCATCTGCAGTGTGTCACCGGCGGTGTAGGTCAGGCCTGGGACGACGATGCTCTCCAGCGACGAGCTGTCCCGCATCAGCTGCAGGTAGGTCGTGCCATCGGCAAGGATCCGCACCCGCGAGAGGTAGGCGGTGTCGCCGACCCGACGGGCGACGACGGCCGCATACATGCCGGTTCCCGTGACGGCCTGCTTGAGGGTCATCGAGGTCTGCACGTCGGTGTCAGAGGATGACACGCTCGTGAGGTCTGCCTTGCGGGTGAGGCCGGGCGAGGGGATCGTGATCTGGCCCACGCCACCGGTCACCGCGAAGTACCTCGACGGGCCGGTCAGCGACCAGGCGCCACCGGTGTCGGCGGAACCGAACCCGTCGGTCACCGTTCGGCCGAACAGATCCTGAGCCAACACGGTCGCAGTCCCTGGACCCGGATCCGGGTTCGGACCAGGATCGGGTGCGGACACCGTCACCTGCTTCGCCGTCGTGCCGGTCGCACCCTGGTTGTCGGTCACGGTCAAGGTCACCGTGTAGGTGCCGGCCGCGGCGTACTCCCGCGACGCAGTCGCGCCAGACGCTGTCGTGCCATCACCGAAGTCCCACGCGAACGACGTGATCGAGCCATCCGAATCCGACGAACCCGAACCATCCACCGAAGCAGACAACCCAGACACACCCGACGTGAACGACGCCACCGGAACCACATTCGCACTGCTCACGATGACCGACTTGGTCGTCGTGGTTGCAGCACCCTGATTGTCGGTGACGGTCAGCTCGGCGGTGTACGTGCCCGCAGCGGGGTAGACGTGCGTGGCGGTGACGCCCGACCCGGTCGTCGAGTCCCCGAACTTCCAGGAGTAGCTGGCAATGGAGCCGTCGGGATCGCTGGAGGCGGCTGCGTCGAACGACACACTCAGGTCGGTCGTCACGGCGGTGAAGCTCGCAACCGGCGGGCGGTTGGCTGTCACGCCGGAGCCCAGGGCGAAGTGCTCGCTGACCGTGTCCGCCGACAGGGCGTAACCGTAGACGGCCACCTCGTCGATCCGTGCGTCGACGTGGGTGCTCGATGAACCCCACGTCGTGTCGCCGCCGACACGCCAGTAGCCCGTGTAGTTCTGGGCGCTGGTGGCGCTGTCGCTGCCGACCAGCACACCGTCGACGTAGAGCCGCAGCCCGGCCGAGGACTGGGTCGCGACGACCTGGTGCCAGGCGCCGTCGTTGTACTTGGCCGATGTCGTGATCAGGTTCCGAACGCCGGTGTAGGTACCGAACGCGAGCGAACCGTCGTCGGTGAGGTAGACGTGACGGTCGTAGCGCGACGATGTTCCGGTGTCGGAGTTGCCGAACCCGACGATCTTGCCGCCGGCGGTCGTCGTCGAGTTGAACCACGCCTCGACCGAATAGACCTGCGGGTTGACGAACGCCGTCTTGCTCGCCACGAGTCCCGTTGCCCCGTCGAACCGGGCAGACGTGTTGGACGTGCCCGAGATTCCGCTCGCGCCGCGCAGGGTCACGCCGCCGGAGTAGGTACCTGCGTTGCCGGCGATGCTCGAGTCTGCCGCCGTGGTGCCGGCACTCTCGCCGAGGCGCCAGTAGAGGTCGGGCGAGTCGGCGTAGATTCGCGCTCCGTACGCATCCGCCGGCGATCCGGCGACGGTCGACTGTCGACCCGACTTCGTGAAGTGGTCGATGACCTTGGCCTGGCTGAGGGGTGCCGTGTACAGCGACACGTCGTCGATGGTGCCGTTGAAGTACCGCGCGCCTGACCACGACGAGTCGCCGCCGATCCGCCAGAACCCGGAGTACGGCAGACCCGCAGTCGTGTCGGTGCGACTTCCCACCTTGGCGCCGTCGACGAACAGTTCCATGCCGTTCGGTCCGAGGTTCGCGACCACCTGATGCCATTCGCCGTCGTTGAACGACGCGGTGCTCTGAACGGTGCGCCTGGCGCCCGTGAAGACGCCGAAGGCCACACGACCGGCCGCGTCCATGTAGACATGCCTGTCGTAGGTGGAGGAGTTCCCCGTGTTGGAGGCTCCGAACCCGACGATCTTGCCACCGGCAGTGCTCGTGGTCTTGAACCACGCTTCGAGCGCGAAGCGGTCGGGTGCGGGATCCAGGGTCGTGGTCGCAACGAAGGCGTCCGTTCCATTGAAGCCCGCAGCGGTGTTCGAGTCATCCGCGATTGCGCCGGAGACATTCCGGGCGACATTCGAGCTCGGGACCGCGTCTCCGGCGCCGATCCAGTCGAGCACAGTGCCGCTCGACTCACCCATGCGCCAGTAGGACGCTGCGCCGTCATCCACGACCGCCGTGGCGTAGGGGCTCAGCGTTCCGGAGCCTGAGACGGTGACGCTCACCGCGTTGCCGAGGGCGGTGTTGCCGAATGCGTCGGTTGCCCGGATCCGATAGGAATATGTCTGGCCGGGTGTGAGCCCGGTGTCGGAGAACGCAATCTGCGGCCGGTTGAACCACACCCGTGAGTTGGCCGTGGTCGTGAAGATCGGAGTCTGGGCGCCGTCACGGTACAGCTCGTACGTGAGGTTCTCGTTGTCGCGGTCGTAGTTCGCCTTCCACGCGACACGCGCGGTGCCGGCGGTCAGGGATGCCACATTCGGCACGAAGTTCGCGCCGGACAGTCGCGGGCCGTCCTGGTTGGGGGCGATCGACTTCACCGCGAAGCGCACCAGACCCTGCTGCCGCTTGTTGTTGACCCCGACGAACTCGCCGCCGACCACCACGTAGTCGTCGTTCGCTGCCACGCTCCAGGCTGCCTGACCCTGGCCCGTGAAGCTGCCGGTCAGGAGGTCAGGCCACCAGCTGAGGGCCTCCGGGCGGGGGTTGCCCTCGAAGTTGAAGTACCCCTTCTGGTCACGGGTGATGGTTCCGCGCACGTCTTTGGTCCAGGCCATCGCGCGCTGGAACGTCCACGTGGGGGAGGTCTGCGGGAAGCTGTCGACGTTGCTGCAGTAGTGCGGATGCCCTGCGACATAGATCGCGTCGCCCTTGGGCACGATGCTGTAGCTGTCGCCGTGGCAGTCCTGGAGCCAGATCAACTCGCCCGTCGCCCAGCTCGCGCGGAATGCGCCTTCGAGGTTGCCGCCGGGGCCGTACTTGTAGGCGGTTCCGTAGATGCTGTCCGCGTCGCTCGACAGGTTGGTGATCGAGGCGTTCGGTCCGCCGTTGTGCACGATCTCTGCAGCGGGGAAGGACAGGGCCGAGCCGGTCGACGCCGTGACCCAGCCGATACCGTTGCCCGCCACGCCGAACGTTCCGGGGGTGCCCCCGAAGCCGTTCAGGTGGGTGAAGCTTCCGCCGAGCACCACCTTGGACTGGTCGGGCGACACGACGATCGACGCCACACTGCCTCCCGAGATCTCGGGGGCGAAGGGCAGGAGCTCTCCTGAGGTCGCGCTCACGGCCGCGGCGAAGCTGCGCGGCGTGTTGTTGACCGCACTGAACCAGCCGCCCATGTAGACCACGGAATCGGTCGCGGCGATGGCGAAGACACGCGTGTTCGCCACGGGGGCGAATGACGGGATGAGTGCACCGGTGGCTGTGCTGAACGCGGCGATCCTGGATCGGGATTGACCGTCCACCGTGGTGAACTCGCCACCCACGTAGAGAACGCTGCCATCGGGAGACGCGGTGACCACCCGAACCTGGCCATTGAGGACCGGTGCGAAGGAGGTGATGAGGTCGCCGGTGCGGATGTCGTAGGCGAGCAAGTGCGTGCGGGGCACCGTGTTCACACCAGCCGCGGCACCGGCGGGCTGCGCAGTGGAGAAGTTGCCTCCTGCGTACACGACGTCTCCCACGATCGTCTGACTCCAGACGACTCCGTTGATCTGCACGGTGGGGAGCAGATCGGTCGAGACCGTCTCCGGCACGGTCGGGTCGACCGGTGCCGTGTCGGCGACTGCCGGCGACGTGCCGACCATCAGGGATGCCGCAATCGTCGCTGCGATGAGAAGGGCGCCAGCGCGAACGCGCGACGGGTGGTTAAAGCCCATTAGGGAAGCCTCAGTTCGGGGGAAGAGGTTGAGAAAGGCATATCGGGTGGTTAACGCCTGATTGGGATTGTACTCATGTTTGTCGTTGGATTGGTCCCCCACGTGGGGGACAAAATCGGGGTCGGGGCGTGTAGACCGGTGCGCCCCGGAGGTCATCAGCGCGGGGCTGCGCCTGTGAACACGACGATGGGGACGTCTACCGAGTAGTCGAAGGTGATGGTGACGTTGTCGCGCTGATCGGTGGGGATGGAGAAGACGAATACCCCCGTGGCGCTCGAGCCCGCGGCCAGCGTGCCTGGCAGCGCCTGTGCACCGGGCCCGGCAAGCTCACTCGCGGGGGAGCGTTCCGCTCCGGAGAACATGTTGGTGACCGCGGTGCTCAGGTCGATCGTCGCGGCGGAGTCATTCGTCACGACCAGGGTTACCCGCACCGACGGGCCGGCGACGTCACCGGGCGACTGCGCGGCACCCTCGACTGCTTCGAGGCCAGACACGACCACGGAAACGCCTCGCTTCACCTCCGCGTCGCTCTGAATCGGCACGGGTTCCTTCGTTGGCCGCGTCTCCGGGGCGATGGGTGCCGGTTCCGCGGGCGCCGCAGTCGGGGTTTCCGTAGGCTCCGGCGTCGCGGACGGGGACGCTGAGGCGGAAGGCGATGCCGATGCGGAGCCGCGCGGGCTCTCCGAAGCGGACGGCGACGGCGACGAGGAAACCGGCGTCGGGGATCCGCCGCGCACGGCGAATACGACGACCAGGATCACGATGGCCAGGATCGCAATTCCCAGCGCGACCCAGCGGGCGTTGCCTTCGGTGAAGAACTGAGCCGCGCGGGTGCGGCCACTTGCCTCGCTCAACGGGGGCCGCCCGTCGTCTGCGCGCGCACGGAATCGATGCGAGCCATGTCACGGAACCACTTGATTGCCGCGAGCAGGAAATAGCCCGCATTTGCCGCGAAAAGGAGCGAGTAGATCACGAAGAACAGCAGAGGTGCGCCGAGGGTCACGAATGCGAGGCACAGGATGCCGTAATCGGTGGGTATCACGATGAGGGAGCGGAGTCGCCCGCCGCCAGTTCCCTTTACCACCGGAATCCCGGTGCGAGCGGAGTGGATGCCCTTGAGCAGGTCATTGAGGATCATCGCGAAGAACATGCCTGAGGCAACGATCGTGAAGCCCACGGGAACGAGAAGCCACCCGGCGGCGAGATCGAAGTGACGATAGGCGGTGATCAGCACCGCCGAGTGCAGGGAGACGATCTTCACCGCGTCCACCACGTGGTCCAGCCATTCACCGGACAGTGATCCGCCGCCACGGAGGCGCGCGACCTGGCCGTCGGCCGAATCGAAGGCGTAACCGACGGCGAGGAGAAGCCACACACCGACGCCCACCAGAAGGCTGGGCGGCGCGATGGCGAGAAGAAGAATGCCGGTGAAGGTCAAGGCGGCACTGATCGCGGTGACACCGTTCGGCGTGAGGCCGGCCCGGTACGCGGCCGCGGCGATGAAGCGCCCGACTCGCCGGTTGACGAGGATCGAGTACGCGGGAGCGCCAGGCGCCGCAGCTTTCTGGGCAGAAGCGAGCCGCTTCACCGTCTCGAGATAGGTCTCCGTGTGATCAACCATGGTGAACCTTTCGCTGAGCGAGTGATCGGACGGACTGCGTGAACCTGGAACCTGAGAACCGTCCTCTGGTCGAATGACCGTTTGCCAGGCGCCGGGCAAGATCCTCGTACGCACGACTCACCTGATCCCAGTCGTAGAGCTCGGTCGCGCGTTCGCGGAGTGAGCGTCCGACGGCCTGCGTGGACTCCGCGTCGCGCTCAGCATCCACGAGGAGGGTTGCGACACCCGCGGCGTCGTCGAAGAACTCGCCGGCGTCGCCGAGTACCTCCCGATTGAAATTGACGTCCCAGGCAAGCACCGCGGTACCTGCGCCCATCGCGCGAAGAAGCGACGGGTTCGTTCCGCCGACCGAGTGGCCGTGAAGGTAGGTGAGCGCGTTCGCGTAGAGCTGGTCGAGCAGATCCTGATCCCAGATCCCGCCGAGCATCCTGATGCGAGGGTCGGACGCCGCGATCGCAGCGATGCCGTCGGTGTACTCGGCCGAATACGGCGCGGATCCGACGACGATCAGGGGCAGCGTCGCATCGCTTGCGGCGAAGCCGCGCACGATGACGTCGACATGGTTCTCCGGTTCGAAGCGGGCTACGGCCAGATGGAATCCACCGGGCTTCAGACCGAGTTCGGCGAGCCGATCGGAGACATCCCCTGACACCGACTTCGTTCCGTAGGTGATCAGTTCCGTGTCGGCACCGAACTCGTCGGTGTAGTAGTCGGCGATCCCCTGCGCATCGGCGATCAGAGCATCGGCCCAGCGCACGGATAGTTGTTCCGCCGCGCGGTAATAGAGCCGACCGCCACGACCCCACTTGTCGCGTTTCCACTCGAGGCCGTCCACGTGCACCGCGACGGGCACGCGCCTCATGCGGATGAGCGGGATGAACGGGGCATTTGCCGAGTTGAAGACGAAGGCGACATCCGGCGACCGATGCAGCACCGAGTGCCACGCAGAGAGAAAGGTGTGGCTCAGTGTCTCGATCGCCTTGATCCGGATCGCGGGCAGGTGCACCAGTCGCATTCCGAGGAACGTCGCGCGCGTCTTCGTCTGCGGTGTCGGACGGCAGTAGACGAGCACACTGTGACCGCGATCGACCAGCCGACGCCCGATCTCCTCGACAGCGGTTTCGAATCCGCCGTAGGCGGCAGGTACGCCGCGCGTGCCCATCATTGCGATGCGCAGTGGGCGCGATCCCCCGGACCTACGGCCCTGTTCTCCTGTCGAGATCATCTCTCGTGTCCCTCGGCTTGGCGACAGTGGTTATCCCCATGTCGAACGTGACTCCCCTCGATCGTATCGGGGTGCCAAGGGGTTGAATGCCCCTCGATCGGGGTCAGTAGGCGCCCGATGCGTTACGGAGCACCTTCAGAGTGCGCCACATGATCAGAAGATCTCCGGTCAGCGACCAGTTCTCGACGTAGTAGAGGTCAAGTCGCACGCTCTCGTCCCAGTCGAGGTTGGAGCGGCCGTTGACCTGCCACATACCCGTGAGACCGGGCTTGATGTAGAGACGGCGGTGCACGCGGTCCTCGTAGCTGGCGACCTCGCTCTGCAGCGGCGGACGCGGTCCCACGATGCTCATCTCGCCGACGAGGATGTTCCACAGCTGGGGAAGTTCGTCGAGGGAGTACTTGCGCAGCACGCGCCCGATGCGGGTGACCCTGGGGTCGTTCTTCATCTTGAAGAGCACGCCGGCGCCCTCGTTCTTATCGAGCAGTCCGGCGAGGTCATCCTCGGCCGTCTGGACCATCGAGCGGAACTTGAGCATGAAGAAGGTCTTGCCACCGCGTCCGACGCGCTCCTGACGGAACAGCACCGGTCCCGCGCTGTCGCGGCGCACCGCCCACGCGATGACGATCATGAGGGGCGCGAGGAACAGCAGGGCGCTGGCCGAGCAGACGATGTCGAGTGCGCGCTTGGCGATGTGCTTTCCGCCGGCGTACTGCGGGAGCTCGACGTGCATGAGGGGGAGACCCTCGACCGGACGGAAGTGGATGCGGGGGCCGGCGATATTCGTGAGGCGTGAGGCCACGACGAGTTCTGCGGCCGTTCCCTCCAGGTCCCAACCGAGGTCGCGGATGAAGTTGCCGCCGCCCGCGGGCTGGCCCGCGACGATGACGGTGTCGACGTTGAGTCGGGCTGCGGCCTCAGCAACAGTCTGCAGACTCGACACGACCTCGACGCCACGCGAGTTCACCGAGACGGTGTTGAGGTGCTCGGAATCCACGGCCGCGCCGATGATGTGGTACGCCGAGATGGCGTTCCGTTCGATCTGTCCGATCACGTACTGCACGTCGGCGAGGTCACCCACGACGATGGCGCGGGAGAGGAACTTGCCCTGCGAACGCTGGCGGATGAGCCAGTGGCGCCACAACCATCTGCTGAGCAGCAGGCCGCCCAGTCCGATGGGGAGCGCGAGCACGAAGAATCCCCGCGCTACATCCACTTTGAGGATCAGGAAAAGGATGGCGAGCAGCCCGAAGGTCAGAACACTCGCGTTGACCACGCGGCGGTATTCGGTCGCTCCGATACCCACGACGCGCGCGTCACGAGTGTGGTTGACCCCGAGCGTGATGATCCAGGTGATGATGACGACCCCGGTGATCACGCTGTACGGGCCGAAGACCGTGCCGATGCTCATGGGCACGTCTCCCCACCAGAAGCGGGTGACGAAGGCGATGAGCACAGAGGTGGTGATGACGGCGATGTCGGTGATGACGAGGGCGGTCTGGTAGCGGCGCGCCCACAGCGGGGCGGACACCGTCGTCGGCGCGGTGCCGGGACCGGCGGCGGGCGTCGACGTTTCGACGATGCGCAGGCGCGGAGGGGTGCGTTCGGGCTCGGCGGGCGACTCGCGTCGTATCTCGGTCATGCTCGCCCCAATTCGGAAACTGCACGCGAACGCGCGGTGAAGACCGGCTTCAGTCTGAAGACGTAGAAGTGCATGTGTGGCCTGCCATTCGGGTAACAGGTGGTCTGCTCATATTTTGCGCACGCAACAGTTCCTGACGGCCGGCAACATTGGGTGCGGCTATCTGAGAACTGATCCGAGCTGAAACTAAGCGCTGAAATGTGTGGTTAGGGTGCTGCAGGTTGATGGTGCCTCACGAAATCTCGGGCAACGCGGGTACGTCGAACCTGATTCGTGTCTTTCGATCATAGGCCATGGGTCCAAAATGGCGAGGAAGTTTTTTACGGCGTGGCCCCACGTGGGTGTGATCGCGCATGGAGAGCACGATCTGAGTTTCAGGGGCGAGCCACGTCCCTCGCCCAAGTGGCGACGGAGCGCACCAGCTCGCTCGCGTCGCCCATGAGTTCGGTCAGCGAAGTGCGAGGCAGGGCAGGGTTTGAGGCAAGCCAGGCGCGAACTCGCGGGCTCGGGTCGCTCGCGAGCGTCTGCAATACGGATGCCGGGACCGCCGGGTTCCGGGCTACGCACCCTCGTACGCCCTCATCGGCGTCGCCGGCCAATCGGTCGTACACCTCTCTAGGTGCATGCAGGCTGCTCGCCACACTCTCCCGGATCTTCGCCGAGCCGCTCTCGGCCAGCAGGCGGAGCCGGAGGAGCTTGCTCGCGGTCTGCGGAGGCACCCGCGGAATCGCAGAGGGGGTCGCGGGCTGTTCGCGTGCGGCCGCTGCCGCATCCTTCAGCTGTCGGCGCTGAGCGTCGGTAGAAAAGCGGATGCACGACATGGCACAAGGCTAGCCGCGTCAGCGCCCGGTCCCGCCTGTCCCGCTGGAGGGGCTGAGTATGCTCGTGGCCGTGGACGGTCAAGGGCGCGCAGAGCTGAGTACCCGCATCCTCACTGTGCCGAATGTACTGAGCGCCTTCCGCCTGCTTCTCGTTCCCGTATTCCTCGGCCTCATCCTCGTAGAGCAGGATGTGGCCGCTCTTCTGGTGCTTGTGCTCTCGGGTGCCACGGACTATCTCGACGGCGTGATCGCGCGGCGCTTTCATCAGATCACGCGACTCGGGCAGCTCCTGGACCCTGCGGCCGACCGGTTGTTCATCTTCGCGACTCTCATCGGACTGGCGGCGCGCGAGATCGTGCCATGGTGGCTCGTCGCGGTGGTCGTGGGCCGGGATGTCTTTCTCGCGGTGCTGGGCATCGTGCTCGCGAGCCACGGATTCGGCCCACTGCCCGTGCATCAGCTGGGCAAAGTCGCCACCTTCTGCCTTTTCTATGCGCTGCCGCTGCTGCTCCTCTCTCAGGCCGTTCCTGCAGTCGCGATCGTGACGGTCCCCGTCGGTTGGGCGCTCGCGCTGTGGGGTGCGTTCCTGTACTGGTGGGGCGGACTCATTTATGCGCGGGAGACGGCCAGGGTCATCGCCTCCGGACTGGCGGATGACCCGCCCGTATCCGATACGCTGGGGCGCTAAAGGAGGTTCACGATGGCCCATTCGGAGCACGAGAATCAGGCCCGCGAGAACTCGCCTCTCGAGACCGACACCACCGCGCACTTCACTCATGAGTTCGCGGCACAGCTCGCCGCGCTCGCGGGCGAGGTGACGGCGGAGGAGCAGGACGCCATCGCGGCGCTCCCGTCCGGCTCGGCACTCCTTGTCGTGCGTCGCGGTCCCAATGTGGGCGCGCGCTTCCTTCTCGACGCCGACGTGACCTCCGTTGGCAGACATTCCGATGCCGACATATTCCTCGACGATGTCACCGTGTCGAGACGCCACACCGAATTTCTGCGCCATGGCACGGCATTCGAGATCAAGGATCTCGGTTCCTTGAACGGCACCTATTTCGATGGCGTGCGAATCGAGTCGGCCCTTCTCGGCGACGGAGCCGAGGTGCAGATCGGCAAGTTCCGGTTGACCTTCTTCGCGTCACGTCTCGACCTCGCGCGCACCTCGGACAGGTAATGGCGACGCCCGCACGTCAGGCGCGGCAGCCTGCCCAGGAGCCCCTGCTCGGCATCGGTCAGGTGTTGGCGAGGCTCGGGCCGGACTTCCCCGACATCACGCCGTCGAAGCTGCGGTTCCTGGAGGATCGCAAGCTGATCTGCCCCTCCCGCACCGAGTCCGGCTATCGCAAGTTCTCATCCGCCGATGTGGAGCGCATCCGCTTCGTGCTCACGATGCAGCGGGAACACTACCTTCCGCTGAAGGTGATCAAGGCCTATCTCGACGAGCTCGACGCTGGCGGGCAGCCGGAACTTCCCGGCGGCGCGAGCGCATCGATGCTGACCGCGGGTCGACGCCGCCAGCGTGACGAGCTGATCCGCGAGAGCGGAGCGACCGCTCAACTGCTCGATGACGCGGTGACCGCCTCCGTGATCGTCCCGAGTGAGTTCTACAGCGACGAGACGGTGGCCGTGTTGCGGTCCCTGGTCGAGCTTCAGAAATCCGGCATCGAGCCGCGTCACCTCCGCACATTCCGTGCGGCGGCCGAGCGGGAGCTCGGACTGATCGAGAACGCCAT
Source organism: uncultured Actinomycetota bacterium (assembly GCA_963756375.1). Lineage (GTDB taxonomy): Bacteria > Actinomycetota > Actinomycetes > Actinomycetales > Microbacteriaceae > Marisediminicola. The sequence goes on along the minus strand of CAVWNJ010000005.1, from coordinate 1,244,665 downwards.
CATGCCCGTCACCAAGCGCTCGACGGCCGGCGGTAAAGCGAAGGCGGCCGAGCTCGCCCGGGAGATTGCCGAGCAACTCGCAACAGTGCGCTCGAGCATCATCAGGTCGGCGCTCGAGCGGTTCGATCGGTAGACTCGTAGAGGTCCCACGCGACACGCCGGGGCTGTTTGATCGGATGTCGTTGCCCGGGGTCACCGGGGTCGCTAGCGTGGTGACAACTGGCTGAGATGTGCCGTCGTCGGGTTTCCCGCAGCGCGGCGCACGAGCCGTTCGAGGTATGTGGTGCCGAGATAACGGGGCCGACAAGTTCAGCGTCACGCTGAAGGGCAGAGGCAGTCGAATGAGTGAAGTCAGTAACCGGAGCGAGGACTCTCGCTACGATCTGGGGCTGCTCTTCACCGACGGCCTGCCGGACCTGGACGACACCGCCGGCTACCGCGGCGCAGTGGCCGCACGAGCCGCCGGTATCAGCTACCGTCAGCTCGACTACTGGGCCCGCACGGAGCTTGTGGAACCCACCGTGCGCGGTGCGGCGGGATCCGGCTCCCAGCGGCTATACGGCTTTCGCGACATCCTCGTGCTGAAGCTGGTCAAGCGACTGCTCGACACCGGCATCTCCCTGCAGCAGATCCGCACCGCGGTCAACCAGCTTCGTGAGGCGGGCGTGAATGACCTCGCTCAGACGACTCTCATGAGCGACGGTGCGAGCGTGTACCTGTGCACCTCGAATGACGAGGTCATCGACCTCGTGAGTCGCGGGCAGGGTGTCTTCGGCATCGCCGTGGGCAAGGTGCTCCGCGAGGTGGAGCACAGCCTCGTCGAGCTCGATGCGCAACATCCGGAAGCCACCGACGAACTCGCGGCCCGCCGCGCCATCCGCGCCAGCTAACAGCCGCCGACCGCGCGGATTCTCCGCACACCAACCACCGACCGCGCGGATTCTCCGCAGACCCCTCACGAGGAGGGTCGGATGCGCACCGCGCCGCCCGACAACGTGCCGGGTTCAGCCTGATCAGGCGCCAGGTGCGCGATCTACGGGGATGGCAGGCTCCGTCGGCTCGTCGTTCGGCTCATCGTTTGTCGCGTCGTCATCCGCCGCAACGTCGCTCGTGGCCTCGACCGCCGGAGCCGAGGGGTCCTCGATCTGCGCGGTGCGCATGATGCGCACGAGGAGTTCGTCGAACTTGTCGGCCATCTCCTTCGCGTTGTCACCAGGCCACATGTGCAGCGGACGCGCGGCACCCTGAGCCTGCTGCAGCGACGTGCGCTCCGGGAGTTCTGGGCTGAGAACGAGCGGTCCGAACATGTCGTGCAGTTCCTTGAGACGGAACTGATGCTCGTGGGATTGCACCCGCATGCGGTTGACGATGATTCCGAGCGGCTGGAGGCGCGGGGCGGACCCACGGCGGATCTCCTCGATCGCACGAAGGGCGCGATCGGCAGCGGCGACGGAGAAGAGTCCGGGTTCGGTGACGACGGCCACGCGGTCACTTGCGGCCCACGCGGTGCGCGTGAGCAGGTTCAGCGACGGCGCACAGTCGATCAAGACGAGGTCGTAGTCAGTTTCGATGTGGGCGAGTCCCTCTTCGAGACGCCAGATGTCTCGTGAACTCTTCGGATGAGGTCCGTCGAAGTGAATGGAGGACGGGCTTCCGATCATCACATCGACGGTGCCCGACTTGCCCTTGGTCCATCCGCTCGACGCGATGGCGGAGCGCACGACCTTCTCGCGCGGGGTTGCAAGCACGTCGGCCACGTTGAGGTGGCCCGCCACGGTGATATCCATGCCGGTGGAGACATCCGATTGCGGGTCGAGGTCGACGACCAGGGTCCGGAGCCCCTTCGCGAAAGCGGCAGATGCCAGACCGAGCGTGACCGTCGTCTTTCCCACCCCACCCTTGAGGGAGCTGACGCTGAGTACATGCACAACACGAAACGATACCTTCAGTAGTCTGAAAGCACCTAAACGTCGGCCCTTCGTCGACACGACTCGAAGGAGCCGGATGTTTTCGAAAATTCTTGTTGCCAATCGCGGAGAAATCGCGATTCGCGCCTTCCGCGCCGCCTATGAACTGGGCGCGACGACAGTGGCCGTCTTCCCCTACGAAGACCGCAACTCACTGCACCGGCTGAAGGCCGACGAGGCATACCAGATCGGTACTCCGGGACATCCGGTCCGGGCGTACCTCGACGTGTCGGAGATCATCCGCGTCGCTGTGGAGTGCGGGGCGGATGCCATCTACCCCGGCTACGGCTTCCTGTCGGAGAACCCGGAACTGGCGGAGGCTGCTGCGGCCGCCGGCATCACGTTCATCGGTCCTGGGCAGACGGTGCTCGAAATGGCCGGCAACAAGGTGACCGCGAAGACCCACGCGATCGCCGCTGGAGTGCCGGTGCTCGCATCCACGCCGGCATCGCGCGACCTTGAGGAACTCCTCGCCGGTGCCGACGCGATCGGCTTCCCGATCTTCGCCAAGGCGGTCGCCGGCGGTGGCGGACGCGGCATGCGCCGGGTCAACACCAAGGGCGAGCTGCGTGCCGCGCTCGAAGAGGCGATGCGCGAGGCAGACAGCGCCTTCGGCGACCCGACCATGTTCCTCGAACAGGCCGTGGTGCGCCCCCGTCACATCGAGGTGCAGATCCTTGCGGACTCCAGCGGGGAGACCGTGCACCTGTTCGAGCGCGACTGCTCCGTGCAGCGTCGCCACCAGAAGGTGGTGGAGATCGCGCCGGCGCCGAACCTCGACGAGTCGGTCAGGCAGGCGATGTACCGCGATGCGATCGCATTCGCGAAGTCGATCGGCTACGTGAATGCCGGAACGGTCGAGTTCCTCCTCGACACCGCAGGCCCGCGCAAGGGTCAGCACGTGTTCATCGAGATGAACCCCCGTATCCAGGTCGAGCACACCGTCACCGAAGAGGTGACCGATGTCGACCTCGTGCAGACCCAGATGCGCATCGCCTTCGGCCAGACGCTCGCCGAGCTCGGGCTGCGCCAGGAGAACCTCCGCCTCCGCGGCGCCGCGCTCCAGTGCAGGATCACCACCGAGGACCCGGCGTCCGGTTTCCGGCCGGACACCGGCAAGATCACGAGCTACCGCTCACCGGGCGGCGGTGGAATCCGCCTCGATGGCGGCACGATCAACCCCGGCACCCAGATCAGCCCACACTTCGACTCGATGCTCGTAAAGATGACCTGCCGCGGGCGCGACTTCACGGCAGCGATCGCCCGGGCGCGGCGCGGGCTCGCGGAGTTCCGCATTCGCGGTGTCTCGACCAACATCCCCTTCCTCCAGGCAGTGCTCGACGACCCCGAGTTCGCGGCCGGAGACCTCAGCACGTCGTTCATCGACGAGCGCCCGGACCTCGTGACAGCCAACCAGTCGAAGGATCGCGGCACGAAGATCCTGAACTGGCTCGCAGACGTCACCGTCAACCAGCCGAATGGCGACGGAGTCGGCACGCTGAACCCTGCCCTGAAGCTGCCGAAGGTCGACCTGACGGCGCCTGCGCCCGCCGGATCACGGCAGAGGCTTCTGGAGCTCGGCCCCGTCGGGTTCGCTTCGGCCCTCCGCGCGCAGACGGCGCTCGCCGTGACCGACACCACCTTCCGCGACGCACACCAGTCCCTGCTCGCTACGCGGGTGCGCACCCGTGACCTCACCGCGGTCATTCCGCACGTCGCCCGGCTCACCCCTGAACTTCTCTCCATCGAGGCGTGGGGCGGGGCGACCTACGATGTGGCCCTGCGATTCCTCGGCGAAGACCCGTGGGAACGCCTGGCCACGATGCGTGAGGCGCTGCCCAACATCAATATCCAGATGCTGCTGCGCGGCCGGAACACGGTGGGCTACACGCCGTACCCGACCGAGGTCACCGACGCGTTCGTGCGTGAGGCCGCCTCCACCGGCGTGGACATCTTCCGCATCTTCGACGCGCTCAACGACGTGAACCAGATGCGCCCCGCCATCGAATCGGTGCTGTCGACCGGTCACGCGGTCGCGGAGGTGGCCGTCTGCTACACCGGCGACCTGCTCGACCCGAATGAGACGCTCTACACCCTCGACTACTACCTGCGACTCGCGGAACAGATCGTGGATGCGGGCGCGCATGTGCTCGCCATCAAGGACATGGCCGGTCTCCTCCGAGCCAGCGCGGCGGAGAAGCTGGTCACGGCGCTCCGCGAGCGGTTCGACCTGCCCGTGCACGTGCACACCCACGACACCGCCGGCGGCCAGCTCGCGACGCTGCTCGCGGCGAGCAGGGCGGGCGCGGATGCCGTCGACGTGGCATCCGCTCCGATGGCGGGCACCACGAGCCAACCGTCGGCCTCCGCGTTGGTAGCAGCCCTCGCCCACACCGAACGCGACACGGGACTCTCTCTCAAGGCGGTATCCGACCTCGAGCCGTACTGGGAGGCCGTGCGTCACGCCTACCGGCCGTTCGAGTCCGGACTCGCCGGACCGACCGGCCGCGTCTACCGCCACGAGATCCCGGGCGGACAGCTGTCGAATCTCCGCCAGCAGGCCATCGCGCTCGGGCTGGCAGACCACTTCGAGAAGATCGAGGACCTGTACGCGGCGGCCAACCGCATGCTGGGTCGCCCGCCCAAGGTGACCCCGTCGTCGAAGGTGGTCGGCGATCTCGCCCTCGCCCTCGCCGCGGCCAATGCGGACCCGGCCGATTTCGAGGCGAACCCGGCGAAGTACGACATTCCCGACTCCGTCATCGGATTCATGGCGGGGGAACTCGGCGACCTTCCCGGCGGATGGCCTGAGCCGTTCCGTTCCAAGGTCCTCGCCGGTCGCTCAGTGGACATCTCGGTGCATCCCGTGTCCGACGACGACCTCGCCGCGCTCCAGAAGGAGGGCTCCGTCCGTCGCGGAACCCTCAACCGGCTGCTCTTCCCTGCGCCTGCGAAGCAGTTCGCGCAGGTTCGCGAGCAGTACGGCGACCTCTCCGTGGTCGACACCTGCGACTACCTCTACGGGCTACGCGCGGGGGAGGAGCACGTTGTCGAGATCAGCAAGGGCGTGAGTCTCTTCGTTGGCCTCGAGGCGATCGGCGACGCCGACGACAAGGGCATGCGCACCGTGATGACCACACTGAACGGTCAGCTTCGGCCGGTCTTCGTGCGAGATCGCACCATCTCAGTGCAGACGAAGTCTGCGGAGAAGGCCGACGCGTCGGTGTCGGGACAGGTTGCGGCGCCGTTCTCCGGAGTGGTGACGCTTCAGGTCGTCGAGGGCGACACGGTCACCGCGGGCCAGACTGTCGCATCCATCGAGGCCATGAAGATGGAGGCCGCCATCACGACCGTCATCGGCGGCCGGGTGTCCCGCCTCGCGGTGCCCTCGCCTCAGCAGGTGGAGGCCGGCGATCTGCTCGTGGTGGTGGAACCTGCCTGATCGCCCGAAGCATGCGTTCGCATTGGTGACGGGGATACACTGCACCGTTGTACGCAATCCCTAGTTGCGGAATTCCCACCCCCATTTGAAAGACCGAGGTGCTGCGGTGACCCGAGCCGAGCATGATGAGCACGACCGTGTGCACGAGCGCGACGGCGATGTCGATACGCGGGATGAGCTCGCGCCCGGAGCCGAGGACACCGCGGCTCTCGAATACCGCGACCCATCGACCGAGTCGCTCACGTTCACGGTCGACATCCCCGCTCCCGTGCGGAACGTCCCGGATGAGGAGGTCGCCGTGAGCATCGACGACGTGCCGGTCGACCCCGGCGCATTCGATCCCGGCACCGTCTCGACAACGTCCGTAGCTCTTCCGCCTCAGTCGTCGAACACGGCTGCCACCGACCCGCACTATCGGCGGCGCGGACGGATGCACGGAACGGCCGCGGGCAGCCCGGAGCCGGCCGCGATGCTCACCGCGGAACGTCTCCTCGGCAAGAACGCACGATTCACAAAGCCGGGCGGACGCTGGCCTGGGTTCGTGTACACCGTCACATTCGGCCGGCTGAACCTCGGTGACTCGGCCGCGGTGCGCGCAGCCAAACTGGTCGACCAGCGAATCCACAAGGAGTTCGACGGCGGTACCAGGTTCGTGCCGGTGCTGACGCGCAAGGGTGGAGTCGGAAAGACCACGGTCACCGCGCTCCTGGGCATGGCGCTCGCCAGCGTGCGGGAAGACCGCATCATCGCCATCGACGCGAACCCCGACCGCGGCACGCTCTCGGAGCGGGTGAACAAGCAGACCCGCTCCACCGTTCGCGACGTGGTCACCCGAGCTCCATCGATCACGAGTTTCAGCGAGTTCACCGGCCTCGTCTCGAGGGACGACACCAGGCTGGACATCCTCGCCTCCGACACCGACCCACTGCTCTCGGAGGCATTCGACGAGGACGATTACAACGTCGTCGCCGATCTGTGCACCAGGTATTACTCGATCGCCCTCACCGACTGCGGCACCGGCATCGTGCACTCGGTGATGCGCGCGACGCTTCAGCGCGCCGATTCCGTCGTGATCGTGTCTGGTGGCAGCGTCGACGAGGCGCGGCTGGCATCCGAGACGCTCACGTGGCTCGAGGCGAACGGATACGGGGATCTCGTGCGGAACGCGGTCGTCGCCCTGAACACGGCAACCCATGGCACGAATCTGGTCAAGCTCGACGAGATCGAGGCTCATTTCGCGTCGAGGGTGCGGGCGATCGTGCGTATCCCGTATGACCCGCAACTGGCGGCCGGTTCGATCGTGCACTTCGATCGGCTCAAAGAACTCACCAAGTCGGCGGCCCGTGAACTCGCGGCGCTCGTCGTCGACGGGCTGCCCAGCAGCAGATCGAACTGAGGTTGACCGCACGATGACAGAACGCCCCATCCGGATCTTCGGTGATCCGGTGCTCAAGACCGTGTCCGACTCGATCACACCGGGCGATCCGGCCGCAGAGGGACTCGTCACCGACCTGCTCGACAGCGTTCGCGTGCCCGGCCGTGCCGGTGTCGCAGCCTGCCAGATCGGTGTGAACCTCCGCGCCTTCAGCTACAACGTCGACGGCGACGTTGGCTACATCATCAACCCCGAACTCGTGGAGACTCGCGGCGAGGCCGAGCTCGTCGACGAGGGGTGTCTCTCGGTGCCGGGGTTCTATTTTCCGCGACGCCGATTCCCGTATGCGAGGGTGCGCGGTATCGACCTCGCCGGCAATGCCGTGGAGCTCAGCGGTGAGGGGCTGATGGCTCAGGCATTGCAGCACGAGACGGATCACCTCGACGGCAAGCTCTTCATCGAAGGCCTCGACAAGGAGCAGCGTCGCGACGCGATGCGCCTGATCCGCGAGTCGGATTGGTTCTGAAGCACCAGGGCGTTGGCACGGCCGCCTGAGCCTCGACAGTTCGAGGTGGCGGCCGTGCCGGGCCGGGTCAGCCGATCAGGCTGGTGCCCGCAGTGGGCGGGGCGTCCGCGTACATCTGATCGATCTCGTCGGCGAAGTCCGCAAGGATGACGCCGCGCTTGATGCTCATCTTGGGTGTCAGGTGGCCGCTCGCCTCGGTGAGCTCGTGCTCGAGCACCACGAACTTGCGAATGGACTCGGCTCGAGACACCTGGGCGTTCGCCGCGTCGATCGCGCGTTGGATCTCGGCGAGCACCTTCGGGTTCCGCCCCGCCGAGGCGGTGCCCATGGTGGCATCCTCGCCATTGTTGTTGAGCCAGACGGGCAGCATCTCCTCGTCGAGGGTGATGAGAGCCGAGATGAACGGCTTCTGGTCACCGACCACGATCACCTGCGCGATGATCGGATTCGCCCGGATCGGGTCCTCGAGCGCTGCGGGTGCGACGTTCTTGCCCGCGGCGGTGACGATGAGTTCCTTCTTCCTGCCGGTGATCTGCAGGTAGCCGTCCTCGTCGATCGTGCCGATATCCCCGGTCTTGAACCATTCGCCATCGAAGGACTCGGCCGTGGCAGCCGGGTTCTTCCAGTAGCCCGCGAAGATGTCGATCCCCTTCGCCTGGATCTCACCGTCGTCGGCGATCCGCACCGCCATACCCGGCAGGGGCGGGCCGACCTTGCCGATCTTGAACCGGGAGGGCAGGTTGACCGAGATGGGCGCGGTCGTCTCGGTGAGGCCGTAGCCCTCGAGGATGGTGATGCCGAGGCTCCGGTAGAAGTGACCGAGTCTGAGTCCGAGCGGTGCCGAGCCGGAAACCGCGTAGCGCACGTTGCCGCCCATCGCGGCGCGGATCTTTCCGTACACGAGCCGATCGAACAGCGCGAACTTCAGCTTCAGGGGGAGGGGGACCTTGCCGGAGTCGAGCGCCTTCGAGTGCTCGACCGCCACCTCCGCCGCCGCGCGGAAGATCTTGCCCTTGCCGCCGGTCTCCGCCTTCTGCTCCGACGAGTTGTAGACCTTCTCGAACACGCGCGGCACGGCCAGGAGGAAGCTCGGCTTGAACGATGCCATGGAGGGCAGCAACAGCTTGGTGTCGGGCTGGTGACCGACCTTGACGCCGCCATGAACGCAGAGCACGGCGATGAACCGGGCGAAGATGTGGGCCATCGTAATGAAGAGGAGGGTGCTCGCGCCCGGACTGATGACCTCCGGGATCGCCTTCTGCGCGTTACGGATCAGCTCGACGAAGTTCGAATGGGTGAGTTCGCAGCCCTTGGGCCGGCCGGTCGACCCGGACGTGTAGATGAGTGTCGCCAGGTCTGACCCGCGCGCGATGGTGCGGCGTCGCTCGATCTCCTCGTCCGGCACCACACCGCCCTGCGAGGCCAGTTTGGCCAGGTCGCCGAGATCGATCTGCCACACCTTCCTGACCAGGGGGAGGTCGGCGTGTACCTCGTCGAACCGCGCGAAGTGATCGGGAGTCTCCGTGATCATCGCGATCGCGCCGGAGTCCAGCAGATTCCACTGCACCTGGCCGGGGGAGGACGTCTCGTAGACGGGCACGAGCACGCCGCCAGCGAACCACACGGCGAAGTCGATGAGAGACCACTCGTAGCGGGTCTTGCACATCAGGCCGATCTTGTCGCCGGGTTCGATCCCCGAGGCCACGAGACCCTTGGCGAGTGCCACCACCTCGGCATGGAACTCGGCTGCGGTCACATCCTGCCACCCGCCGTCGGATCGTGGACGGGCGAACAAGGCCAGATCGGGCGTTGCAGCGACACGATCGACCAGCAGATCTGTGGCGTTGGCTTCCGGGTCGGCCTCGACTAATGCGGGGACCTCGTACTCTTGCACGGCAACTCCTCTGGCACCGGGGCGGTATGTTCCAACTCTATCGAGGGTGCTGCGGCACTGCGGGACGTCGCGGATGCGTTGTCTTCCCTAGACTCGGATCCGGCGTCAGCCGCGGCCATTCATCTCCGCGTTGCGCCAGGGAAAGGACGGGTTGGCATGGATGCCATCGGAATCGACATCGGCGGCACGAAGATCGCGGGTGCTGTCGTCAGCGACCTCGGCGACATCATCATGGAGGACCGGGTCGCCACCGACGCCGGTGATTCGCAGGCGATCGTCGATGCTGTCGTATCGATGATCGAGCGGCTCTCCGCTGGACGCGACATCCGCGCCGCAGGCGTTGCGGCGCCCGGTTTCATCGACGCCTCTCAGTCGATCGTCTATTACACGCCGAACATCCCATGGCGTGAGGAGCCGTTGCGTCAGCGTCTCGCCGAACGTCTCGATCTCGACATCACCATCGACAACGACGCCAACGCTGCCGGTTGGGCGGAATTCCGCTACGGCGCAGGGCGCCTCGTGAGCGACATGACGATGCTCACCATCGGCACAGGGGTCGGCGGCGCCATCGTCACCCGCGACCAGCTTTTCCGTGGCGGGTTCGGTGCGGGTGCCGAGTTGGGCCACATGCGGATCGTTCCCGACGGACTGCCCTGCGGATGCGGCGCGCGCGGGTGTATCGAGCAGTATGGCTCGGGCCGCGCCCTTCTCCGCATGGCGAATGCGATCGCGGATGTCGGCGGAGTGGGCCAGGGTCTCGCCCGCGTGCGCGAGCAGAAGGGTGTTCTCGCCGGAGCCGACGTGGGGTTGCTCATCGCCGACGGGGACCCCGGAGCGTTGCAGGCCCTCCGGGAGCTGGGCACGTGGCTGGGCCAGGCCTGCGCGTCACTCAGCGCGATCCTCGACCCTCAGGTGTTCGTGTTCGGCGGCGGCGTCGCCATGGCGGGCGACCTGCTGCTCGACCCGATCCGTGAATCGTTCCGGTCGCACCTCCCGGCGCGCGGCTACCATCCGGAGCCGGATTTCGTCATCGCGGAACTCGTGAACGACGCTGGTGTGGTCGGTGCCGCCGACCTCGCCCGAATCCATCAGGTAGCGGGCTAAAGTGAATCCTTCACTGCGGAAAAGGGTCTGATGTTCTACTGGCTGATGAAGAATCTGGTCGTGGGGCCGATTCTGCGGACCGCATTCCGCCCCTGGGTGACCGGGCACGAGAACATTCCGCGCAGTGGCGGCGTGATCCTCGCGAGTAACCACCTGTCGTTCATCGACTCCGTCTTTCTTCCCCTCGTGATCGACCGGCAGCTGAGCTTCCTCGCGAAGAGCGACTACTACACCGGTCGTGGCATCAAGGGCTGGCTGACCCGAACGTTCCTGAGCTCGGCGGGCATGCTGCCGATCGACCGGTCGGGCGGCAAGGCGTCGGAGGCCTCGTTGCAAACCGGGCTCAGGGTGCTGGCGCGCGGCGAGATGCTCGGCATCTATCCGGAGGGAACCAGGAGCCCGGACGGCAAGCTGTACCGCGGCCGCACGGGCGTTGCCCGCATGATCCTCGAGGGCGATGTGCCCGTCATCCCGGTCGCCATGATCGACACCGAGAAGGTGATGCCGATCGGGCAGCGCCTGCCGAAGGTTCGGCGCATCGGGATCGTCATCGGCAAACCGCTCGACTTCTCGCGCTTCCACGGCATGGAGAGTGATCGCTTCATCCTGCGATCGGTCACCGACGAGATCATGTACGAGCTCAACCGGCTCAGCGGCCAGGAGTATGTCGACGTCTACGCCACGTCGGTGAAGGAGAAGCGCGGAGCGACCGCGCGCTGAACCCTTAAGGTAGTTAGGGCCGCACCGTCGGCCACGGCCCACGGGCCGTTGTCACCGATGAGGAATTTCGCGTGGTTGATCCGACCGAAGAGACCGTTGTCCTGCCCGATCCCGCTGTGATCGCAGGGCTCGACCACTGGCGGACGCTTCCGATCAAGCAGCAGCCGTCCTGGCCGGATGCCGACGCCGTTGGCGCCGCGTCCGCCGAGATCGCCGGCTTGCCGCCTCTGGTGTTCGCCGGTGAGGTGGACATCCTGCGCGATCGCCTCGCCTCCGCGGCACAGGGGAAGGCGTTCGTGCTGCAGGGTGGCGACTGCGCCGAGACTTTCGCGGGTGCTACCGCCGAGCAGATCCGCAACCGCGTGAAGACGATTCTGCAGATGGCCGTCGTGCTCACCTACGGCGCATCCACGCCGGTGATCAAGATGGGACGGATGGCCGGCCAGTTCGCCAAGCCCCGCTCCAGCGACGACGAGACCCGCAACGGCGTCACGCTGCCCGCCTACCGCGGCGACATCGTGAACGGCTACGACTTCACCCCCGAATCCAGGCAGGCCGACCCCCGTCGACTGGTGCAGGGGTACCACACCGCAGCCTCGACCCTCAATCTGGTGCGCGCATTCACGCAGGGCGGCTTCGCCGACCTCCGCCAGGTGCACAGCTGGAACCGCGGTTTCGCGAGGAACCCCGCCAACGCGCGCTACGAGCTGCTCGCGCGCGACATCGATCGGGCCATCAAGTTCATGGTCGCGGCCGGTGCCGACTTCGACGAGTTGAAGCGGGTCGAGTTCTACACCAGCCACGAGGGTCTGCTCATGGACTACGAGCGGCCGATGACGCGGATCGATTCGCGCACCGGAATGCCGGTCAACACATCCGCCCACTTCCTCTGGATCGGTGAACGCACGCGGGGCATCGATGATGCGCACGTCGACTACTTCTCGAGGGTGCGTAACCCCATCGGCGTGAAGCTCGGACCGACGACGTCGGCCGACGACATGGAGCGCCTCATCGACAAGCTCGACCCCGACCGGGAGCCTGGGCGTCTCACGTTCATCTCCCGAATGGGCGCGGGCAAGATCAGGGATGCACTTCCGCCGCTGCTCGAAGCGATCAAGGGCTTCGATGCGACACCGCTCTGGGTCTCGGACCCGATGCACGGCAATGGGCTCACCACGCCGACGGGCTACAAGACGAGGCGCTTCGACGACGTGGTCGACGAGGTGAAGGGCTTCTTCGAGGCACATCGTGCGGCGGGGACCCACCCGGGCGGCATCCACATCGAACTGACCGGGGACGACGTGACCGAGTGCCTCGGCGGCTCCGAGCAGATCGACGAGGCGACCCTCGCGACGCGGTATGAGTCCCTGTGCGACCCGCGCCTCAACCACATGCAGTCCCTCGAGCTCGCCTTCCTCGTGGCCGAGGAGCTCGGCGCGGCAAACTCCGCTCGCTGATCCGCGGTCGGGTCCGGTGTGAACCGGACCCGATCGTCGTCGGGCGCTCGGGCGGAGTGAGCAGCGGCGCTCGCGATCGAGCTTCCGGGCCTGACTCAGCCGAAGAGCGACGCGAACGTGACCCGGATGGTGGTGCCCTTCGGCACGGTCTGACCGACGCCAGGGGACAGCGCCCGCACCCGTGCGACGTTCGGCAGAATGTCGGCGGTCTTGTCGTAGTCGAGCGCGAAACCGAGGCCCGCGAGGGTCTTCTTCGCGTCGAGCCAGGTCTCTCCGACCACGTCGGGGATGGTCACCGGCGCGACTCCGTCAGACACGACGAAGGTGAACGCTGTTCCCGGGGCGATCGGATCCGTTGTCGGGGCGGCCGAGATGATGGAGTCTTTCGGCACGCTGTCGCTGAATGCTCGCGACACGCCTCCCGCGGCGAGGCCGACAGCCTCGAGTTCGGCGGTCGCATCGGCGACGGAGAGCCCGGCGAGGGCCGGGACAGGTCCCGCCGAGACGACGAGCGATACCGGCCGCTGGTCGAGGTACCTCGCGCCGGGCTCGAGCTCGACACCGTCCTCGCCGAGGGCGCGGATGATCGTGCCCTCCGCGACATCCGAGTCGAACAGGATCGACTCGGCGCCGAGCGTGAAGCGGGCACTCGTGATGGCGGCCTCCGCCTCGTCCTTGGGGAGACCCGCCAATCGCGGGACGGGCAGAGGTTCAGGACCCTGGGATACCGAGAGGGTGATCGGTGCGCCGTGCGCGACCCGGGCACCGTCCTCCGGGGTCGTGCCGATCACGAGGCCGGCGGGTACCACCGGATCGTAGACCGGCGTCTGTTCTTCGGCGACGGCGAGGTCGGCTGCGACGAGCGCCCTCGTGGCGTCGGTCACGTCGAGGCGCGCGACCGCCGGAACCTGGATGAGGGCGCCCGGCCCACTCCCGAAGAACCATCCGGCGAACGCCGCTCCGCCCGACAGGAGCAGCACGACGGCGAAGAGCCAAAATCCCTTCGCTCGACGGCGGGATGCGCGCGTGCGCAACGCCGCGATGTTGTCGCCGACCACGGGGCCGGTGCGCTGGCGCCGAGTCGGGGTGATGACTTCGGTCGCGCCGGTCGTGCGCGCTGCGACGGGCTGCAGCACCATGGTGCGCTGCACGGCGGTTGCCGAACCGGATACGCCGGACTGCAGTGCCGCCTGCGTCTCGGTCAACTGCTCGAGCATCATCCGCGCGTCGCGAGGGCGTTGGTCGGGGTCGCGGGCGGTGGCCCACAGCACGAGTTCGTCGAGTTCTGCCGGAACGAGCGGATTCTTCGAACTCGGGGTGCCGACGGTGTCGTTGGCGTGCTGATGGGCGATCTGGAAGGGCTGTTCGCCCTTGAACGGCTGCTCTCCGGCGAGCATCTCGTAGAGCATGATGCCCACCGCGTAGATGTCGCTGCGGGTGTCGGCGATGCCGCGCGTGACGAGTTCGGGGGAGAGGTAGGCGATGGTTCCGAGGAGTGCGTTGCCGGTGGCGGTGTTCGCGGTGGCGGCGCGCGCGAGCCCGAAGTCGCCGATCTTGATGCGCCCGTCGTCAGCCAGGAGCACGTTCTCCGGCTTGAGGTCTCGGTGCACGATGCCGTTCTTGTGTGCGGCCGCGAGACCGGACAGCACGGCCTCCATGATGTCGAGGGCCTGCTCGGTGGTGAGTAGCCGGTGCTCCTCCAGCAGATCCCGGAGGGTGATTCCGGGCAGGTACTCCATCACGAGGTAGGCGGTGTCGGCGTCCTGCCCCTGGTCGTACACATTGACCACATTGGGGTGGGCGAGCCTCGCGGCAGAGCGGGCTTCCTGGATGAACCTCGCCTTGTATTGGCTGTCGTCGGCGAGGTGCCCGTGCATGACCTTGATGGCCACACGCCGCTCGAGACGGAGGTCGGTGGCGAGGTATACCGTGGCCATTCCTCCGCGCGCGATCCGCGAACGCACCTGATACCGGCCGTCGACGAGACGACCGATCATCGGGTCGGAGGGGTTCGTGGTCACCGGATGATTCTACGGACGCGGTGTTGCATCGCCCCGGTAAAACACCGAGGGACCGGAGGTCCGGTGCCGGTGATCCGCCGACATCAGCTCAGGGCCGCGAGCCACGCCTTCGCCGAGGTCTCCCACTTTGCATACGCATCCGGATAGGCGGAACGCTGCACGGCCTGTGCCGCCTGGGTGAGGCTCATCGATTGCCAATTCGAGATGTCGAGCAGTCCGGGGGTGATTCCGCGGTTCGGTCCACTGGGGCCTCCGAAGAACAGGCGGGCGGAGTGATGCGGGTCACGCACCTGTGCGGGGGTACCCCACCCCTGGCTCGGACGCTGCTGGAACAGGCCGAGGGAATCGCGGTCGCCGTAGTCGAGATTGCGCAGGCTCGACTCCTGCATCGCCGTGGCGAGGGCGATGGTGAGGCCGTGGTCGTTCACGCCGAGTGACCGACCCACCGAGATGATGGCGCGGGCATTCTGCGCCATCTCCTGGGTGAGGGGGGTCACTCCGGTGAGTCCGGTGAGTCCCGGGGTGACCACGACGACCGAGGGGATGACCAGGGTGCGCCCGCTGTAGATGATGCTCGACCAGCCAAGGCCGTTGGCCGTGAGAAGTGCCTGGATGCTGGTGCCGTACGACCGCGCGATGCTGGCGATCGTCTCGCCCTGCTTGATCACGTGTGCGGTGCTCGCCACCGCGCGGCTCGGTGCCGGCTGCGCGATGGGGGCGCTGGCGACCGACGCGGGAGCCGACGAGCCTGGGATCGCCAGCGTGCTCCCGGCATAGATGATGCTGGTCAGGCCGAGCCCATTCGCCGAGAGCAGGCTCTGGGTGGAGATGCCGAACTTCGTCGCGATGCCGCTCACCGTGTCGCCGGAGGCGATGGTGTATCGCGTGGTGGCGGTGGAGGTCGGCGTCGAGCGGATGGGAGCCGAGCTCGCGCTCGTCAGCTTGAGCACCTGCCCCGGATAGATGACCGATTTCCAGCTCAATCCGTTGAGCGCGAGCACGGACGCCGTGGCGAGACCGTAGCGTGCCGAGATGCCGCTCACCGAGTCGCCGGCGACGACCGTGTAGGAGGTCGGGGCGACTGCGGCCGTCGTCACCTCACCCGTCGAGAGCGCCTCCGCCGTCGAGGCCGCGTGGGCCGCTGCCAAGGACTCGCGGATGCTCTTACCGAGTTCCGTGGGGGAGGACTTGTCCTCGGCGGGACGCTTCTCGTGCGCGTCGGCGGAGGGAAGGGGCATCGAGAGGTTGAGACTCATCGCCATGGAACCGGCCAGCACGAGGGGGATCGTGTTGAACAGGCTGCGGGCCGCCCGAGAGCGGTCGGCGGCTGGCGCCCCGGTGGACTCACCGAAGGCGGACATCCCGTTCTGCGAATCGACATCCGTCGACTCCGACAAGGGTGTCGCCGGCGTGTTCTGTGATGTGGTCATGGCTTCTGTCCCCGAATTCGTCGTTGGGGGCAGGCGCATTGAGCAGATCGTTGGCTCCCCGGGCGATAGCCGGCACTGCTGCC
Source organism: uncultured Actinomycetota bacterium (assembly GCA_963756375.1). Taxonomy (GTDB): domain Bacteria; phylum Actinomycetota; class Actinomycetes; order Actinomycetales; family Microbacteriaceae; genus Marisediminicola. The sequence continues at coordinate 1,228,646 of CAVWNJ010000005.1, read as the reverse complement.
GCCCCCGCGGCAACAACCTCTCAAAGTTGACACAATTGGATATTGGTGTCAACCAAAGTGACGGATGTTGTACGCGTTAACACGCGCGAAACAATTCGACCGCTCTTCGTCGCCGCGCCGATCTGGCAATCTAGAGGGGTGATTACTTCCCCGGACACCCTGTGGCTGACCGTGCCCGACCTTGTGAACGAACTCGGCCTCGGCGTCAGCAGGGTTCGCCGATTGATCGAGGAACGGGCACTGCTCGCCGTGCGCGTCGACGGCGTGCTGAAGGTTCCCGCATCGTTCATTCGCGACGGCGAACCACTTAGCGAACTCAAGGGCACGCTCATCGTGCTGGCCGACAGTGGCTTCAGCGACGAGGAAGCCATGCAGTGGCTGCTCGCCGTCGACGATTCACTCGGAGTGTCTCCCATCGAAGCGCTGCGCGCCGGCCGCAAGGCCGAGGTTCGACGGGTCGCGCAGGCGCTCGGGTTCTGATCCTCCCGCGCGCGGTGCGCGGCCTCAGGCGGCTCGCGACGTGACGGTGTCCGCCAGACGGGACAGCTGATCCTTCGCGGCCGCGCTGATCGGCGCGCTGCCGAGCGCGCTGACCGCGAGACCGACGTTGTGCGAGATGATCCGTTCGACCTGGTCGACGGCGCCGCACTCGGCAATCGAGGCCTGAAGCATCCGCACCTGGTCCTCGGTGAGGTCGGCGTCGCCGAGCAGTTCGTCGAGCACGGCGCGCGAATTCGCCGGAAGGCTCGTGCGGGCCAGCGCAATCAGCACGGTGCGCTTGCCCTCGCGCAGGTCGTCACCTGAGGGCTTGCCCGTGATCGCCGGATCTCCGAAAACTCCGAGGAGGTCGTCGCGGAGTTGATACGCGATGCCGAGGGGAAGGCCGAAGTCACGGAGTGAGTCGATCTGCGCCTCGGAGGCACCGCCCATCGCCGCCCCGATGATGAGGGGGGCTTCGATGCTGTACTTCGCAGACTTGTACACGATCACCCGGTGGGCGCGGGGGAGCAGCTCCGGTTCCGGGAAGCTGCGCCAGGCGCGTTCCTCGAGGATGTCGAGATACTGACCCGCCGTGACCTCGGTGCGCATCCGGTTGAACTCCCGCCGCGCCCGATCCGCCCGCCCGGTGTGCCCCAGGAGCCGGATGCCGCTGTCGAACTGTTCGTCGCTCCACCCGAGGAGAAGGTCCCCGAGGAGGAGCGCGGCCGACGAGCCGAATGCCACCGGGCTCTGATCCCACCCGCCATCGCTGTGCATCGCCTCGAACCGACGATGCGCCGACGGGTTACCGCGCCGGGTGTCCGAGTTGTCGATGATGTCGTCGTGCACCAGGGCGGCCGCGTGGAAGACCTCCAGCGCGCTCGAGGCGCGCACCACGGCGGGCAGGCTGCTCGACGGAGCATCGTCCTCGGACGACATGGCGTCGAACGCCGTGGTCTCACCGGCGGCGGCCTGCCAGCCCCAGTAGCAAAAGAGCGCACGGAAGCGTTTTCCGCCACGGAGGAGATCGCGAGCGAATCCGACGAAGGGTCCGAGATCCGGCGCGATGGAGAGGAGGTCCTCGTCCCGTTGACTGAGGAAATCGTCGAGATCAGCCTGGACAAGGTCAACTAACCGGGTACTCTCAGCCACCCGCCTAGCCTAGCGACGGCGGGGCGCATACACTTTAGGTCTAGGTGCGTCAGTTTCGATCCGGGAGGAGTGACCATGCCGCTTTCGGAGCACGAACAACGTCTGCTCGAAGAGATGGAGAGAAGTCTCTATCACAATGATGCGGAATTCGTCGCATCAGTCGGCCAGGTCCGCGGCCGACCCAATTACACGTGGATCGTCGTCGGAATTCTCGTCGCCCTGCTCGGCGTGGGAATCATCGTGACCGGCGTCATCCTGCAGCAGCCGCTGATCGGCGTGGCCGGATTCGTCGCCATCGTGGGCGGCGCGATGCTCGCCTTCTCCCGCTCCCGCGACGGAGGTCCAGTCCGCGAGCCGAGTGCGGCGGAGCGAGCGAGCGCCTCGACCAGAGCGCCTTCCGCGCAAGCACGAGGGGGCTTCATGGACCGCATGAACCAGCGCTGGGAAAAGCGCCAGGACGATCGCGGAGATCAGAACTAGCTCCCCACCAAGCAATCGAAAGAACCGGCCGTCTGGCCGGTTCTTTTTTTATGCCCCGATGGATACCGGTAGAGCGTCGCCCGCCTCCGCCCTCCACTTTCCCTCCACCGGCCTCTCGCCCGGATTCTCGGGGAAAATGACCGCGCTAATGCCCCCCATTCGGGGTGTTTCGATTGAATCGTGGAGGGTTGTGGAGTAAAGTGGAGTCATCCTGAGCAGGCCGGCGATCGAGGGGGTGTGCCCGTGTTTCTCGGAACATACGCACCCAAGCTCGACGACAAAGGGCGGCTGATCCTTCCCGCGAAGTTCCGTGGTGAGCTCGAAGCAGGGCTGGTGATCACCCGCGGGCAGGAGCGCTGTCTCTATGTGTACAGCGCTAAGGAGTTCGAACTCGTGCACGACACGATCCGCAAAGCTCCGATGACGAGCAAGCAGGGTCGCGACTTCAACCGGATGTTCCTCTCGGGTGCGAGCGCCGAGGTGCCGGACAGCCAGCATCGCGTCACCATTCCCGGCACCCTGCGCAGCTACGCCGGACTCGAGAAGGACCTCACGGTCATCGGCGTGGGCAGCCGCGCGGAGATCTGGGACACCGAGGCGTGGGAGACCTACTACGCCGAGCAGGAAGCCGGATTCGCCAACACCACGGAGGAGGTGATCCCCGGACTCTTCTAGGACCTTGCGCCTGACTCCCAGCCGATTGACGCCCTGCCGCACTTCCCCGGCGGCAGGTCAGATCGGATGGGGATCAGGAGTAAGGACCACCGGACACCTATGAACGATGCCGCCATCCACACCCCCGTGCTCCTCGAGCGCACCCTCGAGTTGCTCGCCCCCGCGCTCGACCGACAGGGCGCCGTGCTGATCGACGCGACTCTCGGCATGGCGGGCCACGCGGAGGCCTTCCTCAGCCGATTTCCCGACCTGACCCTGATCGGCCTCGACCGTGACACCGACGCTCTCGAGATCGCAGGACGACGCCTCGCCGCGTTCGGCGACAGGGTGCACCTTGTGCACACCGTGTACGACGGCATCGCCGACGCCGTCGCCGGACTCGGGCTGTCCGAGGTTCACGGCATCCTGTTCGACCTCGGGGTCTCCTCCCTGCAGCTCGACCGGGTCGACCGCGGCTTCTCCTACTCCAAGGACGCCCCGCTCGACATGCGGATGGATGCGACCTCGGAACTGACCGCCGAGCGCGTGCTCGCCGATTACCCCGAAGCCGAACTGCGCCGCATCTTTCGCGAGTACGGCGAGGAGAAACTCGCCGGCAGGTATGCACAGCGGATCGTGGAACGACGGCAGGTGCAGCCGCTCACCCGGTCGGCCGACCTCGTCGCGGTCATCACCGCAGCAACGCCCGTGGCGATCCAGCGGAACGGCCATCCCGCCAAGCGGGTGTTCCAGGCCCTCCGCATCGAGGTGAATCAGGAGCTCTCGGTTCTGCAGCGTGCGATACCTGCGGCGCTCGAGCTCCTTGCGGTCGATGGGCGCATTGTCGTGCTCGCGTATCAGTCGCTCGAGGACCGCATCGTGAAGCGCGCCCTGGTCGCCGCGACGTCGTCGACCGCCCCCGCCGGGCTCCCCGTCGAACTGCCGGAACACCGGCCGTCTTTCCAACTCCTCGTCAAGGGGGCCGAAATGGCCTCGGACGAGGAGAAATCAGAGAATCCACGAGCAACCCCCGTGCGGCTCCGCGCGGCGACCAGAATCAGGAGGGCAGCGTGAGCGCAGTCCCGGCCAGCACCCTTTTCGGCTCAGCGCGTGGTGTACCGCGCGAAGAGAGGCTCCGTGCCCTCGAGATCGACAGTTCGCGTAGCCAGAAACGTGCGCGCCCGCGCCTCATCGTGGCCGTCGTCACCGTCGCCGGACTGTTCGGCATCCTGTCGGCCCAGCTCCTCCTCTCCATCGCGACGTCGGAGGGTGCTTACGAGATCTCGTCGCTGCAGGCACGCCAGGCCGAACTCGCCCGCGACCAGCAGGTGATGCTCGAGCGGCTCCAGATCCTCGAGGCTCCGCAGCACCTCGCCAGCGAGGCCCAGGCTCTCGGAATGGTTGCGAACTCGAGCGCGGCGTATCTGCGGCTCGCCGACGGTGCTGTGCTCGGTGCGCCGGTGCGCGCCACCGCAAGCGCCGCGTTGATGACCGCAGCGGACGGAACCTCGCTCATTCCGAACACCCTGTTGGCCGATGTCCCGCTCGTATCCCAGGCGAGTCCCGTAGTCGAGGGCGCGCCTCCCGTGGCAGGGGCCGACCCGTCTGTAACGTCGCCTACAGCCGGAACGGTAACCCCGATCGGCATTCCGTCGCCCACGACGCACTGACGCGGGTGATCGCCGCCTCCAGGCCACGCCCTGAGGCGACACCGCTATCGATACACACTGGGAGACCACGCCCGTGACCACACCGCTCCATACTCGGCGGCGACTGACCCTCTCGATGCTGTCGATCCTCGCGGTATTCGTCGTCTTCGTCGTGCGACTCGTCGACATCCAGCTGGTGCGGGCGGATGAACTCAACACCGAGTCGATGGACAAGCGCGCCATCGCCGTGAGCACGTACGCGGCCCGCGGCGACATCGTCGACCGCGATGGCACCGTTCTCGCCGGCAGCGTGATGCGGTACGACATCACCGTCTCGCCGCGGACCATGATCACGGCGTACCGCGACAACGAGAAGACCTCGCTCTCCTCCGTGGCCGCCAAGATCGCGGCGATCACCGAGCAGACCCGCGCGGAGGTATTGCGCACCATTACAGCGAACCCGGAGTCCGACTTCGAGTACATCGCCAAAGAGGTCACCACCGATCAGATGCGCGACATCCGCGATCTTTCGGTAGCAGGCGTGTACCCGCGCCAGCACCCCACGCGCATCTACCCCGACGGCTCCGTCGCAGGCAACCTCGTGGGCTTCGTTGGAACAGACGGACCACAGAACGGACTCGAGTACACGGAGGACACCTGCCTCGCCAGCATCGACGGATCGTCCACCTACGAACGCGGGGCCGACGGCATCCGCCTTCCCGGGAGCACCGTGACCACGCAGGACGCCGTTCCCGGCGGCACCGTCACGACCACGATCGATGCCGACCTGCAGTGGGCGGTGCAGCAGATGATCGCCGAGCAGGCCATCGCGATCGGCGCCACGTCGGCGTTGGCCACGGTGACCGAGGTCGCCACCGGCCACCTGCTCACGGTTGCCGACTACCCCGCGGTCGACCCGAACAACGTCGACGGCACGGCCCCCGACTTCCTCGGTTCGCTCGCCTTCAGTGCGGCCTACGAACCCGGCTCCATCTTCAAGCCGATGACGGCGTCGATGCTCCTCGACAAGGGAGTCGCAACGCCGTTGACCCGCGTGACCGTGCCTTCCCGCTGGGTATCCCCTGAGGGCAGCATCATCCGTGACGCCGCCGCCCACGCAGAGCAGAAGCTCACGCTCGCCGGCGTGATCGAGCAGTCATCCAACGTGGGCATCTCCCAACTCGCGACTCTGCTCCCCAACTCCACCCGCTACGACTACATGCGGGCGTTCGGCGTGGGGGAGCGCACCGAGATCGACTTCCAGGGCGAGAGCCGCGGCATCCTCGCGTCGAAGTGGGATGACCAGCAGAAGTACGACGTGTCCTACGGGCAGGGCGTGTCGACGACCCTCGCTCAGGTCTCCAGCATCTACCAGACTCTCGGCAACGGCGGGGTTCGGCTTCCCCTCACCCTGGTGAGCGGATGCACCCACGCCGACGGGACGGTCACCGACGTGCCGTCGACCGATTCCGAACGCGTCGTCTCGGAGTACGCCGCAGACACGACCGTGCAGATGATGGAAGGTGTCGTCACCGGCGGCGGCCTGTCCAAGCAGTTGCAGATCCCCGGCTATCGCGTCGCAGCCAAGAGCGGAACGGCACAGGTCGCCGAGAACGGGCGCTACACGAGCAAGCGGGTCGTCTCGATCGCCGGACTCGCCCCCGCCGAGGACCCCAAGTACGCCGTGATCGTCATGTTCGTGAACCCCGGTACCATAAAGACGTCGGCCGCCGCGGCTCCGACCTTCAAGAAGATCATGACCAAGGTACTCACGACGTACCGTGTCACCCCGTCGACGACGCCCCCACCCAACCTGCCGACGACATGGTAAGAAATGAGGACGCCGTGAACGCGCGGATCCCCCCGGTTCTCCGGCCAGAACATCCTTCCGCCCGATCCCTCACGGGGCTGGTCGCCGACTTCGGGCTCGACTACGTCGGCTCGCTCGATGGAGTCGAGATCACCGGAGTAACACTCCGGTCCACCGAGGTGCAGCCCGGCGACCTCTACGTGGGAGTGCCCGGTGCCCAATCCCACGGCGCTCGTTACGCCGCTGACGCTGCCGAGGCCGGCGCGGTCGCCATCATGACCGACGCCGCCGGGGCCGAATTGGCGGCGCCATCCGGCCTTCCTGTTGTGCTCGTCGATTCCCCCAGGGCTGCCCTCGGGGATGTGTCGGCGTGGGTGTACCGCACGGCAGAGTCACCGCCGCTCCTGTTCGGTATCACCGGTACGAACGGCAAGACCTCAACCGCATACATCCTCGAAGGGATCCTGCGGCAGCTCGGTCTCGTGACCGGGCTCAGTTCCACTGCGGAGCGCCACATCGGTGACATCACGGTCGTGAGCCGGCTCACCACCCCAGAGGCGAGTGAGATGCACGCACTGCTCGCCCGGATGCGCGAGAGCGAGGTCAGGGCCGTCGTCATCGAGGTGAGTGCCCAGGCCCTCAGCAGGAACCGTATCGACGGAATCACGTTCGATGTCGTGTCGTTCACCAACCTCAGCCACGACCACCTCGACGACTACGCCGACATGGACGAGTACCTCGACGCGAAGGCGGCGTTCTTCGAGCCCGAACGAGGCCGCCGTGGGGTCGTCTCCCTCGACTCCCCGTGGGGCGAGCGGGTCGTCGACCACTCACGCATCCCGATCACCACCATCTCCGCGACGCCGGGCGTGGAAGCGGAATGGATGCTCGACATCGTGGACGAGAATGCCGCGTACACCGAGTTCACCCTCACCGGACCCGAGTCAAGGTCCCTCACCACGCGCGTTCCCCTCATCGGTTGGCACATGGCCGCCAACGCGGGGCTCGCCATCGTGATGCTCGTCGAAGCGGGTTTCGAGCTGGAAGCCATCGGCCACGCGCTCGGCGAAGACGGAATCGTCGCCTACCTCCCCGGCCGCACCGAACGGGTCTCGGGCGATCGCGGGCCATCTGTCTACGTCGACTTCGGGCACAGCCCCGACGCCTTCCTCAATACGCTGGCCGCCGTACGCAAGTTCACCCCGGGCCGGGTCATCATGGTGTTCGGCGCAGACGGCGACCGTGATGCCACGAAGCGCCACGAGATGGGCAGAGTCGCCTCCGAGGGTTCGGACATCCTCGTCGTCACCGACCACCACCCCCGGTTCGAGGACCCCGCCTCGATTCGGGCCACCCTCATCGAGGGTGCGGCGCTCGCCTCGAACCAGGCCGAGCTTCACGAGGTGAGCCCACCGGAGAAGGCCATCCGACACGCTGTCTCGCTCGCCAAGGAGGGTGACTCCATCCTGTGGGCTGGTCCCGGACATCAGGACTATCGGGACATCCGCGGGGAACGCACACCCTATTCGGCACGCTCCGAGGCGCGCGACGCGCTCAGGGAAGCGGGCTGGTCGTAGGTGATCGCCCTCACGCTCGCTCAGATCGCATCCGCCCTCGACGGGCAACTCGTCCTCGCCGGTTCGGCCACCGAGGATACGGTCGTCGACGGCACCGTGCAGACCGACTCCAGGCTCGTCGAGCCCGGCGCCGTGTTCTTCGCCCTCCGCGGCGAGCACAGCGACGGTCACCTGTTCGCCGAGTCCGCGCTCGAGCGCGGCGCGGCAGTGCTCATCGTCGAGCGTGCCCTTCCTCTCACCGTCCCGCAGATCGTCGTCGACGACGGTGTCGTTGCGCTCGCCTCCCTCGCACGCGACGTCGTCGGCCGGGTGCGGGCATCCGGGTCGCTCAAGATCGTGGGCATCACAGGGTCGAACGGCAAGACCACCACCAAGAACCTGTTGCGCGCCATACTTTCCGCCGCGGGTCCGACCGTCGCGCCGGAGGGGTCGTTCAACAACCACGTCGGCGCACCTCTCTCGATGCTCCGGGTGGATGCGGACACGCGCTTCCTCGTGGTGGAGATGGGCGCATCCGGTGTCGGCGAGATCGCACGGCTCGTGCGCATCGCGGTTCCCGACATCTCCGTCGTGCTCAAGGTGGGCCTTGCCCACGCCGGCGAATTCGGCGGCATCGAGCAGACCAGGCGCGCCAAGGCGGAGATCGTCACCGACCTGCCGCCGACCGCGGTCGCGCTGCTCAACATCGATGACCCACGGGTCGCGTCCATGGCGTCGGACACCACCGCATCCGTCACGACATTCGGCTTGGACTCCGGGGCCGACGCGCGCGCGACCGACATCGAGCTCACCGCCTCCGGCACATCGTTCACGGTGACCATCGATGGCGCGACAAGGCAGGTGGCCCTGCGCATCCTCGGCGAGCACCATGTGATGAACGCCCTGGCCGCGCTGTCGGTTGCGAATCTGCTCGGGGTCGACCTCGACGCTGCGATTGCCGCGATCGAGTCGGTCCCGCGTGCGGAGCGATGGCGCATGGAGGTACTCGAGCCCGGAGACGGCGTCACGGTGATCAACGACGCCTACAACGCGAGCCCGGACTCGACCGCCGCCGCGCTCAAGACCCTTGCGCAGTTGACCCGGGGAGACCGGCGATCGGTGGCGGTCCTCGGCGAGATGGCCGAACTGGGGGAGTACGCCGACGAGGAGCACGACCGAATCGGCCGGCTTGCGGTGCGACTGAACGTGCAGAAGCTCATCGTCGTCGGGCACGGGGCACGCCACATCCACAACGCCGCGGGCCTCGAGGGGTCATGGGACGGCGAGTCGGTCCTCGTCGACACGGCCGATCACGCGTTCGAGCTGCTCCGCGACGACCTCCGCGCAGGCGACGTGGTACTCGTGAAGTCGTCGAAGTCGGCGGGGCTCAGATTCCTCGGTGACCGGATCGGCGGGGTCAGCGCATGATCGCGCTCCTCACGGCGGCAGCGGTCGCCATGGTGTTCACGCTGCTCCTGACGCCATTGTTCGCCCGGGCCTTCCGGCGCCTCAACCTGGGCCAGTTCGTTCGCGCGGACACGCCGACCACGCACGTGGTGAAGCGCGGTACCCCGTCGATGGGCGGAATCGTGTTCATCACGGCGTCGATCGTCGGATACCTCGTCGGCCAGGTCGCGGGACGCCAATTGCCCTCGGGTGCGGGTCTCCTGGTCATCGTGATGATGGTCGGGCTCGGGTTCATCGGCTTCATCGACGACTTCATGAAGGTTCGGCGAAAGAACAGCACCGGCCTCAGCGGCCCGTTCAAGATCCTCGGCACCGTGATCGTCGGCACCGTGTTCGCGATCCTGTCGATCACCTACGTCGATCCGCAGAACCTGACCCCGGCATCGACCGCCGTCTCCTTCGTGCGGGACCTCCCGATCGACTTCGTGGTCATCCTCGGGTCCACGGCCGGGATCATCGCTTTCATCATCTGGGTAGTGCTCATCACGACGAGTGTCTCCAACGCCGTCAACCTCACCGACGGGCTCGACGGGTTGGCCGCCGGCTCCGCGGTGCTCGCGCTCGGGTCGTACATCATCATCGGGTTCTGGCAGTTCAACCAGTCGTGTGTGGAACTGGCGAAGCTCGCGGTGGAGTCTCCCAACCTCTACAAGTGCTACGAGGTCTCCTACCCCCTCGATCTCGCCACAATCGCTGCGGCGATCGTGGGATCGCTCATCGGCTTCCTGTGGTGGAACACCTCACCGGCGCAGATCATGATGGGCGACACCGGATCATTCGCCATCGGAGGTGCCCTCGCGGCCCTTGCCATCCTTTCCCGCACCGAGCTCCTCCTCATCTTCATCGGCGGGCTCTTCCTGGTCGTCACCGGCCAGGTCATCGTTCAGCGCATCTACTTCAAGCTCACGCGAGGAAAACGCATCTGGCGTGCCAGCCCCCTCCATCACCACTTCGAGATGAAGGGCTGGGCTGAGGTCACCATCGTCGTGCGGTTCTGGATCATCTCCGGCCTCTTCGTCGCATCAGGGGTGGGGCTCTTCTACGCGGAATGGCTCTACCGATGAGAAGTGCCGCAGAGGTCGATGCGCTGAGCGGGTGGAACGACAACTGGTCGGGGCTCAATGTCGTCGTGCTCGGACTCGGTGTCACCGGTTTCGCCGTCGCGGATACCCTGATCGAACTCGGCGCCACCGTTCGAGTGCTCGCCGAGCGGGCCGATCCTGAGCGAGCCGACCTCCTCGACGTGATCGGCGCCGGATTCACGGAGACCGACCTGCGGGTCGAAGGACCGGAACTGATCGCATCGCTGGGTCCTGATCTCGTCGTGGTGTCTCCGGGTTTCCCGCCGCACCATCCCGCGGTCGTGGCGACGGTCGGTGCAGGCATCCCGCTGTGGGGGGATGTCGAACTCGCCTGGCGCCTGCGCGACAAGGTGACACCGGCCGAATGGATCGCCGTCACGGGCACCAACGGAAAAACCACGACGGTGCAGCTCACCACCGCCATGATCGCCGCCGGAGGAAAACGCGTGGCCGCCTGCGGAAATGTGGGCGTGCCCGTCCTCGACGCCATCCGCGACCCCGGCGGCTTCGACGTGCTCGTGGTGGAGCTGTCGAGCTTCCAGCTGCATTACGCGTCGTCCCTGTCGCCATGGGCGAGCGTGTGCCTCAACATCGCAGACGACCACATCGACTGGCACGGGTCCGCCGAGGCGTACGCCGAGGCGAAGTCGAGCGTGTACGAGCGCACGAAGATCGCATGCCTGTTCAACAAGTCAGATGCGGCGACCCGTGCCATGGTCGAGAACGCGGACGTGATCGACGGATGCCGGGCGATCGGATTCGGTCTCGGCCTCCCCGGGCCCAGCGATTTCGGGCTCGTCGACGACCTGCTCTGCGACCGGGCGTTCCTCGACGATCGCCACTCGAGCGCTCTCGAGATCGCCACACTCTCCACGGTCGAACACGCCGGCCTCGGCGCGCCGCACATGATCGCCAACGTTCTGGCCGCGGCGGCTCTTGCCAGATCCTTCGGGATCGAGGCGCCGGCCATCCGAGCGGCCATCCAATCGTTCCGCCTCGATTCCCACCGCAGCCAGGCGATTGCAGAGCGGTCGGGCGTCTCCTGGGTCAACGACTCCAAGGCCACCAATCCGCATGCCGCGGCGGCGGCCCTCGCCGCCCACGAGTCGGTCGTCTGGATCGTCGGCGGTCTCCTCAAGGGAGCCGAGATCGATGAGCTCATTCGCGAGAATGCCTCCCGGCTGAGGGCGGCGATCGTGATCGGCGTGGAACGCCAGGCAGTCACTGCGGCATTCGGGCGACACGCGCCGGGGGTCCCGGTCTTCGAGGTGAAGACGGCTGACACTGGACAGGTGATGCCGACCGCGGTGTCCTTGTCGGCGGCGGTGGCTCAGCAGGGGGACACCGTGCTCTTGGCCCCCGCGGCCGCGTCGATGGATCAGTTCACCGACTACGCAGACCGCGGCGATCGATTCGCCGCAGCAGTTCACGACATGTTGGGAGACCGGGCGGATGACGATCAGCATCCCGCGACGCCATCGGCCACACCCTGAGTCGGGCAGCGAGCCGGTAGCGGATACTCGCCACCAGGCGCCGAAAGCGGCCGTCGTCGCCGTGAAACGGATCTTCGCGGCCGAGACCGGCAACTTCTTCCTGCTGCTCGGGACCACCCTGTTCCTCGTGGTCTTCGGACTGGTGATGGTGTTGTCCTCGTCGGCGATCACGTCGTTCACCGAATCGGATGACTTCTTCGCCGGGTTCTCCCGCCAGGCGCTGTTCGCCCTGATCGGCGTGCCCGTGATGCTGCTCGCCTCGCGCATGTCGAGCGCATTCTGGAAGCGATACGCCGCACTCGCGATGGTCATCGGTGTCGGGCTTCAGCTCCTCGTGGTCGCGACCCCGCTCGGGGTCAGCCGTGGTGGAAACACCAACTGGCTCAACCTCGGATCATTCACGCTCCAGCCCTCCGAGGTCACGAAGGTCGCACTGGCCCTCTGGCTCGCCTATGTGCTCTCCACCAAGGCCGACAAGCTGCACCGCCTCAAGGAGCTCGCGCTCCCGATCGCGCCGGTCGCGGGTGCCTCCATCGCCTTCGTGCTGTTCGGGGGAGACCTCGGAACGGCGATCATCATGATCTCCATCGTCTTCGGCTCCCTGTTCTTCGCCGGCGTCAAGCTCAGATTCCTCGCCATTCCCGTTGTCGGGATGATCGCGATCACGCCGCTGCTCGCGGTGTCGAGCAATTCGCGCAGCGACCGGGTGGGCGCGTGGCTCGATCAGTGCGCATCCAGCGACGACTACTCCGGCACGTGCTGGCAGACGGTGCACGGATGGTGGGCGCTCGCCTCCGGCGGCGTGTTCGGCGTGGGGCTCGGCAACTCGAAGGCGAAATGGTCGTGGCTGCCGGAAGCCGACAACGACTTCATCTTCGCGATCATCGGGGAGGAGCTCGGGCTCCTCGGCGCGATCACCCTCCTCGTGCTGTTCATCGTGATGGCCGTGGCATTCGCGCGCATCATCCGAGCCAACTCCGACCCGTTCGCCCGCATCGTCGTGAGCGCGGTCATGGTGTGGATCATCGGGCAGGCGTTCGTGAACATCGCCGTTGTGCTCGGTATCCTGCCGGTGCTCGGCGTACCGCTTCCCCTGATGTCGTCGGGTGGCTCCGCGCTCATCACCACCCTCGGTGCCATCGGCATCGTGTTGTCGTTCGCGCGACATCCGGTAGCCACCGCACCCGCTCAGGATGTGCGCGGGAACCGACGGTGAGCGTCTATCTCCTCGCCGGAGGAGGGACCGCTGGGCATGTGAACCCGCTTCTCGCCGTTGCCGACCGCATCACGGAGCGCGACCCCGACGCCGTCATCCGGGTCCTCGGCACGAAAGAGGGCCTCGAGTCGCGCCTCGTTCCGGAGCGCGGATACGAGCTACTCACCGTGGAGCGACTGCCCTTTCCACGCAGACCGAACCGCGCCGCCCTCAGGTTCCCGGCCCGGTTCCGTGCGCTCGTCGAGAGCATCGCAGCCCTGATCGCGGAACACGAAGTGGATGTCGTGGTCGGGTTCGGCGGCTACGTCTCGGCGCCCGCCTACCTCGCCGCGCGCAAGGCCAAGGTGCCGCTTGTCGTGCATGAGGCGAACAGCAGGCCGGGGCTTGCCAACCGCCTCGGAGCCCAGTTGACCTCGTTCGTCGGCGTCGCGTTCGCAGCCACGAGGCTTCGCCACGCCCGCACGGTCGGCATGCCCCTGCGACGCGAGATCGCAGAACTCGACCGCCACGCCGCGCGGCCGGGCGCTGCCGCGCAGTTCGGGCTCGACCCCGCCAAGTCGACGCTGCTGGTCACCGGTGGCTCGCTCGGCGCGCGCAGCATCAACGAGACCATCGCGGCGACGGCGGCGACGATCCTCGGGGCCGGCTGGCAGATCCTGCACATCACCGGAACGCGATCCGAGACGATCGTGCCCAAACTCGACGACTACCACGTGCTCGCCTACTGCGACCGCATGGACCTCGCTCTCGCTCATGCCGATCTCGTCATCGCGCGGGCGGGAGCATCCACGGTGAGCGAGGTCACGGCCCTCGCGATTCCCGCCGTCTACGTTCCCCTTGCGATCGGCAACGGCGAACAGCGGCTCAACACGCGGGACGCCGTTGCGGCGGGAGCGGCGGTCGTCGTGCGTAACGCGGACTTCACGCCCGACTGGGTCACCGACGAGTTGCTGCAGTTGCTGCAGGACCGCTCGTCGCTCGCCCGGATGGCCGCCTGTGCAACGATGATCGGCGTGCGTGACGGTGCCGACCGCATGCTCGACCTCATCGACGCCGCGCTCGGCGAGAAAGCGACCCGGTAATGGCGATCAAGTCCGACTTCCGTCAGCAGATGCCGGATGAGCCGGGGACCGTGCACTTCGTGGGCATCGGCGGCGCGGGGATGAGCGGTATCGCCCGACTGTTCGCGGCGGCCGGGCACCCGGTGACCGGTTCCGACATCCGCGACACCGAAGCGGTCGAGTCCTTGCGCGCCCTCGGCATCCCTGTGGCCATCGGCCACCGCGAAGAGAATGTGGCGGGCGCGAGCACCCTCGTGGTCACCGGTGCGATCGCCGAGGACAACCCCGAGTATCTGGCGGCCCGTGCTGCCGGAATCCCCGCCGTGCACCGCGCGGTAGCGCTGGCGTGGCTCACGCGGGCTCGGCGCCTCGTGGCGGTAGCAGGAGCGCACGGTAAGACCACCTCGACCGGCATGCTCATCGAGGCGATGCTCGCGCTCGGTGAGGAGCCGAGCTTCGTGAACGGAGGCGTCATCCGTTCGCTCGGCGTGAGCGCGGCGACGGGCACCGGCGACACCTTCGTCGTGGAGGCGGACGAATCCGACGGATCGTTCCTGCTCTACGACACCGCCGTCGCTCTGATCACCAACGTCGACCCGGACCATCTCGACCATTTCGGCACCGCTGAGGCATTCTTCGACGCGTTCGTGTCGTTCGCGTCGGCAGCGCGCGACTTCGTCGCCATCTCCAGTGACGATGCGGGCGCCGTGGCGGTGACCGAGCGGCTCGACCGCTCACGGGTGGTCACATTCGGGCAGCATCCGGACGCCGACGTGCGGGTGCACTCGGTCTCGGCGGGCGCCGTCGTGGCGTTCACCATCGCCTGGCGGGGACAGGACCTGCCGGTGACGCTGCGTGTCCCTGGTCTGCACAACGCGCTCAACGCAGCCGGAGCCTTCGCGGTGCTCACCGGGCTCGGCGCCGAACCCGCCGCCGCGGTGGCGGCACTCGAGACCTTCGGGGGAACCGAACGTCGCTTCGAGTTCCGAGGCGAGGTAGCAGGGGTGCGGGTCTACGACGACTTCGCGCACCACCCGTCGGAAATCCGGGCAGCGCTGTCGGCGGCCCGCGGTGCGGTGGGGTCAGGCCGACTGATCACCCTGTTCCAACCTCACCTGTACAGCCGCACCCGCATGCTCGCTCAGGATTTCGCCGATGTCTTCGGCGAACTCGGCGACTACACGATCGTCGTGCCGATCTATGGTGCGCGACAGGATCCCGAGCCGGGCGTGACCGGAGCCCTCATCACCGATCGACTTCCGGATGCGACCCTCGGTGAGTACCTCGAGGAATGGCAGGACGCCGCGCGCCGTGCCGCGGCAGTGGCTCGACCGGGCGACTTCATCATCCCCATGGGCGGTGGCGACATCTACCGCATCATTCCCGCCGTTCTCGAGGCCCTGCAGGCAACGGTCGACGGAACTGGCGAGCGTGCTGATGAAACGGCCTGAGGGGTTCGACCCGAGCCCCGAACCCCGCAGACCCAGCGACAACCGCGCGGGTTCCAGCGGGTCGGGTGATTCCGGAAACGACGGCGGCAGGCTCGCGGCGCTCAGGGGCCTGGCGGCCGCGGCGATCGCACGCCGGCGTTCCGCCGGCGTCGAGGACGGCGAGGGGGACTCGCCAAAGCCGACGGAGCGGACGGTTCCAACGGGGTCGCCCGCAGGCGCAGGCGCGAACACTGACGCAGACACTGGCGCAGACACCGACGCCGGCACCGACGAGCGACAGGCCAAGCGCGACCTCAGGCGCGCGGAGGCGCGGCGGCGACGGTTTGAACGCAGCGAGGTGCGGCGGTTCACGCGCCGCACCAGGAGGCGCCGCATCACGCTGGCGACGATCGGCGCGGTTGTGGCGGTGCTGCTCGGGATGATCGCCGTTGCCGTGTACTCGCCGCTGCTCGCGTTGAAGACGATCGAGATCGACGGCACGTCGCGCATCGATCCCGCGGCGTTGCATGATGCCATCGACGAGCAGCTGGACACGCCGCTTGCGCTCATCGACTTCGATGAGATCACGGAGAGTTTCCGTTCCTTTCCCCTCATCAAGAGCTACGTCACCGAGACCATTCCGCCGGACACGCTCGTCATTCACATCGTGGAACGTCAACCGATCGGCGCACTTCCCGATGGCAGTGGCTTCACCCTCGTGGACCCCGCGGGGATCGTCGTAGAGCGGTCCGAGGCCAGAATCGAGGGAGTGCCGCTGATCGACATCGGATCGGCGGGCGCCGACACACCGGCGTTCGCGGCCGCCGTCGAGGTATTGCTCGCCCTGCCCGATTCCGTGCTGTCCCGCCTGGACACCGTCACCGCATCCACGAAGGACGACGTCTCGCTGACCCTCGCCGGCGACGGTGCGCGCATCATCTGGGGGAGTGCCGACCGCTCGGACTATAAGGCGAGGGTGCTCGCCGCCGCGCTCGAGAACGACTTCCCCGGCGTGACCGAGTACAACGTGTCGGCGCCAGGCCAGCTCACCTATCGCTGACGTAAATCTCGAAACTAACCGCGACACGCGGGCGTGGTGCGCTCGGAGGCCGTCGCGCGCCCTTAGTCTCTCAATCAGCAATTACATACCAAGTATAACTTTAAGCCTCTACTAGAGGTTGACAGTTCACCCGGAGGCCGGACGTGAGTTCAAACCAAAATTATCTAGCCGTCATCAAGGTCGTCGGCATCGGCGGCGGCGGTGTCAACGCAGTCAACCGGATGATCGAGCTCGGGCTCCGCGGAGTCGAGTTCATCGCCATCAACACCGACGCGCAGGCGCTCCTGATGAGCGACGCCGACGTGAAGCTCGACGTCGGTCGTGAGCTCACCCGAGGCCTCGGCGCGGGCGCGGATCCCGAGGTCGGCCGTCGTGCCGCCGAAGACCACGCCGAGGAGATCGAGGAAGCCCTCGCCGGGGCCGACATGGTCTTCGTCACCGCGGGAGAGGGTGGCGGAACGGGTACCGGTGGTGCCCCCGTCGTGGCGCGCATCGCCAAGTCCATCGGCGCGCTCACCATCGGTGTCGTCACCCGTCCGTTCGGCTTCGAGGGCAAGCGACGCGCGGCTCAGGCCGAAATCGGCGTCACGGCGCTGAAGGGCGAGGTGGACACCCTCATCGTCGTTCCGAACGACCGTCTGCTCGAGATCAGCGACCGCGGAATCAGCTTCCTCGAGGCATTCGCGACCGCCGACCAGGTGCTCCTCGCCGGTGTCCAGGGCATCACCGACCTCATCACCACGCCGGGTCTCATCAACCTCGACTTCGCCGACGTCAAGTCCGTCATGCAGGGAGCCGGGTCTGCGCTGATGGGCATCGGCTCATCTCGCGGAGCCGACCGGGCCATCAAGGCGGCGGAACTCGCTGTCGCGTCGCCCCTGCTCGAAGCCAGCATCGACGGTGCGCACGGCGTGCTGTTGTCGATCCAGGGCGGATCGAACCTCGGAATCTTCGAGATCAACGATGCGGCACGCCTGGTTCAGGAGGCGGTGCACCCCGAGGCCAACATCATCTTCGGTGCCGTCATCGACGACACCCTCGGCGACGAGGTGCGCGTCACGGTCATTGCGGCAGGATTCGACGGCGGCGAGCCCGAGGCCAAAAAGCCCGAGCGTCGTGCTGTGCCGGTCGGCGCGTCCACCGGTGGTGGCGCACTCTCCTCGGGCGCATCAAGCGCGGCCGTGTCCTCGCCGAAGCCCGCGGTGCAGCCCGTCGAGCGTGCGCGCCCGGTGGAGGCCCGCCCCGCGGCGACCCCCGACCCGGTGTTCGACAACGATGATGACGACGACCTCGACATCCCCGATTTCCTGAAGTAGGAACACCGTGACACCCGCCGACCAGACCTCGTCTCTGGCGGACCGGTTGGCGGGTGTCCGGCAGGGCATTTCGGAAGCCCTTCGTCGCGCTGGTCGCGATGGTGAGGACGTCACCCTCATCGTCGTGACCAAGTTCCATCCGGCCTCGCTCGTGCGCGAACTCCACGCGCTGGGCGTGACCGACGTCGGCGAGAGCCGGCACCAGGAGGCGAAGCAGAAGAGCGCAGAACTCTCCGACCTCGACCTGGGCTGGCATTTCGTAGGCCAGCTGCAGAGCAAGAAGGCGAGGCAGGTCGCCGACTACGCGAAGGTCATTCATTCGCTCGATCGGGAGTCCGTCGTCGAAGCCCTCACCGATCGCACGCCGCCAACAGACGGGTTCCTCCAGGTCAACCTCACGGGAGACCCGGACCGTGGTGGCGTAGACCCGGCAGGGGTGGAGCGCATGACAGAGCGGATCTCGGCGGCCGGAGGCATCCGTCTGCTGGGAGTGATGGCGGTCGCACCGCTCTCGGAACCACCCCGCGCGGCGTTCGCCAGACTCCGCGAGATCTCCGACCGGGTGAGGCGAATCGAGCCTGGCGCCCGGTTCATTTCGGCCGGTATGTCGGGCGATTTCGCGGACGCCATCGCCGAAGGGGCGACACACCTTCGCATTGGAACCGCAATCACTGGAAACCGCCCACAGGGCGGTTAATGTCACACTAGAAGATTCACACAGGAGGCACGTAATGGCTCACCCGCTGCGCAAGACAATGGTCTATCTCGGGCTCGCAGACGAGGAAATCGACTACCAGGAGCAGGCTCCTGCTCCCCAGCAGTCACAGCCCGCACCTCAGCCGGCGCAGCAGCCTGCTGCCCCGACCAACAGCGGCCGGGCCCCGGTCACTCCGCTCCGGCGTCCAGCCCCGACAACGAATGCGTCCCCGGCCGAAATGAACGAAATCCTCACCGTGCACCCGCGTCAGTACAAGGACGCACAGATCATCGCCGAGAGCTTCCGCGACGGCATCCCCGTGATCATCAACCTCTCGCAGATGAGCGAGCCGGATGCGCGTCGTCTGGTCGACTTCGCCAGCGGTCTCTCGCAGGGCCTCTACGGCAAGATCGAACGCGTCACCAAGCAGGTGTTCCTTCTCTCGCCCGCCCACGTCGCCGTGAGTGGTGACCAGGCGGCCGCCGAGTCCGAGGTCGACGCGTCGTTCTTCGCCGCGAACTGACCGTCGGGCGCCCGTGGTCATCGTCACTCCGGGTGATCGGCTAACGTCGAACCCGTGATCGTCTCCCTTATCGCGACCGTCGCGTACTACGCGCTGCTCCTGTTCTTCTTCGTGATGTGGGCTCGGTTCATTCTCGACCTCGCTCGAAACTTCGCCCGCAACTGGCGCCCTACCGGCGTCGGCCTCGTCGCCGCCGAAACGGTGTTCTCACTCACGGACCCGCCCATCAGGGCGGTGCGCAAGATCATCCCGCCCCTCCGCTTCGGAGGAGTTGCGGTGGACTTCGCGTGGAGCGTCGTGATGCTGGCGGTCGTGGTGCTCATGTACATCATGTTGGTGCTGCGGACCGGGTTGTAGGGTGTCTGCGGGTGCTCGTCACCCCCGATCGTTGTTCCGCGGCAGCAGATGACAGTTTGCTACCGTTATTCGTAACCGCGGCGCCACCGTTTTTTGCGAGGGTGCGCCGTCAAGAGAATTCTGAGGTGACACATGGCTCTGACCCCCGAAGACGTTGTCAACAAACGCTTCCAGCCGACCAAGTTCCGCGAGGGTTATGACCAGGATGAGGTTGACGACTTCCTTGACGAGGTGGTCGTCGAACTCCGTCGCCTGAACCAGGAGAACGAGGAGCTTCGCCAACGACTCGTCGGCAGCGATTCACGCATCAGTGAGCTCCAGCGCACCGGTGGTCAGCCGGAGACAGACGACGAGTCCGCGGAGAGCGATCTTCTCGACGTCGAGCCCACTGCGGATGATGCTGCGCCAGAGGCTCCGGTGGAGAGCGCGCCGACCGTGGTTGCCGCGGCTCCCACCTACGCGCAGCCTTCGGGCGACGCCGACGGGAGCAGCACGAACAATCTGCTCCAGCTCGCCCGCCGACTCCACGAGGAGCACGTGCGGGAGGGTGTCGAGAAGCGCGAAGCGCTTGTGGCCGAAGGCGAGGAGAAGCGCGCCGAACTCATCGCCGAAGGCGAGCAGAAGCGCGACGCGCTCATCGCTGACGCCGAACAGGTCCGCGACGGGCTCGTGTCAGAGGGCGAGCAGAAGCGTGACGTGCTGGTGACCGACGGCCAGAACGCCGCCACGAAGCTCATCGCCGACGCCGAGGCCGCCCAGAAGACCCTCGTGGCGAAGCTCGAGTCGGAGCGCGTGGAGCTCGAAGGTCAGATCGACGACCTGCGGAGCTTCGAGCACGAGTACCGCCTGAAGCTGAAGAGCTACATCGAGGGGCAGCTGCAGGAGCTCGAGTCCACCGGAACGCCCGCCGTGAACGAGGGCGCGTCCAGTTAGTACACCGTCACCGTCGGGCGCCGCGCACGACCCGGACTCGAGCCGGGCGCACGCGGCGCCGACAGCGGTCGATGTCGCAGCGATCCTGTCGCTCGTGGCCGTGGCCCTTGTTGCCTACGCAGCCGACCAGATCAGCAAGTTCTACGTGGTGAGCAGCCTTCCGCTTCAGGAATCGGTGCCGTTCATCGGGTCGCTCGTTCAGTTCTTCTTCGTGAAGAACCCGGGGGCGGCATTCTCGTTCGCCAGCGGGTACACCTGGATCTTCTCGATCGCGGCCACGGCGGTCGCCGTGTTCATCGTGATCTTCGCGCGCCGGATCCGATCGTTCGCTTGGGCGATCCTGTTCGGCATGCTCCTCGGCGGCACACTCGGCAACCTCACCGACCGGCTGTTCCGGGAACCGGGCTTCGGGGTGGGCCACGTGATCGACTTCATCCAGGTCGCGGGCTTCCCGGCGGTGTTCAACATCGCCGACAGCTTCATCGTGGCGAGCATGGGTCTCTTCGTGATCCTCACGGTGCGTGGCGTCGGACTCGACGGGGTGCGCACGATCACGCCGAAGAAGGGCGCCGCCGACGACGGCCCGGGATCGGGCGACGACGCCGCACCACGAGAGACCACGACATGACGATGCAATCGCGAGCGATGCCGGTACCCGACGGCCTGGTCGGCGAACGGGCGGATGCAGCGGTGGCGAAGCTCATGGGATTCTCGCGAACCTTCGCCGCCGAGGTCGCCGAAGCGGGCGGAATCGTCATCGACGGCACCGTGCTCGGCAAATCCGACCGCATCCCCTCCACTGGCTGGCTCGAGGTCAGCTGGGAGGAGAAGGTCGCTCCGAGCATCATCCCGGTGTCGGTGCCCGACCTCGCGATCGTGCACGACGATGACGACATCGTCGTGATCGACAAGCCGGTCGGCGTTGCGGCGCATCCGTCGGTTGGATGGACCGGGCCCACCGTTCTCGGCGCACTCGCCGGAGCGGGCTTCCGCATCTCGACCTCCGGGGCGACGGAGCGCGCGGGCATCGTGCATCGGCTCGACGCCGGCACGAGTGGTCTCATGGTCGTTGCGAAGTCCGAACGTGCGTACACGGAACTGAAGCGGGCGTTCCATGACCGCGAGGTCGAGAAGATCTATCACGCCGTCGTGCAGGGGCACCCGGACCCGCTGCGCGGCACCATCGACGCGCCCATCGGGCGACACCCGGGTTCGAGTTGGAAGTTCGCCGTCACCGTCGATGGCAAGAACTCCATCACGCACTACGAGACGCTCGAGGCATTCCGAAGCGCGTCGCTGCTCGAGGTGCACCTCGAGACCGGCCGCACGCACCAGATTCGGGTGCATATGGCGGCGCAGCGTCATCCGTGCGTGGGCGACGCCATGTACGGCGCAGACCCTTCCATCTCGGCCAGGCTCGGGCTCGCGAGGCAGTGGTTGCACGCGCTCCAACTCGGTTTCCGGCATCCGGGCACCGGGGAACCGGTCACCTACCGCACCACCTACCCGGCCGATCTGCAGCACGCCCTCGACGTGCTGCGCGCCGACTGAGCCGAGACTTAGGCTGGAACGATCGTTCCACCCGGAGGAATTTCTTGCCGACCACATCCCCATCTTTCGTGCATCTGCACGTGCACAGCGAGTACTCGATGCTGGACGGCGCGGCGCGCGTCGGACCCCTCATCAAGGCCGCCGCGGAGCAGGGGATGCCCGCCGTCGCGATGACGGACCACGGGAACGTGTTCGGGGCCTTCGATTTCTGGCGCACCGCGAAGGCGGAGGGCATCAAGCCCATCATCGGCACCGAGGCCTACCTCACGCCGGGCACGGCGCGTGGCGACAAGACGCGTGTGCGCTGGGGGAACGGCGGGCAGGACGACGTCTCCGGGGCCGGCGCCTACACCCACCTCACGATGCTCTCCGAGACGACGGAGGGCATGCACAATCTGTTCCGGCTGTCGTCGAAGGCGTCGCTCGAGGGCTACTACTTCAAACCGCGCATGGACCGCGAGATCCTCAGCCAGCACGCGAAGGGCCTGATCGCCACCACCGGATGCCCGTCGAGCGAGGTGCAGACCAGGCTCCGTCTCGGCCAGTACGACGAGGCAGTGAAGGCGGCATCCGACTTCCGCGACATCTTCGGCGCCGAGAACTATTTCTGCGAGATCATGGACCACGGTCTCGGCATCGAGCGTCGCGTGATGGGAGACCTCCTCCGTCTCGCGAAGCAGCTGGACCTGCCACTCGTGGCCACGAACGACCTGCACTACACCCACGCGCACGACGCCACCTCTCACGCGGCCCTGCTCTGCGTGCAGTCCGGCTCAACGCTCGATGACCCGAACCGCTTCAAGTTCGACGCCGACGAGTTCTACCTCAAATCGGCCGAGCAGATGCGTCACCTGTTCCGCGACCACGAGTCCGCCTGCGACAACACGCTGCTCATCGCAGAGCGCTGCGACGTCGTCTTCGATGAGAACGCGAACTACATGCCGGTGTTCCCGGTTCCCGAAGGGGAGACGGAACAGTCGTGGTTCAGCAAGGAGGTCGAGATCGGCCTCAACCACCGCTACAAGGGAACCATCCCCGCCGACGTGCGCGCTCAAGCCGAGTACGAGACCGGCGTCATCTCTCAGATGGGCTTCCCCGGCTACTTCCTCGTCGTCGCCGACTTCATCAACTGGGCGAAGAAGAACGGTATCCGGGTGGGGCCTGGTCGCGGATCCGGTGCCGGATCCATGGCCGCCTACGCCATGGGCATCACCGACCTCGATCCGCTCCGGCACGGACTGATCTTCGAGCGCTTCCTCAACCCCGATCGCGTGTCGATGCCCGACTTCGATGTGGACTTCGACGAGCGTCGCCGCGGCGAGGTCATCCGCTACGTGACCGAGAAATACGGCGACGACCGCGTGGCGCAGATCGTGACCTACGGCACGATCAAGGCGAAGCAGGCGCTCAAGGACTCCTCCCGCGTGCTCGGATTCCCGTTCGGCATGGGGGAGAAGCTCACCAAGGCGATGCCGCCCACCATCATGGGCAAGGACATCCCCCTCACCGGGATCATGGACAAGGACCACCCGCGCTGGAAGGAGGCCGCCGACCTCCGCGCTGTCATCGACGGCGACCCCGAGGCGAGGACCGTCTTCGAGACCGCTCTCGGCATCGAGAACCTGAAGCGCCAGTGGGGCGTTCACGCGGCCGGCGTGATCATGTCGTCGAAGCCGCTGATCGACATCATCCCGATCATGAAGCGGGAGCAGGATGGCCAGATAGTCACGCAGTTCGACTACCCGGCCTGCGAGTCCCTCGGGCTGATCAAGATGGACTTCCTCGGCCTCCGAAATCTCACGATCATCGACGACGCCCTCGACAACATCGAGTCCAACCGCGGCGAACGCCTCGTGCTCGAGGATCTCGAACTCGATGACGTCGACGCCTACGCGTTGATGGCCAGGGGCGACACCCTGGGCGTCTTCCAGCTCGACGGCGGTCCGATGCGCGGGTTGCTCCGGTTGCTGAAGCCGGACAACTTCGAGGACATCTCCGCAGTGCTGGCGCTCTACCGGCCGGGACCGATGGGTGCGAACTCGCACACGAACTACGCGCTGCGCAAGAACGGGCTCCAGGAGATCGAGGGCATCCACCCCGAGCTCGTCGAGCCGCTGCGCGAGGTTCTCGGCGGCACCTACGGACTCATCGTGTACCAGGAGCAGGTGATGTCGATCGCCCAGAAGCTCGCCGGGTACACCCTCGCCCAGGCCGACCTCCTTCGCCGCGCGATGGGCAAGAAGAAGAAGTCCGAACTCGACAAGCAATTCGAAGGCTTCGCGGCCGGGATGCAGTCGAACGGCTACTCGATGTCGGCGGTCACGACGCTGTGGGAGATCCTGCTTCCGTTCTCCGACTACGCCTTCAACAAGGCCCACTCGGCCGCGTACGGCGTGCTCTCGTACTGGACCGCCTACCTCAAGGCGCACTATCCCGCCGAGTACATGGCGGCGTTGCTCACGAGTGTCGGCGACGCCCGCGACAAGCTCGCCATCTACCTCAACGAGTGCAGGCGCATGGGCATTCAGGTGCTCGCGCCCGACGTGAACGAGTCGATCGGATACTTCGCCGCAGTCGGCGACGACATCCGTTTCGGACTCGGAGCCGTACGCAACGTGGGGTTCTCCGTCGTCGACCACATTCGCGCCTCTCGAGACGACAAGGGCAGATTCACCTCCTTCCACGACTTCCTCAAGAAGGTGCCGATCTCGGCCACGAACAAGCGCACCGTCGAGTCGTTGATCAAAGCGGGGGCCTTCGACTCGCTCGGATCGACCCGGAGGGCGCTCCTGGAGATCCACGAAGACGCCGTCGAGTCCGCGGTGTCGGTCAAGCGCAACGAGGCGAACGGGCAGGTCGGCTTCGACTTCGACAGCCTGTGGGACGAGCCGGATGCCGTCGTCGCTGTGCCCCCGCGACCGGAGTGGTCGAAGCGCGACAAGCTCGCGTTCGAGCGGGAGATGCTCGGACTGTACGTGTCCGACCATCCGCTCGCCGGTCTCGAACTGCAGCTCGCCAAGCACGCCTCGACGACCATCGCCGACATCCTCTCGAGCGAGTCGTCGATCGATGGGGAGACGGTGACGATCGCGGGCCTGCTCACGTCGGTGCAGCATCGCACGGCACGCAACTCGGGCAACGCCTACGGCCTCGTTCAGCTGGAGGACTTCGGCGGTGAGATCACCGTGATGTTCCTCGGCAAGACGTACCTCGAGTTCTCGCCCTCCCTCGCCAGCGACTCGATCGCGGTCATCCGCGGGCGGGTGAGCGTGCGTGACGACGGAATGAATCTCCACGCCGCGAGCATGTTCACGCCCGACACGGGGCAGAGCATGGGCTCGGGCCCGCTGGTGATCAGCATGCCGGAGTACCGCGCCACGACAGAGGTCGTCTCCGGACTCAACGACACGCTCATCCGCCACGCCGGCGACACCGAGGTGCGCCTCAAGCTCGTGAAGGGCGATGTGGCACGACTGTTCGAGGTTCCCATTCCGGTGACCGTGACCGCCGACCTCTTCGGCGAACTGAAGTCGCTGCTCGGCCCCAACTGCCTGAGCTGAGCGGGCCTCTCCGCCCGTTCGCCTAAGGTTGTAGGGCCATGATCCAGACAATCGACCTCCGCGGTCAGCGACTCAGCACCGCCGAGTTGCTTGCCATCGTTCCCCGCTCGAAATCCGATGTGTCGCACGCGACGGATGCCGCCGCGGAGCTCATCGCCGACGTGCGTGCCCGCGGCGGCGTCGCGCTCGCCGACCAGGGCGAGCGGTTCGACGGCGTCAGGCCGAGCCGGGTGCGTGTGGATCCGCAGGACATCACCGCGGCGATCGGCTCCCTCGACCCTGCTGTGCGCGCGGCACTCGAGGAGGCTATCGAGCGGGTGACCGTCGCATCACGCGCGCAGGTGCCCGAATCGACCACCACGACGTTGAGCGTCGGCGCCCACGTCGTGCAGCGCTGGGTGCCGGTGCGGCGTGTCGGCCTCTACGTTCCCGGCGGCAAGGCCGTCTATCCATCGAGCGTCGTCATGAACGTCGTGCCCGCGCAGGTCGCCGGCGTCTCCTCTGTCGCGCTCGCATCACCACCGCAGAAGCAGTTCGACGGGGCCGTTCACCCCACGATCCTCGGAGCGGCAGGACTCCTCGGCGTTGACGAGGTCTACGCAATGGGAGGTGCCGGCGCCGTCGGTGCGTTCGCGTACGGCGTGCCGGACCTCGCTCTCGACCCGGTTCAACTCATCACCGGCCCCGGGAACGTCTTCGTCGCCGCCGCAAAGAGACTGGTGCGAGGGGTCACCGGCATCGATTCGGAGGCCGGCCCCACCGAGATCCTGGTCATCGCGGATGCGACGGCGGATGCGACCCTCGTCGCCCGGGACCTGATCAGCCAGGCCGAACACGACGAACTCGCCGCGGCGCTCCTGGTCACCGACTCGCCCGAGCTGGCCGAGCGCGTTCAGGTCGAACTCGACCGCCTCGAACCCACCGTCGCGCGATCCCCGCAGGTCGCCGCCGCGCTCAAGGGCGAGCAGTCCGCCATCGTGCTCGTCGACACGCTCGCGGACGCCGCCGACTTCAGTAATGCCTACGGGCCGGAGCACCTCGAGATCCAGACCGCGGAACCCGGTGCCGTGCTCGACCTGATCGAGAACGCCGGGGCCATCTTCCTCGGCACCTACTCGCCGGTGAGCCTCGGAGACTACCTGGCCGGATCCAACCACGTGCTCCCGACCGGTGGGCAGTCGCGCTTCTCGTCGGGGCTCGGCGCCTACACCTTCCTGCGACCGCAGCAGGTGATCAACTACTCGCGCGAGGCGCTGAGTGACGTGCGCGACCACGTGGTGGCGCTCGCCGAAGCCGAGCATCTGCCGGCGCACGGCCAGGCGGTGACGGCGCGGTTCGAATCGGACTGACCGGCCGGGTGCGACGCCCGCGCTGGCGTATTCTGTCAGCACCATGTTCTGCCCCTTCTGCCGCCACCCCGATTCCCGCGTCGTCGACTCGCGCACGAGCGACGACGGTCTGTCGATCAGGCGCCGTCGCCAGTGCCCGGAGTGCGGACGCCGATTCACCACCAACGAGACAGCGAGCCTCAACGTGGTGAAGCGCAGCGGTGTGGTCGAACCGTTCAGCCGGGAGAAGATCGTCACGGGAGTGCGGAAGGCCTGCCAGGGTCGGCCGGTCACCGACATCGACCTGGCCGTGCTCGCGCAGAAGGTGGAGGAGGCCATCCGTGCCACCGGTGCCTCACAGATCGACGCGAACGACATCGGGCTGAGCATCCTTCCGCCACTCCGCGAGCTCGACGAGGTGGCGTACCTCCGATTCGCGAGCGTGTACCAGGGCTTCGACTCCCTCGAAGACTTCGAGGCGGCAATCACCCTTCTGCGGGTGGAGCACCAGTCGGCCGAGTGAGCCGCGTGCAGCCGGTAACCTGATCCCGGTATGTACCCATTCTTCTTCTCGCTCGTTCTCCGTCGCCTCGACCCGGAACGCGCGCACACCATCGCCCACCGCGTGATCCGCGCACTGCCGGGTATCGACCCGTTCGGCGTGATCAGGCGGGCCTGCGCACCGAACCCCGCCCTCGCCGTCACCGCGCTCGGCGTGCGCTTCCCGTCCCCATTCGGTGTGGCCGCCGGTTTCGATAAGGACGGCGAGGCCGTCGCAGGCCTCGGCGTTCTCGGGTTCGGTCACGTGGAGGTCGGTACCGTGACGGCGGTCGCCCAGACGGGTAACCCGAGGCCGCGACTCTTCCGGCTCGTCGCCGACCGCGCCGTGATCAATCGCATGGGCTTCAACAATCACGGTGCCGCGGCCGCAGCACCGCGCCTCCGCAAGGAGCGCGCCAGGCGGATCCGCCCGGTGATCGGCGTGAACATCGGCAAGTCCCGGGTCGTGTCGGTGGATGACGCGGTGCAGGACTATCTGCAGAGCGCCAGGACACTCGCCCCGCTCGCCGACTACCTCGCGGTGAACGTGAGCTCACCGAACACGCCCGGGCTCCGTGGCCTCCAGGAACTCGACAAGCTGAGGCCGCTGCTGACCGCGGTGCGGGACGCATCGGGCGCGACCCCGGTGCTCGTGAAGATCGCACCCGACCTCAGTGACGGCGAACTCACCCACATCGCCCACCTCGTGGTCGACCTGGGGCTGGCCGGCATCATCGCCACCAACACCACTCTGTCGCGAGAGGGTCTGCGCTCGCCCGAGAAGCTGGTCTCGGCCGCAGGCGCCGGCGGACTCTCGGGTGCGCCGCTCGCGTCCAGGGCGCTCGAGGTGCTGCGCCTCATCCGCTCGATCGTGCCGGCCGAGCTGTGCGTGATCTCGGTGGGCGGAGTGGATACCGCCGACGACGTCGCAGAACGGTTGGATGCCGGAGCGACCCTCGTGCAGGGATACACGGCATTCCTCTACCGTGGGCCGCTCTGGGCCCGGCAGATCAACCGGGGGCTCGAGCGCATCCTCGCCTGAACGGCGAAGGCGGCTCAGGAACCTGAACGGCGAAGGCGCCTCAGGAACCTGAACGGCGAGGTCGGCTCAGGACGGGTAGGCGCCGCGCTTCACCTGAGGCTTGGGGAGGCGCATCGGACGCAGCTGCATCGCGCGCATCGCCGCGTACCAGCGGGTTCCGGACTGCACGTTGTCCTCGCCGAACTTGGCCTTGATCTTCTTCAGCACGATGTGGCCGAGGATGATCGCGTCGAGCACGGCCAGAATGAAGAACACCCACAGCACGATGAACGAGTAGACCTCGATGCCGGGCACGAAGGTAGTGAGGATGACCAGGAACATCACCGGGATCATCGCCTCGCCGACACTGAAGCGGGCGTCGACGTAGTCGCGCAGGAACCGGCGCTGCGGCCCCTTATCGCGCATGGGAAGGTACCGCTCGTCGCCGTTGGCCATGCCGATGCGGGCCTTCTCGCGGATCTCGGCCGACCGTGCCCGCGCGGCCTGATTGGCCGCTTTCCGGTCGCTCTGCACCAGCGGTTTGAGGTTCGCGGCCTCGCGCTCGCGGCGCGTCGGAGTCGGGTGACCCTTGCCGTCCGGGGACTGTGGGGCGTCCGGTGCGGTGTCGGCGGCGCCGTCGCCGCTGCTGATGGGGGTCCTTGCCATGGTGAATCCTTAGCTTGAGAGATCCACTTAAGATTACCTGCATGTCCAACGGAGAGCCCACGCGGCCGGAACTGCTCGAATCATTGACCGAGCGGGTACGCCTCGGACTGCCCTCGACCATCGCGGACCTGTGCGCCCTCGTGCGTATCCCTTCCGTGTCGTGGGAGGCATTCGACCCGGCGCACGTGCAGGCGAGCGCCGACGCGGTGGCGACTCTCGTAAAGGAGCTCGGAGTCTTCGAATCGGTCGAGATCTCCCGCGCACCTCAGGCCGTCGGTGACGCGCTCGGGCAGCCTGCTGTGCTCGCCACCAGAGCCGCGAAAGCCGGTCGACCGACGATCATGCTGTACGCCCACCACGATGTGCAGCCCCCCGGACACGACTCCGACTGGGATTCCCCGCCCTTCGAGCCCACGGTGCGTGGCGACCGGCTGTACGGCCGAGGTGCTGCGGATGACAAGGCGGGCGTCATGGCTCACATCGGCGCCATCCGCGCGCTCGTCGAGACGGTGGGACCCGACTTCGATCTCGGCCTCGTGCTGTTCATCGAGGGCGAGGAGGAGTTCGGCTCGCGCTCGTTCTCGAACTTCCTGGAGCAGCACCGCAGTGCACTCGAAGCGGATGTCATCGTCGTCGCCGACTCGACCAACTGGGATGTCGTCACCCCGGCGCTGACTGTGGGCCTGAGGGGCAACGTCACCTTCAAGCTCACGGTCTCGACGCTTGCGCACGCCTCGCATTCGGGCATGTTCGGCGGCGCCGTTCCCGACGCGATGCTCGCGATGGTGCGGCTGCTCTCCACCCTTCACGCGGAAGACGGGTCGGTCGCCGTGCGTGGTCTGACCGGTCGCGCGGGGGAGACACCCGAGTACGACGAGCAGAAGCTTCGCGAAGAAGCGGGGCTCCTCGATGGTGTGACCCCGATCGGCAGCGGCAGCATCCTCGGGCGCATCTGGTACCAGCCGTCGATCACCGTCACGGGCATCGATGCCCCGTCGGTGGCGAACGCGTCGAACACGCTCGCGCCCACCGTCTCGGTGCGCATCAGCGCCAGGGTCGCGCCCGGTCAGGATGCGGCGGACGCGTACGCCGCGCTCGAGACGCACCTGATGGAAAACGCGCCCTTCGGTGCGCATCTGCAGATCGACGACGTGGATCAGGGGAACCCGTTCTCCGTCGACACCGGCGGCTGGGCGGTTGCCGAGGCCAAGCGCGCGATGGCCGACGCCTGGGGCGTCGAGGCCGTGGAGCTGGGCATCGGCGGATCCATCCCGTTCATCTCGGATCTGGTTCACGTGTTCCCCGAGGCGCAGATCCTCGTCACCGGTGTGGAGGATCCCGACTCCCGTGCGCACAGCCCGAACGAGTCGCTGCACCTCGGCGTCTTCCACCGGGCCGTGCTCACCGAGGCCGTGCTGCTCGGCAGGTTGAACGAACGCTCCTGAGCCGCTCGCACCGGTCGGGAACAAATGCCGACGCGCGGTGTTTACACTGTGTGAAGGATTTTCCTGAGCCGAAGGAGTCGTCATGACCGACACGACACTGAACGAGACCGCCACCGAGGCGCCCGCGCACGGAGTGAAGCTCACTGACCCCGCAGCCGAGAAGGTGCGGAGCCTGTATGCACAGGAGGGCCGAGACGACCTTCGCCTTCGTGTTGCAGTGCAGCCGGGCGGATGCTCCGGCCTGATCTACCAGCTCTACTTCGACGAGCGCATGCTCGACGGCGACGCGACCGTCGACTTCGACGGCGTCGAGGTCGTCGTGGACAAGATGAGCGTGCCCTACCTCGATGGGGCCAGCATCGACTTCGAGGACACCATCCAGAAGCAGGGCTTCACCATCGACAACCCCAACGCCGGCGGCAGCTGCGCGTGTGGAGACTCCTTCCACTAGGTCCATACACCTCCGACGCAGCGTGCGATCGACGATCGCGCAGGATGCGTACAGAAAAGGGAACCATGACTCATGGTTCCCTTTTTTGTGCGCAGTAACGGTCGCGGCGAACATTCCGGGACCGACCGTCGGGGTAGGCTGAACAGGTCAAATAGACTGTGCAAGCTCACAGTTCGCGTCATCCGAAAGGGTCCCGGTGCGCTCCACACGTCGTCTTCGATGGGCAACTGTCCCCATCGCCGCCATGCTGGTCCTAGTACTCGCAGGTTGCACGCAGGCTCAACTCCGGGGCTACCTGCCCGGCGAGCCCGGCGTCACGAACCACACCGACCGGGTCACCGGCCTGTGGGTCACCTCGTGGATCGTGCTCCTCATCGTGGGAATCGTCACCTGGGGCCTCATCATCTGGGCCGCCGTCGCCTATCGCCGGCGCCGCGGGCAGACCGGCCTCCCGGTCCAGCTGCGCTACAACCTTCCGATCGAGATCTTCTACACGATCGTGCCGCTCATCCTCGTGCTCGGTTTCTTCGCCTTCACCGCGCGTGACCAGCAGATCATCGAGACCCGCACCGAGAACCCGGATGTCTCCATCCAGGTGTACGGCAAGCGCTGGGCGTGGGACTTCAACTACCTCGAGCAGGGACCCGGCAACGCCGGTGTGTACTCGCCCGGCATCCAGGCGCAGGAGCTCGACACCGAAGCGACCATCGACTACGACCAGCTCCCGGTGCTGTACCTGCCGGTGAACAAGTCGGTCGAGATCAACATCAACGCGCGCGACGTGCTGCACTCCTTCTTCGTCGTGGACTTCCTCTACAAGAAGGACATGGTTCCCGGCAAGACGAACTACATGTACTTCACGCCCCTCAAGACCGGCACCTACATCGGCAAGTGCGCCGAGCTCTGTGGTGAGTACCACTCGCTCATGCTCTTCCAGGTGAAGGTCGTGGAGCAGGACGAGTACGACGCATACATCCAGTCATTGGCCGACCTCGGCCAGACGGGCATCCTGGGCAGCGAATTCAACGTGAACCAGAACCAGCCCGGCACCGAAGCCATCGACCGCGAAGAATAAGGGTCAGCGACATGAGCACAGCGACGGCCACCAAGACCGGTGGATCATCAAGCGGCCAGGACTTCGGGGCACCCCGGGTGGGGCGCAAGGGAAACATCCTGGTCAACTGGATCACCTCCACCGACCACAAGACCATCGGGTACATGTACCTGATCACCTCGTTCCTCTACTTCTGCCTCGGCGGCGTGATGGCACTCGTCATTCGTGCGCAGCTGTTCGCGCCGGGTCTCGACGTGGTGGCCACGAAGGAGCAGTACAACCAGCTCTTCACGATGCACGGCACGATCATGCTGCTCATGTTCGCGACCCCGCTGTTCGCCGGGTTCGCCAACGTGCTCATGCCCCTTCAGATCGGTGCTCCGGATGTCGCGTTCCCGCGACTGAACGCGTTCGCCTACTGGCTCTACAACTTCGGGTCCCTGATCGCTGTCGCCGGGTTCATCACTCCGCAGGGCGCCGCATCCTTCGGCTGGTTCGCCTACACCCCGCTGTCGACCACCACCTTCTCCCCGGGTGTCGGCGGCAACCTCTGGGTCGTGGGCTTGGCGCTGAGCGGATTCGGAACGATCCTCGGTGGCGTGAACTTCATCACGACCATCATCACGATGCGTGCTCCCGGTATGACGATGTTCCGCATGCCGATCTTCACCTGGAACATCCTGGTCACCTCGATCCTCGTGATCATGGCGTTCCCGGTCCTCGCTGCAGCGCTCTTCGCGCTCGCCTCCGACCGCATCTTCAACTCCCACCTCTACAACCCCGAGGCGGGGGGAGCGATCCTCTGGCAACACCTCTTCTGGTTCTTCGGCCATCCAGAGGTGTACATCATCGCTCTGCCGTTCTTCGGCATCATCTCCGAGGTGCTGCCGGTCTTCAGCCGCAAGCCGATCTTCGGCTACAAGACGCTCGTCTACGCCACGATCTCCATCGCCGCGCTGTCGATCACGGTGTGGGCTCACCACATGTACGTGACCGGTTCGGTGCTGCTGCCGTTCTTCGCCCTCATGACGATGCTCATCGCGGTGCCGACGGGCGTGAAGATCTTCAACTGGGTCGGCACGATGTGGCGCGGCTCCGTCACCTTCGAGACCCCGATGATCTGGGCCATCGGCTTCCTCATCACCTTCACTTTCGGTGGCCTCACCGGAGTGATCCTGGCGTCGCCGCCGCTCGACTTCCACGTGTCGGACACGTACTTCGTGGTGGCTCACTTCCACTACGTGGTCTTCGGCACGGTCGTGTTCGCGATGTTCTCGGGCTTCTACTTCTGGTGGCCCAAGTGGACCGGCAAGATGCTCGACGAGCGCCTCGGCAAGATCCACTTCTGGTTGCTCTTCATCGGGTTCCACATGACCTTCCTCGTGCAGCACTGGCTCGGCGTGATCGGCATGCCGCGCCGGTACGCCACCTACCAGCCTGAGGACGGCTTCGCCTGGATGAACCAGCTGTCCACCGTCGGTGCGATGATCCTCGGCGTCTCGATCCTGCCGTTCCTCTACAACGTGTGGATCACCGCGCTCCGTGCGCCCAAGGTGACGGTCAACGACCCGTGGGGCTACGGCCGGTCGCTCGAATGGGCCACCTCGTGCCCGCCGCCGCGTCACAACTTCACCTCCATCCCGCGCATCCGCTCCGAGTCACCGGCCTTCGACCTCGCTCACCCCGAGGCTGGCATCCCGATCGGCATCGGGCCGCTCAAGGATGCTCCGGATGCCCCCGTGTACGACAAGTCGGACGAGAAGGTCAAGTAGCCAGCGATGAATGCAAACGTTCGCCTCTTCTACATCCTCACGGGCTTCTTCGCCCTGCTCGGGGTCGTCTACCTCATCTGGAGCCTGAACGACCCGCTGCACCTTCAGCGGATCGAGTGGGTCGGCACGCTCGGGATCTTCCTCTGCGGCATCCTCTCGGCGCTCATCGCGTTCTACCTGTCCCGCTCCCACGCGTCGCAGGGTGGGGAGCTCCCCGAAGACCGGCTCGACGCGAACATCGACGACGGAGACGCAGAGCAGGGCTTCTTCAGTCCGTGGAGCTGGTGGCCGATCATGCTGGCCGGCGGTGCCGCGCTGATGTTCCTGGGCCTCGCCGTCGGCGTCTGGATCATCTACATCGGTGCCGCGGTGCTGGGCATCAGTGTCATCGGCTGGACCTACGAGTACTACCGCGGAAACTTCGGGCGCTGACCGACCAACCCCGCTGAACACGCTTCAGCCCGGTTCGCCCTCCCGCGCACCCGCTGGTCGAGCCTGTCGAGACCCGCTTAGCCCGTCGAACCCCGCTGGTCGAGCCTGTCGAGACCCGCTGGTCGAGCCTGTCGAGACCCCGCTGGTCGAGCCTGTCGAGACCCCGCTGGTCGAGCCCGTCGACACCCGCTGGTCGAGCCTGTCGAGACCCGCTGGTCGAGCCTGTCGACACCCGCTGGTCGAGCCTGTCGACACCCGCTGGTCGAGCCTGTCGAGACCCGCTGGTCGAGCCTGTCGAGACCCGCTGGTCGAGCCTGTCGAGACCCGCTGGTCGAGCCTGTCGAGACCCGCTGGTCGAGCCTGTCGAGACCCCGCGGTCGAGCCTGTCGAGACCCGCTGGTCGAGCCTGTCGAGACCCGTTGGTCGAGCCTGTCGAGACCCCGCTGGTCGAGCCTGTCGAGACCCCGTTGGTCGAGCCTGTCGAGACCCTGCCTAGAACGGATCTCGACAAGCTCGATCAGCGGGTGTGACCTCGCCGTGCACCCGCAGAGCCATCTCGTCGCACATTCCTTGCGCCCACTGTCTGGGCGTGCCGGGACTAAGCCGGCAGTGCCGTGACCTGGTTCAAAAGTCAGGATCGAACGGCCCGACCCCCCGCAGCAACGCCGTTCAGCAGGCCGTGTGCGGAACCGTCCTGAGTTGTGAACGGCGCGGGTGCGTGATGGGCGTCTTCACTGGATCTCGACAGGCTCGATCAGCGGGTTTGGCCCTGTCCTCGCTGACTCATCTAGCCGCACACCGCTGCGCCCGCTGTCTGAGCCTGCCGGGACTGAGCCGGCAAAGCCGTGACGTGGTTCATAACTCAGGATCGAATGGCCCGACGCCCCGCTGCAACGCCATTTAGGGGGCCGTGTGCCAATCCGTCCTGAGTTGTGAACGGCGCGGGTGCGTGATGGGCGTCTTCACCGGATCTCGACAGGCTCGATCAGCGGGCGCTAAGCACTGCCGGGCGCGGATCTCGACAGGCTCGATCAGCGGGCTAAGCACTGCCGGGCGGGATCTCGACAGGCTCGATCAGCGGGCTAAGCACTGCCGGGCGGGATCTCGACAGGCTCGATCAGCGGGGCTAAGCACTGCCGGGCGGGATCTCGACAGGCTCGATCAGCGGCGCCGAGCACTGCCGGGCGGGATCTCGACAGGCTCGATCAGCGGGGCGGAGGGCTGGCAGGCTGGCGGCGGAGTCGGCGGCGCTCAGCGATCGCGGCCGCGGTTCCGGCCCGCACACCCCAGCACTCCCCAGCACACAGAATGAGGCGGCCTCCCGAAGGAGACCGCCTCATTCTTGTCCTACGACTCAGTGAGCCGAGTTGGAGTGCTCCCGCTCGAGTTCCGTCGTGGTGATCGGTGAGATCCGATCCTCGAAGAACCAGGACGAGAGTCCAGCACGCGCGCGCTGGGCGATGGAGATGCGTCCGCGCTCGTCGGGGCGAACCATGAGCGGCTTGTAGTCGAGGTAGCTCACCAGGCGCCAGCGCTCGTACTCGTCGAGCTGCTCGTGCACCTCGATGTACTCGCCACCGGGCAGGCGCACGATTCGACCGGACTCGTAACCGTGCAGAGCGATCTCGCGGTCCTTCTTCTGCAACCCGAGGCAGATGCGCTTCGTGATGAAGTAGGCGAGAACCGGGCCGAGGAAGAGCAGGATCTGCATCGTTCGGATGACGCCCTCGATCGTGACCAGGAAGTGCGTCGCAATGAGGTCCGAGCTGGCCGCTGCCCACATGACCGCGTAGAACGTGACGCCAGCGGCGCCGATCGCGGTGCGCACCGGCGCGTTGCGCGGACGCTCTGCGATGTGGTGTTCGCGCTTGTCGCCGGTGATCCAGCCCTCGATGAAGGGGTAGAAGGCGACGGCCGCGAGGAACAGCGGCAGCACGAGCAGGGGCAGGAGCACGTTGAACGGATAGGTGTATCCGCCGAGCACGATCTCGAGGTGCGGTGGCACCAGCCGCAGGGCACCGTCGGCGAAGCCGATGTACCAGTCCGGCTGGGTTCCGGCCGACACCGGGGACGGGTCATACGGTCCGTAGTTCCAGATCGGGTTGATCGTGACGAAGGCGCCCATCAGCATGAGGATGCCGAAGACGATGAAGAAGAATCCACCGGCCTTCGCTGCGAACACCGGCATCACCGGAACGCCCACCACGTTGTCGTTCGTGCGGCCGGGGCCGGCGAACTGGGTGTGCTTGTTGATGATCATCAGCAGGAGGTGCACGCCGAGTGCCGCCACCAGAATGGCGGGCAGCAAGAGGATGTGCAGCGTGAACAGACGCGGGATGACATCCGTTCCCGGGAACTCGCCGCCGAAGAGCAGCCAGGAGATCCAGGTGCCGATGACCGGGACGGCCTTGACCATTCCGTCGATGATGCGGAGGCCGTTGCCGGACAGCAGGTCATCGGGAAGCGAGTAGCCGGTGAAGCCCTCAGCCATCGCGAGGATGAAGAGCACGAAGCCAACGAACCAGTTGAGCTCACGCGGCTTGCGGAACGCACCGGTGAAGAAGACGCGCAGCATGTGCAGTCCAATGGATGCCACGAACAGCAGCGCTGCCCAGTGGTGCACCTGGCGCATCAGGAGACCGCCGCGCACGTCGAACGAGATGTCGAGCGATGAGGCCATCGCCGCAGACATCTCGAGTCCCTTCAGCGGCACGTAGGAGCCGTGGTACTCGACCTCCGTCATGGACGGGTCGTAGAAGAAGGTCAGGAACGTGCCCGTGAGCAGGATGACGACGAAGCTGTACAGCGCCACCTCACCGAGCATGAACGACCAGTGGTCGGGGAAGATCTTGCGCCCGAGCTCGCGCACGATGCCCGACATGCTCGTGCGCTCGTCGATGTAGTTCGCCGCGGCGCCCGTGAAGCGCTGCCCCTTCGTCGGGGCGGCAGCCGGGGTCGGTGTCGTGGTGCTGGTGCTCATTAGCGTTCCCAGTAGCTTGGGCCGACCGGCTCATTGAAGCCCTCTTGGGCGATCAAGTAGCCTTCGGCGTCAACGGAGATAGGGAGTTGGGGGAGAGGCCTCGCGGCCGGACCGAAGATGACCGCGCAGTGGTTGGTCACGTCGAACGTGGATTGGTGGCACGGGCAGAGCAGGTGGTGCGTCTGCTGCTCGTACAGTGCGACGGGGCATCCGACGTGCGTGCAGATCTTCGAGTACGCCACGATGCCGTCGTAGGACCAGCCTGCGCGTTCCGGAAGTTCGTTGAGGTCCTCGGGCTTCAGACGCATGAGCAGCACGGCGGCCTTCGCCTTCTGCTCGAGCTTGTCTTCCACCTCGTTGAGGCCCTCAGGGATGACGTGGAAGACCGAACCGAGGGTGACCTCGGACGCCTTGATCGGAACGCCGTTCGGGTCGCGTGCGAGACGCACGCCCGGGGCCCAGAGGGTCTCCTCGAGCGCCGCGGCCGGGTCGGTGTTCGGACCGAGGTCGCGGAAAAGAACGATCGCGGGAATCGGAGTTGCCAGCACCGCACCGATGAGCGTGTTGCGGATGAGCGCGCGACGACCGAATCCGGACTCCTCGTTACCCGCGGTGAAAACGGCGATCGCCTTGGCGCGGGTCTCGTCGGTTCCCCGCGTCGGGTGACGCATCTCGACCATTTCCTCGCCGTGCATGATGTTCTTCGCCCAGTAGACGGCACCGATGCCGATTCCGAGGAGACCGAGCGCCATTCCGAGGCCGAGCATCGCGGTGTTCAGTCGTACGGAGCCCATGTCTCCTGGCACGAGCGGGAAGGCTGCGTACGCAGCCATGGCCAGCACACTGCCGATGATGGACACGTAGAAGAGCGAGTAGACCCGGCGTTCGGCCTGCTTTTCCTTCTTCGGGTCGATGTCGGTGACGCGAGCGCGGTGCGGTGGGAGCCCGGGGTTCTGGAACGCGTCCGCGACGACAACGGCAGTGCCGTGACTGGGTGCGCGCGACTCGATTTTCTCGACAGCCGAGCCGGCATCGGCGCTCATGTCGCCGGTGTCGTGCTGTGCCATTCTCGTGCCTTTCGGTTGAGGGAGATGCCGTCAGGCACCGGGGAGAGGATGAGGTCAGCTGGCTTTCGCGGCGATCCAGATGGTTACGCCGACCATGGCGCCAAGACCGAAGATCCAAATGAACAGTCCCTCCGACACCGGACCCAGGTTGCCGAGGTCGAGACCACCGGGCGACGGGGAGTTGTCCAGGTACTTGAGGTACGTGATGATGTCGGCTTTTTCTTCCGGCGTGATGTTCATGTCGTTGAACACCGGCATGTTCTGCGGGCCGGTCACCATGGCCTCGTAGATGTGCGACGGCTCGACATCCGCGAGTCCGGGCGCATACTTGCCCTGTGTCAGAGCGCCACCGGCCCCTGCGACGTTGTGGCACATCGCGCAGTTGATGCGGAACAGCTCGGCACCATGCGTGGCATCGCCGTCGGCCTGAAGGTACTCCTCCGACGGAATGGCCGGCCCCGGTGCGAGGGATGCAACGTAGGCGGCCATTGCGGTGACCTGCTCGGCGGTGAACTGCACCGGCTTTTGCTGTGCTTGAGGTCCGCTCGCCGCGAGGGGCATACGTCCGGTGCCGACCTGGAAGTCGACGGATGCCGCGCCGACGCCGAAGAGGCTCGGGCCGCTCTCGGTTCCCTGTGACGATAGGCCGTGGCAGGTGGCGCAGTTAGCGGCGAACAGCTTCTGGCCCTCCTCCACCACGCTCTGCGTGGCGGTCTCGGTCTGCGCCGATGCCGTCGAGGTGAAGAGGGCGTAGGCGCCGCCGGTCGTCATGAGCCCGATCAGGAGCAGGGAGACAGTAGCGAGCGGATGGCGCCGTCCGGCCTGCCGCTGGCGTCGAGGTGATGAGTTTCTAAGCATGCTGTGCTGGGTTCCCAGTTCTGTAGAGGTGCGTCTATCTGAGGACGTAGATGACCAGGAACAGGCCGATCCACACGACATCGACAAAGTGCCAGTAGTACGAGACGACGATGGCACGGGTCGCCTCTTTGTGCCCGAAGTGCTTCACGCCGAAGGCGCTCCCGATCACGAGCAGGAAGGCAATGAGACCACCGGTCACATGCAGACCGTGAAATCCAGTGGTGAGGTAAAAAGCAGACCCATAGGAGTTCGAGAAGATGGCTAGGTTCTCGCCCACGAGGGTTGCGTACTCGAAGATCTGCCCGACCACGAACACAGCGCCCATGACATAGGTGAGGAAGAACCACTCGACCATGCCCCATTGCGACATCTTCCACCCGGTGGCCCTAGGCTGCAGTCGCTCCGCCGCGAACACGCCGAACTGGCATGTGACTGACGACAGAACCAGAATCGCGGTGTTCACACTGGAGAACGGGATGTTGAGGAGCGCGGACTCCGATTCCCACAATCCGGGGGACGTGGACCGCAGCGTGAAGTAGATCGCGAAGAGACCGGCGAAGAACATCACCTCGCTGCCGAGCCAGACAATCGTTCCCACGGCGACCACGCTGGGCCGGTTGACTACAGGGGCTCCGACGGAGCGCGAGAGAGATGTGGTGGTCACGTTATTCATTATGTCCGATATCCAGGCTCGGGTTGGCATTGGGACCGCCGGTGTGCCCGCCACCTAAACTCGGAGACATGCCGACCGAACTCACCTGGCCGTCCCTGATCAGCACTCTCCTAGCCGGCGAGGACCTGGCGATCAGCGAAGCATCATGGGCCATGCAGCAGGTGATGGCCGGGGACGCCACATCCGCCCAATTAGCGGGGTTTTTGGTGGCTTTGTCGGCCAAAGGCGAGACAGTCGACGAGATCGTCGGTTTTCGCGACGCGATCCTCGCAAATGCTCTGCCACTGACTGTGAATTCGATGGGACTTGACATCGTGGGAACGGGCGGCGACCGTTTCGGCACGGTCAACGTGTCGACGATGGCCTCGATCGTGGCAGCGGCATCTGGTGTGCCCGTGATCAAGCACGGCAATCGCGCGGCAAGCTCCGCATCCGGTTCCTCTGACGTGCTCGCGGCGCTCGGCCTCGACCTCGAGCTTCCCGCGGCCCGAGTAGCCGAGGTGCTCGACCGGGTGGGCGTCACCTTCGCCTTCGCCGCCCTCTTCCACCCTGGGTTCCGCCACGCGGGGCCCACCCGCCGGGAACTCGGGATCCCGACGGTCTTCAACTTCCTCGGTCCGCTCTGCAACCCGGCCCGTCCCGAGGCATCCGCGGTCGGGGTGGCGAACCTCGACAAGGTGCCGCTCATTGTGGGCGTCTTTCAGACCAGAGGCGCCACGGCACTCGTCTTCCGGGGCGACGACGGTCTCGACGAACTCACCACCACCGGCCACAGCCACATCTGGGAGGTGACAAGGGGTGCCGTCACCGAGCACGATCTCGACCCGCTCGAACTCGGAATCCCGCGGGCGTCGATCTCCGACCTGATAGGAGGCGACGCGGCACACAATGCGGCCGTTGCTCGCGATGTTCTCACGGGTGCCGCCGGGCCCGTCCGGGACATCGTGCTGCTCAACGCGGCCGCGGGCCTTGTGGCCTACGACCTTGCCGGAGACCACCGTCGTGCCGAGCAGCCGCTTCTTGTCAGGTTCCGCACGCAGCTCGAGATTGCGCGCGAGACGATTGACAGCGGAGCCGCGATACGCAAGCTCGACGACTGGGTGGCGGCCACCAGGGCCTGAAGACACCCCGCCGACTCACACGGCGAGCCGGTATCCGCGTTTGATGACCGTTGCGACGAGCGCGGGTGCCGGAAGGGCCTGACGAAGCCTGCTGATCGCCACATCGACAGCGTGGTCGTCAAGCGGCTCCTGCAGCGAGGAGATGAGCTCGGCGCGTGAGACAACGGCCCCCTTGGCTGCGATCAGGCGCCGGAAGAGGCTCAGCGACAGTGGTGGCAGGGACACCTGGGATCCCGCGACCGAGACCAGACGCCCCCGCAGCTCGACCGCCCCGAGCGCGGTGTCGATGCGCTCGATCCGATGGTCTTCGAGGTGCTCGCAGACGAGTCGGATGAGCGCGCCCATCCGATAGCGATCGGGGATGATCGGCGCGAGCCCCGCGGCCACAAGAGGAGCCGCGGTGACGTGCCCCACGGCGGCCGGGACGACGGTGTCCGCGAATGCGTCGAGAAGGGCATCCAGCCGACCTGCGCTGTCCGCGGCGCCGAACAGGGCGTCGACGGCGGGCGCGCTCGTGAAGGTGACCGCATCGACGGAGCCGGTGCAGATGGCCTCGACCAGTCGGAGCACCCGGGTCGAGTCGTCGGGGAGGATCCAGCGGTACGGGGCGACGGTGAGTACGGTGGCCCCCGCCTCTTCCAGCCTGGTGAGCTGCTCCTGATCGGTGAACCCGTGGAGCTGCACGGCGACGGTGAGCCCTGAGGCGGGCTCCCGGAGCACATGGTCGACGAGCGACTTGGTGGTCTCCTCGTCGCTCATGCCTGAGTCGTCCAGGCCGGCAGCCCGCACGGCACCGCGGGCCTTCGGACCGCGCACCAGGATTCGTGAACGATCGAGCACCTCCGTCAGGTCGCTGCCGAGGCCCGCCGCATCGGCGGCCTCGAACCAGCGCCTTATTCCGTAGGACGTCGTGGCGAGCAGGATGTCGGGTTCAGCGGCGATGATGGCGCGCGTGTCGGCGGTGAGCCGGGCGTCGTCGTCGGTGGCGGCGATTCGGATGGCGGGGGCATGCAGCACCTCGGCACCCCGTCGCTCGAACGCGGCGATGAGGTCTTCGGATCGGCGGTCTGAGGTGACGCCGATTCGGAATCCGGCCAGCTGGTCTGGCCTGAATCCCGGCTGGGCTTCGGTCGGGGCGTCGGTCACGCGGTCTCCGTCGGCAATGGATCTGGGTCGGCGGTCGTCTGGGAATGCCGGCCGAACGATGCCGGCCGAGCGAGGCTCAGGCGTTGGACGCGAGATCGGCGACCAGGTCCACGAGACCCTCAGCGTCCGCGCTGTCTGCCAAGCGTACGACCTCTCCGATCACCAGCACCGCCGGTGACTTGGCGCCCACCCTCGCCGCGGTCGGCACGATGGTGCCGACGGTTCCCACCGTGGTGCGCTGGTGTGGCGAGAAGCCCCGCTCGACAATCGCGACAGGCATGTCGCTCCGCATCCCGTGCCGACTCAGTCCGGCGGCGAGATGGGGGAGCGTGCCCACACCCATCAACACGACGATCGTGCTGTCGAGTCCCACGAGATGCCCGAGCTCGTCTTCCGAGAGGGGTACGTGCCCGGATACGACGGTCACCATGCGGCTCACCTCGCGATGGGTGACCGGGATGCCAGCGGCAGCAGGCACCGCGATGGCGCTCGTCACGCCGGAGAGGACCGT
Source organism: uncultured Actinomycetota bacterium (assembly GCA_963756375.1). Lineage (GTDB taxonomy): Bacteria > Actinomycetota > Actinomycetes > Actinomycetales > Microbacteriaceae > Marisediminicola. Next base: position 1,186,054 of record CAVWNJ010000005.1, on the reverse strand, counting down.
GACGGGAACGCCGGCTGCGCGGCACGCGATGACCTCCTCGCCACCTCGACCGAAGACGAACGGGTCGCCGCCCTTCAGCCGCACGACGGTGTTGCCGGCGAGTGCCTTCTCGACGAGGATCCGCTCGATCTCGTGCTGGGGCACCGCGTGGTGTCCCGGGGTCTTGCCGACGTCGATCAGCTCGGCCCCCGGCGCGAGGTCGGCGACGTGGGCACCGGGCCCGAGGCGGTCGAAGAGCACCACGTCGGCCGATCGAAGAGCCTCGATGGCCCCGACCGTGAGCAGGCGCATGTCGCCGGGCCCCCCGCCCACGAGCGTCACGTGTCCGATCGGGCGGGATGGTGCGGCGGACTCGCGCGCGACCAGCACCCGGTGCCGCGTGCAGGCCGCGCGGATCACGCGCTCGGTTTTCGCGGACACCTCGACGATGACGACGAGGTCAGCGGTGGCGACGAGGTCAGACCATTCCTCCGGCCCCGCCGGGAACGGCACGGCCAGCGGGGCAGGACTCGCCCGAGCGCGACACGGGGCCGGCCGAGGGCGCCGCCACGAGAATGGTCTCGGCACCGGCGTGCACGCTCCTCGCGATCGCGCGGCGGCAGGCGTCCGCGGAGCCCACGACGAGCACCCTGCGGTCGGTGAGATCGATGTCGTTGATGTCCACGAGCTCAGGCCTCCGTGTCGGCGGTCGGTGTCCGCACCGGGATGGTGAGTCCGAGGGAGACCGGCGGGGCCTTCTCCTCCGGCCACGCGGGGCGCGGCTGATCGCGCTCCATCACCTGCACCACTGCCGGGTCCGGCGTGCTGGGCGCGTTCACGAAGGAGCGGAACCGGCGCAGGCGCTCGGGATCCTTCAGCGTCGCGGCCCACTCGTCCTCGTAGTTGCCCACGTGCGTGGCCATGGCATCCTCGAGTTCCTGAGCGATGCCCAGGCTGTCGTTGCACACGACGTCGCGCACATGGTCGAGGCCGCCAGGCAGCTCCTCCTGCCAGCGGGCGGTGCGTTGCAGGCGGTCGCCGGTACGGATGTAGTACATGAGGTATCGGTCGATGTAGCTGATCAACGTGTCGTCGTCGAGATCCTGTGCGAGCAGCTGGGCGTGAGCGGGCTGGTATCCGCCATTCCCGCCGACGTAGAGATTCCAGCCCTTCTCCGTCGCGATGATTCCGACGTCCTTGCCTCGGGCCTCGGCGCACTCCCGCGCGCATCCGGAGACCCCGAGCTTGAACTTGTGCGGGGAGCGCAGCCCCCGGTAGCGGAGCTCGAGGTTGATGGCCATCGCCACGGAATCCTGCACGCCGTAGCGGCACCAGGTCGACCCGACGCACGACTTCACGGTGCGGAGCGACTTGCCGTAGGCCTGCCCGGACTCGAAGCCGGCGTCGACCAGGATCGTCCAGATGTCGGGGAGCTGCTCGAGACGCGCCCCGAACATGTCGATCCGGAGACCCCCGGTGATCTTCGTGTACAGGTTGAACTGCTCGGCGACCTCCGCGATCACCTTGAGCTTCGCCGGTGTGATCTCACCGCCGGGGATGCGTGGCACCACCGAGTAGGTGCCGTCCTTCTGCATGTTCGCGAGCGCTCGGTCGTTGGTGTCCTGCAGAGCACCGCGACCGGCATCCAGCACGTAGCTGCCGGTCTGCGTGGCGAGGATCGAGGCCATGACGGGCTTGCAGATGTCGCAGCCGATGCCGGTTCCGAAGCGTTCCATGATCTGCTCGTAGGAGGTGAGCTGCAGGATGCGCACCGATTCGAACAGCTCGCTGCGGCTGAGCGAGATGTGCTCGCACAGCGCGCGGGACACCTCCACGCCGGCGTTCACCAGCTCGGTCTCGAGAATTTTCTTCACGAGCGGCACGCAGGACCCGCACTGGGTGCCTGCCCTGGTGCACGCCTTCAGCGGGCCGAGCTCCGTGCAGGCCTCGGCATGGTCGCCGCGGATGGCGGAGCGAACCTCCCCGACGGACACGTTGTTGCAGGAGCACAGCTGCACGTCGTCGGGCAGGTCGGTTCCCGCCGGGGCCTCGGCGCCCGCGGCGGAGAGGTAGGCACCCGGCTCTCCCGGCAGTTCCCGGCCGAGCAGCGGCCGCAGGGATGTGTACGGAGCCGCGTCTCCCACGAAGATGCCGCCGAGCAGCGTCTTGGCATCTCCCGTGACCACGATCTTCTGGTAGAGACCCCGTGCGGGGTCGGCATAGACCACCTCGAGCGCGTGCTCGGTGCGGGCGAGCGCGTCGCCGAAGCTCGCGACCTCCACGCCCGAGAGCTTGAGCTTGGTGGCGTCGTCGATGCCGGGAAAGACCGCGTCGCCGCCGAGGAGGCGATCGGCCACCACTTCCGCCATGGCGTTGGCCGGCGCAACGAGTCCCACGCACACGCCGTTCACGCTGGCGACTTCGCCGATGGCCCAGATTCCCGGATGCGAGGTGGAGCAGTCCTCGCCGATCGCGATGCCACCGCGTGGCCCGAGCTCGAGGCCCGCGGCCCGTGCGAGTTCGTCCCTCGGCGTGATGCCGATCGAGAACACCACGAGATCGGCATGGATCTGGCGACCGTCGGTGAGGGTGACTCCGATGACCTTGCCGGCGTCGGAGGTGAGCACCTCCGACGGGCGATTGCCGAGTGCCAGGGTGATGCCCTGTGCCGTGATGAGTCGGCCGAGCGCCTGACCTGCGCCCTCATCGAGTTGCGCTGACATCAGCCAACGGCCGGAGTGCACGATGGTGGCGCGGGCCCCGAGCCGCTGCAGGCCGCCTGCGGCCTCCAGCCCGAGCAGACCGCCTCCGACCACCACGACGTTCGCGGGCCGGCGTAGTCGTTCGGCGAGCCGCGCGACCTCGTCGACGAGGAAGTCGACGTCGTCGACGGTGCGATACACGTAGCCGCGCTCGGCTCCGGGGATCGCGGGCACGGTTGCGGAGGAACCGGTGGCGAAGACCAGTTCGTCGAAGTCGACCGTTCCGCCGTCGGCGAGCGTGACCGTGCGCGCCTCCTGGTCGATGGCGACGACACTGCTGCCGCCGCGGTACTCGGTGGTGCCGTCGGTCCACAGCCGCCCGTCGCCCAGCGTGAGGTCCTCGGATCCCGCGAGCCGGCGGGACAGCGCCACGCGGTCGTAGGGGAGATGCGGCTCCTCGCCGAGCACCGTGACGCGAGTGCCCGAGGAGCCGGCAGAGCGGGCATCCATGGCTTCAGCGAATCGGTGGGCGGCCGGGCCACCCCCGATGACCACGATGCGCCGCTCCGAGCCGGCGTTCTCGGGGGTGTCGCCGGACTGTGATGGTGGTGTTCCAGGCATGTGCATGGGTCGCCTTCCGAAGTGGTTGGCCCGAGCCTAGGGAGAGCGGGTTTCCCCTCCGTTGCGCCTGTGTAACGAGGTGTGACCTCAGTCTCACGCCGGGCGGGCGGGACGGTGAGGTCTTCGTTACCGCCCCGACACAGGGCGACAGCGCGCCCGAAACCTCACGTTTGTAGCGTGAGGGCACGCTCACCGGGAGGACCGACCGTGGAAACCACTATCGACGCTGAACTGACGATGCGAGAGCCCGCGACCGTCGAGGCCGAACGGATTGTCGCCGAATGGACGGATGTCTGCTCGCTCGACCAGCTCGAGCCCCTCTGGGGCGAGGCCGCCCTCGTCGACGGCACCCAGATCGCGCTGTTCCTGCTGCCGGACGGTTCGCTCCACGCCGTGGCGAATGAGGACCCTGCCACCGGCTCGTGCGTGATGTCGAGGGGCATCGTGGGATCCAGGGGTGACCGGCCCACCATCGCCTCACCGCTGCACAAGCAGGTGTACGACCTCGGCACCGGGGAGTGCTTCGCCTCGCCCGACCTCCGACTTCGGGTGTTCCCGGTGCGCGTGGTCGGCACCGCCGTGCAGATTGCCATGATCGGATGACGCTGGTGTCAGGGTCTCGGACCTCGTCGCCGTCGGCGAACCAGCGGCCGACGGTGATCGCCGCGTCGCACGGCACGAACGATCCAGCCGGGCAGCGCGCGGTTGCGGCGCTCGTGGCATCGGTGTCCGCCGCGGATAGCGCAGCGACCGTCATCGGGGGTTTCGTCGATGTGCAGCAGCCCGACGTGGAGACCTGCCTCGCGGCCGCGGGCGATGCGGCCGTGATCGTGCCGCTGCTGCTCTCGGCCGGATACCACGTCAACGTGGACCTCGCCGAGGCCGCGGCCACGTGCCCCTGCCCGGTCACGGTGACCGGCGCGCTCGGCCCCGACCGACGACTGGCACGGGTGCTCGCCGAACGTCTCGAGCAGGCCGGACTCCGGAACTCCGACCGCATCGTGCTTGCGGCTGCCGGATCGAGTGACGCGGCAGCGGTCGCGGACTGCCATACGGCGGGGGAGTACCTCGCGCAGATCCTCGGACGACCCGTCGTGGTCGCCTTCCTCTCCGCCGCGAAGCCCAGGTTGCGCGATGCCGTGGCCGAGGAGCGCGCGACGAACCCAGGCCGGCGCATCATCGTCTCGACCTACCTGCTGGCGCCCGGATACTTCGCTGACCTCGCGGCGAGCGCGGGAGCAGACCTCACGACACTTCCGCTGCTCGCGGACCGACAGCCGGTGCATCCGCTGCTCACCGAGATCGTGGCGGACCTTCACGCAGCGGGAGAGGCCCAGGTAACAGACATGTTTCGGGGGTCTATCAGTGCCTCTTCAACCCGGTGATGACCTCGTGACGGGACGTTAACCGCACCCGCCCAGTCGCGAAACACGACACCCATAGCGTCTGAGACACGTACCGTCCGCGCTTCACCGGCCCCACGGAGAACCCCATGACTGCACCGCTCACCACCGACACCGAGTTGCTCTCGCCGCCCGTCGGCCAGGCGACCGCCGACTCCACGACGCTCGTTCACCGATCCGGCCGCTGGATCGACAACTGGAACCCCGAGAACGACGCGCAGTGGGCAGGTGGTGGCAAGGCCATCGCCGGCCGGAATCTGCGCTGGTCGATCTTTGCCGAGTTCCTCGGATTCGTCATCTGGCAGCTCTGGAGCATCGTCGTCGTGCAGCTTCCCGCCGCCGGCTTCACCTTCGACACCGGACAGATCTTCTGGCTCATCTCGATGCCGAGCCTCATCGGTGCCACGCTGCGACTGCCGTACACGTTCATGGTGCCGAAGTTCGGCGGCCGTAACTGGACCATCATCTCCGCCGGCCTCCTCCTCATTCCGGCCATCGCCCTCGGGTTCGCGGTGATGAACCCGAACACCCCGTTCGGCGTGATGCTGTTCATCGCGGCGCTCGCCGGATTCGGCGGCGGCAACTTCGCCTCGTCGATGGCGAACATCACCTTCTTCTACCCGCAGCGTGAGAAGGGCTGGGCGCTCGGCCTCAACGCGGCGGGCGGCAACCTCGGTGCCTCCATCGCGCAACTCGTCGTGCCGATCGCGATCACCATCGGGGCCGCTGCCACCCTCAACCTCTGGCTCGCCGGGTTCATCTGGGTTCCGCTGATCCTGCTCGCGATGTGGGGTGCCTACAAGCACATGGACAATCTGTCCAGCGCCAAGGCCGACTTCGCCGCATCGATCGCTGCGGTTCGCGAACCGCACCTCTGGATCATGGCGTTCCTGTACATCGGCACCTTCGGTTCGTTCATCGGCTTCGCCAGCGTCTTCCCGAAACTCATCGCCGACCAGTTCCCCGACTTCTCCAGCTTCGCGGTGCTGAGCGCATCGCTGTCGCTCGCCTTCCTCGGTGCGCTCGTCGGATCGCTCGCCCGTCCGTTCGGTGGCAAACTCGCCGACCGGTTCGGCGGAGCGACGGTGACGGTGGCGGCCTTCGCCGTGATGGCCACAGGGGCCCTCGCGGTGATCTGGACGCTTCCGCTGGCGAACTTCTGGGTGTTCCTCGGCTGCTTCCTGCTGCTCTTCGTCGCAACGGGTGTCGGCAACGGTTCGACCTACCGCATGATCCCGAGCGTGTTCGCGGCCCGGAGCGGTGTGGCGAACGCCCACACGGAGTCCGGTGACGTCGGAACCCAGCGCAAGACGGCGGCGGCCCTCGGCATCATCTCGGCCGTCGGCGCCTACGGCGGGTTCATCATCCCGCAGGTGCTCGGACTCTCGAAGACCACCACCGGCGACTACAGCAGCGCCCTCTACGGTTTCGTCGGCGCCTACGTGGTGATGATGGCGGTCACCGCCTTCTTCTACCTGCGTCGCGGATCGTCCGTCGCCGGTCACCGGATCTGAGCCGGCCATGACCACCACCGCTCCCGACGCCCGCTCGACGGACACGCACTGCCCGTACTGCGCCCTGCAGTGCGCGATGGCGCTGACTGCGGGCGTCGGGGGCGGTGCGGCAGTCGCGGGCCGGGACTTTCCGACCAACCGCGGCGGCCTGTGCAAGAAGGGCTGGACCTCGGCGGAACTGCTCTCCTCCGGAGCGCGGATTCGCGAGCCGATGATCAGGAACGCGGATGGCACGTTCCGCCCCGCATCCTGGACCGACGCCCTCGACCTCGTGGCCGATCGGGTGCGCGCCCTGCGCCACGACTTCGGCGCCGACAGCGTCGGTGTGTTCGGCGGGGGCGGATTGACCAACGAGAAGGCGTACCAGCTCGGGAAGTTCGCCAGGCTCGCGCTCGGCACGTCGAGGATCGATTACAACGGCAGGTTCTGCATGTCGTCTGCCGCGGCCGCCGGTAACCGGGCCTTCGGAATCGACCGCGGGCTGCCGTTCCCGGTCGAGTCGCTCGGCGAGGCATCCACGATCCTCATGCTCGGCTCGAATGTGGCCGAGACCATGCCGCCGTTCATCCGTCACCTCGCCGGTGCACGTGACGCGGGCGGGCTCATCGTCGTGGACCCGCGCACGTCTTCGACCGCACGACTCACCCTCGACGGCGGTGGGATGCACCTGCAACCGACGCCGGGGTCTGACCTGGTGCTTCTGCTGGGTCTCACGCACATCGTGATCGCCGAGGGACTGGCCGACCGCGACTATCTCCGAGACCGCACCACCGGCTTCAGCCGTATTGCCGCGAGCGTCGCCGCATGGTGGCCGGAGCGCGTTCAGGGCGTCACCGGGGTGCCGGTGTGGCAGCTGCGGGAGGTGGCGCGCCGACTCGCGGGCGACGGGGGCACCTACATCCTCACCGGGCGCGGGGTGGAGCAGCACGCTGATGGCACCGACACGGCGACCGCGGCCGTGAATCTCGCCCTCGTGCTCGGCCTCGTCGGCACCGCGCACTCCGGCTACGGCACGCTGACCGGGCAAGGAAACGGCCAGGGCGGGCGTGAGCACGGCCAGAAGTGCGACCAACTGCCCGGGTACAGCCGCATCGATGACCCGATCGCCCGGGAACGCGTTGCCGCCGTGTGGGGAGTCGACCCGTCGGTCATCCCCGGCAAGGGCCTCCCGGCGGTGCAGTTGCTCGCCTCGATGGGGCAACCGGATGGGCTGCGCGCGCTTCTCGTGCACGGCGCGAACGTGGTGGTGTCGGCGCCGGATGCCACCGCGGTGCGGCGGGGACTCGCCTCCCTCGACTTTCTGGTGGTGTGCGACTTCTTCTTCTCGGAGACCGCGGAGTTCGCGGATGTCGTGCTCCCCGTCACGCAATGGGCCGAGGAGGAGGGCACGATGACCTCCCTCGAAGGCCGTGTACTCCGGCGGCGGAAGGCGCTCGACGCGCCCGCCGGCGTGCGCAGCGAACTGTGGATCATGCGGGAACTCGCTGCCCGGCTGGGCGCGCCCGGCACCTACAGCGACGTGGCCTCCGAGGTGTTCGACGAGCTGTGTGCCGCAACGACCGGCGCAGTGGCCGACTACTCGGGGCTCAGCCACGAGTTGCTCGACACCGGGATCGCCGCCCACTGGCCGTATCCCGCCGGATCCTCGGGAACGCCGAGGCTCTTCCTCGACCGCTTCGGGCACGACGACGGACTCGCCCGACTCGTCGCCGTGACGCCCGGGTCTGCGAAGGAACCCGTGGCCGGCAACGGCACGATCACCCTGGTGACCGGACGACTGCTCGAGCACTACCAGTCGGGAGCGCAGACCAGGCGGGTGTCAGAGCTGCTCGCCGCCCGGCCGGAGGCGCTGCTTCAGGTGCATCCGGCCACGGCCGCCCGCTTCGGGATCGCCGACGGCGGACGGGTCGAGATCTCGACCCCCCGTGGCACGGCCCGGGTGCGGGCCGAGGTGACGGCGAGCATCCGTCACGACACGGTCTTTCTTCCCTTTCACTACCCCGACGAGGAGTGTGCGAACGTGCTCACCGCGCAAACGACCGACCCGATCTCGGGCATGCCCGAGTTCAAACGAACCACGGTGAGCCTGCGGGCGCTCGCCGAGGTGCCCGAACTGGTCGAAGCCGGGAGTGCCCGTGCCTGAGCGCATCGTACTCATCGGCTTCGGGCCGGTCGGGGCACGTTTCGTAGAGGAGATGACACCGGCGCTGCGCTCGGGTGCCGCCACCCTCACGGTGATCGGGGCGGAACCCGTGAACCCGTACAACCGCGTACTGATCGCCGAATACGCGGTCGGAGCGGTGGATGCCGAGACGATGAGCCTCGGGGAGTCGACGGAGGCCGTGGATGCGGGCGCCCGGATCCTCACCGGAGTCACCGTCACCGCCATCCTGCGCACCAGGCGCATCGTCACGGTGAGCTCGGGCGAAGAGATCCCCTACGACAGGCTGGTCTTCGCCACCGGCGCCCGCGCCAACGTGCCCACTCTCGACGGCATCGTGAAGGTCCGCCGCGAACACAGCGCGCCGCCGACTGACGGGCGACTCGACGCGGGCGGCGGGATGCTGCCGGTCGGCGTCACGGCGCTCCGCGACATCGCCGACGCCGACGAGGTGATGGCGGCGGTCGCAGCGGGCAAGCGCATCGTCGTGCTCGGTGCTGGCGTGCTCGGCATGGAGATCGCGCTCGCAGCGGCGAAGGCCGGAGCCCAGGTGTGCGTGGTCTACCACGGAGGTTTCCCGATGGCGCGGAGCCTCGACCGGGGGAGCGGCACCGTGCTTGCCCGAGCGGCGAGGCGCGCCGGCGTGAGCATGGTCGATCATGCCCGGGCCGAAAGCGTCACCCTCCGGCTCGATGACGACGGCGTCGAGCGCTTCGATCATCTGCTCTGCGCCGACGGCAAGCAGATCGCCGGCGACCTGCTGCTGCTGTCGTGCGGGGTGACAGCCAGGAGCGAACTCGCGAGACTCTCGGGACTCGACGTGGCATCCGGGATTCTGGTCGACGACACGCTCACCAGCTGGGCCGACCCATCGGTGCACGCGATCGGCGACTGCGCTCAGATCGCGCCGCGCCCGGTTGTGGGGGATTCCGCCGCGCCTCCCGCCGGAGCGCCCTCCGGGTTGATCGGCCCGGGTTGGCGTCAGGCGGATGCGCTCGCGCGTGCGATCACCGCGCGTCTCGCCGCCCACCCTGCACCCGCGGCCCTGCTGCCCGAGCGCCCGGCACTCGTGATGCTCAAGGCGGAGGGCATCGACGTGGTGGCCGCGGGAGATGTGAACGTGGATGCGTGGAGCGAGGAGCCGCACGGGGCAGGATGCTCCCAACTGCAGGTCGCGGAGTGGTCAGACCCCGAGCACGGACGGTACGTGAAGATGGTGACCCGCTCCGGCGTGCTCACCGCATTCGCCTGCGTGGGGATGCCCCGCACCGGCGCCGAACTGACTCTGTTGTTCGAGCGCGGCAGCGAATTGCCGGCCGACCGATCGGTGCTGTTGCGGTTCGACGGGCCGGACTACGAACCCGCGATCGGCGGCGACGTGTTCGCGCCCGACGCGACGGTCTGCTGGTGCAACGGCGTCGATGTGGCCGCGGTCACGGCGGCGGTCGACGCGGGGGAGCCGACCGTGGAGTGCGTCGGCAAGTCCACGAGGGCGGGCACCGGATGCGGTGGTTGTAAGGGACGGATAGCGGAGGTCATCGACCAGTTCAGTCGCAGCGGAGGTGCAGAGGAACTGCTCGCCTGACCCGGAAGACCGCGGTCGGCCGGGTCTCCGCCACGCTCACCAGGGGGTGGGGAGCGTGATCAGTCGAGACTCGGCCTGTGCGCCACAGGGGGGAACGATCGCGATGCCGTGCGATTCGGCGAGCCCCCTGAGCATGCCGGAACCCTGCCTCGCGGTGGGATGGGCGCCATCCGGCGCGAGGCGGAACGCGCTGAGCAACGGGGAGCGCCTCGGGTTCGGGAAGTCCCTGGCCGCGATCGTGACACCGCGCTGTCGCATCGGGCGGCCGAGCAGACCGTCGACCAGGGGTACACCGATCGCGGCGAGCATCATCATGGCGGCGAGCGGATTACCCGGCAGGCACAGCACCGGCCTGCCATCGGGGAGCCGGGCGAGGAGGGTCGGATGCCCGGGGCGCACGTCGAGGCCGTCGATGACGTACTCGGCACCGAGGCGGTCGAGCGAGGAACGCACGTGGTCGGTGGCGCCCTTCGACGTGCCGGCCGTGCTGATGATCAGGTCGGCGCTCGCCGACGCGAACGCACTCGCGGTGAGTTCGGGGTCGTCGATCACGCGCCGGACCCCGTCGACCCGCAGCCCGAGATCGCCGAGGAGACCGGGGAGTTGATGCGAGAAGGCGTCGCGCACCGAACCGGGCTGAGGGATGCCGGACCCCACAACCTCCGAACCGAGCAGGATGAACTCCACCGATGGAGGCCGCACGACCTGCACGGTGTCATGCCCGGCGACGGCCGCGAGGGCGAGGTGCGGGGCGGCGAGGAGTTGCCCGGCGGCCAGCATCCGTTCGCCGGCTGCACCCTCCTCTCCCTGGAGTCGGATGTGCTCGCCCGGCCGAGGCTCGTCGATGCGGGCGCCTGGGCCGCGATGCAGGATGCCCTGCTGAACGATGCCGTGCTCTGAGCGGAGGACACCGGCGGCCTTCGGCGGGATGGCGCCGCCGGTGGCTATCCCGCGTCCGGTGCCAGGGCACAGCGGCATGGTGGCCGGCGGGTCGCCCGCCGCGATCGGCTGTCCGAGGGTCCAGGGCGCCTCGCCGGCCACCACCCACCCGTCCATGGCGGAGGTGGAGGTGCCGGGGAGGGGGGCGAGAGCGCGCACCGCCGTGGCGAGCGTGCGATGTGCGGCGCGGTCGAGCGGCAGCGTCTCCGAGGTCCGCGGCCGCGCGAACCCGAGGGCGTGGGCGACGAGGATGCCTGCGTCGAGTGAGCCGTGCCTGTGCCCGTCGGCCCGAACCTCAGCGCCCGCCGACGGGACCGCGGTCACGTAGTCGTGCCGAGGGCGAGGGCCGACGTCTGCGCCGAAAGTCGAGCCACGTGCGCTTGCGCGTCCTGGCCATTCGAGGCCGCTGCGGCGAGGCCGGCCGCGTAGCCGACAACGAAGGTGGAGACCGGGGCCGCCGGGCGCGCGACGGAGTGAGCGACGTCGCGAGCGAGGTCGAGGATCACCCGGATGTCGACGGCGAAGTCATCGGGAAGGCCGAGCTCTGCGCTGAGCCTCGCCGTCCAGACGTCGAGCGTGGTTGGTTCTGCCTGCTCATCGGCCATTGCCGACTCCCTTCGCGCCATTGCCGAGGCGGAAACCTCAGGGGATCAGCCTACCCAGCGGGCGGAACGACGATGCCGAGCCGCGCGGCATCGTCGGGGCTGTCCACATCGGCGCACAGCGCATCGTCGACCGGGACCTCGGCAAGGGTGAGGCCGTCGAGGAGCGCACGCAGGGGGATCCCATCGGGGGCGGATGCCGCAGCGACCGCAGCGCGCAGGCGGTCCGTGCGATACACCGCAAGAAGGTGCTGCCGCCTGCCTGCGCCGTCGACCGCGACCACGCCGTCGGCGTTGCCCGGCACGGCAGAGCCGAGCAGGGCTGCCACGGCATCCTCGGCGCGGGGGAGGTCGGCCGCAATGGTGACCGTGAGCGCAGAATCGCTCCCAGCCAGAGCAGTGACGCCCGCCACGATGGCGGCTCCCGGCCCTCCGCGCGGAGGGTCCTCGACGACCGCGAGCACCCGCTCGGTGAGGGGGATCCCGGCCGTGCGCCCCACGATGCACACCCTGCGGGCATCCGCCACCGCCGCCATCGCGTGCTCCAACAGGGTCAACCCCTCGAACACGAGCGACGTCTTGTCATACCCGCCCAAACGACGGGCGCCGCCGCCGGACACGATGATCGCGTCCAGCGGCGGCGTCGGAACAGCCTCGGGAGTCGTCATCCTGAAACCGTAGCTCCCGGCGTGACGACTCCACGATCACACGACGTCGTCGTCGACCCAGTCGAACGTCTTCGTCACGGCCTTCTTCCAGTTGCGCATCTGGCGCGCACGCTCGTCCTCGTCGAGGTTCGGCTCCCAGCGCTTGTCTTCCTGCCAGTTGGCGCGCAGCTCGTCGAGGTCCGACCAGAAGCCCACGGCGAGTCCCGCGGCGTAGGCCGCACCGAGCGCCGTCGTCTCGGCAACCACCGGACGGATGACCGGCACGTTCAGGATGTCGGCCTGGAACTGCATCAGCGCATCGTTGGCCACCATTCCGCCGTCCACCTTGAGTTCGGTGAGGTCGACGCCCGAATCGGCGTTGACCGCGTCGAGCACCTCGCGGGTCTGGAACGCGGTGGCCTCGAGTGCGGCGCGCGCGATGTGACCCTTGTTGACGAAGCGGGTGAGACCCACGATCGCTCCACGGGCATCCGACCGCCAGTACGGGGCGAAGAGGCCGGAGAACGCGGGCACGAAGTAGACGCCGCCGTTGTCGTCGACCGTGGTCGCGAGGGCCTCGATCTCGGGTGCGGAGTTGATGAAGTTGAGGTTGTCGCGCAGCCACTGGATCAGGGATCCGGTGACGGCGATGGCACCCTCGAGTGCGTAGTGCGGTTTCGCGTCGCCGAGCTTGTACCCGAGGGTCGTGAGCAGCCCGTTCTGCGAGTGCACGATCTCTTCGCCGGTGTTGAAGATCAGAAAGTTGCCGGTGCCGTAGGTGTTCTTCGACTCGCCGGCGTCGAAGGCCGCCTGGCCGAACGTCGCCGCCTGCTGGTCGCCGAGGATGCCCGCGACGGGAACCTCGCGCAGCAGGCTGGAGTCGTGCACCATGCCGTACACCTCGGAGGAGCTCTTGATCTCCGGCATCATCGACTTCGGCACATCGAAGATGCCGAGGATCTCGTCGTCCCACTCGAGGGTTTCGAGGTCCATGAACATGGTGCGGGAGGCGTTCGTCACGTCGGTGATGTGAACTCCGCCGTCGACTCCGCCGGTGAGGTTCCAGGTGACCCAGCTGTCGGTCGTGCCGAACAGCAGGTCTCCAGCCTCGGCCTTCTCGCGGGCGCCCTCGACGTTCTCGAGGATCCAGACGATCTTCGTGCCGGAGAAGTAGGTGGCCAGCGGCAGACCGACCTTCTGCTTGAACCGCTCGACACCGCCGTCCTCGGCGAGACGGTCGACGATCTTCTGCGTGCGGGTGTCCTGCCAGACGATGGCGTTGTAGATGGGTTCGCCGGTGGTCTTGTCCCACACGACCGCGGTCTCGCGCTGGTTCGTGATGCCGACGGCCTTGATGTTGTGGCGGGTGATGTTCGCCTTCGACAGTGCCTGCCCGATGACCTCACGGGTGTTGTTCCAGATCTCCTTGGGGTCGTGCTCGACCCATCCGGCCTTCGGGAAGATCTGTTCGTGCTCGAGCTGGCCCGTGGAGATGACGGAGCCCTTGTGATCGAAGATCATGGCGCGCGTGCTCGTGGTGCCCTGGTCGATGGAGAGGATGTAGTCGGTCATTTCTGGTGTTCCTCACTAGCTTTTTTGGTTGCGTCGGTGAATGTGAAAGGGCCGGGCCACATGGTGGCCCGGCCCGGGTGCGTCAGCCCATCACGGGGAGAAGCGGGATGGACGCGAGTCCGCCCAGGATTCCTCCGATGACCGGACCCACGACGGGTACCCACGAGTAGCTCCAGTCGCTCGAACCCTTGCCCTTGATCGGCAGAATCGCGTGAGCGATGCGGGGGCCGAGGTCACGTGCCGGGTTGATCGCGTAGCCGGTCGGTCCACCGAGGGAGGCACCGATACCGATGACCAACAGGGCGACGGGCAGAGCACCGAGGGCTGCGAGTCCGCCGCCCGGTTCCTGGCGACCGAAGCCGATGACCACGAACACCAGCACGAACGTGCCGATGATCTCCGTGACGAGGTTCCATCCGTAGTTGCGGATGGCGGGTCCCGTGGAGAAGACGCCGAGCTTGTTGGCCGCCTCCGGCTCCTCGTCGAAGCTGTTCTTGTAGGCGAGCCAGCACACAACGGCCCCGAGGAACGCGCCGAGGAATTGCCCGGCGATGTACACGATGACGGAGAGGAAGTTCACCGGAACACCGAGACCGAACTCCGATGCGCCACTCGCCACCAGGCCGAGGGTGACGGCGGGGTTGATGTGGGCGCCCGAGTTGTAGGCAACGATCACACCGGCGAAGACGGCAATTCCCCAGCCGAAGTTGACTAGGAGGAATCCGCCGCCGTAACCCTTGTTCTTCGCGAGCGCGACGTTGGCGACGACGCCACAGCCGAGGAGCACAAGCATTGCTGTTCCTACGACTTCCGAGAGGAAGACGATACCGAGATTCTCCATGTTGCCCTTTCTGATGAGAGGCCGGCGGGGGCCTCGCAAGAGGGCAACCGTCGGTGGTTGTGCCCACCATATCGCTTGCCGCGACGGACGCGGGGAGGGGATTTCCCTCATCCGATCGCCGTGTCGCAACGGTTCCCGTCGGAGTAGGTTGGGATCTGGCGACCGGCCGGTAATGAACTCTGGTTGCCGTCCGAACCCACAGTTTTGGAGGAACGATCATGAAAAAATTGATCAATGACCCGGCCTCGGTCGTGGATGATGCCGTCGCCGGAATCGCGGCAGCCCACGGTGACCTGCTCACCGTGTCGCACCGATCCGATCTTCATCTGCCGCAAGGACGCTCCGGTCTCGGGCAAGGTCGCCCTGGTGAGTGGTGGCGGCAGCGGCCACGAACCGCTGCACGGCGGATTCGTAGGGCACGGAATGCTCGATGCCGCCGTTCCTGGACCGGTATTCACCTCTCCAACGCCCGACCCGATCCTCGCGGCGACGAAGGCCGTGGATGGCGGCGCGGGCGTGCTGCACATCGTGAAGAACTACACGGGCGACGTGCTCAACTTCGAGACGGCCGCCGACCTCGCTGAGGCCGATGGCATCACGGTGCGCAGCGTGATCATCAACGACGATGTCGCTGTGAAGGACTCGCTCTACACGGCCGGACGACGTGGTGTGGCCGGCACCGTGCTCGTGGAGAAGATCGCGGGGGCCGCGGCCGAGCGGGGCGACGACCTCGACGCCGTCGCAGCCGTCGCCGAGAAGGTGAACGGTCAGGTGCGGTCGATGGGCGTCGCTCTCACGCCCTGCACCGTGCCGCACGCCGGCGAGCCGAGCTTCACGCTTGCCGACGACGAGATCGAGATCGGTATCGGCATCCACGGTGAGCCCGGCCGCGAACGCATCAAACTGGAGCCGGCCGACGCGATCGTCGACCGACTGCTCGAGCCCATCCTCACCGACCTGCCATTCGAGAGCGGCGACGAGGTGCTGCTCTTCGTCAACGGTATGGGCGGAACGCCCCAGGTGGAGCTCTACATAGCCTTCCGCCGTGCGGCGGAGGTGCTCGCCGAGAAGGGCATCTCCGTGACGCGCACGCTCGTGGGCAACTACGTGACGTCGCTGGAGATGCAGGGAATCTCGATCTCCGTGCTGAAGCTCGATGCCGAACTGACCGAGCTGTGGGATGCGCCGGTGCAGACCGTTGCCCTGCGTTGGGGGCGGTGACCGTGACGCTGGGCGGCGCCTGGGCCAAGGACTGGGTCACGAGAAGCGCGGCGGTGATCTCCGAGCACCGCGCCGAGCTGATCAATCTCGATCGCGAGATAGGTGACGGCGATCACGGCGAGAACATGAATCGCGGATACACCGCCGTGATGGTCAAACTCGCCGATCTCCCCGACGAGGCGACGCCGAGCGAAGTCCTGAAGCTCGTGGCGACCACCCTCATCTCGACCGTCGGCGGCGCATCCGGTCCGCTGGTCGGCACGGCCTATCTGAAGGGGGCCGGGGCGATCGCGGGCGCGGAAGAGCTGGACGGCGCGGCGCTCGTCGCCATGCTGACGGCGGCGCGGGACGGCGTTGTGATGCGCGGCAAGGCCGAGTCCGGTGACAAGACGATGATCGACGCGTGGACTCCTGCAGTCGAGGCGGCGACGCGGGCGCAGGAGAGTGGCGCATCCGAGAGCGAGATCCTCAATGCTGCGGCGGAAGCGGCAGAGGCCGGAGCCGTGGCGACCGAGCCCCTCGTGGCCCGTAAGGGTCGCGCGAGCTACCTGGGGGAGCGTGCCATCGGGCATCGCGACCCCGGGGCGCAGTCGAGTTCGCTCTTGCTCAGGGCCGCAGCGGACGCGGCGGCGGGATGAGTGCCGCGTCCGGCCGAGTCGGGCTCGTGATCGTGTCGCACAGTTCCAAGATCGCGCACGGCATCGTGGAGTTGGCCGCGCAGATGGCGGCGGGCACCACGATCCTGGCCGCGGGAGGAACGGATGAGGACGGCATAGGCACCAGCTTCGAGAAGGTGTCCGCCGCCATGACGGATGCCGACGGGGGAGCGGGCGTGGTGGTGCTCTGCGACCTGGGATCGGCGATTCTCACCGCCGAGACCGCTCTCGACTTCCTCGAGGACGACCTCCGCGAACGGGTGGAGATCGTGGACGCACCCGTCGTGGAGGGCGCAGTCGCCGCTGCCGTCGCTGCAGAGTCAGGCGGTGATCGGGCGGCCGTCGTTGCGGCGGCGCGTACCGCGATCGGCATGTTCGCCGATCCGGACGACTAGATGCCGCCGAGCCGACCGCGGCGTCGACGGACACCCCGAAGCGCGTCAGCGGAACCGCAACCCTGCGGAATCCCGAAGGCCTTCACGCCCGACCGGCCGCGGACTTCGCGAAGCTGGCCACGACCTTCGACGCCGAGGTCGAGGTGGAAGGGGTGAACGCCAAGAGCCTGCTGCGCATCATGTCGCTCGGCCTGCGTGCTGGCACCGCGGTGACCATCACGGCGTCGGGCGCAGAAGCGGAGCGGGCGGTCCGTGAATTGGTGGAGCTGGTCGAATCGGGATTCGGCGAGGCGCACGGCTAGCCGTTCTTCATGATCCCCTCGCGCACCTCCCGGCGCAGCACCTTGCCAATCAGCGATCGCGGCAGGTCGTCGACCTGCACGATCCGGCGCGGCACCTTGTAGGCGGTGAGGTGGTCGCGGCACCAGGCGCGCACTTCCTCCTGGTCGATGGTGACGCCCTCGCGTGCGACGACCGCTGCTGCGACATCCTCCCCGCCGCTGGCACGGGGAAGGCCGACGGCGGCGGCCGCGGTGATGTCGGGATGCATCACCAAGGTGTCTTCGACCTCGGACGGTGACACGTTGAAGCCGCCGGTGATGATGAGTTCCTTGATGCGATCGGTCACCGTGACGAACCCGTCGGCGTCGACCGAGACGATATCGCCCGTGCGGAGCCAGCCGTCGGGCAGCAGGGCGGCCGCGGTCTCGTCGCCGCGACGCCAGTAGCCGCTGAACACCTGCGGTCCGCGCAGCAGGAGCTCACCGGGTTCGCCGACCCCACGATCGACCGTGGGGTCGGCGGGGTCGACGACGCGGATCTCGGTGCTGGGGAAGGGCACGCCGACGGTGCCGGGGCGGCGGGACGGGCCGATGGGGTTGCCGAGCGCGACCGGCGACGATTCCGTCATGCCGTAGCCCTCGACGAGGAGACCGCCGGAGGCGCGCTCCCATCGCTCCACAGTCGCCACGGGCAGGCTCATCGCCCCCGAGATGGCGAATCGGATGCTCGACAGGTCGGTCTCGCCGCGCTCGGCAGCGCCGGCCAACTGGTCGTAGATCGGCGGCACGGCGGGCAGGAACGTCGGGGGAGTGCGCTTGATGGCGTCGAGCACGAGCCCGAGGTCGAATCGTGGGAACAGCACGAGCCGGGCACCGATGCTCATGGCGAAGGTGAGGCAGAGCGTCATCCCGTACGCATGGAACAGCGGAAGCACGCCGTAGAAGACCTCGCCGCCGACCTGGAGGCCGGGCACCCACGCGCGACCCTGCTCCGCGTTGGCGTGGAGGTTGCGGTGGGTGAGGATCGCGCCCTTCGGGGTGCCCGTCGTGCCGCTCGTGTACTGGAGCACGGCGATGTCGTCGACGGAGGGGCGGGGATGCTTGCGAGACAGTTTGCGCGAGTCGAGCAGGCTCTCCCAGGTGAGCACCCTGCGGGCCTGCGGTGTGGCGGTCATAGCCGCTCGCGCAGTGCGGGCCTTGGGAATGGGGAGCCGCAGGAGTAGGCGTTTCGCGAACGGGAGTTCGCGCGTGAGGTCGACCGACACGATGTGACGCTGACGGATGTCCTCCGGAAAGTCCGACACGATGTCGTGCACCTTGTCCCACACGATGGCGACCCGTGCGCCGTGGTCCTCGAACTGATGCCGCAATTCACGGGCGGTGTAGAGCGGATTGTGCTCGACGACGATAGCGCCGAGGCGCAGCACTGCATAGAACGCCACGACATGCTGAGGGCAGTTCGGGAGCACGATCGCGACCCGGTCGCCTGCTGTCACGCCGAGGCGACGGAGTCCCTCCGCGGCGCGCGCCACCTGCACGCCAAGCTCGTGATACTCGGTCTTCGCGCCGAAGAACTCCAGCGCAACTGCCGAGTGGTGGGCGTCCACGGCCGTCTCGAACATGTCGACCAGTGAAGCGGTGGGCTCCTCTATCTCGCGGGGCACACCCTCCGCGTACGACGCCTGCCATGGCCGATTCTCGAACGGGGTCACCCGGTGCTCCTTGATGGTTCATCGGCGTCGCGCCGCTGCGAATGGATCCTCAGCCATCCTGCCTCATCCTTTCTGCGAGTACGCGCACCGGCGAACGGCGTGCGTCCTCACAGCGACCTGCCCGGCGCGATCGAGATCTCGCCGGGCAGGTCTGGTCAGCGGCGACAGTCAGCTCGCCGTCAACTCGGACACGCAGAGGAAGTTGCCCTCGGAGTCCCGGAACCATGCGGACCGCATGCCGTCCATCGACGCCACACCGTTTACGGTGGCCATGCCCGGGATCTCGAAATCCTCGAACACGACTCCGCGGTCGCGGAGCTCCGTCATCTCGGCATCCAGGTCGTCGGTGAACCAGGTGAGCTGGGTGTTCTTCGCCGTGCCGGCGTTCTCGGTCTCGTAGACCTCGAACGCTGAGCCCTCGTTTCGGTACATCAGCAGGCCCTCATGCATCTCGGCGGGGTCGAGCCCGAGCTTGTCGTGATAGAACTCCCGCGCCCGATCAAGGTCGGCCGCAGGCAGAACCGCGTGTGCTTCTTTCAACATCATGAACCGCAATCTTCGGCGCCTCGAGGTGTTCGATGGCACCCGGTGCGGTGCGATTGAGGCGACGATCGGAGTGGTCGCGTCGTGCCGGAGGTGCCCGGTCGATCCCCGCGCCGCTCAACGATCGAGTGTCGCCGGGATCGCGTCCGTTGGCCGTGAGAACGGGGCGGGCGGTGAATCTGCTGGACCGATTTTACGCCGCCCGGGCGATGGTTTACAGGGCGCTGGCGAAGAGCGGGGTCAGCCCTGAGTCGGCCTGGAAGCGTCGGCGTGGTTCCGCGGGGGAGCGGCACTCCGGGCTGCGCTTTTGACGCTGAGCCTTCGCCATAGAGTCGTCGCATGACTCTCGATGACCACTCGAAGGTTGCGCTCGTCACGGGCGTGGGCCGCCGACGCTCGATTGCCGCCAGCATCGCAGTGGGACTGGCCGACGATGGCTGGGACCTCGTGCTCAATTACTGGCATCCGTACGACGAGCGCTTGGGTTATGAACGGGGTGCCGACGACCCGGAGGCGATAGCAGGGGAGTGCCGTCGCCGCGGGGTGCGGGTGATGCTCGCGCAGGGAGATCTCGGCGATCCGGCTACACCGTCGCGGTTGATGGATGCCGGACTGGGTCCGGTGACCGCCCTCGTGCTGTCTCACGCTGAATCGGTAGATTTCTCAATTTTGACCACGACGATTGATGCTTGGGATCGGCACTTCGCAGTCAACGCCCGCGCAAGCTGGTTGCTCATTAAGGCTTTTGCCGAGCAACTGCCCGAGCCTGCCTCGCCGGGCGTCGCAACCGGGCGGATCGTGGCGCTGACGAGCGATCACACGGCCCACAATCTGCCGTATGGCGCGAGCAAGGGGGCGCTCGACCGCATCGTGATGGCGGCAGGGGTGGAGCTTGCCGACCGCGGGGTGCGCGCGAATGTGATCAACCCAGGGCCCATCGACACGGGCTGGATGGATGACGCGACCCGAGACACTTTGCTGACGATGACTCCGGCGGGCAGGCTCGGCGTCGCTGACGACACTGCCAACCTCGTGCGGTTTCTGCTGTCGGATGCAGGTTCGTGGATGAATGGACAGCTGCTCTGCAGCGATGGCGGGTTCAGCGCCGCGCGGTAGAGGAGCTGGAAGTGGGGCGTGAGCCTCGGCTACTTGACATAATGTGCATTATCGGCGCATGGCGTAGTGGCGCATGGCGCGGGGGGCCGAGAGGGGTCGGAGTTGTGGATTCTCAAGCTAGTTGGCACTTCTCTCAACCTAGTTGGCACCAATGGGCAGGTTGTTGTGGCGCCCGCTGGGCAGTTCGACCAACCGGTTGCGCTCGATTGCGACGAGGCTGCGTCAGGCGGTCGCTATCCTTCCCGAGAGTTCGCTGTGTTGGGATTCCTCACCTTGGGAGGTTGTCGTGCCCGGAAGTGCTGATGGTCTGGACGGCGAACTGTTACTTCTGTGATGTCCGCGAGCCTCGGAGACTGCTAGACGTGCCGGGCTCGATAGTTGCCGCGACCCAACTGGCAGATTCATGCGCACCGCCGGCTTCCGAAGCATGCGGGGTTCATCAACCTCGCTCCCGACCGCGGCGCAGGGGTCGGCGCGCCACGCGCGAATGGCTCGGGTCAGTCTTCTAGCCTGGTGGGATGCGCAGCCATCGCGGCATCACGTACTGCTGCCCCCAAGGTGCTGAGTTCCCAAGCCTCCCCGCCACCGTACCGACCATAGGGGTTGCGGAAGAGACCGCGGGGAAGCATGCCAGCCAACGCCATCGGTACAAGATCCGGATCGACGCGCCCTGCGACGAGGTTTACGACCTCCTCCGTTGACTGTGCGTCAGTCGAGATGACCGCGATCACTTCTATATGCTCGTCCGTCATGCCTTCGAGGGCCAGGACAATCAACTCCTGCCGCGCCCGTTGGCTCGGCTCCAGAACAACTCGCCCGAGCGCCTGGCCAAGCGCACGAAGAGTGCGGTCATTTCCGCTATTCCCAGCCGCGTGAAGTACCTTCACGACGAGCGGCCGCCTCCGCCGAAAGGCAGACCCGACCACGACCGCCAACATTCTCGGAAGCCTCAGCGCATGACCGCCACCACCCGCCCCTACCTGTTCACCGTCCGGCCCGCCCACCGCGAAACGGTCGCCAGCTACAGCACCCGCCTCCTCCAGGCGAACTACGAAACACCCGCACACCAAACCCACCTCATCAACGCACACACCTCGTCCGCGGGAAAGGCCGACAAGGAGGTGGCCTGGCGGCAGATCGTAAGCGCCAAGACCGGCCGCACCCTCCATCTCACCGAACACCCCACCAGCTGGGTGAACCACCCGGATGGATCCAGCTGCACTGCCTGTCATGACGGGCTCCCGACCAGAATCATGTGCACCCTCTGCGCGCACAGCGACACCATCGAACAGAACCCCCACTTCGACAACATCGTCTGCATCCGCCACAGCCGGTGGATCGGACTCACCACCCCCGCCACGGGCCAACATCCTGTCGGAGCCAGCACGGTGAAAGCCGCCCACCGATTCCGTCGACTGCGCCGCGCCGGTCGGCTCGACCTCCGCCTGTTCACCACCCTCAGCACCGGCATCCGACGCGCCCACACCCCGAACGCTCTGACCGGATCGGCCAGCGAATCGTTGTCCGAGCCGGATCTATTCGAACTCACCGTGCATCTTGCCGACACCCTCACCAGCAGAACGTTCGCCGAAACCTTCTACAACCCAGGCTCCCCTTTCGCCGACACACACCAGCACCTCGACACCACCGTCCGACACCTCCTCGGCGCAGAGGCCGACAGCGACCCGCTTATCAGAATCTTGTGGATCTACGCCCGACCCACCGTCTGGGCTATCCGTCACAGCATCATCACCGGCACACCGTTCAGCTACTCCGGGCAGCACGACCTACATCTCCCCCGGGCCGTCGCCAACCGCATCATCACCGCCGGGCGCCCCACCGAACCTTTCATCAACTACCTCCAGGTCACCACGGATCATCACCTCAGCACCGCCCACCTTGACCGCCTCGTCAACCGCGCTGCCCCCGCCACCAAGTCAGCGGAGGCGCCCCGAAGGCGGGTCGGGACGATCTGCGCCGCAGGTCACGCCTTCGATGCCCCCGTCTCCACCGACAACGACCTCCGCTTCGGACGCGCCCCATCCTGTCCGGGCTGCAATCTCCGCCTGGTGATCCCTGGGTACAACGATCTCGCGACAACGCATCCTGACGTTGCCGCCGATTTCGACCGGACACGCAACAACGGCGTCACCGCGGCGGACATCATCGCGACGTCCGACAAGTACTACTTCTGGACTTGTGCGACCGGGCATTCGTACACCGCGACCGCGAGCGCCCGATCCCACGGCGACGACGGATGCCCCGTCTGCCTCGGACGCGTCATCCAGATCGGCGTCAACGACCTCGCCGCCACCCACCCGCACATCGCCGCCGAATGGCACCCCGGCTGGACCAGCCACCTCTCCCCCACCACCGTCACCGCAACCAACACCGCGTACGCCACATGGCTCTGCGCGGAAGGGCACGTTTACGAAATGCGAATCAACGAACGGGTCGGACGCAAGACCTGCCCCACCTGCGCGCGCGCAGCAACCCGCGGTCAGGCCTTCAGCCTCACCGCCACCCACCCCGAGTTGGCAGCCGAATGGCACCCGTTCTACAACGGCATTGTCCGCGCCGAGGAGTTCACTCACGAATCGGCAGAAACCGTCACCTGGTTATGCCCGAAGGGGCACCACTACAGACAGCGCATCGAACAACGCGCCGCCGGGTACCAATGCTCCGTCTGCTCCCGCCCCACACTCGTGCCCGGCGTCAACGACCTCGCCACCACCCAGCCACTCTCTGGTCCGGGAATGGCACAGCTACCTCAACACCAAACGTCCCAACGAAGTCATCGACGGAACCGAGCTGCGCTGGTGGAAGTGCCTCGCGGCCGGCCACAAAATTCAACAGAGTGCCCCGACCCGCATCAAATCAAAAGGCTGTGTCGACTGCGCACCCGAAGATCGAATGCTTCACTGGGCGAACAGCTCAAGGCCGTAGCAGGAGCAAGGACGTGGCACGAACTCAGGCTGCCCGAAGGCTCAAGGGTCACTCGGCCGGAAGTCCAAGTCCATCCTTCGGTGAAACTGTCACGGAACTTCGGCGAAATGGCCTAGGACTCCGCGAGCCGGGAGCGCTTCAGGGGACGGCGGCCGCGGTCCTCCGGTGAAAAGGTGGCGCACCTCCGGGAAACGGTGGCGCACCCACGTGGAACCGGGCCAGATCTCCGGTGAAACGGTGGCGCACCCCGCGAAACCGGGCCAGATTTCCGGTGAAACGGTGGCGCACCTCCGGGAAACGGTGGCGCACCCCCGTGGAACTGGGCCAGATTTCCGGGAAACGGTGGCGTACCCCGTGAAACCGGGCCAGATCTCCGGTGAAACGGTGGCGCACCCCGCGAAACCGGGCCAGATTTCCGGTGAAACGGTGGCGCACCCCGCGAAACCGGGCCAGATTTCCGGTGAAACGGTGGCGCACCTCCGGGAAACGGTAATCTGGTTGGCACTTTTCTCAACCTCGTTGGCACCGCCCGCGAATCCGTCGGACAGGCGGCGCGGGCAGGGAACGTTCGATCCGTAAGGTGGGCGCGAACTCGTATCGTGCAGAGTCTCAAAGGCCAGATGGAGATCTCAAAGGCCACATGGAGTAGCGCCCCGCCGAAGCTCCTCCCCCGTTGCCCGAGATCAGCCAACCCGCAAATGTGTTTAGCAGCGGCAGGAGTGCGAGCGGCGTTAGATCACTAGCGTTAGCTCGCTATGATTCTCCCTCATAGGGCGCTTCAATGTACGTTCGCCCATGGACGACCACTCCCGGTTACCCAGTTTAGGATGGGAGTTCTTACCCATGATTGAGCCAAAGCCGTTCGAGATTCATGCTTCTGGGTCGTTCCTGCACGGAACAAAGGCGGACCTCGGGGTTGGCGACCTGATAGTCCCCGGGCGTGCCTCAAATTTTGAGGCTGGGCGGATCTCGAATCACGTTTACGTGACGAAGACTCTCGACGCCGCTGCCTGGGGAGCCGAGCTGGCCGCGGGTGACGGTCGGGGACGCATCTACATTGTGGAACCGTTGGGCGCCCTTGAGGATGATCCCAATGTGACCGACAAGAAGTTTGCCGGAAATCCAACTATGTCTTACCGCACGCGAGAGCCCGTGAAGGTCGTCGGAGAACTTGTCGATTGGGTCGGGCATTCACCGGAAATCTTGAGGGCAATGCAAGATGGTCTCGCAGAGTTGCAGCGTCAGGGACTCGCTGTCATCTATGACTGAGCGGCCACTTTATCGCGGCAGATGAACGGCATATAACCCCGCCCAACGATGGTGTCGCGCCGCAACTCTCGGGAGATCGTCGACGGGGCGCGGTTCACCCTCACCGCCATCTGGCGCACCCCGAGCCCCGCCCGGCGCAGGTCAGCGATCTCGATGCGCTCCTCTTGGGACAGAAATCGGGCGCTGATCCAGCGCTTTAGGAGCCGGTCAAGCGGTGCCACGAAACCGACCACCTGCCCCTTCCGATGGACCTTCTGCCCCGACGCCCAATTGTTCTCCGACGGCCGGGACACGCCAACCTCACGGGCTGCCGCGCGGATGCTGCACCCCCGCTCCCGCAACTCCATGAACCTCTGACGCTTGGCCGCAAGCGGACGACTCCCCGGCCCCTTCTTCACACGACGACTCGATGCCAACACGACCTCCACGATTCCGGAAGCCCGCGCTCATCCGGGAGCTAACCCAGTCGACTGCATCCTTCGGGGCAAAGGGGCGCCATCGATGAGGAAGATTCACGCTTTCCGCTCGACGCGTGAGTCGAAGCACAAGAGGAGCTCGTCGACATCCGAGGAGTTTCCTGGCGAGCAGCCCCGCCGGGTGCTCTATAGGTACTCATGGAGGGCGATCACGCCCGGGTGCGCCGCAGATCCGCCGGGAAACTGCGGCCCCGGGAACGCCGCTGGTGATCGTGCCACCGAGCGCCCGCTGCAGTGCGCCTCACGCAACTTAAAACTGTATTGCCGGCGTCTGATCGTGGGTCAAGCGCGTCTCTAGACAAGGGCGACGTCGCCTGGCGTTCGAAGGTCGACACTCCGGCGGGGCCGAGATCGACAGAAGACTATAAGCTCCCGTCCGCTGCGCGAACCGCAACATCGGCGCAGGTGGGTCAGGACTTATGTACGCACCCTGAGAATGACCCGCTGGTATGCGGTGAGTGGCTGCTCCGTTTGGTCGCGAGCCTCGACGACAACGTGGATCGAGTCACCGAGCGTCGCGTCGGTCGGGATTGCCACCGACGTCTCGATGCCGCTGGCCGGGGAGAGCGCTGCGCCGTACCGAGAGGTTCCCGCATCTTCGTAGATCCACCATCGGAACTCGACCGTATCGCCGCTAGTCTCACTCACAACTGCGGATAATCGAATTGTGTCGCCCGGAGCGACCTCGAGATCAGTCCCCTGTTGGACCTCGAACTTCGGATGGTGATTAACATTCTCGAACCGTGGGGTGACGCTCCACTTCAGACGGATGGCGAAGTCCGCCTGCGCCGTCGCGAACCAACGCGTGACACTCGCTTCCTCATCTACTCTCCCCGTCGTGCTCGGATTGATAGCCCACGTGTCGTGGCCGATGTCGGTGCGAACGGCACGGCCGCCCCACCCCCCATAGGACGGGTGTTCGTGCCCGCGAAGGCTCGGCACGATCAGGTTGAGCATGTTTGTTGTATCGCCCTCTGAGATCCATTGACCGGCCGGTTGGGGATCCAGCCACACCGTGTATCCCTGATCGCGCAACTCGTCGGCAGAGAAGCCCGAGAGGTGAAAATAGTCGGTGATGTCACCGGGGACCATCTGGCGCCCGTCGCCCCACACGCGGTAAAGCGCCCCAAGCGGTCCAACCGTAGTGACATTGTTCTTCATCCACTCGGCGCCCAGCAGATGCGCGTCTTCGTCGCGGACGACGTCTCGCGCGCCGTAGCCCCATGCGGAAGTCGCCACGTCGGTCACCCGGATGCCGGGCCACCGCGGCAGGATGTAATCGTCATACGTACCGTCCTGCGACGCGAACTTCGTGATGACAGCTTTCGCCGAGACTTCTCGATGGATGCGAATCCAATCGTCGTGATCGCTGAAGCGCTGCTCGATCGACAACAACGCGCGCGCCACCGTACTCGGCCCCGCCCACAACTGCAGATGCAGCGGACGGGGATCTTCGTCAAGCAACGCCGCGACGATCAGGTTCGAGCCGGATGTCTCCTCGGACAGATCACCCTCGAAGTCGACGTTGCCGAAACGCACCACGGACCGTAACGCGTCAGGCTCGGGATAGCGGGAGTCATGGACGACGAGATTGTTGTATACCTGCGCGTAAGCGTCGACGGTGTCATGGATGAACCGCTCGCCGGGTGCCCATCGCCACGAGGTTTGCGGTTTCACGTACTCCCGTTCCGGGAGAAAAAATTGCGTACCGCGCCCATCACCACGCCAGTGGAATCTACTGCTGGCGTAGATCAGCCCCTGGACATCGATCTCGTTGGTGTAAAGCAGCAAACGGATCAACGAGTTGAGGTCGTCGAGTTCGGGATCTGCAGTGACGATGGTGCGGGGTCTGGCAAAGCTCATGTTGGTCTCTCGTCTCTCGATCATCTCGCGCGTCATTCAAGGCCCATCGGAGCGTGTGCAGTCATGACGCCAGCACTTCACGCCCGCACAGTGGCCGCATTTGGCGAATTCGTTGAATGCTGGACGAGCGGCGATTGGCGTCCACTTCCATTCATCCGTAGGCCAGCGCGAGCTTGGCGTACATGTCTTCCAGGATGAACCTCGCATCGAGGTCGTCGTAAACGCGGACGAGGCCCCCACCCGGTCGCTCGGCATAGTGCATGTCGGGGGTGACGATCGGTGCGCGCTCATGGTGGTAATGCATCCACATATCATCGAGGAGGAGTGCAATGAGAACGGAGTCGCCGAGTGCCCAGGACTCTCCATGCGGCCACCATCCGCCGTCGTCGCGGGAGCTGTTGAAGTCCACGAGCTGGTCGAAAAGATACTCTCCGATCTGCCCGTACGGCCGCACCTTGACGGCAAGTTCGGCAATCGACACTCTGGCGCGCGCATACGTGGGCATCGGTACCTGCCAGAGATCAATACCAGACCCGAACACCACATTGGCTGCATCGATGTCGTTGCCCATGTTGAATTCGCGAATACGGCCACCGTCGGGGTAGCGACCACCGCCGGTCCAGACGGCGGTCAGTCGGCCTACGATCCGCGGCTCCTGCAGGATCGCCGTCGCCAGGTCGGTGATCGGCCCAAGGAACAGGCAGTAGAGGGGACATGCATCGTCGCGCATGGCCTCGGCAATGATCGCGTCGGCGCCGGCGGACGGTTTCGGTGAGTGTTCGTCGGGGATCGGACCTGATGCACCCCGAAGGACCTTGGGCGCCTCAACGAGTTGCATCAGCGAGAGCAAATGCTGAATCTCGTCGTAACTTCTTTGCATGCCATCGGGACCACCGGCGTCGCCGAAGTGCGCCGCGACGATTGCGCGTACGTCAAGCAGAGGGCTTAGAAGGGCGTGAACGATGGCAAATTGGTCGTCGGCTTCACACTTGGCATCCGTGTTCACCACCACTCGTCGACGCTTCGAGCTCGGGACGGTGAAAGGAAGGGGTCGCGGTGCGAGGGATGATTCGGTCATTTCTTTCCTCTTCTTGCTTGCGTTGTTGTGGGTCACTCGTCGACGAATTGGAGATAGCGCGACTCGTTCAATAGCTCGGTTATCAGCGCCTAAGTGCGGTTGCGGTACGCGATGAGTTCCAGACGACTGGGATAAACCTTGCCCAGTCCTCCGCCCCTTCAGGGCTTCGACCAGAGTGAACTCACTCCTTGGTGGGCTGCAGTTGACCGCGGCGATGAAGCCGTGCTCACGGCTGACTCGTATCCTTCGAGCCGACGGCCACGGATGGCACGGTCAGTGACATCCGATGCCGTTCCGCGCGCCGTTTCGCCTGCAGACGGGGATCGGCGACCGGCGAGGCCAGGAGTAGTTGCCGTGTATAGGGGTGCGAGGGATCGGAGGTGACGATGTCACCGTCACCGGTTTCGACTATTTGTCCTCGTCGCATCACGGCGACCTGATGGCTTATGTGTCGGACCACGCTCAGGTCGTGCGAAACGAATAGATAGCTGACGCCCGTCTGCCGTTGGATTTCGATGAACAGATCGAGGACGGTCGCTTGCGTCGACAGGTCAAGCGCCGATACGGGTTCATCGCAGATGATGAGGCGCGGAGAGAGCGCGAGCGCCCGTGCAATCGCGATTCTCTGCCGCTGGCCGCCGCTGAATCGTCGAGGAAAACGCGACGCCGCGTCCGCAGGAAGGTCTACGCGCGCAAGAAGATCAGCGATCCGTTGCCGTGCCGCGACCCGGGAAACACCGTGCGCAGTCAAGGGCTCAGCGAGGATGTCGCCGACTGTCATGGCCGGGTTCAGCGAGGAGTATGGGTCCTGGAATACCGCCTGGATGCTGGTGGCCAGATTTCGGCGTTTCCGACGGTCGATATGGGTGATGTCTTGGCCGTCGAAAGAGACCGTTCCCGCACTCACCGGGGCGAGGCCAAGCGCCGTGCGGCCGAGTGTGGACTTACCGGACCCGGATTCTCCGACCAGGCCGAGAGTTCGACCGGGGGCAACCGCGAGGGTGACTGAATCGACTGCGCGAAACATTCTCCTCCGCCAGCCGCGGGTGCGGAACTCGACGGAGACGTCGTCGAAGGCAAGCAGTGGCGCGGTCACGAGCCGCTCCTTTCGGCGTGGCGATCAAGGATGGCACGGGGTGGACCGCCTTCGAGAATGTGTCCGAGAAGATGCTGCGTATAGGGGTGATGGGGAGACTCGAAGAGACTGACCGTGTCGTTGCTCTCGACGACCACTCCTGCGCGCATGACGTAGACGCGGTCGCAAAGGTCGGCGACAACGCCGAAGTTGTGCGTCACAAAAAGGACCGCCATATCGCGGTCTTTCTGCAACGCGCGAAGCACATCGAGGATTTCTGCCTGAACTGTCACATCGAGCGCCGTGCTGGGCTCGTCGGCGATGAGCAGCCGAGGATTGAGAGCGACCGCACCGGCGATAAGGACGCGCTGGGCCATTCCTCCTGAAATCTGGTGTGGATAGGAAGAGAACACACGCTGCGGATCGGCGATTCCGACGTTACTTAACAGCTCGATGGCACGCGCTTTCGCCTCCGCTTTCGAGAGCCTTCCGACCACGCGCAGCGGTTCAACGAGTTGGCTGCCCACGGTGTACGCCGGGTCGAGGTTGCTCAATGGCTCCTGCGGAATGTAGGCGATCTCTCGACCGAGCAGCTGCCGAGTGCGCGTAGGGGTGAGCGGCACGCCGTCAAGTCGGATCTCACCCGAGGTGATCTGCCCGCCAGGAGAGAGCAAGCCCAATACGGCCAGCGAAGTCTGCGTCTTGCCCGACCCCGACTCCCCGACCAGCCCGACGATTTCGCCTGACGCCACCCCAAGGGTGACACCGTGGACGACCTCGATGTCGGATCCATCCGGCCCGGGGTAAGAAATACGCAGATCTTGAACTTGGAGAAGCGGGTCAATCGGCTCTGCGAGAATCGAGACCTCACGTGGGTCGTACGCGTTATGCGCCGTTTTCGTAACGCTCGATGTACGTCTCCGCTTCGGCCCATCGCCGCCGCTCAGGGCGTCACGCACCGCGTTGGCGAGAAGTGCTAGCGCGGCGCACGTGAGAGTCAAAGCCAGGCCGGGCCAGAACAACAACTGTGGACCACGAAAAATGTTGGCAAAGCCTTCGTTGAGCATCGAGCCCCAGCTCGCCTGCTGTCGATCGCCGAGACCGAGAAACTCCAGACCGGCTTGAATGAACAGTGCGATCGCCAAAATCATCGACGACTGAATGATGATCGGCCCCCGCACTACGCCGAGCACATGGCGCGAGATGATGCGCGGGTCGGAGAGGCCGGCGACGCGAGCGGCATCCACGTATAGCTCGTTCTTCACGTTGACCACAGCACCGCGCACGAGTCTGTAGAAGGACGGAGCGAGGAGGACACCGAAGATCAGCATCGCCAGCCAGACGGAGGGGCCGATCACAACCCGGAGCGAAAGCAGGATGACGATTCCGGGTAGCGCGATGATCAGATCCGAGACCCAGTTGGCAGCGACGTCGAAAGCACGTCCGTAGTACCCGCCGATCAAGCCGATGGGTACCCCAATCAGCATCGCGACGACCACCGCGAGCACGGCACCGCCCAAACTGATGCGCGCACCCCAGACGAGACGGGCGAGAAGGTCCCGACCCGCGCTGTCGCCCCCGAGAGGATGCTCGGATGAGATCGGCGCGTAAACATCGTCAAGAGACGACACGTCAGGACCAACGGGGGCGATCAGCGGCGCAGCGACCGCGGCGAGCACGACGAGCGTCAACAGGACTGCGCCAACCGCGCCCAATGGGTTGCGCAGCGTGTTGCGAACCAGGTTCGACTTGCTTGCGCCAGCATGCTCTGCAGTTGCGAGCGAGACGGTATCGGCACTCATGCTATCCGTGCTTTCGGGTTGAGGAATGCGACAAAGAGGTCGATGACGAGGTTCACGATCACGACGATGATCGTCGTGACAATCACAACACCCATGACGAGCGGGATGTCTCCCTGATCTGTTGAGGTGGCCAAAACAAGCCCGATCCCGGGGAGGGAGAAAATCTGCTCGATGAAGACCGCTCCGCCAAGCAGCCCAACGAATTGCAGCGCGAGAACGGTGAGACCCGAGACACTCGCATTACGCAGCACGTGACGGAAGAGCACGCGACGCTCAGGAAGTCCGCGACTGCGCAGCGTGCGCACCCAGTCTTGTCGCAGTGTGTCGATCATCTCTCCACGAAATTGCTGTGCAGCGCTGGCGATGGCTCCGATCGCAAGCGCGGTGATCGGCAGCACCAATGAGTACGCCCAACCCGATGGCGATCGAAGGAACGGCACATACCCGGTAGCAGGAAACCAGCCGAGTTCCAGCGCGAACACGAGTACCAACATCATGGCCAGCCAGAATCCGGGGAGCGCGAAACCTAGGATCGCCACGACCTGGAGAACTCGGTCCACCCAACCGCGATACAGCGCCGCGGCGACACCGAAACCGATAGAGACGATCGCGGCGACGATGGTGGCGCCCAGGACAAGCGAGATAGTGACGGGCACACGACTGAGCATCGCGTCGACGACATCTTCACTGGTGAAATACGACGTGCCGAAATCCCCTTGGAAGACGTCCCGCACGTAGGCGAGGTACTGCTCCCAGATGGGCCGATCCAGGCCGTAAAGGCTACTGAAAGCTGCGACCTGTTCGGCCGATGCGTTTCGTCCGAGCACATTTCGTGCGACGTTCCCTGACGCAAGACTCATCAGGAGGAAGGCGATGGACGGGATGAGGATGATCAGGACGAGTCCGGACCCGATCCGTCTAAGCGTGAAGGCAACCATGGGTGATCCCTGCTGGTCCAGGGAGAAGCGCCGTGGCACTCCCCCCCTAGACCGATCGTTACTCGGCGGGCGAGTAGTCGTAGATGAACGGCACGTTCTGCAGGGGCATGAGTGTCACGTCCACCGTGTCATTCACTGCGAAGTTCTCAGGGACCCACAACCATGGAGAGAACCAGGTGTTGTCAAGCACGAACTGGTTGATCTGCGCGAAGAGCTCATCGCGCTCGTCGGGAGACGCGCTGGGCACAGCATCCATTAGCGCCTGCAATTTCGGATCGCTGCTGCCGAAGGGGTTCCACGTCGCGTCCGGCTGCAGATAGTTCTGCACCACCGACCACTCGGTGGGAGTGGATCCGAAGAACACGTATGCGAGGGGATACTTCCCTGCGGCCATGTCAGGGTAAAGCGATCCGCCCGTCGTTTCCTGCCAGTCGACTTCGATGTTGATCTCCGCGAGTCCGTTCTGAACGGCTGTCTGGATCGAGGGCAGGAGCAGACCCCCCGAGGGCATCGTGATCTTAAAGCCGTCGGCATAGCCGGCCTCCGCCATGAGCTGCTTGGCGAGTTCCGGATCGTACGAATAGGTGTCGTTCGCACCGGTCTCGTAAGCGGGCGAGGACTCATTGAAGATCTGATTGTTGATGGTCCCCTCATTGAGAAACGCGGTCTCCAAGACGCCCTCTCCGTCGATCGCGTGGGCGATAGCCCGCCGAACTCGGGAGTCGGCGAGCTGCGGGATGATTTCACCTGCCCGGTCGTAGAAGATGATTCCTGCCCAAGCGAGGTGGTACTCGGGATTCAAGATTTCGATCCCCGCCGCCTTCGCGTTCTGGATGTTGTCCTGATCGCTCAGGTTGCCGGCGTCGACCTGCCCGCTTCGGATTGCATTGAGCAGACCTGTCTCCTGCGGGAAGATCTTGAAGACGACCTCGTCGAACTTCTGCAGATCTGAGTCCCAGTACCCTTCGCGTTTTGACAGGGTGTACGTCGAACCCTGGACCGTGTCGCCATCTTCGAGGATGTAGGGTCCCGTGCCGACCGGAACAGTCGCCAATCCCTCTGTTCCGATCGCTGCCGGGCTGGCCATCCGGCCGGCCGCGTCGGACAGGTTGTAAAGCAGATCCGGGATTGCTTCTTCGAACTGAAGTGACACTGTGTACTCGTCCACGACGGTCGCTCCGGCGAAACCCGCGAGTTGGCTGCCGAGCGGTCCAGCTGAGCTGGAGAAATGCTCCGCATTCACCTTGACCGCCTCTGCGTTGAACGCCTCACCGTCGCTAAATGTGACATCCTCGCGGAGGATGAGCGTGATCTTCTTGCCGTCTTCAGAGAACTCCCATGATTCAGCGAGCATTGGAACATACTCGTCTGCATCGGTGCGGCGGATCAGCGTGTCATACGCGGCCTGCGCATACGGAATCTCGTTCGAGTCGCCGATGAACGCGGGGTCCCATGACCGCACCGCCGAAGTGGCCCCAACGGTGAGCGTCGTGCTACCAGCATCACCCTCCGCCGAAGCCCCGCACCCGGTCAGGACCAAAGCTCCCACAGTGAAGACCGCTATCGCGGCAGTCCTACTATGCCGACCTCGCATGACACTCCCTTACTCCGTTGTGATGCGTTCGCTAGTGCGAATCGCGGGTCGAGTTTTGCACAGGTAACACCGGCAGTCAACCGGTTGAGCGGTTTACAGCTCGCTCGCACGGCATACAAGGGACTGCCCCCAGTTAGCTGACTCCTGCCCTGTGGAGATTCGTCTCCGCTGGAAAGCAGGTCACCATGCTTACGCCCTATTCGTGGGAATTTCGTCTGGACGTTGTCGCGAACGCTCGTAAGCATGAATAGCCGCTGAGTCAATTCGCGGGGTCAAGTCCTTCGGCCTGCCACCAGAGAGGTGGCCCGCCGAAGTAAGTAACTAAAGGTCTGAGTTGCCCTCCATCACCGCAGAGACAGACACCGAGTTCGCAGCGGCTCGGAGGACCGTCTCATCGCTCATGCCAGCGCGCTTGGCTAGCACCTCCACTATCGCGATGCCGACCATTCGCACTCGAGGGTTCTCTTACGCGAGGGGTTCAAGCGCCTCTCGGTGGTGCTTAGCCCAACTCGCTCGCTGCGCGCTTCGCTGCACGGACGTGCAACGGCAAAGGCGGCGAATACCATCGCGGTGCCTCCAAAGGCCGGCGACCGGAAGTATTCAGGTGCCCAAGCGCCCAGCCAAGAGGCAACGGTCTCCCACCATGTCGTCATCTGTCACCCCCTTCGATTTCAGTCATAGTGACCGGCATCCGCCGAGAAAAGAGGCCCACCGCTCGTCGAGCAGCGCGTTGTTGCAGACGTCCGCTGCCGTTGACTCCTATGAGGCCGGAATGCTCGGCACTCGTCACCTCGTCGAACTTGGGCACAATCGGGTCCTGCACGTGCCGGGACCTGAAGGCCGCAACGAGACGATCGAACGACAGCGCTGTTACGAAGACGCGATGGCTGAAGCGGGCCTGGCCACCCGGATGACTGCTTTTGGCACCGTCTGGGGACCGGACTCGGGCCATCGAGCGGGCCTTGCGGTCGACCTCGACTTCTTCAGCGCCGTGTTCGCCGCCTGCGATGGGATAGCTTTCGGCTTCATGGGCGCCATTCGTAGACGCGGAAAAGAAGCGCCGCTCGACTACTCGATTGTCGGTGTTGAAGACATGCCCGAGTACGCGTACTCCGCGCCGCCGTTGACGACAATGCGGATGGATTTCGACCAACTCGGAACTGTGGCATCCGACATGATCCGACTCCGCATCGAGACTGGCGAGCGCGAGGACCTCAAGGTACTGCCGTCCTCTTTGATGCTGCGCGATTCGACACTAACCCGCTACTCAATCCCGTCCCGTCTTGCACGAAGACTGTACGGACATCAACACGTGTGCAGACGGCATCGCGACCGTAATCACGCTTTGTCGTCCCTCCTCGAAATTACCTCGAGAGCAATCGATACCTCCTTCACCGCCGATGCCGCTGCGAACTCGATTTCAGGTGATAGGCCTAGCGCTCGATCTTGTCGAGGTGGAGCATTTTGGCGAGATTCGCGTCGAGCTCGTCGTCGCGGAAAACCTTCTTCCAGTCTTCTTTGATGATCGACTCCTTGCCGTAGTCCATTGCAATAAGGCAGGCGTCGCTGAACGGGTTGTCGCCGCGCAGGCCGTTCGCGAGAGCGACCTGGGTATGGCCGAGGAGCATCGACCTGGCCGCCGGCTCTGGGACGCCCATGGTGTTGACCGCTTCGTCGAGAGCCTCCTTAAGGAGGGCGCCGATCATGCAGGCGATGGTTTCTACAAGAGTTGGCTCAAGCTGTGCGAGTTGTTTGACGGTGACCCAGTGGACGTCGACGACAGGGGCGTAGATGGCGCGCACGGTCGCCTCCACAATGGCTTTCTTAGCCGGGTCGTTCGACTCGATGGCTGCGATGGCATCCTGCGGCGCTGCGATTCCGCCGAAGGTATCCGCGTACTCTGCCGGTGTCCTGCGCTGGAGGAAGATTGAAGGGTGGCAGGGGTGTGCGACGGCCTGGACAACGTCTTCACGGGTGGTGAGGAGACCAGCGTACGCAGCGGCAGGGTCGAGCGTGAGAACGATGGCGCCCGCCTTGAGTTGCGGAACAATGTGGCTCGTGACCGAGCCGAGGGCGAGATCGGGGACGGCGAGCACGACGATGTCGGCGTCGGCGATCGCGTCAGCTGTCTCGGTAAGAACCCGGCCGGCGGCGCGGACACGGTCCTGACCGGCAGGCGAGTTCTCGCTGTAGAAGACCGTGTGGTCGGTCTTCGCGAGGTTGTCGGATACGCGCGTACCCATCTTTCCTCCGGCACCTATCACGGCGATGGTGGGCTTGAAGTGTGATGTTGTCATCGGTTTCTCCTCAAATAGTCCAGCGTGGTGGTCGTCCAGGCCGTTTCTGCTTGCACGGTGGATTCGGGGTCGCCCTGCCATGGCAACCAGTGTTCGACGATCTCGTTGACGCCTCGGGTCACTGGGTTTACAGCGTCCAGGAGGTGGGGATAGTCGTGCAGTCCCTCGCCCATCGGGGCGCCGCTGAAGGTGAAGCCGACCCAGTCGTCCTGCCGCGAGAAGGCGAAATCCTTCACGTGGACGTTTCGGGTGAAGGGGGCACATCGCTCGACGGCGTCTTTCGGGAGTTCGAGCCCGGCTACCACATTTGCAGGGTCTAGGCAGATGCCGAGTCGGCCGCTGCCGACCCGCTCGACGAGGTCAACAAGGTCCGCGGTTGCCACCTGCTCGTACGTTTCGAGCGCGAGCGTGACACCGGCGGCTTCGAAGGACGGCATCACTCCCGCCAGGATGCCGGAAGCCTCATCGAGGCTCGGACGAAAGTCCGGCGAGTACACCATGCTTCTCACGAGCTCTACATCGAAACGATCGGCAAGGCGAAGAAATTGTGCGAGGTGGGCGGGGGCAATGCCCTTCGTGCCGAGTTCGATCTGCAGGCCGAGCCTTCTGGCCTCAGCAGCCGACGCGCGTAGGTGGGCTTCCGACATTGTCAGGAGCGGCGCGTAGTCGCAGATCTGGAACAGGCCGACGTCGAGCGCGCAGGTGCGCTCGAACGCCCCGATCAGGCTGAGCGGTTCCGGTACGCGGGATGAGTGTTGCCAGAAGAATGCGTAGGTGCCGAGGCCGATCATGCGAGGACCCTCGATGCGGCACAGACCGCCGCTTCGTCGAGAACGGATGCGAGCGCCTCCAGATCATGCGCAAAACGGCCAAGGAAAAGCCCATCGACGGCGCCGCCCAGGGCGGTCAGCAGGCCGGGTCCTGCCGAACCGCCGTAGATGATTGCGCTGCCGTCTCGGCCCGGCAGCGCGTCCACGGCAGTCCGCAAGCTGCGCGCGACCGATGCGACGTAGACCGCCGGTGCCGGTTCAGGGGCGCCAATCGCCCAGACGGGTTCATAAGCAACGAGAATCCGACCGGGTGGGACATCGTCGAGCGCCGAGCGTAGCTGACGCACGACCTCGCGACTCGCCGCGTCCGGATCGGTTCGCTTAGGCTCGCCGACGCACAGCACAGGGATGATCCCATTGCGCAATGCTGCGGCGGTCTTCGCGGCCACGATCTCTTCGTCTTCGCCGAAAAGCTGTCGTCGCTCAGCATGGCCGACCTCGACGACACTGACACCGAGCTCAGCGAGCTCGGCGCCGGAGACCTCCCCGGTATACGCGCCCTCGTCCTCCCAGAACAAGTCCTGAGCGCCCACGAGTACCCGGGTGCCTGCAACGGCGTCGATCGCCGCAGGGATGGATACGAAGCTCGGGATGACGAAGAGTTCGACTGCGCCGCACCTGACCGACTCGGTCTCACGCGCCAGCTGTGCAACCTGCTTGAACCAGTCGCGGGCTCGGGCGTGCCCGAAGTACATCTTCAGGCTCACGCCGATGACGATTGGCGGCATCAGCAGCTGCCGGTGGCTTCGTAAGTGTCAAGGACTGCAACTTTCTCCGCACTCGCGGAGGTATCGTCAAACCGGTAAGTGAGCCATTCACGTACCAGGCGGCGGGCCAGTTCGGCGCCGATCACCCGCTGGCCGAGCGCAAGCACCTGGGCGTTGTTCGACAATACGAGGCGCTCAACAGAGAAACTGTCGTGGGCAACGGAAGCACGGACACCCCGAACCTTGTTTGCGGCCATCGCGACCCCCATGCCGGTGCCGCAGATAAGGAGTCCGCGGTCAGCGTCACCCGCAGCGATGGCCTCACCGACGGCGACGCCGACACGCGGGTATGGCGTGTGACCCTCAGAATCCACGCCAACGTCACTGACGCACTCGACGAGGTCGCTTGCGAGCAAGTCTCTCTTGAGGATCTCTTTGTAGTCGAACCCGGCATCATCCGATCCGATGACTACTCGAAGCTTGCGCATCACATGTCCTCTTCATTGTCAGGGCTGCTGTCGGTGTCGTGCAGAACCGTTGATATGCGCTGCACGATGAGCGCGAGAGAGTGTGCCCCGGCGTCCGGTGTGCCAACCGACTTCTCAGCGTGAGGACGGGCCCTGCCTATTTTGGGAAGCAGATCAGCGGTCGCTGCGGCTGCCTTAGTGGCGGCGTTGGCGGCGGTCGCCCACGCTGCTGCCAGGGTCGAACCGTTGGCGATCTCCGACGAGAGGGTGTCGGCGAATGGGACGAGTGAATCGACCATCGTCTTGTCGCCGGGCACCGCACCGAAGGTCAGAATGCGGTTCTTTGCGGCTTGCACTGCTTCCGCAACGGACTGCCCAGTGGGGCGGACATCATCGCCGAGGGTGGCGCCAACAGCAGCGAGGGCAGATCCCCAGAGCGCGCCGGAGGTTCCGCCTGCGCGGTCGGACCAAGCGTCGGCTGCCCGAGCGAGAAGGCTCTGGACGCCAGCGCCGCGAGCGAAGGCGCTCAATGCCGCATTCTTCGCGGCTCGCGAGCCGCGCTGCATCCCAATGCCGTGGTCGCCGTCGCCGGCGACCGCATCGATGCGGCCCAGGTCCCCGACGTTCTCGTCGATGACGCCAGCGACCGCGTCGATTATGGCAAGTACGATCCGCGCTGCGGCCTGCGATTCACCGCTCGCGTACGGGATCTCATCAATAACATTGTCAGCGACACTGGCCGGGGACTGGTCAGCGGCTACCACGGATCCCTTACGGTACGCGGGAGTGTCGGCGGGGGCGCGCCAGAACGTCTCGAGTTCGTCATCGAGCCAGAACAGCGTTAGCGACGCGCCGGCCATATCGAAGCTCGTCACGAGCTCCCCGACCTCTGGGTCCACGACTGTGACGCCGGCCCCTGCAAGCAATTCGGCAACGCGGCGGTAGACGACGAAGAGCTCCTCGTATTTTACCGAGCCAAGGCCGTTGAGAATGATGCCTACCCTCTGTCCGTCGGCGGAACTGATCCCTTCCGGCAACTCGCCGAGGAGACTGGAGACAAAGAGTTCTGCGAGACCATCCGCGGTTGGTACATCGGTCTCATCGATCCCTGGTTCGCCGTGGATCCCAATACCGACACCCATCCGCCCCTCCGGGATGGTGAATAGCGGGTCGGGAGCGCCGGGGAGTGTGCAGCCGGTGAAAGCCACGCCGAACGAGCGGGTGCGTTCGTTCGCAAGGGTTGCGACGCGAACGACCTCCCCAAGGGAATAGCCGGCCTCCGCTGCGGCGGCAGCCGCCTTGAATACGGTGAGGTCCCCTGCGATGCCCCGACGCTTATGCTTCTCAGCGATCGACGCGCTTGCGATGTCGTCAGTGACCACGACCGTGCGGCAGTCGATGCCGTCGGCGATCAGTCGCTCCTGTGCCTGGGTGAAATTCAACACATCGCCGGCGTAGTTGCCGTAGCTGAATAGGACGCCGCCGCCGAGGGAAGCGGCCAAGCCGACCGAATAAACCTGCTGGGCGGATGGCGAGGCGAAAAGGTTGCCCATTGCGGCGCCGTGGGCGAGACCCTGGCCGACGAGGCCGCCGAAGGCCGGGTAGTGGCCCGATCCGCCGCCAATGACTACAGCGACAGATCCCGGATCTGAGACGGTACTTCGAACCACACCCCCAGCGACCCGACGGACTTGCAACGCGTTGGCCGCGACGAACCCGTCAATCATCTCGTCGGCGAAAGCGACCGGGTCATTGAACAAGCGAGTCATGTGCGTGTGCTCCGAACGGATCGAGGAAGGAAGCGGACGAGGGAGAGCGGCCACTCCGACGCGAGATGTGCGCACTCTGTGCGGACATTTGCGGCTGTACACCTCAAGTATTGGCGGCATTCAATCGGTCGTCAACCGGTTGACCAAAGTTTCCATCAACCGGTTGACCATGAAGTGCGCTGGCGGGATTTGGTTGGCCGTCCGCTAACTTTGAGCTATGCCGGCATACCCAGATGCAACCTCCGCAGAAATCGCCGCATCGATCGGAAGTTTGGCTGGCGACACCGCGGTCTCCGCCGTCGCCAAGCGTCTCCTCGAGATCTTTACCCGGGGCGACATCGAGCCCGGCACGCGCCTCCCCCCTGAGCGCCAGCTGGCGACAACGCTCGGGGTAGGTCGGTCGGCTGTGCGCGAGGCCCTTGCCGCGCTGGAGATTCTCGGCATCGTAGAGGTCCGGCCAGGATCCGGCACCTATCTGCGCGGCGCGACCAGTGAACTGCTCCCCCAGACGCTCAGTTGGGGACTCATGATCGGCGCCCCGCGCACAATCGAACTCATCGAAGTGCGTGGTGCACTCGAGATATACGCAGCACGGCTTGGCGCCTCGCGCATCACCGATGAGGCTCTCGCACGGCTCGGGTCCCACCTCGAGGCCATGCGAGCCAACGTAGACAACCTGGCTGCGTTCGTTGAGGCCGACCTCCAATTTCACTCAGAACTTGCGCGCAGCATCGATAACGCAGTGCTGCTCGAGCTGCTGCAGAGCATCCGATCGCTGCTTCGGGTCTGGGTCGACCGGGCGGTGCAGCAGCCGGAAGAAGCGGCGACGGCGATTGACGAGCACGCTGCCGTGTTCGCAGCGATCGCGATGCGGGACCCGGATGCGGCGGCGTCCGCGATGGCTGTACATATGAACACAGCAGGCGCCAGACTTTCCGGATTGGTGTCCGCCTAGGCCTGAGGCGGAAGCCACCGGGCGTGCCGATAGCTCGAACGGCGGGCCCGCGCGGCCGCGGACCCGCCCGTTCACTTTCTGCGGTTAGCCCTCCAGCGCGAAGCTCGTGTACTGGTCGGCGTTGGAGGCGTCGATGACGATGCAGTCGATTGACTGCTTCTCTTCAGAACCCGTCTTACCCGTGCGGATGAACTCGTCTGCCTGCTGCACTGCGAGCTCCGAGATGAGAACGGCAGGCTGGAGGCCTGTTGCGACGAGCTTGCCGTCCTTAATTGCCTGGACAGCGTCGGGGCTGCCGTCGAAACCGACGATTTTCACCGAGTCGAGCAGTCCGGCAGCCTCTACAGCAGCTACGGCGCCGAGCGCCATCGTGTCGTTCCCTGCGATGATGCCCTGGATGTCCGGGTCACGCTGGAGCAACGTCTCCACCTTGGAGAAGGCTTCGTCCTGACTCCAGTTAGCCGTTTCCTTTGCGGCCGAAACTAGGTTCGGGTATTGGGAGATGACGCTCGCAAAAGCCTCGGACCGCACGCCAGCGTTGGTGTCGGACTCCTTGCCCGTCAGCTCGATGTACTTGCCACCTTCCGGAAGAGCGGCGACGAAGGATTCTGCGACCGCCGCAGCGCCCTGCGCGTTGTTCGCGACAATCTGCGCCTGGGCGATGCCGGTCTCGTTGATTTCACGGTCGATGAGGAATACGGCGATCCCGGCTTCTTCCGCTTTCTTGATCGGGCCGATGGATGCGTCGGCGCCCGCGTTATCCAGAATGATCGCCTTTGCACCCCGACTGATGGCGGAGTCGATGAGCTCGCTCTGCTTGTTCGGGTCGTCATCGTGTGAGGCAACCGAGGTTTCGTAGCCGAGCTTTTCCGCCTCCGCCTTGGCGGCATCCGCCTCGGCCTTGAAAAAAGGATTCTCTTGCGCGGGTGTGATGATCGCGATAAGGCCGCCTGCCTCCCCGGCGCCGGACCCGGAGCCTCCGGAGCTAGCTTCGGTTCCTGCGCAGCCGACTAGGCCGACGATGGTGAACACTGCGACTGTCGCAGCGAGAATCTGTCGCTTCATTGCTTGGATGCCTTTCGTTTTCTTGGTGTGTTGCGGCGCGTGCACCGTGATGGGGGATATTGGTTAGGAGAGTGTGCTGGTCGGGTCCGGATCGCTGCGGCTGCTCGCCGCAATCGCCGCGTTCTTGGAGCGCTTGATCCGTTGCTGGGCCTGATCGAGCATGACTGCGAGGATGATGACAGCGCCCTTGATCGTGATCTGCCAGAAGGTGGAGACACCGACGATGACGAGTCCGTCGCTGAGGAAGCCAATGACAAACGCACCGATGAGCACGCCGCGCACGTTTCCGCGACCGCCGGTGAGGGCCGCCCCACCGATAACGACAGCGGCGATGGCATTGAGCTCGAACGATTCGCCGAGTTGGGGCGCCGCGCTTGTCAACTCAGACGAAATGATCAGGCCGGTCGTCGCAGCGCACAAGCCGCTGATCATGTAAACGCGCAGCTTGACCCGCTGAACCGGAACGCCGGAGAGTTCCGCGGCCCGCTCGTTGCCGCCGGTGGCGTAGACCCAACGGCCGAACGGCGTTCTGGTGAGCACGAATGCGGTCACGAGCGCGAATACGACCATGATCCAGATTGCTGTCGGGATGCCGAGGAGTCGACCGCCGCCGATGAGGCCGAAGCCGGTATTTCCCAGCGCTTCGTCGCCGCCTAGCCGCGGGTAGGTCGAGCCGTTCGAGATAAGGAGGGCCGCACCGCGGGCGACGTACAACATGCCGAGAGTCGCGATGAACGGGGCGACTCTGAATTTCGTCACCAGGATCCCGTTGACGTATCCGACGAGAGTACCCACGGCGAGCGAGCAGAGCACCACAACCCACACCGGCGGGTACACCACGACGCCGAAGAGGTCGAGCTGCCAGCCTTGGAGGAGAACACCGGCGACTATGCCGGAGAGGCCAACGGTCGAGCCGACAGAAAGGTCGATTCCCCCTTTCAGAATGACGAAGAGCATCCCGAGTGCAAGGATCGCGTTGTACGCAACGTGCTTGGTCATCGTCAGCAGGTTATTGAAGGTGAGGAAAGAGTCCGACAGAAGAGCAAAGATGATGATGAGAACGACGAGGGCAATGAATGCGCGGCCCTCAAGCAGGATGCCGAGATAGTCAATCTGGGCTTTATCGTCGTCGGCCGTGCCATTCCGGGGACCTCGGCCATTCGTGGACGGGCGCGCGCCTTTGGTCGTTACAGTCACTTTCCGAGTCCATTCTCTGGTTCCGCAGCTTCAGTCGATTCGCCGGAGGCGACCATAAGGCCCTCACGGTCAGTGTGCTTTGGGTCGAACTGGCCGACGATTCGCCCCTTGGAGAGCACGATCACGCGGTTCGACACGCCCAGTGCCTCACCCACCTCTGATGTGGCGAAGAGCACCCCAAGTCCTCGTTTCGCTTCGCGGGCCATGAGTCCGAAGATCTCTGCTTTGGCTCCGACGTCGATGCCGCGCGACGGCTCGTCGAGGAGGATGACGTCAGGTTCGGTCATGAGCATCTTCGAGATGACGACCTTCTGCTGGTTACCCCCGGACAGGGAAGAGATCGCTGCCGACGGCCCGGCGGTTTTGACGCGCACGTCGGCCACGGCCTTCTCGATGCTCTTGCGTTCGCTGCGTCGGTTGAGGACGAGACCTTTCACGAAAGCGAGCAGGTTGGCGAGGGAGGCGTTTTCACCCACGGTCATCGTCTGGACTAGGCCGTCCCGCTGACGATCCTCGGGTACGAGCGCAAGACCGAGAGCGATCCGGTCAGCGACGGATTCCCTGTCGATCATTCTGCCCTTGAGCTCCACGGTCCCGGACTGGATCGGGATGCGGCCGGCGAGGGCCTCGAGGAGTTCCGTGCGGCCCGCTCCCATGAGTCCGTAGAGGCAGACCACCTCGCCTGCATGGACATCGAGCGAAAGGCCGTCGACGGCGAGACGTGCCGGATTGGACGGATCGGCGACCATGACATTCCTCAGTACCAAAACCGGCTTGCCGAACTCTTCGAGAAGGTCAGGCGACAGATCGCCCACATCGCGGCCCACCATGTTGGAGATGACCCAGCCGAGGTCAATCTCGTCGCGGTCACCGAGCGCGACGAGGTCGCCGTCGCGGAAGACCACCGCGTGATCGGCGATCTCCAGTGCCTCTTCGAGGTGGTGGGAGATGTAAACGACGGCGACGTTCTCGGCCGTCAGTTCGCGGATGAGCTTGAACAGGACCTCGACTTCGTTTCCGCTGAGCGCCGAGGTCGGCTCATCCATGATGAGCACACGGGCATTGCCGGCGAGTGCGCGAGCGATCTCCACGATCTGCTGCTGCCCGAGGCGAAGGTCGCCGACGAGCGTCTTCGGGTCGAGTCGTTCTTCGAGTCGTTCCATGAGCCGCACCGTCGTGGCGTTCTCGACGCCGTAGTCGATAAGCACTCCCCCGCGGACCCGTTCGCGGCCCATGTAGATGTTGTCCCGAACGCTGAGATTGGGCGCGAGGCTGAGCTCTTGGTGAATGATCGCGATGCCGCGGGATGCCGCGTCCACGGTGTCGCGGAGCCGTAGCGGTTCGCCGTCCAGTTCGAGCGTGCCCGATGTGGGGGTTTCGACTCCGCTGAGGATCTTCATCAACGTCGACTTGCCCGCACCGTTCTCTCCGAACAGCACGGTGACCGTGCCCCGGCGAATTGAGAAATCGACCCCCTTTAGCGCGCGAGTCGCACCGTAGCTCTTCGTTATGCCGATCGCCCGCATGACGACGTCATCGACGACAGTCACTGGTTAGCCTCAAACGCGACGGGAACG
Source organism: uncultured Actinomycetota bacterium (assembly GCA_963756375.1). Classification (GTDB taxonomy): domain Bacteria; phylum Actinomycetota; class Actinomycetes; order Actinomycetales; family Microbacteriaceae; genus Marisediminicola. The sequence continues at coordinate 1,141,659 of CAVWNJ010000005.1, read as the reverse complement.
ATCGAGACGAGGGCGGGGTTCACTCGGGTGAAAGCTCCTGTGACCGTTACGGTTTTTCCCTGAAGGGTGGCCGGATCGACATCCGCGAGCACCCGTTCCTTGACAAGGGTGTTCAACTCGGTTGCGACCTTCTGAAACTCGAGTTGGTTCGTGAAATCGTTGAATTTCACTGTGCCAGTGGAATCTCGGATGGCCGTGCCGTTGATCGCCGGACCGATCTGGACCTGGACGATGACGCCTTCGGGGAGAGCTTCGACGGTTACCGGCAGGATGGACCCATTAGGGGCGCCAGCGACACCGGTGAAGGTAACCGGGAACGAGTATGCGCTCGAGGATCCGGCGGAATGACCGAAATCGGATTCCCTGCCTCCCGCGGCGAGGCTGGTGAGTAGCGTCGAGAGGTCAGTGGCATTCTCGGTGATCGCTGGAACGATGTCCTTGTCGAAATGTTGAGAGGCGTAGTCCGCGGGCTCGAAGGCGCCGGCTTGGGATGCCTCCGCCGCCGCTTCAATCGACAACACCGTCGTGCTTGCGACGGCCGCCGCAACCACCGCGACGGCGATCACAGCACCGCTGAACTTCATGACGAGTCGCCGTCGTGGTGCGATGAGGGTCATCAACCGCTCCTTTGCGGGTCAGGCACCTCGGAGGCGAGCGTGCCGGGTGGTTCAATCGGGCGTGTTCATCTTGCACCGTCGTAGCGTTTTGGTCAACCGGTTGGTCGATTTAGGTCCTATCATGGATCTGGGCGACGAGCTCCATGCCGCAGCTAATAGGTAGTACCGCGGTGCTAAGCGAATCGAAGGAGATAGAAACGTGACTGGACGGCTGCACGGTAAGACCGCGCTCATCACAGGGGCTGGCTCGGGAATTGGGAGGTCCGTTGCCGAAAGTTACGCTCGCGAGGGAGCGATTGTTGTCGTCTCCGATCGTGATCTTGCCGCTGCGAAGTCCGTCGCATCGTCGCTGCCCGGAGCCATCGCCCTCGAGATCGACATCTCCGACGAAACCAGTGTCGAGTCAGGCTTCGCGGAGCTCGCCGCATCAGGCAGCACTCCTAGCGTTGTTGTAGCTAATGCCGGCGTGCAGTTGTTCGGTCAGGACGCACCGATTGCCGACCTCTCGCTCGACGCTTGGAAGCGCACCATCGACGTGAATCTCACCGGCACATTCCTCACCGTCAAGCACGCCGTCCGGGCGATGATCGAGCACGGGGGGTCGATCATTCTCACCGGCAGTCCAACTGGCCTCAACGGCGAGGGCAAGGACTTCACCGCCTACAGCACGTCGAAGGCGGGCATCCACGGCCTCGGCCGCACCGTTGCCGCCGCCTACGCCGCCAATGGCATTCGGGTGAACACTGTCGTTCCGGGGTATACGGAGACGCCCCTTGTCACCGCCATCTCCGGCGACGCTGAAGCGCGCGCAGCCATCGTGTCGCGCATACCGATCGGACGCGCCGGCCGTGCAGAGGATGTAGAAGGCATCATGGTCTACCTCGCCAGCGACGAATCCACCTATGCAACCGGCGCGATATTCCGCGTCGATGGAGGCATGACCACTCTGTGAGACCTGCATGAGCGCCGCAAACCCGAGCCCGATGAACACAGTCCAGCCGCCTGCAGACCTCCTGCTTGACCGGGAGGCTAAGGCAACAGCACTCGTATCCGGGCCGTGGTCGTTGTGGCTCCGCGGCGCTGATCTCGACAACATCGCCTACCACGGCACGCTCGTCCTCCGCAGCATCCGACTCATTGTGAGGGATGAGGACTGGGGCACCTTGCCAATGCGCCTCGAGGAGTCCGGTCGTGCGGCAGGCTTCCGCATTGTTGGAAACGGATCCGAGCTCATCCTGTCCGGGCTCGCTGGGACTCTGGGCGATGTGTGCGCATGGACGGTCACCGTCCGGGTCGAGGGCGCCTCGCTTCGCGTCAAGGCCCGCGTGGAGGCGACCACGAGGTTTCGCCGCAACCGACTGGGGCTCATCGTGTTGCATCCACCTGAGCTGGCCGGGTACGCCCTCACTGTCGAACATCCCGATGGGTCGGCCACCGAAACACTCTTCCCAGAGCACATCTCCGCACATCAACCCGCGCGCGACATCCGCAATTTGTCATGGCGGAGCGAACAACCTGTCGACGGGCGCGGTTCTGTCGAGAGCAGTCTCAAATTTTCCGGCGACGTGTTCGAGATGGAGGACCAGCGCAATTGGACCGACGCGTCCTTCAAAACCTACTCGACGCCACTGTCGAAGCCTTTCCCTGTCACGCTCGAACCTGGAACCGTGATCGAGCAGAGTGTGGAACTATGGTGCAATTGCCGGGGCGCCGATGTAGCCGTGCTGAAGGGGCACCCCGCCCGGGCGCAGGTGACATTCGCGCCCGCGAGTAGGCCTGGGCGGCTGCCAAACGTGACAACCTCCGTGTCGAGCGGGCCCTCCGCCGGGCATCAGAGCCCCGCCTCGCTCTGGCCGCTTCTCGCGGAGCTCGATCCCGAAACGGCCAACTGGCGGGCCGCGCTCGACCGCGCGGCAGCACAATCGAGCGGTCGCCCCCTCGACCTAAGACTGATAGTCGAATGCGCCGACGAGGCTATCCCGCTTCTGAGCCACATCCGACATCAGAGCATCGCGCTTGCCCGCATTGGCATCTTTTCCCGGCGGACGCACATATCCGAGCCGGGGCTGCTCGATGCTCTACCCCGCCTGATGCATGATCACGGCGTCTCCGCGGAGGTGATCGGAGGTACGCGGGCGCACTTCACGGAACTGAACCGGCACGCCCACCGGCTAGCCGGGTGGGACGGACCGCTTTCGTTCAGCATGACGCCGTTCATGCACGATCGAGGAGGCCACCAGCTCGTGGAATCTATCGCTATGCAGCGAATCCTCGTGCGCGACGCGATCGACATAGCGCGCGGTCGTCCACTGCACATCGGACCGATCACCCTCGGTCCGCGATTCAACGCCGTGGCGACGTCCCCTCCAAGCACCCCAATGTCGGACTCGCTCGAGACTGGCTTCGGGGCCGAGCTCATTGCCGATGCGACCGATCCGCGTCAATCCGCGCCCTCTCTTGGTGCCTGGATACTTGCGAGCATCTCGGTCTTGGCCATCCCTGGAGTGGAGACACTGTCATATTTCGAGGCGTCGGGAGAGCGGGGACTCATCACGGCCGGAGGGCAGTCAACTTCGGCCGCCCAGGTGCTCGGCTGGATCGCTGAGCTCTCTGGCAACGAAATCATCCCTATTGCTTCGGACCATCCCGCAATCGTCGGCTTCGCAGTTGCCACGCACGACGTGAACGGCGGATCGGTAGCTGTAATCGGAAATCTCGGCGACACTCCGCTCGTCGTCAGCGCCGAAGGGATCGCTGATCTCTTGATCGAATCCGGGTCCGTTAGGCGCGTCGACGTTTCTCTCGCCTAAACCGAAGCGGTGAGTCTGGGTCATTCCTGAGCTGCCGGACTCGCCGGCTCTGAAGGATCCAGAGAGCCGGGTAAAGAAAATGTGCGCGTTGCTCAAACGATTGCGCAAAGGGGTCGAATGTGGGTATGGTGAGGATCAGCCGGCGCAGGAACAGGAGCACCGGCACTCTCCCGCCTCTGAGGAAGACACTCACTTACCATGCCAGACGCCCCCCTCGACGGCATTCTCGTCCTGGACTTCAGCCAGTTCCTCGCCGGGCCCGTCGCCGCTCTTCGACTCGCGGATCTTGGAGCGCGTGTCATCAAGATCGAGCGTCCCGGCACCGGCGACATCGGTCGCACCCTGGCCTTCGCTGGTCGCAGTGCCGACGGGGACACGATGTCGTTCCACGCCATGAATCGCAACAAAGAAGGTATCGTCGCCGACCTCAAGAATTCTGACGACCTCGCCTTCGTCAAGCGTCTTGTTGCTCGCGCCGACGTCGTCATTCAGAACTTCCGCCCCGGCGTCATGGAGCGGATTGGGCTCGACTACGAATCGGTTCGGGCCATCAACCCCTCGATCGTTTATGGCAGCGTGTCGGGCTACGGTGACACCGGCCCGTGGCGTGACCGGCCGGGCCAAGATCTCCTTGCACAAGCCATGTCGGGCCTGCCGTGGCTGACCGGGTCCCGGTCAGACCGCCCCATGCCCGTCGGATTGTCGATCGCCGATCATCTCGCGAGCTGCCACCTCGCTGAAGGCGTGACGGCTCTTCTCGTGAGGCGCTTCCGCACAGGCGAGGGCGGACACGCCCAGACGAGCCTGATGGAGTCGATGCTCGACCTCCAGTTCGAGCTACTGACCACCCACCTGAATGATCCAGAGGTCACTGTCGTTCGCAACGGGCAACACGCCGCGCACGCCTTCCTTCCTGCCCCGTATGGCATCTACGAAACGAAGGATGGGTACATCGCTATCGCGATGAATCCCGTTCCCACGCTCGGCAGACTCCTGTCCCTCGACGCTCTCGAGTCCTTCACCACAATCGATGACACCTGGGCACACCGGGACGAGATCGAACGGATGCTCGGCGAGCGGTTCGCGGACGATACGACGCAACACTGGCTGGACCTCCTCGATACCGAAGACGTTTGGTGCGCTCCGTTGCTTACCCTCGAGGATCTTGTGTCAAGCGAGGGATTTGCGGCGCTCGGGATGACCCAGGAGGTCGAACGCGCCGCTCCGGCCGGCGGCGGTGTGCGAACCACTCGAAGCCCAATCCGCATCGATGGGGCCATCCTCCGGGCGTCCAAGGCCGCCCCTCGACTTGGCGAGGACAGCACACGGATCCGCGCCGAATTCGGCGTCGAAGCCCCGTGAGCGACGTCAACATCACCCTCCGCGGCATCACCTGGGAACACCCTCGCGGCTACGACAGCCAAATGGGCACGACCGAGGCCTATCGTGCGGTCGCCCCCGGGGTCTCCATCGAGTGGGAGCAGCGCTCCCTGCTCTCCTTCGGCGATGCGGACGTGGCCCAGTTGGCTGCCGACTACGACTTGCTCGTGGTGGATCATCCGCATATCGCCCACGCTGCCTCAAGCGGGGTGCTTCATCCCCTCCGAGGTACCGGCCACGACGACGAGCTCGCCGAACTGGCGGCACACTCTGTGGGAGCTTCACATGCAAGTTACGAATACGGTGGGCAACAGTGGGCGACCGCGATCGATGCTGCCGCCCAGGTCGCTGCGTTCAGGCCCGACCTCGCAACGAGCGTGCCGCACACCTGGGTCGAGGTGCTTGAGCTGGCTCGAGACGGCAGGGTGCTTTGGCCCGCGAAACCCGTCGATGCGTTCTCCAGCTTCGTCAGCGTTGCAGCCGCCCTCGACTTCCCACTGATGTCGGATGGCGTTTTCATTGGTGTGGACGATGCCCTTACCGTGCTCGAATTGCTGCATCGTCTGGCCGAACTGACTCCCGAGCGGGGTCGCTCGATGAATCCCATCGACGTTGCAGAAGAACTCGTGGAAGGCGACCACTACCTCTATTCACCCTTGCTGTTCGGTTACACGAACTACTCGCGGGCGGGTTTCCGGCGAGCGCCGCTGGCCTTCACGGACGCTCCGGAAGGACCGACCGGCGTGCCAGGCTCGATGTTGGGTGGAGCCGGCCTTGCCGTCTCTGCCTCGACCGCGCATCCTGCCGCAGCCATCGGTTACGCGGTATGGGCCGCGGGAGGCGTAGCGCAGCGTGGCGCCTACTTTGACGCGGGTGGGCAGCCCGCGCATTCCGCAGCATGGGACGATTCTCGTCTCAATTCCCTTACGCTCGATTTCTTCAGCGCCACGAGGCGGACGCTGGATGCGGCGACCGTGCGTCCGCAGGCGACCCGGTACCCGCGGTTCCAGAACGAGGTCGGACCGCTTATCAATGCCGCCGTACGGGGTGAGGTGAACGACCGCACGCTCGTTACGTGGATCAACAACCTCGGAGCACAATTGCTGCACGACAACGGTCGCTACGACAGGGAAACAGCAGTATGAGATTTCAGGACCGCTACCTCGAAGACTTCACGGTCGGTGAGTCACGTTCGACCCTCGGGCGCACCGTGACCGAGACCGACGTCGTCATGCATGCCGGTCAGACCGGCGACTTCTTCCCTCACCACATGGATGCGCACTGGGCTGCGACGCAGCCGATGGGCGCGCGCATTGCTCATGGCACCCTCATCATCTCGATGGCGGTGGGCATGACAGCTTCCGACATCAATTCAAGGGCCTTCAGCTACGGTTACGACCGCATCCGCTTCATCCGACCCGTGCATATCGGCGATACGATCACCGTGACGGCGACGATTGCAGCGGTGCGCGAATACGTGAAGGACCCGCTCCGCTTCGGGCTGATCGACGAAGGGGTCACTGTGTCGAACCAGGATGGCGCCGTTGTGGCGATCCTCACCCACGTTTACCTCGTGGAACGCCAGCCCGGGCAGGCGGAGCCGTCCGAATGGCGGTGACGCTGCAAGACGTGGCAACTCTCGCTGGCGTCTCGGTCTCCGCCGTCTCCCGGGTGTTGAGAGATGACCCTGCCGCAAGAGTCACCGCCGACACCTCAGCCCGCATCAAGGCCGCAGCCGAGTCGCTGCGCTACTCGCCCAATTTCGCCGGTCGCGCTCTGAAGATGGCACGCACGAACACCATCGCGCTCATAGTGCCGGACCTCACCAACTCGATCTTCACCGACCTCGCAATGGGCGTCGAGGACGGCGCGGGTTCGGCCGGTTACGCGCTCGTGCTCGGCAGGGCGGAAGGGCTCGACCCCGCGAGCGATAACCTCGCGCGTCTTATCGCTGAAAGCCGGGTTGATGGCCTGGTCGTGCAGGCGAGGGATGACGCCGACGTCGACGCCATAATCAACGAGGTCGGCTCACGCATCCCTATGGTCGTTATCAACACCGTAGTTGAGTCCGGGGGCGCCTCATCTATCTCTCTCGATGACCGGGGCGGTGCGCGGATCGGGGTCGAGCAGCTACTCGAGGCGGGTCATCGCAGGATCGGCCTCCTGGGTGGTCACCCATCGACCGCTACGGCGGCGCAGCGTGAACTGGGGTACCAAGATGCCCTGTTATCAGGGGGGATTCCCGTCGAGGAGGCCCTCATCCGCCGAGAAGGTTATAGCGTGGATGAAGGCCGACGGGCGTTTCGCGACCTATTCGCCGGGGGCACCGATCTCACCGCGCTATACGTGGCCAACGTCAACGCCGCGCTGGGCGCACTAAAAGAGGCGCGAGCCAGCGGGATCAGCGTGCCGGCGGACCTTTCGATCATCGCAATGCACGACTCCAGCACCGCTGAACACAGCTGGCCGCCGCTGACGACCGTAAGGATGCCCCTGTACGAAATGGGTGCGAAAGCGGTCGAGCTGCTCGGGAACAGCATGCGCACCGGAGCCGTTCAGCACCTCGTGCTCGATGCTCCATCGCCGCGGATCATGGTGAGGGAATCTGTCGCCGCCCCGAAGGTCGTGCGATGACCCTTCCGATCATCGACAGCCACCAGCATGTCTGGTCGCTCGACCGCTCACCGTACTCGTGGCTCGCGCAGGCACCACCTGAATTACGGAAGGACATGACGCTCGAGGCTGCACTGCCGGAGATGACTGCGGCTGGCGTCAGGCACACGATCCTCGTGCAGGCGGACGACACCGACGCCGACACTGCGCTCATGCTTGAGTACGCAAACAGATTCGACATCGTAGTGGGCGTCGTGGGCTACCTCCCGCTCGACGATCCCGGCCGCTCCGCCGAGACCCTGGACCGCTACGCGCGTGACCGCCGCATTGTCGGCGTCCGCAGCCTCACCCACGACCGCGATGATGACGACTTCTTGTTGCGTGAAGACGTCGACGAGTCGCTCGAGTTGCTCGCTCGCGCCGGACTTCCACTCGACCTCGTCGCTACCAGGCAACGGCACCTCGAGCTCGTTCCCATCATCAGTGAGCGCCATCCCACGCTCAGAATGGTGCTTGACCACCTCGCGAAACCCCCGTTCGGCGCCGACCTGGTAGATAGTCCATGGTGGCGCGGGATTGCGGACGCCGCCAGAAATCCGCTGCTCTGCGCCAAGATCTCCGGCCTGTATCTCGAGTCGATGACGCATGCGGGTGCTACCAAAACCGCCGCCGCGATCCGCCCAGCCGTCGATCGCGCGCTCGACGTCTTTGGAAGCGACCGGCTGATGGTGGGCAGCGACTGGCCGGTGTCCTTACCATTCGGGGGGTATCCGCATACGGCAGGGTTCCTCGACAGCATCCTTAGCGCGCTTTCGATGGCGGAACGGGACGACCTCGCCGCGCGCACGGCGATCCGCCATTATGGCCTCGATCTCAGCGACCGCGATCACCCGAGAGCGGCAGGGAAAACTGCGTCATGAACGCATCTTTTCCGGAATTTCAACCGGATGTCTCATACCTTGCGCCACTAGAAGCGACGGCGAGCGCGCGACCCATTGTCATCATCGGGGCAGGCGGCATCGTACGTGACGCTCACCTGCCCGCCTACCGCAAGGGGGGATTCGCAGTCGCGGCACTGGTGAATCGAACTTTGGTCCGGGCGGAGCGGCTTGCCGCGGACTTCTCGATCGACCAGTGCTTTGACTCGGTCGAGGCCGCCGTGAGAATCTTCGGGAACGATGTCGTGTACGACCTCGCACTCATGCCCGAGCAGTACCCGGCGGCGCTCCGAGCCCTTCCCTACGAGGCGACCGTTCTCATCCAGAAACCGCTCGGCAACGACCTCGCCGCCTGCGACGAGCTCATGACTATCTGCGCCGAACGCTCCCTCACCGCCGCCGTGAACACTCAATTGCGCTTCGCGCCGTACGTCGCCGAGGCCAGAGCCGCCATTGCCTCGGGCGAGATCGGCGAGCTCGTCGACCTCGAAATCAGGGTCACGGTCAACACCCCATGGTCTCTCTTTCCGCATGTGCTCGAACTGGACAGGCTCGAAATCAACATGCACAGTGTGCACTACATCGATCTGGTCCGGTCTTTTCTCGGCGATCCCTCGGGCGTCTCTGCCGTCACGGAGCGCAACCCGGGCCGAGAGACAAAGAACACCAGAAGCGTTCTTCTGATGCGGTACCCGGATCGGGATGTCAGAGTTGTAATTGGAACAAATCACGACCACGATTTCGGGCCGGATTTCGAAGAGAGCTTCATCAAGTGGGAGGGCACGAGAGGGGCCATCCGGGCGCAGATGGGACTCCTCATGGATTACCCCCGAGGCATGCCGGATTCCCTGCTCATGACGACCGGCCACGGCGCGGACAACCATTGGCGACCCCTGCCATTCGAGGGCTCGTGGTTCCCTGACGCCTTCATCGGGTCGATGAACACTCTGCAACGCTTCGCCGCGGGCGAGACGAGTACCCTACCGACCAGCGTGCACGATGTGCGGCGGACGATGGCGGTAGTGGACGCCGCATACGAATCCGCGGCGTCGTCCGGCACCGCTCCTCGCTACTAACCGCCGTGGCGACCAGGTTGGAGCAGTCGCGCAGCGCCTCCGCAGCCTGCTCGGCGAAACCGCCGCCATTCACGTGAACGTCGGACTTGACGACCGTGCGACGGTCAGCGGTGGCGGCTACTGCCTCAAACAGTGCTTGCCAGCCGCGGCGGGGAGAGCTGTCCCCCTAGTGCGCCGAAACGCCGCCCCGCGGGTTCCTCAAGCCCGTCGAGGCGGTCGCGGCACTTCATGCGAACCCCTTCGCGCGATGGATATCAGCCGGAGCGACTCACCCGGGATCGTGGGAATGGTGACGATGCCGGGGGCGAGCTGCTCAACGGAGCCGTCGCCCCGCACACAGGAGGCGCCGTCATCCCAAGGCACCAGGATGCGCAGCGGCTCGCCGGCCTCACTGAGGATGTCGACGCGGTCGACCACCCTTGCTGTCATCGCGGCACTGACAAGAAAGGCGCCTGGAGCCCGCAGCGTTGAGAAGCTGGCACTGTCTAGCCCCGTGCAATTGGGGAACAGTCGCACGGTTCCGGATGACGCCTGCAGAAGGCACTCGTTGAGCACCGCCGTGAGCGCGAAGTTCTCCACCCAGACGCCCATCCCCGCCATGAAGTCAAAGGGAAGGGCATCGCTGTAGCGTCCGTTCACTTGGGTGACCATGTCGGTGTACGTGCCGTTGCCCAACCGGCAGTACGAGAGGGCGCGCTTGAAGCGCTCCAAATCTAGAATGCCGAGCCTGGCCATCTGCAGGTGCATCATCACGACTTCGTTACCGCCCTCGTTCGACTGGCGCATGACCGACCGCCTTGCGATGTCGAGCGTTGCGTCGTCGGACTCCCACGAATGGTCTTCCCCAGGGAATACCGTCATGCCCGGTACCGGCACGTTGTAAACGGTGTCGGGATGCTCGCCCTCGACCGCGACGAACACTTCTCCGTCGGCGGTGCTCGCCGTCGCATAGCCGGGCAGGTGTTCTAGCACGGAACGCACCCGCTCAAGCATCTCTGCTCGGTCCACGCCAAGGATGTCGCACGCCCGCTCGTACGCTCTGAATACGAACTTCGTGAGCGCGATATCGACGAGGCAGTCCGAGTTGAAGGCGAACCCGGGGCGTAATCCGTACAGCTCGGGAACGACCGTCGGGAAAATGTGCCAGTACTCGTCGCCCCAACGCTCGCCACGGGCTTCCGGCCGGGTGATATATCCGACGAGGAAGGTGACAGCCTGCTCGATCGGGGCGAATGCCCGTTCACGCAAGAAGTCGAGGTCTCTCGTGAACTCGAAGTGCCACCATAGTGACTGCACGGTCCAGGGTGTCTCGCAGACCTCCCAGCCCCAAAGTGGCGAGGGGTACGGCATGGTCGTCATGGGCACGGGGTAAGCCGAGTGAGGGAAATATGCGCCCTCCAGGCCGTAGAAATTCTTTGCCCAGGCCTTCGACAACGGCAGCAAGTTTTCGACGAGGTCAACGTACGGCAGGTGGCTCTCGACCCTGTTGCTTGAGAAGACGCCCCAGAACGTCTGCTGGGTGTTGTAGTTGAGGTGATAGTCGCCGTGCCACGCCGACCCGACCTCCCCCAAACTCCAATTGCCAAAGATGCCGGGACACGGCTCGCCCGCCCTGAGAGCGCAGTGGGCGAAGTAGGTGTTGTGGTACCAGACGGATTCAAGCTCGACATCGGAGAGCCGGATTGACGACTTCGCCCAGTAGTCCGCCCAGATTAATGCGGACTGGGCGAGGGCCTCCCTTTCGCGCTCAACCTCGTCAAAGAGGGGCACCGGCGGGGCATTTTCGCTCTCCACATGCCCGTGGCTGAGCCGCACCACCGCCACCAGCGACTGCTCTGTTCCGATCGCCCGTTCGAGAGGGCCGAGTGGCCGACGCGATCCATCCCATGCTGCGCGGTCACCGTCCATAAGTACGGCGCTCGTCGTCACGGCGACGGAGTAGTACGGCGCCGTGCCGCCGAAGGTCGGTAGCACCTCAGTGAAACCGATCTCGTGTTCGCCCTGGTGAGCGGAGATGCCATTCCTCAGCTGGAGGGTTCCATCGATGGTCGCTTGCACCGCGACGAGCGCAGGGCTGCGGCGGGACGGCTCGGAAATGGGACCCAGAACATCGGGCACGAGGTGCACACGCCTGAAGGGTGACGTCGTGTCGTCCGGATCAGCCTCGCTGGAGATCCACACACTGTCGACCGACTGGTCAACGTCGATGCGAACCTTCCGCAGCCTGCCATGATGCACGAGATCGATCGTGCAGGTGCCAGTCGAGATATCGAGCCTATGACCCCGGATTACTGTGCTCCTGCGATCGATTCCCAGCACGATCGAGCCGCACGGGTAGGGGCGGGGGTAGGGGTTCGAATCGTACGGCTGCTCCATGGTGGCGCGATACTCCGCGAACCAGGGATCCTCGTCGAGGCTTGCCAGCGTGGGGTCGATCGCGTCAACACGATCGAATGCCTCCGCGAACGTGCCGATATGCGGAGCGTGGCCCTCGTCGACCCGCTCATCCCAGACCCCGTTATGGCCGAGGTGCAACACGACGGCGTCAGGGCGCGTGGTGACTACGAGTCCAAGTCCGCCGTTTCCGAGTAGGGCCCCGTCGAGAAATCGAGGCTGCGGCCCGTCCCAGTGCAGTGGATGGCGAGCCGGGCCGCCCATGGCATCATTCTGAGCGACCGGGGATGGGCGGACAGTGTCAGTCATTGGTGTTCTCCCAGTTACTCGCGGCTAGGCGCAGCGGAACGCCGGGTTTGAGGTGCACGGTGATCGAGCGGCCGGCGAGGCATACTCGGTGATCGCCCTCGGCGCGCGGCCGGATAGCCGTCAGCGTTACGTCGAGCAGTCGAACGGTACCGACGGCATCGGCCTGCCATGCCAGTGACACTTCGACCCCCGGTCGCACAATGAGGCCTCTCACCGAACCCGAGTCGAGCACTGTAGGCACGGCCGGTAGCAGGTCGATGGATCCGCGATGGCTTTGCACGAGCGACTCGGAGATGGCGGCGACGAATCCGAGGTTGCCGTCGATCTGAAACGGCGGATGCGCGGCAAACAGGTTCGGGTAGATTCCGCCGGCCCACGGCCCGCGCTCCGCCTTCACCTCGCGAAACACGAGTGCGAGAAGGTCATTCACCTTGTGCGCCTGACCGAGCCTTGCGCGCATCGCGATCTTCCACACGAGCGACCATCCGGTCGATTCGTCCCCTCTGCTATCGAGGGTTCGCGCGGCAGCTTCGGCGAGTTCGGCGGTCACGTTTTGCTCGCCGGGATGTAAGAAATAGAGGTGGGAGAGATGGCGGTGCCTGGGATCCGGCTGGGAGAAATCGCCCCACCACTCGCGCACCTGGCCGTCGCGCCCAATCAGCGGTCCTGGTATCCGCGGCAGCGCATCGCGTGCTGCGGCAACGAGTTCGTCATCATCAAGCCCAAGCCGTTCAGCAAGCCGAATAAGCATGCGGAGCGAGTCAGAGACCAGCTGCAGGTCAAGAGTCGAGCTCGTTGCGACCGAGGCGACAGCACCCTCTGATTCGAATTGGTTTTCAGGCGAGGTGGATGGACTTGTGCCGAGGGCTCCGTCCGGCTGTTCTACGAGCCAGCCGAGCATGAATTCGGACGCGGAACGGATCACCGGCCACGCTCTATCCCGGGCGAACGCGTCGCTGCCGCCGTGTAGGAGGTGTTCCCAGTACTGGCGGATGAGCCAACCCTGGGCCATCGGCCAAAATGCCCACTTCGGGTCGGCGGATCCGAGGCCTACCGGCTGCGTGTACGCCCATACGTCAGTGTTGTGATGCGCCACCCAGCCTGGCAGGCCGTAAAGTCGCCTCGCCGTTTCAGCTCCGTGAATGGCGAGCGCATCCACGAGGTCGAAGTAGGGCCCCGAACACTCAGGCAGATTAGAGACCTCCGCAGCCCAGTAGTTCATCTGCAGGTTGATGTTCGTCGTGTAGTTCGAGCTCCAGGCTGGCTGCTGCTCCGCGTTCCAGATGCCCTGCAGGTTGGCGGGGGGGCCACCTGCTCGCGACGCGCAGATCATCAGGTACCGTCCGTAGTTGAAGAGCAGCCCGGCGAGCGCAGGGTCGCGTTCGAGCACTGCACTACCGTCGGCGGGCTCCCGCAGCCTGACATCGAGCGGCAACTCCGGTGCCCTACCGGTCGAGCAACTAGCACGGCCGTACAGTGAGGCGTGATCGTCTCGGTGGGCCTCGCCAACGTCATCGGACTCGGCGAGCGCGAGGGCGACACGCTCCCCCGCCAGCCGGGCGGCATCGCCGGCGTTTCCCTCTGGCTGCCGCCCGATGCCCGCGAACGTGGTTTCAGTCGCGACGACCACGGTGGCGCGGCGGATACCTCTACCAGCGAGTTCACCCGTGGGCTCGCCGTCATGGCGCCACCGCACCACGAGGGAGCCCTGAAGCGAGAGGCTGTCATCATCGCTCCACGTGATTGGGGCGACATCCGGTTCATGCCCGGGCGCGACATCCGACGGCATCTTGAGCTCGAGAACACTTGACCAAGAATCGGACTTCGCGTGGAGGACCCTGAGCCTCGTTGACAAGGAGATCGAAAGACCAAGACCCCTGGGAGTGTCGGTCTCAAACTCAAGAACGATGACGCCGTGACGATGGCTCGCGTAGCTGCGAGTAGTGACGGTGCCGCCACTGACGCTGTATGTGCTTTCGTGGGTGGCAGTCGAGAGGTCGAGCGAGCGTCGGAAACCCGTCGCGATCGCTCCGTCCGATACCTCGAACCTCAGGTCGGCGAACGGGAGATAGCTCTGGCTGTAGCGGTGTTGCAAACGCTTCACCTGCTTCTCCGCTTCCATGAAGTCGGACCGGGTTGCTGCAGCCCTCGCGAGCGCCAGCGCCTCTGCCGCAACCGCTTCTGACACGACGTCACCAGCGGATTCGCTCTGTGGGCTGCCCGACCACGCCGTGCTGTCGTTGAGTTGCAACAGTTCGGCGCCGGGCTCGCTCAGCACCATCGCGCCGGTGCGCCCGTTCCCGATAGGAAGCCCCTCGATCCATTCGGTCGCCGGAGTGTCGAACCACAGGGAATGGTCACTCATTGTTTTCATCTCCGTCGATCAGATTCGTGCGGTCGGGTGTGTTCGGAATTCGGCGACTGCCGCCGTTGCCACCGTTCGATCGACGCCCAGTGGCCGACGCTCTCCGCCCCACCGGCCTGAGTCCACGAGCATGCGGTGCGGCAGCACAGGTAATTGGTAGGATGATGGCAGCCCGACAGCGTCAGATTCCAACTTTCGCTCAGATCGGAAGCGGGAGCGGCGATGTCTGACCAAGTCGGATTGTCCCAGTCTGACGTGGTGGTCCACGGCATCAGGAAGATGATCGTCGATGGCGAACTTTCGCCCGGCGATCAGTTGCCTGTGGAAAAGGATCTCGCTCCGAGTCTCGGGGTGTCCCGCAGTTCTCTCCGGGAAGGCGTGCGCGCGCTCTCCATCATGGGCGTGCTTGAAACTCGTCAAGGTGCGGGTACCTTCGTGACCTCGCTCGACTCGTCGCTGCTCATGGCTTCGATGGGGTTTGTCGTGGATCTCCAGCGCGACGCTGGTCCCGAGAACCTCTACTCGGTCAGACGTCTGCTGGAGACCGAAGCGGCAGGGCGCGCCGCCACATTCATTACCGACGCGCAGCTGGCTAGCGCCACGGAGATCCTGGACGGAGTAGAACACATGATCTCTGCCCAGACCGTCGATCACGAAGCGTTTATCGACTCCGACATCCAATTCCACCGACTCATCTCCATTGCGTCCGGCAATCCGGTCCTTGCCGCGCTGATCGACTCCCTTGCAACCCGCACTGCTCGAGCCAGGCTTTGGCGAGCCATCGCCGACGATAAGGCCGAGTCCGAAACTCTTGCCGAGCATCGTTCGATCCTTCGCGCCCTCGCCGACCGTTCGCCCGAACGAGCCAAAATCCGCATGGCCAGCCACCTCGTGACCGTAGAAGAATTCCTTCACGAACGACCGCCGATCATCTAATGTCCCGTTTCGTCCATCCGCGGCGAACAACTTCGAGGAAGCATCCGTCGGTCCGGCGGTGGAGGTCACGGTCTCTCCAGAATAATGAGCGGGTTGAACGAGCGAACTACTCCTTAGTGCTCCCACTGGAAAGCCCGTTGACGATGAACCGCAGACCAAAGATCACGAAGAGCACGGCCGGGACCGCAAGCAGCACGAGGCTCGCGTTATAGCGGCCAGTATCTGCGACAGACCTTCCGAGCGCGTTGGAATAGACCGCGACAGCCTGGGCCGCCGTGGAGAGGTCTGGGTTCGTGAAGAGCATCGACGGCCAGACGAAGTCCTGCAGCGACCAAATGAAGCACAGGATAGTCAGGTTCGCGATGACGGGGCGAGCGAGCGGTAGGAATATCAACGTAAAGATACGGAAGTGTCCGGCGCCGTCCAGCTGCGCTGCCTCAATAAGCGAATCGGAGATGTTCCGCCCATAGTTACGCATGAGCAGAACACCGAACGGGATGGTGAGCGCTGCCTCCGGCAGCGAGACTCCGATGTAGTTGTTGAACAGGTGGAGTTGCTGGGTGATGTAATACACCGGCACGATGAACGCGGCGCCGGGGGCGGCAAGGAAGAGAAGCACCGCAGCGAAGGAGAGCTCGCGCCCCCTGAACCGCAGCTTCGACAACGCGTATCCCGCCGTGGTTGATACGACGACGACCAGAAACGCGTGGCCGGCCCCGATGGCAAGGGAGTTCAGGTATGTCGCCCAGATAGGCACATTGCCGAGTGGGTCGGTGAAGAGACTGATGTAGTTGTCGATCCCTCCGAACTCGAACGACTTCGTAACGAGCGCGTATAAGGGGAAGGCAAAAACGAGCCCAATCGCTGTGAGCAGGATGTAAATGACAATTCGATCGGGACCTCGAGTGATCACCATCCGCATCGGGTTGTCGTCCAGGATGCTCGCCCGCTTGGGAGCGTTCGAATCAGCGGTTATGGGACGCTTGAGCTTGCGGGGGGCGGGTGGAGCCTGGATCGTGCTTGTCATGTCAGTTCCTTGGGCTTGCGTGTACGGGTGACGAGCAGCTGGATGATCGAGATCACCAGGGCGATGAGGAGCACTACCAACGAGGCGGCTGAGACGAATCCGATTGTTTGCCCGCCGGAATTGCTATAGCTGTACAGATAATTGCCGACGATCTGCGTTGAATATCCGGGGCCTCCACCAGTGGAGAAGAGAACTTGCTCGAGTCCACGGAACGAGCCCAAAAGCAGGGCGAGAACGACAGTGATGTGGGTCGAGCCCATCATCGGATAGATGATGGATCGCATGATTCTGAAGGTGCCCGCCCCGTCAAGGAGGGCCGCTTCGAGCGATTCGACGGGCAGCGCCGACAAGTCAGCGGTGTAGTACATGATCGGTAGCCCGATCAGGTAGGCGAACAACAACCCGACGACCGCAAAAGACAGTATTGGATCGGTAAGCCAGGGCTGCGCCAATTCGCCGAGGCCGATCGCCCGCAGAGACTCGTTCACAATACCGAAGCGCTGCTGGAACATCGAACCGAACACAGTCGACACGAGCGAAAGCGGCATGAGCGCCGGTAGTAGGAAAACGAGGTAATAGAGCTTGCGTCCCCGCACACCCGTTGAAAGTGACACTGCGATGAAGAAACCGACGGTGACTGCCGCCGCGATGCTGATGCCGCCGAAGGCGAGGTTGTTGAGGATCGAGCGGCCAAAAGCGGGATCCGCCAGCAGGTTCTGGAAGTTGGTCCACCCCACATCGACCGACCCCATCAGCGAGATCCCCACCTTGGTGAGGCTCGTCTGACCGAGGAAGAAGATGCTGTAGATGAAATAGACGGCGTAGATCACAAGCAGTGGGCTGAGGAAGACCAGCGCGACCTTGAGGTCGGACTGGCCCTTGCGCTTGCGCATGTGTCCGACGCTGCGTTCGGCGGTCATGATGTCTCCTTTGGATCGTGGTCGCGCAGGTGGGCCACCGGCTAGGGGTGACCCACCTGCGATCGAGGCTGCTGCTAGAAGTTGCCGATCTCCAGCTGCTTCTGGTCGTCGGCCGCGGCCTCATCAATGCTCATCTGGCCGAGCACAACTGACTTTACGTTCGCTCCCACTGCGTCCGAGAATGCCCCCATGTTGTTGCGGTCGCCGCTCGGATTCTGGATGAGCCTGACCATCTCGTCGTAGCTGTCCTGCTGGAGCTGCGTAGTCAACACGCCCTCCGGCAATTGATAGTCCTTGAGGGCGGGAATGCCCTGCAGCACCGTGGCCCAGTCGTCGACCCCATCGCCGGCGGCTATGTATTCGATGAACTTCTCGCCTGCGGCCTTCTGCGTCGACGTCTTGGTGATGCCAAGCGTGGTGTCCAAGAAGGACCGCATGGACGTGTCAGCAGCGTTCTCCGCAGGGAACGGAATGATGCCGTAGTTGCCGTTTAGGATGCGACCGGTCTCCCAGGTGCCGTTGAACATCACGGCAGCATTGCCGGCGTCGAAAGCTGACGTCGCTTCTGCGTAAGGAAGGTCGAGCGTAGCGCTGTCGAACACACCGTCGTCGTAAAGCGCCTTATACGAGGCGAGCCCCTCCTTATATGACGGGGTGTCCCACTTGCCGTCGTTGTAGCGCACGTCGTTGTAGAAGCTCTGGTCGTTCTGACCGACGATGGTCAAGACCACCTCGTCCTGGAACCAGGTATCGCTCGGGATTACAACAGGGAGAACGTCCGATCCTTGCGCCTCGAGGGCGTCGGTCATCGCGGCGAACTCTTCCACGGTCGTCGGTGGTGCAACGTTGATCGACGAAAGGATGTCAGCGTTGTACACGCCGATAGCGGAACCCGAGAGGAACATCGGCACTGACATAAGCTTCTCGTCGGTGTAGAGACGCCTGGTCTGGTCGAGTGACGCCTCGGTGAACTTCGCCGTTAGCTCATCGGCGTTGCTCCAATTTTCGACAGGCTCGAGGTATCCCTCCACCTCCTTCGACCATGTTCCGGGCTGCACGTTCATGACGTCGATGTCTTCGCCCGCCGAAAGAGCCAGCGCCACCTTCGCCTTGTAGTCCGTCTGTGGCAACTCGGTGTAGTTGATGGTGATGTTTGGATTTTCGGCTTCGAAGCCCGCGATCATTTTGTCGACCACCGCCTGACCCGGCGCGCCGGCCCAACTCCAGAAGTTGACGGTCTGCTCGTCGGTGCTTGCCTGTTCGGCCGGGGCCGAGCATCCCGTGAGGGCGAGCGAAACCCCGACAATTGATGCCAGCGCAGCCGCTGAACGTGAAATCTTCATTGAATTCTCCAAGTTGGTGCCCGGGGGCGTGCTGTCCCAGCCAATTTGGTCGCAGCGGCGGAGTGCTGCCGTGGCGGACCTCATTGACCGGATGATTGGTGTTTATGTTCGCGGGGAGTGCGAAGCCACGAGTTGGACGTCGAGTCATAAGTCACTTACAACAGATGAATTTCGAGGCCTGCCGACGTGGGCTCGGATGCGAGACTAACAGCGCGCAATCGTTTGAGCAAGAACCTGATCAGTTCTTTTCGGCCCGAGTTCGCGATTGCTTCGGCGACGGGACGAGACGAACTCACGTCTCCTGTTCCGACGATTGGAAGACCGAGTTATCGAGGTCTGCCCGCCGAAGCCCCCGCGGGCCAATCCAAGTAGGCGGGCATCGTTGATCACGAACGTGTCGGTCGGCGCCGAGTCTCGACGACGTGACAGGCGCTGCCGTCACCGCCGCCGTCATCGGCGCACGCGAATCCCATGCTCGGGCCGGAAGCCGCGGCCGTTGTGGGGATCGACATCGAGCAAGCAGCGACGTGCCCCCATTTGGCCGAAGTCCGCAATCATTGGCACGAGTGATCAGACGAATTTCAAATCATTGAAAGTCGCGTCGAGTTGTCCCGGAAGCTTCCGGCGTCTCACGGATCCTTTTCGACCCATTCGTAGCAGGAGTCCGCGCACCGTGCGATGGCGGTTGTGGCCCAGTGCACCCGCCAGACCGGTGTGCTGATCAGGGAAAAATGTGAGTGCCAACTCGGATGAGAGTTTGATGCATTTGCGACCGCTCCAAACTCATTGATTCATTGGTGCCAGCCTGGTGCGACGGTGCCAGTTAGCTTGCGAATTCACAGTCGAGATCTGTTGTGTGGCGGGGTCTCGACAAGCTCGACCGGCGGGAAGGAATCCGCTGATCGAGCTTGCCGAGATCTGTCGTGTGGCGGGGTCTCGACAGGCTCGACCGGCGGGACGCGACCGGCGGGGTCTCGACAGGCTCGACCAGCGGAGGTGGGCTCGACCGGCGGGGTTCGGCTCGACCGGCTGGGTCTCGACAGGCTCGACCGGCGCTAGGCGCCGACGTAGGCCGCCAGATGCTTTCCTGTGAGCGTCGATGCCGACGATACGAGGTCCGCCGGCGTTCCCTCGAACACGATGCGGCCGCCGTCGTGGCCGGCTCCCGGTCCCAGATCGATGAGCCAATCCGCGTGCGCCATCACGGCCTGGTGGTGTTCGACCACGATGACCGACTTGCCCGAGTCCACGAGCCGATCCAATAAGCTGAGAAGTTGCTGAACGTCGGCCGGATGCAGTCCCGTCGTGGGTTCGTCCAGCAGATAAACATCCCCCTTCTCCGACATGTGGGTGGCGAGCTTGAGGCGCTGGCGCTCACCGCCCGAAAGCGTGGTGAGAGGCTGGCCGAGGCTGAGGTAGCCGAGCCCGACATCCGCGAGCCTGCCCAGAATGGTGGCCGCCGCGGGAGTGCGCGCCTCCCCTGCGCCGAAGAACTCCACCGCCTCGCTCACCGGCATGGCCAGCACCTCGCTGATGTCGCGCCCGCCGAGTCGGTACTCGAGCACCGCGGCCTGAAAACGCCTGCCCTCGCACTCCTCGCACACGGTGGCAACGCCCGCCATCATGGCGAGGTCGGTGTAGATCACGCCCGCGCCGTTGCACGCGGGACACGCGCCCTCCGAATTCGGGCTGAACAGGGCTGGTTTCACGCCGTTCGCCTTCGCGAATGCCTTGCGGATCGGGTCGAGCATTCCGGTGTAGGTGGCCGGATTGCTGCGCCGCGATCCGCGGATCGCACCCTGATCGATCGACACGACGCCCGCGCCGGCCGGGATCGACCCGCGCACCAGTGACGACTTGCCGGAACCTGCGACCCCGGTGACCACCACGAGCACGCCGAGCGGGATGTCCACGTCGACCCCCTGCAGGTTGTGGGTGCTGGCACCGCGGATCTCGATGGCGCCGGTGGGCGTGCGGACCGCGGATTTCACCGCCGCGCGGTCGTCGAAGTGGCGTCCGGTGAGGGTGCCGCTCGTGCGGAGGCCCTCGACGCTCCCCTCGAAGCAGACGGTGCCGCCTGCGGTGCCTGCACCGGGTCCGAGATCCACGACGTGGTCCGCAATCGCGATCGTCTCCGTCTCGTGTTCGACCACCAGCACCGTGTTGCCCTTGTCGCGCAGGCGTAGCAGCAGGTCGTTCATCCGCTGCACGTCGTGGGGATGCAGGCCCGCGGTCGGCTCGTCGAAGACGTAGGTGACATCGGTGAGCGACGAGCCGAGGTGACGGATCATCTTCACGCGCTGCGCCTCGCCGCCCGACAGGGTGCCCGATGACCGGTCGAGCGACAGGTATCCGAGGCCGATCTCCACGAACGAGTCGAGACTCTGCCGCAGCGCATCCAGCAGTGGTGCCACCGACGGTTCCCGAAGCCCGGCCACCCAGTCGGCCAGGTCGCTGATCTGCATGGCGCAGGCATCCGCGATGCTGACCCCCGCAATCTTCGAGGAGCGGGCGGCCTCGGTGAGCCTGGTGCCGGCGCAGTCCGGGCAGGTGGCGAAGGTGACCGCGCGGTCGACGAACGTGCGGATGTGCGGCTGCATCGCCTCACGATCCTTCGAGAGCATCGACTTCTGAATCTTCGGGATCAGGCCCTCGTAGGTGAGGTTGATGCCGTCGATCTTCAGCTTGGTCGGCTCGCGATACAGAAGATCGTGCAGTTCCTTCTTCGTGAAATCGCGGATCGGCTTGTCGGGATCGAAGTATCCGGAACCGAGGAAGATGCGCCCGAACCAGCCGTCCATGCTGAACCCCGGGATCGTGAGCGCGCCGCCGGCGAGCGACAGGGTGTCGTCGTAGAGCGCGGTGAGGTCGATGTCGCTGACCGCTCCCCTGCCCTCGCACCTCGGACACATGCCGCCCGTGATGCTGAAGCTGCGGCGCTCCTTCACGGTCTGACCGCCGCGCTCCATCGAGACGGCGCCGGCGCCGCTGATGGATGCGACATTGAACGAGTACGCCTGGGGCGACCCGATGTGCGGAACGCCGAGGCGGCTGAAGACGATCCGCAGCATCGCGTTGGCGTCGGTGACCGTGCCCACCGTGGACCGGGGATTCGCCCCCAGACGCTCCTGGTCGACGATGATCGCGGTGGACAACCCGTCGAGCACGTCGACGTCGGGTCGCGCGAGGGTGGGCATGAAACCCTGCACGAACGCGCTGTAGGTCTCGTTGATCATCCGCTGGGATTCGGCGGCGATGGTGCCGAACACCAGCGAACTCTTGCCCGAGCCCGACACCCCGGTGAAGACGGTCAGCCTCCGCTTCGGAAGCTCGATGGTGACGTTCTTCAGGTTGTTCTCGCGGGCGCCCTGCACGCGGATCAGGCCGTGGCTGTCCGCCACGTGCGGCTCAGCGACTCGGGTATCGGCGGCATCCGGCTGGCTCATCGCACTCCCTCTCTCGCGGTCATGCTAGCCCCGCCGACGGAAGGGAGGGCTCGTCGCACCGAGTTGCCCACTTTTGTCGAACTTTCGGCCCAAAACGCCCCGATTTGCCGCAAAAGTGGGCAACTGGGTGAGGGAGGTGAGGCGAGGCGAGGCGAGGTGAGGCGAGGCGAGGCGAGGTGAGCTGGGCGAGGCGAGGTGAGGTGAGGTGGGGTGAGGCGAGGTTGCGGCGGGTCAGTCGCGCGCGAGGAACAGCGTGATGGCTTCGACGGCGAGCTCGTGGTCGTCCACCTGCGGGAGGCCCGACACGGTGACCGTGCCGACGACACCCACGTTCGCGACGGTCACCGGGAACGCTCCCCCGTGCCCCGCGAAACGCATCGCGTCGATCCACGGGGCGGCGTGGAAGTCGTGTCCCGCGAGCTTCGCGCGCTGCCCGGCGAGCAGCGAACTGATGCCGAACTCCCGCACCGTGCGGGTCTTGCGGGCGATCCACACATCGTTGTGGGCCGCGGTGCCGGGAAGTGCCGCATGGAACAGTTGCTGCTCGCCCCGGGTGATGTCGATGGTGACGGGCAGGGATCGCTCCTGCGCGAGCTCCACGAGGATGCTGCCGAGCGACCAGGCGTCGTCGTTGGTGAACGAGGTGAAGACGAGGTCGCGCTCCTGCCCCTCGATGCGGGTGATCAGGGCCTGGACGTCATCAGACATGGTGCTCTCCTTCGTGTGCGGTGCCTTCGTGTGCGGTGCAGCGTGATGCGGATGCGCGGATGCGCCGGATGCGCCGGATGCGGCGGATGCGACGGCAGGGCCGGATGACGCCGCGCCGATCTCCCGGGCGAACAGGTCGACCAACTCCGCCGGTTCGAACGGCTCGGTGGTAGCGCGGAGTTCGTCGAGGGTCCACCACCGGTGGTCGAGCACGTCGACGCGCTCCTCGGGGGTCCAATGGGTGTCGGCGGGGATGAACGCCGGGGTGTGGAGCACGAAGTATTCCGCGTGCCCGGTGTCATGATCACCGCCCGAATAGTCCACCGTGAAGTCGAGAGTGAACACGGGCTCTCCGAGGTCGTCGACCACGTGACCGGTCTCCTCGAACAGCTCGCGGCAGGCGGCGTCGTGGTGGGTCTCCTCCGCGTCGACACCGCCACCAGGCGTGATCCACCGCGTGCGCTGGGCCGGAACCGAGCCCTTGGTGAAGAACATCAGCATGCGATCGTCGTCGTCGATCACCAGCACGCGGGAGGTCAACCGGCAACGATCGATCATCGTGCGATGCGTCCGGTCAGTCTTTTGCGAAGTCGGAGACGTCGCCGACGTACCGGGTGTTGCCCGCCGGCACCGGGTCGACGACGGCGGCGGCGACCTCCGCGGCGAACTCCCCCACGTTGTACAGCCTGCCGGCGGCATCCTTGCGCGCACTGATCGCACCCGGGTTCGCCCGCTCGAGCAGCGTCGCCGTGATGGTGCCCTCGATCATGTCGCCGGAGACGACCACGAACTCGATGCCGCGATCGGCCAGCTGCGGGATCATCGCGCGAAGGGCATCCTCACCGGCGCGCTTGCTGAGTGCCACGGGAAGGTACTCGGGCATGGTCGGGGTGGACCGGATGAAGTGGGCCTGGTGACTCGTGACGAAAACGACCCGGCCCCCCGGCGCGAGGTGCGGAAGGGCCGCCGTCAACAACTCCACCTGCGCGTCGCGGTTGAGGGTCATGGCGTAGTCCTCGGCCATGCCGGATTCCATGCCGCCAGAGGCGTTCATGACAAGGATGTCGAGCCCGCCCCATGCGGAGGCGGCGGCGCCGAACAGCTTCTCCAGCCCCGCCGGGTCGGTGAGGTCCGCGCCGACCGCGATGGCCTCGCCGCCGTCGGCCTCGATCGCGGTCACGAGCTTCACGGCCCGCGCCTCTTTGTTGCGGTAGTTGATCACGACGCGGGCGCCGGCCGCGGCCAGATAGCGGGCGGTGTCCGCCCCGATGCCACGGGATGAACCGGTGACGATGGCACGCTTTCCGGCAAGGGATCCGGCTGGGATGGGGGCTTCGGCGGAGTTGCTCACGAGCACCGACCCTACCAATCGGAGCGTTCCGCATGGCACCCGGCCACGCGGCGGGTTGGTGCTAGTTTCGAGGAGAAGAGTCTTACGCGAGGAGTGCGGGCGATGCCTGATCTGACCGACTATCTGTGGATCGTCTGGCTCGTCTTCATCCTGATCGCGGTCATCATCGAGCTGCTCACGCTCGAGTTCACCTTCCTCATGATCGCCGTGGGCAGCCTCGGCGGGTTCGGCGCCAACCTGCTCGGCGCCGACTGGTGGGTGCAGATCCTGGTGGCGTCGATCCTCTCGGTGCTGCTGATTCTGATCATCCGCCCGCTGCTCCTCCGCGTGATGAAACGGGGCGCGGACCCCACCCCGAGCAATGTGGCCGCTCTCATGGGGCTCGGCGGTCGCGTGGTCTCCGAGGTCGGCGACCGCGCGGGGCTCGTGCGGCTCAGCAACGGCGAGACCTGGACCGCCCGTCTCGACGTCTCCGTCTCCGGCATCGCGCTGCCGGTCGACAGCCCGGTTCGGGTGACCGCCATCGAGGGCTCGACCGCCGTCGTCGTGCCGCAGCCCGCCCACTGACTCCCGCACACAAAAGATAGGTCGTCGACATGCTCGCATCCGATTTCTTCGGTCAGATTTTCATCACCGTGCTCCTCGTGGTGCTCGCGGTGTTCGTGGTGGTGGTGCTGATCCGCGCCATCCGCATCATCCCGCAGGCCACCGCCGGTGTGGTCGAGCGTCTCGGCAAGTATCACAAGACGCTGCTGCCCGGCCTCAACATCCTCGTTCCCTTCATCGACCGGGTGCGTCCACTCATCGACATGCGCGAGCAGGTGGTGTCGTTCCCGCCGCAGCCGGTGATCACCGAGGACAACCTCGTGGTCTCCATCGACACGGTCGTCTACTTTCAGGTGACGGATGCGCGTGCCGCGACCTACGAGATCAACAACTACCTCGGCGCGGTCGAACAACTCACCACCACGACGCTCCGCAACGTGGTGGGTGGACTGAACCTCGAGGAGGCGCTCACCAGCCGCGACAACATCAACGGCCAACTGCGCATCGTGCTCGACGAGGCCACCGGCAAGTGGGGCATCCGCGTGGGCCGAGTGGAGCTCAAGGCGATCGACCCGCCCATCTCCATCCAGGACTCCATGGAGAAGCAGATGCGCGCCGAGCGTGACAAGCGCGCCGCGATCCTCACCGCGGAGGGCACCAAGCAGGCCTCCATCCTTCAGGCGGAGGGCGCCAGGCAGGCCGCCATCCTGTCGGCAGAGGGTGACGCGCAGGCGGCGGTGCTGCGGGCGAAGGGTGAGGCCGAGGCGATCACCACCGTGTTCCAGGCGATTCACGATGGCAACCCCGACGGACCGCTGCTGTCGTACCAATACCTGCAGACGCTGCCGAAGCTGGCGGAGGGCCAGTCCAACAAACTCTGGATCATCCCGTCGGAGCTCACCGAGGCACTCAAGGGCGTCGGGCGCGGGTTCCTCGGCACCGGCGGTGCCACGGGGGCCCCGAGTGCCCCGAGCACTGCGAACGGCCCTGCGACCGGCTCGGCGCCCACCTCGGGCGAAGCGGATGCCGCGCCGCACGACACCTCGACCGCGGGTACTCCTCCTGCGGTCTGACCCAATCCCGTCGGGGTACTTCACCCCGGCTCCCCCACGTGCCCTCGCCCACCGCGGGCTCGCGACTGAGGCGGCGGAGAACACCCTCGCGGCGTTCGCCGCGGCGGTCGAGGTGGGAGCGACCCACATCGAGACCGACGTGCACGCGAGCCGCGACGGAGTGGCGATCATCAGTCACGACGTCGACCTGGCCCGGGTTGCGGGGCTCGGGGCACGAGTCGACTCGATGGACGCAGACGAGCTCACACGGATCGACCTCGGGGGCGGTGCGCGGATCTGCACTCTTGAGGAGGCACTCCTTGCCTTCCCGCAGGTGCGGTGGAACATCGACGTGAAGTCTGCCGCTGCCGCCGCGCCCACCGCAGCCGCGATCCGCGCCTGCGGTGCCGAGCGGCGGGTGCTCGTCACCTCCTTCAGTGAACGCCGTCGGCGAGCGGCGATCCGCGGGCTCCCGGGCGTTGCGACATCCGCCTCGAGCGTGTTGGTGGCGCTCGCACTCGCGGCTGTCGCCCTGCGCTCGCCCGCCGGCGTGCGGTTCGCGCTGCGGAACGTGGATGCCGTGCAGATTCCCGAGCGATGGCGGGGCATCCGCATCGTCACGTCGCGCAGTGTCGCCTGGATGCACGCGGCCGGGGTCGAAATCCACGTGTGGACCGTGAACGATCAGAGCCGACATGACCCGGCTGTTCCGGCTCGGGGTCGATGGCGTCGTGACCGATCGGATCGACCTCGCGCTCCGAATCATCTGAGGGCATCCTCCGGTCGCCCGCGGACCCGCACCCCCGTGCGGAGTCTGGGAACACGCTGGGAAATGCCGCAGTCGGGCAGAAACGCTGTGCCTCTGTGGTTACACCCATCACATGCATCGCGAGAAAGGGGCCACACGATGGCAGATCGTAGTTTGCGCGGAATGCGACTCGGATCACAGAGTCTGCAGAGCGAAGAGGGAGTCACGTTCTCCCCACGGACAGTCAGCACCTACCAGCAGAGCGACGGAACCACGTTTGACGTGACCTTCGCCTCCGACGCGGAGGTTCCCAACACCTGGGATTCGCCGAAGACGGGCCGCGAGGGCATCCTCATCGCCGCGAACGGTAAGCCGGTGGTGCTCGAAGCCTCCGACGCGAAGGTGCCGCGTACGCACTGGGACATGCTCCTCGAACGTCGCACTCGCCCCGAGCTCGAAGAGCTGCTCAACGAGCGACTCGACTACTTCCGCGCCCGTAAGGGCCAGAAGATCGGCGCCTGACCAGCCCGAGGCCTAGCCCCAGCATCACCTCACGGATCCCCTGTCGCGAATGCGACGGGGGATTCGTCGTGTGAGGGCCCAGCCGGTGACCCGCCAGAAGGCCTCGGCCACGATTCCGGCGTGCATCTTCGACTGTCCCTGGGTGCGCTCGGCAAAGATGATGGGGTGCTCCACGATCACCGCTCCGGCGCGCTCGAAACGCCACGCCAGCTCCACCTGGAAGCAGTAGCCCTGCGAGGACACGCTCCCCGGGATGACGGCGGTGAGCATCGAGGTGCGCATCACCCGGAAGCCTGAGGTGAGGTCGGATACCGACGATCCCAGAGCGACGCGCGAATAGAGGTTGCCGCTGCGGGAGATGACCTGCCGCAGCCAGGGCCAGTTGCGCACCTCGCCGCCGGGGATCCAGCGGGAGCCGATCACGAGATCCGCTCCGCTCCTGGCAAGTTCGATCATCGCGGGCAGCTCCGCCGGGTCGTGCGACCCGTCGGCGTCGATCTCCACGACGAACGTGTGACCGCGGGTGGCGGCGACGTCGAAGCCGGCGAGGTACGCCGCCCCGAGGCCGTCCTTCGACGTGCGGTGCAGCACCTCGACGCCTGGGTCGTCATCGGCCAGCGTGTCGGCGAGCCGACCGGTGCCGTCGGGGCTGGAATCGTCGACGATCAGGAGATCGGCCTGGGGAGCAGCCTGGCGGATGCGACCGACAATGCGTTCGAGATTCTCGATCTCGTTGTACGTCGGCAGCACGATGAGGGTGTCACCCATGGGTGCTCCGTTTCCTGAGGTTCACGAGTCCGAGAGCGGCGAGGCCCAGAAGCGCCGAGCCGCCGAGGGCGATCTCGAGCCAGCGTCCGAAGGCGGTCGCGGGGGTCGTGGTCGTGCTCAACGGTACGTCCTGCAGCATGGTGCCCGGTTCGAACGTGGGCAGGCGGTCGAGTGTCGACCCGTCCGGCGCGATCATGGCGGAGGTCCCGACGGTCGAGGCATTGACCACGCTCCGGCCGGTTTCGATCGCCCGCAGGCGGGCGATGGCCAGTTGTTGCACGCTCTCGTCGCTGCGGCCGAAGTCGGCATTGTTGGTGGGGGCGATGATCACGTTCGCTCCCCCGGCGATCATCTGGCGGATGAGGGAGTCGTCGACGATGTCGAAGCAGATGGCGATGCCGGCGCGGAGCGGCGTGCTGGCATCCGGGATGTCGAACACGTTGTGTCTCGTGCCGATCGAGTAGTCCCTCGGGATCAGGGCGAAGAGATCCGGGGCGAACGGTGTCCAGAATTCTCGGTCGGGAAGGTACTCCGCAAACGGCACGGGGTGGATCTTGTCGTACTGGTCGACGCTGCCCTGCCCGCTCTGCCAGAGCAGGATGCTGTTGAAGATGTCGTCACCCGATGTGGTGATCGTGCCGGTGATGAGCGGCGCCCCGAGGGACTCCGCGGCCGAATCGAGCGTGCGGGCGGCCTGCGGCACGACCAGCGGGTTGAGGTCGGACGCGTTCTCCGGCCACACCACCAGATCCATCCTCTGGCCGTGGAGCGGTTGGCTGGCGGACACGTGGTCGATGAGGATCTCGCCCGGTGTGTACTCGGCGAAGAGTCCGGCATCCGCGTTCCCCTGCACCGCTCCGATTCGTGCGGTGCCGGAGGTGACGATGGGGAATGCGGGCACGAGGAGCATCACGACGAGCAATCCGACCGGCAGGATGCTGCGCAGCACGCGCCGCGGCGCGCTCGGGGATGTCGCGGCATGCACCACGAGCGCCGACACCCAGGCGATGAGGAAGCTCAGTCCCGACATCCCGACCCAGGCGACAAGCTCGGCGAACGGGCTCTCCGACTGCGACATCGCCAGGCGTCCCCAGGAGAAGCCGCCGTAGGGCCAGGTGCTCGTGACGCTCTCGCGCAGCACCCAGAGACCCGCGACGACCGCCGGCACCACCGCCAGGCGCAGTGCCCCACGAGGCAGCACCCGATCGCCGAACCGCCAGGCCAGCGCGATGAGTGCGCAGCCGACGGCGAAGAACACGCTCTGCAGGCCCGCGAGTGCTGCCCACGGCACCGGCCCGAGGTAGATGGTGAGCCAGAAGATGTGGGTGCCCCAGAAGGCGAGCCCCGCCAGCAGTCCGACGAGGAGCGATCCCCAGACCCGTCTGCCGAGAAGGCTGTAGAGGATGAGCGGGGTGCCGACGAACACGAGCGGCCACCACCCGAGACCGGGAAAGGCCAGGGCGTTGACGATGCCACCGACCGCGGCGAGGAAGGTGGCGATGCCGAGCGGGGCGGCACGCCCTGGAAGTCCTGCGGCGCGCCCGCGGGGCCTCGTTCGCCGTGCGGGCCCGCGCCGTCTCGTTGTCGCAGCCCGCCCGTTCATCCGCTTCAGCCTACGTGGTGGAGATGGTGTGCCTGCCGCGCGGGGCGTCAGGCGACGCTGCTGTACGCCACGATGCCGCGGCGGATCGAGTCGAGGGCACGGCGGGCGTTAGGGCCGACCGGGGCATCCGCCACCATCGACAGCTGGTCGAGCATGTCGATCGTCTGTTTTGTGAGCCGCACGAAGTCGCCGGCAGCAAGGTCGGCGTCCTGCAGCACCGAGTACAGACTCGCGCCCTGTGCCCAGCGATTCATCGCGAGGGACATGCCGGAGGCGAGGGGAAGGCTGCCGGGGAGTCGGTTCTTGCGTTCGAGGTCGTCGAGCACGGCCCAGAGGTCGCCGGTCTTCTCCAGCGCCGGGCGGAACGCGCCCCGGGGCAGGTTCCGCTCCGAAACCTGGCCCTCATCGCGTCGCGGCTCGTAGACGAGCGCGGCGGCCATTGCGGCGAGTCCTGCCGGGTCGAGTTCCGACCAGAGCCCGCGGCGCAGCGACTCCGCCACGAGCAGGTCGCGCTCGCCGTAGATGCGACGGAGCATCCGGCCCGCCGGGGCGAGGGTGAGGGTGCCGTCTGGGGCAGCGCCGAGGTAGTCGAGCTCCATGAGCACGTCGGTGACCCGGTCGAACACCTTCGCGACCGCGCCCGTGCGGGTGCGGATCTGGCGCGTGAGGTCGTCGGTCTGCTTCTTCAGGCGCCACCAGCGTTCCGCCCAGCGGGCGTGTGCCTCGCGGTCGCTGCAGCCGTGGCACGGATGCTGCCTTGAGCCGGCGCCGGAGGGCGGTGAGCTGGTGCTGTCGGCGCTCGCGATCGCCTCGGCTGTCGACATCCGCCCGGGCGGCACCCTTGCGTTCGAGGTCGGTGAGTTCCCGACGGATGCCCGAGTACTCGGTGAAGTCCCCCAGGTGGCAGCTCATCGACCGCTCGTAGCCGTCGAGCGATTCCTGCTGACTGCGCACCTTGCGGGCCATGTCGACCACGGCCCGATCGGCCTGGAACTGCGCAAACGACGACTCGAGGATCTCCCGCGTGCGATCGCGCCCGAACTGCTCGATCAGGTTGACGGCCATGTTGTAGGTGGGTCGGAAGCTCGAGTTGAGCGGGTAGGTGCGGCGGGAGGCGAGGGAGGCGACGGCCTGCGGGTCGAGGGCGTCGTGCCACTGGATGACGCTGTGCCCCTCCACATCGATGCCGCGGCGTCCGGCGCGGCCGGTGAGCTGGGTGTACTCCCCCGGCGTGATCGGCACGCGTGCCTCGCCGTTGAACTTCTCCAGCTTCTCCAGCACCACGGTGCGGGCGGGCATGTTGATGCCGAGCGCGAGGGTTTCGGTGGCGAAGACCACCTTCACGAGCTTGCGGCGGTAGAGCTCCTCCACGACCTCCTTGAAGGCGGGGAGCATTCCGGCGTGGTGTGCGGCGACACCGCGTTCGAGGCCGTCGAGCCACTCCCAGTAGCCCAGCACCGCGAGGTCCTCGTCGAGGAGGGTGCGACAGCGTTCCTCCACGATCTCGCGGATCTCGTCGCGCTCGGCCTGCGTGGTGAGCCGCGCTCCGGCCCGCAGAACCTGGCCGACGGCCTGGTCGCAACCGACCCGGCTGAAGATGAAGAAGATCGCGGGCAGCAGATTGTGATCGCCGAGCAGCTGGATGACGGCGTGCCGGCTCATCTTGCCGTCGTCGAACCGCCCACGCTGCTGGTACCGGTTCGCGTCGCGGCGGGAGCGCGGGCCGCCCTGGTTCCGACCGCTGTGCCGTGCCATCTGCAGCAGCTCCGGGTTCACGCGGTTCGTGGCGGCGAGCCCGGACGAGTCGAACAGGTCGATGAGCTTGGTGCGCATGAGGATGTGCTGGTCGAGGGGCACCGGCCGTTCCTCCGACACGATCACCTCGGTCTCGCCGCGCACCGCCTGCAGCCAGTCACCGAACTCCTCGGCATTCGACACCGTGGCGCTCAGTGACACGAGCCGCACGTGCTCGGGGAGATGGATGATGACCTCCTCCCACACCGCGCCGCGGAACCGGTCGGCGAGGTAGTGCACCTCGTCCATCACCACGAACGCGAGATCGGTGAGGAGGTCGGAGTCGGCGTACAGCATGTTGCGCAGCACCTCGGTGGTCATCACGACGATGCGCGCGCCCGAGTTGATGTTGGTGTCTCCGGTGAGCAGCCCCACCTCGCTCGCGCCGTACTCGGCCACGAACTCCTGGAACTTCTGGTTGCTGAGCGCCTTCATCGGGGCGGTGTAGAACACCTTCGCCCGCGGGCGCTGCATGGCGAGGTAGACCGCGAACTCGGCGACGACCGTCTTACCGGCGCCGGTGGGTGCGGCGACGAGCACGCTGCTTCCGCGTTCGAGAGCGGAGCATCCGCTGATCTGGAAGGGGTCGAGATCGAAGCGCTGTGCGGCCCTGAAGGCCTGCACGAACGGGAGTCCGCGCCGGGTCTTCGATGCGGCGAACCGCTCGGCTGGCGACAGCTGATCGGTCATGCGGTGGCAGTTCCGAGATCGTCGTCGAGCAGCTTCGCGGCACGCTTCGCGGCCGCCCTGTCGTGGAAGTACGCAACGCCGTAGGAGGCGAAGTACAGGATCACCATGGGGATCGCGAGCAGGAACATCGAGAAGATGTCGGCGGCGGGGGTGGCTGCGGCGCAGAACACGGTGATGGTGAGGATGGCCCACCGCCAGCCCTTGAGGATGCCCGCCGCGGAGATCACCCCCATGAAGTTGAGCAGCACCACGAACACCGGCAGCACGAAGCCGACCCCGACGACGAGCACGAGCTTCATGGCGAAGTCGAAGTAGTACTTGGCCAGGAAGATCGAGGTGTCATCCTCTGACGCGAAGCTCGCGAGCAGCTCGACCACGTGGGGGAAGACGAAGAATCCCGCTGCGCACCCTGCCACGAACAGCGGCACCGCCGAGAGGAAGAAGCCGAAGGTGTATCGCTTCTCCTTGAGGGTGAGCGCTGGCACGATGTAGGCGAAGATCTGGTACAGCCAGACCGGGCTCGACACGACGACGCCGATGTAGAGGGCGATCTGGATGCGGAGGTCGAAGGCCCCGGAGATGCTGTCGTAGTTGAGGCTCGCGCTCCTCGACTCGGCGATCGCGAGGATCGGCTGACGAAGGATGTCGAGAACGTAGGGCGCGAGGAAGAAGCCGACGACGGCGCCGAGAATGATGCCGAGCGCAGCACGGAAAAGCCGCTTGCGCAGTTCCAGCAGATGCTGGCCAACCGACATCCGGCCTTCGGTGCTCGCGCTTCGGGTGGAGCGCGCAGCCATTCCGACTACGGTTTCGGAGCGGTGTCACCCGGGCCGGGGTTCTGCGACGAAGCCGCAGTGCCGTGCATCGGGTCCGCTGCGGGGCGAGCCGCTGAGGTGTCGTCCTGGCCGGTCTTCATTTCGGTCTTGAAGATCTTCATCGACTGTCCGACGCTCTTGGCGAGAGCGGGAAGCTTCGCCGCGCCGAACAGGAGAAGGACTACCGCAAGGATGATCAGCGCGTGCCATCCGGTGAACGCGTTGCCGAATATTCCCATGAGCTCATCCTCGTTCTGTGATTGACGGTGGTGATTATTTTACCCCGGCTTCTCGCGACACTAGGTACCGAGCCTGAGAACGTCGTGAGCGTCGGCTGATCAGCGGTAGCGTGCCGCCGCGGAGGCGGCCCACTCGGCCACCACCGCTCGCGCCTCGGGCGGCTCGACGACCGTGACCACTCCCGGTAGTCCGCCGATGAGGCGCTTGAGACCGTGGTAGTGGGAGACGCGGATGCTCGTGCGCACCACTCCCCCCGACTCCGTCGTGGCGGCGCCGGGTGCGAGGTAGTCGGCGACGAGCGGGAGTGCGGTCGCTGCGACATCCACCGTGACGGTCAGGTCGTCCACGGTGCCCTCGAACAGGGCGTCCGGGAGGGTCACGTCGCCCGCCCGCCTGGTGATGGCCTCTTCGGTGAGCTGGAGGGCACCGATGCGGTCGAGACGGAACGTGCGCACGGCCTCCCGCAGATGGCACCACCCGCGGAGGTACCAGTCGGCGTCGACCGATTCGATGCGCAGCGGATCGACCCTGCGGTGCTCGCTGTCGCCGCGGGAGCTGAGGTAGTCGAACTCCACCTGCACGCCGCGCTCGACGGCTCGACGCACGGTCGCGAGCGAGGCATCCGACTCGGACTCCTCCACGGCCACCCTGCTGGGCTCGGCGGAAGCGCCACGGGCGAGTTTGGCCATGAGGGTGTCGATCGCGGCGCGGTCGGCGTTCTCCGGAAGCGCGGAGAGGTACTGCAGGCCGGCGATGAGCGCGGCCGCCTCCCGGCCGGAAAAGCGCGGAGAGTCGTCGATGGCCACCAGGTTGGTGAGCACGATCTCGTCGTGCTCCTCGAAGCGATCCCAGGCGATGTCGAACAGGTCGCCGTGCTGGTACTGGCTGGTCTCGCCGGGCACCCCCGACACGGCGATGAGTTCGACGGCGGAGCGGATCTGCTGCTCGCTCACCCGGAAGTGCGCCGCCGCATCGGCAACGCTCACCCGGTCGTGATCCATGAGCCACGGCACGAGGGCGAGCAGAAAGGCGAGCTTGTCTGCGGCCTGCGGGGCTGGTGGTCGCTTAGCCATCGGTCGCATCCCCCTGATCGGTCGCGGCGTGTGCCGCCGCGGTCGCCTCGAGCCGCGCCAGCACGGCCTCACGTAGTTCGGGCGGGGAGAGCACGAGCACCTCGGGGCCGAAACCGGCGAGTTCGTCGGCGAGGATCGCGAGATCGGAGTAGTGCACCTCGAACACGGTCGACTCCCCCACCACCGTGCCGCGGCGTTTCGCCAGGCGAGCGGCGGCATCGGTACCCGGGGTCACCTCGACGCGCGCGGAGTGACGGGCCCAGAGCTCGTCGAGTTCGTTGAGCGCTCGCGTCGCCTCGTTGTCGGATGGCGCCTCGAAGGTTCGGCCGGTGGTGAGCACCACGCTCGTGATGCGTCGGAGCAGGAAGGTCTTGTGCAGGCCGGAGTCGGACTCCTCCGCGCTCAGCAGCCAGCGCCCTCGGTGCTGCACGAGAGCGAGGGGCCGCACGGTGCGCGTGCGGGCATCCGTCTCCCCCGGCTTCAGGTAGGCGAATCGCACCTCCTGACGCTTCTCCAGCGCCGCGCTGAGCGGCTCGAACGAGGCGTCGCGCACGCGCACCGTGGAGGCGTAGCCGAGAACCGGTTCCTCCGTGGTTCCGCCGAGGGACCGGAGCTTCAGCAGGGCGCGCCTGGACTCGGCCGAGAGGGAGCCTTCGCGCCACACCATCGCGGCGAGGTTCAGCAGCGTGGTCTCCTCGCCCGAGAAACTGATGTCGCGCGGCAACTCGTAGCTGCCGCGCGGGATGCGATAGCGCAGCACCTGGTTGTTGCCGCTCTCCTCCGGCGACTCCACCGTCTCGAGCGGCACGCCGAGATCACGGATGTCGTCTTTGTCGCGCTCGAACTGGCGCTCGAGGTTCGCATTGTCGCCCGCCGCGCCGTAGCGCTGCCGATACCCCTGCACGGTAGAGAGAATCTCGTTCTTCGTGAGGCCGCTCTCGGTGGCGAGAAGGGCCAGAACGAGGCTGAACAGGCGCTCCTCGACGGGAACCCGAGCCGCGGCAGGCTTCGACGGTGTAGCGGGTGGCACGGCGGACATCCTCATCTCGGTGATGATCCTGGAACACACTCGGCCGGTGTCGGGGTGCTGCGATGGAGCTCTAGCGGTTGATGATTCCCAGAATATCGACAACGTAGACGAGGGTCGCGTCGGAGGCGGCAGGCTGACCGCCGACACCGTTCAGCCCCGGCGGGATGACCGCGAGGATCTGGGATCCGACCGGCTGATCCTTCACGGCGCTGGCGAGTCCCGCACTGACGGTGTCGCCGGAGAGGTCGAGCACGCTCGCGCTGCCGCCGGACCACAGGGACTCGGTGACCTCGCGCGTGTTCCAGTCCACGGCCGTGTACTTGACCACGACCAGGCTGTCCTCCTCGACCGTGGCTCCGTTTCCGAGCACGAGAACCGCCTTGCGGTAGTCGCTCGGAGCGGCCGCGTTCGGGATGGTGAGCCCCGGGGTTCCGTCGGGAGCGGTGACGACACTCGGCAGGTCGTTCTCGGGCAGTTGCTGGGTGCCTGTCGCGCGCGGGAGGAAGGCGTCGGCAATGTCGAGCACGTACACGGTGGCGGGCGCACCCGCCGCGTCATCGCCGGCAGGGGTCACGACGGCGACCCGCGAGCCCACGCTCGAGCACTCCAGTCCTTCGCCGAGACCAGGCACGGCCGGGTCGCCGACGGTGTACAGGATGCCGGCGGGGGCCGCGTAATCGCTCTGCTGGAGCACGGCGGCGCTGCCGCCGTCGAGGATCGTGGCGCGGAGCAGGATCGGCTCGCCGTCGACGACCGGCGCGCCGTCGCCGCGGATCAGCTCGGAAGCCTGCACCGTGTCTGCGAACAGAGGCGTGGGGAACGACACATCGGGTGCTTCGGTGATGTCACCCGACGACTCGATGAGCGCGGTGGAGTCGACGCTCGGCGGGGCATCCTCGCACCGCTCGGCGGCGTCATCCGCATCGATGCCGGAGCAGGCGGTCAGCGCGGCGAGCACGGTCGCGGCGACGATCAGCGCGGGAAGTCTGCGCACGGGAGCCTCATTCCAAATCGATCCGGGGCGGGTCGGCATAATTCTAGGTGGCATCGGGCGACTGCTCCGGCGCAGCGGACGGCGACGGGTTGCCGTTCGCAGTCGGCCGGGCATCCGTCTCGCCGTAGGCCTCCGCGGCGACCGCGAGCTCGGCGGCACCCGCGGCCGCGCGGGCGGCTTTGCGGAGCCGCTTGTCGGTGGCGCTGCGCTCGCCGAGGGAGCCTGGGGTCCACGCCTCGACGTCTTCATCGGAGAAGTCGGTCTTCGATGCGCGGCGCTTCAGCTGCGGCAGGATGGCGCCGGGGGCCAGCCGGCGGGCGGTGAGGAGGAAACCGGTGTGGGCGACCATCCGGTGGTCCGGGCGCACGGCGAGTCCCTCGACATGCCAGCCGCGCACGAGCGTCTCGGAGGAGTCGGGGTCGGTGAAGAGGCCGGAGCGGCGGATCGCCTCCGCCACACGGGAGAGCTGGGTGACCGTGGCGATGTAGCAGACCAGCAGGCCACCGGGGGTGAGGGCGTCGGCAACGACCTCGATGCATTCCCAGGGCGCGAGCATGTCGAGTACCACCCGGTCGACCGAGCCGGCGTCGACGGTGTGCGGGAGCTCCTCCACGAGGTCGCCGACCGTGACCGACCAGTTGCGGGGGGCTGACCCGAGGAAGCTCGTGACGTTGCCGCGGGCGACATCCGCGAACTCCTCGCGACGCTCGAATGACGCGAGGCGTCCGGTCGGACCGATCGCGCGCAGCAGCCAGAGGCTCAGCGCGCCCGACCCGACGCCCGCCTCCACCACGGTCGCGCCGGGGAAGATGTCGGCGAACGCCACGATCTGTGCCGCGTCCTTCGGGTACACGATGGCGGCGCCGCGAGGCATCGACATGACGAAGTCGTTCAGCAGCGGGCGGAGGGCGAGGTACTCGTCGCCGGTGGTGCCAGTGACCACGGAGCCGTCCGGCTGCCCGATCACCGCGTCGTGCTCCACACCGCCGCGATGGGTGTGGAAGATCTTGCCCGGCTCGAGCGAGATCGTGTTGAGGCGGCCCTTCGGGCCGGTGAGCTGCACCTTGTCGCCGGGGCGGAACGGTCCACTCTGGCGGCGCACGGCGTCGGGTGCGGAGTCTCCGGTCTCGGTCGGAGGGGTCTCGGCGCTGTCATCGCCGGCGACGCGTGCCCGACGCTCGCGGAACAGCGCCTCGAGGTCGTCGACGGTGCGGCCGTCGAGGCTCGGCCAGAGGGTGTGGGCGTCGTCCGCGGGGATGGGAGCGTGCAGCGGGATGCCGAGCGCGACGGCTCCGGATGCCACGGCCGAGGTGAGACCGGGCACCGAATCCTCGATCGCCACGCAGTCGCGGATGTCGACTCCGAGCAGGTCGGCCGCGTGCAGGTAGGGGTCGGGGTGGGGTTTGGGGCGCTCCACCTGATCGCCGCCCACGATCACGTCGAATGCCGTGAAGCCGATCGCGTCGGCCACGATCGTGGCCATGCGGGTCGTCGACATCGTCACCAGGGCCGTGCGGATGCCCTGCTCGCGCAACTCGGCCAGCAGCTCCCGGGCGCCCGGGCGCCACGGCACCTCCACGGCGACCTGCTGGAGCACGCGGTCGGTCATCCACTCGATGATTTCGTCGACCGACCAGGTGACGCCCTGTTTCTGGAAGATCGCGGCGGCATCGCGCAGCCCCATGCCGACCACCTGAAGGCCGTCCTCCGCCGTCCAGGTGCCGCCGAACGACCCGATCATCTCGGTCTCGGCGAGCATCCAGTAGGGCTCTGTGTCGACGATCGTGCCGTCCATGTCCCAGAGCACCGCCGCCGGCCGGGCGTCGTCGGCGGGGGTGGCAGGTGTCTTGGGGCTCGATGAAGTCACGGTGTCCCATCGTACCGGCGGGCCTCGCCGCGACCGTGCGGCACCCCGGCGTGCGGCGGCGTCGTGACCGGGTTCTATCCTTGGAGAACATCGGTCGTCGCATCCGTGCGGTCGGCTGGATGAGTCGAGGGGGCCGAGACGGTCCGGATGCGGAGGAGACTGTGGCAGACGGTTCAGGTCTCGCGGGCGGGCGTTTGCTCGTCGTCGCATTCGAAGGATGGAACGACGCGGGCGAAGCGGCCAGCGGTGCGGTTCGCACCCTCAAAGACCTTCTCGACCTCTATCCCCTCGCCGAAGTCGACTCGGAAGACTACTTCGACTACCAGTTCAACCGGCCCGTCGTCACGAATGACGACGACGGCAACCGGATGCTCGTCTGGCCGACCGTCACCATGTACGGTCCCACCGACGGATCGAACGTGTACCTGCTCATCGGCACGGAGCCGTCGCGCGGATGGAAGAGTTTCTCGGCCGAGATCCTCGAAACGGTGCGGGCCACCGGCGTCACCGGCGTGGTGATGCTCGGCGCGATGCTCGCCGACGTGCCGCACACCCGGCCCATCTCCGTGTTCGTCACCTCCGAGAACGCCGCAGTCCGGACCGAGTTCGGCATCGAGCGGAGCACCTACGAGGGTCCGGTCGGCATCCTCTCGGTGCTCGGCGAGGCTGCCGAGAAGGCGGGCGTGCCCACCCTGTCGATCTGGGCATCCGTGCCGCACTACGTGCACAACGCGCCGTCGCCGAAAGCCACCCTCGCGCTGATCGACAAGCTCGAGGAGATCATCGACATCGTGATCCCCCGAGGCGGGCTGCTCGACGAGGCCGCCACCTGGGAGAGCGGTATCGACGCCCTCGCCAGTGAGGACGAGGACATGTCGAACTACATCGAGCAGCTGGAGCAGGCGCGCGACACGGTCGACTCCCCCGAGGCGAGCGGCGAGGCGATCGCGCACGAGTTCGAGAAGTACCTGCGCGGCAACGGCGATGAGAAGCCCGAGGGTGGATCCGCCGGCGAAGGGCCCTGGCGTCCGAACGCCTGAGCGTGCTGGGCGCCCGGTGTGACGCTTCCCGCAACTACCGCCGCAGGTCCACGCCGAGCAGCGCGTTGATCGAGTCGACGCATGCCTGGGAGGGCGGCCCGCCGTGCACGGCCTCGTCGACCGCGCGGATGGCTCCCGCGGTGTCCATGTCGTTCGCGAGTGCGGCGCGCAGGGCGATCACGAGGTTCCCGGTGGATGCCGCATCCGCCGTCGCAGCCCACGCCCGCCACGACGCGAGACGCGCCACGCCCAGGGCCAGCACGTCGTCGGTCCAGTTGCGGTCCTCGCGGTAGTGATGGTCGAGGAGGGCGAGCCGGATGGCCTGAGGGTCGACGCCGGCTGCGACGAGCTTCGACACCAGCACCAGGTTGCCGCGCGACTTGCTCATCTTCTCGCCCTCGTAGCCCACCATTCCGGTGTGGGTGTACACGTCGGCGAAGGCGCGTCCGGTGAGACCGGATGCGTGCGCGGCGGTGAACTCGTGATGCGGGAACACCAGATCTGAGCCGCCGCCCTGCACCGCGATCGACGGGCCGAGGCGGTCGGTGGCGATGACCGAGCATTCGATGTGCCAGCCGGGACGGCCATCCCCCAGCACGCTGGTCCAGGACGGCTCGTGCGGCCTGGCGGCGCGCCAGAGCAGCGGGTCGAGCGGATCGCGCTTGCCGGGCCGGTCGGGGTCTCCCCCACGCTGGGCGAACAGGGCGAGCATCGCCTCGCGGTCGAGCTGGCTCTCGATGCCCAGAAACCACGGTCCGCGTTCCGAGGCGATTGCCGAGTCGAAGTAGAGGTCGGGGCGAGACTCGACCGAGTCCTCGCTCGCGACCGGGTAGACCAGTCCGCGATCGTCGAGCAGGGCGACGGCCTCGGCGATGCGGCTCACCTCGTCGGTCACGGCCACGAAATGGTCGGGCGGAATGATCGAGAGGGCTTCCATGTCGCCGCGGAACAGCTCCGTCTGGTCCGCAGCGAGCTCACGCCAGTCCACGCCGGTCGCGGTCGCGCGCTCCAGCAGGGGGTCGTCGATGTCGGTGGTGTTCTGCGCGTAGGTGACCTCGAGTCCGGCATCCAGCCACACCCGCACGAGCGTGTCGAAGGCGAGATACGTGGCCGCGTGACCGATGTGCGTGGCGTCGTACGGCGTGATTCCGCAGACGTAGAGCGCCGCGGTGGGACCGGCCGTCGGGCGGGCGGGGCCCCTCGTGGCGGTGTTCCAGAGAATGGGCGCCGTGCCGACGCCGGGGAGCCGCGGAACCTGCGGCCGGTTCCAAGACTTCACCTCCACAGCCTAAGCGAGCGCGCGGGGTGCCCCGGCCACAGGGAGCCGGTCGAGCGTGACTGCCTACAGCGGGTCGATGGTGCCGGTGGCGAGCAGTGCGATGAGGGTGCTGCCGAGCACGATGCGGTAGATCACGAACGGCAGGAAGGAGCGGGTCTTGATGTAGTTCATGAGGAACGCGATGACGGCGAGCCCCACCGCGAAGGCGATCACGGTGGCGACAGCGGTCTCCGCGTAGCCGTAGGGTGCCGCCGGGTCGGGTTCGGAGATGGAGTGGTACAGCTCGTAGAGACCACTGCCGAACACTGCCGGCACCGCGAGAAGGAACGCGAAGCGGGCGGCGGCGGCGCGCTCGTAGCCGAGCGCACGACCCATCGTGACGGTCGCGCCGGACCGGGAGACGCCCGGGATGAGCGAGAGGGTCTGGGCGAGTCCGTAGAGGATGCCGTCGCGGTAGGTGAGGTGGTCGAGGGTCTTGATGCGGCGCCCCACGATGTCGGCGACGCCGAGGAGGATGCCGAACACGATCAGCACGATGGCGACGAGCCAGAGCGAGCGGAAGGCTCCGCGGATGATGTCCTGGAGGAAGAATCCCGCAATGACGACGGGGAGGGTGCCGAGGATGATGAGCCATCCCATCCGCACGTCTGGGTCGTGTTTCGCGGCGGCGATGCGCCCGAAGATGGGCGTGCGTGGTGCGGCGGATGTGGCATCCGAACCTCCACCGCGGCGCACGCCTGCACCGACCGCAGCGGGCGCGGGCGCGCGGAACTGCCGGAACCAGGCACCGAGGATGCGGGCGATGTCTTTGCGGAAGTAGAGCAGTACCGCGAGCTCAGTGCCGAGCTGGGTGATGGCGGTGAACGTGGCGCCGGGATCGGTGGCGTTCGGCAGGAATTCACCGGCGATGCGCAGGTGTGCCGAGGAGGAGATCGGGAGGAACTCGGTCAGCCCCTGAAGCAGGCCCAGAAAGATCGCTTCGATGAAACTCATACGGATGCAGGCGCCCTAATACTCGAGAAGAAGGT
Organism: uncultured Actinomycetota bacterium; assembly: GCA_963756375.1. GTDB lineage: Bacteria > Actinomycetota > Actinomycetes > Actinomycetales > Microbacteriaceae > Marisediminicola. The sequence goes on along the minus strand of CAVWNJ010000005.1, from coordinate 1,100,337 downwards.
CGGTCAGCACGGCGCGCCCGAACTCAAGCGCGTCGAGGGGGACGCGCTCGTCCACCCCGTGGAACATAGCAGGAAAATTCAGGTCTGCGGGAAGTCGGAGGGGTGCGAATCCGTAGCCTGAGATGCCGATGAGCGAGAGGGCCTTGTTGTCGGTGCCCCCGCTCAGGAGGTACGGCAGCACCGGAGCACCGGGGTCGTGCCGTCCGAGGGTGGAGATCATCTTCTCCACCAACGGGCCGCCGAACTCGCTTTCCAGCCCGATGTCCCGGTGGATGACCACCACCTCGATGTCGGGCCCCACGATCTCCTGCACCTCGGCCAGCACCGCGTCCTCTTGTCCGGGCAGCGTGCGGATGTCGATGCGCGCCTCGGCGAGGTCGGGGATCACGTTGTGCTTGTACCCGGCATCCAACATCGTGGGATTGGTGGTCGTGCGGATGGAGGCGCGGATGAAGCGCGCCGCCGTGCCGGTGCGGATGGCGAGCTCATCCGGCCCGATCTGTTGCGGGTCCTCCCCCAGCACCCGCGCCAGCTCGGACATGAGCAGGGTGGTGGTGTCGGTGAGGTGGATCGGCCATTCGCGCTGGCCGAGGGCGGCAACGGCCACGGCCAGCTTGGTCACCGCGTTGTCGCGCATCACGTGCGAGCCATGGGCGGCGGTGCCGCGAGCCACGAGCTTCACCCACACGAGTGCCTTCTCGCCGGTCTGCAGCAGGTAGGCGCGCTCGCCGCCGAGGGTGATGGAGTAGCCGCCGACCTCGCTGATGGCCTCGGTGGCACCCGCGAACACGTCGGGGTGGTTGTCGACCATGTAGTGCGAGCCGAGAGTGCCGCCGTCTTCCTCGTCGGCGAAGAACGCGACCACGAGGTCTCGGCCGGGCTGGCGACCGGACTTCAGGATGTCGCCGAGCGCGGTGACGATCATGGCGTCCATGTCTTTCATGTCCACCGCGCCCCTGCCCCAGAGCAGGCCGTCTTTGATCTCGCCGCCGAACGGGTCGACCGACCAGTTGGCGGGGTCGGCCGGCACCACGTCGGTGTGACCATGCACCACGAGCGCGGGCTTGCTGCTGTCCGCGCCCTCAACACGGGCGACGACGGTGACCCGACCGGGCTCCGACTCGAACAGCTGTGGCGCCAGCCCGAGCGAGGCGAGCTTGGCCTCGAGGTAGTGTGCGGCATCCGCCTCGCCGTTGGAGCGGCCTCCCCCGTAGTTGGTCGTGTCGAACCGGATGAGGTCGCGGGCGACGATCGCGGTTTCGGCCAGGGGCGCGCTGGTGGGGTCGGATGACATGCTCGCAAGGATACCGAGGCGCACTGTTCTCTCCGCGGTTGTCGCCCTCCCCCGCGGTGCCCGGTGCGCATGTGCGAGGTGCAAATTTTGCCCCCGAGGTCGTGCTATCGTCGTACGTCGGTTGTTCTGCAAGGAAGAACCGGATGCGCGCGGATGGCGGAAATGGCAGACGCGCTAGCTTGAGGTGCTAGTGCCCGTATAGGGCGTGGGGGTTCAAGTCCCCCTTCGCGCACAGTGAGGACGTCGGGCAATCGCCCGGCACTTCGTCGGAGAATGGGTCGCGGCAACTTTTATCGAGTTGCCCGGCCCATTTTTTGTGCCCTGAGAGCCGGTTTCGGCGGGTCGATGATGTGGGCCATCTACACCGCCCAGGCGCGAGCGAAGGGCCGAATTCTTCGACCAACGCGACGTCGTCGCAGTCACTCGCCCGATCGGACGGGTCACTCAGAGGCCTTTACCCAAAACCGCGCATCGACGAACCGTCCGCCGTGGTCCAGCGGCAGGGCTGCTAGTGGAGCCCGCAGGATGAGCGCAGCACGAGCGTGACCGGCAGGATCTTGGTCTCGGGCACATGTCCGGGCGGCGCCAGAAGGGCTTCGAGCGCGGCCTTTGCCAAATCAGTCACTGGCTGGGCGACCGTGCTGAGTCGAGGCCAGGTGTATTCGGATTCGGGCGAACCGTCGAACGAGAAGACAGCGAGGTCTTCCGGTATCCGCAGGCCTCCCTCCTGGATAGCGCAGAGCAGAGCGACAGCCTGCTCGTCGGAGCTCACGAAGATCGCCGTCGGCCTATCGCTGTGGGCCAGCAGTTCCTGGCCGGCACGGTACCCGCCATCGCGAGTGAACGGCACCCGGAAGATGGGGCCGACCGTGAGGTCGGCGTCTTCGATGGCTTGCCGCCAGCCGACCTCACGAGCGTCGACGTCGCCTCCGGGGTTTGTGCCCATGACGAGCCCGATGCGCTTGTGCCCGTGGCTGATGAGGTGCTCGACCGCCATCCGCGCGCCGTCTCGGAAAGCCACTCCGACCGAATTCGCGGCGTGATCAGCCCCGCCGTGTTTGACGACGGCGGGGCTCCCCGCCACGGCGAGGTCGGTGCTGTGGTTCAGGAGCACCACGGGGATGTCTGCCTGTTCCAAGTCCATGAGATCAGGCTCGGAGAGCTCGCTCCAGAGAAACAAGCCGTCCACTCGCCGGGCGGCGAAGCTCTTGATGAGACGCCGTTCCGTGCGCAGCGACGCTTGCGAGTCCGCGAGCAGAAGTGTGTAACCCCGTTCTGCCGCAGCGTCTTCCACTGCGCGGGACAGCGAAGTGAAAAACGGGTTCATGGCATTGGGGACGATCATCGCGAGCATCTCGCTCGACCCCAATGCCAACGCCCGCGCTGCCGCATTCGGCCGGTAGCCCAGCGCCTTGATTGCCTGTCGGACCTTCGCCTCGTTCGCAGGAGAAACCGCCCTGGGCCCCCCATTGACCACGTAGCTGACGACGGCACTGCTGACCCCCGCCATCCGCGCCACGTCGTCGCGCGTGGTCGCCTTGGCGTGTGAGGTCAGATTCGACATGGCACTCATGCTAACTACGTTTTATTTGGCGGATTCGCGAACCACTGGTCGCACCAGCTCAGCCGGAGCGTCACCGAAGTCGGGCACTGGCAGGCGCTCGCCGCCGCGCAGGGCCGACTGATGAGCCACGATGCCGGGAAGCGTGTAGCGGGCAGCTTCCCACGCGTTGACCGGCGGAAGGGTGCCGGTGTTGATGGCCGTGACGAAGTCGTCGACGAGGAAGTGATGGCTGCCCTCGTGGCCATTCGGCAAGCCCCGGAACTCCGCGGGCAGCCGTTCGGCGTCGTGCACTGCTGCCATGCCCGAGATGAAGGCATCCCGCAGTGCCGGCGCCACGTCGGCCAGCAGCGGGTCATCCACGTCCATGGTGGCCTGGGTCTCGAGCTGCTCACTGACGTCAGTCACGACGTGCTTGTCCTGCCACACGCTGATCAGCGCGAGCTGTTCGAAGCTGGCCTCTGTGCCGAAGTAGCGGAAGCGGCTCTCGCGAAGGTGGGAGGGGTACCCGACCCTGCGGAACTCGTTGATGCGCATGGATCCGCCGCCCGCGAGTTCGAAGAGTGCGGTGGCGTTGGAGAAGTCGTTGGCAAACATGCTGATGTCGCGGTCGAAGACACCGTCGTTGCGGTCATCGCGCACCCCGATGCAGCTGACGCTCACGGCGTGGGAGCCGGTTGCTCCGAGCACCCCGCCCACCGAGTGGGTCGGGTAGAGCATGGGCGGGTAGCTGGCGGTGCGCTTCCACTGGTCTCCACCGCTGTACTGGTAGGCGTCGTAGAAGCCGAGATCCATGTCGTGGACGTAGTCGCCCTCGGCGTAGAAAATCCGGCCGAAGGCGCCCTCGGCATGCTTCTTCCGGGCGAACACGGTCGCCGGATTGTAGTAGCTCGTCTCACCCATCATGTAGGTCAGACCGGTCTCCCTGACCGTTTCGATGATTTCCGCGATTTCTTCCTCGGAGATAGCCATCGGAACAGCGGAGTAGACGTGCTTGCCGGCCCGCAGCGCCTGCAACACCAGCGGTCCATGGGTCCAGCGCTGGGTGAAGATCGCTACCGCGTCGACGTCGCTTTGCAACATTGCTTCGAAGCTGTCGAATGTGCCCGTTGCACCTGCACTGGTGCTCTGGGTCTCTGCGCGATCGCGGATGAGATCCGTGAGGTAAATGTCTGAGATTCCGGGGTGGGCGCGGAAGAGCTTGGCGAAGACGCCTGCGAACTGTCCAGCACCGACGATTCCAATTGAAGAGGTCATGCAGTGGAGTATGTACCGGAAATCTACGCGGGTCAACCAGCGACGTGCCAGACACAATCTCGTCAATAAAAAGCAGGAAAACACTTGCGCATTCCAAATCAACGCGCGTAGAGTCGCCCCGACCTGCAGTGACCTCATCGGAGAGGAACGACGATGACCACCCTTACTACCCACCCACCCGGGGCGGCCCCGACAGAGCCGCAGCGCCCCACGGCGGTGCGAAGCACGGCCAGGCTGCGCGACATGAGGACAGCGTTGCTGTTCATCTTCCCGGCGATGATCGGGCTGATCGTGTTCGCCCTGGTGCCCACGGTCCGCGGTATCTACCTGAGCTTCACGGAGTACAGCATCCTGGGTGATCCGGAATGGATCGGGATCGCGAACTACACGGCGATATTCGCGGATGAGCTGTTCTGGAACGCGATGGCCGTGACCATCCAGTACGTGGCGATCAACATCGTCTTCCAGATCGTCATCGCAATCGGGCTGGCGATGCTGATGCACCGGGTGGCTAAATCCACCTTCATCCGGGCCGCGTTGCTTCTGCCGTACCTGGTCGCCAACGTGATCGTCGCCCTTCTGTGGTTCTGGATGCTCGACTACCAGATCGGCATCGTCAACGAGATCATCAGCTGGATGGGACTCCCCCGCGTTGCCTTCTTCGGCAGCGAGCAATGGGCCATCCCCACGATCGCGGCCGTCAACGTCTGGCGCCATATGGGCTACACCGCGCTGCTCGTCTTCGCCGGCCTCCAAGCGATCCCCCACCACGTCTATGAGGTGGCCTCGCTGGACGGAGCCTCCCGCACCCGAACGTTCTGGAGCATCACGATGCCGCTCCTTCGCCCAGTGCTGGCACTGGTCCTGGTCGTCACCGTCATCGGGTCGTTCCAGGTCTTCGACACCGTCGCCGTCACCACTGGCGGCGGACCGGTCAACGCGACCCGCGTTATCCAGATGTACATCTACCAAAAAGCATTCGGTGAATCGGACTTCGGATACGCCTCGGCTCTGTCCGTCATTCTCTTCGTGATCCTCGCACTCGTGGCCTTCATCCAGATGAAGTTCCTCAAGGGCAACGAATCAGACCTGGACTAAGGAAAACGAGCCATGAGCACTCAACTACTGACCCCACGCAAACCAATCGACTGGCACAAAATCGGTTCGTGGGCCCTCGTCGTCCTGGCACTGATCGTGACCATCTTCCCGTTCCTGTGGATGCTCCGCACCGCCCTCTCGACCAACGGCTCCCTAGCCTCCAACTCGACAAATCTCCTTCCCGCTGACTTCTCCCTGGGCGCGTTCAAGCGCGTGTTCGGTCTGCAGTCCACGGAAGAGGCGATCGCTGAGGGAGGTTCCGGGGCGGCCATCGACTTCTGGCTCTATCTGCGGAACTCGATCTTCTTCGCCTCCGTGACCACCGCGTCTCAGGTGTTCTTCAGCGCACTTGCCGCCTACGCCTTCGCTCGGCTCCGCTGGCCTGGACGCGACAAGGTCTTCTCGCTGTTTCTCGCGACTCTGATGATCCCGGGGATCTTCACCGCACTCCCCAACTTCCTCATGATCAAGAATCTTGGTCTGCTGAACACCTTTGCCGGTCTGACGCTGCCATTCCTCTTCATGTCGGCGTTCGCCATCTTCTTCTTGCGACAGTTCTTCATCAGCATGTCAAGCGAAGTGGAGGAGGCGGCCAAGCTCGACGGTGCGAACAGCCTGCGCATCTTCTTCCAGATCGTGCTCCCCAATGCCGCCGCGCCCATAACGACCCTCGCCCTCCTGACCTTCATCGGTCAGTGGAACGAATACTTCTGGCCCCTCCTGGTCGGCAATGACGAGGAGATTCGTGTACTCACGCTGGGGCTCAGCGTCTTCAAGTCCCAGTCGCCCCAGGGTGCCCCTGACTGGTCGGGGCTGATGGCCGCCACCATCGTCGCGGCGGTGCCCATCCTCATCCTGTTCCTCGTCTTCGGCAAGAAGGTGGTCAACTCCATCGGATTCTCCGGCATCAAGTAACCCCAGATCCCTCCCCCATTCCAATCCATCCCTATCTCTGCAATCCCATGCATCACACGAAAGGTTCACCATGAAGAAGCACGTCGGCGCCATCGCTGCCGCGACAGCACTCGCCCTCTCCCTCTCCGCCTGCGCCAGCACCTCCGCTGAAGCCACCGGCGAACTCGACTACTGGCTGTGGGACGCCAATCAGCTACCCGCCTACGAGCAGTGCGCTGTTGACTTCACCAAAGCCAACCCGGACATCAAGGTCAAGATCACCCAGCGTGGTTACGGCGACTACTGGACCACTCTCACCAACGGCTTCGTGGCCGGGAACGCGCCGGATGTCTTCGTCAACCACCTGTCGAAGTACCCGGAGTTCGCGGAAAAAGACCAGCTGATGCCCCTCGACGACGCGGTCGAGGAAAACGCGATCGACCTGGACATCTACAACGAAGGGCTCGCCGACCTCTGGGTGGGTCAAGACGGCAAGCGCTACGGACTTCCGAAAGACTGGGACACCGTAGCCATGTTCTACAACAAGACGTTCATCGAGGACGCGGGCTATACCGAGGACGACCTCGCCAACCTCGATTGGAACCCGGAAGACGGTGGCAGCTACGAAGCGACGATCGCCCACCTCACGGTAGACAAAAACGGCACGCGGGGCGATGAGGCCGGTTTCGACAAGAACCAGGTGGCCGTCTACGGACTCGGCCTGGAGAGCTCCGGCACCGGGCAGGGGCAGACTCAGTGGAGCTTCCTCACCGGAACCACGGGCTGGACCCACACCGACGAAAACCCGTGGGGCACGAAGTTCAACTACGACGACCCACGGTTCCAAGACACCATCGACTGGTGGGCGGGCCTCTCGGACAAGGGCTTCATGCCCAAGCTCGAGACCACAGTGGGTGCCAGTGTCTCCGACACCTTCGGCGCCGGGAAAGCCGCCATCAACACGCAGGGCTCCTGGATGATCGGCCAGTACACCAGCTACAAGGGGATCGATGTAGGAATCGCTCCTACCCCGATCGGGCCTGACGGCGAACGAGCCAGCATGTTCAACGGCCTCGCGGACTCCATCTACGCCGGTACCAAGAACCCGGAGGCGGCCGTGAAGTGGGTCGAATACCTCGCCTCGACTGACTGCCAGGACGTCGTCGCCGACAAGGGAGTGGTCTTCCCCGCCATCACGTCTTCCTCCGAAAGGGCCGCAGCGGCCTTCGAATCCAAGGGAATCGATGTCAGCGCCTTCACCACGCACGTCGAGGACGGAACGACGGTGCTCTTCCCCATCACCGATAACGCCGCGAAGGTCGAGGGCCTCATGGGACCCGCGATGGACGCTGTGCTCGCAGGCCAGAAGGATGCCGGCTCACTGACCGAGGTCAACGAGAAGGTCAACGGCCTCTTCAAGTAAGTCATCCGACACAGCGGTTGCGCGCCGCGGGGGTCGTCACCCTCGCGGCGCGCAGCCCATTCAACTTTCACGCCAAAAGGACATCAGTCATGGATCCGCTTCACCTTCGTTCCGCAGGCGTCAGCCTGGTGATCAGCTTCGACAGTGGAGAGGCCGAGGTCATCCACTGGGGGGCGGATCTCGGCAGCACTCTGCCGGATCTCGCAATCCTTGACGCCACCATCGCGCCGTCATCCGTAGACACCACCGTGCCGACGGGTCTCCTGCCGCAGGCCTCGGCAGGCTGGAGGGGACGACCCGCCCTGCGCGGCCATCGAACGGTCGACGGCATTCCCGGCCTGGATTTCTCAGCTCGCCTCCGCGTCGTCACCGCCAAAGTCGACGGAGACTCCGCGTCGATCGTGCAGGCTGATCCCGACGCCGGGCTCACCGTCACCTCCGACGTGACCCTGCACAGCGGCGGCCTGCTCGAGTTGCGCCACACCGTCACCAATTCGGGCGCTTCGCCCTACCAGCTCGACGAACTGGCAACAGTTCTGCCTGTAGCGCCCGAAGCATCCGAAATTCTCGATCTCACTGGGCGCTGGTGCAGGGAGAGTCACCCGCAGCGACGCTCGATTCAGCAGGGCACCTGGGTTCGCACCGGTCGCCACGGCCGCACCGGGCACGACTCATCGCTGCTCTTCGCCGCCGGCACCGCGGGATTCGGCAACCGCCACGGGCGGGTCTGGGCCACGCACCTTGCATGGAGCGGCAATCACGAGCAGTTCGCTGACACCATCGGCGATGGACGCACCATGATCGGTGCGTCAGAACTTCTCGGTCCCGCCGAAGTCGTTCTCGCGCCCGGTCAGAGCTACACCACGCCGGCGCTATTCGCGGCATACTCCGACCGCGGCATCGATGGAATCAGCGAGGCCTTCTACAGCTGGTTCCGTTCCCGCCCCCACCACGTGCTACCCGCCGCCGCGACCGGACTGCCCGCCGGTAAGCCGCGTCCGGTGGTGCTGAACGTGTGGGAAGCGGTGTATTTCGACCACAACCTGCCCACTCTCCTGGACCTGGCCGCGTCGGCCGCAGAGCTCGGTGTGGAACGCTTCGTACTCGACGATGGTTGGTTCCGCGGACGCCGCAACGACCGCGCCGGCCTCGGCGACTGGTACGTCGACGAGGCCCTGTGGCCCGATGGCCTCACCCCCTTGATCGACGCCGTGACCTCTCACGGCATGGAATTCGGTCTCTGGGTCGAACCAGAAATGGTGAATCTCGACTCGGACCTCGTGCGGGCTCACCCGGAGTGGATCGCGGGACCCTCGGCGCGCAGCCACGACGCCGGCGGCAGGCTCCCGTTGGAGTGGCGCCAGCAGCACATCCTCGACCTCGTGAATCCGGAAGCGTGGCAGTACATCTATGACCGGATAGATGCGCTGCTGCGAGAGAACAACATCAGCTATCTGAAGTGGGACCAGAACCGCGACCTGCTGGAACACGGCCACGCCGGCCGCTCGTCCGTGCACGAGCAGACCCTCGCTGCCTACCGCCTGTTCGATGAACTCCGCGCGGCGCACCCAGGCGTGGAAATCGAGAGCTGCTCCTCCGGTGGCGCGCGCGTGGACCTCGGCATCCTGGAGCGCACCGACCGGGTTTGGGGATCCGACTGCAACGACGCGCTCGAGCGCCAGACCATCCAACGCTGGACCGGCGTGGTCGTTCCGCCGGAGCTTGTGGGCGGCCACATCGGCCCCACCACTTCGCACACCACTGCACGCACGCACGACCTGTCATTCCGCGCCATCACCGCTCTGTTCGGACACTTCGGCATGGAGTGGGATGTGCGTGGCGTTCACGGCGCAGAAAGGGAGGAGCTCAAACGCTTCATCTCCCTCTATAAGCGTCATCGGACCCTCATCCACTCCGGACGCATGGTGAGAGCCGACGTTACAGAGGAGTCCCTGATGCTCCACGGCGTTGTGGCCCCAAGTGACACTCAGCGCGGCACGGCGGGCCTGTTCGCTCTCGTCAGCACCCGCACAGCGGCGGCGGAACAGCCGGGCCGGATCCCCATCCCAGGTCTGGACCCGGAGCGGGAGTACCGCGTGGAGGCGATCTTCCCTGCCCCATCTGACGCCGACTATTCGCACACCTTCACACAGGTCCGCGCCCCGGGGTGGTTTGCGGATGGCGCCGTGGCGAACGGCCGCTTCTTGGCCGAAGTGGGATTGCCCATGCCCGCCCTCAACCCGGAGCACGCGTTGCTTCTGGAGGTCACCGTGCTGTAGCGGGCGGGCTCGGTGCGCACCCAAGGTGACGTATCAGGGGCAAACTGACGCTCATCGTCGCGTTATTCAGACCGTCTTCGAGGCGCTGGATTCACGCACGATGAGTTGAGTAGGCAACTCGATTCGCTCATAGTGGTCCGCTTCGTGATCGCGAAGCTCACGAAGCATCTCGACAGCTCGTTGTGCCATCTCCCGGAGTGGTTGACGAACGGACGTCAGGCTCGGAGTGGCCAACGCTGCCCGAGGATCGTCGTTGAACCCGACCACCCGAACGTCGAGCGGAATACTCAGGCCAGCGATGGCCGCCGCGTCGTAGACCGCGAAAGCCATCGCGTCGTTGGTGGCAAATACGCCGACGGGAGAGGTCGCGTTCCGTAGCGCTCGGATCATGTCGGCGGTCGGTGAGGCATGGGTCCATTGGCCGTTGACCCGATCGATCGGTGCGCCAGGCATGAGTGCGGCGATAGCCGCGCGAAACCCCTCTTCGCGGGCGCGTCCAAACCGATACGCCGGCACGCCGGTCACCACGACGAAGGCCGACGCACCCGACTCGACCAAATGCGTCCCGGCGTCATATCCGCCCTGCCAGTCCGTGGTGCCGACGCTCGGAAGCTCGCCTTCCGGGTCGGATCGCGGGTCCAACAGAACGACCGGAATGCGCAGGCCACGGAGCTCATCCAGCTGCCGATGGGTCGGCCGGATAATGCCGATGACGACGCCGGACGGCTTGCGGGCCGCCACGCGAGCGGGCCAATCGTCGGCAGGGTCGTCGCGCTCAAGAGTAAGAACGAGATCGAAGCCGAGGCGGAAAGCGGCTTGACGCGCGCCGCGCGCGACCTGGCCCGTCCATTCGTCGTCGAAGCTGCCCAGGACCAGCTCGATGAGGCGCTGGTCAAGGGCGGTAGGACGCCCGCGGCCGTTCGTCGTGCGGTCGTACTTGAGCTCCTCCGACGCCCGGATCACCTTTTCCCGAGTTTCGCGCCGGAGGTCTCCGCGACCAGCGAGCACACGGGAGACCGACGAGACCGACACGCCTGCTCGCTCGGCGATCATCCGGAGCGGGATGTAGCCGTTTTCTTCGTCAGGCATGACTCTCCGTATTCCGTGAGCTCGACTTCGTTGTGGCAGGTGATCGGCAGACGCTGACCGCGCGAGGACCCTACAAGCACAATCGCGTATCCGCTAACGTCACGAACTGGCAACGGACGCACTTTTGCGCAACAAGCGCCGAACACTTTGACGCATTCTACGCAGCCCACATATGGTCTCCTCACCGGCCGATTGGTGACGCGAAACCCGCGACCCGGAGTCGGACCCCCTTACATCCGAGCACAACAAAGGAGTTGTTATGCGTCCTGTTCGACGCCGCAAAACCGCAGCCTCAGCCCTCACCGCAGCCGTAGCACTCGCGGCACTTTCCGCTTGCGCCCCAGCAGGTCAGACCAATGGCGGTGGCGACACCGACACGCTGAGGCTTGGCATGACGGCCGACCTTCCGGGACTGAGTCCCGAGATCCAGCCCAGCTACCAGGGATGGTTCGCCGACGCCGTCTGGGACTCGCTCCTGATCTGCGACGAGTTCGGTAACCCGTCTCCCCAGCTTGCGACGGAGTGGGAATACAACGACGACCAGAGCGCGGCGACTCTCACGCTGCGCGAAGGCGTGAAGTTCAGCGATGGCAGCGACTTCGACGCGGAGGATGTGGAGGCCACTCTCTCCAACACCGGCAAGAGCAATGCTCGGTTCGCCGATCTCACGTTCGAGTCACCCGATCCGCTGACGATCACCGTCACGTTCCCGCAGCCCATCCCGACACTTGACCTGATCATGTGCGAGGCGCAGATGACCTCGAAAGAGGCGATCGACGGAGGCCAGCTGGACAACACTGTGGTGGGCTCCGGTCCCTACATCTACGACGAGGCCGCGAGCACGCAGGGATCGTCGTACTCGCTCACAAAGAACCCTGACTACTGGGACTCCGAGACCTACCCCTACGAGAATCTGAAGCTCACGGTATTCACCGACTCGACGGCCGGGGTGAACGCGCTGAAGACCGATCAGATTGACGGCATCCTTGCGGACGCCGCGACCGTCGACGAGGTGAAGAAGTCAGGGAAGACGTCGTCACCTTGAACGGTCAGACGACACGCCTCATCCTGAGCGATCACAACGGTGAGAAGATCCCGGCGCTCGGCGACGTTCGCGTTCGCCAGGCGATGAATATGGTCTTCGACCGTAATGCCATCGCTGAAAACCTCTACCGGGGCTACGCAGAACCCGCGTACCAGATCTTCCGCCCGGGAAGCACCGCGTACCTCGAGGACCTCACCGAAGATCCGTACCCCTTCGACATCGAGGCCGCCAAGGCCCTGATGGCTGAGGCCGGCTTCGAGGAAGGCTTCACGCTGCAGATGCCGTTCTTCGAGGGTGTGGGACATGACCTGCTGTTTCCGTACATCACCGAACGCTCGCGAGCTGAACATCACGGTGGAGCAGGTGAACCTGACCGGGCCGGACGCCATCACGAGCTGCTGAGCGGCACCTACCCGGTACCCCTCTGGCCGCTCGGTAACTACGGCGAGTCGCTGCAGGACATCAAGGACTACATCCTGGTCGACGGCATCTGGAACGTCTCGCACCAGCCGGACGCGAAGATCGACGCCCTGTGGGAGACGATCCTCACCGGAACCGAGGAGGAGAAGGTCGCGGCCCAGCAGGAGATCAGCCAGTACGTGGTCGACCAGGCGTGGTTCGTGCCGATGGCAAACCCTGATGGGTTCTACGCCCACAGCCCGGAAATCTCCATCCCGACCACGTCGGACTTCTCCGCGCTGCACCCGCTGCTCCGCGACTTCCAGAAGTAATAGCGACGGGCCCCGGCAATGTTGCGCTCCATCGTCATCCTCTTACTCCGAGCTGTCGGCGTGTTGCTGATCGTGAGCTTCTTCACGTTCTGCATCACGTACAGCGACGGGATAGGAATCGCCCGCTCGATCCTCGGACTGAGCGCGAGCGACGCACAGGTGGCGGCGAAAGCGACAGCGCTGGGGCTCGATCAGCCTCTGATCGTGCAGTACGGCGCCTGGCTTGGGGACCTGGTGAGGGGCGACCTCGGAAAGTCGTTCCTCACCGGCCAGTCGGTCAACAAGGCGCTCGCAACCCGGGTCCCGGTGACGCTCTCGCTCATCGTCATCACCATGCTCTTCACGATCGTCATCAGCGTCGTCCTCGGCGTCACATCGGCTCTCTACGGCGGATGGCTCGACCGCCTGCTGCAGTTCATCTCGACCCTCGGCGCCGCCATTCCGGGTTACATCCTCGCGATCGGCCTGGTCTTCGCATTCGCGATCGCTATCCCCTACTTTCCTGCGACGGGCTACATTTCGCCCGCCGAGGGCGTGCAGGGGTGGTTGTGGTCGCTCACGCTGCCGGTCGCGGCGCTGCTCATTGGCGCGGTCGCGAACGCGGCGGCACAGTTCAGGGGTTCGATCGTGGACGCCCTATCGCAGGACTACGTGCGCACCCTTCGGTCCCGGGGTATCCCGGAGTCCCAGTTGCTCTTCCGGCACGTGTTACGCAATGCGGGCGGACCCGGACTCGTCGTGCTCAGTCTTACAACCCTCGGGCTCTTCGGGGGCGCGCTGTTCGTCGAGTCCATCTTCGCCCTGCCCGGGATCGGCCTCCTCAGCGTCTCCGCGGGGCTGGCGGGCGACGTGCCCGTGGTGATGGGTGTCCTGATCTTCATCATCATCTTCGTGCTGGTAGTCAACTTCCTCGCCGATGTGCTCAGCGCCCTGCTCAACCCGAAGGCGAGAATCCGATGACCGTAGAAACCCGACACACCGTCTCGGGCTCCGATCAAACGGTCCCCCACGGCCAAGAAGCGCAGCGGACTGACAACGATCAGATCATTGCTCAAGAACCCCTTCGCGGTCTTCGGCCTCGTCGTTCTTGCGGCGGTGGTCCTCGCCGCAATCTTCGCTGCGTGGATCGCCCCGTACGCGCCGACCGCGACAGATCTCGGGGCGACGAATGCTCCCCCGTTCAGCGAGGGCCACGTTCTCGGGGCCGACGCCTCAGGACGCGACATCCTGTCCCGTCTCATCTGGGGATCGCAGCAGACGATCCTGGCGTGCGTCCTGGTGCTTGGGGTGTCGCTCACACTCGGCCTGACTGGCGGCCTTCTCGCGGGCTTCTACCGCGGTCGTGTCGAGGCGGTGGCGAACTTCGTGTCCGACGTGATCATGTCTCTGCCGAGCATCCTCACGATCGTCGCCATTTTCACCCTGACGGGCCCGAACATCCCAGTGTCGATGACCGCGTTCGGAGTCATCGTTGCGCCGTCGCTCTATCGTCTCGTGCGGTCGGTCGTCATCTCCGTCAGATCCGAGCTTTACGTCGATGCAGCCAAGGTCGTGGGGCTTTCCGACGCGCGCATCGTCGGGCGTCACGTGCTGTCGGCGGTTCGGGCTCCTGTCATCGTGCAGAGCTCCTTCGTGCTTGCGACGGCGGTGTCCATTCTCGGCGGCATCGACCTCATCGGTCTCGGCGATCCCTCTCAAGCGTCCTGGGGCCGCGTGCTGCAGGATGCGTTCAACAACATCTACACCAACCCCGCCAATGTGATCTGGCCGGCGCTTGTGATCAGCCTCACCATTCTCGCGTTCGTCCTCCTCGGCAACGCCCTTCGGGACACACTGCAGGCATCGAACCGCAGCGCCGAACTGAAGCCAGCGCGACGCAAAGCGCTCGCTCGCGCCGCTCAGGACGAGCGCGTCGCCGGCGTGAACGACCTCACCCCGCCGCAGGACATCATTCTCTCGATTCGTGGCCTGCGCATCGGATACCCGAGCTCCGCGGTCGAGGTAGGCGAGGTCGTTCACGGAGTCGACCTCGACGTGCGGCGCGGCGAGATTCACGGTCTGGTCGGCGAGTCCGGCTCAGGGAAATCGCAGATCGCTTTCGCGACTCTCGGCCTGCTGTCCCGCGAGGCGGTCGTGCTCGGAGGAAGCGTCTTCTTCGAGGGGCGAGACCTGCTCGCCGACAAGGAGAGAATCCGAAGGGTGCGCGGTCGCAAGATGGCGTACATTCCGCAGGAACCGATGTCGAACCTCGACCCATCGTTCACGATCGGTGCCCAGCTCGTCCACGGGTTGCGAGCCGCCACGGGCGTATCCAAGCCTGCAGCGCGCGCACAGCTCGTGGCGCTCCTCAAGCGGGTCGGGATCGGGGACGCCGAGCGCGTCATGAAGCTTTATCCCCATGAAATCTCGGGCGGCATGGCCCAGCGCGTGCTTATCTGCGGTGCCGTCGCCTCTCAACCCGACGTGATCGTCGCTGATGAACCTACGACAGCGCTCGACGTGACGGTTCAAGCCGAAGTGCTCGAGTTGCTGCGCGAACTCACCGTGGAACGAGGGCTGGCGATGATCATCGTGACCCACAACCTCGGCGTCGTCGCCGACCTCTGCGACACCGTGAGCGTGATGAAAGACGGGCGCATCGTCGAGCGCAACGACGTGGACACGCTGTTCGCGTCTCCTGCTAAGGCATACACCCGCGAGTTGCTGGAGTCATCGCGACAAGTCGAATTGATGGAGGTTGTTGCTGATGAGTGAGCCGCTGCTTGAGATTGCAAACCTCTCCGTGCGCTACGGCGGAAAACGCGGCGGGACCACGGTCATCGAGGATGTCTCGCTCGATCTGTCGCCCGGCGAGACAGTGAGTCTGGTAGGCGAGTCGGGTTCGGGTAAGACCACCATCGGTCGCGCGATCCTCGGGCTCGCCCCGGTCACCGGTGGATCGATCCGGTTCCGCGGGCAGGAGATCAGCGGTATTTCGCGTGCCCGCCGTCGCGAGGTGGCTCGCGACATACAAGTGATCTTTCAGGACCCGTACTCCTCGCTGAACCCCTCGATGACCGTCGAGACCATCCTCGTCGAGCCACTCCGCGCCGCCGGTGTCACTGAAGGACGCGCCCGAGTGCGCGAGCTCCTCGACGCGGTCGGCCTGCCGTCGGATGCCGGGGCGCGGTACCCGCGAGAGTTCTCGGGCGGCCAGCGCCAGCGGATAGCAATCGCTCGGGCGCTAGCAATGAAGCCCTCGGTGATCGTGTGCGACGAGCCGACCAGTGCACTCGACGTCACTACCCAGGCTCGCGTTCTCGCGCTTCTCGCTGACCTCCAGAAATCCACGGGGGTCGCGTACCTGTTCATCAGCCACGACCTCGGCGTCGTCCATGCGATCAGCGACCGGATCGCAGTGCTTCGCGCCGGACGCATCGTCGAACTGGGGAAGGCGCATCAGGTCGCCACGAGTCCGGAGCATCCGTACACCCGGCAGTTGCAGATGTCGGCTCCCGTGGCGGACCCACCGCGCCAGCGAGCGCGCCGCGCGGAGCGACTGCGCGTAATGGCCGCCGCGAAGGTCGCCGAAGCGAGTGCCTCGGTGGTATCGCCGAGCGCCGACCGCTGACCTCCACCACTTCACCGTCCGCAAAAGATCGACACCCGCGTAGGGGTCGAAGGAGCACACCATGACCGAATCCCGTCCTCACCTCGACGCCCGCCTGCCCATCGACGACCGCGTCGAGCTGCTGCTCGCGCAGATGACGTTGCGTGAAAAAGCGTTCCAGCTGACCTCGACCGCGCCCTGGTACTTTCACGAAGCCGACGGGACGGCGTCCGCTCGCCTGGCTGAAACGCTCGAGAACTCGCCGGGGCACATCTGCAATTTCGGTGTCGACGATCCCGCATCGATGGCGGCCATCATCACCCGGCTCCAGCGATCGATGGTCGAGGAATCCCGCCTGGGTATCCCGCTGCTGGTGCACACGGAAGCTCTCAACGGCTTCCTGGCCGGCGGCCACATGGTCTTCCCCACGCCGACAGGACTTGCGGCGACGTTCAGCCCAGACCTGATCGAGGAGATGGCTGACATCATCCGGCAACAAATGTCCAGGGTGGGCGTTCGCCAAGCCCTCTCGCCGAACATGGACGTGGCACTCGACCCGCGCTGGGGTCGCGTGCACGAGACCTATGGCGAAGACCCGTATCTCGTCGCCGCATTGAGCGTTGCGTTCACACGCGGGATGCAGGGCACCGACCTGACCGACGGCGTGATCGCCACAGCAAAGCATTTCGTCGCCTACGGGCTCCCCGAGAACGGCATCAACCTGTCCGGTTACGAGGGAGGACCGCGACGCACCCGCGATCTCTTCGCATTCCCCTTTGAGGCGGCGATTCAGGATGCGGGCCTCGCCTCGGTGATGAACTCGTACGCGAGCATCGACGGCTCGCCAGCCGCGGCGTCACCCGCGGTGCTGACCGGACTGCTCCGCGACACCCTGGGTTTCACCGGCTTCGTTGCGTCCGACTACATGAGTCTCGAACACCTGGTCAATCGCCAGCACGCGGCACAGACACCCGGTGAGGCCGGCCGTCTTACGATCGAGGCAGGACTCGACACCGAGTTCCCCCTCCCCTTCGGCTACGGCGACGCGCTGGTCGCCGAGGTCGAGGCCGGCCGCACCAGCGTGTCCTACGTCGATGCCTCCGTGCGCCGCATACTCACGGCCAAGTTCCGGCTCGGCCTCTTCGAGAACCCATACCCGAGCCAGTCGATCGATGTGGCGGCAGCGGCGGTCGAAGGAAAGGACCTGTCCGCCGAGCTGGCCCGCCGATCGGTTGTGCTCGTGAAGAACGACGGCATCCTCCCGCTGTCCGCCGACGGCGGCCAAAAGATCGCCGTCATCGGCCCGCACGCCGACGCCGTCACCTACCAGTTCGCGACCTACAGCTATCCGGCCTTCCGACAGATGACCACCTTCATGACGTCGGGTGGCATGGGCAACATGGTCGGTGTCGACCCAGGCATGGCCGCGTGGAATGGCGCCGTGTTCTCTTCGGCACCGGTCGAGGAATATGTGCGCGACCACCTGGGAGCCCGTTCGCTCCTCGACACGATTGGCGAATACGCCGCCTCGGTCGTCACCGCGCAGGGCAGCTCTCTCACCCGCGATCTTGGTGACCAAGCATTGGCTGAGGCGGTCGCCGCCGCGGAGGAGGCGGATGTCGTCGTCCTCGCGCTCGGTGGTGCCAGCCTCTGGTTCAACGGGGAGCGCACCGAGGGCGAGGGCAGCGACTCTGCGGACATCGCGCTCCCCGCCGCGCAGACGCGGCTCGCAGAAGCGGTTGCCGCGACCGGACGTCCCATTGTCGTCGTGCTCACACAGGGTCGCGCGTACTCCTTACCGCAGGTCGTGCAGGATGCCGCGGCGATCGTCATTACCTCCTACAACGGGCCTTTCGGCCCCGGTGCCGTCGCCGACGCGATGTTCGGAGCGATCGAGCCGAGCGGCAAACTGCCGTACACCATTCCGCGCCACGTCGGCCAGGTGCCGATCTACCACCACCAGCGTTCAGGGAACGGCTACCGGAACCCGCTGCCGCCGGATGTCGCGGAGCTGTACCTCGACATGCCAGCGACGCCTCTCTACCCCTTCGGTCACGGTCTCGGCTATACGGAGTTCACCATCGACAGCGTCGAGGCGACCTCGACGTTCACCACTGCGGGTGAGGCAAACATCGCTTTCACCGTGCGCAACGTGGGAACGCGGGAGGGCGTCGCGGTGCCGCAGCTGTACCTCACTTTGACGGGATCCGGCGTTTCTCGCCCCGCTCAACAACTGGCTGGGTTCGCACGCGTTGAGTTGTCCGTAGGCGCGTCGTCCCGGGTGGAGTTCACGCTCGATGCCGCGTCTCTCGGCTACACCGATTTGGCGAACAACTTCGTCGTCGACCCCGGCGAGGTGAAGTTCTTCGTCGGGTTCGACTCTGACGACACATCCGTCACAGGATCGATGACCGTCACCGGTGAGAAGCGTCCGCTCCGCAGCGACGAGCGCGTGTTCTTCTCGCAGACGAAGGTCACCGATGCCTGACGCGACCGCCAGCACGCTCCGCTTAGACACTCGAGCGGTGAACGGCGCGTACACACCGATTTTGCCCGGATTCCACCCCGATCCCACGATCTGCCGGGTCGGAGATGACTACTACCTCGCCACATCGAGCTTCGAATACTTTCCCGGCGCGCCGATTTTCACGAGCAGGGACCTTCTCACCTGGACCCAGATCGGGAACATCCTGACCACTCGGGAACAGTTCCGGAAGACAGTCCCCGGGCCGTCGACCGGAGTGTACGGATCCACTCTTCGGCATCACGACGGCACCTTCTGGTTCATCACGACGAACGTGAGTGACTTCGACTCCGGTCAGGTGCTCGTGCACGCCGAGAATCCGGCGGGGCCGTGGAGCGACCCGATCTTCATTCCTGAAGCGGTCGGAATTGACCCTGATCTGTGTTGGGACAGCGACGGAACGTGTTACCTCACCTGGCATGTGCTCGACTTCATCGTCGGCGGCCAGGGAGTCAGTCAGGCGCCCATCGATCTGACCACAGGTCGTCTCCTCGAGACGCCTTACCCGGTGTGGCAGGGCAGTGGCATGGCGGCCGCCGAAGGCCCCCACCTCTACCAAGTCGGCGACTACTGGTACATCTTTCTCGCCGAGGGCGGAACCGAGCGCGGGCACTGCGTCACGGCGGCGCGGGGAACGAGCCCACGTGGCCCCTTCGAACCGTGCCCATGGAACCCGGTGCTGACTCATCGCAGTACCTCCCACCCGGTACAGAGCGTCGGTCACGCCGACCTGGTGCAGGCGCCCGACGGACGGCACGCGGCGGTGTACCTGGGTGCACGCCCTAAGGGCTCGACGCCCGGTTTCCACGTCCTCGGTCGTGAGACTTTCCTCAGTGGTGTCGACTGGGTCGACGGATGGCCGGTCTTCGACGAGGGCCGTTTCGAGATACCTGCACTCGACACCTCGTACTTCGACGATTTCTCCGAAGCCGAACTCCACCATCGGTGGGTTGTGCCCGACGGCGAGGCCGCGAACCTGATTCGCCGAGAGGAGCACGGCGGGCTGTCATTCCTCTCGTCGGGATCGGCGGCCGACCTGCTGTGCGCTCGGGTTCGCGACCTTGAATGGTCTGCTCAAGCCGTGTTCGAAGTGGCCGGTCGACTCGAGCTGCGCATCGATAATCGCCACTGGTGCGGGCTCGTGCTGAAGGGCAGATACGTGCGTGCGTACGCGCGAATCGGCGATGTGCTGCACGAACTCGGCTCGGAGCAGATTCAGGGAACTCAGATCACGTTGCGGATCGAAGCTGTTCCGCCGGCATCCGTGCCGATACCCTTCGGACACGCCGGACCCGATGACATCCTGTTGTCCGTAGACGCGGGCAAGGGATTTACCCAGCTCTCGCGACTCGACGGACGCTACTTCTCGACGGAGACGGCGTCCGGATTCACCGGCCGAATGGTGGCGATCGGATCGCCCCGTCCCGAGGGCAGGGCGTTGTCCGTCTCCTACCAACCGAGCGAGCAGCGCTGAGCACGGCGGCCGACTCGGCCCATTCGGTGCGGGGCTGCTACCTCGCTTAGCGGACCGTGCGCGTCGGACGCGCGACCATGAGCCACAGCGCGACCGTGGCAATCGTCATCGCGCACCCCATCACCACCCCGAGAGGGACCACGGTGGTGATACCCAGCGCTCCGACCAGCGGCGCGGCGATCCCGGCCAGTCCGAAGTTCGCAGCACCAAGAAGCGCTGCGGCGGTGCCGGCTCGATCCGCATGATCTGCCAACGCCAGCGCCCCGAGGCAGGGGCCGCAGGCGCCAGCGAACGCCAGGAACACAAGCATGATCGCCACCACGGGAGCGAGCTCCGTTGACCACACACCGATGAGCGCGAGCGCGAACCCGGTGAGAGCAAGCGCCGCCACAACCACTCCGAGGACGCGCTGGGGGGCGACACGCTGTGCCACGAAACCAGAGATCTGGGTGCCGATGACGAAGGCGATCGCGTTGATCGCGGAGATCACACCGTACTGCTGTGCTGTCAGCCCGTATTGCTGCTGGAACAGAAATGACGAGGTCGAGAGGTAGGCGAAGACGGAGGAGACCATGCAGCCTCCGATGAGCGCGATGCCCACGAAGCTGCGGTCCTTGAGGAGCAGCCGGTAGCTACGCCAGACGGCACCTCGATCCGAGCGGTTGAAGCGACGCTCGACCGACAGCGATTCCGGAAGGAGGGCGACCGACACTACGAGGATTGCCAGGCCGTACAGGGCGACGATAACGAACAGTCCTCGCCAATTCAGGGCCCCCATGAGCTGAGCTCCGAGGAACGGGGCTACGACGGGAGCGATCCCCGTGAACAACGCGAGGCGAGAGAGCCCCCTGATGAGCTGTCGCCCTTCCGCGACATCCCGCATCATGGCCATTGCGACGACGCCGCCGCCTGCGGCACCCGCTCCCTGAAGCACACGGAAAATGAGCACCCAGGTGACATCTGGCGCCGCCGCTATTCCCACGCTCGCGATCACATGCAGCAGGGTCGCGACCAGGAGCGGTCGTCTTCGGCCGATGGAGTCGCTCCACGACCCGATCACAAGTTGCCCGAGCGCGAATCCGAGCGTGGCCGCGCTCAGAGTGAGCTGGATGTTCGCTGGCGACGTCTGAAGATCGCCTTGCATCTGCGGGAACGCGGGCAGGTATAGATCGATGGTCAGCGGGCCGAGAATCGCCAGCAGACCGAGGACGACCACGAGGCGAGGAGAAGCGCCTGCGCGGACACGGGGTGCGAGGGTGACGTGGGACATGGCGATTGGCCTCCGGGAACGTTGCGATCATTTCCGGGGCGGAACCGGCGGGGCGTGACGCCCTCGAGGCGGTGACAGCCTCTGTTTCACTATCACACAGGCGAGATCGCAGCGCAGAACGTTGCGCAACGAGTGATGCGGGTCCGTGGCGGCCCGGGTTCGAGGCGCGGCTCCCCCTCCCCCGATAGCCATCCGGGGCGCCTCCCCCGGTGGCCATCCGGGGTGCTTTTGCGCAAAGTTTCGCGCAGTCTGGGCGAGTTTGCGAGCCTTGCCAAGCGCAGAGGAGCGCACGCGCCATTCCCGTTTCATCACGGACGCGCATCCCCCAATGAAGGAGGACCATGAAGAACCACTTCCCCATCTCCCGACGCAGAGGAGTCAGCGCCCTCGCGGCGACCTTGCTGCTCGGCACAGGACTCGGCTCCGCGGCTCCGGCCCTGGCCGCCCCTGCTGAGTGCGCCACCGTCGGGGGCGCCATGCAGGTGACGGCAGACTGTCTCGACCCCAGGTACGCGACCCCCGTGATCGACAGCGAGTCCGACGAGACCACGCCCACACCGCATCACCGCGTTCGGGGCCATTTCGAAGGCACGAATATCCAGTTCAACATCTACCTCCACGCGAAAGAGGACAAGTCGCGGTGGGAGGGGCGGTTCTTCCAGTACACCTACCCCATCGCGTTCCCAGGCTCGCCTCCGACCTCCCTGGCAGACGACCGGGCTATCGGGTTCGCGCTCGCCAGCGGTGGCTATGCGGTGCAGGCGGGAAACACGTTCGTCTCGCTGGGTTACCGGCATGCCGCCGCCGCGGCACGGTTCGCAGAGACAGTGGCTGCCGAGTACTACGGCAGCGATCGGCCCATCTACGGATACCTCTACGGTCCGAGTGGAGGCTCGTTCCAGACAGTCGGGGCTGCCGAGAACACCGATGGGGTGTGGCAGGGTTTCGTGCCGATGGTGCAGGCCGTACCCCAGCCGACTCCGTACAACTTCCTCGGCAGGGCGGCCGCCCAACTGATCCTCGGCGACAAGGCCGACCAGATTCAGGCCGCGCTGGCACCCGGCGGTAGCGGCGATCCGTACGCCGGCCTCGACGAGGCCGAGAGCGCCATGCTCACCGAGGTGCACGCACTCGGCATACCGTGGAAGGGTTGGGAGTACCCCGACTACCTGCTGGGCAGATCGGAGTCGCAGCCAGGTGGGCTCGACCAGAGCGCCCCGCTCGCGAACGATCGCACCTATGTGGACGACTTCTGGAACGCCGACGGTTACCTCGGCACAGAGGACTCCGCTCTGGGAGAGCGGGTCCGTGCCGAACTGACCGAAGTGGGTGACACCACAGCGAATCGGTGGAACATCGCGAATCGCTTCTACTATCGCTACCTCCTTCCGCCGGCCAGCGAAGGGTGGGTCGGTCTCGATCAGTTCCGCGCTGCCGACGGCTCTGCGCTCTATCCGCAGCGTCAGGTGAGCCTGCCTCCGTACTCCTCCGCGGTCTCCGGATTCACCGCGTTCGACGGCTCGGTCAACGGAAAGGTCATTGCGGTGTCCAACCTCTATGACACCGATGCTCTGCCGTTGCACACAGATTGGTACCGTCAGCGCATCGAGGCGAGCCTCGGCGACGCTGCGGCCGACACCTACCGCGTCTACTTCAACGATCACGCGGACCACCAGGACGCACCGGTTTCGGGAGAGCGTGCCACGCTCCTGGTCAACTGGTACGGGATGGCCGAACAGGCACTCCGGGATGCGGCCGCGTGGGCGGAGGACGGCGTGACGCCTCCTGATTCCACGAGGTATCAGATCATCGACTCCCAGGTCGTTGTGCCGGACAACGCGGCCGCCCGCCGCGGTATCCAACCCACCGTCGATCTCACGATCAAGGGCAAGGAGAGCGTTACGGCGACAGTCGGCCAGGCGGTCGTGCTCAAGGCGAAACTGCAGGTGCCTCCTGGCACCGGGCAGATTGTGAAGGCGGAGTGGGATCTCGATGGCGACGGAATATACACGGATGCCCCGCTGACCCGTACCGGCAATGTGGTCACGATCCAGACCACAACCACGTACGCCCAACCCGGCACCTATCTGGCCGCACTTCGCGTGACCGCGGAGCGCGACGGTGACCGCACGGCGCGATACGCGCTGTCGCAGAACCTCGACAGGGTGCAGGTCGTGGTCACGCCAGCCCGGTAGGACCGGAAACAGACGAATCGACGAAAAACGTGAGCCCCCCGCCTGCCAGCGGGGGGCTCACGTCGTTGAGACGGGGCTCTACTGCTATCGAACAGCAGGGCGGGCCGCGTGCACGGGCTCACTCGACCCGGCTGGACTCCGCATCCACAACGGTCACCTCGGGAAGAAGCGGGCGTCTGCCCGACCAGTCAGCGGTCGGCCCCGTCACCTGAACCGGTGCCTCGAAGTGGATCACCTCGGACGACGAGCCCACCTGCACGGCAAGCTCGCTCGCGTCGAACTGGAGCCGCCCCTCTCGCCCGACATACGCGAGCTGCGCCGTGGACACCCGAGCCCGCACCCTCACCCGGCTCCCCGCAGTGAGCTCGACCCGGGCAAAGGCGATGAGCTGCTGCGCGGGTCGAGTCAGACCCGACACGCGATGAACCGCGTAGAACTGTACGACTTCCACCCCGTCCAGGCGGCCGGTGTTCACCACCGACACGGAGACGTCGATCATCCCGCCCGTTTCTATTTGCGCGCCGACCTCGAACTGCTCGTAGGCGAACTGCGTGTAGGACAGACCGTGGCCGAACGCATATTGCGGACGAGCGACCATGTCGTTATAGCCGGGGTGCGCGTCGGCGGGTGTGCGACGGTAGCCCGACCCCACGTGCTGCGCGTAGTGCACCGGCACTTGACCCGAGTGTCGCGGGATCGAGATGGGAAGCCTGCCGCTGGGGTTCACCGTGCCGAGCAGCACCTCCGCCACGGCAGCGGCAGCGTGGGCGCCGCCGTACGGCGCGAGCACGATCGTCGGCACATGCTGCCGAAGTCTGGTCAGCGCAAAGGGGCGACCGGTGAACACGACCGCGACGACCGCGACCCCCGTCGCGGCGACGGCGCGGGCCAGTTCGACCTGGATCGCGGGCAGGTCGATGTCGGACTGGTCGCTGCCCTCCCCTTCGGTCTGCGCATCGCCGAACCATCCGGCCCGACCGCCGAGCGCGAGAACGACGACATCCGCCCCCCGCGCCGCGTCAACGGCGGTTTGGATGTCGTGCGGCTCGCCGTCGAGCACCCCGCTGCCCGCGGCGGCGACGACGTCGGCGTTGCCGGCACGCCGCAGGAGCGCTTCGAAAAGGGACTCGGAACCATACTGATTACGGGCGTACTCGTCGAATCCGGCGGCCAGCGGCGGCTCCAACTCCGACCGGAGGGTCTCGCGAGCGCTGAGCGGAAGGGAGGATGCGGCATCTTCCAGACCCGCCATGCGCACGGCATCGCCGTCATCGACAGCTCCGATCAGGCCCAGGGCGCCGACGTAGCTGTACGCGGCAAACCCAACGCCCGCGTTGTTGGCATGCGGCCCGATCACGGCAATTCGGCGCACTTCCGGCGCGATTGGCAGCGTTCCGTTGTTGTCGAGCAGAACCACGGATTGGGTGGCCAGAGTCGAGGCGAGGTCGGCGCCGTCCCGAGCGATTGCGGCAAGGGCGGCAGGGTCTTCGTCGACGTAGGGATGCTCGAAAAGGCCCGTGCGGAACTTGTCCGCCAACACTCGCAGAACCGCCTGGTCGAGCAGCGATTCGGGGATCCTCCCCTCCCGCACCGCCGTCGCTACGACCGTGCCGTACGCCTGAGCGTCGGGGAGCTCGACATCGAGGCCAGCCTCGAGCCCTTGCCGCGCTGCATCCTCGAACGTCGCGGCAGTCTGCTGGCGCTCGACAAGATTGAACAGCGTGCCGTAGTCGGCGACGACGGAGCCGTTGAATCCCAACTCACCTCGGAGCAGATCGTTGAGAATTCTGGGATCAGCGCCGACGGGGACACCGTCGACGGTCGAGTATGAGTTCATTACCGACCGGAGGTCCGCCGATGCGATGGCCGCCTCGAATGGTCGGGCGTACACCTCCCTGAGCTCCCGATTGGTGGCCACGGTGGCCGCCATGTGCTGGCCCCCCTCGGTGGCCGCGAAGCCGAGGAAGTGCTTGCCCGTCGCGATGACACCCCGGGTGAGATCCTCACCCTGCAGGCCGCGGGTGTAGGCACAGCTGAACTCCGAGACCAGATACGGATCCTCCCCATACGTCTCGTGCACCCGGCCCCATCGGGCGTCCCGGGCCACATCCATCACCGGAGACAGCGCCTGCACGTAGCCGATCGCTCGGGCCTGACGCGAGATGATGGCCGCCATCTCTTGCACGGCCGCCGGGTTCCAGGTACCCGCCAGGGCAATCGAGGTGGGGAATGCGGTGAAGTGCGGTGCCACGAGACCGCTGATGGCCTCGATGTGGAAGATCGCGGGGATGCCCAGTCTCGTGTTCTCGACGAGGTAGCGCTGGATCGCATTGACTGACGCCGCGTGCTCGTGGGGCCGACGATGCTGGAACATCGCGAACATGCCGACGTGGCCGATGCCCTGGCCCATTGCGTGATCCAGCTGCGCCCGATCCGGCACCCCGGGCCGAATCAGGCCCCACGGCGCCACGCCGGTGATCTGCTGCGCCTTCTCCTCGATCGTCATCCGGGCGAGGAGATCCGCCGCCCGGTTATCCGCGTCTCTGGTCATCGGTTGCCTTCCTGCTCTAAAAGTTGGCGCTCCAGTAGCCGCTGCGCCATCAGCTTGTAGCCCTCCCCATTCGGATGTAGGTCATCATGTCTGCTCCTCTTTCTCTTAATACGTCGCGCGTCCGCCGCTGATGTCGTACACCGCTCCGGTCGAGAAGCTGCACTCGTCCGAGGTGAGCCAGGCGATGAGCGCCGCAACTTCTTCGGCGCGCCCGACGCGGCCCATGGGGATCAGCGAGGTGATGTGATTCAGCACCTCCGGCGAGGTAGCGGCGTTCATAGGCGTATCGATCACCGCCGGCGCGATCGCGTTGACGAGCACCCCGGTTTTGGCGAGCTCTTTTCCGAGCGACTTCGTCAGCCCGATCACGGCGGCCTTTGTGGCGGAGTAGGCGCCGAGGTTCGGGTTGCCGTCCTTGCCCGCCATGCTGGCGATGTTCACGATTCGCCCCCAGCCCCGCTCGACCATGGCCGGGGCGACTGCTTGGATCACGGTGAAGGTGCCGTGCACGTTCACGTCGAACGTGCGCCTCCAGCCCTCCGGGTCCGTCAGCAGCAGCGGCGCGTTGGGCCCGACGATCCCGGCGCTGTTGACGAGGATGTCCGCCGGACCGCATGCCTCGACCGCGGCCGAGACAGCGGTGGCGTCCGTGATGTCGAGGGTGAAGTCAGCGTCGGGCGACATGTCGAAGGTCACCACCTCGATGCCGTCCGCTCGAAGCCGGACGGCGCAGGCCGCACCCAGCCCGCTCTGTCCGCCGGTGATGATGGCACGCCTCATGTCGAACTCCTTGATCGTCGGTCGAGTACTTCGAGAACGTGCTCGTAGGGGTGACCGGTCGCCCGAGTCATGCCGATCTCGCAGGTGCGATTGCACGACACGTAAGCGTCGTGATCGCGGCCGACGAGACCTCGGCCGCCTCGCGTGACGTCGCGCTCGCGGTCAGCTCCGGATGCAACATCCCCCGGTCTCCTGCGAAGGCGCAGCAACCCCAGTCGTCAGGCACCGACGACCGCGGACAGCGATTGCGGCGGCGAGCTCGAGCGAGGTGGGCGTTCGATCCGCCGCGGGTGCTCGAGCAGGTGGGGTGCACGACGACGGTGTCGAGGGGCTCGTCGACGACGAGCCGCGGCAGGATGTGCTCGGCCGCGAAGTCGACCGCGTCGAGCAATGTGCATCGAGCCGTACTCGGGATGCTCTGCGACCGCCTTCTCGAGCGAGAGCGCGAGGCCCTCCGAGCACGACGAGTTGTCGCAGACGACCGGCAGCGTGCCGCCGTCGGATGCCGCCCAGAGGGCCGACATCGTGCGCGTGACCATGTCGCCGTAGCCGTCGAGGATGCCCTTCGACTTCCACGGGGTTCCGCAGCAGAGGCCGTCGATCCCCGTCGGGCCGGAGTAGCCCGATGCCGGCCTTCGCGGCGAGCGACTCGAACGCGACGGCGACACCCATGCCGCCCTCGGACGGCCCGAACATGGTGCCGACGCAGGCCTGGAAATAGACGGCCGTAACGGTCGATTCCGGCTGCTCCCGCCGACCGGCGGTTCGACGCGGCCGCCCTTGGGAAGGTCGCGCGACCACAGCGGAACAGTGTCGTGTCCGAGTACGGCGCGAGCCGCCCGTTCGGCGCGCTCGATCAGCGGTGCCGGCACCGCTGATGCCACGGTCAGCGCCGATGGAGGCGAACTTCGTCGCCGCCGCCCACGCGCTGTCCCGCGGTGTTCCAGACGGCGCTCGTTGCGGCACCGACCGACTCCGATCGCAGCCGCCGCACGAGGTCGCCGGTGTTGATCAGCACGGGGCATGCCGTCTGGCACATCCCGTCGACCGCGCAGGTGTCGACGACCTCGTACTGCTGCTCCGCGGCGGAGTTCCGTCGCGAGAGCGGTGTCGCCGCGCGGCATCCGCCTCGGCGATCGCGCGTCGCACGACGATGCGCTGACGGGGCGTGGTCGTGAGGTCCTTGCTCGGGCAGACCGGCTCGCAGTACCCGCACTCCACGCACCGGTCGACCTCCGCCTCGACGGTCGGAGTCGACTTGAGGTTGCGCAGATGCAGGTCGGCGTCGATCGTGAGCACGGTGTCGGGGTTGAGGATGCCCGCCGGGTCGAACGCGCGCTTGATGTCGAGCATGATCCGGTACAGCTCCGGGCCGTACTGCCGCTCGACGAACGGCGCCATGATCTTGCCGGTGCCGTGCTCCGCCTTGAGCGTGCCGCCCGCGGCGAGCACGAGTTCGACCATGTCCTCGGTGAATGCGCGGTAGCGAGCGAGGCTCGCCGGGTCGGCGAAGTCCTCGGTGATGAGGAAGTGGATGTTGCCGTCCTTCGCGTGGCCGAAGATAACCGCCTCCGCGTAGCCGTGCATCTCGAACAGGCGATGCGAGCCCCGCGCAGGTCTCGGAGAGCCGGTGCGACCGGCACGGCGATGTCCTCGAGCAGCGCGGTGGTGCCGGACGGCCGCGCACCCGCGATGGTGGCGTAGAGCCCCTTGCGCACGTGCCAGAGCGACGGCGCGCATGCCCGGATCACTCGACAGCACCGCGGCGGTCGACGAGCGGAAGCCGAGAGAAGAGGAGCTGCGGCCGGCTCTGTCAGCGCGGCGAGCGTGTCCGCGGTCGCGGGCCTGATACTCGACCAGCAGGGCGCAGTGGTCGACGATGTCGAAGCCGGGCAGGGCGCCGCGTCGACTGCGGGTCGATGCGCGCCGCGCGGAGCGATGCCGCATCCATGAGTTCCACGGTTGCGGGCCCCGAGGCGACGATGTCGACCAGCGCCTCGGTGCGCCTGATGCGAGCGACTCGAAGACCAGCAGGGTCGTCGCCGCATGCGGGATGAAGGGGAACGGTGCGGAATGTCGCCTCGGCGACGAAGCCGAGGGTTCCCTCGCTGCCGACCATCAGATGGGTGAGAATCTCGACGGGCGACTCGTGGTCGAGGAGGGCGTTGATGCCGTAGCCCATGGTGTTCTTGATCGAGAACTGACGGATGATCTCGTCGCGGAGCACCGGCTCGGCTGATGAGCCGCTCCCGCAACTCGGTCAGCGCGTTCCACAGCCGAGGCTCGGCGGCGCGCAGGGCGTCATCCGCGTCCGGGGCAGAAGAGTCCACAATCGTCCCGCTCGCGAGAACGATCACTGCGGACTCGAGCGTGCGATAGGTGTTCTGTGCCGTACCGCAGGCCATGCCGCTCGAATTGTTCGCGACCACGCCACCGATCGTGCAGGCGATCTCGCTGGCCGGATCCGGCCCGAGCTTCCGGCCGTGACGAGGCCAGTCGCGCGTTGACCTGCCGGACGGTCGCGCCGGGGCCGACCCGTACGCGATCGCCTCGATCGAGCACCTCGATGCTACGGAAGTGCGTGCGCGTGTCGACGAGGATGTTGCCGGTCGAGGCCTGACCCGAAAGGCTGGTGCCGCCCGAGCGGAACGTCACCGGCACCGCGGCGGCGGCGGCGAAAGCCAGGAGGGCCGCGATCTCGGTCGCATTCGTCGGAGTGACGACCGCGCGCGGCGTCAAGAGGTAGTGCGAGGCGTCTACCGCCGAGACGACGCGGTCGAAAGCGCTGACCGAGATCGATTCGGTGCGCGGCCGGGCCCCCGCGAGTGCGCGCCCCAGCTCGTCCTGATTATCGACATCCGCACGGGATGCCGCGTCGCTCGGGAATGGCGATATGCCTTCCGAGCTGCGCGGTCCCGGTCAGTGCGACTCACGGCTCACCTTGTCGCCGCTGGATCCCGACCAGGAAGTCGAGATCGGCACCGGTGTCGGCCTGCATGACGTGGTCGACGTAGAGCTTCGCCCAGCCGCGGATCGGGGCCGGCATACGCGGCCTCGCTGGCCGGGGTCTGGCTGCGGGACTGCAGTTCCTCGTCGGTGACGTCGAAGCTCAGGATGCGGTTCTCGACGTCGACGGTGATGATGTCGCCGGTGCGGACGAACGCGAGCGGCCCGCCGGCCGCAGCCTCGGGGGCGACGTGCAGGATGACGGTGCCGTAGGCGGTGCCGCTCATCCGGGCGTCGCTGATGCGCACCATGTCGCGCACACCCTGCTCGAGCAGCTTGCGGGGCAGTGGCATGTTGCCGACCTCGGGCATGCCCGGGTAGCCGCGCGGACCGCAGCCGCGCAGCACGAGCACGGAGTCGGCGGTGACATCGAGGTCGGGGTCGTCGATGCGCGCCCGCATGTCCTCGATGCTGTCGAAGACGACCGCGGGGCCGACGTGCTGAAGCAGCTCGGTGGTCGCCGCGGCCGGCTTGATGATCGCACCGCGCGGAGCGAGATTGCCCGCGCAGCACGGCGATGCCGGCATCCTCCATCAGCGGTGCGTCGCGGGGAAGGATCACCGTGTCGTCGTACACCGGACGGTCGACCAGGTAGTCGCACGAGCGGCTCCCCGGTCACCGTGATCGGATCGGGGTGCAGCAGGTCCTTGACCTGCGACGAGCAGCGCGAGCACTCCTCCAGCCCGGTAGAGGTCGTCCATCAGAAACGGTCCGCTGGGCTGCAGGTTCGCCATCACCGGGACGCCCGCGCCGGCGGCGTCGAAGTCCTCCAGGGTGAGGTCGAGCCCGAATCGGCCGGCGATCGCGAGCAGGTGCACGACCGAGTTCGTCGAGCCGCCGACGGCCGCGACCGCGATGATCGCGTTGAGGAACGCATCCTTCGTCATGATGTCGCTGGGCTTGCGGTCCGCTGCGACCATGTCGACGATCAGGCGGCCCGTGTCGTGCGACAGCGACAGCAGTCGCGCGTCCGGCGGCGGGAGTGCCCGCGAAACCGGGGATGCGTCATGCCGAGCGCCTCGGCCACGACGGCCATGGTCGACGCCGTGCCCATCGTGTTGCAGTGTCCCTTGCTGCGGATCATCGACTGCTCCGACGCGATGAACTGCGCCGTTGGTGATCGTGCCCGCGCGCGCCTCCTCGCTCAGCCGCCACACGTCGGTGCCGCAGCCGAGCGCCTCACCGCGGAAGTGGCCGGTGAGCATCGGGCCCGCCCGGGACGACGATCGGCGGGGATGTCGACGGATGCCGCGGCCATGAGCAGCGCCGGGATCGTCTTGTCACAGCCGCCGAGCAGCACGAGTCCGTCGATCGGGTTGGCGCGGAACATCTCCTCCATCGCCATCGCGGCCATATTGCGCCACAGCATCGCGGTGGGCTTGACCTGCGTCTCGCCCAGCGAGACGACGGGGAGGTTGAGCGGAACGCCGCCGGCGGCCCAGACGCCGTGCCTTGACGCTGTCGGCCACCTCGTCGAGGTGAATGTTGCACGGCGTCAGGTCGGAGGCGGTGTTGGCGATGGCGATCTGGGGCTTCGTGCCGTCGAGCGCGTCCTCGGGGTTTCCCCGCCGCATCCAGGCGCGGTGGATGTACGCGTTGCGATCGTCGCCCTCGTACCAGTCGGCGCTGCGGAGATTGATCCACCGTTGAGACCTCATTTCCAACATGTTGAATGATCGGCTAACATTTCGAATTATGGCATAGCGCTCGCGTGACGGGCCGCCACAAATTCGTGAACGTCCCCGAAACAGAGATCGCATGAGACTGGTCCGCATCGGACCCGCAGGATCCGAGACTCCCGGCGCCCTCGTCGACGACGACACTCTTCGTCGACCTGTCCGATGTCGTCGGCGACTTCGACGAGGCGTTCTTCGGCTCGGGTGCCCTCGCGACGCTCTCGCTGACATCGTCGCCGAGCGGGTCGCCGCCGGACGACGCGAGCCGGTCGGCGGACGCCGCTTCGGCGCTCCGATCGCGCGTCCTCACCAGATCCTCTGCATCGGACTCAACTACAGCGATCACGCCGCCGAGACCGGCCAGGCGGTGCCCGCCGAGCCCATCCTGTTCACGAAGTCGCCGAACACACTGATCGGCCCGAACGACGACGTCGCTGATCCCGCGCAACTCCTCCAAGACGGACTGGGAGGTCGAGCTCGGCATCGTCATCGGCAGCCGCTGCTCCTACCTGGCCGACGAGACCGAAGCGGCTGGCGGCGATCGCCGGCTACGTGCTGGTCAACGACGTCAGCGAGCGCGCCTGGCAGATCGAGCGCGGTGGGCAGTGGTCCAAGGGCAAGTCCGCGCCGACCTTCAACCCGGCTGGTCCCTACCTCGTCACGCCCGGATGAGATCGGCGACGTGCTCGACCTCGACATGTGGCTCGACATCGACGGGGTTCGCCGGCAGACCGGGTCGACGTCGACCATGATCTTCAGCCCGGCCTTCATCGTCCACTACCTCAGCCAGTTCCTCGCCCTCGAGCCCGGCGACCTCATCAACACCGGCAC
The DNA here is from genome assembly GCA_963756375.1 of uncultured Actinomycetota bacterium. Classification (GTDB taxonomy): domain Bacteria; phylum Actinomycetota; class Actinomycetes; order Actinomycetales; family Microbacteriaceae; genus Marisediminicola. The sequence continues at coordinate 1,067,770 of CAVWNJ010000005.1, read as the reverse complement.
CCCGCCCGGAGTCGGCATGGGCATGTCCCCGCAGGTAGTTCCTGCACGGCGGCGAGACCATGACGCTCGGCATCACCCGGCTCGGCACCCAGATCGCAGCACGTCATCGCCCACCCGAGCGCCGCGACCACGCCGCGACTGATGGGGCGCTCGTCGTCACCGCGCCCCGCGAGGCGATCGGTCCAGGAGGTGCCCGATCCCGTCGCCGCGCCCGGGCAGCTGCTCGTCGACGTGGAACGCGTCGGCATCTGCGGCACCGACGTCGAGCTCTACACCGGCGAGATGGCCTATATCGAGCAGGGCTCACACGCACTTCCCGATGCGGCTCGGGCATGAATGGACCGGACGGGTCTCGCCGATCGGTGAGCCTGCGGACGAGGCCTGGATCGGCAAGCGGGTCACCGGCGACACGATGCTCGGCTGCGGCCACTGCGAATACTGCCTCGCCGGCCACCAGCACGTGTGCCCGAACCGGTTCGAAGTCGGCATCCGCGACGGCTGGGCCGGCGCCCTCGCGGAGCGGACTCTCGTCCCCACCCGGTTCGCCCTACGAGATCCCCGAGCACGTCAGCGTCACCGCGGCGGCCCTCGTCGAACCGGGTGGCAACTCGCTGCGCGCCGTCCGGGCGGCGAACATCCAACCCGGCCAGACAGGTGCTCGTCCTCGGATCGGGCACCATCGGCCTGCTCGCCGCGCAGTTCGCCCTCGCCGAGCAGGCGCGAGGTCCACGTCGGCGGGTGTGCGCGAAGGATCCCTCGAGTTGGCCCGCTCGCTCGGGGTGCAGCACACCTCGCAGCTCGACGAGCTCCTGCAGCCTCGCATCCGATCAGTTCGATGCGGTCATCGAGGCGACCAGCAACGACGCGCATGCCCGCCTCTATCGGTGCGGCTCGCGAAGCCCGCCGGCCGCGTGGTCTTCATCGGCCTGTCCTCGACGCCCAGCCTGGTCGACACGCGGGACATCGCGCTGAAGGACATCACCGCCGTCGGCATCCTGTCGGCTTCGCCCGGACTCGCCGGAGCGATTGAGCAGCTTCGCCAACGGGTCGGTCGTTCCGGACTCGATCGTCAGCGAGGTCGTCGCGCCTCGATGATGTCGCCCGACCGCCTCGAAGGTCGCCGTGGCCCGAATGCCGGGCCCGGCCCGAAGGTGCACGTCGACCCGCGGCTCCGGCACATCGAGATGACGGACGCCGGATGACCGGGGAGCGCATCGACGCCGATGCGGGCGACCCGGAGGAGAAGGCTGGTCGGTGCCGACCGCGTCATCGCGGTGCTGACCGAGCTGCGCGATCATCCGCTCGGTGTCACGCTCGACGAGCTGGCTGGCGCGCCTCCACAGCTCCAAGCCGACCGTGCATCGTGCCCTGGCGACGCTGCGGCGAGCGGGTCTCGCCGACCTGATCGAGCGCGGGGTCTACATGCTCGGCGACGAGTATCTTCGCCTCGCCTTCCGCAATCTCGACGGACGCCCCGAGACCGCGCGCATCCAGCCCCTCCTCGAAGAGCTCGCCGCGAACTACGGCGAGACGGCCCACTACGCGGTGCTCTCGGGCAAGGACATCGTGTACCGCGCGAAGATGGATCCGCCGTCGGGGGCCGTGAGGCTCACCTCCGTCATCGGCGGTCGCAACCCCGCCTACCGCACCGCGGTCGGCAAGGCCCTGGTCAGTATGCGCCTCACCGATCTCGCTGGCATCACCGAGTGGGTCAGGGCGTTTCCGCTCGAACGGAAAACACCGAATACCCTCACCACCGCGGCTCAATTGCACGCAGACTTCACGTTGGCGCGCCAGCGAGGGTTCGCCGTAGACGACGAAGAGAATGAAATCGGCATCAACTGTGTGGCATTCCCCGTCTATCTCGACGGAGCCACCTCGCCCACCGGCGCCATCAGCGTCAGCGCCGTTCGCTTTCGCACCCCGCTCCCCGCGCTTATTGACGCGGTCCCTCGCATCCGAGCGTCCATCATCGACCACCTCGGCGCGCACGCAATCCGGAGGTAGGTGGAGTGATGGTGCCGGCCGCGCTTCGTCGCGACAGCAGGGTTTCACCGTGGAACGCTCGCGCAGCGGCGTTCAAGCGCCCTGTGTTGGCGGGGCTCGGTGGATAGTCCGAATGTCGCGCAGGTGCTGTCGGTTCGCGCGGCCCGGTGCCTCAGCCCGGTGATGCGATCCTGGGGATCGCAGGGCTGGTGGCGTCTGTAACGCTGGGCTGTAGCGACTCATCGTTGGCTCGCGATGCACGTCTCCCGGCGATGCGCGATCGCAGCGAGGTGGGATCCGGGCCGCCAGGTGGTAACGATCGCGAGGGCGAGGAGAAGTTCGGCGATGTCGCCGCCGTAGTACATCAAGTCAGCGCCGCCGCGGAGCTGCGCGGGGGAACCGGCACCTGCACGCCGATGTTCGCATAGAGGAGTTGGGCGAGGACGGCGTGGCCGGTGATGGCGACGCCGAGGATGACGAGACGTGCGGGCACGGACGGGCGGTGCGGTCCGGGGTCGGCGCCAGCGATGACGTAGGCGAAGAGGTAGCCGGCCAGCAGGAAGTGCAGGTGCACAAGGTGGTGGACCTGAGCGGTGTCGGTGGCGAGTTGATACAGCGGTGTGAAGTAGAGGGCGGCGAGGCCGCCCAGAACCAGCAGCAGTGCCGTGACGGGGTTGGCGAGCACGCGCATCGGAGAGGATCGCAGGATGCGCCCGATGACCCGTCCGTGCTGGCGAGGAATGGAACGGAGGATGAGGGTGAGCGGGGCGCTGAGAGCGAGGAGCAGTGGGGCGTACATGCCGATCAGCAGGTGCTGGTACATGTGCCCGCGGAAGTCGCCCGCAGGGAAGGGTGAGAGCTGCGGGACGATCGCGGCGACGAGGAGCGCGATTCCAAGGAGGAAGGAGCTGGTGCGCCAGAGGCTCCAACCTTTCGGATCCTGACGACGCTGCCACGCGAAGTAGAGGTAGCCGGCAGCCAGCAGGAGAAGCACTGCGACGGGTAGCGCCATCTCGGCGAGATCGCCCTCGCTGTGGACGTGATTGTGCCCGTGCGCGAAGACCATGGTGGCCTTCTCCTACCGCGTTCGAGGTTGCGCGGTTTCGCCGGTGAGGTCCAGTGCTCTGCCCGAGCGTTGCAACAGCCAGCCGCCGAGGATCAGCAACGCCCCCAACACGAGGAAGAGGATGTCGGCCACGGTCTGGTATTCGCCGCTGACGACGTGGTGGATCCCGAGGAGGTGATGGTCGACGATGCCCTCGACGACGTTGAAGACGCCCCAGCCGGCGAGAATCCACCCCCACAGCACCCGCGAGGACCAGATCCGCCCCCGAGAGTGCGTGACCCTGCTGTAGAGGATGCCGAGGCCAGCCAGCACCGCGAGCCAGGTGACGACGTGGAACAAGCCGTCCCACAGAGTGTTCATCTGCAGCCCGTGCACGGTGGTGGCGGGGTAATCGCCGATGTTGATATTCGCGGTGGCGGAGCTGGTGAGCATGTGGTGCCACTGCAGGACTTGGTGCAGCAGGATCCCGTCAACGAACCCGCCGAGCCCAACGCCGAGCAGCAGCCCCGGCAACGCCAGCCCCTTCGGCTTCGCTCCGGTCTCGACCCGATCCGCTTTGCTTGTTGCAGTCATGAGTTTCGTCCCCCTCTGCGCCGCAGTCGTTTCCAGCCAACGTAGGAGTATCGACGCGGGCTCCATAGGGGGTGTGATGAAAATGGACCCGTGCTATAAACCCTTCACATTCCGGCCTCACGCAGTCTCGGCGCTGATCTGCAGCTCGGTCAGCACGGTTTCGACGCGGGCGCGGGCCGCAGCGTCCAACCCCCGGATGGGGCGAGGCAGACAGTCCGGACCCACCAGCCCCAAATGCTCAGCGATCGCTGCGACAACTCGATAGCTACCGCCGAGCTCGGCAAAGAGCGCCCACAATGGCTCGAGCCGCGCCGATAGCCGTTGGCTGTCGCTGCTGTCACCGTTTTGTGCGGTGCGGGTGATGGCCAGGGCGAGATCCGGAAGGGTGCCGCCGATGACGGAGTACCAGGCGTCGCATCCGGCGTTCAGTCCCGCCGCAGCGGAGGAGTCGCCGGAGACCCCAATGGTCACCCCTGCCGGTACCGCGGCCCGGATTGCCTGCACGCGAGCGGCGGCTAGGGCAGGGACTGCGGGTACTCCTGGGATCTTGATGGAGGCAACCTGCGGGAGCCGGGCGATGCTGGCGTAGAGATCGTCAGTGAAAGTGACGTGCGTCGTGCCGGGGTTGTCGTACACGACCAACGGCACGGACAGGTTCGACGTCACATCCTCAAACAGTCCGAAGACGTCGTCGGGCGTGAGCGGCTGGTAGGTGACCGGTGCCAGCAGCACGGCGCTGGCGCCGGCTTCCTGCGCGTCTTCCGCCAGTGCGAGAACCTGCGAGGTGCGGAGCGCACCGATGCCAACGATCACCGGCACCGTCCCCGCGTGCTCGACGGCCGACCGTGCTACCTGCCGGCGCTCGTCCCGGTCGAGATACATGTATGAGCCCGTCGAGCCCAAAGCAGTGATCGAATCGACACCCGCGGTGACCAACCGCTCGATCAGTCCCGCATAGGCGGGCCCATCGAAGGTGTCGTCGCGGAGCGGCGTCAGGGGGAAGGCGCTGAGACCGGTGAACATAGGCACTCCATTCTGGTGTGACGACGAGGGCGCCACCTGTCGCATCGCGGGTTTCAATGATCGTCCGCCGCAGGTTTCCGAGGCGCCCCGGTGTCAGCTCATCCAGCGCCACCAGCGGGATGCCTCGGATTCCGTCGAGGGAGCCTCGCCGAGGGCACGTGCCGCCTCCACCAGATCCTCCGCGGTGAGTGTCATCACATCGTCGCGATCGAGCGAGTCGAGACTCCGGGCCTCATTGCGCGACAACCTCAACGCTTGACGATTGAGCGCCTGCTCGAACAGTGTGCGCGCAAAGCGCGCATTGCCCGAGTCTTCGCCGGCGTGAAGCTGGGAGAGGATGCGGCGGAGCGCCCGCGCGCCCCCCGGCTCCACCGTGTACTCGTGCTGCGAAAGCATCTTCTCGAAGATCGCCTGAAGCTCATCCACCGAGTAGTCGGGAAAGGTTATCTCCCGCGAGAATCGCGAGCGCAGTCCGGGGTTGGAGAGCAGAAACGCCTCCATCAGCCGCGGATAGCCGGCCACGATCACCACCAGGCGGTGGCGATGGTCCTCCATCCGTTTGAGCAGCACCTCGATCGCTTCCGGGCCGAAGTCCATCCGCCCGTCCTCCGGGGAGAGGGCGTAGGCCTCATCGATGAACAGCACACCATCGAGCGCCCGGCGGATCACCCGATCCGTCTTGATCGCCGTCGAACCGACGTACTGACCTACCAGCCCTGAGCGGTCCACCTCGATGAGGTGGCCCTTCTGCAGCAATCCCACCGCGCGGTACATCTCCGCCAACAGCCGCGCGACCGTCGTCTTGCCGGTGCCCGGGTTGCCGAGGAACACGAGGTGCTGCGATGTCGCCACCTCCGGCAGGCCGTGTGCTTTGCGGCGGGCCTGCACCTGGAGGAAAGCCACGAGCGCCCGCACCTGCTCCTTCACGGTGTCGAGTCCCACCAGCGCATCCAGCTCGGCGTACACCTCGGAGAGCGGTCGGGCAGCTTTGGGGCGCACGGATGCCAGATCGTCGACCAGTTCGGAACCTTGCAGCCTCACCTGCTCAGCGAGGCGACTGAGAGTTTCACGCAGTTCGTCGAGCGGATTGTGTTTGGGGGCCATCTACGCCTCCTCGCTCAACCCGTGATGTGACGCGCGAGGTGTGCCATCCGCTCCGGTGGGGCTGACTGCCACCGCGACGGTCTGGTTTTTGCCTGCGTCCTTGGCGCGATACATCGCCCTGTCCGCGCGATCCAGCAACACGTCCGCTGTCATCCCGCCTTCTCCGTCGTACAGCGTCACCCCGATGCTGGCCGTCACCGTTCGAGAACGGGCACGCCCAGCCATCGGTTCGAGAAGAGAACGGTGCAGCCGAGCAACGATTCGGTCGACATCCTCCGGTGTCGTGTCCTCGCAGATGACCACGAACTCGTCGCCGCCGAGACGCCCCACGACGTCGCCGCGGCGCACGACCGAAGCCAGCCGCGAGCCGACCTCCGAGAGAACGCTGTCACCCGTCGAGTGCCCGAACTCGTCGTTGATCTCCTTGAATCCGTCGAGGTCCACGAACACGAGCGCCATCGAACGCCGGTTGAGGTTCGCGAAGGCGACGGCCTCGTCGAGTTGCTGCTGGATGAGGCGGCGTGAAGCCAACCCGGTCAGTTGGTCGTAGAGCGCGAGATGCTCCAGCTGACGCGTAAGTCGCAGACGACTCACTACGAGCACAGCTTCCCGCCCTAGAGCTTTCAGCAGTTCGAAGTCGGCGTCCTCGAAAGAGCGTGAACGTCGGAACGAACACACCACCAGACCTCGGTGCACTTCGCCCTCGAACAACGGCACCGCGACCAGGGTTTCCACTCGGGCGGCAGCGCATCTCATCGAACAATGCCGGATTCGGACCGCGCACGTCGGACCGCTGAACACAGTGGGCACCGGGTGGGCCGAAGACCTCGTGCGACTCCGCATCCGCTTGTCGTCCGAGACCCGGTGCGGGCTCGCCGGCCAACAGCATCAGCTCGTCACGTTCATTGGACAGGTAGACCGCCACGTTCGACGCGGCAAATGCGGTCGTCACACTCTTGGCGAGCTCGACGGCTACCGAATCGTCGGCGCCGGCCATGGCAAACGAACTGGAGGCATCCTGCAGCAGTCGCACTCTGACCTCTGATGCCTCTGCCGAACGTCTGGCTGCAAGCAGTTCGCGCTCGTATTCCTGCCGCCGGTTGGAGTCGAAGACTGCGGTGCGGATGACGCGTGGACTCCCGTCAGCGTCGACCACCACGGCACTATTGACAAGCGTCGGCAGAGGCGAGCCGTCCGCCCGACGAAACGACAGAGCGACCTCCCTCGCCTCCCCGCGGAGATGCAGCACCGAAACGAAGCGTGTCTCGAAGAGCAGCTGGCTACCGGGCTGCAGGAAGGTGACGAGAGCGCGACCGACGACCTCATGCCGCGCATGCCCGAGCCACTCCAGCATGGTGGCGTTCACGCGGACAATGGTGCCGTCGAGCTTTGTCGTGAGATAGCCGCATGGCGCGTTCTCGTAGAGATCCTCGAAGGACTCCTCGAACTCGGCGTCCGTGGCACTTCTCTCCGTACCAGTCACGACAGGTACGCCAGAATCGCGGCGGACAACTCCTCGGGCTCTGAGAGGTTCGGGATATGGCCGGCCGCGTCGAGATCGACAAGCGTGCTTCCCGAGATCTTCTCGTGCACGAAACGCCCGACGGGGGCTGGCGAGACGATGTCGCTCGAGCTCTGCAGAATCAGGGTGGGCTTCGTTACGGAGCTCAAGTCGTCCCGGTTGTCGGACAGGAACGTGACCCTGGCGAAGTGGCGGGCGAAGTTCGGGTCGGTGCTGCAGAAGTTTTCCGTCAACTCTTCGGCCCAGCTCTGGCCGATCGGGGTTGCCCATGAACAGAGGAGCCATGGTCGACGACCAGCCGAAGTGATTCGAATCCAGTTCGTCGAGCAGGGCATGAATATCGTCGTGCTCGAATCCGCCCTCGTACTCCCCCGTGTTGATGTATTTCGGCGACGGCCCGACGAGTATCAGGGATCCGAAACGGGACCCATCAGTGATCGACGCAAGAACGCCGATCATGGCACTGACCGAGTGCCCGACATACACGGCGTCCGTCAATTCCAAGGCGTCCATGATCTCGACAACGTCGTCGGCATACCCGTGAAGGGAGTCGTACTTTGCGAAGTCGTACGCTTTCGGATCGGAGTTACCCGACCCGACGTGGTCGAACAGGACCACTTTGTAATCTCGTGCGAAGGCGGGTGTGATGTGACGCCACACGCGCTGGCTGCAGCCGAATCCGTGGGCAAAGATCACGGGGCGACCGTTGGGATTGCCGGTGACTGTGACGTTATTGCGGCGTAGTACCGTCGAGTTTTCCGCTGTTATCAAGGCTCTGTCCCCCTCTGCGGTGTCCCCACGGTGATTGGCCGTCCCAAGGGCCTGGCGTGGGGAGCACGGACTCGCCACCTCTTCGGCAACCCTAACCCGTGTCCGCGGGCGGCGGCCGGATGGATCACGCCGGTCGGCCGAAGGGGCCACTCCTTGTGGTCCCCGCCACGTTGTGTGCTCGGAGAATGAGAGTCTCGAGTTCGTCGGCAGTGCCGAAGCGGGTCGCCACGGAGTTGGCCACCGACAGGAGGCTGCCGGCTACGGGAATAGGCCTCGAGATGAGCGTCTCGGTTCTGGCGTATAGGGATGCTGCACCGGCAGGCGCGTGCCCAACCCCTATAACGACGAATTCGACGCCTCCGAGGTGGAAAACGTACTCCCGCTCACGGAGACCGCCGGCTAAACGCTGTGCGAGATCCCTCAGGATGCGGTCGCCGGTATCCCGGCCATGATCGATATTCACCTGTGGGAGCCCCTGCAGGTCGATATGCACCACGATCGCCGAACTCGAGTCGTCGCGGTACCGCGCGATGGTCTGCGCGAGCGCGGAGCGGTTGGGTAGACCGGTGACAGCGTCGATCGAGGCGGCGTCGCACTCGGCCTGCTGAAACTGGCGGGACAACGAGCGACCATTCCACGGAGCAGGAAAGCGAAGATGAAGCGCGACGGCGGAAAGTGCGGCAACGGCGAGAAGCACGTCGAGCACGCCATTCAGTGGACCACCTGAAGCCTCTCGAACGGCTGATGCCGAAGAAAGGGGCGCGAAAATCAGCAGGTAGGCGGACGCGAGGAAGTGCACGCCGACGAGCCCCAGAAACACCGCGAAAATGTAGCCGAGCGGAGTAATAGGCGCACGACGGCCAACAAATCTCCCCGAAATCAGGAGGAGGGCGATGCTGAAAGCGCACAGTCCGGTCACGACATTTGCACTGGCATTCAGAATCCACACCCTTAGATGGTAAGCGTGATCAAATGCCCGCCGGCCCGTTCTGCCGAATCCATTGCCGACTCCGCCGCCTGACTCCCGCGAAATCAGAGCTGCGGGAAGTGGCGCACGAGCTCCTCTGCGGGAGCGGCCCGGCCGAGAAGGTATCCGGAAGCCAAGGTAACGCCAGCGTCACGAACGATGTCGAGCTGCCTGGCCGTCTCGACACCCTCCGCCACAGTGCGCATCCCGTTCGTCTCCGCGAGGCGCACAATGGCGTCGAGAGAGGCCCGACCACGGACCGTTTCGGCACCACACGTAAAGGAACGGTCGATTTTCAACACGGACACGGGGAGCTGCGAAAGGCGGGAAAGCGAGCTGTAGCCCGTCCCGAAATCGTCGACCGCGACCTCGACGCCGTGGGATGCGAGTGTGCGCAGCGCGCGCACGGCGATCTTCTCGTCGGCGAGCGCCGACTCGGTGATTTCCACACCGAGTCGCCCCCGCGGCATATCGACGTCTGTGAACTCTGCGACAAGCCCGTCCGCACTCTGTGCGGTGCTGAGTTGACGGCCGGACACGTTGATCCAGACCGTGAAATCCGGGATGTCCTGCCACAGTTTCGCTTGCGCCACCGCCAGTCGAGTCACCTGGCGGCCAAGGCGACCCATGAGGCCCGCCTCTTCGGCCAGAGGGATGAAAACCGACGGGGGAACCAGATCGGATGGTGCTCGCTGCCACCGCGCCAACGCCTCGACCCCCGCGAGACGCTCGTCGGCGAGGGAGAAGATCCCCTGATAGTGCATCTCGATGTCGCCGCCCTCGATGGCTACGCGCAGTTCACGTTCCAGATCACCGCGCTCGACCGAATCGCGGTGGGCGCCGGCATCGAACCATGCCCACCCATTGCGACCGGCATCCTTCGCCTGGCGAAGCGCGGCATCCGCATTCCGAAGCAGAGTCGCCGATGACGTAACGGTCTGCGCCGACGCCAACCCGATACTCGCGGTCGTGGTTATCGTGTGCCCGAGAAGATTGGTCGGTCTCTCGATTTCGCTCAGTAAGCGGTCGCACAGGGTCATCACCGACGAACTCGACAGCCCTTCGACGAGCACCACGAATTCGTCATCGCCGAGCCGAGCGGTCACTCCCGCAGCGCCCACAGCCTGGACCACCCTGTCGGCGAGCAGAACGAGGAGGGCGTCACCGGTCTCGTGACCCAGGGCGTCGTTCACTGCAGTGAAACGATCGAGGTCGAGGAGCACCATGGCGGGCGGGGCGCCCGACGGATGCCGACTCGCGAGGCGCGCGGCCGTGAGTCGCTCGAACTCCGCCCGATTCATTAGACCCGTCAGGGCGTCGTGGCTCGCTCGATGCGCGAGCTCACGGCGTGCGTGAGCGACCGCCTTGTGCGCGCTGTCCGCCTCCGCGCGCGCAAGTCCCTCGGAAGCGAGGAGGCGTTCACGCTCGCTGCGCAGCGCACGCCGTTCCGTGTGGTCCTGAATGAATAGGAGAACGCCCTCCGGGCATGGGCTCGCGCGAACCTCCAGCCACCTCTCGAGCGGTGCCGGATAGAACATGTCGAACACCCCGGCAGTCCCGTGGTCCGCCGCGCTCGCGATCGATGCCCTGACATCCTCGGCAATGTCGGGCAAGGCGTCCCAGAGCACGCGCCCCGAGAGCGGACTAGTGACAGAGGCCACCAGTTCTCGCGCCTTCTCGTTGAGCTGAAGTATCCGACACCTCCGGTCGAGCAGGAGTATGCCGTCGCTCACCGAGTCGAGGATGGCTGCGGCCGTGTATGCCGTCGAAGCCTCCACCACCGCCGCACTCGGAGCCGCAAACGCGGCACCCGGGGCTTCGGACTCCATTCGCGGAGCCGCTGGCATACCCCGCCCGTCATCCTCAGCGCGGTTCGTCATGCTTCGTGACTTCTGTGCCGGTCTCAGCCACATCGATCTCTTCGGTGGCAGTCACACCTCGCATCGGAGACTCTGCGTCGGGTACCGCGATGCGAGCGGGTAGGTAGCGCCACAGCTCTTTCTGTATCCGCGGGGTGAGCGAATTCAGCAGGTCCATGTCGATGTCGTCCGCTCTTCGCCGCGGGCGGCTATCGAACACGTTGAGCGACCCGATACGTTCGCCAGAGGGTGCCTCGATCGGAAAGCCCGCGTAGAAGCGCATCCGCCGGCCCTCCGCCACGAGGGCGCTCGTGCGGAACTCCTCGTCGTCCCGGGCGTCTCGCACGATCGTCACCTCGCGACTCGTCATGGAGTAGTCGCAGAACGGATGGGTCAGGGCGACCTCCTCTTGCGTGAGGCCATTCACGGCGAGCTGGACGTGCTGCCCCTCGTTCACGACGGTGATGAGGGCCGCGTCAGCGTCGAATACCCGCCGTGCGATCGACACGATCCGATTCAGCGCCTCGCCTGAGTTTTTCCCCGGCAGAAGCATGCCGCGGATCGCCACGTGGCGTGCAGCCTCCGCGGTTGCCGAAGTGATTCGTCCGCGGGTTCTCCGGTCACTTTCGAGCCGCGAATCCGACTCGAGCAGGTTCGCGAGAGGACCCGCTATCTCCTGAGCCCAGTGGGCATACTCGACGGGTCCCCGATACCGTTCCGGAGCCGATGCGGGGGGCATCGGGGGCGCGGTGAGGGGAACGAATACCGCGTCGGCGGTGGACGAGCACAGTTTCTGGGACTCGACGTTGAGTGACACCGCATGAGAATCGGCGACACGTGCAGGCACCTTGTCGAAAACGGGGATCGAGGAGATGGGTTGCACGCCGGTGATGACGATCTTCACGCCCCGCGGGCCTTCGGCGGTGATCGTCTCGATCACCTTCGACAGCTCCCGCCTCCATTTGCGCGCCGGTGTGAGTCGAACGGCATCGTTGATGCCGAGCACAACGACGACGGCGTCGTACCGAGCGAGGTCCGACTCCGCGAGAGCCGCCACTGTATCCGCCGCCCGCATATCCGGATCGGCGATCACGCGAATGTCGGTTCCGCGGCCTGTGCGAGCCGTGAGCGCCCTGGCTACGGCACCTGACAGCGCTAGATCATGTGTGAGCACGCCCCACCCGAGGGCTGGTCCGGCGCCGACGATGAGGATTCTGTCGCTGTCGAATCCCCCAGAATGTGCGACCGGGGCATCCTCAGCTCTGGGGAGGTAAGCAGTCTTCTGGTTGGCGACGGAGGCCCACCCCCGCATGAATGGCGAAAGTAACGCGTTCCATCCGGTCCTGAGTAATCGCATACCGCACCCCCGCGTCCGCCGTCGGTCCATCGTAACGCTCGGTCGAGCGCAGGCTCCGGATGGCCTACCGCACCCGGATGGCGGCAGGCTGGATGCTCACCGTGAAGCGGCGCGTGTCGCCGATCTCTTCCCCATCGATCTCGAAAGCGCGATCTTCGGGAAGGGTGACTTCGAGTTTGGTGGCGCGACCGTGATTCACGGTGTCGGTGCTGATCGTCTCGTCGGTGTCGGTGAGTACCTTCTTCAGCCCGTTGTCCCACAGCGTCGTCTTGACGGTGCCGGCCCATTCGCCGAAACCCTCCGCGCTGAGTACCAGGTAGTCGAGTTCTCCGTCGGTCGGGTCAGCGTCGGGGAGGAGCGTCAATCCGCCCTGCAAGGTGCCGCAGTTGGCGATCAGCAGGGTGTGTCCGTCTTCGTCACGCCCGGGCTGGTCATCCACGGTGATGTGAAAGGGCACAACGTCGCTGGCCGACATGGCGCGGCCGAGGGATTCGACGTAGGCCAGCCATCCCGCCTTGCTCTTGAGATCTTCGTTGGTCTCGGCGATCATGTTCGCGTCGATGCCGAACCCCACGAGCACCACGAACGCGTGACGTTCCGACCCGGCCTGCAAGTCGACATCCACCCATCCGACATCGATGCTTCGCGTGTCACCGTCGAAGGCGCGAGTGAACGCGGCGGGGATGTCGTTGATGGGGACTTCGAGGTTGCGGGCGAGAAGATTGCCTGTTCCGAGCGGAACGATGGCCATATCCGCCTTCGCGGATACGTCGGCCAGGTGCTCCGCGACAGCGCGAACGGTGCCGTCGCCTCCCGCGACGATGAGCAATTCGGCGCCAGCAGCAATCGCCTTCTCGGCCACTCCCTGGCCGGCGTCGTCTTTACTCGTCTCCCACCAGCTGACCTCGGGGGCCGTGCCCGTGCCCACTGCCTCATCCATGCCGGATTGCAGGGTGTCCTTGTCTGTCTTCGTCGGATTCCAGATGATTGCGATTGGCCCGGTCATGGAAGGCTCTTTCCTGTGAAGAACGGCGGAGGTGTTTCGCCATCGTCCCACCCCTTGCCCCTCCGCTGCTACGGACACTCTCTCGGCGCTGCTCATGGTTTGCACACGCTCGGTTGTTACCCTGATGTCGGGTTCCTTTCGGGCCCCCGGACGACGGATCAGTACCCGGTGAGCGACAAGACTGGCCATGGAGGCGAGTCGAATGTCGTGGGTCATCCTTGTTGTGTCCGGAGTCCTCGAGGCTGTTTGGGCAACGGCGCTCGGCAAGTCGGAGGGTTTCACCAAGGTGGGCCCCACCGTGGTCTTCGGGGTGGCCTTGGTCGCCAGCATGATCGGGCTTGCATGGGCCATGCGCGACATCTCCACCGGAACCGCCTACGCGGTGTGGGTGGGTATTGGGGCGGCCCTGACCGTGGGCTACGCCATGATCACCGGCACCGAACCGTTCACCGTTGTGCGCGCGCTCCTCATGCTCGGGCTCGTCGGATGCGTGGTCGGACTCAAGCTGGTGGAGCCGCAGTAGTCAGTGGGCGCCGACGAGAGCGCGTCGGAGCCGGTCGGATGCGCGGTGTCCGGGCCGGGCGGATGCGCGGCATCCGCCCCCTAGCTCCGCCCCCACCGGTGCTGGGCCTCGACAAGCACGGCCACGGTGCGTGCCGGCACAGTGATCGTTCCGGTCGCCTTGTGCCAGGTCGTTGACTTGACCACGGCGTCTTGGCCCTTCGCCTGCACGCTGCTGAGCGTGAAGGTTTTGCCCGCCAGTCCCTGCACCTGAATGGTCTGCGGCTCCGGGCTCGCGTTGAACACCGTGAGCACGCCATCGAGTGTGCGGTCCATGTCGGCCCCGACCGTGTCGTCGATGCGCATCACGATGACACCGGGGATCGCGTCGGGACCCGAGGCGGGGAACGAGAGTTTCTGCTTGATCAGTGTCGCGTCGCCGAGCCGGAACAACGGGGTCGACTGCTTCAGCTTGAGCAGGTCGCGTGCCTGAGCGGATGCGGCCGCGATGTCGGTCGGGGTCGGCACGAGCGCCGGGTCCTCGAGCAGCGGACGCTGGATGCCCCATTTGTCTTCGTTGGCGGCAGCGGATGGCAGGCCCACACCGAAGTTGTTCGTCTGGCCGGTCCAGTCGATGCGGTTGAACCAGTCACCCGAGTTGTAGCTGTCGCGGTCGAGTGACTTGGAACGCAGGAGGTCTGTGCCGGCGTGCCAGAGCGACGGCGCCTGTGAGAGCGTCGCGGTCGCGAGCGACAGGGTGTTCATGCGCACCCGATCGGACATCGACGAGTCGGCCGGCATCTTGAGGGCGAGTAGGTCGAAGAGTGTCTCGTTGTCGTGAGCGTCGACGTAGTTGATCACCTCGTCGGGCTGGTCGGCGTAGCCCGCGGGCGAGCCGTTGTAGTCGAGGTCGTCGCCGCGCTTGACGGTGCCGTCGCTGGTCACGAACGTGAAGTCCCTCAGGTTCGCTGCGAGCCCCAGTCGCACCAGGTCGCTCGCCTTCGCGAGCTCCGCCAGCGCCTGCTCCGTCGTGCCGTTGATGGCCGCACCATTCGGGTCGGTGCCGAGCCCGGTGCCGAAGCCCTGCTCCTGCACCGTGCCGCCGTCGACCGGACTACCGCCGTGCACCGCGTCGCGCAGGCGGTCGTTGAACGTTCCGATGCCGGTGCCACCGAGTTGCCCCTGCGTCGCCTGCTCGAACAGGGCGTTATTCGCGACCTCGCCGAAGTTCCAGCCCTCGCCGTACAGGTAGATCGCCTTGCCGTCGACGCCGTCCTTCTTGACGGTGAGCGCGTCGAGCGCGCTGCGCACGTTGAGCAGGTTTGCCTTCGAGTGGTGACCCATCAGGTCGAATCGGAAGCCGTCGACCCGGTACTCCTTCGCCCAGAGCACGACGGAATCCACCATCAGCCGTTCCGCCATCAGGTGTTCCGTTGCCACGTTCTGGCAGCAGGTGGATGTCTCGACAGCGCCAACCGGGTTGAGCCGGTGGTAATAGCCCGGCACCACCCGGTCGAGCACCGACTTGGCGGCCTGGCCGCTCGCCGCGGTGTGGTTGTAGACCTCATCGAGAACGACCTGGAGCCCCTGGCCATGCAGCGCGCCCACCATGGTGCGGAATTCGGCCACTCTCGCCCCGCCGCGAGGGTCCACCGCGTAGGAGCCTTCCGGCGCGAGGAAATGCAGCGGGTCGTAGCCCCAGTTGAAGCCGTCGGCGTCGGCGGTGGCCTGCACGCACGCCTGCTGCTCGGTTGAGGCCGGTCCGAAGGACGCGAGATCGCAGGCGGGAGCCACCTGCTTGCTGCGGTCCTCCTCGATCGTGGCGATGTCGAAGGTGGGCAGGAGGTGAACGGTGTTGAGACCTGCCTTCGCGAGTTCGCCAAGATGCCGGGTGCCTGCGCTCTTCACGTCGAACGCGCCGTAGGTTCCGCGGAGCGCCGCGGGCACCGTCTCGTCAGAGATCGAGAAGTCGCGCACATGCAGCTCGTAGATCGACCGATCGACGGCTTTGGCGATCTTCGGAGACGCTGTCTTCTCCCACTTCTTCGGCCGGAACGCGCGGTCGGCCAGATCAACGAGTACCGAACGGGTCGAATTCGTGGTGAGGGCCACCGAGTACGGGTCGGTGACCTGATTCACCTCGATCTTTGCCTGTGGACGGCGCGAACACCGTCACCTCGAAGAGGTAGGACGCGTCGGACCACTTCTTCTTGCCCGTCGCCGTCCACGTTCCGTCGGACTGGCGCGTCATCGGCATCCGGCTGGGTTCGGCACTGTCGCCCGACGCCCAGACGAGCAGATCCACGTTCTGTGCGGTCGGTGCCCAGAGCGCCAACGTCGGCCGTTTCTTCGACCAGGTGACGCCGAGCGGGCGGGATGCGGCGGCCTCCGCGTAGAGATCGTCGAGCACGCCCGGCAGCTGCACGCCGGTGAGCGCGCTGAGAGCGCCATCCGCATCGCTTTGACTGACCAGCAGTTGCGTGGTGAGCAGGCGCTCCACGGCGGCGCGGTCTGTATCGACGGGACGGAGGACGACGGCGCCGGCAAGGGCCGGGAACGCCTTCTTCTGCGGGTCAGTAAGCCCCGCCGGGTCATAGGCGAGCTTCACGGTGTCGCCTCCTGTCACCGCGCCATCGGCGAGAACGAGGGCGGCGTCCTTCGAGCTGTGCAGTGCGTAGACGAGGTCTGCCGGGTCGCTGTTCACCGGGAGGAGGTCGCGCGGCCAGGCCAGCGTGTTCTCGCTCACCCAGTGAGCACGCTGCTGCCCGGTGCCCGCGAGCGGCGGATCGGTGGCTTCCACCGTGAGCTGATGGGTGGCCAGGTCATAGCTGAACGTCGTCTGCTTGCCCTCGGTCACGCTGAAGCCGATGTTCGCGCCGTTGGGCGCTCCGTCGGCGCCATAGTTCTCGGCCCAGCTGAGATTGTGTGCCACTTTGACCTCATAACTGCCGGTGGGCAGGGTGTCCGTGTTCCAGGTGAGGATGCCGTCGCCGTCGATGTCCTGAAGCCAGGTGGCGAGGCATTCGGGCTGCCAGTCTCCGGAGCATCCGGCCTCCTCCTGGAATGAGCCGGCCGCGACGACGATAGGCCCCTGCGCCGAATTCTGGAAGAAGTTGGTGCGCGGGTCGAAGTAGAACGTCACCGGGCCACCGGCGGTCGTGAAGGCGACGTTTGCCCCGTTCGGCACTCCGCCTGCTCCGTAGTTGAGATCCCACGAGCCGTTGATCGCGATCTTGTATTCGAAGTCGCCCGCGGGCAGGTCGAACGTACCGGCGTAGATTCCGTCGGCGCGCTGGGTGAGCTTTGCGGCCTCGCAGCCGGGCTGCCAGTCCCCCGGGCATCCCATCTCGGAATTGTGGCTGCCCGCGACGGTGACCAGGTCGAACGCTGCGGGTGGGGCGCTGATGTCGGTCAGCGTGACGGCGTTCCCGACCGATGCGAAGGTCGAGGCGGCAGCACGGTTGCCCGCAGCGTCTGTCGTGACGGCGCGGTATTCGATCAGGGTGCCGTTCGCGAGACCGGCGGTGTCGTGGAAGACCCGCGGGCTCGTGTCTTCCGCGGTGCCGAGCGCGGTCCATTCCGGGGCGCCCACCTCGCGCCACGCGAATCCGGTCTCGACCCAGGTGCCCTCATCGACCGTAGCGGCGACCGGCGTCATGCCGGTCACACCGGCACCGGCCACAGGAACGGAGACCGAGACGGCGGATGCCGCGTTCGGCGCCGTGACCGGACGGTCGGCCACCAGCACGACCGAGCTGAGTGCCGGGACGGTCACGGACAGCTCGCCGGCGGCATCGGCGCTGCCGGGGGTGCCCGGTCCGTAGAGCACGGAGAACGCGGCGCCGTCGGTGAGCGTCGGCACCGTGACGGTCTTGGCGGCCGCCGAATTGTTGACGGCGACGAGGTGTTCGATCTTTTCGTTGCGATCGACGCGGCTGAAGGCGTAGATGCCGGCTCCGGTGTCGGCGTAGCGCTCGATTTGGGCGCCCATGGAGAGCGCAGGATCGCTGTTTCGGAGGGCGGAAAGACCGCTGATATGCGTGTACAACGGCGCGTCCGTGTCGAACCGGTCGACGGAGCCGGCCGTCTCCCCCGTGATCAACGGCTGGTTCACGTAGTCGGCGACCTCGCTCGCGAACAGGGACTGGCGGGCATCCTTGTCGCCGCCGGTTCCGGCGAAGCCCTGCTCGTCGCCGTAGTAGACCACGGGCTGTCCGCGGGTGAGGTACATGAGTTCGTGGGCGAGTTCGTCTCGCTGCACGGGAGCGTCGGTGTTCTTCAGAAAGGAGCCGATCCGGCCCATGTCGTGGTTGCCGAGGAACGTCGGCAGGGCGTAGGCGTTGGAGTAGGGCGTCGTGTAGCGGTCATCACTCGCGAAGAGCTGGCTGAGTCCCTTGGCGGAGTTGCCTGCTGCGAAGCTTGTCGCCTGCGACTGGAAGGCGAAGTCGAGCACCGAGCTGAGGTCGGTATCTCGCACGTAGGGCGCCGTCTTGGCGGCATCCGCGTCGAAGACCTCGCCGAACATGAAGAACTCCGGCTTGCCCTGCGCGTGCGCGTAGTCGCGCACGGCGGTGGACCACGTCTGCCAGAACTCGAGGTTGACGTGCTTCACGGTGTCGATGCGGAAGCCGTCGATGCCCAGGTCGATCCAGGTCTTGTACACGTCGACGAAACCGTTCACCACGGCGGGGTTCTCGGTCATCAGGTCATCGAGACCGAAGAAGTCACCGTCGAGCGCGCTCTCGCCCTCGAAGGTCGAGTCTCCGCGGTTGTGGTAGAGCGTGGGGTCGTTGAGCCAGGCCGGCACCTTGCGGTCGGCGTTTTCCGGCGTCACCGTCGGCGTGTAGGGGAAGGATGTCTCATCGAGTGCGGGGAAGTCGTTCGTGCCCGCATAATCGGCTGGATCGAAGGGCTCGCCTGCCGCCGTCGTGTACGGGGACGTGGCCTTGTCGATGTAGCTGTACTGCTTCTCGGCGTAGTCGATTAGGTCGGCGGTGTGATTGGTGATGATGTCGAAATAGACCTTGATGCCACGGGCATGCGCGTCGGCAATGAGTGCCTCGAGTTCGGCATTCGTGCCGAGGTGTGGGTCGATGCGGGTGAAGTCGGTGATCCAGTAGCCGTGGTATCCGGCCGAGGCGTTCGTGCCCGTGCCCTGCACCGGCTGGTTCATGAACGATGGGGTGAGCCAGATCGCGCTGGTACCGAGGCCCTCGATGTAGTCGAGGGAGGATCTCAGGCCCGCGATGTCGCCCCCGTTGAAGAAGCCCTTGTTTGTGGGGTCGAATCCGGAGACAAGCGGATCGGCGCCGAGGCCCGCCGTGTTGTTCGACGGGTCGCCGTCATTGAAGCGGTCGGTCATGACGAAGTAGAACTGCTCGTCGCTGCCGGGTTCGCGGATGGGTGCGGCGGCGAGTGGTGCGTCGGCATCGGAGTAGGGCCCGGCGAGGGAGAGCGCTTCGAGTCCGATCCGCTTCGTGGCGAGATCGAAGGTGAACCGCAGGGTGCTCTCGCCCGCCACGGTGAGCGGGATGTTGTCGCCGCCGCCGTTCAGTCCGTACGCGACATCCCAGGTGTCGTTCAGCGCGACCTTGTAGTCGAAACTGCCGGCGGGGAGGGTGAACTCGGCAGCCCACACGCCTTCGGTGCCGGTGGGCACGAGCTCTGTGGCGTCGCAGGCTGGCTGCCAGTCCTCACTGCAGCCGAGTTCGTTCTGGAGGCTTCCGACGAGAGCCACCGTCGGTGTCGCCGCCACGGCGGCGAGCGGTGCGAACACCAGTCCGGAGAGGACGATCGCTGCGGAGGCGATTGTGGCGGTGACGACGGCGTGACAGCAGAGCGACTAGTCAACATTGACTCTTCCCGTGTGAGCGCCTGAACGGCGCGAAACCAACGGATGTGACGCTACTGCGCCACGCACCGCTCGTGCAAGCGGTTGCACATGCTCCGTCGACTGGGCTCGAATCCTGCCGAAATGTGGCATGATGCGCGCCCTGGACAGACTTATCCGGGGAGTCGACGCGCTATCCGAGCTGAAAACGATTGCACGATCGGCTCTTTGACGCCGGGCTGTGACCCCACGAATCCCGGGGGTGATGAGTCGGGATTCGGCATTGTGTAGGTCGATGCCGGTCGGTTGTGGCGCGGCGCTATCGGCTCAACAGGTAGCGATCAACTCGTCCACGGCAGCCGCGCTCAGCCGTTCATCGAGGACCATGAGGCCCGCACCGCGGATCCCCGCGGTCGAGCCTCCCCGGGCAGGCACGATGTTGAGGTGCTGTGTCGCGAGCGGGATCGATCTCCGGTAGACGACCTCACGCACCCCCGCGATGATCTCCTGCACGTGCACGCCCAGCTGCCCGCCGATCACCACAACAGATGGATTGAGAATGCTGACGCAGACTGCGGTGACCTCGCCGATCGCGCGGCCCGCATCCCGTGCCGCGCTGATCGCGGCAGGGTCCCCGGTCAGGATCCGGTTGGTCACGTCCGACGACTCGACCACCATTCCGTCGCGGCTCAGATTCGCCGCGATGGCGGGAGCGCTGGCGGTTGCTTCGAGATCGCGGTCGTCGGTCGTCCCGGGCACCTGCACGTGCCCGATGTCACCGGCCGACCCTCGAGCCCCCCGCTGCAACACTCCGCCCAGAATGATGCCCGCGCCGATGCCGGTGGCAACTTTGATGAAAAGTAGGTCGTCCACCGTGGGCCAGCGAGTCGCGCGCTCGCCGAGCGCCAGCAGATTCACATCGTTGTCCACAAGCACCGGCGCGGCCAGGCGCTGTTGGACGAAGGCGGGAATGTCGAAACCGTCCCAGCCGGGCATGATCGGAGGCCGGATTGGACGCCCGGTCGAGTGTTCGACGGGGCCGGGAACACCGACACCGATGCCCAGGAGGTCGCGGGCGTCTCGTTTGCTTGTTTTCAACAACCGTTCCGCCGTGTCTATCGCCCAGGTGAGAATCTCCGTCGGCCCGTCGGCGATGGAGAGCACGCGACTTTCTTCCTGCAGCACCCGCCCGGAGAGATCGAGCACCCCCACGGACCCATGGGTCGCTCCCAAATCGATCCCGATGCATACCCGCGACGTCTGACCGAACACTATTCGCACCGCGGGCCGGCCCCCGGACGCGGCGACCGTCCCCGTTGGTGAGATCAGTCCCGCGGCGGTCAGGGCCGCAATCCGATTGACGACGCTAGTCCTCGCAAGCCCGGTCTCCTCGACCAGTTCCTGCCTCGTTCGAGGTCGACCGTCGCGCAACAACTGAAACAGCTCCCCAGCGCCGGTAGAAATCATGTTGGTCCCATTCCATTCGTTCGAGCGATGCCCCGTAGAGAACAATTTTAGGGCAAAAGTGTGCACTTTTGCACATATATTTGACACTAGAAAGTCGTAAGTGATACGGTCGCCTTACTGAGGGTGACTACGAGGAGGTAGAACAGTGAAGTTCGCTTACGAGGCAAACGCATGGGGTGGTGTGATCGGCACGCCGGGCGCCGTGACCAGCATTGGGTCTGGTTTTTACGAGACGCCGGGCGATGTGCGCCCCACTCTGGAGGCGATCGCGGCCGCCGGGTACACGGGGGTCGAGCTGTTCGACGGCAACCTCCTCCCCTATGAAGACTCCATCGAAGATTTCGTCGGAGCCGTGCGATCGAATGGTCTGGAGGTCGCCGCCGTCTACAGCGGCGGTCATTTCATCTACCCGGACGCGCATGAGGACGAACTTGCGCGCTTCGACCGGTCCATCGGCCTCGCCGCAGCCGTCGGAGCCCGTCATTACGTCGTCGGTGGTGGCGCCGTGCGTTCGAGCGGACCTCGAAACGAGGACTACTCCGTCGCCGGCGCCTTCCTCGACACTGTCTCCGAGCGCGCCCGTGCAGCCGGGCTCATCGCCAGCTATCACCCGCACCTCGGCAGCCTCGCCCAAGCGCCAGACCAGATCGACGCCCTCTTTGCCGCGACCACCATCGGGATGTGCGCGGATGTCGCGCATATCGCCGCAGGCGGCGGAGACCCCGTGGCGATCATCCGTCGCTATGCCGATCGGTTGGCCTACGTACACCTCAAAGATGTCGACCTGAAGACCAACGCTTTCCTTCCGCTCGGCGAGGGTGACCTGGACCTCGGCGCCATCATCGACGCAGTCGTCGATGCCGGCTACCAGGACTGGGTCACGGTCGAACTCGACGGCTACCAGGGGGATCAGAGTGACGCCGCCGTCAAAAGCCTCACCTTCCTACGGGAGGGAAGGCTCGCCTGACCTCGATTTCTCAATTCGAAACCAAGATTCACACAGCAAAGGAGCATGAAGTATGAAGATCAAGATCACGTCTGTTGCGATCATCGCAGCGGGGGCGATGCTGGCGCTTGCAGGCTGCACGCCTGCGGGCGGAGCCGGCACCGCTACCGAGGTCGACCCGGCGATCACCGCTGAGATCGACGCGGCCCTTGCCGATATCACCGGTCAGGTGCTCAGCACCGGCCCGAACGGTGAGGAGCCAGCCTCGGTCGACGCCACGAAAATCACAGATGAGCAGGCCGCTGAGATCGCGGGCATGGGTCTCAAGGCCGCCATCGTGATGCACTACGGCGGCAACGACTGGGCAAACGCTCAGATCGCGGGCCTCAACGCGGAATTCGACCGTCTCGGGATCGAGGTCATCGCCACCACCGACGCCGACTTCAACCCGGCCACACAGGTCTCCAACATCGAGACGGTGCTTACGCAGAATCCGGACATCATCGTCTCCATTCCGACCGACCCCGTGGCAACAGCAAGCGCCTACCGCAAGGCTGCGGAGCAGGGCGTGAAGCTCGTCTTCATGGACAACGTGCCACAGGGATTCGTGGCGGGCAAGGACTACGTTTCGATGGTCTCGGCCGACAACTATGGCAACGGCGTCACCTCCGCGTACCTTCTCGCCCGTTCGATGGGCGGCGCGGGCAAGATCGGCGTTATCTACCACGAGGCTGACTTCTTCGTGACGCAGCAGCGTTACCAGGGCTTCACCACCACGATCGCCGACAAGTTCCCGGACATCGAAATTGTGCAGGAGCAGGGCATTGGCGGACCGGACTTCGCCGGTGACGCGCAGGGCGTCGCCAACGCGATGCTCACGAAGAATGCAGACCTCGACGGCATCTGGGCCGTCTGGGATGTGCCAGCGGAGGGTGTCATGGCTGCGGCTCGCGAAACCGGGCGCACGGACATCAAGATCGCGACCGAAGACCTTGGCACCAACGTGGCAATCGCTCTCGCGAAGAATCAAATGATCGTGGGACTCGGGGCGCAGCTGCCCTACGACCAGGGTGTCGCCGAGGCAGACCTTGCGGCACTCAGCATCCTCGGCGTGGACGTTCCCGCATACGTCGCACTGAGTTCACTCCCCGTTGACCACGACAACGTTCTCGAGGCGTGGAAGACGGTCTACCACTCCGAGGCTCCGGCTGCGGTCAAGGACTCGTTCGTCAAGTAGTCGCCGAAAATCATCAGCACTCCGTTGGGGACGACCCATCCGGTCGTCCCCAACGGAACACTCTCAGTAATCACGAAAGCGTCCCAGAGGGATGCGCCACGAAAGGCAGAACATGCAAGAGATCAACATCGCCATGATCGGTGGCGGATTCATGGGGAAAGCGCACTCATTGGCGTATGCCGCAATGCCGATGTTCTTCTGGCCGGCGCCCGCGCGTCCGGTGAAGAAGATGCTCGTCGACGTCAGCGACGAGATGGCACGCACGGCAGCGGAGCGCTACTCGTGGGAGGGCTTCTCCTCGTCCTGGCGTGATGTGGTGAATGACCCGGACATCGATGTCATCGACATCGCGACGCCGAACAACATGCACGCCGAGATCGCGATTGCCGCCGCCGAAGCGGGCAAGCACATCATTTGCGAGAAACCATTGGCCCCGACCGCTGAAGAAGCGGGCCGCATGTACGAGGCTGCGACAAAAGCCGGTGTCGTCACCGCGGTGGCCTTCAACTACCGTCGCACCCCCGCCGTCGCGCTCGCCAAGAAGTACATCGACGAAGGGGCTATCGGCGACATCCTCAACTTCCGGGGCACGTACCTGCAGGACTGGAGTGCAGACCCGAACTCTCCGCTGAGCTGGCGCTTCCAGAAGAGCATCGCGGGTTCGGGCGCGGTGGGCGACATCGGATCGCACGTAGTCGACCTCGCCCGTTACCTGGTCGGCGATATCTCCGAAGTCACTTCGCTCGTGTCCAACTTCATCGCCGACCGACCGATCCAGTCAGGCGGCCTCGACGCCCTCGGTGGATCGAGCAAGAGCGACGGCCCGCGCGGGAAGGTGGACGTGGACGACGAGGCGATGTCGCTCGTCAGGTTCCGCAACGGCGCGGTCGGCTCGATTGAGGCAACACGCAACGCCTGGGGCCGTAACAACTTCATTACCTTCGAGATCCACGGCACTGAAGGCTCGATCTTCTTCAACTACGAGAACCGCGACGAACTGCAGGTCGCCTTCAAGGCCGACCCCGCCGACCGTCGGGGCTTCCGCACCGTCTACACCGGGCCGAACACGCCGTACGGAGAGTCGCTCTGGCCCATTCCGGCCCTGGGTATCGGCTACGGCGAGACGAAGATCATTGAAGCTCACGACTTCCTGAAGGCCGTGGTCGAAGGCGGAACGGTCTCGCCGAACTTCTACGACGGCTACCAGGCCGCGCTCGTCGATGAGGCGATCCTCGAGTCCGGGCGCACCGGCCAGTGGGTCAAGGTTCCGGATGCTGCCCTCTCGGGGTCCTCCGATGTCTGAGAGCCTCGACGGCCTGCCGGTGGTGAGCATGCGGTCCATCGTGAAGAGCTTCGGCCCGGTCGAGGTTCTGAAGTCGGTGGATATGGACATCGTCGCAGGAGAGGTACACGCCCTCGCCGGTGAGAACGGTGCCGGCAAATCGACGCTGATGAAGGTGTTGCAGGGTGTCCACCCGATCACCTCCGGAACCATCGAGGTCCGGGGTGAGCCCGTCGACATCCGCAGCACCGCCGATGCGGAACGGGCCGGCATTGGCATGGTGTTCCAGGAGTTCAGCCTCATCCCGTCTATGACCGTGGCCCAGAACATCTTCCTCAATCGGGAGATCCGAGGTGCCGGTGGGCTGATCGACGACGGGGCGGCCGAAAAGGCCTCGAAGGAACTCTTCGACGGTCTCGGCGTCACGATCGACCCGCGGGCTCGGGTAGAGGACCTCGGCACCGCCTACTGGCAGCTTGTCGAGATCGCCAAGGCGCTTGCGAAGAACGCGAGCGTTCTGGTGATGGACGAGCCGACGGCGAGCCTCGCAAAGCACGAGGTGGAGAACCTCTTCGAGTTGATCGCGACGCTCAAAGGCCGTGGGATCGCCATCGTCTACATTTCGCACCGGATGGACGAAATCCGTCGGGTCGCTGACCGCATCACGGTGCTGCGCGACGGCCGGGTCGTGCTCGCTTCACCTGTAAGTCAGTTGAGCGCGGCCGAGATCATCGAAGCCATTATCGGCCGGCGGCTCGCCTCGGATCTGATCTATCGCGACCGCGGCCTGTCTGCAGACGCTCCGGTGCTGCTCGAGGTGAAGGACGTCGCCAGCAGTACCGTGCTCGATTCCGTGAGCCTGACCATTCGTGCTGGCGAGATCGTCGGCCTGGCGGGCCTGATGGGCAGCGGGCGGACGGAGCTCGCCCGCGTGATTGCGGGCATGGACCGTCCCACGAAAGGGTCGCTGAGCATCGACGGCGAACGGGTGCGTTTCGCTACGCCGATCGCAGCCCAGCAGGCGGGTGTCGCGCTCATCCCCGAAGACCGCCGTGAGCAGGGCCTCGTGCTCGAGCATTCCGTTTCCGACAATCTGACCCTGCCGGTGCTCGATCGCGTGAAGTCACGGGGCTTCCTCTCGACTCGGAAGTTGCGCGAGCTCACTGATCAACTCGTCTCTCGCTTTGGGGTGAAGGTTGCCGACCCCTACGCCTCAATCAGTCTGCTGTCGGGAGGCAACCAGCAGAAGGTCGTCGTGGCGAAGTGGATCAACACCGAGCCGCGCATCCTCGTGATGGACGAGCCCACCGCTGGCGTCGACATCGGAACCAAGACCGAGATCCTCGACATCGTGCGCGACTTCGCCTCGCAGGGCAACGCGGTGCTGTTCATCTCGTCCGAATTGCCCGAACTGCTCGCCGTCTCAGACCGCATCGTGGTCATCCGAGGCGGGCGCTCCGGCCGCGAGCTGAATCGCGACGAAGTCGGAAGCGAAGAAGAACTTCAACTTATTATCCAAGGAGAGGCAGCATGAGCACCACCGCAACGCCCACACGGCCGTCCAAAGTCGGGCAGGTCGTCACTCGGCTCGACTGGCGCAGCAACATCATCTACATCGCCTTCGTGGTGGTGTTCATCCTGTTCGCGATCTTCCTCGGCAGCGACGGATTCCTGTCGACCAATAACATGCTCAACATCGTGCGGCAGACCGCGACGATCTCGATCATGGCCGTCGCAATGACCTTCGTCATCGCGGCGGCTGAAATCGACCTGAGCGTTGGGTCGATCGCGGGCCTAGCTTCCGTGGTGACAGCGATGACGACGACGCAGTTCGGCCTGTTGCCAGGCATCCTCGCGGGGCTTCTCGCCGGTGCCGCGATCGGGGCGATCAACGGAGGACTCGTGGCGCTGTTGAAGATCCCGTCATTCCTCGTCACGCTCGGAATGCTCGGCCTCGCGGCGGGACTGGCGCAGTGGATCACCGCGTCGGCGCCCCAACCGATCATCGACCGGGTCTACGTGATGATCTTCGGCGGCGGCGACTTCGGCCCCGTCCCCGGGCTGCTCGTCTGGACCGTGCTGGCCGTGGCTATCGGCTGGGTCGTGATGAATCGCACCAGTTTCGGCCGCAAGGTGCTTGCCACCGGAGGTAACCCGACGGCAGCCGCCTACACCGGCATCAACACGGCCAAGATCAAGTTCACCGTTCTGCTCACCTCCGGCATCGCCGCCGCGGTCGCAGGCATGCTCTATGCCGGCCGCCTCGAGTCTGGCCGATTCCAGTGGGGCCAAGGCGACGAACTCACCGTCATCGCAGCGGTCATTCTGGGCGGCACGAGCCTTTTCGGAGGCCGCGGCGCCGTCATCGGCACGCTCTTCGGATCACTCTTCATGGGTCTGATCAACAATGGCCTCATCCTCGCCGGACTCGACGTCGCGCAGCAGCAGGTCGTGCGGGGTGCGATCATCATCGCGGCCGTAGCGCTTTCGAGGAAGAAATGACTCCCCGCCCGACGCTGCGCAGCGGCATCATCGGCACGGGCTTCATGGGGCGTGTGCACACACGGGCAGTGCGGTCCGTGGGCGGCACGGTCATCGCTTACGCCGGTCGCGACGCAACTCGCACCCGACTGGCGGCGGATGAGGAGAACATCCCGCTCGCTCTGTCACCGGAGGAACTGGTCGAGCATCCCGATGTGGACCTCGTGCACATCTGCACGCCGAATGCCCTGCATCTGCCCCTCGCTCTCGCCGCTATCGCCGCCGGCAAACACGTGGTGTGCGAGAAGCCTCTCGCGCTCACGGCGGCGGACGCCTCACGCCTGCAGCGGGCCGCGGAAGACGCCGGAGTTGTGAATGCTGTGCCGTTCGTCTACCGCTTCTACCCGACAGTGCGCGAGGCGAGAGCGCGAATCGCGGAGTCGGGAGAGCGCATCTGGCTTGCCCACGGGCACTACCTGCAGGATTGGTTGTCGAATCAGTCCAGCTACAACTGGCGGATGATGGATGAGGGATCCCGCGCCTTCGGCGACATCGGGGTGCACTGGTGCGACCTCGTCGAGTTCATCACCGGCCACCGAATCGAACGCCTGCTTGCGCAAAAATCCCGTCTACACGAGACGCGTCTCTCCGATGGCGACGAAATCCCCATGTCGACGGAGGATGGGGTCACCATGATGTTCCAGACCGACCGCGGTGCAACCGGGTCCGTGGTCATCTCACAGGCAAGTCCCGGTCGTAAGAACCGTCTGTGGCTCTCGCTCGATGGAGAAAAGCACTCCTACGCGTTTGATCAGGAGAATCCCAACGATCTGTGGATCGGGTCGGACAAGGGCATCACGATCATCCCCAAGGGGCAGGAGACCCTAGCCCACGGGATGGCAAAGTCCTACGTCTCTCTCCCCTCGGGGCATCCGCAGGGATATCAGGACTGTTTCGGACTCTTCATGCGCGACGTGCATCTCGCTATCCGGGGTGAGACGGTGGACGGCCTCCCCACGTTCGCCGACGGAGTTCGGGCGGCGCAGCTGACAGAAGCGGTCATCGCGTCGTCGGAAGAGAATCGCTGGGTCACGGTTGCCTCGGTACGTCAGCCGGAATCGAGTACGGCGTGAGTGCTTCGACGCACCCGGTCACGCTGTTCACCGGTCAGTGGGCTGACCTACCGTTCGAAGAGGTGGCCCGGCTGGCGGCGGAATGGGGATACGACGGGCTTGAGATCGCCGCCTCCGGCGACCACCTGGACCTCAAGCGCGCCGATGAGGACCCCTCCTACCTCGCTTCGCGAAAGGAGATTCTCGATCGACACGGGTTGGCGGTATACGCGATCTCCAACCACTTGGCTGGCCAGGCCGTGTGCGACGTGCCGATCGATTTCCGCCATCAGGCGATCGTGCGGCCGTACGTCTGGGGCGACGGCGATGCCGAGGGCGTTCGAGGCCGCGCCGCCGAAGACATGAAGCGTGCCGCGAGGGTGGCTCGCAAGCTTGGCGTTGACACGGTTGTCGGCTTCACCGGTTCGGCTGTCTGGCCGTATGTGGCCATGTTCCCGCCGGTGCCCGAAGCCGTGATCGAGGCGGGATACGACGACTTCGCGGCGCGCTGGAATCCGATCCTCGACGTCTTCGACGACGAAGGGGTGCGGTTCGCCCACGAGGTACATCCGGGCGAAGTGGCCTACGACTACTGGACCAGCGTGCGCACACTCGAAGCGATCGGGCACCGCGAGGCGTTCGGGTTCAACTGGGACCCCTCCCACATGATGTGGCAGAACATCGACCCGGTCGGGTTCATCTGGGACTTTCGCGACCGGATCTACCATGTGGACTGCAAGGACACGAGGCTTCGCCCGAACAACGGGCGCGCAGGAGTGCTCGGTTCGCATCTGCCGTGGGGCGACCCCCGTCGCGGTTGGGACTTCGTATCGACGGGGCACGGGGATGTGCCGTGGGAGGACGCCTTCCGGGCGTTGGGCTCCATCGGCTATACCGGTCCCATCTCGATCGAATGGGAGGATGCAGGCATGGATCGTCTGCACGGCGCGGCTGAAGCCATCGCGTTCGTCCGATCGAAGTTATGGACGCCACCTGGCCACTCCTTCGATGCCGCCTTCTCGAACCAGTGAGCCCCGTGATGTGATGCTTACCGAGCGCGTGCACTAGCCGGGTGTAGACCGGTACAACCTCAGGGGGCCGCCTCAAACTCGGGGATCGGACGTTCGGCCGCATCCTGTTCGGTCGCGGCGATGCCGTTCTCCTTGATGTCGTTGATCAGCCACTCCATCTCGGCGATCTCCTTGCGTTGCGCCTTGATGATGTCGTCGGCAAGCTCCCGCACGCGTGCGTCGTCGATATCGGCACGCTCGCTGGTGAGGATGGCGATGGAGTGGTGGGGAATCATCCCCTGCATGTAGTCCACGTCGTCCACAAACGTCTGCGATCGCGACAGCCACAGGGCTCCGCTGCCGAGGATGCAGCGCGCCGATCACGATGGCCACGTTCACCTTCAGGTTCCTGTACATCATCGCCATCATGAAACTCAGCATGATGATGGCCATCGCAGCGCCCATGAGGAGAGCCATGTAGACCCGCTCCTCGCTGAAGCGCACGTGCTCGAGGGCGTAGGAGTTCGTGTAGGTGAGGAGGAACATCACCACCGTCGAGGTGGCGATCATCGCGCCGAAGATCCAGTACATACGCGCCTGATGCTTGCGGTGGTTCGACTTCTGCTCTTCGTTCGTCGATTCAGACATGGTTGGCTCCTTGTTCACATTTTCTGGGTGAGGTGGCCGTGCTGTGGAGTTGTCTGCGAGGCCCCGCTTGGTGCGAGCGCCGCAATTCCACCCTATAAAAGCGGCGACGGGCGCTGCCAGTCGAGCGTCCGAGCCCCCAGCTGCCTCTGTCTAGGCTGGCCCCATGGCCACAGTCATCCTCGTGCGGCACGGTCGCACCACCGCAAATGCCACGGGAATGCTTGCCGGAAGGCAGCAGGGCGTGCTGCTCGACGACGTCGGCCGCGAGCAGGCCGCCAGAACGGGCGAGCGGATGGCGGTGGTGCCCCTGGTCGGCGTGGTGTCGAGCCCGCTGGAGCGGTGCCGCGAGACCGCCGGCCTGATCCTCGACCGCCAGCCGGGATCGCCAGTGACGCCGATCGATGAGGCCATCACCGAGTGCGACTACGGGCACTGGCAGGGCAAAGCGCTCGGAGACCTTGCGAAGGAGCACCTGTGGTCGGTGGTGCAGGCGCATCCGTCGGCCGTCACCTTTCCCGGCGGCGAGTCCATGGCCACCATGCAGTCGCGCTCGGTGCGCGCCATCCGCCAGCGCGACGCACAGTTCGAGGCCGAGCACGGCGAAGGTGCCGTGTGGGCGGCGGTGAGCCACGGCGACATCATCAAGTCGGTGCTCGCCGACGCGCTCGGAATGCACCTCGACCTGTTTCAGCGCCTGAACGTGGGCCCGGCATCCGTCTCCATCGTTCGCTACGGCGCGGGACGCCCGAGCGTGATCGCCATCAACACCGACGCGGGCGACCTCTCCTGGCTGCGCGGGAGCACACCGACCGCCGACGCGCCGGTCGGTGGTGGGGCAGGCAATCTCTGAGGTTTCGCCGCGACCCCGCTTTTAGACTGTCGGCATGCCCACCATCGTCCACGGCTTCGACTGGCCAGACCGGGTCGTCGTCGGCACCATCGGCCAACCCGGTTCGCGCACCTTCTACCTGCAGGCTCGCGCGGGAGCGCGCATCATCACGGTGGTGTTGGAGAAGGAGCAGTCAGCGCTTCTCGCCAACAAGATCGAGGAGATCCTCGACGAGCTGATGGCGCAGGAGGGCAACCCGATGCACATTCCTTCGGGCACGCCGGTCGAACTCGTCGACAACGATCCACTGGAGCCGGTGGATGAGCAGTTCCGCACCGGAGCGATGAGCCTCGGCTGGGACCCGGTGACGGCTCAGGTGGTGGTCGAGGCCTACCCCTTCACCGAAGCGGATGATGCAGCCACCTCACTCGACGGGGGCGCGCCGGAACCCGAGGAGATGCTCTGGGTTCGCATGCCGGTGGGGACCGCCCGGGCGTTTGCGAAGCGCACGCTCGAGGTGGTGGGGGCCGGACGGCCGCTGTGCCCGCTGTGCGGGGATCCGATGGATCCGGACGGACACAGTTGCCTCGTTCCCGACGAACAGTGGTGACGCGCGACCCGGATCTTCCTCGGGGTGAGCTCGAGCTCACTGGCCGCATCACCACGGCATCCAATGCCACCTTCCTCGGCAGCATCGACGGGGTGCCGGTGATCTATAAGCCGATCGCCGGCGAGCGGCCGCTGTGGGATTTTCCCGACGGTAACCTCGCGTCGCGGGAGGCCGCGGCCTACCTGGTCTCGGAGTGGTTCGGCTGGAATGTGGTGCCGCCGACCTGGCTGCGCGCTGGGCCGCTTGGCGAGGGCATGGTGCAGCTCTGGCGGGACATCGACCCCGAGCAGGATGCTGTCGATCTCATCGCTGCGGACGCGATGCCGTCGACGGGCTGGCGTCATGTCTTCGACGGACGGGATGAGGATGACCGGCTCGTGTCTCTCATCCACGAGGACTCTCCCGCGCTTCGCCGGATGGCCGTGTTCGACATCATCACGAACAACGCCGACCGTAAGGGTGCCCACGTGCTGGCGATGCCGGACGGACATCGCTTCGGCGTGGATCACGGTCTCACCTTCCACAGCGACCACAAGCTGCGCACCGTTCTATGGGGCTGGCTGGGTGAGGCTCTGACGGCCGACGAACTCGCGGGGGTCGCGCGCGTGCGCACCGGACTGGACTCGGCGCTCGGCGACGAGCTCGCCGACCTGATCACGCCGGACGAAGTCGAGACGCTGGCCGCGCGCTGCGACCGGCTGTACTCCGAGGCACGATTTCCCGCCCCTTCCGGCGAGATGCCCGCGGTGCCCTGGCCGCTGTTCTAACCTGCCGGTCCCTTGCGGGGCCTCCCCGGGACAGCCGAACGCATCCTCCCGCGAGCGGCCCAAGGCCTTCGCGACCTCGAGGGTTACCTCGAGTGACGCACGCCTGTGGGTTTGGGACCGGCCGTCGTCATCGGGCTTTTCGGTAGAGCATGATGCGCCCGGACTGTTTGGCCAACTCGGCTAAGACCAGCGCACCAAGTGCCGCGTGGGCGACCCAGAACGAAGACGCGCTGATCATGGCGAGGCAGAGCACGGCAAAGACTCCGATCCCTAGGGCGAGTCCGCCCCACGCTTCCGCGCGCATCTCGAAAATGCGATCCCGCTCGTCGTGTTGCCCAGCCTCCTTCGGGCGCGCGATGGCGATCGCGGCGTGAAAAAGTGCCAGGAGGATGACGAGTGGAACGGTAACCGTGATCAGGAGTGGCTGATACACGACATCGTCTACGGGGGTCGGGCCGGACCCCCACCCGACAACCACGGTCGCGTACCAGCCGTACACGATGATCACCGCCGCTAGTACCGCCCACGCACTCTTCTCGCCGAATGCCATGACCCCTCCTATGTAAAAAATTCTTTACACACAGGCTAGCCGCTTAATGTCAAGAATTCTAGACATCTCCTCACCGGGAACGCCGGTGACGGACTAGAGCTCCCTCCGCCGCCGCGGCGGGATCAACGGCCTGCGAAGCACCGGCAGCGCGTATCGGTTGACCCACGAATCCGTGCTCCGCTCCGTGTGCTCCACGTCGATCTGAACGAGCACCTGCTCGATCGCGGCGAGCACCGACCCGTGCAGCAGCCACAGCTCATTCCGCTCGCGCGGGTCCACCTCGATGAGGGTGAGCTCGGTGAGCACCGCCCGCGTCTCCCGCACGACGTCCAGGGTGATCAGGTGAGCCTCCTCCGCCCGATCGGCGCGGACGCGACCGTATTCCGCCTCCACGAGATCGCCGAACGCGCGGAGCCCGGTCGCCACGTCGTCGAGCACCACGGCGAACGCGCGACGCAGGTCTCCCTCTGCGCGGTCTGTCTCCTCCGCCGCGCCCGGCGGGTGCCTGGCGCCCGATCGCCGCGATCAGTGCGCGCTGGGCCGACAGCGCTCGATCGAGTCTCTCCACCGCTGAGGCGAGTCCCGGATGCACGGTCGCGGTGGTCAGCGCGCGCGGATTGAGTCGGCGGCTCTCCTTCGCGGTCTCGACGGCCGACACTGCCGCTCGCAGCTCGGCGCTGATGTGACCTGCCCACTCCGTCCAGGCAACAACCTCATCCGGGTGCGGCGGGCGGTCGCCCAGGGTCGACGCGATCTCGTTCATGAGGGCGGCCTGCGACCGGGTGACGCCGCGCACTGCTTCGCTCGCCTTATCGTTTGGAATGGCGATGGGAACCAGAAGACTGAACGCGATGCCCACAACGGTGCCGATGAGGGTGTTCGCCACGCGCACCTCGGCCGCGACATCCGGTGCGGAAACGGCGAGGATGAGCATCGCGCTGATCGGTGCCTCGAGTCTCTGATCTCCGAGTCGCAGCAGGTTGGCGATGATGAGCGACGACGCGATCACCCCGGCAAGGCTCCACCACGACAGCCCCAGATAGGCGGTGGCAGCCACCGCGACCAGCACACCCGTGAGCACGGCGCCGACGCGCACCAGTCCCATCCGGAGGGTGCCCACCGTAGACGCCTGCACCACCAGCAGCGCGGTGAGCGGGGCGGTGAGGTCGAGGATGCCCGGGAATACGGTGTCGGCAACGATGTAGGCGACGGTCGCCGCGATCGTGAGGCGGGCGATCTGCACGGCGACGGGCCGCAGTCGGTCGCGGGTCTGAGCCCAGGATGTGGGCATCGCCGGCCATATCCACCACAGCAGTTGGCGCGGATGCCATCCGGCCAGTATTCGCCGCCGCTCGAACCGTGCGCTCATGGTCGATGGTTGCCCAATCGACGGCACAGCGCAACGAATCGGGCGACTGCGCGGCAGTGAGCTGCGCGATATCGCTTATAACTGGTCGAGTATTAGTGTTAGGCTTATGAAATGACCACAGTGCCCGTCGCGGCGATCGTCGACATCGTACGCTCGCGCGAACTCGACGACCGGGAGGCCGCTCAGGTGGCGATCGGTGCAGCGTTCGACTCGGCGTCCTCCGCCGGAAGGATGCTGCAGCCGCTCAGGGCAACGGTGGGTGACGAGTTCCAGGCGGTCTTCGGGAACATCGCCGACGCCGTACGGGTGAGCACGATCGTGCGACTGACCCTGCCGGACGGCATCGACTGCCGGGTCGGCTTCGGGCGGGGCGAGATGCGGGAGATCGCTGATCGGGAGTCCACCCTGATTCAGGACGGTCCGGCATGGTGGCGAGCGCGGGAGGCGATCGACGAGGCTCACCGGCGGGAATCGAAGAAGAGCCCGTCGCTCCGCGGGTGGTGCGTCTCGGATCAGGCCGACGCGGAGCTCGACCGGTTCGTCAATTCCTACCTGTTGCTGCGAGACAACGTGATCGGTGCCATGCGTGCCCGCGAACGGCGACTCGCGGCGGGGGTGATGGTCGGGTCCGCCCAGGCCGACCTTGCCCGTGCGGAGAAGATCACCCAGTCCGCGGTGTCGCAGTCGCTGCAGCGATCCGGCGCGGCCGCGCTCCTCGCGGCGCACCAGGTGCTCGACACCGTGGAGCGGGAAGGAAGGGAGAGGGCATGATCGCGTCGCTGCTGATCGGCATCATCGGATTCACCGATCTTGCCAGGACTCGGAGCTGGCGGGGCTCCGGGTGGATATACCTCGGGGTGCTGTGGGTGGGGTTCCTCGCGTTCGCGGTATTGGGATTGTCGGTGCATCCACTCGTCGCCGTGGTGATGGTGGCGCTCGCCGCGGGGTGGGTGCGCCTCATGCCGGCGGCCGATGCCGACCGGCCCCGCCAACTGTGGCCCGCGATCGGAGTCGGTGTGCTGGTGCTGGCCGCGGCCCTTTCGGGCGACGCCTGGCCCGTCGCCGGTGCGTCGTCCAGTCCCGTCGCCGACGCGTATCGAAGCGCTGACGGCATCCTGAGCGGCGTGCCACTCGAAGTGCTCGTCGCGTGTGTCGCCGTCGCCGTGTTTCTGGTGTCGAGTAGCAACATCGTCACGCGGGCGGCGCTGGGGCGCGCGGCGATGACCACGCCGCTCTCCACCGATCGGCGCACCGTGTGGGAGCTGCGCATCCGGGGGCGGATGCTCGGCGAGATGAGCGGGCAGGAACGGGCAGTAGCCCCCGCGACCTTCCTTCAGGGTGGCCGCCTGATCGGGCCGGTGGAACGTCTGCTCATCGTGATCCTGGCGCTCCTCGGCGCGTACGTTCTGATCGGGGCGCTCGTGGCGGCGAAGGGTGTCGTGCGCTTCCCGGAGATATCGGCGGACCGCGGCGTTGGATCGAAAGCCGAGGAGTTCCTGGTGGGCAGCCTCACGAGTTGGTCGCTTGCGACCGCCGGCGCGCTTTACCTCGCCGCTGTCATCCACTTATAACGCTGTAATTATCAGCAAGGGGCTTATGTCGCCGGGGAGATGCGCCCGCGCACACCTCGCGCACACCGTGCGCGCCCCTCGCGCGCAGTGAGCGACTACCGTTCATAGGATGACGTCTATCGACACCCCTGCCACAAGCGACGCTGAGTCCACCGAAGCTTCCATCACCTTTACCGAACTCGGCCTCAGCGACGCTGTGCTGAAGGCCGTGCGCGACGTCGGATACGAGACGCCCTCCGCCATTCAGGCCGCGACCATTCCGCCACTGCTCGCCGGGCGTGACGTGGTGGGTCTTGCCCAGACGGGAACCGGCAAGACGGCGGCATTCGCTCTGCCGATCCTCTCGCGACTCGACGTGAACCAGAAGACGCCGCAGGCGCTCGTGCTCTCCCCCACCCGCGAACTCGCGCTGCAGGTGTGCGAGGCGTTCGAGCAGTATGCAGCGCACCTGCGCGGTGTTCACGTGCTGCCGGTGTACGGCGGGCAGGCCTACGGGGTGCAGCTCTCCGCGCTGCGACGTGGTGTGCACGTCGTCGTCGGTACTCCCGGGCGCATCATGGACCACCTCGCCAAGGGAACGCTCGACCTCTCCGAACTCAAGTACCTCGTGCTCGACGAGGCAGACGAGATGCTCAAGATGGGCTTCGCCGAAGACGTGGAGACCATCCTCGCCGACACCCCCGACGACAAGCAGGTGGCCCTCTTCTCTGCCACGATGCCGCCGCAGATCCGTCGGATCGCCAAGAAGTACCTGCACGACGCCGAAGAGATCACGGTCAAGAACAAGACCACCACGTCGGCGAACACCACCCAGCGCTACCTGATCGTGTCGTACCCGCAGAAGGTCGATGCCCTCACGCGCATCCTCGAGGTGGAGAACTTCGAAGGCATGATCGTGTTCGTGCGCACCAAGAACGAGACCGAGCAGCTCGCCGAAAAGCTGCGAGCCCGTGGTTACTCGGCCGCGGCCATCAGCGGCGACGTGGTGCAGGCGCAGCGCGAGCGCACCGTCGGCCAACTGAAGTCCGGAAAGCTCGACATCCTGGTGGCCACGGATGTCGCGGCGCGGGGCCTCGACGTGGACCGCATCAGCCACGTGGTCAACTACGACATCCCGATCGACACCGAGTCCTACGTGCACCGGATCGGCCGCACCGGCCGTGCCGGGCGCAGCGGTGCCGCGATCAGCTTCGTGACCCCGCGCGAACGCCGCCTGCTCGGCGCGATCGAGAAGGCCACGCGGCAGCCGCTCACCCAGATGCAGCTGCCGACCGCCGACGACGTGAACGCCACCCGCCTCACCCGCTTCGACGACGCCATCACCGAGGCGCTCAACCAGCAGGGACGCATCGCGGCATTCCGCGACATCATCGGCCACTACGTGGAACACCACGACGTGCCGGAGTCGGATGTCGCCGCCGCTCTCGCCGTGGTCGCGCAGGGTGAGACCCCGTTGTTGCTCTCGGCCGAGGACATCCGTCCCCCGCGCTTCGACCGCGACGAACGCGGTGGGCGCGACGATCGCGAGTCCGGCGGCGAGCGCCCCGAGCGACGCCAGCGCTCCACCAAGCCGATGACCGCCTACCGCATCGAAATCGGGCGCCGCCAACGGGTGGAACCGCGCCAGATCGTCGGCGCGCTCGCCAACGAGGGTGGTCTCAGCCGGGAGGACTTCGGCGCGATCCAGATTCGACCGGATTTCTCCATCGTGGAGCTGCCGTCGGACCTGGGTGGTGACGTGCTCGACAAGCTGCGGGACACCCGCATCAGCGGAAAGCTGATCGAGATCAAGCCGGATCGTCGAGGGGTGGCACCTCGGCACGACGGCGCTCCGCGCGGTCCCCGCAGCGATCGAGGCGAGCGCCCTCCCCGCAAGAGCTACCGCGACTGAGGCGGCGCGCGGTCAGTAGAGGTCGCGGCGGAGGCAATCCAGGTAGGTGTTGAGGCCGCGCGCCCGCACGACGTCATCGGGGTCAACCGAGGCGAACAGCAGGTCGTCGTCTCCTCCGGCAACCGCCAGAACAGTGCCGTGGGGGCTCGCGATGGTGCTGAGGCCGGTGAACCCGGGGGCGGTGTGATTCGAGTACGCCACGTACACGCCGTTCTCCAGCGCCCGGGTCGGCACCATCAGGGTGGAGATGCGCTCCGCGTTGTAGGAGAGCTGCGGCGTCGCCCCGCCGACATCCCCGGTGGTGGGCACCGCGGTGGGGATGCAGAGCAGGTCGGCGCCCCGGGATGCCGCGTTCCGAGCGAACTCGGGAAACTCGATGTCGTAGCAGAGTCCGAGGGCGATGCGCGCTCCGGCGAATTCGATGATCTGGGGAATGTCGTTGCCGGCGACGAACGCGGCCTTCTCGTCCGGGCCGAAGAGGTGCGACTTGCGGTATCTCGTGCGCTCGGCACCGCTGTCGTCGAAGAACGACGCGCTGATGTGGCGATCGCTTCCGGCCCGCTCGACGCTCGAAGCGACCAGGGCGATGCGATGCCTGCCGGCGATGCGCGAGAGTTCGACGCGTACCGCTTCGCCGTCGGTATCCCGCACCTCGGCCGGTGCGTATGAGGTGGCGAACAGCTCGGGGGTGACGAGCAGCGCGGCACCCCGTGCCGCGGAGCGTTCGGCTGCCGACTCGATAGCGCGGAGGTTCCGTTCCACCTCCCCCAGGTGGGCGGTCGCCTGCAACACCGCGATGTCGAACATCCGATCTCCTCGTTTCTCTGGGCGCACACCTCGACCGGGGTAAGCGAAGGGTTGTGTCGGTTGTGACTGGATGGTAGTTGACAGTGGCCCGACGGGACGGCCACTATGAGCCAAACCGAATGCCATTCGATTACCCGACGGAGTGCCTCATGCCTGCTTCCGAAACCATCCTCCCTCACGAGCTCGAACGACGACTCGATGCGATCGATAGGGACGAGCGAGACCATCCTTCTCGAGCCGCGCTCAGTGGCAGGGAACTGTGGCTCTACATCGGCGTCTGCGCCGCGATCGCCCTCGTGGGCATCCTGGTGCTGGCGCTGTGAGCGCGCAGCCCGCTCGCCGCACGGCCGAGCTCGACGACGCCTCACTGACCTCACTCCCCCTGCTCGCGGGAGATCGCGTGTGGAGCGCCCCGGCGTTCACGGGCGTGAACGTGGCCCTCGCCATCGCGACCTGGGCCTTCCTGGTGGGCGGGTTCACTGCGCTCCTGGTCGGATTCCAGCAGGGAATCTCGGCCATGATCATCGGCAACGCCATCGGGTTGTGCTTCATGGTGCTCGCGAGCGTCGTCGCCAGCCAGCGCTACGGCATCGAGCAATACACCCTGCTCCGCCCGGTGTTCGGGGTCGTCGGTGTCGGCGTGCTCGTCTTCACCGTGATCCTCATCACCGAGATGGGCTGGTCGTCGTTGCTGGCGATCATGGTCGGCCGCGCGGTCACCCAGGTGTCCAACTCCGCGATAGGCACCGACTTCGGACCGGAAAGCCTGCTCGTCACGATCTTCGCCATCGTGGCGATCGCGGTGGCCTGGTGGATCCTCTCCCGCGGGCCGGTGACCCTCGGGCGCTTCAACAAGTTCATCGCGCCCGGACTCATCGTCGTCACGCTTTTCCTCATGGTCTACCTGATCATGAACACCTCCATGGACTCGCTGCTGACCGCGGCCCCGCTCGCCCCATTCGAAGATGACCAGCTCAACTTCATGCTCGCCGTGGAGTTCAACGCCGGCGTCGGGGTGTCCTGGTACCCGGTGATGGGTTCTCTCGCCCGCCTCACCCGGTCGCCTCGAGCCGCGCTCTGGCCCGCCTACGGCGGGCTGCTCGTGGCCACGCTGATCGCGCAGGTCGTGGGAATGGCGGCGGCGCTCACGCTCGGTGACTCCGACCCGACGGTGTGGATGATGCCCTTCGGCGGTCCCGTACTCGGCGCGTTCGTGTTGCTTTTCATTGCCTTTGCGAACGTGACCAGCACCGCATCCATCGTCTACTCCACGGTGCTCGCGATCCGGCAGGCGAGTGGTCGCCTGCTGTCGAGGGTGCGGTGGGCCTGGTTGTGCGCGGGATTCTTCGTGCTCCCGGCGGCGCTCGCCTTCTTCCCCGGTTTCATGTACGACAAGTTCATGGTGTTCGTCACGCTGAGTGGTGCATTCCTGTCGGCCATGTGCGGCGCAATCATCGTGGACTACTTCGTGATGCGTCGCCAGCGCGTGTCAGTGCGCGACCTCTACCTGCATGGTCGGGCGAGTGCGTACCACTTCTCCGGTGGCGTGAACTGGGCAGGCATGGGTGCGGTGGCAGTCGGGGCCGCGTTCTACCTCGGCATCTACAACCCGATCACGCTCGAGACACATCCGCTCTTTTCTTTCATCACCGCGTCGATTCCAGCGGCCTTCGTCGGCGGGGTCGTCTACTACGTGCTCGCAACCCTGATCTACAAGCGCCGCGGCGTCGGCGACTTCGTCGACCCCGCCGAGGTGAAGCAGCGAGAGCGGGCGTGACGCGCACGGCGAGGGCCGCGCTGCACGACGGGCAGTCGGATCGCCTGCACATCACCACCGTCGAGGTCGCCGACCCGGGCCCAGGCACGGTGCTCGTGCGGATGGGCGCATCGGGCGTCTGCGGTTCGGATCGCCACGTGCTCGACGGCGACTGGACGCTCCCCTCTCCTACCGTGATGGGTCACGAGGGGGCAGGCACGGTTGCGGCGGTCGGGGACGGGGTCGTCGATGTGGCTGTGGGCGACCGGGTCATCCTCTCCTGGTTCTATCCGTGCAGGAGGTGCGTCGCGTGCCTGTCGGGCAAGG
Organism: uncultured Actinomycetota bacterium; assembly: GCA_963756375.1. Taxonomy (GTDB): domain Bacteria; phylum Actinomycetota; class Actinomycetes; order Actinomycetales; family Microbacteriaceae; genus Marisediminicola. The sequence continues at coordinate 1,027,545 of CAVWNJ010000005.1, read as the reverse complement.
CCTACGTGTGCACCGGGAGTCGCTCGGAGGAATGCCTTCTGCCGGACGGCACCACGCCTCTCTCGCAGGAGGGGCGACCGGTGTATCCCTATCTCTCGGTCGGCTCGATGAGCGAGTTCGCGGTGGTGCCGGAGTCCGGTGCCATCCGTATTCCCCAGGAGGTCCCCTTCGACGTCGCGAGCCTGATCGGATGCTCGATCGCCACCGGCTTCGGCGCCGTCACGCACGACGCGCGCGTCGGTGCCGGTGAATCGGCGGTGGTCGTCGGTAGCGGCGGGGTGGGGCTGTCGATCATCATGGCGCTGAAGCTCGTGGGCGCGCATCCGATCATCGCGGTCGACCGCAGCGCCGAGAAACTCGAGGCGGCTCGCGCGCTCGGGGCCAGTCACACCCTCGTCGCGGGGCCGGACCTCGCGTCGCGACTTCGTGCCATTGCACCGGCCGGAGCGGACTACGGCTTCGAGGCGATCGGCCGAGTGGACACCATCGAGGAACTGCCCGGACTCGTCGCGCCGGGAGGCACGGCCGTGATTGTGGGGCTGCCGCCTGCGGACTCCCCCATCCGGATCGACGCGCTTGCCCTCGCGGAGGGCGGCAAGACGCTGATCGGTTCGAACTACGGGTCCACCGTTCCCGGCCGGGACTTCCCCCGCATCGCGGAGCTCTACCTCGCAGGGAGGCTCCCAGTCGACGAACTGATCTCGCACCGCATCCCACTGGATGAGGTGAATGAGGCGTTCGACGCCATGCGGTCGGGCCTCCGGGCCCGCAGCGTCATCATGTTCTGACCGTGGGGAGACCCACTCGCGCTCTGCTCTCTCCGGGCAAGATCTGCCGGGCGGCGCTCGAGCTCGTCGATGAGCTGGGGGATTTCACTCTCCCGATGCTTGCGCGCCGGCTCGGTGTGAGTCCGTCGTCCATTTATCACCACGTCGACGGACGCCCCCAGATCATCAACGGGATGCGGTCGCTCATCAGCGCGGACTTGCTCGAGGATCCCGACTTCCCTCCCGGGCACGGCGCCCCACGTGAGCAGATCGAACGCTGGGCACGCCTGTACTGCCAGGCACTGTCGCGGCATGGAAACGCCATCCCCCTGTTGTTGGCGGAGCCGGTGACCGATGCGGCCACCCTCGAACTCTACGAGCGGCTGGCCGTGCTGCTGCGCGATCTCGGACTACACCCCCGGGCTGTGGCGGTCACGCTCACCGTCATCGAGAGCTTCGTGCTGGGGTCGGCGATGGATGCGGCGTCCCCGACCCCGGCCTGGAGCACGAGTGCCGCGGAGCATCCCGCGCTGCACGCCGCGCTGCATTCGAGCGGTCTCGATGCGCGACGACCAGCGGTGTCCTTCGACGCGGGGATCAGCGCGCTGGTGGCCCGTCTCGACGCGATCGTGGTGCCCGGTGACCGCTGAGGCGTGACGGCCTCGAAGCACGGTTGCGAATGCCCAGAACGGGGGCTATTCCGCGCATCCTGCGTCAAGGATCGTGGATTCGGTAACCGCCTAAGGAGGCATCCATGATTTCCATCGCGTACCTGAGTTCCGCGAGTTTCACCTATTCCGACGAGGACCTCGCGACCCTCCTTCTGAACTCTCGGGCGAACAACACCCGCCTCGGTCTCACCGGCGTGCTGCTGCACCGCGCGGGCGCCTTCGTGCAGGTGCTCGAGGGGGAAGAGGATGTCGTGCACTCGCGGTTCGCGGTCATCGCCGCAGACCCCCGCCACCATAACGTGCGCAAACTCGTCGAGGAGCAGGTCGAGGAGCGGCAGTTCCCGTCGTGGACGATGGGCTACACCGCGCTGACCGATGCCGCGGTGGGTGACATCCCTGGGTACAACGGATTCTTCGAGGCTGGTGAAACGCTCGATGACGGGCCCGAGACGCGTACGCGTGCCCGTCAGCTGCTGGAATGGTTCCGTGGCCGCCCGATGCTGCCGATCGCCGTACCCGTCATGGCGTCCGCGCCGAGCGCCTGACACAGCGGCCCAACAGCCTCCTGACACAAAGAACCGGCTGGCGCCACCCAGAGCGCCAGCCGGTGATGGTGAGCCGCCCCCCGAAGGGCGGCCCATCGGGTGCGGGTCGCGACCGTTGAACGGCCGCGACCCGCACTCGGATTTACCTGATCTGCACCGGGAACCCCGCTGCGGTGCCTCCCAATGCGGATTCGATGCTCACCGTTGTTCCGGCGGTGGGCGCGGCAGCCGTGACCCGCACCGAGAAGGCGCCAGCGAGGTCGACGACAGCGCTCCCGAGCACGGGACCGGTGAGTGAGCCGCGGTGCACGGTGATGCGTTGACCCGCCGGGATCGACGTGGTTCCGTCGACCCTCCACTCGCGCTTGCTCCCCGTGTATCGAGCCGAGGTGATCGCTACGGTGTCGGCTTTCGGCGTCACCGTCACCGTCGACTCGCTGGCCGTGCCGTTCGGGCTGGTGATCGCCAGCTTGAACGTCAGAGCGCCGTTGTTCGCGGGCGACAGATACAGCGGGAAGGTGAACGTTGGCTTGGCGGTGTTCGCTCCGGCCAGGGTGGCCGCCGGGTCGCCGGCCGCCCGCACCTGGGTCCATGCGTACGTCGCCGCACCGGTGGAACCGGAGCCGTCGAGCGTGACGGTGGTGCCACGCTGGATACCCGTCTGCGCCGGACCGGCGTTGGCCGAAGCCGTCGCCGGGGCGGTGACGTTCACCGTTACGGAAGCAGAGCTTGGCCCACCAGCGCCCGTCACGGTGACCGTGAACGTGAACGTGCCGGTCTCACTCGGGGTGAACGTGGGCGTAGCGCTGTTCGGGTTGCTCAGCTGGATTCCGGTTCGGGCTCTCCCACGAGTACGTCTTCACGTCGCCGCGGGATGAGGAGGCGTCCAGCTGCACGAGCTGACCCGTGACCACATTCTGGTCGGGGCCGGCCTGGGCTGCGACCGGGATGGCATCCCGTGCCGGACCGGAGATCTCGACCGGGAGCGTCACCTTGCCGCCGGCGTCCGACGTCACCGTTACGGCCACCGGGGGTGCCTCGATCTCGTCGGTCACCAGCTGACCGCCGCTCAACGTGCCGAAGCCCGTCGCGGTGAGTGTGCGGTTCGAGGCGGTGTCGCTGGAGACGGCATCGACGGTGAGTCGCTTCGAGGCGGTGTCGTAGCTCGCTTCGCCCGATACCGCGTCGACGACCGCGATCGACTTTCGCGCGACCGGGATGTCGCTCATGTTGGACACCTCGACCTTGGTCGGGGCATCCGATCCGACGAAGTCGACCCGTGTGAAGTATCGTCCCTCGTCGCCGACGACTCCGGTGGGGCTGAAGTGCGAGGTTGCCGACTGGTCCTTCACCTGGATCGACTGCGGACCTACCTCGCTCGACGCCCAGACGTCGACCGTGCCGCCGCTCGTCGACGAGCGAGAGTAGATCGCCTGTTCGGCGGTGACTCCGCTGTTCGTCGCGAGTTTGCCCTGGACCACGAACAGGTCGGTCTCGATGCAGTCGGCAAAGGGGCCGCTGACCGTCGGGCACGCGTCGACGGCCGGTGTCGGGTTGATACCCGGCCCCTCGATCCGGAAGAAGTTCGTGTTGTACGGACTCCCCTTGATCTTGTGTTCCGTGGTGCCGTCGCCGATGTAGGTGGCCTTCCCTGTTGCGTCAGGCACGAGAGCACTGTCGTTGGGGAAGGTGTCCCAGGTGAGGAACGGTCCGACCCCACCCCCGAGCGCGCCCGTGAAGTCGTTGTTGGCGATCCCGATGTCCTCGGTGTCGAAGATCTGCCCATCTCGGTTGGCCTGCAAGGTCTTGACGCCCTGCGGCGTGGTCAACTTATAGTCGACGCCGTTGGTGACGTTCTTCACCCGCAGGCGGAGCCGTGCGAAGACGACCTGGTCACCCGCGGCGACCGGGCCGGTGCCGAAGGCCTGCTCGAGGGCGATCGTGGCGAGAGCGCTGCCGCCGTTCGCGGTGTCCATTGACGCCTCAACGAGAGAGTAAAAGCCTTCATCGGGGTAGTTGTCGGGAAAGACGATCGGTGCCGTCTCGTCAGGCAAATCCGCGCGCGCCGGGCACAGCGGGTTGTTGAGGTACACGCAGCCCTCGAGGCGCAGTCCTGTTTTATCTCGGTACCACACGGGGTATCCGGTGGTCTCGTCGACGGGTCCGACCGCAGCCAGTCCCGGTCCGTTGATCCCTGGAGGCGACGCGGCCACCGCGACCGCGGCACCGCCGGTCACCACCAGGGCCAACGCCAGGATGCTTGCAATTTTCTTCTTCATCTCACCCTCGCCAATTCGAAGTTGATGCCCCGCCGATGTGCAAGGCAGTCCACGTAACGTAAGAAACCGACCTTGTGGAAACCTCGCGTCATCGGTCACCGGTGGGCCACGAGCCGATGATGGTGCCCCGAATCGCGTCGACGGACACCGCACCAAAGTCACGCGAGTCGACAGAGGCGATGCGGTTGTCACCCATCAGAAAGACGAAGTCTTCGGGCACCCGCTCCGGGCCGAAGAAGATCCCTCCCATCTGCCGCGAGTCTGCGTAGGCATCGGAGACGATCCGGCCGTCGACCAGCAGCACACCCTCATAGATTTCGACGGTCTGGCCCCCCGTCGCGACGACTCGCTTGACGATCACCGGCCCGGTTTCCGACGGTTGCGCGGCCACCACTGCTCCAGCGAGCACCGGCGATACGAGCGGGGAGATCTTGTCGACGAAGATCAGGTCGCCGTCGGCGAGCGTAGGGCGCATGCTCGTCGACGTGACGAGGACCGGCTCCAGCACGAACGCTCTCACCGGGATCGCGACGAGCAGTACCGCGACCACTGCGAGCCCGAAAGCGGACGACGCGCCGAACCTTGTGCGGCGCGCGAGTTTCGCGGGCTGTTTGATGGCGGTCATGGAGCCGGTCGCGCCTGCGCCTCATCCGGCGCCGTCTCGTGGGCGCCGGCTGGCGCTTTCGTACGGAGGGAACGGGTCACCGCAGCCACCACGGCGATGCCCAGCGCCACGCCCCCGATGAGCCAAAGGGTGGGGCCCGCGAGTTCCGGTGCGGCACTGACGGCGTCACCCCAGGGATCGCCGTTCACCCTGAACCACGGATCCTGGAGCGCGTCCGCACGAACCAGCAGGGCGCCGCCGAACGTGGCGAACGCCACTGCGGTGCCCCCTGCGGCAAACAGGGCGTCCGACATCGAAGCGGGGCCTCGAGACGCCGAACCGAAGACGGATATCGCCAACATCGATCCGGCGACCAGGGCCACGAGGGCCGCGATGTCGTAGCCGAGCGTTGTGGCGGCCGCCCATGGTCGAAGCGGCGAGAAATAGATCGCGGCGAGCGCAACGGTCACGGCGAGAGTCGCCGAATGTGGGACTGCCGCGATGCGGGCCGCGATGGCGGCGGGAAACCGCACGGCCTCGCGCGGGCCGAGAGAACCGTCGCTGCGCGAGGGAAGGGCCAGGTTCGCGAGCTTCGCAGGGCCGCCCAGCACGAGCAGGAACGAGACGACGACCGTGAGCAGCATCTGGGTCGCGACATGCGCGCTGAAGAGGAGGCCCTGGTAGACGCGGAGGCCACCGTTGGTCACGAGAAGGAGCGTCATGATGCCGACAACCCAGAACGCGATCCGGTAAAGGGGCCAGCTGACTCCGGTCCTGCGTAGCCGCAGTACCGCGGCAAGGTACGCCCAGAGGCCGAGTGCGCAGAGAAGCAACCACACAGGCTCCAGTCGCCACTCGGTGAGAACGCCGATCACACCGTACTCGGGCAGCGCTTCTGCCGCGCGAACCGCAATTGTCGGCGGTTGAGTCCGAGCCAGCGTTGTGGCAAGCCCTGCGGCCACACCCATCACGCCCAGTTCCACTGCAGACAGTCCCGCGAAAATACCCAGGCGCGAGCCGCCCCGGTCAAGCTGCCGAATCGACATCCGCCGATGAAGCACCCCGAACAGCCCGAGAAGCACCAGAAGCAGAGACTTGGTGGCAAGAAGCGCGCCATAGGGCGACATCAGGCCCTCCCAGGTTCCGACTGCGGCCCAGCCTGCACCGGCACCGGAGACCGCGAGCGCGATGAAGCTCGTCAGTGCTATCGCGGAATACCTCCGCACGACGGTGGCGATGGTGCTGCGGTCGAGGGACGGTGCTACCGCGAGAAGAACGAGCAGACCGCCGATCCACACCGAGGCGCTCATGATGTGCACCACCACCGCGACGGTGCTGTCGGTATGCCCCGCGGAACCGGCGGAATGGGACGGCAGGACGAGGGGCACGAGGCCCGAGAATCCGACGAGCGCTGTGAGGAGAAGAGTTTGACGCGACCGAGCGAAGAAGCTCAGCGCGGCCACGATCCCGGCAATGGCGACGGCGACGGCGCCGGCGCGGCCGAGCGGAACCGCTGTGATGTAGGCCCCGAAAGCCTCACCGGACCCGGGCGCGAACAGCGGGCTGTTGACCACTTCGTGAAATGTAAAAACGAGCCTGCCCCATGCCGCCAGCACCCACACGATCGCGGCGAGGCGCACGAACCACATCGCACGCTGATGGGCGGCGCCGGATGCCGGGAGGGCGCACAGGGTGAGAACGGCACCCCCCACCGTCACAGCGGCGGCGAGCGTGAACAGCAACGATGTCAGCGGTGACCCCCACCGCTCCACCGGGCCGAACTGGTCGATGAACCCGGGGGCGCTTCCTCCGGTCGCGACGAAGGAGACCAGGGCGGCCACCACCGCAAGCCCCACAAAGATCGCCAGTGGTGTGGGATTCGTCCGCATCATCGCCCTCGCAGTAGTCCGAATGTCAGGTAACGGGCCGGCCGCGACCGACGGCCGGTGACAGCGCAATCGTCTGCGCTCGACCTTGCGAAAACCTCGCATGAATTGCCACTCGCCCAACCTGCAAGGTTTCCTCAAGCGGTCGGGTATCTCCTGAGCGCTTCAGCTCGACGTTCCTCTACCCCGGAAGGAATACTCGTGACGATCTCGCGACGCACCGCGCTCCAAATCGGTGGGCTGGGAGTGGTCGGTGCAGCTGCAGCGACAATTCCGATGTCCATCGCCACCGCCGGCACTGCTAGCTCCCTCCTCCCCAAGAACACTCCGAAGCCCTATCGGGTGCCCCTCCCGATTCCCGGAATTCTGCCCACGATTCGTGCCGTCGATTCCGACGGCGTCGTTTCGCACCGCGCTGTGGTGCGGCAAATGGCTGGCATGGCAAGCATCGTGCCGGGCCTGTCCACACCGATCCTCGGGTACAACGGGCTTCTTCCCGGCCTCACCATCTCGGTGGAACAGGGCGAGGCGCTGAGTCTGCGCATGGAGAACCGGCTGCCGTTCTTTCATCCGAGGTTCGGCTACGTCTTGAAGACCTCGACACATTTGCACGGTGCTGCTTCGCTCCCGCAATACGACGGCTATGCAGACGACGTGACCGGGATGAACCAATACAAGATCTACGAGTATTCGAACTCGCAGCCCGCGCGCACCCTCTGGTATCACGATCACGCCGCGCACATCACGTCGCAGAACGTTTACTCGGGGCTCTTTGGCCAGTACCAGATCCACGACCCGGTGGAGCGGGCACTTCTCCCCCAGGGTGTCTACGACGTGCCGCTGTCGGTGTCGGATGCCGCCTTCTCGCGGGACGGTTCGCTGATGTTCGACGACCGGAGCACCTCGGGCCTATGGGGCGACGTCATCCTGGTGAACGGCGCACCCTGGCCCGTGTTGCAGGTCGAGCCGCGTATCTACCGGTTCCGTCTTCTGAATGGCTCGATTTCGCGTTCGTATCGCTTCGCGCTCAACACCGGCGATCCGGTGACCGTCGTTGCGACGGATGCGGGACTCGTGCCGCGGGCGATCCCGGTGACATCCTGGCGTCAGGCACCAGCCGAGCGGTACGAATTTTTGATCGACTTCTCGAAGCATCGCGGGAAGCGAATCGAACTGAAGAATCTCTCTAACAAGAACAACATCGATTACGCCAACACCAACAGGGTGATGGCGTTCGATGTGCTCGATGTCGCTCCCCACCTGACCGGACCCGCCGCAACCACGATGCCGACGCTGCTGGCGGAGAGCGGGGTAATGAACCTGTCCGCCGCTGACGCCGAGAAGACCCGGAAATTCCGCGTCAAGCGGGAGGGTGGTCTCTGGACCGTGGGAGGCCTGACCTGGGCAGAGGTCGCCAAAAGCGGTCACCGCAAAGTCCTCGCCGACCCCGAGCTCGACGACGTGGAGGTCTGGGAATTCGAGAACAGTTCCGGTGGATGGTTCCACCCTATGCACCTCCACCTCGTGGACGTGAAGATACTGTCCCGCAACGGCAAACCCCCTTTTCCTTACGAGGTCGGTCCCAAAGACGTGCTCTACGTTGGCGAGGGCGAAACGGTGCGCTTCATCACCAAGTTCGAGCATCATCGCGGACGCTACATGGTGCACTGCCACAGCCTGCCGCACGAAGACCACGACATGATGGCGCAGTTCAGCGTGGGCTACAAGGCGGGCGATATCGACCCCAACGACCCGATCACGGCCGACCCTCCGCGCCCACTGTGACCCCTGCACTTCGCTCTTAGAGCTTTCGCAAGGTTTCCCCAAGGACTCGGAGTTGTCATTGGGAGATCTAACTCGACGTTCCTCATCCCGGAAGGAATTTTCGTGACACTCTCGCGACGCACCGCGCTCCAAGTGGGCGGCCTAGGAGTAGTGGGGGCGGCGGCATTCACCGTCCCCGTCTCCCTCGCCCAGGCTGGCACTGCCAGCAACCTACGCACCCAAAACACCCCAAAGCCCTACAAGGTTTCCCTCCCCATTCCCCCGATCCTGCCGCTGCAGCGCACCGTCGACTCCGACGGCGTCGTCTCGCATACCGCAACCATTAAGCAGACCGCCGGTATCGCGAACATCGTGCCCGGCCTCTCCACGCCGATACTCGGGTACAACGGTTTGTTTCCAGGGCCCACAATCTCCGTGGAGCAGGGCGAGGCGCTCAGCCTTCGTATGGAGAACCGCATGCCGTTCTTCCACCCGCAGTGGGGCCATGTGCTCAAGTCGTCCACTCACTTGCACGGGTCGGCGTCCTTGCCTCAGTACGACGGGTACGCAGACGACCTGACGGCAATGAACCAACACAAGGTCTACCAGTATCCGAACTTCCAGCCAGCTCGCACCCTCTGGTACCACGACCATGCCGTGCACAACACGGGGCAGAACGTGTACTCCGGGTTGTTCGGTCAGTACCAGCTGCACGATCCGGTTGAGCGCGATCTCCTCCCGCAAGGTGAGTTCGACGTGCCCCTGACCGTGTCCGATGCCGCTTTCGCGAGGGACGGCTCACTGCTCTACGACGACAAGAGCCACTCCGGACTCTGGGGTGACGTGATCCTCGTGAACGGCGCGGCCTGGCCGGTGATGAAGGTCCAGCCACGCATCTATAGATTCCGCATCCTCAACGGCTCAATCGCACGTTCCTACCGTTTCAAGTTGAGTAACGGTGAGCCGGTCACCATCGTGGCTACCGATGGCGGCCTCGTGCCGCAGGCGATACCCGTAACGTCCTGGCGGCACGCCGGCGCGGAGCGATACGAGGTGCTCATCGACTTCTCCAAATACCGCGGCAAGCGGGTGGAGCTGAGAAACCTGTCGAACAAAAACAATGTCGATTATGCAAACACGAACAAGGTGATGGCGTTCGACGTGCTGGATGTCGCACCCGACCTGTCCGGGCCGTGCTCCGTTACCATGCCCACCCTTCTCGCATCGAGCGGACACCATGACACGTACCGCGTCGCAATCGTCGAAGACGCGAAAATTCCGGGTGAAGAAGGACCTGGATGTCTGGACGATCGGCGGCCTGACCTGGGAGGAGATCGTGAAGAGCGAGTACCACAAGGTGCTCGCCGACCCTGACTTCAACGCCACGGAGATCTGGGAGTTCGAGAACAGTTCGGGCGGATGGTTCCATCCGATTCACATGCACCTGGTCGACTTCAAGCTCCTTTCGCGAAACGGCAAGGCTCCATTCCCGTACGAGGTCGGGCCGAAGGACACGGTCTACGTCGGAGAGAGCGAGACGGTGCGCCTGCTGGTGAAGTTCGAGCATCACCGTGGGCGCTACATGGTGCACTGCCACAACCTGCCGCACGAGGACCACGACATGATGGCTCAATTCAGTGTCGGGTACAAGGCCGGAGACCCGGACGACAACGACCCGATCTGGGCAGACAAACCCAAGTTCGACGAGTAGGAGGGCGCCTCCGCGATCGGTCCGCTACGCCGAGTCCTCGCGTTCGAATGCCCTTCCTGCGGGCCCAGCAGCGGCCCGACTATGAGCTCCCCCTACTCGATGAAATCGCAAGCTTTCCTCAAGGCAGGTGGAGTCTCATGGCTAGTGCGCCAGCCACACCCGATACTGCGGCGCACGAAGACCCGGAAGGACCTCTCATGAATCTCTCGCGACGCACCGCACTCCAAGTGGGTGGTCTTGGGGTGGTAGGTGCAGCGGCGCTCACCGTTCCGCTTTCCCTCGCCCACGCCGGCAGCGCCAGCACCCTTCTCGCCAAGAACACCCCGAAGCCATACCAAGTTGCGCTTCCCATTCCCGCGACGCTCGCAATGGATCGCTCGGTCGACTCCGACGGAGTCGTGTCGCACACCGCGGTGCTGAAGGAGTCGGTGGGCACGGCGAAGATCGTTCCCGGACTCACTACCCCGATCCTCGGCTACAACGGACTGTTCCCGGGGCCGACGATCTCGATCGAGCAGGGCGAGGCACTCACGCTTCGCATGGAGAATCGACTGCCCTTCTTCCATCCGCAATGGGGTCACGTGCTCAAGACCTCGACACATCTGCATGGTTCCGCTTCGCTGCCGCAGTACGACGGGTACGCAAACGACCTCACCGGAATGAATCAGCACAAGACATACCACTATCCGAACTTCCAGCCCGCGCGAACGCTGTGGTACCACGATCACGCTGTTCACAACACTGGCCAGAATGTGTACTCCGGGCTGTTCGGCCAATATCACATGCACGATCCGGTCGAGCGCGCACTGCTACCTCAGGGCGAGTTCGACATCCCACTGACGGTGTCTGATGCCGCGTTTGCGAACGACGGAAGTCTGCTCTACGACGACAAGAGTCACTCGGGTCTCTGGGGTGACGTGATCCTGGTTAACGGCGCCGCTTGGCCCGTGATGAAGGTACAACCTCGCGTCTATCGATTCCGCATTCTGAATGGTTCGATAGCTCGCTCATATCGGTTCGCGCTCAGCACCGGCGATCCTGTCACGATTGTGGGAACAGACGGTGGCCTCATGCCCACCGCTGTGCCGGTGGGGTCGTGGCGGCATGGTGGCGCCGAGCGCTATGAGGTGCTCATCGACTTCTCGAAATACCGCGGCAAGCGCGTGGAGTTGAAGAACCTGTCCAACAAGAACAACGTTGACTATGTCAACACGGGTAAGGTGATGGCCTTCGACGTGCTGGATGTCGCGCCCGACCTCAGTGGGCCCGCGGCTGTGATCATGCCGACCCTCCTGACGGCGAGTGAATCAATGTCCCGCACCCCTGCCCAGGCTACGAAGACGCGACGGTTCAGAGTGAAGAAGGACCTCACCACCTGGACTTTCGGCGGCCTCAGTTGGGAAGACATCGTTGCCAGCGGTTTTCAGAAGGTGATCGCCGACCCCGCCCTCAACGACACTGAGATCTGGGAGATTGAAAACTCTTCTGGGGGGTGGTTCCATCCGGTGCATATCCACCTCGTGGACTTCCAGATCCTCTCCCGCAACGGGAAACCGCCATTCCCATATGAGATGGGACCGAAGGATGTCGTGTATGTCGGCGAGGCCGAGACCGTGCGACTGCTCATGAAGTTTGAGCATCAGCACGGCCGATATATGGTGCACTGTCACAACCTGCCGCACGAGGACCACGACATGATGGCTCAGTTCAGCGTCGGATATAGAGCGGGCGACCCTGACGCGAACGATCCAATCTGGTCGGACCCTGCGACGTACGACGCCTAGTTCGCGCTAGCTGCGCGCGGCTGCCTCGAGCTTTTCGAGCGCCGCGCGCAGTCGTGTGCCGGCGTCATCCGCAACCTCGCCGATCGCCGGGGAGTCGCTCAACTGCACCATCGTCTGCGGGTCGATCGCCTGCACAGTGGTGTGCTCGGCGCCCGGCGCGCGCCGCACGACCACGTTGCAGGGCAGCAGCAGCCCGAGGTCGGCTTCAGACGCGAGCGCCTTCTGGGCCAGCACCGGGTTGCAGGCGCCGAGAATGATGTAGTCACCCAGCGAGTCGCCGGCATCGTCGCCGAGCTTCTTCGAGAAGGTGGCCCTCACATCGATTTCGGTAAGGACGCCGAAGCCCTGCTCCGACAACAGTTCCCGCACCCGTTCGACCGCGGTGTCATACGGCAGATCGATGGTGACAGTGTTCGCGTATCCCATGACAACTCCTTTGTGTGTAGCGTGCTCGGCTCCCGATCAGGAGACGGTGATGATGCCCATCATCCCCTGATCCTCATGGTCGAGGATGTGACAGTGGTAGACGGTTGTGCCGGCGAAATCCTCGAAGGCGATCAGTACGCGCACGGTGCCGTTGGCAGGCACGTTTACGACATCGCGCCAGGCGGGTGGCTCGACCGGGACGTCTGAGTGCTCAACGACCTGCATGGGCCAGACGTGCAAATGCACGGGGTGATCCATCGGGCTGGTGTTGACCAGTTCCCATTCCTCGATCGCGCCGAACGCTACCGCCGTGTCGACTCGGGACGCGTCGAACGCCTTGCCGTCGATCGTGAAGGTCATGGAAGTACCCATGCCCATTCCCATCGCGAACACCAGTTGGCGTCGGCCGGTCACGGTCTCGTTGCGAAGGTCGCGTGCCTGACGCCCGCCGGGAACCGCATCGACTGTGCTGACCGCCGTTCCGTCGACCCGAAACGTCGCCACCTCTGTCGCGTCGCTCGTCGAGGGCGGTGATCCACCCATCATTCCCATGCCGGACCCGCGATCGACCGGGAGCGCCATCAACGACGCCGTTCCCTTCTGCGCCGTGACGAGCAGGTCGGCTCGGTTTCCCGGCATCAGCACGATCTCGGTCTCCACTGACGGGATCTCGGCGCGTCCGGAGTCGATCCCGAGCACCTCCACGCGCTGCCCGTCGAGGGTGAGCCGCAGGTAGCGACTCGAGCAGGCGTTCACGACCCGCCAGCGTTCCCGCTCGCCTGGCCGCGCAGACAGAACCGGAGTGAGCATCCCATTGACCAGCACGAGTTCCCCCTCGCGCCCGAGCATCACATCGGACGTGGTTCCTGACCGCACCCGGTCCCCGCGAAGCGTGAGGTCGGAGATCACCAGAACCCGTTCCCGGTCGATCACGGGAGCGTCTGCGGCGGCGTCCTCGACGATGATCGCGCCATAGAGCCCGCCCCAGAGCTGGGTCGCCACGGATCCGTGCACGTGCGGGTGGTACCAGTACACGCCGGGAGAATGATCGGCGGGTATCTCGTACGCGTAGTCGAATGACTCCCCCGGCGCGACAGAGCGCAGAACATTATCGCCTCTGCCCTCCGGCGATACATGCAGTCCGTGCACGTGGAGATTTGTGGGTTCGGTCAGGTCGTTCCTGAGGTTGATGCGCAACCGATCGCCCGCCCGGACCACGATGGTGGGGCCCGGCAGCGACCCGTTGTACTCGAGGGTCGTGACGGAGCGCCCGCCGATAGACCGGGCGCCGGATCCGGCCACAAGCTCGATCGCCAAAACGCCGTCGGAACTCCTGAGATATTCCGGCTGAACAAGTTCGTCACCCGCACCGAGCTCCGCCTCGGTATCGGTGAGAAGTAGCCCTGTCACGCCGACGACGACCGCAGCGGTCCCGGCGCCACCGAGGACGAGTGCGGTCCTGCGCGTGATCGGTGTCATCAGCGCTCTTCAGTGAGGGCGCGAAGCCTCTCCTTGTACTCGTCGGTGGTGAGGTCGCCCTTTGCGTAGCGCTCGTCCAAGATCTCCCGAGCGGTGCGATGCCCGGTCGGCGGTTGATCGACCGCGCCTCCCCGCCGGCCGCTGGACACCAGAAGCCACACGACCAGAAGAATGAGTAAGACAACCCCGAGCGCTATGAGCGTCCACCACAGCCCTGCCATGCCCATTCCGACTCCTCCGCCATACATCAGACGCCTCCTCGGTTCGGATTCCAGCATACCCCCGTAGGTATGGAGGCTCTCAGGATGCGGCGTACTCGGCAACGGCGGGCGGCGGAGCGAACGCGACCCCGACCCCGGTGATGAGCACGTCGAGCCGGTCGCCGGTGAGCACATCGACCGCGTGATTCTGGCGCAGCCGCATCACCTTGCCGCTTTCACGCAGGCGAATGAACATCACGCGCTCGTGGCCGTGGAACTCGGTGGCCTCCACCGTTCCGATGCCCGGGCCATCCGACCTCGACACGAACAGTTGCTGTGGACGCAGCATCACGCGCACCTCGCCCCGGAGTTCGGTGAACGCGATCGCGACCGGTCCCAGCTCGCATTGCGCGGTGGTGGCGGATGACGCGGAGCCGGACAGTACGACGGTGTCACCGAGAAGCTCCGCCGTGGGCAGATCCGCGGGGGCCCAGTAGAGGCTCACGGGGGCGCCGGTCTGCACCAGCCGCCCGTCGCGCAGGATTGCCAGCTGGTCGGCGAAGGAGAGGGCCTCGGCGCGGTCGTGGGTGACGAGCACGGTGGTGATTCCGGCGCTCGTGAGCGTGTCGAGCACGATCTGCCGCGTGTTCTCCCGCAGGGCGGTGTCCAGAGCGGAGAACGGTTCGTCGAGCAGCATCACGCTCGGCCGTTTGCCCAGCGCCCGCGCCAGCGCCACCCGCTGCTGCTGCCCGCCGGAGAGTTCGTCCGGTCGGCGGCCGGCGAGGGAGCGGTCGAGAGACACCATGTCGAGCAGCTCGTCGATGATCGCGCCTCGAGCCGCTTTGGGCGTCTTCTTGAGTCCGAACGCGACATTCTCACCGACGGTGAGCTGCGGGAACAGGGCGCCGTCCTGCGAGACGAGCCCCACGTTCCTGCGGTGTGCTGGCACGAAGGCCCGAGGTCCCGCGACCACTTTGCCGCCGATGGAGATGCGTCCGGCATCCGGCGTCTCGAAACCGCTGAGGAGACGAAGCAGAGTGGTCTTTCCGGAACCTGACGCGCCGACGACCGCCGTGCGCGAACCGTCGGGAATGGCGAGATCGATCGATTGCAGCGCGGCCACTCCGCCGAACGCCTTGCTTACCGCCTCGAGCCGGATATCGCTCATGTCAGGTTGGTTGCTCTCGATCGTGCGAACAGGAGATAGGTGACAGGCAGCGACAGCACGATCATCAGAACGGCGTACGGTGCCGCGCCAACATAGTCGATGTCGTTGACCTGCGACCAGAAGCGGGTCGCCAGGGTGCGAGTGCCGTTGGGCGCAAGCAACAGGGTCGCGGTCAATTCTGTAACGATCCCGAGGAACACGAGTGCTCCCCCGGCGAGCGCAGACGGTGCGGCGAAGCGGAGCGTGACCCGGGCGAAGGCTGCGGCCGGTGGCCGCCCGAGCGACCTCGCGGCCTCCTCGAGCCCCGGAGGCACCTGCGCGAGACCGGCCCTGAGGTTCACGAGGGCGCGCGGAAGGAACATGATCGTGTAGGCGAGCACGACAAGGGCAGCCGTCTGATACATCGCCGGCACCAGGCGGATCGTCACGGTCACGAAGGCGAGGGCCGTGACCAACCCGGGCAGGGAACTCGTCACGTAGTTCATCGACTCGAGCACGCGGGCCGTGACCGACGGATGCCGCACCGCGAGGAAGGCGATCGGAAAGGCGAACAGCGTCGTGGCGATCGCACCGGCGAGACCGAACCCGACCGTCTGGCCGAACGAGTCGAGCAGCACCGAGTCGCGCCAGGCATCCGCGCCGCCGAGCACGAGCCACCGCAGCACGCTCGAGAGGGGCACGCCGATCGAGAAGACGATCAGCGCGGCGAGGCCGGTCCAGGCCAGAGGGGTCGCGAGCCCCAGCTCGATGAGTTTGTTCGGCCGGGCAGTGCCGGAACCGACCCGCGCATACTTGGCGCGCCCGCGGGCGCCGGACTCGCCGACGAGAAGCAGGAGGCAGCACATGACGAGCACTCCGGCCAAGGCGTTGGCGGCCGGTCCGTTGAAGCTCGATCGGAACTGCTCGACGATCGCCGTGGTGAAGGTGTCGAAGCGGATGAGAGCGAACGCCCCGTACTCCGACATGAGGTGGAGCCCCACAATGAGCGATCCGCCGAGCAGGCTCAGCCGGAGCTGCGGAAGGACCACCCGGATGAACGCCGCGAACGGCGAGAGCCCGAGCGCGCCCGCGGCCTCTTCGAGGCTCGGATCGAGGCGCCTGAGGGTCGCCGCGCACGGTAGATAAACGAGGGGGAAGTACGACAGGCCCGCGATCAGCACGCCGGACCACAGTCCGTTCATCGACGGCACGAGGCTCACCCAGCCATAGCTGTTGACGAATGCCGGGATGGCCAGTGGGGCGGCCAGGAGTACGGCGAAAACGCGCCGCCCGGGCACCGTGCTGCGCTCCACCAGCCACGCTGCACCGAGTCCGACCGCAGCCGTGAGCGGCACGGTGATGATCACGAGCAGAGCCGTGTTGATGAGCAGCTCGCCGACCCGCGGGCGGAAGATGAGCCCCGACATCGTGGGCCACCCGGTCGAGATGGCGGAGACCGCCACGAAAGCCGTGGGCAGAAGTCCCAACAGCGAAACCCCCACGGCCGCGACGAGCACGGCCGCGGGGGTGCGCTGGCGAGGAACTGTGGCCACGTGTTAGAGCAGCCCTGCTTCGATCATGAGCTCGGTGACCTTCGTGCTGTCGAGCGCTGAGGGGTCGATCTCGGGCGCATCGAGCTCCTCGAGCGGCACGAGATCCTCGTGCGCCTCGACGCCGGCGCCCACCGGGTACTCGAACGAGGTGCCCGTGCGCAGGATGTCCTGGCCGGCCTCACTCGTGATGAACGCCAGGAAGGCCTGCGCGGCATCCGGATTCTTCGCCGTCTTGAGCACTCCGCCACCGGACTCGCTCACGAACGCTCCGGGGTCCTGGTTCTTGAAGTAGAACTGCTTCGTGTTGTCGCTGTTCTCGCCGGTGCCCGCCTGGTCGCCGATCCAGTAGTAGTGGTAGATCAGTCCGACCGGCACCTCGCCGGCGTTGACGGCCTTGAGGACCGTGCTGTTGCCCTTGTAGGCGGTGACGTTCTCTTTCATGCCGGCGAGCCATTCGCGGGTGGCGTCTTCGCCCTCGAGTTCGAGCAGTGCCGCGATGATCGCCTGGAAGTCCGCGCCCGACGGCGACGCCGCCCACTTGCCCTTCCAGGCGGGGTCGGCGAGGTCGAGCATCGACGTGGGCAGTTCGTCTTCGCTGATCAGGTCTTCGTTGTAGACGAGCACGGTGGCGCGTGCCGCGATGCCCGTCCAGTGACCGGATGACGGCCGATACTCCTCGGGCAGCTGCTCGAGGGTGGACGCATCGACCTCGGCGAACATGTCGGCGTTGTCGACCAGGCTGATGGCCGGCGAGTTCTCGGTGAGGAACACATCGGCAGGCGATGCCGCGCCCTCCTGCACGATCTGGTTGCCCAGTTCGGAGTCGTTCCCATGGCGGAGGATGACCTCGATGCCGGTCTCTGCGGTGAAGGCATCCGCCCACTCCTGCGTGAGTTCCTCGTGCTGAGCGTTGTAGACGGTAATGGAGCCAGCGGCCTCGCCGTCGGCGCTTCCGGACGGAGCGGGGGTAGCCGCGGAGCAACCGGTCAACGCTACGGCTGTCGCAAGGCCGAGAACCGCAGAAGCGATCCTGAGTCGGGCAGTCATCATGAAGGGTCCTTTAGTCTTAGCTGGTTGGGCTGGTGAGGTAAGGCTACCCTAACGACGCAGGGAGTGTGACCAATCGGCCCGCCCGGCGGCGCGGCTTGGCGGTTCCCCTCTAGAATCGAGTTGGTGTGTCGGGAAGCCTGGTCGACGCCTGTCAAGCGACCCCGGAGGCCCCCGTTGATCCCATCGCACGATCCGAAGCCTGAGCCCTCCCCGCTCCCTCCCCGCATGTCCGCCCTCGCGCGTCCGAGCTGGACAGAGAATCTCCGAGTCGGCGAGATCCTGCGCAAGGAGACGGTCGGCGGCATCCTGCTGCTCATCGCCACGGTGATCGCCCTCGTATGGTCCAACTCCGCGATAGCCGATAGCTACTTCGCCGTGCGCGACTTCACAATCGGCCCCGAGGTGCTCCACCTGAATCTGTCACTCGGCACCTGGGCTGCCGACGGGCTTCTCGCTATCTTCTTCTTCGTCGCTGGACTGGAACTGAAGCGCGAATTCGTGGCTGGTGAATTGCGCAAGTTCAGCGCCGCGGTCGTGCCCGTCTCGGCCGCGATAGCGGGTGTGGTCGTTCCCGCCCTCATCTACACCGTCATCAACCTTCAGTCGGGGCTACCTGCTCTGAACGGTTGGGCGATCCCCACCGCGACCGACATCGCCTTCGCGCTGGCTGTACTCGCCGTGGTCAGCACGCATCTCCCCGCCGGACTGCGTACCTTCCTGCTCACCCTCGCGGTGGTCGACGACCTTCTCGCGATCGCGATCATCGCCTTCTTCTACACCGACGAACTCGAACCGGGCCTGCTGTTGCTGGCCCTTGTGCCGCTCGCGCTGTTCGCCGTGTTGGTGCAAAAGCGCATCCGCGCCTGGTATCTGCTGCTGCCGCTCGCCTTCGCGGCCTGGGCGCTGGTGCACGCCTCGGGAGTGCACGCGACGGTCGCCGGGGTGTTGCTCGGATTCGTGGTACCTGTTCTCCGGAGCAAGAAGAATGGCGGGCCGAAAGCTGGGCCCGGCATGGCGGAATACCTCGAGCACAAGCTCCGCCCCATGTCGGCCGGATTCGCGGTGCCGGTCTTCGCATTCTTCTCGGCCGGTGTCGCCATCGGCGGGCTGGAGGGGTTCACAGAGTCGTTCACCGACACGATCGCCATCGGCATCATGGCGGCACTCGTGATCGGCAAGCTCGTCGGTGTATTCGGGATGACTTTGCTGATCACCAAGACCACGAGAGCCACCCTGGACAAAGACCTCGGTTGGGTAGACGTGCTCGGACTGTCACTTCTCACCGGTGTGGGCTTCACCGTGTCACTGCTCATTGCCGAGCTCAGCTTCGGTCAGGGCACCTCACAGGACGATCACGCCAAGGTGGGCGTGCTCGCCGGCTCGGTCATCGCAGCCGCACTGGCGGCGATCGTGCTCCGCTTCCGCAATCGCCACTACCGCAAGCTCGAGCGAGCCGAGGCAGTGGACGCGAACCTCAACGGCGTGCCCGACGTCTACGAGCCGTAGGCGGCACCGCGGTTCAGGGCCGGTCTACTCGACCGGCACCTGCGCCTCGTGGTAGTCGGCGGTCACGAGGATCGGCATGTGATCGGATGCCCCGCGAGGGAGCGTCTGCACATTGCCGATCTGCAGTCCGATCGAGGTGACGAAGTCGAAGTGCCCCTTGAAGAACTTGTAGTTCGTGTAGGTGGTGCTGTCGCTCAGTGACAGGTCATACCCGGACTCGCGCATGTGCAGGTTGAGATTGTCCTTGAAGAACGGGTAGTTGTAGTCCCCCACCATCAGTGTCGGCAGGTGTGGCCCGAGCTCGTGCAGTTCGGCGTGCGCCGCGCGGATCTGGTTACGGCGGAGTGAGTTGAGCGCAGTGAGCGGTGCCGCATGGAATGAGGCCACCACGAGTTCTTGCTGGCTGGGGCTGTCCGTGTCTATCAGCCGGGTGCCGAGAAGCCGTTCGTGCGCCGGTGCGAGCAGCCGGTCGTGCAGCGACTTCTTGAGCGCGAATGCCTTCGTCGCCACGGCGGTGAAGCGTTCGCGGCGGTAGTAGACGGCAAGTCCCAGCCGGTTTCGCTTCGTGGAGTCGGCCAGGTGCAGTCCGCCGACCTCGGCCGGGAGTTCGGCGGTGTCGCACTCCTGAAGGCACAACACGTCGGGGTCGAAA
This sequence comes from uncultured Actinomycetota bacterium, assembly GCA_963756375.1. Lineage (GTDB taxonomy): Bacteria > Actinomycetota > Actinomycetes > Actinomycetales > Microbacteriaceae > Marisediminicola. The sequence goes on along the minus strand of CAVWNJ010000005.1, from coordinate 1,007,521 downwards.
GCGCCGACGAGTTCCACGACTTCGCCCTTCGCATGGTTCTTGCGGAGGTTGTAACTGATCACTCGCATCTATGAACCTTTTCTCGCGATTGCGGCGTGAGGCAACTCTAATAGCGCTCCCGCCGCACGCCGAAGCGGCGCTCCTAGCCTGCGGCACTGGTCCGAGGCAACCGGCCCGGAGACCGGCCCCACGGTTCGTTAGATTGGAGTGATGAACCGCATCAGACGGCAGATCATCGTTCACGGCAGCGTTCAGGCCGTCGGCTTTCGCGCATCCACCAGCCACCAGGCGGAACGCACCGGTGTCGCGGGTTTCGTGCGGAACCTCGATGACGGCTCGGTGGAGATCGAGGCGGAAGGCGCACAGCCCGCCGTCGACGCGCTGATCGACTGGGCCCGTTCAGGGCCGCCGAGCGCTGAGGTCACCGACGTGACGGTGTCGGAGCGCGAGCCGATAGGCGACAACCGATTTCGGGTCGAATAGGCCGCGTCGTGTTGTTCCGCAATCGCGTCGACGCGGGCCGTCAGTTGGCGGAGCGCCTGGCGCACCTGCGCGGCAGCGATGCCGTCGTGTTGGGGCTGCCCCGCGGCGGGGTGCCGGTGGCGAGCGAGGTGGCGGATGCCCTCGACCTCCCCCTCGACGTGATCGTGGTGCGGAAGCTCGGTATGCCAGGGCACGAGGAGTTCGCCATGGGGGCTCTCGGAGAGGGCGACGTGATCGTGGTGGATCGCGAGGTCGTGGCCTGGGCGCGGCTCACGGCCTCCGCTCTCGATGCGGTCGCACAGCGTGAACGCGCTGCCCTCGAGGCGCGGGTCGCGGGCCTCCGAGCGGGTCGCCCGAGGATCGACCTCACCGGGCGGACGGCGGTGATCGTCGACGACGGCATCGCCACCGGATCCACCGCGAAGGCGGCATGCGAGGTCGCCAGGCGGCTCGGCGCCGTGCGTGTCGTGCTGGCGGCACCGGTCCTGCCGGCGGAGGTAACAACCACACTCACCGGCCAGGACGAGCTCGTCTACGTTGCGGCGCCGAAGGATTTTCAGGCCGTCGGCCGGTTCTACCGGGACTTCTCCGCCACGACCGACGCGGAGGTGCTCGCCCTGCTCGACGCCGCGCGCGGCTGATCGAGGGAGCGCAGACCTGCGCCTACGGTGGTGGCATGCCCAGATCCATTGCAACGTCCACCACCGTCGCCTTCGATGAACTGCTGGAGTTCATCCGCCCCCGGCACCGGATGCTTCTCGCCACGACCCGAGTCGATGGCAGGCCCCAGATGTCGCCGGTCACCGGCGGCGTCGACGACCTCGGGCGGATCGTCATCTCCACCTATCCGCGCAGGGCGAAGACGCGTAATGCCGAGCGCGACAGCCGGTGTTCCGTGCTCGTGCTCTCGGACGACTGGGATGGCGCGTGGGTGCAGGTCGATGGCGATGCGGAGGTGATCCACATGCCGGAGGCCGCAGAGGCACTCGTGGATTACTACCGATCCATTGCAGGTCAGCACCCCGATTGGGACGAGTTCCGCGCGGCGATGCGGCTGCAGGAGAAGTCGCTGCTGCGCATCACCGCCACGCGGTGGAGCCCGGTGTCGACCGGTGGCTTCCCGGCCGACGTTGCCGCCAAACTCGACGCCCAGTAATCGCCTCAGGAGACGAAGCGGATGCCCGCCTGAAGCTTGGTGCGCACGTCGAAGAGGTCTGTGCCGCTCACGAGCCCGCGGTCGGCGAAACCGTTCCGCATGAGTGCGGGCAGGTATGAGGCCCGCACCGCGAGCCGCGCCACCCCGCGCGCCGAACCGAGATCCACGAATGATTCCTCGAGGGCGTCATCGGGAAGCACGATCACGAGCGCGGTGAAGCGCACCCTAAGCGACCGGGTGAGGGTCTTCGCCCTCGCTGCGAGATCATTCATCGGTCGCGCTGAGCCGATGCTCTCGCCGACGAGTTCTCCCTTGCGCACCTGCACTGCCGCGCCGTAGTCCTCCGAGAGGATCGCGAAGAGGCCGGTGGGGCCGAGGGCGATGTGGTCGATCTTCTCGTCGGGAGAACCGGTGGCCACGTCGTGCCAGATCGTGTAGCCGATGCCGAGCGTGGACAGCGCGCGCGCCGTGGTCTCCTCTGCGATGGCGTCGGCCAGAATGTGCCGGATCTCGCGGGGCGCTGTGCGCACGAGGGCAGGGTCGAACGGGTCGTCGAGGTCGGCGCCTCTGCCCGCCCATTCCCGCATGAGGACCAGGAACCGTTCGCGCCGCCAGCCACCCGGATGCCCATACGCGCGCGCCTTGGGCCGGGTGTCCTGCCGCGGGGCGCGACCGGGGGTCGCCCACGTGTGGGCCCCGGGATCGCTTCGGCTCGAGCCGGTGAGGTCGTACGCAGAGCGGTCTGCGGGGGTGCCGACCCGGGCCCACGCGCGCTGCAGGGCGTCGAATCGGGCGGCGTCTCCCCCGGTGTCGGGGTGGGTCTCCCGCAGCAGGCGGCGGTAGGCGCGGCGGAGTTCGTCGGCGGTCGCGGTGGACGGAACACCGAGAACCTCGTACGGCGTCGCCGAGATCGGGCTGTCGGGCATCCGCTCGCTCTCGTGCTAGATCAGGTCGTGAAGAAAACCGGCATCGTGCGACCGGCAACTCCCGAGGATATCGCGCGAGTCTGAGTCGACCCAGAGCGCGTCCCCTGTGATCAGCCGATGCCGAACAGGCCGATGATGAGCGCCATCACCAGCACCGTCACGAGTTCGTGCGCGATGTTCAACAGGGTGAGTCGCTTCGGTCGGTTCTCGAAGGCATCATGCGTGACGAACCGCGCGGCGGTGAAGCCCGCCCACAGGATGACTCCGGTGACGATCGTGTTCGCAAGAAAGCTCCCGCCGTAGAACTCCTGCGCGATCGCTGCGGCACCGGCCAGCACGAGCGCGGTGATGAAGCTCACGACGACGGTGATGGCGATGGCGTACACGCCGCTAGCGGGTGAGTCGACCTTCGCGGCCTTCATCCAATAGGCGCCGAAGACCTTGGGGGTGTACCAGATCGATCCGACGATCATGGTGGACACCGTGGCGAGTACGACGGCGAGATAGTTGATGTCGGGGACCACGGGCGCTCCTTGATCGGGGTGCCTGAATCCTAGGGCCCGGCGTGTGTCGGCGGCACCTGACAGGCTGGTGCGATGACCGATGCCGCCGTGCCGCAATCCGTGCCGACCAGAGAGTCGGCCCGGGCGATTCTCGCCACTCTGGTGGGCCGTGGTGATGCCGACTTTCATGATGGGCAGTGGGAGGCGATCGCGACCCTCGTCGACGAGCGACGGCGCACGTTGGTCGTGCAGCGCACCGGGTGGGGAAAGTCGGCCGTGTACTTCGTCGCGACCCTGCTCCTGCGTCGGCTCGGTGCGGGACCGACGATTCTCGTGTCGCCGCTCCTCGCGCTCATGCGCGACCAGGTCGCCGCGGCCGGCAGGGCCGGTGTACGGGCCGTCGCCATCAATTCCGCGAACGCGCACGAATGGTCCGAGGTTCTCGCGCGGCTTGCCGCCGACGAGGTCGACGTGCTGCTGGTGTCGCCGGAGCGGCTCAACAATCCCGCCTTCCGCGATCAGCAGCTGCCGACGCTCATCGAGCGGGCGGGACTTCTCGTGGTCGATGAGGCGCACTGCATCTCGGACTGGGGGCACGATTTTCGGCCGGACTACCGTCGACTACGGGATCTCATCTCCTCGCTCCCCTCAGGTGTTCCCGTGCTCGCAACGACGGCGACCGCGAACAGCCGGGTGGTGGCAGACGTGGAGGAACAGCTGGGGGGTGCGAGCGATGTGGTCACGATCCGCGGTCCCCTCGCCAGGGCGTCGCTCAGGCTCGGGGTGCTGCGGCTTGCCGATGCGCGGCAACGGCTCGCCTGGTTGCTCACCCACCTCGACGACCTGCCGGGCAGTGGCATCATCTACGCACTCACCGTGTCGGCCGCAGAGGACACGGCGCGCCTGCTGCGCGACGCGGGGCACGCGGTGCAGGCGTACACCGGGCGCACCGACACGGCCGACCGGGAACGTCTCGAGGCCGAGCTCAAAGACAACCGGGTGAAGGCCCTGATTGCCACGAGCGCGCTGGGCATGGGCTTCGACAAGCCCGATCTCGGGTTCGTGGTGCACCTGGGGGCCCCGTCATCCCCCGTCGCCTACTACCAGCAGGTGGGGCGCGCGGGCCGGGCTACCGACAACGCCGATGTGCTGCTTCTGCCGGGCCCTGAGGACGAGGCCATCTGGCAGTACTTCGCGTCGGCGTCCATGCCGGTCGAGTCGAAGGCTCTTGCCGTGCTTGATGCACTCGGTAGTGCCCCGCTCTCGACTGCGGCTCTCGAGGCGCGGGTCGACCTGCGCCGAACCCCGCTCGAACTGCTACTCAAGGTGCTCGACGTCGACGGCGCGGTGAAGCGCGTTCAGGGCGGTTGGGTGAGCACGGGGCGCGGCTGGACCTACGACGCCGAGCGATATGGGCGCATCAATCAGGCGCGCGTCTCGGAGCAGCAGTCGATGCTCGACTACGAGGCGACCAGCGGATGCCGCATGGAGTTCCTCCAGCGGGCCCTCGACGATGACACCGCGACCGCCTGCGGTCGTTGTGATCGCTGCGCCGGCGCCTGGTACCCCACGGACGCGGCGCAGGAGGCGGTGGCGAGTGCGACCGGTTCGCTCGACCGCGTGGGGGTGGCGATTGACCCGAGGGCGCAGTGGCCGAGTGGAATGGACCGGCTGGGCATCCCCGTGAAGGGGAACATTCCCGTCGCGGAACGGGTGGCTGAGGGACGCGCGCTCGCACGCCTCACCGACCTCGGGTGGGGTGGCGCACTCCGCACCCTCTTCGCGTCGGGGGCGCCGGACGCGCCGGCCAGCGACGCGATGATCGCCGCCTGTATCCGCGTTCTCGCCGACTGGTCGTGGGAGGAGCGCCCCGTCGCCGTGGCGAGTGTGCCGTCTCGGGCGCATCCGCAGCTCATCGACTCGGTGGCACGCGCACTGGCCGAGGTCGGCCGGCTGCCGTACCTCGGACCCCTCCCCCTCATCGACGGCGGACCAACCGGAGAGGCTGGAGGTAACAGCGCCTATCGGCTTGCGGGGGTATGGGACCGCTTCGGTGCGCTGGATTCCCCCGGAGGACCGGTGTTGCTGGTCGACGACCTCGTCGATAGTCGGTGGACGGTGACCGTGGCAGGCAGGGCACTCCGCCGAGCCGGTGCGAGCGCCGTGCTGCCGTTCGCGCTTGCGCTCCGCGCCTGAGGCAGCTCAGCGCGGAGGGGCCTCATTCGGGGCGCCACCGCCGAACCGGTAGTCGTCCTGGGCGATCCAGCGCACTCCCGATCGATGACTGAGCACCTGGCCCCGGAGTCGGATGCCTCGCGCGTCGCAGTTCTCGTGAAGCCAGTGCGCCCAGGCGATGTCACCGGTGGTCAGGGAGGATGACGCGTACCGTTCGAACACCACGAAGATCGACTCGGCGCCGACCGTGCACATGGCCGTCTCGATCAGCCCGAAGAGCGCGAGATTTCGTGGCTCCGGTCGGCTGGGGTGGTCGCCCACGGGGATGATGAGGGGAAGTTGCAGGCCGTCGTCGTCGAGGAACATCAGCCACAGCTGGCGGCGACATGCGCGGCCGACGAGAGCCTCGGCGCGACTCTCGATTGCGGCGTCAGTGAGGAGCGGCTCGGTTCGCGTGCTTTCGTAAGGGATGGTCATGCCCCACATGGTGAGGCGCGACCGGCCCGCGCCTGGGCAGCGCAGGGACTCCGGTGCATTCAACGCTCGAGTCGCGACGGGTGCAGGAGCGGATGTTCCCGCTCATCGCCCTCGTCGCCGGGGCTCAGGCGTCGACGGTGGTTTTCGCCCTCGACCAGCCGATCGCCGGCGCGACGTGAGCGGCGATGGCTTCGAGGAGCTTCGCGTTGTACTCGACGCCAAGCTGATTGGGCACGGTGATGAGCAGCGTGTCCGCCTCGCGCACGGCGGCATCGGCGGCGAGCGCTTCGGCGATCACATCAGGCTCTCCCGCGTAGGTCTTGCCGAAGCGCGCGAGTCCGCCGTCGAGGTGACCGACCTGATCGCGGCTCTGCTCTTCACGACCGAAGTAGGCGCGGTCCGTGTCATCCATGATCGGCAGGATGCTGCGGCTCACCGATACTCGGGGCGTATGCGCATGACCGGCCTCGGCCCAGGCATCGCGGTACAGCGCGATCTGCTCCGCCTGGAGTTCGTCGAACGGCACTCCGGTGTCTTCGGTGAGAAGTGTGGAACTCATCAGGTTCATGCCCTGCTCGGCCGCCCATACCGCCGTCTTGCGAGTTCCGGACCCCCACCAGATGCGCTCGGTGAGCCCCGGCGACTGCGGCTGGATGGCGAGGACGCCGGCTCGGCCGAGCATCTGGGGGTTGGCTTCGGCGACGGCGGCTCCGCCGATGGCCGCGCGGAAAACGGCTGTGGTGCGACGGGCGTCGTCGGCATCGGTGCTGCCCTCGGCGGGCACGTAACCGAACCGCTCGTAGCCGCGGAGGGCGGTCTCCGGTGACCCCCGGCTGAGGCCGAGCTGCAGCCTCTCGCCGCTGATCAGGTCGGTCGCTGCGGCTTCTTCTGCCATGTACAGCGGGTTCTCGTACCGCATGTCGATCACGCCGGTGCCGAGTTCGATGCGGCTGGTTTTGGCGGCCATCGCGGCGAGCAACGGGAAGGGTGAGGCGAGCTGACGGGCGAAGTGATGCACCCGCACGAAGGCGCCGTCGATACCGATCTCCTCGGCGGCCTGCGCCAACTCGATGGTCTGCAGGAGCACATCAGACGCGGTGCGGGTCTGTGAGCCGGGTACCGCCTGGTAGTGACCGAAGGAGAGGAATCCGATGCGCTTCATGTCACTCTCAGCAGGTTCATGCGTTCGAATATTCCCGCGCGGATGCCACCGGGCGCCGCACATGGCGGAGGCCCGGATGCACGCATCCGGGCCTCCGCCATCCCGTGATTTACGCGGTGTGCTCCGACGGCTCCGAACCCACGGTGACCTGGTGATCCCTGCTGCTGCTGGAGATCTCGATCTTGCGCGGCTTGGCCTTCTCGCTCACCGGAATGGTGACGCTCAACACGCCATTGTCGTAGTGGGCGGAGATGCGTTCGGTGTCGATGCCCTGACCGAGGTTGAGCTGTCGCAGGAACGAGCCGGCCTGCCGCTCGCGTGACAGCCACTTCACTCCCTGCGCGTTGGCCAGCGTCCGCTCCGCGCGGATGGTCAGCAACTGCCCATCGACGTCGATGTCCACCGAGCCCGGGTCGATGCCCGGCATGTCGGCACTGAGCACGTAATGATCGCCGTCGCGATACAGGTCCATCGGCATGATGCGTGGGCCCTGACGATTGTCGAACAGGGCTCCCGCGACGCGGTCCAGTTCGCGGAACGGATCGAAATTCATGGCCATTGTCAAACTCCTTCGCTCATCGCAGTGTTGGTTTTGAAGTTGAGTCGATGCGGCTCAACTACGAACAATTTAGCACTCTACCTTGGTGAGTGCCAACGGTGGAGAAAGGATTTTTTCCCCCGCTGGCGACGTGCGGGGCTTCCTCGAACAACCGGGCATACGCTTGAGTCATGGCTACGAATCTCGCTCACGAGCCGGCCGCCCAGCGCTATACGCTCCACGTCGACGGCACTCTGGTCGCCACCCTGGACTACGCCGTGAGCCCCTCTGCAATCTCGCTCACCCGGGCCTATACGGTTCCCGCACAACGGGGCCGCGGCTACGCCGCCGACCTCGTCGAATTCGCGGTCGATCACATCGCCGAGCACGGACCTCGCCGCGTAATACCGATGTGCTGGTACGTCGCCGAATGGTTCGACGCGCATCCGGAGCGCCTGGGGCTCCTGGGCCGTACCGCGTGAAGCGGTCTCCGCTGGGGGAACTCCTGAGCGGTGCGGGATACCTCGGACGCGGGCTTCGCCTCTGGATCACGTCGCCCGGACTCATGCTGCTCGGCGCTCTGCCCGCACTGGTCGTCGGTCTCGTGTACCTAGGGGCTCTGGTGGTATTCGCGCTGAACCTCGAAGCGATCGCCGTGTGGGTGACACCATTCGCCGCCAGTTGGGACGACGGCGCTCGACTCGCCGTGAGACTGGCAGCGGGAGTTGCGCTGGTCGCCGTGGTTGTGCTGCTCGCGGTGTACACCTTTGTCGCGGTAACACTCGCGGTCGGTGACCCGTTCTACGAGCGGATCTGGCGAAGTGTGGAGAACCGGCTCGGATCTCCGCCCCCCGAGTCGGATGAGGCTTTCTGGGTCTCCGCCCGCCGAGGCATCGGAACGGGCGTCCGGATCCTCGTGCTGACCCTCGCGATCGGCATCCTCGTCTTCGCGCTCGGGTTGCTGCCCGTAGTCGGAGCGGTCGCGGCGCCCGTCGCCGCCGCGGTTGCCGGGGGATGGACGTTGAGCCTCGAGCTCACCGGGTTCGCCTTCGATTCGCGGGGCGCCTCGCTCCGAGACCGCCGCCGGATGCTGGGAGCCCGACGCACGCGCACCCTCGGCTTCGGCATCCTGAGCTATCTGATGTTCCTCGTGCCCTTCGGGGCCGTGGTGGCGATGCCGGCAGCAGTCGCCGGAGCCACGATGCTCGCCAGGGACTCGTTCACCACCGCACCTCCGCAGGCGCCGGCGACCTGAGCCAGGAGACCACGTCGGCCGCCCGACTCCCGCTGAGCGTGACGAGACCTCGATCGATCGCATCCACCCAACGGAGGTCGCCGCGGAGCACCTCGGCCGCGGTGCGAATCGACAGCGCGAGCCGCACGTGGGGTGGGGCGTCGGGTTCGGTCTCCGCGATCTCCACCGGGTGCGACCGCGTCGCGACGAGCCAGTGACGGCGCTCGTGGCGAGGGAGGTTCGTGAGATCGAGCTCGATCACCGTCGTGCCGTCGGGAAGGGCATGCGAGTCGATGCTCCGATGCAACTCCCACAGCAGAAACCGCGGATCGAGGTCATCGTCGGTCAGAGGATTCATCCAGCGTGAGCCCCACACACCGATCGCTTCGACGACCGGTGCAAGAGCGGTCCCCTTCTCGGTGAGGGCGTAGCCGGGTCCGTGTGCGCCCGTGGAGCGGATGATCACCCCCGCCCGCTCGAGTCGTTTCAGCCGGCTGGAAAGGAGGGCCGGTGACATCCGCGGCACACCGCGATGGAGATCGTTGAAGTGGGTACTCCCCGCGAGCAGTTCGCGCACCACGAGCACCGTCCACCGCTCGTCGAGAACCTCCATCGCCTTCGCGACCGGAGAAAACTGCCCGTATCCGGACATCGTGCCCGCCCGTCCGGGCCAGCCGTCGGCCGACCCTGAGTGCTCTCGACGGTACGCCCGGCGCGGACCTGCGACAAGTCGGTTCAGATCGTGAACTAGTACAAGCGGTCCGCGAGGCGAAGAGTGGAAGGGATGCCGGGCGAAGGTTTCACCCCGACAGGAGGAAACGGAGAAGACGATCATGGGCACCTCGACAACACCAGCAGGGAGCCAGGCGACCGACACCGCCGAAGCCACGGAGGTTACCGTTCAGCAGCAGTCGGGCATGATTCTCGGGCATGTTGCCGGGTACATGGCCGCACGCACCATCGACATGGGCATGAAGCACGGCATGCTGGCGCGGATTGCCGACAATCCCGGCATCACACCGGCGCAATTGGCGGGAAGTCTCGGACTCGACCACCTCTATATGGATGTCTGGTGCCGAGGAGCCTTCGGATGCGGCGTGCTCGAGCATGTGGGCGACGGGGTCCGGCTCGCCCCGCACATGCAGACGCTGCTGCTCGACACCACCTCGCCCGCGTACGCGGGGGCGCTCTTCCCGCTCATCAACGAGCGCGAGATGTTCGGCAGGTTCGGCGAGAACCTCGAATCCGGCGACCGCATGTGGTGGAACGACACCAGCGCGACCTGGATAGCCGACGTGGCCGCCGCGGGAACCCCCTTCAACACGCGGCTCATTCCGGGCGGACTGAAGCAGGTGCCGGGGCTTACCGAGGTGCTCGAACAGGGGTGCCGCATCGTCGACACGGCCTGCGGGTCGGGCGTCGGTGTCGTGCGGCTCGCGGAGAACTATCCGAACTGCACGGTGACCGGTGTGGACGGCGACCAGGCCTCCATCGACGCGGCGCGCCGACGGGTGAAGGATGCCGGCTTCAGCGATCGCGTAAACCTCATCTGCAGCCCGCTCGAGGACTTCACGCTCGACGAGAAGGCAATGCTCGTGGTGAACAACATCTCGATGCATGAGTGCCGCGACATCGACCGGGTTACCGAACGAGTCGTCGATGCCCTGGAACCCGGTGGTTGGTTCGTTATTTCCGACTTCCCGTTCCCCGACACCGACGAGGGACTCCGAACCGTGCCGGGGCGGGTGATGTCGGGCATCCAGTTCTTCGAGGCGCAGATCGATGACCAGTTGCTCCCGCGCACCGCGTACGACCGGCTGCTGACCGAGCACGGTTTCACCGAACTCGGTTCGGCGTCGCTCACCCCGATGCACGCGCTCACCTTCGGGCGTCGCAAGGCTTGAGGCGCTCGCCTCACCCGATCGGGTCCGGCCCGGAACGGACCTGATCGGGGCTCCGCCCGGCGAGGTGCGTGCGGGGCGGATCGGCGCCAGCAGTACGCTGGTGCCGTGAGTGTTCGCGTCGAGAAAGTGGATCTGCCGGGTATCGGTACCCGCCACGATGTCATCACGAAGCGGGGTCGACGCATCGGTGTGGTGTCACATCGCTCCGGACAGCGTGAACTCGCCCTGTTCGACGTGGACGATCCCGACGCCAGCACCGACTCCATCGAACTGACCGACGATGAGGCCTCGGCGCTCGCCGACGTGCTCGGCGCATCGCTCCTCCTCGGCCAGCTCGCCGGTATTCGCGATCAGGCCGCTGGCCTCTTCACCGAGCAGCTCGTGATCTCTGCCGGGTCGCCGTATGCGGGTGAGGTGCTCGGAGCAACGAAGGCACGCAGTCGCACGAGCACGTCGATTGTCGCCATCGTGCGCGGCGCCGAAGTGATTCCCTCCCCAACGCCCATGACCCCTCTGGAGCCGGGCGACACCCTCATCGCCGTCGGAACCAGGCCCGGACTCGACGCCCTCGCCCGCGTTCTCACCGACGGATAGGCCGGATGCACACCACAGCGCTCACCCTGATCCAGGTCGGCACTGTGCTGCTGGGACTGGGCCTGCTGTCCCGTCTCGCCGACAAGATCGGCATCTCCGCCATCCCGCTCTATCTGGTGGCAGGGCTTGCGATCGGCTCGATCGGCCTCGAACCCGCTGAGGCCGCATCCGAGTTCTTCACCTTCGGCAGCGAGCTCGGGGTGATCCTGCTGCTGGTGATGCTGGGGCTGGAGTACTCCCCCACCGAGCTCATCACGAGCCTTCGCCGCTCGCGTATGGCCGGTCTACTCGACGCGGTGGCCAACGTCGCACCCGGCGTACTGTTCGCTGTGGTGCTGGGGTGGGGGCCGGTCGCCGCGTTGGCGCTCGGCGGCATCACCTGGGTGTCATCGTCGGGTGTCGTGGCCAAGGTGCTGCGCGACCTGCGCCGCCTCGGAAACCGGGAGACCCCGACCATCCTGTCGATCCTGGTCATCGAGGATCTCGCGATGGCGTTCTACCTGCCCGTGCTCTCCGCACTCGTGATCGGCGCCGGTCTCCTCGCCGGAGCAACCGCCCTCGTGATCGCCGTGCTCGTCGTGGTGATCATCCTCTACGCGGCACTGCGGCACGGTCGGGTGATCTCGGGGATGTTCGCGGCTGGGCACCCCGAATCGCTCCTGCTCGGGTCGCTGGGGCTCACCATGCTCGTCGCTGGTTTCGCCCAGCAGGTGAATGTGTCGGCAGCCGTGGGGGCGTTCCTCGTCGGTATCGCGCTCTCAGGGCGGGTGGCGCATAACGCGGAACAGTTGCTTGCGCCGGTGCGGGACCTGTTCGCTGCGATCTTCTTCGTATTCTTCGGCCTCTCCACCCATGCCGCCGACATCCTGCCGGTGTTGCCTGCGGCCATCCTGCTCGCGGTGGTCAGCATCGTCACCAAGACCTACTCGGGCTATCGCGCCGCGGCGGCAGCGGGCATCGGTCGACCGGGTCGATGGCGTACCGGTTTCACACTTACCCCGAGGGGGGAGTTCTCGATCGTCATTGCGGGTCTTGCGGTCGGTGCCGGACTCGAGCCGAGCATCGCACCGCTCACGACGGCCTATGTGCTGCTGACCGTCGTGGCGGGGCCGCTGCTCGCGCGCATGACCGACGCGCCTTGGTTCCGTCAGGCGATACGGCCCAAGGGCGCGGCCAAAGCGCGGCGACTATCTCAGACTTCGACCGACAGCTCGTAGATCTGATCTGTGACACAACGAAGCTGATAGGTCGCACAGTAATCCGTGCACGCGGCCACCACGTTTACAGTTGCCGCGAGCAGGAGGACACTCGAAGGAGAGCAAAGGAGTTCACCATGCCAGCTGTGTCAGCAAAGCCCGTCGGTTCTCCGATCTGGATCGAACTGTCGACGACCGACGGAAATGAATCCGCTCGGTTCTACGAGAAACTTTTCGGACTCACCGCAGCGGACACCGCGCCCGAGATGGGCGGTTACCGCAACCTGATGCTCGACGGCAACATGATCGCCGGACTCATGCAGCCCCCCGGCGACCTGCCGAGCGCGTGGACGGTATACCTGCTCACGGACGACATCAATGCGACCCTCGAGCGCATCGTGCCGAACGGCGGCACCGTGTTGATGCTGGCCCAGGATGTGACGGATCTGGGGTGGTTCGCCTTCGCCCAGGATCCAAGTGGCGCCTACTTCGGGCTGTGGCAGCAGGGCCTGCACAAGGGCTCGGAGCTCGAGAACGAGCCGGGCACACCCTGCTGGTACGAGCTGCACGTGGCCCACCACTTTCGCGAGACGGTCGAGTTCTACGAGAAGCTCTTCGACCAGAAGGCGAGTGCGATGTCGGACAGCGACGAGTTCCGCATGTTCACCTTCGGCGAGGGCGACGATGCGCGATCGGGCGTCTACGAGCTCAACTCCACGAACACACCGGACTGGGCGGCCGACCAGAGTTCGCACTGGGTCGTGTACTTCACCACGGATGACGCGGATGCTGCGGTCGAGACCATCCGCGCCGAAGGGGGCGAGGTGATCTCCGGCCCCGCGGACACTCCATACGGCCGGATGGTCAGCGCCAAAGATTCGACCGGCGCCGGCTTCTCACTGATGGAACTCCCCACGCCGTCGACGGACGGATCCGCGTAGGCCGACTATCGCACCCCCGGTGACGTTACGGACTCGTTACGGCGAGCCGACGCGAGTTGCCTTGACAGCGCTCCCAGATGACGGTTGCCTTACATAGGCCCCGCTGTTCGCAGGTTTTGCACGGCTCGGGCGTCTCGACAATGCAGTCAATCGGAGGCCCGTTCCGTGCCAAGCAGCGTGAAGATCATGACTTCGAATACCGTCACCACGGAGATGAACGCCGAGGTGTGTGCCGCATGGTGACGGGGACGCCGGTCATCCTCGAGATGCGAGGCATCACGAAGGAGTTCCCGGGCGTGAAAGCCCTCGACGATGTCTCCATCACCGTGCGCGCCGGTGAGATCCACTCGATCTGCGGCGAGAACGGCGCGGGCAAGTCGACCCTGATGAAGGTGCTCTCCGGCGTGTACCCGTACGGCACGTATGACGGGGAGATCGTCTTCCAGGGGGAGCCGGCGAGGTTCCGCGACATCAAGTCGAGCGAGCACGCCGGCATCGTGATCATCCATCAGGAACTCGCCCTCATCCCTGAGCTCTCGATCACCGAGAACATCTTCCTCGGCAACGAGCCAGGACGCTTCGGCGTGATCGACTGGCCTGAGGCGAAGCGACGCGCCACAGAGCTCCTGGCGAGGGTCGGTCTCGTCGACGACCCGAGCACGCAGATCAAGAACCTCGGTGTCGGCAAGCAGCAGCTGGTGGAGATCGCGAAGGCGCTGGACAAGAACGTCAAACTGCTCATCCTTGATGAGCCGACCGCGGCGCTCAACGAGGGCGACTCGCAGCACCTGCTCGACATCATCCTGGGGCTGAAGGGCCGCGGAATCGCGTCGATCATGATCTCCCACAAGCTGAACGAGATCGAGCAGATCTCGGACTCCATCACGATCATCCGTGACGGCCACACCATCGAGACGCTCGACGTGAAGGCGGGCGGTGTCGATGAGGACCGCATCATCCGCGGCATGGTCGGACGCACGCTCGAGAACCGTTTCCCTGAGCGTCATCCCGAGATCGGCGAAGTGTTCTTCGAGGTGAAGGACTGGACGGTGCAGCATCCGCTCTCGGCAGACCGCCTCGTGGCCAAGGGTTCGAACTTCACCGTGCGCCGCGGCGAGGTCGTGGGATTCGCGGGCCTCATGGGTGCAGGCCGCACCGAGCTCGCCATGAGTGTGTTCGGGCGCTCGTATGGCACCTTCCTGTCGGGCACGATGTTCAAGGACGGTGAAGAGATTCACGTCAAGACCGTGCAGCAGGCCATCGATCACGGGATCGCCTATGTGAGCGAGGACCGCAAGCAGCTCGGTCTCAACCTGCTCGACGACATCAAGCGATCCGTCGTGTCGGCGAAGCTGACGAAGATCTCCCGGGGCAAAGTGGTCAACCGGTTCGCCGAGCACAAGTTCGCCGATGATTACCGCAAGAGCCTCCGTATCAAGACGCCGACGGTCGATGAGGGTGTGAGCAAACTCTCCGGCGGCAACCAGCAGAAGGTGGTGCTGGCGAAGTGGATGTTCACCGACCCGGACCTGTTGATTCTCGACGAACCCACGCGCGGGATCGACGTCGGGGCTAAGGCCGAGATTTACACGATCATTCGCGAGCTCGCAGCCCAGGGTAAAGGCGTGATTCTGATCTCGTCGGAGCTCCCCGAGCTACTGGGTGTCTCGGACCGGATCTACACGATCTTCGAGGGAACCATCACCGGGGAACTTCCGGCGGCGGAGGCGAACCCTGAGGTTCTGATGCGACGCATGACCGCCACCACCACCACGAAAGGGACTGCCGCGTGAGCACCTCCACTGCCCCAACCAGATCCGCGAGTCGGCCCCCGCAGAAATCAGGGGGCTTCCGAGACCTCGGCAAGATGTTCGGCGGGGGGAGGGCGACCCTCCGCCAGTTCGGCATTCTCGGCGCCCTCGTGCTGATCATCGTCATCTTCCAGATCCTCACGGGCGGTAAGACCCTCGAGTCCGGCAACGTGATCAACATCCTCAACGCGAACACCTACGTGCTGGTGCTCGCGATTGGAATGGTGATGGTGATCATCGCCGGTCACATCGACCTCTCGGTGGGGTCGGTAGCGGCATTCACCGGCATTGTCGTGGCCATCGCGATCAACCGATGGGATTTCCCCGCCCCGCTCGCGATCCTGTTCGGCATCCTGGTCGGGGCCGTCATCGGGGCATGGCAGGGATTCTGGGTGGCCTACGTGGGCATCCCGGCGTTCATCGTCACCCTCGCCGGCATGCTCCTGTTCCGCGGTGCGAACCAGTTCGTCGGCAATTCGACGACGGAGCCGGTGAACGACACCTTCTTCCAATCGATGGGTGGCGGGTATCTGCCCGACTTCGGGCCGAGCACCGGGTACAGCAACCCCACCCTCATCCTCGGGGCCCTCGTTATCATCGGCATCGTTGTTGCCGAGATCGTGGGTCGCCGCAGGCAGAAGGCGATGGACTCCGAGGTGCTCCCCCTCTGGGTCAGCATCACCAAGGTCGCGCTTCTCTCCGGCGTGATCGTCGCCGCCACCCTGCTCTTCGGCAGCGGTCGCGCGGGCACGAGCTTCCCCATCCCCGGTCTCCTCCTCGTTGCTCTGGTGATCATCTACTCGTTCATGACCAAGTCGACGATCTTCGGACGCCACATCTACGCAGTCGGTGGCAACTGGCACGCGGCCGAACTCTCCGGCGTCAACATCCGACGGGTCAACTTCCTCGTGATGATGAACATGTCGGTGCTCGCCGCCATCGCAGGCATGATCTTCGTCGCGAGGTCCCGCGCATCCGGCCCGGGCGACGGTGTCGGATGGGAACTCGACGCCATCGCCGCCGTATTCATCGGAGGCGCAGCAGTCTCCGGTGGTATCGGCACCGTGATCGGGTCGATCATCGGCGGTCTCGTCATCGCCGTGCTCAACAACGGACTGCAGTTGCTCGGCGTCGGAGCCGACCGCGTGCAGATGATCAAGGGACTCGTGCTGCTCATCGCGGTCGCCATCGACGTGCTCAGCAAGAAGGGCACGATCGCCGCGTGGGCGAGCCGCTTCGGAGGCGGTCGGGCCGTTGGCCTTCCCACCTCGGCGAGCGACCCGGTCGATCGCCCCACCGTCTCCCCCACCGGCGGTGGCGACGAGACCAACCGTCCGTCGAGCACCACGCCGAACCCGTGACACCCCGCTCTTCCCGCACCCTGCCCACCACAATGAAAGTGATCCCCCACATGAGAAAAACAGCACTCGTGACTACGGCCATCGCCGCCGTCACCCTGATGGCCCTCTCGGGCTGCTCCACAGGCCGCGACGCCGGCACCGGCACCGGCACTGGCACCGACTCCGGTGACAGCAGCGGTTTCGCAGCGGACGCCACCATCGGCGTTGCCCTGCCGGACAAGACCAGTGAGAACTGGGTGCTCGCCGGCAAGCTCTTCGAGGACGGCCTTGCAGAGGCCGGATTCGACGGCGACGTGCAGTACGCGCCGGCCAGCAACACCGTCGCCGAGCAGCAGAACCAGATCCAGTCGATGGTGACGAACGGCGCGCAGGTCATCATCGTCGGTGCGAAGGACGGCGCACAGCTCTCCGCACAGGTGCAGTCGGCCACGGAGCAGGGCGCCACGGTGATCGCCTATGACCGCCTCATCCTCAACTCCCCCGACGTCGGCTACTACGTGGCCTTCGACAACGAGAAGGTGGGAGAGCTGCAGGGCCAGGCGCTGCTCGATGGAATGGCCGCGGCCTACCCGGACGCGACCACCTACAACATCGAGCTGTTCTCGGGCTCGCCGGATGACGCCAACGCTCCCGTGTTCTTCAACGGAGCGATGAACATCCTGCAGCCGAAGATCGACGACGGCACCCTCAACGTGGTGTCGGGCCAGACCGAGATCAGCCAGACGGCCACGCAGGGCTGGCTCGCACAGAACGCGCAGACCCGCATGGACACCCTGCTGCAGGCCAACTACGGCGGAGTCGACCTGCACGGCGTGCTGTCGCCGAACGACACCCTTGCCCGCGCGATCATCACGTCGGTCGAGGCGGCAGGCAAGCCCGTGCCGGTCGTCACCGGTCAGGACTCGGAGGTCGAATCGGTCAAGTCGATCATGAGCGGCGTGCAGTACTCCACCATCTACAAGGACACCCGCGCGCTCGTTGCGCAGGCCATCGAGATGGTGAAGCAGCTGCAGGAGGGTGGCACCGCCGAAACGAATGACGACACCTCGTACGACAACGGGGTGAAGGTGGTTCCGGCCTACCTGCTCGACCCGAAGATCGTCACCAAGGAGAACGCCGCCGAGGTCTACGCCGAAGACCCGACGCTGGCGCCGCTCACGCAGTAGTCCGCTACCGCAGAGAATGCGAAGGCCCCCGCGGAGACGCGGGGGCCTTCGTTCGCTATCCGGGGTGTTCTCTAGCCGGCGCCCTGCAGCCGTACCTCCACGGTGCCGTCGATCACACGGGTATCGAAACGGGGCTGCGGCGCGGTCGCGGGGCCGCGCACCACCTCGCCCGTTCCCATCGAGAAGACGCTGCCGTGCCACGGGCATTGAACGCACGGGTCGTCGCCATCGCCGTCGATCAGTTTTCCGCGGTGAAGAGGGCCGGAGAGGTGACTGCACACGTCTGATAGCACGCGCACCGATGAACCGTGACGCAGGACCACCAGGGTGATGCCGCCGACCGCCGCGCGGCTGAGCTCACCCTCCGGCAGTTCATCCATCCTGCCGATCGGATGCCAGCCCTTCGGGAACCGGTGCGGAATCTCCTCGGCATGATTGGCGCCCGCGGCCTGTCGGTAGGCCAGATGACCGCCCAGGAACCCAGCCCCAGACACCACCGCGAAGCCGAGATAGGCGAGCACCTTCCCGCTCGTCTGACGCCCTCGCACTCGCTGAACGTACGACAGCGCGTACAGCGTCACGGCCGTGGCATTGGCGGCCGAGTGGATGATGCCCACCCGCATCTGCTGCTCGTGAAGGTCCGACCAGTCGGTATAGCCGCTGGCGACTGCGGGGGCCGCGCTGAGGACGCCGAGCCCCACAAGCGTGCGTGCCGCGCGATCGCCGCCGGGAAGGGCATCCAGAATCGCTGCAGAGGTCCACGCCCCGATGGGGATCTGCGCGGCGATCGGATGCACCGGATGCCCGAACGGCACGCCGTGCAGCACATCGCGCACCGCCTGCGGCTGGATCACCGTGTTCACGAGCGTCCGCACCTTGGCCACCGCGGGGTCGAGCACCGTCGCGTGCTCCAGTCGACCGAGCGCCTTCACAAACCACAGTTCTCGCACAATGGGTCCTCTCGTTGTGTTCGGTCGCCGGCCCGGGGCACCGGTCAGCGCGTTGCCGTCCATTCGATCGATGCGACGATGCCCACGGCGATGAGAGCGGCGAGCGCCATCGCGATCATGCAGCCGGCCATGATCATCAGCCGACGGCGCTGTGCCGCGACGGTCACGTGGGTCACGATCATGGCGAGATAGAGCGCCGCGACGACGACGAGACCCGTAGTTGCGACCCCGGTGGCGCTGAGCCACAGCATGGGGATGAGCACGGCGAGTGATATCGCGGCCAGGAGGCCGCCCATCACCAGCCAGATCTTTCCTCCGGAGGTGCGCAGGGAGGCCTGGTTGCGCACCAGCGTCGGGTCGTCGTCGCGGCTGTCATTCATTCGGGTTACGCCTGTTCGCGCGCTCGTCTGGTCTCGCGCACGTTCGCTTTGTCGATGGCATCGATCAGTTCGGGCTTGTTCATGGTGGAGCGCCCCGGTATGTCGAGGCGTTGTGCGAGTTCCATGAGGTGCGCCTTCGTGGCGTTCGCGTCAACGCCGCCCTTGGTCGGGGCGTCGGAGTTTCGTCCCTGTTCGGCGCGCTCGTCGGAGGGGCCGGTCTCCGCTTTCTCCTCCCAGTGATCGCCGACCTTCTCGAAGCTGTGCTTGAGCGCAGCGAAGGCGGTGCGATGGGCCCGCTCCCCCTCGCCGTACTGATCGACGGCCGAATCATGGGCGGCGGACCAGATCTCTCGAGCGTGTTTCGGCGATCGTTCGAGGGTGGAGGGCACTTCTTCGGCGGCAGGCATCGCACGCTCCCCTGGTCGGTGCTGGGTCTGTTTCAGCTAACTCTTTACGATGACCGCTGGCAACCCCGTAGCCGATTCAGGCCGGTAGTGCATCGGCACGATCGCGACGAATCACAATCAGAGCGGATGACACGATGGCCAGCACGACGACGAGCAGGAAGATCGCCGCGAGGTGCACCCCGAGTGACCCGCCGTTGTACATCGTGACGCCGACGGCTACGAGGGCGAGTATCACGACCGCCTGAACGGCGATGCGCTGTCGTCTGAGGCCCACGGCTACGAGCACTGCGGGCACGAGATACCAGATGACGCTCGCCGTACCCATTCCGGCGATCTGGTCCACCGCCGGGCCGGGAATCCATTCGACGAGCGGGCGGGTGAACATCGCGGTGCAGTGCAGCACGAGGCCCAGCATGCCGATGCCGAGGAGAGTGAGGTCCGCGGGCGAGGTCGGCACCGCGTGGCGACGCAACGGCAGGTGCGGGAGCAGGAATCGCGCGCCGACGGCGAGCACGACGACAGTCCACAGGGCGAGCGAGTAGGCGAGGGGCATGCGCGCAAGGCTACGGTGCGCGCCCGGGTGCCCGCTGAGGTGGGACACTGTTCACCGTGAATGACGAGAGACCACGCCTGCCGAGTTCCACCCTCACCGTGGTGCTGAACCTGGGCGAGAAGCGGGCCGCTCGGCTCCCCCTGCCTGCTGCGCTGCGGCATCCGGAAGTCGACGCCGAATGGGATGACGAGGCCCAGTCGACCGCCGTCTCGGTGCATTTCGAGCGCGGACAGCTGCATCTGGACGCGAGTGAGAGCGGTATCGAATACCACTTCCATGACGGCCGGGGCGAGGTGACCGAGACGAGTCCCTTCGGTCGAGCAGACACGCCCAAGCTGCTCGAATGGGCGCAGGCCTTCACCGCCGACGTCCATTCCCTCATGCCAGGGCTCGAGGAGGATGCCTCGGAGGCCGCCGCCTGGCACGATGCCGGGTACACGATCTACGTGTGCGAGACCGAACCAGCGCAGCTTGACCTCATCGAGATCGAGATCGAGGGCGAGATCCTCACGCTGCCGTGGCTCGGGTCCGGCCGGGTCGACCAGCAACATGTCGACGGCGACAATCACCCCATCGAACTGCTGTGGAACCCCCACCATGACGAGCCGGACCGGCCGATCGCCAGGGCCTGGCTCGACGAGAAGACCGAGCAGCCGCAGTGCGCCGCGTTGCCGGGCGTCGACTGGGCGGAGGTCGGTCTGTCGCCCGACGAGGTGCTGCTCTGGCTCGAAGACATCTATCTCAACCACCATGTAATCGAGGATCCCGCCACGGCAGTGTTCATCGCGGCTCTCGAGCGTCTCGCGGGCGTCGACTACGACGACCGCTGACCGCGGGGCTCCCCCGCACAACCGGCTTCCGCACGGCGTCTAACGGGTCTACCTTGTCGCCCATGGCTTTCGACCCGATATCGCCCGCACCCGCCAGTCCCCGCTACGACACGGTGCGGATGCGCGCTCTCATCGGGGGCGAGATCACGAGTCTGCGGTTCGAGCCGACGGCGAAACGCATCCGCGGATACCTCGGGGGCGAGCTCGTGTTCGACACGGAAGAAGCTCTCCTGGTCTGGGAACCGCGGCGGATTGTGCCGTCGTATGCCGTGCCGAGGAGCGACATCCTCGCGGCGGTGGAACCGGTGGACGAACGCGGCGAGGTGGACGACGGCACCCTCGGCTTTCCGCTGCCCGATGTCACCCGGATACCGGTGCTCGACCCGCGCATTCCGTTCGAGGTGCGGACCACCGAGGGCGACCCCGTGGAGATCCATTCTGCTGCCGGTCGTGTCGCCGCCGGCTTCCGCGCCGCCGATAGCGCGCTGGCTGACCATGTGATCGTCGCCTTCGACGACATCGACCGCTGGCTCGAGGAGGACGACGAGATCGTGGCGCATCCACGTGATCCCTACCACCGCATCGACATCCGCAACTCGTCGCGTCGCGTTCAGGTGAGCCTGAACGGCCTGCCGCTCGCCGACACCACCCGCGCACGGTTCGTCTTCGAGACGATGCTGCCTCCGCGCCTCTACCTTCCGGTCGAGGATGTGCTCGTGCCGCTCGTTGCGAGCGCCACCCGCACCTGGTGTGCCTACAAGGGCGAAGCCGGGTATTACAGCGTGCAGATGGCGGGCGGCGTGGTGGAGGACCTCGCCTGGCAGTACTCGCGACCGCTCAGCGATGCCACCGAGATCGCCGGCTACGTGGCCTTCTGGAACGAGAAGGTGGATGTCGCGGTCGACGGCGTCGCGCGCATCCGCCCGATCAGTCCGTGGTCCTGACGGGCTAACCCGCTCCGACCTCCACGATCACTCTCGGCAGTTCGTCGAGCAGTTCCCGGGCGAGGAAGCCGACCGGTCCGACCGTGACGGTGAGCCGGTCACCCGCTGCTGCGTGCGCGTGCGACGCCCACACCGCGGCCTGCTCGATGCTTGCGCCGCGGGCGCACAGACCCGCGATCGCTCCGGCGAGCACATCGCCGCTGCCCGAGGTCGCGAGACCGCCGTGACCGGTGCCGAGCGCCCACAGCCGTCCGTCCGGATGCGCGATCAGCCCCTGACAGCTCACAACGGCCCGAAAACTGCGAGCGACCTCCCGCACATCGTCCTCGAGATTGTGGATCTCCCGATCGAGCAGGATGCCGGCCTCCTCCGGATTCGGGGTGAGCACGAGCCGGCCGCCGAAGGAATCGGCGAGCGACGGCATGCGCGGGGCGACGCCGAGTGCGAAGGCATCGAGCAGCAGCACCGTGCGGGCCGAGAGCAAGCTGGGGAGCCGTTCCAGCAGGTCGAGGGCCTCGTCTGCGTCGTCGAGCCCCGGACCCGCCAACACCGCGTCGGCGCCCTTGATGTCTGCCTTCGCTGCCTCGATACTGCGTCCCGCTACATGCTCGTCGACCTCATCGAGCGGCACCACACCGCTTTCCGGCACGGCGACGGCCACCTGCGCCGCCACCGAATCGGCCACCGCGAGCGTCAGCCGCCCCGCGCCCACACGGAGCGCGGCGAGGCCGGCGAGCATCGCGGCGCCCGGCGTGCGGGCGGCCCCTCCGATGACGACCACCTGGCCCCGGCTGTACTTGGACTCCCCCGCAGCAGGGAGCGGCCAGTCGCGAAGCAGGGCGGGGGTGACCACCTGCGGCGGCGATTCCGAGGCGGCGGACTCAGTGCGGGTGGACATCATCGTCTCCCTGGTGGGTGGTGATGGGGGCTCCGGCGTGCCGGAGGTGCTCGTCATCGGCAAAAACGGCGAGGGTCCAGGCGCCGTCGGTGGCTCGGGTGAGTCGTGTGACCGTGGCGTTGCCGACCGGATTCGCACGGGCGAAGTCGAGCAGCTCGCGCTCGGTCATCCCGAGGCACACAGACACGAACAGGGTGACGACGGCGTCGTGGGTGGTGATCAGGATCCGGTGCGCGGCCGGGGCGCGCACGAGCTCGTTCAGGAAGGATCGGATGCGCAGCGCGACATCCGCCCACGACTCCCCTCCGGGCGGGCGGTAGTAGAACTTGCCGAGCCACCGCTTGCGGGCTGCCTCCTCCGGGTGCCTCACCTCGACCCCGTGGGTGGTGAGGAGGTCGAGGATGCCCAGTTCGCGGTCCCTCAGCCGCTCGTCGGTGCTCGACGGGAGTTGGAGGCCGCTGCCCTGCAGCGCGGTCAGGAGGGTCTGCTCGGCCCGGAGGTAGGGCGAGCTGAACGCGGCATCCGGGGGCGACTCCGATTCGAGGAGAAACCGGCCGAGAGCCTTCGCCTGCCGCACGCCGGTGTCGGAGAGCGGCACGTCCGCGTCGCGCAGCGGCATGTCGATCCGCTCGGCCCCCGAGCTCTCGGCATGCGTGGCTGCGACATTCGCGACGCTCTCCCCGTGGCGTACGAGCCAGAGTTCGGTCGGGCCGGTCATGGCCCCAGATTAGGTTCGCCAGCCGCGGTGGAGAAGGCCTTGACGCGGCTTAGGCTGACCGGATGACGGACATCGCGCTGATCGGGCCCGTCGAGGGCCCCCACCTGCATGTGATGTCGTTCAACATCCGGCGGCGGATACCCCACATCCGCCCGCGCAACCCCGATCGGTGGGGCCACCGCAAGAAATACCTCCGGGGCCTGCTCGAGCGGGAGCGACCGTCGCTCATCGGGGTGCAGGAGGCGCTGCTCGATCAGGGGCTCTTCGTGGGGGAAGCCCTCGGAGACGAGTACCGCGACATCGGATACGGCCGCAATCCCGACCGGGGCGGTGAGCGCTGCCCGATCTTCTTCGACAGCACGCGGCTTCAGCTCGAAGGCTGGCAGCAGCAGGCACTCTCCGACACCCCGGACATCCCGGGGTCACGCTCGTGGGGCGATCACGACCCACGGTTGTATGTCTCTGCCGTATTCACCGACCTCGTCACCGGTGAGTTGTTCCATGCCATCAACACCCACTTCGATCACCGGTCGGTGAACGCCCGCCTCCAGTCGGCGAAGGCCATTCGCGCGGCCGTGGACCACGTGAACCTCCCGACCGTGCTGCTTGGCGATTTCAACTCGGACGCAGGGTCCGTGGCCCACCACACCCTCACCGCCGGCGCGCTGCTCTGCGACACCTGGACGGTGGCGGATGAGCGCCTCAGCGAGGCCTGGGGCACATTCCCCGATTATCGGCGGCCGCGTCTCGGACGCAAACGCATCGACTGGATCATGGTGACGCCCGACGTGGAGGTTCTCGCAGCGGGCATCAACGTGTCGCGGCGGGGCGGATGGCCTTCCGACCACACGCCGGTTCAGGCGGTGCTGCGGATGCCGGCATCCGGGCTGGCCGCTCCCTGAGCGGGCTCGAGGCTCGCTGCTGCGTGCGGGGGCTTCGAGGCTTGCTGCTGCGTCGGTGGGCTTCGAGGCTCGTTGCTGCCTGCGCATATCGCCGACCGTCGGCGCGCGGTTCAGGCCTCGGTGATCCGAATCAGCGCTCGAGTCTTTCGCGCGGCCTTGCCCCGGCTTTTCAGCCACCGGATGGCCGACTCTACGAACATCACGGCACGATACTCATTTCCGTACTTTGCGCTGAAGACACGCTCCAGCAGCTTCTCCCCCGCAGCATCCACGGTGACCACGGCCGTTCCCGTGGCGACGGGCGCGTCATCCGCGACTGACCCGGTGCGGGTGCACGGGCGCAGCTCGACGCGCGCGTTGTTGCGCAGACGCTTCACCTTGCCGGTGCCCTGCGGGGTGGTCACAATGAGCGAATCGCCGTCGCGGCCGATCCAGACAGGTGTGGAGACCGGAACGCCGGTCTTGCGGAAGGTGGTGAGAGAGACGAATCGTTCGTCGGCGAGCGAGAGAAGGGTGGTCACGTCGGAAGCGTAACCCGGAATCGAGGTATCGGCTTTCGGGCTCATCCAAAGCCCTGCACAGGTCGACGTCACCTTCGGTTATCCACAGCTAAATAGCCGTTCTGATCAGGTAAAAAGCAATGTCGGTGGGTGCGGTCACACTGTCTGCATGGATCTACTCGAGGTCGTGGATGCAGCCACCGGGCTGCTGGGCAGAGCGGCGCCCGCCGCAGCGGCGGGGTCCTTCCGCGTGGTCTCCGACGACGGGGTCGCTCGACTTCTGGTCGAGATCGAACGACTCGGGCGTCTTGTCGATACCCTCCGAGTGGTCGCCGCAGCCGAGGCCGAGGAGCGTTCGCGCGGGGAGCTCGGCACCGATGGATTGGCCCAGCGGCTGGGGCACAGCAAGGGCGCGTATCTGATCGAGTACCTCACCCGCGTCTCCCAGGCCGAGGCCGCGCGGCGAGTCCGACTCGGGTCGCAGATCCGCCCTCGCGAGGGCATCGGTGGTGGCCCCACCCGTGCGTTGTTCCCCTTCGTGGCCAAGGCCATGGGAGAAGGGCGCCTCGGGGTCGAGTCGGCTTCCCGCATCACCTGCCATCTTGGTCAGGCCGCCCGCGGCGCCGAGCCCTCCGCGCTGGTGGAGGCCGAGGAGCGGCTTGTCGAGGCGGCGGGCCGCGAGTCTGCCGACCTCGTCGCAGTACAGGCGAGGGCGTATCGGGAGGCGTTGGACCCCGACGGGGCGGAACCGCGCGACGAGGAGTTGCGGGCGAGGCGCGCGTTCACCATCGGCCGAGAAGTGAATGGAATGGCACCGCTGCGGGGCTGGGCGGATCCAGCATCATCGGCGCTCATTCGTGCCATGTTCGCCGAGAGCGCGAACCCGGCGGTAACACCACGCTTCCTCGACCAGGATTCTCCCGACCCGGATTCTCCCGACCCGGATGACGGGGACGTCGTCGACCGGGTTCGCGACCCGCGCACGCGCGAGCAGCGGCAGTTCGACATTCTGCTCGGAACCATCAGCGCCGGACTGCGCAGCGTCGAAGGGCGCCCGGGGTTCTCCACGGCCGCTTGCGACGGTGATGGCAGTTGTCACCCTCGACGACCTCAGGCGGGAGCGCGGGGTGGGGTGGCTCGACGATGTCGACGAGCCTGTCTCGGCCGCCACGATCGCACAGCTCGTCTGTGATGCGGGGCTCCGCACCGTTCTGCTCGGCGATGCGGGCGAGGTCCTACATCTCGGCCGCACACAGCGACTCTTCAGTGCGGCGCAGCGGAAGGCTCTCGCCGTGCGAGACGGCGGGTGCGTCTGGCCGCAGTGCACCGCACCTCCGATGTGGTGCGAGGCGCATCACGTAGTCGAATACGCGAATGGCGGGCGCACAGACATTGATAACGGTGCTTTGCTGTGCTCAGCGCACCATCACATGTTGCACGCCTCGGAATTCTCGATGCGTATGATCCGGGGAAAACCGTGTCTCCTCGCACCGGCCTGGCTCGACCCGGACCGCATCCTGCAACCGCTCGGGCGCACGCGGGCGCTGTTGCGGCGGTGAATGTGCGTCGGGCTGGTGTGACGCGTTCGGATGCTGGCGCGGGGCGCGCGTCAGCCGAGCAGCGAAGCGAGCGTCTGCTCGTTCACGATCGGGATGCCGTAGTCGCGGGCTTTTCGGGCTTTGCCGGAAAGCGAGTCAGGGTCTGCCGCGACGACGAGCTTCACCTTCTTCGTCACTGCTGCCCAGGGCACCAGCCCGAGGTTGCGCAGCTCCTGCTCCCACACTTCGCGGGAGCGGGTCATGTCGCCCGTGAGCACGATCAGGTCAGGCGACCGACCGAACTGTCCACCCCAGAACTGGCCACACGCGAGTTTGCGTCACTATGCCACAGTGAAAATGAGCCGAACGTCTCGGCCTGTTCGGGGGAACGCCACATGGCAGCAGGACACTCGGCGGCCCATGAAGCCGCACTCTTCGAGTTGGAGGCTGAGCAACTCGAGGACGCGGCTCGTACCGCGCGAGAGATGCATCGGCGCTACTCTGCGGCGGCAAGCAGCGAGCAGGCGCTCGGTCGAATGCTCGAGCCCTTGCAGGAACGCGGATTCCATGTGCTGTCCGACCGAAAGTGGCCAAGGGCCCGCGGCGGTGCTCAGGTCGACTTCGTGCTCGTCGGACCGAGCGGGGTCATCATCGTCGATGCGAAGTCGTGGGCCGAGGTGCAGATCGCGGGTGACCGCGTCTATCAGGGGCAGGACGACGTCACCGAACGATTCGACGGACTCGCGGCCCTCTGCGCCCTCGTGCAAACCGAGCTCGCCGATCTCGGACTCGCGCCCGGTGAGACGCGGGCGGTCGGTGTGTTCACCAACCGACGCGGCATTCGGGCCAGGGTGTCCGGTGTCGACCTCGTGGGCATCGACGGCGCGGTGGACTACCTTCTGCGCGGGGTGCGACTCGGGCCGGAACAGGTAGAACTTGCGCTGCAGCGGATCCTGATACTGTTCCCGCCCTATGTCGAGCGCCTGCGCCCGATCGCGCGCTTTCTGCCACGTGTCATACCGATAACGCGGCAGCAGGCCCTCGTGAGCAGCGAGGAGCTCGAGCAGTCTCTGCTCGCGCACGAGCACGCCAAACCGATCGAGGATTGGATGGCTTGGCTGCATCCGGAGCAGGCCCGCCTCGCCAAGCGTTCTTTCAGCGGTCCCTCCCGTGTTCGAGGTTCCGCGGGCACCGGCAAGACCGTCGTCGGACTGCATCGAGCAGCTCATCTTGCTCGCACTCGTCCGGGGCGGGTGCTGGTCACCACCTTCGTTCGCACACTCCCCGATGTGCTGTCATCGCTCATGCTGCGCATGGCACCCGAGGTCGCCGATCGGATCGATTTCATGGGTGTGCACGAGTTCGCTCGCCGAGTGCTGCAGTCGCGGGGGATCGCTCGCGAGGGCGATCCGAAGCAGGCGGCGATGCTGTTCGCACGAGCATGGACCGCCGTCGGCGCCACCGGCATGCTCGGCCGCATCGACCCGAACAGTAGGTACTGGGAGGAGGAGATCCAGGCGGTGATCAAGGGCCGCGGGATCACGCGTTTCGATGAGTACCTCCAACTCTCGCGGGTAGGCAGGCGACGTGGCCTCACCGCCGAACAGAGGCACGCCGTGTGGGTGCTGTACGAGCACTACGACCGGCTGCTGCGCACACACCGCTCTTCGGACTATGCCGACATCATCCTGCAGGCCGAGCGATCGCTGCGCGAGACGCCGCTCGACCGATATAGCGCGGTCGTGGTGGATGAGGCCCAGGATCTGAGTTGCTCGATGATCCGGATGCTCCACCACGTGGTCGGCGACGGCCAGACGGGCTCAATCTCATCGGCGATGGCCAGCAAACCATCTACCCGGGCGGGTACACCCTCTCCGAGATCGGCATCTCGATCGCGGGTCGAGGCGCGGTGATGACGCGCAACTACCGCAACACCGCGGAGATTCTCGAGTTCGCGACATCGATGGTCGCGGGCGATGAGTTCACCGACATCGAGGGCGACTCAGCCGGCCCTGATGCTCCGGTCGACATCGACCGGCACGGAGCGACCCCGAGCGTGGCACATTTCACGTCGCGTGCGGCGCACGACCGTGCTCTCGTCGAACACTTGCGTGGAATGATCCGGGCCGGATGCGCGATCGGTGACATCGGCGTTCTAGCACCGCACACCTACGCGACACGAGACATCCACTCCGCACTCGCTCACGCGGGCATCCCGTCGATCGATCTGCTGGACTATCGCGGTGTCGTCGAACAGGCGGTGAAGGTGGGCACGATCAAACGGGCGAAGGGCCTCGAGTTCAAGCACGTGCTCGTCGCGCGCGCCTCATCGAAGCTCCTCTCGGCGACGAGCGAGGACGCCGACACCGGAGCGGCCGAGCGACGCGCGCTCGAGCGTCGCGAACTCTACGTTGCGATGACTCGTGCCAGGGACTCGCTATGGGTCGGGGTGATCTGAACCGCGGTGATCCGACCCGCGGCGATCTACCCGCGATGATCTGGCCCGCAGTGCGCTCAGCGCCCGGGTGTGCCCAGCAGCAACGGCAGAATCATGCCCCAGTAGACCCACAGCACGGCGGCGATCAATCCGAGTTTGGTGAGCAGGTCTCTGGTGCCCGAGCGCCCGGTCGGTCGTCGGCGGGCCACGGGTCGCGGAGCGTGCGACTGCGACGCCGTCGGCGCGCTGGCATCCGGCTCGACTACCGTCTCCCGCGTCGTCGCAGGCATGAGCGAGGCGCCGTGATGGGCTCTCGCCATGATCGCGTTGAACTCGTCGGTCAGCCGACGGCTGTCGATGAACGGCGTCGGCGACGGGCTCCAGGTGGTCGACCGCACGGCCGCAGCCACGATGCGCTCGACCTGCACCCTGCTCAGGCGCCTCGTGCCCGAAAGGACGCCAAGGAGCTCCCAGTCGGCGACGACTCGCACCCCACCGTCGGGTGGAGCCTTCACCGTTCGCCTGCCCGGGTTGACGAAGACGATCACCGGAGTCACCGGAACGGCGATACCGGACGCCGCCGTGAGCAAGCGCTGGGCGTTCGCCGCTTCGTGGATGGCAATGCGGATGTAGGGCTGTGCCTGGCCGCCCACGTATAGGCCTGGGCCGGTCATCCGGATCCGCTGCCGTGCATGACTCTTCGTGCTGATGGTGAACACCCCGGGCGGACCGATGGCGACGTGGTCGATCTCGTTCTCGCCCCGGCCGACGGGCACGGAGTGCAGCACTGTCCACTCGCGGCTCAGCCACGCCAGAACCCCGGCCACAGCGATCTCGCCGAGCGCATCGGTGAACCACGGCAGCGCGTCGCCGTCGGGAAGGGCGAACCCTCGCGGATGCAGCTCGAGCGTGCGCTCCATGAGCGATTGCGCCGGCACGCGGGATCGGAGATCTGACATAACGAGCCCCCAATCGTGGTACTGCCGCCGAACCTTTCACCCGGTATCTCGCAGATTACGACGCCGCGCCGAACCGTGCGCGCCCCAGTTGATGGGTAGACGCCCCGGTGTACCGCACGCAGTGCCTCAGGCTCCCAGCGTTGGCAGGCAGGATGGCGCAATGACTTCTTCCACCGTTCTCGTCGTCGGCGCCGGTATCGCGGGGCTCGCCGCCGCGCGAGCCCTTCACGAGGCAGGGGTGCCCGTTCGCGTCGTCGAGCGCGGTCGCGCGGCCGGTGGGCGGATGAGCGGGCGGCACGTCGGCGGACGCGCGGTGGACCTGGGCGCGTCGTATTTCACCGCGGATCCGGACGGCCAATTCGACACCGTCGTACGCGGCTGGCTCGCCCGTGGCCTCGCGCGTCAATGGACCGACACCTTCGCGGTCGCTGGCGCCGACGGCATCCACGACGCCCGCTCCGGCCCGATGCGGTTCGGCTCCCCCACCGGCCTCCGCGACCTGGTGACGGACCTCGCCGACGGACTCGATGTCGAATACGAACACACCGTGGAGCGGGTTCAGTCCGTCGACGGCGGCGTACGGGTCGACGGAACCGACTACGCGGCGGTCCTGCTCGCCATGCCGGACCCGCAGGCGGCCAGGCTCCTCGACGAAGGCTCCCCCGTGCTGGCCCGGCTGCACGATCCTTCGCTTTGGGAGCCCACCATCGCGGTGATGCTCGAATGGGCCGAGAGGGTGTGGCCGGCCGAGATGCATGGCGCCTTCGTGCACGACAGCGAGGAGCTGTCGTTCATTGCGGATGACGGCGACAGGCGAGGCGACGGAGCCCCGGTGTTGGTGGCGCACAGTACGGCGGGCCTCGCCCGAGCGCACCTCGACGACCCCGACGGCGCCATCCGGCCCATCACCGACGCCGTGCGGCGCATTCTCGACATCGCGGATGCCCCGGTTGCGAGCCGCGCCCACCGGTGGACCTACGCACGCCCGGCCGAGATGCACGGTGAGCCGTATCTGCTCGAGGCTCTGATCGGCGTGGGTGGGGACGCGTGGGGCACGAAATCCTCGGTGGAGACCGCGTGGACCTCCGGCCACGACCTCGGTCGGGCCGTGGCCACGGCCCTCGCCTGAGCCGTGCGGAGCTGTCTGCCCGGGCCGCCCGGCTAGCGCATGCCGCTCGATCCGAGGATGCGCTCCACGGCGATCTCGATCACCACGCGGGCTGGATTCACTCGGGGCTGTCGGTAACGCGCCGCGTAGAGTGCCACGGCGTGGGCCACAGCATCCGCGTCCCTATTGATGCCAGCAGCGCCCGTGAAGCTGATCCACCGCGCGCCATCCACCTGGGCCACAGTCGCATGGCCGGCCCGCTCGACATTTCGCACCTTCTGGGTGCCGTCGGAGGTGATGATCCGCACGATGCCGTCCTCGACGGTGAACCCCACCGGAACGGAGTGCACTCGGCCGTCCGGACCATCGGCGGAGGAGCCGGGCGAGGAGAGGATCGCAAGGTGGCGCGCGGTCACGAACTCCCGCGCCGCCTCGGTCAGGACCGGTGACGGGGATCGCTGCTCAGCAGACAAGCGTGCTCCAGACGGTGGTGTAGGGCGGGTGACTCCACCGCGGTCGGTCACGCAGCGGTGTAGAGCGGGAACCCGGTCGGGTCGAGGAAGCTCGAGCGGATCACCTCGACCGGCGCGCGCTCCACCCGGCTGAAGTTTACGGCGCGCACCCGGGAACGCTCCCCCATCGGGAATTCGGCCGAACCGGTGAACCAGGTGAGCCACAGGGCGGTCGGCGCCTGCTCGATGATGAAGCCGGGCGAGAGCTTGTGCGCCTCGATGCGTGGCATGCCCTCGCGGAAACGCAGCAGGGCGCCGAGCTGCATCGCGAGGAGGCGGCACGCATCATCGACGGTCTCGAAGGCCGCGAGCACGATACGCGGGTCGCCCACTGTCGCCGCTTCGACGATGTTGAGGGAGTGATTCTGAACGATCGCGAACTCGACACCGTCGTCGGCGATGTGCAGGAGATCCGCGGCCTCGCCGATCGAGGGAACGAGGCCGAGCGACTCGGCCCACGAAAGAAGGTGCTCCATGAACTGACATTACGACTGCACCACGCGTAACGCACCTGCCTGCTGGCATCGATACGGACTGTTTACCAGCCCGCCGCGGTCTACTCGCCCGCGCGGTCGGCGAGACGGGTGAGTTCGGCCGCCAGTTCGCGCGCGCGGTCGGCAGCGGCCCTGAGACCAGCGACCGTGATATCGGCGGACCCGAGATCACGGGATCCGAGGCTCTCGGATTCGGGACCCCCGGACTCTGTACCAGCCGCAGGGCCGCCGCCCGAAGCATCCGAGCTCCCCTGCGCCGCGGTGTGGACTTCGACCGAGCCAGTGGGCTGCTCGCTGTTCTGCACCACATCGATATCGAAGACGATCCGATCCGCCCGGTGCCAGGTACGGAAGTATTCGACCGGAGTTCCCCACTGGTCGACACTGGTGCCCTCCAGTACGAGCAAGGGTGTTCCCTCCTGCACCCGGAGGGCTTCGGCTTGCGCCGGCGTCGACGCGACCGCGCGAACCTGCCGCCGACCCCCGACGATGGCGATGTCGAATCGACGCCGCAGCGTCGCATGCAGCGATGCATCGGTGAGCTCCTCGGCACTGAGGCTGGAGGTGGAGGAGGGGAGCCAGGTGTGGATGAGCGCGATCGGCTCCCCCTCGGCAGAGCGCACGCGGCGGAGAGCCACCATCTCGGGCCCGCCGAGCGCGGCCTCCGCCGTCGCATCCCACTCCGGGCCGACCGCCGCGGCTACGGACAGAACCTCGGTGGACACGTGGGCTAACTGGGTCGACAGGCCGGATACGCGCTGAACGAGCCGGTGATGCTCGCCACGCGGAGCAACGACGCTTCCCCTGCCGCGACTGCGGTGCACCAGCCCTTCGTCGGTCAGCGCAAGGAGAGCCTGGCGCACCACCGACCGGGAGATACCGAAGCGCCGCTGCAGCTCCGCTTCGGTCGGCAACAGGGTGCCTGCTGGCAGGGAACCATCTGTGATTCTCGAGCGGAGGGCCTGGCTGAGCTGGCGGTGCAGTGGGGCGCGATTCGACGGGTCGATGGTGTCATCCGCCAGCTCGTCCAACAACATCGGCGTGCTCTCCAGCTCGGTCGTCAGGCGGAGATCTCCACCTTCTGCGCGGTCTGCCACACGTGATCCCAGCCGGGGGCCAACGCGGCTGCCCGCTCCAACGAGAGTACAAGGCTCGCTTCGCGGGCGATTCCCTTACCCGCGATGTCGAAGGCGGTGCCATGGTCGACGGAGACCCGCACGACCGGTAGTCCGACCGTGATGTTCACACCGTCATCGCCATATACCGCCTTGAACGGCGCATGCCCCTGGTCGTGATAGCACACGACGACGAGGGAGTACTTGCCTCGGACCGCAGCGGGGATGAGGGCATCCCCCGGGAGAGGTCCCTCGACGGTGAGCCCTCGCGAGCGAGCGATCTCCACGGCTGGCGCCAGGATGTCGGCATCCTCGTCGCCGAACAGGCGGTTCTCGCCCGCGTGAGGGTTCAGCCCGGCAATTCCGATCCGCTCGTGCGGCCGGCCCATTGACTTGGCGAACGCACCCGCGAGTTCCAGCACATCGACGGTTCGGTCGATCGTGATGTTTTCGATCGCCTGTCGCATCGAGACGTGCGTGGTGAGATGGAAGAAGTAAAGGTCGCCAGCCGACAGCACGAGGGAGAAGTTCTTCACCCCGAACTCGTGGGCGAGCAGTTCCGTGTGCCCCGGCCATTTGTGACCACCAGCGTGCATGGCGGCCTTGTTGAGCGGAGCGGTGACGATGCCGTCTGCTTGCCCCTCACGTGCCAGCCGACACGCCTCGACCACGAAGCGGTAGGCGCCATCGCCGGCGACCGGGCTCAGCTCCCCCAACGACACCGCTTCGAGGGAGTCGCCGACCTGAATGAGCTCGATCGTTCCCGGGGTGTTCGTCGCTTCCGCCATCGAACCGATAACGTGCACGAGGTCGGGATTCCCGCCTACGTTCACCACTCCGGCGCGCATTGCAGCCTCATCGCCAATAACCACAGGGATGCACTTCTCGCGTAGGTCTTCGTGCCCGAGCAGGGCCTTCGCGGTGATCTCCGGACCGATGCCGGCCACGTCCCCGAGCGTGAGGGCGAGTCGTGGAAGCGTCATGAGTTGTCTCCTTGCGGTCGTGCGGGCTCTCGAAGAGAGCTGGACTGGGGGTCGAGCAGTTCGGGGAGGATGTCGGAGAGGGTGGACTCACTGCCGAACCCTCCAGCCTTCGTAACCACGGTGAGGCCATCCAGGTGGCCGCCGTCGATGACTCCGATGGGGAGGCCCTCCCGGAGTGACCCGGCGATCAGGATCGATGCCGCGCCGGATCGTCGGAGGAGCGCACGAGCACCCTCTCCGCCCATCAAGACGAGCGCCCTGGCGCCGGCACGGTCGATCACGTGCGCGGATATCGCGGCGAGACCGTCTGCGACCAGATCCGCGGCGGTTCTGTCGACTCGCCCAGATGCGGCACTCGACGTCACGGTGCCACGGTGAAGGGGGGCGAGAACGACAACGATGTCCGGTAGAGCAGGATCGGCTTCAAGGGTCCGAGTGACCCAGTCGAGCGCGACATCGGCTCCGACAACATCGTCGAACGGGGGCGCGAGGGCTCGCACGGTGTCCGGTGCCGCCGAGGCGAGTAAGCGGTCGAACTGCATGCGTGACACGTCGTGGAGGGAACTGACCTGCACGAGCACCGGCCCGGGACGAGTCGTGTGGGCGTCGGTCATCGCGGTATCCGGTAGTCCGGTCCCCCACGCTCCGGCCATCACCTCTGCGAGGCCAGCCGATCCGACCGGGATCGCGCGAACGCCGAGCAGCACGATGGCGTCGGCCACGACCGAGAGATCGTCGTCGGTCGTGGCGTCGACGTGCACGATGCGGGAGCCCGCCTCGAGGATGGATGCAGCGAGCACGATCGCATCACCGCGAATGATCCTCAGCCCAACGCTGCCCGGAATGAGGTCGGACAAGGAGCTGGTCGCGACCGGGGTTACCGGATCACGTCCCACCGAGGTGGTCTCGACCCCGGCTCCGTTGACCAGGAGCCGGCCGTTGTCGACGACTCGACCCATCGCCGGATAAGCCGGGCAAACGACGGCGATGGCATCGTCGACCCCCGCTGCAAGCGCCCCCGCGATCTGGGCACCGACGGAGCCGCGCAGAGTCGAATCGATTTTGAGGAAGATGCGATGGACCCCCGCTCGGCGGAGCGACTCCACCGCGGCGCGGGTCGTCGATCGGGCGCGCGCCGGAGACATCGCACGAGCATCCGTCACCGTCGCGACGACGGCGCCGTCCGCCGAGGACCCGGCGATCTGCTCACTGAGGCTCAGCCGCGCGCGCCAGCCCTTCCGAGCGAACTGCACAGCAGAGTCGCCCGCTCCGGTGAGGTCGTCAGCGATGATTCCGACGGCTGGGGTGCTGGTCACACGACCCATCATCGCTCCCGCTGCGAGTGTGGCATGCGAAGAGTTCACTCCGGGCCGGGTCGGGACGTGTCTGACGGCGCCGCGACCGACTGACCCTGGGTGCCGGGGGCCGCGTCGGCCGAGGCGGTCTCGTCTTTCTGCTTCAGTCCCCCCTGACGCTTGAGGACGAAAGCGGCGAGCAGTGGCGCGAGGATCGCGGAGACAAGCACGGCGGAGGCGACCTGTGCTGTAGCGATCTCCACGAACGGAGCGAATCGCGGATCCGCGGCTCCGACGATCGCCGGAGTGGCGATGGCGTTCCCTGCCGTCGTCGCCGAGGCGATGCCGATGCCGGATTCCTTGCCGCGGCGGAGCAGGAAGCGGTATCCGAAGTACGCGATGGTGCCGGTGAACAGCGTCGCGACGATGCCGACCAGGATTCCCGAAAGGCCCCCGGTGACCACGTTGCCGAGGTTGATACCGGTGCCGAGCGCGAAAGCGAAGAACGGGATGACGATGTTCGGGACGGGGCGCATGACCTCGGTCCATCGCGGATCGAGGTTGCCAACGATCACGCCGAGCAGCAGCGGGATGATTGCCGCGAGAAGGAGAGTGAAGGGGATGTCGGCGAGGCCGGCGGCGCCGAGGAAGAGCAGCGAGAAGAAGGGACCGTCGTTCACGGCCGAGGCGATGTAGGCGCCGCGGTCGCGCTCGCGCCCGTAACGGCCGGTGAAGGCGAGCCAGATTCCGCCGTTGCTGTTGTCCATCGCCACGAGCAGAGCCAGGATCGAGACCCCGAGGATGCCTTCGATCCCCACGAATCGACCGAAGATCACGACGACGGCGGCAGGGATGATCGACTTGGTGAGGAGCAGCACACCGGATGTGGCCAGTACCGGGCCCGATGTGCGGAGCGTGATCTGCATTCCGGTGGCGAAGATGAGCAGACCGATGAGGGGAAGGGCGCTCCCCTGGAACAGGGCGGTGGTGAAGTTGCCGAGGGCGAGGAAGCCCGGGGCGAATGTTCCGACGATCGACCCGACGATCAGCGGTATGAGCATCAAACCGCCCGGAATCCGGTTCATCCCGTCGAAGAGCGGGACCCTGCTGGTGATGTGCGATTCGGCTGCCATGGCGAATCTCCTCTCTGAGGGGCTGCGTTGCCCGTGAATCGTGAACGTAAAAGTACGTACATGATGTACTGACATTAGGGGCCCGAACGCGCGGAGTCAATCGAGGCCACGTAGCCACGCTGTGACAGCATGGTCCGATGCCTGACGCCGCGACCCCTCCGGCGTCACGGGAGTGGATGTCGCTTGTCATGCCCGGCCCGACGGCCGCCGCCGAGGCGCCATCCCAGCAGGCCCCGACGCCGCTCGGGCTCCTCTTCGAACTCCGCGAACAGACCCCGCGTACCGGCATCCGCTGGAATGGCGCAGCGGCAAAGCGCACCGGCTCGAAGCTCACCGCAGGCGCCGACCACCGACTCGGGGTGAGGCCCGTCGTTATGAGCGCCACCGGAAATTGGGTGAGGGGCAACACCTCGTGGGGCTCGGTGGGCTATCAGGGCAACCGGCTGGGGCTGGACCCCGCCCAGCAGCGCTGGTTCGCCCAGTTCGCAGCCCTCCACCGTTCCACCCGCGAGGTGTTCAGCAGCACGGAGAGCGAGTGGCTCTACCTCGACGACTTTCAGAGCGCCCTGCTCTGGCCGCTGCTCGATCAAGCCGAACCGCTCGGGATCGCACTGGTCGCAGGCAAGAGCACCGCGAACCTAGCCCTCGGGAGAGGCGCCGAGATCGGCCTCGACGTCATCGCGACGGGATCGGGCATCCGGGTGACGCCGTCGCTCGTGATCGACGGCGAGCGATGCAGGCTCGACCATGACGAGGTCACCGGCGGCGCGCGCGTCTCGGCGGTCGGTGTGATCGGCGACCACGGCGTGTACTCGGTGACCGTGCATCCGATCGTGACCGTGGCCCTCGCGCCCACCGCGACGCGCACCTCCCCCGAAGCGCGACGGCTGTTGCGGGAACGGCCGGTGGAGGTGCCCACGGGAGAAATGCCGGAGTTCCTCGCCGACCACTACCCGCGCCTTCGTCGATCGGTCGCAGTGAGGAGCACCGACGGTTCCGTCGCGCTCCCGGAGACCCCGCCGCCCGTGCTGGTGCTCACCGCAGCGTTTGCTGCCGAACACGTGCTGCACCTCGATTGGACGTGGGACTACGACGGCGAACGACTTCCGCTGACCGCGCCGACGGGTTCATCGCAACCCGCCCGCGCGGTGCGGGATGCCGCGTTCGAGAACGCGGTGGTCGCGGGCGTCGCCGAGGCCTTGGGGCAGCGGGAGCTCCGTGCATCCGACGTGCTGTCCGGACTCGCCACCGCGGAGTTCTGCGCTGATGTGCTCCCCTCGCTTCGCACCCGTGCCTCGGTGCGCGTGGAGACGGTCGGAGCCCCACCGGATTACAGGGAACTCGTGGAGGTTCCGAAGCTCACGATTACCGCGGTCGAGTCGCAGAAGCGCGACTGGTTCGATCTGGGCGTCGTGGTGACCGTCGGCGGTCGCACCGTGCCCTTTCTTCCCCTCTTCACCGCGCTGGCGAAGGGCAAGAAGAAGCTTCTGCTCGTCGACGGAACCTACCTCTCGCTCGCGCAGCCCGTTTTCGATGACCTTCGACGCCTCATCGAGGAGGCCGCCGGGCTCGACGAGTGGGAAACCGGTCTGCGTGTCAGCCGATACCAGACGAGCCTCATGGCTGATTTCGAGGATCTCGCCGACGAGACGCATCAGGCGATCGCCTGGAGGGAGGCCGCCCGCGCCCTGGGCGACGTGACCCGGCTGGAGAAGGTCCAGGTTTCGGCAGGTGTGGATGCCGAACTCCGCCCCTACCAGCACGAGGGGTTCACCTGGCTCGCCTTCCTCTACCGCTACGGGCTCGGCGGAATCCTCGCCGACGACATGGGGCTCGGCAAGACGCTGCAGACGCTTGCGCTGATTGCCCACGCCGACGCCGACCGGCCGTTCCTGGTCGTGGCTCCGACGTCCGTCGTGCCCACCTGGTTGACCGAGGCGGCCCGATTCACCCCGGGACTCACCGTGCGCGGCGTCGGTTCGACCGAACAGGCAGGTGGAGGTGCCATCCGCGGCATCGCGACGGGCGCTCATGTCGTGGTCACCTCGTATGCGCTGTTCCGGCTGGACTTCGCCGCGTACCAGGGGGTCGAGTGGGCGGGCCTCATCCTCGACGAAGCCCAGTTCGTGAAGAATCCCGCGTCACAGGCGCATCGGTGCGCTGTGGAACTGAACGCGCCGTTCACCCTCGCCATCACCGGCACCCCCATGGAGAACAGCCTGCTCGACCTGTGGGCGCTGTTCGCCGTCGTGGCGCCGGGGCTCTTTCCGTCGATGCGCCGGTTCACCGAGCAGTACCTCCGCCCGATCGAGCGGGGGGATGCCCCGGAGCTCGTCGCTCGGCTGCAGCGGCGCATCCGTCCCCTCCTCCTGCGCCGCACCAAGGAACTCGTGGCGGCCGAGCTTCCCGCCAAGCAGGAGCAGGTGATCCGGGTGGACCTCACGCCCGAGCACCGTGCGATCTACGACACCTTCCTGCAGCGGGAGCGGCAGAAGCTGCTGGGGCTCATCGACGATCTCGACCGAAACCGTTTCATCGTGTTCCGGTCGCTCACCCTGCTGCGCATGCTCAGCCTCGACGCGTCGCTGATCGACCAGCAGTACGCGGGCATCGCGTCATCGAAGCTCGATGCCCTCATGGAGCGCCTCGACGACGTCGTTGCCGAAGGTCATCGCGCCCTCGTCTTCAGCCAGTTCACGACCTTCCTGCAGAAGGCGGCCGATCGCCTCGATGCCGCACAGGTGGCCTATGAGTATCTGGACGGATCGACTCTGCGGCGGGCCGAGGTGATCGAACGCTTCCGCTCGGGGGATGCCCCCGTCTTCCTGATCAGCCTGAAGGCGGGCGGGTTCGGCCTGAACCTCACCGAGGCGGACTATGTGTTCCTCCTCGATCCGTGGTGGAACCCGGCGAGCGAGGCACAGGCCGTCGACCGCGTGCACCGTATCGGGCAGACCCGGTCGGTCAACGTTTATCGGCTCGTCGCGGAGGGCACGATCGAGGAGAAGGTGATGGCGCTGCGCGACCGCAAGGCGCAACTCTTCGATGCCGTGCTGGATGACGACGCGGGCTTCGGTGCGGCCTTGAGTGCCGCCGACCTCAGGGGACTCCTCGAAGCATGACGCGACGGCCGCGCGCGGCTGTTTTAGGGTGGAGTGCATGTCGTCCCCAGTACTCGGTCCGCGCGGTCGGGCAAGCCTGGAGGTTCTGCGCGCCGAGGCACGCGACGAACTCGACACGGTGGTTCACGAGCGCCTCCGCGCCGGAGGCGACCCGTGGGACTTCATGGACGAGCTCCCGAGCGTCGACGAACTGGTCGTCTACCTGCTCCGAGCCGATGCCATCAACGCCAACGATGGTCAGCGGCCGACGCCGACCCGCGAATACCGCGTGCTCCGGCAGATCGCACTGGAGTATCCCGAGGTCACGCAAACGGTGTGGCGAATGCTCGGACGCCATGGGGCGATTGCGGAACAGCTCGCCTGACTCACGCTCCGGTCAGAATGCCAGGCCCTGCACCTGAGCCAGGAGCAGGTAGACCAGCCACGCAGCCAGCGCGATGAGCACGGCGCCGGCGAGAGCCGTGAGCCAGCGGGGATGTCCCGGAGACGATTCACGCACGCGCGGAACCTCCACCATCTCCCCCTGGTCATCGCCGCCCTGTTCGTTCGGGCATCGCGGCGTCTCCAACCGCTGCGGGTGGCTGTGCTCCGACCACTCCGTGCCGGACCACCACCGCAGGGTGTTCGGATCCTTCGGATCCTCATACCACCCAGGTCTCGCCGCATTCATGCCATCCCCCATAGTCGATTCGACTGTGCGAGCGTAAGTCGAGGGACACTCCGATTGCACTCCCCCAAGAGGGGCAGGCGTCTATCGGATTCGACTGCCGCCTGACCGTATGTGCACGAAAACGGGGGCATCGGTGCTCCTTCCGGACGATTCAGTCAGTCTAGAGGCGCTTCGACGCCGAAATGCGCAGAATAGTCACGAATGACCCCAGAAGGGGTGAACCGCAATGCCGCGCGGCGTGCTCAGCAGGCAGGGCTCGGCGCCCACAGGCCCAGTCCGGTCGAACGGGCCTCCTGCACCCCGGCATTCACGGCGTCGAGGAACCTGGTGTTGTCGTCGAATGCGACCGCGTCTGCGAACCCGGCAGCGGCGACCGCTGCGTTGACCAGCGTGCCGTCCTTCAGGGACACCCCGGCGAGCATCCGGTCGAATCTGTCCCGCACGACCAGGTCGTAGTCGAGGCGCACGGGTGTGCCGACGGGCAGCAGGCGGGAGAGGAACTCGGATGCCGCAGGGCCCAGACATTCGACGGGGCGGTTCGGGTCCACGCTTTCCGGGGTGTCGATGTTGAGCAGACGCA
Source organism: uncultured Actinomycetota bacterium (assembly GCA_963756375.1). Taxonomy (GTDB): domain Bacteria; phylum Actinomycetota; class Actinomycetes; order Actinomycetales; family Microbacteriaceae; genus Marisediminicola. Next base: position 966,866 of record CAVWNJ010000005.1, on the reverse strand, counting down.
CCCGTTCGGTTCTGCCGTCGAGACGCACCACGATCGTGTCGCCGTCGACCACCCGATCGATGACGGCGTCACGAGACGGCGGATAAACCGAGCTGTCGCTGTCGCTGTCGCTGTCGCTGGTGCTATCCCTGTCGCGGGATTCGCTCGACCCGGCACTGCCGAACTGTGTGCCGGAGTTCACCGCGAACACGCCGCCGATGATCACGACCGCCAACAGCACCACGGTTCCGAGCACCCCGCGGGAGCGCCCCGGTCGTTCAGACATCGCACTCCCCCGGTTCTGCTCCTGCGCCGCGTTCGCAGCGCCCCGCCAATTATCCCCGCGGCCGGGCGAGGCTGGCGACGCGATGCGCATCCCCGTGGTCGCCACGGCTGCCACATTGTTGAACTCCTGGATGCCCGGACGACGCCCAGCCGGGTCGAGGGTTACAGGTGTACCGTGCAAAGGCAGCTATCAGTGGAGAGGTACAGCCCATGGACATCATTCGCAGGCGATGGATTCCGGCGGTCGTGGCGCCGATCCTGGTGATTGGCGGTGCCGTCGCTCTTCCCATGGCAGCGGGAGCGGCGCCCAGCCTTCCGGAGAAATCGGCCGAAGAGGTTCTCGAACTGGTCGCAGGAAGTGCGGATGCGGCCTTCTCCGGCACCATCGAGCAGCGCTCCGACCTGGGGCTACCCGAGCTCGGCACCGGATCGTCCGACGATTCGACCGCCGGCGGCGTCGCCGCAGCAATCGACCTGCTCACGGGCTCCCACACCGCGCGGATTTACGTCGGCGGCCCCGACCAACTCCGGTTCCAGGTTCTCGATCGCGTGGCTGAACGAAACGTGGTGCTGAACGGCACGGAGTTGTGGACCTACGACTCCGAGACGAAGGAAGCGACCCATCTGAGTCTTCCCGAGAAGGGAGAAGACCGGCCCGCGTCGGGCACCTCCCCCGACAGCCTCGCCGCATCCCTCATCGACAACATCGACGAATCCACGATCGTCGAGGTCACGACAACGGCGCGGGTCGCCGGACGGTCGGTCTACCAGCTGGTGCTCTCCCCGAGAACACCAGACACCTTGTTCGGGTCGGTCACTCTCTCGGTCGATTCGGAGACCGGGCTCCCCCTCAGTGTCGTGATCAACGCGCGCGGGCAAAGTGAACCAGCATTCTCCAGCGCCTTCACCCGCATCGAGTTCGGCACGCCAGACGCCGCGCGTTTCAGCTTCTCGCCCCCGGCAGCGGCGACCGTCACCGAGCTGACTCTGCCAGAGGGGCACGACGGGGCCGACCATACGAGCCCGGACACGGATGCGCCGGCCGGCGAGACTCGGCCCACCGTCCTCGGCGAGGGGTGGGCATCCGTGCTCGCGCTTCCGGCGGGCGACAGAACCGCAGTCGATCAGCCGGCGCCGGGCAGTAACGACGGCGGCGACGGCAGCGACGGGGCGGCCCTGCTCGACCGGGCCCTCACCCAGGTCGACGGTGGCAGGGCCCTCGAGACAGCCCTCATCACGGTACTGATCACCGATGACGGGCGGGTCTTCGTCGGAGCGGTGCCGCTCGAGCGGCTCGTGGCCGCAGCCGCAGCCGCGTGATACAGGCGGTCGACGCGGAACTGGCGATTGAGACCCACGGTCTCACCAAGACCTTTGGGAACCAGACCGCGGTGGCAGACCTCGCGCTCGCCGTGCCGCGGGGCTCGGTGTTCGGTTTCCTCGGCCCGAACGGATCGGGAAAGACCACGAGCATCCGCATGCTGCTGGGTCTGGCGTCAGCGACCAGCGGCGACATCCGGGTGCTCGGTGAGCACATGCCGGCATCCGGCCGCGATGTGCTCCCTCGCGTCGGTGCGCTTGTCGAGGGACCCGCGTTCTACCCATTTCTGAGCGGCCGGGCCAACCTGCACCGTTTCGACAGCGCCGACCGCACGGCACCCGCGGCAACGCGTCGTTCGCGGGTCGACTCCGCGCTCGAACGCGTCGGGCTCGGCCACGCGGCGAAGAAGCCCGCTCATGCGTACTCGCTGGGGATGAAGCAACGGCTGGGCATCGCCAACGCCCTGCTGTCACCCCGCGAGCTGTTGATCCTCGACGAGCCGAGCAATGGTCTCGACCCTCAGGGCACGCGTGAGGTGCGGTCGCTCATCCGATCCCTGGCTGACGGCGGCACCACGGTGTTCGTGTCGAGTCACCTGCTGGCCGAGATCGAGCAGATGTGTACCCACGTCGCCGTGATGAGCACCGGGCGGCTGGTCGCCCAGGGCACGCTCGACGAGCTGCGCTCGGCCGGCACCGCCCGGGTGCGGATCGAGACACCGGATGGCGCGGCCGCGGCAGGCGTGCTGCGCCGGCTTGGTCTCGTGCCGACCGACCCGCACGCCGGCCGCTCCTCTGAGGCAGACACGGATTCCCCTGTCAGTGCCGAGCTTGGGCCGGATGACCCGCGCGTCGAAGACATCACGGCAGCGCTCGTGCGGAACGGCGTGCGCGTGCGTGGGATCGCGGTAAGCGGCGCGAGCCTCGAGGAGCGGTTCGTGGCACTCACCGGAGAGGGCTTCGACATTGCCGGGTAGCCTCCTCCGCTCCGAGATCGGCGTGCTGTTCCGGCGGCGACGCACGATCGCGATGCTCGGGGCGCTCGCCCTCGTTCCCGTGCTGATCGCCCTTGCGGTGAAGCTGTCGACGAGGGACGTGCCGCCCGGCCGCGGGCCAGCATTTCTCGACAGCATCACTCAGAACGGCCTTTTCGTGTCACTCACCGCTCTCGTGGTGGCGATCCCGCTCTTCCTGCCACTCACCGTCGGCGTCGTTGCCGGCGACACGATCGCCGGTGAGGCGAACCTCGGCACCCTCAGGTACCTTCTCGTGGCTCCTGCTGGCCGCATCCGCCTGCTGCTGGTCAAGTACGCCGGTGCCGCGCTGTTCTGCTTCGCCGCAACCACGGTCATCGTCGTCGCCGGCATCGGCATCGGGGCGGCGATGTTCCCCGTAGGGCCGGTCGTGGTGCTCTCGGGCGACACGATCGGGGTCGCCGACTACACGCTCAGATGCCTGCTGATGGCGGGATACGTGACCGTATCGCTGCTGGGGCTCAGCGCCATTGGACTGTTCATCTCGACCCTCACGACCGTCCCCGTTGGGGCGATGGCGGCCACCATCGTGCTGTCCGCCGTGTCACAGATCCTCGACGCACTGCCTCAGCTCGACGCCCTGCATCCCTGGTTGTTCACCCACTACTGGCTCGGCTTCGCCGACCTGCTTCGCCAGCCGATCTCGTGGGATTCGTTCATCGACAACGGGCTGTTGCAGCTCGGCTACATCGTGGTCTTCGGAGCGCTGGCCTACGGCCGGTTCTCCACCAAAGACGTGCTGAGCTGAGACACCTCAGCGGTAGGTCACGAACACCACGAACGCCACCACGTTGAGGGCGACCGTGCCCCAGAACGCCTGTTGGAAACGCAGTTTGCGGGTTTTGTGACGGAAGGTGGTCTGCCCGAGGATGGCGCCCGGCCATCCACCGAGCAGTCCGAACGTGAGCAGCACACTCTCGGACACCCGCCACCTGCGGTTCACTGCCGCCGATTTGTCCACGCCGTACGCCACGAAGGCCATCACGCTCGCCACCACGTAGACCACAGCGACCCAGGCGGGGATCGGGCTCATCGAATAGATCACCAAGTACAGCCCGATGAAGGCGGGGATCGTGAGGTAGCCGATCGGCCCGTGCTTCGACGGCGACCGGCGCCGACGCCACGGAGCGAACTCCTTCGGTCGGGAGGACACGACGCGTCCGGCCTGTCGCTTGCCCGTGTCGGAGAGCACCATCTCCACGCTCAGCAGCTCGCCGACCAGAGGTCTGGCTGACCCCGGCGGGAAGGCCGAAATGTGGATGAAAACGTCGCTGCCACCGGTCGAGGGAGTGATGAAGCCGAAGCCGCGTTGATCGTTCCACGCCACGAGTGCACCGTGAACGAGCTCGGGTGCCGACGTCATGGTCCGATGCTAACCCGCGCGGAAGGACTGCCAGGAACCCGCGACACGGCACCGCCGCGGCTGCGCTGTCGGGGGCCGCGGGTACCGTGGCGAGCATGAGAATCCTGCACACCTCCGACTGGCACATCGGCCGGACGTTCCACGGGCATTCCACCCTCGCTCACCTGCGTCTCGCCCTGGATGCCCTGGTCGAGTCCACGCGACAGAACAAGGTCGACGTGGTGATCGTCGCGGGAGACGTGTTCGACTCCGCCACACCCTCCGGCGAGTGCTACACGCTGCTCACCTCGGTGCTGCGGGGGCTGCGCGAGGCCGGCGCCATCGTCATCCTCACCAGCGGCAACCACGACTCGGCCACAAGGCTCGGGTTCCAGGCGGAGTTCGCCGAGGCGGCGAACATCCACGTGATCACGCGCCACGCGCAGCATGATCAGCCCGTCACGGTATTCGACGCGCACGGACCCGTGCACTTCTACGGCATTCCGTATCTCGAGCCCGCGCTCGTGCGGCATCACTATCCGGAGACGCCGCTGAAGAACCACGAGCAGGTGCTCGGTCACGTGATGGGCAGGATCCGCGCGGATCTCACCGCGCGGGGCGGCCGCTCCGTCGCAGTGTCCCACTGCTTCGCGGTTGGAGTGCAGGCGAGTGACGTCGAACGCGACATCACCGCCGGGGGTCTGGACTACGTGCCGATGAGCACCTTCGACGCGCCGGACTACGTGGCTCTCGGACACATCCATTCGCGGGCAGCACTGAGCGACCGGGTGCGCTACTCCGGCGCGCCGCTGCACTATTCGTTCAGCGAGGCGGACTCACCGCGCGGCGCCTGGCTCGTCGACCTCGATGAAACGGGGCTCGCCGACGTCTCCTGGATCGCACTTCCGGTGCCACGGCGGCTGGCGGTGCTCACCGGCACCATCGACGAACTGGTGTCAGACGACCGCTTCGCCGCGCACACCGACGACTGGGTTTCGGCGGTCATCACCGATCAGGCCCGGCCGATCGACGGCATGCGCCGACTTCAGGCGCGGTTCCCGTGGTGCGCGTCGCTCGTGCACCGCCCCGCGGTGTCGGCGGCGGCGGAGCGCCGCAGCTACGGCGAGCGGGTGCGCGGGCGGAGCGACCACGACATCGTCGCGGACTTCCTCACCCACGTGCGCAACGGTGTCGGCGCGAGCGACTTCGAGCGTGAGTTGATCGCCGACACGATCTCGCGGTCAGGTGCACGTGAGGAGAGCGCGTGAGGGTCGGCAGTCTCGCCATCACGGCATTCGGGCCGTTCAAGCACCGCCAGGAGATCGACTTCGCGCGATTCCGGGATGACGGTCTGTTCCTGATCACGGGCCGCACGGGCGCAGGCAAGTCGAGCATCCTCGATGCCATCTGCTTCGCCCTGTACGGCAGTGTGCCGCGGTACGACGGATCGGAGCCGAGGCTCCGCAGTGACCATGCGTCGCCGGACGAGCCGACGTCGGTGGAACTCGAGTTCTCGGTGAATCACGTGGACTATCGCGTCGTGCGCGGTCCCGCCTACGACAGACCGAAGCGCACCGGGACAGGCACCACGCAGCAGAAGGCGACCGCCGAGCTCTTCATGCGCGGGGAGCAGGGTTGGGAGGGCATCTCGGCGAGGCCAGTGGATGTCGCGCGCGACATCGAGCGCATTGTCGGGCTCACCCGCGATCAGTTTCTGCAGGTGATCCTGCTGGCGCAGAACCGTTTTCAGGAATTCCTCCTCGCCAAGAACGAGGACCGCCAGCGGGTGCTCAGGTCCCTGTTCGCCACCCACCGATTCCTCGATTTCGAGACCACTCTCGGGGCCAGGCGCGCCGCCCTCGATACGGAGCTGGCGACTGCACGTGCCACGATCGACCGGCTGGCGGCGAAAGCCGACACGCTGTGCGCCGTCGAGCCCCACGAGCCCGACGGTGGCGCGGTGGCCGCCGCGGGCGTCACACGCGACCTCGCCTCCTTCGAGACCGCCCTTCTGGCCCTCGTCGACAGCGCCGAACATGCCCAAGCCGCCGTGGAGTTCGCAGACGCTGCCGTTCGCGCAGCCGATGACGAGCACCGGGCGCTCGAGGCGACGCAGCGCGCACAAGAGCGGAGGGCTTCCGCCGAGGCCGAGTTGCACCGTCTGTCCGGCGCGGCGCCCGCCATCGATGCGAACCGACACCGGGTGCGCGCCGCTCACCGAGCGGCAGCGGTGCTGCCCTACGTACTCGCCGCGGCCGACGCGGAGCAGGAACGCGAGCTCGTGGCCGCCGACCTCGCTGCAGCACGGGCGGCGTTCGAGGACGTCGTCGATCGCCCCGCCCGACCGGATGCGATCGACGATCCGATGGAGGTGCGGCGCTCGGTCGACGAGATCACCAGGCAGCTCGGCAGTATCGAAGCGGCCATCCATGACGAGAAGGCGCTGCCGGAGCTCGACGCCGAGATCGATCGGCTGCATGCGCGACTCCGGGAGGCGTCGGATGCGGAAGCCGCGGCGAATCTCCGCGGCGGCGCGCTGCCCGCGGAGATCGAGACGGTGGGGATGCACCTCGGCGATGCACTGGCGCGGGCGGGAACGGTCGACGAGGCCGCGGTCGCCGTGGATCGGCTCGCGACCGCCCTCGCCGCGGCGAGGGACGCGACCGAGGTCGGGGCGCGGCTCACGGCCGCTCTGGAGGCCGAAAGCGTCGCCGCCGCGGCCGACGCGCGCGCGGGCGAGCACGTCAGTGAGCTGTTGGTGCTGCGGCTCTCCGGCTACGCGGGCGAGCTGGCGGCCGAGCTGCGGCATGGGGAGCCGTGCGCGGTGTGCGGCGGTGTCGAGCATCCGGCCCCGGCGACGACGACCTCGACACCGGTCACCGCAGATGATGTGGCTTCCGCGCGAACACGGTCGGCGGCGGCGCGAGTCGTGTCCGAGAAGGCGCACGCGGCGACGGTGCGGCTGGAGCGTCTCCTCGGCGACCTGCGCGCGGCCTCGGGTGGCCGATCGGTCGACGACCTCGACGAGGACCTGGCGGGTGCCCGGCGTCGGCACTCCGACGGCGTTGCGGCGGCGGCCTCGGCGACCGCACTCGCCGCCGAGCAGACCCGACTGCGTGCCGAACTCGACGCCGTGGCCGAAACCATCGCGCAGGCCCGTTCCGCGCATGCGGCCGCGGCGGCGTCCGCGGCGGACATCGCCGCTCGTCGCGAAACCCTGTCAGAGCGGGTCGCGTCGGCGCGCGGAACACACCGCACCGTCGCCGACCGATCGACGCACCTTGCAACGGCGCTGCGCGCGGCGGGAACGCTTGCCTCCTGCCTTACCCGCATGACCGCCGCCGGCGAGCGCGTCGACCTGACCGCTGCGTCGCTCTCCGAACGCATTTCCGCGCAGGGATTCGAGAACGCGGGCGCCGTGCGCGCAGCGTCACTCGAGCAATCCGATATCGAATCGCTCGATGCGACCATCGCTACCCATGATCAGGCGGTTGCGGCGGCGGCAGCCGTGATGGCGGAGCTGGCCATCGCGCACCTCCCGTCCGAGCCGGTCTCCCTGGCCGAGGCAAGGTCGAACCTCACCGCAGCCCTCGCGCTCCGAGACACGGCGGTGAGCGCCAACGACTCGCTGACCGACCGGGTGCGTCGCCTGACCGCCGTCGTGCACGAGGCGCGCGACATCCTCGTCGACTTCGAGACGATGCTCGAGCAGCACGGCAGGCTTCGAGAGCTCGCCGCCACGATCGAGGGCAAAGACCCGAACGAGAAGCGGATGCGTCTGGAGACCTACGTGCTGGCCGCGAAGCTCGAGGAGATCGTCGTTGCGGCGAACGCACGACTCGGCATCATGACGTCCGGTCGGTTCTCGCTCGAGCACGACGACTCGGTGCAGTATCGCAATACTCAATCCGGGCTCGGGCTCGTCATCCGCGATGAGCACAGCGGACGGGCGCGGGCAACGCACAGCCTCTCGGGCGGCGAGACATTCCTCGCGTCGCTCGCGCTGGCGCTCGGGCTCGCCGAGGTGGTGACAGGGCAGGCCGGCGGCATCCGGCTCGACACCCTCTTCGTCGACGAGGGTTTCGGGTCGCTCGACAGCGAGACGCTCGGGATCGCGATGGGCACGCTGGACAGCCTTCGAGCGGGCGGACGCACCATCGGACTCATCAGCCATGTGGAGGCGATGAAGGAGCAGATTCCCACCCATCTTCGAATCAGCGTCGATCCGAATGGCTGGAGCCACGTCGAAGAAGAGCCCGCACTGGTCGGGTGACCGATCAACGCGCCGTTGTCAATCCCTGGTTGCCAGTATTGGGCATCCCCGTTTACGGGCCTAGCGTTACCTCATGACCTTCGATCCAGGCGCACCCGACACAGAACTGCCCGAAGCGGACGACGAGGCTGCCGAGTCCGGCGAATCAGGCTCGAGTGACACCCCGCAGGAGGGTTCGAGTTGGACCGATGCCCTCCCTGACGGGTCGGGTTCCGATGGAAGCGCCGACACCGGCGAGGACACCGCGTCGGGCGGCTCTGCGGACTGACCCGCCGTCCAAGATCGCCTAGGTCAGGCCTTGGGTGGCTGGAACCACGGCGGGTAGACCGCAACCCTCGGGCTGAACTCGTATTGCTTCAGGATCGTGCGAACTTCGTCGCGCGCACGGTCGTTTGCCACACCGATCAGGGTCACCTGATCGAACGGCACGGCCTCGTGCACGAGGAATTCGGCAGTGCGCAGGCTCTCGGGTTCCGCGTGCAGCACGCGGAGCATCCGATCGCTCGCCTCTGCTGCCGCGCCGAAGCGCGTTGCGGGGTCGGCGGCGTCACCATCGGCTGTCGCCACCACTCCGGCCGCGACGGACCGCACGGTGCTCACGAGCATCACGAACTGGGTCGCCTCCTGCCGAGCGGCTTCGGGCGAGATCCTCGGATCGGGCACGCGCGCCCTGAGGTCGTCCCAGAGGAGTGCGTCGGGAGTGAGAAAGAACGGCACATACTCCGCGACGGTGGCTCCGGTGGCCGCCGAGAGAATGGCGGTCCGGCGCTGCTCGCGGGCGTCGGTGCTGGAGAGGTCGACGGCCGGCGTCGCGCCGTAGGCATCGGCAGCGATGGATCCGAGCTCCAGGATCCCCGCGAGGTTGCGCACGTGCGTGAGGTGGTAGATGCGCTGCTCGCCCACGTCGACGGGGCGTTTCGCCACCGGCGCCTTACGTGTGATGGGAGCCGACGACAGTCGCGCCCTCGGCTGCCGCGGAGCCGCCCGCACCACGGGGGTCGGTTCGGCTTTCGGCTTCGGGTTGCAGATGTCGCAGTGCCCTGCGTCCAACCCGTGAATACATTCGTCGGACACAGCACCCTCTCAGACGGGCATCCGTATCGGATGCTCCCCCTCAAACTTACGGCGAAAACGTGTTTCAGGAATCCTCAGCGACCTTTTGCCGCCGCGATTGCCTGGCGACGCCACCCCGGATGGTCCGAATCCGAGACGGTTGCAAGGTCGCTCCCGAACTCGAAGGTGGCGGTGACGTAGCCCCCGGCAAGCGCTTCATGCAGCCAGTACCTGGCGTCGTCCCACATCTCATCGAGCGGAATCTCGTCGATTCGGAACCAGCCCGGTATCAGTTCGTCTGTGGCAGACGCTTCGCCCTCGAACTCGTCGCAGAGGAACACCCAGGACTTCTGACTCCACGAGGGGCGGAAGGGAAACGGGTACACGAGCTCGCCCACCAGGCGAAGTGCGAAGGGGCGCACCCGAATGCCCGTCTCCTCGGCGATCTCGCGCGCGATGGCCTCGGATGGCGTTTCACCGGGCTCGATCTTGCCGCCCGGCCCGACCATCCTGCCCCGTCCGAGACCGGCCCGCTTGCGCCCGAGCAGCACCTCGGTTGCCCCCGACGAACCGGTGCGGGTGAGGTAGCAAACGCACACCTCTGGCAGTGACATGCCAGCGAGTCTAGGTGGCGGGCTCGCCTTCCGAATGTTTCACTGCGTGACAGACCAGGTGACGGATGCATTCCGCCGACCTAGCCTGAAACCTCACACGTTCGGCGCAGGTCTCGGCGTCGACGAATTTCGAGGGATGGAGGTCACGGATGTCGAATCTGAAACCAGGAGTGCGCAACCCGATGACCTGCAACCACGATGACGTCGTGGCAGGCTCGTGCCCGATCGACACTGACGGTCACGCGCTGAGCCCCATCCGCGGTCGTCTCGCCGCGGCCACACCGAGCCGGTGGCGCGACGGCATCATCCGGTCGGCAACCTCGAACGGGTGGATCGGCATCGACCTCATCGACGTCCACGGCTCGGCCGAAGGTGCCACGACGTGGGTATGGAACCATGCCGTCACGGCGAGCGCGGGTCAGCCGGTCGCGCTGCATCCGCTCTATCGCGTGCTCGCCATCGACGGTGCACGGCACAGCGTCATCATCGCGCCCGAACTCTGATCTCGTGCCCGGGCGTGCGCTCGGATCGGTGCGTGGATCTCAGGCCGTCATAGAGGGCATCGCGTCCAGCATCTTCTGACAGGCCATCGCGCACTGTCGGCACGATTCGGCGCACATGGCGCAGTCGGTGCTCATCTCGGCGTGCTTCATACACTCGTCGGCACAGGCGTTGCACATCACGACCATGGCTTGAAGCATGGCCATCATGCTGTCCATGTGCATTCCATTCGGGCGCATCATCATGCGCATCATGGTGTTGCACATGTCGGCGCAGTTCATGCACATCGCCATGCAGGTCGACATGTCCATGCCAGCCCCGGTCACCATGGCGCCGGCGCACATCGTGCACGCCTGTTCGCAGGCGGCACAGGCCTCGATGCAGTCCTGCATCATCGACATGTCCATGCCGCTCATCGGCATCTCGTCGGTCGCATCAGAGGTCATGTGATTGGCCATCATCTGCATCGCGGTATTCGTCATCATCAGGAACCACCCAACCGGGCCACCGAGCACCGACACAACCGGCGCTTAAGAGCAGCGGTCCATCCGGTGCCTAACGTACGCCTCGGGCGAGCGGCTGTCTGTAGCAAACATGCGTCAGGGCGTCGGCGTCCAGAATTCCCGCACCGACTCGGCAACGATCGAACCCTGCCGGATGCCGGCCTCGGTAGCGGGCTCGCGGCTGCTCACCGAGAGAGTGTCCGGGCCGAACGCGGCGATGCTGGCGGCATCCGCCTCGACGACCAGCACCCGCGCGGTGCGTCGGAGTGCCAGCACGGCCTCGCTCAGCGTGGGACCGAGCGGACTGGTGTCCGGCTCGGGGCCGCAGGCCAGCACCAGCACCGTGTCACAGTCCGCGGCGACATCCGCATTCGTGGGTGACCGAGCCCCGCCATCCATATACTCGCGATCGCCGATCTGAACGACCGGGAAGACCCCGGGTACCGCGCAGCTTGCGGCGATCGCCTCGGGAAGGGTGACCCCGGACGACGCGTCGAAGACGACGTGGCTGCCATCCTCCGCATCGACGGCGACCACCCGGAGTTCGGCGGCGGGCCAGCCCTCCGACGGCAGCAGCTGGGCGAACCTGGCGACTGCCGCCGCGCCCGCGCCTGCGACAGACGCCGCTCGGGCCAGCCGACCGACGGCCGCCCGTGCGGACCGGTGATCGGATGCACCGCGAGCCGCCGCCTCGGCCTCGAGGTAGAACGCCTCGAGGTCGCGTGCGTCGGGAATGGCGGAGCCCTCCGGAATCACCTGCGCCCGCATCCACGCAGCGAGGTCGGTGCTGCGGAGCACGGACCCCACGATCGATCCGGCGGAGGTGCCGACGATCACCTCGGCGTCGAGCAGGACAACGCCGTGATCGGCGAGGGCGGAGATGAGCCCGGCCTCCCATGCGACCCCCGCCACACCGCCGCCGCCGAGCACGAGAGCGCGCCGCCCGCGCCCAGCATCCCGGGTCATTCCATGTCTTCTGCGGTGGCGACGCGATTCCCCTCCACGAGTGCGGACGGGTCGTGGTCCGTCTGGGTCGCGTGCACGTCGCCGGGAGCAGTCCCGGCATCGACCGTCGGGCTGCCTACCGCCGTCGCGGTGGGAGCGAGCGAGCCGTCCTCCGCTGTGTCGGCACGGTCATCCTCGCCGACCCTGCTGGAGCGCGCCTCGCCGGAGCGGCTTTCGCGCGCGCCATCCGACTCGGCGGCGTCGACAGGGCCTGATTCGCTGTCCGGTCCGGCTTCGCCCTGCGGGTAATTGTTGGTGGAATCGCTCATGCAGTAACGCTACGCGGTCGACTCGGCCGCACAGCAGATGGCGCGCGGCAGCGGTGTGGGCGGCGTTAGCCTGATGCGGTGACAGACGAACTCAGTGCGCCCTCCCTCACCTCCCCAGGGCACCCACGCCGCACCTCTCCTGGCATCGGTGTGGGGCTGGTGCGGCTGGCGGTTGCCGTGCTGCTCCTCGCAGCCGTCGCTACGCAGATCGCCGATCAGTCGATCAACGACGTCTTTCGCCCCGAGGAGTATTTCGCCTACTTCACGATCCAGACCGCGCTGGTGAACGCCGCGGTGTTGGCGTACGCAGGCGGCTCGGCTCTTGTCGGTCGAGCGGAGTCGGAACTCCTCACCCTTGTTCGGACGAATGTCACGGCATACGCCGTGGTGACCGCGGTCGTCTACAACCTTCTGCTGCGCGGGTTGCCTCAGACGGGCTTTCAGGGCATCGCGTGGCCGAACGAGGTGCTGCACGTGTGGGTTCCCCTCATCATCGTGCTCGACTTCGCGTTCGCGAGGGGCCGACAGCGTCTCGCCTGGTCACGACTCGGGTGGGCTGTCGTCTATCCACTGGCGTGGGTGGCCTTCACGCTCGTTCGCGCAGCCCTCGACGGGTGGTACCCGTACCCGTTCATCGACCCCAACGAGCCGGCCGGGGTCATCGGAGTCGTGCTGCACGTGATCGGGATCGCGGCCTTCATCCTGGCGCTCGGCGCGCTGGGTATCGCGGTGACCCGGATCGGGCGTGCCGACCGCAGCGGTGCCGCAGGCGGGCCCCGCGCTGAGGGCCGGAGCAGAGAGAACACTGACGGCCCCGGCAAAGAGAACACCGCCGGTCCCTGGGGGTAGGACCGGCGGTGCAGATCCGGAAGAGGGAGATTCCCGTCGTTCCGGCGGAACCAATCACCCGAATGATGGTGTCCGTATTTCTTCCTCAAGCATGGACCCCGAATCTGTACGCAGCCTCAACGTGGCATGGGTCTTTCTTGAGACTTGCGATCTAGAGTCGCAGCATGGATAGCAGCGCCCTCGCCTCGGCTCGTGTGGACAGCTGGATCTGGGCCGTGCGCCTCGTTAAGACCCGGAGCCTCGCGCAAGCCGCCTGCAAAGCAGGGCATGTCTCGGTGAACGGGGAGAAGGTCAAACCGGCTCACCAGGTGCGCCCGGGCGACGAGATCAGAATCCGGGGCGGAGAGCAGGAACGGATCGTCACGGTCGTCCGGCTGATCGTGAAGCGGGTCAGCGCGGTCGTCGCCTCCGGGTGCCTCGTCGACAACACCCCGCCTCCGCTTCCCCGGGTCGAGATCCCTCAGGTGGCGGTGCGCGACCGTGGTGCTGGCAGACCGACCAAGCGGGACCGCCGCGAGATCGATCGACTCATCGGCGAATGAAACCGTCGGGCACCGTCTCGCGCCATCTGTCAGACTCGGAGAGCCATGTCCCCTGAGCCCACCGACTCCGCGATACTCGTCGCCGTCACGCCCGATGTTCCGGACGCTGTCGTGGATGTCGCAGCGGAATTCGCCGCACGATTGAACGTGCCACTCTTCGCAGCGTGGGTCGACGCCACGCGGTACACGGTGGAGGTTCTGGCCGACGGCACGGTGTTCTCGCTGCCGATGGATCCTGATTTGCCCGACCTCGGCGATGCGGGCTTTCCCGCCGATCTGGCAGAACGGATCGCAGGCCGGGTCGCCGCATTCGGCATCGAGCACACTCTGCGCCGTCTGGCGGGTGATCCCGCCAGGGCCCTGGGCGAACTGGCTGAATCCGTCGGCGCACTGATGATCGTGGTCGGCACGAGGAAAGCCACGCTCGGGCGCACACTGCACGACCTCTTCGGGGGTTCTGTCGCCGTGCAGCTCGCCCATCGACAGCACCGACCGGTGATGGTCGTGCCCCTGCATCCGACGCCCTTCGATCGCGCCCTTCCCTGGGATTCCCCGTCCACGCCCGAGCGGTGACCGAGGCGTGACCGCTGCGCGGGAGCCGGGCGACGTCCGGCGTGATCGATCAGACCCGGCGACGCGGCCGGCCCACCTCTCGCTTGCGATGTTGGGCGTGGTCGCACTCGGCGGAACGCTCGGAACCGCCGCGCGGGCAGGACTTCTTCTCGCCATCCCTTCCGCTCGGGTCGCTGCCCCTCGCCACGGGCCTGGCGAACATCGCCGGCGCATTCCTGCTCGGGATGCTGCTCGAGGCTCTTGCGAGGCGGGGACCCGACGCGGGTGCCCGCCGAACCGCGAGGCTTCTCCTCGGCACCGGGGCGCTCGGCGGATTCACCACCTACAGCGCTCTGGCAAACGACACCGCTCTGCTCGCTCTCAACGGCGAGGTGTTCGATGCGGTGGGCTACTCCCTCGGCACGGTGGTGGTGGGAGCGGCCGCCACGATAGCGGGCATCGCGGCATCCGCTCGGTGGGTCAGGCGGCGAACCGCGTGACTCCGCTGCTTTTCCTCGTTCTGTCGCTTGCGGGAGGGATGGGAGCCGCCCTCCGATTCCTTCTCGACGGGGTCATCCGCGCCAGGTTCACCTCGAGCCTTCCCCTCGGAACCCTCGTGATCAATGTGAGCGGGTCGTTCGTGCTCGGACTGATCACAGCGCTCGCGACGACCGGTGTCGTTGATCCGATGCTGCAGGCGGTCATCGGCATCGGTCTGCTCGGCGGTTACACCACCTTCAGCACCGCAAGCGTGGAGACAGTGCGACTGGCTCAGTCCGGCCGCGTCGGCGCAGCGCTCGTGAACGGTGTCGGGATGCTCATGCTCGCCGTCGCTGCGGCGCTCGCCGGGCTCTGGGTGGGCTCGCTCTAAGGGCGGCCACACTGGGCTGGGCCGATCAGTCGATCGGGCAGTTCCACCGCAGGATGATCGGCCGCTCATGCTCGAAGCCGAGCTCGCTCACCGTTCCCGTGGAGAGCGAGAACACGGCGCCGGACGACGCCGGAAGACCGATCCACGCTCCGGCGATGGCGCGCAGCATGTGCCCGTGCGCCACGAACAACACGTCTTCGCCTCGCTCCAGTACAGGCATCGCGCGGTCGAGCACGGACCGTGCGCGTACCTGTACCTGCTCGGCGTTCTCCCCCGGCGTGTTGCCAGGCGGCACCCCGTTGTCCCAGAGGTTCCACGGACGACCGAGCCTCTCCACGATCTCCGGTGAGGTGAGTTCCTCGTACGCGCCGTAGTCCCACTCCTGCAGGCTCTCATCGATCTCGGCTGTGTCGGCGACGCCGGCGAGCTCTGCTGTTCTGCGGGCACGTTCGAGCGGGCTCACCAGAACGAGGCCGAACTTCTCATGCCGGAGACGCGTGCCGAGCCGCCGTGCCTGCTCCTCCCCCGCCTCGGTGAGCGGGATGTCGGTGAGTCCGGTGTGTTTTCCGGTACGACTCCACTCGGTCTCGCCATGCCTCGCCAACACGATCCGCGCTGTCTGGAGGTCGTCGTGGCTGCGTTCAGGCGAATCCGTCATCGCCGTGAGCCCTTCAGCGACGGGACGATTCCTGGCACCATCAGCGCGGCCCAGGCGCGGTAGGTGGTCGGTCCACGGTGACGGTCCTTCTCGAGCATCCGCGGTGGACTGAACGGCACCATGGTCACCGAGGAATGTCTGCCGGCCGCCTCGCGCACCATTTCGTTGAGCGCGTGCGCCTCGCGGTCGAGGAGCCAGCCGGTGAGAGAAGACAGGCGCAGCACATGACTGAGTGGGGGGATCTCAACGATGAAGATGGGAACCGAACCGCCACTGTCGGCGACGAGACGATCGACGAACCCGGCGAAGTGCTCCCGCCACACACCGTGTGGAATGAGCTGCAGGGTGTCCTGCACGCCCAGAGTCACGATGATGCCGTCGTACCTGCGCAGCGTGAGGGCGGGGAGGTGCTCGCTCGCGTTCTTCGCCGTCATACCGGACACCGCGAGAACGTCCACGTCGACGCCTCGGCGAAGAGCTCCGGAAATCATCCTGGCGAAGTTCCCCGGTAGTGCCAGGTCGTGAGTGAGCACGCCGTGACCTACCGCAAGGCCTCCGCCGAAGTGCAGCAGGCGCAATGGATTCTCGCCACCGGCACGGACGGTCGTCGAGCCCTCCGGCCTCGGAACGTCGGCCCAGTTCCCGGTGGTGGCGCTGAGCCAGGCGCTCAGCAGAGGGCGGACGACCGCGGCAACTGCTGGGTTCACTGTGCACCTCCGGGATGGTGTTCCGGCCGGCCCATCATCGGATCGAACCTGCGGCCTCTTCACACTTTGTCGCGCCAGTATAGGCGGCGCGTTTCGGCGGGGCCGCGCTCGCGCCGTCAGAACAGCGCAGGCTGGAGCGAGGCTGCGTTCGGCGGTAGTTCCCGCGCAAGGAGGGGGGCGGGCGGCCCCTGGCCGACAGGCGGGGTTCCATATCCCAGCGCGCGCGACCTAGGACCGCCCGTCACCGGATCCTCCCGGCCGCGCTCCAGGTGGTGGCGCTTGATGAGAGGGTTGATCCTGTCGGCAAGCCAGGCCCGATACTCCTTCGGCGCATAGGCTCCCGTGCGGTAGAGGTCGACGTACCTGCCGACGAGATGCGGATGGCTCCGCTCGAGCCACGCCATGAACCACTCTTTGGTGCCGGGCTTCAGGTACAGGCTGGAATAGAGCACCGAGGTGGCACCGGACGCGCTCACGCGTGCCAGAGCGTCGTCGAGGTGGGCAATGCTGTCGGTGATGAACGGCAGGATCGGCATCAGGAAGACCGAGCAGTTGAGGCCGGCCTCACGCACTGCCGTCACCGTGGCCAACCGCGCCGTGGCCGTGGGGGTGCCCGGCTCCACCGACTGCTGAATATCGTCATCGAAGATCGCAATCGACATGGCGAGGTCGACGGTGGTGGAACGGGACGCCTCCACGAGAAGCGGGATGTCGCGGCGCAGCAGCGTTCCCTTGGTGAGAATCGAGAACGGCGTGCGGCTCGCAGCGAGCGACGCGATGATCCCCGGCATCAGCCGGTACCTGCCCTCGGCGCGCTGATACGGGTCTGTGTTGGTGCCGAGCGCCACCGGTGGATGCGCCCACGACGGTCTCCTCAGCTCCCGTTCGAGCACCTCGGCGACATTCACCTTCACGATCAGTTGCGTATCGAAGTCCTTGCCCGAATCGAGATCGAGGTAGGTGTGGGTGGGCCGCGCGAAGCAGTAGGCGCAGGCGTGCTGGCATCCCCGATACGGATTGATGGTCCATCCGAACGGCATCGAACTCACCCCGGGAACCCGGTTGAGTGCAGACTTCGCCATCACCTCGTAGAAGGTCACGCCCGCGAACTCCGGGGTGCGTACCGTGCGCACGAGATTATTCAGTCGCGCGAGACCCGGAAGCGCGCTGGACTCCTCGGTGTTGATCTCCTGCCCACTCCATCGCATTCCGCTAGTCGAACATACGTTCGAGATGATTTCAAGCACCGATACGGCGGGGCGCGATCGTGCTGGAAGAATGAACCGGTGACCGATAACTCCGCCGCATCCATTCCTCCGCTCGGACTTCTGCTCGACGTCGACGGTCCGATCGCGAGCCCCGTCTCGCGCACCATTGGCATCGACAGCATCACCCGCGACCTCACGGCGCTCGCGAACGCGGGCGTGCCGATCGTGTTCAACACGGGTCGCTCCGATGCGTTCATCCGTGATCAGGTGGTGAAGCCGATGCTTGCCGCGGGGCTCGACCCGAATGCCCGCGTGTATGGCATCTGCGAGAAGGGAGCGGTGTGGTTCGGCATCACCATGACGCTCTTCGACGGCATCAACGTCGACGAATCGGTGCGGCTGCCCGATGCGGTGATGGATGCACTCCGGGCGCTGGTGGAGGACGACTACTCCGACACCATGTTCTGGGACGACACGAAGCTCGCGATGGCGTCGATCGAGCAGCGCACCGATGTCTCTTCCGATGACTTCAAGGAGGCGCAGAAGCGCTTCGACTCCGACGCCTTCGAGTTGCTCGAGCGACACGGCGTCGGCGTGATGCACGGGGAGCGCCGGAGCGGGGATGAGATCACCACCCGGGTCGACACCACGATCATCTCCACCGATATCGAGTCGGTGACGCTCGGCAAGGACCTGGGTGCCCGCCGCGCGCTCGAACTGCTCGCGGAGTCGGGAGGTGTGCCGACGCTGTGGCGCACGGTCGGCGATTCGCGCAGCGACTACGCGATGGCCGACTATCTTCACGAGCACGGATACGACGTGGCTCACGTGGACGTGCGGCCGGCGGAAGGTGTTCCGGAGAAGCCGTACGAGGTGATCACCGAGGGTGAGCTGACAAACGATGCCGCCGGTGCGGCCTTCCTCGCGCATTGGGTCGAAAAGCTGACTTAGGCGCATCGGCGTCGCCCGTCAGGCCATCACAATGGCTGGACGGATCAGGCCGAGTCTCGCCAGACGATCGACGTGGCGAGCATGGTCCCCTCGCCGGGAGTCGGCTCCCCCTGCAGTTGCGACAGGAGGCGTTCCGCAGCCACGCGCCCGAGATCCGCGGCAGGCTGATGCACCGTTGACAGCTGAGGGCTGCAACGCAGGGCCCAGGAGCTGTCGTCGAACCCGACGATCCCGATGTCTTCCGGGACTCGGCGGCCCGCAGTGCGGAGGGCGTCGAGCGCGCCGGCCGCGATCGCGTCGGACGCCGCGAACACGCCGTCGATCAACGGGTCGGCCTCGAGAAGCCGCTGCATGCCGTCGAAGCCCGCACTGTAGGAGTAGAGCGGGAAGTCGACCACGAGCCGAGAGTCGAAGCGATCGCCGAGTGCCTGACGGAATCCCTGCAGCCGGTCTCGGCCGGAATCCCGGTCGAGTGCGCTGACGATCATGCCGACTCTCTGGCGGCCGGTCGCGATCAGTCGTCTCGTGATGGCCTCCGCCGCCACGAGATTGTCGATCCCCACCCACGGAAAGCCCGAGATGTCCGGCGGGTGACCGACGAAGGCTGCGGGGAGCCCAAGGGCGGCGACGGCATCCGCGATCGGATCCCCAGCTCGGGCGGACACGATGATCACGCCATCGACGAAGCCGCCGCGGAGGTATTCGGCCACCCGATCGCTGTCGCGCTCCGAGTCGATGATGAGCGACACGAGCTGGTAGTCCGATTCCGACAGGACCTCGTTGGTGCCGAGAAGGATGGCGCCGATGTTCGGATCTTCGAGAAACAGCGAGTGGGGTTCGTGAACGATCAGCCCAACCGCCATCGACCGCTGGGTCTTGAGGTTCCGCGCCGCCCGGTTTCGCACGTAGCCCACAGCGGCGATCGCGGCTTCGACCGCAACGCGCGCATCGTCCGACACGTAACGCTCGTCATTGATGACCCTCGAGACCGTGCCGCGCGACATGCCTGCCGCCGCCGCGACATCGTGGATGGTGGCACGGCGAGGACGCGTTTCGCCGAGGGTCATGCGCCCACTTTAGCTTCGTTTCAACGCGGGCCGGATGCGCGCCCGACGCGGTGTCGGAGTGGGCGAATGGCGAACTCGCCGAAGGATCCTCTTGACAGGATCGCGCATCTCTGGTTCTCTGTGAACGTTCCCAGAAGCGTCACGGCGGATGCCGCCCGGCAATCTGGGAACGATCCCAGCCTGATGCGCTCGGCGCATTTCGAACAATGATGATCGAGGCAACTGTGACTTTCAGCACGCCGGCGTCCGACGCCCGCCGCTCGGCTTTCGCCCCCTCCGGTCTCGACTTCGGATGCGACTACAACCCCGAGCAATGGCCGCGCGAGGTGTGGCATGACGACGTTCGCCTCATGCGGGAGGCCGGCATCACACTCGTTGCCATCAACATCTTCGGTTGGGCGCGCATCCAGCCCCGCCCAGACGTGTTCGACTTCGCCGAGCTCGACGAGGTCATCGCACTGCTCGAAGCGAACGGCATCGCCGTCAACCTGGGAACGGGCACGTCGTCTCCCCCGCCGTGGTTGACGCGGCGTCATCCGGAGATCCTGCCGGTCGTCGCCGACGGTACGCGTCGCTGGCCCGGTGGCAGGCAGGCGTGGTGCCCGAGTTCGCCGGTGTTCCGGGAGCACGCCCTCGCTCTCACCCGCGCGGTCGGCACGCGGTACGGAAACCATCCCGCCGTGCGGCTCTGGCATGTCTCCAACGAACTCGGCTGCCACAACGCCCTCTGCTATTGCGATGTCTCCGCCGACGCCTTCCGCCTGTGGCTCGAGACTCGATACCGATCCATCGACGAGCTCAACCGGGCCTGGGGCACGGCATTCTGGAGCCAGCACTATTCGGAGTGGGCGGACATCCTTCCCCCGCGACTCACGCTCTCCACCGGCAACCCAGCGCAGGCGCTCGACTTCTCCAGGTTCAGTTCCGATGAACTGCTGTCGATGTATCGTGCCGAGGCCGACCTGCTCCGGACCCTGTCGTCGGCGCCGGTGACGACGAACTTCATGATCACCGCGCACATTCGAACGCAGGACTATTTCGCCTGGGCCCCCCACGTGGATGTGGTCGCGAATGATCACTATCTCGACCACCGTCTCGATCGCCCTCATCAGGAGCTCTCGTTCGCGGCCGACCTCACGAGAGGCATCGCGGGCGGACACCCGTGGATCCTGATGGAGCAGGCGGCCGGAGCGGTCAACTGGCAGCCGCGGAATCTAGCCAAGGCGCCGGGAGAGATGCTCCGGAACAGCGCGTCGCACGTGGCTCGCGGTGCCGACAGCATCTGCTTCTTCCAGTGGCGCGCTTCGGTGCAGGGCAGCGAGAAATTCCACTCCGCCCTTGTGCCGCATGCGGGCACCGACACGGCCCTGTGGCGAGAGGTGATCGAGCTCGGAAGGATCCTCCGTGCTGCGGAGGAACTGGCTGGGTCGACCGTAGTGGCCGATGTCGCCGTGCTGTTCAGCTGGGACGCGTGGTGGGCCTGTGATCTCGACTCCCACCCATCGGCAGACGTTCGCTACCTGGATCAGGTGCACGCTCTCTATCGCGCGCTCTGGCAGCTCGGTGTCACGGTCGACATCGTTCCGCCCGATCGGGACCTCAGCGGGTATCGGGTCGTCATCGTGCCGTCTCTTTACCTCGTCTCTGACGCGGATGCTGCGCGGCTGGAGTCGCAGGTCGACAGCGGTGTCCATGTGCTCGTCACCTATTTCAGTGGGATCGTCGACGGGGACGATCGCGTGCGGCTCGGCGGGTACCCGGGGGCTTTCAGAACGCTTCTCGGCATCAGGACGGAGGAGTTCTTCCCCCTCGCCTTGGGCGAGAGGGTGAGTCTCGATGACGGCTCCGCCGGATCGGTCTGGACCGAGCGCACCACGACGGTCGGCGCGACCGTCGTCGCCACCTACCGCGATGGGCCGGTAGCGGGTGGCCCCGCCGTGACCAGGAATTCGTTCGGCGACGGCGTCGCGTGGTATCTCGGCACGACTCTCGACGGAGAGTCGCTCGAGCGCCTCATCGGCCAGGTGCTCGCCGGCGCCGGCATCCGCGCGAATCTCGGCGGCGACGGTCTCGAGGTGGTGACCCGACGGTCGGATGTCGCCGACTTCACCATCTGCATCAACCACACCGATGCCGATCGCACGCTGCCCGCACACGGACGCGAGCTCATCACGGGCGAGACGATCGACGACAGTCTCCTCGTCCCCGCCGGGGCGGTGCGGATTCTCCGCTCCCCCGCCGCCACCAACCCTTCCTGATCTTTCATCCCACGAGGAGAAAACAATGACGACGACGTCCCCCACGATCCGCTCCGGGCCCACAGCGCGCCCGCCGAAGAAACGGTCGGGCATCAATCATCGGCGCGCGATCGCGACGTTCATCGCCCCGTTCGCAATCCTGTACCTGCTGCTCTATGTCGTGCCGATCGGATACGCGGTCTATCAGTCCCTGCAGACGGTCGAACGGGACGGCACCTTCGGCGAGGCCAGGCAGGTCTTCGGCGGTCTGATCCAATACGTCGCCGTCTTCCAGAACGAGGAGTTCTGGGCATCCGTATTGCGGGTGGTGGTGTTCGGCCTCGTGCAGGTGCCGGTCATGCTCGGGCTCGCCCTGCTCTTCGCGCTGCTCCTCGACTCGCCGCTGCTGCGCGGCAAGAAATTCTTCCGGTTGGCCTTCTTCGCCCCATACGCGGTTCCCGGCGTCATTGCAGCGATCATGTGGGGCTTCCTGTATTCGCCGTCGCTGTCACCGTTCTCCGCCGTGACCAGCAATGTGGCCTTCCTCGGTGCAGACCTCGTGCTGTGGTCGATCGCCAACATCGTCACCTGGGTGTTCGTCGGCTACAACATGCTCATCATCTACTCGGCGCTCCTTGCGATCCCGACCGAGATCTACGAGGCGGCGAAGCTCGACGGCGCGAACAACTGGCAGGTCGCATGGCAGGTCAAGATCCCGCTCGTGACGCCAGCCATCATCCTCACCGCGGTGTTCTCGATCATCGGGACCCTGCAACTCCTCGCCGAACCGCAGACGCTCCGGTCGTTCAGCACGGCGATCAACAGCACCTTCACCCCCAACCTCGCGGTCTACACGACGGCATCGGTGCCCAACTACAGCCTGGCCGCGGCATTCTCCGTGGTGCTGGCGCTAGCGACGTTCGTGCTCTCGTTCGTCTTCCTCAAAGTCACACAGAAGAGGGCCTTCGCATGAGTACAGCAACGATCCCGTCCCACGTCGCCTCCCCCAAGCGCGTACCGTCCGGCCCGATGCGGGAGAGCCTTCTCTCCCGGAGTGCCGCGATGCTCATCATGGGTGTCTTCACGCTGTACTTCCTCACCCCCATCTACTGGCTCCTCGTGTCGTCGACGAAGAGCGTCGCCCAGTTCACCACCACCGCCCCGCTCGGTTTCACCCCGGATGCCATCCCCAACTTCGTCTCCAATGTGGGGCGACTCTTCGCCTACAACGACGGCGTGTTCCCGAAGTGGATCCTGAACAGCGTTCTCTATGCGGGAGCCGGGGCGTTCCTCGGAACGGTGGTCGCAGCGATGTGCGGCTACGCGCTGTCCAAGTATCGGTTCAAAGGTCGCGAAGCGGTCTTCAACCTCGTACTCGGCGGCGTGCTCGTGCCGGCGACCGCCCTTGCGCTCCCGTTGTTCCTCATCTTCAGCGAGATCCAGCTCACCAACACCTTCTGGGCCGTCTTCCTGCCCAGCATCGTCAGTCCCTTCGGCGTCTATCTCGCACGGATCTACGCATCGTCGAGCGTTCCGGACGAACTGCTCGAAGCGGCTCGCCTCGATGGTTCCGGAGAGCTCCGCACCTTCTTCACCGTTGCGGTGAGGCTCATGGCGCCGGCTCTCGTGACGATCTTCCTCTTCCAGTTCGTTGCGATCTGGAACAACTTCTTCCTGCCGCTCATCATGCTGCGGGACCAGACCCTGTTCCCGGTGACCCTTGGTCTCTACGCCTGGAACAGTGCGATCGGCCAGAACCCCGAGCTCCGGTCGTTCGTCATCATCGGTGCGCTCGTCTCGATCGTTCCGCTGATCGTTGCGTTCCTCAGCCTGCAGAGGTTCTGGAGCGGCGGCCTCGCCGCAGGCAGCGTCAAGTAATCCACTCCCTCCCCGCCCCGGTTTTCCGACCGGAATCACACCCCAACCAAGAGGAAACATCATGCAACGCACCATAAGGACGGCCGTCATGGCAACCGCCGTCGTCTCCACTCTGGCTCTCGCGGGCTGCTCATCTGGCGGGGGCAGCGACGCCGCCGGCGGAGCGGGCGACTGCGCGCCATCCGAGGGTCCGGTCGAACTCACATTCACCAGCTGGGTTCCCGGAATGGACCAGGTCGTCGAACTCTGGAACGCCGACAATC
This sequence comes from uncultured Actinomycetota bacterium, assembly GCA_963756375.1. Lineage (GTDB taxonomy): Bacteria > Actinomycetota > Actinomycetes > Actinomycetales > Microbacteriaceae > Marisediminicola. The sequence continues at coordinate 942,905 of CAVWNJ010000005.1, read as the reverse complement.
CCGACGTTCAGGTCACCTTCCAGACCGGCCCCAACGGCAACTCGGGCACCTACCAGAACTTCTTCAACGAGATCAAAGCGGGCAACGCATCCGATCTCGGCCAGATCGAGTACGACGCCCTGCCGAACTTCCGGGTGCAGGGTGGACTCGAGAACCTCGCGGCGTGCGAGGGCATCCTCGATGCGAGCGACGACTTCGTCGAATGGACCTGGAGCCAGGTGACGTTCGGAGAGGATGACGCGGTCTACGCGATCCCGCAGGACAGCGGTCCCATGGCGATGTATTACCGTGCCGACCTCTTCGAGGCGGCGGGCATCCCGGTTCCCACCACCTGGGAGGAGTACGCGGAGGCGGCGGCTCTCATCAAGGCGCAGGGATCGTTCATCACGAACTTCCCGAAGACCGACGTGAACTGGTTCGCCGGAATGGTCTGGCAGCGGGGCGGGCAGTGGTTCGCGAATGACGGCGAGAACTGGGATGTTCAGCTGACGTCACCCGAGTCGATCGAGGTCGCGGACTACTGGCAGGCCCTGATCGACAACGGTGAGGTCTCCGAGTTGGCGTCGTTCTCCGACGAGTGGAATAACTCCTTCGACACCGGCCAGCAGTGGACCTGGGTGTCTGCGGTCTGGGGCGCGTCGACGCTCTCCACCGGTGCGCCGAATGTCGCAGGCAAGTGGGCTGTGGCGCCGATGCCGCAGTGGGAAGCCGGAGCCGAGGACGCAGGCAACTGGGGTGGTTCCTCGACCGCGGTGTTGAAGGGCTCGAAGCACCCGTATGAGGCTGCGCAGTTCGCTCTCTGGCTCAATACCGATCCTGAGGCGCTCGCTCTCGCGAACGAGCTTGGCGGACTGTACCCGGCCTCCATCGCCGGTGCGGAACTCCCGGCCTTCGCAGGCGGAAATGACTACTACGGCGGACAGAAGATCTACGACGTGTTCGCTGAGGCGTCGTCGTGGGTCATTCCGGACTTCGTCTGGGGCCCGACCATGACGCAGACCTACACCGACGTGTCGGATGGGTTCGGCTCGGCGCTCGGCGGCAGCGGAACCCTCGCTGACGCTCTCGAGGCGGGTCAGGCGAAGACCATCTCCGCGCTCGAGGCGCAGTCGATTCCGGTCAACAAGTAGCACCAGGCATGTGCGGCGCCCCGTCTCGTTCCGAGGCGGGGCGTCGCCGTTCGTGAGGGGCGGCGCGTGCGACACGCCGGAGAATGTCGGTGGCCATTGACATACTCGAATGTATGTTCGAATATGGGGAGATGGTCCAGTCAGCTGCATTCGTCGATTACGACGATACAGCCGACGATACAGCCTGGGACGACACCGCAGTAGACGTGTGGGACACAGTCTGCGACCCACCGCAGACAAAAAAGCCCCAGGCGGGCCGGCCCGAGGCGATAAAGCCCCAGGCGAGACCGGCCCCAAACGGTGCTGGAACTGCAGGCGCGCATCCGGCAGATGCAGTCGACGAAACTCGACACCCGCAGCCTTCCCACCCATCCGGCACTCGCTGCTCTCCTCCCGGGCGGCGGGCTGAAGCAGGGCGCCGCCTATTCGGTGGACCGCTCGACGACCCTGCTGATGGCGCTTCTGGCCGGACCTTCCGCCGCCGGTTCCTGGTGCGGTGTCGTTGGAGTCCCCGAGTTCGGAATCGAGGCCGCCGCCGGGTACGGCATCGACCTCGACCGGTTGGTGCTCGTTCCGAATCCGGGCGACCAGTGGCTCGCCGTCACCGCGGCCATCGCCGACGTGCTCACCGTGGTGGTGACCAGACCCCCGCGGCAAACGAGTGACTCCACGGTGGCACGGCTCGCAGCCAGGCTTCGCCAGCGGGGCTCCACCCTCATCGTGCTCGGACCGTGGCCACAGACCGATGCGATGCTCAGCATCGAACAGAGCAGGTGGAGCGGAATCGGTGCAGGCCATGGGCATCTCGCTGCACGCGAAGCGACGGTGACGGTGTCGACCAGGGCGGGAGGCAGACCTCGGAGCGCCCGACTCTGGTTGCCCGACACCGATGCCCGGATGCGTGGGGCGGCCCCGCGCCTCGGCGACGCCCGGCAGTCGGCAGGGTTCGAGAGCAGGGAGCTGGCCGGATGACACTCGAATCAGGGCGCCAGGCCCCACCCCTCCACGAATCCCATCACCGGGTCATGCGCACGATCGTCCTTTGGTGCCCCGACTGGCCCATCGCGGCAGCGGTACGCGCTCACGATCTCGATGCGCGTTCCCCCGTGGCGCTGGTGGAGAAGGGTGTGATTTTCGCGAGTTCCGCCGCGGCGAGAAACGAGGGTGTCCGCCGGGGAATCCGACTGCGCGAAGCGCAGTCCCGGTGCCCGGAACTCACCGTGCTCGCCTATGACCCCGACCTCGACATTCGGTCCTTCGAACCTGTGCTCACCGCCATCGAGACCGTGATGCCCGGCGCGCAGCTGCTGAGACCCGGGGTCTGCGCCATCCGCTCGAGGGGGCCGAGCCGGTTCTACGGCAGTGACGAGGAGGCCGGCCTCTGGTTGCTCGACACCCTCGACGCGATGGGCATCGACGCCAGAGTGGGCATCGCCGACGGCCCCTTCACTGCGGAGCACGCGGCGAGGAGCGCCACCAGGCCGCGCATCCGCATCATCGATGAGGGTGCATCGGCCGAGTTCCTGGCACCGATGCCGGTGCGGCTGGTGGGTGATCCCCGGCTGGTCACGCTGCTGCAGCGGCTCGGCATCGGCACCCTCGGTGAGTTCGCCGCACTCGACTCGGCGGATGTCGCCGGCCGATTCGGTCAGGAGGGCGCTCACCTGCACGCGCTCGCGTCAGGGCTGGACGGCAGGCGGGTCATCCCCCGCGTGCCGCCGCGCGACCTCGACGTGGTGATCGAGTTCGAGCCTCCGCTCGACCGGATCGACCAGGTGGCGTTCGCCTTCCGCGCGAGTGCCGACCGGTTCATCGAGGCGATCATCGCCGCGAAACTGGTGTGCACGAGCATCCGGGTGGAGATCGACTCCGATGCGGGTGAGACCTCTGAGCGCACCTGGCTGCACCCCCGGTCGTTCACGGCGGCAGACGTGGTGGACCGCATCCGTTGGCAGCTGCAGGGTGGCCGCCAGGGAGAGAGCGGGTTGAGTTCGCCCATCAGCTACCTGCGCGTGATTCCGGAGGCGGTGGATGCCGTGGGTGGCCATGAGCAGGGGCTGTGGGGAACGGCGGCCGATGAACGCATCCACCACGGGCTCTCCCGCGTGCAGAGCATGCTCGGGCATGAGGGTGTGCTCACCGCGATCATCGGGGGTGGGCGAACCCTCGCCGATCGTCAGAATCTCGTGGCCTGGGGTGACCGGCCCGCTGCGCGGCGGCATCCGGACTCGCCGTGGCCCGGTCGCCTGCCTGACCCCGCACCCTCGACGGTGTTCGAGGCCCGGTTGCCCGTCACCGTGATCGGCGAGGACGGCGCACCGGTCGCCATCGACGAGCGGGGGCTGCTGTCGAGCCCCCTTGCACAGTTCGGTACAGGCAGGTCGGTGCGCCCGGTGACGGCCTGGGCTGGACCATGGCCGTTGAACGAACGCTGGTGGGTGCACGCCTCCGATGGAACGGGAACCGCAACGGGAACGGGAACCGCAACGGTACGGGAACGGCCAATCGTTTCCAGGTGATCGATGACGATGGGATGGCCTGGCTGCTGGTGCTCGACGGCGTCGGCTGGTGGGCAGAGGCGAGGTACGACTGATGGGCTGGAACAACCCGCCGATCCCCTGGTCGGACTTCGAGCGGGCGCTGTCAGACGCGCGCAGGCCTGGCTCACCCCCGCCGGGTGCCGATGGTGGCGACAGCCCCGCCTGGTCGGCGAAACGTCAGCCGTACTCCCCCGCCGCGAGAACCCAGACCGAGGCGGAACGTGCTGCGGCAGAATCGACGGTGCCGTACGCCGAACTGCATGCGCACTCGAACTTCAGTTTCCTCGACGGCGCATCCGCACCGGAGGAGCTCCTCGAAGAGGCACAGCGACTCGGACTGCGTGCCCTCGCCATCACCGACCACGACGGTCTGTACGGCATCGTGCGGATGGCGGAGGCCGCGGAGAGCTACCCCGACCTGCTCACCGTCTTCGGGGCCGAGCTCTCGCTCGAGCTCAGCGCGCCGCAGCTGGGTGTCGCCGAGCCCGAAGGCAGCCACCTGCTCGTGCTCGCCAGACGGGAGGAGGGCTACCACCGGCTTGCCGCCGCGATCACGGCGGCCCAGCTCGCCGGCGGAGAGAAAGGTCGACCCGTATACGACCTCGAGGAGCTTGCGGAACGGGCATCCGGGCACTGGACCGTGCTCACCGGATGCCGCAAGGGAGCCGTGCGGCAGGCCCTGACGCGCGACGGGGAGTCCGCGGCCGAGGCGGAGATCCTACGACTCGTCGAACTCTTCGGGGCCAGGAACGTGGTGGTCGAACTGATCGACCAGGGCTACCCGCTCGACAGCGACCACAACGACCGGCTGTACCGCATCGCAGGGAGGCATGGCCTCCAGGTGGTGGCCACAGGAAACGTGCACTATGCCACTCCTCGCCAGCATCGTCTCGCCACGGCTCTGTCCGCGGTGCGGGCGAGACGCAGCCTCGACGAGATGGACGGCTGGCTGCCCGCATCGGGGTCGGCCCATCTGCGCTCCGGGAGGGAGATGGCCTCGCGGTTCGCCAGATACCCGGGCGTGGTGGAGGCCACGGTGGCCCTCGCCGACCGGCTCGCATTCCGGTTGCGGAGCGCGCGGCCGGGGTTGCCGCGGCAGAAGGTGCCGGAGGGGCACACCCCGATGAGTCATCTGCGGGAGCTGGTCTGGGCCGGGGCCGCGGAGAAATACCCGGGGCTCAGAGAGGTGGACCGGCAGCGTATCGAGCGGGAACTCGAGGTGATCGAGCAGAAGGACTTCCCCGGTTACTTCCTGATCGTGCACGACATCGTGGCGTTCGCCAGGGGTCGAGGCATCCTCTGTCAGGGCCGGGGCTCCGCCGCCAACTCCGCCGTCTGCTTCGTGCTCGGCATCACCGCCGTCGACTCGATCTTCTACCGCCTGCCGTTCGAGCGGTTCCTCTCGAGCATGCGTGACGAGGAGCCCGACATCGATGTGGACTTCGACTCTGACCGCCGGGAGGAGGTGATCCAGTACGTCTACGAGAAGTACGGCAGGCAGAACGCGGCCCAGGTGGCGAACGTGATCACCTACCGACCCAAGTTCGCCGTGCGCGATATGGCTAAGGCTCTCGGGCATTCGCCGGGGCAGCAGGATGCCTGGTCGAAGCAGGTCGAACGATGGGGAGCCGTGGTCTCGAGCGACGACCATGACATCCCGCCCGCCGTGGTCGAGCTGGCGCACGAGGTGCTGAAGTTTCCGAGACACCTCGGGATCCACTCCGGGGGGATGGTGCTCACCGACCGTCCGGTGGGTGAGGTGGTGCCGATCGAGCACGCCCGGATGGAGAAACGCACCGTGCTGCAGTGGGACAAGGACGACTGCGCGTGGATGGGCCTGGTGAAATTCGATCTGCTCGGGCTCGGAATGCTGGCGGCGCTGCAGTACACCTTCGACCTGGTCGGCGAACACCTCGATGAGCACTGGACCCTCTCCACCCTGCCGCGCGAGGAGCAGGGCGTGTACGACCAGCTCTGTCGGGCCGACTCGGTGGGGGTCTTCCAGGTGGAGTCGAGGGCACAGATGGGGCTGCTGCCCCGGTTGCAACCGCGCAAGTTCTACGACCTCGTGGTGCAGATAGCCATGGTGCGCCCTGGCCCCATCCAGGGCGGAGCAGTGCATCCGTTCGTGCGGCGCAAGCTCGGTGAGGAGGAGATCACCTACCTGCACCCGAAACTGGTGGAACCGCTCGAGCGCACCCTCGGGGTGCCGGTGTTCCAGGAGCAGTTGATGCAGGTGGCGATGGCCGTCGGCGGGTGCACAGGAGAGGACGCCGATCTGCTCCGACGAGCTATGGGGTCGAAACGCGGGATCGAGCGCATCGAGTCACTGAAGACCAAGCTGTACGCCGGAATGGCCGAGAACGGCATCACCGACGAGGTTGCTGACGACATCTACGGCAAGATCCAGGCCTTCGCGAACTTCGGGTTCGCCGAAAGTCACAGCCTGAGCTTCGGACTGCTCGTGTACGCCAGCGCCTGGCTGAGGCTGCACTACCCGGCCGCGTTCCTGGCCGCGCTGCTGCGCGCGCAGCCGATGGGGTTCTATTCCGCGGCAACGCTGTCTGCCGACGCCCGCAGGCACGGTGTCGAGGTGCGCCGACCCGACATTCTGAAGTCGGGGGCGGATGCCGTGCTGGAGTCGACCGGCGGCAACACGGGCGCGACCGGCTCCCCCGACTGCCTCAGGTTCGAGCAACCCTCTGTGCCCGAGTTCGACCCGGCCGGGCACTTCGACTGTGACGACCACCGCAGGGACGGGGGGCTGGCGGTGCGACTCGGACTCGCCGACATCCGCAATATCGGCGCAAAGCTCGCGGAACGCATCGTGGCGAACCGCGAAGAGCAGGGAGACTTCGGCTCGATGGCAGACCTCGTGCGCCGGGTGGGGCTCGACACCGGGCAGCTCGAGTCGCTTGCGGCCGCCGGAGCCTTCGAGGTGTTCGGGCTCAGTCAGCGGGAGGCGCTCTGGGCTGCCGGAGACGCCGCCGAAGACCGTGAGGAGTACCTTCCGAACAGTCATGTCACCGTTCAGCCGCCACTGTTCGCGCTGCCGACCGATGCCGAGACCCTCGTCTCCGATCTCTGGGCCACCGGCATCTCCCCTGACGACCATCCGCTCCGGCATGCCCGCGGGCCACTCTCGGCCAGGGGGGTGCTGTCGTCTGCCCAGCTGAAAACGGCCGAGTCCGGTCGCAGGGTGGAGGTGGCCGGGGTGGTCACCCATCGGCAGCGCCCAGCCACCGCGAGCGGCATCACCTTCCTCAACCTGGAAGACGAGACCGGGCTGGTGAACGTGATCTGCAGTGTCGGGGTGTGGAACCGCTATCGCCGGGTGACCAGGGAGGCGCCGGCGATGATCGTGCGCGGGATGCTCGAACGCTCGGCGGAAGGCGTCACCAATCTGCTTGCCGACCGGTTCGAGGTGTTGCCCTTGTCGGTGAAGACGGCGTCGCGGGACTTCCGGTGACTCATGCCGCGGGGGCGGGCGAGACCCCGGCGCCCGCGCCGCTGCGGTGCCGGCGTCTGCACCTGCGCGTTCAGGCGGGCCCGGCGGTGGAGAAGAACGTGCGCGGGTCCTGGAGGAGCACCGGGTGGGGGAAGTCGGATCGGGCGAGCTCGCCGTCGAACTCCATCGACACCCGCAGACCCTCGTCGTCGCCAGACCGATACCCGCTCGGAGCCGCGAGCACGACCCCGGTCGGCAGCCGCTGCGCACCCGGGGTCGCAATTGCCAGCCGGTCCCCGGCCTCGAGAGCCGCGAACGACGCCTCCTGAGCCACCCACGCCGCCGCCCGACGGCCCGACGGTGATTTGTTCGGCAGCGTGACGATCCCGGTGGCCGTCCACTCGGCGGCCTGGCCCGTGGTCTTCGCCCGGAGAATCGGAAGCGGCGCGGAGACGCCCGCCCCCGGTGCACGGGCACCGGGTGCGTCCACACCGACCTCGGCGGTCGGCTCCGGCCAGACGTAGGGCAGGTCGTCGGCAACATCCGCAAAGTGGGGCCGGTAGTGCTCAGCGAACTTGCGCACCAGATTGGACTGGTGGCTTCGGTGGAATGCCTCGTCACCGACCCACGGGGGCATCTCGAGTGCATCCTGCCGCGCGGTCGCCACCTGCGGCGCGAACTCCAGCACCGTCTCGAACAGCGAGTCGGCGTTGCCGCGGGCGGTCCATTCCTCGATCATCGTGAGGGTGTAACGGGTCAGCGCGGGCACATGGCCCCGCCACATCCTGGCCGCCGGATGATTGCTCCATCCGTACACCGGCAGCACGAGCGCCCGCAGCGCCTGAAGCGCCTCGAGTCGCTGCTTGCCGAGTCTCGCGCTGTCGAGCACCCGGGCGGATGCGCCGAAATCGGGATAGGCGAGAAACGTCTGCACGGTGTGGGCTCCCTGATCGGTCTTCGGTGTCAGTGTGCTCGGGCCTGCTTGCGCAGCAGGTCGATCCGGGCTTGCAACTGCGTAACGGTGGCGGAGGCGACCGCTGGTCCCCCGCAACTTCGCCTGAGGTCGGCATGGATGAGGCCATGGGGTTCGCCGGTGAGCTTCGCGCGCATGCCGACGAGGCTGTTCAGCAGCTTCCGTTGCTCGGCGAGGGTGCGGTAGAGCGGTGCGGGCTCGGGTGGTTCACCGGATGCCGCCCGCTGCCGGTCACGCTCGTCTCCGCGCCTCGACTGCCGTGCCTGGCGCTGCTTGAGCAGGTCGCTCACCTGCTCCGGTTCCAGGAGGCCGGGGATCCCGATGAAGTCGAACTCCTCGGCGCTGCCCGGTTCCGCGAGAGATCCGAACTCCTCGCCGTCGAACAGCACGCGGTCGAAGGTCGCGGTGGACTCGAGGGCCTGCCAGGTGTATTCCTCCAGCAGCCCGTCGGATGCCTTCTCCTCCCGTTCGGCCGACTCGAGCAGGGAGTCGTCGAGCAGGTCGTCGCCGGTGTCGCGATCGAGCGCGTGGTCACGTTCGAGCTCGAGGGCCGCGGCGAGAGCCATCAGTGGGCGCACGCTCGGCAGAAAGATGCTTGCGGTCTCGCCCCGACGACGGGTGCGCACGAAGCGCCCGATCGCCTGCGCGAAGAAAAGCGGAGTCGAGGCGGATGTCGCGTAGACGCCCACGGACAGCCGCGGCACATCCACCCCCTCGGAGACCATGCGCACCGCCACCATCCACCGGCTCGTGCCGTGCGAGAACGCATCGATCCGGTCGCTCGCCTCCTTCTCGTCGGAGAGCACGACGGTCGGCTGCTCGCCGGTGATCTCCTGCAGGATGCGGGCATACGCCTTGGCCGCGAAGTGATCGGTCGCAATCACGAGCCCGCCCGCGTCGGGCACGGTGTGACGAACCTCGCTCAGCCGCGCGTTCGCGGCCCTCAACACGGAGGGGATCCATTCGCCGTCCGGGTTGAGGGCGGTGCGCCACGCCTGCGAGGTGACGTCCTTGGTGTCGCCCTCGCCGAGGCGCGCCTCCATCTCGTCGCCCATCTTGGTGCGCCAGCGCATGCTGCCCGCGTAGGCCATGAAGATGACCGGACGCACGACCCCGTCGGCCAGTGCACGGCGGTAGCCGTAGTTGTAGTCGGTCTGCGAGATGCGGATGTTGTTCTCATCCGGCAGGTAGCTCACGAACGGGATCGGCGCCGTGTCGGAGCGGAACGGTGTTCCGGTGAGGGACAGGCGTCTCGTTGCTGGCTCGAAGGCCTCGCGGATCGCGTCGCCCCAACTCAGTGCGTCGCCTCCGTGGTGGACCTCGTCGAGTATCACGAGGGTGCGCCGGTCTTCGGTGAGCGAGCGGTGCAGCGCCGGTGCCATCGCCACCTGGGCGTAGGTCACCGCGACGCCGTGGAACTGGCGCCCACCGGTGCCGTGATTGTTGCGGAACCCAGGGTTCAAGCGAATGCTCGCACGATGCGCAGCCTCGGCCCACTGGCGCTTGAGATGCTCGGTGGGGGCTACGACGGTGATCCGGTCGATGATTCGTCTCGACAGGAGTTCGGCGGCGAGTCGAAGGGCGAAGGTGGTCTTGCCTGCGCCCGGCGTGGCCGCCGCGAGGAAGTCCCGCGGATGAGTCTCGAAATAGAGGTCGAGCGCCTCTGCCTGCCAGGCCCGTAGCCGTTCGGCGGTACCGCGAGCGGCGCGCTCCGGGAACGCCGGAGAGAGGTGCTCGGCGGCGAAGGTGCCGAATGCCGGACCGCCGGTCGCTGATGGGATGCTCACTTGAGACCACGTTACCCGAGGGGTGCGACACGCGGCCTGCGTGCCGCAGGGGAATGCGAAAGGCCCCCGCTGAAACAGCGGGGGCCCTCCGATGGTCGTCGACTCAGGCGTTGCGTGTGCCCTTGGTGACGAGTCCGTAGATGAGGAGCACGACGATCGCGCCACCGATTGCGAGAAGCCAGGTGGTCAGGTCGAAGAAGCCTTCGAGGCCGACACCGAAGATGGCGCTGCCGATGAAGCCACCGAGAAGCGCTCCAACCACACCAAGCACGAGGGTGATGATCCATCCGCCACCCTGTCGACCCGGAAGAATCGCTTTGGCGATAGCGCCGGCAATCAGTCCGAGGATGATCCATCCAATGATGCCCATAATGACCTCCCAGTCAGTCAAGGACGTTCGCCGAAATGGCGAACGATTAACCTTCGCATCCCCCCGTTCGGGGGGTATTGGGGTTGACATTACTCCTGTGAGTGTGCTGATAGCTATTGCCATTTCCTACAGGATCTGATCGAAATACACCCGTTGTACGACACGCTAGTGATATGACGCAACTTCACCCGTGGTCACGCTATGTAGCGCTCGGCGATTCCTTCTCGGAGGGGATCGGCGATCCGGAGCCCGAATCACCCGGCGGGTTCAGGGGCTGGGCCGACCGCGTCGCGGAGGTGCTTGCCGAGCGCACCGAGGATTTCGCGTACGCGAATCTTGCCGTGCGCGGACGACTGCTCGGCCAGGTCATGGCCGAGCAGGTGGAGCCCGCGCTTGCGCTCCGGCCAGACCTGATCACCCTGTCTGCGGGCGGAAACGACATCCTCCGGCCCAAGAGCGATCCGGACGAGATAACCGAACGCCTCGAGACCGCGGTCACGCGACTCATGACCGACGGCGCCACCGTGCTGCTGTTCACCGCTCCGGACATCGGGATGACCCCGGTCCTCAATCGTTCGCGGGGCAAGGTCGCCGTGTACAACGAGAACCTCCGGGCCGTCGCAGCGCGCCAAGATGCGCTCGTCGCCGACATGTGGGCACTCACGGAACTGAAGGATCCGCGGATGTGGGCGCCGGACCGGCTTCACTTCTCGCCCATCGGTCACACAGCGGTGGCGCGAATGGTGCTGAGTTCACTCGGCGTCGAGAACGACCTGAAGCCGTTCGCACCGGACCCCCTGAAGGCCCGTCCGTGGAGGGAGGCGCGCGTCGAGGACATCGGCTGGGCGCGTGACTATCTGCTGCCGTGGGTGGTTCGCCGAATCCGGCACCAGTCCTCGGGCGACCGGATCAGCGCCAAACGGCCGACGGCTGGGCCATACAACAGCAATGCCGGCCCCGAAGGACCGGCATTGCAAGAGTGATGAGCTCCAGCGATCAGCGACCGTGCGCCGAGGCGACGGGGCAGTCGAACGGGTCGCCGCCCGCGGAGAGCCCAACGCGGTTGAGGTACTGGATGACGATCCCGTAGGACTGCATCAGGGTCGTCTCGGTGTAGAGGATTTTGTGGTTCTTGCAGTACTCCATGGCGATGGCCTGAGCCTTGCGGAGGTGGGGCCTCGGCATGTTCGGGAACAGGTGGTGCTCGATCTGGTAGTTCAGCCCGCCCATGAAGGTGTCCATGGCCCAGCCGCCCTTGATGTTGCGCGAGGTGAGCACCTGGCGGCGGAGGAAGTCGACCTTCGCGTCGCGCGGCAGGATCGGCATTCCCTTGTGGTTCGGTGCGAACGACGCACCCATGTAGAGGCCGAACACACCGAGCTGCACGCCGATGAAGGCGAATCCGAGTCCGACGGGGAGCATGAGGAAGATCACGGCAATGTAGGCCGCGAGGCGGGAGACGATCATCGTGATCTCGACCCAGCGCTTGTCGACCTTCCCGCGACCGAACACGGTGCGGAGGCCGAGGATGTGCAGGTTGAGTCCCTCGAGCAGGAGGGCGGGGAAGAAGAGGTAGCCCTGACGGCGTGTGGCCCAGGCGTAGAGCCCACGGGACTTCGCCGCATCCGATTCGATGAATGACACGAAGTCACGCTCGATGTCGGGGTCCTTGCCGATGATGTTGGGGTTGGCGTGATGACGGCTGTGCTTGGTCATCCACCACGCGTAGCTGATTCCGACGAAGAGGTTCGCGATCATGCGGCCGGCGATGTCGTTGGCCTTGCCCGACTCGAACACCTGCCGATGGGAGGCCTCGTGCGCGAGGAAGGCGTACTGGGTGAGGATGATGCCGAGGGCGCCGGCGATGAGCAGCTGGTACCAGCTGTCGCCGAGGAGGATGAATCCGGTGATCGCACCGCCGAGGGCGAGTGTGATGATGCCGAACATCATGTAGTAGAAACCGGTGCGGCGGCGGAGAAGGCCGGCATCGCGAACGGTGCGGAGCAGTGCTGAATATTCTGTGGTGGGATTGCTTGACGCTCCCCCGGGTTTCGTCTTGGTGAAAGTGACGACGGGGGCGACGGATGTACCGCTCATGCGACCTCGCTCTGGCTGGTGACTTCCCAGTCAAGATTTTCGGAGCGGGCGCCCCACAGGTGGATGGTTCCGACTCTATGGCCTGAGGCTGGGAATCCGTCTGGGACCCCCCGTTTTGGGGGACCCGGGTTGCGTAATCAATTTCCGGGCAGTATGAGTGCCGGGTTGCTCAGTCGCCACCAGGGACCCGGATCGGCCACTGTGGAGTCGAAGGCGAGCGGCACGGCGTAGTCGACGCCGTCCACGGTGAAGGTCACGGTCCCCGCCGAACTCCCGACTTCGGTGGTGGGGAGTTCGGGTACGTCCACGGAGCGCGAGATCGGTGTGTCCGACCACACGAGCGCCGTCGCCCCGCCCGTTGCGACGACCGCACTCGACCCGCCCCATTCGGAGTCGACCGTGCCGAAAACCTCACCCGGTTCCACCAGTTCGACCTGCCGGAAGCCGGAGGTGACCTGCCCGATCAGTCGGCGGACCGCGTTGGCCAGAACCTCGTGCGTCGTCGCGCCGAGCACCACGCCCACAACGGGTACCGTGCTGTCGCCGACGGGGAGATCGGCCGAGAAGAGAAGGCAGGCGCCCGCCTCGTCGAGCGTCCCCGTCTTGATTCCGTCGATTCCGTCAATGCCGAGGAGCACGTTGCTGTTGAGCATCGGTCCGACCCCCGGCACCGTAGTAGCCCCGCTGGCCACGATCTCCGTCATCACCGGATGCGCGAGCGCCAGTTCGCCGAGCGTGAGGAGGTCTGTCGCCGAACTGGTGTTTGCCGGCGACATGCCGGTGGGTTCGACGATGGTGGTGGCAGTCAGCCCGTGTCGGTCGAGCCAGTCCCGCGCGGCAGCAACGAAGGCGTCGTTCGACCCGAAGGTCCAGATCGCGAGCGCCTCGGCGTAGTTGTTCGCCGAGGAGATGAGCGTCACCTCCAGCAACTGACGCTCGGTGAGAACCGCACCGAGTGGCATCGGCTCGACCTTGCCGTTCACCCGCTGATACTTCGCGAAGAGCGCCGACTCGGCGACGCCCACGGCAAGGGAAGGACCCGATTCCCGGGGCGTCAACGGCCGGGCGTCGAGCACCACGAGGGCGGTGATCACCTTCGTGATGCTCGCGATCGGCACCGGTTCGGCAGTGCCATGGACGGCCAGCGGAGCCGGCTCGCCCAGGCGTCCGATCGCACCGGCCGAGGCATCGGGCCATTCGAGGGAGACGGGCTCCGCCGTCGCATCCGCCGCGGCCGCGATGGTGACAACGGCCGGATCGAGAGGAGCGGTGAGGGCGAGTGCTGCATAGGCGGACCCAAGGGCCATCGAGACGAGGATGCCGAGCGCCGCCGCCCGGCGCAGGGCAAAACGGAAGGCGCTCGGTCGATTCGATCGGTCCTGGCCTGCGTCCACGAGGGTGTCGGTGGGAACGCTGTGCGGCATCGGCTCATGCTACAGACAGGGCGGATGGCCTGCTCCTACGCTGGTGTCATGTCGTTCCACCTCTTCGAGAGCGCTGGCATCAGGGCACACCCCACCCGCCAGCACTGGGACGCTTCGGTGATCGAACTCCTGCAACTGATGATCGAGCGCTGGTCGCTCACGCCCGAGCAGCCGTACACCGGCGGCTTCGGCGCGACAGTGCTGCGGGTGAGGCGCGAGGATGGCTCCCCCGCCGTGCTCAAGCTCGGCTTCCCGCACCCTGAGGCGGCAGGCGAAGCACTCGGACTCGCCGCCTGGCCGAAGGGCACCGGCCCGGAGTTGTTCGCTCAGGATGCGTGGCGCTGGGCACTGCTGCTCGAACGTATCGAGCCGGGCGACTCGATGCTTCAGATCCCTCTGGAGACGGTGGGCGGGTACCACCAGGCCCTGATGGCAGCCTGCCGATTGCTGAGGAGCATCTGGTCGGCCGGTCCCGTGCCCGGGGTGCCCCGGCTGAGTGCGATTGTCACGGCGTGGGCGGAGACCGCCAGCGCTCGCCTGCCGACGCGCCGTGCGGAGCTCCAGGAGATCGGGGTCTCTGACCTGGTCCACGACTCGGTGGAGGACCTGTTCCGGCTGAGTTCGATCGAGGTGTCGGATTCGCTGGTGCACGGCGACTACAACCCGGGCAACATCCTGCGGTCGGGCGACGGATGGCGCGTGATCGACCCGAAGCCGATGGTCGGCGACCCGTCCTACGACCTGTGGCCGCTTGTCGGGCAACTCGGCGAACCCTTCCGACACGGGGACGCGGCCGATCGGCTCACCGTGAGCCTGCAGCTTGCTGCGGCGGAGGCCGGATGCGACGTGGCTCGGGCCGCGCGCTGGGCGGCCGCGCGGAGTGCGCTCAACGTGACCTGGTATCTCGAGGAACGAGACCGCGCGAGGGCATCCGTGGATGCGGCGGAGCTGAAGGTGTGGGCGGAGGTCCGGTCGAGGCTCGCCTAGTCGGTTGGCCGAACACGGAGCGCCCAGACGGCGACAGCACTCGCGGCAGCGACATTGAGCGAATCCACGCCGTGCCCCATCGGGATTCTCACCACGGCGTCCGCCTCCGCGAGCGCGGCACGACTCAGGCCGTCGCCCTCCGAGCCGAGCACGAGCGCGACCCGTTCCGGTGCGTGCGCGACGTAGGTGTCCAGGTCGACCGCCCCGGTCGCGAGCGCGAGGGCGGCAATCTCGAAACCGGCGTTGTGCAGCAGGGCGGCGGCCTCCGGCCACTCCGGCAGGCGGGTCCACGGCACCTGGAAGACGGTGCCCATGCTCACCCGCACGCTGCGGCGGTAGAGCGGATCGGCGCAACGCGGACTGATGAACACCGCGTCGGCCCCGAGCCCGGCCACCGACCGGAAGATGGCGCCGATGTTGGTGTGGTCGACGATGTCCTCGAGCACGACCACCCGCCTCGCGGTCGCCAGCAGCGCGGCCGGATCGGGGAGCTCGGGGCGGTGCATCGACGCCAGCGCCCCGCGGTGGAGGTTGTACCCGGTGAGGCTCTCGAGCAGGGCGGCGTCACCGACGAAGAGCGGTCCGTCGAAGCCCTCGACGAGGTCTTCCACGGTATCCAGCCACTGTTCCTGCAGCAGCACGGACCGCGGGCGATGTCCGGCGCCGATCGCCCGTGCCATCACTTTCGCCGATTCGGCGATGTAGAGCCCGCCCGCCGGCTCGCTCACGCGGCGCAGCGCCACGTCGGTGAGCGAGCGGTAGTCGGCGAGGCCGGGATGGTCGAGGTCCGTGATCCGTACGATCTCCATGAGGTTCCCTTGTCGGTGTCGCGTCTCTCGCGCCGTTGTTCGCAACGGCGAAGTGCCGAGTGTTTATTCTGTAGGCAGCGTGTTCGAGCGAGGAGGAGGATCGATGTCGTCTATTGCAGACTTCGAGCCCTCCCCGAGCATCGCAGACGAGTCACCCGCTTCCGTGCCGTCGCCTCCGGGTGTCGAGGAGGCGCAACTCGAGCGGGCGGTCGAGGCACTGTCCGGCCGCCGGGTCGCGGTTCTCACGGGCGCCGGCGTCAGTACCGATTCGGGCATCCCCGACTACCGCGGGGCCGGTGCGCTCCCCCGGAGCCCGATGACCTTCCAGCAGTTCATCAAGGACCCCGACTACCGCAAGCGGTATTGGGCGGGTAGCCACCTCGGCTGGACGCGCTTCGATGCGGCCCAGCCCAACCGCGGGCATGAGGCCCTCGCAACGATGGAGGGCTACGGCGCCGTGAGCGGCATCATGACGCAGAACGTGGACGGACTCCATTCGCGCGCGGGGTCGCAACGGGTCATCGACCTGCATGGCACCCTGGACCGGGTCACCTGTCTCGCCTGCGGCCAGGGCTTCGCGCGCGACGACATCGCGATCCGGCTCACCGAATCGAACCCATGGCTCGACGAGCCGGATGCCGCGACGCTCGGGCCGGACGGAGACGTCGAGGTGGGCTCCCTCGAGCACTTCATCACCCCGGACTGCACGGTCTGCGCCGGTGTGCTCAAACCCGACATCGTCTTCTTCGGGGAGTTCATTCCTGCGGAGAAGTTCGCGGAGGCGACGGCGATGATGTCGGCATCCGATGCGCTCATCATCGCCGGTTCCTCGCTCGTGGTGAATTCGGGCATCCGGATACTCGATCAGGCGGCCAAACGTAAACTCCCGATCGTGATCATCAACAGAGGAGTGACCCGCGGCGACGCCCGCGCCACCGTGCGGGTCGACGGCGGCACGTCGGACTACCTGCCCGCGCTCGCCGAACGGCTGGCCACCGCATGACCGAGTTGTATCTCGTGCGGCACGGCGAGACCGACTGGAACGCGGCGAAACGCATCCAGGGCAGTACCGACATCCCGCTCAACGCGGTCGGTATCGCCCAGGCCGAACGGACCGCCGAACTCCTCACGACGAGACGTTTCGTGCGGGTGGTGTCGAGCCCGCTGTCGAGGGCGGCAGTCACGGCCGACATCATCGCCGCAAGGCTCGGTCTCGCGGAACCCGAGCGCATCGCGTCGCTCGCCGAACGCCGCTACGGGCAGGCGGAGGGGATGGACTACCGCACGATCGATGCCCTCTTCCCACCGGGCACCGATGTGCCCGGGCGTGAAACCCGGGAGGCCCTCACCGCCCGGGTGATGGCGGGTCTCAGAGACCTCGCCGCGGGGCATCCGGGCGAACGCATCGTCGCCGTCGCGCACGGCGGCGTCATCCGCGCCGTCCTCAATGCCGTTGAGCCCGACAACAACCGCTTCGTCGGCGTGCCCATCACCAATGGTTCGGTGCACAGCTTCCGGATCGCCGACGGGCAGATGCGCCTGGTCGAGTTCGACGATCCCATCGAGCTGCTCTCGATCGAGCCCGGAGCCGACGACTACGACGATCTCGACGCGTTCGCGCGCCGCGCAGAGGGAACCGTGGCCTGATTCTCAGCTCGCCCGAGCCGTCGAGCCGCTGAGGGCAGCTGTCGTCGGCGCGAGTTTCCGCCACGGCTGCCACCACTTGCGCCGCCTCGGCGGAAGATTCTGCACCAGATCGAGGAGCCGACGGGCCGACTCCGCCCAGGTGAACTCCCCGGCCTGATCGAGGGCGATGGAACTCAACTCGTCCCAGCGTTCTGGCACATCCATCGACAGCACCGCGGAGGCGAACGCCTCCGGGCTCATCGGGTCGAAGTACACGGCGGCCGGCCCACCGACCTCGCGGAACACCGGGATGTCGCTGATGACGAGGGGCGTCGCCGCAGCGAGCGCCTCGATGAGCGGGATTCCGAAACCCTCGTCGAGGCATGCCGACACCATCGCTGTGGCGTTCCGCAGCCGGTCGAGGTACTCCTCGTCGGTCACGCCGTTCTCGAAGACGATCGACCCGTCCGGTGCGAGCGCGGTCAGTCTGGCCCTCGTCTCGTCGGAGATGCGGCTCAGCAGATGGAGCGTGTACCCGGGAAGGAGTGCCATCGCGGAGGCGAGGGTCTCCACATTCTTGTTGGGCAGGAAAGTGCCCATGTAGACGAGGCTCTTGACGCCCTCGTCGTGCGTCCGCACGGGAAGTCCGACGGCGTCGACGCCGGGGCGGATGACGGTGAGCGGCCTCGAGGTCATGTCGACCTCGTTCATCTCCCGTTCGCAGTTGTACGACCCGGTCACGACGGCATCGGCGCGGTTCAGCGCCATCCGCTGGGGCCAGTAGGCCTTGAAGTATCCCCACCAGAGCAGCCGGATCGGAAGGCTGAATCCGGGCGGAGGCGCCGGGGTGCGGTAGAAGACCATGTCGTGCAGCGTGAGCACGAGCTTGAACCGCCGATGGGCCGAGCCGATGGTCTGCATGGGGCTGTACACGACATCCGGACCGAAGCGGTTGATCTGCAGTGCCACCCACGGTTCGAGCATGCTGGTGCCCGGTCGCACCTTCACCCATGGCAGGTCGGGCAGCATCGTGAGCTGGCGCTCGTCGCTGATGATCATCGTGACCGGATGCAGCTGCGCGAAGGCTCCGACGAGTCCCGCAGTGAACCGGCTGATTCCGTCGTGCCGCACGAGGCGGGTGTACCGGCAATCGAAGAACACCTTCATGCTGGAGCGATCCGATCGAGGAAGGACGATATGGCATCAGCCGCCTGCGCCGGTGTCTCGTAGTGAATGAGGTGGCCGACCCCCGGTATGACGGCCAATTCGGCATCCGCCAGCTTGCGTTGCAGGTCGTACTGGGCCGACAGCGGAGTGATGTCGTCGAGTTCCGCGGCAACCAGCAGCGTTGGCACCGTGATGTGGTCGGCGAGGGACATGATGTCGGTGCCGACGGACGCCGCGAACCCCTCCACGACGACCGCACGGTTGGCGAACCGACTGAAGTAACGGTCGTGCTGGTCATGCACGAAGCGGCGCAGTGCGCGATCGCGGGTCTTGACCATCGCGATGCTCACCGCCCGCACGATCGCGCCGTTGTTGAGCAGCGCATAGCCGAGGCGCTCCGGAAGTCGCCGAGCCAGCGAGTAGTAGCCGACGGTGATGGCGGTCGCGACCCGGCGAGGTCCGTCAAGACCCGAGATCGCGATCGGATTGACGAGCACGAGACCCGGAACGTCGAGGCCGTTGGCCACGGCCTTGGCGGAGATGATCGATCCAAACGAGTGCCCGAGCACGATGGCCGTGCCCGACACGCCAACGGCGTCAACGAACTCGGCGAGCCAGGCCGCGTAACTCTCGACCGAGTGCCTGCGATCGGCGAATGGTTCGGATTCGCCGAACCCGGGCAGGTCCGGACTGATGAAGCGGATGCCGGGCAGGAAGGCCACCACGGGCTCGATGCCGTGATGTTCGCCGCGATACCCGTGTACGAGCACGATGGTGATGCGCGCATCCGCCGGTCCGTACGTCCAGTAGCGCGTGATGGTGCCGAGTACACGCACCTCCGAGTCTTCGACCGGAATCGCGGCGAGTCGGGCTGAATACGGAGAATGGATCGGCATCGGGATCCAGCATACGGAGGCGCGCACCGACCAAAGGCCCATTGCCCTCCTAGACTCGTGAAGAACTGATTAATAGCTGGTCGCCGGTCGAAAGGACCCCTGTGAGCTTCACCGCCCCCATCCAATTGCCCGGTCTGACCCTCGACCCCCAGTGGTATCGACGAGCGGTCTTCTACGAGGTGATGGTTCGGTCGTTCGTCGACAGCAACGGCGACGGGGCAGGCGACCTCCAGGGCCTGATCGGAAAGCTGGATTACCTCCAGTGGCTCGGGATCGATGCGCTCTGGCTCCCGCCGTTCTACAACTCGCCGCTGCGCGACGGCGGATACGACGTGTCGGACTTCCGGTCGATCCTCCCGGAGTTCGGAACCCTCGAGGAGTTCCGCGACCTCGTCACGAAGGCGCACGAGCGCAACATGCGCATCGTCATGGACTACCCGCTCAACCACACGTCCGACCAGCACGAATGGTTCCAGCAGTCGCGGGAAGACCCGGAGGGTCCGTACGGCGACTACTACGTGTGGAGCGACACCGACGACAAGTACTCCAACATCCGCATCATCTTCGTCGACACCGAGGACTCCAACTGGACCTTCGACCCGGTACGCCGACAGTTCTTCTTCCACCGGTTCTTCTCCCACCAGCCCGACCTGAACTTCGAGAACGCGGGGGTGCGCGAGGCCACCTTCGACATCGTGCGTTTCTGGATGGACCTCGGCGTCGACGGCATCCGGCTCGACGCCATCCCCTACCTGTTCGAGACCGAGGGCGGCAACGGTGAAGGCGAGCCGGAGACGCACGAGTTCATCAAGGAACTCCGCACCATGGTCGACACCGAGTACCCGGGACGCGTGCTCATCGCCGAGGCGAACCAGTGGCCGCGCGAGGTGGCCGCATTCTTCGGCACCGAGGAGGAGCCGGAATGCCACATGGCGTTCGACTTCCCGGTCATGCCGCGCATCTTCTACGCGCTTCGCTCGCAGCACGCCGGCGAACTCGTGAACGTGCTGTCGGAGACCCTCGACATTCCCAAGGGAGCCGCGTGGGGTGTCTTCCTGCGCAACCACGACGAGCTCACCCTCGAGATGGTGTCGGAGGAGTACCGCCAGGCGATGTACGGCTGGTACGCATACGACCCTCGGATGCGCTCCAACATCGGTATCCGCCGCAGGCTCGCCCCCCTGCTCGACAACTCCAGGGCGGAGCTCGAACTCGCCCACGCCCTGTTGTTCTCGCTTCCCGGCAGCCCGTTCCTCTACTACGGCGACGAGATCGGCATGGGAGACAACATCTGGCTCCCGGACCGCGACGCCTCGCGTACGCCGATGCAGTGGACCCCCGACCGCAACGCCGGGTTCTCCACCGCGGATCCCGGAAAGCTCTACCTGCCCGTCGTGCAGTCGCTTGTCTACAACTACAACCTCGTGAATGTGGAGTCTCAGCTTGCGCAGTCGCGCTCGCTGCTGCACTGGGTGCGCAACGTGATCCACGTGCGGAAGGCGCATCCGACCTTCGGTCTCGGCACGCTCACCGTGCTCGAGACCTCCCACGAGTCGGTTCTGGCCTTCGTTCGCTCGTACGCGGGGTCCGGCACCCAGTTCGGCGACTCGGCCGAAGACGTGCTGTGCGTCTTCAGCTTCGCCCATAACCCGGTGTCGGTCACGATCAAGGCCGACGGCTTCGCAGGGTCTGCCACGTGGGACCTCTTCGGTGGCGGCGAATTCCCGACCGTCGATGAAAACGGCGAGATCAGGCTGACGCTCGCCACGCAGAGCTTCTACTGGCTGCACCTCGGCACCGCGAGCGGTGTCGGTGGCCGTCCCTAGCGTGGAGGGCATGAACGGACCATGGCATGAGCGGCTCGGCGTCTTCGATCTGGAGACCACGGGCATCGATGTCGAGACGAGCCGCATCGTGTCGGCGTACGTGGGGGTGATCGACGCCGACGGCACGCCGAACGGTGTGTCGTGGCTCGCCGATCCCGGAATCGAGATTCCGGCTCAGGCCACCGCCGTGCACGGGATCAGCACCGAACGTGCGCGGTCGGAGGGCCGGCCGGCCGCAGAGGTGGTCGCCGAGATCGTGGCCGTGCTGCGCGCGCTGCTCGCGCAGCGCGTGCCGATCACGATCTACAACGCTCCCTACGACCTGACCCTGTTAGACAGGGAGGCGCTGCGGCACGGGGTCGAGCCGCTCGGGGCTCCGATGCCCATCATCGACCCTCTCGTCATGGATCGCGCCGTCGACACCTACCGAAAGGGCAAGCGCACCCTCGAGACGGCCGCGGCCGTCTACGGGGTCGAGCTCGCGGATGCCCACGACGCCACCGCCGATGCCGTCGCAGCAGGCAGGGTCGCCCAAGCCATCGCTCAGAAGTACGCGGAGCAGCTGGGCGACGACCTGACCGAACTCCACTCGAGGCAGGTCGACTGGTGCGCCGCGCAGGCCGCTAACTTCCAGGACTACATGCGCAAGACGAAGGATCCCGACTTCGTCGCGTCGGGCCACTGGCCCATCCGCCCGGCCGGCTAGTCGCCGGCGCGTCTGATTGTCCTGCGCGGCTTAACGCCGAAAACGGCGGTCACCGGGGCTCCCGGTGACCGCCGTCGTGCGGTGTGGCTTAGGAGCCGAAGCCCTTGTAGCGGGTGTTGAACTTCTCCACGCGACCGGCGGAGTCGAGGATGCGCTGCTTGCCGGTGTAGAACGGGTGCGACTCAGACGAGATCTCCACGTCGATGACCGGGTAGGTGTTGCCGTCTTCCCACTCGATCGTCTTCGCGCTGCTCACCGTCGAACGGGTCAGGAAGGTCGCACCGGAGGCCAGGTCGCGAAAGACGACGGGCGCGTAGGTGGGGTGGATGTCAGACTTCATGGAGATTCCTTGGACTTGGACTGATCGAACAGCGCGGACGGACGGAGAGAAAGACGTGGATCGGCACTGGGGCCAACCATCGATGCTACCAGATGGGCGCATCCCCGGAGGAGAGGAATGGCGGATGTCGGCATGGAGCGTTATTGCCCCGCTCGTGCGGTGTAGCGGCCGTCGCGCTCCTCGACGATGAGCCCGAGGCCGAACGCCTCGCTCAACACGTCGGAGGTCACAACCTCCGGCAGCGGGCCCGATGCCCGGACGGCGCCCGAACCGAGGATGAGGGCGTGTGTGAAGCCCAGCGGGATCTCTTCCACGTGATGGGTGACCATCACCATGGCGGGCGCGAACGTCTCGCTCGCAAAGCTGCCGAGCATCTGCAGCAGCTCCTCGCGGGCACCGAGATCGAGGCTGGCGGCGGGCTCGTCGAGTAGCAGCAGCTCGGGGTCCGTCATGATCGAGCGCGCGATCTGCACGCGCTTCTGCTCGCCATCGCTCAGGCCGCCGAATTTCCGGTCCTCGAGGGCATCGAGTCGCCACTCTGCGAGCACTCGGCGCGCGCGTCGCACATCCACGTCGTCGTAGCTCTCGTTCCAGCGCCCGGTCACGGCCCAGGCCGCGGTCAACACGGCGTTCAGCACCGTCTCGTCGGCGGGGATCCGCCGTGCCAAGGCAGTGGACGCGAAGCCGATCCGCGGGCGGAGCTCGAAGAGGTCGGTCTGGCCGAGAGTCTCATCGAGGATCTCGACCGACCCGGATGACGGATGGATCAGCGCTGCCGCGAGTTGGAGCAGCGTGGTCTTGCCGGCACCGTTCGGGCCGAGTACGACCCAACGTTCCCGGTCGTCGACATCCCAGTCGACCGAGTCGAGGATGCGATTACCGCCCCTGACGACAGAAACATCGGACAGGTGTAGGACGCGAGCCATTTCTCCAGCCTATGGCACAGGGTGCGCCGACGATGGCAGCGCCGCGATCAGACGAGCGAGTCGTAGATGCGCCGCGTTTCCACCGCGATCCGGTCCCAGCCGAACTCCTTTTCGGCCCGTTCGCGCCCCGCCGCGCCGTAACGCTTCGCCTGCTCGGGGTCGCTCGTGACCTCGATGAGAGTCGCGGCGAGGTCCGACACGAAACGGTCGGGATCGGTGGGGGTACCCGTTCCGTCCTGCACCTGATCGATCGGAACGATCCGGCCGGTCACGCCGTCCATGACGACCTCCGGGATGCCACCGGTTGCGGTGCCGACGACCGCGGCGCCGCAGGCCATCGCCTCGAGGTTCACGATCCCGAGCGGCTCGTACACCGACGGGCAGACGAAGGTGGTTGCGACGCTCAGCACCGCCGAGAGCTCGTGCTGGCTGAGCATCCGGTCGATCCACACCACGCCGGTGCGGTTCTCGGCGAGTTCGGCCACGCCGCCCTCGACCTCGGCGAGGATCTCCGGGGTGTCAGGGGCCCCGGCGCAGAGAATCACCTGCACCTCCGGGGGCAGCTGCTTCGCGGCCCGGAGGAAGTACGGCAGGCCCTTCTGGCGGGTGATGCGACCGACGAAGACCACGGACGGCCGGTCGGGGTCGATGCCGAGGGCGCGCACCAGATCGGCGTCGTGCACGGGCTTCCACTTCGACAGGTCGATGCCGTTGTAGACCACGGACACCTTGTCGGGGTCGAGCGACGGGTAGGAGCGCAGAATGTCCTGGCGCATGCCGTTGCTCACGGCGATCACCGCGTCGGCGCTGGTGAACGCATCGCGCTCGATCCAGCTCGAGACGCGGTATCCGCCGCCCAGCTGCTCGGCCTTCCACGGCCGGAGCGGCTCGAGGCTGTGCGCGGTGACCACGTGCGGAATCCCGTGGAGGAGCGAGGCCAGGCGACCCGCCCCGTTCGCGTACCAGGTGTGCGAGTGCACGACGGATGCGCCGGCCACGTCCTGTGCGATCTGCAGGTCAACACCGAGCGTGGCGAGTGCGGGGTTCGCGTCGGTGAGTTGGGCGGGCACAGCGTACGAGAAGACATCCTTCTCGTCGCGGGCACCGCCGAAGCACCTCACGGTCACATCGAGGGTTGGTCTCAGGGCCTTGACGAGCTCGGCGACATGCACACCGGCCCCTCCATAAACCTCGGGCGGATACTCACGGGTCAGCAGGTCGACTCTCACGGAGTGAACGCTAGTACACGTCCCGCGGCTCCCCTAGTGTTGAGCAATGTCATCAAAGAAGATCTTCGGCATCGTTCTCGCAGGCGGAGAAGGAAAGCGGCTCATGCCGCTCACCGCAGACCGCGCAAAGCCCGCAGTTCCATTCGGGGGGAATTATCGACTCATCGATTTCGCCCTGTCGAACCTGCTCAACTCGGGCCTGCGTCAGATCGTTGTCCTCACCCAGTACAAGTCCCACAGCCTCGACCGCCATGTCTCGCAGACCTGGCGACTGTCCGGACTGCTGAACTCCTACGTCGCCTCAGCGCCTGCGCAGCAGCGACTCGGCAAGCGCTGGTTCTCCGGTTCGGCCGACGCGATCCTGCAGAGCCTCAACCTGCTGCGCGACGAGAAGCCCGACATCGTTGTGGTCGTGGGTGCCGATCACGTCTACCGCATGGACTTCGACCAGATGATCCAGGCGCACATCGCCTCGGGCGCCGGGGTCACCGTGGCGGCCATCCGCCAGCCGATCTCGCTCGCCGACCAATTCGGCGTGATCGAGACGCAGGCAGACGACGCCACTCGCATCAAGGCGTTCCTGGAGAAGCCGAAGAACCCGGTGGGACTCTCCGACTCCCCCGACGAGGTGCTCGCCTCGATGGGCAACTACGTCTTCGATGCTGACGTGCTGATCGACGCTGTCATCAAGGACGGCGAGAACCCGGACTCGAATCACGACATGGGCGGCGACATCGTGCCCTACTTCGTGAACAAGAATGACGCCGCGGTGTACGACCTCAACCGCAACGATCTCCCGGGCGCCACGGACCGCGACCGCTACTACTGGCGCGACGTTGGAACCATCGAGTCCTTCTTCGACGCGCACCAGGACCTGATCTCGGCTCTGCCCGTCTTCAACCTGTACAACGCGGAGTGGCCGATCTTCAACCAGCAGCTCAACGCCCCGCCCGCGAAATTCGTGCGCGACGCCCGCGGAGATCAGGGCACGACCATCGACTCGATCGTGTCGCTCGGATCCCTGCTCTCCGGTGCGCACATCGAGCGCAGCGTGCTCGGGCCATACGCGCACGTCGAGGGCGGGGCATCCGTCGTCGACTCGATCATCTTCGATCGGGTGCACATCGGACCGAACGCCACAATCCGCCGCGCTATCCTCGACAAAGAGGTCGTCGTGGATGCGGGGGTCTCGATCGGTGTCGACCCGGATATGGACCGTGCACGCGGATTCACCGTGACCGAGACCGGCATCACCGTGGTGGGCAAGGGCGTCCACGTCAGCTGACACCGCCCGCCCGGGTGGACCGACATCGAGGACTCCCCACGCACATGGCATCATTTCTGGTCGTCCTCGACGTGGACTCCACTCTGATCGAAGACGAGGTCATCGAGCTGCTCGCGGATGCCGCGGGCTCGCTCGATGACGTCGCTCGGATCACCGCGAGTGCAATGAATGGCGAGCTCGACTTCGCCGAGAGCCTACGCGCGCGGGTGTCGACGCTCGCCGGCCTTCCGGAATCGGTGATCGCGGATGTCTCGGCAGCGGTCACGGTCACGAGGGGCGTTCCCGAGCTCATCGCCGGGGTCCATGCCGCTGGTGGATGCGTGGCCGTCGTGTCGGGCGGTTTCCACGAGGTTCTCGATCCGCTCGCCACATCCCTCGGACTCGACTTCTGGCGCGCCAATCGTCTGGAGCGAGCCGATGGCGTGCTCACCGGCCGCGTCGACGGTCCGATCGTGGACGCGGAGGCGAAGGCCACCGCCCTACGCGAATGGGCGGCCGAATGTGGCGTGCCCCTTCGTCAGACGGTGGCGATCGGCGATGGCGCGAACGACCTGGCGATGATGGCGATCACGGGGTTGTCGATCGGATTCGACGCCAAGGCGCCGGTGAGGGATGAGGCCGACGTGGTGATGGACGTGCGTGACCTCGGTCAGGTCCTTTCGCTGCTCGGCCTGCCCCGGGGCTGACTCCGGTCAGTGACCCATACCCAGTCCGCCATCGACCGGGATGACAGCGCCGGAGATGTAGCCGGCATCGTCGCTCGCGAGCCAGGAGATCACCTTCGCGACCTCGGTGGCGCTGCCGAATCGTCCCGCCGGGATCGCCTTCTGGTACTCGGCCTGCTGAGTCTCGGCGAGAGCCGCGGTCATGTCCGTCTCGATGAAGCCGGGGGCCACGACGTTCGCGGTGATTCCGCGCGCTCCGAGCTCGCGGGTGACCGATCGAGCCAGTCCCACGAGGCCACTCTTCGAGGCGGAGTAGTTCACCTGGCCCGCGGAACCGTAGAGGCCGACGACGCTCGACACCAGCACAATGCGGCCGAACCGGGCCTTCAGCATCCCCTTCGATGCCCGCTTGACCACGCGGAACGCGCCGGAGAGGTTGGTGTCGATCACCGAGGTGAAGTCGTCGTCCGTCATGCGCATCAGCAGGGTGTCCCTCGTGACGCCGGCGTTCGCCACCACGACCTCGACCGGCCCGTATGCCGCCTCCACCTCGGCGAAGGCCGCGTCGACGGATGCCGCATCGGTCACGTCGGCGCGAACCGTGAGTGAACCGGCCGGGCCTTCGCCCGATCGCGCGGTCACGGCGACACGGTGACCCGCGGCGAGGAACTCCTCGGCGATGGCGTATCCGATTCCTCGGTTTCCGCCGGTGACGAGCACGGTTCTTGGAGTTGTCACGGCCATGGCCACCTTCCTCGGGGGCAGGCGCTCCTGCCCGGCAAACTCTCACAATCCTAGACGTAGGCTTTACCCGTCGACCTTCTTCACCGCTCACCGGAACAGCGCGACAGGAACAGCTCACTCATGGCCAGAAATCCCGACATCTCGTCGATCACCGCGCTGCCGAAATCGCCTCAGGACGACCGCCGCATCCGGATGAGGCGTTATCTGATCGCCATGGCGATCCGCCTCGTGTGCATCGCTCTCTGCTTCGTCGTTCAGGGCTGGTGGCTGGCCGTCTTCGCGCTCGGCGCCGTCGTGCTCCCGTACTTCGCGGTCGTGCTTGCCAACACGGGCGGCGAATCCGCCGGAACCGTGCTGCGGCCGGGGTCCATCGTGCCGGTCCGGGGATACCCCGACGCCACGAATGGCGGCGAGCCCCGGTGATCATCGCCGGTGAGCCGGCGGCGACCACCTGTTCGCGTGCGGAGTGCAGAAACGAGGCGGTGTGGCAGGTGAATTGGCGAAACCCCCGCATCCATTCGATCGAGCGGGTCAAGGTGTGGTTGGCGTGCGATGAGCACCGGGAGTATTTGGCCGACTACCTCGGTTCCCGTGACTTTCCCGTCGAGGTGACTGCGCTCGGTGTCACGGTGTCATCGGTGGGCACCGCATGAGCGGATGGCGCTTCGCGTTCAGCCGTCGGTGGGCCGGGTATCTGGCTCTCACCGTCGCATTCGCGATCGTCTGTTCGTTCCTCGGCATGTGGCAGTTCGCCCGCCGAGCCGAGGCTCGGGCGGAGATCTCACGGATCGATGCCAATTACGATGCAACCCCGGTGCCGATCGGCGAGGCCCTGCCCGCACTCGACTCGTTCGATGTGGATCAGCGGTGGTTGCCGGTCGAACTCAACGGCAGTTACCTGGCTGATCGCGAGCTGCTGGTGCGCAACCGGCCGTTCAACGGACAGCCGGGCTTCGAGGTGCTCACGCCGCTGCTGCTCGACTCGGGCGAGGTATTCGTCGTCGACCGGGGCTGGGTGCCGACCGGGTCCGATCAGGATGCGCCGGACTCGGTGCCTGCACCTCCCGCAGGGCCCGTCACCGTCATCGCGCGGCTCAAGGCAGGTGAGCCCACTCTCCCGTCACGGGAGACCGTCGCAGGCTCCGGCCAGATCCCCACCATCAACCTCCCGCAGGTCGAGGAGATCGTCGGATCCGCCACCTACACGGGCGCGTACGGCATCGTCGCCGCGGAGTCACCGGAGCCCGAGGTGACACCAGCGCACGCGTTCCGGCCGGTGCGCGACGAGGGCCCGCACCTGTCCTACGCCTTTCAGTGGTTCGTCTTCGCCCTGCTTGCGTTCGTGGGCCTCGGCTGGGCGCTCCGACAGGAGTACCGCAGTCGTCAACGCCGACGATCCGGAGGAGCGGGAGCGCGCGGATGACCGTGACCGCCGCAGATCGCTGCGTCGTCCCTCCGACAGCGAGACGGAAGACGCCATCCTCGACGCCCGGTGACCGGGACGGCGATCAGGCGAGGCTGATCAGGTCCGCGTAGTCGCGGTTCCAGAAGTCCTCTGTGCCGTCGGGCAGGATGAGCACGCGCTCGGGATTGAGCGCCTCGACGGCGCCCTCGTCATGGCTCACCAGAACCACGGCCCCGGCATAGTTCGCGAGCGCATCGAGGATCTCCTCGCGGCTGGCGGGGTCGAGGTTGTTGGTCGGCTCATCGAGAAGCAGCACGTTGGCGCCGGACACCACGATCATGGCGAGGGCGAGCCTGGTCTTCTCGCCGCCGGAGAGCACCCCCGCCGGCTTGTGGGAGTCGTCGCCGGTGAAGAGGAACGAGCCGAGCACTCGCCTGGCCTCCATCTCGGTGATCGAGGGTGATGAGGACACCATGTTCTCGAGCACGCTTCGCTTCACGTCGATCGTCTCGTGCTCCTGCGCGTAATAGCCGATCCGGAGTCCGTGGCCCGGTTCGATCTGGCCGGTGTCCGGTGTGTCGACGCCGGCGAGCATCCGAAGCAGGGTGGTCTTTCCCGCGCCGTTGAAACCGAGGATGACGACCTTGGAACCGCGGTCGATTGCGAGGTCCACTGCGGTGAAGATCTCGAGCGAGCCGTAACTCTTGCTGAGATTCGATGCCATCAGGGGCGTGCGTCCACATGCCACCGGTTCTGGGAATCGCAGCTTCGCGACCCGGTCCGTGGTGCGCACCTCGTCGAGGCCGGAGAGCATTTTCTCTGCGCGTCGCACCATCTGATGGGCTGCGGCGGCCTTCGACGCCTTGGCGCCGAACTTGGCTGCCTGGAGCTGAAGCACAGAGGCCTTCTTCTCCACGTTGACGCGCTCCTTCTTGCGGCGCTCCTCGTCGGCGGCGCGCTGGCGCAGGTAGTTCTTCCAGTTCATGTTGTACACGTCGATGACCGTGCGGTTGGCGTCGAGATAGAAGACCCGGTTGACCGTGTCCTCCACCAGCTCGATGTCGTGACTGATCACGATCAGCCCGCCCTGGAAGGCCTTGAGGTAGTCACGCAGCCACACCACCGAGTCGGCGTCGAGGTGGTTGGTCGGCTCGTCGAGGAGCATCGTGTCGGCTCCGGAGAACAGGATGCGAGCCAGCTCGATCCTGCGTCGCTGCCCGCCGGAGAGGGTCGACAGCGGCTGCTCGAGAATGCGATCGGGCAGGCTGAGGTTGCTCGCGATGGAGGCGGCCTCCGCCTCTGCCGCGTAACCGCCGAGGGCGAGGAAGCGGTCCTGAAGCGCACCGTACTTGTTCATCGCCTTCTGGCTCACGGCCGTGTCGGAGCTACCCATGTCGGTGGCAGCGGTCTGCATGCCGAGGAGAAGCTGACCCAGGCCCCTGGCGTCGAGGATGCGGGTGCGGGCGAGGTCCTCCGGGTTGCCGGAGCGCGGGTCCTGCGGGAGGTAGCCGATCTCGCCGGTGCGGTCGATGCGACCGTCGGTCGGGAGTCCCTCTCCCGCGAGGATCTTCGTCAACGTGGTCTTCCCGGCACCGTTACGACCGACGAGGCCGATCTTGTCGCCGCTGTCGACGCGGAAGTTCACGCCCTGCATGAGGGTGCGCGCTCCCACGCGGAGCTCAAGATCGTGCACTGAAAGCACTGAATTCGTCCAATGTGTCGTACGGTGCGCCGGCGGCCGGATGGCGCGCCAGAACAACAGAAAGTAAGGGGGTCGAAAAGCAGTCTACGCGGCAGAGGCCGGGCGGTCAGTGCGGAGCGTTCTGATCCATGCGCGGGAACTCTCCGGTGCGCACCTTCTCGCGGTACTGGTTGATCTCCCGCTTGATCACCTTGGCGAGGAAGTACATGCCGAGGATGTTGGCGAGCGACATCGCGAAGATCATCGAATCCGAGAAGTCGATGACCGGTCCGAGCGAGAGCGAGGCGCCCAGCACCGTGAAGATCACGAAGACGATCTTGAATCCCAACTCGGCCTTCGCGCTGTCCCTGAACAGGTAGCGAGTGGCCTTCATGCCGTAGTACGACCAGGAGATCATCGTCGACAGCGCGAACATCACCACGGCGACCGCCAGCACGATCGGGAACCAGGGCGCAACCGTCTCGAACGCGGCCGAGGTCGTCTCGACTCCGGGAGCGCTCGAGGTGTCCGCCCAGGTGCCGGTGATCACGATGGCGAGCGAGGTCATCGTGCAGATCACGATCGTGTCGATGAACGGTTCGAGGAGCGACACGAAGCCCTCGGTGGCGGGCTCCTTCGTCTTCACGGCGGAGTGGGCGATGGATGCCGAGCCGATGCCGGCCTCGTTGGAGAAGGCCGCGCGCCGGAACCCCTGAATGAGCACCCCGACCATTCCGCCGGCGACTCCGATCGGGGCGAACGCCCCTGCGAAGATCTCGCCGATGGCCCGCGGGATCTCGGTGAAGTTGGTGGCGAGCACGGCAAGGCAGCCGATGATGTAGATGACGGCCATGAGCGGAACGACCTTCTCCGTCACCCGAGCGATCGACTTGATACCGCCGATGATGACGGCCCCGACGAGCAGGGCGAAGACGATCCCGATGGCGAAGCGCCATGCCCCGAGGGGACCATCCGCTCCACCGGTGACACTGATGATCTGGGTTGCCGCCTGGTTCGACTGGAACATGTTGCCGCCGCCGATCGCGCCGCCGATGCAGCACACGGCGAAGAACGCGGCGAGGAACTTGCCGAGCTTCGGGCGCCCCTCGATCGCGAGAGCGTCACGCAGGTAGTACATCGGCCCGCCGGAGACGGAGCCGTCCGGGTGCTCGCGGCGGAACTTCACACCGAGCGTGCACTCGGCCATCTTCGTGCTCATGCCGAAGAATCCGGCGAGGATCATCCAGAATGTCGCCCCCGGGCCGCCGATCGAGACAGCGACGGCGACTCCGGCGATGTTCCCGAGCCCGACCGTGCCGGAGACGGCGGTGGCAAGGGCCTGAAAGTGCGAGACCTCGCCAGCATCATCCGGATCGGAATAGCGCCCGCGCACCAGATCGAGGGCGTGCTTGAAGCCGCGAATGTTCTGGAATCCCAGGTAGAAGGTGAAGAACACCGCCGCGGCGATGAGCCACACGACGATCACCGGAATCTCGAAATAGGATTCGGTGCCCTCCTCCCCCACCGGGATGCCGTAGAAGATGATTCCGCTGATGAAACCGGCGATCGGCGAGAGGGCGCCGTTGATGGCGCCGTCGATGCCCTCGGCGCGGAGGGTGGCGGGAAGCGCCGCTGCGGCGTTCACGGGATGACCGTGACCGGGATCGGAGAATGCTGGATCAGCTTGGACGGGGTACTCCCGAACACCACCTGCCGTAGCGCGCTCTCCCCCGTTTTACCGACGAAGAATTGCGTGGCACCGATTTTCTTGGCAAGTGACAACAGGATCTCCGTCTCGTTACCGTGCTTGACCACCAGGGTGGGTTCGGCTCCAAGGCCACGCGCGATCTCCGCGACGGGTGCCATGACCTGATCCTCCGCCGCCTTGATCTCGGCGGCCCGGCTGGTCGAGCGGTGCTCGTTCTCCGCCGGTGTCGTGAACGAGTACGGCGACCACGGGATCACATGCACGAGGGTCAACGGCGAGTCGGTGTCGACGGCCTCGTGTGCAGCGAACTCGACCGCCCGCCGACAGGCTGCGCTGGTGTCAACTCCGACTATCAGTCCTGGCATGAGGTCCACTCCTGGTCTTGAGGCAACTCGCGACGTTTGGTGGGACTGATCCTAGTCACACGCGCAGAAATGCCGAAGGCCCCGCCGTAGCGGGGCCTTCGGTGGTGAAGCGGCAGGTCAGATGGAGAATCCGAGCGCACGCATCATGTCGCGTCCATCGTCGGTGATCTTCTCGGGTCCCCACGGCGGCATCCAGACCCAGTTGATGCGAAACTGCTCGACGATTCCGTCGAGCGCCTCTGCGGTCTGCTCCTCGATGACGTCGGTGAGGGGGCACCCCGCAGAGGTCAGTGTCATGCTGACGATCAGCGCGTCGTTCTCGTCGTCCCAGGTCAGGTCGTAGATGAGACCGAGGTCGACGATGTTCACGCCGAGTTCCGGGTCCATGACCCCTTTGAGCCCCTCTTCGACCTGATCGAAGAGCGCCGGTTCCAGTGCAACAGCCATGGTTCTAACCTACGACCGTCTCGGCATCGAGGGAAGCGGGAGCGGAGCCTGCCACGAACCGGTCGTAACCCTCGTTCTCCAGGCGGTCAGCCAGTTCCGGTCCACCCTCTTCGGCGATGCGACCGTCGACGAAGACGTGCACGAAGTCCGGCGAGATGTAGCGCAGGATGCGGGTGTAGTGGGTGATGAGAAGCAGGCCAAGGCCGGTGTTCTCCTTGGCGCGGTTGACACCCTCCGAGACGACCTTGAGCGCGTCGACGTCGAGGCCGGAGTCGGTCTCGTCGAGGATCGCGAACTTGGGCTTCAGCAGCTCCAGCTGCAGGATCTCGTGGCGCTTCTTCTCGCCGCCCGAGAATCCTTCGTTCACGTTGCGCGCCGCGAAGGTGGGGTCCATGCGGAGGTTGACCATCGCCTCGCGCACTTCCTTGCCCCAGGTGCGGATGCTCGGCGCTTCGCCGTCGATGGCGGTCTTGGCTGTGCGCAGGAAGTTGGTCACGGCGACGCCGGGAATCTCGACCGGGTACTGCATTGCGAGGAAGAGTCCGGCTCTGGCGCGCTCGTCGACGGGGAGGTCGAGCATCTCGACGCCGTCGAGAGTGACCGAGCCGCCGTCGACGTGATACTTCGGGTGCCCAGCGATCGTGTAGGCGAGGGTCGACTTGCCCGACCCGTTCGGCCCCATGATCGCGTGGATCTCGCCTTCCTTCACGGAGAGGTCGACCCCCTTGAGGATCTTCTTGCTTCCCTGGTCGGTTTCGACGCTGACGTGCAGGTCACGAATCTCGAGAACAGACATACGGTGGGTACTTTCTTGGCTCAGGGGGTCAGGGTGACGCCGGCGGCTGGGTCGATGAAGACCTCGCCGTCGACGACGGTGACCGGGTAGACGGGGACCGGCTCGTAGGCCGGGAGGGACGTGGGCTTGCCGGTGGCAAGGGAGAACTTCGAGCCGTGGGCCCAGCACTCCAGGGTGTCGTCTTCGACGAAGCCCTCCGAGAGTGAGATGTCGCCGTGGGTGCAGGTGTCGCCGATCGCGTGGATGGCGCCCTCCGAGTCGCGCACGACCGCGATGGGCAGGTCGTCGATGACGACGCGCACGGCCGACCCCACTTCGAGGTCGTCCACGCTGCAGATCTTGACGTCGGCCATCAGACGGTGACTCCCTCCGGCACGAGTGCCGCTTCAATTGCCTGCTCGAGTCGCGTCTCGAGCTCGGGCGATCCGATTTTCTGAACGACCTCGGCAAGGAAGCCGCGCACGACGAGTCGCCTGGCTTCCTCCTCGCTGATGCCACGAGCCTGCAGGTAGAACAGCTGCTCGTCGTCGAAGCGACCGGATGCGCTGGCGTGGCCTGCCCCGGCGATGTCGCCGGTCTCGATCTCGAGGTTCGGGATCGAGTCCGCACGTGCTCCGTCGGTGAGGAGGAGATTGCGGTTGGCCTCGTAGCTGTCGGTCCCGACGGCGCTCTGGCGGATCAGCACATCGCCGATCCAGACGCTGCGCGCACCCGTGCCCTGAAGCGCTCCCTTGTAGAGCACTCGTGAGCGCGTGCTCGGCGCATCGTGGTCCACGAACACCTGCTGTTCGATGTGCTGGCCTGCGGTGGAGAAGTAGGCGCCGAACAGCTCGACATCTCCCCCTTCACTGACGAGATGCACCGAAGGGTTGATGCGCACGATCGCGCCGTCAAGACTCACCACGATGTGCGTGAGCTTTGCATCGCGGCCGATGGTCGCGAAGTGGCTCGCGAGGTGGATGGCATCGTCGTCCCACTGCTGCACCGAGACGAGCGTGAGATGAGCGCCGTCCTCGACGACGATCTCGACGTTCTCGGTGAGGAGAGCCGGTCCGCCGTTCTCGATGACGAGCTCGCTGCGGCTGTGACGCTTCGCCGTGATGACGGTGTGGGACGCCCGCGCATTCGAGCCGAGGCCCGACCGCGTCAGCGTGGTGCGGCTCGCCTCCTCGCCGCTCAGGCTGATCGCGAGCGCACGGTCGACGCTGCTCCACGCGTTCGCCGACGCCTTGTCTTCGGGGTGTCCGACGAGGCCGAAGCGGGAGTCATCCCGCGCGATCCACTCGGTGCTGACACTCCCGGCGTCGGTGTCGTCGCTGAGGGTGAACGGCCATTCGCCACCGTCCAGCTCGCCGTCGATGAGGGCGCCGAGCTTCGCGACGGGACTGAACTTCCATTCGATCTCGCGGCCGGTTACGGCCGCGAAATCGTCTCGTTTGGTGGACGTGAACCGCTCAGAACGAGTCTGCACGGGGACAAGACTCCAGCCGCCATCGCTATGCGGCTTCGAGCCGTGCTGCGCGGAATCTGCTGGAGCGGTGTCGCGGGTGTTTTCGTCGAGGGCGACGTTACCTGCGGGAACAGACATCTAGCCGACAGATCCTTCCATGCCCATTTCAATGAGCTTGTTGAGTTCGAGTGCGTATTCCATCGGGAGTTCGCGGGCGATCGGCTCGATGAAGCCACGCACGATCATCGCCATGGCCTCGTCTTCGGGCATACCCCTGCTCTGCAGATAGAAGAGCTGTTCTGCGCTGACCCGGGAGACTGTCGCCTCATGACCCATCTGCACGTCGTCCTCGCGGATGTCGGTGGTGGGGTAGGTGTCAGAACGCGAGATGGTGTCGACCAGGAGCGCATCGCACCGCACGGTGTTGGCGGAGTGATGTGCGCCTTCGGCGATGCGGACTTCGCCCCGGTAGCCGGTGCGTCCACCACCACGGGCGATGGACTTGGACACGATGGACGACTGCGTGTACGGCGCCATGTGGATCATCTTCGCGCCGGCATCCTGGTGCTGACCGGGGCCCGCGAATGCGACAGAGAGCGTCTCTCCCTTGGCGTGCTCGCCGACCAGGTAGATCGACGGGTACTTCATGGTGACCTTCGAGCCGATGTTGCCGTCGACCCACTCCATCGTTGCGCCTTCGTGTGCGACTGCGCGCTTGGTCACGAGGTTGTAGACGTTGTTCGACCAGTTCTGAATGGTCGTGTAACGCACACGCGCGTTCTTCTTCACGATGATCTCGACCACAGCGGAGTGCAGGGAGTCGGACTTGTAGATCGGGGCGGTGCAACCCTCGATGTAGTGAACGTAGGAGCCTTCATCCGCGATGATCAGGGTGCGCTCGAACTGCCCCATGTTCTCGGTGTTGATGCGGAAATAGGCCTGCAGCGGAATCTCGACATGCACTCCCGGCGGCACATAGACGAATGATCCGCCTGACCACACCGCGGTGTTGAGAGCGGCGAACTTGTTGTCGCCCTCGGGGATGACCGAGCCGAAGTACTCGGTGAAGAACTCGGGGTGCTCGCGAAGCGCGGTGTCGGTGTCCATGAAGATGACACCCTGCGCCTCGAGCTCGGCGTTGATCGAGTGGAACACCACCTCGGACTCGTACTGAGCGGCGACACCGGACACGAGACGCTTGCGCTCGGCTTCCGGGATGCCGAGCTTCTCGTACGTGTTGCGGATGTCTTCCGGGAGGTCTTCCCAGGTCTGGGCCTGCTTCTCGGTCGACCGCACAAAGTATTTGATGTTGTCGAAGTCGATGCCCGAGAGGTCGGCGCCCCACGCCGGCATCGGCTTCTTGCGGAACAGTGCGAGTCCCTTGAGACGCTTCTTCAGCATCCAGGCTGGTTCGTCCTTGAGTCTCGAAATGTCGGCAACGACCTCCGGCGAGATTCCGCGCTTCGCGGAGGCACCCGCAACGTCGGAGTCGGACCAGCCGAATTCGTAGATCCCCAAATTTTCGAGTTCAGGTCGTTCGATGAGCACATCAGACATGGCTACCTCTTTTCCTTCCGACCACAACCTCGACGGCTGCATCGCTATTCCTCATCCGGCAGTGTCGCATGCCGACCTCGTAGTTACCCGGTCGGGATGCCGTCGGGCATCCTTCCGGGGAGCCCTGCCTAGACTGTGCTGGGCACCGGACGCGGCGTTCGATCGCGAGTGCTGAACCCCGGCACGGCCAGATTTTCTGAACACCCTGATTCTACAGGGCAGCACTGAACAAAGTATGAAAGGACGGCTGTGATGGCACTCACCACGCCGGTTCGCGTCGCGATCTCCCGCTTCTGGCACGTTCTCCCCTCGTATGTCGACCGCAGGGTCATCGCCGCTGCATGGACCTCGCTTGTCGTGCAGATCCTCATCGTCGCGACCGGCGGTGCGGTGCGGCTCACCGGGTCAGGGCTCGGGTGCCCCACCTGGCCGCGCTGTACGCCCGGGTCTTTCGTAGCCACGCCGGAGCAGGGCATCCACGGGGTCATCGAGTTCGGCAATCGGCTCCTCACCTTTCTGCTGGTGATCGTGGCCATAGTCGCCTTCACCCTCGTGTTACGGCTCCGTCGTTCACGTCCGGAGCTCTTCCGGCTGACCCTGTTCATCGGCCTCGGTATTCCCGCGCAGGCGGTACTCGGCGGGCTCACGGTGCTCACCGGGCTCAACCCCTGGCTGGTCGGCGCCCACTTCGTGGTGTCGATCGTGCTGGTGGTGCTCGCTTCGATGTTCGTCTATCGCGCGAGGCACGGTCGCGGCGGGCGCACCCTCGCCGTGCCGCCGGTTGTGGCGACCCTCGCGTGGGTCATCGCAGCGCTCGTCGCGGTCACGATCCTCGTGGGTATCGTCACCACCGGATCGGGGCCGCACGCCGGAGACGCCAAGACCCCCAGGAACGGGCTCGACCCGGAGATCCTGCAGCACGTGCACAGCTATCCGGCCTACACGATGTTCGTCTTCACGGCTCTGCTGGTGTTCCTGGCGACATCCCGGCGCCTCGAGGCCATCCGCGGGTTCGCCGTCTGGCTGCTCGCTGTGGAGTTCGTGCAGATGGTCGTTGGCATTGTTCAGTCGCGGCTCGGGCTTCCGGAGCTCCTGGTCGGCATCCACATGGTGCTCGCCTGCGTGCTCGCGGCGGTGATGACGATGACGCTGCTAGCCACGCGCCGCGTCGCGGCATCGGCGGATACGGCTGCGCATGCCGTGCCAGCGGAGTCGATCAGTCGCTGACGCGAGCGGACGCGTCTCCTCTAGAAGGGCAGCAGCCCTGGGCTAGAAGGGCAGCAGCGGGTCGACGCCCACCGCGATGAACAGCAGCGTGAGGTATGAGATCGAGCCGTGGAACACGCGCATCGGCTTGATCTCGGCGTGCCGGATGGCCCCGTTGTAGAGGTGGTGGGCTTCGTAGATGAACCACGCCCCGGCGGTGACGGCCACGACGGAGTACACGATTCCCATCGAGCCGACCGGGATGAGCAGGAGCGAGCACGCCACGGTGGCCCAGGCGTACAGGATGACCTGCAGCCCCACCGCGGAGCGACCGCGCACCACTGCCAGCATGGGCACGCCGACGGAGGCGTAGTCGGCTCGATACTTCATCGACAACGGCCAATAGTGCGGCGGCGTCCACAGGAAGATCACGCCGAACAGCACCACGGCACTCCAGCTGAGCGAGCCGGTGACGGCCGACCAACCGATGAGCACGGGGAAGCATCCGGCTATACCGCCCCAGATGATGTTTTGAGCCGTGCGGCGCTTCAGCAGGACCGTGTAGATCACGACGTAGAAGAAGATCGCACCAGCGGCGAGAGCGGCGGCCAGCAGGTTCGTGGTGATGGCGAGCCAGGCGAGGGCCGTGGCGCCGAGGATCCAAGCGAAGCCGAGCGCCTCGCGGTCGGTGAGTTCTCCGGTGACGAGGGGACGACCCTTCGTGCGCTCCATCACCCGGTCGATATCGCGGTCGATGTAGCAGTTGAAGGCACCGGCGGAGCCCGCGCTCAGCGCTCCACCGATGAGAGTGGCCAGCACGAGCCACAGATTCGGGATGCCGCCATGAGCCAGCACCATGACCGGCGCCGTGGTCACGAGGAGCAATTCGATCACTCGGGGCTTTGTCAGCGCCACATACGCGCGTGCCTTGCGAGCGATGCCGTGTCGGCTGATCGTCGTCCGAGGCTTCTCGACTACGTCCATTACGTCCGGTACCGGCCCTTTCATCGCCTTCGAGTGTAGTTGACGCCCGAAGCGAGTCCGCCCGGGACAGCGGCGTAACACGACCGACGAACTCTCAGGTGCTCCCTATACTGGTTACGCTCGCAATCCAGGAGCACGATCCCTCTAAACCACGCGGTGCGGCCATTCGGTTCGTCGGGGGGTTGCCTGCGGCGACAATGACGAGCCAAACTCCCGTGGGTCTGCCGACACAGGCCAGATCCGCCGCTACCGAAGGGCTATCTGTGCCAGCTTTCCAGTGGGAACCGATTGACAATGCTGCCGTCGACACCGCCAGGGTTCTGGCCGCTGATGCCGTGGAGAAGGTCGGAAACGGACACCCCGGCACCGCAATGAGCCTGGCGCCCGCCGCCTACCTGCTGTTCCAGAAGGTGATGCGCCGCGACCCGAGCGACAACGAGTGGATCGGACGCGACCGCTTCGTGCTCTCGGTCGGACACAGCTCGCTGACGCAGTACATCCAGCTCTACTTCGGCGGTTACGGCCTCGAGCTCGACGACCTGAAGGCCCTCCGTACCTGGGGATCCAAGACTCCTGGACACCCCGAGTACGGCCACACCGATGGTGTCGAGATCACCACCGGCCCGCTCGGCCAGGGACTCGCCTCCGCCGTGGGCATGGCGTACGCCGCACGCTTCGAGCGCGGCCTGTTCGACCCGGACGCAGCAGCCGGCACGAGCCCGTTCGACCACTACATCTACGCCATCGCCGGCGACGGCGACCTGCAGGAGGGTGTCACGAGCGAGGCGTCGTCCCTCGCGGGCCACCAGCAGCTCGGCAACCTGATCGCGATCTATGACAGCAACCAGATCTCGATCGAGGACGACACCAACATCGCCTTCACCGAAGACGTGCAGGCGCGCTATGAGGCCTATGGCTGGCAGGTCCAGGTGGTCGACTGGAAGAAGTCCGGCGAGTACATCGAGGACGTCGCAGAGCTCAACGATGCGATCGAGGCGGCGAAGGCCGAGACCGGCAAGCCGTCGCTCATCATCCTCCGCACGATCATCGGGTGGCCTTCTCCCAAGAAGCAGAACACCGGCAAGATCCACGGCTCGGCCCTCGGCGCGGAAGAGCTCGCCGCGGTCAAGACCGTTCTCGGATTCGACCCGGAGCAGACCTTCGAGGTCTCGGACGACGTCATCGCGCACACCCGCAAGGCAGTCGAGCGCGGCCAGGCTGCGCACGCCGAGTGGACCGAGGCCTTCGACGCCTGGGCATCGGCCAACCCCGACCGCAAGGTGCTGCTCGACCGCATCCTCGCCGGCGACCTGCCAGAGGGCGTCAAGGATGCCCTCCCGGTCTTCCCCGCGGGCAAGGATGTCTCCACGCGGGCCGCGTCCGGCAAGGTGCTCAACGCGCTCGGCCCGGTCGTGCCCGAACTGTGGGGCGGCTCGGCCGACCTCGCCGAGTCGAACAACACCACCCTCGAGGAGTCCGCATCGTTCGTGCCTGCGGAGCACTCCACCGGCGAATGGACGGGTAACCCCTACGGCCGCGTGCTGCACTTCGGCATCCGCGAGCACGCAATGGGCTCGATCCTCAACGGGATCGTGTTGCACGGAAACACCCGCGTGTTCGGCGGCACCTTCCTCATCTTCAGCGACTACATGCGTCCGGCCGTTCGTCTCGCCGCGCTCATGAAGGCCCCGTCGATCTTCGTCTGGACCCACGACTCCGTGGCTCTCGGCGCCGACGGTCCCACGCACCAGCCGGTCGAGCACCTCATGGCGCTTCGGGCGATCCCCGGGCTCGATGTCGTGCGTCCGGCCGATGCCAACGAGACCGCTTTCGCCTGGGATGCCGTGCTCACGCGCCGTAACGGTCCCGCGGGCATCGTGCTCTCGCGCCAGAACCTCCCCGTGTTCGAGCGGGGCGACGGCAAGGCCGAGGGCGACACCTTCGCGGCGGCCTCGGAGATGGGACACGGGGCTTACGTCCTGGCCGAAGCGCCCGGCGGAAACCCCGACGTCATCCTCATCGCGACCGGCTCGGAGGTGCAGTTCGCCGTTGAGGCGCGCGAAGTGCTGGCGGGCGAGGGCATCAACGCCCGCGTCGTCTCCGCACCCTGCCTCGAATGGTTCGAAGAGCAGACCGCCGAATACCGCGAGTCGGTGCTCCCGCGAGCGGTCAAGGCGCGGGTGTCGGTGGAGGCAGGCGTGTCGCTCGGATGGCGCGAGTACGTCGGCGACGCCGGCCGCAGCGTGTCGATCGACCACTTCGGTGCATCCGCCGACTACGAGACCCTCTACCGCGAGTTCGGCATGACCACCGAGCATGTCGTCTCCGCCGCCAAGGAATCCATCGCGGCCGTCTGAGCTCGCGACACCCGACTGCACCACCTGGAACCAAGGAAAGAGATCGAAATGACTGAAAACCTCTCCCCCACCGCAGCCCTGTCGAACGTCGGCGTCAGCATCTGGCTCGACGACCTCTCGCGCGAGCGGATCAACTCGGGCGGCCTGCAGAAGCTCATCGCCGAGAAGAACGTCGTCGGCATCACCACCAACCCCACCATCTTCGCCAGTGCCCTCGCGAAGGGCGACGCCTACGACGCCCAGATCGCGGAGCTCGCAGCATCCGGCACCGGCGTCACCGACGCCGTGTTCGAGATCACCACCGACGACGTCGCGAGTGCCAGTGACATCTTCCGCTCGGTCTACGACTCCACCGATGGCCAGGACGGTCGCGTGTCGATCGAGGTCGAACCGGGTCTCGCGCATGATGCTGCAGGCACCTTCGACGAGGCGAAGCGCCTCTGGGCGAAGGTCGACCGTCCGAACGCGATGATCAAGATCCCCGCGACCGTCGAAGGACTCGAAGCGATCGCCAACACGATCGGTGAGGGCATCAGCGTCAACGTGACCCTGATCTTCAGCCTCGAGCGCTACCGCGAGGTCATCAACGCTTACCTGACCGGGCTCGAGACCGCCAAGGCCGCAGGCATCGACCTGTCGACCATCCGCTCCGTCGCCTCCTTCTTCGTGTCGCGCGTGGACACCGAGATCGACAAGCGTCTGGACGCGATCGGAACGGATGAGGCGGTCGCGCTCAAGAGCAAGGCAGGCGTCGCGAACGCACAGCTGGCGTACCAGGTCTTCGAGCAGTCTTTCTCGACCGAGCGCGCCTCCGGGCTGCTCGCCGCAGGCGCGAACCGCCAGCGTCCGCTCTGGGCGTCGACGGGCGTGAAGGACCCGAGCCTGCCGGACACGCTGTATGTGACCGAGCTCGCGGTGGCCGACGTCGTGAACACGATGCCGGAGAAGACCCTCGAGGCAACCTTCGACCACGCCGAGATCGCCGGCGACGCAGTGACCGGATCGTACGAGAAGGCCAACGCCGTGCTCGACCAGATCGACGCGCTCGGGATCTCCTACGACGAGGTCACCGCGCTCCTCGAGCGCGAGGGCGTCGAGAAGTTCGTGGTCTCGTGGAACGAACTGCTCGATACCGTCACCGCGGCACTCGAGGCAGCAAAATGACCTTCGACATCACCACGAGCGGCGAGGCCGCTGTCGCGGTGGACCGTGTCGTGCCTCAGCTCGTCGCCGATGGCGTCGCCTCCGGCATCATGACGCAGGACCCGAGCCTGTGGGGTCCTGACGCCGAGGACGAGTCGGCGAAGCGCCTCGGCTGGGTGGAAGCCGTTGCGGTCTCATCCGCTCTCGTGCCGGAGATCACCGCACTGCGGCGGGAACTCCGCGCAGCCGGCGTGAACCACATCGTGCTCGGGGGAATGGGCGGATCGTCGCTCGCGCCGGAGGTGATCACCCGCACTGCCGGAGTCGAGCTCACCGTGCTCGACTCGACCGATCCCGGTCAGGTACGCGCGGCCCTCACCGATCGTCTCTCGACCACTGCGGTCGTAATCTCGTCGAAGTCGGGTTCCACCGTCGAGACGGACAGCCAGAAGCGCGTCTTCGAGCACGCGTTCCGTGAGGCGGGCATCGATCCGGTCGAACGCATCGTGATCGTGACCGATCCGGGTTCGCCCCTCGACGTCGCGTCGCGCGAGGCCGGGTACCGGGTCTTCAACGCCGACCCGAATGTCGGCGGTCGGTTCTCGGCCCTGACCGCTTTCGGTCTCGTGCCGTCGGGTCTCGCCGGTGTGGACCTCAAGCACCTGCTCGACGACGCGGCATCGGTGAGCCTTCGCCTGTCGCTCGACACGCCAGACAACCCGGGCCTCATTCTCGGCGCGGCTCTGGCGGGCACCAGCCCGCTGAAGGACAAGGTGGGCATCGTCGCCGACGGAACCTACATCGTGGGCTTCGCCGACTGGGCGGAACAGCTCATCGCGGAGTCCACCGGCAAGCTCGGCAAGGGCCTCCTTCCCGTGGTGCTCGACACCGACGCGCCCGAGCTGACGAGCCTCCCCGCCGACCTGCAGATCGTGCGCCTCGTGCACGACCAGCGCGAGACCGAGGAACTCAACGAGGGCGAGATCGAGATCAGCGGCACGCTGGGCGCCCAGATCCTGGTCTGGGAGTTCGCCACCGCCGTTGCCGGTCGACTGCTCGGGATCAACCCCTTCGACCAGCCCGACGTGGAGTCTGCGAAGATCGCCACCCGCGGTCTTCTGGACGACCGCCCGGAACCGGCTGCCCCCGCCTTCGTGGCGGACGGCGTCGAGGTTCGTGGCACGGCGGATGTCGTCGGCAACGCCTCGACGCTCGGTGAGGCCATCGAGGCCCTGCTCGCGACGCTCGGTGCCGATGGCTACCTGTCGATTCAGGCCTACGTGAACCGGATCGCGTATCCGGAACTCGAGGAGCTTCGATCCGTGCTGGCCGAGCGATCCGGCCGACCGGTCACGTTCGGCTGGGGACCGCGCTTCCTGCACTCGACCGGGCAGTACCACAAGGGCGGTCCCGCGACCGGCGTGTTCCTGCAGATCACCTCTGCGGAGCCGATCGACCTGGAGATCCCTGAGCGTCCGTTCACGTTCGGTCAGCTCATCCAGGCGCAGGCAGCCGGGGATGCCAGTGTGCTCGCCGAGCAGGGCAGGCCGGTGCTCACCCTCACACTCCCGGACCCGGCGAACCTGGTTCCGGCGCTGCTCAGCGCCGCGTTCTGATCGTCGCCCGGTAACCCTCAACGCAAGGAGCACTATGCCGCCGGTGGAGATCACTCCGGAATTCAATCCCCTTCGATTGGCGTCCGACCGTCGACTCAACCGGATTGCGGGACCAAGCAGCCTCATCATCTTCGGGGTGACGGGTGACCTGTCGCGCAAGAAGCTGATGCCGGCCGTGTACGACCTCGCGAACCGGGGGCTGCTACCCCCCGGTTTCGCGCTGGTCGGCTTCGCCCGTCGTGACTGGGACAAGCAGGACTTCGAGAAGGTCGTCTACGACGCGGTGAAGCAGTATGCGCGCACGCCGTTCGACGACGACGTGTGGCGTCAGCTGGCCCAGGGAATCCGTTTCGTGCAGGGCGAATTCGACGACCCGGAGGCCTTTGCGAGGCTCGAGGCCACCGTCGCGGAGCTGGATGAGAACCGGGGGACGATGGGAAACCACGCGTTCTACCTGTCGATCCCGCCGAAGGCGTTCCCGCTCGTCACCG
Source organism: uncultured Actinomycetota bacterium (assembly GCA_963756375.1). Lineage (GTDB taxonomy): Bacteria > Actinomycetota > Actinomycetes > Actinomycetales > Microbacteriaceae > Marisediminicola. The sequence goes on along the minus strand of CAVWNJ010000005.1, from coordinate 898,724 downwards.
AGCAGTTGCGCAAGTCGGGACTCGCCGAGCAGAAAGACGGCCAGTGGCGTCGCGTGGTGATCGAGAAGCCCTTCGGCAGCGACCTCACATCTGCTCGCGAGTTGAACGCCGTTGTCGAATCGGTGTTTCCCCCGGACTCGGTGTTCCGCATCGATCACTATCTCGGCAAGGAGACCGTCCAGAACATCCTGGCGCTCCGCTTCGCCAATCAGCTCTACGAACCCCTGTGGAACTCGAACTACGTCGACCACGTGCAGATCACGATGGCCGAGGACATCGGCGTGGGAGGTCGTGCGGGGTACTACGACGGCATCGGCGCGGCCCGCGACGTCATCCAGAACCACCTTCTCCAGCTTCTCGCCCTCACCGCCATGGAGGAGCCCATCTCGTTCGACGCCGCAGACCTGCGCGCGGAGAAGGAGAAGGTGCTTGCTGCTGTGCGCCTCCCGAAGGATCTGTCCACCGCCACCGCGCGCGGGCAGTACTCCGGTGGGTGGCAGGGCGGCGAGAAGGTGCTCGGCTTCCTCGACGAAGACGGGATGGACCCGGAGTCGCTCACCGAGACGTACGCGGCGATGCGACTCGACATCGGTACCCGGCGCTGGTCGGGAGTGCCGTTCTACCTTCGCGCCGGAAAGCGCCTCGGCAGGCGGGTCACCGAGATCGCCGTGGTGTTCAAGCGCGCGCCGCAGTACCTCTTCGCCGAGAGCCAGACCTCCGCGCTCGGGCAGAATGCGCTCGTCATCCGCGTTCAGCCCGACGAGGGGGTGACGATCCGCTTCGGGTCGAAGGTGCCAGGCGCCGGCGTTCAGGTTCGCGATGTGACCATGGACTTCGGGTACGGCCACGCCTTCACCGAGGCGAGCCCGGAAGCGTATGAGCGGCTCATCCTCGACGTGCTCCTCGGCGACCCGCCGCTCTTCCCCCGTCACGAAGAGGTTGAATTGAGCTGGAAGATCCTCGACCCGATCGAGGAGTTCTGGGAGACTCAGGGCCAGCCGGAGCAGTACCGACCCGGAACCTGGGGTCCCGCATCCGCCGACGAGCTTCTCGCTCGTGACGGCCGAACCTGGAGGCGCCCATGATCGTCGATCTGCCAGACACCACCACGAGCAGCATCTCGAAGACCCTCGTGCGCATGAGGGAAGAGGGCGGAGCCGTCGCGCTCGGCCGCGTGCTCACGCTCGTCATCTCCACCGACCTCGGCGACGAGGAGGAGGCCATCGAAGCGGCCAACGACGCCTCTCGCGAGCACCCGATGCGGGTCATCGTCGTCTCCACCGCGCGAAATGGCGCAGGCAGCGACGACACCCGACTCGACGCGCAGATCCGGGTCGGTGGTGACGCCGGCGCGAGCGAGGTGATCCTGCTGAAGGCCTACGGCGAGATGGCCGACAACGAGGAGGGCCTCGTGACAGGGCTCCTGCTGCCGGATGCCCCCGTGGTGACCTGGTGGCCGGGCATCGCCCCCGACGTCGTGTCCACGTCGCCGCTCGGACGGATGGCGCAGCGCAGGATCACGGATGCCGCAGCGCAGCCCGACCCGCGGGCCTACCTCGAGCACATCGCCCAGACCTACGCCCCGGGTGACACGGACTTCTCGTGGACCAGGCTCACACTGTGGCGGGCTCAGCTCGCCGCGGTGCTCGACCAGCCGCCGTTCGAGTCGATCACCGCCGCCGAAGTGCATGGCTCAGCCGCCTCGCCGTCGACGTCGCTTCTCGCCGCCTGGCTTCAACTGCAACTCGAGCTGCCGGTGACCCATGAGGTCACTCCCCCGGTGGCCGGGTCGAGCGGGATCCACGGCGTCAAGCTCGTGCGTGCCTCCGGCACGATCGAGCTCGAGCGGGCGCACGAGAACATCGTGACCCTGAAGCAGCCGAACCAGCCGACGCACGACATCACCCTCGCGAGACGGAGCCTTCGGGAATGCCTCGCCGAGGAACTTCGGAGGCTCGACCCCGACGACGTGTTCGGCGACGTGCTCGAGAACGGTCTGTGCGACGTGATCGCCCCGGACCGGGCCCCCGCCGCATGAGTACGGAACGTCGCGTGCTGGTGCACAAGGACATCCCCACCCTCACCGGGTCGGTCGCTGCGCGATTCATCACCAAGGTGGTCGATCTGCTCGATGAGCAGGAGGTCGTTCACGTGTCGCTGACCGGTGGCGGTGTGGGTACCGGCATCCTCGCTGCCATCAACGAATCCTCGGCGCGGGACTCGATCGACTGGTCGCGGGTACACGTCTGGTGGAGCGACGAGCGGTTCGTTCCGGTCGGTGACGCCGACCGTAACGACACGGGTGCGTTTGCGGCGCTGCTCGACCACATCACCATTCCCGCGGCGAACATCCATCCGTTCCCCGCTCTCGGCGGAGACCACGATCTCGATGGCGCCGCTGTGGCTCACGCCAGAACGCTTGCCGAGTTCGGCGGGGTCAACGAGCTTCCGCTGTTCGACATCGTGCTGCTCGGTGTCGGACCCGACGGGCACGTTGCGTCGCTGTTCCCCGAGACGCCCGGCGTGCTCGTGACGACCGGAACGGTGATCGCCGTGCGCAACTCGCCCAAACCCCCGCCCGAGAGGCTCAGCCTCACTTTCCCGGCGATCAACTCGGCGAAGCGCATCTGGATGGCCCTGGCGGGAGCGGACAAGGCGAGCGCCCTCGGACTCGCGCTTGCCGGGGCGAGCGCGGAGCAGGTCCCCGCGGCCGGCGTGCACGGCACGAAACGCACGGTCTTCTTCGTCGACGCGGCGGCGGCGGCGGAGGTTCCGGATAATCTGATCGCCTCGGACTACTGAGCGCGACAAACAACGACGAAGCGGCCCGGACAATGTCCGGGCCGCTTCGTCGTTGGCGTGGGGTTGAACCCTACTGGGCCGAGATGCGCGCACGGCGCGCGCGGAGCGACTCGATGGCCTCGTCGAGGAGATCGGTCGCCTCCTTCTCGGTGCGACGCTCCTTCACGTATGCGAGGTGGGTCTTGTACGGCTCGAGCTTCGTCAGCGCGGGCGGGTTCTCCTTGTCGCGGCCGGCGGGAAGTCCCGACTGGGGCGAATCGATGGTGACGGGGATCTCCTCGTCCGGGAGATTCGCCGCGAAGTGACGTACCGTCTCGTTGCCGAGGGCGTCCCAATACGACACGGCGATGCGGTCCGCGTGGAATCCGCGATCCTGCTCGCCCATCGGACCTGCACCTACGCGCGAACCGCGGATCGCGCTGCCTCCTGCTGCCATGATCTGTTCCCTATCCCGCTGCGTCGAACTTGGTGATGAGCCCCAGCACGATGATGCAGGAGATCCAGAGGAGCCCGAGAAACACCGTGATGCGGTTCAGATTGCGCTCCGCCACACCGGATGCGCCGAGGTTGGACGTGACTCCGCCGCCGAACATGTCGGACAGCCCTCCGCCTCGGCCTCGGTGGAGCAGAATGAGGAGGGTCAGCAGGAGACTCGTGATCCCGAGAACGACCTGCATGATGACCTGAAGAATTTGCACAAAGACCCTCTCAACACCGCAAACTACCGGTGAACATTATAACGTGTGAGCTAGACGCCCACGTGCTTCTGGAAGCGGGCGATCGCCGCGAACTCTTCAACGTCCAGGCTCGCGCCCCCGACGAGCGCGCCGTCGACGTTGGGCTGGGCCATGAAACCGGCGATGTTCGACGACTTCACCGACCCGCCGTACAGCACGCGGGTGGCCTGCGCCGCCTCCTCGCCGATGGCGTCGACAAGCACCGCCCGAAGTTGCGCGGCAACCTGCTCGGCCTGCTCGGGCGTGGCCGCCTTGCCGGAACCGATGGCCCAGACGGGCTCGTAGGCGACGACGATGTCGGCACCCTGCGCCACGTCGGCGAGTGCTGCCTTCAACTGGGCGACGGGCACGGCGCTCGGGCCATGGATCTCGAGATCCTCGGCGGTCTCGCCGACGCAGATCACCGGGATGAGTCCGTGACGGATGGCTGCGGCGGATTTCGCGGCGACGACCTCGTCGGTCTCGGCGTGCATGGTGCGGCGCTCGGAGTGTCCGATGATCACGTACTCGCAGTCGAGAGCCTTGAGGAAAGCGCCCGAGATCTCACCGGTGTAGGCGCCGGAGTCCTTGGCCGACAGGTCCTGGCCACCGAATTTCAGCATCAGCTTGTCGGCCGAGATGAGCGTCTGCACCGAACGCAGGTCGGTGAACGGCGGGAAGACCGCGACCTCGACATCGTTGAAGTCGAGACGCGCATCCTTGAGGCTCCAGGCGAGCTTCTGTACGAAGGCGATCGACTGCAGGTGGTCGAGGTTCATCTTCCAGTTGCCTGCGATGAACGGAATCCGTGGTGTCACGCTTGCCATCCGAGTACCTCCAGTCCGGGCAGGCGCTTTCCCTCGAGGAACTCGAGGCTTGCGCCGCCGCCAGTAGAAATGTGACCGAACTGGTCATCATCGAAGCCGAGCTCACGCACGGCCGCCGCGGAGTCTCCGCCGCCGACGACCGACAGGCCGTCCACGTCGGTGAGTGACTGTGCGACGGTGCGGGTGCCTTCGGCGAATGCTGCAATCTCGAACACACCCATCGGACCGTTCCAGAAAACGGTGCTCGACGAGCGGATGATTTCAGCGAAGCTGTCTGCGGATTCGGGACCGATGTCGAGCCCGAGGCCAGAGGCGCCGAACGGTGAGTCCTCGATACCGGTGGCCGCCGTGACGACGTGCTCCGCATCCGCACCGAACTTCGACGCGACGACGATGTCGGTGGGCAACACGATGCGCACCCCGAGCTCGTCGGCCTTGCTGAGGTAACCGCGCACGATGTCGAGCTGATCCTCCTCGAGAAGGCTCGCACCGACCTTGCTCCCCTGTGCGGCGAGGAAGGTGAACACCATCCCACCGCCGATGAGGAGAGAGTCGACGCGGGGCAGCAGATGCTCGATCACTCCGAGCTTGTCCGACACCTTCGAGCCGCCGAGGACGACGGCGTAGGGGCGCGTCGGCGTGGCTGTCAGGCGGTCCAACACGTCGAGCTCGGCCGAGATGAGAAGCCCCGCGGCGCTCGGAAGCAGCTCGGCGAGCTCGAACACGCTCGCCTGCTTGCGGTGCACGACGCCGAAGCCGTCGGAGACGAGAGCGTCGCCGAGGGAGGCGAGCTTCGCGGCGAACTCACCGCGCTCGGTGTCGGATTTGGCGGTCTCCCCCGCGTTGAAACGGAGGTTTTCGAGCAGAGCCACCTGCCCGTCGGCCAGTCCGCCGACGATGGCCCGTGCGGACTCGCCCACGGTGTCGTTTGCAAACGCGACCTCGGCCTCGAGCAGCTCGCCGAGGCGGCGGGCGACTGGAGCCAGGCTGTACTTGCTGTCGGGCTTGCCGTCGGGGCGGCCGAGGTGCGACATCGCGATGACGCGCGCCCCGGCATCCACGAGCGCCCTGATGGTGGGCACGGATGCCCTGATTCGACCGTCGTCGGTGATCTCGCCGTCTTTCAGCGGAACGTTGAGGTCACAGCGGACCAACACGTTCTTGCCGGACAGATCCCCGAGGGACTCGATCGTGCGCAGAGACATCCGTGCCCTCCGGGATCAGAGGCGGTCGGCGACGAACTCGGTGAGGTCCACCAGGCGGTTGGAGTATCCCCACTCGTTGTCGTACCACGACGCGACCTTCACCTGCGAGCCGATGACCTTCGTGAGGCCGGCGTCGAAGATGGAGGAGTGCGGGTCACCCACGATGTCGCTGGACACGATCTCGTCCTCGGTGTAGCTGAGGATTCCCTTGAGCGGGCCCTCGGCCGCAGCCTTGTACGCGGCGTTGACCTGCTCGACGGTGACCTTCTCGGTGGTCTCGACGGTGAGGTCGGTGATCGAGCCGGTCGGCACCGGAACGCGCAGGGCGTAGCCGTCGAGCTTTCCGATGAGCTCCGGGATGACCAGGCCGAGGGCCTTGGCCGCACCGGTGCTGGTCGGGATGATGTTCTCGGCTGCCGCGCGTGAGCGGCGAAGGTCGGAGTGCGGTCCGTCCTGAAGGTTCTGGTCTGCGGTGTAGGCGTGCACCGTGGTCATGAGACCGCGCTCGATGCCGAAGTTGTCCATGAGCACCTTCGCGAGCGGCGCGAGGCAGTTCGTGGTGCAGGACGCGTTCGAGATGACGTCGTGCTTGGCGGGGTCGTAGGTGTCCTCGTTCACGCCGAGCACGAGGGTCGACACGTCGGCTCCGGTCGCCGGGGCGGACACGATGACCTTCTTGGCACCGGCGGTGATGTGCTTGCGCGCATCCTCGGCCTTGGTGAAGCGGCCGGTCGACTCGATGACGATGTCGACACCCAGCTCGCCCCACGGGAGGTTGGCCGGGTCGCGCTCCTCGAGCACGATGATCGGCTTGCCGTTGACGACGATGGTCGAGCCGTCGAGCTCCACGGTGGCGTCGAGGCGGCCGTTGATGGAGTCGTACTTGAGCAGGTGCGCGAGAGCCTTGTTGTCGGTGAGGTCGTTGACCGCGACGATCTCGATCTCACTTCCCTTGGCGAGTGCTGCGCGGAAGAAGTTACGGCCGATGCGGCCGAAGCCGTTGATGCCGATCTTTACGGTCACTGAATCTCCTGTAGGACGGGCGCTGGGCGCGCACGGTGATAGGGGGTAAGGGGAAGCCGGGTTGTCGGGTGGAGTGCGGGATGACCCGCCTCACGCCGCTACGACAGTACCAGCAGGCCGTTCGTCTGCTGACGGGCGACCTCGAAGCGCTTCTGGACGTTGGCCCAGTCGACGATGTTCCAGAATGCCTTCACGTAGTCGGCGCGCACGTTCTGGTAGTCGAGGTAGTACGCGTGCTCCCAGACATCCAGAAGCAGCACGGGAACGGTACCGGCGGCGAAGTTCGACTGCTGGTCGAAGTACTGCTGGATGATCAGCTGCTGGCCGATCGAGTCCCACACGAGCGCGGCCCATCCTGAACCCTGCACGCCGAGGGCGGCGGCGGTGAAGTGCGCGGTGAACTTGTCGAACGATCCGAAGCCGTCGTCGACGGCTGCCGAGAGCTCGCCGGTCGGCTTGTCGCCGCCGTCTGGCGACATGTTGGTCCAGAAGACCGAGTGATTGACGTGGCCGCCGAGGTTGAACGCGAGGTCCTTCTCGAGCTTGTTCACGTTGGCGAGGTTGCCGGAGTCGCGTGCCTCGGCGAGCTGCGCGAGCGCCGTGTTCGCACCGGTCACATACGCCTGGTGGTGCTTGTCGTGGTGGAGCTGCATGATCTTGCCGCTGATGCTGGGCTCGAGCGCCGCGTAATCGTAGGGCAGCTCGGGGAGGGTGTATTCGGCCATGGGTGATTCGTCTCCTAGCTCGCGTTCAACCGGATCACTGAGCGTGCCGGTCCCGGATGACTCGATTTCAGTCTAGTAACGACACGCGCGTGACGCTCACCTACGCCGTGCGGCGAAGAGCCGGATCAGGCGTCGTCGTAGTCCGGTGGGAGGTTCGCGTCGGTGCCCGGGATGCCCTGGTCCGCTGCCTGCTTGTCGGCCATGGCGAGCAGGCGCCGGATTCGTCCGGCGACGGCATCCTTTGTCATCGGCGGGTCGGCGTGGTGCCCGAGTTCGTCGAGGCTCGCGTCGCGGAACCGCAGGCGCAGATCGCCCGCGTAGCGAAGGTGGTCGGGCACGTCGCCATCGAGAATCTCGAGTGCGCGCTCCACGCGTGCGCAGGCCGCGACGGCAGCCTGGGCGGACCGCCGCAGATTTGCATCGTCGAAGTTCACCAGTCGGTTGGCCGTGGCACGCACCTCACGACGCTGCCGGAGCTCCTCCCAGTTGAGCACGGTGTTGTTGGCGCCCATGTGCACGAGCATCGCCGCGATCGCCTCACCGTCACGGATGACGACACGATGCACGCCGCGCACCTCACGGGCTTTCGCGACCACCTTGAGGCGTCCGGCCGCTCCCACGAGCGCCATCGCCGACTCGTTTCCCGGGCAGGTGATTTCCATTGCCGCGGAACGTCCGGGGTCGGTGAGTGATCCGTGTGCGAGGAACGCCCCGCGCCAGACGGCGGAGAGCTCCTCACGGCTACCCGTCGTGAGACGGTTCGGGAGACCGCGGATGGGACGGCGCCGTGCATCCAGGAGCCCGGTCTGGCGCGCGAGGGTCTCTCCGCCCTCGAGCACACGCACGAGGTAGTGGCTGGTGCGGCGAAGGCCGGATGCCGAGATGACCGAGATCTCGCTGCGCACCCCGTAGAGCTCCGCGAGATCCTTGCGCACGCGTCGGGCGAGCTGGGCGGTGTCGAGTTCGGATTCGACCGCGATCCGGCCGGAGATCAGGTGGAGTCCGCCCGAGAATCGAAGGATCGTGGCCAGCTCTGCTGCCCGGACGGTGGTCTTTGCGACGTCGATTCGCGCCAGTTCATCTTTGACGTCTGCCGTGAGTGACACGTGAAAAGAATCCTTAAATTGGTGGGAAAACTGGTGGGCGTACTGGGCGGGGCTCCCCGACCTATTCGCGTCCGAGATCGCGATGTTTCACGCTGACCGCGACCCCCGGCACATCCCGGAGTCGAGCGGACAGTTCGTGTGCGACAGCTACCGAGCGGTGCTTGCCGCCGGTGCATCCAATGGCGATCGTAGCGTGTCTCTTATTCTCCCGCTGATAGCCGGCGAGCACCGGCGAGATCGCCGCGACGTAATTCGCGAGGAACTCGGGCGCCCCCTCCTGACTCAGCACGAAGTCGCTCACGGCCTGATCCTTTCCCGACAGCGACCTCAGTTCCGGCAGCCAGAACGGGTTCGGCAGGAAGCGCATATCGGCCACGAGATCGGCGTCGGAGGGGAGGCCGTACTTGTAGCCGAAACTCATCACGGTGACCTGGACCCCTGGGGTGTCCTTACCGGAGAAGCTGTCGGCGATGGTCGTCGCGAGCTGGTGGATGTTGAGGTCGGAGGTGTCGATGATGAGGTCGCTCGCCTCACGCATCTGCAGCATCCGTGCGCGCTCCTCGAGGATGCCGTCGAGGATCGTGCCGTCCTCCTGGAGTGGATGCGGTCGCCTCACCTGCTCGAAGCGGCGCACCAGCGCGGCGTCGGTGGCCTCGAGGAACAGGACCCTCAGCCGGGTTCCCTTGCGGAGCGTCTCGACGATCTCGTAGAGATCGGAGAACAGGTTGCCACCACGCACGTCGACCACTGCGGCGATCTTCGGCAGGGTGGTGCCCGCTCGCTCGACCAGATCGACGAGGGGGCGCAGCATCTGCGGCGGCAGGTTGTCGACCACATACCAGCCGAGATCCTCGAGGGCGTTGCCCACGGTGGATCGACCCGCGCCGGACATGCCGGTGACGATCAGCACTTCCTGTTGCTCGTGAACGTCGTTCATGGTGCCGGGCTCCATCCGTATCGCAGGGGCAAGCCTATCGAGGTGTTGGCGCTGACCGGATCAGTCTCGGAGACGCCGATAGACGACCTCGGCGAGTGCCGTGCCGATGCCGGGTACCTCCCGGATGGTGTCCACGTTCGCGGCTCGTAACTGGCGCACCGACCCGAAGTGGCGCAGCAACTCGCGGCTGCGGGCAGGTCCGAGCCCCGGGATCTCCGACAGCACCGTGGTGATGTCGGCCTTGCGCTTCTGGCGCTGGTAACTGATCGCGAACCGGTGGGCCTCGTCCCGAATGCGCTGGAACAGGAAGAGCGCATCGCTGTTGCGGGGCAGGATGACGGGATAGTCGGAGTCGGGCAGCCAGATCTCCTCGAGGCGCTTCGCAATGCCGCAGAGCTGAACACCCGTTATTCCGGCATCGGCCAAGGCCTTGGCCGCGGCAGCCACCTGAGGCTGCCCGCCGTCGACGATGAGCAGATTCGGGCGGTAGGCGAACTTCTTGGTGGCGGGGTCAGCGTCGTCAGACCGTGCCGTCTCGGTGCCGAGGTTCGCCGCCCTGCGACTGATCGTCTGGTAGATGGAGCGCGTGTCGTCGGTCGACTCCGGGATGCTGAACCGGCGGTACTGGTCCTTCCTGGGCAGGCCGTCCTCGAAGACGACCATGGATGCGACGATGTTGGTGCCGCTGAGGTGCGACACGTCGTAGCACTCCATGCGCAGCGGCGCGTCCGGCATCCCCAGCGCCTCCTGGATGTCGGCGAGGGCCTGCGATCGAGCCACGAAGTCGCCGCTTCGCCTGGTCTTGTAGAGCATCAGGGCGTTGTTGGCGTTGGAGGTGACCGTGGTCATGAGCGCCGCCTTGTCGCCGCGCCGTGCCATCCGCAGCGCCACCTTGCCAGTGGAACCGTGGGCCGAGCGGATGTCGCTGAGCAGGTGCTCGAGCTCCGCGGCGTCGGACGGCAGCTCCGGCACGATGACCTCGCGCGGTGGCGCCGTCTCCTCGTAGGCATTCTGCAGCACGGTGTCGACCAGCCCAGCGAGGTCGACGTCGAGCTCCTTGTCGACGACCCAGCTGCGGACTCCCCTGATGCGGCCACCGCGCACGATGAACTGCTGCACCGCTGCGGCGAGTTCGTCGTGGGCTATGCCGAACAGGTCGGCGTCGATCCGATCGGCGAGAACGACTGTGCTCTTCGACAGCGCGGCTTCGAGAGCCCCGAGCTGGTCGCGGTATCGGGCGGCTGACTCGTATTCCTGTGCCTCGGCGGCGCGCTTCATCCGTGTCGTGATGTCCGCGATGTACCGCGAGTCGTTTCCGCCCATGAAGGAGGCGAAATCGAGAGCGATCGCCTTGTGGTCGGATTTGGAGATGCGGCCAACGCACGGGGCCGCGCACTTGCCGATGTCGCCGAGGAGGCACGGTCGCCCGGTCTGCTCGGCGCGCTTGTAGGTGGAATCGGAACAACTGCGCATCGGGAATGCCTTGAGCATCTGATCCACCGTCTCGCGGATCGCCCAGACCTTCGTGTACGGCCCGAAGTACCGGGCGCCGTTGAGCTTCTTGTTGCGGGTGACGAGCACCCGCGGCACGTCCTCGCCGAGCGTGATGGCGAGGTAGGGATAGGTCTTGTCGTCGCGGAACTTCACATTGAAGGGCGGTTCGAATTCCTTGATCCAGGTGTACTCGAGCTGAAGCGCCTCGAACTCGGAGCCGACGACGGTCCACTCGACCGCGCTGGCGCTCAGCACCATCCGCCTCGTCCGCTCGTGCAGCGTGTGCAGCGGTGCGAAGTAGTTGCTCAGCCGCGCGCGCAGGCTGTTCGCCTTGCCCACGTACAGCACTCGCCCCGCGTCATCCGAGAAGCGATAGACGCCGGGTTGGGTGGGGATCTCCCCCGCCTTCGGCCGCCACGGAACCGTGTCGGCCACGGTCAGCTCGCGGCGAGGGCCGAGGACTGCTCGAGCACCTCTTTGAGGAACCGGCCGGTGTGGCTCAGCTCGACCTCGGCGATGTCCTCCGGGGTGCCCACGGCGAGCACACTGCCGCCCCCGGCGCCGCCCTCCGGCCCCAGGTCGATGAGCCAGTCGGCCGACTTGATGACGTCGAGGTTGTGCTCGATGACGATGACCGTGTTGCCCTTGTCGACGAGCCCATTGAGCACCAGTAGCAGCTTGCGCACGTCTTCGAAGTGGAGTCCGGTGGTCGGCTCGTCGAGCACGTAGATGCTGCGCCCGTTCGACCGCTTCTGCAGTTCGGTCGCGAGTTTGACCCGCTGAGCCTCACCGCCCGAGAGAGTGGTGGCGCTTTGCCCGAGCCGCACGTATCCGAGTCCCACATCGACGAGCGTCTTCAAGAATCGGCTGATCGAGCCGATCGCCTCGAAGAAGTCCGCCGCCTCACTGATCGGCATGTCGAGCACCTCGGCGATGTTCTTGCCCTTGTAGTGCACCGTGAGGGTGTCGCGGTTGTACCGCGCGCCCTGGCATACCTCGCACACGACGTAGACGTCGGGCAGGAAGTTCATCTCGATCTTGATGGTGCCGTCGCCCGAGCAGTTCTCGCAGCGCCCGCCCTTCACGTTGAAGCTGAAGCGCCCGGGGAGGTAGCCGCGGGCCTTCGCCTCGAGTGTCTCGGCGAAGAGGTTGCGGATCTTGTCGAAGACGCCGGTGTAGGTCGCCGGGTTCGATCGCGGAGTGCGGCCGATCGGTGCCTGGTCGACGTGCACGACCTTGTCGAGCTTGTCGAGTCCGGTGACGCGGGTGTGCTTGCCGGGGATCTGGCGGGCCCCGTTGAGTTCGTTCGCGAGCACCTTGTAGAGGATGTCGTTGACGAGCGACGACTTGCCCGAGCCGCTGACGCCGGTGATCGCCACGAGCGCGCCCAGGGGGAACGCCACGGTCACGTTGCGGAGGTTGTTCGCCCTGGCGCCCTCCACGACCACCTGCCGGCTGCGATCGATCGGCCTGCGCGTGCCGGGTGTCTCGATCGCACGTCGGCCGGAGAGGTAGTCGCCCGTCATCGACCTGGTGTTCTGCAACAGGGCGTCGTATGACCCGGAGTGCACGACCTCTCCCCCGTGTTCACCGGCGCCGGGGCCGATGTCGACGATCCAGTCGGCGGTGCGGATGGTGTCCTCGTCGTGCTCCACGACGATGAGGGTGTTGCCGAGGTTGCGAAGCTTCACGAGGGTCTCGATGAGCCTGCGGTTGTCTCGCTGATGCAGGCCGATGCTCGGCTCGTCGAGCACGTAGAGCACTCCGGTGAGCCCCGAGCCGATCTGGGTGGCGAGCCGGATGCGCTGGGCTTCGCCACCGCTCAGCGAGCCGGCGGTGCGCGACAGGTTGAGGTAGGTGAGGCCGACCTCGATCAGGAACTCCAGGCGTGCGCGGATCTCCCTCAGCACCGCAGCCGCGATCTTCGCCTCACGCTCGGTGAGTTCGAGCAGGCGCATGAACTCGAAGGCGTCGCTGAGACTCAGCTCACTGACATCCGCGATGCTGTGCCCGTGCACGGTGACGGCCAGCACCTCCGGTCGCAGCCGCTTGCCGTCGCAGACGTGGCAGGGGATCTCGCGGAGGTAGCTCGAGTACCGCTGGCGCGCCGAATCGGTCTCCGCCTCGAGGAACTTGCGCTCGATGTAAGGCATCACGCCCTCGAACCCGGTGGAGTAGGTCATCTCGCGGCCGTAGCGGTTCTTCCACTTGACCGTGACCTCGAAGTTGTTGCCCTTGAGGATTGCGGCGTGGATGGACTCGTCGAGGTCCTCCCACGGCGTCTTCAGCGAGAAGTTGAGGTCGTTCGCGAGCCCCTGCAACAGCCGCTGGAAGTAGGTGAACAGTCCCTTGCCCGACTGGGTCCACGGCAGGATGACGCCATCGGCGAGGCTGAGCGCCGGGTCGCCGAGCAGGAGCTCGGAGTCCACCGACATGCGTGTTCCCAGCCCCGAACATTCCGGGCAGGCCCCGAACGGTGCATTGAACGAGAAGGTGCGGGGCTCGATCTCGGTGAGCTGCACCGGGTGTGCGTTCGGGCAGGAGAGCTTCTCGGAGAACGACCGCCACGCGGCCTTGCCGGTTTCGTCGACGAAGTTGATGTTCACCAGGCCGTCGGTGAGCCCCAGCGCGGTCTCGAGGGAATCGGTGAGTCGCGTGAGGATGTCGGGCCCGGCGACGAGGCGGTCGATCACGACCGAGATGTCGTGCTTGACCTGCTTCTTGAGTGTGGGGGGATCGCTCAACTGGATCGTCTCGCCGTCGACGATGGCGCGCGAGTATCCGCCCGCCGCGAGCTCGCGGAAGAGGTCGACGAACTCGCCCTTCTTCTGCGAGACGACGGGGCTGACCACCTGGTATCTCGTGCCCTGCTCGAGCAGCATGAGCTGATCGGCGATCTGCTGCACGGTCTGCCGCTCGATCCGTTCACCGCAGATGGCGCAGTGCGGCACTCCGATTCGCGCCCAGAGCAGGCGCATGTAGTCGTAGATCTCGGTGATGGTGCCGACGGTCGAGCGGGGGTTGCGGTTGGTGGACTTCTGGTCGATGGACACCGCTGGGCTGAGACCCTCGATGAAGTCGACGTCGGGGCGATCGACCTGGCCGAGGAACTGGCGGGCGTACGCGGACAGCGACTCGACGTAGCGGCGTTGGCCTTCGGCGAAGATCGTGTCGAAGGCGAGCGAGGACTTGCCTGAGCCGGAGAGTCCCGTGAAGACCACGAGCGAGTCGCGCGGGATCTCGAGATCGACGTTACGCAGATTATGGACACGTGCGCCCCGGACGCTCAGCCGCGACAGGGACTCTACTCTCGAAATCGACACTCTCTAGATTCTACGGACGCCCTCCGACATCACCCGGCTGTGTTCGCCCGCAGAGTAGTGCGCGGCAGACGACGGAGACAGCTAAGGGGATTGTTCTCGTGGAAATCCCGCATCCTGGGCCCGCCCACTGAGGGTTTTCCACCGCGGGACGCTACCGATGTATCCCGATCGACGGGCGCGTAGCGTCGCAGCATGGTGCAGTCTGCGCATCCCCATCCCGGTCGTCGTCTCGCGGCGATTCTCGCCGTGGGCGCGGCGTGGGTCGCAGGATCATGGGTGGTGCGCGGCAACGCATCGGGGGGCGCGCCCGATGCGGGCGGCGCGAATGCGGTGGCCGAGCAGGCGCTACCCTTCGCCGCGTCTGCGCTCTCGGCAGCAGGTCCCGTCCTCACGATTCGCTCCTCTGGTGCCCTCGAGAATGGCACGGAGGCATGGCAGGCATCCGTTCTCACTCTCGACCCGCTCGCTGCGCGAAGGGTTGACGCGCGGCTCGCCGCGCAAGGGACCACGACGGTGACCTGGCGGGGCCACCTCTGGTGGATCTCCGGAACGCCGATGGTGAGGATCGTCGGTGGCTCACCCGGCATCGTTGACTACGAGGTGGTCCGAGCCGTAGGACGACCGGTGTGCAGCACCAGATGCATCGAGCACCTGACGGCCGCGTGTAGCGACGCCGTCTCGGTGCCGTGTCCGGCTCTCGAATCGCTATTCCCTTCGCCGACCGCGGACTACACGATGGTGCGCTCTTCGAGACACACGGGCCGCGGACTGCTCCGAGGCTGCGCTTCCACAGCCGGGCCGGCGATTGAGCAGGGTTTTCCCCGCGGTGCTGCGGTTGAGTCGATGCGTCGGTGCGCGACGAAGGTGGAGTAGGCGAAGCGCCCTCGACCGCACGACCTCCTGATCGGCACACTCAGGGCATTCCACGGCGGGCTGGTACCGATGTGCGCCGATGGATGCCTGCGTAGGGTCGCAGTATGGTGCTTCGCGCGCACAGCGAGTCGGAAGAAGGAGGAGCCGCTGCCATCGTGCTGTTTGTGGTGGGCAGTGTCCTCGCCGTGGGCGTGTGGGCGAACGCTCTCCCTCAGCCCCGGCTGCTCCCGACGGGAGCCGCGGAGGCGGTCGAGGGTCGGCAGCAGTTCGAGAGCACCCTGATCGAGACGTCGGGCATGATCGTCACGTTCCGGCCCGCACCACACGCATGCGAGGGTTTCGAGAGGTGGACGGCCTCCGCCTTCTCGCTCGACCCACTCGCTCCCGTCAGGGCCGAGCACTTTCACTCGCGAGCCAGCCGCACCGAGGTGCGCTGGGCCGGCAAAATGTGGCGCGTCGACAAGGCGATGCTCGTGCGTGTCAAAGGTTTCGCGGATGGCGCGGTCGAATACGACCTGGTCAGGCGCGCCCCGGTGCCCGCCACCATTCCGGCACGCCTCCGCGTCGGCACCGTGGGCAAGGCCGCGGCGCTCGAGGCCGCCGCAGCGTTGCGCGCCGCTCGCCTCGGCAGCACCAAGGCGTGCGGTCCCGGGCGGCCGGGGCAGGCGTCACAGCAGATCGGTCATGCCGCCCCCGCGGCG
Source organism: uncultured Actinomycetota bacterium (assembly GCA_963756375.1). Taxonomy (GTDB): domain Bacteria; phylum Actinomycetota; class Actinomycetes; order Actinomycetales; family Microbacteriaceae; genus Marisediminicola. The sequence continues at coordinate 882,992 of CAVWNJ010000005.1, read as the reverse complement.
CGACGTAGGCTCACCCAGCTCAGGCGATGTGGCCAGCTGCTTCCATCTGGCGCAGTTCCTTCTTGAGGTCGGAGACCTCGTCCCTGAGCCTCGCCGCCAGTTCGAACTTGAGTTCGCCGGCTGCCTGAAGCATCTGATCGTTGAGATCGCGGATGATCGACTCGAGGTCGTTCGCACCGGACGCGGCAAGACCCTGTCGACGGAGATTGGGCGTCGGCGACCGCTTGCGGCCGTCTCTCTTGTCGAGGAGGGCCTTGGTGTCAGCCCCTTCCCGGGCAAGGGCATCCGTGATGTCTGCGATGCGTTTTCGTAGCGGCTGCGGGTCGACGCCCCGCTCCAGGTTGTAGGCCACCTGTTTCTCGCGTCGCCGGTTCGTCTCCTCGATCGCGAGCTTCATCGAGTCGGTGAGCACGTCTGCGTACATGTGCACGGCTCCGGAGACGTTTCTGGCCGCCCGGCCGATCGTCTGAATGAGCGACGTGGAGGACCGCAGAAAACCCTCTTTATCGGCATCGAGGATGGCCACGAGGGAGACCTCCGGCAGGTCGAGCCCCTCACGGAGCAGGTTGATGCCGATGAGCACGTCGTAGACGCCTGCGCGAAGCTCCGAGAGGAGTTCGACCCGGCGAAGGGTGTCGACGTCGGAGTGCAGGTAGCGCACCCTGACGCCCGCCTCGCCGAGGAAGTCGGTGAGCTCCTCCGCCATCTTCTTGGTGAGGGTGGTGACGAGAACGCGCTCATCCTTCGCGGCGCGCATCCTGATCTCCTCCAGCAGATCGTCGATCTGCCCCTTCGAGGGCTTCACCACGATCTCCGGGTCGATGAGACCGGTGGGCCGGATGATCTGCTCCACCACAGAGTCGGTGATCCCCATCTCGTACTTTCCGGGGGTGGCCGAGAGATAGACCTTCTGCCCGACCCGGTCGAGGAACTCGTTGAATTTGAGTGGCCGGTTGTCGAGGGCGCTCGGAAGCCGGAAGCCATGCTCTACGAGGGTGCGCTTGCGGGAGGCGTCTCCCTCGTACATCGCGCCGAGCTGCGGGATGGTGACGTGGGATTCGTCGATGACGACGAGGAAGTCGTCGGGGAAGTAGTCGATGAGGCAATGCGGCGCCTCGCCGGGCGACCTCTGATCGATGTGTCGCGAATAGTTCTCGATTCCGCTGCAGAACCCGATCTGCTCCATCATCTCCAGGTCGAAGGTGGTGCGCATTCTGAGCCGCTGGGCCTCGAGCAACTTGCCCTCACGCTCGAGTTCTTTGAGGCGCTGATCGAGCTCGTGCTGAATGGTGACGATGGCCTTCTGCATCGTCTCCTGGCCGGCCACATAGTGGGAGCCGGGGAACACCGAGACGGCGTCGAGCTTCTGCACGACCTCCCCGGTGAGCGGATGCAGCGAATAGAGCGCCTCGATCTCGTCACCGAAGAGCTCGATGCGGATCGCGAGCTCCTCGTAGACCGGGATGATCTCGATCGTGTCGCCGCGCACCCGGAAGTTGCCGCGCGAGAAGTCGACATCGTTGCGGTTGTACTGCATCGAGATGAACTTGCGGATGAGCACGTCGCGGTCGATGCGCATACCGATCTGCAGCGCCATCATGGCGCCCAGGTACTCCTCGGAGCTCCCGAGCCCGTAGATGCACGACACCGTCGACACCACGACGACGTCACGCCGGCTGAGCAGCGAGTTGGTGGTGGAGTGGCGCAGGCGCTCGACCTCCGCGTTGATCGAGCTGTCCTTCTCGATGAAGGTGTCGGTCTGCGGCACGTATGCCTCTGGCTGGTAATAGTCGTAATAGGAGACGAAGTACTCGACCGCGTTATTGGGCATGAGTTCGCGGAACTCATTGGCGAGCTGCGCCGCAAGCGTCTTGTTGTGCGCGAGCACGAGAGTGGGACGCTGCACCTGTTCGATGAGCCACGCTGTCGTTGCCGACTTGCCGGTGCCGGTCGCACCGAGCAGCACCACATCGGTCTCCCCCGCGTTGATGCGCCGGGTGAGGTCGGCGATAGCGGCCGGCTGGTCACCGCTCGGGGTGTAGTCGCTGACAACCTCGAAGGGCCTGACCGAGCGTGTGGGTTGCATGCCTCAACTGTAAGCAGAGCCACCGACAGCGTGCGGCGTGTTTGCCGTCAGCGGAACGAGGGCGCCGCGCTCACCCGCGCCCAGAGTTCGTCGACCTGGGCGAACGTTTCACCGAGGCTGCCGTCGGTGTCGATCACGACGTCTGCAATGGCGAGACGTTCGGAGTCTGTCGCCTGCACGCCGATGCGGTGCCTGGCTTCATCCGCCGTCATTCCGCGAAGCTCGACCAGCCGACGGATCCTGGTCTCCTGCGCTGCGTGGGTGACGACCACCAGATCGAAGCGGATGCTGCGCTCCGCGTTGGCTTCCACGAGGAGTGGGACGTCGTAGACGACGACGGCGTTCGCATCCGCCGCGGCCGCCTCGGCGAAGAGTTCGCGAGCACGGCTCCATACGGCGGGATGCGTGATGGAGTTGAGCAGGGCCAGCTGGTCGGGTGCCCGGAAGACGATGGCGCCGAGCGCCGCACGATTGAGCGACCCGTCCGCTGCGATCACCTCCCGCCCGAACTCCCGCTCGATGGCGGCGAGGGTGGGGGTTCCCGGCTCGACGACCTCCCTGGCGAGCTTGTCCGCGTCGACATGGACGGCGCCGCGCTCAGCAAGACGTGAGGCGACGACCGACTTTCCCGACGCGATTCCTCCGGTGAGGCCGATCAGCAGCATTCCCCGATGCTATCCCCGCAAACGGCGAACGGCCGGACCCCGCAGGGCCCGGCCGTTCGTCAGTTGGTGCTTAGGAGTTGCTGGAGAGCTTCTCGCGCAGTGCAGCGAGTGCCTCGTCGTCGGCAAGCGTGCCGCCCGACTCGGAGTCGCTGGAGAAGGTCGAGCCGCTCGGCAGAACGTCGGGACGCTCCTCCGATGCGGTTGCAACCTGCTTCTTGTGCGCTTCCCAGCGAGCCTGGGCTGCAGCGTAGTCCTGCTCCCACTTCTCGCGCTGGGTCTCGAAGCCCTCGCGCCACTCGTTGGTCTCCGGGTCGAATCCCTCGGGGTACTTGTAGTTGCCCTGGTCGTCGTACTCGGTGAGCATTCCGTAGAGCGCCGGGTCGAACTCGGTGCCCTCGGGGTCGACGCCCTCGTTCGCCTGCTTCAGCGAGAGCGAGATGCGGCGACGCTCGAGGTCGATGTCGATGACCTTGACGAACACCTCGTCGCCGACCGACACGACCTGCTCGGCGAGCTCGACGTGCTTGCCGGAGAGCTCCGAGATGTGCACGAGGCCCTCGATGCCTTCCGCGACGCGCACGAACGCACCGAACGGAACGAGCTTGGTGACCTTACCCGGAGCGACCTGGCCGATGGCGTGGGTGCGGGCGAAGACCTGCCACGGGTCCTCCTGCGTCGCCTTGAGCGAGAGCGACACGCGCTCGCGCTCGAGGTCGACCTCGAGGATCTCGACGGTGACTTCCTGCCCGACCTCGACGACCTCGGAGGCGTGCTCGATGTGCTTCCAGCTGAGTTCGGAGACGTGGACGAGTCCGTCGACGCCGCCGAGGTCCACGAACGCACCGAAGTTGACGATCGACGACACGACACCCTTGCGAACCTGGCCCTTGGCGAGGTTGTTGAGGAACGTGGTGCGGCTTTCCGACTGGGTCTGCTCGAGCAGCGCACGGCGGGACAGCACGACGTTGTTGCGGTTCTTGTCGAGCTCGAGGATCTTGGCTTCGATCTCCTGGCCGAGGTACGGCGTGAGGTCGCGAACCCGGCGCAGCTCGATGAGCGAGGCGGGAAGGAATCCACGGAGTCCGATGTCGACGATGAGTCCACCCTTGACGACCTCGATGACCGTACCGGTGACAACACCGTCGGCCTCCTTGATCTTCTCCACGTCGCCCCACGCACGCTCGTACTGCGCGCGCTTCTTGGACAGGATCAGGCGGCCTTCTTTGTCTTCCTTCTGGAGGACGAGGGCTTCGACGGTGTCTCCGACCTGGACTACCTCGGTCGGGTCGACGTCGTGCTTGATGGAGAGCTCGCGGGAGGGGATGACGCCCTCGGTCTTGTAACCGACGTCGAGGAGCACCTCGTCCCGGTCGATCTTGACGACGGTGCCCTCGATGAGGTCTCCGTCGTTGAAGAACTTCAGTGTCTTTTCGACCGCGGCGAGAAAGTCTTCAGCAGATCCGATGTCGTTGATGGCGACCTGCTTGGGTGCCCTGTCGGTCGTTGCGATTGTCATGTAGTGGTTGCTCCAGGATGGACATGGTTCAGGCCGGGTACGGATGGTGCGGATTGTGAGTCGCCCCGGCGATGGATGGGGTTACGTCAAGAAAGACGACATTCAAGCCTACCTTTTCCGCGAGCGCATCAGCAACCGAGCGCGACGGGGTGTCGCAGCGTGACCGATCAGAACGTGACCGGTCAGTAGGTGACGGGCACCCGGAAAGGCGAGCCCTCGAAGGTCCAGATGTTCGCCGGATAGGACGATCGCACCGAATCCCGCTCGCCCGCGTTCGCCGTATAGAAGTGATGCTGGTTCTTCGGACTCCAGAACCGCGCGACGGTGACGGTGGACTCGACAGTGGTGTCGGCCGGATACACGAAGTAGGCGACGCCCTCGTAGGTCCAGATGTCACGGGGGTAGGAGGAGATGACCTGATCGCGTTCCTGCACGTTCGTGGTGAAGAAGTGGCCGCGGTTCTTCGGGCTGTAGAAGCGATAGAGCGGAACACTCCCCGTCACCTGTGTCGAGAAGGCGTCGTAGGCGACACCCTCGAAGGTCCAGATCTGGCTCGAGTAGTTGCGCATGATGAAGTCGCGCTCGGCCGGGTCGATGGTGAAGAAATGGGTCTGGTTCGTCGGACTCCAGAAGCGGTAGACCGGCTGGGTCGCTGGGGGAACCGCCTTGGTGAGGGTGACGGCGACGATGGCGCGGGTGGCTGAATACGACGTCACCTGCACCTTGACCGACCCCGACGGATTCTGCACGGTGCCGCCCGCGACGATGGCGGGCCGGTCCGTGACCGGGCTCGCGGATGTCGGACTCGTGAGCACCGCGGAGCCCCGGGTGGTGGTGCGACGGAGCAGCCGCACACCGGGTGTCGTCACGACGGTGCGATTACCGAACGCACGACTGAATCCCTGCGAGTAGTACGGGCCGCTCGGCTGGGAGCTGTACTCGCCGCTTCGGGTCTCGAGGTAGAACGGCGTGGAGTTCGGGGCGACGGGATCGACGACCTCCAGCAGGGCCGGCGTGAGAGTGGATTCCGCCGGGTAGATGGTGGCGGTGAACGTGCGGGTGTTCTGACCGGCCGTGAGCGCAAGACGCTGGGTCGACGGCACCGCCTCGAAACCGAGGGCGACCCGTGACGGTGCGTTCAACACGAGCGGGCCGTCGAATCCGGAGACACCCGCGCCCATCACGTCGGTGAGATCGCCGTACTCGTACTCGATGCATCCGGCGGTCGGTGCGTCTTCAGCACAGAGGTCGAGGTTCGAGTGCCCGAGGCCGATGTTGTGCCCGATCTCGTGAATCAGGGTCTGCCGATCGACACCGCGGCCGACGGACAGCGTGAGCAGACCACCGCCGTGGAGCGAGTCGCCCACAGTCCCGATCCCGAGGGTCTCCGACGCACAGGCCTGGGGAAGCACGACGACGAGGTGGCGGCCCGATCCGTCGAAGAAGTTCTGCAGCGGGATGCCGAGGAGCGCCGCCGCCTCGCGCCAGCGGGACTCCTCGTTCGCGGTGCAGCCGTATTGGGACGGCTTGTCTACCGACTGGGTCGTGGTGGTCATCGTGAATCCGCTGATGGCGCCGGCCGAGGTCGACGTCCAGTAGCTGGTCGCAGCCTTCGCGACGGTGTCGAACTGTGCGGCGGTGTAGGTCGGAGCGGTCGTCGCGAGCCGTGCCATCACGATGTGCAGCTCGTGGCCCCGAGTGGGCGCGGTGGCGACCGCGGCCGCCGATTCGATCGTGGCCTCTGCCACTTCGAGGGTGGTGGAGGACGCGGCGGCGGCGGCGAACAGCTCCCTGGCGGCAGGATCGGATGCGGACAGCGGGTCCGCTGCGGCCGCCCCCTCCAGCTTCATCGCTGCCCGGCGACTGACGCCTCCGAGCAGTCCTTCGGCGATGGCCACCGAGCCGTCGAAGGAGTCCCCGGAGACGAGGTCATTCGCGGCCGGTGATGCCGGGGTGGTAACGGCGACCAGGTCGCCCTGTTCCGTGAGCACCGAGAGCGTCCGCGACGCCGGTGCGGCGGCGGCTGTCTCCTCGTGGTGCCCGGCGATCTCGGTCGGATCGGAGATCGTGACGACGATCTCGCCGCTGAGGGAGACTCGGGCCCCCTCCATGAGTGCCGCATCGCCGATCGTGCTCGAGGTCGACTCGACCGCCGACGGGGTCGGATCTGCCGCCGCAGCGGGCGCCAGGTCCGGCGTGGCATGCGCCGCGGTCACCGGCACTGTGCCGAATGAGATGAGCGCAGCGAGCAGGAGGGCGAGAGGCTGGCGCGGTGCGGGCATTGTCCGAGGTTACGGGCAGATCGGCCGAAGAGGGATGAGAACATTCGTACCCCGTTACCCCAGTTGTGGGGTACCCCGTTCAGAGTGACGCCGCGTGACGCTCGATTGGCATCCTGACCCATCTTCTGCGATACAGGAGTGTGCCCGAGATGATCGACTCCCTCCAGTCCGAAGTACGCCGATTCGCTCCCCCGGCGGCCTTCGCCGAGGCCGCGAACGTCGATGAGGAGTATGTTGCGCGAGCCAGGGCGCTGAGCCCAGTCGAGTTCTGGGTGGAGCAGGCGGAGCGTCTGGAGTGGGCGGAGCGATGGACGACTCCGCACACCTGGGAGCCGGCGACGCTCGTCGACGGCGAGCTGACGGTGCCGCGTGCGGGATGGTTCATCGGCGGACGGCTCAACGTGGCCGTCAACTGCGTCGACCGCCATGTCGCTGCCGGGAACGGCGACCGGATTGCGTTGCACTTCGAGGGAGAGCCCGGCGACCGCCGCTCCCTGAGCTATCGCGACCTCCAGGACCAGGTGTCCCGCGCGGCCAACGCGCTCCTCGAACTCGGCGTGGGCGCGGGCGATCTCGTGGTGGTCTACCTGCCGGTCATCCCCGAGACCGTCGTGATCACCCTCGCGATCGCGCGCATCGGTGCGGTGCACTCGCTGGTGTTCGGTGGTTTCTCGGCCGACGCCCTGCGCTTCCGCGTCGCGGACACCGGAGCGAAACTCGTGGTCACGACCGATGGGCAGTATCGCCGCGGGTCGGCCGTTCCCGTGAAGAGCATCGTCGACGACGCGGTCGACGGTCTCGAATCCGTGGAGCACGTGCTCGTGGTGCGGCGCACGGGCGACGAGACACCGTGGACGGACGACCGCGACGTGTGGTGGCACGACGTGGTGGATCGGCAGTCGTCCGTGCACGTGCCGGAGGCCTTCGACTCCGAGCATCCGCTCTTCGTGATCTACACCTCTGGCACCACCGGCAAGCCGAAGGGGCTGGTGCACACCTCGGGCGGCTACCTCACCCACGCCTCCTGGTCACACTGGGCGTTGTTCGATTCGAAGCCGGATGACGTGTACTGGTGCACCGCGGACCTCGCCTGGGTGACGGCGCACACCTATGAGATCTACGGACCGCTCTCGAACGGCGTGACCCAGGTCATCTACGAGGGAACGCCGAACAGCCCGCACCGGGAACGCCACTTCGAGATCATCGAGCGCTATGGGGTGACCACCTACTACACGGCGCCGACGCTCATCCGCACCCTCATGAGCTGGTTCCCCGACGGCGTTCCGGCCGCGCGCGACCTGTCGAGCATCCGACTGCTCGGAACGGTCGGTGAGGCGATCAACCCCGAGGCGTGGATGTGGTTCCACGAGCAGATCGGCCAGGGTCGCTCCCCCATCGTCGACACCTGGTGGCAGTCGGAGACGGGCGCCGCGATCGTGGCGCCGCTGCCGGGCGTGACCACGCTGAAGCCAGGGAGCGCGACAGTGGCGCTTCCGGGGCTGACGGTTCGCATCGTCGACGGAGACGGTGAGGATGTTCCGCGCGGGTCGGGCGGATTCGTGGTGATCGACGGACCGTGGCCCGGAATGGCGCGCACGGTGTGGGGCGACCCGAAGCGTTACCGTGACGCCTACTGGGCCCGTTTCGCCGCGAAGGGCTACTTCCTGGCCGGTGACGGCGGGGCTCTGGACGTGGATGGGGACATCTGGCTGCTCGGCCGCATCGACGACGTGATCAACGTCTCAGGTCACCGGCTTTCCACCATCGAGATCGAATCGGCCCTCGTCTCACACCCGCTCGTGGCCGAGGCCGCCGTGGTGGGAGTGGATGATCCGACGACGGGTCAGGCGATCACCGCCTTCGTGATCCCTGCTCGCGGGCGGCCGGATGAGTCACGCGACGCGGGCGACTTCGACCCGGCGCCGTGGGTCGCCGTCGCCGACCAGATCACGAGCGAGCTGCGCGAGCATGTGGCCAGGGCCATCGGTCCGGTGGCGAAGCCGAAGCGCATCCTGGTGGTGCCGGACCTGCCGAAGACGAGGTCGGGCAAGATCATGCGCCGACTGCTCGTCGACACGTTCGCCGGACGTACGTTGGGTGACACCACGTCTCTGCAGGACGACACGGTTCTGCCGAGGGTCGTACGGATCGTGGACAGCACCCTCGGACGAGGAGCCTGAACGCGACCGCTCAGGCGAGCAGGGAGGCGCGCAGGGTGTCGAGGCCCACGCCGCCGATGTCGAGGGCGCGGCGGTGGAACGCCTTGATGTCGAAGGATGCGCCCTCGCGGCGCGCGCACTCGTCGCGCAATTCCTCCCAGATGCGCTGCCCCACCTTGTATGAGGGTGCCTGCCCCGGCCACCCGAAGTAGCGGTTGACCTCGAATCGGAGAGACGGCTCGTTCATGTTCACGTTTGAACGCATGAACTCGAAGGCGTAGTCGAAGTCCCACACCCCGGTGCCGGTGAGGCGTGGCTTCTGAAGGTGCACCCCGATGTCGAGGACGACGCGGGCGGCGCGCATCCGCTGGCCGTCGAGCATGCCGAGCCTGTTCCCCGGGTCATCGAGGTAGCCGAGGTCCTGCATGAGGCGCTCGGCGTAGAGAGCCCAGCCTTCCGCGTGGCCGGACGTGCCGGCCAGCTGCCGACGCCAGGTATTGAGTGATGCACGGTTGTAGACCGCCTGGCCGAGCTGGAGATGATGCCCGGGAACGCCCTCGTGGTAGACCGTCGTGGTCTCGCGCCAGGTGGTGAATTCGGTCACACCCTCCGGAACGGACCACCACATGCGGCCGGGCCGGGAGAAGTCGTCGCTGGGAGAGGTGTAGTAGATGCCACCCTCCTGCGTGGGCGCGATCAGGCATTCCAGCCTCCGCACCGGGTCCGGAATGTCGAAGTGGGATGCGGCCAGCTCCGACACCGCGGTGTCGCTCAAGTGCTGCATCCACTCCCGGAGGGCGTCGGTGCCGGAGAGGATGCGCGACGGATCGGAGTCGAGGATGGCGATCGCCTCGGCGACGCTCGCGCCGGCGGAAATCTCACCAGCCACGGCCTCCTGCTCGGCGACCATCCTGGCGAGCTCTTCGACACCCCATTCGTAGGTCTCGTCGAGGTCGATCTGGGCACCGAGGAACCTGCGGGATTGGAGGGCGTAGATGTCGCGCCCGACCGCATCCTGGTCGCGGGCAGCCGGCGCGAGTTCGTTGCGCAGGAAGTCCGCGAGGCTCGCGTACGCTCCCGCGGCGACGGCCGACCCTGCGACCAGGTCCCGTTGCAGCGCGGCGTCGACGGCCGTGCCGTCGTCGAGTTCGGCGCGGGCGGCGAGACCGGCGAAGAAACCGTCGGGCGCGGCGTGGCGAGACGCCTGATCGAGCACCTCGAGAACCTGCCGCCTCGCTGGCGTGACACCCGACCGGATGCCGGAACGGAGGGTCTCGAGGTAGCCGTCCATGGCGACCCCGAGGTTGCCCATGCGCCCGGCGATCGTGCGCCAGTCCTCCTGGGATGCCGTCGGCATCAGGTCGAACACCTCCCGGAGCGACTGGGCGGGTGACGCGATCACGTTGAGATCCCGCATCCACAGCCCCGCGTCACTCGCCTCGAGGGTGAGGGACAGGTCGGCAGTGAGGTCGGTCTTCGTGACGAGGTCGACCGAGTCGCGCGGTTCGGTGGCCGCGAGTTCGGCGACCACGGATCGCGCTGCGTCCATCGAGCGGGCGTGACCCTCGGGCGAGAGGTCCTCGAACTCATCGAGCCTGCCCGGGATGCCGATCCATGTGGCCACGGCCGGATCGAGGTCGGCGAGGGTTCGCACCCAGCGCTCGGCGATGTCGTCGATCGGTGTGGTCTCGCGCCCGTCGGTCATGGTCAGCGCGCGTCCAGATCCGATCGAAGCAGCTCGGCGAGCGAATCGAGCGCGGCGTCGGAGCCGTCTCCCTCGGCCGAGAGCGTCACGGAGTCACCGTGATCGACACCGAGCGCGAGCACCCCGAGGATGCTCGCGGCATTGGTCGAGGTGCCGTCTGGTCCGGTGATCATCACGGTGATGCCGCTCGCTGCGGCCGCCTCGCAGAAGAGTGCGGCCGGCCGCGCGTGCAGACCGATTCGGGAGGCTACTTCGACGCTACGTTCCGGCATGGGTGCTCCTCGTGATGCGTGACGCGGGTGCTGGCGGTATGTGGCCGTGGCTTCCGCCCACTGTATTGCCCGCGACCGGGTTTGCTAGTGCGCCGCCTCGTCCCAGTTCGCGCCGGTACCGATCTGCACGTCCAGCGGAACGGTCAGGTCGGCTGCGCCGCCCATGCGGGTGCGCACGATGTCGCTGACGCGAATCCAACTCGTCATCGGCGACCTCGAACACGAGCTCGTCGTGCACCTGCAGCAGCATGCGTGACCGGAGGCCACGGCTGTCGAGGTCTTCCGCGATTCCGAGCATCGCGATCTTCATGATGTCGGCCGCGGAACCCTGGATCGGGGCGTTGAGCGCCGCGCGCTCCGCGTTCTCCCGCAGCACCCGATTGTTGGAGTTGAGGTCACCGAAGGGACGTCTGCGGCCGAAGATCGTCTCGGTGTAGCCGTCGATCTTGGCTTGCGCGACCACGTTGCGCAGGTAGTCGCGCACCGCACCGAAGCGGTCGAAGTAGTCGGTCATCAACTGCTTCGCCTCGGCCGTCTCGATCCGAAGCTGTTTTGAGAGGCCGAAGGCGCTGAGCCCGTAGGCCAGGCCGTACGACATCGCCTTGACCTTGCCGCGCATGGTGTTCGTCACGTCTGCCGGTTCCACGCCGAAGATGCGCGAGCCGACGAAGCGGTGCAGGTCCTCTCCCTCGTTGAACGCGAGGATGAGCCCGGCATCCCCCGAGAGATGCGCCATGATGCGCATCTCGATCTGCGAGTAGTCGGCGGTGAGCAGGGTGCTGAAGCCCTCGCCGTACTCGAAGGCCGAGCGGATCTGCCGGCCCACCTCGGTGCGGATGGGGATGTTCTGCAGGTTGGGGTCGGTTGACGACACTCGCCCGGTGCTCGTTCCGGTCTGGTCGTACCTGGTGTGGATGCGGTGGTCCGGGGCGATCGACCGTTCGAGGGTCTCGATGATCTGCCGGAGCTTCGATGCGTCCCGGTGCTGCAACAGCAGGCCGAGGAACGGATGCGGGTTCTGTTCCTGCAGGTCGGCGAGGGCGGCCGCATCGGTCGAGTATCCGGTCTTGTTCGCGCGGGTCTTCGGCATCCCGAGCTCTTCGAACAGCACCTGCTGGAGCTGCTTCGGTGAGCCGAGGTTCACCTCGTGGCCGATCTCGGCGAAGGCCCTCGAGGCGAGGTCCGCTGCGGTTGTCGCGAGCTCGGAGGACAGCCGGCCAAGGACCTCGGCGTTCACGGTGACGCCGCTCAACTCCATGGTGGCGAGCACCGGCACGAGGGGCAGGTCGATGTTCTGCAGCACCTCGCGCATCCGACCCTCGAGGCGCTCGTCGAGGTAGTCGGAGACCCGACGCACGTACCAGGCCTCGGTGGCCACGCTGAGCACGCCGTCGACCGGCACGAGCTGGTTGGGGTCCGGCTCGGCCAGCGCCTCGCCCAGGAAGGTGTACACCTGACCGGCGAGCGTCTCGGTTCTGCCGCCCGGCTTGAGCAGCCACGCGCCGATGCTCGTGTCGAAGGTGACTCCGCGCAGGTCGAGGCCCACCGCCCTGAGTGCCTTCGTGTCTGCCTTCGCGTCGAAGCAGCGCTTGGGCGAGGTGCTCGCCAGCCAGTCTTCGAGTGCGGTGTAGTCGGGTCGGCCGGGAGCCCACGGAACGTAGGCGGAATCGGTGGCCGTGGCCAGGCCGAAGCCGGTGAGACCGTTGGCGCCCTGCTCGAGGTGCAGCCCAAGCGGCACGGTGCCGCCGACCGTCGCCGATGTGATCCAGTGCGCCAGTTCCTCGTCGACGAGGGTGCGCACCCCGGGGATGAGGGTGTCTGATGTGGGGGCGACCGCTGGCGCGTCGCCCGCCGTCGCGGGGTCGCCCTCCAGCTTGATCACCCGGTCGAGCAGCGTCTTGAACTGGAGTTTGCCGAACACCTCCCGCACCGCGGCCTCGTCGATCGGATGCCGCTCGAGGTCCGCGGGCCCGACCGGCAGCGTCACGTCGCAGATGAGGTGGTTGAGCCGCCGGTTGCGAATGGCGTTGTCCTTCTGCTCACGCAGTTTCTGCCCGACGACTCCCTTGATCTCCTCCGCGTGCTCGAGGATGGCGTCGAGGCTTCCGTACTGGGTGATCCACTTGACGGCGGTCTTCTCCCCCACCTTGTCGATACCGATGAGGTTGTCGCTCGTCTCCCCCACGAGGGCCGCGACATCCGGATACTGGTGAGGCTCGATGCCGTAGCGCTCGAACACCGCGTCGCGGTCGTACCGCTTCAACTCGGAGACACCGCGGGCGTTCGGGTAGAGCAGGGTGACGTCGTCGTTCACCATCTGGATGGCGTCGCGGTCGCCCGACACCACGAGAACACGGAAACCCTGCTGAGCGCCCTGCGTTGCGAGGGTGGCCAGGATGTCGTCGGCCTCGAAGTCCTCTTTGGTGATCGTGGTGATGCGCATCGCCTTGAGCGCCTCCTCGAGCAGCGGGATCTGTCCCACGAACTCCTGGGGCGTCTCGTTCCGGGTGCCCTTGTACTCGGCGTATTCCCTGGTGCGGAAGGAGTACCTGGAGATGTCGAAGGCGACCGCGAGGTGGGTGGGCTTCTCCTTCTGCAGGAGATTGATGAGCATCGCGATGAAGCCGTGGATGGCGTTGGTGTGCTGGCCATCGCGGGTCTGGAAGCTGTCGACCGGCAGGGCGTAAAAGGCCCGGAATGCCAGCGAATGGCCGTCGATGATGAGCAGAGTAGGCTTTTCGGTGTCCGACACGCCAGCCAGCCTACCCGCGCCCTGCGACACCGATCGGCGTCGGCTGAGTCACTGAAGGAAGCCCCATGACGACGTATCCGGACGGCCTCGATCCCGAACTCTACGATCGTCTGGTGGCGTCCGGCGGTGGCGCTCTTGCCACGAAGATGGGGATCGAGCTGCTCGAGATCTCGGCCACGAAGAGTGTCGGCCGGATGCCCGTCGAGGGGAACACGCAGGTGGTCGGGTTGCTCCACGGCGGAGCGCACGTCGTTCTGGCGGAGTCGCTCGGCTCCATCTCCTCCGCCGTGCACGCGGGCCCCGGGCGCTATGCCGTCGGCATCGAGATCAACGCCACACACAGTCGGTCGATCACCTCGGGTTGGGTGACCGGCACCTGCACGTCGATCGTGCTCGGTCGCACGCTGGCGACCCACGAGATCGCCATCACCGACGACGAGGGCAAACGACTCTCGACGGTGCGCATGACCAACATGCTCCGCGACAAGTAGCGGAGCGCGTCGCCGGAGCCGAAAGGCCTGAGCCGAGCGCGACTCGGTCGAGCGCGCCGACCTAGCCGAGCGCGTCGCTACTTCTTGGCGGCGAGCTGGTCGACGATCGACTGCGCCACGTCGTGCATGGTGAGCCGGCGGTCCATCGACGCCTTCTGAATCCAGCGGAACGCTTCCGGCTCGGTGAAGCCCATCTTCTCGTTGAGCAGTCCCTTGGCGCGGTCGACGAGCTTGCGCGTCTCGAAGCGCTCGACGAGGTCGGCGACCTCGGCCTCGAGGGTGATGATCTGCGAGTAGCGCGAGAGGGCGATCTCGATGGCGGGCAGAAGATCGTTCGGGGTGAACGGCTTCACGACGTACGCGAGGGCACCGGCCTCGCTCGCGCGCTCGACGAGCTCCTTCTGGCTGAACGCCGTGAGCAGCACCACGGGCGCGATGTGGTTCTTGGTGAGACGCTCCGCGGCCGAGATGCCGTCGAGCAGGGGCATCTTCACGTCCATGATGACGAGATCCGGGCGAAGCTCGGTGGCGAGTGCGACAGCGGTCTCGCCGTCGCCAGCCTCACCGACCACCTCGAAACCGTTGTCACGGAGGGTCTCGACGATGTCGAGGCGGATCAGGGATTCGTCCTCTGCAACGACGACGCGACGGGGTGCTTGCGGTGCGGAATCCTGGTCAGCCATGCCCTAAACCCTACGGTATTCTGAACCGGGCTGTAGTGCGCCGGTGTGGCGGAATGGCAGACGCGGAGCACTCAAAATGCTTTGTCCGTGAGGACGTGTGGGTTCGAGTCCCACCACCGGCACCAGCCCTACGCATTCGTTCTGCACGGTCACGGCGTGCGAGCGACGATGTCGTCGATGCGTGCCGTCACCGGAGCATTCGTCGCGCTGCCCGACAGGTACATCGTGACGCGCACGACACCGGGCACCTGGAGTTCGGGCGTCGAGTCTGTCGCCGAGCGAATCCAGGCGGTCGGCTCCGGGGTGCCGGTCTTCCACAGCTTGACCCGGAGCACGGTCGGGTTCACACCGATCACCTGGTGGCGCACGGACAGCAGGTCTCCAGGGGCGAACGTGACCCCTGGAGCGGTCGCCGCGGTGGTGATGTCGACATCGCCCGACTGACCGCGCCGCACGAGCGCGACGGTGGCCGTTCCGGTCGGCTTGAGCACGACCTTGGCGCCGTAGCGGGTTGCGTTCACCTCACGGCCACCGATCGTGTAGTAGATCCCGCTGCCGGTGGGCGCCTTGTCCGCGGTGAAACTCACCGTCAGGTCGGTGTTCGTCGACGGGGTCGACCCCGACAGCGCCGTCGCGGTGATTCCCGATCGCGTCATGCGCACATTGCCCATTCCCCCTGACACCGAGAAGGACGACGCCGCGCCCTCGGTGGTCCAGGCGCCGCCCACGTCGGGTGTCCCCCATCCGCTGGCGACGGTCCGGTCGAAACGGTCGCTGAGGTGCGCCGGTGGCGTGCCGGGCGGCGGGGGCGGTGGAGCGGCCGCTGGCGACACGGTGGAGGCCGTCGACCCGGTCGCGCCGCCGTTGTCGGTGACCGTCAACCGCACGGAGAAGCTGCCGGCCGAGGCGTAGGTGCGGGTTGCCGTCGCGCCCGACGCCGATGAGCCGTCACCGAAGTCCCAGGAGTACTGCGTGATGCTGCCGTCCGGATCGCGCGATCCGGCGGCGTCGAACGAGCAGTCGAGTGCGGTGCAGCTGCTCGTGAAGGACGCTACGGGCGGCTGGTTCGTGGTGGGGTCGGGCGGCCCGATCGTGAAGGAGTCGGTGAAGGTGCCGGTGCCGACCGGCACGAAGCGAGCCGCGAGAGAATCACCGGTGAGACGCACGTCGAGGTTGCCGAAGGACGGCTGCTTGTTCAGACCGGATGTTGCGACGAAGTACCCGCTCTCCGGATCCTCCTGGACGACGTCGCGGAGCGGGGTGCCCCCGGTTCCGACGATGGCGAACACGGTGCCAGCGCCCTTCGCGAGTGTGTCGTCGGCGTCGGCGACGCATGACGGCTGGTAGGTGCCGGGCACGAGAGCGGTGCATCCAGGACCCGAGGCGATCTGCTTGCTCCGTGCGTAGATGTGCTCGTGTCCGCTGAGAACGAGATCCACCTTCTTCGACACGAACAGGGCCGCGATGTCGGAGCCGGAGTCGCATCCGTACCTGCCGACGGAGATGCAGGGCTTGTGCATGCCCGCGACGACCCACGGGATGTTGGCGGCGCGAGCGCCATCGATGGCCGCGGAGGTCCACTGGTAGCGGGGAGAGCCGGCGGCGTACGACCACGGGCCGTCGGGGAAGATGAGGCCGGGCGAGACCATGATGTACCGCACGAGCGGGTTCTGAGCGGGAACGTCGACGTAGTACTGGCGCCCGTAAGTGCCGACGACGCCGGGAACCTGGTTGGGGAGGCAGGCGGTGAAGTCGTTGATGTTGCCGTTGATCCCGTTGCTCTCGTGGTTGCCCGCGATGATCTCGAACGGGAAGCCGGGACCGACGGCGCTCGTGACGAAGTCGCACCAGGCCTGCTCGTTGCCTGTCGCGCCGTACGAGAGGTCGCCGAGAGCGAAGTGCAGATCGGGCGCGAGCGCGCGCACACCGGCGAGGGTGCGGCCGGCATCGGCGCTGGCCGAGATGTCTCCCGCCGCGGTGAAGTGAACGGCGGGCGCTCCCGGCACCGCTGCAGGCAACGCTTCAGGCAGTCGCGGGGCGATCGATTGCACGCCCCCGATCGCGAACAGCGACAGCACGAGCGCGGCGCCTGAGACCCCGGCGGCGAAGGAACGGCGGGTGGACATCGGTACTCCCTCGATTGGGAATGCGAGCCGCACGATCGGGTGTGCAACCCGCGATGCGAGCACCGTACCGCAGAACGGAGGCCCCGGCACGAAAAATCTCGTGCCGGGGCCTCCGGGTGAACCTAGTCTCCGGCGTACGCCGGGGCCGCCTGGTTTCTGGCGTCACCCACGCTGTGCACGCGAAGGTCATTGGTGGAACCTGCGATTCCGGGAGGGGATCCGGAGATCACCACGACCTTGTCGCCGACCTCGGCCAGCCCGCTGTCGAGGAGCGCGTCGTCGACCTGGCGGTACATGGCGTCGGTATGGGTGACGCGATCCGTGGTGAACGACTCGATGCCCCAGGTGAGTGCCATGCGACGGCGGACCGCGGGCTCCGGCGTGAACGCCTTCATCGGGATGTTGAACCGGAGGCGGGACATCCGTCGTGCGGAGTCCCCCGACTCGGTGAACACGCACACGTACTTCGCGCCGACGAAGTCCGCCACCTCTGCTGCGGCCAGGGTGATCGCGCCACCCAGCGTGCGCGGCTTGGTTCCGAGCGCGGGGATGCGCTCGAGCCCGTGGTCCTCGGTCGAGGCGATGATGCGCGCCATCGTCTGCACGGTGACGACCGGGTACTCCCCGACGCTCGTCTCGCCGCTCAGCATCACGGCATCCGCACCGTCGAGCACGGCGTTCGCCACATCCGAGGTCTCGGCGCGCGTCGGGATGGGGCTCGAGATCATGGATTCGAGCATCTGAGTTGCCACGATGACGGGCTTCGCCATTCTGCGCGACAGCTCCACGGCGCGCTTCTGCACGATCGGTACCGCCTCGAGCGGAAGTTCGACGCCGAGGTCACCCCGGGCGACCATGATGCCGTCGAACGCGTCGATGATCGCTTCCAGGTTGTCGACGGCCTGTGGCTTCTCGATCTTGGCGATGACCGGGATCTTGCGCCCCTCCTCCGCCATGATCTCGTGCACCCGCACGACGTCTTCGGCATTGCGCACGAAGGACAGCGCGATGTAGTCGGCGCCGAGCTTGAGACCCCAGCGGAGGTCGGCTTCGTCCTTGTCGGACAGGGCGGGCACGTTGACCGCGACGCCGGGCAGGTTGATGCCCTTGTTGTTGGAGACGGTTCCCGCGACGACGACCTCGGTCCTGACTTTCACGCCGTCGGTGTCGATGACGCGGAGCTTGACCTTGCCGTCGTCGATGAGCAGGGAATCGCCGGGGGCGACATCCTGCGGCAGTCCCTTGAAGGTGGTGCCGCAGATTTCCTTCGTGCCTTCGACGTCTTCGGTGGTGATGGTGAAGATGTCGCCGACGGCAAGCTCGTGGGGTCCGTTGGCGAACCGGGCGAGCCGGATCTTCGGGCCCTGCAGGTCTACGAGCACGGCGACGGCCTTGGCAGAGTCGTCTGCGGCCCTCCGCACGTTCTGGTAGACCTCTTCGTGAACCTCGTAGCTGCCGTGGCTCAGGTTCATGCGGGCCACATCGACACCCGCTTCGATGATGGCTCTGATGTTGTCGTAACTGGCGGTTGCCGGGCCCAGCGTTGCAACGATTTTTGCGCGTCTCATGGGTTCCTTAGGGTGAAGTGTTGTCGTAGGTGGACAAGCTCAGATGGAGATGCCGCGGTCTGTGGGGCGTACCGGGGAGGGGAGTTCCGTCTCGCCCTCGAGGTACCTGTCTACGGATGCTGCGGCCGCGCGACCCTCCGCGATGGCCCAGACGATGAGTGACTGTCCGCGACCGGCATCGCCGGCCACGAAGACGCCGGACTCGCAGGTCTGGTAGTCGCCATCGCGTTCCACGTTACCGCGCTCGAACGGAACGCGAAGCTGGTGCTGGATGTCTTCCGCATCCGTTCCGGTGAACCCCAGCGCGAGCAACACGAGATCGGCGGGGATCTCACGTTCGGTACCGGCGCGCGGCACGCGGCGACCGTCGAGGTACTCGGTCTCGGCGACGCGGATTGCGCGCACCTCGCCGAGGTCGTTCGAGAGGAACTCGACCGTTGAGGCGAGGTAGACCCGCTCGCCGCCCTCCTCGTGAGCGCTGGCGACCTCGAACAGGTTCGGTGTCATCGGCCACGGCATGTCTTCGGTGCGCTCGGTCGGCGGCTGCTTGCCGATCGCGAGGTTGGTGACCGAGAGCGCGTGCTGGCGGTGGGCGGTACCGATGCAGTCGGCTCCGGTGTCACCACCGCCGAGGACGACGACGTGCTTGCCCTCCGCGGTGATCTGATCGGGCACCTGGTCGCCCGCGCCGACCCGGTTCTGTTCGACCAGGTACTCCATGGCGAAGTGCACGCCGGCCAGGTCGCGCCCGGGAATCGGCAGGTCGCGGGGCACGAGCGCGCCGGTGGCGACGATCACGGCGTCGTAGCGCGCCCGCAGATCGCTCCAGGTGATGTCGACGCCGATGTTCACTCCGGCGCGGAACCTGGTCCCCTCGGCCTGCATCTGGCGTAGCCGCGACTCGAGATGCTTCTTCTCCATCTTGAAGTCCGGGATGCCGTATCGCAGCAGTCCGCCGATGCGGTCATCCCGCTCGAACACGGCCACGGTGTGACCGGCTCGGGTGAGCTGCTGCGCTGCGGCGAGACCGGCAGGCCCCGATCCGACCACGGCGACCGTCTTGCCGGTGAGGCGCTCGGGTGGATGCGGCTCGACCCAGTCGTTGGCGAAGGCCTGATCGATGATCGAGACCTCTACCTGCTTGATCGTCACGGCCGGCTGATTGATACCGAGCACACACGAGCTCTCGCACGGCGCGGGGCAGAGGCGCCCGGTGAACTCCGGGAAGTTGTTCGTGGCGTGCAGGCGCTCGATGGCCTGCCTGCCCTCACCGCGCCACATGAGGTCGTTCCACTCGGGGATGAGGTTTCCGAGCGGGCAACCCTGGTGGCAGAACGGAATGCCGCAGTCCATGCAGCGTCCGGCCTGGGCGCGGGTCGTCGCGGCGTCGCCCTGCTCATAGACCTCTTTCCAGTCCATGAGGCGCAGTGCCACGGGGCGGCGAGGCGGCAGCTCGCGGGTCGTCGTCTTCAGGAAGCCTTTGGGATCAGCCACCGGTCACCTCCAGAATGCGCTTCCACGCGATATCGCCGTCGGGGTCGAGCCCCTCTTCCACTGCGGTCGCCCGCGTTGCCAGTACCGCTGCGTAGTCGCGAGGCAGCACCTTGACGAACTCGGTCGCCGCCTGGTCGAAGTCGCCCAGGATCTGTGCGGCGAGCTCCGAGTCGGTCTCGGTGAGGTGCTCTTCCAGGAGGTCCTTCAGGATCTCCAGGTCCGCGCTGCCCAGTTCGTGCAGCTGCAGCTCGCCCGAGGACAGGGAGTCCTGGTTGACCCGTTCCGGACGGAGCCCGCGAACGTAGGCGGTACCGCCCGACATCCCGGCTCCGAGGTTCCGGCCGGTCTCGCCGAGGATCACCGCGAGTCCCCCGGTCATGTACTCGAGGGCGTGGTCGCCGACCCCCTCCACGACCGCCGACGCGCCGGAGTTCCGCACGAGGAACCGCTCACCGACGATGCCGCGGATGAACATGCTTCCCTGGGTTGCGCCGTAGCCGATCACGTTGCCCGCGATCACGTTCTCCTCCGCGGTGAACACGCTCGCGTCATCCGGTCGCACGACGATCCGTCCGCCGGACAGGCCCTTGCCGACGTAGTCGTTACTGTCGCCGACAAGGCGCAGCGTGATGCCGGCGGGCAGGAAGGCGCCGAACGACTGGCCGGCGGATCCGCGCAGCGTGATGTCGATCGTGCCGGTCGGCAGGCCGTTCTCGCCGTGTGCGACGGTGACCGCGTGACCCAGCATGGTGCCGACGGCGCGGGCCGTGTTGCGCACGGGGAGGTCGATCGACACCGGCTTCTTGTGCTTCAGCGCGCTCGTGCTGAGGCGCAGCAGTTCGACGTCGAAGTGGTCGCCGAGCTCGTGATCCTGGCCCACCCGGTTGGAGCGCGGTTCGTCTTCGGCGAATTCCGGCCCGACCAGGATGGGGCTGAGGTCGAGACCGTCGGCCTTCCAGTGATCGACGGCCCGGTCCACGCCGAGAAGCTCCTTGTGACCGATGGCCTCCTCGAGGCTTCGGAAACCGAGCTCGGCGAGGTACTCACGTACCTCCTGGGCGAGGAACTCGAAGAAGTTCACCACGAACTCAGCCTTACCGGTGAAGCGCTCGCGCAGCTCCGGGTTCTGAGTCGCCACGCCGACGGGGCACGTGTCGAGGTGACACACACGCATCAGGATGCAGCCCGACACCACGAGCGGAGCGGTAGCGAACCCGAACTCCTCCGCGCCGAGCAGGGCACCGATGATCACGTCGCGCCCGGTCTTCATCTGACCGTCGACCTGCACCACCACGCGGTCGCGCATGCCATTGAGCATGAGCGTCTGCTGCGTCTCGGCGAGGCCGAGTTCCCACGGGGTACCAGCGTGCTTGAGCGAGTTGAGTGGGCTCGCGCCGGTGCCTCCGTCGTGGCCCGAGACGAGCACGACATCCGCGAGGGCCTTGGTGACCCCTGCCGCGACGGCGCCGATGCCCGACTGGCTCACCAGCTTCACGTGCACGCGGGCGTCGGGGTTGGCGCGCTTCAGGTCGAAGATCAGCTGTTTCAGGTCTTCGATCGAGTAGATGTCGTGATGCGGCGGGGGCGAGATGAGCCCGACGCCGGCGGTCGCGTGGCGCGTGCGCGCGATCCACGGGTAGACCTTGCCCGGCGGCAGCTGGCCCCCCTCGCCGGGCTTCGCGCCCTGAGCCATCTTGATCTGGATGTCGGTGGCGTGGGTGAGGTACATGCTCGTCACCCCGAACCGACCGGATGCGACCTGCTTGATCGCGCTGCGGCGCTCCGGGTCGAGCAGGCGCTGAACGTCTTCGCCGCCCTCACCGGTGTTGCTCTTCGCGCCGAGCCGGTTCATGGCGATGGCGAGGGTCTCGTGAGCCTCGGGGCTGATCGAGCCGTAGCTCATCGCGCCGGTCGAGAAACGCTTGACGATCGACGAGACCGGCTCGACCTCGTCGATGGGCACGGCCGGACGCACGCCGGTGCGCAGGGAGAGAAGCCCGCGCAGCGTCATGAGGTTCTCGGCCTGCTCGTCGACGAGCTTCGTGTACTCGCGGAAGATGTCGTAGCGACGCGACCGGGTGGAGTGCTGCAGCCGGAAGATCGTGTCCGGGTTGAACAGGTGGGGCGGCCCGTCCCTGCGCCACTGGTACTCGCCGCCGATGGCGAGGCGCTCGTGAGCGTTGATCGCGCCATCCTGCGGATACGCGGCTGAGTGCCTGGCTGCGCTCTCGGCGGCGATGATCTCCATGCCGACGCCACCGAGCAGGCTGACCGTGCCGGTGAAGTACTGGTCGACGAACTGCTGGGACAGGCCCACGGCTTCGAACGCCTGCGCGCCAGCGTACGACCCGACCACCGAGATGCCCATCTTGGACATGATCTTGAGCACGCCCTTGCCGAGCGCCTTGATCAGGTTCTTGACGGCCTTCTCCGGCGTGATGTCGGGGATCATCCCGGCGCGAACGAGCTGCTCGACGCTCTCCATGGCGAGGTACGGGTTGACCGCGGACGCGCCGTAGCCGATCAGCAGGGCGATGTGATGAACCTCGCGTACGTCGCCGGCCTCCACGATCAGGCCGACCTTCATGCGGTTCTCGCGGCGGATGAGGTGGTGGTGCACGCCGGCGAGCATGAGCAGGGACGGCACCGGGGCGAGATCCGCGTTGGAGTCACGGTCGGAGAGCACGATGAACAGCGCTCCGTTGTCGATAGCCCGGTCCACCTCGTCGCACATGGCGTCGATCCGGCGGTGCATCGCCTGCGGCCCGTCATCCACGCGGTAGAGGCCACGGATGGTGGTCGTCGTGGCAGTGCCGGGGCGCGGGTCGATGTGCTGGATCTTCGCAAGCTCGTCGTTGTCGATCACCGGGAAGTCGAGGATGACCTGGCGAGCGTGCTCGGGCGTGGCGTCGAGCAGGTTGCGCTCCGGACCGAGTCCCACCGTGAGCGAGGTGACGACCTCTTCGCGGATCGAGTCGAGCGGCGGGTTCGTGACCTGGGCGAACGCCTGGGTGAAGTAGTCGAACAGCAGGCGCGGACGCGTGGACAGCACGGCGATGGGCGTGTCGGAGCCCATCGCTCCGAGTGGCTCTGCCCCACCCTTGGCCATCGGCATGAGCAGGATGCGCAGCTCCTCCTCGGTGTACCCGAAGGTGCGCTGGCGGCGGGTCACCGAGGCGAGGGTGTGCACGATGTGCTCGCGCTCGGGCAGGTCCTTCAGGTTGATGCGACCCGCCTCGAGCCACTCCCCCCACGGCTTCGCCTTCGCGAGCTCGTCCTTGATCTCGTCGTCTTCGATCAGTCGACCACCCTCGGTGTCGACGAGGAACATCTTGCCCGGGCGGAGTCGTCCCTTGCGCACCACGCGTTCCGGCGCGATGTCGAGCACGCCGATCTCGCTCGCAAGCACGACCAGTCCGTCGTCTGTGATGAGGTAGCGCCCCGGGCGGAGCCCGTTGCGGTCGAGGGTCGCCCCCACGAGGCTGCCGTCGGTGAAGACGAGTGCTGCCGGGCCGTCCCACGGCTCCATGAGCATGGAGTGGTACTCGTAGAAGTCCCGGCGACCCGGGTCGATGTCGGCCTGGTTCTCGTACGCCTCCGGCACCATCATCATCATGGCGTGCGGGAGCGAGCGGCCACCGAGGTTCAGCAGCTCCACGACCTCGTCGAAGGACGCGGAGTCGCTCGCACCGGGCGTGTTGATGGGCAGGATGTCGGTGAGGTCGCCGAGCACATCCGACTGGAGCTGCGACTGGCGGGCGCGCATCCAGTTGCGGTTTCCCTGCACCGTGTTGATCTCGCCGTTGTGCGCCATCATGCGGAAAGGCTGGGCGAGCGGCCACGACGGGAACGTGTTCGTGGAGTACCTGGAG
The DNA here is from genome assembly GCA_963756375.1 of uncultured Actinomycetota bacterium. Taxonomy (GTDB): domain Bacteria; phylum Actinomycetota; class Actinomycetes; order Actinomycetales; family Microbacteriaceae; genus Marisediminicola. The sequence continues at coordinate 859,321 of CAVWNJ010000005.1, read as the reverse complement.
TGCACCAGCGCCAGCTTCGAGGTGAACCGAACGTCCGACAGGTCCGGGTAGAACGGCTCGAGCTGAAGCGTGGTGACCATGCCCTTGTAGACCACGGTGCGACACGACAGCGACGGGAAGTAGACCTCGACTTCGCGCTCCGCGCGCTTACGAAGGCGGAACGAGAGGCGGTCGAGCGCTATCCCGGCGAGGGTCTCGCCGTTCTCGTCCGTGACGGTGGTGGTGAGGAACAGTTGCTCGAAGACCGGCATTGCGGCGCGAGCGAGTTTGCCCACCTCTTCCGGGCGCACAGGCACGGTGCGCCAGGCCAGCACACTGAGGGATTCCTCGGAGGCGATCTGCTCGATGCGGGTTTTGGCCGCTGCGCGGGCGTCGTCGTCGAGAGGGAGGAATGCCATGCCCACGACGTAACGACCGACCGGCGGCAGTTCAGCATCGACGACGGCGCGGAAGAAGTCATCCGGAATCTGCGTGATGATTCCGGCTCCGTCGCCCGTTCCCGCGTCGGAGCCGATCGCTCCCCGGTGCTCGAGGTTGCGCAGGGCGCCGAGCGCGGCATCGATGATGTCGTGGCCGGCGGTGCCGCGGAGGGTTGCGACCATGGCGAGTCCGCAGGCATCCCGTTCGTTACGGGGGTCGTAGAGACCAGCGGCTTCAGGGGTCAGGCTGAAGCGGGAAAAGGGTTGGGGAAGAACCATCAGGAACCGTCCTCACGATGAACTTAGACGCGGGACAACGATGGCCCAGGGTTTCGTCGCCTCGCAGCCGCGGGCGATATCAATTGGATGCCGGTGCGCGCGTGGTGCGCGCGGTCCGGCCTAAGGCTTGGCAGCAACCCCGCTTGTGGCGGACCTGTCGACCGACCCTGAGGCGGATTCCTTCGGCCGGGTGGCTCCAGTTTCTCCGGTGGCGTCGTCGTCGGCATCCGTCCAGGTGTCGCCAGAGTCTACCGCAGCGTTGGGATCCCATTCTCGACCCGGCAGGTAAGGGCTGGGCTCGAGTCCCGGGTGCCTGCGTCGCTGGATGATCATGATCAGGAGGCCGAGGAGCACGGCGGCGAGAGCGGCCCAGACGTTGGTGCGCACGCCGAGGAAGATCTCGCTCGGGTCGATGCGGATCGACTCGAAGACGCTGCGGCCGACGCCGTACCAGATGAGGTACAGGCCGAGCAGCGAACCCCACTGCAGACGATAGGTCCCTGCCACGAAGCCGGGGACCTCGGCGCCGAAGACCGTCACGCGGCCACGACGGTGCACCCGCTCCGCCGCGATCAGCACGCCGACCCCGATGAGGTTCCAGATGATCTCGTAGAGGAAGGTCGGGTGGAAGAGCACGCCCTCCGGGAGCCCGACCGGGTAGGCGGGGTTGGTCGCCTCGATCTCGAGACCCCACGGAAGGTCGGTCGGCACCCCGAACAGCTCGTGGTTGAAGTAATTGCCGAGACGGCCGAACGCCTGAGCGAGCAGAAGTCCAGGCACGAGCGCATCGGCGAAGCTGAAGAATCGCAGGCCGGCACGGCGGCAGCCAATGTAGACCCCGACGGCGCCGAGGATCAGCGCGCCGAAGATGGCGAGCCCGCCCTCCCAGATGGCGAAGACCTTGATGAGGTCGCGCCCCTCCCCGAAGTAATCGTCGGGGTGGGTGAGCACGTGGAAGATGCGCCCTCCGATGATGCCGAACGGCACCGCCCAGATGGCCACGTCAAGCACCAGCCCGGGGTCTGCGCCGCGCCGCTTCAACCGCACCGAGGTGAGGAGGGTCGCCGCGACGATGCCGGCGAGAATGCACAGGGCGTAGACGTGGATGTTGATGTCCAGCGTGAACCACGAAAGCCCGAGGTCACGAAGACCCTGGCCGAGGTTGAGAACCTGCCAGTCGTAGCTCGGGCTGGGAATGCTCAGGGGTGCGAACACGGTCCTTACGCCTTTCTGGTGGGGGGTGCCACTGCGGATCAGAGCCTAGTGCCGGCGGAAAGCGCGGCGGCGGTGGACGCGACGGCGCTCACACCGCCGTCGGCCAGGGCCTTCACGAGGGCGGAACCGACGATGGCGCCGTCGGCGTACTCGATGACTTCGCGGACCTGCTTCGCGCTGGAGATGCCGAGGCCGACGCAGGTGCTCGTGGCTCCGGCGGAGCGCAGGCGTGCGACGAGCGAGCGGGCAGCACTGTCGACATCGGACCTGGCGCCGGTGATGCCCATGGTGGAGACCGCATAGACGAAGCCGCGGCTGGTCTCGACCGCCTGGGTGAGTCGGGTGTCTGTGGATGACGGCGCGGCGAGGAAGACCCGGTCGAGTCCGGTGCGGTCGGACGCCGCGATCCACGCCTCAGCTTCGTCTGGGATGAGGTCGGGGGTGATGACGCCTGCGCCGCCCGCGGCCACGAGGTCATCCGCGAATCGATCGACGCCGTACTGGGTGATCGGGTTCCAGTAGCTCATGAACAGCACCGGGATGTCGACTCTGGCCGTGATGGCCGCCATCACCTCGAAGCCGTGCCGGAGCTTGAAGCCCTTGGAGAGCGCGACCTGGGTCGCGGCCTGGATTACGGGGCCGTCCATCACCGGGTCGCTGTAGGGCAGCCCGAGTTCGATGACGTCGACACCGTTCTCGGCCAGCGCGACCGCGGCCTCGATGCTGGTCTCGAGGTCGGGGAAGCCGGCGGGGAGGTAGCCGACGAGGGCGCCACTACCGGCATTCTTGCGCGCCGCGATGGCGGTTTCGACCGAGCTCACACCTGCTCCGCATCCGCGTCGAGAACGCCGAAGTAGTTGCCGGCGGTCACCATGTCTTTGTCTCCGCGGCCGCTGAGGTTGACGAGGATGATGCCGTCCGGGCCGAGTTCCCGCCCGAGCGCGAGCGTGCCTGCCAGGGCGTGCGCCGACTCGATGGCCGGGATGATGCCCTCGGTGCGTGCGAGCAGACGAAGCGCATCCATGGCCTCGGCGTCGCTCACCGGCACGTAGTGGGCACGGCCGATGTCGGCGAGCCAGGCGTGCTCGGGTCCGACGCCCGGGTAGTCCATGCCCGCCGAGATGGAATGGGACTCGACCGTCTGGCCGTCCTCATCCTGCAGGAGGTAGCTCCTGGCACCGTGAAGGACGCCAGGGCGGCCCTTGGTGATGGTGGCCGCGTGCCGAAGGGTCTCCGCGCCATCGCCGGCGGCCTCGTAGCCGATGAGTCGCACGTCGGGGTCGTCGAGGAAGGCGTGGAAGATTCCCATCGCGTTCGAGCCTCCTCCGACGCACGCTGTGACGGCGTCGGGCAGGCGACCGGTGAGAGCGAGGACCTGTTCGCGCGCCTCCTCGCCGATGATCTTGTGGAAGTCGCGCACCATGACCGGGAACGGGTGCGGCCCGGCGACGGTGCCCAGCAGGTAGTGGGTCGTCTCGACGTTCGCGACCCAGTCACGCAGGGCGTCGTTGATGGCGTCCTTGAGGGTGCGGGAGCCGGTGGTGACCGGGATGACCTCTGCCCCGAGCAGTCGCATCCGCGCCACGTTGAGGGCCTGGCGCTCGGTGTCGACCTCGCCCATGTAGACGACGCACTCCATGCCGAACAGTGCAGCCGCCGTTGCGGTGGCCACGCCGTGCTGGCCTGCGCCGGTCTCGGCGATGAGGCGCGTCTTGCCGAGCCTGCGGGCGAGGAGCGCCTGGCCGAGCACATTGTTGATCTTGTGCGACCCGGTGTGATTGAGGTCTTCGCGTTTCAGGATCACGCGGGCACCGCCGGCGTGCTCCGCGAACCTCGTCACCTCGGTGATGATCGACGGGCGCCCGGTGTAGGTGGCGTGCAGGGCCGCGAGCTCCGCCTGGAACTCGGGGTCGGTCTTCGCGGCCCGGTAGGCGGCGTCGAGTTCGTCGAGCGCCTCGATGAGGCTCTCGGGCACGAAGCGCCCGCCGTACTCGCCGAAATAGGGTCCGAGTTCGTCGCGCAGAGCCATCAGGCCTCCAGGAATCTGGTGAGGGTCGCCACCGGGTCACCGGTGACGAGGGCTTCGCCGATCAGCACCACGTCGGCGCCGGCGGCTCGATAGTGAGCGACGTCTGCTGGGGTGAGCACAGCGGACTCCGCGACCTTGATGACGCCGTCCGGCAGTCGTTCGGCGAGCCGGCCGAAGAGGTCTTTGTCGAGTTCGAAGGTCGACAGGTCCCTGGCGTTGACGCCGATGAGGGGTGCCCCCAGGGCGACGGCGCGGTCGAGTTCGTCGGCGCTGTGCGCTTCGACGAGCGGCGTCATCCCGAGCTCGGAGATGAACCCGAAGAGTCGCTCGAGGCGGGGCTGGTCGAGCGCGGCGACGATGAGCAGCACGAGGTCTGCACCCGCCGCGCGTGCCTCGAGCACCTGGTACTCCTCGGCCACGAAGTCCTTGCGCAGCACGGGAAGACTGACAGCGGCCCGGACGGCCTCGAGATCGGAGAGCGATCCGCCGAACCTGCGGCCCTCGGTCAGCACGCTGATGGCGCTGGCCCCGCCCGACTGGTAGGCACGGGCGAGATCGGCGGGATCGGGGATGCTGGCGAGCGGTCCGCGAGACGGGCTCGAACGCTTGATCTCGGCGATGATCTTGACCCGGTCGGCCGGGGCGAGGGCGGCGAGTGCATCCAGTGCGGCGGGGCGCTCGAGCGCGGCACGTTCGACCTCGGCGGTCGAACGCGCGGCGCGACGCGCCGAGGCGTCAGCGAGAGCCCCGGCGGTGAGGTCGGCGAGCACCGGGTCAGTGTTCCTTCGACACGTAGCGGTCGCCACCGACGCCGTAGCCGAGACGTGCGAGTACCACGCCGGTGAGCAGCCCGAGGACCGCGAGGACGGCCGAGATCCAGACGACGATCGGGTAGTCGAAGAAGAAGGCGATCGTGCCGATGGTGAACGCCACGAGCATGATGACGACGGCGGTCCATGCCGCCGGAGAGTTACCGTGGCCGGGGTCGTTGTGGTCGGACATGTCTCTCCTGTGGATCGGTGCGGGCAGGCTTCGATTCTAGCCTGAGGTGGGATCGGACCCGTCGCTCAACGCGTCCCAGTCGTTCACCGAGTCGCCGCGGGGCGAGCGGGGAGCATCCGGTTCCGCGTCGGCGAAACCGGCCGTGCGGTAGCGCCTGGCCGACCCAGGCCAGCGACTGCCGGTGACGAGGATGAGCACCCCGACCGCGATCATGGCCACGCCGAGCACCGCGGCCACCATCGGCCAGGCGGTCGGCGTGATCGATTCGATGAGGCTCTCGATGGATTCCTGCCCACTCACCCCGGTCGCCGTGGTGATCGCCGAGGCCGACGACCGCACGGGACTGGAGAGCGCGCTCACGGCAGACAGCACGACCGTGGCACCGATGAGCACCTGAAGTGCGCCGAGCACGATGCGGAACACCCTCCCCGCGATCGACAACGCCCCGACCAGGGCAATACCGGCGAGACCGAGCGCGGCGAGCCCCCCGGCGGCGACATCACCGCCGATGTCGACCCGAGCTCCGCCGAGTTCGTCCGCGACGAGGGTCACCACGAACCACTGCTGGGTCCACGCCACGATCACCAGACCACCGAGGAGGATTCCGGCACCGAGCGCAATCGCCTTGATGCGGCGAGAGGCTGTGCGCTCGGCCACTCAGGTCACCCGGCGGAGCGAGTTCGCCACGGCGATCGCGCGGAGCGGGGCCGCGGCCTTGTTGACCGTCTCCTGATATTCGGTCTCGGGGTCGGAGTCGGCCACGAGTCCCGCCCCCGCCTGCACGCGCGCGACGCCTCGGGAGATCGTGGCGGTGCGAATCGCGATGGCGAGATCGAGATCGCCCGCGAAGCCGAAGTAGCCGACGACGCCGCCGTACACGCCGCGCTGCGCCACCTCGAGCTCGTCGATGATCTCGAGTGCTCGAGGCTTCGGGGCCCCGGAGAGGGTGCCAGCGGGGAAGGTCGCCCGGAAGACCTCGATCGGGCTCGCGCCCTCCCGCAGATCGCCCTCCACCGAGGAGACGAGGTGCATGATGTGGCTGAACCGCTCCACCTGCATGAATTCGGTGACCTCGACCGAGCCGGCAACGCACACCTTCAGCAGGTCGTTGCGCGCGAGATCCACGAGCATGAGGTGCTCCGCGCGCTCCTTCGCATCGCCGGAGAGAGCATCACCCAGGGCGATGTCCTCCTCGGGCGTGTCGCCGCGCGGTTTCGACCCGGCGATCGGATGCATCGTCGCCCGCGACCGCTCGACCTTCACGAGCGCCTCGGGTGAGGACCCCACGATCCAGTACGGCTCGCCTGGGTTCTCGCCGTCCGGCTCCTCGAGCGAGAGCAGATACATGTATGGGCTGGGGTTCAGCGTGCGCAGCACACGGTAGACGTCGATCGGCTCGGCGCTGATCTCGTGGTCGAAGCGCTGCGAGATGACGACCTGGAACACGTCCCCGTCGATGATGAACCGCTTCGACTGCTCCACGGCGGACTTGAAATCGTCGGCGCGGATGCGCGGAATCGGGGTCGCCGCGGAGGTGAGATCCACCTCGGCGAGCCATGCCTCAGCGGGTTCGGCGAGCGCTTTCTGCATCCGATCGAGGCGACCCTGGGCGGCAGTCCACAGTGCATCCGCCGGCTCGCCGTCGTCGCCGAGCACGGTGGCGATGAGGAGCACGCTGCCGGTGCGGTGGTCCACGACGACGAGTTCCGACACAAAGGACAGCGCCTGCCCCGGCACCGTGAAGTCGGCGGGCGGGGCGTCGGGAAGGCGTTCGATCTGGCGGATCGCCTCCCAGCCGATGAACCCGACCAGACCGCCGGTGAGAGGCGGATGCCCGGCCACCGGCGGGGTCGACCAGCGGGCGTGCAGGCTGGACACCGCGTCGAGTGGGCGCTCGGGCATCGCCCCGCCGAACGCGCGAGCGGAGTCGAGGCCGTAGTCGAGCCAGGTTGCGGAGTCGCCGCTCTGGGTCAGCACACCGAACGATGAGACGCCGATGAACGAGTATCGCGACCAGATGCCGCCCTGTTCGGCCGATTCGAGCAGGAACGTGCCCGGGCGACCGTCGGCGAGTTTGCGGTAGATGCCGACGGGGGTCTCACCGTCGGCGAAGAGCTCGCGGATGACAGGGATGACCCGATGCCCGCCCACGAGCTCGCCGAACTCGGCGCGTGTGGTGGTGTCACTCATCGCGACTCCCGACCGCGGGGTCGAGCGGGTCGACGTCGAAGCAGGAGTGGGCGCCGGTGTGGCAGGCGTTGCCCACCTGGTCCACGGTGACGAGGATCGTGTCGGCGTCGCAGTCGAGCGCCGCCGCGATCACGTGCTGGGCGTGACCCGAGGTGTCGCCCTTGCGCCAGAACTCCTGGCGTGACCGCGACCAGAACGTGACCCTGCCCTCGGTGAGGGTGCGGCGCAGGGCTTCGGCGTTCATGTAGCCCAGCATGAGCACGTCGCGCGTGTCGTGCTGCTGGATGATCGCGGGCAGGAGCCCGTCCTGTGCGAAGCGGGCGCGTTCGAGGACCGCGTCGACCGAGGTGTCTGTCATACCCGTTCCCGTCGTGTGATGATTCCGGCCGCGTGGAGTTCGCTCTTGATGTCGCCCACGGTCAGCATGCCGTCGTGGAAGACGGATGCGGCGAGGATCGCGTCCGCACCGGCCTCGATCGCCGGCACGAAGTGGGCGAGACTCCCGGCGCCGCCGGAGGCGATCACCGGGACACGGCTCACGTCGCGCATGGCGCGGGTGAGTTCGAGGTCGAACCCCGCCTTCGTGCCATCCGCATCGATGGAGTTCACGAGGAGCTCCCCCGCGCCGCGCTCGATGGCCTCGCGCGCCCATTCCACGGCGTCGAGTGTGGTTTCGGTGCGACCGCCGTGCGTGGTGACCACGAAGCCGCTCGGCATCGCGGCGGAGCGGGTGATGTCGAGCGACAAGACGAGCACCTGCGCACCGAAGCGGTCCGCGATCTCACCGATCAGGGCGGGGCGGGCGATCGCAGCGCTGTTCACGCCCACTTTGTCTGCCCCACTGGCGAGGAGCCGTGCGACGTCGTCTGCCGAGCGCACTCCCCCGCCGACGGTCAGCGGCACGAAGACCTGTTCGGCGGTCGAGCGCACGACCTCGTGCATGGTGTCCCGTCCGTCGACGGTGGCGCTCACGTCGAGGAAGGTGATCTCGTCTGCGCCCTGCGCGGCGTAGCGCGCGGCGAGTTCGACCGGATCGCCCGCGTCACGCAGGTCGAGGAAGTTGACACCTTTGACGACCCGACCTGCTGACACGTCGAGACAGGCGATGACGCGAACGGCGACCGTCATGGCGACCCCTCTCAGATTCTCGCGGCGTGGATGGAGCTGACGAGAATAGCGCGTGCGCCCAGTGAATAGAGCTCGTCCATCACCTGATTGGTGTCGACCCTCGCGACCATGGCCCGCACCGCGACCCAGTCGGGGTCGCGCAGGGGCGACACGGTGGGCGATTCGAGGCCCGGCGTGATGCGCGACGCCTCGTCGACGAGGCGTGACGGCAGGTCGTAATCCATCAGCACGTACTGCCGCGCCACGAGCACACCCTGCAGGCGGCGCTGAAGGGTCTGGATGCCCGGCAGGTCGGTTCCCGAGCTGATCAGCACCGCCGTCGAGTCGAGGATCACCGGGCCGAAGATCTCGAGGCCCTGCGCGCGCAGGGTGGAGCCGGTCGAGACCACATCGGCGACGGCATCCGCGACGCCCAGGCGAACGGCCGACTCGACGGCGCCGTCGAGCTTCACGAGTTCGGCCTCGACGCCGTGGCGCGCGAGGAAGTCACCGACGAGGCCCGGGTAGCTCGTTGCGACCCGGATGCCCGTGAGGTCAGCCAGCTCGGAGAACCGGCCGGCCTGACCGGCGAAGCGGAAGGTGGAGTCGCCGAAGTCGAGGGTCGAGATCTCCTTCGCGGTGGACCCGGAGTCGAGCAGCAGGTCGCGTCCGGTGATGCCGACGTCGAGCGCCCCCGAGCCCACATAGGTGGCGATGTCGCGCGGACGGAGGTAGAAGAACTCCACGTCGTTGCGGGGGTCGACCGAGTTCAGCGCCCTCGGGTCGCGGCGGCCGGAATAGCCGGCCTCGGCGAGCATCTCGGCGGCGACCTCGGAGAGCGAGCCTTTGTTCGGAACGGCGATACGGAGCATGTCGGACTCTCTATGCGCCGACGGGCCGGCGCGCTGGGGACGGGTGGGGATCGCGGGGGTGCCTGCGATCACAGATGGCGGTAGACGTCCGCCGGGGTCAGTCCCTTGGCGAGCATGAGAACCTGCAGGTGATACAGCAGCTGGCTGATCTCCTCGGCGGTCTCGTCGTCCGACTGATACTCGGCAGCCATCCAGACCTCGGCGGCTTCCTCCACGATCTTCTTGCCGATCGCGTGGACTCCTGCGTCGAGCTGGGCGACGGTGCCTGAACCTGCCGGACGGGCCTCCGCCTTCGCGGCCAGCTCCTCGAACAACTCGTCGAACGTCTTCACTCGTCAAGGTTACCGGGCCGGAGGAAAGCGCCGGACCGGACGACGAATGCCGGGGCGTGCACTCTTGCTGTGGAGGGTGGACTGCGGGATCCTGAGTCATGAATGCTGTAGAACCGCATCGTGATCGTTCGCTGCTCATCGCAGGCGTCGTCGTGGGGATCATCGCACTCGTCGCCATCGGGGTCGTCCTCACCCGCGGGGAGGCGCCGCTGCGTGACGCGAGCACGCCGGAAGGCGTCGTGCAGCGCTACGCCACCGCCGTCATCGCGGGTGACGAGACCGAGGCCGCCCGTTACCTCACCGATCGCGCTGCCGAGCGGTGCGAATCATCCGACCAGGGCTTCTCGAGCAACGTGCGGGTCACGCTCGTGTCGACCACCGTGCGGGACGAGACCGCCGACGTGCGGGTCGTCGTGGTCACCTCGCAACCGGGCGGGCCCTTCGGTGGTGGAGGGTTCGAGATGGAGGCGATGTTCGACCTCGTCGGCGGCGACGGCGACTGGCTGATCGACATGGCTCCGTGGCCGCTGTCGATCTGCCCGGACGGCGTTGGACCGAAGTGATGACCGCACCGATCGTTCCCGTTCACCCGTCGGCGGGCGTCATCGTGCGTCGCCTGATCGTCTACGTGCTGCTGTTCGCGCTCATGATGATCGCGGCGGGCGGACTGAGCGGCCTGCTCGGCCGCCTCATCGACGCGAGGAGCGTGCTCGCGGGCGATGGTGCGAGCGGCCTCGCACAGTCCCTCGCGTTCGCGGTGATCGGAGGGCCCCTCGCGGCCGTGCTGTGGCAGGTGAACTGGACGAGGCTGCGCGACCCCGCCGAGCGGGTCTCCCTCGGGTGGGGACTCTACGTCTCCGCCGTGTCGACGGTCTCGCTCGTGACGTCGGCGAACGCCCTGCTCGGCGCCGCAGCTGCGGGAATCGACGGCGAGTGGCGTTCGCAGGAGCTCGCGACGGGCATCGTGTTCGCGGGACTCCTGGTGTGGCACGGCTGGATGGCGCGGCATCCGCAGCGGGGCCCGCTTCGGTTCACCGAGGTGGCGCGGGTGATCGGCTGGGTGTACGGGCTCGCGATCTCGATCGGTGGCATCATCGTGAGTCTCGGCGGCCTTCTCGACGAGGCGGTCGCGCGCCTGCTCGGTTTGGCCACGATCGGCGAGGGGTGGTGGAGGCCGGTGCTCGCCGGCCTCGTATGGGCGGTGGGCGGCGCGGTCATCTGGTGGTGGTTCGTGTACCGGGCCAGGAGGGGCCCGCCCGGGGCGGAACCCACCGGATTCGGTCAGGTCGCACTTGTACTCGTCGGCATCGGTGCCGGTGTCGTGCTGGCGCTCGGTGGTGCCGGGTTCACGCTGTATGTCGTGCTGGACCTCGTGTTCGGACGGGAGGGCGCCGCGGCCGACAAGCTTCAGCCCCTCGGCGCGGCCATGGCAGCCTCCCTGACGGGCTTCGTGGTCTGGGCGTATCACCGGAGTGTTCTTCGAGGGTCCGGCGAGCGCACGAGCGAGGGGTCCAGGCTGCTGGTGTCCGGTCTGGCGCTCATCGCCACGGCATCCGGTCTTGGGGTGATCGTGAACGCCACCCTTGCCGCACTCGCCCCCACCCTGGTGGAGTCGGATGTTCGAGCGCTCCTGCTCGGCGGTGTCAGCTCGCTCCTCATCGGCGCGCCGGTCTGGATTCTGGTGTGGCGACCGCGTGCGGTCGTCGACTCCGCGACGGCGGGGTCGATGGGGCGCCGGATCTATCTGATCGCGGTGTTCGGCCTCAGCGCCGTCGTGGCGATCATCACGTTGCTCGTCACCGGCTTCCGGGTCTTCGAGTACCTGCTGCTCGAAGTGACCGGGGCCAGTCTCATCGACCGGGTTCGTGCATCCCTCGGGCTGCTGGTGGCGACGGCACTCGTTGCCGGCTACCACTACGCCAGATGGCGGACCGACCGCGTGCTGGCGGGGCCGGGCGAGAGCCGGACCGAGCGCCCGGCGAGTGAGCGGGCGATCGGCGAGGTTCTGCTCGTCGCTGGGGGCGACTCAGAGGGGCTTGCGAGGTTCGTGGGCGAACTCACGGGAGCCTCGGTGACGCTGTGGGAGCGGGACGAGCCGACGCCGGGCTCACTCCGGGCGGGGTCGGGCCGGCCGGGGTCGGGCCGGATGTGGCCGCGATCGCCGCGGCTCTCGATGGGGTCACCGCTCACAGGGTGTTACTGCTCGTGGGACCGGGCGCCGTGATCGAGGTCATCCCGGTGCGGACGGCAGCAGAACGCGCGACGGCCGTCGGGAGTGACGAGGCCGCCGCGCGCTCGGGCCGCAGGGGTATCGACCTCAGCTGACGCCGAGTAGGTCGATCACGAAGGTCAGGGTGCGGCCGCTCAGGCGGTGGCCTCCGCCTGCTGGTCCGTAGGCGAGGGCGGGCGGGCAGATGAGCTGGCGGCGTCCGCCGACCTTCATGCCGGGGATGCCCTCCTGCCATCCGGCGATGAGCGCGCGGAGCGGGAAGTTCACCGATTCGCCGCGGCTCCAGGAGGAGTCGAACTCCTCGCCGGTCTCGAAGTCGACTCCGAGGTAGTGCACGTCGACGGTGGAACCCGGGGTCGCCTCGGCGCCGGTACCCTCCTCGATGTCGATCGAGACGAGCTCGGTGGGCTCGTCGCCGTCGTATGGCTCGATTTCTGGTTTTGTCTTCTCAGTCATGCCTTCTATCCAAGCATCTGAACGAGGCGGCGATGTTCAGTGCGCGTGCACGCCGGCCGCTGCGGCCCGCAGGGCACCGATGGCGTCGGACGGAACATCCGCTCCGAACACCGCGGACCCGGCCACGAACGTGTCTGCGCCCGCCGCGGCTGCGATGCCGATGGTGCGCTCATCGATGCCGCCATCCACCTGCAGCCACACGTCGAGGCCGGTCGACTCGACGGCGGAGCGGAGGGCGGCGAGTTTGGGCATCGTCGACTCCATGAAGGACTGGCCGCCGAATCCCGGTTCGACGGTCATGACGAGTACCTGGTCGAATTCGGGGAGAAGGTCGAGATAGGACTCGACCGCGGTTCCGGGTTTCAGAGCGAGGCCCGCTCGCGCTCCGATGTCACGCAGCCTGCGTGCGAGGCGGACGCTGTCGCCGGCTGCCTCGGCGTGGAACGTGACCGAGTACGCCCCGACCTCGGCATAGCCGGGTGCCCACCGGTCGGGGTCCGCGATCATGAGGTGCACGTCGAGCGGGAGGGAGGAGACCTGCTGGATGCGCTCCACCATGCCGAGGCCGAAGGTGAGGTTCGGCACGAAGTGGTTGTCCATGACGTCGACGTGCACGAGGTCGGCCGAGTCGATGCGCCCGAGCTCCCGTTCCATGTTGACGAAGTCGGCGGACAGGACGCTGGGGTTGATGCGCACGGTCATGGCGTGATCCTATCCAGCCTTGCGGATGAGGCAGATGAACGCGGCGCTGGGGTTGATGCGCACGGTCATGGCGTGATCCTATCCAGCCTTGCGGATGAGGCAGATGAACATCGCGTCCGTGCCGTTGCGGTGCGGCCAGAGCTGCACGGCACCGCCCCGCTCCCCCAGGTCGAGCGCCTCGGTGGTGACGCCCGCGAGCACCTCCGCGGTGTCGAGCTTTTCGGCAGCGCCAGGGTTCTTCGCGAGCACCCCGTCGACGATGCCGACCGTCTCGCCGAGGTGCGGCGAGCACGTGACGTACGCGACGATTCCGCCGGGCTTCAGCGCGCCGAGCGCAGACTCGAGCAGTTCGGACTGCAGTCGCCCGAGCTCCGCGACATCCGCCGGTCGCTTGCGCCAGCGCGCCTCCGGGCGACGCCTGAGGGCACCGAGACCGGTGCACGGGGCGTCGAGCAGGATGCGGTCGAACTGCTCGGGCATCGCAGCGCCGAACCGCCTGCCGTCCTGTTCGAGCACCTGGGGCGGGTCGGCGAGCACGGCGAGCGACGTGCGCACCAGGCCCGCTCGCGCGGGCACGACCTCGTTGGCCACGAGTGTTGCTCCCCCGAGCGCAGCCTCGGCCGCGAGAAGCACCGCCTTGCCGCCGGGGCCCGCGCAGAGGTCGAGCCAGCGCTCCCCCTGCCGCACCGGCGCCGCGTGGCTGAGCGCCAGGGCGGCGAGCTGGGATCCCTCGTCCTGCACGCGCACCCGCCCGCTGCGCACGATCGGCCACTGCGCCGGGTCGCCGCCTTCGCTCTCCGCGGCGAACGGCGAGTAGTGCGACGGCCTGGAGCGCGGGATGTCCGACCGGTCGGCTAGGCCGGGAAGTGCGACGAGCGAGACCCGCGGCGCCCGGTTGTCGGAGTCGAGGAGGTCTTCCAGCTCGATCTCGCGTCCCTCGGCCGCGAGGGCGCGGCGGAAGGCGCGCACCACCCAGACCGGATGCGAGTACTCCAGCGAGAGTCGCTGGTCGTCGCTCTGCGCCCCGGCCATCACCCGGTCGTGCCAATCGGCGGCGTCGGAGCGGGTGATCTCGCGGAGCACGGCGTTGGCGAAGCCGGTCGCCGATCTCGACCCCACCTCGCGCGCGAGAGACACGCCCTCGTCGACGGCCGCGTGCGGTGCCACCCGCATCGACAGCAACTGATGGGCGCTGAGCCTCAGCACGTCGAGGATGGGCGGGTCGATGCGATCGGTGGGGCGCCCAGCGGCGAGTTCGATGACGGCGTCGTAGTAGCGCTGCATGCGCAGGGTGCCGTAGGTGAGCTCCGTCGCGAGCGCGGCATCCGCCGAGGACAGCGCGGCACGCTGCAACTTCACGGGGAGCAGCAGGTTGGCGTAGGCATCGGATTCACGCACGGCCAGAATCACCTCGAGGGCGATCCGGCGCGCCGGTTGCACGCTCATGATCCGAGCCTCGTCTCCTGGGTCGATCGGCCGCGTAGCCAGTCGGATGCCGGCATTGCACTCTTTCCTGCTGGCTGCACAGTGACGAGCGCGACAGGCACGGTGCCGGTTCCGACGAGGGCGGTGCGGCCATCGAGGCGAACCATCCCGGGGTCGAGCGCCTCGGCCTCCGGCGCCGACGCGAGGGCGAGCACCTTGAGCCGGGCGCCGTCCACGGTGGTGGAGGCCCCGGGCTCGGGGGTCACCCCCCGCACGCGGTTGCGGATGCTCGCGGCATCCGCCGTCCAGTCGATCGCGCCGTCGTCGAGGCCGAGTTTGGGGGCAAGCGTGACGTCTCCCACCTGCGGCTCGGCCCGTGCGGTGCCATCGGCGATGGCGTCGATCACCCGCACGAGAAGGTCGGCGCCTCCCTCGGCGAGCGACTCGAGCAGCTCCCCCGCGGTCTGCTCGGCGCCGATGGCCTGCGCCAGGTGAGCGAGCACGTCGCCCGCGTCGAGCTCCGGAACGAGATGGAAGACGGTGGCGCCGGTGATCTCATCGCCCGCGATGATGGCGCGCTGCACGGGCGCGGCACCCCTCCACCGTGGCAACAGCGAGAAGTGCAGATTGATCCAGCCGTACTTCGGGGCCGAGAGCAGAGGCTCTCGCACCAAACCGCCGTAGGCGACGATCACGCCGAGGTCGGGGGCGAGATCGGTGATGGCCGTGGTGGCGTCGCCCGCCAGCCGGTTCGCGCGGATGACGGGGATGCCGTGCTGCTCGGCCGCGTGCGCGACCGGCGTGGCTGTCATGGTGCGCTTGCGGCCCTGCTGCGAGTCCTCGCGGGTGATCACGGCGGCCAGCTCGTGCCGACTGCCGACGATGGCGTCGAGACTGGGTACTGCTGCTGCCGGGCTGCCGGCGAAGACGAGGCGGAGGGAGGACACGGGGCTCATTTCAGGGCTACTCGGCGAACGGCTCGATGTCGTCGAAGCGCACTTTCAGTGTAGGAGGCCCCGGCCTCGGCCCCGTTCCCTGCACACGTTTGCGCCTGGAGCTTGCGACGCGGATCACCTCGCCGCGGAGGGCCGTGGCTATCGCAGCACCCGCCGCGTAGTCGAAGCGCACGATCGCGCGCACGGCGGGGGTCGCGCCGACGAGCGACGGCGGCCCCTCGACGGGCACCGGACCGAGCACATCCGTTCCGGGGATCGCCCCGGACGCCGCAACGGCGCGCTCGACGGCGGCCGCGTCGCCGGTGACCGTGGCAATGCGCACCGCGGGCGGGAAGCGCAGGCGTCGCCGGTCGCGGAGCTCCTCAGCCGCATACGCCGGAAGCCGCCAGGTCGACATGGCGCTGGCGAGCTGCCCGCCGACCCCCACGAGCACGACGGGGGCTCCGGGCTTCGCGAGGGCAGCGGCCGCCGACCACCAACGCAGGCAGTCCTCGCCGACGCGGAGGCTCTCGCGGGCCAGCATCCGCTCTCCGTCGAGAAGCAGCACGGCGTGATAGCCGCCGGCGGCGATCGGTTCGGCCCCCCGCGTGGAGACCACGATCGCGGGTGCGTCGGTCACGGTGAGCACCTGATGCTCGCCGTCGGCAACGATCACCCGCACGCCGGGGAACGCCCTGCCGAGCTCGTCTGCCGTGCGGGTGCCGCCGTGGCCGCTCGACTGGGTTTTGGTGCCGCCGCAGTGGCTGCACTCCCATTCGGCGGCGAGGGCACCGCACCAGCCGCACGAGGGGATCGCCGTTGCCGTACGCAGGCCGAGCGGACCCTCGCACCGTGCACAGCGGGCCGACTGCCGACACTCGGTGCAGATGAGCCCAGGCGCGAATCCGGGCCGTGCCACCTGCACGAGCACGGGCCCGTGATCGAGTGCGGCCCTGGCTTCGCGCCAGGCCGAGGACGGTATGCGGGCCATCGCGGCGAACCTGTCCTGCGGGGCCTGCGACGCGGTCGGGATCACCCGGGGTGAGGCGGCGCGCTCCGGATCGAGCTCGCGCAGATAGCCGATCTCCACCAGACGCTGCACCTCGGTGCTTCTGGCGTGCCCGACGAACCACAGACCGCAGTGCTGCTGCTCCTGGCGCACGAGAGCCGCATCCCTCGAGTGCACCGCTGGGCTCAGGGGCTCCGCGTGCAGGGGGTCGCCGTCGTCCCAGATCGCGATGAGCCCGAGGTTCTGCGCCGGGGCGTAGACGACGGAACGGTTGCCGACGATCACGAGCGGGGTATCGCCGAGGCAGGCAAGGTGGGCGCGGTAGCGGTCCGGGTTCGGCTGGCGCGCATCCAACTGCACCACGCTCTCGGGCGGCAGCAGTTCGTGCAGGGCTGCGACCAGCTGACGTTGATCGCGGTGGTCCGGCACGCACAGGATCGCGCTCGCTCCGTCCGCGAGGCTGTGGCTGGCGGCGGCCGCCATCGTCATCGCCCAGTGACCGACCCAGGTGCCGTCGGCAAGCTCCACGAGGCGCGGGATGGCGGTGACGGCGAGTCGAGCCGTCGCGTCGGCGTCTGCGGCCGGGTAGCCGGTGACCTCCCTGGCCACCACCGCGCCCAGCTCGTCACCCGGCTCGTCACCGGGCTCCGGGGTGGCGGATGGGGTGGCGGATGCCGCGAGCCAGGCCTTCTCCACCCTCACCTGCCGTTTCGGCACGGCGAGGCGCAGCACGTCACTCGCGGTGCCTGCGGCGCGGTCGCTCACCCGGCGAGCGAGCGTCCAGACCTCCGGCGCGAGCACGGCGGCCGTGGAGACGACGGCCTCGAGGTCGCTGAGCGTGCCCTCGAACTCCCCGTGACCGACGACCTCGACCACGAAGCCGTCGGCTATGCGTCCGAGCGACCGGAGCGGCACCTTCACCCGCACGCCGGGCGCCACCTCGTGGGCGAGGCCTTCGGGGATGGCGTAATCGAAGAGGCGGTCCAACTGCGGCAGCGGCGAATCCACCACCACGCGCGCCACCCCGCCGGGCACGGCTACAGCCCGGCGGCGCTGCGCAGCTCGGCGACCCGGTCCACGCGCTCCCAGGTGAAGTCGGGCAGCTCGCGGCCGAAGTGCCCGTACGTGGCGGTTGCGGCGTAGATGGGGCGCAGCAGGTCGAGGTCGCGGATGATGGCGGCGGGGCGCAGGTCGAAGACCTGGCGGATGGCGTCGATGATGGCGTCATCCGACACCGCACCGGTGCCGAAGGATTCCACGTAGAGACCGACCGGCGCCGCGCGGCCGATCGCATAGGCGATCTGCACCTCGAGGCGGTCTGCGAGCCCCGCCGACACGGCGTTCTTCGCGACCCAGCGCATGGCGTATGCGGCCGAACGGTCCACCTTCGAGGGGTCTTTTCCGCTGAACGCACCGCCACCGTGGCGACTCGCGCCGCCGTACGTGTCGACGATGATCTTGCGACCGGTGAGTCCGGCGTCGCCCTTGGGCCCGCCGATCTCGAACCGTCCCGTTGGGTTGATGAGGAAGTTCGCGGCGGAGCTCTCGAGCCCCGCCTCGTCGAGCACCGGCCGGATGACGAACTCCTCGATCTCGGCCGCGAGCTGCTTGTCGGACACCTTCGGGGAGTGCTGGGTCGACAGCACGACGGTCTCCACGGTCTTCGGAACGAGGCCGTCGTAACCGATGGTGACCTGGGTCTTGCCGTCCGGGCGCAGATAGTCGACCATCTTCGACTTGCGCACGAAGGCGAGGCGCTCGGCGAGGCGATGGGCGAGCCAGATCGGAATCGGCATGAGCTCCGGCGTCTCGCGGGTGGCGAACCCGAACATGATGCCCTGGTCGCCCGCGCCCTGGGAGTTGAGCTGGTCGTGGTCGCCGCCGCGTTCCTCGAGCGCGTGATCGACGCCCTGGGCGATGTCGGGTGACTGGGCGCCGATCGAGACGGTGACGCCGCAGTTGCTGCCGTCGAAGCTCACCTCGGACGAGTTGTAGCCGATGTTCTTGATCGTGTCGCGCACGAGGGTGGGGATGTCCACGTATCCGGACGTGGTGACCTCACCGGCGACATGCACGAGCCCGGTGGTCACGAGGGTCTCCACGGCCACACGGCTGTGCGGGTCCTCGGCGAGAAGAGCGTCGAGGATGCCGTCGGAGATCTGGTCGCAGATCTTGTCGGGGTGGCCCTCGGTGACGGACTCGGAGGTGAACAGGCGCAGTCCGCCGGTGGATGACATGGTCATGGGTGCCTCTGCGTGAGGGGACGGCCTTGTGGGCCAGCCGTGTCGGACAGGGTGGTGTCTGGGTCTGAAATCTGAGGCTTCAGGCGAGCAGATCGAGTATGCGGTGAGCCACCGACGTCTTGCTCCCGGTGGCCTCGAACACTATAGCTCCGGCCCGATCGAGCACGATGACAGCGTTGTCGGGGGTGGAGAAACCCTCGGTCCAGCCGACCCTGTTGACGACGAGATAGTCGCTGCCCTTCCGCGCCACCTTTGCGGCGCCGAGGCTGATGAGTGCGTCGCGGTCGGGCTCGGTCTCGGCGGCGAAACCGATGATCACCTGGCCGTCGCGCCGCGACGTGCCGAGAGCGGCGAGGATGTCGGGATTGCGCACCAGTGTGAGGGTGAGCGTGTCGCCCTGGGTGTCCTTCTTGATCTTGCCTGGCGCGACGTCCACCGGGCGATAGTCGGCGACGGCCGCGGCCATGATGACGACATCGCTTTGCGGGGCCGCCGAAGTCACCGCTGCGCTGAGCTCTTCGGCGGAGACCACGCGGGTGACCGTGACACCGAGCGGGGCATCCACGTCGAGGTTGGCGGCGATGAGAGTGACGTCGGCGCCTCGTGCTGCCGCGGCCGAGGCGAGGGCGACGCCCTGGCGTCCGCTCGAGCGGTTGCCGATGAACCGAACCGGGTCGATGGCCTCCCGGGTGCCCCCGGCGGTGATGAGGATGCGGCGGCCGTCGAGGTCGCGCCGGGCGGTGCCCTCGAGAACGGATGTCGCGGCGGCGACGATGTCGTCGACCTCCGCCATCCTGCCCGGGCCGCTGTCGCTGCCGGTGAGCTGGCCGGATGCCGGCCCGACGAGGGTCATTCCGCGGGCGACGAGGGTTGCGACATTCGCTCGGGTGGCGGCGTTCTGCCACATTTCGGTGTGCATGGCCGGAGCAAGGACGACGGGTGCAGTGCTGGCGAGAACGGTGTTGCCGAGCAGATCGTCGGCAAGTCCCGCCGCGAACTTTGCGAGCGTGTTGGCGGTCGCCGGCGCGACGACGATGAGGTCGGCAGCCTGCCCGATGGAGACGTGACGCACCTCGGCGACACCCTCGTAGAGATCGGAGTTCACGATGTTGCGGCTGATGGCCTCGAGGGTCGGACGCCCGACGAAGCGGAGCGCGCCGTCGGTGGCGACCACGTGCACATCATGCCCGGCGAGCACGAACGCGCGCACCACGCCGACCGCCTTATAGGCGGCGATGCCCCCGGTGATGCCGACCACGATGTTCTTGCGCGCGGTCATGACTGCACTCCGGGGGCCGCGGGACTACTACTCGGCGAGGGGACGCGAGATGAGCTTGTCGTTGTTGATCTCGTGCAGGGCGACCGACAGCGGCTTGTCGTCGATGGTGGAGTCGACGAGCGGTCCCACGTTGTCGAACAGGCTTCCCTCGTGGAGGTCGGCGTAGTAGTCGTTGATCTGTCGGGCACGCTTGGAGGCGAAGATCACGAGGGCGTACTTCGAGTCGACCTTCGAGAGGAGGTCGTCGATGGGCGGATCGATGATGCCCTTTGCCTTGTCGGCCATGTGATGCTCCTTAAATAGCTGAATTGCGAAGAAATTAACGGCACGATTGGCCGAAACCTGAGGCTGCTTAGGTCAGCGCAGCGACATCAAGTCTACGACCTCGCCCGCTGCGGTCTGGACGTGGGTGTTCACGACCCGATAATCGAACTCGTCCTGCGCCGCCAGCTCCACCTTCGCGGTGGCGAGTCTCCGCTGCTGTTCGGCGGAACTCTCGGTGCCGCGGCCGATCAGTCGGCGCACCAGTTCCTCCCAGGTCGGGGGCAGCAGGAACACCAGCACGGCATCATCCATGGCCTTCTTCACCTGGCGTGCGCCCTGCAGGTCGATCTCGAGCAGCACGCTCAGGCCCTGGTTGAGCGCGTCGTCGACCGGTCCGCGTGGGGTGCCGTAGCGGTAGGCGTTGTGCACGGTCGCCCACTCGAGCATCTGATCGGTCTCGATGAGGCGGTCGAACTCGTCGTCGCTCACGAAGAAGTAGTTGACGCCGTGAACCTCGCCGGGGCGCGGTTCGCGAGTTGTGGCCGACACCGAGAGGTGCACCTCCGGATAGTTCTCCCGGATGTACGTGGAGACGGTGCCCTTGCCCACCGCGGTGGGTCCGGCGAGCACCACGAGGCGGGCGGCGGGCTTCGGCGCGTCCCTGGTCTCGCGGCGCTCGAGCCACTCGCGCAGGCGAACCCGCTGGCGCACACCGAGTCCGCCGACCCGCTTCGAGTCGGAGATGTCGAGTTCCTCCATCACCCGGGCGACGCGGGTCGGGCCGAGCCCCGGGATGCTCATCAGCAGGTCGCGCACCCGGAGCGTCGCTTCGGCCGCGGTCGCGTCGCTCGACCATGCGGCATCCACGAGTTCGGTGGGGGTGCGCTCCCCCGAGGCGATGGCATTCTTCACGGCGGCGCGGGCGCGTCTGGCGGCCACTGCCGCGCGGGATGCGGCGACCCGGTCGACCTCTGGCGGTGTCAGCCGTTCCATGCCCCCACCTCCCGCACATGATCGTCGATGGCCGAGCCGAGGCCATCCGGTCCGGCCACGGAGATACTCCGTGAGGCCGACACTATTGTCTGGCGGGCGGCCGGGCCATAGATGGCGGCCATCTCGCCGAGGGCGACGCCCTGGTGGCCGAAGCCGGGAGCCAGGATCGGCGAGGCCTCGGCGGCCACCCCGGTCAGGTCGATGCCGTAGGAATCGAGGTCGACGGTCGCGCCGAGCACCAGACCG
Source organism: uncultured Actinomycetota bacterium (assembly GCA_963756375.1). Classification (GTDB taxonomy): domain Bacteria; phylum Actinomycetota; class Actinomycetes; order Actinomycetales; family Microbacteriaceae; genus Marisediminicola. The sequence goes on along the minus strand of CAVWNJ010000005.1, from coordinate 838,094 downwards.
ATGCTGCCGAGCCCGTCGACGGACCGGCGATGCGAGCCGTTCCATTCCCCGACATCGGCGACGATGCCCGCGGCGACAGTCGATCCGGCACGCGCGCCCGCCTGATGCACCGCCCGCTGCAGGGCGACGCCCTCAGGGTTCGACGTCGCGCCCAGCACGAACAGTCCCTTGCCGCCGGCCTCGGCAAGGGTTGCGGGTCCGGCGAGCGAGCCGAAGCCCTGGTACGCCACCACGGTCATGGCGTCCACCTCGAGCGGCGAACCGGCCTGCAGCCACGCACTCGCGTAGGCGTCGACGCTCGTGCCGAGGTCGCCGCGCTTCACGTCGGCGATCACCAGGATGCCGCGGGAGCGGGCATCCGCCACCAGTTCCTCGAGAACCGCGAAACCGGAGGACCCGAACCGCTCGAAGAAGGCGACCTGGGGTTTCACGATGCCAGCCCGACCGTCGACGGCGTCGAGGGTACGGAAGGCGAACTCCCGCACCCCGGTCACGTCGTCGGCGAGACCCCACTCGCGCAGCAGGAAGCCGTGCGGGTCGATGCCGACGCAGAGCTGCCCGCGCGACGCGAACGTCGTCGCGAGCCGCTCACCGAACGTTTCGGTCACGCCCGCGCCGCCCGGTCCACCGCGTATTCCTGCAGCGACTTCACGTCGAAGCCCTCCTGAATGGCCTCGAATGATGCAACGGCCGCGCTCAGCTGGGCGATCGTGGTGAAGAGCGGCTTGTCTGCCGCGACCGCCGCCGCGCGGATCTCGTAGCCGTCGGCGCGGGCGCTCCGGCCGCTCGGCGTGTTGATCACGACATCCACGCGCTGGGTGTTGATGAGCTCCACGATCGACGGGTCGTCGAGGGTGTGCCCCGAGTCGTCGGTGGTCTCGCCCTGCTGATACTTGCGCACCACGGTGGCCTTGATGCCGTTGCGGCTCAGCACCTCGGCGGTGCCGATGGTGGCGAGGATCTCGAAACCGAGCTGGCTGAGGCGGAGCATCGGCAGGATGATCGCGCGCTTGTCGCGGTCGGCCACCGACACGAACACCGAACCCGAGGCGGGCAGCCCACCGTAGGCGGCCTCCTGGCTCTTGGCGAATGCCTTCGGGAAGTTGGAGTCGATGCCCATCACCTCGCCCGTCGACCGCATCTCCGGGCCGAGCACGGAGTCGACGATGTGGCCCTCCTTGGTGCGGAACCGCTTGAACGGCAGCACGGCCTCCTTCACCGACACCGGCGAGTCGATCGGCACGTGGGCACCGTCGACGGGTGGGAGCAGGCCCTCCTCCACGAGCGAGCGGATGCTGTCGCCCACCATCACGCGGGCTGCGGCCTTCGCGAGCGGGATGCCGAGCGCCTTCGAGACGAACGGCACGGTGCGGGACGCCCGCGGGTTCGCCTCGAGCACGTAGAGCACGCCAGCGCCGATCGCGAACTGCACGTTGAGCAGCCCGCGCACGCCGATCCCCTGCGCGATGGCGAGGGTCGCCTCCTGCACGCGGGTGATCTGGTCGCGTCCGAGCGTCACGGGCGGCAGGGTGCAGCTGGAGTCACCCGAGTGGATGCCGGCCTCCTCGATGTGCTCCATCACGCCGCCGACGTAGAGCTCGGTGCCGTCGTAGAGTGCGTCGATGTCGATCTCGATCGCGTCATCCAGGAAGCGGTCGACCAGCAGCGGATGCTTCGGGCCGATGATGCCCTGGCCGTCCATGCGCTGGAAGTAGTCGCGCAGCGACTCGGTGTCGTACACGATCTCCATGCCGCGACCGCCGAGCACGTACGAGGGGCGCACGAGCACCGGGTAGCCGATCTCCTCGGCGATGACGACGGCGCCCTCGATGTCGGTGGCGGTGCCGTTACGGGGCGCGAGCACGCCGGCGGCTTCGAGGATGCCCGAGAACAGCCCCCGCTCCTCGGCGAGGTCGATCGCGTCTGGACTCGTGCCCAGGATCGGGATGCCCGCCGCCTCGAGCCCGCGGGCGAGCCCCAGCGCGGTCTGGCCGCCGAGCTGCACCACGACTCCGACGAGTTCGCCGCTGGCGCTCTCGGCGTGGATGACCTCGAGCACGTCTTCGAGCGTGAGCGGCTCGAAGTACAGGCGGTCGGAGGTGTCGTAGTCGGTGGAGACCGTCTCCGGGTTGCAGTTGATCATGATGGTCTCGTAGCCGGCATCCGACAGGGCGAAGGCGGCGTGCACGCAGGAGTAGTCGAACTCGACGCCCTGGCCGATGCGGTTCGGACCGGAACCGAGGATGACCACCTTGCGGCGGTCGCTCGGGGCCACCTCCGTCTCGCTGTCGTAGCTGGAGTAGTGGTACGGCGTGAGCGCGGGGAACTCGCCCGCACAGGTGTCGACCGTCTTGAACACCGGGCGCACGCCCGAGTTCCAGCGGATCTCCCGCACGGCACCCTCATCGAGCCCGCGCAACGCGCCGATCTGCACGTCGCTGAAGCCGTGGTCCTTGGCGAGACGCAGGGTGGACTCGTCGAGCGTGTCTGCGGCGGCGACAGTGTCGGCGATCTCGTTGATGAGCACGATCTGGTCGACGAACCACGGGTCGATGCCGGTGGCGGTGAACACCTGCTCGATGCTCGCGCCCGCGCGGAGCGCCTGCTGCACGGTGACGATGCGGCCGTCGGTCGGCACGGACGCGATCTTCAGCAGCGCATCCACATCGCCCTTCTCTCCGTCCCAGTGGAAGCTGCTTCCGCGCTTCTCGAGCGAGCGGAGCGCCTTCTGCAGGGCCGAGGCGTAGGTGCGGCCGATGGCCATCGCCTCGCCGACCGACTTCATGGTGGTGGTGAGCGTCGCATCCGCCGCCGGGAACTTCTCGAAGGCGAAGCGGGGCACCTTCACGACCACGTAGTCGAGCGTTGGCTCGAAGCTGGCGGGGGTCACCTTGGTGATGTCGTTCGGGATCTCGTCGAGGCGGTAACCGATGGCGAGTTTCGCGGCGATCTTGGCGATCGGGAACCCGGTGGCCTTCGATGCGAGCGCGCTCGAGCGGGACACCCGCGGGTTCATCTCGATCACGATGACGCGGCCGTTGGCCGGGTCGATGGCGAACTGGATGTTGCATCCGCCGGTGTCGACGCCCACGGCGCGGATGATGTCGATGCCGATGTCGCGCAGGTTCTGGTACTCGCGGTCGGTGAGGGTGAGCGCGGGCGCGACGGTGATGGAGTCACCGGTGTGCACACCGACCGGGTCGACGTTCTCGATCGAGCAGACGACGACCGTGTTGTCGGAGGTGTCGCGCATGAGCTCGAGCTCATACTCCTTCCAGCCGAGGATGGACTCCTCCAGCAGCACCTCGGTGGTGGGGCTCTGGTGCAGTCCGTCGGTGACCATGCGGATGAGCTCCGCCTTGGTGTACGCGAACCCGCTGCCGAGCCCGCCCATGGTGAACGACGGGCGGATCACGAGCGGGTAGCCGAGGTCCTCGGCGAACGCGATGGCCTCCTCGACGGTGTGGGCGATGTGGCTGCGCGCCACGTCCGCGCCGGCATCCAGCACCAGCTGCTTGAAGATCTGGCGGTCCTCGCCCTTGTTGATCGCCTCGAAGTTGGCGCCGATCAGCTCCACGTCGTACTTCTCGAGGATGCCGTGGTTGTGCAGTTCGATCGCGGCGTTGAGCGCGGTCTGGCCACCCAGCGTCGGCAGGATCGCGTCGGGGCGCTCCTTGGCGATGATCGTCTCGATGACCTGCCAGGTGATCGGCTCGACGTACGTGGCGTCGGCGAAGTCGGGGTCGGTCATGATCGTGGCCGGGTTGGAGTTGATGAGGATGACGCGCACGCCCTCCTCACGCAGCACCCGGCAGGCCTGGGTGCCGGAGTAGTCGAACTCGCACGCCTGACCGATCACGATCGGGCCTGAGCCGATGACAAGCACCGAGCGGATGTCGTCCCTCTTGGGCATTACTTGGTTTCCGTTCCGTCGGTGGTGCGGTTCGACACGACCATGTCGCGGAACCGATCGAAGAGGTAGTTGGCGTCGTGCGGTCCCGCCGCGGCCTCCGGGTGGTACTGCACCGAGAAGGCGGGGATGTCGAGGGCGTTGAGGCCCTCGACGACGTTGTCGTTGAGGTTCACGTGGCTCACCTCGACGCGGCCGAAGCCGGCGGGCGAATCGCTGATCACGCCGATCGGGGCGTCGACCGCGAAACCGTGGTTGTGCGCGGTGATCTCCACCCGCCCGGTCGACACGTCGACGACGGGCTGGTTGATGCCGCGGTGTCCGAACGGCAGCTTGTAGGTGCCGTAGCCGAGCGCGCGCCCGAGCAGCTGGTTGCCGAAGCAGATGCCGAAGAACGGAAGGCCCTTACCGAGCACACCGCGCAGCAGCTCCACGTGGGCGTCGCTCGCGCTGGGGTCGCCCGGTCCGTTGGAGAAGAAGACGGCATCCGGTTCGAGGGCCAGAACGTCGTTCAGGGTGACCGACTGCGGCAGCACGTGCACGTCGAACCCGCGGGCGGACAGGTAGCCGAGCGTGGAGTCCTTCACGCCGAGGTCGAGCACGGCGACGGAGCCGACCCGCTCCCCCTCCGCCTTGATGAGGTGGGCCTCGGTGACCGACACGTCGGCGGAGAGGTTGAGGCCGGCCATGCCGGCGCCGCCCTTCACGATGGTGAGCTGCTCATCGGCGGTGAGCGCCGCATCCGCACCGGAGAAGATGCCGGCGCGCATGGCGCCGGCATCGCGGATCCGGCGGGTGATGGCGCGGGTGTCGACTCCGCTGATGCCCACGATGCCGTCTTCGACGAGCTGGTCGTCGAGGCTGCCGTCGGCGCGGAAGTTGGAGACGATGCGGGAGGGCTCGCGGGCCACGAACCCGGAGACCCAGATGCGTCGCGACTCAGGGTCTTCGTCGTTCACCCCGGTGTTGCCGATGTGCGGGGCCGTCATCACGACGATCTGCCCGGCGTAGCTGGGGTCGGTGAGGGTCTCCTGATACCCGGTCATGCCGGTGGCGAACACGGCCTCGCCGAGGGTCCGTCCGACGGCGCCCCAGGCCCGACCCTGATAGCGGGTGCCGTCCTCCAAGACCAGTACGGCCGGTGGTGTGAGCGTCATGATTCCTCGTTCCTGCCCGGCGTCGCGCCTGGGGCTTCGATGATGCTGTCGATGGCGGAGAGCAGGGCCGACGGTGCGGTCGCGTCGCTCATCCGGAGATAGGTGTCGATGGGAGTGTCGCCGAGCAGCCAGGAGATGACGACCAGGCCGTCGGTCTCGACCACGCGGTCGACGGTCCAGGTGGCGCGGGTGACGAAGCGCACGTGCTCGGCGGGAATGTAGGCATCCGGTTCGCCGGCGAGCGCCAGCTGGATGCCCCGCTCACGCACCACCACGGTGGCTCGAGCCCGGTACCCGAGACCCGCGACGGCTATGCGGTCGAGCGGGTCGTCGGCTCGCGTCGACGCCACGTAGAGCGCATCGAGGCGAAGGGTCTCGTCGCCCGCGTCGTGAGGAACCGCGAGCGGGCGAGGGAGGTCCGACTGGCCGCGCTGGCGTCGCCGCCACCCCAGGACCATGAGCGTCAGCAGCAGGAGCAGGACCCCGATCACGACAGCGCCTGGGAGGATCCGGTCATCCACGGAGGCTCCCGGTGTGCGTGGCGGCCACGGCCACCGTCGCCTCGTCGACGAGTTCCCCGTCGGTCACGGTGAGGTAGCCGTCGTGCACGGTGTGCAGCACCTGTCCCGGCAGCACGCGGTCGAGGAACGGGGTGTTGATGCCCTTTCCGCGCAACTGGGCGGTGCCGACCGTGCGGCTGACGCCGGCGTCGTAGAGCGTGACGTTGGCGGGGGCGCCCACCGCGATGCCCTCGGCATAACCGTCGAGCCGGCCGATCTCGGCGGGAACGCGGGAGAGCACGCGCGCGACATCCGCCCAGTCGAGCAGGCCGGTGTCGACCATGGATGCCTGCACGACCGACAGAGCCGTCTCGAGCCCCACCATTCCCATCGCGGCCGCCTCCCACTCGCAGTCCTTCGACTCGGTGGGGTGAGGTGCGTGATCGGTGGCGACGATGTCGATGGTGCCGTCGGCGAGACCGGCGCGCACCGCGTGCACGTCTTCGTCGCGCCGGAGCGGCGGGTTCACCTTGAAACGTGCGTCGTAGCTGCGCACCAGTTCGTCGGTGAGCATGAGGTGGTGCGGGGTGACCTCCGCGGTGACCCGGATGCCCCTGGCCTTCGCCCACCGGATCACCTCGACCGATCCCGCGGTCGAGACGTGGCAGACATGCAGCCGTGCGCCGACGTGCTGCGCGAGGAGCACGTCACGGGCGATGATGGCCTCCTCGGCGACGGCGGGCCAGCCGCCCAGTCCGAGCTCGCCGCTCACGATGCCCTCGTTCATCTGGGCGCCCTCGGTGAGTCGCGGCTCCTGCGCGTGCTGCGCGACGACCCCGTCGAACGTGGTGACGTATTCGAGGGCGCGGCGCATGAGCAGGGCATCCGAGACGCACTTGCCGTCATCGGAGAACACCCGCACCGCGGCACGGCTGCGTGCCATAGCCCCGATCTCGGAGAGGTGCGTACCGGCGAGACCCATCGTGACGGCGCCGATCGGGCGCACGGTGGCATAGCCCGCCGCGTCGCCCAGGGACTGCACCTGCTCGACGACGCCTGCGGTGTCGGCCACCGGCGAGGTGTTGGCCATGGCGTGCACCGCCGTGAAACCGCCGATGGCCGCGGCGCGGGATCCGCTCAGTACGGTCTCGCTCTGCTCGAAGCCTGGCTCGCGCAGGTGCGTGTGCAGGTCGACGAGGCCGGGCAGAGCGATGAGCCCGTCGGCGTCGAGGACCGTCGCACCGGCGTGGGACAGCCCGGTGCCGATCTCGGCGATCCGGCCGTCACGCACGAGGATGTCGGCGCTGCCTGTTCCGGCGAGGGTGGCGCCGCGGACGATGATCGGCTCGGTGGTCATGCTGTTCCTCCCGTGGCGGCTGAAGAGTTGGGGGCGTGCGGTGCGGCCGTCACTGCTGTGCTCCCGAGAGCATCAGGTAGAGCACGGCCATTCGCACTGAGACACCGTTGGCAACCTGCTCCAGCACGGTGGACTTGTCGGAGTCGGCGGCCCGGGAGGAGATCTCGAGCCCTCGATTCATGGGTCCCGGATGCATCACCATGCTACCGGCGCGCAGCCGGTCGAACCGGGCGTCGTCGAGACCCCAGACCTTGCCGTACTCGCGGGCATTCGGAAAGAAGCTCGCCGCCATGCGCTCGGCCTGGATGCGCAGCATCATCACGACGTCCGGGCCGTCGTCGATGGCGGCGTCGAGGTCGAAGCCGACGGTGACCGGCCAGGAGCCGACACCGACGGGAAGCAGCGTCGCCGGCGCGACGAGGTGCACCTTCGCGCCGAGGGTCGAGAGCAGCCAGACGTTGGAGCGTGCCACGCGGGAGTGCAGGATGTCGCCGACGATCGTGACGGTGACGCCGTCGAGGTCGCGTCCGCGTGATGCGGCTCCGTGGAGCCTGCGCCGGATGCTGAACGCGTCGAGGAGACCCTGCGTGGGGTGCTCGTGGGTGCCGTCGCCGGCGTTCACGACGCCGGCGCCGGTCCAGTCGCTTTGGGCGAGCACGGCTGGGGCGCCGGAGGATGGGTGGCGGATGACCACGGCATCCGCCCCGATGGCCGCAAGGGTCTGTGCGGTGTCCTTGAGGCTCTCGCCCTTCGAGACGCTCGAGCCTTTCGCGCTGAAATTGATCACGTCGGCGCTCAGGCGTTTGGCGGCGGCCTCGAACGAGATGCGGGTGCGGGTGGAGTCCTCGAAGAAGAGGTTGACGACGGTGCGTCCGCGCAGGGTCGGCAGTTTCTTCATCTCGCGGGACTGCACGTCGGCCATGTCTTCGGCCACATCGAGGATGCGCACGGCGGTGGTGCGGTCGAGGTCGCGGGTGGAGAGCAGATGCCTCATGCGGATCCCCCATCGATGGTGACAGACTCTTCGCCGTCGACTTCGGTGAGCCGCACGAAGATGCGTTCGCCGTGTGACGACGGCAGATTCTTGCCGACGAAGTCGGGGCGGATCGGCAGTTCGCGATGGCCGCGGTCGACCAGGGTGGCGAGGCGCACGATGCGGGGGCGGCCGATGCCGCCGAGCGCGTCGAGGGCGGCGCGGATGGTGCGACCCGAGAACAGCACGTCGTCGACGAGCACGACGGTCGCGCCGTCGATGCCGCCGTGCGGGATGCTCGTCTGGCCGGGGGCGCGCGTCGGGTTGCGCGAGAGGTCGTCGCGGTAGAGCGTCACGTCGAGGGCACCGCGGGGAATCTCGGTGCCGGTGATACCGCCGATGATGGTGGCGATGCGGTCGGCGAGAACGACGCCGCGGGTGGGAATCCCGAGAATCACGAGGTCGTCGGTCCCCCGGTTGGATTCGATGATCTCGTGGGAGATGCGCGTGAGCGCCCTGGTGATATCAGCTTGCTGCAGCACGATGCGGCCGGGCAATCTGACCTCCTTCCCCGCCTCTCTGGACGGTGGTTAAAGGATGTCTGTCGCGTCGACTATACCGGGCTGCGGTGGGGTGGGCGGTGCTGTGGTTGCAGAGGTCGGCCGGCTGGACCCGGTTCGTGGCGCTGCTACTCCTTGTCCCGCCTGACGAGCGCAATGACGCCCCACGCCGCGTACGCCAGCCCGCCGACGACCCCGAGTGTCGTAAGCCACGGGTGTGCGATGGCTGGGGCCACCAGTGCCAGCGTGTAGAAGATTGCGGACACGAAGAGGCCGGCGGTGATGGTTTTCTCTGGCTGACGTCTTCCCGGATTAGCCACCTGCACTCCTTTGGATGTGGGTTGAGACAGGTCGTGGCGGGCGAGCGCCACGTCGGATCCTCGGGTTCGTGCGCTGATGGCCACGGCTCACCAGGGTAGCGACAGGACTCCCGCTACTGAAGCCAAGACGATTCCGCTACCAACTAGCCACAGATCGCGGCGTGAGGTTTTCCGTCCTTGGCGAACATGCTCATCGCTCCCGAGATATTCGACCCGCTCGTAGCCAGATGTTGCACGCATGCCGCGGCTGTCCAGCCAATCGAGCACGAGCGCGAGTATCGGCCCGAGGGCGGCCAAGGCATACATAGTGACGATCACAGTCCGCACGAGCAAAACTCTACAGTCGAGAATCGGCAACGGTCGCACGCTATCGCGGAGTGGGTCCTTGCGATAGTCGACGAGCAGTGAAGTGCCCCGATGGCCTGGGTTCTCAAGGTAACGAAAAGGTAACAGTCTCCTGAGCTCCCCGTTTTCATGCACTGAACGGGCCCCATTCCGGCTTCATTGTCGGGGGCCTGCGGTCGACTTAGTGCATGAACACCAAGCAGGTGGAAGCCACGATTTCGGCCCCGTATCGCGGGTACGGCGAGGCGATGGATGCGCTCGGCGGCATCGTCGATTCGATCGTGAACGTAGACCGTGACATCGCGCGTGCGATGGCTAGGCGTGCCGTGTTGATCGATAAGGCAAAGCTGCGAATGGATTCGATCACCGTCCCGTCGCGCGCTGATTCGCCGGTCGGATGGTCCGCCGCCGAGCGTGCCCGCAGACTTCTGGGTGCCGAGCTGGCAACCGCGATGCGGCTGCCGGAAGGGACGGTGCATCAGCTCATCGCCGAAAGCGTGGCGCTCGTGCACGATCTGCCGGACACGCTCTCGGCACTCGGCGAGGGCGCGATGAGCTACCGGCACGCCCAGCGCATCGTCGATCACGCGGAATCGCTGCCGCCCGAGAGTCGACACCAGTTCGAGCTCAGCGTGCTGGCAACGGCCCGCACCTCGACCGCCGCACAGCTCGACCGGCGCGCCAGAATCGTGCGCGAGCGGATGCACCCCGACTCGGTCGCGAAACGCCACACCCTCGCGCGATCGGACCGCAGGGTGTCCCTCGAGCACGCGCGTGACGGAATGGCCTGGCTGAGCGCGCTGCTTCCCGCAAGTGAAGCGACCGCATGCCACGACCGGCTGACCTCCCTGGCGCAGGATGCGGCAGCCGCCGACAGTGCCGACCCTGGCCATGGGGCGTACGGCGCCGACGATGTTGTCGATGGCGCGCCCGATGACCGCACCGAGGCCCAGCGTCGAGCGGATGCACTGGTCGACCTGCTCATCGGCGGAGTCACGCAGAACGGCCTCGGGCGGGGCGTTCGGGCGTCGGTGTCGATCACGGTGCCCGTACTGACGCTGCTCGGGCAAAGCGAGGAACCCGGGTATCTCGCCGGACACGGTCCGCTCGATGCGGAGACCGCCAGACGCCTGGCAGGCACAGCGAGCAGCTGGACCCGGATTCTGACCCATCCTGAGACGGGCGCGGTGCTGTCGGTCGGGCGAACCTCCTACACGGTTCCGCCCGATCTTCGACGGTGGCTGGTGCTGCGCGACGAGACCTGTCGGTTCCCCGGATGCAACCGCTCCGCCGGCCGGTGCGACGTCGACCACACCGAAGACTGGATCGACGGCGGCGATACCGCCCACGACAACCTCGCGCACCTGTGCCGAGCACACCATCGGTTGAAACACGAAACCGACTGGATGATCGTGCACGAAGGCGACGGAACGATCCGGTGGATTTCACCCCTCGGGAGGACCTACGTCACCGAACCCGCGCTGAGCATCGCGTCGTAGAAAAAGCCCACGCGCGCCCGTTATCCCCAGCGCTTCAGCAGCCACCGCTCGAGCAGGCCCACGAGAGCGTCCGACGTCTTGCCGAGCACGCCGAGCAGGATGATCACCAGGAACATGCGGTCGATGCGCCCGTTGTACTGCGAATCGGTGAGCAGGAAGCCGAGCCCGATCGACGAGGCGATGAGCTCCGCAGCCACGAGGAACAGCCAGGCCTGCGCGAGCGCCAAGCGAAGTCCGGAGACGATACTGGGCACCACCGCGGGCAACTGCACGAGCGTGAGCAGACTCAGGCGCTTGAGACCGAATGCCCGGCCGGCCTCCACAAGCTGCGGGTCGACGTGGCGGAGCGCCCCGGCAACCGTGGTGTACACCGGGAACAGCGCCCCGATGGCGATGAGGGTGACCTTCGAGTCCTCGTTGATGCCTACGTAGAGAAGCAGAAGCGGAACCCAGGCGAGCGACGGCACCGCGCGGAAACCACCGATGGTGGGGGCCAGCACGGCACTCGCCCAGCGGGAGAGCCCGACGGTCGCGCCGAGCACAAGCCCGACGACGGAGCCCGCCACGAAACCGAGCAGCACGCGTTGCACCGAGATGGTGATGTCGGCGGCAAGCCGCCCGTTAGCGGCAAGCTCTCCCCCGGCCGCGAGCACCGAGGCCGGCGACGGGAGCCTGTACGCGGGCACCAGACCGGATGCCGAGATGAGCTGCCAGACGGCGAGGAGGAGGAGGGGCAGCGCGAAACCCGCCGCGGCCCGCACGCCAGCGCCCGCCCGGGCTGACCGTGCACGAACGCGCCCAGCACGCGGGTCAGGGACCCCCGCGCGGAGCGCGGGAGTCCTCTGGCCGGTAGTGGGTGAGGTCACGGTGCCTGTCTGAACGGTCTTCGGCCTTGCGGTGTCGGTGGGCGCGGTCACGGTCAGCCGGTGATCGCGTCGGGGTCGGCGTTCTCGGCGAAGTCCGGGAAGAACAGCGTGTCGAGCGCGTCGTCGATGAGCTCCTGGTTGGCGACATCGCCCGACTCCACGAAGACCGGACCGATCACCGCGAGCACGGCACGCTGCTCGTCACCCGGCACCGGGTCGATTGCGAGGTTCGTGCGGTCGATCAGGGTCGTGGTGGCGAGCGACACATCGATACCGGCGACATCCGCCAGGATCTGGGCGGCCTCGTCGGGGTTGTCAGCGGCGTACTGGCGAGCCTTCTCGTAGGCGTTCACGACCACCTGGGCGAGGTCGGCGTGATTGGTGATGAAGTCCTCGGTTGCGTTGAGGAAGCCGTAGGAGTTGAAGTCGATGTTGTCGTAGATGATCTTCGAACCGGCCGTGGCGATGCTCGTGGTCATCAGCGGATCGAGCCCCGCCCACGCGTCGACGGAACCGGCCTCGAGGGCGGTCTTGCCGTCGGCGTGCTGGAGGTTCTGCACGGTGACATCCGCGAGCGACAGGCCCGCCTCCTCGAGGGTCTGGAGGAGGAAGAAGTAGGGGTCGGTGCCCTTGGTTGCGGCGATCGACTTGCCCTTGAGGTCCTCGACCGAGGTGATCGACGAACCGGCCGGCACCACGATGGCGGACCAGTTGGGCTGCGAGTAGATGTCGATGGTCTGAATCGGCAGGCCGTTGGACTTCGCGAGCAGAGCCGCTGAACCGGCGGTCGAACCCACGTCCACCGCACCGGCGCGGAGCGCCTCGTTGGCCTTGTTGGAGCCGGCCGACTGCAGCCACTCCACGGTGACGTCGTCGCCGAGGGTGGTCTCGAGCCAGCCCTTCTCCTTGATGATGAGGCTCAGCGGGTTGTAGGTCGCGAAGTCGATCGACAGGGTGTCGCTCGACCAGCCCGTGTCGCTCGTGGAGTCGGCCTGCGGAGCGACGGCCGAGCCCTCGCCCGCTGCGCAACCGGCGAGAAGGAGGGCGGCGGCGGCCGCGGTGGCTATGGCCGAACCGAATCGGGTGCGAATCGTCATGGTGAATCCCTTGCTGTGGACTGGTGACTGTGGGTGATGGTGGAGGAAAGTCAGGCGGAAGGACGGTGGTGGCTGTTGACGCCGAGCCCGTCCAGCAGCTCGGCCCGGAGAGCGGCGAGGGTGGCGTCGCCACGATCGCGCGGCCGTGCTCCTGGCACGGTGATGATGCGGCGGATGTCGGCGCCCTCGGTTCCAGGCAGGGTGCCGAGCAGCACGACCCGGTCGGCCAGGTACAGCGCCTCATCCACATCGTGGGTGACGAGCACGACGGTGGCGGGCTCGGCGTCGTGCACGTCGAGCAGGAGGTCCTGCATCCGCAGCCGGGTGAGAGCGTCGAGTGCACCGAACGGCTCATCGAGCACGAGCACGCCGGGGTTCCTGGAGAGGGCTCGCGCGAGCGACACACGCTGCGCCATGCCGCCGGAGACCTCGCGCGGCCGGAGGGAACGGGATTCCGAGAGGCCGACGAGCTCGAGCAGCTCGGCAACGCGGCGTGCGCCCGCCGCGCGATCGGTTCCCCGTGGGAGGCCGAGCGCGACGTTCTTTTCGAGCGAGCGCCACGGCAGCAGACGGGGTTCCTGGAACGCGACCGCGCAGCGCTCGTCGATCCCGTCGATGGGCACGCCGTCGATCTCGATGGTTCCGGTGCTCGGGCTGTCGAGGCCGGTGATGCCGCGCAGAAGCGTGGACTTACCGCATCCGGACGGACCGATGATCGCCACGATCTCGCCCGCGGCGATGTCGAGGTCCACATCGCGCAGCACCACTCGCTCGGAGGCGCCATGGACGCCGTCGAAGACCCGGCCGACTCCCCGAATGGAAACGGGGAGCGCCGGAACGACGGTCGTGGTGGGGGTTGCGGTGAAGGTCACAGACCCAAGGTAGGTGGGCTGTCAGCGACGTGCGAACCGGGTGTAACGCAGCGAAATAGTAGCGCCGGTCGAACCCTGCAGAAGGTCAGGCCCTCGTGGTCGCGATGCGTCCGAGAATGCCGTTGATGAACTTGCCCGAGTCCTCGGTGCTCAAAAGGCCCGCCTGATCGACCGCCTCCGCGATGGCCACATTGTCGGGAACCTCGTCGTTGAACAGGAGTTCCCAGATGCCGATCCGCAGGATGGCGCGATCGACCGCTGGCATACGCGAGATGGTCCAGCCCTGCGCGTAGGTCTCGATCATCTCGTCGATCTCGTCGCCGTGCTCGGTCACTCCCGTGACGATCTGGCGCGCGTAGATCCACGACGCCTCCCGCTGCGGCTCGGTCAGTGCTCGACCGGCCGCCTCGGCGAGGGCGTCGTTGATGCTGGTGCCGCGGATGTCGGCACCGTAGAGCACGTCGATGGCGCGCTTGCGCGCTTTGGAACGAGCGCTCACTAGTCGTTCACGCGGCCGAGGTAGCTGCCGTCGCGGGTGTCGACCTTCACACGGGTGCCCTGCTCGAGGAACAGCGGAACCTGGATCTGTGCGCCGGTCTCCACGGTGGCGGGCTTGGTGCCGCCGGTGGAACGGTCGCCCTGGAGTCCGGGCTCGGTGTAGGTGATCTCGAGCACGACGCTCGCCGGAAGCTCCACGTAGAGCGGGTCGCCATTGTGCAGCGCGACGGTGGCGTTCTGGTTCTCGAGGAGGTAGTTCGCGGCATCGCCGACCACGGTCGAGGAGAGGGTGATCTGGTCGTAGTCAGACACGTCCATGAACACGAAGCCGTCGCCATCGCGGTAGAGGTACTGGAACTCGCGGCGATCGACCGTTTCGGTCTCGATCTTCGCGCCCGCGTTGAACGTGCGGTCCACCACCTTGCCGCTCATCACGTTCTTCACCTTGGTGCGCACGAAGGCGCCACCCTTGCCCGGCTTCACGTGCTGGAACTCGATCACGGTCCAGAGCTGGCCGTCCATGTTGAGAACGACGCCGTTCTTGATGTCAGCGGTTGAGGCCATGGGTTCGCGGATCCGTTCGATTCGGGGGTACGACGCGAGCGCGCCAACGGGAGAGTTTACCGGCTACGCGCCGCGACGCCGAATGAGCTCGAGTGCGAGCAGGTACGAATCGAACCCGAATCCCGCGATGACGCCCGTGGCGACAGCGGAGATGACACTCGTGTGGCGGAACTCCTCGCGGGCGTGCGGATTGGAGATGTGCACCTCCACGAGGATGATCCCGGCCTTCGTCACGAGGGCCGCGGCATCCCGCAGCGCGTAGGAGTAGTGCGTGAATGCCGCCGGGTTCAGGATGACCGGAGTGCCGCCGTCGACCGCCTCGTGCAGCCACCCGATCAGCTCCGCCTCGGAGTTGGTCTGGCGCAGATCGATCTCGATCTCGCCGGATGCCGACAGGGCGGACTCGAGGTCGGCGAGCGTGCCGTTGCCGTACACATCGGGTTCCCGGGTGCCCAGACGATTGAGGTTGGGACCGTTGAGCACGAGCACGCGAGACATGCGCCCAACCTATCGCGGTGCGGCAGTGCGACCGCGCCAGGCTCAGGGAGCGGTGGGACCCGGAAGCCTCAGACGCCGATCTCCTGGTACGCCGCAAACAGGAGGCTCTGGTCGGGGCCGGTCAGCACCGTCGGCTTCGCGATGTCGTCGAGCACGATGAAGCGCAGCATGCTGCCCCTCGCCTTCTTGTCGCGCTGCATCGCGGCGTGCAGCGTGTTCCACCGCCCGATCGGGTAGTCGATCGGCAACTGCAATGAGGTGAGGATGCTGCGGTGCCGGTCGACCACGGCATCCGACAGTCGACCGGTGAGCCGACCGAGCTCCGCCGCGTAGACCATCCCGATCGCGACGGCGGCGCCGTGGCGCCACTGAAAGCGTTCCGCGAACTCGACCGCGTGCCCGAGCGTGTGTCCATAGTTCAGGATCTCCCGCAGCCCGGCCTCCTTGAAGTCGGAGCCAACGACCCTGGCCTTGATGCCCACCGAGAGTTCGACGAGACGGCGGAACTCGTCGGTCGTGCTGTCGGTCGCGCGGTCGACATCGGCCTCGATGATGTCGAGAATCTCGGGCTCCGCAATGAAGCCGTACTTCACCACCTCACCGAAACCGGCCAGGATCTCCATCTGGCTGATCCCCTGCAGGATGTCGAGGTCCACGATGACGGCGGATGGCGCATAGAACGCCCCCACCAGATTCTTGCCCTCCGCCGTGTTGATGCCGGTCTTACCGCCGATCGCGGCATCCACCATGCCGAGCAGGGTGGTGGGCACCTGCACGAGTGTGACGCCGCGCAGCCAGGTCGCGGCGACGAACCCGGCGAGGTCGGTCACGGCTCCCCCGCCGAAACCGACGATGGCGTCGCTGCGGGTGAAGTCGGCCTGCCCGAGCACGCCCCAGCAGAAGGCGGCGACCTCGACCCGTTTGCCCGCCTCGGCATCCGGAACCTCGGCGAGCAGCACCTCGAAGCGGTCGAGCAGGCTCTCGCGGAGAGCCGCGGCCTTGGCCGCGAGAGTGGGCGGATGCACGATCAGCACCTTGGCGGCGCCCCCGAGCGAATCGGCGACCCGGTCGAGCACACCGCGGCCGATCACCACCTCGTAGTCGTCGGTGCCGTGCACGGTGATCGTCGTGGGGTTCGTCATGCGTGTTCCTTCGTCTGGCCGTTGCGCACCCAGTCGGCGATCTCTTCCGCGATCGCGTCGATGGGGCGGCTCGAGGTGTCCCAGCTTCGGGAGGCGAGTCTTTCGTAGGTTTCGCGGCGCGAGGCGACGAGCCGTTCCCACGCCTCGACACCGCCTTCGCGCAACAGCGGCCGCTTGTCGCCGATGCGGCTGGCAACGGCCTCCGCGCTGACCGTGACGAGCACGACCGGCAGGTCGGCGAGGTCGCGCTGCGTGTCCGGGTCGAGCACGGCGCCGCCGCCGAGTGACACCACGGCGCGTTCCGCGAGAGCCCGAGCCACCTCGATGCGCTCCACACGACGGAAATGCTGCTCGCCGCGCCCGGCGAAGATCTGGGCGATCGGGCCGTGCCGCAGCACGATGCGTCGATCGGTGTCGACGAACGGCTCTTTCAGGATGCGGGCGACCCGCTTGCCCAGCCTCGTCTTGCCTGCGCCCGGTGCTCCGATGAGCACCAGCACGGGCGCCTCCGTCATCGGCGCTCGGCTTCCGGGTCGGAGGATCCCGCCGTCGTGAGGTTCGTGGGGATGGCCGCGAGGTACGCCTCGAGGTTGCGGCGGGTCTCGCCGAGCGAGTCCCCACCGAACTTCTCGAGCACCGCATTCGCGAGAACGAGGGCGACCATCGCCTCGGCCACCACACCCGATGCGGGAACGGCGCAGACATCCGAACGCTGGTGGTGCGCCTCGGCGGCTCCCCCGGTGGCGACATCCACCGTGCGGAGGGCGTGCGGAACCGTGGCGATCGGCTTCATGCCGGCGCTCACGCGCAGCACCGTTCCCGTGCTCATCCCGCCCTCGGTGCCGCCGGCGCGGTCGCTCAGGCGGGTGATCCCGGAGCCCGACTGCACGAGTTCGTCGTGGGCGGCGGAACCGCGGCGCGTGGTGGTGAGGAAGCCGTCACCGACCTCCACTCCCTTGATGGCCTGGATGCCCATGAGGGCACCGGCGAGCTGCGAGTCGAGCCGGCGATCCCAGTGCGTGTAGGAGCCGAGCCCCGGCGGCAGACCGTAGGCGAGCACCTCGACCACGCCGCCGAGCGTGTCGCCGTCCTCGTGCGCCCGGTCGACCTCGGCGACCATCAGTGCAGACGTCTCCGCATGCAGGCACCGCAGCGGGTCGGCGTCGAGGGCATCCACGTCGGACGGAACCGGCAGCGGCGCCCCCTCCGGCACCCGCACCGGTCCGATGGCGAGTGTGTGGCTCACCAGTTCGATTCCGAGCCCTGCGAGAAACGCGCGGGCAACCGCTCCGAGGGCCACCCGAGCGGCGGTCTCGCGGGCGCTGGCGCGCTCGAGCACATTCCGCGCCTCGGGGAAGTCGTACTTCTGCATACCGACGAGGTCGGCGTGCCCCGGGCGCGGTCGGGTCAGGGCGGCGCCGCGACCCTTCGGAAGTGTCTCCAGGTCGACGGGGCTCGCGCTCATCACGTCGACCCAACGCGGCCATTCGGTGTTGCCGATGCGGAGGGCGACCGGGCTTCCCATGCTGAGTCCGAAACGGATGCCGCCGGAGATGTCGAGCTGGTCCTCCTCGAACTTCATCCGAGCGCCGCGACCGTAACCGAGCTTGCGTCTGGCGAGGTCGGCACGGATCGCGTCGAGCGACACCGGCACTCCGGCCGGGAGCCCTTCGAGAATCGCGACGAGCTCGGGTCCATGGGATTCACCAGCAGTCAACCAACGCAGCATGAGAAGAATCCTCCCACAGCGCACCCGGTGGCCCTGTCGCCGAGGAGCGGCTACGGCAGCCCGACGGCGTCGCGCATGGCGGCGAACACCGCCGCTTCATCGTCGAGCGGATGCCGCGCATCGCCCGAGACGAAGATGCGCACCTGCACGAGCGCCTGGGCTGCGAGCATCTCGAGCCCCGAGATGACGATGCCGCCGGCCGCCGACCAACTCGCGGCGAGTGTCGACGGCCATGGGTCGTACGCCACGTCGAAGAGCACGCCCACTCCGACCTCGCTCGAGGCCACGACGGAGTCTGCGATGGCGCCCCCGGGAAGTGTGCTCACCGTCACGTCGGCGGCGCGCGGGTCGGGCTCACCGAATCCGCTCATCCGAACCTCGACGCCGTGCCGTGCGGCCAGTTCGGCGACCGGCGCTGCCCGTTCCGCCGACCGCGCGACGATGGTGAGCGACCGGAGGCCCATCGACGCTGCGGCGACAACGACGGACGCGGCCGTGGCGCCCGCCCCGAGCAGGCGCAGGTGGGAAACCTCGGTCACGCCACCCGTGGCGAGGGCAGCCACGATCCCAGCGACATCCGTGTTGAACCCGGCGAGACCGTCGGGCCGGAACAGCACCGTGTTCACGCTCCCCGTCGCCTCGACAACGGGGTCGGCGTGATCGATCAGCGGGATGAGGTCGCGTTTGAGCGGCATGGTGGCCGAGAATCCGCGCCACTCCGGCCCGCACGACGACACGAACTCAGCAAGGCGCGCCTGATCGATGTCGATCGCGTCGTAGGTCCACGGCAGTCCGAGGGTGGCGTACGCGGCTTGGTGGAGCCGTGGTGACAGCGAGTGTGCGATCGGCGACCCCAACACAGCCAGCCGGGTGCCGCCCGGGGTCATTCGTCGAATCCGGGGTGGTCCCGCAGCCACTGCTGCCAGATCTTCACGTTGGCGAGGTGCTCCGAGTAGGTCTCGGAGAACGCGGTCTCGCCGGTCTCACCATCGATGAGAACGAAGTACAGCCACGGTCCCTCGGCCGGCGACAGAGTCGCCGCGATCGCGTCCTCGCCGGGGTTCGAGATCGGACCGATCGGCAGACCGGGATTCGCGTAGGTGTTGTACGGATTGGAGGCGTCGGCGCGCTCCTCGTCGGTCGTGGAAATCGTCGTGCCGCCGGAGCCGTAGCTGACCGTGGCATCCGACTGCAGCGACTGCCCCACAGCGAGGCGGTTCTCCCAGACCCGCGCCACCTTGAAGAAGTCGTTCGAGCTGCCGCCCTCCTTCTGGGTGAGCGCTGCGAGCGTCAGCACGCGGTGACGGTCCCCCGGCGCGACCCCGACGGCGTCGAGGCGGGCGAACATCTCCGAGACCAGGCGCTGCAGCATGTCGTGCGCGGTCGCCCCCGGATCGAACGCGTAGGTGGCAGGGAACAGGTACCCCTCGAGACTCGGAGCCTCCGCGGGGATGCCGAACGATGCGAGGTCGGTGGATGCCGCCTGAAGGTCTTCGAGCGTCACGCCGGTCGACTCGCTCACGTCGGCCAACCGCGCGAGCACACCGGGCAGGGTGGTCCCCTCCGGGATGGTCACCTGGGTGAACACCTTGTTGGCAGGGTCCTGAAGCGCGTCGAGGGCCGCTTGCGCGCTCATCCCCTCCTTCACGGCGTAGCTCCCCGGCTGGAACGACACGTCGGGATTCGCGAGCAGCAGACTGTAGAACGCGCCGTAGGTCTTCGTCACGCCGGCATCGACGAGCGTCTGGGCGACATCACCGCCGACCTGGCCGTTGGTGATGGTGATGACCACCTCACCGCTTCCCTCGCCGGTGAAGTCGTTGGGCTCGTTCATGTTGAGAAGGCTGCGGATCTGCGGCTCGAACGCCACGAACGCCGCGGTCACGCCGATGCCGAGCACGAGGAACACCGAGAGGATGCCCCACAGCCAACCGAGCCTGCGGCGACGACGGGGAGGCGGACCGTCGTAGGGCGGATAGGCCGCCGGAGCCCCCTCACGGGGAGGGGCCTGCTGCGCCGCGGACTGATACTGGGCCGCGGCCCCATCGCGACGCGGCACCAGGCGCTCGCTTCGAGCGGCCGAACGGCCGTCATCCGGCCCGGAGGCCGCTGGTTGCGAGGAGAACAGGTCGTCCCAGCTCGGGTCATCGGCCACTAGTCAGATCCTCCGTCACGGTCGACCACCGCTCCTGGCGGGATTCCGCCCATGCGTTCGGCGTCGAGGGCATGTTGCAAAATTATAACGGCCGCGATCTGGTCGATCACCGGCTTGCTCCCGCGTGTGCTTCTCCCTGACGTGCGAAGGGCCTGATGTGCGGAGACGGTGGACAGCCTCTCGTCGACGAGCCGAATCGTGGCGTGGTCGAGTGCGAGTGCAAGCCGCGTGGCGAACCCCCGCGCGTCTCCTGTCGACGCGGTGTCGGCGCCAGACATGCCGAGGGGCAGACCTACGACGACCTCCGTGGCCTCGAGCTCCTGTGCGATGCGGCGGATCGCCTCGACGTCACCGTCTCCACGGGGCACCGTCTCCACCGGCAGCGCGAGCATCCCGTGGAGATCGCTCCTGGCGATGCCGATTCTCGCCTTGCCGACATCGACACCCAACCGGACCCCGGTGCGCATGGTCAGCCGGGGAGCCCGTCGACCACGGCCTGGAGCGCCGCAGGCAGCGCCGCGGTGTTGGAGCCGCCACCCTGCGCCAGATCGTCCTTGCCGCCGCCTCCGCCGCCGAGCACGGCGGCTGCCGCCTTGGCGAGCGGGCCGGCTTTCACCCCTCGGGTGCGCGCGGCTTCGCTCGTTGCCACGATCACGGCCGGCTTCTCTCCGATGATGGCAGCGAGTGCCACCACGGTCGCATCCGATCCGAGCCGGCCACGCACGCCCTGCGCGAGCGACCGGAGGTCATCCGCCGAACCGAGCGTGCCGACATCCGCGCTCACCACGGTCAGTTCACCGCGACGGGTGGCGGATGCGGCCAGAGCGGGAACCCGCCCGGTGAGCGCCGCCGACTCGAACTCGGCGATCCGCTTCTCGGCAGCCTTGAGGTTCGCCATCAGCTCGCCGATGCGGGTCGACAACTGGTCACGCGGTGTCTTCAGGTTGCTGGTGAGTTCGCTCAGGATGGCGCGCTCCGCCGCGAAGTCGCGGAAGGCCTCCATGCCCACGAGCGACTCGATGCGCCGGTTCGACGATCCGACCGAACTCTCGCTCACGAGGTCGATGAGGCCGATCTCGGAGCTTCGTCCCACGTGCGTGCCTGCACAGAGTTCGCGGGACCACGGGCCGCCGATGTCCACGACGCGCACGGTGTCGCCGTACTTCTCGCCGAACAGCGCCATGGCGCCGAGTTCCTTCGCCTGGTCGAGGGCCATGACCCGCGTCTCCACCTGCAGGTTGTCGCGGATGGCCGAGTTGGCGATGTCCTCGATCTCGCTCCGCGTCGCGGGCGAAAGTGGCTGGTTCCAGTTGAAGTCGAGGCGCATGTACCCGGCACGGTTGTAGGAGCCCGCCTGGTGGGCGTCGGAGCCGAGAGTCTGGCGCAGTGCCGCATGGATGAGGTGGGTCGCGGAATGCGCCTGGGTCGCGCCGCGACGCCACTCGGCGTCGACCACCGTGGTTGCGGCGTCCCCCACCCCGACCTCACCTGAGCGCACCTGCACCTTGTGGCTGATGAGGCCCTTCACGGGGCGCTGTACATCGAGCACCTCGAGGTCGAACCCGGTTCCGACGATGCTGCCGGCATCCGCTTCCTGCCCGCCCGACTCCGGGTAGAGCGCGGTCTCGGCGAGGATCACCTCGGCGATGTCGCCGGTGCTCGCGGAGAGCACGGATCGGCCGTCCACGATGAGTCCGAGGATCGACGAGTCGGTGCTGAGGTAGTCGTAGCCGGTGAACACGGTCTCGCCGCTGGCGCGGAAGGCGCCGTACACCGAGAGGTCGGCGAGGTGGGTCTTCTTGGCCTTCGCGTCGGCCTTCGCCTTGGTGCGCTGTTCGAGCATGAGGCTGTCGAATGCCGCACGGTCCACCGTGAGGCCGGCCTCGTCCGCCATCTCGAGGGTGAGGTCGATCGGAAACCCGAAGGTGTCGTGGAGCAGGAAGGCGGTGTCGCCGGCGAGCCGCGGCGAACCGGAGTCCTTCGTCTTCGTCACGGCAAGGTCGAGGATGCTCGTGCCGCTCGCGAGGGTGCGCAGGAACGTCTCCTCCTCGGCGTACGCCAGGCGACCGATCCGGTCGTAGCCCGAGGCGACATCCGGGTACTGCGCCTTCATGGCGTCGCGCGATGCCGGGAACAGTTCGGGGAACGTCGAGGTGTCGACACCGAGCAGGCGCATGGCCCGCACGGTGCGGCGGAGCAGTCGGCGCAGGATGTAGCCGCGACCCTCGTTCGACGGGGTCACGCCGTCGGCCATCAGCATCAGGGAGGAGCGCACGTGGTCGGCGATCACGCGCATCCGCACGTCGTCGTCGTGATTGGCGCCGTAGCGCCGGCCGGACAGTTCCGATGCGCGGTCGAGCACCGGGCGCACCTGATCGATCTCGTACATGTTCTCGACGCCCTGCTTCAGGAAGGCGACGCGCTCCATGCCCATTCCGGTGTCGATGTTCTGCTTGGGCAACTCGCCGAGGATCTCGAAGTCCTTGCCGGACCCCTCGCCCCGGAGGTACTGCATGAACACGAGGTTCCAGATCTCCACGTAGCGATCGTCGTCGGTGGCGGGTCCCCCATCGCGGCCGTACGCGGGCCCGCGGTCGAAGAAGATCTCGGAGCAGGGACCTGCGGGTCCAGGCTGCCCGGTCGACCAGTAGTTGGTGTCCATCCCGAGGCGCTGGATGCGGCTGTCGGGGAGCCCGGCGGTCTTCTTCCAGAAGCGGAATGCGTCGTCGTCATCCTCGTAGACGGTGACCCACAGGTCCTTTTCGTCGAAACCGAGGCCGCCCGAGCCCTCCGGGCTGGTCAGGAGCTCCCAGGCGTACTCGATCGCCTGCTCCTTGAAGTAATCACCGAACGAGAAGTTGCCGTTCATCTGGAAGAAGGTGCCGTGCCGCGGGGTGCGCCCGACCTCCTCGATGTCGAGGGTGCGGATGCACTTCTGCACGCTCGTGGCGCGTGGGTACGGAGCGGGAACGAGGCCGGTGAGGTACGGCACGAAGGGAACCATGCCAGCGACGGTGAAGAGCAGCGTCGGGTCGTCGCTGACCAACGATGCGCTGGGCACCACGGTGTGTCCGCGGTCGCCGAAAAAGGAGAGCCAGCGGCTCTGGATGTCTGCGGTCTGCATGGTGTCCTGAGGTCGGGGCGGATGTCCGCCGGGAAGCGATGGGGAGGTTCGAGGTGCCGTCAGGCGGCGGAGCGGAGTTCGGCCTCGCGCGACCGGTAGCCGTCGGCGAGTGCCCGTACGAACCGTCTGGAGCCGGCGCGGACATCCGCGAAGAAAGCGCGCCCGGCAGGCGTCTCATTCGCCTGATGCGCGGCGGCGAAACCGAGGACGATGCCGACGGCGAGCCAGAGCACACTCTTCACGGTCACATCTCCTTGCGCGATCCCGGCACGCCCGGGACACAGTTCTCCAGCTTACGGCGTGTTCCCGAGAGCCTTGCGATGCCGCCTTAACGAGCACGGGCGGGCGACCGTGAGGTCACCCGCCCGTGTGTGGCGTATCGCGTTAGCGAGCCGCGTAGTACTCGACGACGAGCTGCACTTCACAGGTCACGGGGACCTCGGCGCGCTTCGGACGACGAACGAGGCGAGCCTGGAGCTTGTCGATCTCGACCTCGAGGTACGCGGGGACCTTCGGCAGAACGTCCTGGTGGGCGCCGGCGGCGGCAACCTGGAACGGCTCCATGCCCTCGCTCTTGGCGTGCACGTGGATGAGCTGGCCTTCCTTCACGCGGAAGGAGGGGCGGTCGACGCGCTGGCCGTCGACGAGGATGTGACGGTGCACGATCATCTGACGGGCCTGAGCGGTGGTGCGGGCGATGCCGGCGCGCAGCACGAGGGCGTCGAGACGCATCTCGAGCAGCTCGACGAGGTTCTCACCGGTGAGGCCCTTGGTGCGACGGGCCTCCTCGAATGCGATCTTGAGCTGGGCCTCGCGGATGCCGTACTGGGCGCGCAGACGCTGCTTCTCGCGCAGACGCACCGCGTAGTCGGAGTCGGTCTTGCGCTTGGTGCGGCCGTGCTCACCCGGAGCGTACGGACGCTTCTCGAGGTACTTTGCCGCCTTCGGCGTGAGGGCGATGCCCAGCGCGCGGGAGAGGCGGGTCTTGCTACGAGTACGTGACTTGGTAGACACGGGTTCCTTTCGGTACAGAGATCATCGGTCTTCAACATTGGTACCGCGCGCACGAAGGCGAGCGGACGATTCAGAAGAGGGATGTGCCGCGGGTACCGTCCGGCTAAAGAACGCTTCCCATTCAGGTGAACTCATGCAGCAGCCGTGCGCGAGAGTTCCCTGTAGGCGGCGATAAATATATCACGGAACGTGGGGCGACCTCAGCCGCCACGGATGATTCTGCGAAGCTTTTCGAGACGCGCTGCGACATCCCGCTCATGCCCGTGATCGGTCGGGTCGTAGTAGACCTTGCCGGCCAGCTCGGTCGGGAGGTACTGCTGCGCGACGACACCGACATCCTCATCGTGCGGGTACCGGTAGCCCTTGCCGTGCCCGAGACGTTTCGCGCCGGGGTAATGGGCATCCCTGAGGTGCTTCGGCACGCGCCCGAACGCGCCCGAACGCACATCCGCGATGGCGCGGTCGATGGCGAGATAGGAGCGGTTCGACTTCGGTGCGGTGGCGAGGTAGGTGACGGCCTCGGCGAGCGGGATCCTGCCCTCCGGCATGCCGATGAGCTGCACCGCGTCGGCCGCGGCGACCGCGATCACGAGCGCCTGCGGGTCGGCCATGCCGATGTCCTCCGCGGCGCTCACGATGATGCGACGGGCGATGAACCGCGGATCCTCCCCCGCCTCGATCATTCGCGCGAGATAGTGGATCGCGGCATCCGGGTCCGATCCGCGCACCGACTTGATGAAGGCGCTGATCACGTCGTAGTGCTCGTCGCCATTGCGGTCGTACCGGAGCAGTGCCCGGTCCACGGCGTTCGCCACGATCTCCGCCGTCACGATCGGCAGACCGTCGCCCTCCGCCGTCGACGTTGCGGAGAGCGCTGCGGCCTCGAGTGCCGTGAGAGCCCGTCGGGCGTCTCCCGAGGCGAGGCGGATGATCGTGGCCCGCGCGTCGTCGTCGAGGGTCACCGCACCCGCGAGTCCCCGCGGGTCGCTCACCGCGCGGTCGACGAGCACTGCGAGGTCATCGTCGGACAACTGCTCGAGCGTGAGTAACAGGGAGCGCGACAGCAGTGGCGAGATCACCGAGAACGAGGGGTTCTCGGTGGTGGCAGCCACCAGGATGACCCAGCCGTTCTCCACGCCCGGCAGCAGCGCGTCCTGCTGCGCCTTCGTGAACCGGTGGATCTCGTCGAGGAACAGCACGGTGGAGACGCCCCAGAGGTCCCTCGACGACATCGCCTCCTCCATGACCTGGCGCACATCGCGCACTCCCGCGTTCACCGCGGAGAGCTCCACGAACTTGCGTCCGGAGCTGTGGGCGATGGCCTGGGCGAGAGTGGTCTTACCGGTTCCGGGAGGACCCCACAGGATCACCGAGACGGATCCGCGCTCCCCCGTCGTGTCGGTCGCGAGACTGACCAACGGAGATCCGGGGCCAAGAAGGTGCTTCTGGCCGGCCACTTCGTCGAGGGTTCGCGGGCGCATCCGCACGGCGAGTGGAGTCGAGCCGGTGCGGAGTCCGGGCCGGGCATCCACCATTCGGCCATGGTACGCGGCGCATGGCGGGTCATCGCGGCTGGCGCATCGGCACGGGTACTGTTTTACCGATCGCGCATTCCCCGGAGTTCTGGAGACATCATGCCCTCACGCAGGACGACCACACGCGAACAGCGGGCCGCCCGTCAACGGCTGCTGAGCTACCAGGCACGCCGGACCGTTCACGATCGACAGTCCGGCCGCCGGCGCCGCGACAACGTGCTCGCTGCCTCGGCGATCGTCGTGATCGCCACCGTCGCGACCGTGGCGCAGGTGCTCTTCTTCACGGTCGGCCCGGGCCTCGACGACGCCGCGCCCGCATCCGAATCCACACCGGAGACGCCGACGGCGGAGACCCCGGATGCCACGGAACAGAATGTCGGCGACGTGCCTCCCCCGACGCTTGCCGAGGGGCGCGCCTGGACGGGCGAACTCTCGCTCAACAACACGCCACTCGCCATCCGCATCGACGGCGACCTCGCGCCGCAGGCGGCCTCGGTGTTCATCTCCCTCGCGCAGTCCGGCTATTACATCGACAACCAGTGCCACCGACTCACCACCGCCCCCACCGCGAAGGTGATCCAGTGCGGCGCGCCGGACGGCGTGACCACGATCGACCCCGGATTCAGCTTCGGCCCGATCGAGAACGCCCCGGCCGATGGCACCTATCCGGCGGGCACCATCGCGATCGCCAGAGCAGACAGCACCTACAGCCAGTCGACCCAGTTCTTCATCGCCTATGGCGATTCGACCTTCCCTTCCGCCGACGGCTACAGCGTCATCGGGCGCGTCACAGGCGGGCTGGATTCCTTCGTCTCCGAGATCGCCTCGGCGGGGGTTGCCCAGGATGCGACGGACGCCACAGACGGCGCGCCGGCGGTGCCGACCTCGATCACCGGGCTCACGCTGTCATGACCCGGCAAGTTTCGGGCATCCGCCGGTGCAATAGGCTGGACCTCGGCCGTTTCGCCCGCACGGCCCAGACAGCTAGGTGATACCCGTGACGACAACCGATCAAGAACCGCGCGACGACGCGCCGTGGGGCCGGGTCGACGAGACCGGCACCGTCTTTGTGCGTGAAGCCGATGGTGAACGAGCCGTGGGCCAGTACCCCGATGGAAGCGCCGAGGAAGCACTCGCGTACTTCACCCGCAAGTTCAGCGAACTCGCCGGACAGGTGACCCTGCTCGAGCAGCGCATCAAGCGCGGCACCGCAGTGGCCGACGTCGCGAAGACGATCTCGTCGCTGCGCAAGAACATCGAGTCGGCCAACGCGGTCGGCGACCTGGCCGCTCTGACCCGCAGACTCGACGCCCTCGGCGGCGCGGTCGAGGAGATCACCGAGAAGCAGACGGCCGAGCAGAAGGCCGTCGTCGAGGCTGCCATCGCCGAGCGTGCTGCGCTCGTCGACGAAGCGGAGAAGCTCGCGGCGCAGGACCCCGCCAAGGTGCAGTGGAAGCAGACGAGCACCGCGCTCGACGACATCTTCGCCCGCTGGCAGAAGCATCAGCAGGACGGTCCCCGCCTGCCCAAGAACGAGAGCAACGAGCTGTGGAAGCGATTCCGCGCTGCACGCACCGTGATCGAGACCAATCGCAAGGCGTTCTTCGCTGAGCTGGATTCCGTGCACAAGGATGCGCGGGCCAAGAAGCAGGAACTGGTCGACAAGGCCGAGGCGCTGATTCCCTCCGGTACCGACGGAATCCCCGCCTACCGCCACCTGCTCGACGAGTGGAAGCTCGCCGGTCGTGCAGGCAAGAAGTTCGACGACGCCCTCTGGGCTCGCTTCAAGGCCGCCGGAGACGAGCTGTACTCGGCGAAAGCCGCCGTCGACGCGAAAGACGACGTCGAGTTCACCGCGAACTACGATGCCAAGCTCGCCCTGCTGGCCGAGGCCGAGCCGCTGCTGAACGAGAAGGATCGCACCAAGGCGAAGGACGCTCTGCTGTCCATCCAGCGCCGGTGGGACGAGATCGGCAAGGTTCCGCGCGACAAGGTCCGAGTCGTGGAAGACCGTCTCCGCAAGGTCGAGACCGCCGTGCGCAAGCTCGACGAGGATCACTGGGAGCGCAACAACCCGGAGCGCAAGGCGCGGTCGGAGGGTCTCGCCAGTCAGCTGCAGAGCGCGATCGACAAGCTCGAGCGCGAACTCGCGGAGGCCAAGGCATCCGGCAGCGCCAAGAAGGTCGCCGAAGCGCAGGAAGCCCTCGACGCGCGTCGGGTCTGGCTCGACGCACTCGGCGGCTGAGCCGCCCTCCACAGGGGTGAACATCCCACCGATAGGGCAACGTCCGTCGGCGAGCGTCGAACAGACTGCACGATGGGTGGATGACGCGACCTATCGGCTCGGTGGTGAGTTCGCTCGACCTACCGCTGTGTGAACTCAACGCCGCGCGGCTCGACGGGGAGCTCTTCGCCCTCGATGAGTCCTTCCTCCCGGTCGACACCGTCGAGATGCCGGTGCACCGGGCGCAGGCTCTTGCGCTCCGGCTCCCCGCGCGCCTGATCGCCGAACTCGGCACCGCCGCGTGGGTGCTCGGTGCGAGCGATGCGCCCCCTGTGCCACTCGAGGTCTGCTCGAACGCCGCGGCGAGATTCCGCGCGGTCGGCAACCCGACGCTGATCGTGAGGGAGGTTGTGCTCGGCGAGCACGACACGATCACCATCGGGCGATTGACCGTGACCTCGCCGCTTCGAACGGCCGTGGATCTCGCGCGGGCGCGGCCTCGGTTCGACACCCGGGACGCTGAGTCTGTTCGCCGCCTCGCTCAGAGTGGCGGGTTCTCGCTCCAGACGGCCCTCGACTACCTCGACCAACGGGGCCACCTGCCGGCGAAGCGGCGGGCGTTTCAGCGCCTGACCGACAGCCTTCAGCCGTTGGCCACCCGATACACGTCGTAGACGGCGTCGATCCGCCGCACCGCATTCAGCACCCGGTCGAGGTGGGTCGTGTCACCCATCTCGAAGACGAAGCGACTCAGCGCGAGCCGGTCGCTCGACGTGTTGACCGTGGCCGACAGGATGTTCACATGGTGCTCCGACAGCACGCGAGTGACATCGGAGAGCAACCCGGAGCGGTCGAGCGCCTCGACCTGGATCTGCACCAGAAAGACGCTCTTCGACGATGGTGCCCAGTCGACATCGATCATCCGCTCGGGCTCGTCGCGCAGCGACGCAACATTGTGGCAGTCGGCCTGATGCACCGATACGCCGGCGCCGCGCGTCACGAACCCGACGATGTCATCGCCGGGCACCGGCGTGCAGCACTTGGCGAGCTTCACCAGGATGTCGGGAGCGCCACGCACGAGCACACCCGAGTCGCTGTTCCTGAGTTGCTTCGATCGCCCGTGCGCCGGGAGGGTGAGCTCGGCGTCCTCGGTCTCCGCCTCGGTGTTGATCGTCGCCAGCACCTTCTCGATCACCGACTGGGTGGAGACGTGCCCCTCGCCGACGGCTGCGTAGAGCGCAGACACGTCGTCGTAGCGCATGGTCGACGCGACCTCCGCGAGCGACCCCTGGGTCATCAGCTTCTGCAGCGGAAGATTCTGCTTGCGCATCGCCCTGGCGATGGCATCCCGACCCTGCTCGATCGCTTCGTCGCGACGTTCCTTGGTGAACCACTGCTTGATCTTGTTCCGAGCCCTCGGGCTCTTCACGAAGTTGAGCCAGTCCTGGCTGGGACCCGAGTCGGGGTTCTTCGAGGTGAAGACCTCGACCACGTCGCCGCTGTTGAGGCTCGTCTCCAGCGGCACGAGGCGACCGTTCACCTTCGAGCCCATGGTGCGGTGGCCCACCTCGGTGTGCACCGCATAGGCGAAGTCGACGGGTGTCGCGCCGGCAGGCAGACCGATCACCTTGCCGTGCGGGGTGAAGACGTAGACCTCTTTCGCGCCGATCTCGAAGCGCAGCGAGTCGAGGAACTCGCCCGGATCGTCGGTCTCGGCCTGCCAGTCGCTGATGTGCGCGAGCCACGCCATGTCGCCGTCGTCGGTCATGCCGGGGTCGGTTCGACCGCTTGCCACCCGCTGCTTGTACTTCCAGTGCGCGGCGACGCCGTACTCGGCGCGCTGGTGCATCTCCTCTGTGCGGATCTGGATCTCCACGGGTCGGCCGTTCGGGCCGATCACCGTGGTGTGGAGAGACTGGTACAGGTTGAACTTGGGGCTCGCGATGTAGTCCTTGAAACGGCCGGGGATCGGCGTCCATCGCGCGTGGATGGCACCGAGCACCGCGTAGCAGTCGCGCAGGGATCCGACGAGCACCCGGATGCCCACGAGGTCGTAGATCTCGTCGAACTCGCGGCCGCGCACGACCATCTTCTGGTAGATCGAGTAGTACTGCTTGGGGCGGCCGGCGACCTTGCCCTTGATCTTCGATCCCTTGAGATCCTCGGTGACCGCCTCGATCACCTGGTGCACGAACTGCTCACGCTGCGGCGTGCGCTGCCGCACGAGGCTCTCGATCTCGATGTAGAGCTTGGGGTAGAGCACCGCGAACGAAAGGTCCTCCAGCTCCCACTTGATGGTCTGGATACCCAACCGATGCGCGAGGGGCGCGTAGATCTCGAGCGTCTCCTGCGCCTTGCGCTTGGCGGACTCCGACTCGACGAACCCCCAGGTGCGTGCATTGTGCAGGCGGTCGGCGAGCTTGATCACGAGCACACGGATGTCCTTCGACATCGCCACGACCATCTTGCGCACGGTTTCCGCCTGTGCGCTGTCGCCGTACTTCAGCTTGTCGAGCTTGGTGACGCCGTCGACGAGCATCGCGATCTCGTCGCCGAAGTCGGCGCGCAGGGTGTCGAGCTTGTACTCGGTGTCCTCGACCGTGTCGTGCAGGAGAGCCGCAGCGAGGGTCTTGGCCCCGATTCCCAGGTCGGCGAGAATCTGTGCAACCGCAACCGGGTGCGTGATGTAGGGCTCGCCGCTCTTGCGGACCTGACCCCGGTGCGCCTTCTCGGCGACGATGTAGGCGTGCTCGATGATCGCGACATCCGCTTTGGGATGATGCGTGCGAACCGTGCGGATCAGCCGGTCGACGGCGCCAATCGGCTGGGCCTTCGAGAAGAGCCGTGGCAGCAGAGTGCGAAGCGACGCCGTGGTCTGGGCGGTGTCCGACATGAGCACTCCTTTTCCAGCAAAACTATCACCGGACACGAGGGCTCCCGGCCGCCCAGGGGATGAGCGTTGCGGCTCAGGCGACGCGCGGCGGATCGTCGGTCGGCGAGACCAGATCCCCACCGGATGCGACCCAGGCGTGCATGCCGCCCGCGACATTCACGGCGTCGAATCCGGCGCCGATCAGAGCCTCGGTGACCTTCGCGGAGCGTGCCCCGCTGCGGCAGACGACAAGGAGTCGACTGTCCGTCGGCACTTCGCCGAGGCGCTCGGCCAACTGCGACATCGGGATGCTCGTCGCCTGCTCTGCGTGCCCCGCTGCCCACTCATCCGGCTCGCGCACGTCGAGGAGGAAGCCGCCACCCGACGTTGACGCCGCAATAGCCTCGGTCGCGGTGATCTCCTGCACGGTCAGACCGCCGACCGCTCGCGCGCCGCGATCGCCCGCGCGTCATTTTCGCGAATCGTCTTCTCGTTCTCGCGAAGATGCACGTACGCGGGTGCGGCGATGAAGATCGTCGAATAGGTGCCGACGAGGATGCCCACGAGGAGGGCCAGGGAGATGTCGCGAAGGGTGTCGGCGCCAAGCACGAAGGACCCGATGAAGAGGATCGCCGCGACGGGCAGGGCTGCGACGACCCCGGTGTTGATCGACCGCACCAGAGTCTGGTTCACCGCGAGGTTCACCGCCTCGCCGAACGTCGAGCGAGACTCGGTGCCGAGTTCCGCGGTGTTCTCGCGGATCTTGTCGAATACCACGACGGTGTCGTACAGCGAGAAGCCGAGGATGGTGAGGAATCCGATGACCGCGGCGGGAGTGACCTCGAAGCCGGTGGCGGCGTAGACGCCCGCAGTGATCACGAGGTCGTGCAGCAACGCGATCATGGCCGCGAGCGACATCTTCCAGGTGCGGAAGTAGATCGCCATCGTGATCGCGGCAAGCACCACGAAGACGACGAGTCCACGGATCGCCTGACCGGTGATGTCGGCACCCCAGCTCGGCCCGATGAACGACGTTGTCACGTCGCTTGCCGGCACGGCGTATCCCTCGGCGAGAGCGGCCGCGACCTCGGTGGTTTCCTCGTCGCTCAGCTGATTGGTCTGCACCCGCACCCCGCCGTCGCCGACGGTGGTCACGCGCGCAACCTCGTTGGGCACGACGCTCTGCACCGCCTCGACCGCGATGCGCTGCTCGGTGGTGGCAGCCTGCACGATCTGGAACTGCGATCCGCCGCGGAACTCGATGCCGAAGTTGAATCCGACCACCAGCGGGATCACCACGGAGATCGCCATGGCGACCGTGGCGATCAGGTACCAGAGTTTGCGCCTACCGACGAAGTTGACGGACCGTGCCCCTGTGTACAGGTCGTTGCCGAATTTCACGAGACTGGGCATCAGGACTTCTTCCCCTCGGTGGAGGTACTCGACTGCGCGGCCGCCTCGGCGGCCTTGCGAACCGCGATGGACTGTCGCTTTGCGGCCTCGCGCACGGTGCCGTTCTTCGTCGCGCCGACCGGCGCGCGGAACTGCGCTCGACCGCGGTAGACAGCGCCGAGTGCGTTCGGGTCGAGCCCGCTGAAGCGGTGACCGCTGGCGTAGAACTTGGTCGTCGCAAGCAACTGCAGGATCGGGTGGGTGAACAGCACCACGACGATGACGTCGATGATCACGGTCACACCGAGCGTGAGCGCGAAACCACGCACGTTCCCGATCGCGAGCACGAAGAGCACGACCGCCGACAGGAGGTTCACACCCTTCGCCGCGAAGACGGTGCGGAGCGCACGCTTCCATCCCGCTTCCACCGCGCCGGGCAGACTGCGACCGTCACGGAGCTCGTCGCGGATGCGCTCGAAGTAGACGATGAACGAGTCGGCGGTGAATCCGATCGCCACGATCAGACCGGCAACCCCTGCCAGCGACAGTCGGAATCCCTGTCGCCACGACAGGATCGCAATCACCAGATAGGTCAGCACACCGGCCACCACCAGGGAGGCGACGGTGACAAAACCGAGCAGACGGTATTGGAACAGCGAGTAGATGACCACGAGGATGAGGCCGATGACGCCGGCGATGACACCGCTCGTCAGCTGGCTGCTTCCGAGGGTCGCCGAGATGACGTCCCTGCTCTGCACCTCGAAGCCGATCGGGAGAGCGCCGAACTTGAGCTGGTCGGCCAGAGCCTTCGAGGAATCCTGCGTGAACGATCCGGTGATCTGAGCACGGCCGTTCGTGATCGCCGCATTGGTTGACGGTGCCGTGATGACCCGCCCGTCGAGCACGATCGCGAACTGGTTCTGCGCGCCCTGCAGCGAGATGAGCCGAGTGGTGACATCCGAGAACTGTCGGGTGCCGGTGGCGTCGAACTCGAGGTTCACGCCCCAGACGTTCGTCACGGCACCCTGGCTGTTCGGCACGAGGCTGGCGCTGGCATCGGAGATGTTCTCGCCGGAGATCTCCACCGGGCCGAGGATGAACTTGAACGCACCCGCGTCGTCACAGGTGACGATCGGCTGGTCTGCCGGTGCGACGTTCAGATTCAGCGAGTCCACGGTTGCGCAGTCGAAGTTGGTGAACTGGTCGAGCAGCGCCGGCGTCACGTAGGCGAGGTCGCTCGCGTTCGTCGGGCTGACGCTCGGCGTCGAGGCGAGAGGCTCCTCCGGGCTCGCCGAGGGGCTGGGCGTCTCGCCGCCGACGGCGTCGATCGGAGCCGTGTCCGTGGTCAGCACCGGGCGGAACTCGAGCTTGGCCGACGACTGCAGTCGGTCGAGTGTCTGCTGGTCGGGCGTTCCTGGAATGGACACCACGATGTTCTGATCGCCCTGCGTGCTGATCTCGGCCTCCGAGACACCGCTCGCATCGATCCGCTGACGGATGATGCCAACGGCCTGAGACAGCTGCTCGGTGGACACCGACTGACCGTCCGCGAGCTGCGGGGCGAGGATTATCTGCGTTCCACCCTGCAGGTCGAGCGCCAGCTTGGGCGCCCACGAGCCGTTCGAGAAAAGCACACTGGCACCGTTGATGGCGGTGAGTCCGGCGACGATGACGAGAAGCCAGGCGAGTGAACGCCACGCCTTCCGCACTGGGGTCGATCTAGCCAACAGGTGACTCGGCTTTCTCTACTGAAGTGCGCAGGATCGATCCCCGGCACGACGGGCGGACCGTTCTGCCGGACCGGCAGAACGAAGACAGGTTATTGGCTAGTCGTCGGACTTGCTCGGCGTGGTGCCGGAGGGACGATCCTTCGGATCGATCCGCTCACCGAACTCGGGCGTGCCGAGCGAACGGGCGTCGTCGGGGGCGGTCTCGGTGCCGAGGTCGGTGGTCTCGTCGACCACAGGCTCCTCGTCGGTGTCGACGGACTGGCGTTCGAGCTCTGCGGCTGCAGCGAGTTCCTCGTAGTCGGCGACCTTGAGGATCGTCTGGCGGTGGATCTTCAGCACCGTGCCAGGCGACGTCTCGATGAGGGCGAGGTTGCGGTCATCATCGAGCTCGATGATCGTGCCGTACAGGCCGTAATTCGTCATGATCTCCACTCCAGGCACGAAGCGGGTCTGGCGTTCCTCGGTCTCGCGCTTACGCTTGCGGCCCTGGAAGACCTGGAAGACGATGAATGCTCCCAGTGCGACGACAAGAAGAATGAGTGTGGGATCCATGGGAAAAGAGCCTTCCGGGGCTGAAGTAACGGTCGGCGACTGTGCGCCGAGGTAAGGGCCTTGGCAGACCAGCCTCGATTATAGGCCAGTGCTCACGACCGAGAATCGCTCACTCGCCGATGTCGAGCTGACCGGCGACGTCGCGCACCAGGCCGAAGTGCTTCCAGGCGAGACGGGATGCGACTCTGCCCCGTGGTGTGCGGGTCAGGAGGCCGATCCGCACGAGGAACGGCTCGACGACAGACTCGATCGTTTCGGATTCCTCCCCGACCGATACGGCGAGGGTGTTCAGCCCCACCGGGCCACCGTCGAAGCGGGTGAGGATGATCTCCATCACCGCTCGGTCGAGTCGATCCAGACCGAGCTCGTCCACGTCGTAGAGCGCGAGCGCGCTCTGCACCGCGGCGAGCCCTGCGCCGCCCCCGTGCACGAGCGCGAAGTCGCGCACACGCCGGAGAAGTCGATTCGCGATCCGGGGGGTCCCGCGGCATCGCCCTGCGATCTCCGCCAGGGCTGCGCGGTCGACCGGCAGGTCGAGGAGGGCCGCGGCCCGCACGAGCACCTGCTCCAGCTCCGGCTCGGAGTAGAACTCCAGATGGGCGGTGAAGCCGAATCTGTCACGGAGGGGATTCGGCAAAAGTCCGGACCTCGTCGTCGCGCCCACGAGGGTGAACGGGGCGAGGTCGAGAGGGATCGACGTGGCGCCCGCGCCCTTCCCCACCATGATGTCGATCCGGAAGTCCTCCATCGCGAGGTAGAGCATCTCCTCCGCCGACCTCGCCATGCGATGGATCTCGTCGATGAAGAGGATCTCGCCGGGCGTCAACGACGACAGCACAGCCGCGAGATCGCCGGCGTGCTGGATGGCGGGCCCGCTCGACATGCGCAGCGGGCGACCGCTCTCCTGCGCCACGATCATCGCCAGGGTGGTCTTGCCGAGACCCGGCGGACCGGCAAGGAGAATGTGGTCGGGTGTGCGGTTCTGGATTCGTGCCGCCTGGAGCAGCAACTGAAGCTGTGCGCGCACCTTCGCCTGGCCGACGAACTCGGCGAGGGATTTGGGACGAAGGGCGCCCTCGAAGGCGAGTTCCGCCTCGGATTCCGGCACCGGATTCACGATGTCGGTCGAGGGATCGCGGCTCACGATGCACTCCCCTGCGGGCCGAGCCGTGCGAGAGCCAGCCGGAGGAGGGCGGGAACGGCGGCGCGGTCGAGTTCGGATGCGTCGGCCACCGCATCGTCGACGGCCTGAGCCGCGACGCGCTCCGACCAGCCGAGGCCAACGAGGGCAACGAGAACGCTGTCGCTGATCGATGTCGCGGCCGCCGGCTGCGGTGTGCCATGCGCTCGCATCAGGGCATAGCCGTCGACCTTGCCCGCGAGGCTGAGCACGATGAGCTTCGCCGTCTTCGGACCGATGCCGGACACCTTGCGGAAGGCGGCGTCGTCTTCGCGTTGCACCGCCTGAGCGATCTCGGCCGGGCTCAACTGAGCGAGCACGCCGAGCGCCGACTTCGGCCCGACCCCGGTCACGCCGCGAAGCAGATCGAACACGCCGAGTTCGGTGGCCTCCGAGAAGCCGTAGAGAGCGAGGTCATCCTCACGCACGATCAGCGCGGTGTAGAGCATGGCCTCCGCACCCACCCGCAGCGAGAGGGCGAGATGCGGTGTCACCGCGATCGCGAGGCCGACACCGCCCACCTCCACGACGACCGAGGTTCCGACCGCGGCGAGCACTGTGCCACGAACGGAAGAGATCATGGAGCCACCCTACGGTTGCCGACCGACGCCGCTGCCGCACGCTCGGCGGCGCGCCACGCGATCTGCGCGGGGGTGGATGCGCCCGATGACGCGGGCGTCGCATCCGCACCCCCTGAGGGAGCCGTCCGGCGCCAGGCATGACAGATGGCGATCGCCAGTGCGTCCGCGGCATCGGCGGGTTTCGGTACGTCGGCGAGTCTCGAGCACGCGCGCGACCATCTGCTGCACCTGCCGCTTATCGGCGGAGCCGTACCCGGTGATGGCCGCCTTCACCTCGGAGGGGGTGTGCAGCCCGACAGCGAGCCCGCGTCGCGCGGCCGCGTGCAACGCCACTCCGCTCGCCTGGGCGGTGCCCATGACGGTGCGGAGATTCTGCTGAGCGAAGACCCGCTCGAGAGCCACGGCGTGCGGCTCCCAGCGATCCAAGAGATCGTCGATTCCCATCCCGATCGCCAGCAGCCGTCGCTCGAGGGCGAGATCGGGAGCGGTGCGGATGACGACGACATCAACCAGCGTCGCGGTTCGATCGGGTTCGACATCCACGATGCCGACACCGCACCGGGTGAGCCCCGGGTCGATGCCGAGCACCCGGAGCGTCATCGCTCCGTGCTATTCGTCATCCAGCTCGGCCTGCACATCTGCGGGTACCTCGAAGTTGCCGTAGACGTTCTGCACGTCGTCGTTGTCATCGAGCGCGTCGATGAGCTTGAAGATCTTTCGGGCGGTCTCCGCATCGACCTCGATGGTCAGCCCGGGCACGAACTCGACATCGGCCGAGTCGTACTCGATGCCTGCCTCCTGCAGCGCGGTGCGCGCCGCCACCATCTGCTGGGGTTCCGTGATGATCTCGAACCCCGCGCCGCGGTCGTTGACCTCTTCCGCGCCCGCATCCAGAACCGCCACGAGGATGTCGTCCTCCGTGAGCCCTTCTGTCTTGCTGACCGAGACCACACCCTTGCGGCTGAAGTTGTAGGCGACGCTTCCCGGGTCGCCCATGGTGCCGCCGTTGCGGCTCATCACGGTGCGCACGTCGGCCGCGGCCCGGTTCTTGTTGTCGGTGAGGCACTCGATGAGGAGGGCGACCCCTCCGGCGGCGTAGCCCTCGTAGATGATCGTCTGATAGTCGACGGCGTCACCGAGCTGGCCTGAACCGCGCTTGACCGCCGAGTCGATGTTCGAGTTCGGCACCGAGGTCTTCTTGGCCTTCTGGATGGCGTCGACCAGGGTCGGGTTGCCCGAGAGATCGGCACCGCCGAGCTTCGCTGCGACCTCGATGTTCTTGATGAGTTTGGCGAACGACTTCGCACGGCGAGAGTCTTTGATCGCCTTCTGGTGCTTGGTGGTTGCCCATTTGGAGTGGCCTGACATGGTCAACATTCTAACCAGCGGGGAGCCGTGCCCCCGAGCACGCCGGGCCGCGACGGCTCAGGACGCCGAGCGCACCAGGTCGAGGAATCGGCTGTGGAACCGATGCTCGCCGTTCATCTCCGGATGGAACGAGGTGCCGAGCAGGTTGCCCTGGCGCGCGGCCACGATCCGGCCGTCGTCGAGTGACGCGAGCACCGTGACATCCGGTCCCGCCTGCTCGATCACGGGCGCGCGGATGAACACCGCGTGCACCGGAGGATCCCCGAGTTCCGGAACGTCGAGATCGGTCTCGAACGAGTCTGTCTGCGAACCGAACGCGTTGCGGCGCACGGTGATGTCGAAGCCGCCGAGGGTCTGCTGTCCGGAGATGCCGCCCTCGATCCGGTCGGCGAGCATGATCAGCCCAGCGCAGGTGCCATAGACCGGGAGCCCTCCGGCGATCGCAGCCCGGAGCGGCTCGAACAGGCCGAAGTTTCTGGCGAGCTTGTCCATCACGCTCGACTCACCGCCGGGGATGACGAGCCCGTCGATCTCGGCCAGTTCCTGCGGACGCCGCACGCCACTCGCGTCAGCCCCGAGCGCGCTCAGCACGCCGAGGTGTTCGCGGAAATCGCCCTGAAGGGCGAGCACACCGACCTTCGGGCGGTTGCTACCAGCCACGTTCGGCGAGGCGGTGCGGAGCGGGAAGGTCAGCCACGTTGATTCCCACGATCGCTTCGCCGAGCCCGCGCGACGCCTCGGCGATGACGGCCGGGTCGTCGAAGAACGTGGTGGCCTTGACGATGGCCGCTGCGCGCGCGACGGGGTTGCCCGACTTGAAGATGCCGGACCCCACGAACACGCCGTCGGCACCGAGCTGCATCATCATGGCCGCGTCGGCGGGGGTTGCGACTCCTCCGGCGGTGAACAGCACCACCGGGAGCTTCCCGGTGCGCGCGATCTCGGCGACCAGGTCGTAGGGTGCCTGCAGTTCCTTCGCGGCCACGTAGAGCTCGTCAGCGCTCTTGGCGGTGAGAGCCGCGATCTCGCGGTTGATCGTGCGGATGTGCTTGGTCGCCTCCGACACGTCGCCGGTGCCTGCCTCGCCCTTGGAGCGGATCATGGCCGCGCCCTCGGTGATGCGACGGAGGGCCTCGCCGAGTCCGGTGGCTCCACACACGAACGGCACGGTGAACTTCCACTTGTCGATGTGGTTCATGTAATCCGCGGGGCTGAGCACCTCGGACTCGTCGATGTAGTCGACCTTGAGCGCCTCGAGAATCTGTGCCTCGACGAAGTGGCCGATCCTGGCCTTCGCCATCACCGGGATCGAGACGACGTCACGGATGCCGTCGATCAGGTCCGGATCGCTCATGCGAGAGACGCCACCCTCGGCGCGGATGTCGGCGGGGATGCGCTCCAGTGCCATGACGGCGACGGCTCCGGCGTCCTCAGCGATGCGGGCCTGCTCGGCGTTGACGACATCCATGATGACACCGCCCTTGAGCATCTCGGCAAGGCCTCGTTTTACTCGGCTGGTGCCGAGCTGGTCGCTGGAATTCGTGTCACTCATGATGGTTCCATCCTAACCGCGCGCCACTGTGCTCCAGGCCCGCGCGACCCCCCGCCAGAGACGCTGTCAGTCGGTGGGCCAGGCCTCGGCGAGGGACCGCCGCACGTCGCCCAGCAGCTGTGGGAGCGCCTTCGTCTGCGCGATGATCGGGAAGAAGTTCGAGTCGGTGGCCCAGCGCGGCACGACGTGCTGATGCAGGTGGTCGGCGATGCCGGCCCCGGCGAGACGCCCCTGGTTCATTCCGATGTTGAACCCGTCGTTCTTCGAGACGGCGCGGATGACCCGCATCCCGGTCTGGGTCAGTTCCGCGATCTCGGCCGCCTCCTCCGCCGTCGCCTCGTCGTAGAGGGCGACGTGGCGGTACGGACACACGAGGAGGTGACCGCTGTTATAGGGGAAGAGGTTGAGGAGCACGTAGGCGTGCTTCCCGCGGGCGACGATGAGCGCGTCCTCGTCGGTCATGCCCGGGGCGACGCAGAACGGGCATCCGTCGTCCGTCGGCTGCTGACCGTTCTGGATGTACACCATGCGGTGCGGAGTCCACAGTCGCTGAAACGCGTCCGGCACGCCGGCGAGTTCGAACGAGTCCTGCATGCGCGTGTGCTCTGCGCCCTGCGCCGACGGTTCGTGCGCGTCGGTCATTCCTACACCTGCGCCCTGGTGTCGATGGCGGTGCGGATGCGCTCGATGGCCTCAGCGACCGGGACACCGTTCTCCTGGTGACCGTCGCGGAATCGGAAACTCACGGCACCGGCCGCGCGATCCTCTTCGCCCGCGATCAGCTGGAACGGGACCTTCGCCTTGGTGTGAGTGCGGATCTTCTTGGGCATCCGATCGCTCGAGTGGTCGACCTCCGCGCGCACACCGGTCGCACGCAACTGGGAGATCACGTCATCGAGGTAGGGGCCGTACTCCTCGGCGACGGGGATACCGACGACCTGCACCGGCGACAACCACACGGGGAAGGCCCCGGCGTAGTGCTCGAGGAGCACCGCGAAGAACCGCTCGATGGAGCCGAACAGCGCCCGGTGGATCATGATCGGCTGTTGTCTGGAGCCGTCGGCCGCCGTGTACTCGAGGTCGAATCGTTCCGGCTGATTGAAGTCGAGCTGGATGGTCGACATCTGCCAGGTGCGGCCGATCGCGTCGCGCGCCTGCACACTGATCTTCGGGCCGTAGAACGCGGCCCCGCCCGGGTCGGGCACGAGCTCGAGGCCGGATTCGACGCCGACCTCCCGCAGTGTCTCGGTCGCCTGATCCCACAGTTCGGGGCTCCCGATGAACTTCTCGTTCTCCGGGTCCCTCGTGGACAGCTCCAGGTAGAAGTCGTCGAGCCCGTAGTCCTTCAACAGGTCGAGCACGAACCCGAGCAGGCTCGTGAGCTCACCCTTCACCTGATCCGGGGTCACGTAGATGTGCGCGTCGTCCTGGGTCATTCCGCGCACGCGGGTGAGCCCCTGCAGTGTGCCGCTCTTCTCGTAGCGGTACACCGACCCGAACTCGAACAGCCGGAGCGGCAGCTCCCGGTAGCTACGGCCGCGCGCCCGGAAGATGAGGTTGTGATACGGGCAGTTCATGGGCTTGAGGTAGTAGTCCTGGCCCTGTCGGGTGACGTTGCCCTCTGCATCCCGTTCCTCATCGAGGTGCATCGGCGGGAACATGCCGTCGGCATACCACTGGAGGTGGCCGGAGGTCATGAACAGGTTGCCCTTGGTGATGTGCGGGGAATAGACGACCTCGTAGCCTGCCGCCGCGTGGCGCTTGCGCGAATAGTCCTCCATCTCCTGGCGGATGATGCCGCCCTTCGGATGGAAGACCGCAAGCCCCGAGCCGATCTCGTCGGGGAAGCTGAACAGGTCGAGCTCCTGCCCGAGCTTGCGGTGATCGCGCTTCGCCGCCTCCTCGAGCCGAGCCTGATACGCGCGCAGATCGTCCTTCGACGCCCATGCGGTTCCGTAGACGCGCTGGAGTTGCTTGTTCTTCTCGGACCCTCGCCAGTAGGCGGCCGCCGTGCGCATGAGCGCATAGGCATTCCCGATCATGCGGGTGTTGGGCAGGTGCGGGCCGCGGCACAGGTCTTTCCAGACCGTCTCCCCCGACTTCGGGTCCACATTGTCGTAGATCGTGAGTTCGGCGCCGCCGACCTCGACCGACTCGTTGTCGCCACCCTCGGCCGCACCGCCCTTGAGGCCGATCAGCTCGAGCTTGTACGGCTCATCGGCGAGCTCCGCCCTCGCCTCGTCCTCGGTGACCACGCGGCGAACATAGCGCTGCCCCGAGCGGATGATTCGTTCCATCGCCTTGTCGATGGCCTTCACGTCGTCCGGGGTGAAGGGCACCTCCACGTCGAAGTCGTAGTAGAAACCGTCGGTGATGGGTGGCCCGATGCCGAGCTTCGCCGTGGGGTTGATCTGCTGCACGGCCTGCGCGGTGACGTGAGCGGCTGAATGCCGGAGGATCGCGAGCCCGTCGGGGGAATTCAGGTCGACAGGCTCCACGACGTCCGAGTCGCCGACGCCAGTGGCGAGGTCGCGCAGTTCCCCGTTGACGCGCATGGCGACCACGGTGCGATCGGTGAACAGGTCGAATCCGGTCTTCTGGGCACTCATTCGCCTAACTTTAGCCGGGTGGGGAGCGCCCGGAAGGGCGGGGCTAGCGGTCGGTCCGTCGACGCAAAGCATCTGACATCGGCGGAAGGCGGCGTCGTAGACCTCGCGAACGGATGGCGCCCCGTCGACACGGCGACCATTTGATCTCAATCGGCACCTGCGCTCGGGCGGCGACGTATAATTTCCTCAGTTGACATGGCCTCAGGTCATCGACTTCCGCTCCCACCGACCTGGACAACGATGATCGCCGACTCCGGGCTGAAGGCCCATCCCCCTCTCGAGCAGATCGCGGACGACGCTCTCGTCGCGACCACGCGAGTCGATCGACTCCGAGCAGCGGTCGCGCAGGCGCAGGACTTCATGCCTTCTCCGCGCGAGCGGGTGCTCATCCTCGCCGGGATGATGGTCGGCGCGGTGATCATCAGCGCAGGCCTCGTCGTGAGCGCGCTGCCGGGCGCGCGTCCGGATCCAGGGGTTGCGCCACTCGGGCTCGAGTCAGGCGGCACGCTCGAATGCTCGGCGTTGATCGCACCGGAGACCGCGACGATGGACGGCGACATCGTCTGTAGCCGGCCAGCGGGTGACCCCACCGACTACGGCAAACTGATCGCCAGCCGCGATCCGCGACTCGTGATCGTCTCCCAGACGATCACGCCTACCGAGGTGCGCTTCGAGGTGGCGGCGGCCGGTGCCGGGGTCGAGGTCCCGGGCGAGTAATCTGCGCGCAATGGGTGACCGTGCGCTTCGAGAGAAACAAAAAACCCCCGTTTTACCGGGGGTTTTTCTTGTGAGCGATACTGGGATCGAACCAGCGACCTCTTCCGTGTCAGGGAAGCGCGCTACCGCTGCGCCAATCGCTCAAATCTTGTTCAGTTATACGAGGTGGCGACGGGATTTGAACCCGTGTGGACGGCTTTGCAGGCCGCTGCCTCGCCTCTCGGCCACGCCACCATAGTGTTCCCACACTGTCACAACGAGCGATTTCACTTCGGCAAGATCATTCTGCCCAGCAATTTCACTCTCGTGAGGGAGTCACTCTGGTGAGTGACCCGTCCTGCATGAGACTTCACTCGAGCGGATGACGAGATTCGAACTCGCGACCCTCACCTTGGCAAGGTGATGCGCTACCACTGCGCCACATCCGCACTGCGCGCATTTCTGCGTGCTCACAGACTCTAACCGATTGCGACGCCGAGAGCCAATCGAGCGACAAACGCCACGCCGCACACACCGTGGCGCTCTGCGCTGTTCAGAATGGATCTGAACCTGTGGCAGGATTGACCGGTCAGGGCGATTGGCGCAGTTGGTAGCGCGCTTCGTTCACACCGAAGAGGTCATCGGTTCGAGTCCGGTATCGCCCACATTTCCTGATCAGGCGCAGCACGTGCGTCACGGCTTTTCGGGCGCCCCGAAGTGAGTGCGCACACCGGGCGAATACAGCACCGAATCCGGCTCTCGGCCGCCGATGGAGTGGATTCCCGCTGCCAGCACGAGTCCGTCATCGAGTTCGTTCAAGGATGCCGTGAACAGCGGCCACGGCTCATGGGTGTTGGGCAGGGTGAGCGTACGCCCCCCGCGCGACACGAAGAGTCGCCACCTCGCGGTGAGGAAGTCCGCGAGTCCATCGCCTTCCACCGGGATCGAACTTCCGCGAGCGGAGATCCGCGTAGACGGTCGTGCGGCGCTCAGTCGGGTAGACGTATAGGTCAGAAGCCCGTCGCGCCGCTCGGATCGGGCGGATGCCCAAAAGTACGGCAGCGAGAAGGCGGCCCGCGCGACGGCCACAGCGACGGCGCGGCTCGCCTCGAGTGACAGGAACACCACTCCCCTTCGCCCTTCGGGGTCGACGCCGTACGCGCGCACATTCACCTCGGTGAAGGTGCCGAAATAGGGTACGGACCTGCCCCCAAGGATCGACGTCTGCTTCATCTCGAAGGGGATGAGGCCGATCCATGAACTGCCGTCGAAGATATCGGGCACGATGCCCGCGGGAAGGAGCGGGGCGATCTCCTCCGGAGCGATGCGCCAGTGTACGAAGATGAGGTCCCGCCACGACTGTGACAGCACGGTCGCCCCGGCGAGAGGACTGCCGGTGGGTGAGATGGGTTCCATTGGCCCACCATACGAAATCAGTCCGGGCTCAAGCGGGGAGCTTCGGCTCGTCTCGCCTGAGTGCCCGCCGGAGTAACAGCAGCCACAGCACGGCCGAGAGGCCTGCGGACCACAGCGCTACGAGCGCTGCGCTCGCAAACTGGCTCATCAGCACCTCGGGCTGACCGGTGAACATCAGGCCGAACCGTGTCGCGAAGGCACCGAGAAGTCCGGTTCCGAGCCCCGCTCCCGTCACGAGAACCACCGCAAGGACCCACGCCGGTCGCCCGGTGCGCTGCACGACCGCGAAGCCGATCAGCGCGCTGACCGCGCCCGCTATGGCCCCGGTCAGGATCGCACCCACCGGCCCGAGGTAGCCCGAGCCGGGAGTGATGGCCACGAGTCCGCAGAAGAGGCCAGCCGCCACGCCCTGCGCCGTCGTCGTGGCGTGGCGGACACGCTGCACGATCAGCCAGGAGCACAGCGACGCCAGCGGCGCCAGCAGCCCACTGAGCAGAATCCGTGGGGTGACCGAGTCGACGGCGGCTTCGAGGCCCGCCATCCACACGAGCCACAGGGACCACACGACGAGGATCGTGACCAACCCGAACCACCCTCGCGCTGCCGGGAGGTACGCGGGGCGTACGGAGCGTCGTGTGAGGGCGAGCAGCACGATGCCGGTGGACCCGGCGGTGACCAGCACGGGGAGCGCGCCGGCCAGGTCGAGGGTGGCCAAGGTATTGCCGAGCACGCCGTCATCGAGCGAGAAGAGGGAGATCGACA
The DNA here is from genome assembly GCA_963756375.1 of uncultured Actinomycetota bacterium. GTDB lineage: Bacteria > Actinomycetota > Actinomycetes > Actinomycetales > Microbacteriaceae > Marisediminicola. Next base: position 793,445 of record CAVWNJ010000005.1, on the reverse strand, counting down.
CGGGGGTGAACACCGCGGCGACCCACAACGACGTGAACAGCAGAAGGCGCGGCAGGGCGATGTCGAGCACGCGTGCGCTCGTCACGGCCAGAACGGCGGCCACCCCGGCGAGCGCTGCCACCACGAGCGGATTCTGACCGCTGAGGTCTGGCCTGATCAGGCCCGCCATCACGAGCCACGAGGCCCAGGCCGCGCCTGTCACGGCGAGCGACACGACGATCGGGCGTGAGCCGCCAGATCCGATCCACGACTCGATCATCACGCTGAGAGCGATTCCGAGGGTCAGGAGCCCGAGGACGGTGACGATGAGAAGCGGCAGAGCAACCGACATCACGTACCCCCAATCACTACATCTTCTCGCGTTTGTCGCGAATCCCGCTGACGGCGCCACGGAACGCGCATCCCGCCATCACGCGACAGAGGGGGCACCGTCGTGACGGTGCCCCCTCTGTGTGCGGATGAACTGATCAGCGGGTGAGCACGTAGCCCTCTTCGCCGTGCACGACGGTGTCGATCCCGGCGAGCTCGTCCTCGTTGTTGATGCGGAAGCCGATCGTCTTCTGGATGGCCCAGCCGATGCCGTAGGTCAGCACGAACGAGTAGATCAGCACGGAGAAGGCAGCAAGCGCCTGCTTACCCAGCTGGCTCGCGTCAGCACCGAGGAACAGTCCGACGCCGGTTCCGAAGAAGCCGATGTAGAGCGTTCCGATGAGGCCACCGATGAGGTGGATGCCGACCACATCGAGCGAGTCGTCGAAGCCGAGCTTGAACTTGAGGTCGATCGCCAGTGCGCAGACGGTTCCGGCGATGATTCCCAGCAGGATCGCCCAACCGGGCGTCAGGGACGCGCAGGCCGGGGTGATCGCAACGAGACCGGCGACAGCACCTGACGCAGCACCCACCGACGTGGGCTTGCCGTCCTTGATCTTCTCGACGACGAGCCAGCCCAGCACAGCTGCGGCGGGAGCGGCGATGGTGTTGATGAATGCAATGGCGGCGACTCCGTCTGCGGCGAGCTCGGAGCCCGCGTTGAAGCCGAACCATCCGAACCAGAGGAGGCCTGCACCGAGAAGCACGAACGGCGGGTTGTGCGGCGTGTGCGCACCCTTGGCGAATCCGACCCGCTTACCGAGCACGAGGGCGAGGGCGAGGGCTGCGGCACCGGCGTTGATGTGCACCGCGGTTCCGCCGGCGAAGTCGATAGCGCCGACCGTGTAGGCGATCCACCCGCCGTCGACCACAGCTCCGGTGTCATCGAGGGTGAAGTTGAAGACCCAGCTCGCAACGGGGAAGTACACGACCGTGGCCCAGATGCCGGAGAAGATCATCCACGCGCCGAACTTTGCGCGGTCGGCGATAGCGCCGGAGATGAGCGCGACGGTGATGATGGCGAATGTGGCCTGGAAGGCGGCAAACGCCAGCACCGGGTACGCGCCGGTCGGGTCGCTCGCCTCGGCGTAGGCGCCGGCCAGGCCGATCTCGCCGAGATCGATGCCGATGATGCCGTCAATGCCGACGAAGTTCTCGGTGCCTCCGTTTGCGAAGGCGATCGCGTAGCCGTAGAGCACCCAGAGCACCCCAATGAGGCCCAGAGCGCCGAAGCTCATCATCATCATGCTGATGACGCTCTTCGCCTTGACGAGTCCTCCATAGAAGAACGCCAGACCGGGCGTCATGAGCAGAACCAGTGCGGCTGCCACAAGTAGGAAGCCGGTGTTGCCTTGATCCATCGTGAACCTCTCTCGGGTGCAGGGTCGGACACGACTGATCGTGCGCAAGGCGCAGCGGCATGTCCGGCTCGGGTACACCCTCAGTGTGGGTTGCCGACGTTTCGGGAGGCGTTATCCGGTGTTTCGCGCTCGTTACGCGCTACCCCGGCGCGTTAACTTCGTGTTTCGCCGCGCTACGAGAACGCCTCATGAGCACACGGAGCGAGCTCAGTCCCGCGGCGCGGTGAGCGAGATCAGGCGCGACATCGCCCGCAGGTATTTCTTGCGGTAGCCGCCCGCGAGCATCTCCTCGGGAAACACCTCGTCCAAGGGCAGGCCCGTTGCAGCGATGGAGACCTGAGCGTCGTAGAGCCGGTCGACGAAGGCGACGAAGCGGAGCGCATCCGTCTGGTGGGTGAACGCCGTGACGTTCCGTATCCCCACCGCATCCACCCCTTCCACCAGTCGCACGTAGCGCGAGGGGTGCACCGTGGAGAGGTGGGCGACCAGCTCGGAGAAGTCGTCGACGGTGACGGTGCCGACGAAGGCCTCGATCGTCTCGTCGAAGGTCTCGGGGCTCGTCACCGCGGCGTGCCCTTCGAAGTGACGCCGACGATAGTCGAGCCCGTCGATACGGATCGTGGTGAACTTCGCGGCCAGCGCATCGATCTCCCTGAGGAAGTCGGCCGCCGCGAACCGCCCCTCCCCCAGTGCGTTCGGTGGCGTGTTCGAGGTGGCCGCGATGCGCGTGCCCGTGGCGACCAGGTCGGAGAGCAGCCGGGACATGAGCCTCGTGTCGCCCGGGTCGTCGAGCTCGAACTCGTCGATGCAGATGAGGCTGGAACCCGTGAGGAGCTTCACCGTGGGCGCGTACCCGAGGGCGCCGACGAGAGCGGTGTACTCGATGAAGGTGCCGAAGTAACGCCGGCCGGGCGACAGATGCCAGAGCGCCGCGAGCAGGTGGGTCTTGCCCACCCCGAACCCGCCGTCGAGATAGATGCCGGGAAGGGCGGGTGCGACTTTGCGCCGGCGGAATAGGCCACCGGATGTCCCGCCCGAGCGCCATCCAGCTGCAAATGACTCGACGGCGGCGACCGCCTCCGCCTGAGACGGGTAGTCGGCGTCGGGACGGTAGGACTCCACGGTCGCGCCCTCGAACTGACGCGGCGGGACCAGATGCTGGACGATCTGTTCGCCGGTGATCGTGGAGGTGCGATCCACAAGGCGGTCCATGGTCCGGTCAGCAGGCAATTCGAACCTTCATTCATGGCGCGGGTGTGTCGAAGTATGAAGGCACCCGATCCGCGCGCGGGTAGATTCGATGCGGGGCCGCTCCAACCCTAACCTTGGGGGGCGCCCCGTGCCTCGCGCGAGGCGCACCGACAGTGAGGAATGACCATGACCGTCGAAACCGACACCTCCCCCGAATTCAGCGGATTCGCCCATCCCGAACGTCTCGTGTCCAACGACTGGCTCGAAGCCAGGCTCGGCACGCCGGGCCTCGTCGTCGTCGAGTCTGACGAAGACGTGTTGCTCTACGAGGTCGGCCACATCCCCGGAGCCGTGAAGATCGACTGGCACCTCGACCTCAACGACCCGGTGCAGCGCGATTACATCGACGGTGAAGGATTCGCGAAGCTCCTCGGTTCGAAGGGCATCACCCGGGACACGACCGTGGTCATCTACGGCGACAAGAACAACTGGTGGGCCGCATACGCCCTGTGGGTGTTCAGCCTCTTCGGTCACGAGGACGTTCGGCTCCTCGACGGCGGCCGGGCGAAGTGGGAGGCGGAGGGTCGCGCGTGGACGACCGAGCGCCCCTCGCCGGAACCGGTGGAGTATCCGGTCGTCGAGCGGAACGACAGCATCATCCGTGCCTACAAGGACGACGTTCTCGCCCATCTCGGCAACCCCCTGATCGACGTGCGATCGCCGGAGGAGTACAGCGGAGAGCGCACCACGGCACCCGCGTACCCCGAGGAGGGATCGCTGCGCGCCGGACACATCCCGACGGCCGCGAGCGTGCCGTGGGCCAGGGCTGTCGCCGAGGACGGCACCTTCCGGAAGTCGGCCGAGCTGGACGCCATCTACCGCGACGAAGCGGGCCTCGCAGCCGACGACGACATCGTGGCGTACTGCAGGATCGGTGAGCGCTCGTCACACACCTGGTTCGTGCTGAAGCACCTCATGGGGTTCGAGAACGTTCGCAACTACGACGGCTCCTGGACCGAGTGGGGCAGCGCCGTGCGGGTGCCGATCGTGCGTGGCACCGAGCGCGGAGATCTGCCGAAGCGCTGAGGTCCCGCGCGGCCCATGGGTATCGGCGGCTCTGGGATAATGGGTCATCATGACCACTTTCCCGGAGCCGCTTGCTCAGATCCGCGACGACTTTCTCGAGCTGCCCGTATCCGACCGGCTCATGTTGCTGCTGGAATTCGCGAACGAGTTGCCCGAGCTCCCCGAACGGTTCGCTGATCACCCGGACCTTCTCGAGCGCGTCGAGGAGTGTCAGTCCCCCGTGTTCATCTTCGTGGAGGTGGACGGCGGCGACATCGTGCACCTGCACGCGACGGCTCCGAAGGAGGCGCCGACGACCCGCGGCTTCGCATCGATCCTCGTACAGGGCCTTGCCGGCCTCACCGTCGCCGAGGTGCTCGACGTGCCCGACGACTATCCACAGCACATCGGTCTCAACGAGGCGGTCAGTCCCCTCCGCCTCCGCGGAATGACCGCCATCCTCGGTCGCACCAAACGTCAACTCCGCGCCAGAAGCGCCGCGTGACCCTGCGGCGTCTTCATCCACGGCCGGGCGAACCGATCGACATCGGCTCCGATGGCGCGAGGGAAGCACTCGACGGGTTGTACACGCCGCCGACTCGGCGCTTTCTCCGTGTCAACCTCATCACCAGTGTCAACGGGGATGTCTCCGGCTCCGCGGGAACGTCCGATGAGCTGTCCAGCGATGTTGATCGCGCGATCCTCGGGACGATCCGGCGCGCCGCCGACGTGGTGCTCGTGGGCGCCTCCTCCATCCGCGCCGAGGGGTTCCACGAGCCCAGGGACGGCACCCTCGTGATCGTGAGTTCGAGTGGCGACTTCGGGAGCCGAGTCCCTCCCGCGAAACCTCGGGGTCGCATCGTCGTTGCGTGCCCCGCGGATGCGGAAGCGACCGTTCGAGACGCCCTCGGGGATTGGCCGGTCGACATCATGCCGGTGGCGGCAACGGACAGCAGGCTGGATCTGCGGGCCCTCGTCGACGACCTGCGATCGGCGGGGCTCGAATCGATCGTCTGCGAGGGCGGGCCGTCGCTCGTGACTCAGTTGCTGGATGCCGGCCTCGTCGACGAGTTGTGCCTTTCGACCAGCCCGGTGCTCACTTCAGGCGAGGCTCCCCTCGCGGGGCCACCCGACATGGCTGCTCTCCAGTTGAAGCAACTTCTGCTCGATGACGACGGCGGCCTCTACGCGCGCTGGACGGTCATGAGGGATCGAGCGTAGCGAGCCAGGCGCGGATCTCCGTGGTGAACCGCACCGGGTCGAAGTTCCACAGTCGAGTGTGCCTGGCCTCCTTCCAGTAGCGCAGGCTCACGATGTCGGGCCGAGCCTCGGCAAGGGCCAGCGATGCTGTCGCCGGCACGAATCCGTCATCTTCGCTGTGGAGAAGCAGTATCGGCGCGTGAAGCTCGGCGGCGCGGGCCACCGCGTCGAGGGCATCGAAGTCGATCGGGGCAGACGACCCGCTGAGGCCATGCGCCCGGCGACTCGACAGCAGGCGGAGCCCCGCGCGTCGTATGGGCCCGGGCACCCGCATGGACTTCGCCTGGAACGCGAGCGTCGGGGCCCACGCAACGACGGGTGACTCCAACACGATCCCGCTGATCGCTTCGGCGTTGGGTGATCGCAACGCGGTCTGCAGAACGACCGCACCCCCCATCGACCAGCCCATCAAGACGATCTGCCTCGCGCCGTGGCGCTGTGCAAAGAGAATCGCGGCATCCACGTCCTCCCACTCGCTGCCGCCGAGTGCGTACCGCCGGTCGCTGCTCGAGGGTGCCTCGCCGTCGTTTCGCCACGAGATCAGGAGCGACGTGTAGCCGGCCTCGCGGAACACCGGCACTGCGCGGATCGCCTCCGAACGGCGCACGCCCCGACCGTGGACCTGGATGACCCAGCGATCGGTCGGCTCGGCTGCGGGCACCAGCCAGGCGGGCGCGTCGCCGAGCGGCGTCTGAATCCACACGGTCTCGAACGGCACGCCGAGTGACTTCGGGGTGAGGTGCACCCATCCGCTCAGGCGACCCGCCCGGGCCCGCTCGAGATCTCCGAAATCCACCCCGAGGAGCCTCCGCGTGACCGTGTCCGGAGTGCGCTCGACGACCTCACCGAGTCGCGCATGGCCGGAGCCGCTGTTGAACCAGAATCCGTAGGTGCCCTGCACGGCCGCGTCGCCCGCTGCCTCGACGGTCACGGTCTCCCCCTCGAGGTCGACGTCGAGCACGAGGATGTCGTCGCGCCGGACGCCAGGTGGGCTCACGACGAGGCGGGCGACCCAGACGGTGGAGACGAGGACGACCGCCAACGGCACACCGAGCAGGACGGCCGCAGTGATCGCCGGCGCGGCACGGCGCTCGCGCTGGTCGGCGTGCCTTCCAGGTTCTCCCACGGTCAAACTTTAGTCTTCACTCGTGCCCGAACCAGTCGCCGGACCCTCGGCACCCCCCGTCTTCGTGCGGGCGGTGCAGTCGATCCATGACGCTCATCCCCGGCCGGAATTGGTGATCACCGAGATCCCGGCACCGGGCAGGGTGGCTCCATGGTCGGTGGCGCTGGCGGCAGACATCACCCCGGCGAGGCACGAGGCGGACTCCGACCTCGGCACCGGGCGATTCATCCTGCTGCACGATCCCTCCGGCCCGGAGGCGTGGGGCGGCACCTTCCGTGTGGTGTGCTTCGCCCAGGCGCCGCTCGAGACGGACATCGGGGTGGACCCGTTCGTGGCTGATGTCGCATGGGCCTGGCTCGTCGAGGCGCTCGATGCGCGTGGCGCGGGCTACCACTCGCTGTCGGGCACGGCCACGAAGATCCTCTCCACCGGCTACGGTGAATTGGCAGAGCAGGGCGACGGAGCCCAGCTCGAGCTTCGGGCGTCGTGGACGGCCACCGACACGGACCTCGGTCCTCATGTGGAAGGCTGGAGCGAATTGTTGTGCATGTTGGCGGGGTTGCCGCCGACGATAGAGGGAGTAACCGTATTGTCAGCTCGTCGGTCCGGGCGTGAGTAACGCTTCCGGGAACACTCCTCCCACGATCGAGCGCGCGACGGAGGAATCCGGCCGCGCCGACCTCCCGGTGATCGAGACGAGGGACGACTACCTCAAGGCCGTCGCGCTGCTCGCCGCAGGCCACGGGCCGATCGCGATCGACGCCGAGCGGGCATCCGGTTTTCGATATTCACAGCGCGCGTACCTCATCCAGGTATTCCGACGCGGTGCCGGGGTCTTCCTGTTCGACCCTCCCGCCGTCGGTTCCTTCTCGGAGCTGAACGACGCGATTCGTGATGAGGAGTGGGTTCTCCACGCGGCGAGCCAGGATCTCGCCTGCCTTCGCGAGGTGGGGCTCCATCCCACGAAGATCTTCGACACCGAGCTCGGTGCTCGCATCGCGGCGTTCCCCCGTGTCGGGCTCGGTACGGTCGTTGAGGAGCTCCTCGGCATCCACCTCGCCAAGGAGCACTCGGCAGCCGATTGGTCGGCACGCCCTCTGCCTCAGGCATGGCTGGTCTACGCGGCGCTCGACGTGGAGCTTCTCGTGGATCTCCGGGATGCCATGGCGGACGTGCTTGCGAGTCAACGCAAGACCGGGATCGCCCAGCAGGAATTCCAGGCCGTCCTCGAGCGCGAGGCGAAACCGCCCCGCGACGACGCCTGGCGGAAGCTTTCGGGACTGCACGGCATCCGCAGTCAGGTCGGTCTGGCGGTGGCCCGGGAGCTGTGGCTCAGTCGCGACGCGTATGCCAGGGAGATCGACACCGCCCCCGGCCGGCTCGTGCCCGACTCGTCGCTCGTCGCGGCCGCCCGCGTCATGCCGGAGTCGAAGCGGGATCTCGCAGCGCTGCGCGAATTCAACGGCAGGGCGAGTCGGTCGGAGCTCGCGCGCTGGTGGGCCGCGATCGAGGCGGGGAAGGCCAGCACAGACCTGCCGGCACTCAGGGCGCCGTCGGAGGCACTGCCGCCGCCGCGCGTGTGGTCCGACCGGAATCCGCCCGCGGATAAGCGACTGAAGGCGGCCAGGGCCGCGCTGGCCGAGGTCTCGACCCTGCTCGATATCCCCGCCGAGAACCTCCTCACCCCGGAGGCCCTGCGTCGACTCGCCTGGAAGGCACCCGAGATCCTGGATCTCGCCTCCGTGCGCGGCGCACTCGCCGAGGTCGGCGCGAGGGAGTGGCAGATAGACGCAACTTCACAGGTGATCCTCAATGCCTTTGTGGAGGCTGGCCAAACAGGCGAACCGGCGGTCAACGCCGATTCGTAGGATCCGGCAACCCATTCCGTCAGCGGATGGGGCGAACCTAGGCTCGCCGAGGCCGTAGCACCGAGCGGCAACACACCATCTGGAGGCAACGTGGCCGAGAAAGCCGAAGTCGTATTCGTGGACGGAGTGCGGACCCCGTTCGGCCGTGCTGGCGAGAAGGGGATGTTCTGGCAGACCCGAGCCGATGACCTGGTGGTGAAAGCCATCATCGGATTGCTCGAACGGAACCCGAACGTTCCGAAAGACCGTATCGACGATGTCGCCATCGCTGCGACCACTCAGACCGGCGATCAGGGACTCACCCTCGGCCGCACGGCAGCACTTCTCGCCGGGCTCCCCCGTTCGGTTCCGGGCTACGCCATCGACCGGATGTGCGCGGGTGCGATGACCGCCGTGACCACGACGGCAGGTGCCATCGCCTTCGGCGCATACGATCTCGCGATCGCGGGCGGCGTCGAGCACATGGGCCGTCACCCGATGGGTTTCGGTGCCGATCCGAATCCGCGATTCATGGCCGAGAAGCTCGTCAGCGGTGAGGCGCTCAATATGGGCAACACGGCCGAGCGCATTCACGACCGCTTTCCGTTGCTCACGAAGGAGCGTGCGGACCGCTTCGCCTACAACAGCCAGCGCAAGACGGCCGAGGCGTATGCCGCCTCGAAGATCCAGCCAGACCTGATCCCGGTGGCAACCCGCACCGCCTCCGGGTGGGGCCTCGCCACCGTGGATGAAGCACCGCGCCCGGAGACCACGATGGAGGGCCTCGCCGGCCTTCGCACACCCTTCCGTCCGCACGGCCGCGTCACCGCCGGTAATTCCTCCGGCCTGAACGACGGCGCCACCGCGAGCCTGATGGCGAGCGCCGACGCCGCGAAGGAACTCGGCCTCACTCCGAAGATGCGCATGGTGAGCTTTGCGTTCGCCGGCGTCGAACCCGAGATCATGGGTATCGGTCCAGTGCCGTCGACCGAGAAGGCCTTGCGCAAGGCCGGCCTCACCATCGCCGACATCGGGCTCTTCGAGCTGAATGAGGCGTTCGCCGTGCAGGTGCTCTCCCTGCTCGACCACTTCAATATCGACGACGAGGATCCCCGAGTGAACATGTGGGGAGGGGCCATCGCGGTCGGGCATCCGCTCGCCTCCTCCGGGGTGCGCCTCATGATCCAGCTGGCACGTCAGTTCGAGGAGCACCCGGAGGTGCGCTACGGCCTGACCGCCATGTGCATCGGTCTCGGCCAGGGTGGCTCGGTCATCTGGGAGAACCCGAACTTCACCGGGAAGAAGGCGAAGCGCAAGTGAACACCTACAACGAACTCACCGCGATGACGGCCGACGAGGTCGTCACCCACTCGTACGTGCGCGACATCCCCCTGCCCGACGGCGGCGTGCTGGCGCTCATCACCCTCGACAACGACCGCGACCACACCCGCCCGAACACGCTCGGGGTTGCCACGCTGTTCGAACTCGGAACGGTGCTCGATCGACTCGCGCAACGTGCTTCGGCGGGCGAAATCGTGGGCGTGGCCATCACGGGCAAGCCCTACATCTTCGCGGCCGGCGCGGACCTCAGCCGGGTGGGAGAGATCCCCAGTCGCACGGCGGGGCGCCAGATGGCGCAACTCGGGCACGAGGTGCTCGGTAAGCTCGCCACGCTCGGCGTGCCGTCGTTCGCTTTCATCAACGGACTCGCCCTCGGCGGAGGACTCGAGATCGGGCTCAACGCGGACTATCGCACGGTCGACCGCATGGTCCCGGCCATCGCGCTCCCCGAGGTGTTCCTGGGTCTCGTGCCCGGCTGGGGCGGAGCGTTCCTCCTCCCCAACCTCATCGGGGTCGAGAACGCCCTCAAGGTCATCATCGAGAACCCCCTGAAGAACAACCGAACCCTGTCCGGCCAGGATGCGCTGGACCTGGGCATCGCCGACGCCATGTTCGACTCGGCGAACTTCCTCGAGCACTCGATCCGCTTCGCTGCAGACGTGATCGCCGGGCGCACGACCGTCTCGCGGCCGAATGCACCCGGCCGGCTCGAGCGGGCCGTCAAGTGGGACATCGCGGTAGGAGTGGCTCGTAAGTCGCTCGAGTCCAAGATCGGTACGGTGGCAGTCGCCCCCTATCGTGCCCTCGACCTGATCAAGGCCGCGAAGAACACCGACCGGGCGACGGGGTTCGCCGCCGAGGACGAGGCCCTGGCGGACCTGATTGCCGGAGACCAGTTCCGAGCGAGCATCTACGCGTTCAATCTCGTGCAGAAGCGAGCGAAGCGACCTGCTGGCGCGCCGTCGAAGGATGCCGCCCGCGCGGTGTCGAAGGTGGGCATCATCGGAGCCGGACTCATGGCGAGCCAGTTCGCGCTGCTGTTCGTCCGACGACTGCAGGTGCCGGTCGTGATCACCGACCTCGATCAGGAACGGGTCGACAAGGCCGTCGGCTGGATCTACGGGGAGGTGGATTCTCTCGCGGCCAAGGGCCGCATCAGTCACGACGAATCCAACCGGCTGAAGGCGCTCGTGACCGGCACGACCGACAAGTCCCTGTTCGCCGACGCGGATTGGGTGATCGAGGCGGTCTTCGAAGAACTCGCTGTGAAGCAGGATGTGTTCGCCGAGATCGAGAAGTACGTGTCGGAGACCGCCGTGCTGGCGACAAACACGTCGTCGCTGTCGGTCGAGCAGATCGGCGCGCGGCTCGCTCACCCGGAACGACTCGTCGGCTTCCACTTCTTCAACCCGGTGGCGGTGATGCCACTCGTCGAGGTGGTGAACACCCCTCTCACCGATGAGGCGACCCTCAGCACAGCGATGGTCGTGGCCGCGAAGCTCCGCAAGAACGCGGTGATCACCACCGACACCCCCGGCTTCGTGGTCAACCGGATCCTGGCGAAGCTGCTGGGAGAGGCGATGCACGCGGTCGACACGGGGACACCCTTCGAGGTGGTGGACCGGGCTCTTCAGCCCTTCGGTCTTCCGATGACACCGTTCGAGCTTCTCGAGCTCGTGGGACTCACCGTCGGCGCCCACGTGCTCGACACCCACCACGCGGCATTCCCGGAGCGCTTCTTCGACAGCGACAACCTGCACACGCTGGCCGCGCACGGACGAATCTTCGACCGGGACTCCAAGGGATCGATCAAGGGCTTCGACAAGAAGGCGATAGCAATCGTGAAGGGCGGCTCCACGCCGCAGACGGCCGAGCAGATTCTGCGACGGGTCGAGGACGGGCTCGCCGACGAAATCCATCGCATGCTGGAAGAGGGTGTCGTTGCGGCACCGGAGGACATCGACCTGTGCCTCATCCTGGGAGCCGGATGGCCGTTCCAGATGGGCGGCGCGACCCCCTACCTCGATCGGGTCGGGGCATCCGAGCGCGTCTTCGGTGGCACGTTTCATTCCCCGGAGGTCCGCGGCGTCGGCGCCTAGACGATTGCGCGCCTGAGCGGCTGCATGCCGTGGCCAACGCACTGATGCCGCCCGGCTCCGACCAGAAGGTCGGCGCCGGGCGGCATCATCCGTTGCGGAGAGTCAGCGCTCGGTCGGGAGCCGCTCACCCTCGGGCAGCGGGCGGGCGACGGGGATCTTGCTTCCGAGCACCTGCTCGACGATGTCCCGTGAGATCTGCTGGGAGGTGAGCCCCACGTCTTGCAGGATCTGGTCCCTGCTCGCGTGATCGAGGAAGCGGTCGGGCAGGCCGAGTTCGGTGACCGCGGTGTCCACGCCAGCGGCGCGGAGGTCCTGCCTGATTCGGGTGCCGACTCCGCCGACACGGATGCCGTCCTCGATGGTGATGACCAGCCGGTGCGCCGCCGAAAGTTCGATGATGCTCGCGGGAACGGGCACGACCCAGCGCGGGTCGACCACGGTGGCGCCGATCCCCTGAGCTTCGAGCCGCTCGGCGACCTCGAGGCCGACGGCGGCCATGGGGCCCACCGTCACGATCAGCACGTCGGCCTGCTCCGATTCCGTCAGCACGTCGACGCCGTCGTGGAGGCGGCGCACGGCGTCGAATTCGAGTCCGACCGAGCCCTTGGAGAACCGCACGACGGTGGGGCCGTCGGTGACGGCGACCGCCTCGCGGAGTTCCTCACGCAGTCTGGTGGCATCCCGAGGGGCACTCAGCCGGATGTTCGGCACCACCTGCAGGATCGCGAGGTCCCACATGCCGTGGTGGCTCGGACCGTCCGGCCCGGTCACGCCGGCGCGGTCGAGAACGAAGGTGACGCCCGCCTTGTGCAGGGCGACATCCATGAGCACCTGGTCGAAGGCGCGGTTGATGAAGGTGGCGTACAGGGCGACTACCGGATGAAGCCCACCGAAGGCGAGCCCGGCGGCAGAGGTCACCGCGTGCTGCTCGGCGATGCCGACGTCGAGCACCCGGTCCGGATACTTCAGGGCCAGCTTGTGCAGCCCGGTGGGCCGCAGCATGGCGGCGGTGATACCGACGATGGTGGCATCCGTGTCGGCGATCGAGACGATCTCGTCGGCGAACACGGAGGTCCAGGATGCGGCGGTCGATGACCCGATCGGCTCGCCGGTCTCGGGATCGATGTGCCCGACGGCGTGGAACTGGTCTGCCTCGTCGAGCACGGCCGGCTGGTACCCCTTACCCTTCTGGGTGATCGCATGCACGATCACAGGGGCTCCGTAGTCGCGTGCCTGGGTGAGGGCCGCCTCCACCGCGCGGATGTCGTGCCCGTCGATGGGGCCGATGTACTTGATGTCGAGGTTCGAGTACAGCGCCTCGTTGTTGGTGAAGCGGCTCAGGAAGCCGTGCATCCCGCCCCGCACACCGCGGTACAGCGCCCGCCCGGGGCCGCCGAGGTTATCGAACAGACGCGCGGAGGAGATGTGCAGGTTGCGGTAAGTCCTTCTGGTGCGCACGCCGTTCAGGAAGCGCGCCATGCCTCCGATGGTCGGCGCGTAGGACCGGCCGTTGTCGTTGACCACGATCACGAGGTTGCGCACGTTGTCGTCGCTGATGTTGTTGAGCGCCTCCCAGGTCATGCCACCGGTGAGGGCGCCGTCGCCGACGACGGCCACGACGTGGCGGTCGCGCTGGCCCGTCATCGAGAAGGACCGGGAGATGCCGTCGGCCCAGGACAGCGAGCTGGAGGCGTGCGAGCTCTCCACCACGTCGTGTTCGGATTCCGACCGCTGTGGATACCCGGCGAGGCCGCCGCGCTCACGCAGGTTGGAGAAATCCTGACGCCCGGTCAGCAGCTTGTGGACGTACGACTGGTGGCCGGTGTCGAAGACCAGCGGATCCCGCGGTGAGTCGAACACGCGATGGATACCCATCGTGAGTTCGACCACACCGAGGTTCGGTCCGAGGTGACCGCCGGTCTTGGAGACGGACTCGATCAGGAACCTTCGAATCTCGCCAGCAAGCAATTCCAACTGGTCGAAGGACAGCCGGTCGAGGTCGCGTGGCCCAGTGATCTTTTCGAGCAGGGTCATTGGCTCAGTGTAGTTCGCGTACGCGACTCAACCCTGAGCGACGGACCCCGCAACCAACGAACGAAGGACGTACTGCAGGATGCCTCCGTTGCGGTAGTAGTCCGCCTCCCCCGGGGTGTCGATGCGCACGATGGCGTCGAATTCCACGGTCTCCTTACCGGCGGGCGAATGCTCCGTCGGCTCGGCGACCACGCGCACCGTGCGTGGGGTGACTCCCTCGTTCAGCTCGGTCAGGCCGGTGATGCTGACCCGCTCCGTGCCGTCGAGGCCCAGCGACGCCCAGCTCTCGCCCGCCGGGAACTGAAGCGGAACCACACCCATGCCGATGAGGTTGGAGCGGTGGATGCGCTCGAAGCTCTCGGTGATGACGGCCTTCACGCCCAGCAGGCTCGTGCCCTTGGCCGCCCAGTCACGCGAGGAGCCGGAGCCGTACTCCTTGCCACCGAAGATCACCAGCGGGATGCCGGCGGCCTGGTAGTGCTCGCTCGCGTCGTAGATGAACGACTGCGGGGCATCCGCCTCGGTGAAGTCGCGCGTGTAGCCACCCTCCACGCCGTCGAGAAGCTGGTTCTTGAGGCGGATGTTCGCGAAGGTGCCGCGGATCATCACCTCGTGGTTACCGCGCCTCGAGCCGTAGGAGTTGAAGTCCTTGCGGTCCACGCCGTGGTCGATGAGGTAGTGGCCCGCGGGGCTGTCCGCCTTGATGCTGCCGGCCGGGCTGATGTGGTCGGTGGTGACCGAGTCGCCGAGCTTGGCGAGCACACGGGCACCGGAGATGTCGACGACGGGTGTCGTCTCGATCGTCATCCCATCGAAGTACGGGGGCTTCCGCACGTAGGTCGACTCTTCGCTCCACTCGAAGGTGGGGCCGGTGGGCGTCGAGAGGGAACGCCACCGCTCGTCGCCGTCGAAGACACCCGCGTACTCGTGGGTGAACATGTCGGTGTCGATCGACGAGTCGATCGTGGCCTGCACCTCGGCGGCATCCGGCCAGATGTCCTTGAGGTAGACGTCTTCGCCGTCGGTGCCGGTGCCGAGCGAATCGGTCTCGAAGTCGAAGTTCATCGACCCTGCCAACGCGTACGCGATCACGAGCGGCGGGCTCGCAAGGTAGTTCATCTTGACGTCGGGATTGATCCGACCCTCGAAGTTGCGGTTACCGGAAAGCACCGCCGTGACGGCGAGGTCGTTCTCGTTGACCGCAGCGGAAATCTCGTCGAGGAGCGGTCCCGAGTTGCCGATGCAGGTGGTGCAGCCGTAGCCGACCGTGTAGAACCCGAGGTCCTCGAGGTAGGTCGTGAGACCCGCCTTGGCGTAGTAGTCGGTGACGACCTTCGAGCCGGGCGCGAGGGTGGTCTTGACCCACGGCTTGGCCTTGAGGCCCTTCTTGCTCGCGTTGCGGGCAAGGATGCCGGCGGCAAGCATCACCGAGGGGTTCGAGGTGTTCGTGCAGGAGGTGATCGCCGCGATCGCGACAGCACCGTGATCGAGCGTGAACCCCGATCCGTCTTCGAGCGTCACCGAGGTCGGCTTCGACGCCGACGACGGCGAGTGGCTCGCGTGCACGACGGTGTGGGAGACCTTGTGGGCCGAGTCCGAGTCCTGCGGGGTCAGTCCGATCGGGTCGGATGCCGGGAACGTGCCCTCCACCGCGTCATCGACGCGCGAGTGATCCTTGTCGGCGTAGTCGTTCAGGTCGATCTCGAACTGCTCCTTCGCGCGGCTCAGCTCCACCCGGTCCTGCGGGCGCTTGGGGCCGGCGATCGAGGGGACCACGGTCGAGAGGTCGAGTTCGATGTACTCGCTGAAGGTGGGCTCGCGGTCGGGGTCGTGCCACAGCGTCTGCTGCTTGGCGTAGGCCTCCACCAGTTCGACCTGGTCCTCGGACCGACCGGTGAGGCGCAGGTAGTCGAGGGTGACGTCGTCGATGGGGAACATGGCGGCCGTGGAGCCGAACTCCGGGCTCATGTTGCCGATGGTGGCGCGGTTGGCGAGCGGAACGGCTGCGACGCCCGAGCCGTAGAACTCCACGAACTTGCCGACGACGCCATGGCGACGGAGCATCTGAGTGATGGTGAGCACGACGTCGGTGGCGGTGACGCCGGTCGGGATCGCGCCGGAGAGCTTGAAGCCGACGACCTTCGGGATGAGCATCGACACGGGCTGGCCGAGCATGGCCGCCTCGGCCTCGATGCCGCCGACGCCCCATCCGAGCACTCCGAGCCCGTTGACCATGGTGGTGTGCGAGTCGGTTCCGACGCAGGTGTCCGGATAGGCCTGAAGCGCGCCATTCACCGTGCGCGTGTACGTGACCCGTGCCAGGTACTCGATGTTGACCTGGTGCACGATGCCCGTTCCGGGCGGAACGACCTTGAAGTCGTCGAACGCGGTCTGCCCCCAGCGGAGGAACTGGTACCGCTCACCGTTGCGCTGATACTCGATCTCCACGTTGCGCTCGAGGGCGTCCTCTGAGCCGAAGAGGTCTGCGATGACCGAGTGGTCGATCACGAGCTCGGCCGGAGCCAGAGGGTTGATCTTGGTGGGGTCTCCCCCGAGCTCGGCGACGGCCTCGCGCATTGTCGCAAGGTCCACGATGCAGGGCACGCCGGTGAAGTCCTGCATCACGACGCGCGCCGGAGTGAACTGGATCTCGGTGTCCGGCTCGGCATCGGGCACCCAGGCGCCGAGGGCCTCGATCTGCGATCGCGTGACGTTGGCACCGTCTTCGGTGCGGAGAAGATTCTCGAGCAACACCTTCAGGCTGAAGGGAAGTTTTTCGTGACCGGGCACCGAGTCGATGCGGTACACCTCGTAGTCGGTCGAGCCGACGGTCAGCGTGTTCTTCGAACCAAAGCTGTTCACTTCAGACATGGTGTCGTCTCCCTCTTGATTCACTACGGTGTGTGCCCGATGCATACAGACATCGGGCTTACGCGCATCCGGCTTTCGCTGCGGCATCGCTAGCCTATTGCGCGGGCGCACGGCCGGATGGTCACTTACAGAAGGCCGGACACCCCACGATCGATGACCGTTCGCAAAAGTATCTCGATGTCGAGATAACTCTACACAGGCGCCGACGGTGCCCGTCGTCACGGCTCGGTGGTGCCGCCTGTCGATTCGACTTCCTCGACGGCGGCCGGTCGGCTGTAGACGGATCGCACGAGCAGCCACGTCACCCACAGAACTGCCGCATAGAACGGCACGCCGAGGATCAGTTTCACGGCTCCCAGCAGCTCCACCTGGCCGGCGAAGTAGAGAGGCAGCTCCACCGCGAGACGCACGGCGAAGAGCGCGCTCCACAACCAGGTCGCCAGCGTGAGCACTCGGCGCTTCGCGGCATCCGCCCGCCACTGCAACCCCTCGTTCGCGAGCACCCCGACGAAGAGACCGATCACCGGATACCGCACGGCGAGACTGATCAGAACCGCTACCAACCACACCGAGTTGATGACGATGCCCACAACGAAGTTGTCCTCGGCTCGCCCGGTGAACAGCGCGAGCCCCGCAGACACCGCGACGCCTGCGACCCCCGCGAGGGCCTGGGTGAGAGGAGTGCGGGAGACGAGCCGCACCAGCACGAAGACGACCGCGATGCCCACGGGCACGAGCACCGAGATCGGGAGCGAACGCGTGACAGCGAACAGCACGAGGAAGCCGAGCCCGGGCAGGATCGCCTCGACGAGCCCCCGGACCCCGCCCACCGCCTGCAGGAGCGAATGCGCCGTCGGGATTTCCCCCGGGGCGACCTTGGCGAGACCGGCTCCGCGGATGGACTGACTGAAGAGTTCACCGAACGTCGGCTCGGCGCGACCCTCCTCGGGCACGGGAGACGGGGTGTGGGTCACAGCGACGGCGTCGGGGGCGGTGACCCGGCCGCGACGGGCATGTGCAGGGGAATGAGGTCCCGGGGCGGCATCGGAGTGGCCCCACGAACGACCACGACACTTCTGAAGAGGTCCTCGACCTTCTCAGCGGCCTCGGGGTTCACGGCTCCCTCGCCGGCGATCACACCGCGGAGGAACCACCTCGGTCCGTCGACGCCGATGAATCGGGCCAGCCGCACGGAGCCGTCACCGCCAGGAGCGACAGTGGGAATCTCGGCGACCAGTTCCGGTCCGAACGGTCCGTCTGCGAGTCGGGTACTGCCGCCCTGCTTGGAGATCTGCTCGGCGATCTGGCCGCGGATCTCGTTCCACAGCCCGGTCGACCGAGGCGCGGCGAACGGCTGCACCTGCAGGGTGGAGCCGGCGTAGTCGAGGGCCACGGCGACAACGCGCTTGCTGCCCTCCTCCACCTCCAGGCGGAGGTGCAGTCCGTCGCGCGGGAGGATCTTCACCCCGCCGAGATCGACATACGGACGAACGGAGTTGGCTTCGCTCTCGTCGAGCGGTCCCTCGGTCGCGCGGTCCTCCGGGGCGGATTTCTCCTGCTCGACGCCCTCGTCCGGGTCGGTGTTGTCCAGTCCAGTCGTGTCGCTCACGCGGTGTCTCCTGATTCCTTGGGGCGATAGCCCGTCGAACCGAACCCGGAATCGCCGCGATGGCTGCCGGGAAGGCTCTCGACGGGAATGAAACGTGCCTGATTGATCGGCATGACGATCAGTTGAGCGATCCGATCGCCGACCCGCACCTCGTAGGGGGCGTCGCTGTCGGTGTTGAGTAGGGTCACCCTGATCTCGCCGCGGTAACCGGCATCCACCGTGCCGGGGCTGTTGACGATCGTGATGCCGTGGCGCGCAGCCAGTCCGCTCCGGGGAACGACGAAACCGACGAAACCGTCGGGCAGCGCGATCGCGACGCCGGTGCCGATCGTGGCGCGACGCCCTGGTGCGAGCACCGCAGCCTCCGCGGCAGACAGGTCGGCGCCCGCATCGCCCGGGTGTGCGTAATGCGGTTCGAGGTCGCCCGTCGATTGCAGCAAGACGTCGACGAATTCGGGCACGAGTCGAGGGTAGTCCAGTTCTTCTGATCGAATAGGGCCATGCCGCTCTACCGGGAACGCCTCTGGCCCTCCATCTGGATCTTCATCATCACGGCCCTGGTGATCCCCGCGAGTCTCCTGGTGTTTCTGCCGATCAACCCGATCGCGGGAGTCGTGACCGCCGCCGTGCTGTATCTCGGCTCCATCGCGATCCTCATTTTGACGGCCCCCGTGATCGAGGTCACCACCTCGACGCTCGCGGCGGGCCGGGCCAGCCTGCCGATGGATCTCGCGGGCGTGCCTGAGGCGTTCACCACGTCGGAGGCGGTGCTCGAGCGCGGCCAGCGGCTGGATGCGCGGGCCTGGGTGGTCATCCGCGGCTGGGTCTCGCCCGTGGTGAAGGTGCCGGTCACCGACCCCGCTGACCCTACGCCGTACTGGCTGATGTCATCGAGGCGTCCGAACGAACTCGTCGCGGCAATAGAAACTGCCCGGGCCACACCGTAAACGGTGCGACCCGGGCAGGTCAGAATTCGGGTCAGGCAGCGCACTCCGTGCAGATCGCGCCGAGCTTCTCGGCGTGATCGATCTGGGAGCGGTGCTTGACGAGGAAGCAGCTCACGCAGGTGAACTCGTCGGCCTGCGGCGGGAGCACGACCACATCGAGGTCGAGGTCGGAGAGATCCGCGCCCGGGAGCTCGAACCCGCCAGGGTTGTCGGAGTCGTCGACGTCAACGACTCCGGACATCTTGTCCGGAACGCGTTCCTTCAGCGCCTCGATCGAGTCGGAGTCGTCGTCGGTCTTGCGAGGGGCGT
Source organism: uncultured Actinomycetota bacterium (assembly GCA_963756375.1). GTDB lineage: Bacteria > Actinomycetota > Actinomycetes > Actinomycetales > Microbacteriaceae > Marisediminicola. The sequence continues at coordinate 774,016 of CAVWNJ010000005.1, read as the reverse complement.
CATAGTCGGTTGCCATACCTGTTTTATCCTGTCCAGCGTGGTGTTGTTCCAATAGGCGGCCACAGTTTGCATCATTCGATTCGGAATAGCAAACCGCTGACGGCGGCGCTCCTGAGCGCTCCACCAACAAGTTCCGGCACGCCCGCGCTATTCCCGTTGATACGGGTGGCGGCGTGCGACCCTTGCTCCAATTCGATACCGCCCGAAAGGCAACTCGCATGCAAGACCTCAGAGTCATTGGCGTCGACGACGGCGCCCTCCTGCTTTCCTCCGACGACGGTGACAGGTTCCGCGTCGCAATCGACGAGGTGCTGCACTCGACCCTGCGTCGCTCGGCGGCGCCCCCGTCGACCGGCCCGAAGCTCGCGCCCCGCGACATCCAGGCGCAGATCCGTTCCGGGCTGACCGCAGATGAGGTCGCCGCGGTCACGGGTGCCTCGGTCGAGTACATCCAGAAGTTCGAAGGTCCGGTTCTCGCCGAGCGCCAGTTCATCATCGAGTCGGCGCTGAACGTGCCGGTGCACACGGCCCTCGAGGACACCATCGGCCAGGGGTCCACGTTCGGAGCGGTCATCCGCGCCCGACTTCAGGACCTCGGCGCCACGGGCGAGAGATGGGCCAGCTGGAAGGAGATCGACGCCGGCTGGGTTGTGAAACTCGAGTTCATCGCGGCCGACATCGCGCACGATGCCCGCTGGCAGTACGAGCCGAAGAAGGCGGCCCTGGCGCCGACCAACTCCGAGGCGAAGACGCTGTCCCAGCAGGGCGAGCTGCCGGGTGGCCTCATTCCGCGCCTGCGCGCCGTCGGCGGCGAAGAGCGGGCGCAGGATGCCTCGCGATTCGACAGCGGCGCGTTCGACACCTCGTGGCGCGGCCCGGACTCGCGACGCGACACCGCTCCGCAGCCGGAATCGAAAGTCTTTCGGCAGATCCCAGGAGTCGTCGCCGGAGGCCGCCTCCGCCGCCATCAAACGCGCCCCGGTCGAAGCACGCCCCTCAAACGAGACCGCGGACCTGCTGGAGGCCCTGCGCCGTCGCAGGGGTGAACGCGAGGCCGCCACCTGGTCGGAGATCGAGCCGACGAGCGACGACCTCGCCATCGGCAAGCCAGCGGGCGGAGGCATCCGCCTCGTCGACGTGCCGCTTGTCGAGTTGGATGAGGCCGTCGAGCCAGGCGCCGAGCCCGGTGCGGCAGCGCCGCAGCCCGCGCCACGGGGGTCCGGCAAGAAGGGCCGCGCCGCGATGCCGAGCTGGGACGAGATCGTGTTCGGCGCCCGTTCGGACGACGACCCGGCCTAGCCGGCAAGCTCAGGCCGAGAAGGCCCCGTACCTGAGCAGGGGGATGGCCGTCTCCTCATCGGAGAGCGAGCCGTGCTGCCCGATCATCGACCGTCCGGCCTGATTGGGGCTGCGGGTGTCGTAGTAGGCGACCCGCCTGCGGGCAGCCACGATCACGTCGCCGATGCGTGGCACGACCTCTTCAGCCACGTCTGGTCCGAAGAGACCCGCGCCGATCGCCTCATCCCGACTCAGCACGAATGCTCGCGATCCCTCGCTCGCCTCCCACCTCGCCAGGCTTGCGGCACGGTCCTGAGCAGACAGGCCGGGCTCGAAATGGAGTTGGAGGCATCGGGGCTCCCCCGCGATGAAACGGATTCCCTCGACGAGACCCGGGTCGCCGTCGAAGAGCACATGACCTCGCTCGGGCACATCGAGACCACCGTGATCCGCGGTGAGCAGCAGACCCTCACGTGGATCGAGGGATCGGGTCAGTTCGCGCACCATCGCGTCGAGCTCCTCCAGGCGCTCGGTCCACTCGTTCGACTCGAACCCGTGCGCGTGAGCCGCGACATCCAACTCGGGTACGTACAGGTAGATGATGATGCGCTCGTGACTGTCGAGGAGGTCGCGGGCGACCTCGGCCCGGTCGGCCATGCTCGACCCGGAGTGATAGGCGGCTCCGCGCAGAACGGCCTGCGTGAAACCGGACGTGCGATAGCGCGCTGCCGCCACCACAGCACTCGGCACGCCGCGCGCGGCGGCCTGCTCGAAGACAGTGGGCATGCGCTGCCAGGTCGCGGGGTCCATGCGGTCGTCCCAGCCGGTGAGCTGATTCACAACCCGGTCGTGCGCTGCGTCGAGCACGGTGTATCCCACCAGTCCGTGGGCTCCCGGCTGGCTCCCGGTCGTGAGTGTCGCGAGGGATGCGGCAGTCGTGGTGGGAAACCCGGCGCGAATCGTGCTCGACCGGGTCACGAGAGGCGCAATCGACCGTGCGTGGCCCGCGCGCACGCCCAGCGGCGCCGTGCCCAGTCCGTCGACGAGCAGCACGACGGCCCGATCGACCGGACCGAGCCCGAGGGCGTTGGGTTGGCCGAGAACGGCGTCGAGAGAACTGGGCAGAACGTCGGCGAGGCTGAGCCGGCTCGTTTTGGTGGCCGGTAGCATGGTCGCAATCCTATGACTACACCCGTAAACACCTCGGCCGGGAGCGCACCCGGCGAGCGCATCGAAGATGTCGACGTCTCCGCCGAGATGCAGGGGTCCTTCCTCGAATACGCCTACTCCGTCATCTACTCGCGAGCCCTCCCCGACGCGCGAGACGGCCTCAAGCCGGTTCAGCGCCGCATCCTGTACCAAATGACCGAGATGGGCCTTCGGCCCGATCGCGGTCACGTGAAGTCGGCACGGGTGGTCGGCGAGGTCATGGGCAAGCTGCATCCGCACGGGGATGCGTCGATCTACGACGCCCTGGTGCGGCTCACCCAGTCCTTCGTGCTCCGCGTGCCCCTCGTCGACGGCCATGGCAACTTCGGCTCGCTCGACGACGGTGCCGCAGCGGCCAGGTACACCGAGGCCCGCCTCGCTCCGGCGGCGACCGCGCTGACGGCCGACCTCGACGAAGACGTCGTGGACTTCGTGCCGAATTACGACAACCAGCTCACGCAGCCCGAGGTGCTTCCCGCTGCGTTCCCCAACCTCCTGGTCAACGGCGCGAGCGGCATCGCCGTGGGCATGGCCACGAACATGGCCCCGCACAACCTGATCGAGGTCGTGGGTGCGGCGAGGCACCTGCTGGATAACCCGGATGCGACCCTCGATGACCTCATGGCGTTCGTACCGGGGCCCGACCTCCCGACCGGCGGCACCATCGTGGGACTCGCCGGCATCCGGGACGCCTACGAGACCGGACGTGGGAGCTTCAAGACCCGAGCCAGGGTCGCCGTCGAGAGCATCACCGCGCGCAAGACCGGACTCATCGTCACCGAGTTGCCGTACATGGTGGGTGCTGAGAAGGTCATCGAGAAGATCAAGGACGGCGTCGGCTCGAAGAAGCTCGTCGGCATCTCCGACGTGACGGACCTCACCGACCGCAAGCACGGACTTCGCCTGGTCATCGGCATCAAGACCGGCTTCAGCCCGGAGGCCGTGCTCGAGCAGTTGTACAAGCACACCCCGCTCGAGGACCAGTTCAACATCAATGCCGTCGCACTCGTCGGGGGCGGGCCGAAGACGCTCGGGCTGCGCGAGCTCCTTCAGGTCTACCTGGACCATCGCATCGAGGTCGTGACGAGGAGGAGCCGGTTCCGCCTGGCGCGCAAGGAAGAGCGACTGCACCTCGTCGAGGGGCTCCTCATCGCCATCCTCGACATCGACGAGGTCATCCAGGTGATCCGCGCGAGCGACGACAGCGAGCAGGCTCGCGCCCGGCTCATCGAGGTGTTCGACCTGAGCGCGATCCAGGCGGAGTACATTCTCGAGCTGCGACTGCGCCGGCTCACCAAGTTCTCGCGCATCGAGCTCGAGGCAGAGCGCGATGCGCTGCTCGCCGAGATCGCCGAGCTGAAGAGCCTCCTCGCCGATCGGATGCGGCTGCGTGCGCTGGTCTCGCACGAGCTCGACGAGGTCGCCGAGAGGTTCGGCACCCCCAGACGCACTCTGCTCACCGAGGCGAGGGCTAGTGCGGCGCCGACGGCCCGTGGTGTCGTGCCGACCCTCGAGATGGCAGATGTGCCGTGCCGCGTGTTGCTCTCGACCACCGGGCGCGTCATCCGGGTGGACATCGGCGACGGGTCCGCCCTGCAGGCGCCGAACCAGGCCCGCCGAAGTCGCCACGATGCACTCCGTTCCGTGGTCACGACCACGAGCCGCAGTGAGATCGGCGCAGTCACGAGCACCGGCCGCGTCATCCGGTTCTCCCCCATCGACCTCCCCGCAGCCCCGCCTGCATCGGTTCAACTGGCGGCCGGGCACAAGATCGAGGAGTACATCACCCTCGCGGCACGCACCGAGCGGGTCATCGGCATCGTGGCACTCGACGGCGACACGCCCATCGCCCTCGGAACACGGCTCGGCGTGGTGAAGCGGGTGGCGACGGGCACCCTGTCGAATCGCGCGGAGCTCGAGATCATCGCGCTCAAACCTGGCGACGAGGTGGTCGGGGTCGCTCAGACGGGGGACGACGGCGAGCTGGTGTTCGTCAACTCCTCCGCCCAGTTGCTCCACTTCCCCGCATCCGCCGTCCGGCCACAGGGTGCTGCAGCAGGTGGCATGCTCGGCATGGCGTTGAGCGGTCCGTCGCGGGTCATCTTCTTCGGAGCCGTCGACCGGCCGGATGACGCGGTGGTCGCCACGATCTCCACCGTCGACGGGGCACTGCCGGGCACCGATCACGGCCGCGCGAAGGTGTCGCCGTTCTCCGAGTACCCAGGCAAGGGCCGTGGCACCGGTGGTGTGCGCGCCCACGCCTTCCTCAAGGGCGAAGCAGCCCTGGGTGCGGCATGGGTCGGCGTGGCACCGGCGCTCGCTGTGGCCACAGACGGTGTCGCCCGCACCCTGCCCGCGGCCGGTGCTCGCAGGGACGCGTCCGGCACGCCGCTGGACGGGCCGGTCGGCTCCATCGGAGTATCGCTCGCCGCGGTTCCCCGCATCGAGGCGACGCCCGAGAACACGCCGGAGTAGGCGTGACCCGCGGTTCGCGCCGCGGCAGGTGACGTCAGGCGGAAGTCTCCGTCTCGACCGGCACAGGGGGCAGGCGCGGGAGCGATGACGCCACCTCACCCTGCAGCAGATAGGGCTCCACGAAGATGCGGGTGTCGTCGGCGGACGGGTGCCAACGCCGCGCCGCGATGACGGAGTCGTGCACCAGGGCGACGGTGGATGTCGGCTCCGCAGCGGCGACCCAGTCCTCGGCGACCTCGAATGGCACCGTGTACCCGATGGATGCAAGATGATCGCGTAGTTCGCTCGTGTGCGACGCGCGCAGCTCGCGGATCCGTTCCAGCCTCTCCGCGCGACCGCGGGCGTCCAGCTGCGCGGGAAGCACGACGATCACGGCGAGCAATACCGCCACCCCCACCACGCCGATCGCGAACGCCGTGACTCCGTCATCGAGCACCCCGCCGGCCCGCAGCGAGACGAGCGCGATCACGAGGATCACGACCGCGACGCCGAACGCGATGAGCGACATACGACGTCGCCCCCGTGCCCGAGACAGCGCGTTGACCGCGTGGCGAAGCGCGGTCACATCGAAAGCCGCTGGAGGCAGTACCTGATCAGACATCGATTCTCTCCCGGTTGAGGCCTGCACCCTCGATGATGAACTCCTTGCGCGGCGCGACGTCGTTGCCCATGAGGAGTTCGAAGACGCTCGCGGCGCGCTCGGCATCCGGCACGTTGACCCTGCGGAGTGTGCGGTGGCTGCGATCCATCGTGGTGGTGGCGAGCTGATCCGCGTCCATCTCCCCGAGTCCCTTGTAGCGCTGGATCGGGTCCTGGTACTTCTTGTTCGACTTGCGAAGCGTCGCGAGCACGGCTTTGAGCTCCGCCTCGGAATAGGTGTAGATGGTCTCATTCGGCTTCGAGCCGGGATTCATGACCACGACCCGATGAAGCGGCGGCACGGCCGCGTAGACCCGGCCGTCGGTGATCATCTCCGGCATGTACCGGAAGAAGAGGGTGAGGAGCAGGGTGCGGATGTGCGCGCCGTCGACATCGGCGTCGCTCATGATGATGATCTTGCCGTAGCGGGCCGCGGTCAGGTCGAAGCTCCGACCGGATCCGGCTCCGATCACCTGGATGATCGATGCGCACTCGGCATTCGAGAGCATGTCGGGCAGGGAGGCCTTCTGCACGTTGAGGATCTTGCCGCGGATGGGGAGAAGCGCCTGGTACTCGCTGTCCCGCGCGAGCTTTGCCGTGCCGAGCGCCGAATCGCCCTCGACGATGAACAGCTCACTGTTGGCCACGTCACTCGACCGGCAGTCCACCAACTTCGCCGGCAGCGAGGAGGTTTCGAGGGCATTCTTGCGGCGCTGCGTCTCCTTGTGTGCCCGTGCCGAGATGCGCGACTTCATCTCAGCCACGATCTTGTCGAGCACGAGCGCGCTCTGCGCCTTGTCCTCGCGCTTGGTGGAAGCGAATCGCTCGGTGAGGGTCTTCGTCACCACGGAGGCCACGATCGCCCGTGCCGCAGGCGTGCCGAGCACCTCCTTCGTCTGCCCCTCGAACTGCGGCTCGGGAAGCCGCACCGTGAGCACCGCGGTGAGGCCAGCCAGAATGTCGTCCTTGTCGAGTTTGTCCTGGCCGACCTTCAGGCGCCGTGCGTTCGCCTCGACCTGCCCCCGAAGGAACTTCATGAGCCCGGCCTCGAAGCCGGCCTGATGCGTTCCGCCCTTCGGGGTCGCGATGATGTTGACGAAGCTCTTGAACACCGTGTCGTATCCGGTGCCCCACCGCAGCGCGATGTCCACATGGCAGTCCCGGGTGAGTTCGGTGGCCACCATTGCCCCCGTGGCCTGCAGTACCGGCACGGTCTCGGTGAATGTGCCGTGGCCCTGGAGCCGCCACGTATCGGTGATGCCGGCATCCGGAGCGAGATGGTCGACGAATTCGGAGATTCCGCCGTCGAAGCGGAACGTCTCCTGCACGGGCGTCTCACCTCGCTCGTCGACGATGTCGATGCCGAGCCCCGGCACGAGAAAGGCAGTCTGGCGGGCGCGCCCGAGCAGTTCCTCCGGCTGGAATGTCGATCCGCGCGTGAAGATCTGGCGGTCCGCCCAGTAGCGGATGCGCGTGCCGGTCACACCACGCTTGACCTTGCCGACCACCCGCAACTCGCTCCCGCTCACGAACGGCGAGAAGGCGGCATCCGGTGTCTTCTCGCCCTCGTCGGCGAAGATCCCGGGCTCACCACGGTGGAACGACATGGCATAGGTCTTACCGTCACGGTCGACCTCGACGTCGAGTCGCTCCGACAGCGCGTTGACCACGGATGCGCCGACGCCATGCAACCCGCCCGATGCGGCGTACGAACCGCTGCCGAACTTGCCGCCGGCGTGGAGCTTCGTGAAGACGACCTCGACTCCGCTCAACCCCGTCTTCGGCTCGATGTCCACGGGGATGCCGCGGGCGGTGTCCCGCACCTCCACGCTGTCGTCGGCGTGCAGGATGACGCTGATCGATGACCCGTGCCCGGCGAGTGCCTCATCGACCGAATTGTCGATGATCTCCCACAGGCAGTGCATGAGGCCACGGGAGTCCGTGGATCCGATGTACATGCCGGGGCGTTTGCGCACGGCCTCGAGCCCCTCGAGGACCGAGAGGTGCCTCGCCGAATAATCCGAGCTCGCCACGAGCACTCCTTCACCATGCAGACGCGAGGGAGCCCCCAAAGGCGGCGCCCAACCTGTCAACCCTAACGACGACCCTCAGCGATCCGGCCCACCAACACCCGCACCCCACCCTCGCTTTGGGGGCGTACGCGGTCAGCGAAATGGTTGGTAATGGGAAGGACTTCCAGCATCGACGTGTTTACATAGATGAACAGCACGAACAGCAGCGCTGTCACCCGAGTCTGGAGGAGCCCGAATGTCACAGATCGCCCCGCGTTCGACGATCGAACTCGAACCCCGCCATCAGCTCACCGCGGAGGACCGTTGCGACAGCTGCGGTGCTCAGGCCTACATTCGCGCCACCATGGCCACGGGCGAGTTGCTTTTCTGCGCCCACCACGGAAACAAGTTCAAAGAGAAGCTGTCCGCTGGTGCCATTCACTGGCTCGACGAGTCATCCCGCCTCACGGAGACCGCCCGCTAGACACGGCCACCACAACTAATGGAAACGCCCGAGACCTCACGTCTCGGGCGTTTCTCATGTCGAGGCTCAGTGCTGACCGACGGTTGGGCTGCTGTTCTTTGCCGCATCCCCGCCGATATAGCGCCGTTGCACCGATGACGGAATACGCACCACCAGTTCCTCCCCGATCGTGCCGATCGCATCCGCCCACTCCTGCAGGGAGCCCTCACCGCGTCGGCCTGAGCCGAACAGCGTGGCCTGATCGCCGACTCGCACCTCGCCGCTGACTCTGAGCACCGACTCCGCGGCGCGGACCTCGATGATCGGATGCCGCTCCCCTCGCACCGCGATCGAGACGCGCCCTGCCGCTGTCGACGGCACACCGTCGAGGAAGCCAGCGCCCACCGTGGCCGTGAGCCCGCCTGCGTCGGCAGTCACCGAGGTGACCTCCGACGTCAGCGTCATGACAGGCTCGATCCCGATATCGCTCGGCGTGACCCCGTCGCCCGGGGCGATGCCGTAGGTGAAGGCGCCGATCCGCACCGCTCCGAACCGTGCATCCGGTCGATGGAAGCCGGCAGCGCTTGCGGCGAGGTGTCTCAGGGGGAAGCGGGCGCCGAGGCCCTCGGCCGTGGTGAGGGCGGCCTTGAACCGGTCAATCGCCTCGGTGTCATCGTCGTCGGAGGCCTCACCGATGTGGGTCCACGCCCCCGTGAGCGCAATCACCCCGGCGCGTTCGAGCGAGACGGCCCGCGCAACGAGGTCCGGCCAGTCCTTCTCACTTGCGCCGTTGCGGTGCAAACCTGTGTCGATCTTCAGGTGCACCAGCGCAGGCTTCACGCCGCCGGAGCCGGCGATCCGGTCGAGTTGCGCCACCGACGACACCCCGAGCTCGATATCGGCGTCGATCAGGGCCGAATAGTCCTCGTCGTGAGCGAAGAGCCATGCGAACATTCGGATGCTCTGACCGAACCCGGCGGACCTGAGGGCGAGTCCCGAGCCGGCGTCGAGCACCCCGATGAGTGAGACACCCGCGGAGACCGCCGAGCGGGCGATCGGGAGCAGCCCGTGCCCGTATGCGTCCGCCTTGACCACGACCATGAGCTCGGCCGGGGCGATGTGGCGCCGCAGCATCCCGACGTTCCTCGCATGGGCGGCGAGGTCGATCTCCGCCGTCGTCATGCCACTGTCCTCGGGATACGGGCGCCCATTCCGTGGGTGACCTCGAGCGGGGTGAGCCCGAGCTGGCGCGCCCAGGCTGACACGGTCTGATGCCCCTCCGCTGACGAACCGAACAGCACTGCCTCTGCGCCGAGCTCCGTCGGATCGTCCCCGACCTCCGCAACGCAGACATCCATCGCGACACGACCCACGATGGGGCGGAGGACGCCGCCGATCTCGACGCCGCACAGGTTTCCTGCGGCACGGGTCACGCCGTCCGCATAGCCGAGGGGCACGAGAGCCAGGGTCGTCGCGGCGGGAGCCCGCCAGGTGTACCCATACGACACGGCGTCGCCCTTGGCGATCCGCTTGAGCGAGATGACACGTGCCGAGACCCGCATGACGGCGGCGCCGCGCCCGATCCCGTAGACGGCGGCCGCATGGTGCGACCCGACCGAGTGGGCGGGCAGCACCTCTGCCGCGAAGCCATGCTCCGCAAGCAGACGCCGTTCGTGCTCGTCGCGCACACCGAGGCTCCGGCCGAGTTCCGCAGCGACCCGTGCCACGACGAGGGCACCGTGGCCGTACGCATCGCCGGAGACATCCACGGGGCGTGACGGATCGGATGCCGCGAGGTTGGACCGCACAGCGTGGAGATCGATGCGCGCTTCACGCATCATGACCTGAGGCCGCCACCGCTGTCCGGATCAGATCCGTGAGAACACGTGGGCGGCGTTCGCCATGATCACCGATCGAGCCTTGTCCGCGTAGAGATCCAGGTCATCGACGGCCGTTTCGCCGATCTCGACGCCATGCCTGAGGGCGATGTTCTGCACCACACCCCGGGCCAGCGCCGGGTTCAGCGGGAGCACCGGCCCACCGATCTGTGTTCCGATCAGGGCTCCGGACAGCACACCCTCCCGGCCGTCGCCGTTTCCGCCGCCGACCGTGACCCGGCCGAGGGGGGAAGCGGATTCGTCGAGGTGCCACTCTGATGCGTTGTCCTCGAAACCGACCACGGGACCCCACTGAGTCTCCGCGGCCACGTAGCCGACCTTGCGGGCCTTCACCCGCGAGGTGCTGAACGGCAGCAGACCGATCCCATCGATGACGGATCCGTCAATCAGGGTGATAGCGGATCCCAGCAGTTCGGCGCCCGACCCGTACGCGAAGAACGGCACACCGTCGGCCGCCCATGCCCGCAGGGTCTCCGCATTCGCGACCAGATCGGCATGCACGTTCCGCATGGCGGAGAGCGGACCGTTTCCGACGATCACGAGATCGGCGGACTCCGGTAGCGCATCGCCGCGCTGGTGCTCGATGAGATCGGACTCGATGCCGGCCGCGCCGAGACGGGCCCGCAGTGCGAGCACATTTCCGCGATCACCGGCGACGCCGAGTTCGGCGGGGTAGAGCTGTACGAGGGTGGCCCTGATCATCTCTGGTTCTCCAACTCCGCAAAGCCGATGTGCTTGCGCGCAAGCATCATCTGCTCGTAGTTCACAATCCAGGTCTTCATGCCGTTAGCGGGCTTCGGAAGGGCACGCATCAGTTCGATCGCTGCGGGAAGGTCGGGCTCGACCGCGCCGATGGGCACACCCTGATGGGCGAGACACAGCGCGATCTGCCATGCCTTCGCACCGGTGATCACGTCGACATGATCGATGTGGGAGAAGTCGATGTCGTAGATCCACGAGATGTCCGGCGTGCCCTCGTCGATAGCCAGCAGCACCTGCTCGGGCGGCTCGGGGATCGCGTCGAGGTTCAACTGAAGGCTGGCAGCGTTCTTGAACATCACGAACTCCACCTCCTCGTCGCCGAACTTCAGCAGTTCCCCGCGACCGTAGGCGGGCTTCATCGATGCGAACGCGGTCTTCGCCGACTCCGCATCGAATCGGTCATCGAGCACCACAGCGGCGGTCGCCATCGCAGCGGCCGCATCGATGGCGTAGTGGAGTCCCTTTGCCGGCAGCACGATGTCCACCGAGACGCCGCCCACAAGCACGGTCGCACCGGTGCGGCTGGTACCCGTCACCTCGGCGAGGGCTCCGCGCTCGATCGCGGCCGTTTCGTCGCGGTAGTCCTGGGCATTCACCAGACCGTGGGGCGACGAGGCGATCACGTCAGGCGCGACACCGAAGTAGGTGATATCCGGATAGACCTGGAGCGCGGCATCCGGATACCTGAGGTCGATCTTGCTCAGATACGGGTCGTCGCGGTTCGACACGATGTGTTCCGTCGCCACCTCGAGGGTGTCGAGCATCATGTCTGCGACGCGCTCGGTCTCGTAGAACCGATACAACTGGTCGACCTGCGTATTCAGTGCCAGCACCGTTGTCGGCCTGAGGATGGCCGCGAGTTCCAGCGCGTACGCCTCATCGACCTCCAGCACAGCGATGTCGGCGTCTATCCGACCGGTCAGAGACGCCTCGGCGAGGAGAGACGACGCAATGCCCTGCGGAAGATTGGCACCGGAGGGATTCGTGAACACCGTGACGCCGTGTGCCCGCAACACCTCGCTGAGCATGTGGGTGGTCGTGGACTTGCCATTGGAGCCGAGCACGAAGACGATGCCCAGGTCGAATTGGCTCGTAGCATCCTGCAGAAAGTCCGGGGCGAGCTTCAGCGTTGCCCAACCGGGAAACGCAGAACCGCCGCCGCGCAGGCGTCCGAGCGTACGCAGGGTCTTTCCTACGGCCACCGGAAACAGGTACTTCAATCCGGACGATTTACTCAAGGTAGTCCCGCAGCGACTGCGAGCGGGACGGGTGGCGCAGCTTCGCCATCGTCTTCGACTCGATCTGGCGGATGCGCTCGCGCGTCACACCGAACGTGTCACCGATCTGGTCGAGGGTCTTGGGCATTCCGTCGCCCAGTCCGAACCTCATCCGGATCACGCCAGCCTCGCGCTCCGACAGCGAGTCGAGCAGCGATTCGAGCTGCTTCTGCAACATCGTGAACCCGACGGCGTCGGCAGGCACGACGGCCTCGGTGTCCTCGATGAGGTCACCGAACTCACTGTCGCCGTCCTCACCGAGGGGGGTGTGCAGGGAGATCGGCTCGCGCCCATACTTCTGCACCTCGATGACCTTCTCGGGGGTCATGTCGAGTTCCCGGCTCAGCTCTTCCGGGGTCGGCTCGCGCCCGAGGTCCTGCAGCATCTGCCGCTGGACCCTGGCGAGCTTGTTGATGACCTCGACCATGTGCACCGGAATACGGATGGTGCGGGCCTGGTCCGCCATGGCGCGCGTAATGGCCTGACGGATCCACCAGGTGGCGTAGGTCGAGAACTTGAAGCCCTTGGTGTAGTCGAACTTCTCGACCGCGCGGATGAGTCCGAGGTTGCCCTCCTGGATCAGGTCCAGGAACTGCATTCCACGGCCCGTGTAGCGCTTCGCCAGCGAGACAACCAGTCGCAGGTTCGCGCCGAGGAGGTGGCTCTTAGCCCGCTGACCGTCGCGCGCCACCCACGCCAGTTCCCGCCCCTCGGCGGAGCGCTGCTGAGTCGGGGTCAGGTGGGAGAGCTTGTCTTCCGCGAACAGGCCGGCTTCGATGCGCATCGCAAGCTCGACCTCCTCTGCGGCGTTGAGCAGTGCGACCTTGCCGATCTGCTTCAGGTAGTCCTTGACCGGATCGGCCGTGGCTCCCGTGATTGCGGAGGAGTACACGGGCACGTCGTCGTCGTCGTCGACGAGCGAGAGCACGAGCGCTCCGGTCGGCAGTGGCTCCGCGCTGGACTTGTCGTCGGAGTCCTTGTCATCGGAGTCCTTGTCATCAGAGTCCTTTTCGTCGGACTCCTTGGTGTCGGACTCGTCGATTTTCACGTCGGCTTTCGAGACATCCGATACGTCCTCGGCCTCGTGATCGATCTCGACCTCGTCGTCGTCGTCGCTCTTCGCCTTCGCGGCGGGCTTCTTGGCAGCCGGTTTTCTGGCTGGAGCCTTCGCCGTCTTCGCCGCCGGAGTCTTGGCGGCGGCCTTGGCCTTGGGTTTTGTGGTCTCGTCCGCGCTGGGCGCGTCGGTCTCCGGAGCCGTATTCGCTTCGTTGGGCGTTTCGGCAGTCGTGGTTCGGGCAGCCATCGGACACCTTTCAGGTCGTTGCGTCGCTGTCGTCATCGGCCGGTAGAAGCACGGGCTCATGCTTCAACGGGTGTCGGCCGTTTTCGGGCAGTACTAAGACCCATGTCAAGTTCAGGGCTGGGGCGCTGACGAGCGACTCCCACCCCCGCGAACGTGAACGGGTCTTGACTCAATTATTGCATGGAATCCGCTTTGCCCTTGACAACCGGGGTCTTTATCCCCCGTTCTTGGGCCACGGATTTCCCCGCCCGTTTCCCCGCCGGCGCCCGAGTCAGGATCGGCGCCACATTCGCGCGACCGAGATCCAGAGAGGCGCCACCTCGATCCCCTCGTCTTCGTGCAGTTTCCGCCTGGTTCGACGGCGGGCATGCACGAGGAAGCCCACGCCAACCCCAACGACGAGGTACTGCACGAGGAAGGCGATCCGGAACGAATCCCACGAGAAGATGTCGGACTCGGCTCCGCCTGCGACACGCATCCGGTCGAGCACGTCGAGGATGACGCCGACCAGGTACATCATGAGAAAGCTCGCAAGGAAGCCGCCGACATTGACGACTCCGTTCGCGGAGCCGAGGCTTCGGGCGGGGTTGAAGGTGCGCGCGAAGTCGAATCCGATCAGCGAGCCGGGGCCACCGACGCCGACGGCGAGGATCAGCACAACGACGAGCCAGAACGGTGGTCGGTCGGGCCACGCGAGGATCGCGCTCCAGCACAGAGCCATGACGACGACGATGCCGAGCACGAGATTGGATCGACGCATCGGAAAGCGCGCCGTGAGGATGCCGAGAATCGGTCCGGCCACGGCGCCCGCGATGACGATGAGCGACAGGAGCCCGGCGGCCGTCCCCCTGTCATAGCCGAGACCCACGGTGAGGAACGGGAAGCCCCAGAGCAGAGTGATCATCGTGCCGGAGGACTGCGTGACGAAGTGCGACCAGAAGCCGAGCTGAGTGCCCGGGCGCCCGAGGCTCTGCCTCAGCAGCCGCATGGCCTCCCGCGCCGTCGCCTTGTCCCCTGCCTCGTCGGCATCGGCCGGTGCGTTCCGGAGAACCACGCCGACGAGCACGGCGGCGAGCACAGACAGCGATGCTGCGGAGGCGAATGCGGCAGACCATCCGGCCTCATGCAGCAGCAATGAGAACGGGAGGGCACTCAGGATCTGACCGAGCTGTCCCACATTGCCGGTCCATTGCGACACCTGGGGAAGGATGCGCCCCGAGAACCAGGCGGTGAGCAACCGGATGACCGAGATGAAAGTGAGCGCATCGCCCGCCCCGAGCAGGATGCGCCCGACGAGCGCGATTCCGATGGACGGGGCGATAGCGACGGTCAACTGCCCGGCCGCCATCAGGATCGCGCCTGATGCGATCATCACCCGCGGGCCGAGCCGATCGAGGATGACTCCGACGGGCACCTGGAGCGCGGCGTACACGACCAGTTGCACCACGGCCAGGGATGAGAGCACGGAGGCGGAGACATCGAACCGCTGAGCCGCTTCGACCCCGGAAACTCCGAGGGAGGTGCGCTGAAGCACCGCGACTATGTAGGCGAAGACGGCGACGCCCCACACGGTCCACGAGCGGGCGGAATTCACTCCCCCACGATATCTGCGGCGGGCGCCCGTAAAGGCACGCTGACTGCTGCGGGCAATCGCTCCCGCTCAGGCCCGCGGGAGATCGTCGTCGCCCGAGCGCCTGATCGCCAAGAAGTTCTCCAGCTCTGCGGCGATCTCATCGGCGGAGGGCAGTTCGCCATCTTCGTCGGTGAGTGGCGAGCGGAGGGGGTTGCCCTCCATGTACGAGTCGTGACGCTCCTCCAGAGTTCCGACCAACTTGGCCAGCTCCGGATTCGTCTCGACCTGCGCGTCGATCTTGGACAGGAATTCGCGCCCGTCGCTCCTCAGCCTGTCGGTAGGGAAGATGAGGCCGGTCGCTGCACTGATGCTCTCGAGGGCGGCCACCGCACCATCCGGATGCTCGGTCTCTGCGAGATAGTGCGGAATCAGCAGAACGAAGCCTGCCACCGCGTGATCCTGCTGGTGCAGGCGGAACTCGAGCAGATGAAGGGCATTGGCCGGCACCTGAGTGCGCGGTTTCCATACCGAGAGTCCGTCGATGAGCTCGGCCCGGTTACCGCTCACGGTCACGCCGATAGAGCGCGTGTGAGGCACCGGCATCGGGATGGCGTGCACCCAGGTGGTCGTTTTCACCTGGAAGCGGGCGATCAGATCCAGGATTGCGGCGGTGAATCTCTCCCACTGGAAGTCGGGCTCGAACCCGGACAGGAAGAGGAACTGCTGGCCGATCTCGTCGGTCGCAAGATAAAGCGCCAAGGTCGCCGGCGTGTACTCGGTCAGGTGATCCTGGTCGAAGAAGACGATCGGACGCCGTGCGCGGTAGTCGAGCAGGGCATCCGTGTCGAAGGTGGCCACCACGCGGGTTTGCAGCGTCTCGAGGAGGTACCCGGTGAACTGGGTGACCGCGCCCCCGGCGTCTGCGAATCCGGTCAGTCCAGCAACGAGGGGCAGCCCTTCCGGCACCGAGGCTGCTTCCGCGGTGAGGTCGTAGAGTCCGGCTGGGTCGCGCATGCTGCAATTCTACCCGCGCCCAACCGGGCGCGGCCCGAGAGCGGGGCGAGGCGCGGATAGCATGGCCGAATGACCGCCCCCACGTTGCGCCTGACCGCAGACTCACCCTTCTCCCTGTCCGTCGATGTGCTCGTCGTCGCGGTCGCACCGAGCGCGAACGGCGCACGGGTTCTCGGCGACGGCGCAGAATTCTCGGCCCTTCAGGCCACCGTCGACGCCATCGACTTCGCGGGCGGCAAAGACGACGTGCGCCGGGTCGCGTCGGTGGGCGGGTCGGCGAGATCCATCGCACTCGTCGGCCTCGGAGCCGGCACACCGGACGCCCTCCGGTACGCCGCGGGAACCGCAGCGCGGGTGCTCCGTGGAGTCGACTCGATCGCGTTCGCCCTTCCCATCGACGGATCGGATGCCGCACTCGCGGTGCTCGAGGGCGCCGCGATCGGCGCCTACTCGTTCACCACCTATCGAACCGCTCCGAGCGCGTCCTCCCGGCCTGCCCGCGAGATCGTCGTGCATGCGGATGTCGCCGACGCTGACGACGTGGTGGAGCGCGCCACGGCGACCGCGACGGCCGTGCACACCGTGCGTGATCTCGTGAGCACACCGCCGTCGGACCTGTACCCGGAGACGTTCGCCGCATCGGCCGAAGAGCTGTGCGCGGGCACGAGCGTGTCGGTGGAGATCTTCGACGAGGAGGCGCTCGAGGCGGGCGGCTTCGGTGGCATCCTCGGTGTCGGACAAGGGTCCTCCCGCGGGCCGCGCCTCGTGAAGCTGTCCTACTCCCCCGAGAACGGCTCGCGGCACCTCGCGATCGTCGGCAAGGGCATCACCTTCGACACCGGCGGGCTGTCGCTCAAGCCGCCCGCCTCGATGGTCGGGATGAAGTACGACATGACCGGGGCCGCCACCGCCCTCGCGGTCGTGGTCGCCGCCGCTCGACTCGAGCTTCCGGTGCGTCTGACCGCATGGCTGTGTCTGGCGGAGAACATGCCGTCCGGTACCGCGATCCGGCCGAACGACGTGCTCACCATGCGCGACAAGACGACGGTCGAGGTTCTCAACACCGACGCCGAAGGCCGCCTGGTCATGGCGGATGGTCTCGCCGCGGCGAGCGAAGAGCATCCCGACGCCATCATCGATGTCGCAACACTCACGGGAGCCGCGTCCGTGGCCATGGGCACCCGGTATGTGGCGACCATGGGTGACGATGCGCTGGTCGGACAGGTGGTGGCTGCGGCGGAACGCGTGGGCGAGCCGTTCTGGCCGATGCCGTTGCCCGGTGAGCTGCGCACGCTGCTCGACTCGGATGTCGCCGACCTCGCAAACGTGAAGATCGGGAACACCGCCGGAGGGATGCTGATCGCCGGTATCTTCCTGCGAGAGTTCGTCGGCCGCGTCTCGGGCCCCGATTCCGCGCTCATCCCGTGGGTTCACCTCGACATCGCGGGCGCCGCCAACAACTCCGGACAGCCCTGGGGATTCGTCGGCAAGGGGTCCACCGGAGTCGCCGTCCGAGCGCTCATCGAAGTGGCCCGCGACTTTTCGTCAGAGTAGTAGGGTTTTTGGGGGGCGCCGGAAGGCGACACCACAGTCGATACCCCGGCCACATGCACTAAGGAGATCCCACGTGTCTGAGCAGAATTACGATGTCGTCATCCTCGGAGCGGGGAGTGGTGGCTACGCCGCCGGCCTCCGCGCTGCCCAGCTCGGAATGAGCGTGGGACTGATCGAGAAGAGCAAGCTCGGCGGCACCTGCCTCCACGTCGGGTGTATTCCGACCAAGGCGCTGCTTCACGCGGCCGAGGTCGCCGATGTCGCTCGCGACTCGATGAAGTACGGCGTCGACGTCGACTTCCACGGCGTCGACATCAAGACGGTCACCTCGTACCGCGAGGAGGTCGTGACCAGCAAGTTCAAGGGCCTCACCGGGCTGATCAAGCAGCGCGGCATCACCGTCATCGAGGGAGAGGGCAAGCTCACCTCCCCCACGACGGTGCAGGTCGGGGATCAGAAGATCACGGGCAAGAACATCATTCTTGCCTCCGGCTCGTATTCGCGGTCCCTTCCCGGACTGGAGATCGGCGGTCGGGTCATCACGTCCGAGCAGGCGCTCGAGCTCGACTTCATTCCCAAGAAGGTCGCCGTCCTCGGTGGCGGTGTCATCGGCGTCGAGTTCTCGAGCGTCTGGAAGAGCTTCGGCTCCGACGTCACCATCATCGAAGCGCTCCCCCACCTCGTGCCGAACGAAGACGAGGCGATCAGCAAGCAGTTCGAGCGTGCCTTCCGCAAGCGCGGGATCGACTTCAAGCTCGGAACGCGCTTCAAGAGCGTGACCCAGAACGATGAGGGCGTCGTCGTCACGCTCGAGAACGGCGACACCATCGAGGCCGAGATCCTCCTGGTCGCCGTCGGGCGAGGACCCGCCACGGCCGGGCTCGGGTACGAAGAGGTCGGAATCACGGTCGACCGCGGATTCGTCATCACCAACGAACGCCTCGCCACCAACGTGCCGGGCGTGTACGCCGTCGGCGACATCGTGCCCGGCCTCCAGCTCGCCCACCGCGGCTTCCAGCACGGCATCTTCGTGGCGGAGGAGATCGCCGGGCTTTCGCCGCAGGTCATCTCCGACCTCAACATCCCGAAGGTCACCTACTCGCACCCCGAGGTCGCCTCCATCGGTCTCAGCGAGGCTGCCGCGAAGAAGGAACACGGCGACGAGAACATCACGAGCTACGACTACAACCTCGCGGGCAACGGCAAGAGCCACATCATCGGCACGACCGGATCGATCAAGGTCGTGCGCGTGAAAGACGGCCCGGTGGTCGGCGTGCACATGATCGGTGACCGCGTGGGCGAGCTCATCGGCGAGGCCCAGCTCGCGGTGAACTGGGAGGCGTACCCGGAGGACATCGCGCCGCTGCTCCACGCGCATCCGACGCAGCACGAGGCCCTCGGTGAGGCATTCCTCGCGCTCGCCGGAAAACCGCTTCACGCGATCTAACGTCGCCGTTCAATCCGTCTAACTAAGCTAAAAGCAGAGACTGTCTAAGGAGCACCACTGATGAGCGAATCCGTCAACCTTCCGGCGCTGGGTGAGAGTGTCACCGAGGGTACGGTCACCCGCTGGCTCAAGAACGTCGGCGATCGGGTGGAGGTGGACGAACCACTGGTCGAGGTGTCAACAGACAAGGTCGACACCGAGATCCCATCGCCCATCGCCGGAGTGATCGAAGAGATTCTCGTCGCAGAGGACGAGACCGTCGAGGTCGGCACAGCGCTCGTGCGCATCGGTGACGGCTCGGGCGCAGGTGCCCCGGCCGACGAGGCACCGGCGGCCGAGTCTGTCGAAGCTCCCCAGCCCGAGGACGCGAAGCCCGCCGAGACCGCCGCCCCCGAGTCCGAGGAGCCGGCAGCGGAGAAGCCGGCGGCCGAGGTGCCGAGCACCGAGGCACCAGCCCCCGAGGAGAAGACCGCCCCCGACGCGCCGTCTGCGCCAGCGCCCAGCGCTGAGGTCGATGAAGCACCGGCCGAGGAATCGAAGCCGGCACCGGAGTCGAAGCCCGCACCGGAGTCCAAGCCCGCCGCGCCGGCCCAGCCCGCCCCCGCTGCTCCCGCACCCTCCGCCTCGAGTGGCGACTCCGGGTCCTCCGGCGGAAGCTACGTCACGCCGCTCGTGCGCAAGCTCGCCAACGAGAACAACGTCGACCTCTCCACCATCAAGGGGACGGGCGTCGGCGGTCGTATCCGCAAGGAGGACGTGCTCGCGAAGGCTGAAGAGTCCAAGGCCGCGGGGTCCTCTTCGTCTGAAGCGAAGCCGTCCGCTCCAGCCCCCCTCGAGACGTCTCCGCTGCGTGGCACCACCGTGCCGATGTCGCGACTGCGCAAGGTCGTCGCGGAACGCGCTGTCGCGTCGATGCAGGCATCTGCCCAGCTCACCTCGGTGGTCGAAGTGGATGTCACGAAGATCGCCGCGTACCGCGACAAGGTGAAGGCTCAGTTCGCCGAGAAGACGGGCACGAAGCTCTCGTTCCTGCCCTTCTTCGCCCTCGCCTCGGCGCAGGCGCTCAAGGCGTTCCCGGTCATCAACGCCACGATCGACGGCGACAGCATCGTCTACCCCGCGCACGAGAACGTGAGCATCGCGGTGGACACTGAGCGCGGTCTGCTCACCCCGGTCATCCGAGACGCATCGGAGCTCAACCTCGCCCAGCTCGCCCAGCAGATCGCCGACCTCGCGGCGCGCACGCGGGACAACAAGCTGAAGCCCGACGAGCTCGCTGGCGGTACCTTCACGCTCACCAACACCGGTTCGCGTGGCGCGCTGTTCGACACCCCGGTGGTATTCCTGCCGCAGTCGGCGATTCTCGGCACCGGCATCGTGAGCAAGAAGCCCGTCGTGATCAGCCAGGACGGCGTGGACGCGATCGCGATCCGCTCCACCGTGTACCTCGCGCTGTCGTACGACCACCGGATCGTGGACGGCGCGGACGCCGCCCGCTTCCTCGTCGCGGTGAAGAACCGCCTCGAGGGCGGCGACTTCGCCGCCGATCTCGGTATCTGATCCATCGGTCCGGGCGCCCGCCTCGCGGGTGTCCGGACCATTGGTTTAACCGGCTTAGACTCGAATAGTGGTTGACATTCACATCGCAGGTCTGGACTCCGAAGCGGTGCCCTATCTCGAGGCACTGGCCCTGCAGAGGGAAACCCATGCGAATGTGGTCGCGGGCGTCACGCCCGACACACTCCTCCTGCTCGAGCATCCGTCGGTGTTCACAGCGGGCAAGCGCACCCAGCCCGATGAACGGCCCGACGACGGCACGCCCGTCATCGACGTCGATCGCGGCGGCAAGATCACCTGGCACGGTCCGGGGCAGCTCGTCGGCTACCCGATCATCCATCTCCCGGATCCCATCGACGTCGTCGGCTATGTGCGGCGACTCGAGGGCGTGATCATCGAGGTCCTGAACGAGTTCGACATCGACGGTCAACGGGTGGAAGGCCGGTCAGGTGTGTGGCTGCGAGGCCAGGACAAGATCGCGGCGATCGGCATCCGGGTCTCTCAGGGTGTGGCGATGCACGGTTTCTCGCTGAACTGCTCCAACGATTTCGACGCTTACCGCAAGATCATTGCATGCGGCCTTACCGACGCCGGTGCAACGAGCATTTCGCGGGAAATCTCCCGCACTGTCACCCCGGCCGACGTGGTACCCCACGTATCGACCCGATTTGAAAGACTGTTCGAGGCAGCCCTATGACCCATCCCACCGACGGCCGCAAACTCCTCCGCCTCGAGGTGCGCAACGCGCAGACTCCGATCGAACGCAAGCCGGAATGGATCAAGACCACCGCGAAGATGGGCCCGGAGTATCGGGAGCTTCACGAGCTGGTCAAGACGGAGGGTCTCCACACGGTCTGCCAGGAGGCCGGATGCCCCAACATCTTCGAGTGCTGGGAGGACCGCGAGGCGACCTTCCTCATCGGAGGTTCGCAGTGCACCCGCCGTTGCGACTTCTGCCAGATCGACACCGGGAAGCCTGCGGACTACGACCGTGACGAGCCACGGCGAGTAGCCGAGTCCGTCACCGCCATGAAGCTGCGCTACGCCACCGTGACCGGCGTCGCCCGCGATGACCTCCCGGATGAGGGCGCCTGGCTTCACGCCGAGACCGTGCGTCAGATCCACCTGCAGAACCCCGGCACCGGGGTGGAGATTCTCGCCACCGACTTCAGCGGCAACCCGGACCTGCTCGCCGAGGTCTTCTCGTCGGAGCCGGAGGTCTTTGCCCACAACGTGGAGACCGTTCCCCGCATCTTCAAGCGCATCCGACCGGCATTCCGCTACGAACGCTCACTCGGTGTACTGACGCTGGCGAGGGACGCCGGCCTCATCACCAAGTCGAACCTCATCCTCGGCATGGGAGAGGACCGCGCAGAGATCAGCCAGGCGCTGCAGGACCTGCATGACGCGGGTACCGACATCATCACGGTCACCCAGTACCTCCGCCCGACGCCGCGTCACCTCCCCGTCGACCGCTGGGTTCGCCCCGAGGAGTTCCTCGAGATCAAGGAGGAGGCCGAGGAGATCGGATTCCTCGGTGTTCTCGCCGGACCGCTCGTGCGCTCCAGCTACCGCGCCGGACGCCTGTGGGCCCAGTCGATGGCCAGCAAGGGTCGCCCCCTCCCGGACGGGCTGAGCCACCTCGCCGACGCGAGCCTTGGATTCGCTCAGGCCGTCTGACCGGGTCCGGCCAGGAGTTGGGCCGGGAGCACGCCGAGGGATCAGCCGGGAATCAGATCCCGAAGGCGCCACCCCTCCTCCGCCCTGATCAAGAGGATCGTCACGGGGGTGGCAGGGACCGCTGACGCGTCCGGGTCGCCCTCCGCGGCATCCGGCGCATCGGGGGGCGGCACCATCGACGCCTCGAGGATTGCCGCTGCTCCGACCCGCTCGACCAGTGTTGCTCCAGCGATCGCAATGGGCACGCCGTCGCCTTCGCCCTGCTGCGCCCGACGGATGGCCCACTGGTCCGCTTCCAGGATGGCCGAGCCCTCGTGATCGACCGCATCGAGGCACAGCACCGATTCGGTGGAGAAGCACTCCGCCCGTAGGGCGAGCAGCACCGAGACAGCGGCGATCGGGTCATCGCCCGTCAGCGCCGAGGCTGCGGCAGCGGAGTCTGTGCCTGGGGTGTCTGGGCCCGTGGTGTCTGGGCCCGTGGTGTCTGGGCCCGTTGTGTCTGGGCGCGTCGAGTCTGTGCCCATTGAGTCAGGGGCGTCGCTGTGCTCTGCCCGCCGTCTGGTCGGCTCCACCGAGAGCAGCCGTCGCCTCCGCGTTGCTCGAGTCGTCTGAGCGGTCGGACTGTTCCGTCTGCTGTCCGGCCGTCTGCTCGGCGCGCGACTGGGTGGGGAGAAAGAGGACCGCGCCGATCAGCATCACCGCAGTGCTGCCCGCAGCCGCCCACACCGGTCGACGCACGACGCGAAGCTGACCGGCGAGACCCCGAAGCCTCGCCGCACACTCGTGCCTCACTGTGCCGAGCGAGGTACGGGCGGCAGCGCGGAGTCGCACCGCCCGCGGCCGGCTTAGAAACGGCACGGCAGCCGGCGCGTGAGGCCGACGGGTCGCGCGAGCACCTGCGGCAGGCAGACCGGTGGCGGGCTCGGTGTGACCGAGCCGAAGCGCCAGGGCGATCGGCGGCGGAGACGGCAAATGCTCGGGGCGCCCGAAGTCGATCGCCGTCGCCGGTGCGAGATCAAAGAGGCGGTCGACGAGGGCCGGGATGAAGCGCTCAGGGTGGGGGCCGCCGTGCGCGCCGTCCATCCACTCGATCAGCGCCCGCGCCGCATCCGTCGATCCACCGCACTCGAGCACCGTTCGGACCAACTCCACGCACGCCGTTCGGTCGCGCATGAATGCCTCATTCGCGCCGGCGTGCACGGGAGCGAGACTCGGCCGGAGAGGATCGGGCGGGATCTCCCCGACCAACTCGCACGACCCGAACCGCATCAGTACGGGAGCACCGACCGCATCGAAGTACACGGCGCCTGCTCCGATCGCGCCGTGCGCGACACCAACGCGATGCAATTCGCCTACCGCGCCCACGATCGGTGCGAGCGCCGTGACCGCCTCGCCGTCGGTCAGCGCCGGTTGCGACCGGAGCACCGCCGCAAGGCCGGATGGGCCGTGCCGCTCGAGGATGAGTGCCTGCTGGCCACCGGCGTCGCGGGTGAGGTCCAGCAGTTTGACCACATGGCGCGACGACATGCGGCCGAGTGCCTCCACCTCGCGCCCGATGTCAGACGGGTCGATGCCCGGCCGAAAGCGCTTGATCGCGACCGCGTCGCCTGCTGAATCGCTGAGCGGACGACCGAGAAACACGTCCGCTCGCCGGCCGGAGCCGAGCATCCGCACCAATCGATAGCCACCCAACTCGTCCATGCCCGACATCGTGGATGACCGGGGTTCCGCGAGGCGGACGAGACTCGATTCGGCGTATTCCGGCGGCGCACCCGGCTTGTGCAGGAGAGTTCGCCGACCGGGGACCGGGCAGGTCGCGGTGCCCTTATCCTTGACCCATGGCACGCACCGCAAAGAACACCGATCCGAAGCAGCCGAAGGCGCCCAAGCAGCCGGGACGCTTCAAGCAGATGTATCAGGTGTTCAAGATGACGCGCCGATACGACTCGAACGCGATCTGGTTCATGCTGCTCGCGTTCCTCCTGCCGATCGCGGCCAGCCTCGTGCTTGCGCTTCTCATCACGCCAGGCAGCATCATCGGCATCGTGCTCTATGTGATCTCGGGTGTGCTCGCCGGAGTGCTTGCCTTTCTCATCGTTCTCGGCCGTCGCGCCGAGCGTGCCGCCTACGGCCAGATCGAAGGACAGCCAGGTGCTGTCGGCGCCGTACTGAAGAGCTCGCTGCGTCGCGGCTGGACGGCCAGCGAGATGCCGGTGGCGGTCAGTCCCAAGACGCAGGATGCCGTGTACCGCGCTGTCGGGAAGGGCGGCGTCGTGCTCATCGGTGAGGGACCGAAAGCTCGCACCACCAGGATGCTCGACGACGAGCGCCGGAAGATCGCCCGGGTGCTGCCGAACGTGCCGATCAACTTCATGCACGTCGGACCGGATGCCGACTCGGTTCCGCTGCACCGGATTCCCCGGGAGCTCAACCGTCACAAGCGCGCGCTGAACAAGGCGGAGATCTACGCGGTGAGCAACCGCATCACGTCACTCGGCAAGGCGGGGCTCCCCATCCCGAAGGGCGTCGATCCCCTGCGCGCCCGCGCCACTCGCCCGCGCTGACCGGCCGGGGCTCACTTCCGAACGAGGAGTGTGCGGGACAGGCGATCGTGGAGACCGCGCTGGTCCCTATCCCAGATGACTGCCGGGATGACCAGGCTGAGGAGCACCGTACGGATGGCGGGGCGTAGCACGCCGACCCAGCCACCGGTGATCGACACGATGCGAAGGCCCATCAGGAGTTGGCCGATGCTGCCCTGCACCGTGGCGAGAAAGACGATCTGAAGGACGGCGAAGATCGCCAGCGTGGCAAATCCGTCCCACGAGAAGAACGCCAGCGAAATCACCGTGGCGATGGCCCAATCGATGCTGATCGCGATGAGGCGACGGCCGGGTCGTGCCACCGACCGAGCCCCGTATTGCGGCAGACCGAGCCGCTTGCCCGGGTAATAGTCATCCCCATCGTCGGGCTGATGAGCGGTATTCCGGATGGCTTCGGGCATCGCATGAGTCTACGGCGGGCGACCTCCGTAACGTCCCCGAAACAATTGCGATACCGTGGAGAAATCCCCCGCCCGTACCCTCGTCGAAGGTTGCGTCTGCAGCCGATTACGTACCAAGCTCATGGGAGTTCGTCACATGTTCAGCGATTCTTCGGAAGTACTCAAGTTCATTAAAGACACGGACGTCAAGTTCCTTGACATCCGCTTTACGGACCTCCCCGGCGTTCAGCAGCACTTCAACATCCCCGCCTCGACGGTCGACGAGGAGTTCTTCTCGGTCGGACAGCTGTTCGACGGCTCGTCGATCCGCGGTTTCGCGTCGATCCACGAGTCGGACATGCAGCTCATCCCCGACGTCACCACGGCCTACGTCGACCCGTTCCGCAATGAGCGCACGCTCATCATGGTCTTCGACATCTACAACCCGCGTAACGGCGAGATCTATCACCGTGACCCGCGCCAGGTCGCCAAGAAGGCCGAGAAGTACCTCGCCTCCACCGGCATCGCCGACACCGCGTTCTTCGCCCCCGAGGCCGAGTTCTACATCTTCGACGACGTGCGCTTCGACGTGAAGCAGAACGCGAGCTTCTACTCGGTCGACTCCGAGGAAGGCGCCTGGAACAGCGGGCGCGTCGAAGAAGGCGGAAACCTCGCCAACAAGACGCCGTTCAAGGGTGGCTACTTCCCGGTCAGCCCGGTCGACAAGCAGGCCGACCTCCGTGACGACATCTGCCTCAAGCTCATCGATGCAGGCCTCATCCTCGAGCGCTCGCACCACGAGGTGGGCACCGGCGGACAGGCGGAGATCAACTACCGCTTCGACACGATGGTGCACGCGGCAGACGACATCCTCAAGTTCAAGTACATCGTGAAGAACACCGCCCAGGAGTGGGGCAAGACGGCAACGTTCATGCCGAAGCCCCTGTTCGGTGACAACGGTTCGGGAATGCACACGCACCAGTCGCTCTGGAATGACGGCGTGCCGCTGTTCTATGACGAGAGCGGCTACGGCGGACTGAGCGACATCGCGCGCTGGTACATCGGTGGTCTGCTCAAGCACGCTCCCGCGGTGCTCGCGTTCACCAACCCGACGCTCAACTCGTACCGCCGGCTCATCCCCGGCTTCGAGGCCCCCGTCAACCTGGTGTACTCGGCCGGAAACCGTTCCGCCTCGATCCGTATCCCGATCACGGGCACGAACCCGAAGGCGAAGCGCATCGAGTTCCGCGCGCCCGATGCCTCGGGTAACCCGTACCTCGCCTTCGCTGCGCAGCTCATGGCAGGCATCGACGGAATCAAGAACCGCATCGAGCCGCACGAGCCCGTCGACAAGGACCTCTACGAGCTCCCGCCCGAGGAGGCGAAGAACATCCCGCAGGTTCCCGCCTCCCTCGGCGAAGCACTGGACGCCCTCGAGGCGGACCACGACTTCCTCATCGAAGGAAACGTGTTCACGCGCGACCTGATCGAGAACTGGATCGCGTACAAGCGCGAGAAGGAGATCATCCCGGCCGCGCAGCGTCCGCACCCGTTCGAGTTCGAGCTCTACTACGGCGTCTAAGCCCTAGAGCACGTAACGAAAGGCCGCACCGGTTTCGGTGCGGCCTTTTGTCGTGTGGTCAGGTGCCGGCGAGATCCCCGTAGAAGCGCTTCTCGAACACCCGGCGCGCGTGCCTCGTGACGCGCAGATAGTCGTCCTCCAGCGTGCTCGCCGACCCTGGCGGATACTCCATCAAGCGGGCGATGCCTTCGAGCTGCGGGCGGTCGACGGGCAGTACATCGGTGGTGCGCACCATCCACAGGGTCATCGCCGACCGCACCCGCGACGCGAAAATCCACGCGGCCCGAAGGTCCTGCGCCTCCTGCTGGGTGAGGAAACCGGCATGTTCCGCCGCCGCAAGTGCCTTGAGGGTCGACGTGGTGCGAAGCGACGGATGCGCGGCCGCGTGTCGCAACTGAATCAGCTGTACACACCACTCCACGTCGCTGAGCGATCCGCGCCCGAGCTTCAGATGCCGAGCCGGGTCGGCGGCCTGTGGAAGGCGCTCAGACTCGACCCGCGCCTTGATGCGACGCACCTCACGCACGTACCGGTCCTCGATCGCCGCCGGATATCTCGTCTCGTCGGCAAGGTGCTCGAAGGCGCGCAGCAGCGGGGCATCGCCCGCGGCACCATGAGCCCGGAGCAGCGCCTGCGCCTCCCAGGTCAGTGACCAACGGGCATAGTAGGCGCGGTAGGAGTCCAGCGAACGGACGACCGGTCCGTTCTTCCCCTCCGGCCGAAGGTCGATGTCGAGGTCGAGCGGCAGGCTCAGGTCCTCGCAGTACTTCACGAGCCGGGAGACCACGCCCTCGGCGCGGGACTGCGCGGTTGTCGCCTCCGCGGTCGTGGGGCGGTAGACGTACACCACGTCGGCATCCGATCCGAAGCCCAGTTCCCGCCCTCCGTACCGACCGAGGGCGATCACACCGAACTCGAAGCCCTCTTCGCCGCGCCGCGCCAACTCGAGCGCACCGGTGATCATGGTGGTGGTGATGTCGGTGAGAGCAAAGCCCACCGTCTCCACATCGATGAGGCCGAGGATCGCCGCGACCGAGACCCGGAGCACCTCGCGACGCCTGGCCGACCGCAGAGCGCCCGCGGCCGCCTCCGCGTCGTCATGCCGCGCGATTGTGGCCCGCGCCTCCTCGAGCAGTGCATCGAGTCCGCGCGGCACCAGGTCGTCGTCGTCCTCGAACCAGGCTGCGGCCTCCGGATTCCGCTCGAACAGCATGCCGACGAATCTGGCGGAGGACAGCACACTCGTGAGGCGGCTGGCCGCACCCGACGAGTCGCGGAGCATCCGGAGGAACCAGTAGGACTCCCCCAGTGCTTCGCTGAGGCGTCGGAATGCCAGCAGCCCATAGTCCGGGTCGGCGCCCTCTGAGAACCACTGCAGCATCACCGGCAGCAGCGTGCGCTGGATGGACGACCTGCGGGAGACCCCTGAGGTGAGTGCCTGAATGTGGCCGAGCGCGCCCTTGGGGTCGTGGAACCCGATGGCGAAGAGCCGCGCCTCGGCCTGACTGCTCGTGAGCGAGACCTCGTCCTCCCGGAGCGCCGCGACGGCGCTGAGGAGGGGACGGTAGAAGAGCCGTTCGTGCAGCGTGCGTACCGCCACTTTGGTGCGGCTCCACTCCTGCTCGAGTTCCGACGCGCTGGTGGCGATTCCGCTCGCTCTGGCCAGCACCCGCATGCCGTCGGGGTCGGCCGGCATGAGGTGGGTGCGCCTCAGCCGCGAGAGTTGCAGCCGATGCTCGAGCAGCCGAAGGAAGCGGTAGTCCCGTTGGAACTGTGCGGACTCCACCCGGCCGATATAGCCGCCCTCCGCCAAGGCGACCAGAGCCGGGAGGGTGCCCGCCTGGCGAACGGTGTCATCCGCGTTCCCGTGCACGAGCTGAAGAAGCTGAATGGTGAATTCGATGTCGCGCAGGCCGCCTGGGCCGAGCTTCAACTGATATTCGAGTTCGGCAGCGGGGATGTTCGCGGTGACGCGCTCGCGCATGCGCTGCACCGACCCGACGAAGTTCTCCCTGGCGGCACTCGCCCACACCAGGGGCGAGATGGCATCGACGTAGCGTGCGCCGAGGTCGAGGTCGCCGGCGAGGGGCCGGGCCTTCAGCAGAGCCTGGAACTCCCAGCTCTTCGCCCAGCGGTCGTAATAGGCCTTGTGCGACTCGAGCGTGCGCACGAGCGCGCCGTCCTTGCCCTCCGGCCGGAGGTTGGCGTCGACCTCCCAGAGGTCCGGTTCACTCGCATAGTCGTGCACGGCACGCATCGTTGCCATCGCGAGTTTGGTCGCGATCTGCAGCGCCTTCTCCGAGGGGAGCTCGTCGCGCGCCTCGGCGACGAAGATCACGTCGACGTCGCTCACATAGTTGAGCTCGCGGGCGCCGGACTTGCCCATTCCGATGATGGCGAGGGAGGTCGAGGCGATCTGGTCGGCGGGGAAGGGGATGCTCCCCCGCGCCACGGCCAGCCCTGCCTCGAGCGCGGCAGCGGCGAGATCGGCCAGGGCCGCGGCGACGACGTCGATCCCGGCCAGGGCGTCACGCTGCGCGAGGTCCCACGCGGTGAGACTCGTGAGGTGGCGCCGGTAGCGAACCCGCAGCGCGCGCCATCCGTCGTCCTCCGTCAGAGCCGATACGCCGTCCACGGCGCTCACCGAATCGAGGAGGTCCGCGATGTACGTCTCACGACCAGGCGGGGCGGTGAGAGGTTCGCGCAGGCAGCCGAGTTCCTCCGGATGCCGGTGCAGGAATTCCCCGAGACCGGTGGACGCGCCGAGCACGCGGATGAGGCGCCCGGCGGCCGAGTAGTCCTGCAGGAGCGGCATCACGGCGGGCTGTGCCGACCGCACGAGCGACACCAGCTGCCGCAGGGCGAGGTCGGGGTCGGCCGTTGCCGAAGCATGCTGCAGGAAGACCTCGGCGGACTGGACCCCGCTCAGGGCATCGAGGAGCTCGGCGGCTTCACCGAGGTTGGCGAACCCGAGGCGCGCCAACTCGGTGAGCGTGGTCTGATGCCGCGTCATCGGGCGTCTCCCAGTGTCGTTACAGCATCTCCAGATTGCTCTTCAGCTCGTATGGGGTCACCTGAGCTCGGTAGTCGGCCCACTCGCGACGCTTGTTGAGCAGCACGTAGTTGAAGACCTGCTCGCCGAGGGTTTCCGCGACGAGCTCCGACTCCTCCATCAGGGCGACGGCCCGGTCGAGGCTCGCGGGAAGCTGCGCGTATCCGAGGGCCTTGCGCTCGGCTTCGCTCAGGCTCCACACGTTGTCCTCCGCCTCGGCGGGAAGCTCGTAGCCCTCCTCGATGCCCTTGAGGCCGGCAGCGAGCATGAGCGAATAGGCAAGGTAGGGGTTCGCCGCAGAGTCGATGGCGCGGTACTCGACGCGCGCGCTCTGCCCCTTGTTCGGCTTGTAGAGCGGCACGCGCACGAGCGCCGACCGATTGTTGTGACCCCAGGTGACGAAGCTCGGTGCCTCGTCCCCGCCCCAGAGGCGCTTGTAGGAGTTGACGAACTGGTTGGTCACGGCGGAGATCTCCGGCGCGTGGGTGAGCAGTCCCGCGATGAACTGGCGGCCGATCTTCGACAGCTGGTACTGCGCGCCCGCCTCGAAGAAGGCGTTGGAGTCACCCTCGAACAGCGACATGTGGGTGTGCATGCCGGAACCCGGATGACCGGCGAGGGGCTTCGGCATGAACGTGGCGTACACGCCCTGCTCGATCGCGACCTCCTTGATCACCGTGCGGAACGTCATGATGTTGTCGGCCGTGGTGAGCGCGTCGGCGTAACGCAGGTCGATCTCGTTCTGGCCGGGGCCCGCCTCGTGGTGGCTGAACTCCACGGAGATGCCGAGGTCTTCGAGCATCCGCACCGAGCGGCGACGGAAGTCGTGAGCCGTGCCTCCCGGCACGTTGTCGAAGTATCCGGCCGAGTCCACGGGCTGCGGGCCGTCCACGCCATAGCTGGAGCTCTTCAGAAGGTAGAACTCCACCTCGGGGTGGGTGTAGAAGGTGAAGCCGCGGTCAGCGGCCTTCGCGAGAGTGCGCTTCAGCACGTTGCGCGGGTCGGCCACCGCGGGCTGGCCATCCGGGGTGGTGATGTCGCAGAACATGCGGGCGGTCGGGTCGATCTCGCCGCGCCACGGGAGAATCTGGAACGTGGTGGGGTCCGGATGCGCGAGCACGTCGGCCTCGTACGAGCGGGTCAGGCCCTCGATCGCCGACCCGTCGAAACCGAGTCCTTCGGCAAACGCGCCCTCCACCTCTGCGGGAGCGATAGCCACCGATTTGAGGGTGCCGATCACGTCGGTGAACCAGAGTCGGACGAACTTGATTCCCCGCTCTTCGATGGTGCGAAGAACGAAGTCGCGCTGCTTGTCCATGGGCTCCTCTTCAGTCCAACAGGGGCCATTCCCCGCCGCCATTAGGCTACTTGCTATGCCCCGTCTCCGCTTGGCACTCGCCCAGACCAACCCCATCGTCGGCGATCTGGCCGGCAACTCCGAGCAGATCCTGGCCGCGGCACGGCGGGCGGCAGACGCGGGGGCCGACATCATGGCCGTCGGGGAGATGGCCATCAGCGGGTATCCGATCGAGGATCTCGCCTCGAGGCCGAGCTTCCTCGCCGCGGCCCACGAGAGCGTGCCACGGCTCGCGAAGGCGCTGCAGGACGCGGGCCTCGGCAAGCCTGGTGGTGATCGTCGGGCATCCGGACGGCCCGTTCGCTCCCCGGCTGCTCGGCACGAGCAATGCGCCCACCGCGATCGCCCAGAACGCCGCGAGCGTGCTGCAGAACGGGCATGTCAAGGCCAGGTACGCCAAGCACCACCTGCCGAACTACTCGGTCTTCGACGAATACCGCGTGTTCATCCCGGGCGACGAACTGCTCGTCGTGCGCATCCGTGACGCGGATGTCGCGCTCATCGTCTGCGAGGACCTCTGGCGGGACGGCGGCCCGGTCGGGCGCGTGCTCGACGCCGACGCCGGCCTCCTGATCGTGATCAACGCCTCTCCGTTCGAGCGGGACAAGGACGAGGTACGACTACCCCTCGTCACCCGCCGCGCCGTCGAGACCGACACGATCGTCGCCTACGTGAACATCGTGGGTGGCCAGGACGACCTGGTCTTCGACGGCGACAGCGTGGTCGTCGACGGCACCGGCACGATTCTCGCGAGGGCGCCCCAGTTCGAGGAGCACCTTCTCGTCGTCGACCTGGATGTCGCGGAGGCGACCGATGTGCCCGAACTCGACGCGGTGGCCAGAATCGAGTTGACCGTTCCGGAGCGCACCTCAGAGGCCATCGAGCCGGACATCGCACTGCTGCCCGACGACCGCGAACAGGTGTGGAACGCTCTGGTGCTCGGGCTTCGGGACTACGTGCGCAAGAACGGCTTCGCCTCCGTCGTTCTCGGGCTCTCCGGCGGCATCGACTCCGCCGTCTGCGCCGTGCTCGCAGCCGACGCGCTGGGTGCCGACAACGTCTACTGCGTGTCGCTGCCGAGCCGGCATTCGTCTGACCATTCCCGATCGGATGCCGAGGACCTCGCCGAGCGGGTGGGCGTGCACTTCAGCACCGAGCCGATCGCAGATCTGGTCGCGCCCTTCGACGAGCAGCTGAAGCTCGAAGGGCTCGCGGCCGAGAATGTGCAGGCTCGGGTGAGGGGCGTCATCCTGATGGCGCTGTCGAACGCCCACGGACACCTCGTGCTCACGACCGGCAACAAGACGGAACTCGCGGTGGGCTATTCCACGATCTACGGCGACTCCGTCGGCGGATTCGCGCCGATCAAGGATGTGCCGAAGACCCTCGTCTGGGAGCTGGCCAGGTGGCGCAACGCGCACGCCGCGGAACGCGGTGAGGTCGAGCCGATACCGGAGAACTCGATCTCGAAGCCGCCCTCGGCGGAGCTGCGCCCCGATCAGGAGGATCAGGACACGCTGCCGCCCTACGAGGTGCTCGACGGCATCCTCGACGCCTACATCACGCGGGTGCTGGGACGCGATGACGTGGTGGCGCTCGGTTTCGACGCGCACATCGTGGACGAGGTGACGCGACTGGTGGACCGGGCCGAATGGAAACGCCGACAGGGAGCGATCGGACCGAAGATCTCCGGCATGGCATTCGGGCGGGATCGCAGGCTGCCGATCACCTACCGGCCAGGCCGTTGACGCGCGGATAGACTCGCCCGATGGCCGACCACACGCCCAAACGAGTACGCACACGCCACTTCCAGCGCGCCAAGGCCGAGGGAATCCAGATCACGGGGCTCACGAGCTACGACCAGCTCACCGCGGCGATCTTCGACCAGGCCGGCATCGACTTCCTCCTCGTCGGCGACTCCGCGGGCAACAACGTTCTGGGCTATGACACGACCCTGCCGGTGACGCTCGACGAGCTCATCCCGCTCACGCGCGCGGTGGCCGGCGCCGTCAGCCGGGCCTTCGTCATCGCCGACATGCCGTTCGGGTCATACGAGACAGGGCCGGATGAGGCCCTGCACACCGCCTTCCGGTTCATGAAGGAGACCGGGGCGCATGCGGTGAAGCTCGAAGGCGGAGTGCGAAGCGCCGAGCAGATCCGGCGGATCGTGTCTGCGGGGATTCCCGTGATGGCGCACATCGGTTTCACGCCGCAGAGCGAGCACGGGCTGGGCGGCCACGTGATCCAGGGCAGGGGCGACCAGGTCGCCCAGCTTCTCGCTGACGCCCACGCCGTGGAGGAGGCCGGCGCATTCGCGGTCGTGCTCGAGATGGTGCCGTCCGAGGCGGCGAAGCAGGTGACCGAACAGCTCGGCATCCCGACGATCAGCGTGGGAGCCGGTCCGCACACCGACGGCCAGCTGCTGGTGTGGACGGACTGGGCGGGGCTCACGAGCGGACGCATCCCGCGCTTCGTCAAGCAGTACGCCAATCTGCACGCGGTGCTCACGGACGCCGCGACCGCGTTCATCGCCGACGTGTCGTCCGGCGCCTACCCCGAGCCGCAGCACGAGTACCACGACGAGTAGGCGATCAGGCCGACCGCTGTGCGGTCGGCCGAACCGCGATCAGTCGTTTGCGGCGTCCTCCGCAGCCCACTTGCGCGCGCGCTCCGCGATGATCTCGTCCGCGCGAGCAGCGTCCTCCCGCGAGTCGAACGGACCGTCGACCTCGCTCGCGAGAGACTGCCGCCCCTCCTCGACCTCGCCGGTGCGCCGGTTGTAGAACCATTCGGCCATGACTTTCTCCTGTCCCGTGCTCTGACCCTGAGCCTATTCCTCGGGCCTCCCCGATCACAGGCGTGCAGAACGGGAGTGCGAATCCGCGGCTGTCGGCGGGAACTAGATTGGTCGCATGAGAACGCGAGCAGTGGGCATCGACATCGGCGGCACCGGCATTAAGGGAGCCCTTGTCGATGTGAAGTCGGGCGAGCTGCTCTCCGCGCGAGTGAAGGCGGCGACACCGCATGGCGGCGAGCCCGCCGACATCGTGCAGGTCGTGCTCGAGATCGTCGACCAGCTCGTGGGCACCCAGCGGAAGATTCCGGTCGGGGTGTGCTTCCCCGCAGCCGTCGTGAACGGTGTCACGATGTCGGCCGCGAACGTGTCGGACAAGTGGATCGGACTCGGCGCCGAGACCCTCTTCGAGACGGCCCTCCGACGCGACATCCATTTCATCAACGACGCGGATGCCGCGGGAGTTGCCGAACATCGTTATGGCGCAGCGAAGAAGGTGAAGGGACTGGCGATTCTCACCACGCTCGGAACCGGCATCGGGACCGCTCTGATCTACAACGGCGTGCTGATTCCGAACGCCGAGCTGGGGCACCTCGAGATCGACGGGGTCGACTGGGAGACGCGGGCGGCCTTCTCCGCCAAGGAGCGAGAGGACCTCTCCTATATCGACTGGGCCGCTCGGCTGCAGCGCTACTACGAGCGGCTCGAGGCATACCTCTACCCGGAGCTGTTCATCGTGGGTGGCGGGATCTCGAAGCACTCCGATCAATATCTGCCCCTGCTGAAACTCCGCACGCCCATCGTGCCGGCCGCCATGCGGAACAACGCCGGTATTCTCGGAGCGGCAGCCCTCGCCGCAGACTGATTCACCCTTGCCGCAATCCGATTCATGGGAGCGCCCCGATGACCGATGATCGCCCAGCACTCCACGAAGCGGAACCGCACGTGAACGGGCTGGCTGGTCGCCTGAACTGGCTTCGCGCCGGTGTGCTCGGAGCCAACGACGGGATCGTTTCGGTAGCGGCCATCGTGGTCGGCGTCGCAGGCGCCACCCCGGCGACCGGGCCCATCCTCACCGCCGGCCTCGCGGGTCTCGTCGGTGGGGCCATCTCGATGGCGCTCGGAGAATACGTCTCCGTAAGCAGTCAGAGCGACAGCCAGCGCGCCCTCATCGCAAAGGAGCGCGCAGAGCTGCGGGATCAGCCGGAGCAGGAGCTGCAGGAACTCGCCGACATCTATCACGCCAAGGGGATGTCACGCGAGACGGCGCAGGCGGTGGCGGAGGAGCTCACCGCGCACGACGCCCTCGCCGCTCATCTCGAGGCCGAGCTGAACATCAGCGAAGACGAAGTGGTGAGCCCGTGGCACGCCGCGCTCGCCTCGGCTGTGGCGTTCGTTCTCGGTGCGCTTCTCCCCCTGCTCGCGATACTGCTCCCGCCGGAGTCGCTCCGCATCCCCGTCACCTTCGTGGCGGTGCTCGTGGCGCTCGCGCTCACCGGGGCGACCGGAGCACGCATCGGAGGCAGCCCCGTGATGCGGGCGACCCTCCGCGTGACGATCGGCGGGGCGTTGGCGCTTGCCGCCACCTATCTCATCGGAACAGCGCTCGGGGTATCCGGCATCGTCTGATCGGTCACGGCATCCGCGTGAGAGGTGCTCGGCGCATGAAATCCTCGAGCGACTTCCCCGCCTGCACCGCCATGAGGAACTCGGTGCGCGAGTATCCGGCACCGCTGCTCGGCGAACCATCCCAGGACTGATAGCGCGGTGGAGGCCACACCTCCACGGCGAGTTTCGCCCAGGCATCCTCGAAGGAGTCGTTTTCGGCTCGGCGCGACCGTGCTGCCCGCGCGAGCTGAAGGCAGGTGGCGACACCGAGGAACATCGCGATGTCCATGGCCACCAGCGTCGCGGTCACGGTGATCGTCGGCGAGTCCGTCGGGCTGCCGATCCACCCGAAGATCAGCATCATGATCACGACCGCGAACACGCCGAGCCCCAGTCCGACCGATCGTGGCAGAAGCTCGAGCCGCGCATCCGTCGTGATCGCCATCGACCGTCGAAGGTCGAGCGGGTCGACTCCGGTGCGGTCGGCAACCCTGTCTGCCGCATCGATCAGCCGATCGCGGAAGACATCGTCGTACATGGGTCGAGGCTAAGGCGGGGCGACTGAAAATGCGCCCCGAGCTGGCGAATGGGCCGGCTGATACGCCGGGTTCTGTTCCGACGCCGACAGGATCGGCGCCGTGGACGGCCATCTATCTCGGGACTACGTTGCCGCAGCCCTCCAGCGGTCTACCCGGGAACTCAGCGAGCCGCTTCGACGTTCCCTGTCTGACCTTGCTCCGGGCGAGGTTTACCTAGCCGACCGGTCACCCGAGTCGCTGGTGGTCTCTTACACCACCGTTTCAGCCTTACCTCCCGCTTGCGCGGGCGGCGGTCTACTCTCTGTTGCACTTTCTCGCGGATTACTCCGGGTGGGTGTTACCCACCGCCCTGCCCTGTGGAGCCCGGACGTTCCTCGGCGGTCATTGCTGACCGACGCGACCGTCTTGCCGACCCATTCGTTGCGGCAAGCCTACCGCCCTCGCCCGGAGCCGCTTCCTACAGGCCGGACTCCGACGTGCGCACCAGGATCGCATCGGAGTCGGGGCAGAGGATGACCTCATCCGGATCCGCCGCCCGGATGCGCTGCAGTTCGTTCGCATTGAGCCGCACCCCGCTTGCGCTCGAGACTCCGCCACGGAGATGCGAGGCACCCGTTCCGTACCGCGCACGCTGGCGCTCGTACAGCGCCACGAGATCCTCGGGGAGTCCTCCGGCGATGGCGGCACGGTTCGCCTCCGCGTCCGCGCGGTCAGCCGCGAGGGTGGCCTGTGCCGCATCGCGTGCATCCTGCGCCTCCGCCTTGCGGGCGGCGAGGGCCTCGTGTTCCCGCACGGTGATGGCGACGGCGGACTCGAGCGTCTCGACACGCTCCATCACCACGAGCTCGATCTCCTCGAGCTCGTCGCGGCGACGACGTAGGGCAGCCAACTCACTCTCGAGCCCGGCGACATCCTTCACCGACGACGATCCCTGCAGGCGCTGGTCGTCGCGGGTGATGCGGGCGCTGACGACGGCGACGTCACCCTCGATGCGGGTGAGCTCGGTGCGCGCATCCTCCAGCACACCGGCCTCTGAGGATCTACGCAGTCGGAGCCGTTCGGCCTCCTCGGCGATCGCTCCGAGCGCCGCGATTTCGGGAAGCGTCTTCAACCGGTGTGCGATCTGCTGCAGCTTGGTGTCGACGGCCTGAAGGTCGAGCAATCGAGCCTGGTGGTCGGGACTGGCTTTCAAAGCCATGGGGCCTCATTCGTTTCGATGGATGGATGCGGATCACTGGATGACGACGAAGTCCCAGGGATCGGTGCGGAGCTCACTCACCCGCACCTCGACGCCGGGAAGCGCCTCGGCCAGCTCATTCGCCGCCGTGGACAGCCAGAGCCATTCGCTGGCCCAGTGGGACACGTCGATGAGAGCGGGTCCCCCCGCCACGAGTGCGCTCTCGCGTGCCTCGGATGCCGGGTGGTGTCTGAGGTCGGAGGTGATGTACACGTCGGCCGCCGTGACCGCCGGATGTGCCAGAAGCGAATCACCGGCACCGCCGCACAGGGCGACCGTCCGTATCGGCGTCTCGTACGGCCCGGCCACGCGCACACCGGACGCCGTCGGCGGCAGGATGTCGGCGATGGCCCGTGCAAGCCTGCCGAGCGTGGTCGGTTCGGCGAGCGACCCGACGCGGCCGAGGCCGGTGGAGCCGTCAGGCGCGGGCGAGATCGGGGTGACGTCACGCAGGCCGAGTGCCGACGCGAAGGCTGCCGACGTTCCCGTCTCCACGACATCCGCATTGGTGTGTGCTGCCAGGAGTGCGCACTCGGCACGGATGAGCCTTGCGAGCATCGCGCCCTTGGCGCGGTCCTCGGCCACCGAGGTGACCCCCCGCATGAGCAGCGGATGATGCACGAGAAGCAGGTCCGTGCCCGTGGCGATCGCCTCGTCGACCGTGGCGGCGACCGCGTCGACGGCGAGGGAGATACGGGCGACCGGCATGGTGGGATTTCCGGAGACGAGGCCTGGGGCATCCCACTCCTCGGCACCGGCGCGTGGCCACAGTCGTTCCACGACAGCGATGACCTCGGCGAGCGTTACAGACACGCCAGCGAGTCTAACGAGGCGGGTCGCTGGTCGCCGACGTGCGACCCATCAGCGGCGCCACCGCAACTGCCGCGGCGGCAAGCGCGAACGCCGCGAGAATCCCTATGCCGGACGATGCAACATCGCCGTCGCGCGGCAGCCCGATGAGGGCGAACAGGTAGCCCTCCCATCTGAGGGCCGACATCGATGCAGAGCTGAGCCCGAACCCCACCACGAGCGCGAGGATCACGCCCACAATCGCCGTCACGTGCGCGGGCCGGTCGCCAGCAGCGGCTGGACCCGATCGTCGCGAGCGGTGAAGAGCCACCGCCACGGACATCGCTCCGAGCCATGTGGCCACGGGCACGGCGAGAGTGGTGATGAGGTCGCGCAGGACGAGTGCCATGTCATCGACCAGGCCGGCCAGGATCAACCCGAATACAGCGATGACCGTGGCCGCGATGAGGGTACTCGCACCGTCGGAGAAGCCGAAACCGAGTCGCCGGATCGCCACTCCACCGGTCTGGGCGGCGGTCGATACCACGGCGATCAGGCCGAGGCTCACCGCGGCGACCAGCGGAATGCCGAACCAGGCCGGAACGAGGGCCGCGAGCGCATCCATCGGTGCGGTGAGCAGCCCACCGGCGGTGCCCGGGTTGCTCGCGCCGAGGAGCGCGCCGTAGACGATGAGGACCGTGGGCACGACGCTCGCTATCAGCGCGGCGACCGGGTCGGAGCGCCTGAGCGCCGGCACGTTCCTGCGCGACCGACCGAGGGGAGGCACCGTGACCCAGAGCAGCGCGAAGGTACTCACGATGAGCATCGCCCCACCGACGACAAGGGTCCACGGACCGTCTGCAAAGGTGAGCGCCACCCGGATGTCCACGGCGCCCGCCGAGACGACGATGAAACCGAAGGCGAGAGCGACGGCGAGGCCCGCGGTGACCATCCGCGCTCGCACCAAAATCGATGGTCGGATGCGCGGCACGAAGACAGCGGCGATGGCGCCTAACACGAGCACCGCGACCGCCAGGCCTCCCGCAGCCGACGGAGACGTGAGCCCGTAGACGACGGCGAGCCTCGACACCGCCTCGGAGAGAAGCCAGAGCGCGATCGCGGCCCACAGGGTGCGCGACACGTGAATGATCGCCAGCGGCACGCCACGCGCAGCGAGCCCGAATGTCGCCCGTTCCGGTGACCAGTTCGCTTGGACCGGGTGGGAGCCGCCCAGGCGACTCACGGCGAGCGGCACGAGAGTCAGCCCCATTCCGATGACCGTCGCGAGCACCGCCTGCCGAAGGCTCATGCCGAGAGAGAAGACGGCCGCGCCGAGCACGACGATCGTCACCGATGAGGTGGCGAGGATCCACGGCAGCACGATGAGACCCCGCCACAGGATGGGGGGCGGGCCGGTCGGCTCGCCATCGGCGACGCTGTCGATCCACTCGCGTACCGGCTGCGCCATCGCGGACGGCCCACGCATCCGCGATGGGTCCGCCGGCGCGCCCTCCACTTCGGCGGGTGCCTGCCGATCGAAGACCCTCGGCGGTGGGCCAGGCCGAACGATCGG
The DNA here is from genome assembly GCA_963756375.1 of uncultured Actinomycetota bacterium. Classification (GTDB taxonomy): domain Bacteria; phylum Actinomycetota; class Actinomycetes; order Actinomycetales; family Microbacteriaceae; genus Marisediminicola. Next base: position 734,361 of record CAVWNJ010000005.1, on the reverse strand, counting down.
TCCGTTCCCGATCGCCATCGGGATGTCGAGGGGAGGAGCCACCGGCTCAGCCGGCGGCTGGGGCATCAGAGCGGGCGGGGGCTGCGGGATCTCACCGTCGGCGGGTGGCACGCGCGTACTCGCGCCGCCGCTGCCTGACTGTGCGGCATCATCCGGTGGGATCACAGGCCGCTCATCCTCCATGACCGGGCGCTGGTCAGCGGTGTCGGACGGCTGACACCACGGAGCCCACGATGATGCCGAGCCCCGCCACGACCACGGCGCCAGCCGCGATCATGGCCTGCTGCTCACCCTTGTACTTCTCCGGGATCTTCGCCGCGATGTCGTCGCGCACGTCGCGGAGCCGCGCCGGCACGTCGAGGTCGTACTTGATGCGCGCTACCGTCGCCACGAGCTCGGCTCGCGTGCGCTCGATATCCGACTCGAGCTGTTCGGGCGTGCGCGGATCGCGGGGCTCCGGCGTCGGTGCTGGCCGTTTGGCCGACTTGTCCACCGGTCCGGTCTTCTGAATCCGCTTGACCCGGTTGCGCGCCTTCCAGAAGTTGGCCCCGATCAACTTGATCGCGCGGAACGGACTCATTTGGTCGGGCTGTTTCCTCTTCGCCACGATGGCTCCTCGCGTCTTCGCTCACGTTCTTGGGACGCCTACGACTGTAGCCCGACCCCAGCCGTGCGCGAAGACGGCTCATCGAGGGCCCCGCTCACTCAGAGTGGGTTGATGAGTCCAGCGTGATCGTCGTTCGTGAGGGGTGCGACCTCGTCGATCGCCAGGAAGTCGACGACGTCGGCGGATGCTGCGACTGCGGCATCCACCAGGCCCTGGTCGCCTTCCGTTGTGGGGTCGAGCCATTCGTCCCACCACTCCCCGGGGAGAGCGACCGGGGTTCGGTCGTGGATGTCGCGGAGCTCTCCGGACGCCTCCATGGTGAGGATCGTCGTGGTGAGGATCCAGCGGGCCGGGTCGTCGGGCGCGCGAGTGTCGTCGCGCCACCACGAGTACAGCCCGGCGAATGCCATCATGCCTTCTGCGGGGTGGATGAAGTAGGGCGTCTTCACCTTGCCGGCGGTCTTCCACTCGTAGTAGCCGGAGGCCGGGATGAGGGCGCGCCTGGACTTCACCGATCCGGCGAACAGTGACTTGGTGGCTGCGGTCTCCGACCGCGCGTTGAAGCTCGGGAACTTCGTCTTCAACGTTGGCGACGACGGCGGCACGAAGGACCAGCGGGCGCCCTCCAGCCGACGCACCGGCACCTCGTCGCCCTTCTTGCTGTCGATCACCACCGCGATCCGGTCGGTCGGTCGCACATTCCACGACGGACCCGGCAACTCCTCCCCCTCGAACTCGATCTCGAAAAGCCCCAACAAATCTGATCGCTCACCGGCGACCACAAAACGTCCGCACATGACTCCATGATCGCGCCACTCGCACGGCTCCGCTCAGTCGAGTAGCCAGGCGTCCACGATGAGTGCGCCGCGCGCGTCTCGCATGGCGTCGATCACCTGCTCGATCACCGTGTTGGTCACGCCCGACGCGAGCACGTCGAACGGGCCGAGCGGCTGCAACTTGCCGCACCTGATGCGGATGACCTCCCAGCCCGCCTGCCGAAGCAACCGATCCTTCGCCTTGTCGCTGCGTTCCCGTGCGCCGACGTGCTCGGTACCGATCCGCCCCGTGGTGTCGTACTCGAGCGCCACCCGCAGTTCGGGAAACAGGATGTCGGGCCAGACCTCGAGCCGATCGAAGAAGGGACGCGCCACCCGCACCGCGTTGACCGAACCGTCGACAGCGATGCGTGCGTCGAGTCGCGCGCGGAGATCTGCCTCCGCGGCGGACGCCACCTTCGGTGCATGGGGGCTCCAGAACGCCGTGCCGACGGGTGTTGCCTCGGCGGTGGACAGCACGCGACGCGGGTTCGAACGGCGTGCCGCTGCGGTCGGCACTCTCCCGGGCGCCGCCGGTGAGGCGGGACGCGGGGTCGGCCGTCTGACGGCGAGGGCGGTGCACTCCGGGCACCAGACCGATCGCCGCCGTTCGCGGCCAGGACGCTCCCGCTGTTCACCCGGAGTGGCGACGAACCTATGGCCGGAATCGCACTGCCACTGCAGGTAGACCTCAGCTGCCGGGGGCACCTGGGTGAGCGTGATGCCTGAGTTGAGATCCGGATGGTACTGACGGATAAGAACGGGGTACCGCTCCCAGTCGGCGCGGAACCGTCCGATCGGATAGGGCACGACGGAGCCTTTCGAGCGCTGGCGGCGCGCCCACCACTGATCGATCGGCTCCGGCATCCTCGACTCCGCTCTGTGAGACCCGGCACAACGGTAGGTCGCGCCACCGACATAGCACGGGAATCCCCTCGCCATTGCGCGCTATCGCCCGGGTTGTTTTGACTGCAGTTTGTTGTAACGATCACTTCATGACATCGTCCGATCAGCCCTCATCCGCCGCAGACCACGCCGAACGTCCGACGGAGCACTCCCCCGCTCCGGTCAACGCGGCGCAGGATCCGGCAACCTCAGATGACTGGGCGGCGCACGAGTCTGAGAAGGTCGAGGCGGGAAAGTATCGCGGGCTGCACTTCTCGGAGTGGGACGACGAGCTCACGAAGCTCCGTGCCGCTGAGCGCACCGACGAGCTGCTCGAATTGCTCGATGAACTCATGGCGGCAGCTGAGCGCGAGGCCGAGTACCAGCACGGCACGATCGACCCGCGTCACCACAAGCTCGCCGCCGAGATTCACCGCGAACGTGGCGACGTCGCGGGAGAGATCGCCGTGCTGGACCGCTACAGCGCGGTGTGCAACGGCGAGGACGGCCCCACCCCCGACGACTGGTCGGTCGCTCGTCGGGCCGAAGCGGAGTCGCTGCAGCGCGACTGAACACCTGCGCGCGACGCCGGTAGCGCAGAGCACCGGGACGGTCATCCGCTCGCCCTAAGCCCTCCCCGCGCTCCCTGCACCGAGTTGCCCACTTCTGCGTCCAAAAACGCCTTTTCGCGCGATTTTGACCGCAAAAGTGGGCAACTGGGTGATGGGGTCGGACGACCAGATGCGTCGACTGCGCCGAGGATCGGGAGATGCGGCTAGATGCCAATGAGTCGCATCGCATGACGCCAGGGCGCCTGCGGTCCGTCCGCCGCGCTGAGAATGGTGGGCCCTACCGGGCTCGAACCGATGACATCCACGGTGTAAACGTGGCGCTCTACCAACTGAGCTAAAGGCCCGCGACACGGCGAAACCTGCTGGTTTCGGTGCGCGACAAGTGCCAATACTACAGGCTTACACTCGTGCCCATGGAGTCCCCCGGGCAACGTGTCCGTGCCGAACATCGTTGGCCCGCTGTCGTCGCCGTCCTCTTAGCGCTCACGCTCTATGCCACGTTGCCGAGCTCGTTTCTGCCGGGCATCCGTTGGGCGGTCGTCGGCGTCGGACTGCTGTCACTCGTGCCGCTCATCGTGCTCAATCCGCAGCGACTGCATCGCCAGACGCCGTGGTCGAAATATGTCGCGACCGGTCAGGCACTGCTTCTTGTGCTTGCGAACGAGGCCGCGCTTGTGCAGCTTCTCGTCGAGCTCATCAATGCGACCAAGGACGACGGCCCACGCCTGCTGCTCGCGGCACTGCAGGTATGGGTCACCAACGTGATCGCCTTTGCCCTCGTCTACTGGGACATGGACCGCGGTGGCCCGGTCACCCGACGGCACGCTTCGAGGGGCGAACTGCCCGACGCCGATTTCCGATTCCCGCAGGACGAGGACCACGACGCCGTCGACGAGGTCGCATCGCGGTCATCCCGCAACTCCGGATGGGTGCCGAGCTTCGCCGATTATCTCTATTTCTCACTGTCGAATTCGATGGCATTCAGCCCCGCCGACACGATGCCCCTGTCGGTGCGAGCGAAAGCGCTCATGGGCATCGAATCGTTCGGCGGATTCGTGCTGCTGGCACTCGTCATCGCCCGGGCGGTGTCGCTGCTGGGCTGATCGCCGCCACGAATACCTCGGTCGGGCTACGCCGCCGCTCCCAAGCTGCGAGAGCTACGCCGCGGCGCGGTCGAGGTCGCGGATGGCCTCGCGGTAGGCATCGAGCGACCGTGCCTCGCCGGGCGCCGTGATGAAGCTGGCACGGATGACACCCCGCGTGTCGATGAGGAAGGATGCCCGGTTCGCGTAGCCCTTGTGCTCCAGGAACACGCCGTACTCCTTGGCCACAGCCCCGTGCGGCCAGAAGTCGGCGAGGAGGGTGAACTCGTATCCCTCCTGCTCGGCGAACACGCGAAGTGCCGCCTTCGAGTCGACGGAGATGCCGATCAGCTCGACCGACTTGTCGGCGAACAGCGACAGATTGTCACGCAGTTCGCAGAGCTCCCCCGTGCAGGTGCTGGTGAATGCCAGCGGGAAGAAGACGAGCACGACTGGGCGCACACCGCGGAATTCCGAGAGTCGGATGTGCTCGCCGAACTGATTGGGAAGCTCGAAATCGGGGGCGAGGGTGTCGTTCACCAGGGGCATCGTCGGTTCCTTCCGCCCGGTGAGACAGGGCCGGGAAACCCGAGGCGCAATACTACGCCGCAGCCTGGGGCAGTCAAAGTGAGGGGATGGCGTGCAACTAGAATCGTGATGTCCATCGGCTCACCCGGAGTTACCCGCCCCGGACGCGATGGTCCCACCGGTAAGTGCGCACTGCGTCCGCGAACAAAGCGAGGTCAAGGGTGACGGTCAACGACCAGGATCCGTATTCGGTCAATCACATCGATTCCGATCCGGCAGAAACAGCCGAATGGCAGGAATCACTCGACGCGCTTGTCGCGGCGCATGGTCACGGCAGGGGCCGCGAGATCATGCTCAGCCTGCTGAAGCGGTCGAAGGAACTGCACCTCGGTGTTCCGATGGTGCCCACCACCGACTACCTCAACACGATCGCTCCGGAGAACGAGCCGGAGTTCCCCGGCGACGAAGACGTCGAGCGCCGCTATCGTGCCTGGATCCGCTGGAACGCCGCCATCACGGTGCACCGCGCGCAGCGCCCCGGCATCGGCGTCGGTGGCCACATCTCCACCTACGCGTCATCCGCGGCCCTCTATGAGGTGGGGCACAACCACTTCTTCCGCGGCCAGCACCACTCCGGCGGCGGAGACCAGATCTTCTATCAGGGCCACGCCTCCCCCGGCATGTACGCCCGCGCCTACCTCGAGGGCCGGCTGAGCACCGACCAGCTCGACGGCTTCCGCCAGGAGCACTCGCATCCCTCCGGTGCGCTGTCCTCGTACCCGCACCCGCGGCTCATGAAGGACTTCTGGCAGTTCCCCACCGTGTCGATGGGTCTCGGCCCGATCAACGCCATCTACCAGGCGCAGCTCAACCGCTACCTGACCGACCGTGGCATCAAGGACGCCTCCGACCAGCAGGTGTGGGCCTTCCTCGGCGACGGTGAGATGGACGAGGTGGAGAGCCGCGGCGCGCTGCAGCTCGCCGCGAACGACGGCCTCGACAACCTCAACTTCGTGATCAACTGCAACCTGCAGCGACTCGACGGACCGGTGCGCGGTAACGGCAAGATCATCCAGGAGCTCGAGAGCTTCTTCCGCGGTGCCGGCTGGAACGTCATCAAGGTCGTCTGGGGTCGCGAGTGGGATGACCTGCTCGCCCGCGACAGCGAGGGCGCTCTCCGCGACCTCATGAACCGCACGCCAGACGGCGACTACCAGACCTACAAGGCCGAGAGCGGCGCCTACGTTCGCGAGAACTTCTTCGGACGGGACCCCCGCGCACTGGAGCTGGTGAAGGACTACACCGACGACCAGATCTGGAACCTCAAGCGCGGTGGCCACGACTACCGCAAGGTCTACGCGGCATTCAAGGCGGCGACCGAGCACAAGGGCCAGCCCACGGTCATCCTCGCCAAGACGGTCAAGGGCTACGGCCTCGGCCCGTCGTTCGAGGGCCGCAACGCGACCCACCAGATGAAGAAGCTCACGCTCGACAACCTCAAGAAGTTCCGCGACGAGATGCGGATTCCGATCACGGATGCCGCGCTCGAGGAGAACCCCTACCTGCCGCCCTACTACCACCCGGGTGCGAACGACGAGGCGATCCAGTACCTTCACGAGCGTCGTCAGGCACTCGGCGGGTACCTGCCGGAGCGCAACTCCCGGTACACGCAGGTGACGCTGCCCGACACCGCCACCTACGGTGTCGTGAAGAAGGGCTCCGGCAAGCAGGAGATCGCCTCCACCATGGCGTTCGCCCGACTGCTGAAAGACCTGCTGCGCTCGAAGGACTTCGGCCACCGCATTGTGCCGATCATTCCGGATGAGGCGCGCACGTTCGGTATGGACGCGTACTTCCCCACCAGCAAGATCTACAACCCCGCCGGCCAGAACTACACTTCGGTCGACCGCGAGCAGCTCCTTGCGTACAAGGAGTCGCCGCAGGGCCAGATCCTGCACACCGGCATCAACGAAGCGGGCGCCTTCGCGGCCTTCACCGCGGTCGGCACGTCGTATTCGACCCACGGCGAGCCGCTCATCCCGGTGTACGTCTTCTACTCCATGTTCGGATTCCAGCGCACCGGCGACGCAATGTGGGCGGCTGGCGACCAGATGGCCCGCGGGTTCATCATCGGCGCGACCGCCGGACGCACCACGCTCACCGGCGAGGGCCTCCAGCACGCCGACGGTCACTCGCTGGTGCTGTCGTCGACGAACCCGGCCGTGATCAGCTACGACGCGGCCTGGGGCTACGAGCTCGGGCACATCGTGCAGGCGGGCCTCGAGCGGATGTACGGCGGAAACCACAACGACCCCAACGTCATGTACTACCTCACGGTGTACAACGAGCCGGTCGTGCAGCCTGCCGAGCCGGAGAACCTCGATGTGGACGGTCTGCTTCGCGGCATCTACCGCCTCAACGAGAGCACGACCGAGGGCCCCAAGGCTCAGCTCCTGGCCTCGGGAGTCGCGGTGCCGTGGGCGCTCGAAGCCCAGCAGCTGCTCGCCGATGACTGGAATGTGTCTGCCGACGTCTGGTCCGTCACATCCTGGACCGAGCTTCGCCGCGAGGGCCTCGAGGCGAACGAGCAGAACTTCCTGAACCCCGACGCCGAGAAGCGGGTTCCGTGGGTCACGCGCAAGCTGCAGGATGCCGAGGGCCCGTTCGTCGCGGTCACCGACTTCATGCACGCGGTGCCCGACCAGATCCGCGAGTTCGTGCCCGGCGACTACGCCACGCTCGGTGCGGATGGCTTCGGCTTCTCCGACACGAGGGCTGCGGCGAGGCGCTACTTCAAGATCGACGGGCCGTCGCTCGTGGTGCGCACGCTGGAGTCGCTCGTTGCGCGCGGCGAGATCGATGAGGGCATCCCCCAGAAGGCGATCGACAAGTATCGACTGCACGATGTGTCGGCGGGAACGTCCGGCAACACGGGTGGTGACAGCTGACGAACGCGTCGCCCGGCACCCCGCAGACCAAGCAGCAGACGCTCGCCTGGCTGCGTACGGTGTCGGGCGAGCTCGCCACCGCGACGCTCAAGCGCCTCGACGACACGCTGCCCTGGTATGGCGAGATGCCGCCGGGGCGGCGCTCCGCCGTGGGACTCGTCGCGCAGGCGGGCATCACCTCGTTCATCCACTGGTTCGATGATCCGACGTCGACACCGTGGATCGCCGCAGACGTGTTCGGCGCAGCCCCGCGGGAGCTCCTGCGTTCGGTGAGCCTCACGCAGACGCTGCAGCTCATCAAGGTGACCGTCGAGGTCGTCGAAGACCGGATGCGCGGACGCGATCCGTCACTGCGGGAAGCGATCCTGCTCTACTCGCGGGAGATCGCATTCGCCGCTGCGGATGTCTACGCTCGCGCAGCGGAGGCACGCGGGCTCTGGGACGCGCGCCTCGAAGCCCTCGTGGTCGACTCGATCCTGAGCGGCGAGTACGACGACGAACTGCCGTCCCGCATCGCGGCGCTCGGCTGGCACGGGCACGGCGAGGTCTCGGTGCTCGTCGGTATCGCGCCCCTCATGCTCGACGTGGACATGCTGAGGCGCACCGCGAGGCACCTCGAGGCCGACGTGCTCATCGGCGTGCAGGGCAGCCGACTGGTACTCGTGATCGGTCGGGCACGGGCCACCCCGCAGGGCGACGAGGGCGAGGATTCGCAGCTCACGCCCTTCATGGACATCGCGAAAGCCCTCGAGCCCGGATTCGGCGACGGCCATCTCGTTCTCGGCCATGCCGTGAGCAGCCTCGTCGACGCATCCCGCAGCGCGAGGGCGGCGTTGGCCGGCTTCTCGGTGACGAAGGCCTGGCGCAACGCGCCCCGCCCGGTGATGGCAGACGACCTCCTGCCGGAGCGCGCCCTGGCCGGTGATCCGCTCGCCCGGGCCACCCTCATCGACCGCATCTACCGGCCGCTGCAGGCGCACTCCACCGAGCTGCTCGCCACCCTGTGGTGCTACCTCGACAACGGACGCTCGCTCGAGGCCACCGCGCGGGAACTCTTCGTGCATCCGAACACCGTGCGATACCGCCTCAAGCGGGTGTCCGAGGTGATCGGTTGGGATGCGACCGGCCCACGGGAGTCCCTCATCATGCAGGCTGCGCTGATTCTCGGATCGCTCGGCGAGGCGGATCCGAGCATCCGCCGGGGCAGGCCGATGCGCCGACCTCGACAACGTTGAGACGGATAACTTGTGCGATCGGCACCGCCGATCGTCGAACCTGGTTGGGAGACTGAGTCAATGATCGTTGTCGTATGCCCGGGACAGGGCTCGCAAACCCCCGGATTCCTCGACCCGTGGCTCGAACACGACCTGTACCGCAACCAGCTCGCGGGCATGTCCGATGCAGTCGGCATGGATCTCGTGGCTCACGGCACCGTCTCCGACGCTGACACCATCCGCGACACCGCTGTCGCCCAGCCGCTCATCGTGGCCGCCGGACTTCTCACGCTGAGCGTGCTGCTCGCCGACGGGCGCCGCGATCGCATCGCCGGCATCGCCGGGCACTCCGTGGGCGAGATCACGGCGGCGGCGGGCGCAGGTGTGCTCAGCCAGCCGGATGCCCTCTCCTTCGTGCGGGAACGCGGGCGCGCCATGGCGGATGCCGCGGCACAGGTGCAGACCGGCATGAGCGCCGTCGTCGGCGCGGATGAAGCCGAGCTGCTCGCCAGACTCGACACGCTCGGGCTCGAGCCCGCCAACTTCAACGGCGGAGGACAGATCGTGGTGGCCGGCGAGCTCCCCGCCCTCGACGCGCTCAAGGCCGACCCGCCGAAGGGCGCACGGGTCATTCCGCTGCAGGTCGCCGGAGCGTTCCACACCCGTTTCATGCAGCCTGCCGTCGAGCGACTCCGCACGGTGGCCGCGGGCATGGCCCGGACCGACCCCACCGTGACGCTGTGGTCCAACCGCGACGGCAACGTCGTCTCCAGCGGCGACACGTTCGTCGACCTGCTCGTCGGTCAGGTCAGCTCGCCGGTACGGTGGGATCTCACCATGCAGTCGTTCGCGGCCGCCGGTGTGACCGGAATCATCGAGGTGGCGCCGGCGGGTGCCCTCGTCGGACTCGCCAAGCGCGGCCTGAAAGGTCTGCCCACCGTGGCAGTCAAGACCCCGGACGACCTCTCTGCGGCGTTCGATCTGATCGACGGGAAGTCATGAACACCCCCACGCTGAACCAGGCGACCGGAGCGCAGTACACGCGCATCTACGGAATTGGCGCCGCCCGCGGCGAGCTCGTCGTCACCAACGACGACATCGTCGGCCCGATCGACTCCTCCGACGAGTGGATCCGCCAGCGGACCGGCGTGGTCGAACGCCGCCGCGCAGGTAAAGACGTGCAGGCCATCGACCTCGCCGTCGCGGCGAGCAACGAGGCGATCGAGCGGGCCGGCATCCGCCCCGACCAGATCGGTGCCGTGCTGGTCTCCACCATCAGCAACACCGTGCAGACGCCGTCACTCGCGGCGCTTCTCGCCGACCGGATCGGCGCGACACCCGCTCCGGCCTACGACATCTCCGCAGCCTGCGCCGGCTACACCTATGGGATCGCCCAGGCGGACGCCTTCGTGCGCACCGGGCTCGCCGAGTACGTGCTCGTCGTGGGCGCCGAGAAGCTGAGTGACTTCGCGAAGCCCACCGACCGCACCATCTCCTTCCTTCTCGGCGACGGCGCGGGCGCTGCCGTCATCGGCCCGAGCGACACCCCCGGCATTTCGCCCACGGTGTGGGGTTCCGACGGCTCGAAGTGGGATGCCATCGGCATGGACGCAACACTCGGCGAATACCGCGACGCCGAAGGCGACATCCCCTGGCCCACGCTCCGCCAGGAGGGCCAGACCGTGTTCCGGTGGGCCGTGTGGGAAATGGCGAAGGTAGCGCAGAAGGCGCTGGATGCCGCCGGCATCACCAGTGACCAGCTCGCGGCCTTCATCCCGCATCAGGCGAACGTGCGCATCATCGACGAGTTCGCAAAGCAGTTGAAGCTGCCGGAGACCGTCGCCATCGCCCGCGACATCACCCACACCGGAAACACCTCGGCTGCCTCGATCCCGCTCGCGACGCATGCGCTGCTTGCCGAGCATCCGGAACTCAGCGGCGGACTCGCGCTCCAAATCGGTTTCGGCGCGGGCCTCGTCTTCGGCGCCCAGGTGGTCGTACTTCCCTAGACTTGACCACCGACCCACCCCACCCACAAGGAGAAACAAATGGCATTGTCCACCGAAGAAGTCCTCGCCGGCCTGGCCGAGCTCGTCAATGATGAAACCGGCATTGCCGCGGATTCCGTCGAAATGGGCAAGTCGTTCACCGACGACCTCGACATCGACTCCATCTCGATGATGACCATCGTCGTCAACGCAGAAGAGAAGTTCGACGTGAAGATCCCCGACGAAGAGGTCAAGAACCTGAAGACCGTCGGCGACGCCGTCGACTTCATCACCAAAGCCCAGGCCTGATCAGGTCGGCAGAACCGTCTCGCTGAGGGCCGGCCGACCGAGGCACCAGCCCGGTCGGCCCCCTCGCACCACGCACCTCTGCATCAGGACCCCGTACTTCGCACCGCGCACCTCGCACCAAAGGAAAACGTCATGAGCCGCAAGAAGATCGTGATCACCGGGCTGGGAGCGACGTCGCCTCTCGGTGGAAACGTCGCAGATTCGTGGGCAGGACTCCTCGCCGGCAAGTCCGGCGCGCGCACCCTCGAGCAGGAGTGGGTCGCGAAGTACGATCTGCCCGTCACCTTCGCGGCTCAAGCTGCTGTGCCCGCGGCCGACGTGCTGGAGCGGGTCGAGACCAAGCGCCTCGACCCGGGCAGCCAGTTCGCCCTGATCGCGGCGCGCGAGGCGTGGGCCGACGCCGGGTCGCCCGACATCGACCCGGTTCGCATCGCTGTGGACTTCGCCACCGGCATCGGCGGCATCTGGACTCTCGTGGATGCCTGGGACACGCTCCGTGAGCGCGGTCCGCGCCGCGTTCTCCCGATGACCGTTCCCATGCTCATGCCCAACGGCCCGGCCGCGGCCATCAGCATGGGTCTCTCGGCCAGGGGCGGCGCGCGCACCGTCGTCTCCGCCTGCGCCTCCAGCACGGAGTCGATCGCGAACGGATACGACCACCTGCAGGCCGGGCTCGCCGACATCATCATCGCCGGCGGCACCGAGGCCGCCATCCACCCGCTCCCCATCGCATCCTTCGCCGCGATGCAGGCACTCTCCCGCCGCAACGACGAGCCACAGCTCGCCTCGAGGCCCTACGACTCCGCCCGCGACGGGTTCGTGCTCGGGGAGGGCGCCGGGGCCGTGGTGCTCGAGACCGAGGAGCACGCTCTCGCCCGCGGAGCCCGCATCTATGCGGAGCTCGCCGGCGGCGCCGTCACCAGCGACTCGTACCACATCACCGCACCCGACCCGGAAGGGTCGGCCGCTGCCAGGGCCATGATCGCCGCCCTCGAGCAGGCAGGCGCGAGCCTCGGTGACGTTCGCCACGTGAACGCCCACGCCACGAGCACGCCCGTCGGCGATGTCGCCGAGTACAACGCCATGCGTCGGGTCTTCGGCGACCACCTCGACCAGATCGCCGTCTCGGCCACGAAGGCGGCCACCGGGCACCTTCTCGGCGGCACGGGAGCACTCGAGGCGATCTTCACCATCCTCGCGCTGCACCACCGCACCGCCCCACCCACCATCAACCTCGACAATCAGGATCCGGCCATCGCGCTCGACGTGGTCACGTCGCCGCGCTCGCTCGGCGACGGTGACCTGGTGGCCATCAGCAACTCGTTCGGATTCGGCGGGCACAACGCCGTCGCCGCGTTCAGGAGCGTGTGACCGCTACGGATGCGCCGCTGAACGTCGTCATCGTCTGCGACTACTTCCTCGACTTCGTCGGGGGCGCGCAGACCTCGATGCGCCAGCAGCAGGCGGCGCTCAACGACGCCGGACACCGCGTGGTGATGGTCTCCGCGGCCCGCGGTCGCGGGGCCCGCACCCGCCGGGTTCCCAGCGGCCTGCAGATCACGCCCGCGTTCGTGATCCCGGGGCTCGAGCTGCCCGTGATCCCGAACTCAGCACGCACCCGCGCCATCCTTCGCGCGCAGTTCGTGCGCGACAACATCGACATCGTTCACGTGCAGACCGAATTCGGGCTCGCCCACGCCGCCGCCGACGTGGCCGCTGAACTCGGCATCCCGGTGGTGCACACCGTGCACACGTTCTATTGGGCGAGCGACGACAACTGGCACGCGCCACTCGCGCCCGTGCTCCGATTCTTCCTCGAGCGTACGACCGGTGCCCGCATCCCCCGGGGCCGTTTCACCAAGCGCCCCGTCGACAATCTGCTGCGGAATCTCACTCTGGGGATGGCGAGACGGTCGGATGCCGTCATCTCACCCTCCGCGCACCAGGGTCGCGACCTCGAGTCCGCGGGCCTGCAACGGCCGGTCACCGTCGTGCCGAACCCCATCGCCACCTCTCCGCGCCCTCCCGTACCGCTCACGGACTCCCCGGGAACCCGTCCGCGATTCCTCTGGGTGGCCCGGTGCGAACCGATCAAACGACCCCTGCTGTTCGCCGCCGCCGCCATCGATGCCCTCGCCCGCACCGACAACGGATTCGTCGTGGACTTCGTGGGCGACGGCGCGGACTACGCGGCGTTGCAGCGGGTGGCCTCCGCGCATCCGGAACTCCGAGTGTGGGGATCCCTGCCGAACAATCAGGTGTTCGACCTGATGGATGCGGCGTCCGTGGTCGTGCTCAGTTCCGTGGGGTTCGACAACCAGCCGATGACGATCGCCGAATCGGTGAGCCGCGAGCGGGGCATCCTGTACTGCGACCCGAAGCTTCGCGAGGGCCTCCTGCAGGCCGGATTCCTCGCGAACACACCGGATCAGGCCGGGCTCGCCGATGCGATCGTCGAACTCGTGCAGACGCCGGGTCTGATCGCGGAACTCTCCCGCGGCGCGGCGCTCGACGGAGCACAGTTCAGCCCGCAGAACTACGTTGCTCGATCTGTTGCCGTGTTCCGTGCGGCTGCCGCGAGGGTGCGCTGAGCGCTGCCGGGCGCGTGAGCCGCTAGCCGACTGGATCGCTAGTCCGACTGGACCGCTAGCCGACTGGAGCCGCTAGCCGACTGAACCGCTAGCCGACCTTGTGCAGCCAGACGACCTGGCTGTGGTCGCTCGCGTGCCGGAAGGCCTCGAGCTCGTCGTCCCAGGCCTGACCGAGCGCCAGGCGCAGTTCGCGGTGCAGTTCGAGCGAGTTCGACCCGGCGATCTCCATTGCGTACCGCACCCGGTCCTCGGGAATGACCACGTTGCCGGCGGTGTCGGTCTGAGCGAAGAAGATGCCGAGATCCGGGGTGTGCAACCAGCGTCCGCCGTCAGCGCCGAAACCGGCGTCCTCGGTGACCTCGTAGCGAAGGTGCTCCCAGCCGCGCAACGCGGACGCGAGGATGGCACCGGTGCCGGGCGCTCCCTCCCAGAAGAACTCGGCACGGAGGGCGCCCTTCAACACGGGCTGATCGCTCCACTCGAAGTTCACGGCGCGATCAAGAGCGCGACCTGCGGCCCATTCGATATGGGGCGCGAGCGCGCGGGGAGCAGAGTGCACGAAAAGCACTCCACGAGCAGTTGCGGCAGCCACGATATCTCCGTTCGGTGAGGTGCGACTTCCCCATCGACCTTCAGAACGTTCATGCGTGGTGCGGTATGAAATTGTCGGCCTAAGCGCCTCCCCAATTATGTCCGACCCGAACCTGAAATAACAACACTGTCATTCGCGGCGTGTGGCTACCCGGCGAGGGATGGGACCGCTTCTATACTCGGTAAAGTTTTGGACGCAGAGGCGAGGTGAAACCGATGACGGTGAGGGATTCCCTGCTCGCGGTGCTCACGCTCGGTCCGGCCTACGGATTCCAGCTGCATGCGGAACTCGCATCCCGCACGCCCCACCGCGGGCCCGTGAATGTCGGGCAGATCTACACAACGCTCGACAGATTGACGGCGCAAAAACTTCTGCGGAGCCACGGCGAAACCGCCGACGGACTCCCCCTCCACACCCTCACCGACTCGGGCCTCGTCCGCGCCTCCGAGTGGATGCACACCGCCGACACCTCCACGCTGCCCGAGTGGACCGACATGCTCGACCAGATCATCGTCACCGCGACCATCCGGCCGGACTCCGCGGCCGATCTCGTGCGCGGGTTCCGGGCCTGGTGGACGGCCGAGCGCGCATCGGGCGTGACGGAGCAGACACCCGAGGCGCAGCTCGCCGGGCATGCCCGGCTCAGACGAGCGGACTCCGCTTTGAGCTTTCTCGACGACGTCGACGCCAGCATCCTCCGTGGCGCCCCCGGCCGCCCGTATTCCGCTGTGAAACCCAAACGCGGGCGACGCCCGAGCGCCGCGGCCTGACCGGATTCGCTACTTCGCCTGCCCGTAGTTGTCCACCACGGTGACGGAGACGGGGAACGTGACGGGCGCGCTGCCGAAAAGGAGGCGCCCGGCATCCGCTGCGGCCTCGCGGATCTCGTGCACCACGGCGTTCGCGAGATGCTCGGGGCAGTGCACCACCACCTCGTCGTGGAGGAAGAACACGAGGTGCGGCTCGTCGGCGAGTCGTGGAGAGTGTGCGGCCAGCCGGTCGTCGAGGGTGTGCCCGTCGAGGGTGTGCTTGTCGAGGGTGCGGTTCGTGGAGCGCGCGTTCGTCGAGTGCGCGTTCGTCGAGGGCGCGCAGGCGACCCCTCAGCCCCGCCATCCAGCACAGCGCCCACTCCGCTGCGGAGCCCTGCACGACGAAATTCCGCGTGAACCGGCCGCGGGAGCGCGCGGCGCCCCGAGCGCGAGCGACATCCGCCGCCGACGCCGTCTCGTCGTAGCCGGAAGCCATCCCAGGCGGGGAACTGCGTCCCGAGCCGGGTCGTGACCACCCCGCCGGACTCCCCCGCCCGCGCGGCATCCTCCACAAAGCCGATGGCGCGCGGGAAGGTGCGCGCGAGCCGCGGCAGCAGACGACCGGCCTCCCCACTCGTCGCCCCGTACATGGCGCCGAGCATCGCCATCTTGGCGTGCGCGCGAGACTCGACAGCACCGCTTGCGACGATGCCCTCGTAGAGGTCCCCGGCGGCGCCCGCGGCAGCCATTCCGTCGTCCTGCGAGAGCGCGGCGAGGATGCGCGGCTCGAGCTGGGCGGCATCCGCGACCACCAGCTTCCAGCCGGCATCCGCCACCACGGCGGAGCGCACCTGCTTCGGCAACTGCAGCGCGCCGCCACCGCCGCGGCTCGCCCACCGCCCGGTGACCACGCCGCCCGGCACGAACTCGGGGTGAAACCTGCCGCCGGAGATGTTCGCGTCGAGCCAGCTCCAGCCGCTCGCGGTCAGCAGCCGGGCCAGCCGCTTGTACTCCAGCAACGGAGGGATCGCGGGATGGTCGATGCGCTCCAGCTCCCAGGATCGCGTGGACTCCGTGTGGATGCCGGCGCGGGACAACGCCCGCAGCAGCTCGGGTGGCGAATCGGGGTTGAGGTCGGGCGAGTCGAGTTCTCGGCGGAGATCCCGTAGGGCGAACTCCATCGCGGCCGGACGCTGCCCGGGCGCCGGGCGCTCCCCCAGCGCATCGACCAGCAGTTGCTCGTGCACATCCCGACGCCACGGGAGGCCGACGTGCCGCATCTCGGCGGCGACAAGCGCACCCGCCGACTCTGCAGCGAGCAGCAGGCCGATGCGTGCGGCCTCGCCTGAGCCGGCGATCGCACCGCGCTGCCGCGCGAACTCGGCGACCGGATCATCGGCGTGCTCCGCCACATCGAACAGCGCGGCCGGCTCGGCGGACCGCACCGGTGTCGCGATGTCCCAGGTATCGCGCGGCGACTGCGCAAGGGCCGAGTCGGCCGTGAGCGACGAGTTTCTCAGGATCGCCCGGCACAGTCGCAGATCGACGCACCGCTCGACCCTGACCCCGGCCTCGAGGAGGGGCGGATACCAGGAGGTGGTGTCGTCCCACACCCATCGCGGCGGGGGCTGGCGCGTGGTCTCCCGCCGCGCGACCTCCCGCGAGAGGTCGCCGACCGCGAGCGGCGCGGCGACTGCGATGCCCGAACCGTCGACCTCCGTCAGGGTGATGCCGGCGGAGCCGCGGGCGAGGGCGAGATACACCGACCCAGTCTGCCGTCGCGCCCCCGACATCCCGCGCGCCGCGGCATCTCGCGCGCCGCGGCCGCCACGCCACCGCACCAGCCCTAACAACGCCATGCGTCGCCGCACCAGCCCTCAACGCCACGCCACCTCCTGCCCCAGGCCCGATGTCGCCGCCGCGGCTACGACGTCCTGGTGTCGGAAATTCAGGACAACGACAGATCGCTGTCTGCTGCGCCCCGAACTACCAATGCCCCGCGTCGGACGCCGTGTTCATTGTCCTGAATTTCCGAACCCCCACGACGAGCGACGACCCGCGAGCTGAGAGCCGGACGTGTGAAGCCACGCGCACCGCTGCGATGCCGAGGCGTCGAATTCGCCCGGCATGCAGCCCGCGCCCGGCCGCACTCACTGAACGACGCGCATCCGTGTCGGAAATTCAGGACAAAGGGAGATCGTTGCCTGCTGCGCCCTAGCATCTCGCGGCCTGGCGTCCGGCGTGCCGTGCATTGTCCTGAATTTCCGAATGCCCATGATGCGCGAGCGAAGAGCGCTGGCTGGCCGCCGTCCTGACAACGCCACGCCACCCTCTGCCCCAGGCCCGATGTCGCCGCGGCGGTTGCGACGTCCTGGTGTCGGAAATTCAGGACAACGACAGATCGCTGTCTGCTGCGCCCCGAACTACCAATGCCCTGCGTCGGACGCCGTGTTCATTGTCCTGAATTTCCGAACCCCCACGACGAGCGACGACCCGCGAGCTGAGAGCCGGACGTGTGAAGCCACGCGCGCCGCTGCGATGCAGAGGCGTCGAATTCGCCCGGGACGCAGCCCGCGCCCGGCCGCACTCACTGAACGGCGAGCATCCGTGCCGGAAATTCAGGACAAAGGGAGATCGTTGCCTGCTGCGCCCCAGCATCTCGCGGCCCGGCGTCCGGCGTGCCGTGCATTGTCCTGAATTTCCGAATGGCCACGATGGCGGTCGATCTAACCCGGTCTCTCGCCGTGCCTGCGCACCGCAGCCGCGTCGACCGCCTTCTGGTGCCCGCTTGTCCGCCAGCTTCGGAAATTCAGGAACGTCGCATCGCGCGGTGACACGACGTTGCGCATTTGAGGGGCGCCGTGCAAACCCTGCGCGCGTTATCCTGAATTTCCGAAGGCGGCGGAGGCGGCGGCGAGGGCGGCGGCGGCGGGCGGCACGCATCCGCGCCGCGCGGCGCTCCCGCGCGGACCTGCGGTGTGGCTACTCGTTGACGAGCACCGGCACCCCGACAGCCGCCGAAACGGTGTCGGCGCGAAGCTCCGCCGGGACCTCGACTGCGAACGCGACGGCTTCACCCGATGGGCCATCCGGGGTGGCGTCCGCCGCCTCGTGGTGGTCGGTGTCTGGGGAGACCCAGGTCGCCGTTCCGAGCAGCGTGCCCGACTCGTCGTAGAAGCCTGCGAGCACCTCGAGTTCCAGGATGTCGCTGACGTCGCTCGTCACGGTCACCGTCCCTGTGACCGAGTCGCCGTCGAAGCTGCTGTTCGAGAGGTCGAAGCGGGCGTCGAATGGTCCGGGGATCCGCCCGACGACCCCTTTCTCCGGCGCGGCATCCGCGATCCCGGCGAGCATGGGCTCGCCGTCGGCAGGGACCAGGCCGGGAAGCTCGGTCAGCACGACGTCACCGGGCGCCAGGGCGACGTCGGAAGCCGGTTGCGATGATGCGAGTGCAAATGCGACGGAGCCGGCGATGGTAGCGGCCAAAATGGCGGAGATGAGGAACGTTGTCTTGGTGACGGGCACGGTGGGTCCTTCGAGAGATGGATGATGCGAGCAGAGCAAGCGGGCCGGGAGCAACGCCCCCGACCCGCCTGGTGACCGGGTCAGG
This sequence comes from uncultured Actinomycetota bacterium, assembly GCA_963756375.1. GTDB lineage: Bacteria > Actinomycetota > Actinomycetes > Actinomycetales > Microbacteriaceae > Marisediminicola. The sequence continues at coordinate 715,871 of CAVWNJ010000005.1, read as the reverse complement.
CGCGGATTCGGAGCGCGTCGAGCACGACGTCGAACAGGTCGGTGTTGTCGACCGTGCCGTCGAGCGCATCCGACCCCTTGCCGTAGGCGAAGATCGGCACGTCGGCGCCCGTGTGGTTACCGGACAGGTAGCTCAACCAGAGGCTGGCCTCGGGCGAGCCGTCGACGACCTCGGCGGGGTCGTTCGGCGTGCGGAAGGTCGCCGGCCCGAAGTTGCCCGGATCCCCCGCGCCCGCACCGTTGATGATTCCGCTCGAACGTGCCGGGTCGAGTACGCCCCGGCTGGCTCTGGCTGTGGCGGAGTTGTTCGCCGGGTTGCCCGAGTCGGTGTTCGACGGCGGTGTGGTCGCCTCGGCGTTGGTGAAGGTGCCTTTCTCGATGATGCTGAAGCCGGCGCACTCGTGATCGGCGGTGACGATCACGAGCGTGTGCCCGTCACGCTTGGCGAAGTCGAGGGCGATGGCCACTGCGTCGTCGAACGCCTTGACCTCTTCGAGCGTCTGGGCGGCGTCGTTGGCGTGCGACCGCTTGTCGATGAGCGCACCCTCGACCTGAAGGTAGAAACCGCGCTTTCCGCTCTCATTAGCGCCCTTTTGTTTCGCGCTGAGCAGGGCGATGGCCTTGCTGGTCATCTCCGGAAGGCTCGGCTCCTGTGCCTGGGAGGTGTTCGGGTTCTCCCGCTTGAATTTCTCGATGGTGAGGTTGCCCTGGTTGAACAGGCCGAACACCTTGTTCCCCGTCGCCGCTGCGAGGTCCGCGCGGGTGGCCACGGTCTGCGAAGCCGCCGAGCCGAGCACGGTGTAGCCCTGCTGCTTAAGCGCTGACTCGTCCGCCGCGTCGAACCTGCTGAGTCCGCCGCCGAAGATCACGTCGGCCGTGCCGTTGCGCGCGATCTGGTCGGCGATCGGAGTGACTCGGATGTCGCTGGTGGGCAGTTCCGACCCGGTGACCTCGACGTCCTGGCACGACGACGCGGAGTACACGGGCCCCTGGCAACCGCGGGCGAGCGCGTGACTCATCTGGCCGGCGGGCGTCGCATCCGTGATCTCCGCCGTGGAGACGTTGCCGGTGCGGTACCCCGCCTTGTGGGCGAGCTCCATGGCGGTGGGAACCAGGGCACCCTTCGCGTCCACGCCGAGTGCCGCGTTGTAGGTCTTCACCCCGGACGCCCACGCGGTCGCGGCAGAGGCGGAGTCCGTGACCGCGTTCGGAACGAAGTCGTCGGCACCGGGCTGCCCGGATCCGCGCTCCACCGAGTAGGTGCTGACCATCCGTGGGCGGGCAGGGTCTCCATTGCCAGCCGGCCGGCGAGACCGGCGTAGCGCTCGCGTGCCGCCGAGACATGGGTCACCCCCATGCCGTCGCCGAGAAGGTAGATCACGTTGGTGATGCGGCCGCTTTCGCTCGATTGCGAGGCGACGGCCGTCGAGGCCCCGGCGAGGGCGGACGCGCCGATGATGGCCATCGCGAGGATGGCGCCGACCGTGGATCGGGTGAAGGTCACGTTTTCTCCTGAGTTCAGTTCAGTTGCGGATGCGCTCCGAACAGTACAAAGCCCTGACCCCCGGTCGGGGGTCAGGGCAGTGGAGCACGCGTGACGTGCAAGTGAACAGTTGGGGGGACTCAGTGCATCAACTGGCCGTCCTTATCGAGCACATTCTTCTCCCCGGCCTCGATCGGCACCGCGAAGCGATTCTGCTTGGGCGGGAGGGGGCAGTTGAAGTTGTAGCTGAACCCGCACGGGGGAAGGTAGGCACGGTTGAAGTCGAGGATGATCGTGCCATCCGCCCGAGGCGCGACCATGAGGAATCGACCAACGCTGTACGTGCTGTCACCATTCGTGGCATCGGCGAAGACGAGCAGCAGGGCCCTGCCCTCCTGGAAAGCGGCGAGGCTGTAGTCGACCCCGTCCTTCGTGAAGGTGATCTCGCCCGGCAGCACCTTCTCGCGCGGTTTGCCCTCGTCTTTCAGGTGTTCGATCCCGACGGTCGTTCCGCCCTCGATCACCTTCCATTGCGCCTCGATCACCCAGTCCGGGTTGTACGGAAACGCGTCGATGGTTCCGAAGTTGCGGATGGCGTCCGACTCGGCGTCCCAGACCCGAAGCGCGTAGTTGCCGTCTTCGCTCGCGATCACGAAACCGGTGAGCGTCTCGCTGAACACCACGTCGCCGGGCGTCTGGGCATCCTTGCCCGCGACGACGGCCGATCCGTCCACGAGTTCACCGTTCACCCGGATGTTGTCGGATGCCGCCGCGGTCACCCGCAGACCGGATTCGCCGGCCGGGAGGGGCGACCAGAGTCCGGGGATGCCGTAGACCGGCTGCTCGGAATCGATCCACTGGGTGTTGACCAGTGCGAGGTTGCCCTTCGGCTGCACGACCGCCTGGTCGCGTCGCGCGCGGAATACGGCGAGCTGGTCTTCTGGGCTTTTCACTGCGGTTTCGGTCATGGGTCCATCCTTATCGGTTCTCGGAGGTCAACCGAATCGGGGCGTCGAATATTGCACCCCACCGAGCGGATGTGCGCGGTCGCGTTCTCAGGGCGCCTCGTAGACCTCGAGCACCATGCCGTCGGGGTCGCGGAAGAAGAACATCGCCTTGCCGGTGTTCGGATCCGTGCGCAGCTCCTCGCACTCGATGCCCTTGTCGATGAGTTCCCGTCGCGCCGCCGGCACATCGCTGAGGGCGAAGGCGAGATGCCTGAGACCCACCGGTTCACGCCCCGGCGGACGGTCGGGCGAGCCAGGGAACGAGAACAGCTCCACGATGTAGTCGTCTCCGATGCCCAGCTTCCCCATCCACGAGTCTCGCTCGGCACGGTAGAACTCCTCGAGGAACGTCAGCCCCACGATCTCGGTATAGAACGTCTTCGACCGTTCGTAATCGCTCGCAATGATGGCGATGTGGTGCACCGCGGTGATTTTCATGAACCGAGTGAACCATGAAGCGCCCGCTCCGCGGCATCCGCACCGCGCCATGCACGCGGGTGCAGCCCGGAACCTGCCCGGGCCCCGGCCCCGGCCCCGGGCCCCGGCCCCATATGAAGAATATGTTTCACATCCGTTTATGATGGATATTCATTGTTAGCATCGGCGAACCCGAAACGCCTGGAGTCTCATGAGCACTGTGCTGCGCCCGCGGCCCGTCCCGACCACCGCAGCGCGTCCTACCCACGTGCGCGCCGACATCCAAGGACTTCGGATGGTGGCGGTGGTCGTAGTCATTCTCGATCACCTTCTCGGATGGCCCAGCGGCGGTTTCGTGGGTGTCGACGTGTTCTTCGTGATCTCCGGGTTCCTCATCACGGGACTCCTGCTGCGCGAGCACGAACGCACGGGCACGATCTCTTTCAGCGGGTTCTACCGTCGTCGCATCAAACGCATCCTGCCCGCGGCGCTCGCCGTGCTCGCTGTCACCCTCGTCGCCGCCTTCCTCGTCTTCAACCGCGGCCGAGCGGTCACCACGGTCATCGATGGCTTCTGGTCGCTGCTCTTCGCCGCGAACTGGCGTTTCGCCACCGTGGGCACCGACTACTTCGGCTCCGACGGGCCGGTCTCCCCATTGCAGCACTACTGGTCGCTTGCGGTGGAGGAGCAGTACTACTTCGTCTGGCCGTGGCTCATGCTGGGCATCCTCTGGCTTGCATCCACGCGGGCATCCGGCAAGGTCGGAGCTCGACGTGCCGTAGGCGTGTCACTCGTGGTGCTCACCCTCGCCTCGTTCGCCTGGTCGATGCTGGAAACGGCGGGCAATCCCTCGGTCGCGTATTTCTCCACGTTCTCGCGGGCATGGGAACTGGGTGTCGGCGCGCTCATCGCGGTATTCGCGGGTGCATTCGCCTCGATACCGACCGCGCTTCGTCCCGTGCTCGCCTGGGTGGGCCTCGCGGGAATCGTGGCCTCCGTTTTCGTGGTGAGCGAATCGATCGCCTTCCCCGCGCCGTGGGCGCTCGCCCCCGTGCTTTCGGCCGCGCTCGTGATCGTCGCAGGCACCGGCGGCCCGCAGCGCTTTCTCTGGCCGCTCACCAACCGGGTCTCCGTCTACCTCGGCGACGTGTCGTACTCGCTGTACCTCTGGCACTTCCCCATCATCATCGTGATGTCGACCATCGTGCCCGACGGCGGGGTCATCACCCTCCTGCTCACCGCAGCGCTGATCGTGATCTGGTCGCTGACGTCGTATCACACCCTCGAGGACCCCATCCGGCGCTCCCGGTGGCTGGAGTCCCCCGCGAAACTGCGGGAGCCGGGGACGCCCCGCCCGCGCCGCATGCGCTGGATCGCGGCGTCGGCGGTCCTGCTCACGCCCGTGCTGACGGTCGGGCTGGTCGGGGCGGCCCTCGCCGCCGATCGCGTTGCGGGTGGTGCATCCGTGGCTCCTGATGCGGCGACCGCGTCATCATCCGACTACGCCATGGGGCCGGAGGAATCGAAGCTCGCCGCCGAGATCCGCGAGTCGCTCACGGCGAAGACCTGGCCGACCCTCACGCCCAGCCTCGACGCGGTGCTCGCCGGCGAGAGCACATCCCAGGACTTCTCCCGCTGCGCCCGCCTCGACCCGCCGAAGTCGGCGACGTGCAGTTGGGGCCCCGACGACGCGCCGAAGACGATGATCATCGTCGGCGACTCCACGGCGGCGGCCTACGCGCCGGTGTTCGAAAGCATCGCCGCGGCGCGTGGCGACTGGAAGGGCGTCTCCCTCGCCCTGAATGGATGCCGCTTCAGCGGGGTTCTGTTCGTCAACGAGAATGTGGCACTGGATGCCGCGTGCCCCCAGCGCATCGCGGACGCCCTGGCCATGATCGCCTCCGTCGGGCCGGACCTCGTGGTGATCACCAATAACTACGGCGGGACCGTGGCCGCCACGAATGAGAAGATCCGAGGCGACGCCTGGGGCGACGGGACCGCCGAGGTGGTGCGGCAGGTCGTGGACCACGCCGGGTCGGTGGTGCTGGTGAGTTCGCCCCCAGCAGGTGAAGACGTGCGCAAGTGTTTCACCGCGCTGAGCACCCCTTCGGACTGCGTCTCCCACGTCTCGAACCGCTGGCCGACCATCCTCGAGGCCGATGCGACGGTGGCGCGCGAACTCGGCGCGATCAGCATTGACGCGAGGCGCCTCTCCTGCGCAGGATCCGCCTGCCCACCCTTCGTGGCCGGTGTGCCGATGAAGCGCGACACGAACCACATCACCCTCGCCTATGCCCAGCGAATCGCTCCGGTCATGCACGAAATCCTCGAGGAATCCGGCGTTTTCACGGGCTGATCGGGGCACCTGACAGACCGGTCTGACGCCCGTCAGGGTAGACCGGTCGGACCTCCCCAATGAGCCCATTACTGGGGGTAATCGGTTTCTGACGACCGCTCGTTCTCGGGCCGCGATGCCGTTAGCGTGAGCGCACGGAAGTCGTAATCCAGGCGCGGGGGCGCCGCACTTTCGGTCACCTTCGGGTGAGCGCGCATTTCTTTGGGGGCTGCGCGAAGGATGTCGTCGCGAGACGACCTGAGGGAAACCACACCTCAGGCCGGCCGGGATGACGCAACCGTCATGGGGGATCAGCACACATGCAAAATGAGGTTTTCACAATCAATCGGGGGGCTGCGGGCGTAACACGACGTCCCAGAACCGCGGTAGCCACCATCACTCTCGCCGCACTTCTCGCAGGCACTGCCTTCAGCGCAACCTCCGCGACCGCGGCGGAGGCCGAGGTGACCACCTTCGAGGAGACCAGCTCCGCGATCACGTACACGGGGTCGTGGAGACCGATGGACTCCCGCAGCGACAGCGCCGGGTCATCCGGCTACCTGAACTCGGCAGGCTCGGCGTCGCTCACGTTCACCGGCACCGGCATCACCTGGCTGAGCCGCACGTCGGCCACCTCCGGCATCGCCGACGTGATCCTCGACGGCGTCAAGGTCGCCACGGTCGACCGCTACTCCGCGAGCAACGGCTTCCAGATTCCCGTGTTCACCTCCGGCGCACTGGCACCGGGCTCGCACACCATCACCATCGAGCGCACGGGTGCCAGGAACGCCGCCTCCACCGGCAGCAACCTGTTGATCGACGCGCTGGTCGTGACATCCGCACCGACTGCGGCGGCACCTGCACCGGCACCCGCGCCTGAACCTGCTCCTGTTCCCGCCCCGGCCCCAGCACCTGCCCCGGCGCCTGAGCCCGCCCCGGCCCCAGCCCCGGCTCCGCCCGCACCCGCCCCGGCGCCGCACCTGCTCCGGCGCCAGCGCCCGCGACATCCGCCGCCACGGTCATCGAGGCCGCACCGGCACCGATGATCGCCGGAGCGACCACCCTCCTGCAGGAGACCAGCTCCCGCATCGCCTACTCGGGCACCTGGAGCGCCTTGTCGTCGCGCAGTGACAACGGCGGGGCATCCGCCTACCTCAACTCCGCCGGTTCCGCCTCACTCACGTTCGACGGAACCGAGGTGACCTGGATCAGCCGCACCTCCGCGACATCCGGCATTGCCGACGTCATCCTCGACGGCGTGAAGGTCGCCACCGTCGACCGGTACTCGGCAAGCAACGCCTTCCAGGTACCGGTATTCACCTCCGGCCAGCTCACTCCCGGCACGCACACCCTCACCATCGTGCGCACCGGAGGCAAGAACCCGAGCTCCGGCGGCACCAACCTGCTCGTCGACGGCCTCGAGTTCGTCGGCATGCCCGTCGCCGCACCCGCGGCCGACGCGGCAAGCCCGGTGCCCGCTGCGCCCCTGCGCGTCACCAACGTGGGAGGCACGGGCATCGAGCTCGCGTGGAGTGTGCTGTCGGGTACCGCTCGCGCGGTCATCAACCGTTCGGCCGACGGTGGGGCATTCGTGCCGGCCACCACGCTGTCGGCCGCGACCACCACCTTCCTCGACATCTCGGTGAAGCCCGGGTCCGTGTACCGGTACGTGGTCTCGATGGTGGATGCCGGCGGCAAGATCATCGCCACCTCCGCTCCGATCATCGTCACGGCGAAGACGGTGAACGAGCTGTCCCCGTACCGCTACTCCAACTGCCCGACCGCCACGACCACGGTGTCGACGGCAGCAGCCCTCACGACGGCGCTCAGCAAGGCGACGCCCGGAGCGGTCATCCGCATGGAGCCCGGCACGTACACGGGTCAGTTCAAGTTCTCGACCTCGGGAACCGCCGCTGCTCCGATCTGGCTCTGTGGACCGCGGACGGCGATCATCACCAACGGCAGCGCCACCACGGGTCACGGCATCATGGTCAGCGCAAAGCACGACATCGTTGTTGCGGGCATGACCGTGCGCAACAACTTCAAGGGTCTGACCGTGATCGACAGCCAGCGGATCACCGCGACCGACCTGCTGATCGAGAACGTCGGGTACGAGGCCGTGCACTTCCGTAACCAGACCACCGACAGCGTGCTCAAGTACAGCACCGTGCGGAACACGGGTCTGGTGACGGCGAAGTACGGCGAGGGCGTCTACATCGGAACGTCTGAGACCAACTGGTGCAAGTACAACGCCTGCCTGCCCGACCGCACCGAGCGCATCCTCGTGTACAAGAACGTGTTCACGTCGATCGCGGCTCAGGCGATCGAGGCGAAGCCCGGAACGGCGAACGGCGCGATCGTGGGCAACCAGATCACCGGCAAGGCCACCGGGGACGCCTGGGTGCTCATCAAGGGCAACAACTGGCTGGTCGCCGACAACAAGGGCTCCGGCAGCTCGGAGTTCGGCTACGGAACCAACGGAAGCGTCGCGGGGTGGGGCGAGGACAACATCTTCACCCGCAACGAGGCCGCGAACACGGCGAGCTACGGCATCTGGATCCACAAGCCCAACAACGTGGACCTGCGCAACCGGGTGTCATGCCTCATGACCAACACGGCGACGCCGAGCGGCGCCACGAATGTCACCTGTGAGGGCTAGAACCTGAGGAGACACACCTAGCATGCGCACCCGGGGGACGGCTCAGTCCACTCCCCCGGGTGCGTTGCTGTGTGGGGTCAATCTCGGAGCGGCGACCCGACGACCGTGAAGTCGAATCCACCGAACACTCCGGACAGCAGCGGTCGAGCTGCGGCGATGGATGCCTGCACCTCGGGCAGCGCGAGCGACGCCCGGTGCGCATCCGCACTCTCCCACAGCTCCATCACATAGACCGTGTCGGCATCGTCGTCGTTGACGCCGACCTCGTAGGCGAGGCATCCGACCTCGCGAAGCGCGTCATTTCGGCGCACGAGGTGGCGCACGAGCTCGTCGCGAGCGCCCGGCACTGCGCCGAGGGTTCCCACATTTGCGAAGGTCATGGCTTCTCCGAATCGTTCTGTCGTCACGGGGTCGAGCGCAGGCTGGCGGCTGGCTCGTGGTGTTCGAGTCACATTACGCAGGGCATCCGACGGAGGCGAGAAGTAGCGGCCGTCTGCTCTAGCCCTTAGCCCCCTCGGCGACCGCCCGAGGCAGTAGCGCCATCACGCCGGCCGCCGCGATGTAGAGGAGGGAAGATCCGAGCAGGGCATCACCGAAGGCTGACCCATATTCGGGGAGCCCCGGACCGTTGCCGCTCCCATTCACCAGCCCGAAAAAGACCGTGGCGATCACGGCGATTCCCCCCGCCCCGGCGATCTGGTTGACGGTCGACAGCACGCCACCCGCCGAACCAGCGTTCCGAGCCGGTACGCCCGCAAGGATCACGTTCACGAGGATCGGCACGACAAGCCCGAAGCCGAGACCTCCCACGAGCATCCCTGCGGCGAGCCACCAGTAACCGGGGTCGGTGCCGTCGCGCACCACGAGCCCGAGCATCCCGAACCCGCAGGCGACGATAAGCGAACCACCGATGAGCGTGGCACGGCCCGCCCGCGCGCCGAGGCTCACCCCGATGCTCGAGGTGACGATCATCCCCGCGGCGAAAGGCGCCATTGCGAGCCCGGTGGCAAGCGGCGTTCTGCCCACGCCGTCCTGCAGGTACACCGAGAGCATGAGGAACAGCGCACCAATTCCGGCGAAGAACAGCAGTGACGCCACGAGCCCGACGCTGAAAGCTCTGGCGTGCAGCAGAGCCGGGTCGAACACAGGCTCCCCTCCGCGACGGGACACGCGCCGCTCCCACGCGACGAACGCGCCGATGGTGGCGACCGCGCCGATGAGAAGGGCGACGCTGGGCCAGCGCCACCCCCAGGACGTGGACTGGATGAGCGGCAAAAGCAAAAGCAGGATGCCGGTGGCGCCGAGGCCAGCGCCGACGAGGTCGAACCGAGCGCGGTCGGGAGCCCGGGATTCAGGGAGCACCCGGATGCCGACGATGAAAGCGAAAAGGCAGATCGGCACGTTGATCCAGAAGATGCTGCGCCAGCCGAGACCGAACAGGTCTGCGCTCACCAACACTCCCCCGACCAGAGGCCCGGCGACTGCGGCGAGCCCCTGCACCGCTCCGTAGGCACCGAACGCTCGCGCGCGTTGAACGGGTTCGAACGATCCGCGGATGATGCCGAACACCTGCGGCACCATGATGCCCGCCGCGAGACCCTGCGCCGAGCGGAAGGCCACGAGCGCCCCGGATGTCGGCGCCAGGGCGCACAACACCGACGTGACACCGAACGCGGCCACTCCGAGCAGAAAAATGCGCTTTCGGCCGTAGGAGTCTCCGAGACGACCTCCGGTGATGAGTCCTGAGCCGAGAGCCAGGGCGTAAGCGGCGATAAACCAGGTCGCCTGCGCATCCGATGCCCCGATGCTGGCGTCGATCGCAGGCGTGGCGACGATCACGATCGTGGCATCCAGGAGGTCGACGAACGACCCGAACAGCACGACCAGCAGGGGCCAGACTGCGCGGGAGGGCGAGGCAATGGGTGGCGTGCCGGAGCTTGCCATGCCCGGCAATCTACCGCACGGGCAAAAACCGAGGGTGCGGTCGTAACGCGTCAATATGCGGTCTTGTTCGGTCGAGAAACAAACGGAACGGCGTGTGTGGGGGCGCCTCCCGGTTCACAACTCAGGAGGAACGGGCGGATGCCCCCACAATCGGCTGCCTACGGGGGTGACGGCGCGTTCGGTCCTGAGTTATGAACGCGCACGGTGCGTATCGGCCGGAAGAACCGCCGAAAAACACGCCGACAGCGGCTCCAGGGCCACCGGATGTCGCCCGGACCGGTCATCCGGCGGGGTCGAACACCACTCCGTCGCTGTTCTGCACCGCCCAGCTGAACCACATCTCGAAATAGAACGGGATCTCGGCGCCGTCGGCACCCGCTGATCGTCAGCTCGCCGTCTGTTTTGGTCAGGGAGACAGGCTCGCCGTTCACGGTCGTCTCATAGGTGCGACCGTTTTCGAAGGCGAGCCAACGGGCCGCCACCTTCGTGTCATTCGCGGTGAAGGCGACGAAGATCTCCTTCGCCGGGTATCGCGCATCGACATCACTCGGCTGAAAGTAGAAGTCGTCGCTCTCGTCGTATCCGCCGTAGGGGTTGCCGGAATAGTCGCGAGCGAAGCCGGTGTTGTCGCTGAGGATCACGGCATCCGGATGCAGCTTCCGGATCTCACCCACCGTCAGCAGCTGGAACGGATGCAACTCCAGCTCGTGCGGGTAGTGGCGCCCCGCCAGCGCCTTGCCCGTGCTCTGCTGCCAGAGCGTCTCGGTTGCGCGGTCGAACATGATCATGTTGCTCTCGAGCAACCCGCCGCTCACACCGAACGTGCTCGCCTCGCCGCCCGGCAGCATCCGCTCGAACACCACGGCGCTGCCGCACAACGGACAGAACGTGACCGCGATGGGCGTGCCGTCGACGGTGTCGTTCACGATCTCGTGCCACACCAGGATGTTGTACGGGTACGCCTTCACCTCGGTGTCGCCCACGACCACCAGCGCACGCACGCTGTCGGGGTTGCCGAACTCCGAGATCGGCACGAAGCTCGGGTCGTCGATCGCCGGGATTCCGTCCACCGGCGGGCCGCCGCTCAGCGCGTCGGCGATGGCGGGGTCGGCCCTCGACCAGTCCGTCTCGGGGAACGACTGGAGGAGAAAGCGCGGTATCTCGACTTCCCCCGGATCACGTGCAGCTTGTTCGAGAACTCGTGCGCCTGCGCCCGCAGCCCGTTGGTGAGCGACTGAGCGCCATCCATTTCCCGCAGCAACTGGTGCAACTCGGTGTGGTCGCGAACGAGCAGCGTTGCACCGACGGTCGTGCCGTTCAGCTCGGTGCCGGTGCTCCGCGCACGAGGATCCGCTCCCCCGCGAGCACGAGCTGCCCACCCGACTCTCCGTGCTGCAGCACACCGACCAACGAGGGTCGAGCACCTCTGCTGCCGCCTGTCCGGTCAACGAGTCCTCCGTAAGGCCAAGCAACTCGAGCGCCGCGTCGTTGACCAGCACGATCACACCGCCGTCATCGACGCTGATCATGCCCTCGCTCATGCCGTGCAGCATCGTTTCCCGCGAGCCGACGAGAGACGCGATCTCTTTCGGCTCGAGCCGGTAGATCCGTCGGCGAATGATCATCGTCACCCAGGCGGCAGCGACGATTCCCACCACCGTCGACCCGATCAGGGGAAACACGAGCGCTCCAAGCCCTCCGACGAACTCATCTCGCGGAGAACCTCAACTACATTCCGAACTCCGGAGGTGGCGAGGCGGTGTCCTTGATCCTCGGCAGCAACGCGTCCGCTGGCATCTCCGGCATCGGAGAGTTCGCCGAGCACATCGAGGCGGGAACGATGAAGGCCCTGGCCGTCTCGAGCGCCGAATCGGCAGAGAAACTGCCCGACGTGCCCACGATCACCGAGGAGGGCTACGACGTGGTGCTCACCAACTGGCGCGGCGTGCTCGCCCCCGCCGACATCTCGGAGGCCGACCGTGATGCCCTCGTCGACGTCGTGACCGCACTGCACGACAGCGATGCCTGGGCCGAGCAACTCGAGACCCGCGGATGGGCCGATGCGTTCGTCACCGGCGACGAGTTCGCGTCGTACCTCGACGACAACATCGCCGAGGTCACCACGACGCTGAAGAACATCGGGCTGGTCGGCTAGGTCATGTCCTCTCCCTCGACGGGCGCGTCGGGCACCAGCCCGACGCGCCCGCCGTCCGGCGGTGAGCCGGTCGGAAGCCCCGCCCCCCGCTCGAAGCTCGGCGAACTTCTGTTCGCCGGCCTCGCCCTCGCTCTCGGCATCTTCGTGTTCGCCGGAGCGTTCTCCATCCGACTTCCCGGCGCGGGCACACAGGTCGGGCCGCGCGTTTTTCCGTTCCTGGTCGGCACGATCCTCGCGATCTCGGCCGCCATGGTGCTCATCGGCGTGCTGCGCGGTCACCTGGCCGACGTCGAGGAAGGGGAGGATATCGACGCGCACGCGAAGACCGACTGGATCACGCTCGCGAAACTCGCCGCCTTCGTCGTTGCCCACATCGCCCTCATCGAGGTGATCGGGTGGCCGTTTGCCGCCGCGATCCTGTTCGGTGGCGTCGCCTGGTCCCTCGGCGCCGCACGGTGGTGGATCGCACTGCTCATCGGCCTCGCCCTCGGCCTGGTCATCTACATCCTCTTCGGAGGCCTACTCGGGCTCTCCCTTCCATCCGGTCCGCTGCTCACGTGGCTCGACCCCCTGCTGCGAACGCTGAGAAACTGACATGGAGAACATCCAGAGCCTGCTCGAGGGTTTCGCAACCGCCCTCCAGCCCGAGTACCTGATCTTCGGCTTCATCGGAGTGCTCGTCGGTACGGCCGTCGGCGTACTGCCCGGCATCGGCCCCGCCATGACGGTCGCGCTGCTGCTGCCGCTGACGTACACGCACCGACTCGGGCAGGATGCTGGTGCCAACGCCGGCAGCGACGAATCCCAGCGCGGTCTCCTGATGCACGACCTCCTCGACGACCCGGATGGCGCGAGGTGCCGCGTCGAGCACTTCGGCCACCCGGTCGACATAGCCGGGCATGAGGGAGCGCGGGTACGTGATCATCGGAACGTCGAGAATCTCCCGGGGAGTCACTTCGCTGCGCTGAGCCAGCGGGTGATCGACGGGGAGGCACGCCACGAGAATCTCCTCGAACACCACCTCGGTCATCCCGACCGCGATGCTCTTCGTGCGCAACCCGACCGGCATCTCGCACTCGCCTGAGGAGTACGCCACAGACCTCGACGCACAACTCGGCGCGGAGAAGTTGGCCGCCGTGCTCCAAGGACTCCTCGTCGAGTAGCAGTGCCCAACCTAGACGCGAAACCTCGGCTCGCCTCGACCACTCTCGGTGCATAAGCACCGGATAGACGTGCGCGCATCAAGTCGTGAGAGTCGCCATGCCCCGGTCGATCTGCTTGGCAGGTTTGTGTCAGTCGGTCAGCACGGTCGGCACCCACACCGGCCAGTCAGGTTCGCGCGACGACACGCCCGCGCTCGAACATCGCCACCCTGCGGAAGGGCGTTGCGGCGATGCTGTTGTCGGAGAACTCGGTGCGGTCCGCCGTGGCCCGGGCACCGGCGACGAGATCGGCTACCTTGTCGCGGGGATACCGGTGACCGGCTGCTGGAGCTGCGTGAGCCACTGCGGCTGCGGCAGCGGCTCTGACTCCAGGTACACCTCGCGTCCCGCGCCGGCCATCGTTACCCCCTCCTGAGCAAGGCCCGTCATGAACTCGTGCCAGGCATCGCCGATGCCGGGCATGTCGCCGCGGTAGTCGAAGACGGCTGCATGCGGGACCTCGGGGAGCGTGACGACTTCCCAGGCCGGATTCTCGACGGGATCGCCACCGGCGATCCAGGAAACCCACACGCGCATGTCGTCGCTGCCCGCGACCGGTTCGTACCAGAAAATGCCTGGCTCCTTGAAGTCGACACCCGACTCCTGCAGCGCGAAAAGAAGCGGAGGCAGGATTCGATCGACAACGGGCGAGACATTCTCGGGCCCACTGCCGGCGGCGATCTCGCTCGTCGCGTAGACGGTGACGGCGGGCAGAGAGGTGTAGGTGATTCCGCTCACGGTGGAAGCTCCTTCTAGACGGGAAAGTCGCGCGTTGATCCAGGCGACACGTGCGGCATCTGCGGCGATCGAATCCGTGAGGTCCTCGCGTCGGCGGACCAGGATCGCGCGAGTGGCGCCATCCGGATCTTCCGACGAAAGCACCTCGGCGGCGTCGTCCAGCGAGCACCCGAATCCGCGAAGGTCGACGATCCGAAGGAGGTCCGACAGCTGCGAGGAATCGTAGCGTCGGTATCCCGTGGACGGGTCGACCCGAGCGGGCTTGAGCAGCCCGATGGCGTCGTAGTGCCTCAGCATTCGCGCGGTCACGCGCCCGTACGCTGCGAACTCTCCGATGGTGTACATGATGGCGACCATGATCGACCCTGACACAGTGAGAAGGTCAAGCGGAACCCGATAAGGCCGGGGTGGCTCAGCGGATGAGATCGGATTGAAGAACCTCTATTCACCGGCATCTGGTGAATACTTTTAGCCGCCGCTGACCCTGGCCCGGGGCCCCGACATCCGGGCAACCCAGTCATCGTCGCCTTCCAGCCGGTCGGTCAGCGCAACGGAGGCCAACCGCGGCGCACTCAACGCTCCCCGGCGGCGCGCCTCTCCGCTCATCAGGACGCCCGGATGGGATTCGCGTTCAGGCACCAGAATCGGAGGCCGCCCTCCGTGTCAGTTTGTGTTGGGGCACACGCCAGCTTGTCGTCAGATCGTGCCACGCAACCCGTCTAGTTGAAGTTGGATCCGCATTTGTTGACACCACTCTTGCCCGACTCGCAGAGTTCAACCTGACTGATCAGGCGGCGGACGTATGACAGGTCTCCTTCACTCGAAGGACCGCGTGGACCGCAACCTCCATGACCCACGCGCGATCGTGCGCCGACTCACGGAACAAAAGGTGCGCGTCGAGTTCGTCAAAAAGCAGCTCCCCTAAACCGGCGACGACAACGCCACACCGCGGGCTCGGCTGAGCCGGCCATGCGAAGGCGTGGGCCGAACTCGGCGGGGCGGTGCGGGACACTGCGTCAACGTGGTCGGCGTGACGCCTTCACGCTCGTGCCGGCGATGCGGTCATGCAACCCGCGGCCGGAGCCAACGATCACGGCCAGGATCGAGGCAGCTGCAACTACGTAGGTAGCTGCGGTGTATGCGATGGTCCGCGGTTTGCCATCGTCGAACCCGCCCCGCGCGGCTCCGATCGCCACGAGGTGGCCCAGCTGCCACGGCAACGCGATCTTCACCAGATTCCGAAGGAGCACTTGACCGAACGTGCGCGCCCCGCTGTCGCTGACGACACGCAGCGCGACGCGCTTCTTCCCCCATGTCGCACCAGAGGTCGACTCCGACGACGCCGCCCACAGCGCCGCGACGATGGGCGGCACGCTACTCACGACCTCGAGGACCGGCTTGGAGATACCGACACCTCTCGAGCGGAGAATCAGGCCGATCGGCACCATCGCACCGGCAATTCCGAGATACCCGAGACAGTCAAGCAAGTAGGCGAGTCGCTCTGCGCCGCCTGAGCCTTTGGCCAGATGTCATGCACACCACTGTATGAACCATCCCCGCACCACGGGAACACCCATTGCGGATCTGATGAGGGCTCTGTACCCACATCCGAGTCAAAGCTCACTCGGTGCTCGGCCTGATGTTGCTCGTTGGTGGGCTGCGCCTTCGGCGATACGCCCAGCGAAAGTCGAACGCTGACAACGGACCTGTTCGATAGCAGAGCCGTTTCATTCTCGAGACTGGTTCGCGGCATTCACCGTGAACGAACTCAAGGACGCACCAGATGGAGTATCAAGGTGATCGAATACCAGAGAAATCCAACGATTCCGATTGCCGCCAACACCACAATCAAAGCGAATGGAAGCGCCTGTCGGGATTGCAAGAACATCGCAGATCCAAATGTCAGCGCGCCGGCGATCGCCAGGGTAAGACGATAGCGAGTACCCTTCGTCATTCATGAACTCCAAACTTCAATAGGACGGTACATCGGCAACGTGTTGCTGCTCGGGTCGACAAGTCGCCCGGGCGACGCGGTCGACGGGTACGCGTCGGGTCCCTGGCGCGACCGCCGCATTCGTCAGCGGCTGTCGAAGCACTCCAGGAAGGTCAGCGGGATGGCGTCAAGCTGACGGGTTCGGGCCTCGAGCGTCGGTTCCGGCGTGATGCCACGTGCGGTCAGGCAATCGCCTATGACCTTCGCCGTCTCCGATGTGTCTTCGTTTCGGGCCTGCCATGCCACATCCACCCCGGAGAATTCGAGGGCATAACACCGCCCCTCTGCCCCGGAAGTCACAGCATCGCCGACGTTCGCATAGCTAATGATCACCCCACTTCGATCGACGCGCACGAGAGGGGCTCCTGCCGCGATCATGCAAGCCTCATAACGGTCGAAGGCGTCCTGATACTCCATCTCGCTGACTTCGCCGTCGGCGAGAGCCGCAGCTTGAGCGGCGGACGGCTCAGGGACTCCAGCCGGGTTGGCCCAAGATGTCCAGATGACGAAGCGGTTGGCGCGGTCAGTGCTGATGGTTAGGGTGTGGTCGCCGGGCCCGCTGACGGCGGAGTACCCACCGCCGTTCGTGTACGCGGTGTCCTCCGCTGAACAGGTGTGACTCGTGTTCTGCACACCGTCGACGATCTCGGCGTAAGTGCCTGCATCGCTGCAGTGGAAAGCCACGGCGATCCCTTCGGCGCCCTGCGGTGCCTGACCGAGATTGATCGTGGTGGTGCCCTGCCCACTGATCACGATGGGGGTGCCGAACAATTGCGCGTCGTCGTACACCACGCTGTCTCTCATGTCCTCGACGCTGACGGTGGTGGTTCGATCATCTGCACTCATCGCGAGTGCAGATACGGCTCCGCCGGTGAGCGCTCCGGCCAGGCAGAATGCTGCAATGGATGCGACGCCGCGGGAGCGTGAACGCGAGAGTTGCGCGGAGGCAGTGGCCACCAGCATCCGCCGGAGTTCGGAATCGCGGGCGGACCGCACTGGCTCAGTTGACATTGACCACACCTTCCAGACGGGATGAGCTTTGCCGGTCGAGTCGTGCTCGAAGTTTGGCTTTCGCGCGGGACAAGCGCGACTTGACGGTGCCGTCGCGCACCCCAAGTACTCGGGCGCACTCCTCGATGGTGAGACCCTCCAGCACACATAGCGTGATCACCTGACGGTCGACGATCGAGAGTTGTCGTAGCGCCGTCACGGCGTCATCGTGTCCGACGGAGTCGGCGTGATCCGGATGGTGCTCGCCCGCAGGAAGCCTGCTCAAGGCGGCGCGGTACCGCCGCGTGCCGCGCGTGAGATTCCCGGAGGTGAAGGTGGCGGTGCGAAGCAGCCACGGGAGCATTGATCCATCCACGAATCGCACCGAGTCCCGCTTTCGCCAGGCCTCGAGGAAGGTCACCGCAACCACGTCGTCGGCGTCCGCGGGTGTTGGCGCCAATGCATGGGAGTGCCGATATAGGCGGGCCCTGTGACGATCAAAAATCACTCCGAAAGCGTCGCCATCACCGGCCGCCGCCAGGCTCCAATACATCTCGTCGTCACTCATGCTCGCTCATATTATGTAATGTCCGCAGGGCACGCGATCGTTCCATGAGTTATTCGCAGCTTGACTGAGCGGTCAGCACGATCAGCGCGCTCACGGGCCGAGCAGGCTCGCCGACGACACGACCGTGCTCGACCATCGCAACCTTGCGGCACGGTTTGCGGCGGTGCTGCTCTCGAAGGAGGCAGTGCGGCTCGCTGTGGCTCGGGCACCGGGCGACGCTGTTCACAGTAGGGCGGACGGGACTTGAACCCGTGACCGACGGATGCCGACGGGAACATCGCGGACCTTCGAGCCTCCTTGCGGCACCTCGACTGACCTGGACCTGACCGGGGATTCCTTGCCGAATGTGCGGCCTAGTTTACGTGAACACCTCGGCACCCCTAGGCCGATCTGGGCACATAAGTGTTGAATAAACGTGCGCGCATCAAGTCCGCCTTCGAAGCTGGATTCTGGCCAACGCCAAGCTGGACGACAACAACGCAACGGTGCGCGTCCTACTGATGGCGTTCCGGCGCGCTACCGATCGGTCGATACAGTCGAACGCATCCGTACCAACCGGCCAACTACAAGGTATGGAGTCAACCTCAATAGTTGAGGTGCTAACGGGTCCGAGGGCAGCGGTGCCCGTCTCGATCACGTTGGCGCTGCCCTAGCCAGTCGGGCGGATCGCGACGACACTCGACGCATGGGCACCTCCTCACTCCCGCCCTCGCTCTCGTCTGTTCGTTGAAGCCCAGCCCGGCGCCCTCCAGTAGCGCGCTACTCGCGGACCAGATCCTGCCGGGCTCGAGCCTCACGGCCTGACGGGTGCCTCCACTCGGCTAGTGGATCACGACATCTGACCGGGGGAGAGATCGCCTGAGTGCCGGCCACTCCGATGGTGCAGCGTTGCGAAGGGCACGTTTCGCTTGCGCCCATCCGTTCGCGGTTGACGATAAGTTTTGTGGCGCCGTAACCGGCTGAGGATCGTTGTGGTGTGCCGGGCGGTGACCCCGAGCAGGCGTGCTGCCGTGTCGATGGTGAGTACGGGGTGGTCGCGGAAGATGGCGTAGATCGTTCCGGCAAACGTGTCCGGGGCCGGTGTGGGTGAAGAGATCGTGTCTCTCTGGTCGGTCAGTGGCTCCTCAACTGTGGCCCCCGAATCAGCTCTGCTGGTGCGCGGCACGGGGGGAGGTTCAGGGTGGCGGCGGCGTTCATGATGTGCGCGGCGTTCTCTCGGGCTGCTCCACCGAGTACCCCTCGATCGGCTCGTCCGGGACCTCAGTAAGATCCACGGAGCGGGCGGGCCCGGTAGTGCATGCGGCTGCGGTTCCCCAATTCGGGACCGGCGACGTCGATGCCTCCCGAGACCGGGGCAGCATCCCCGGCTTCGCAGGTTCCACCTTTCTGAAGCCAACTCAACTTGAATGGCTCCGTCCTGCGCTCAGCCGCAGCTCAGCCGGTGCTATCGAGGATCAGGCGCGCCGCTTCCTTTGGTTGGTCCCAGTGCGGGAAGTGACCGCAGTTCTCGAACCAGTGCAGCGTTGCATCCGGGAACAGCTCCATGGCCCGCGCCGCCTCACTGGGAACGGTGACCTTGTCCTTCCGTCCCCATCCGATGACCACTTTGCCCTTGAGTGAACCGGCCGGTGCGCCTTCCTGGCGGGGTCCGTGAATCAGCGCGTTCAGCGCCGGGTCCAGACTGGTCGATGTCTTGAACCCCCGAAGCTCGTGCAGGACCAGATCCTGCGGCAGCCTCCAGGGGTGAGCGGAGAATTGAGCCAGAAGGGCCGTGCGGCCCACGGGGTTGCCCGTAAGGAAGGGGAGCGCCGGTTGGATCCGGCGCACCAGCGCAACGGATGCCTTGATGCTTGCACCAAAGATCGCTGCCTGGCGGTCATTCCAGAACCCACCAGGGTCCAGCGCGATCGTGGTGCCAGCGTGCCCTCGCCGTGCCATTTCCATCGCCATCCGGGCGCCCATGGAGCTGCCTACCAGATCAAGGTCACCCAGTTCCCCGTCGCGGATAAAGGCTTCGACGGCATCGGTCAGCGTGGCAATGGTGGTTTCGCCGGTTAGCGGCGCGGATTCGCCGCAACCGGGGAGGTCGATGGCGATGACATCGCGTTCCGCGGCCAGCGCCGGTATAACCGGGCTCCAATTAGCAATACTTGAACCGAGCCCATGAATCAGGAGTAGTGGCTTACCGGAGCCTTGCCGGGTCGAGTGCAGCATGACCTCTACTGTAGGGGCGGTGCCTCTGTCGACGCTTTTCGAAGCCGCTCGTGCACCTTCCCATAGAGGGCGTCTGGGAGCGCTGTTCCGATTGATAAGTGTTGGATAAGTGTTGGACTCATCAAGTCCCGCCCTTTCAGTAAGGACAAGAAACCCTGATCAGACGCTGTTTACAGTAGGGCGGACGGGACTTGAACCCGTGACCGACGGATTATGAGTCCGCTGCTCTAACCAGCTGAGCTACCGCCCCGTGACGCACGACCGGCTCAGGAGGCCGGATTGTCGAGCGACACCTCGGTGACCGGATCGACCACCGTTTCCCCACGATACAGGCTCTCGAAAGTCGACAGGGTGCGTTCGATGTCGTGCGGCGCCGTGTAGGCGAGGCTGGTGCGCTTCATCCGCTCGAAGCGCTCCGGCGCCGCGGTCAGCACGCTCGTGAGCTTCTCGGCGAGATCCTTCACGTTGCCGGGCTCGAAGAGGTAGCCGTTCTCGCCGTCGTGCACGAGGTGCGGGAGGGCCATGGCGTTGGCGGCCACGACGGGCAGTCCGGACGCCATCGCCTCGAGCGTGGCGATGCTCTGCAGCTCGGCGATCGACGGCATGGCGAAGACGGTGGCGCGCGTGTACGCGGCGTGCAACTGCTCTTCGCTCACGAATCCGGTGAACGTGACCCGCGAACGGATGCCCAGCCCCGTCGCCACCTGCTGGAGGTGGTGGAGCAGGTCTCCCCCGCCCACGATGTCGACCTTTGCGTCCAGCTGGGGGTCCAACTCGGCCACGGCTTTCAGCAGTACGTCGATGCTCTTCTCGCCGGTGACCCGCCCCACGAACAGGATGCGGTTCTCGGTGCGCGGCTCGAACGACGGCTCATACCGCGACGCGTCGATGCCACAGGAGATCGCGTGCACGCCCTTGAGCGACACCGATTCCTCGAGGAACTTCGCCGCCTTGCGGGTGGGGCTGGTGACCGCCTCGACCATGGCGAACGTCTTGGCGGCATCCTTCCACGCCAGGTCGATCGCCGTCGCCCGCACGAAGTTGGGCAGCAGGGTGTGCTGAATGATGTTCTCGGGCATGAAGTGATTGGTCGCAACGATGCGGATGCCGCGAGCGGCGGCCTCCCGCACGAGCCCCCGGCCCACCAGAAGGTGCGACTGGATGTGCACGACGTCGGGCTTGACCGCGTCGAGGATGCGCGCGGCATTGCGATGCATCTCCCACGGGAGCGCAAAGCGCAGCCAGTCGTGCGGGTACCAACGCCAAGACTTGAGGCGATGCACGGTGACCCGCTGGCCGTCGTGCTCCTCGATGAAGGTGCCGTGGCGGCGGTTGGGAGCAGGAGCCACGATGTGAACCTCGTGGCCGCGGCCGACGAGACCTGCAGCGAGGCGTGCCGCGAAGTTGGCTGCGCCGTTGACGTCGGGCGGGAAGGTGTCGGCGCCGAGAAGGATTCGGAGCGGCCGATGGCCAGCGGGTGTGGGGCTGGTCGTGGCTTCAGGCAAAACGGTGGGTATCCCTTGCAGTCGGTGCCGAGCGTCGTCGACTCGTTCTGTCAGTCGGAAATATAAGGAACAAACTACCCTAGGCCTGCGACTGCGGATGGTGTTTCGCCAGTTCGAACACGCCGTAGATTGCCACGGCCCCCGCGACCGCGAAGGCGACGACGGCGAGGAACGGAGCCTCGGAGGCCTCTCCGAGCACCACGATTCCGATGCTCACCGCCACGAGCGGGTCGACCACCGTGAGACCCGCGATCACCAGATCCGGTGGGCCGGACGAGTAGGCGTTCTGCACGAAGTAGGCGCCGAGAACGGTCGCCGCGAGCAACGCGACGATACACAGCACCGTGAGCAGGTCGAAGTTGCCGGTGATGATGCGGTTGATGACCACCTTCGCGAGGGTGGCCACGAAGCCGTAGAGCAGGCCCGCACCGATGATGTACACGATCGCCTTGGCGCCCTTGTGCAGCACGGCCGCGGCAATCCCCGACAGCACGAGCACCACCGCGAGAATCACGAGCACGGTGATGAGTTGTGCGTCGGTGATGGGTGTCTCCCGCGCCACGAAGGCCGCAATGGTCACGAACACCCCGATGCCGCCAACGCACAGGGCGATCGCCCGAGTGGTGTACCTGTCGATCTTGTGACCGGCGACCTTGGAATTCACCACCGCCGTGATCACCAACGCAACGGCCCCCAGCGGCTGCACCACGATGAGCGGGGCCAGCGTGAGGCTCGTGAGCTGCAGCACGATGGCAAGGCCAAGCATGAGCGTGCCGGTGACCCACGAGGGTCGGGCGAGCAACGCGACGATCTGCTGTCGACTGAGCCCCTTGTTGGCCTGCCCCATGCGCGCGGCCACCTTGGTGACGCCGCGGTGCTGGAACTGCGCCCCGAGGGCGAGAAAGACTGCGCCGACCAGGGCGATGGGGATGCCGAGCCCCTGGGCCGGCGTGAGATTGAGGACTTCGTCGGTGAGCGAGGACATATCGATCAGCACAGGAGAGACCCTAACGGCAGGGTGCCCGATAATCTTGGCGAATGGCCGTTCTTCCGATTCTCATCACGGGAGAACCCGTTCTCCACGCGCGCGCGACCGACGTCACCGATTTCGGTGAGCCGCTCATCCGCCTCGTCGCCGACATGCGCGAGACCATGGAGGCAGCGCCGGGGGTCGGGCTCGCCGCGCCTCAGGTGGGCGTGCCGCTTCGGGTCTTCGTGTGGGAGTGGACGGATGACGAGGGCACCGAGAGCTCGGGTGTCGCCGTGAATCCGGAGCTGTTCATCACCCCGGTGCCCGCTGGTGAGCCCGACGAGGAGGGCGAGTCCGAAGGCTGCCTCTCGGTGCCGGGCGAGCGCTTTCCGCTGCGCCGCGCAGCCACGGCGTTGCTCCGCGCGCGGGACCTCGACGGCCAGCCCTTCGAGATCACGGCGCACGGATGGCTCGCCCGAATCTTTCAGCACGAGTACGACCACCTCGACGGAACCCTCTACGTGGACCGGATCGGCACGGAGTGGGCGAAGCCGCTTGCCAAGACTCTCCGCAAGAAAGGCTGGGGCAAGCCTGGCAACAGCTGGCTACCCGGGGTCGACGACCTAGACGCCTGATCAGGTGAGGGCGCGGATCGCGGCAGCCGTTGCCGCAGCGGCGATGATCACCAGGATGAACGGCACCTTGAGTCGGAACAGCACCGCCGCAACACCGAGTGCCGGCAGGCGCGCATCCAGCACCAGCGTCTGGGCGGCGCCGAAGGTCTGAACGCCGATGAGCGCAGCGAGCAGCGCCACCGTGAGCAGGTCGGCGATGCGGGCGGGCGTGGGCCGGTCGAGCACACTGCGCGGCACGAGGTACCCGGCGAGCTTCAGCGCGAGGCAGGCGAGGGACGCGACGATCACGATGAGCCAGAGTGTCATGCGCGCACCTCTCCCTGCGTGGTCGGGGCCAGACGCCCGGGGCCGCCGAACCAGTTGAATGCCCCGACGATGACTGCGACGGAACCGGCCGCGAGCACGGGGAGACCCGGGATGAGCACCGGCGTGAGCGCCACCGCCAGTACGGCTGCGGCCGCCGCCACCGCAACGGTCTGCAGCTGCTTGAGCCGCGGCCACAGCAACCCGAGGAACGCAGCGGCGGCGGCGGCATCCAGCCCGTACTGACGAACATCTCCGATCGCGTCGCCGACGAGGGCGCCGATGACGCTCGTGACGTTCCACCCGATGAAGGTGGCTGCGGCAGTGACCCAGAAGCCGATGCGCTGGGTTCGCAGCGTCGACTGTGTGCTCGCCACGGCCGTTGACTCATCGATGGTGACCCAGGCCGCCGCGACCCGACGCCAGAAGCCTCTGCCGATCACCGGAGACATCCGGATGCCGTACACGCCGTTTCGAATACCGAGGATCGCGGCACTGGCGATCGCCGCAGGCCCCGCCGCGACTCCTCCGCTCGCGAGCACGCCGATGAGGGCGAACTGCGAGCCCCCGGTGAACATGAGAAGACTCATGACGCTGGTCTGCCAGACGTCGAGCCCCGCCGCCACAGCGAGCGCGCCGTAGGAGATGCCGTAACTCGCGGCAGCCAGACCGACTGCTATTCCAGCGCGTGCGGCCGCCCGATCTGCGGGGACGACGTCACGTCGAACCCTCACCCCTGGCTCGAGGTGTGCCTGCCCGATTCCTCGGGAAGCGCGGGGAATCTGGCCGACACACGAAACCCGACCCCCGGAACCCGGGATGCGTCGAACGAGCCACCATAGGCGTTCGTGCGCTGCCGCATCTCGGCAATACCCTCACCCTCGACCACCATCGTCGACTTTCCGGCGCTGGCACCGTTCCGGTGCGAGCTGCCGCGCCGCGCCGACGCCGCGTCGCCGTCATCCTCGATGAGCATGTGAAGCCCGTCGTTGGCCCAGCCGAGATTCACGCTGACCTTCGTGCCCTTGCCGCCGTGCGCACGGGAGTTGGCGAGCGCCGTCTCCACAATGCGGTAGAGGGCGAGTTCGGCCCCCGACTCGAGGGGCGCGCGGCTGCCCGACTCCGCAAGGAAGACCTGCAGACCGGCTTCGCGATGAGCCTGCGCGAGCCGGCCGAGTGCGTCGAGACCTGGCACCCCAGCGATCGGGTCTGGATTCTGGTCGCCCGCGCGCGACGACGGGGATGATGCGGTCGCGCCGCCGCCCGCGGCAACGAGGGACTGCTGCCGGAGTTCGGCGATGGCGTCCTCGAGCTCGGCGATGCGGTCATCCGCCTCATTGAGCTCGGTCGACAGCGCGCGGCTGTTCCGCAGGCACAACATCCAGAGGGTGAGAGCCACGACAGCGAGGCTGAGCACTCCTGCTGCGAGCGCCGTTGCAAATTCCGGGTTCAGGGCAACCCAGTCGTTCACGTTCGTCCTTCCGATTCCGGCCTCGGGTAAGCCGCAATCCACGATCCCGGCCTCGGGTAGGCCGCAATCCACCGATCGAGGCCTCGGGTAGGCCGTGATCTTCTCAGAACCCTACAGCGATGGGCGCCGGACCGATGACGCCAGAAAATAACGAAGGCCGCAGGGGGTGGAGCCCCATGCGGCCTTCGAGCTCCTCGACTTGGACTCGAACCAAGAACCTGCCGATTAACAGTCGGCTGCTCTGCCAATTGAGCTATCGAGGATTGCTGAAACAGCGTTGCCAATCTTAGCAAGATCGCCGGATCCACCAAATCGAGGCCGAGATCGGCGCGCCCCCAGTGTGCGGGGCAGGGCAGAACGCTCGCCGCTCAGTACCCGGCGACCGGGTCGACGACGCCCACGAAACGGCCGTCTCCGAGGAAGGCCTCCACGTTGAGCCGGATGCGCTCGGCCAGGAGCGGCGCGGTCATCTCCGGCGTGTCCGCGCTGTGCGGGGTGATCAGGGCGTTGGGCTCGGACCAGAGCGGATGCCCGTCTGGGAGCGGCTCCGGGTCGGTGACATCCACGCCGGCGCCCGCGATGACCCCGGCGGCCAGGGCCGCGACAAGGGCGTCGGTGTTCACCAGTCCCCCACGCGCGATGTTCACGAGCACCGCCTCCGGTTTCATCAGCGCAAGCTCCGCCTCACCGATCAGGCCCGTGGTGTCTCCGGTCAGGGCCGCCGCGACCACGACGACGTCGGCGCCGGGCAGAACCTCGGCGAGCCTGTCGACGGTCACCGTGGCATCCGCTCCCTCCACCGCATCGGCGCTTCGCCGCACCACCGTGATGCTCACCCCGAAGGCCTCGAGCAGACGGATCAGCTCGAGCGCGATCCCGCCGGCACCGATGATCACCACCGACAGCCCGTAGAGGGAGCGCCCCTCCGGCACCGTGGACCAGCTCGTGGCGGCAATGCGGCGAGGGAAGACGCGCAGCAGGGCGAGGGTGAGCGCGAGTGCGTGCTCGGCGACCGGCTGCGAATATGCGCCCTTGGCGCTCGTCCACAGCGGCAGCGGGCGACCCGCGAACGGACGGATGACCTCCGCGAAGGCATCCACCCCTGCCCACGGCAGCTGCACCCACTCGACCTGCGGATTCGCCTCGAGCGCCTCGACCAGCCGCTCCGGCTCCGACGATGACAGCCAGATGATGCCCCTCGTCTCGGACGAGATCTCGGCCACCGTGCCCCCGCCCGCCTCGACCGCCGCGACGAACCGGTCGTTCGGGCGAGGCAGAAGCGCGATCGGCCCCGCGGTGGGGCGGGACTCGGGCGGCACCACGTCGGCCTGCTTGGCGATCACGGCCATGTGCTGTGGGCGGGGAGAGGTCATGGGAGGTCCTTTCGGGGGCTCAGGGCGTTGGGGTCAGCCCACTGTCGGCGACGGCCTTCGCCAGCGCCTTGAGGTACGGATGCTCCGGCGCGGTCACGAGATCGGCGAGGGAGCCGATACCCACGATCATGCCGTCGTTCATGACCGCGATGCGCGGCGCGACCTGGGCCACGACCTCGAGGTCGCTGCTCACGACGATGGCCGAGAACTGGCGCTCGCGCTGCAGCTCTGGAATGACTTCGAGCACGTCGTGCCGCACCAGAATGTCGACACCGCGGATCGGCTCATCCGCTACCAGCAGAGCCGGCTCGAGGATCAGGGCGCGGGCGAGCGCCACGCGCTGCCGTTGACCGCTGCTGAGCTCGTACGGCTGGCGGTTCATGATCGACAGCGGAAGGTGCACGGCGTCGATCAGTGTGGCGACGGCGCCGGCGGCGACGCGGGTGTCGAACGTGCGGTCGCGCAGATAGATGGGCTCGGCCACATTCTCGGCGACGGTCAGCTTGGAGCTGAGTCGTTGAGCTCCATCCTGCGCCAGGTAGCCGACCCGGAGGGTGACCTCCTGACGCGCCCGGTTGCCGATCCCGCGCAGTTCGGTGTCGAGCACCGAGAGTTCGCCGCCGCAGATCTCGGGGGTGGCGTCGCCCTGGCCGCGGAGCCCCGCCTGTCCGGCGATGGCCTTGGCGAGCGTGGACTTGCCCGAGCCGGACAACCCGATCAGGCCGAGAACCTCGCCGTGGAACAGGTCGAAACTCACTCCGCGCACCGCGACGACGCGCGACGGATACTCGATCGACACGTCGCGTGCAGAGACCACGGTGCCGTAGGCGCCCTTCCGTGCCATTCAGTCGGCCTCTCGCAGCAGCCTGAGCGCCTCGCGTCGAGAGGCCTGCTCGATCGGGTCGGGCACCGGCAGCGAGGCGAGCAGCCGCCTGGTGTACGGATGCTGCGGAGCCCCGAGCACATCGAACCCGAGCCCCTCCTCCACCAGTTCACCGCGATACAGCACCGCGATCCGGTCGGCGAGCAGGTCGACCACCGCGAGGTCGTGGCTGATGAAGAGCGCGGCGAAACCGAACTCCCGCTGCAGCTCGGCGAAGAGCTCCAGCACCTTGGCCTGCACCGACACGTCGAGTGCGCTCGTGGGTTCGTCGGCGATCAGCAGGCGCGGCTGCAACGCGATGCTGCGGGCGAGACTCGCCCGCTGACGCTGTCCGCCGCTCAGCTCGTGCGGGAAACGGTCGCCGAACGCCTTCGGCAGTTGCACCGCCTCCAGCAGCTCGTCGACCTTCGACCGCGCATCCGCCGCGTTCTCGGCGCGGCCGTGCACCACGAGCGGTTCCGCCACCGCCTCGGCGATGCTGAGCAACGGATTGAAGCTCGACGCCGGGTCCTGGAAGACGAAGCCGATCTCACTGCGGAGCGGTCGGAACCGACGCTCCCGCATGCCGAGCATCTCGAACCCGAGCACCTTGAGGGAACCCCCGGTGACGCGGGTGAGCCCGCCGATCGCGCGCCCGATCGTGGTCTTGCCCGACCCGCTCTCGCCGACGAGCCCCAACACCTCGCCCTCGTGGATGCGGAACGACACCCGATTCACCGCCGTGAAGCCCGCCTGACCGAGCCTGCCCGGGTATTCGATCAGCAGATCCTCGGCGATGACCACCGGGTCGTCCTCGACGTCGGGGCGGGCCGCTGCGCGCTCACGTGTGCTCGCGAGCCCGGTGCCCAGACGCGGGACCGAGCCCAGCAGGCGCTTGGTGTACTCGTCGCGCGGGGTGGCGAACAGCGTCTTCACGTCTGCCTCCTCCACCACCTTGCCCTCGTACATGACCACCACGCGGTCGGCGAGGTCGGCGACGACGCCCATGTTGTGGGTGATGAGCAGGATGGCCGTGCCGAACTCGTCGCGCACCCGGCGCAGCAGGTCGAGGATCTCGGCCTGCACGGTCACATCGAGCGCCGTGGTGGGCTCGTCGGCCACGATCAGATCGGGTTCGAGCACGAGCGCCATCGCGATGATCACGCGCTGCTTCTGCCCGCCGGAGAACTGGTGCGGGTAGTAGTCGACGCGCACCTCGGGGTCGGGGATGCCCACCCGGCCGAGGAAGTCGATGGCGCGGGCGCGGGCCTCCGCCTTCGACACGTTTCCGTGCGCCCGGATGCCCTCCGCGATCTGCCAGCCCACGGTGTACACCGGGTTGAGTGCCGTGGACGGCTCCTGGAAGACCATCGCGACATCCACGCCGCGCACCTCGCGCAGACGGGCGCCGGAGAGCTGCACCACATCATTGCCCGAGAGCAACACCACGCCCGACTCGGTCGCGGTCTCGGGCAACAGACCGAGGATCGACTTTGCGGTGACGGTCTTGCCGCTGCCGGATTCGCCGACGATCGCCACCACCTCGCCCGCGTCGACCGTGATACTCACCCCGTCGACCGCGCGCACCGGGGTGCCATCGGTCGCGAAGGTGATCTCGAGGTCGCGGATCTCGACGACGTGGCTCATTTCCTGCCCTCCAACCCATCGATACCGGCCGCGGAGTCGAGGGTTCCCCCCGGAACAACGGTCGTCTCGGCGCTTGCCGCGCCGCCCGTCGCGCGCCGCCGCTGGCGCAGGCGCGGGTCGGCGAGATCGTTGAGGCTCTCCCCCACCAGAGTGATGCCGAGCACCACGAGCACGATCGCGGAACCGGGGAACACCGACGTCCACCAGATGCCGCTCGTGACATCCGAAATCGACTTGTTGAGGTCGTAGCCCCACTCGGCTGCCGAGGTGGGCTCGATACCGAAGCCGAGGAAGCCGAGCGCAGCCAGCGTGAAGATCGCCTCGGACGCATTGAGCGTGAAGATCAGCGGAAGGCTTCTCGTGGCGTTGCGCAGAACGTGGCGGAACATCACCCGCACGGTGCTGGTGCCGATCACCTTTGCGGACTCCACGTAGGCCTCGGCCTTGATGCGCACCGTCTCGGCGCGGATCACCCGGAAGTACTGCGGGATGAACACCACGGTGATGGAGATCGCCGCGGACATGATTCCGCCGAACAGGTTCGACTGGCCGCCGGAGATGATGATGGCGGTGACGATCGCCAGCAGCAGGGTCGGGAATGCGTAGACCGCGTCGGCGATCACCACGAGCACCCGGTCGAGCCAGCCGCCCAGGTAGCCGGAGATCACCCCGAGGAGCACCCCGGCGAAGATCGACAGCACCACCGCGACGATGATCACGAGGAGCGCCGTCTGGGCGCCCCAGATCACCCGGGAGAGCACGTCGTAGCCCCCCACCGTCGTGCCGAGCAGGTGCTCGCCACCGGGAGGGCGTTGCGCGCCGAACACCTCGCCGTCGGCCTTCAGCTGCGAGAAGCCGTAGGGCGCAAGCACCGGCGCGAAGATCGCCACGAGCACGAACAGCCCGGTGATGATGAGACCGGCCACGAGCATCCCGCGCTGCAGACCGACACTCTGACGCAACTGATGGATGACCGGCAGCCGGGTCCACGCCTTCTCCGTGCCCGACATCAGTACCTCACCCGCGGGTCGATGAGCGCGGCGGCGATGTCCACGATGAAGTTCGTGAGCGCCACGATCACGGCGAGGAGGGCCACGATGCCCTGCACCGCCACGAAGTCGCGGGCGGAGAGGTACTCGGCCAACTGGAAGCCGAGCCCCTTCCATTCGAACGTCGTCTCGGTGAGCACCGCGCCTCCGAGGAGGAGCGCGATCTGCAGCCCGATCACGGTGATGATGGGAATGAGCGCCGGCTTGTAGGCGTGCCTGCGCACCAGACGGTATTCGCTCACCCCGCGCGAGCGGGCGGCATCCACGTAGTCCATCGACAGGGTGCCGATCACGTTGGTGCGCACCAGGCGAAGGAAGATCCCGGCGGTGAGGAAGCCGAGCGCGAGGCCGGGGAGCACCGCGTGCAGCAGCACATCGGCGAGCACCGTCGAGTTGCCGAGGCGGATCGCGTCGATGAGGTAGATGCCGGTGGGGTTGTCGACCCGGCCGAGTGCGAGTTCGCTCCTCGTGGTCGCGCGTCCGGCGACGGGCAGCACTTTCAGCCACACCGAGAACACGAGCTTGAGCAGCAGCCCGGCGAAGAACACGGGGGTGGCGTACCAGAGGATGGCGAAGACGCGCAGCACCGCATCCGGCCAGCGATCCCGGTAGTAGGCGGCGACCATGCCGAGTGGGATGCCGACGATGAACGCCACGATGAGCGAGTAGAACACCAGCTCGAGGGTTGCACCGCCGTAGGTCGCCAGCACCGTGAGAACGGGTCGGCCGTCGGTGATGGTCGTACCGAAGTTGCCGGTGAAGATCTGGCCGAGGTACTCCACGTACTGCACCAGCACCGGGCGGTCGTAGCCTGCGGCCGTGATGCGTTCGGCCAGTTGGGCTGCGGTGAGACGGCCGCCGAGGGCCGCCGTGATCGGGTCGCCGATCACCCGCATGAGCAGGAAGACCATGCTCACGAGGATGAAGATCGTCGGAAAGATGAGGAGGAACCGCACGACGATGTATCGACCCAGATTGCTGCTCAGGGGATTTCTTCGTCGAGTCGGCGTTGGCGAGCTCGTCGTCGCTGTCATAGCTGCCTTACGTGGGAACTCTGGAGACGGAACGGGGCGACCTGCACGAATGCAGGCCGCCCCGTCGTCGTTGGATCGACTCTATCGGGGCGAGGCTCAGCCCTTGGTCAGCTCACCGAAGCGGAACTTGAACGAGCCGTCGAGCACCGCGCCGGAGATGTCCGTGCCGGTGACCGCCACCTGAGCACCCTGCAGCAGCGGGATGGTCGAGAGATCCGCGGCCACCTTCTCCTGGATGTCCTCGATCAGCGCCGTGCGGGCGTCGGCGTCGTCTTCGCCACGCTGCTGCGTGATGAGACTGTCGACCTCCGGGTTGTCGTAGTGGTTTCCGAGGAAGTTGTCCTTGGCGAAGAACGGCGCGAGGTAGTTGTCGGCATCCGAGTAGTCCGGGAACCAACCGAGCTGGTAGGCCGGGTAGAGGTCCTGCGTGCGGTCCTTCGCATACTGCACCCACTCGGTGGACTGCAGGTTGACCGTGAACAGGCCACCCTCCTCCAGCTGGCTCTTCACCAGTGCGTACTCGTCGCCCGAGGACTCACCGTAGTGATCCGGGTTGTACTGCAGGTTGAGCGTGACGGGCGTCGCGACACCGGCTGCGTCGAGAACGGCCTTCGCCTTCTCGGCATCCGGTCCGCCATCGGTGCCGTAGAGCCCCTTCAGCGCTTCGGATGCTCCGGTGAGTCCGTCCGGCACGTAGGAGTACAGCGGCAGGTAGGTGCCCTTGTAGACCTGGTCGGACAGCTGCTCGCGGTCGATGAGGTTGGCCACGGCCTGGCGAACGGCGAGGGCCTTGGCCGGGTCGGCCTCGGGCGTGGTCGCGCCGTACGGCTGGGTGTTGAAGTTGAACACGATGTAGCGGATCTCGCCGCCGGGGCCGATCTCCACATTCACGTTGTCGTTGCTCTGCAGGTCGGCGATGTCGGTGGCCGACAGGCTGCGGTAAGCCACGTCGATGTTGCCCTCCTGCACGTCGAGCTTCATGTTCGACGACTCCGCGTAGAACTTGACGTCGACGGTGGGGTTCTTCGCCTCGCCGAGCACGCCCGCGTAGTCGGGGTTGGCCTGCAACGACACGAGGTTGTTGAAGTCGTAGTCGGTGATCACGTACTGGCCGGCGAAGGCGTTGCCCTCGATGATGTCGGTGTCCGGGGTGATCTCCGAGGCCGAGAACACCTCTTCGTCCACAATCGGTGCGGCCGGGCTCGCCAGGATCTGAGCGAACGTCTGGTCATTCTCGTTCTTGAGGGTGAACACCACCGTGGTGTCATCCGGCGCCTCGACACTGTCGATGTTGCCGAGGAGCACGGAGGGGCCGTTCTCGGCCGCGATCGCGGTCTGGCGGTCGAAGCTGAACTTCACGTCGCTCGAGGTGAGCTCGTTGCCATTGGCGAAGGTGAGGCCCTCCTTCAACGTGACGGTGTACTCACTTGGGCCGGTGAACTCGGCAGACTCGGCGATATCCGGCTCGACGTCGGAGGTGCCGGGCTTCGAGTTGAGCAGGAACGGGAACACCTGGTTCATCAGCGCGAATGAGCCGTTGTCGTAGGAGCCGGCCGGGTCGAGGAAGGTGACCTTGTCGGTTGTGCCGACGATGATCCCCTCACCGGTCGAGGCGCCCTCGTTGGCGGAATCGCCGCCGGCGGAACAGCCGGCAAGGGCAAGGGCGACGGTAGCGGTGCCCGCCAGGGCAGCCAGCGTTCGTGTTCGGAATGCGGATGACATAGAACCGAGCCTCTTTCATCGAAGTGTGTGCCAGCGATGTGACGCGGCACTGCGTTGCTTCTATGTCTAGTCGCCCTGCGCGCGCTCCCAAGCCGAACCGGCCGTGGGGAAGCAAATGTTTATGCGACCGAAACCTACCCAGGTCGCGAGCCCCACGCGGTCAGTCCTCGCGCAGCGCCCGACGCTCGCGTTCCACTCGCACGAGTTCCTGTTGCAGCCCCCGCGAGACCGCCGGGTCGGCGTCCCGTTCGAGTCGCTGCAATTTTCCGAGCAGCTCGCTCTTGATCCGCAGCAGATCACGATCGATGAGGTTCGACACGATCCCGAGGCAATACGCCTCGAGCGCCGCGTCGCCGCGCACCGGTATCGGCGCGAGACCCAACTCCTTCACGAGCGTGGCGAACGGGAGCGGCACCTCCTCGATCACCCGGTCGAGCCACGATGCCGAGGCCCACGCCTCCATGCTGCCGGCGATGCCGTCGCGCACCACCGCGAGCGACGGGTTCACGAAAGCCGATGCCAACGCACGCTGAGCCAGCGCGAGCGGCACGGATTCCGGATGCTGCAGCAGGGCCATCGCGGCGTCCCGCTCCATGCGGGTCGCGAGGTCGTTGGGCAGATCGTTCATCGAGGGGCCGGCCTGGACCTCCTGGTGCGGCTCCTCGGGAGCGGCATTCTGGCGGCGGTCGTTCCTCGATGCCGCGGCGCCCGCCGCCTGCGTCTGACCGCCCGCCGTGCGTGCCGCGGTCACGGCGCGCCCCACCTCGGCGGGGTCGAGCCCGAGCCAGCCCGCGAGGGTGCGCACGTAGCCGACGTTCAGCGACTGATCGCGGATGCCCGCCACCACCGGTGCCGCCGCACGCAACGCAGACACCCGTCCCTCGACCGTCTCGAGGTCGTACGCGCTGAGCGCACGGCGCACCATGAACTCGAACATCGGCTTCTTCGCCCGGATGAGTCGCCGCACCGCATCGTCACCGCGGCTGAGCCGCAGGTCGCACGGGTCGAGCCCGTCGGGCGCTACGGCCACGAACGTCTGTGCGGCGAAGCGCTGCTCCTCCGCGAACGCGCGGCTCGCGGCCTTCTGGCCCGCCTCATCCGGGTCGAAGGTGAACACCACCTCGCCGAGACCGGTGGTGTCGGCGTTGTCGACGTCGCCGAGCATCCGCCGCACCACCTTGATGTGGTCGACACCGAACGAGGTGCCGCAGGTGGCGACCGCGGTGGTGACGCCCGCCAGGTGGCAGGCCATCACGTCGGTGTAGCCCTCCACCACCACGACCTGACGGCCCCTGGAGATGTCGCGCTTGGCGAGGTCGATTCCGTAGAGCACGGAGGACTTGTGATACACCGGCGTCTCGGGGGTGT
Organism: uncultured Actinomycetota bacterium; assembly: GCA_963756375.1. GTDB lineage: Bacteria > Actinomycetota > Actinomycetes > Actinomycetales > Microbacteriaceae > Marisediminicola. Next base: position 682,228 of record CAVWNJ010000005.1, on the reverse strand, counting down.
TGAGGTACTTGGGCCCCTTGTCGTCGTCGAGCAGGCGCCGCGCGCCGAAACCGAGGGTCTGCCCGGTGACATCGCGGATCGGCCAGACCAGCCGACCGCGGAAACGGTCATACGCGCCCCGGTCACCCTGGCTGAGAAGACCGGCCGTCAGGAGTTCTGCCTCGGAGAAGCCGCGACCGCCGAGGTGCCGCCCCAGCGCGCTGAACGACTTGGGAGCGAAACCCACCCCGAACCGCTGCGCCGCCGCAGGGTCGAAACCCCGCTCGCCGAGGAACACCCGGGCGGGCTCCGCCTCCGGAGAGCCGAGCTGTTCCACGAAATACTCGGCCGCGGCCTCGTTGGCGGCAAGGATGCGGGCGCGGTTGCCGTGATCGGCGTTCGCCTGGCCGCCGTCCTCGTAGTGCAGTTCGAAACCGATCTTGCCGGCCATCCGCTCCACCGACTCGGTGAAGGTGGTGTGGTCCATGCGCTGCAGGAAGGTGAAGACGTCGCCGTCTTCGCCGCATCCGAAGCAGTGGTACCGACCGACCTGCGGGCGCACGTGGAAGCTCGGGCTGCGCTCGTCGTGGAACGGGCAGAGCCCTTTGAGCGACCCGACGCCGGCACTCTTCAGCGCGACGTAGTCGCCCACCACATCGGCGATGTTGACCCTCGCTCGGACCTCATCGATGTCATTACGTCGAATCAGTCCGGGCACCCCCCGATTCTACGGTCGGTGTGCGCGCCCGGCGGCTGGTCGTCAGCGTGCGGAGCTCTCCACAAGGCGTTCATGCCAGGTTGCCGCCGACTGGTCCGTGAGGGAGGCGACCTGGTCGACCACCGCGCGGCGTCTGCCGTCGTCGGAATCGGCGGCGGCCCAGTCCGCGGCGAACCCGGTGTCGAGGGCATCCGGACCCCGCGCCCAGAGCGCGTCGGCCAGCTCCACCAGCATCTCGCGCTGGCGCAGGTAGATGGGCTGACGGGTGTTCTTCGACATGACGAACGCCGCGACGATCCCCTTCAGCACCGCGATCTCGGCCTGCACCTCGCGCGGCACCACGACGCTCGCGCCGAAGCGCACGATCTGCCCGGTGTCGCCGGCCGACGAGAGCGTGGCTTCGGTGGCGGCACCCGCGAACCTGCCGATGAGCGTGCTCGTGAGGTTCTTGAGCCGGGCGTGGTCGATGCGGCTGCCGTTCCAGGTGTCCATCCACGGATCGAGCGAGTCCAGGCGGTCGAAGGCCGCGATGAGCTCGTCGTGCGAGACCTCACCGCCGATCCAGGCGAACATCGAGTTCACCAGTTCGTCGTGATCGACCCGTGCGCCGAGGGCCTTCACGTCGACGTAGCCGCCGACCACGGCATCCTCGAAGTCGTGCACCGAATACGCGATGTCGTCGGAGAGGTCCATGACCTCGGCCTCGATGCAGCGACGCCGGTCGGGTGCCCCCTCGCGCAGCCAACGGAACGCGTCGATGTCGTCCTGGTAGAAGCCGAACTTGGCACGTCCGCTCGGGTCGCCGATCGCCTGACTCGCCGGCCACGGATACTTGCAGCTCGCGTCGAGGCTCGCACGGGTGAGGTTGAGTCCGTAGGTGCGGCCGTCGGAGCCGTAAACCTTCGGTTCGATGCGGGTGAGGATGCGGAGGGTCTGCGCGTTGCCCTCGAAACCGCCGAAGCCTGCGGACCACTCGCTCAGCGCACGCTCGCCGTTGTGGCCGAACGGCGGATGCCCGAGGTCATGGGCGAGGCACGCGGTGTCGACCACATCGGGGTCGAGCCCGAGGTTCACGGCGAGCTCGCGGCCCACCTGCGCCACCTCGAGCGAATGGGTGAGCCGGTTGCGGGCGAAGTCGAGCCCTGCCGCCGGGCTCAGCACCTGGGTCTTGGCGGCCAGTCGGCGCAGCGCGCTGGAATGCAGCAGGCGCGCACGATCGCGCGCGAAATCGCTCCTCCTGCTCGAATGCTCCTCGGGAAGCCAGCGCGCCGTGTCCGCCTCGACGTAACCGCCCTCAGCCACCGCTGTGGCTCAGTTCAGCTCCGGCGAGGTCGGCGCGGTGGGCGGCCCCGATGTCACGGGACTCAAGCCACCGGTCCGGCAGCGACGGGCGCTTCGGGGTACCGGCGCGACCGCGCGGACCTTCCGCGTCCTCGCCGGGGTAGGGCTGATCCCAGTCGAGCTGCCCGAGCAGGTCATCCATCTGCTGGAGGCTCTCCACGAGTCCGAGCGACGCGCGGATGCCGCTGCCGACCGGGTAGCCCTTGAAGTACCAGGTGATGTGCTTGCGGATGTCGCGGCAGGCCCACTCCTCGGAGTCGAGGAACTCGGCCAGCAACTCGGTGTGGCGGCGGAGCGTGCTCGCGACGGTGCCGAGCGACGGCTGCGCGATGACGACGTCACTCCCCGACTCGCGGGCCTCGAATGCCGACACGAGGTCGCCGAACAGCCACGGCCTGCCGAGGCAGCCTCGCCCGACCACGACGCCGTCGCATCCGGTCTCGTCCATCATGCGCACGGCGTCGGCCCCCGACCAGATGTCGCCGTTGCCGAGCACCGGAACGCCGCTGATCGACTCCTTGAGCGTGGCGATGGCCGACCAGTCCGCCTGGCCGGAATAGAACTCGGCCGCGGTGCGGGCGTGCAGCGCGATACTCGCCACGCCCGCGCCTTCCGCTGCCTTGCCGGCCTCGAGGTAGGTGAGGTGGTCGGAGTCGATGCCCTTGCGCATCTTGACGGTGAGCGGGATGGCGCCGGCAGCGGTCACCGCGCGCTCCACGATCTCGCGGAAGAGTTCGAGCTTCCACGGCAACGCCGCTCCCCCGCCCTTGCGGGTGACCTTCGGCACCGGGCATCCGAAGTTCAGATCGATGTGGTCGGCGCGGTCCTCGGCCACCAGCATCGTGACGGCCTCGGCGACCGTTTTCGGGTCGACGCCGTAGAGCTGGATGCTGCGGGTGGACTCCGACTCGTGGTGCTGGATGAGCCGCATGCTCGCGGGCGTGCGCTCGACGAGTGCGCGGCTCGTGATCATCTCGCTCACGTAGAGGCCGGCCCCGAACTCCCGGCAGAGGCGGCGGAACGCCGTGTTGGTGATGCCTGCCATCGGCGCGAGCACGACCGGCACGTCGAGCTTGAGCGGGCCGATCGAGAGGCCGGGGGCGCTGTCGCGCGCGCCGCGGGGCGCGCCGGCCGGAGCGTCGCTTGAAGCACCGGTCGGAGCAACGCGTGAAGCACCGGTCGGAGCATCGCTTGAAGCACCGGTCGGAGCATCGGTGAGCGCTCGGTCGGGCGCGAAAGTGGGAGGGGTCACCTGATCGATTCTCCCAGACAACGGCGGAGGTGCGGCGACGGGGAGGGCGCAGCGGAGAAAAGCTGGGTCATGGGCCCCCGCCCGCGGAAGTTGCGCGGTCGGCAGTCACGACCATCCGCACCGTCATTCGACGTCGATGGACCACTTCCCATCGGCCACGACGCCGAACATGTAGGTGCCCGACGCCGGCACCGTCACCTGGGCGCGTCCCGCCACGGCGCCAACGCCGTCTGCGATGGTGCCGATCACGACCCCGTGCCCGTCGATGAGACGAACGTTGAAGTTCGACGACCCATCGTGGCGGAACGAGATGGCCTTCGACCCCTCCACCATCGAGAACAGGGGCGACACAGTCGTGCCAGTGCCGGTGAAGCCGGCGAGGAATCCGGCAGACGACTTCGGCTGCTCGATCGTGATCGACCAGCTCCCCTGACTCACGATGTCGAGCGCATAGCGATTCTCCGTGACGCCCACCGGAACAGCGGTGTCGCTGATCGAGTCCACCACGTTCTCGATAGCGGCGAAGGTGGCGCCCGTGCCCGCCTCCTTCAGGGTGACCGCGAATCGCGACGCGACACCCGAGTACTCGGACCGGAACACCGCGAGCGTCGACGGGAGCACGAACGATTCGGTGGTGGCGTTGCCCATCCCGAAGAAGCTGAGCCGTGTGGGCAGGAAGTAGGCGACATCCTCATACCGGTAGGTGTCCGTCGCCTCGCGCATGAGAGTGTCGGCTTCGGCCTGGCTGCTCGTGTAGAAGTGGACACCCTGCCGGAACTTGTAGAACCGATGCACTGCAGCAGAGGCGTCGGTGAGATTGGGCAGGGCGTAGTACGCCACGCCCTCGAAGCGGAACGACGACCGGGCGCTGGCGAGCAGCGAGCGATACTCCTGCTCGCTGCCGGTGTAGAAGTGCACCCCCTGCACGAAGTTGTAGAACCGGTAGACGGGGGAACTGCCGGAGATCTGATTCGGATGCGAGTAGAACGCGATCCCCTCATACCGGTAGACCGCCGGGTACCCGAGCACGAGATTCCGCTCACGCTCGCTGTTCGTGAAGAAGTGCGAACCGTCGGAGAGTTTGTAGAAACGGTAAACCGGGGTCGGGTTCGATGCGGCGATCTCGGCGGGCGACAACTCGGGACCTATCGCCGAGCCACCCGCGGGATGGGGCGCGGACGCGGTCGCCGACGGCGGCGCGAAGGCGGACAGCATCGTCGCCGTCAGAACAATAGACAGCAACACGCCGAGTTTGCCCAACACACGCATCAGCACCGGCATCCGCTCCTTGTCGTACGGATGTCGGCCGCGTGATTCCGCAGGGACTCTCGACGATCCATTCGGTCGGAATGTACCAGAGTTCGTGCGGTGGGATCGGGGCAGGCCCTGTTCGCAGATCGGCGAACGGGTGCTAGATGTCGCCCTCATCCAGCCGGCGGTTGACGAGAAGCTGGCTGAGGTGTTCTGGGGCTTCGCAGGCATCGCCCGCGCAGGCCGCAGCCTCAGGTTCACCGACCATCACGAGGGGAAACATCGCTGGACTGGTCATAGTCTGATTTCACTTTCGTCACGAACCTGACTCAACACGTTAGCGAACGTCGACGCGTCCTGCGCTCCGGACACTCCATAGCGCCCGTCGAAGACGAAGAACGGGACACCCTGGATGCCGTATTGAGCGGCCACCGCTACATCCGCCTTCACCGCGCCGAGGAACTCCTCCTGGGTCAGCGCGCGCTCCACGTCGGCCCGATCAAGGCCGATCTCCGCTGCGAGATCGGCGAGATCCGGCACCCGGCCGATGTGGCGGCCGTCGACGAAGTAGGCCTTGAGCAGCCGCTCCTTCATGTCGAGCTGTCGCCCCTTGGCCTTGGCGTAGTGCAGCAGCTCGTGCGCCTTGATCGTGTTGGTCTGGTGCACGTCGTCGTAGTGGTAGTCGAGGCCGACGTCCGCCGCAATGCCCACAACCCGCTCGAGCATCTGCTCGACCTGATCCATCGGCAGGCCCTTGCGCTGGCTGAGATAGTCGGCGGGCGAACCGGCGAAATCGACCGGGGTGTCCGGGGCGAGTTCGAACGAGTGGTACTCGACCTCAACGGTGACGCCATCGGCGCCCTCCGAGAACTGGGCGACCCCTGCCTCGAACTTGCGCTTGCCGATGTAGCACCAGGGGCACTGCACATCGGACCAGATGTCGACCTTGATCGACTGGGGCACGGCCGCCGCCGCGGGTGTGCGGTCGGACACGGACGTTTCGGGATTTGCGGCATTCACCCACGCAGCAACCGACCACGCCGCAGTCCTATTCCCGGAGTTGCGCGTGGCTGATGCCCGCACCACTGCCTGGCGCCGCGCGCGGCTGACGTCTCTGCCCGGAGCCGCGCGCGACTGACGTCCGACCCGTCGATGGCCAGACGCGTCCTGCGCCTCCCGCCGGCCGTATCGTGCCCGAGCCCGCCGCGTCCCGGGGATGCCGTGTCCGACCTGCCGCGCCGGGCCTGCCGCTGCCCGCGGCTTCCGTGCCCCGGACGTGCCGCGCCGGGGACGTGTCGCACGCTGAGACCGCTGCGTCCCGAAGCTGCCGCTTGCCGAACCTGCCGTGTCGCACGCTTAGACCGCCGCGTCCCGAACCCGCCACTGCCCGGGGCTTACGGAGAGGCTCCCACATCCCTCTCCACCGGAAATTCAGGACGGGGGCCGGCGCCTCGATGGCCCAAGCCCGCTGGCATCGCGTCTGAGGGCCGTCTTCGGCGCCTGTGTCCTGAATTTCCGAAGGGACTGACCGGGATGCGGGGCGGCAGGCCGCGCTCCCGCAGCGCCACGCGTATCGCGTCGTGCACAGAGTCCCAGTCGTGAAAGACCATGCGCGCGCTCGGCCTCAGCCCGTGAAAACGAGCGCAGGTGATGCGAAGGTCCTTGGCACGATCGCGTTCGAATCGAAGAAGGTGGTGTTCCTCACCGTCCACCTCGAGCGCGACCACTCCGTCTACGACCAGATCGATCCTCTCCAGCTCTCCCAGTCGCACCTGACTCACCACCGTGTGGCCCGCCAGTCGGAGCCGCGTCCGGGCGAGACTCTCCGGCAGGCTTTCGCAGGCGGGGTCTACCCATTCGGCTACCCAGCGGGCGCGGGCCGGCATCCGGAGAACTAGCAGCTCGAAGTCCAGATCGTCTATCGCACGCGTGTGCAGCGCCCAGTCGAGGCAGGCCAATGCAGTCTCGGCAGACTCGTCCAGCACCACCCTCACTAAGGCGTCGAGAATGTCGACCGCAGTGACCCCACCCCGTCTGACCGACGTCGGCGTCATCCCAGTGCAGCACGACCCCGCGCGTGTCAGACACATCGAGTCGCCTGAATCGATTCTGCTGGGTGCGCAAGCGCGCAGCGTTGTCGGCGACGGATACGTGGAGCGGGTGGTCTCCGAGAACCCACCCGCCGAGGTGCTGGATCAGTGAGATCCCGGTGAGTCGTCCGCCGACTCGTACCGCTCGGAACCGCGCATCCGACTCGTCGAATGTGGAGTACCAGCCGTTTCGGGCCCGCGAAACGTTCCCGCTGCGGACGGCGTAGGTCAGGTGGCTGTCCGTTGCTCCCCGCGAGACAAGTTGGCGCTTCTGCGCCATCCCGCCCAGTGAGCGGACGATATCGGCGATGCTGGTCACCGCGCCACTTTCGCGGTCTCCGCCGCTGGTACACCGGCGCAGCTGCTGAATTGTGCGTCCTGCGCTCCTCACATGGCCTGTGGAGAAGCAGTGGCAAGGGCCCCGGCGCCCTCGCGTCGCGCCGCCGCCTCGCGTCGCATCGCGCTCGCACTCGCACTCGCACTCGCGATCGCACTCGATCGGAAATTCAGGACAATCCGCGCGCGAGATCGAATCCGCTCGCTTGAATCAGGGAAGGGAAAGGGCAGGCAACCGGATTGTCCTGAATTTCCGCGAGGTCAGGCGGAAGACGGTGCGCCCGGAGTCCGACGCCGGACACCCCTCGCGAGCGTCAGCCCTCCGAAGATTGCCGCGCGGGACCCTTCCGGCGTCTCCTAAACCCGTCCGTCGCCCAACAGCACGCCTCCGCCAGAGCGCGTGCTCGACCAACCGCGCGCGCCGCGTCAGCCAACCGGGGCGATTGTCGAACCCGACGCGAGCGCGTCAGGCGCCGCGTCCAGCCCGCGCAACACCTCCGCCGCTGACGCGCGTCAGGCGCCGCGTGCAGCGCGCGCTACACCACCGCCGCTGACGTGCGTCAGGCTCCGATCAACTGCTCCGCGAGGTAACCGCGCAGGCGGTCGAGTGACACGCGCTCCTGCGCCATGCTGTCGCGCTCGCGCACGGTCACCGCTTTGTCGTCCAGCGTGTCGAAGTCGACCGTCACGCAGAAGGGCGTGCCGATTTCATCCTGCCGGCGGTACCGTCGCCCGATCGCGCCCGCATCGTCGAAGTCGATATTCCACACCTTGCGAAGATCGGCGGCGACCTCGCGAGCCACCGGCGAGAGCCGCTCGTTGCGCGAGAGCGGCAGCACGGCCACCTTCACGGGGGCGAGTCGTCGGTCCAGGCGCAGCACCGTGCGCTTGTCCACGCCGCCCTTCGTGTTGGGGGCCTCGTCCTCGTGATACGCGTCGACCAAGAACGCCATCAGCGCGCGGGTCAGTCCGAATGCCGGCTCGATCACGAACGGGATCCATCGCTCGTTCTTCGTCTGGTCGAAGTAGGAGAGGTCGACTCCGGATGCCGCGGAGTGGGTCTTCAGGTCGAAATCGGTCCGGTTCGCGATGCCCATCAGCTCGCCCCATTGCCCGCCCTGGAAACCGAAGCGGTACTCGATGTCGACGGTGCGGGTGGAGTAGTGGGAGAGCTTCTCGGGTGCATGCTCGTCGAGTCGCAGATTGTCGGCGTCGATACCGAGATCGGTGAACCATTCGAAGCAGTGGTCGATCCAGTACTGGTGCCACTCCTTATCGGTGCCCGGCTCGACGAAGAACTCCATCTCCATCTGCTCGAACTCGCGCGTGCGGAAAATGAAGTTGCCCGGAGTGATCTCGTTGCGGAAGCTCTTGCCGATCTGGGCGATGCCGAAGGGCGGCTTCATCCGCGACGAACCGAGCACATTCGCAAAGTTGACGAAGATGCCCTGTGCGGTCTCCGGCCTGAGGTAGGCCATGCCTTCTTCGTTGTCGACGGGGCCGAGGAACGTCTTGAGCAGCCCCGAGAAGTTCTGCGGCTCGGTCCAGGAGCCCGGCTGGCCCGTCTCCGGGTCGCGGATGTCGGCGAGGCCGTTCTCCGGCGGATGTCCGTGCTTCTCCTCATACGCCTCGATCAGGTGATCGGCGCGGTACCGCTTGTGGGTGTGCAGCGACTCGACGAGAGGGTCGCTGAACACGGCGACGTGACCGGACGCCTCCCACACCTGGCGGGGAAGGATGACGGATGAGTCGATGCCGACGATGTCGTCGCGGCCCTGCACCATGAACTGCCACCACTGACGCTTGATGTTCTCCTTGAGCGCGGTGCCGAGCGGTCCGTAGTCCCATGCCGACCGGGATCCGCCGTAGATCTCCCCCGCCTGGAAGACGAAACCTCTGCGCTTGGCGAGATTGATGACGGGTTCGAGGTGGGAGGCGGTGGCCACGGATTCTCCTGAGGGCAGCCGCGCTGGGTGCGCGGTCGGGTGAGCGGAGTCCCCAGACTACAGACAGCGGCGTGGCGGGCGTCGCGCCGCGGCGCGGCCGGCGCGCGGTGCTGCGTCCGTGCGGACGCGCGGCGGCCGGGCCGACGCGCAGTGCCGCCGCGTGCGGACGTCGCGACGGCGGGGCCGCGCGCAGTGCCGCGGCGATGCGGACGTGCGGCGGCCGGGCCGATTCGCGGCAGGACGGACTCGAGCCCCTTCCGTGCTCCTGCGTTCTTCTGGAAATTCAGGACATCGTGCACAGCCGTCAATCCGCATGCGGGCGCTGCCCGGGGAACCGACGAGTTGGCGGCGCGATTGTCCTGAATTTCCGATCGGGATGGACGGGAGTGGGCGACGAACGGGTCGACGGGAGGGGGTGCGGCAAGGGATCGACGGAGTGGACGACGGGTTGGCCCGTCTGCCCGGGGAGCGGGACTGGCCCGGGTCGGTCAGCGAGCGAGGGCCGGCCCGGGAGGGTCAGCCCGCGAGCTCGTGCACCCGCTCGATGATGCGCACCGTCTCCAGCGCCTCGCGCGGATCGACCGGCAGCGGCGCGCCGTCGCGGAGGGATGCCGCGACCCCGGCGTAGAAGGCCCCGTAGTCGCCGCGCTCCGCGACGACCGGCTCGGTGCCGACAGCCGCAACGCCCAACTGCCCCCAGCGTTCCTCGGGCACGACGCCGAAGTCGGCATCGGCGGGGTCTGCCCCTGCCACGAGTGCCGGCTCCTGGCCGTCGAGCCCATACGAGGTGTAGGCCGAGGTCGACCCGAGCACGCGGAAGCGCGGGCCGTTCTGCCCGGCCATCCGGCTGAGGGTGAGGTGCGAGCGCACGCCCGAGTCGTGCAGCAGCGAGATGAACGCCTCGTCATCGCTCACGCCGCCGGTGCGCAGCACGGTGAGTTCCGCGTGGTCGACGACAGCCGGGCCGAACAGGTGGAGCGCCTGGTCGATGAGGTGACTTCCGAGGTCGAAGGTGATGCCGGCACCCTGGGTGTGATCGGTGGTGTCCTGCCAGCGATCGCGAAGCTCAGGGGACCACCGCTCGAACGTGGACTCGAAGCGGTGCACCCTCCCGAGCGCCCGCTCGGCCAGCAGCCGTTTCACGGTGAGAAAGTCGGCGTCCCAGCGGCGGTTCTGGTACACGATGAGCGCAGTCCCGGCGCGTTCCGCTGCCGCAATGAGCTGCTCCGCCTCGGCGACGGATGCCGCGAACGGCTTGTCGATCACCACCGCGGCACCTGCCGCGATCGCCGCGAGGCCCTGCTCGAGGTGGGTATGCGCCGGCGAGGCGAGTACCACCAGGTCGAGGTCGCCGGCACGCGCCAGCAGTTCGTCTGGCGTGGCGACGATCTCGGCCCCGGGGTTCTGCTCCCGCGCCTCGGCCTGGCGGTCCTCGTTGCCGGTCGAGATCAGCGTCGAGTGAGTACCGCGCGTTCGCCCGGATGAACGGCGAATGAAAAATGCGACCGGAGAGGCCGTAGCCGATGATGCCGGTTCGGATGGGCGCTTCGGACTTTACGTCAGACATGCTGCCACCCTACTGATCCACCCGCCCGGCCCGGATGTCACACGCGACGCGTCTACGCCGACGGCGTGTCGACCGCGCCACCGAACCGACGGTTCCGCGACGCGTACAGCGACACCGCCTCCCACAACTGCTGCCGACCGAAGTCCGGCCACAGCGTGTCGAGGAACACCATCTCCGCATACGCGCTCTGCCACAGCATGAAGTTGCTGGTGCGCTGCTCCCCCGAGCTCCGTACGAAGAGGTCGACGTCGGGCAGATCCGGCACGTAGAGCGCCTTCGCGATGGTCTTCTCCGTGATGCCGCCAGGCTTGAGCCGCCCGGCGGCGACCTCCGTGGCAAGGCGCTGCACGGCATCCGCTATCTCGGTGCGTCCGCCGTAGTTGACGCACATGGTGAGGGTCAGGGTGGAGTTGCCCGCGGTGAGGCGCTCGGCGAACTGCAGTTCGTTGATGACGGATGCCCACAGCCGCGGCTTGCGGCCGGCCCACCGCACGCGCACCCCCCAGTCGTTCAGCTGGTCGCGTCGGCGATGCAGCACCTCCCGGTTGAAGCCCATCAGGAAACGCACCTCGTCGGGCGACCGCTTCCAGTTCTCCGTGGAGAACGCGTAGACGCTGAGGTGCTTCACGCCGATCTGGATGGCGCCGGCCACTACGTCGAGCAGCGCCGCCTCCCCCGCCTTGTGCCCCTCCACGCGGGTGAGGCCTTTCGCGTTGGCCCAGCGTCCGTTCCCGTCCATGACGATCGCGACATGCTCCGGCACGGCTTTCTTCGGCAGGGTCGGCGGGTAGAGCCCGGTCCAGTCGATGGGCACGAACGGCGCCGCATCCGGATGCGTCTTCTCGGTCATCGGGAATCCTCCTGGGCGCCGTGGGCTGGCTCGGTCGATGGATGCGCGGGGCGCCGGTCGCGGTCGTCGGTCTGGCGGTCGACATGCTCCAGCGAGCGGAGCCCCCGCTCGAGGTGGAACTGGGTGTAGGCGGCCACGACGCCGCTCGCCTGCGACCGGGAGCGGTCGTCGGCGCCGTCTGCGGTGAGCCAGTCTCCGGTGAGCAGAGCCGAGAGCAACCCGATGGTCGACGGATCGAGTCTCGGCGCACCGGGCGGCGCGACCTCGTCGGCGACGACACCGCCGAGCTGCACCACGAACGCGGAGTGGGGTCCCGGCACGCCCGTCATCGCACAGTCCGCGAAGCTCGGAGCCCAGCCCGCGACGCTGAGCGCACGCAGCAGGTACGAGTCGAGGGTGAGGCTCGAGCCGTGCTCGCGGCGGGCGAGCGAGCGCAGCGCGCCCACGAGCAGCAGGTACTGCTGCAGGCCGCCCTCGTCTTCGGTGAGTTTGTCTGCGGTCTCCACCATCGCGCTTGCCGCGGTGTAGCTGCCGTAGTCGCTGGTGATCTCGGCGCCGTAGGAGCCCAGTGACTCCGCCTGGGTGATGATGTCGAGACTGCGGCCCTCGAACAGCTGCACGTCGGCGACCATGAACGGCTCGAGGCGGGCACCGAACTTGGACGCAGTGCGCCGCACCCCCTTCGCCACCGCCCTGATCTTGCCGTGGTTGCGGCTGAGCATCGTGACGATGCGGTCGGCTTCACCCAGTTTGTGGGTGCGCAGCACGACGGCTTCGTCGCGGTAGAGGGGCATCATCCAATTATCGACCGTCGTGCCTGCGGGAATGGTCGCCGCCGCCGCGACATCCGCCGCGCAAGCGGGTTCGGATGCGACCGGGGTCCTTGTCCCGTGGTAAAGATTGGTGGTGAACCCGGGCCCTTTCGTCATACCCCTGTGGGCAGACCTGCTCGCCATCGGCATCGGCGCGCTGCAGGGGGCGATGTTCGCCGCCCAGTTCCGAGACCGGCGTCTCGACCTGCTCGGAATCGCGATCATCGGCATCGCCACCGGCTTCGGCGGCGGACTCGCCCGCGACATCGTGCTGGCGCAGGTGCCTGCCGTGCTCCGCGCTGACTGGTATCTGATCGTGGCCACCGGCGCCGCCCTGCTCGGGATGCTGCTCGAGCGCATCTTCTCGAAGCTCAACCACGTGATCACCGTGCTCGACGCCCTCACCATCGGACTGTTCTGCGCGATCGGCACGACGAAGGCCCTCGCGCTCGGCCTGCCCGCCGTGCCCGCGGTATTCGTGGGCACGCTGTCGGCGGTCGGTGGTTCGATCCTGCGCGACATGCTGCTCAACCTGCCGATCGCGCTCATGCACGTCGGATCGCTGTATGCCGTCGCCGCGGTGGGCGGCGCGACGACGCTCGTGATCATGCTCAGTCTCGGTGTACAGAGCTTCTTCGCGGCGGCGCTCTGCGTGGCCGTGACGTTCGGCATCCGGATTCTCGCCGTGCTGTTCCGCTGGAGCCTCCCGGAACAGCGCCACATCAACCGGATGCCCCGCCTACCCGGTATTCGCCGCTACCGCCGCAACGGCTGAGCCGAAGCCGACGCCTCCCCGGAGGAGGCGCCGACCTCGTTACGCGTCGGTTCCGTTACGTGTCGGCCTCGACGAGGCGTCGGCCTCGTTCGGGGTCGGCCTCGTTCGGCGTCGGCCGCGTTCGGCGTCGCCTCGTTCGGCTCAGACGGAGGCGAGCTCGCGGTCCGCCGACGGCTGCCGCACGGCGCGGTTCACCGCGGACACGATCGCCTTGAGCGACGCCGTCGAGATGTCCGCGTCGATGCCGACACCCCACAGGGTGCGGCCGGCGACGCTCAACTCCACGTAGGCCGCTGCGAGAGCGTCCCCACTCGCGCTGAGGGTGTGCTCCACGTAGTCGTACAGTTTCACGTCGAGACCCTGATCGCCGAGCACATTGAGGAACGCGGCGATCGGGCCGTTGCCTTCGGCCGCGGTCGAGACGACGTCCTCGCCGACCCGCATCTCCACCTGCAGCGCGGTCACGCCGCTGAGGTCGCTGGACGTGCTCGTGCGGTGGATCTCGTAACGGCCCCACTTGTGATCGTCGACCGATGCGGGCAGGTACTCGTCGTTGAAGATCGCCCAGATCTGGGCGCTCGTGACCTCGCCGCCCTCAGCATCCGTCTTCGCCTGCACGACGCCGCTGAACTCGATCTGCAGCTTGCGCGGCAGGTCGAGCGCGTGGTCCGTCTTCAGGAGGTAGGCGACGCCGCCCTTGCCCGACTGCGAGTTGACACGGATGACCGCCTCGTAGCTGCGGCCCAGATCCTTCGGGTCGACGGGCAGATACGGCACCGCCCAGAGCAGGTCGTCCACCGACTTGCCCTGGCTCGCGGCATCCGCGGCCATCGCCTCGAAGCCCTTCTTGATCGCATCCTGATGCGAACCGCTGAACGCCGTGTACACGAGGTCGCCAGCCCACGGGCTGCGCTCCGGCACCGGCAGCTGGTTGCAGTATTCCGCGGTGCGCTTCACCTCGTCGAGGTCGCTGAAATCGATCTGCGGGTCGATGCCCTGCGTGAACAGGTTGATGCCCAGCGCCACCAGGTCGACGTTGCCGGTGCGCTCACCGTTGCCGAACAGGCAACCTTCGATGCGGTCTGCTCCGGCCAGGTAGCCCAGCTCGGCGGCCGCGACCGCGGTGCCGCGGTCGTTATGTGGGTGCAGGCTGAGCAGCACGTTCTCGCGGTGGGCGAGGCGGCGCGACATCCACTCGATCGAATCGGCGTACACGTTCGGGGTCGCCATCTCGACCGTCGCCGGCAAGTTGATGATCACCTTGCGGTCGGGCGTCGGCTCGAAGACCTCGATCACCTGGTTGCAGACATCGAGCGCGAACTCGAGCTCGGTGCCGGTGTAGCTCTCCGGGGAGTACTCGTAGAAGACCTCGGTCTCGGGGATGGTCTTCTCCGCGGCCTTGCAGAGACGGGCGCCCTCGAGGGCGATGTCGATCACGCCCTGCCTGTCGGTGCGGAACACGACATCGCGCTGCAGCACGCTCGTGCTGTTGTAGAGGTGCACGATCGCGCGCTTCGCTCCGGCGATCGACTCATAGGTGCGGTTGATCAGGGTTTCCCGCGCCTGGGTGAGCACCTGGATGGTCACGTCGTCGGGGATCAGATTCTCTTCGATCAGGCTGCGCACGAAATCGAAGTCGGTCTGGCTCGCGGAGGGGAAACCGACCTCGATCTCCTTGTAGCCCATGCGCACGAGCAGATCGAACATGATGCGCTTGCGCTCCGGGCTCATCGGGTCGATGAGAGCCTGGTTTCCGTCGCGGAGGTCGACGGCGCACCAGCGCGGCGCCTGGGTGATGCGCTTCGACGGCCAGGTGCGGTCTGGCAGATCGACGGCCAGCATCTCGTGGTACGGACGGTACTTGTGGATCGGCAGCGCTGAAGCGGTCTGATTGTTCTTCATGATCGGGTGTCCTCGTCTGGGTTGTGTGTCAGCCAATGACGAACTCCGCGACGAGTGAGGCCTGGAAGTTAGGACTCGTCGCGGCAGCTAAGAAGGAGCACACCGAACAGCATTCGTCGAGGATACCACCGTTGCCCCGAGGCCTGTCTTCCGCTGGCGCCTTCGCCGCCGCCGCTCGCTACGACCACCGCGGGCCGTCTCGCGCCCCGAGTACCCCCTGCGCTCTTCGGAAATTCAGGACATCCGGCCACGTTGGCAACTGCCCACTAGACAAATAGGCCCGTGGTCGCCTGATGTCCTGAATTTCCGAAGCAGGCAGGGAGCAAGAGCCGACGGGCGCGAAGAGCGTCATCTGACGCACCGCTTCCGGCAGCGGAAATCCCGGCTCGGGTACCCGCGTTTCCCCGTCCCGATGACCGTTCCGGACTCCGCTCCTTCGGAAATTCAGGATTTGCGCCATCAGCGCCAATCACAAGGCCGATCGTTGGCTGCGTTCGCGCATGATGTCCTGAGTTTCCGAAACGGATGGGAACGAGACGGCGGCGAAGCCGCGGACTGCAGCACGCGCGCGAGCGAGGCGAGGCTGCGGCGCTGCGCGCTGCGATCCATTGCACCCCATCAGCCCGCCGCCACCGCGCCCTCGTACCTTCGGAAACTCAGGACACGAGGTCGCGCGGCTGTCCCTCAGGCGTGGAAATCGTGACTTCGGCGCGCCGTGTCCTGAATTTCCGAATTTGACGGACTGCCTGGGCGCGAGGACTGGCTGCGAGCGAGGACTGACGAACGCGGGCGGCGGCGGGAGGCGGATGGCGGCGGCAGGAGGCGACGGCGGGCGGCGGGAGGCGGATGCACGAGGCGCGCGAATCGTTGGGTGGTGTGGGGCGCGGAGTGTGTCGACACTGGATGCATGAGAACAATCGCAAGCCTGATGATCCTGTCGACCATGGTGGCCCTGAGCGGATGCGCGGGCGGCACCGGCGGGTCGACCACCGACGCAAGCGACCTGCCTGGCACGGTGCCGCCGACCCCGTCGGCGGCCGCGCCCGACGGCGAGGTGATCGGCATCGGCACCGTGATCCAGTCGGGCGACACACCGGCGGAGTTCTGCCTCGGACCGGTCGCCGAGTCATTACCGCCCCAGTGTTCCGGACCCGAGCTCGTCGGATGGGACTGGGCTGCCGCCGAGCAGCAGCAGACGGCCGGCGGCGTCACCTGGGGTACCTACGCGGTGCAGGGCTCGTGGGATGGAACCGCTCTCACCGTCACCCAACCCGCGATTCCGCTGTCGCTGTATGACACGATCCGCCCCGAGCCACCCGCCTACCTCGACGAGGGCAACCCCGGCCAGACGTCGCAGGAGCGACTTGACCAGATCTCGGCCGAACTCGCAGCCCAACCGCTGCCGGGCCAGCTCTCCGCCGCACCGGTGAACGGATACCTGGTGGTGCAGGTGGTGAGTGATTCCGGTGCGATTCAGTCGCTGGTCGACACCCGGTTCGGCCCGGACACCGTGGTCATCGAGTCTGCGCTCAAGCCCGTGCAGTAGCCCGCGCGTCGTCGGGAAGCGCGCTCGAGCCTGATGCAGTAGATCACGTGTCCTTGGGAGAGCCCGCGCTCAGGCCCGCGCACCACCCGACGGACTCGGCGCTGACCCGCAGTGGGAGTGCAGGACCACGGATGCCACTCCGGCAGCACCGAGCGCACCGGCGCCCCGCGTGAGACGGAGGCGCGCCCGCATTGCGCACTAGGCTCCCGCACAACCGATGGGGCGCGGCCGCATTGCGCACGAAGCCCCGCGCGACCGGTGAAGGCGTGGGTGCTTTCGCGCCCGCCGCCCCGCGCCGTAACCCCGCCGCGTGAACGCCGCGGGTAACGGGTCAGAACCCGAGGCGGCCCAGCTGCTTCGGGTCGCGCTGCCAGTCCTTCGCGACCTTTACGCGCAGCGACAGGAACACCTGCTTGCCGAGCAGCGGCTCGATCTGCGCCCGGGCCCGCGCGCCGACCTCGGCCAGCCGCTTGCCCTGGTGGCCGATGATGATGCCCTTCTGGCTGTCCCGCTCCACGAAGAGGTTCGCGAACACCTCGATGAGGTCCTTGTCGTCACGCTCGATGATGTCGTCGATCGTGATGGCAATGGAGTGCGGCAGCTCGTCCTCCACACCCTCGAGCACGGCCTCGCGGATGAGCTCGCTGATGCGATCCGAGATGCCCTCCTCGGTGACGGCATCCGCCGGATACAGCGCGGGTGACAGCGGCAGCAGCTTGATCAGCTCTGCCGCGAGGGTGTCGATCTGGATGCCGTTGGTGGCCGAGATCGGCACGATGGCGTCCCAGTCCCGCAGGCCCGAGATGGCGAGCAGCTGTTCGGCGACGGCGGGGCGTGACGTCGCGTCGATCTTGGTGACGATGGCCACCTTCTTGGCACGCGGGAACGAGTCGAGCTGCTCGTTGATGAATCGGTCGCCGGGACCGAGTTTCTCGTCGGCCGGGAGACAGAACCCGATCACGTCAACGTCGCCGAGCGTGTCTTGCACGATCGCGTTGAGCCGCTCCCCCAGCAGGGTGCGCGGGCGGTGCATACCCGGGGTGTCGACGAGGATCAGCTGGCCGCCGACCTGATGGGCGATGCCCCGGATGGCGCGGCGGGTCGTCTGCGGCTTGGAGCTGGTGATGGCGACCTTCTCGCCGACCAGAGCGTTGGTGAGAGTCGATTTGCCGACGTTCGGGCGACCGACGAATGACACGAACCCCGCGCGGAACCCGGCGGGCCCACCGGCCGAGGCGGTCGCGGCATCGGGACCAACGCCGACAGAGTCGATCGCCGAGGCGGCCGCATCGGGACCAACGCCCTCCGAGCCAGCGTCAGCAGCGAGCCCAGCGGGCTCCGCAGAACCAGTCAGCCCAGCGTCGTCGGACTCATCATTCACCGGTGGCTGGTTGTTCTCAGGCGTCACGGTCGTCTCCGGTCTCTTGTCTGCCGAATCCGGCTTGGGCGTCGATGAGGGCCTGGTCGGCTTCGACCAGCACGGTGCTGAGGCGCTTGCGGCGGCCCTCGGTCCGTTCCGCGGTGAGGATGAGGCCGGACACCCGGGCCACGGACCCGGGCAGCGGCAGGCGGCCAAGCGCCTTGGTGAGCAGTCCGCCGACCGAGTCGACGTCGTCGTCCTCGAGGTCGATCTGGAAGAGTTCGCCCAGTTCGTCCACCGGCAGCCGTGCGCTCACCCGGTATACGCCGTTCGGCAGCTCCTCGACCTGGATCACCTCGCGGTCGTACTCGTCCGAGATGTCGCCCACGAGTTCCTCGATGAGGTCCTCCATCGTCACGAGACCCGCGATGCCGCCGTACTCGTCGACGACCATGGCGAGGTGATTCGACTCGAGCTGCATCTGGCGCAGCATCTGGTCGGCCTTCTTGGATTCGGGAACGAAGACGGCGGGACGTGCGACGTCGAGCGCGGTGGCGTCATCCAGCCCGTCGGGGCTCTCGTGGGCGAGTCGCGCGACGTCGCGCAGATACAGGATGCCGAGCACCTCGTCGACATCGTTGCCGATGACCGGGATGCGCGAGTTGCCTTTGCTGAGGAAGAGGCTCATGGCGGCGCCCGCCGTGACATCGGCGTCGATGGTGACCATGTCGGTGCGTGGCACCATGACCTCGCGCACGACGGTGTCGCTGAACTCGAAGATGGAGTGGATGAGCTCGCGGTCCTCCTCCTCGAGCACCTCCAGTTCGGTCGCCTCGTCGACCATGCTGAGCAGTTGCTCCTCAGACGAGAAGGTGGCCGTCTTGGGGCGGCCAGGGGTCACCCGGTTGCCGATGGCCACGAGGGCAGCGGCCAGCGGGCCGAGACCGACACGGATCGCGTGCACCACCGGCGCCGAGAACGAGAGGATGCCCGCCGCGTGCTCACGCCCGACGCTGCGCGGGCTCGACCCGACGAGCACGAAGGAGACGACCGTCATGATCAGCGCCGACAGCAGCAGCACGAGCCACAGTTCCTCGATCGCCGAGGCGAACGCGAGGGTCACCATGACCGCGGCGGTGGTCTCCGCCACGATGCGCATGAAGTTGATGGAGTTGAGGTGTGTGGCGATGTCGGTCGAGATCGCCAGAAGGCTCGCGCGGTTGCGGGAGTTCGCGGCGAGCTCGGCGAGGTCGGACCGTGACGTGACGCCCAGTGCGGCATCCGCTGCGGCGAGAAGCCCGCCGAAGATGACCAGCACGATCGCCACGATGATGAAGATCGTGATCATGGTCGACTACCTGGTTCGTTGCTCGTCGGCGGCGAATCCG
This sequence comes from uncultured Actinomycetota bacterium, assembly GCA_963756375.1. Taxonomy (GTDB): domain Bacteria; phylum Actinomycetota; class Actinomycetes; order Actinomycetales; family Microbacteriaceae; genus Marisediminicola. The sequence continues at coordinate 663,115 of CAVWNJ010000005.1, read as the reverse complement.
CGCAGGATCTCGCCCTGAAGCGCGAACATCGCCTTCTCCTCGTCCGGCTCCGCGTGATCGAAGCCGAGCAGGTGCAGGATGCCGTGCGCCGTGAGCATGAGCATCTCCTCGAGCGGCGGATGACCGGCCGTCTCCGCCTGTGCAACGGCGACCTGGGGACAGATCACGATGTCGCCGAGGAGTCCCGGCGGGGTCTGGAAGTCCTCTGTTCCCGGGCGCAGTTCGTCCATCGGGAAGCTCAGCACGTCGGTGGGGCCCGGCTCGTCCATCCACTGCACGTGAAGCTGCTCCATGGCCGCCTCGTCCACGAGCACGATCGCGAGTTCGGCATCCGGATGCACGTGCAGCTGGTCGAGCGCGTAGCCGGCCAGTCGCAGCAGTGCCGTCTCGTCGACCGGGATGACCGACTCGTTGTTGATCTCGATCGACATCAGCGGTGCCACCCCTTCGGCCTGCGGTCCTGCGGTTGCCGCACGGAGCGGCCGCCTGACGAGGTGGCCGACTGGCCCTGCTCCCGTTCGAAACGCTGAGCCTGCCGTTCGGCATCGTACTTGGTGTACGCATCGACGATCTGCCCGACGAGACTGTGTCGCACGACATCGTCGCTCGTGAGCCTCGCGAAGTGGATGTCGGCGACCTCGCCGAGCACGCGGGTGACCAGTTGCAACCCGCTGGCTCCGGCGGGCAGGTCGATCTGGGTGACGTCGCCGGTCACCACGATCTTCGAGCCGTGGCCGAGCCGCGTGAGGAACATCTTCATCTGCTCAGGCGTGGTGTTCTGCGCCTCATCGAGCACGATGAACGAGTTGTTGAGGGTGCGCCCGCGCATGTAGGCGAGCGGTGCCACCTCCACGGTGCCCGCGGCGAGCAGCTTCGGCACGACCTCCGGGTCCATCATCTCGTTGAGCGCGTCGTACAGCGGCCGCAGGTAGGGGTCGATCTTGTCGGTGAGGGTGCCCGGCAGGAATCCCAGCCGCTCCCCCGCCTCGACCGCTGGCCGGGTGAGGATGATGCGCTCAACCTCTTTGCGCTGCAGGGACTGCACGGCCTTCGCCATGGCGAGATAGGTCTTGCCGGTACCAGCCGGCCCGATGCCGAAGGTGATCGTGTGCTCGTCGATGGCGCGCACGTACTGCTGCTGCCCGAGGGTCTTGGGCCGGATGCTCTTGCCCCGGCTGGTGAGGATCGCCTGGCTGAGCAGTTCCGCCGGGCTCACCGAATCGTCGTCGCGGAGGATGCGAGCGGATGACGCAACCTCGGTCTCACCGAAGTCGTGCCCGTTGCGCACCATCTGCACCAACTCCTCCACGAGTCGGCGTGCAGAGCGCACCTCGTCGGCCGACCCGGTCAGCGTGACCTCGTTGCCACGCACGAGTACCTCGACGCCGGGGAACTGCTTCTCGATCGTCTTGAGGAGGCGGTCCTGGGGGCCGAGCAGCCGGACCATGGCGACACCGTCGACCTGGAGATGGGCGCTGTCGCGCTCGTCGTGCGGAACGGTGTTGTCGTTACTGCCTGCCAAGGGTGCCTTCCTCGAGGGTGCCGCCCAGGATGTGGGCGTGCACGTGGAACACGGTCTGCCCGCTCGAGCGACCGGTGTTGAAGATCAAACGGAACTCGCCATCGCAGTATTCCGCGGCAAGCTGTGACGCCACCTCGACCAGTTCCGCGAGGAGCGCGGGGTCGGCGGAGGCGAGCTCGGAAACGTTCGTGTACTCGGCCGTCTTCGGCACGACGAGCAGATGGACCGGGGCCTGCGGCGCGACGTCGCGGAACGAGATGACGCGCTCGTTCTCGAACACGATGTCGGCGGGGATCTCGCGGTCGATGATGCGCGTGAAGACGCTCGGTTCGCTGGAGGGGTCACGCTCGATCGACATGTACCCAGCTTAACCGCTCGTCGCCTGGCTCACCGGTGCGGCGGGCGCTGCGGTGCGGTGCGGGCGCTGCGGGCGGGCGCTGCGGCGGGCGCTGCGGTGCGGGCGCTGCGCTGCGGACTACCATCTCCCGGTCTGCGCGTTGAGCACAGCGATCGCGGCGGGGCCCGCGGTACCGGTGCGGAGCACACCCGCGCCGAGCCTCACCCGGATCGCTCCCGACCGCTCGAGCTGCTCGAGCTCGGCCGGCGCGATGCCGCCCTCGGGGCCGACGACCACGACGGTGTCGCGCTCGTCGGGGGCGACCTCGGTGAGCCGGAGGTCCGCGGTGGGATCGAGCACGAGCATCCGTACGCCGGCGGCGAGGGCGGAGAGCTGCTTCGTCGTGACGATCGGGGCGACCTCCGGCAGGTACGGCCGGATGGACTGCTTGGTCGCCTCGCGCACGATGGCGGCCCAGCGCTCCTGCCCCTTGCGGAGCTTCGCGCCCTCCCACTTCACGATCGAGCGCTGCGCGGCCCACGGGATGACCCCGTCGACGCCCAGCTCCGTGGCGGCCTGCACGGCATGCTCGTCACGGTCGCCCTTCGCCAGCGCCTGCGCGAGCCACAACGTCTGCACCGGGAAGGGCACCTCGTCGACCTCGTCGGCGATGATCACGAGCTCGCCCGGCGTTGCCTCGGCCACGGCACCACTCACGGTGAGCCCGGCGCCGTTTCCGATCGTCACCCGCTCGCCCGTGGCGATGCGGCTCACGGTCACAGCGTGCCTCGCCTCCGCCCCCGTGATCGCCACGCGGTCGCCGACGGATGCCTGTTCGAGAGCGTCATTCAGGTAGAAGTGGGCCATGTCTGCGAGCCCGTGATCAGAGGTTGAGGAAGCGGTCGCGCAGCTTGTCGAACAGCCCCTGCTGGAAGTGGGTCAACTCGGGCCGCTGCGGCCGACGGGTGCCGGCGAACTGCTTGATCAGATCCTCTTCCTTGCGGTTGAGCTTGGTGGGGGTGACGACCTGCACGCCGATCTTGAGGTCGCCGCGGCCATTGCCGCGCAGCCGCGTGATGCCGCGTTCCTTGATGGTGATCACTTCGGCGCTCTGCGTGCCCGGGCGGATCTCCACATCCACTTCGCCGTCGAGCGTCTTGAGCCTCGACGTGGTTCCGAGGATGGCATCGGTCATCTGCACCTCGAGTGTGGCAAGCAGGTCGTCGCCGTTCCGGCTGTAGACGTCGTGGTGACGCACCTTGATCTCGAGGTAGAGGTCGCCGTTCGGGCCGCCGGCCGGACCGACCTCACCCTGTGAGGGCATCTGCAACCGGAGTCCGGTGTCCACGCCCGCCGGGATGTCGACGGGGATGGTGCGCCGTGCACGGACGCGCCCCTGGCCCTGGCAGGTGGGACACGGGTTCGGGATGATCGTGCCGTAGCCGCGGCAGGTACCGCAGGGGCTCGAGGTCATGACGTTGCCGAGCAGGCTGCGCACGGCTCGCTGGATCTGGCCGCTGCCGTGGCAGATGTCGCAGGTCACCGCGTGGGTGCCCGGAGCGGCGCACGAGCCCTGGCAGGTGTCGCACAGCACCGCGGTGTCGACCTCGAGATCGCGCCTGGTACCGAAGACGATCTCCTCGAGATCGACCTCGACGCGCACGAGTGCGTCCTGGCCGCGCTCGCGACGGCTGCGTGGGCCGGACCGGCCGCCGCCTCCACCGCCGAAGAACGTCTCGAAGATGTCGCCGAAGCCGCCGAAGTTCTGCCCGCCGCCGAAGCCCTGCTGGGGCCCGAGGTCGTACTGCTGACGCTGCTTCGGATCGGAGAGAACGTCGTAGGCGTGGGTCACGAGCTTGAACTTCTCGGATGCGTCGGCACCGGGGTTCACGTCGGGGTGGAGCTCACGGGCCAGCCTGCGATAGGCCTTCTTGATCTCGTCTGGGCTGGCTTCGCGGGAGACGCCGAGCGTCTCGTAGTGGTCTACCAATCTGGTTCCTTACATTCTCTGGTCGCGAGGATCAGGGTCGCAGCCATGCCCATCGGGTGGGCAGGCCGACCGATCAGCGCGTGGGGGTCTCGTCTTCGCCGAGCAGGCGCGACAGGTAGCGTGCGACGGCGCGGACCGCCGCCATGTTCGTGGAGTAGTCCATCCGGATCGGGCCGAGCACACCGAGCCTCGCCTGATCGCCACCGGACGAGCGATAGCCGCTCGTGAGCACCGAGGTCTCACCGAGCCCGAACGAGGCGTTCTCCCGGCCGATGCTGACCGAGAATCCGTTCTGGTCGGGAGCCATCTCGCCGAACAGCCGCAGCAGGGTCACCTGCTCCTCGATCGCCTCGAGCACAGGAAAGATGCTGCCCGAGAAATCCTCTTCGGTACGGGCAAGATTGGCGGTTCCCGCCATCACGAGCCGGTCCTGGCGGCCCGCCATTACCTGCTCGACGAGCACGGATGCGACCTGGCTCGCGATGGGCGAGGCGGGGCCGGTGAACTGGTTGCCGAAGGTGCTCAGCCGGGTGGCGGCATCCGCGAGCCCAAGACCGTCGACACTCGCGTTGAGGCGTGCGCGGAGGTCGCCGATCAGTTCGTCGTCGAGTCCGGCGCCGACTTCGAGAACGCGCTGGTCGACCCGGCCGGAGTCGGTGATGAGCACGGTCATGATCTTCGTCTGGCTGAGCGGCACCAGCTCCACGTGCCTGACCCGAGCCGGCCCGAGGGTGGGGTACTGCACGAGGGCGACCTGATGGGTGAGTTGCGAGAGCAGCCGCACGGTGCGCACGAGCACCTCGTCGAGATCGGCCGCCTGCCCGAGGAAGGTCTCGATCGCCTGCCGCTGCGCCGCGGTGAGCGGGCGCAGGTCGGCCAGTTGATTGACGAAGACCCGATAGCCCTTGTCGGTGGGGATGCGGCCCGACGAGGTGTGCGGGGCCGTGATCAAGTCTTCCTCTTCGAGGAGCGCCATGTCGTTGCGGATGGTGGCCGCAGAGACACCGAACGAGTAGCGCTCCACGATCGACTTCGACCCGACAGGCTCGCGCGAGGCGACGTAGTCCTGCACGATCACCCGGAGCACCTCGAGACTGCGGTCGGAGACCATTCACGCACCTGCCCCTCGGATGTCTCAATGCATGTCACTGCATGTCGGTGTTGGCACTCGCCGATCCTGACTGCCAATGGTACCGCGACACACTGATGGGCGGTCATTGCCGCCCGTCCACTGTGCGCAGTACCGTTGGTACAAGCCTGCACAGCCGTGATCTCCCGGGCGCGCAGGGATTAGCCGGTCGCCTGTCGACGGCCGGATCACACCGTTGAGAGGCACTCCAATGACAGATCCAGCCGCACCGTCCGCTGCACCGCAGCCCGGAGCGCCGTTGTCCGCCGCCGAAGACCGGCAGTGGGGATCCTTGGCGCACATCCTCGGAATCCTCGGCATCCTGCCGTCGCTGATCATCTGGCTTATCTTCAAGGACCGTGGTCGGTTCACCGACGTCGAGGCGAAGGAAGCGCTGAACTTTCAGATCACGCTTCTCATCGCCGAGCTGATCGGGTACGTCACGACGTTCCTCGTGATCGGTCTGCTGATCATCCCCGCCGTTTATATCGTGCGCATCATCTTCTCGATCGTGGCGTACCTCAAGGCGAAGGACGGCGTGAACTACCGCTACCCGTTCGCCCTGCGTCTCATCAAGTAGCCGGAGCCACCACGGCACCGATCGGATAACAGCCTGCCCTGACGGCCGGTCTCCCGGCCGTCAGGGTATTTAATCGAGCTATGTCTGAGATCCCGCCCACCAACCCCTACGCACAGACCCCTTCGCAAATGAAGCCAGCCGACGAGAAGCTGTGGTCCACGCTCATCCACGTCGGCGGGATCTTCTTCTCGGCGATCCCCGCGCTCCTCGGCTACCTGCTGCTCAAGGACCGCGGCCCGTTCGTGCGGGCCCACTCGATGACGGCACTGAACTTCCAGCTCACCATGCTGATCGTCTACATCGCGGGCTCGCTGCTGTCGTTCCTGATCCTCCCCGGAATCGCCGTGGTGGTCGCCGCGATCCTCGTGGTGATCTTCAGCATCATCGCGGCCATCGCCTCCAATCGGGGCGACTACTACAACTACCCGCTGGCGATCCCCTTCTTCAAGTAGCGTCGCCTCGCGCGCGTGGTCAGGCGACGAGCCGTCTGACCACCGCGTCGGCGAGCAGTCGCCCCCTGAGGGTGAGCACGAGGTCACCCCGGATCGCGTCCGCGCCCTCCACGAGCCCATCGGCGATGAGTCCGGCAACGGCCGTGCGAGGTTCGGCTGCGAGCGTGTCGATGCGGAGCCCGGAACGGATGCGCGACTGCAGCAGCACGCGCTCGGTCTCACGCGTTGCCGCGTCCAGCTCCTCGCGTCCTGCTGCCGGGGAGTGCCCTGCCGCGATGCGGTCGGCATAGGCCGCCGGATGCTTCACGTTCCACCACCGGGTGCCGCCGACGTGGCTATGTGCGCCTGGCCCGATCCCCCACCAGTCCCCGCCGCTCCAGTAGGCGAGGTTGTGACGGGATTCATGACCCTCGCCACGGGACCAGTTGCTCACCTCGTACCAGCGGTATCCGGCCTCGGCGAGCAGCGCATCCGCCAGTTCGTAGCAGTCCGCCTGCAGATCGTCGTCGGGCTCGGCGACCTCCCCGCGCCGGATCTGCCGCGCGAGCTTGGTGCCGTCCTCGATGATCAACGCGTAGGCCGAGATGTGGTCAGGGCGCTGCGCGATCGCGTGCTCGAGCGACCGACGCCACTGGTCGAGCGTCTCGCCCGGTGTTCCGTAGATGAGGTCGAGGCTCACGTCGAGCCCGGCCTCCCGCGCCCACTCGACCACGAGCGGGATGCGCTCCGGATCGTGGGTGCGCTCGAGGGTTGCCAGCACGCTCGGTACCGCCGACTGCATGCCGAATGACACCCGGGTGAACCCGCCCGCGGCCAGCGCGCCGAGGTACGCGGCGTCGACGGAATCGGGGTTGGCCTCTGTGGTCACCTCGGCGCCGGACGCGATGCCGAAGGTCTCGTGCACCGCGCGGAGCATGCCGACGAGGTCGGTCACGGGCAGCATCGTTGGCGTGCCTCCACCGAAGAACACGGTCGACGCCTCTCGTGCCGGCACGCCGGCATCCGCCAGCATCGACGCGGCGAAGGCGATCTCGGCGACCGCCTGGCCCGCGTAGTCGGTGCGCTTGGTGCCACGGAGTTCGTCGGCCGTGTAGGTGTTGAAATCGCAGTAGCCGCAGCGCACGCGACAGAACGGCACGTGCACGTAGACGCCGAAGTCCCGGTCACCGGCGCCGGACGCGACCGAGGCGGGCAGGGTGCCGTCGAGCGGTGCTGGGTCGGCGATGGGCAGAGCGCCGGGCATCGGCGTCAGTCCACGGGTCCGGCGAGCACCCGGAGATAGCGGTCGATGTAGCGCCTCTGCGCGATGCGCAGCGGAAGCCCGGCGAGGCGCCAGAGCAGGCTGCTTGGACGGGAGAACGCGGTGATGGTGATCCACACCGAACCCTCGTCGGACCGCTCGATGACGAACGACTCCTCGCCGCTCTCCGGATGCCCGGCGAGCGTGCCGTACGCGAATCCGCGTCGGTTCGGCTCGTTGATCACGTAGACCACCCGCACCGGGGCCGTGATGTGCATGCGCGCGAACGGAATGGTGAGGATGGCGGTGTCGCCTGGCACGAGGAACGAGGTGCCGTCGGCCGCGAACGTGTCCTCACCCGCATCCGTGAGGCTCGCCGCCTGCACCGGGGTGCCGTCGGATCCGAAGGCGATGGGGCTGTAGGTGGCGTCGGTGACGGCGGCCGGGGCATCCATCACCTCGACGTCCATGCCGCTGAGTCGCTGCACACCCCACGACATGACCTGCGTGGTGGCGTAGTGGAAACGGTTGTCGCCGTGGCCGATGCGGGTGCGGCGCACGATCGGACGGTACCCGGCCGGAGGGTAGCTGAGCAGGTCGTCGGCCTTCGTGCCGCCGACCGCCGAGTAGGTGACCGGCTGCTGCCAGAGCGGAACGGTGCTCTCGGGAACGGGCACGTTACTTCTTTTCCTTCTTCTCGACGTCCCCCGAGAGCGCAGCGATGAAGGCCTCCTGGGGAACCTCGACGCGGCCCACCATCTTCATGCGCTTCTTGCCCTCCTTCTGCTTCTCGAGCAGTTTGCGCTTGCGGGTGATGTCACCGCCGTAGCACTTGGCGAGCACGTCCTTGCGCATGGCACGGATGCTCTCGCGGGCGATGATTCGCGCGCCGATCGCGGCCTGGATCGGCACCTCGAACTGCTGGCGCGGGATGAGCTCGCGCAGGCGTCCGGTCATCAGCACGCCGTAGGCGTAGGCCTTGTCGCGGTGCACGATCGCGCTGAACGCGTCCACCTGCTCGCCCTGGAGCAGGATGTCGACCTTCACGAGGTCGGCCTCCTGGTCGCCGATGGGCTCGTAGTCGAGGGACGCGTAGCCGGCGGTCTTCGACTTGAGGTTGTCGAAGAAGTCGAACACGATCTCGGCGAGCGGCATGTTGTAGCGGATCTCGACCCGGTCCTCACCGAGGTACTCCATGCCGAGGAGGCTGCCACGGCGGCTCTGGCAGAGCTCCATGATCACGCCCACGTAGTCCTTGGGGGCGAGGATCGCCGCCTTCACCATCGGCTCGCGCACGGTGGCGATCTTGCCGCCGGGGAACTCGCTCGGGTTCGTGACGGTGACCGTCTTCTTGTCCTCGGTCATCACCTCATAGATCACCGACGGGGCCGTCGCGATGAGGTCGAGGTTGAACTCGCGCTCGAGGCGCTCGGTGATGATCTCGAGGTGCAGGAGACCGAGGAATCCGCAGCGGAAGCCGAAGCCGAGCGCCACGGAGGTCTCCGGCTCGTACACGAGGGCGGCGTCGGAGAGCTTGAGCTTGTCGAGCGCCTCGCGCAGCACCGGGTAGTCGGAGCCGTCGATCGGGTAGATGCCGGAGAACACCATCGGCAGCGGCTCGGTGTAACCGGGCAGTGCCTGCGTTGCCGGGCGAAGAGCGGTGGTGACGGTGTCGCCCACCTTCGACTGCCGCACATCCTTCACACCGGTGATGAGGTATCCGACCTCGCCGACACCGAGACCCTTGCTCGGGGTCGGCTCGGGCGAGCTCACCCCGATCTCGAGGATCTCGTGGGTGGCCCTCGTCGACATCATCTGGATGCGCTCACGCGGCCCGAGGTGGCCGTCGATCATCCGCACATAGGTGATCACGCCGCGGTAGGCGTCGTACACGGAGTCGAAGATCATGGCGCGAGCCGCGGCATCCGCGTTTCCCACCGGCGCCGGGATGAGTTGCGTGACGCGGTCGAGCAGCGCCTCGACGCCGAGCCCGGTCTTGCCGCTGACCCGCAGCACGTCTTCCGGCTTGCCGCCGATGAGGCTGGCGAGCTCGGCCGCATACTTCTCCGGCTCCGCAGCGGGCAGGTCGATCTTGTTGAGCACCGGGATGATCTGGAGGTCATTGTCGAGGGCGAGGTACAGGTTCGCGAGCGTCTGCGCCTCGATCCCCTGCGCCGCGTCGACGAGCAGGATCGCGCCCTCGCAGGCCGCGAGGCTGCGGGAGACCTCGTAGGTGAAGTCCACGTGGCCGGGGGTGTCGATCATGTTGAGCGCGTAGGTCTGCCCGTCGAGCTCCCACGGCATACGCACGGCCTGGCTCTTGATGGTGATGCCGCGCTCGCGCTCGATGTCCATGCGGTCGAGGTACTGGGCGCGCATGTCGCGGTCGCTCACCACACCGGTGATGCCGAGCATGCGGTCGGCGAGGGTGGACTTGCCGTGGTCGATGTGGGCGATGATGCAGAAGTTGCGAATGAACGCCGGGTCGGTCGCCGCGGGCTGGAGCGCGGTCTTCGCTATGGGGCTCACAGTGTCCTTCAGTGGGTGCAGACCTCAGGTGCTGCGGATGGGCCGGGGTTTCGCCCGGTCTCTCGGTCACCCGATTCTCCCACGCGGAGGGCGGGCGACCCGACGAGGGCGCAGGTCAGTGTCGGTCGACCGCGGGAATCGGGGCCGGGAGCCGCCGCAGCCCCTCGAGCACATCCTCGCGTTCCGCCGCGAGGCACACGCGGATCCAGCCCTCGCCGCGACGCCCGAACGCCGCCCCGGGGGCGATGGCCACGCGCTGCTCGAGCAGGAACGTCTCGGCCCACGCCGCGACATCCCCGCCGCTCACGTGCCGCACGTCGACCCACAGGTAGAAGGCGCCGTTCGGCGGGAGGAACCCGATGCCGCGCTCGGCGAGCAACGCCGTTGCGGCCTCGAGGTTGCCGCGGTAGTGCTCGCGGGCATCCGCCACGTGCTGGTGGTCGCCATCGAGCGCCGCGATGGCCGCAACCTGGCCGGGAGCATTCACGCAACTGATCGAGGCCTCCTGCACCGATCGCAGGATCGGGGCGAGCCCGGGAGGCGTGACGAGGTAGCCCACCCGGATGCCCGTCAACGCGTAGGTCTTCGACAGCGAGAAGGCGGAGAACACCCGATCGTCGTCGTCGAGGCTCGCAAGACTCACGTGCGGCGTGCCGTAGGTGAAGTACTCGTACACCTCGTCGCTGATCACCCACAGGTCGTGTCGCTTCGCGAACGCGAGCAGCTCCCGCAGCTGAGCCTCGTCGAGCACCGTGCCCAGCGGGTTGGACGGCGTGTTCACGATGATCGCGCGGGTGCGGTCGGTGACCAGCAGGTCGAGGTCGTCCACGTGCGGCGCGAAAGCGTTCTCCGGATGCAACGGATAGGGCACGGGCACGGCGCCCACCATTCGGGCACCCATGGTGAAGGTGGTGTACCCGGGGTCTGGCACGAGGATCTCGTCACCGGCTCCGACGAGCAGCGTCATCGCCTGGTAGAGGGCCTGGGTGGCACCCACGGTGACCCAGACCTGCTCGATGTCGACCTCCACGCGATTCTCGCGGGACAGTTTCTGCACGATCGCCGCACGAAGTGCGGTCATGCCGCCGTTCGGCGTGTAGTCGGTGACGTCGTCGATCCAGGCCGCGGCTCCCGCCGCGAGGATGTGAGGGGCGACGGGCAGATCCGGCTCCCCCACGCCGAGCGAGATCACGTTGTCGAGGGATGCTGCCAGATCGAAGATCCGACGGATGCCGGAGGGCGGCACCGAAGACATGTGGGGAGCGAGCGAAGGCACGTCTTCAGGCTATACGGGCACGCGCCGGGCGCCCCGGCCGCCGCGCATCCTGCCCGCCGGTAGCGTGGCGGGATGCCCACCCCCGACTTCATCCTCGAACTCCGTCGATCGATCGGCACCGCTCCCCTGTGGTTGAGCGGGGCGTCGGCCGTGATCGTCGACGACGACCGGGTGCTGCTGATCCGCCGTTCCGACACCGGAGAGTGGACTCCGGTGACGGGCATCGTCGACCCGGGCGAGCAGCCGGCGGTGGCCGCGGTGCGGGAGGCTGCGGAGGAGGCCGGCGTGGTGATCACCGCCGACCGCCTGCTCGCCGTGGAGGTCACCGAGGAGAAGACCTATGACAATGGCGACCGTGCGCAGTATCTGACGCTCGTTTTTCGGTGTTCCTACGTCTCCGGCGTGCCGCAACCGGTGGATGGCGAGGCACTGGAGGTAGAGTGGTTCCCGTTGTCTGAGCTGCCCGAACTGAGCGAGTGGACGCTGCGCCACATCGGCCTGGCCGTCGCGAACGAACCGAGCGCCGCCTTCGACACGGCATAGCGTCAATTGCCGGTCGGTGGGGATGCTGGTAATGTGCTCTGTTGGCCCTGGCGTAACATCCGTGACCGGATATTTCGCGACTCGCAGCCGACCACCCATGCATCGAGATACCGTGCTCGGCTGCCCCGAATCATCCGACGAACCGAAAGAGTAACCAACGTGGCAAACATCAAGTCGCAGATCAAGCGCATCGGCACCAACAAGAAGTCGCAGGAGCGCAACAAGGCCGTGAAGAGCGAGGTCAAGACCGCCGTTCGTCTCACCCGCGAGGCCATCGCCGCAGGCGACGCCGCCAAGGCGACCGCAGCCCTCGTGATCGCGTCGAAGAAGCTCGACAAGGCCGCCAGCAAGGGCGTTCTTCACCAGAACCAGGCCGCGAACCGCAAGTCGGCCATCGCGAAGCAGGTCGCGGCGCTCTAAGCAGCCCGCACAAGACTCGCGCAGACCCAGCGTCTGCGTTCGGCCCCGCCTCGGCGGGGCCTTTGTCGTGCTCGGGCAACTGTGGTGTTCAGGCATCCGTCGTGCTCGGGCATCTGTCGCTATGCCGTCACGCGTGTTCGCCGCTAGGCGTTCGGCCCCCCGCGGGCTAGACGCGGGAGGGGTCCCCGCCCGCGCTGATGAGAGTGACCATGCGCTCCAGCGCGTAGACCGGGTCACGGCCCCCGCCTTTCACGGCCTGGTCGGTGGCCGCAACCAGTTCGACGCACCGGGCGAGGCCCTCGTCGTCCCACCCGCGAAGGTCCCGTCGCGCCGCATCGATCTGCCACGGCGCGAGTCCGAGGCTGCCGGCGAGCTGACCGGCGCTTCCCCGACTTCCCGAGACCTTCGCCATGGTGCGGATCTTGCTGGCGAAGGCAGCGACGATCGGCACGGGGTCGGCCCCCGACGCGAGGGCGTGGCGCAGCAGCACCAGTGCCTCGCCGTAGCGGCCGGCGATCGCGATGTCCGCCACGCGGAAGGCGTTGGTCTCCACGCGTCCTGAGTAGTAGCGCTCCACGAGCGGCTCGGTGATCTCGTCCGCGGCGTCTGCGAGCAATTGCTGGCAGGCGGCCGCGAGTTCCGCGATGTCGTCGGCGAAGGCCGTGACGAGGGCACGGAGCGCCCCGGGCGTGATGCGCCTGCGGGCGAGGGCGAATTCGGCTGCCGCGAACGCGGCCCGCTCCTGCTCCTTCTTGAGCTCGACGCACACGATCTCGACGCCAGACCCGAGGCCGGAGCGCACCGCGTCGAGCAGCTTCTTACCTCGCACACCGCCGCCATGACGAAGCACGAGATACGTGCCGTCTGCCGGGTCCTCGAGGTAGGCGAGCGCCTCGGCGAGGAACGCGTCGGTGGCCTTCTCCACCGCGGTGGCGCGGATGAGGCGGGGTTCGCCGAACAGCGAGGGGCTTGCGAGGGTGATCAATTCGCCGGGCACGTAACCCGCTGCATCGATGTCGGAGATCTCGAGACTCGGATCCTCCGCCTTGAGCAGGTCCCGGAGCGTGCGGATGGCGCGATCGGCGAGGAAGCCCTCGGTGCCGGAGACCAGCACCACGGGTGCCGGGCGCGCCTGGTCCCACGAGAGCTGCGGGATCGCAGGAGCGGTCTTGCTCGCCGTGCGTGCCGTGGGCCGCGCTGCCATGTCTCTCCTCGGGGACGTCGGGTCGTTCTCGCCTCGCGGGACTGCCCGCGCGCCTCCGCCAGCCTAGGCGGCGCCTCCGTCATGCCCGCACCAGAATCGTTCGGATATCGGCACGGAGCGTAAGGTCACCCGCCGCGTTCCCGCCACACCGCGATACCGCCGCCGGATGCAGGTGAAATGAGCACCAGACCGTCGCCGTCGGTGCGCGCCACCTCGGTGGTGTCGTCGCGGAGCATCTGGAGGGTGCCCTCCGCCGGATGGCCGTAGGTATTGTCGGAGCCCACTCCGATGAGTGCGACCGCCGCAGACAGCCGGTCGTACAGCCGCGGACTCTGGTCGCCCGAACCGTGGTGCGCAACCTTCACCACGTCGACCGGCTGCAACCGGCTCACGGCCGCCATGCGCGCCTGCGACGACTCCCCCAGATCCCCGAGGAAGACGCCGCTGAGACACCGCCTGGGGCACTCACCGACCCCCTCGATCAGCATCGTCACACTCGCGTCGTTGCCCGGCTCCGTACCGCGCAGCGGATCGGTGGGCCAGAGCACACGCCACCGCAGGTCTCCGAGTCGCCCCTGATCGCCCCGGGCGACCGGAACGATGCGCGCGCCTCCCCGCTCCAGCTCGTCGAGCAGCATCCGCCCATCCGGCCTATCGACGGGTCCGGTGAGCACGGTGTCGACCCGTCCCGCGAGGGCGCGGGCACCGGCGACATGGTCGCGATCGAAGTGGGTGAGCACGAGGATGTCGAGGCGACGGATGCCCAGCTGGTCGAGGCAGGAAGCGAGCCTGCCCGCGTCGGGCCCCGCGTCGATGAGGGCGAACCGCCCGTGATCAGCCACGATCGTGGCGTCCCCCTGCCCGACATCGCAGGCGGCGAACTGCCAGTCCGCCGGGCGGGTGAGCGCGGTGCGCAACGCCGCCCCCGCTCCCACCCCCACGTAGCCGACGGCGGTGAGCACAACGACCGATGCCGCGACCCGCCGCGGCATCCGCCCGACGCCGGGCAGCACCGCGAGGAGGAGCGCAGCCGTTACGCCGACCGCGAGAGCCGCCCCCGCGCCACCGGCCGCCCACGGGAGGTGGGCACCCGGGGCGGATGCGAAGAACTGGGCGACCGAGGCCACCCACTGGGCGGGCAGCCAGGCGAACCCGGCGACGAGATGCGCAAGCGGCTCGAGGGGGCCGGCGAGGAGGCAGGAGACGAGTCCGAGCACGGTGGCGATGGGAGCGGCGGGTCCTGCCAGCAGGTTGGCGACGACGCCGTAGGTGGGCACGGATGGCGCCAGCAGGATGAGCACCGGTTGGCAGGCGAGTTGCGCCGAGAGCGGCACCGCCACGATCGCCGCAAGCGGTAGCGGCAGCGCGCGATTCAGCACGGCGGTGAAGGGTCGCGCCAGGAGCAGCAGACCGCCGGTGGCGAGCACAGACAACGTGAATCCGTAGCTTCTGGCGAGCCAGGGATCGCCCGTGAGCAAGATGATCACTGCAAGGGCGAGCACCGGCAAGCCGCGCACCGTACGCCCCAGAGCGATCATGGCGAGCACGATCAGCGCCATCACGGCGGCCCGAAGCACCGATGGCTCGGGCGTGACGAGCACCACGAATCCGCCGAGCGCTGCGACGGAGAGCAGAACGCGCACACCCCGCCGCAGACCCAACGCCCGGCCCACCAGCATCACGAGCCCGACGACGATCGCGCAGTTCGCCCCCGACACCGCGGTGAGGTGACTGAGTGAACTCGCCTTCATCGCGGAATCGAGTTCGGGGCCGACCGCCGACGTGTCGCCGATCGCGAGACCGGGCAGGAGGGCGGCTCCGTCGCCGGGCAGCGCGGAGGCCACGCGCCGAAAGTTCGACCTGAGGTCGCCGAACGCGCGCAACGCGGCCGGCGGCGGGGCGACGACCCGCGGCGGCGCGCGCGGAAACACGAGGAAGGAGGCCGAGTCAGCGTGGTCGGTCTCTCGCAAGGTCGCTTCGGCGGTGAGGGTCGTGCCGATCGCGAGCTCCGCCTCCGGCGCCGACCCGGACGGATGCCCCGAGGCATCACCACCTGCCGAACCGGGGCCAGACACCGGATCGACGCCGGACACCGAATCGGCGCCGGGCACCGAATCGAATCCAGACATCGGTCCGGAACGGAACACCGTGGCCGGAATGGAGCCGCTCACCACCTGACCTGCCACCGACACACGAACGAGGTTCACGGCAAATGTGCCGTCGCCCGGGATCACGGTCGCCGTCGTCACCATGGTCACCACCGCCGTACGACCCGAACCCGAAGCGGCGGTGAGCACCTCGGGTCTCCGTGATGGCGCCTGACCCGCCGCGACGGAAATCACCAGCGCGAGGCAGCACAGAGCCAACGCGGCGGTCTGCGCAGCTGCGGATGTTCGCTCCGACCGCCGCAGGGCGAACGCTGCGAACGCGGCTCCCCCGGCCGCCGCCCAGCAGGCGACCGCCACCGTGCCGAGCATCGCGGGCGAGCCGAGCAGCAGCGCACAGCCCGCCCATGCGACCGCTGCGGGCACTGCGAGGCGGAGATCGACCATCACGGGGTCACCAGGTCCCTCAGCCTGTCCACGGTCTTCGGTCCGATGCCCGGCACGCTCGCAAGGTCGTCGACCGAGGCGAACCGGCCGTGCTTTTCCCGCCACTCCAGGATGGCCCGCGCTGTGGCAGGCCCGACCCCGGGCAGCGTGTCGAGTGCGATCTCGTCGGCCGTGTTGAGGCTCACGAGTCCCCCGCTCGCCCCGGCGGCACCGGACTGAGGCGTCACCGGCTCCGCGCCGATCACGGGAACGACGATCTGCTCGCCGTCTACGAGGGGTCGGGCCAGGTTCACCGCCGCCCGGTCAGCCGCCTCGGTGAAACCACCTGCCGCCGCAAGCACGTCGACGGCGCGGTCGCCCTCACGCAGCTCGTAGAGGCCGGGCCGGGCGACCTCCCCGGCGAGGTGCACGAAGATTCCGCTGCCACCGGCAGAACCGGCCGCGCCAGTCAGCGCCGATTCCGATTCGGCCGATTCCGATTCCGCCGAGCCCGCTTCCACCAGGGTGGCGCTGCCGTGCGCACCCAGTCCGGAGCCCAGCAGGATCGCGGCCGCCAGCGCGACGAGCCCCAGTACCACGACCGCTCCCACACCGGTGCGGAGCCGCTTCTTCGCCGGGACGACCCGGTCGAGCGGCGCTCCGGGCAGGGTCATGCCGAGAGGCTAGGCGTGCGTCACGTTTGCGACCGCCGGGAACGACAGAACCGGTGCGGCAGGACGCCGCACCGGTTCTGGGGAGGGATGGTCAGGCGCCGCGCGTCACCACGTTCACCAGCCGGGGCGCGCGCACCACGACGGTCACGATCTCGCGATCGCCGACGGCGCGGATGACCGACGCCGACTCACGGGCCTTCGCCTCGAGGTCGGGGCCCCCGATCTTCGGGCTCACCTCGGCACGGTCACGCACCTTGCCGTCGACCTGGAACACGGCGGTCACCGCCTCCTCCACGAGCAGCACGGGGTCGGCCTTGCGCCAGCCGAAGTGCGCGACGGGAGCGGGGTAGCCCAGCTTCTCCCACATCTCCTCCGCCGTGTACGGCGCGAAGAGGCTGAGGGCGAGAGCGATCGTCTCGGTGGCCTCGCGCACCGCGGCATCCGCAGCGCCCGGTCCACTGTCGATCGCCTTGCGGGTGGCGTTCACGAGCTCCATGATCCGCGCCACGACCACGTTGAACTTGAAGGCCTCGATGAGCGACGGCGCGTCGGCGAGGAAACGATGGGTCACCCGTCGCAGCGCGACATCGCCGTCCTTCCAGCGCACGTCGGGCACGCTCGTGACGTCGGCCGCGAGCCGGTAAGCGCGGGCGAGGAACTTGCGGGATGCCGCAGGCGAGACATCCGCCCAGTCGATGTCATCCTCCGGTGGCCCGGCGAATGCCATCGTGAGGCGAACGGCGTCGACCCCGTGCTCGTCGAGCTGGTCGCTCAGGCGAACGAGGTTGCCCTTGCTCTTGCTCATTGCGGAGCCGTCCATGAGCACCATGCCCTGGTTGAGCAGCGCACTGAACGGCTCGGTGAAGCTCACGTACCCGAGGTCGAACAGCACCTTGGTGATGAAGCGCGCGTAGAGCAGATGCAGGATGGCGTGGGTGACGCCGCCGACGTACTGGTCCACCGGTGCCCACTTGTCGGCATCCTTCGGGTCGAACGCCTGGGTCTCGTCGTGCGGGTTGAGGAACCGCAGGAAGTACCAGGAGCTGTCGACGAAGGTGTCCATCGTGTCGGGGTCGCGCCGTGCCGGCTCGCCGGTGACCGGATGCTTCACCGTGACCCAGTCGGTGGCAGCGCCGAGCGGCGATGTTCCCTTCGGCGTGAGGTCGAGGCCCTCGGTGGGCGGGAGCACCACGGGCAGTTGGTCCTCCGGCACGGGGATCAGTTCGCCGTCAGCCCCGTGAATGATGGGAATCGGGGTGCCCCAGTAGCGCTGACGGCTGATCAGCCAGTCGCGCAGGCGGTAGTTCTTCGCGGCCCGTCCGGTTCCGGCTGCGGTGAGCTGCTCGGTGATGCGGCGGATCGCGTTGGACTTGCTCAGGCCGTCGAGCGGTCCGGAGTTCATGAGGCGTCCGTCGCCCGCGAGCGCGAGCCCGGTCACGGCGGGGTCGAGCGGCGGCAGGTCATCCGGCAGTTCGGGATTACCGTCGGCGTCGAGCGGGATGACCGGGATCATGCCGGTCGCCGCCGCGTTGGTGTCGACGACCACACGCACCGGCAGGTCGAACTTGCGGGCGAAGTCGAGGTCGCGCTGGTCGTGGGCTGGCACGGCCATGACGGCACCGTGGCCGTAGTCGGCGAGCACGTAGTCCGCCGCCCAGATCGGCAGCCGTTCGCCGTTGACAGGGTTCACGGCGAATCGATCGAGGAACACGCCGGTCTTCTCGCGGGTGGCGTCCTGACGATCGATCTCGCTCGTCTTCTGCACCTGCGTGAGGTACGCGGTGAACTCCTCCTTCACAGCTCCGGTCGCCGACTCCATCAGTTCGGCGGCGAGCTCGGAGTCGGGGGCCACGACCATGAAGGTCGCGCCGTAGAGCGTGTCGGGGCGGGTGGTGAAGACGGTCACCGGTGTCGCCCGACCCTCGATCACGAAGTCGACGTCAGCGCCGATGGACCGGCCGATCCAGTTGCGCTGCATGGCGATGACCTTGCTCGGCCACGAGCCCTCGAGCTGGTTGAGGTCGTCGAGCAGTCGGTCGGCGTAGTCGGTGATCTTGAGGTACCACTGGGTGAGCTTCTTCTTCACGACGACGGCGCCGCTGCGCTCAGAGGTGCCATCCGCCAGCACCTGCTCGTTGGCGAGCACCGTCTGGTCCACCGGGTCCCAGTTGACCCAGCTGTCCTTGCGGTAGGCGAGACCCTTCTCGTACATCTTGAGGAACAACCATTGGTTCCACTTGTAATACTCGGGGTCGCTCGTGTGCAGCACGCGATCCCAGTCGAAGGATGCGGCGTAGCGCTTCATCGTGCGCTTCTGCTGATCGATGTTGTCGTAGGTCCAGGCGCGCGGGTCGATGCCCCGCTTGATGGCCGCGTTCTCGGCGGGAAGGCCGAACGAGTCCCACCCGATCGGGTGGAGCACGTTGAAGCCCTGCTGGCGCCAGTACCTGGCGATGACATCGCCGAGGGCGTATGCCTCCGCGTGACCCATGTGCAGGTCGCCGGACGGATACGGGAACATGTCGAGCACGTACTTGCGCGGACGCTTGTCGTCGAGATCGGCGGTGCTGAAGGGCTTCGACTCCTCCCAGCGGGCGAGCCATTTCTCCTGGATCTGGTTGACGTCGAAGACGTCTCGCTCGTCAGAGTCGCGGTCGTGATCGTGTGCCATGGGGCTCTCATTCGAGGAGGGAGGGGGGTGACGGCCATGCGTCAGATGTCATGCCGTGGGGTGGGCGGCGAATGTGCGCCGCGGTCAAGGTTACTAAACCCGGCAACTACCCGAGGATGCCGGCGGCATCATTGCAGCGGCCGGCGGACCGTGTCACCGTGAGTCTGACGCGACGACACCACACCGAGAGGCACCATCGTGACCGACAACGCCCCCGCCCGCATCGATCACGACAATCACCTCGTCGAGCGCACCGTGCTGATCCGCGCGAGCAGATCGGCGGTGTGGGAGGCCATCACCGTGCCCGAACTGATGTCGGAATGGTTCGGCGAGACCGCATCCTTCGCCCCGGTCGAACCCGGCACCATCGGCTCCGTCGGCTGGGCCGACCACGGGGAATGCCCGATCAGGCTCGAGACCGTGGAGCCCGAGAGCGGATTCTCGTTCCGCTGGGGCATGCCTGACCGCGAACTCTCGCCGGAATCGAGCACGCTCGTTGCCTTCGAGTTGTTCGACGCGGCGGGCGGAACCGAGCTCCGGGTCACCGAGTCCGGGTTCGACACACGCGACGGCGACACCGCTGAATCGTTGGAGGCGAATCGCGGCGGGTGGGATGCCGAGCTCGACGAACTCGTGGCCCTGCTCGAACGCCAGGATTCCCAGTAGGCGGCTAAGAAACGCCCAGCACCCGAAGGAGTGACGCCGCCTTCAGCTTCACCTCGGCGAGTTCCTCCTCCGGCACGCTCGGCGCGGTGATGCCGCCACCCGCGCCCACCGTGGCGCCGTGGCCGTCGATGACGATGCTCCTGATCACCATGGCGAGATCGGCGGTGCCGTCGGCACTCAGATAGCCGAACGCTCCGGAGTAGATGCCCCGCGGTCGCCCTTCGATCCGGTCGAGAAGCTCAGTCGCCCGCCGTTTGGGCGCGCCCGTCATCGATCCGGCCGGGAAGCAGGCCTCGATCGCGTCGAGTGCCGAGAGCCCCGGCGCGAGTGTGCCCTGCACCGTGCTCACGAGCTGGTGAACGTGGGAGTAGGTCTCCACCGCGAGGAGCGAGGGCACCGAGACCGAGCCGATCTTGCTCACCCGGCCCAGGTCGTTGCGCACGAGGTCGACGATCATGAGATTCTCTGCGCGCTCTTTCTCACTCCCGAGGAGATCGGCTCGGAGCGCATCGTCGACGACGGGGTCGCTCGACCGCGGCCGCGTGCCCTTGATCGGCTTCGACTCGACGGTTCCGTCGAACTCCACCGCGAGGAAGCGCTCAGGAGACGAACTCACCAGGGCGACGCCCAGCCCCTCGATGAGCCCGCCGTGATGCGACGGGTTGGACGAACGGAGTGCAAGCCACACGGTGAGGGGATCGAACACCCCGTCTACGGCAACCGATGTGGTGAGGCAGAGCTGATAGGCGTCGCCTTCTCCGATGTGCCGCTGACACTCGCGGATGTCGGCCAGGTACTGCTCGTCGGAAACCGCCCACACCGAGCGGCCCGAGTGGCCCCGATCCGACGGCCGCTGCGAGGGCTCCACCGCCGATGCGAGTGCGGCCAGCACGTCGTCCCGCCAGGCCGCGGCTTCTGCCGACCAGGAGTCGCCCGCTGCGACGAGTTCGACCGTTCGTCGCTCGTGGTCGAAGGCGATGAGGTGCTCCACCGCCATGAGCAACGCATCGGGCTGGTCATCCCGCCCGGTCTCTGAAGAAGAAGCGTCGCGGAGCGGCACGCCCATGGTCTGGGTCCGCAGCTCGTATCCCAGCCAACCGACCCAGCCCAGATACGGATGCCGCGCGGCCATCCGTTCGCGCACATCGGCGAGAAACTCGATCGAGCGGGATCGGCCACCTTCGCTCACGGTGCCGTGTAGGGCGGACGCGGTGATCGGCGAGGCACCCGCCCCGAGGAAGGTCATGCCGGCTTCGGCATACTCGCCGCTGTCCAGCCAGAAGCGGGTGCTGAGATCGGCGTAAACGGACGAGAACACGGTCGCCGGATCCACCCACGCGTCGAGTGCGTGCCGCACGACGGGTCGATCACGGGGAATGAGCGACGGCATGGACCCACCTTAGAAGGCGTACCCGACAGTGATCGGCCGAACGACGGTGACTCCCATGTTGCCTCAGGTTTGCCCGGGGTAACCTCGAAAAGTGGACGCCTGGTTGACCTGGATTCTCGACGCGGTGCGCGACGTCGATCCGGTGCTGCGCACCCTGCTCACCGCTCTCGGCATCTTCCTCGAGACGTCGGCGTTCGTGGGTCTCATCGTGCCAGGAGACTCGATCGTGCTTGTCTCGGCCACGGCGGTGTCGGGCGCCGTCGAATTCGTCGCACTGATCATCGCCGTGATCCTCGGGGCTCTCGCCGGTGAATCACTCGGGTTCGTGATCGGGAGGTGGTTCGGCCACCGCATCCACGATTCGTGGATCGGCACCCGCATCGGCGAACGGCACTGGAGCAAATCGCAGCGCTACTTCGAACGCCGGGGCGGAATCGCCGTGTTCGTCTCACGATTCCTGCCCGTGTTGCACTCACTCGTGCCGATCACCGCCGGTATGAGCACGATGCACTACGCACGGTTCATGGCGTGGACCGTGCCCGCGAGCGTGATCTGGTCGATCGCCTACGTGACGGTCGGATCGCTCGCTGCAGGCACCTACCGCGAACTCTCGTCGCGGCTCCACGGTGCCGGGTTCATCTTCGCCGGCATCATCGCGGTGTTCCTGATCCTCGTCGTCGTGGTGAAGAAGATCCTCGAACGGGCGGAGGCCAAGCACATGACTGCCGTCCTCGAGGCCGTTGCCGAGGGCACGGCAACGGGAACCACCACCGGAACGGACTCAGCACCCGCTGTCGAGGCGAGGACCGAGACGAAACGCTCCGACGCAGGTTGAGCGCCCGCTCTCCGAAACGCGAAAAGGGGCCCGGATGCGTGCATCCGGGCCCCTCTTATGGGAGTTGGGCTACCCCAGCAGTCCCTTTTCCTCCAGCCAGTCGGCGGCCGCGTCCTCGGCGGATGCCTTCTCGGTGCCTTCGACCCGGTCGCGGAGTGCGATGAGGTCCTCGGTGGTGAGCGCTGCGGAGACAGCGTTGAGCACCTCGGCGAGCTCGTCGGAGTAGATGCTGTCAGAGAGCAGCGGTGTGACATTCTGCGACGAGATGAGCGCCTCAGGGTCCTCCAGAACGACGAGGTCCTCGGTGATGATCGCCGGTGACGTCGTGTAGATGTCGGCCACCTGCACGGTGTCGTCGACGAGGGCCTTCACGGTGTCAGGTCCGCCGAAGTCCTCGATCGGAAGGAATCCCACGTCACCGTCCTGCTCACCGACGCCGTAGACGCTCTTGAGTCCGGGAAGTCCGTACCCGAGCTCGGCGAACTGCGGGTTCGCTCCCATCGTGAACGGCACGATCTTTGCGAGGTCGCCGATCTCGGTGAGACCGTTCGCCTCAGCGGTGGCGCGGGTGACGACATACGCGTCCTTGTCCTGCGCCGGAGCCGATTCGAGCACCTGGAGACCATCGGCCGCCACGGCGTCTGCGAGGGATCCGTTCACCTCTTCGGTGGTGCGCTCGGTGTACTCGGGGTTGTAGTACGCGAGCAGATTGCCGTTGTACTCGGGCATGAGAGTGATCGAACCGTCACGGAGGGCGGGGATCGTCTGCTGCCGGGGGCCGATGCTGAACTGCGTCTCTACATCGAAGCCGGCATTCTCGAGCGCTTGTGCGTAGATGTTGCCGAGGATCTCGCTCTCGGTGAACGCGAACGAGCCGACGATGATCGTGTCGGTCCCGGTCTCGTCCCCGCTCGAATCAGTCGAGGGCGCCGTCGGGTCGGCGTTCGAACACCCTGCAAGGGCAACCATCACCCCTGCCGCGATCGCCGCAGCGGCGAACCGGCCTTTCTTATGTGCTGTGAACATGACTCCCTGTTTCTCTCAGTGTGTGGCGTTCGCCACGACCGCGTCGGGTCCGGATGACCTGTCGCGGAGGTTCTTGCGGCGGGTGCCGCGCTCGACCGTGATGCCCTTGGTCGCCGTGAGCTTCTGCGCGATGGCGAACATGCCATCGACGAGAAGCGCAAGCGCGGTGACCAGGAAGGCGCCGGCGAGGATGATGGTGAAGTTGTTGAATGCGATGCCGTAGGTGATGATGCGCCCCAGTCCGCCGAGGCCGACATAGGAGGCGATGGTGGCGGTGGCGATCACCTGAAGCACACCATTGCGGAGGCCACCGACGATCAGGGTGAGCGCGAGGGGAATCTCGACCTGGAACAGGATCTGGAACTCGGTCATGCCGTTCGCGCGGGCGGCGTCGATCGTCTGCCGATCGACGGATTCGAGTCCCGAATACGCCCCGGCCAGAATCGACGGGATCGCCAGGATGGTGAGCGCCACGAGGGATCCGACCGTCGCCGCGACCAGGAACGACAACAGGTACCCGAACACCATGGTGATGAAGAACAGGATGCCGAGCGCCGGGAGGGCTCGCATGGCCCCGGTGAATCCGATCACGAACTGACGGCCGCGCCCGGTGTGTCCGATGAAGAAACCGAGCGGTAGCGCGATGAGCGCGGCGATCGGCACGGCAATGGCCGTGTAGAGCAGATGCTCGAGCAGGCGGTCGCCGATCGGCAGCGGGCTGCGTCCGCCCGCGGCCCAGTTCGCCGGGTCGAAGATGTACTGCAGAGCCTGGAGCACGAAGTTCATCGGGGCCCCGCCCCGGTGAGAAGACTCGGCGAAAGGTCCCTCGCCGGTGTCGTCTTCTTACGTCCCTCGACCGCGTTCCACGGCATGAGTACCTTGCCGATGAGCACGATGATCACATCGAAGATCAGCGCGATCAGCAGGCTGACCACGATGCCGACGCCCACCTCTTCGAGGATGCCGCGCTGTTTGCCGTTCTGAAAGAGATAGCCGAGGTTGTTGGACCCGATGATCACGCCAACCGACACGAGCGCGATCGTGCTGACGGAGACCACGCGGATGCCGGCGAGAAGCACGGGGCCGGCGAGCGGAAGGTCGACCCGCCAGAATCGCTGGAACGAGGAGAATCCCATGGCGCTGGCCGCGTCGATGGTGGTGCGGTCGACAGAGCCCAGGGCATCCGTTGCCGACCGCATCATGACCGCGACGCCGTAGATGGTGAGGGCCACGACGAGATTGGTGTCGTCGAGCACTTTGGTGCCGATGATGAGCGGCAGGATCACGAACAGCGGAAGCGACGGGATCGTGTAGAGCAGGCTGCCCGTGGTCACCACGATTGCGCGCAGTGTTCTGTTGCGGTTCGCCAGCCAGCCGAGCGGGATGGCGAGCACGAAACTCGCCACGATGGGGATGATCGCCGTGCGAATGTGCGTGAGCGACAGCTCCAGGATGAGGTCGAGGTTCGACAGCGTCCAGTTCACGACGCTGCCGCACCCTGCGCCGAGGCACCCGGTGCGTCTGGCCCGGCCTTGCTCCGCCTGGACTCGGCCAGCACCCCTGCCGGGCGACCGTCGCTGTCGACGATGAGTGTCGGCCCGTCGCCGTCCGATTCCTTCAGGTGGAGGTCACGCTTCCCGCGGTCGGCGCCGATGAAGGTCTCCACGAATTCATCCGCCGGATTGGCCAGGATCTCGGAGGGGGTGCCCGCCTGAGCGATGATGCCGCCCTTCTTGAAGATGACGACCTGGTCGGCGATGAGGAATGCCTCGTCGATGTCGTGGGTGACGAAGACGATGGTCTTGTCGAGCTCGTGCTGCAGCCGGTTGAGTTCCACCTGGAGGTCAGCGCGCACAATCGGGTCCACCGCGCCGAACGGCTCGTCCATGAGAAGGATGTTGGGATCGCTCGCGAGCGCCCTCGCCACCCCCACGCGCTGCTGTTGACCGCCGGAGAGCTGCCTCGGGTATTTCACCGCAAGGGATCGGTCGAGCCCGACCTTGTCGAGAAGTTCCAACGCGGCCTCGCGGGCCTTCGCCTTGGGGACTCCGTTCAGCACCGGCACGGTGGCCACGTTGTCGACGACCCGTCGATGCGGCAGAAGTCCTGCGGCCTGAAGCACGTAGCCGATGCTCCGACGGAGCTGCACCTTGTCCTGCGTGGCAATGTCGACGCCGTCGATGAGGATCTGGCCTGAGGTCGGTTCGATCATCCGGTTGATCATGCGAAGGATCGTGGTCTTGCCGCAGCCGGACGATCCCACGAAGACCGTGGCCGAGTGCGAGGGCAGAACAAAGCTGAAGTCGTCGACGGCAACGGTTCCATCAGGGAACTGCTTCGTCACCGAACGGAACTCGATCATGTTTGCTGGC
The DNA here is from genome assembly GCA_963756375.1 of uncultured Actinomycetota bacterium. Taxonomy (GTDB): domain Bacteria; phylum Actinomycetota; class Actinomycetes; order Actinomycetales; family Microbacteriaceae; genus Marisediminicola. Next base: position 637,728 of record CAVWNJ010000005.1, on the reverse strand, counting down.
TCATTCCTCGCGAACATCGCGTATCGACACGTAGCCGGACGTCCAACTCAAGCACCGTTGTTGCGTCCCGGCAAACTTCGCCGCACTACTCGCAGGCAGTCGTTACATTCACGGCGCAAACAAAAGGCACCCGGCCGTCGACCGCGCTGCGGAAGGACCGGGTGCCCGTGTGGGTGGTGATCAGTGCTCGGAGGGTGATCCGAAGCGCGCCACGAGGTGCGCCTTGGCAACGTTGACGGCCGAATCGATGAAACGGTCCTCGGGCTCTGCCTCGCCGGCGAATGCCCTCGCGAGGAGCGCATCACACGTGGTGAGGGCTACCTCTACGTCGAACACGATGTCGTCGGCGTTGAGATCCGAGTTGTCGGCGATGACCGTCGCGATGGAGCGGGCGATGACGGCGTTGTTGCCCGCCTCGCTACGCGGGCGGATATCGATCACGTCACCGAAGCGCAGCGAGCGGAAACCCGGCTCGTTGCGGAACGCGTCGACCCAGTAGTCGAGGGCCGCACCGACCACGTCGAGCCACGATCCGGATGCCGCGGCGGCGTTGAGGGCTTCGATGCCCTCGGACTCCCACCGGGTGAGCGAGCGCACGCTGAGGGCACGCAGCACGACGAGGCGGTCGGGGAAGTAGCGGTAGACCGTTCCGATCGACGATCCCGCGCGCTCGGCGACCATCGCGGTCGTGAGGCGCTCGAATCCGATTTCGTGGACGACCGCGGCGGCGGCGTCGAGGAGCGCGGTGAGACGCACGGCGCTGCGGGCCTGGACTGGCTCGTTTCGTAGCAATGTGACCGATCCTTCGTTGGTGGGTATGAGTACCTGTGCGGTCAAGATTGCTCCTTCGCTCGTCACGCGCAATACGTGTGGATTGACATCGACTCATCACTGTAGCCGAATGCCGTATCAGATACCTGAATATTTGCGCAAGGCTATGGTTTCCACAGGTAAGCGTAGGCTCGCCGTCGCCAGAATCGAGTGCGGCACGCGCATGAAAGACTTGGGCCATGGCGAAACGGAAGAAGTCCCCGACAGTCGACGCTGCCCGCGAGCCGATGATGCATATCGCCGCGCGCATCGACGATGCCGTGCATGAGTTCCGCGAGCGTCGAGCGCTCAAGAAGGGACACCGGCCGACGATCGTGCCCTACGCCGGCTACGGGTCGACGACGTGGCTGCGCGTGCTGTGCCGGGTGGTGCTCACCAAGCCCGACCCCGACGTTGCGGATGCGGTCGAGTACAAGAACGTGCGCGGATGGCGCAGCTTCGCGAGCGTGCCGCTCGACAGCGTCACGGTGACCGTCGGGGTGAACGGCGTCGACCACACGGTGCTCGCCGACCGCGGCGGAGTAGTGGACGCGCACATCAAGGCCGACCTCGCGGCCGGATGGCAGAACATCACTTTGCGCACGGAAGGCTCGGAGACCGTGGACGCCCCGGTGTTCGTCGTCGCCGACGGCGTGCACTTCGGAGTGGTCTCGGACATCGACGACACGGTGATGGTGACGGCCCTCCCCCGACCCTTCCTCGCCGCCTGGAACACCTTCGTGCTCGATGAGCACGCGCGCCGCCCGGTGCCGGGCATGGCGGTGCTCTACGAACGACTCACCCGGGATCACCCGGGTGCTCCCGTGATCTACCTCTCCACCGGTGCCTGGAATGTGGCACCGACGCTCACCCGGTTCCTGTCGAGGAACCTCTATCCGGCGGGCCCACTCCTTCTCACCGACTGGGGGCCCACCCACGATCGGTGGTTCCGGAGCGGAGCCGAGCACAAGCGCGAGTCACTCGCGCGGCTGGCGAACGAATTCCCCGACGTGCAGTGGCTTCTCGTGGGTGACGATGGGCAGCATGACGAGACGCTGTATCGCGACTTCTCCGGTGCGCATCCGGGAAACGTGCGGGCCGTCGCCATCCGCCAGCTCTCCACGAGCGAAGCGGTGCTCGCCGGTGGGCGCTCGAAGGCGGAGGAGCATGGCTCGGTCACCGGTGCCCCGTGGGTCTACGCCCCGGACGGAGCGGGTCTCGCCGAGCAGCTCGAGGCCACCGACGCACTCTGAGCAGACAGCTCTGAGTCGCGGCGTACGCGCCTCACCACCCCCAGGTGCCCGCTGCCCCCTTGAACGGTCCGACCACCCGTGAGGTGATCCAGCCACCGTAGAAGTCGCCCTCCTGCGCCTCGACGACCTCGCCGTCGACCGTGCACTCGTCCATGGCGCTCGGGTAGATCGCGATCCGACCCCGCAGAAGCTCGAAGCCCGGCGTGGGATCCGGGTAGAACCACGCGGCCCGCTCTGCCACCTTCCCACCGGCGGTGAGGGTGAGATATCCGGCCCTCCCCTTGAATTCGCAGAAGCTCGACCCCGGCGCCTCGCTCAGCACTCCCTGCGCCACGTCGTCGACCGGCAGATAGAAGACCGGCGGATGACTCGTCTCGAGCACGCGCACCGCCGACGTCGTGCGCGCGATGCACACCCCGCCGAGGGTCACCGTGACCGCGGCGGACGTTGCCGCCACCTTCGGCGGGCGCGGGTAGTCCCAGACCGATTCCTGGCCGGGGCCCGGGGCGATCCGTCCGATGCGCGATCTCCTCACCGTCGACTCGCCCACTCGGCGGGACCGTCGCTGCCTGCCGGATAGTCCTCGATCGGTACCGAGCCGTTCCGCCACGCGGCGAGCACCGGCTCGACGATCCGCCAGCACTGCTCGACCGCATCCCCGCGCACCGACAGCGTCGGGTCATCCGACAGGATGCCGGCCAGCACCTCGCCATACGGAAGCAGATCGCCCTTGGCGAAGGTGGTGGCGAGAGTGACCCGGTCGAGCGCGAACGGGTCGCCCTCGCCGTTGATCGTCACGTCGAGTTCCAGCTCATCCGGACTGAGCGAGATGCGGAGCCGATCCGCCTGCCCGCGGCCCGTGAAGCCCTTCGGGAGGAAAGGCACGGGCTTGAAGGTGACGATGATCTCCTTGCGCATGGTGGACAGCGCCTTCCCCGACCGGAGAACAAAGGGCACCCCGGCCCAACGCCAGTTCTCGATACTGAGCGTCATCTCGGCGAGCGTCTCGGTCTGCCGCGCCGGCTCGACCCCGGCCTCTGCCACGTAGTCGGGAAAACTGCGCCCGTTGATCACTCCCGCCGTGTAGCGGGCGCGCCTGCTCGATTCGGCAGGGTCGTCGACGGTCATGGCGCGCAGGGCCTGCACCATCGCACCCCTGAGGTCGTCGGCCTTCACGCTGGGCGGCGTCTCCATCACCACGAGCGCGAGCACCAGCAGGAGGTGGCTCTGGATCATGTCGACGAGGGCACCCGCCTTGTCGTAGTAGCCCGCGCGAGCCTCGAGGCCGAGCGGCTCGTCGAAGATGATCTCGACCTTCTCGACATGCTGGGAGTTCCACAGCGGTTCGAAGATGCGGTTGGCGAAGCGGAGACCGAGCAGGTTGAGCACGGTCGACTTGCCCAGAAAGTGGTCGACGCGGTGAATCTGGTTCTCGGGGACGAGGGCGGTCAGGGTGCGGTTCAGCTGCTCGGCGCTCGCATGATCGGTGCCGAACGGCTTCTCCAACGCGAAGATCGTGCCTTCGGGGATGTCAACGGAGGCGAGGGCGGCACAGGCCGCGACGGTCACGGCGGGCGGAAGGGCGAAGTAGAGGGCGGGAACGCCCGCGCAGGCGGCGAATACCCGGCGCAGGTCATCCGCCGACGTCACGTCGGCCTGGATGAACTTCGTCGCAGCGGCTACGGCGTCGACGGCCGCGCCGGATGCCTCACCCGCCGCGAAGGAGGTCGCGACCCGCTCGCGCCACACGGCGTCGGACATCGGCTCGACCCCCACTCCGATGAGCTCGATCTCGTCTTCGCGCCCGCTGGCGAGGAGCTGTCCGATTCCGGGAAGAAGGAGCCTCGCTGTGAGGTCTCCTCCCGCACCGAAGATGACCAGGGTTCGTGTGGCGTCCGTCATGCTCACACGCTATCTGCCTAGAGTGAGCGGATGCCGTCGAACATCGAGGACTACGCGCTCATAGGTGATACCCACACTTCCGCACTGATCGGGCGTGACGGAAGCATGGACTGGCTGTGCCTGCCGAGGTTCGACTCCGATTCGATGTTCGGAGCGCTGCTCGGTTCTCCCGATCACGGCCGATGGCTCGTCGCCCCGACCGGCACAGTGCTGCACACGTCACGGGTCTACATCGACAACACGTTCGTGCTCATCACGCGATGGGTCACCGAGCACGGCGAGGCCGAGGTCACGGAGCTCATGCCCTACGGCGATCGCCGCGCCGACATCGTGCGTCGGGTGCGCGGCATCAGCGGCAGCGTGGAGTTCACCGAACAGCTGAGCGTGCGATTCGGATACGCGACCGAGATGCCGTGGGTGCGCCAGGTGCAGGAGGAGGACGGCTCCGCGCTCATCGCCACGGCGGGTCCGAACTCCATCGTCGTGCGCGGCCCCCGGCTGAAGGCCGTGGATCACCATCACACCGCCACCTTCACCGTCGAGGCCGGCGAGACCGTGGACCTCACCCTCACCTGGTTCCCGTCGCACCGACCGTCGCCACCGCGCATGGATGTGGATGCGCGCATCCGCAACACCATCGAGTGGTGGAACGACTGGGCCGCGTCGTGCATCTCGTCGAGTTCGTACACGGCGGAGGTGCACCGGTCCCTGCTCGTGCTGCGGGCACTGACCCACGAGGACACCGGCGGCATCGTGGCGGCCGCGACCACCAGCCTGCCGGAGGAGATGGGTGGGTCTCGTAACTGGGACTACCGCTACGTCTGGTTGCGGGATGCCTCGCTCACCCTGCACGTGCTGCTCGACCACGGGTTCGAGATGGAGGCGGAGAGCTGGCGCGCCTGGCTCCTGCGCGCGATCGCCGGCGACCCCGCCGACATCCAGATCATGTACGGCCTCGGCGGCGAGCGCAGGCTCGAGGAGCGGGAGCTCGACAGTCTGCCCGGATACGAGGGTTCCACGCCCGTGCGCGTGGGGAACGGCGCCTACACGCAGTACCAGGGAGACGTGTTCGGCGAGGTGATGATCTCCCTCCAGCGCGCGCGCGAGCTCGGCGTGGAGGAGACGAAGTTCTCCTGGCCTCTGCAGCGCGCGATCATGGGCTATGTCGAGAAGAACTGGCAGCGCGAGGACAACGGCATCTGGGAGATCCGTGGCCCCCTCCGTCACTTCACCCACTCTCGGGTGATGCTCTGGGCGGCGTTCGACTGCGCCGTCCGCGCCGTGCGGAATTTCGGGCTCGACGGTCCGGTCGAGACGTGGGAGCGGTTGCGCGAGGAGGTGGCTGCCGAGATCGAGGAGAAGGGGTTCGACCGCGAGCGCAACACCTACACGCAGTACTACGGCGGCACCGGTGTCGACGCCTCGCTGCTGCAGATGGCCCAGGTGGGCTATCTCAAGCCGGACGACCCGCGGATGCTCGGAACGGTCGCCGCGATCGAGGAGGAGCTGCTCGTGGACGGGCTGCTGCTGCGGTATCGCACCGAGAGCGGCGTCGACGGGCTCGAGGGTGGCGAGCATCCGTTCCTCGCCTGCTCCTTCTGGCTCGTGGAACAGTACGCGCGATCCGGGCGCCTCGCAGACGCGGTCGAGTTGATGGATCGCCTGATCGGTTTCTCGAACGATGTCGGCCTTCTCAGCGAGGAGTACGACACGGCGAACAAGCGCCAGATGGGCAACACCCCGCAGGCCCTCACGCACCTCACCCTGGTGCGGGCGGCGGATGCGATCTCCGCAGCGCGCGAGCAGCGGGACGTGGCCCCGCACGCCTGATGCCCTCGGGCGACCAGACCGCCTTACTCGGCGCCCGAAGCCTTGCCGGCGAGATGCTCGGCGAAGAAGGCCTCGATGCGGGCCCATGCGTCCGCGGCCGCGACGGGGTCGGGTCCTGCGCCGAGAATCCTCGCGAAGACGGGGCGCAGGAGCGAGGGACCGGTCGGTTCGTCATTGAGGAAGGCGTGCCCGGCCGACGGGTACTCCTTCACATCGTGTGGCACACCCGCCCGCTCCAGCGCCGCGTTCAGTGTGGCCGCCGCCCCTCTGAGCGAGGCGTCATTGCCTCCGAAGCTGCCCACGACGGGACACGCCCCCACAAGAGCCTCATCGAGATCTCTCGGCAGCATGCCGTAGTTGACCGACGACGCCTCGAATCCGCGCGACGCCGTCATCAGCGCGAAACCACCGCCCATGCAGAAGCCGATGACGCCCACCCGGCCGGTGCAGTCGTCGCGCGTGAGAAGTGATCGGCGGGCGGCCTCGATGTCGACGTAGGCCCGGCCCTGACCCGACAGGAGCGACCGGAAGGTGGCGGTCAGGCACCGCCGCGCTCCCCCGTCGCTGAACAGGTCCGGCATGAGCACGAGGAATCCGGCCGATGCGAGCCGCATCACCTGACGGCGCATCACGTCGTTCACCCCGAAGGCCTCGTGCACCATCACCACGGCAGGCCACGGCCCGACGCCGCGCGGAACCCCGAGTACGCCGAGCAGGGTGCGGCTGCCCCCTGAGCCGGAGGGCACGACCACGAGATCCACGAGGTCTACATCGAACGTCTGCGGCATGTCGTGCTCCGTGGCTCGGGGCGGGAGGCGGGGATCAGGTGCGAACGAGGGCCTTGATGGCCGTGCGCTCGTGCATCGCGCGGTAGCCGACGGCGATGTCATCGAGAGACACCGTGAGGTCGAAGATCGCCGACACATCGAGGTCTCCGGAGAGCACGTCGGGCATCAACTCGCGGATGTAGCGTGCAGCCGGAGCGATGCCGCCCTTCACTCCGACACCGCTGCGAAACAGCCCGCCCACTCTGAGGTCGGCAACGCCGTGCGGAACGCCGACGAATCCGATGTCTCCGCCCGCTCGCACGGAGGCGAGCGCGAGGGCGAAGGCATCCCCCGTACCGACGCATTCGAGCACGCTGTCGGCGCCGAGGTCACCGGTGAGCTCCCGGATCCGGTCCGCGGCGGCGGCGCCACGCACGTCGACGATATCGGTGGCACCGAAACCGATCCCGATCGCTGCCCGGTCCGGGTGCGTGCTCACGAGGATGATCCGCTCGGCACCCAGGCGCCGACTCGCCGCGACGGCACACAAGCCCACTGCTCCGTCGCCCACGACCGCGACGACGCTGCCCTGCCCGACCTGGGCACAGACGGCAGCGTGGTGGCCGGTGCAGAGCACGTCGGAGAGCGGAAGCAGCGACACCATCATCGAGTCGGTGAGGCCGTCCTGCGGCACGACGAAACAGTTGACGTCGGCGAACGGCACCCTGATCTTCTGCCCCTGCCCGCCGTCGTAACCGTTGGTGGCCCAGAAGGTGCCGTTACGGCAGGCGATCGGATGCCCCGCCCGGCATTCCGGGCAGACGCCGTCACTGGCGAAGAACGGAAGCACGACGAGGTCGCCGACCGCGACCCGCGTGACTCCCGGGCCGGTGCGCTCGACGATGCCGAGGCTCTCGTGCCCGATCCGGCTGCCGCTGATCGACTCGCTGATGCCGCGGTACGACCACAGGTCGCTGCCGCAGACGCAGCTGTGCGTGATCCGCACGATCGCCTCATCCGCCCGGGTGAGCTGGGGCTCAGGCACTTCGGCCACCCGCACGTCGAACGGGGCGTGGATGATCGCTGCCTTCATCCGCTCACACTATCGGCGGTTAGCCTGTACAGGTGCCGACGATCGCCTCCTTCCGCACGTCGACCAGAAGCCCCCTCCTGCAGGTCGTGAAGACCTCGGTCGCCGGCATAGCGGCCTGGTTGCTGTCCTCGCTGCTTCTGGGCCAGCCGCTCCCCATCTTCGCGGCCATCGCGGCGCTCCTCGTGGTGCAGCCGAGCGTCACGCAGTCCCTCGCCAAGGGGATCGAACGCAGCATCGGCGTGATCGTCGGCGTGGTGCTCGCCTACCTCGCCGGCGCCGCATTCGGCACCTCCAGCTGGGTCGTCTTCGCACTCATCGTGGTCTCGCTGCTGGTGGCCTGGGCACTCAAACTCAATCCCGGCTCCTCGAACCAGATCCCCATCAGCGCGATGCTCGTGATCGCCCTTGGCGCCCAGACCCCCGGCTATGCGGTCGATCGCATCCTGGAGACGGTGATCGGTGCCGTGGTGGGGCTGCTCGTGAACGCCGCGATCGTGCCTCCCGTGCTCGTCGGGCCCGCCCACTCCGCCACCGTTGGGCTCGCCGGTGCGATCGCCACCTCGCTCGAGCGGCTCTCCTCGGCGCTGACCGCCCCTACATCACGGGAGGATCTCGCGACAATCCTCGCTGAAGCGAGAGCCCTGCGACCGCTTCAGCGCGCAGCCGAGCGAAGCCTCGACACGGCAGACGAGAGCCTCTTCCTCAACCCCCGCGCGTCGGTGCACCGTCGCACCATCGAAGCCGATCGGATGCTGCTGCAGCGCCTCTCCGCCCTCGTGACCCGCACGATCGGCATGACCCGCACGATCCACGACGGATGGGTGCCCGACCTCGTCGGCGACCCGGTGGTTGAGGCGATCTCGCTCGAACTCGACCGCGCGGCGCACGACCTGCGGCTGCTGGCCGTCGGCGAGCGCCGTGCGGATGCCGGCCCGCCGATCACCTCCGAATTGCCTGCGCTCACGGCCCCCCTCGTCATCGCGCGTCCAGACCCCCGTCACTGGATCCTCGTCGGATCGCTCATGGAAGACATCCGTCGTGTGCGCGAAGAGATCATCGGCGGGCCGCTCACGTGACCGGCGATGGACGATACGCGCCGCATCCGCTCGTCACCGACCCGACCCGCTTCGACCTGGTCGAGTCGACCGTGCGGAACGAACTCGGCACATGCGTGGCGCATCACCGGCCGGTCCGCACGTCGGCACGCGCCACGGTGTTCTTGCACGGCGCCGCCGGATCGTGGTCGACCTGGACCCCGCTGCTCATCGAGGCCGAGGAGCGGGGCGTGCCGATCCCGAATCCCGTGCTGCTCGACCTTCCCGGGTGGGGTGCCGCCGAGATGTTCGAAGCGTCGAGCTCCGGCGACGGACATCCCACCGTGAACGCCATCGCCGCGCTCGTGGACGCCGTCACCGAACGGTTGGGCTACACGGAGTGGGACCTCATCGGGCACTCCCTCGGTGGCTTCGTGGCCCTCCACCTCGCGGCGACCCGGCCGGAGCGAGTGCTCTCCGTGGGCATGGTCTCCGGCACCACGTTCTCGATCATCCGCAGTGTCGAGCACCCGGTGCTCGATTTTCGCGTGCTGCCCGGCTTCACCATGCTCTGGAAGGTGATGCAGTTGCTCTCACTGTTCAGGAGCGAGGGACGCCCGCTCGTGCGGGCGCTCGATCGCGCAGGAATCATGCGCATCGTCTTCGCTCCCCTGTTCCGCCACGGCTTCCGGGTGCCGTCGTCTGTGGTCACGGCGACCGCGGTGGATCTCCGGCCACGATCGTTCTCCGCCGCGGCATCCGTCACCCGCGGGTACGACGCCGCCGGGATCTGGTCGGCGATCGGATGCCCGGTGCGCGCGGTCGCCGGCGACCGCGACGTGTTCGTCGCAGGGACCGACCTCGATGAGCTCGGCGCGGTGCTGCCCGGCAGCATCCGCTCGATCATCGCGGACTGCGGACACTTCGGAGCGGTCGAACGGCCCGCCGCCGTTCTGAGCGCACTCGGGTTCGTTAGCGTTGAGCCATGAGGGCGATCCTGGTCGAATCGGGCGAACTGGTGGAGCGCGAGATCGATGATCCGTTCCCCGGACGCGGTGAGGTGCTGATCTCCGTCGCCGCCGCTGGTGTGAACCGCGCCGACGTGAGCCAGCGGCTCGGCCGGTACCCGGCGCCGCCCGGCGCGCCGACGTGGCCGGGGCTCGAGGTCTCCGGCACGATCGCCGCACTCGGCGACGACGTGACGCGATGGTCGGTCGGCGATCGGGTGTGCGCACTCCTGTCCGGGGGCGGCTACGCGTCACTCGCCGTCGTATCCGAGCGACTCCTGCTGCCTGTCCCGCAGAACATTCCACTCGTGGATGCCGCTGGACTCCCCGAGACCGTCGCCACCGTGTGGAGCAACCTCGTGCTCACCGCCGATCTGCGCGCGGGAGAGACACTGCTGGTGCACGGCGGATCGAGCGGTATCGGCGTGACCGCCATCCAACTCGGCCGGGCTCTCGGCTGCACGGTCGCGGTCACGGCAGGGTCGGCGCGCAAGCTCGCGGCGTGCGAGCGGCTCGGCGCAGACATCCTCATCGACTACACCGCCGAGGACTTCGTCGCGGGAGTGCTGGAGGCGACCGATGGGCGGGGAGCCGATGTGATCCTCGACCCGATCGGCGGCGACTACCTCGCGCGCGATGTGGCGGCACTTGCCGCACACGGGCGCATCGTGCTCATCGGCACGCAGCGCGGGTCCGCAACGGGCTTCGAGATCGGCGACCTCATGCGGCGGTGGGGCAGCATCTACGCCACGACCCTTCGCGCCCGGAGCGCGGACGACAAGGCCGCGATCGTCGCGAGCGTGCGCGAGAACGTGTGGCCGATGATCGAGGCCGGGCAGATCGTGCCCATCATCGACAGCAGGATGCCGCTGGCCGACGCCGCTCGCGCCCACGAGCGGATGGAAGCATCCGAGCACATCGGCAAGATCCTGTTGACCCTATGACCGGCGCCCCCACCGCGCCCCGCTCGGTCGGCATCAGGGCACTACTGCTCTCGACCCACCCCGGCCCGGCGATCGCCGTGACCCTCGTGGCGGTCGGGCTCGCCTCGGGCGTGGGACTGGACACCTGGCGCATCGTCGTGCTCGGCGTGGCCGTGGCGCTGAATCAGGCCTCCGTCGGGTGGTCGAACGACTGGATCGACGCGGATCGCGACCGTGCGGTGGGCAGATCGGACAAGCCGGTCGCCGCCGGCCTCGTGACTCGCGGTGCGGTGCGCACCGCGGCGATCGTGGCCGCCGTGCTCGCGGTGGCGGTCACCCTGCCGCTCGGCTGGGCCGCAACCCTCGTGCACGCGATCTTCATCGCATCCGCCTGGTCGTACAACGCGGGGCTCAAGAGCACCCCGGCTTCGGTGGTGCCGTACATCGTGAGTTTCGGGCTCCTCCCGCTGCTCGTCACCCTCTCGCTCGCCGAACCCAGGGCTGCCGCGTGGTGGGCGATGGGGCTCGGTGCGCTTCTCGGCACCGCGGCGCACTTCGCCAACGTGCTGCCGGACCTCGACGACGACCGGGCCACCGGGGTGCGCGGGCTGCCGCATCGGCTCGGTGCGAAGGCATCCGGCATCCTCACCTTCGCGGTGCTCGAGGGCGCCGGCATCCTCGGCTATCTCGGCGCGGGATCGCAGGACGCGCCGGCTCTCGCCAACCTCGTCGTGACGTCGGTGATCGCCGCGGTGGGCGTGGTGCTCGTGCTCACCCGACCCCCGTCGCGACTGCTGTTCCGTCTCATCATCGCGGCCGCGCTACTGGACGTCTTCGTGCTGGCCACCGCCGGCACGTCTCTCCTCGCGTGACGGGTTCTGGATGCCGATCGCGGAGATCACCCCGCCGACGATGAGGAACGCCGCGGTCACCGCCACCGCTCGGTGGAATCCGTCGGTGTCGAGCTGATCCCCCACGATCACGCCGATCATCGCGATGGCGACGAGACCCGCGATCCGCGCGACGGCGTTGTTGACCGCTGAGCCGATCCCCGCCTGACGTTCGCTGATGGCTCCGAGGATCCCTGAGGTCAACGGCGCGATCGTGATGCTCAGCCCGAGCCCGAAGAGCAGCACGCCGGGAAGCACCTGGGTCCAGTAGGCGGCCGTGGTGCCGATGCCGAGGAAGGTGAGATATCCGATTCCGCCGATGATCGGACCGATCGTCATGAACAGGCGGGGCCCGAAGCGACCGGCCAGCGTGCCGAACAGCGCCGACAGCCCGATGTTCAACGCCGTCACCGGCAGGAATGCGAGGCCGGCGAAGGTGGCCGAATACCCGGCGGTCTGCTGGAGGTAGACCGTGAGCACGAAGCCCCCGAGCGAGAGCGCGCCGTAAATGGCAACGGTTGCCAGGTTCCCGACCGAGAAATTCCGCACGCGAAAGAGACTCAGCGGGAGCATCGGATGCCGGGCCACCTGCTGCCTGCGGAGGAATGCTGCGAGCGCCACGAGGCCGAGCGCCATGGACACCCAGATCGCCGGATGGGCCCAGCCGAGGTTCTGCTGCTCGATGAGCGCGAACACCGGTCCACCGAGACCGATCACCCCGAGTACAGCCCCCGGATAGTCCACCGTCTCGTCCTTGGCCCTGGTGTCCTTCTGCCCCAGGCGCACGAGCAGCCAGAGGGTCACCCCGATGGGAAGGATATTGATCGCGAAGACCAGTCGCCAGGATGCGTAGTCGACGAACAGCCCGCCGAGCAGTGGGCCCGCGATGAAGGCGGCGCTCGTCCAGGCGGTCCAGATGCCGATGGCCTTCGCCTGCGCTGCACCGCGGAAGGTCGACATGATGAGCGCGAGCGAGCTCGGTACGAGCAACGCCCCGGCGATGCCCTGAAGCCCGCGCGACACGATGAGGAACGCGTCGGTGGGCGCCACGGCACACATCACCGAGGTGACGGCGAATCCGAAGAGGCCGAACCGCAACACAACGATGCGCCCGTAGACATCCGACAGCGATCCGGCGAGCAGGATGAGCGCGCCGAGAGTGATCAGGTAGGCGTCCACCACCCACTGCTGGGTGACGATCCCGCCTCCCACCTCGTTGACGATCGCGGGGAGCGCCACCGTGACCACCGACCCGTCGAGGAAGGCCACGAACGAGGCGAGCACGGCGATCGCGACCACGAGGCGCTCCCGCGTGTTCATGAGTCGATGTTCGATTCGGGAGTCATGGGCGAGGGTCCGTCATGCATTCAGTATGTCCCCGCGCAGCATCCGCCGTAATCAGCCGTTGTCAACGCGCGAAGGGTGATGCCCCAGCTCGCGTTCGACCATGTCGAACAGCAGCGGGGAGGACAGCACCCGGAAGTGGCCGAACACCGGGAGCACGACGTTCGCGGCGCCGACGAGGGCCCCGCCCGCGGGGATTATCGGATCCCGTTCGCTCCGGATCGAGAGGATGCGCGCATTGACCTCGCGCTGGCGCGCCAGCGCGAGGAGCGTCACCGAGTTCGGCGTGAACTCGCGAAGCGCGCGCCGGATCGTGTACTTGGCGAGCGAGGAACCACCGAACGGTGTGTTGATGGCGATGAGGCGGTCGATCCTGCCCTCCGTGTCATCCACCACCATCATGTGCTTGGCGATCAGGCCCCCCTTGCTGTGCCCGATGACCACCACCCCACGCAGGTCGGCACCATCGAGGTAGCGCTGAGCCCGCGCGGCCATCGCCGGGATGGATCCGCGATTGTCGCCGAACCCCGGCACGACGTGGATCGGATGGCCGAGCGCGTTGAGGCGTTCGGCGATCGGAGCCAGGAACTCCCAGGTCTCGTAGACCCCCGCAATCAGCAGGATGGGCGCGAGTCCATCGTCGCCCTCTGCCCAGTTCGCCGGTGCCGGGCGCACCAGGTGCCGGATTTTGCGGGTGACCCCGTACGCCGAATCACGCACGTGGTCTGCTGCGCGGCGGAGAGGTGTCACGGCGCCAGCCTAGACAGGCAACGTGAGATGACGCCCGACGAGAGCGGCCCGGACTTTCTCGGTACGCCGGATAGGCTGGTCTCCCGCATGAACGCGCTTGCCGTTCCGAGCCGAGGAGTGCCGCCATGGGACTGTTCACCTCCGGGTTCCTGGGGCGCCGCAGTCCCGACGTGGCCGGCCTGCCGCCGGGCCAGCACCTCACCTCGGACTTCCCGGTGCTCACCACCGGGCCCACCCCCCGCATCGCCATGGAGGACTGGCGCTTCACGGTCGAAAGCGAAACCGGGGACCAGGTCTCCTGGACCTGGGACGAGTTCCGCGCGTTGCCGGCCGAGGACGTGACGGTCGACATTCACTGCGTCACGAGCTGGTCGAAGTTCGGCACGGGATGGCGCGGTGTCTCGCTCGACGTGCTGCTCGACCGTGTGCCCACCTCAGCATCCTTTGCGATGGTCAGCTCCTACGGTGGGTACACCACCAACCTGCCGCTCGACGACCTCCGGGGCGGGAAGGCGTGGGTCGCATTCGACTTCGACGGCGCACCCCTCGCCCGGGAGCACGGCGGGCCGGCCCGCCTGCTCGTTCCCCACCTGTACTTCTGGAAGAGCGCCAAGTGGGTCACCGGCATCCGTCTGATGAGTGAGGACGAGCCGGGCTTCTGGGAACGGGCGGGCTACCACATGCGCGGCGAGCCGTTCCAGGAACAGCGCTACTCGTGAACTGGCGCCCGGCCGTCGTCGCTGCGGCGACGACGGAGACCCCGAACGCGCGCACGCTGCGCATCGACGCGGAGGGGTGGTCCGGCCACGTGGCCGGTCAGCACGTGGATGTGCGGCTCACCGCCGAAGACGGCTACACCGCCTACCGGTCGTACTCCATCTCGTCCTCCGCCACGTCGCCGTACCTCGAGATCACGGTGGACCGCCTCGACGACGGCGAGGTATCGCCCTTCCTCGTCGACGACCTCATTCCGGGGGCCCACGTGGAGGTGCGCGGGCCCGGCGGCCAGTGGTTCGTCTGGCCGGAGGACGATGGGCGCCCCGTGCAGCTCATCGGCGGCGGATCCGGTGTTGTGCCTCTCATGTCGATGGTGCGCACCCACCGTGACATCGGCAGCAGCACCCCCTTCCGCCTGCTCTACTCGGTGCGGACCCCGGAACTCGCGCTCTTCGCGCACGAACTGGACGAGGCTGCGGCGACCGACGCGGCACTCACCGTCGACCTCGCCTACAGCAGGGCGGTGCCCGCCGGGTGGCAGGCCCCTCCCGCGCGACTCGACCTCGCTGCTGTCTCCCGCGCCGTGTTCCCCCCGTCGAGCGGCGCGCTCGTGTTCATCTGCGGCGCAACGCCATTCGTGGAGGGACTCGCCGACTTCATGCTCGATCTCGGGTACGACGCCCACGACATCCGCACCGAGCGCTACGGCGGCTGAACGGCGTTACGCCTCTTCGCTCTGATCGACCAGGGCGCGCGCGGTGCTCTCATCCACGATGAGATCGGTGATCAGGCGTCCGGCGAGCGCGCCGCGGAGAGCTGCGAGCTTCGACAATCCCGAGCTCACGCACACCCGCCTGGGCACCAGCCGCAGCGTCGCGAAGTCGGGACCCGTGGCGCGGTCGTTGATCGGTAGATCGGATGACCCGTCCGCCCGCAGGAAGACCGTGGCGATGTCGCCCACCACCCCGTGCTCGGAGAGCTCGGCGAGATCGTCGGCATCGAGGTATCCGCTCATATATACGTGGCTCGGCACATCGGCGTACGGGCTGCCGACGCCGAACAGGGCGACATCCATCTGACCCTGGATCTCCAGCACGCGTCTCGTGCTGCGCTCCCGCCAGAACGCCTCCTTGGTGCGCGGGTCATCGAAGAGCGCAGGCACCGGGAAGTGCTGCACGCGTGCGCCGAAGGCGACCCCGAAGCGCCGCAGGATCTCGCTCGCGTAGGCGATGCCGGTGGTGCTCGTGTTTCCCGCGCCATTGAGTTGCACGATCTGCGAGTTGTGGGTCGGCGTCGGCACGAGGTGACGGCTGACCGCGCTCATCGTGGAGCCCCACGCGATGCCCATCGTCATGTTCGAGTCGAAGAAGCTGCCGAGAATCCGTGCAGCGGAGAGGGCGACCCGATCGAGCCGATCCACCTCGCTCGTGTGATCGGGCACCGGCACGATGTGCGCCGCCACGTCGAACCGTTCGATGATGGCGGCCTGCAGACGCGACACCTGGTCGAGAGGCGAGCGAATCTGGATGTCGACCAGTCCGCTTTCGCGGGCGTAAGCCAGCAGACGGGAGACCGTTGACCTGGAGGTGTGCAGTTCTCTCGCGATCGCATCCATCGTGAGGTCCTGCATGTAGTAGAGGTGAGCCGCCGTGAGGGCATCCCTCGCCTTGTCGTCGTCGTCCATGACGCAGCTCCTTCGCTGACACCCGTCGGGAAAGTGAATGCACGTATGTGCAATTGCCCTGATCCTATCGTTCAGATGGGTGAGGATCGATGCAGGTCACCGTGGACGATCGAGCGCATCGCGGTGGCCGTCGAAAGCGCTCGGATCCTCGAATCGAAGGAAGAGATAATGGAATCTCGCCAGTCAGCCTCCCCCGCAGCCCTTCGTGCCGATGTCGCGCGCATCGCCGACAACCCGAAGGCGACGGTGCTCGTCATCGGCGCCGGCATCAATGGCATCGCCACCTTCCGCGACCTCGCCCTCCAGGGTGTCGACGTGGTGCTCGTGGAGCGGGGCGACTACGTGTCCGGCGCGTCGTCGGCCTCATCGCACATGATTCACGGCGGTGTGCGCTACCTCGAGAACGGTGAGTTCCGACTCGTGCGGGAGTCCGTGCAGGAGCGCAACGGCCTGTTGAAGACCGCGCCCCACTACGTGAAGCCCCTGAAGACCACGATCCCCATCTTCTCCACCTTCTCGGGTGTGCTGCATGCGCCTTTGCGTTTCATCACCCACAAGCAGTCGTCGACGAAGGAGCGCGGCGCGCTGCTGATCAAGGTCGGCCTCGCGCTCTACGACTCGTTCAGCCGCGACGGTGGTTCGGTGCCGCGGCACCAGTTCGCCGGGCGCGCGGCGTCCCTCGCCGCCATCCCCACGCTGAACCCGGCGGTCAAGTACACCGCCACCTATTTCGACGCATCGATGCACGACCCGGAGCGGCTCGCCCTCGACGTGCTCCACGATGGCCTCGCCACCGGCTCCCACGCGCGCAGTGCCAACTATCTCGAGGCCGTCGGCACCACTCAGGACGGCGTGATTCTGCGTGACCGCGAGACGGGCACCGAGTTCGCCATGCAGGCCGACATCGTGATCAACACCTCCGGCCCGTGGACCGACCTCACCAACGAGGCACTCGGGCGCAGCACCGGCTTCATGGGCGGTACCAAGGGCTCACACATCGTGCTGGACCATCCGCAGCTCGAGCGGGAACTGAATGGCCGGGAGTTGTTCTTCGAGAACAACGACGGCCGCATCGTGCTGATCTACCCGCTCAAGGGTCGGGTCATGGTCGGCACCACCGATCTCGAGGCCGACGTACGCGAACCGAGCGTGTGCACCGAAGCCGAGGTCGACTACTTCTTCGACCTCGTGCGCCACGTGTTCCCGACGATCTCGCTCGACCGTGAGCAGATCGTGTATCGATTCGCCGGCATCCGCCCGCTTCCCCGCCACGACGACACCCAGCCCGGATTCGTGTCGCGCGACTACCGGATCGAGCGCGCAACGCTGCCCGGCAGCACGACGACGCCCCTGCTCAGCCTCGTCGGCGGAAAGTGGACCACGTTCCGTGCCCTCGCCGAGCACCTCACCAACGACGCGCTCGCGATCCTCGGCCGGTCGCGGAGCGTCGAGACCACGGGTCTCGCCATCGGCGGTGGAGTGGGTTACCCGACCTCGACCGTGGAGCGTGCACGCTGGGTGGCCGCCCACGGCGCGACCGTGGGCGCACAGAGAGCCGATGCGCTGCTGGAGCGGTACGGTACCCGCGCCGTCGACGTCATCGCGGCCATCGAGCACGGCGACGCCCCGCTCGCCACCACCGGGACTACACGCGCGCCGAGATCGAGCACCTCATCCGGACCGAGTCGGTGGTGCACCTCGACGATCTGATCCTGCGCCGCACGAGCATCGCGTTCGTCGGCGGGGTCACCGGGCCCCTGCTCCGCGAGCTCGCCGACCTCATGGCCTCGGTGCTCGGGTGGGACGACGCCGAGCGCGACCGACAGCTCACCGCCACCCGATCGAGGCTGGCCTTCGCCCACGGAATCACCGCGGACGAGCAGCCGGTCGATCACTGAGCGGGCGACCGAATCGGCACGCCCTCAGCGGGGGATCTTCGATGCCTCGCCGAGGGCGTGCCAGGTGCGATTGTGGTAGACGAGCGGATGCGACTGCGCGGCGTCTGCTTCGGCGCTGCCGCGATCGGGCGTGCGGGCCTCGAGCCCTTCGACAGCGATGACGGTGGACGCGCCGGCCTCCATGCGATCGACGACGCGTCCGCGGATCCAGATGGGCGCCTCCAGAAAATACGGCTCCCCCGTTTCCAGTCGCGACCAGCGGGACGTGTCGGCGAACCGGTCGATCCCGCTCGTGGCGCCGAGCACCGCGAGATCGAGCTGGTCTGCACTCAACAGGTGCACCACCAGCGTCTGCGCGCGCTGCAGTGTGGGCGTGCTCGATGAAGTCGCCGACAGCGAGAAGACCAGCAACGGCGGATCGGCGCTCACCGAGAACACCGACGTAGCGGTGAGGGCGACCGGCCCGTCACCGGCGTCGGCCGTGATCAGCGCGACGCCTGCCGGGTGATTGCGGAAGGCGGCCTTGAACTCCTCCGCCGACAGCACGGGCTCGCCCTCGGGTATCACGTGAATTCGGCCGGTGATGGCGGGTTCGCCGCCGCCGGATGATTCCATCACTGTGGTGTTCTCCACGGTTCTGTTTCCCTCCCTGGCACGGAGATCACGACATCCCGATCGACGTGATCCTGACCACTGCAACACCAGCGGCGTTCGATTCTTCCAAATCCACGGTCGCCTCGATCGACCAGTCGTGGTCTTCCGACGGGTCGGCGAGGATCTGACGCACCAGCCAGTGTCCCGGGCGCTCGTCCACCACGAGCATGGCGGCGGAGCGGGCGTCGGCGTGGGTGCCGATCGTGTCGTGGGCGTCGAAGTAGGGGTCGAGCGCGACGGCCCAGGCGTCGGCATCGAATCCGGCAGCGGCATCCAGCTCACCGAGTTCCGCCCATGCCTCGCGCGCCGCAAGCTGAACGCGCCGGAACATCTCGTTGCGCACCAGGATGCGGAACGCGCGGGCATTGCCGGTGACGCCCTTCGGCGCCGGTGGCAGCACCGGCACCAGGTCGTCGCCGGTGAGCGTCGGATGCGACAGCTCCTCCCATTCGTCGAGGAGGCTCGAGTCGACCTGCCGCACGAGTTCCCCGAGCCACTCGATCAGGTCGAGCAGCTCCTCGGTCTTCGCCTCGTCCGGGATCGTCTGCCGCGCCGCCCGGTACGCGTCGGAGAGGTACCGCAGCACGAGCCCCTCCGAGCGCGCGAGCTTGTAGAAGTTGATGTAGTCGACGAACGTCATCGCCCGCTCGTAGAGGTCGCGCACGACGGATTTCGGGCTGAGCTCGAAGTCGCCGATCCAGGGCTGTGATCGGCTGTACACCTCGAACGCCTCGCCGAGCAGACCCTCGAGCGGTTTCGGCCAGGTCACCGACTCCAGCAGTTCCATCCGCTGGTCGTATTCGATCCCCTCGGCCTTCATCGACGCGACCGCCTCGCCCCTGGCGATGAACTGCTGCTGCGAGAGCACCGGCCGGGGATCGTCGAGGGTCGACTCCACGACGGACATCATGTCGAGCGCGTAGGTGGGCGACTCCGCCTCGAGCAGGTCGAAGACGGCGAGGGCGAATGGCGAGAGCGGCTGGTTGAGAGCGAAGTTCGGCTGGAGGTCGATGGTGAGACGGATGCTGGCGGTGCCGCCGATGCCGCCGCCGACCTGCTCCACGATCTCAGCGGTGCGCAGGGTGCGGTAGATGGCGAGCGCCTGCCGGGCGAGCGCGAGCTGCCGCTTCCACGGCTCGTGATTGTCGAAGATGAGGTCGCGCACGATCGCGAAGGAGTCGCCGCCGCGCCCGATGACGTTGAGCAGCATCGCGTGGGTGATCTGCATGCTCGAGGTGAGCGTCTCCGGCTCCGCGGCGATCAACCGCTGGAAGCTCGGTTCGCCCCACGACACGAAACCCTCTGGAGCGCGTTTGCGCACGATCCTCTTCAGCTTCTTGGGGTCGTCGCCCGCCTTCGCCACGAGCCGTGCGTTCTCCGTCTCGTGCTCCGGCGCCTCGCACACCACGGTGCCCGCCGTGTCGAACCCCGCCCTTCCCGCGCGCCCCGCGACCTGGTGGAACTCGCGGGCGCTGAGTTGCCGCATCCGGGTTCCGTCGAACTTGGTGAGCGCGGTGAGCAGCACGGTGCGGATCGGCACGTTGATGCCGACACCGAGGGTGTCCGTGCCACAGATCACGCGCAGGAGGCCCTGCTGGGCGAGTTGCTCCACGAGCCTTCTGTACTTCGGCAGCATGCCCGCGTGGTGCACCCCGACCCCGGCGCGCACGAGCCGCGACAGGATGCGCCCGAAGGTGGTGGTGAAGCGGAAGCCGCCGATCGCCTCGGCGATCGCATCGCGTTGCTCCCTGGTGGCCACCTTGATGCTCGTCAGCGCCTGAGCTCGTTCGAGCGCCGCGGCCTGCGAGAAGTGCACGATGTAGATCGGCGACTGGGCGGTGCCGAGCAGCTGCTCGACCGTCTCCTGCACCGGCGTTGTCTCGTAGTAATAGTGCAGCGGCACCGGGCGTTCGACCCCCGTGATCACTCCGGTGTCACGATCCGTGCGCCGGCTGAGGTCGGTGCTGAGCCAGCCCACGTCGCCGAGGGTCGCCGACATGAGGATGAACTGCACACGCGGCAGGGTGAGAAGCGGCACCTGCCAGGCCCATCCACGCTCGGGGTCGGAGTAGAAGTGGAACTCGTCCATCACGACCTGGTCGACGTCGGCATCCGCACCGTGCCGGAGGGCCACATTGGCGAGGATCTCCGCGGTGCAGCAGATGATCGGCGCATCGGCGTTCACCGACGAGTCACCCGTGACCATGCCCACGTTCTCGGCACCGAACACCTCGACGAGGGCGAAGAACTTCTCCGACACGAGTGCCTTGATCGGCGCGGTGTAGTAGCTGCGCTTGCCTTCGGCGAGTGCCGCGAAGTGGGCTCCCATCGCCACGAGGGACTTGCCGGTGCCGGTGGGGGTGCTGAGGATGACGTTGGATCCGGAGACGATCTCGATCAGGGCATCCGCCTGCGCCGGGTACAGCGCGAGACCTCTCTGCTCCGCCCAGCCCTCGAAGGCCGAGTAGGTGGCATCCGCATCGAACGGCTGGGGAAGCCTGCTGAGCAGCGACGCGGGTGCGCTGACCACGGGAGGCGTGGTGGCGTCAGGCATTCGATTCCTTCGGCGTCACACTCGCCCAGATTCCGAGCACGTAGTCCCAGAAGCCGTCGACGTCGATGGAGGTCGGGATCAGCGCCCGAGGCGCCGCCGACGCGAAGTCGACCACCGTCATGCCCGCGGTGAACTCGCCCACGACCTCCACCTGCACCGAGGCTCGGCGAGAGACGAACAGGTCGGGACGGCTCACATAGGCGACCGCGCACACGTCGTGCACCGCCTGGCCGCGCCACTCCGGGTCGGCCGGGTCACTCCAGAAGGTGGCGAGGGGAACCACGAGCTCCTCGCCGAGGCGGCCGAGGCCGCGCATGCGATCGATCACGGCCGTATCGGCGATGGCCTGCAAGGTGAGGTCGAGGCCCACCATCACCACCTCCCACTCCGCGGCGAATACCTCGGCTGCGGCCTCCGGGTCGGCGAACACATTGAACTCCGCCGCAGGGGTCGCGTTTCCTCTCGTGTACGAACCGCCCATCATCACGAACGACGCGGCCCACTCCGCGATCCGAGGTTCCGTGCGCAGCGCGAGCGCGATGTTGGTGAGCGGTCCGGTCGCGACGAGGTGCACGGTTCCGGGCGACGCGCGCAGCACGTCGATGATGAGGTCGGCCGCCTGCTGCCCGGTCACCGCACCGGACGCCGCGGGAAGATCGACCGCACCGAGACCGGTGACCCCGTGCACGTGCTCGGCGTTCGCCGCGCCACGAACGAGGGGACCTGCCGCGCCGGCGGCGATCGGCACCTCATCGAAGCCCAGGTACTCCCGCAGCCTGAGGGCGTTGGCCGTGGTGACCGGGAGCCCCACGTTGCCACCCACGGTGGTGACGGCGAGCAACTCGATCTCGGGATCGCCGTGCGCGAGCAGCAACGCGAGGGCGTCGTCGAGCCCCGGATCACAGTCGAGAATCAGTTTCACCATGGGTCAACCGTGCCACAGGCGGCCGACGGCGGCGCACCGGTCAGTCGTTACACTCTGATGTGGCTTCTGAGACTCCCCCCGGCATCGACCCGACCGACCTCTCGATCACCCTGCGGGTGCTTGCCGAGATGGATGCGCTCGATGAGGAGCACCCCGACTTCATCACGGTGCGCCAGGCGACGGCACGCATGTTCAAGTCCGTGAAGAAGAGTCGCAGGCTCGAAAAGCGGGCCGTGATCGCAGACGCCGACCGCGCGGTCGTGGCCGCCACCGCCACCGGAGCACCCGATCGCATCGACGACGAGACCCGGGGCGTTCCGCTCGCCATCACCACGGCCACGCCGCACGCGGGCGAACTGATCAAGTCGCGCCCGTGCTACATCTGCAAGCAGCACTACACGCGCGTGGACTCCTTCTACCATCAGCTCTGCCCCGACTGCGCCGCCATGAGCCATGCCAAACGGGATGCCCACGCCGACCTCACCGGCAAGAGCGCGCTGCTCACCGGAGGTCGAGCCAAGATCGGCATGCACATCGCGCTCCGCCTGCTGCGCGACGGTGCCCACACCACGATCACCACCCGATTCCCCCGTGACGCGGTGCGCCGCTTCACCGGCCTGCCGGATGCGGCGAACTGGATCCATCGCTTACGCGTGGTGGGCATCGACCTGCGCGACCCGGCCCAGGTGACCGGGCTCACCGATGCGATGATCGCCGCGGGCCCGCTCGACATCCTCATCAACAACGCGGCGCAGACCGTGCGGCGGTCCCCCGGTGCCTACGCGCCCCTCGCCGAGGCCGAGTCTGCTCCCCTGCCGGATGGCGCGCTCCCCGAGTTGCTCACCTTCGGGCACACGAACGACGCGCATCCGCAAGCGCTCGCCGACTCGGTGGCAGCGCACCCGATCCTCGCGAATGCCGGCGGCCGGACCGCCGCCGAACTCACCGCCCTCGCGCTCGCCGCCGGATCGTCGTCGCTCGAGCGACTCGCGGCCGGCACGGCCATCGACGCTGGCGGCCTTGTGCCCGACCACCAGGATCACAACAGCTGGACCCAGTTCGTGCACGAGGTCGACCCCCTCGAGATGCTCGAGGTGCAGCTCGCCAATGTGACGGCGCCGTTCCTGCTCGTGAGCAGGCTCCGTCCGGCTCTCGCCGCGTCAGAGGCCAGGCGCACCTACATCGTGAACGTCTCGGCGATGGAGGGGCAGTTCGGTCGGCGCTACAAGGGCCCCGGACATCCGCACACCAACATGGCGAAGGCCGCGCTCAACATGCTCACGCGCACGAGCGCCAAGGAGATGTTCGACACCGACGGCATCCTCATGACCAGCGTCGACACGGGATGGATCACCGACGAACGCCCGCACCCCACGAAGGTGAGGCTCGCCGAGGAGGGATTCCACGCTCCCCTGGACCTCGTCGACGGCGCGGCGAGGGTTTACGACCCGATCGTCATGGGCGAGCAGGGCACCGACCTCTACGGCGTGTTCCTCAAGGACTACACCGCCGCCGCCTGGTGATCAGGCTCGCTCGACGCCCGGTGTGAACAGGGCTGCCAACAGCAGCAGGAAGATCACGAAGAAAAGCGTTGGCGTGCCGAACAGCACGATGCCGATGTATCGACTGGATGCCACGATCGTGCGCGACAACGCGCTCTCCGAGCGGAGCGCGGCGAGGTCCCGCGCCACCGCGGCGCCCTCGGCCGCTGCGGCCATCTGCGCCAGAGCGCCCAGGATGCCGGTGGCCAGAAGGATGCCGGCCGCCGCGACCCGCACGAGTAGATCGGCATCCGCGAGCCCGGCCTGAAGCAGCGCGATCGTGGCGGTGAGCAGCACGATCGGGCCCAACTGCGCCACGATGATGTGGCGGCGTGCCACGGTCCAGTGCGTGATGAGGTCGTTTTCGGTCATGTCGCCCTCCGGCTGCCTCGAGGTCGCCCCCCGTGGGCTCTCGCCTCACAGCCTACGGTGGCTCGACGCCGTTCGATCCCCCCGGCGGCACGTGATCGGGTACTGTCGGATCGCACCCTAGACCACGGTGTCGCGTCCACTCAGGAGGAGGATTCCGATGGGAAAGCTCTTATACGGCATGTCGGGAATCGAGATCGGATTCGACGACCGCGTGCTCGCTCATCTCCAGGTGGTCATCGGCGCGAAACTCCGCCGCGGTGAGAGCTTCTATTTCTCGTGGAAAGACGACCCGAACATCGGTGACGGTCGCAGCACGATCTGGCTGAGCGAGTCCATTCCGCTGTACTTCAAGTACAGCGGCGGTCGCCCTCCAGCGCTCAACCGGGAATGGATCGAGACCCTCATCACCTCGTCGAACAGCGGGCAGGGTCTGCACCTCAGCGAGGAGCATCGTCCGGCAGGAGAAGCAAGCAATTGATCGAACGTCACTTGGTCTGAGAGAGTGAATTCGTGAAACGCATCTACTACGTGAGCGGCTCGGTCATCACCGGGGATCGCACCGCTGCCTCTGTTCTCGAATACGCGCAGGCACTCGCTCAGCGGGAGACCTCGGACACGATCGACGTTCCGGTCATCGATGAGGGCGGCCTCGTGGGGCGTGCTCAGTTCCTGGTCGGACCGGCCAGCCAGCTGATGGTGGTGTCGTACCCGGGGCCCGAGCACAACATCGATGATGACGCCACGATCGAGCTCATCGCGCAACGCATCCGGGGCCTTCTGAGGCCGGAAGGCCAGCCCCTCGACGAGCAGGCACAGCGCCCCGGAGCCGAGCCGGGAGACATGCTGAACGGTAGCTGAGAGCGGGGCTACCTCAGGTTTCGTGGTTCGGCAAGTCCTGTTGCGCGGTCCTTCGGCGATTTACCATCGGTGAAAAGCCAATCAAAGGAGATTGCGCATGTACAGCACCGCCAGCCGCCCCATCCTTGTTGACGACATCGAGTTCCGTCCGCTCTCGGCCAGCGAATGGCGGGTCTCAGACACGCGCCAGCCCCCGAAGAGCGTTGACGCGCTCATCGGGTTCGTCGCGCGAAAGGGCTCCGTCTATTACGTGACCCGGTTGAACCACCCGTCCGAGTCCACTCCATTCCGCACCCTCGAGCAGGTCGCCGCGTTCATCGCCCGGCGTGCCGCTGTGGAGACCACGCTCACCGAGCGCCAGCCGGTCACGGCCTGAGACCACGCCGGGGGTGGACAGACCACAGTGTCCACCCCCGAAGTGGGTCGTGGACCCCCCGTCGGCACGGTCGTAGTGTTTGGGAAACGGACCGGGGGAACGGTCCTCGAGCAGGGGGTCACAATGAGCACCATCATCGCCGATCAGGTCGCAACGTCGTTCACCATTGACGCGCAGACGGCACAGCGCAACGCCTTCCGCTACAACGGCTGGATGATCGCCATCGCCGCGAGCACGGTCCTCTGGGCCGGCATCGGTGTCGCCGTCTGGAACGTCGCCCAGTTCTTCGCCTGATCCTCTGACCCGGCGCTCCGGATGACCGTCAGGTCACCCGGCGGCGCCGAGCAGGTCGGCGATCACGTCGTCGACATGAACAGACCACCGATCACGGGGCACGCGTGCGTCACGCCGCGGCCCGCTCTCGGCGAGAAGGTCGATCAGCATCCGAAGCTCGGCCACGGTCGGCTCGGTATCACGCGTCGGATCGAAGCAGTCGATTAGGCCATCGCGCCTCCGCCGCCACTCCGCCGGCGCGATCCCGGAATGTCCGGGAGCCGCCTGAGCCAGAGTCGCTCGGACCCGCCCGGCCAGAGCGTCGGGGATAGTCACCATGGGTCAAGGCTATCCAGCGCCGAGGCTCTCAAGCCGCCGGCATCCACGTCCCCCGAACTGGGACGAGAACGCTGGAGGCCACCCGCAATAGTCTTCAGATGGGTGCCGGGGGGCATCCATTGACCGAGGGGGACACACCATGTCAAGCATCGCGATCGATGAGCCGCTGTTCGGGTCCGACGGCGAGCTGCTGGCCCTCTCGAAGCGCTTTTCGTCCGTAGCCCCGCTGTTCCCGACCGCTCCCGCAGCGATCGAAGGCGTGTCGGCTCCGAGCTTCACGCTCACCCCGCGCATCGTCTTCGGCATCGTGCTCGGGGCCGGATTCTGGATCGGCGGCACCGCCGCACTCTGGTCGATGGTGTCGCTGCTCGGCTGAAGCCAAGCCACAGGCACGATCCGGGTCAGCTCACGCGAGGCGGTGCAGCCGCCACCGAAGCGAACGGTGTCGCCCCCGTCGCACTCCTTCGAGATGCCAAAGCGACGACCCAGCTCACCGCGAATGCCGCGATGACCACGACGCCCGCCAGTTGCGCGTCCGGAAGCTCCAGGCTCACGCCCACCGCGTCCGCGCCGAGGGCGACCAGCCCACTCCCGCCGACGAGCGCAGCGACGGCGGTCGACAGCGAGGTGACCACGATCGAGTAGTTCAGGCGCCGACCGCGATCGTCCGATGCCCAGCGGTAGATCCGCGCCATCGCCACTCCGTCGGCACTGTCGGTGAGCGCCATCCCGGCCGTGAAGGCGAGGGGTAGCACGAGCACCCCGGCGAGTCCTCCACCGAGCAGCCCGGCACCGAGCACCAGCGCGATCACGGTCGCGGCCGTGTCGAGCCCGAGGCCGAACAGAAAGCCGACGGCGAACATCCGTCTCGGGCGGCGGATGAGGTGGGCCACCGGACCCAGCAGCCGCGCCGCGATGCCGAGGGGACGTACGGCATCCTGCTCCGGGTCGCCCGGGACATGGGCTCGGCGCGCCCGAAGCAGCGCCAGCAGCGTGCGGGCATTGAGAGCGGCGAGGGTCAGCAGGAACAGCCCGGAGACGAGGGCGCCCCAGGTGGATGCAGCGGTCCGCACGGCAGACCCTTCGGTGAGGATCTCGGAACCGAGGGCGCGAGCGCCGAAGGACACGGTGATCACCGCAGCCACGACCACGCTCGAGTGCCCGAGAGCGAACCAGAGGCCGACCGCCGTGGAATCCCGAGATCGCTCGACCAGCCGCCTTGTGACGTTGTCGATCGCCGCGATGTGATCCACGTCGAGCGCGTGCCGCACCCCGAGAAGGTAGGCGGCCCCCGCGAGCGCCACGAGCACGGTCCCTGTGGACCCCGACCCGGCGGACACGAGGGCGAGCCCCGCCGCGACATGAATCGCGAACACCACGCCCGCCACGATCAGTAGCGGGCGGGGCGCTCTGGCGCTCCTCATGGTCAGTGTGCGTGCGCGCTCGTCGGGGACACGACGGGGAGCCCTGCATCGGCGGCGTCACCGAACGACGCGTCGATCTGCACCACCTCGCGACCGGCGCGCTGGAGCAGGCTCGCCGCAACGCCCGACCGATAGCCCGAGCCGCAGTGAACCCACAGTCGGCCGCCCGGAACCTCGTCGAGGCGCCCGAGGAGCTCGTGCAACGGAATGTTCACCGAGCCGTCGATGTGCGACGACTGGTACTCGTCGAGGCGGCGGACATCGAGGATGGCCTCGTCCTCCGGGCGGTCGCTGACCATCTCCTCCCACCCGATCCTCGGGTACGACGTGGTGCCGACCGACGGTGCGAGGGCGGCCGGGTCTTCGCCGACTGCGGCATCCGGCGAGTCGATGCCGATGCGGGAGAGGTCGCGGATGGCGTTCTCCACGTCTGACCGCTCCCCCACCAGCGTGAGCTGCTCTCCCCAGGGGAGAACCCACCCGAGGAAGGTCGTGAAGCTCGACCCCGTGCCGTACTCGAAGCTCACCGAGCCGTGCAGGTGGTCGCTCGCGAATGCCACCCGGTTGCGCAGGTCGACGACCCATTCACCCTTGTCGAGGCGATCGGCAAGCGTGTCGGCGTCGAGGGACTCGGGCACCTCGAGGTTCGGTCGTTCCGGGCCCTGGGTGTTGAGCGGAGCCATGTGCGCGTAATACGACGGGTACGCCGAGAGGTTCGCAATGAGCTCCTGCACGAAGTGGTCGATGTCAGGATCGGTGAGGGCGTGATTGTCGGTGAGCTGGTCCGCGATGGTGGAGGAGCTCGCGCCGGAGGCGGGACCGGAGGAGCAGAACGAGCCGAAACCGTGCGTCGGGAACAACGCGGCATCCGCTGGCGCCTCCTCGGCGAGACGTCGCACCGAGGCGTACTGGTCGCGCGTGAGTGCCACGGTGTCGGAGGCTGCCACGAGGTCGGTGCGTCCGACCGAACCGAAGAGGAGGCTGCCACCCGAGAACACGGCCTGGGTTTCGCCGTCGTCGACGATGTATGAGAGGTGGGTGTGGGTGTGCCCAGGGGTCGCGACGACCCGCAGCGTGAGCGACCCGATCGGGATCACCTGGCCGTCGGTGATGGGCTCGCGCGCGAACGGCACCGGGTCGGCCGCGTTCACCAGGTAGAGCGCTCCGTGATCCTGCGCGAGAACGAGCCCTCCCGTGACGTAGTCGTTGTGCACATGGGTCTCGGCGACGTGGGTGATGCGCACCCCTGCCTTCCGCGCCGCTTCCTCGACGCGGTCGGTGTCGCGCTGGGCGTCGATGACGAGCGCCACCTCACCGTCGTGCACGAGGTAGCTGCGATCGCCGAGCTGAGGGGTTTCGATGACGAGGACGTCCATGTGGTGCTCCTTCGGATAGAAGAGTGTATGCGGGGGTTTCGCGCCGGTGAAAGGGTCAGGCCCGGACGGCGTAGGCCACCGGATGGCCGTTCCGATACCACTCGGTGATGCCACCGAGCACGTTCACGGCGTTGACGCCGGCTCTGGTGAGGAATTCGGTGGCCTTTGCGCTGCGTCCTCCGGACGCGCACATCACGTAGACGGCGTCGGCGCGGGGCACCTCGCCTGCTCTCGCGACCAGGGCGGAGAGCGGAACGTGCGTGACTCCCGGCACGTGCGCCTGCGCGAACTCGTCATCCTCACGGACGTCGAGAATGAAGGCTTCCGAACCGATGGATGCAAGCTCGTTCACGGAAATGTTCTTCACGGGGTTCTCCTGTCTGGTCGGTGTGACAGCCAGTTTATACCCCCCAGGGTATTTTTTCTAGTGGTCCGGGAACGCCGCGGCGCGCCGCGGATCAGTAGAGAGGCCTGCAGGTCTGACACACCTCAGCGTCGTCCTTAGTGGGCGCGAGGGCCCTGGCCTCCACGGCTTGGCGCTCTCTCAGGGCCCAGAGAATCAGAGCGATCGAGGCAAGGCCGACGATGGGTTGGAGTATGTCGAGCAGCGCGGAGGGGGTGCCGCCGAAGATCGTGGCGACGAACCCGAGCGGGGCGCGCGTGCCGACGGCGAGCAGAAGGCCTGCGAGACCGAGCGCCGGCCAGCGGAGATCGCACAGCGTGGGGCGGGCACCCACGGGCGACGCCCAGAAGGTGGCGACGAGCACGGCGAGGAGCGCCGCGCCGACGAGCCCGATGGGCCAGCTCCACCACGCGACGGCGGAGGGAACCCCACCCGCGACACTTCCGGGCGTTGGCGTCAAAGCCGACGCCGATGAGTACAACCAGAGGGCGAAACCTCCGAACGCGGCAAGCGCCACGACAATGCGCGACCGTGCCACCGCGCGGGTGCCGTGCTCAGGCAAGTGTGAGGAAGAGCTTCTCGAGTTCGGCACGATCGAGGGCGGGGTCATCCTGTTTCATGCACTGCTCGAGTGCGCTCGCGATGATGGCGAACCCGGCACGGTCGAGTGCGCTCGACACCGCGGACAGCTGGGTGACCACGCTGCGGCAGTCGCTGTCCTCTTCGAGCATCCGCGTGACGGCGGCGAGCTGCCCCTGTGCTCGCTTGAGACGGTTGATCACCGGCTTCATGTCGGTGGGATCGAGTTCCATAGTTGCTCCCCTGCTTGGTCGCGGGCCCGGCCCGCTGATGTCCTCTGCGCTGTCAGTTTATACCCCCGGGTGTATTCTCGACCTGTGACCTCACCAAGACTCTCGTTCGCGACCGACAGGGAATGCATCGAATCATGACCGTGGAGCTCATACTCGCCGTCATTCTCGGGCTGCTGGTCGGCGCCGTGCTCGGCGTGGTCGGCGCCGGCGGGTCGATCATCGCCGTGCCGGCCCTCGTCTACGGCGTTGGACTGCCGCTCAGCCAGGCGATCCCGTCGTCCCTGTTCGTGGTGGGGCTCGGCGCCATCGTCGCCGTGGTGCCCCGCTGGCGGTCGGGAGTCGACTGGAAGGTGGCGGCCATCGTTGCGGCCTCGGGAATTCCAGCGGCCTGGCTGGGCACCGCCGTGAATCGGCTCGTGGACCCGGACGTGCTGCTTCTCGCCTTCGCCGCGCTCATGGTGATCGCGGGCGTGCGGATGCTCGCCTCCGGCACGCCGGAGGGCCGGGAGCGGCGCACCGACCGCAGAAGCCGGGTGCTGTTTGTCATCAAGGCGGTCGGCGCCGGGCTGCTCGTGGGGTTCCTCACCGGGCTGCTCGGCGTGGGAGGCGGTTTCATCATCGTGCCCGTCCTCACGCTGCTGCTCGGGCTGTCGATGGGTCGCGCTGTCGGCACGTCACTCGTGATCATCATCGTGAATTCGCTCGCCGGATTCACCGCTCACCTCACCGACCTGAGCCTCGACTGGACGCTCGTGCTCACGTTCGCGGGAGCCGCCATCGGGGCATCCTTCATCGCCGCACGTTTCGCCTCGAAGCTCGCCGACCGTCCGGTGCGCATCGCCTTTGCCGTCGTCGTGCTGGCCGTGGCCGCCTACTCCGCCTGGAGCAGCATCGTGTCACTGGTCGGCGGATAGCCCAGCGTCTGGGGCCAGTCGCGCCTCGTGCGCGGCGAGCGCCGCGTCATAGGCCGCCCGTAACTCGGGAGTCCAATCCCAGGCGTGACCGTTCAGAGGCGGCGCGAAGCCCGTGAGCAGGATCGAGTAGGCGAGCAGCATCTGCTCGACCTCCACCGCTTGCGGCGTGACCGCGAAGTACGCAACGGTGTCGTGCTCGGCGAGTGCCGCGGTCACTGCCGGATAGTGCAGCCGCCGCTCATCGGTGGTCAACGGCTCCGCGTCCACGCGCCGATGGTAGAAGGTGTCGTACTGCAGGCGCAGCCCGCCCTTCCCCTCACTCGACCCCACGTAGAGCAGGTTGCCCGCGAGCGACAACCACACGAAAAGCCCCGTCTCGGCCGGTATGTCGACGCCCGGAAGGCAGTCCTCCCAGAAGAGTCCGGGCGTCACCGCGCGCACGTCGTGGAAGTCGAGCGTGGTCATTTCGAATGGCTCGGTCACCGGACTCCTCACATGTCGCCGCGAGGCCATCATCCCGCTCAACGACGCTCGGCGCACCTCTCTTCGTGTTGCGCACGGCGCGTCCACGTCGTGCGCCGGTTTCCCGTGGGTTGCTCGCGTGACCTCGGCAGCCGCGTCGCAAAGCTCGGGCAACTCGCCATCTAGGCTGGCATCGGTGCCCACGGAAGGAACCTCAATGAGCATGGAAGGCGCGGCCTGGAGCTCGCTGTACAAGATCTCGACCGCAAGGGACGGCAAGCACGGCTTCTCCCGTGAGTCTGTTCGACGGATCATGACATTCGCGGTGCCCTACCGATCCAAGCTGCTGATCTTCATCACCCTCTCCACCGTGGGAGCTTTCCTCGCGGTCGCGACGCCGGTACTCGCCGGCCAGGTGGTCGACGTCATCGTCGCCCGGGGCGAGGTCACCACGATCGTGTGGCTCGCCAGCGTCATCGCCTTCGTGGCCGTGGCCGACGCCGCCGTGTCACTCGTAACGCGCTGGTACTCGGCGCGGATCGGCGAAGGCGTGATCCTGGACCTCCGCACCACCGTCTTCAACCACGTGCAGAAGATGCCGATCGCGTTCTTCACCCGCACGCGGACGGGCGCCCTCGTGAGCCGCCTCAACAACGATGTGATCGGCGCTCAGCAGGCCTTCAGCGGCACGTTGTCCGGCGTGGTCACGAACCTCGTCGCGTTGATTCTCACCCTGATCGTCATGCTCAGCACGTCCTGGCTCGTGACGGTTCTCGCCGTGATCATGCTCCCCATCTTCCTGGTACCCGCGCGCCGCATGGGCAGCCGCCTCGCCGCGCTGCGCCGCGAGGCCGCCGATCACAATTCCGCCATGAGCACGCAGATGACCGAGCGCTTCTCGGCGCCCG
This sequence comes from uncultured Actinomycetota bacterium, assembly GCA_963756375.1. GTDB lineage: Bacteria > Actinomycetota > Actinomycetes > Actinomycetales > Microbacteriaceae > Marisediminicola. The sequence goes on along the minus strand of CAVWNJ010000005.1, from coordinate 605,635 downwards.
GCGCCACCCTCGTCAAGCTGTTCGGCCGACCCGACGAGGAAGCCGAAGAGTTCCGCGTCCGCGCCGCCCGCGTCCGCGACATCGGGGTCCGGACCGCGATGCTCCAGTTCGTCTTCTTCACGGCACTGATGCTCGTCTCCGCTCTCGCCCTCGCGCTCGTGTATGGACTCGGCGGCTTCCTCGCGCTCGCCGGCCAGCTGAATACCGGTGACGTGGTCACCTTGGCGCTCCTCCTCACCCGCCTCTACGCGCCGCTCACCAGCCTCGCAAACGCACGGGTGGAGATCATGAGCGCGGTGGTCAGCTTCGAGCGGGTCTTCGAGGTGTTGGACCTCGAACCGCTCATCAAGGAGAAGCCCGACGCCGTCGCCATCCCCAAAGGCCCGGTGGCCGTCGAGTTCGACGACGTCCGCTTCGCCTACCCGTCCGCGGACAAAGTCTCCCTCGCCTCTCTCGAGGAGGTTTCCACGCTGGACACCCGTGGCGGCGAAGAGGTGCTGCACGGCGTATCCTTCCGGATCGAGCCGGGGCAGACCGTTGCCCTCGTTGGTACGTCCGGTGCCGGCAAGTCCACGATCGCGCAGCTCCTCTCACGCCTGTACGACGTCGACAGCGGCGCCGTACGCCTCGCAGGGACGGATGTCCGCGACGTCACTTTCGCCTCCATGCGGCACACCCTGGGCATGGTGACGCAGGACGGCCACCTGTTCCACGAGACCATCCTCTCCAATCTGCGCCTCGCGAGGCCGGATGCGTCCGACGACGAGGTCTGGGACGCCATCCGCCGCGCGCGGCTCGAGCCGCTCGTTCGGTCCCTGCCGGACCAGCTGGACACCATGGTGGGCGAGCGCGGCTACCGCCTGTCCGGAGGCGAGCGCCAGCGGATGACCATCGCGAGGCTCCTGCTCGCCCAGCCGCGCGTCGTCATCCTCGACGAGGCGACGGCGGCGCTGGACTCGACGTCTGAGGCCGCCGTGCAGGCGGCGCTCAGCGAGGCGCTCGAGGGACGGACGGCGCTGGTGATCGCACACCGCCTCTCCACCATCCGCAGCGCGGACCTGATCCTCGTGGTTGAGGACGGCTCGATCGTGGAGCGCGGTACGCACGAGGAACTGCTGGCTTCGGGTGGGCGGTACGAGGAATTGCACCGGACCCAGTTCGCCGTGCAGAAGAACGTTGCGGCGGATGAGGAAGCGCTGAGCACGACCTAGTGGTGCAGGTCGTCAGTTCGTCCGGAGTGAGAAGGCGCTCTTCGACCTTCTGACGTTTGGTCGGCTGAGGGCCCCAGACCTCTCCCGGAAAACACCTCGAGGGCATTCGAAGGTGTCCGAAAGCACAAGGTGTCGAACTAACGTCGAACGGCCATCCCAGATCCCGTGATCGGGATTCGGAATGGCCGTCTGACTAGTACTTTTGGTGGATCCAAGGGGATTCGAACCCCTGACCCCCTGCATGCCATGCAGGTGCGCTACCAGGCTGCGCCATGGACCCATGCTGCCTCTCCGGATAGAAGCTCCGAAAAGGCAACTCCGCAAGATTACTACAGATCTGGAGCTCGTGTTGCCGCGTGCAGACTGGAGGCATGACATCCGACCCGATCACCATCTCGATCACCCGCACCGTGGCGCCGGATCGTGCCAAGGAGGTCGCCGCATGGGCTCGTGCCGGGCAAGACCTGCTGAGCGCCGCCCCCGGCTACCTCGGCTCGGGCTGGGTGCGACCCGATCCGGTGTCGCCGGAGTGGCACATGCTGTATCGCTTCATGGATGCCGCGAGCCTCGAAGCCTGGGAGACGTCGAGCGAACGGGCGTGGTGGATCGCGAGTGCGGTCGGGCTGGTCGAGGAGCGCGAGCACCTGCGGCGCACCGGAATCGAGAACTGGTTCGACGAGCCGGCATCGGTCGAGGTGATTACGTCCGCCGCCACCGCGCCTCCTGCTCCCCCGCGCTGGAAACAAATGGTGGCGATCTTCCTCGTCTTCTTCCCCCTGAGTCTCCTGGTGAACCTCACTCTCGGGCCTCTCAGCGTGGAGTGGCCGTTCGTGCTGCGTATTCTTGCCACCATCGTGGTGATGACGCCGATCATGACCTACCTCGGCCTGCCGCTGGTGACCCGCGCCCTCAGGCCGTGGCTCATGGCTGGTCGCCGGGGCTGAGGGCAGCCCGCAGCGAACGCATCCCGCCGATCGCCGAGCGCAGCTCCTGCAGATGGTGGGACGGCCTGAACTGCTGGGTCAGGTCGGCGAGATCGGATGACGCTGCGCTGATGCCGACCGTGTCGACGGCCAGTCCCGCCTCGAGTCCGAGCACCTCGACCGCAAGGGCGCCCTGATACGGCACGTAGATCGGTGTGGTGACCACGAGGGCTCGGGAGCCGGGCGCTGGGCGTTCGCGCGCGATCCAGAACCGGTAGGTGTCGCGGGTATTGGCGCGGCGTCGTTTGGGATCGGGCGAGGGCGCAGCGATCACCTCAAAGCGCGTTCCTCCCCGCTCCCAGCGCTCCATCGACCACGATGCGAAATCGCCCGGGTCGCCGCCGGACTCGCGCATCGTCGGCTCGTCGAGGCCGAAGGCGTCACGCATCCCGGCGGTCATCGCACTCACCTCGTTCGATCCCGGAACTCCGAGCGCGGCTGCCACCTCCGCCTCGTCGCCGGCGAACGGGCGGAACGCGCCGAGAAAGACCACCCGGTCCACCTGGAGACCCTGCTGCATGAGCCACGCGACGTGGCGGGGTTTCACGATCCCCGCGCGCACCATTCCGCCGGTCAGGATCACCGTGTCGTACCGGTCGTGGCGGGGGTCCTCCACGTCGGCGAGCCCGAGGGCGGGCGCCGCGAGGCTCAGCGCGCTCAGTTGGTCCGGCGTGACCTCGGGGTCGACCGCGAGATTGCGCTCGACCCCGCGCCTGAAGTCCCAGTGGCGTGCCGAGAAGGCCTCGAGCCACGCCAGGGCGCTCTGCCCCACGGCCGGGCTCGGGTCCTCGCCAAAAGACCGCACGAGCGCCGCGAGCTCGGGGCGCGCCGCCCATGCATCGATGTCGCGGATGACTCTGGCTCGGTCATCCGCAGGTCCCGTCCAGTACGGCAGCGCGACTGCTCGCGGTGACACCGTCACGCTGGGCGGGCGGGTCGCCTACTCCGACGGATTCGGCGCGCCGACCGAAAGCGGAATGACGGGGCAGTCCTTCCAGAGGCGCTCCAGCGAGTAGTACAGCCGGTCTTCCTCGTGAAACACGTGCACGACGAGGTCACCGAAGTCGAGGAGGATCCAGCGCCCTTCGGCGCGCCCTTCCCTGCGGAGCGGCTTGGAGCCGGCCTCGATGAGCTTGTCTTCGATCTCAGAGGCGATCGCGACGACGTTGCGCTCGTTGCGCCCGGTGGCGAGAAGGAAGATGTCGGTGAGCGGCAGGGGTTCGGAGACGTCGAGTGCGACGAGGTCTTCGGCCTGCTTCGAGTCTGCTGCTGCTGCTGCCAGACCGAGAAGGTCGATGGCGTGTTGTGTAGCGGTCACTGGGTCCTTTGTGAAGAGATGATGGGCGCCACTCAGGTGACGTTGAAGAAGACTGCGGCGATGGCGACACCGATCGCTACGAGAAGGAGGCCGCCACCGATGCCTCCGAGCACCAGGGGAAGCCGTGATTTGGCAGGCGCTGGCGCCTCGATCACGGAGCGCGCCGACCCACTGCTGGCGACGGCGCGGATGGCGCGCACCGGGGCTGCGCCGGCAGGGGCATCCTCCCGGTCGCTTGCGTCGATGAGCGCATCGACGTCGGGGCTGTCGAACAGCACGGGATGCGCACCGGTCGATCCAAAACTGCGGGGCAGGTCCACGGAACCCGTGACCATGATCTCGCCCGTATTGGTGAGGGGGGTGAGTAGTTGATCGCCCGACTCGGGGCTCGACGGCAACACGAGCGCGTGCGTGGTGATGGCCCCGGTGCTCACACCGACATTGCGGCTGGTGGCGCCGTCGCTGCCGGGCTCGAGGTCGTCGAGGGCGGCCTGCGTCGACCAGTGACGGTACGGCGTGGCGGGGTTCTGGTCAGAGGAGCCGTCTACGACGCCCGCATCGCTCGGCGGAGCGAACACCACGTCAAACGGGGTGAGGCTCGAGGGCTCGCCTTCGGCGTTGTCGTCACCCTCGGCGCCGTCGTCCACTGCGGCGCTGTCGTCTACTGCGGCGCTGTCCTCGACACCGGGTGTCGTCGGGTCCTCGGGATCGGCCGGGTCGGTGTCAGTCGCGGCGACCGGCGCTTCGGACGCGGCATCCGGCACAGCGGCATCCGACACTGCGTCATCCGACACTGCGTCATTGGTCACTGCGTCATCGGTCACCGGCGTCTCGCCAGCCTCTGACTCAACGACCTCAGCCTCAACGACCTCAGCCTCGACGACGTCATCGTCCACGTGCTCGGCGTCGACGACCTCCGCGGGAATCTCTCCGGCGACCTCGGTCGCGGCCCCAGGTGCGTGATCCATCGTCGGTTGCGCGGCCGCTGCCGCCCTGGCACGGAGTTCACGCAACTCGCGCCGGGTGAGCGGGCGCTCGGGCGTGGAGCGGGGGGCGTCGTCGCCTTCCGGCTCGAGAACGGGTTCCGTCTCGTTCGCCGCAGTGTTCGCCGCGGGCTCGTTCGCCGCGGCCTGGTTCGTTCCGGGACTGTCGGCATGAGGAGGCACGGCGGACGGGTCACTCACGACATCTGCGTCGACTGCATCGCCCGTGACGGGCTCCGGGGTCGCCTCATCCATTCGCGCGTTTCTCCGCGCATCGCGCCTGCTGCGCGGCGGCTGGTCGTGCCACACTGTCATGTCGAACTCCGATACAGATGGTGTTTGGAGATGTACTGAACGACACCGTCTGGGACCAAATACCACACCGGGAACTCCCGGTTCACCCGGCTTCGGCAATCGGTCGAGGAGATCGCCAGCGCGGGAACTTCCAGCAAGCTTACGTTGTGCTCGGGCAAACCCGAAACGCTCAGCATGTGGCCCGGTCGCGTGACCGCCACGAAGTGGGCCAGTCCGAACAGCTCGTCGGCGTCTTTCCAGTCGATGATCTGGGCCACGGCATCCGCCCCCGAGATGAAGAACAATTCCGCGTCGGGGCGCTGCCGCCGGAGGTCCCGCAGGGTGTCGATCGTGTAGGTGGGACCGGCGCGATCGACGTCGACGCGGCTCACGGTGAATTGCGGATTCGAGGCGGTGGCGATCACCGTCATCAGGTAGCGGTGTTCCGCCTCCGACACATTCGACTTGTGGTACGGCTGCCCGGTGGGAACGAAGACGACCTCATCCAGATCGAACGAGCGCGCCACCTCGCTTGCCGCGACGAGGTGCCCGTGGTGGATGGGGTCGAACGTTCCACCCATCACCCCGATCCGAGGGCGGGAAGGTGCGGTGTCGACCATGACGTCGGGCGCCGGGGCCGGACGACTAGTGGTGTGAGTCCGCGTGTCCGGCAGAACCGCCGGTCTTGTGGCTGTGCCGGTTGGCCGCGTCGCGGAAGCTCCAGGTGACCATGCCGAGGGCGATGAACGCCACGGCGGCGATGATCGCGTACACGACGGGTGAGAACGGCAGCGTCACGCCCTCGCCGGTCGAGTGCGCGGCGGCGAACACCTGGATGGCATGCGATGCGATGAGGTTCAAGACGTACTCCGTTCAGCGACCCTGCGGGTTGTCGTGTCAGTTTACAAGGCTGTGCTCTGCAACCCGCGCACCCCGCCAGGCGGTGGTCAGGCGCGAATCTGGCCGGTTCCCCGAACGACCCATTTCGTGCTGGTCAACTCCGGCAGTCCCATCGGGCCGCGCGCATGCAGTTTCTGCGTGGAGATCCCCACCTCCGCGCCGAACCCGAACTCTCCGCCGTCCGTGAACCGCGTCGACGTGTTCACCATGACCACAGCGGAGTCCACCTCGGCGAGGAAGCGCTCGGCGCGGGAGAGATCGTTGGTCACGATCGACTCGGTGTGGTGAGTCGAATACCGACGGATGTGCTCCATCGCGTCATCCAGGTCGTCGACCACCCGCACCGCCACATCGAGAGACATGTACTCGGTGGACCAGTCGTCCTCGGTCGCCCGCACGGCGTCGGGAAAGAGGGCGAGAGCCCGGTCGTCGGCGTGGATGGTCACGCCGGAATCGCGGAGTCGGGCCAAGACCTGCGGGAGGAGCCGGTCGGCGGCGGCCCTGTGCACCAGCAGGGTCTCGAGTGCATTGCAGACGCTGGGGCGCTGCACCTTGGAGTTGTGCACGATGTCGACGGCCATCGCCTCGTCGGCAGACTCGTCGAGGTAGACATGCACGACCCCTGCGCCGGTCTCGATCACGGGGACCGTCGATTCGGTCACCACCGCCTGAATCAGGGATGCGCTGCCGCGGGGAACCAGCACGTCGACGAGGCCTCTCGCCTGCATCAGCTGCTTCGCCCCCTCGCGCCCGAACTCGTCGATGGTCTGTACCGCCTCGGCGGGCACTCCGGCGGCGTCGAGGGCACCCTGGATGACCTCGACGAGGACCCGGTTCGTGTTCTCGGCGGCCGAGCCACCACGCAGCACGACGGCATTGCCGCTCTTGAGGGCGAGCGCCGCGATGTCCACGGTCACATTGGGTCGCGCTTCGTAGATGGCGCCGATCACACCGAACGGCACCCGAACCTGGCTCAGCGAGACGCCGTTCACCAGTCTGCTGCCCCGGACGACTCCGCCGACCGGGTCGGTGAGCGCGATGATCTCCTCGACGGCCGACGACAGTCCGCGCAACCGCGCGTCGTCCAGACGGAGCCGATCCTGGAGCCCTTCGCTCAGACCGTTGTCGCGGCCGGCGGCAAGGTCGAGCTCGTTCGCCGCGAGGATTCGCTCCGAGTTCGCGAGCACGGCATCCGCGATCCCCCGAAGGGCCTGATTCTTGACCGCGGTCTTGGTGGTGGCGAGCGCGATGGCGGCACGCCGTGAAGACTCGAGTTTGTCGGTCAGGCTCGGCGCGATGGCGGTGTCAGACATACGCCGAGTTTAGTGGCGGCCCTCACGATGGTGCCCGTCGGGTGAGGCCTCGAACCACGTGCCGATGTCGTCGCCCGACAGCGCCTGGGCGACCTGGCTGGTCGCCGCGAGCAGCACCGGCGTGCCGGACGCTGTGGCGAGCCGCGCTGCGGCCACCTTCGTGCCGGCTCCCCCGGTGCCGACGCCTGCAGCGCCGATGTCGCCGAACTCGATCTCGCTCAGCGGGTCGCCGTAGGCGACATTCGAGATCGCGATGGCGCCCGGGTCTGCGGGTGGCTTGGTGTACAGGGCATCCACGTCGGAGAGCAGCACGAGCACGTCGGCTCGCACCAACTGAGCGACGAGTGCGGCGAGTCGATCGTTGTCACCGAAGCGGATCTCGTGCGTGGCCACGGTGTCGTTCTCGTTGACGATCGGCAGGATGCGCAGCCCGAGCAGCCGGTCCATGGCGCGTTGCGCGTTGCTGCGGTGTGCCGGGTTCTCGAGGTCTCCGGCGGTCAGGAGCACCTGGCCGGCGACGATCTCGTAGCGGTCGAGGCTGTCCTGATAGCGGTAGATCAGCACGTTCTGGCCCACGGCGGCTGCCGCCTGCTGGGTGGCGAGGTCGGTCGGCCGCGAGTCCAGTTGCAGATAGGGCATGCCTGTGGCGATCGCCCCGGACGAGACCAGGATCACCTCGGAGCCGCGCGCGTGGGCATCCGCCAGCGCGTCGACGAGGGGCGCGATCTGGCCCGCGTTCTCACCGCTGATCGACGAGGAACCCACCTTCACCACGACACGTCGGGCGGTGGGGATCTGCTCGCGTCGCGTGATCCGATCGGTGTCGGAAATCACATCGAGGTCGGGTAGGTCAGTCACGGGACGACCCGGAGTCGCTCGTGTCGTCACTTCCCGTGTCGCCACTCTGGACGTCACTGTCGCGCACGATCTCGAAGCCCTCGTCGCCCTGCCACATGCCTGCCTTGCGCTCGCGCATCAGCTCCTCGCGGGCCGCGGTCTTCGCGTCCATTCGCTCCAGGTAGCTCTCGCGGCGCTTGCCGTGCGTGGGTCGCTGGTTCTCGATGAGCCTCGGGTCGGTTCCGCGGGGAGCGGTCGCGAGCTCCGCCGCCGAGGTGAGCGTCGGCTCCCAGTCGAAGACGATGCCGCGGCCGGGGCCGATGACCACGGTGGAACCCGCGATCGCACCCACCTTGAACAGCTCGTTCTCGATGCCGAGTTTCGCCAGCCGGTCGGCGAGATATCCGATGGCCTCCTCGTTGGTGAAGTCGGTCTGCGCCACCCAGCGCTCGGGCTTGGTGCCCAGGATCCGGTAGATGTTGCCGCCGGAACCTCCCTCGACCTTGATCTCGAAGCCGGTCTCATTGACGGCGCGGGGGCGGATGACGATCCGCTGCTGCACCGGCTCGGCGGCGCGCTTGGCACGGTCTTCGGCCACCAGTTCCGCCAGGGCGAAGGACAGCTGGCGCAGCCCCTCGTGACTCACGGTGGAGATGTCGAACACGCGGTAGCCGCGGGCCTCGAGATCCGGACGCACGAGGGCGGCGAGATCGCGACCCTCCGGAACGTCGATCTTGTTCAGGGCGATGAGCTGGGGACGCTCGACAAGCGGAAGCTGACCCTCTGGAACGGGGTAGGCCGCAAGCTCGGCGAGGATGATGTCGAGGTCGCTGAGCGGGTCGCGTCCGGGCTCGAGCGTCGCGCAGTCCAGTACGTGCAGAAGCGCGGTGCACCGCTCCACGTGGCGGAGGAACTCGAGCCCGAGGCCCTTGCCGTCGCTCGCTCCCTCGATGAGGCCGGGAACATCGGCCACCGTGTAGCGGGTCTCGCCCGCCTGCACGACACCGAGGTTCGGATGCAGCGTCGTGAAGGGGTAGTCCGCGATCTTCGGCTTCGCCGCGGAGATCGCGGCGACGAGGCTGGATTTGCCGGCCGACGGGTAGCCGACGAGCGCGACATCCGCCACGACCTTGAGTTCGAGCAGCACGTCGCCCTGGAAACCGGGCGTTCCGAGCAGCGCGAAGCCGGGCGCCTTGCGCTTCGTGGAGGCGAGCGACGCGTTGCCGAGCCCGCCCTGGCCCGCAGGTGCGACGACGAATCGCATACCGGGCTCGACCATGTCGATGAGCTCTTCGCCGTCGAGCGACTTGACGACCGTGCCGACCGGAACCGGCAGCACCATCTCCTCGCCCTGGAAGCCGGCGCGATGATCGCCCATTCCAGGTCCGCCGTTCTGCGACGAACGGTGCGGCGCACGGTGATACCCGAGCAGGGTGGTGGTCTGCAGATCGCTGACCAGCACGATGTCGCCACCGTCGCCGCCGTTACCGCCGTCCGGGCCAGCAAGCGGCTTGAACTTCTCGCGCTTGACCGAGACACAGCCATTGCCGCCACTGCCGGCCTTGAGGTGCAGAGTGACCTGATCGACGAAGGTTGCCAAGAGGATTCTCCCTTCGTGCCACGGGTGCGGCGATATGCGGACCGGTCACCGGATGACGCTGAGGTGGGGCCGATCTCGTTGTGCGAATGAAACGAAAGCTGGGGTGGAACTTAAACAGTGAGAGCGAGCCGAAGCTCGCCCTCACCGGTGAAACAAGAGAACTACGCCTGAGCGGCGACCGCACTCTGCACGATGTTGACGACCTTGCGGCCGCCCTTCGCGCCGAATTCGACGGTGCCCGCCGCGAGGGCGAAGAGGGTGTCGTCCTTGCCACGGCCCATGTTGACGCCGGGGTGGAAGTGGGTGCCGCGCTGGCGGACGATGATCTCGCCCGACTTGACGACCTGACCGCCGAAGCGCTTCACGCCGAGGTACTGCGCGTTGGAGTCGCGACCGTTGCGAGTGGAACTCGCGCCTTTTTTATGTGCCATGAGTGTTCAGCCCCTGTGTTTTCTGTCGACGACTACTTGATGCTGGTGATCTTGACGCGGGTGAGCTCCGAGCGGTGGCCCTGGCGCTTCTTGTACCCGGTCTTGTTCTTGAACTTCTGGATGACGATCTTCGGACCGCGCAGGTCGGCGACGACCTCGGCGGTCACCGTCACCTTGGCGAGCTCGGCTGCCTCGTGGGTGATCGAGTCACCATCGACGAGCAGCACGGGGGCGAGCTCGATGTTGCCGTTCTTGTCGGCCTTGATGCGGTCGAGCACAACGATCGTTCCGACCTCGACCTTTTCCTGGCGGCCGCCGGCGCGCACAACTGCGTAAACCACGTAAGTACCCTAACTTTTCGGATCCGAGATGTTCGGACGTAAGATCTGGAGCTGAACCGGCGGGGAAGAATCACCACACGACCGGCGCGCACCAAGGGTCAACGATAGTCGATCGACAGCAAATCGGTCAAACGCGCCGCACGGCGTTTCGCGGGCGCGGTGGATTCGCGCGGTGCGGGCATCCTCACAGGTCCAGCGCACCTTCCACCCGGTACGACGGTTCGCGCTCCCGTACCCACACCCACAGGCCCACAGCGGCCAGTGCCACGAGAGGCACCGTGGTGATGAAGGCGACGGCCGTCGTCTGACCGGCGACGAGGAACGCCTGACCGATGCCGTCCGTGACCCGTGCGAGCGGGAACGCGTTCTGGAGGAGGTTGAACGCACCGCCCGACGCCAGAGCACCGGCGAACGCAGCGATCAGTGACACGACGAACGTGAGGCCCGATCCGACCGCCGCCGCGAGCACCGACCGGGAGATGACGTGCGCGAAGCGGAGTTCCCGGCCGATCGGCGCGAACTGCCACAGGCTGAGAAAGACACCGGCGGCGAACGGCAGAGCCCCGATCAGCGCCGCGTACGAGGCCGAGGCGAACAGGGTGGGAAGAGTTGAGCCCGATACGTCGGCGTAGCCGAGTCCGACGAGCATTGTCGTGAGGCCGAGCAGAATGCTCTGAGCGAGCATGACGGCCAGGACGGCGCCTGCCGTAAGTGACGCGAGCACGGCTCCGCGACGCTTCAGATCCACTGCACTCGCCACGTCGACCTCCGATGTGCGCACCGTGTGCCCGGCCTAGGATGCCGGGATGACGGTGCTCATCGATCAGCCTATGTGGTCGGCACATGACACGCTGTGGGCTCACCTCGTGAGCGACACGTCGCTCGACGAGCTGCATCGTCTTCGCCGCATCCGCGGGAATCCCGAAGCGCGCCTTCGATCTCGACCACTACGACGTGCCCGCCGAACGGCATGCCCACCTTGTTGGCCTGGGGGCCGTGGCCGTCAGCAATCGGGAGTTGGTGCGGCGTCTCGAGTCGAGTGGTCTCCGCGTGTCACAAAAGGAGCGCCGGGCCGGTCGATGACCGGCCCGGCGCCCACTACTTCGGGGTTGCTCTAGTTCGAGCCACCGTCGTTCGGCGTGACAGTGCCCGCTGAGGATGCCCGGCGCGACGTGCGCGCCCGACCCTGCCCCGGCTGCTTCGGCTCGGGAAGCGCATCCAGAACCGAGTCGAGGATGTTCTCGGCGTCACGCGTCGACAGCTTCTGCGGCGACCTCGCCTGCACGGTGACGGGGATGTCGAGGATCTCCACGGAAGCGCTCGGGGCGGCAGAATCCTTGGCCCGGGCAGACTGACCGGCGTCGAGGGGAACCGCGACGAGCTCTACGACCTGCGGCTGCGCATCCTGAGCCCCTGACTCCGACGCGCTCGGAGTCGTCGACGCCGCGGCGCTCGTCTCCTCCTGCGTGTCGACGACGGCGATGATCGTGGAGGTCGCGATCTTCGCCAAGGCGTTGCGGGCGTCCTCGGTGATGGCGTGCGTGCCGCCGCCCGACTTCTGCTGGCCGCCGGAGGACTGCTGGCCCCCGTTGCCGTTGCCACCGTTGCCGCCGGTGTTGCTGCCGTTTCCGCCGTTGGTGTTTCCGTTGCCGTTGCCGTTGCCGCCGCGGCGACCGCGACGGCCGACCTCCGGCTGCGGGGTCTGGCGGTGCTTCGTGACGGGGTCGTGGTGCACGATGATGCCGCGACCGGCGCAGGCCTCACACGCCTCGCTGAAGGACTCGATAAGGCCGAGTCCGAGCTTCTTACGGGTCATCTGCACGAGGCCGAGGGAGGTGACCTCGGCTACCTGATGCTTGGTGCGGTCGCGGCTGAGGCACTCGACGAGACGTCGCAGCACCAGGTCGCGGTTCGACTCGAGCACCATGTCGATGAAGTCGACGACGATGATTCCGCCGATGTCGCGCAAGCGGAGCTGCCGCACGATCTCCTCGGCTGCCTCCAGGTTGTTCTTGGTGACGGTCTCCTCGAGGTTTCCGCCCGAACCGACGAACTTGCCGGTGTTGACGTCGACGACGGTCATCGCCTCGGTGCGGTCGATGACGAGCGAACCGCCAGAGGGCAGCCAGACCTTGCGGTCCAGGGCCTTCTCGATCTGCTCGGAGATGCGGTGCTCGTCGAACGAGTCGTTCTCGCCCGCGTAGGTCTCGATGCGGTCGATGAGGTCGGGTGCGACCTGGGTGAGGTAGGTGGAGATGGTGGATGCGGCGTCGTCACCCTCGATGACGAGCTTCTGGAAGTCCTCGTTGAAGACGTCGCGGATGATCTTCACCAGCAGGTCGGGCTCACTGTGCAGGAGCGCCGGGGCCTGAACGTTCTCGAGCGTCTCGCTGATGCTCGCCCACTGGGCGGTGAGCCGGTTGACGTCGAGCGTGAGCTGCTCGTCTGTGGCGCCCTCTGCCGCCGTGCGCACGATCACGCCGACGTTCTCGGGCAGGACCTCTTTGAGGATCTTCTTGAGGCGCGCGCGCTCCGTGTCGGGGAGCTTGCGGCTGATGCCGTTCATCGAGCCGTTCGGCACGTAGACGAGGTAGCGGCCGGGCAGCGACACCTGGCTGGTGAGCCGTGCGCCCTTGTGCCCGACGGGGTCCTTCGTGACCTGGACGAGCACCTTGTCGCCCGGCTTCAGGGCCAGTTCGATGCGGCGTGCCTGGTTCTTGCCCTCGCTCGAGTTCTCGGCCGCGGCATCCCAGTCCACCTCGCCGGAGTAGAGCACGGCGTTGCGACCGCGTCCGATGTCGACGAACGCGGCCTCCATGCTCGGCAGCACGTTCTGCACCCGGCCGAGGTAGACGTTGCCGATGAGGCTGGCCTCCTGCGCCTTGGCGACGTAGTGCTCCACGAGCACGCCGTCTTCGAGCACACCGATCTGGATGCGGCCGAACTTGGAACGCACCACCATGCTGCGGTCGACGCTCTCGCGGCGGGCGAGGAACTCGGCCTCGGTGATGACGGGACGACGGCGACCTGCATCGCGGCCGTCACGGCGGCGCTGCTTCTTGGCCTCGAGTCGGGTCGAGCCCTTGACCCGCTGGGGCTCGGTGATCTGCTCCGCCTGCTGCTGGCGCGGGGCACGGACCTTCACCACCGTGTTCGGCGGAGTGGGGGCGCCCTCCTGGCGGTCCTCCTCGCCGGAGCGGCGACGGGTGCGGCGCCGTACGGTCGACGACTCGTCGTCGTCGATGGGCCCGTTGTCGCGGGGTTCGCGTTGCGGCGTGCGCGGCACGTAGACCGGAAGGTCGGGCGCCTGGAACAGCAGGGAGGTGGTCGGCCGTGCTGGCGGCGTGGTCTCGGTGGCCGGCGTGTCGTCGGTCATGGCGTTCTCCTTGGGGAGGTCGGTGTCGTCCGGGTCCGGTGCGCGATGACGCGACCGGGCGGATGCGGTGGGCTCGACCGGTGCGGTCCGAGCGGATGCTGTGGAGCCGGAGGACACGACGGGTGCGGCCGGAGCCGCTGACGGCGCTTCGCCTGCTGAGCGCGCGCGAGCAGCGGCGTCGGCCCGTGCTGCGGCCGCCTCGCTCCTCGCTCGGAGCCCGGCGAACAGGCCGCGTCGTTTTCGCGGTGCCTGGCCGTTGATGTCGTTGTTCTCCACCATTGCTGGTGCACTCCTAGCCCGGGGAAACCAGCCGCGCTGGCCATCCGGGTACTCTCTCGTGCGGCGCCACAACTGGTGCGGCTCCGCTAATTCTCACGATCCGTGTCGGCCGGTGCTGGTAAACCCGCGTATCGGGGATGCCGTGGCGACGATCGTCTTGGGTGGTGCATGTCGAAACTGGCTATTCGACGTCGCGTCGATTCACGACGCGGGTGCCCGGTTCGGTGCCCGGAAAGCCATCTTTGGCGTCGTTCCGAGCGCGGCCCGGTCGACTGGTTCAAATTATCGCACGTAGCCTCAGATTCCTCGCATTGGGCACCGTGCCATAATCCCGGGGTGTCTCCCGCCGCCTCATCCCGACGTCGAACCGGGCTCTCCCTCGTGCTGATTTCCACGGGACTCCTCGGGCTCGTCGCCGCCTTCGCGCTCACGGTGGAGAAGTTCCGGGTGCTCGAGGACCCGGGCGCCGAGCTCGGATGCGACTTCAGCGTGATCGTGCAGTGCGGCGCCAATCTCGGCTCCGCGCAGGGGGCGGTGTTCGGCTTCCCCAACCCGCTGATCGGCCTCATCGGGTTCACCGCGGTGGTCATGGTCGGCGTCGCGGTTGCCGCAGGGGCCCGCCTCGCCCGTTGGTTCTGGCTGGGCCTGAATCTCGGTGTCGCCCTGGCCATGGCGTTCGTACTCTGGCTGATCGGGCAGAGCATCTACAGTCTCGGCACGCTCTGCCCGTGGTGCATGCTCGTTTGGGCCGTGACCATCCCGTTGTTCCTGGCGGTCACCCTCGACAACGTGCGGGCGGGGGTCATCCCGCTCCCCCGCCGGGTATCACGCGCGCTCTCGGCAGCCTACGAGTGGATTCCCCTGATCTCGGTGCTCGGCTATCTCGCGATCCTCGTGCTGGCCCAGCTCAGGCTCGACCTGCTCGCCTACCTGTAGAGCGGATGCGCCCGGCCGCGTCGACCGGGCGCATCTGCGGGATCAGTCGAACCAGAGGGCGAGTTCGCGGGCGGCAGATTCCGGGGAGTCCGAGCCGTGCACCAGGTTCTGCTGAACCTTGAGCCCCCAGTCGCGGCCGAGGTCGCCGCGAATGGTGCCTGGGGCCGCCGTCGTGGGGTCGGTGGTACCGGCGAGAGCGCGGAAACCCTCGATCACACGGTTGCCGGTCACGCGGATCGCGACGACGGGGCCGCTCTCCATGAAGGACACGAGGGGCTCGTAGAACGGCTTGCCCTCGTGCTCCTCGTAGTGCTTGCCGAGGAGTTCACGGTCGGCCTGCACGAGCTTGATGTCGACGAGCTGGTAGCCCTTCGCCTCGATGCGACGCAGGATCTCTCCGGTCAGATTGCGGGCGACTCCGTCGGGCTTGACGAGCACAAGGGTCTCTTCGATCGTGGTCATGGGGTCTCCTTAGGTGGGGTTGGCGGTTGCTGGTCGGGGGTGTCACCGGCTGCAATGGCGGCGTTTCTGCGGTCGAGGCGGCGGCCGGTGACGTAGCAGAACGTCCACAACGAGGCGAAGCCGACACCGATGAGGTACATGATCGGCACGAGCAGCCCCGCGGCGATGAGCAGAGCCTGCACACCCCAGCCGAGGCCGACCGCGACCCGATGCCGCATCAGGCGCGACAGCACGACCACGGTCACGAGCAGTGCGCCACCGCCCGCGAACGCCTCGAGCGGCGGGAGGATCTGCAGCGAGAAGACGACGAGCGCAAGGAAGAACACCAGCAGCGACTCGAGAACGAGGGTGATGGACAGCAGCGATTCGGTCGCGGAGCGCTCGCGCCGCGCGCGCACGGTGGGACGCTCCGGCCGAGGCCGGTCACCGCCAGCCGGCTGACCCGGGGTTTCCGCCGTCACCGCTCCCACTTCTCCTCTGCCGCGAGTTCGACCGTGTCGCCGACAAGGGTGATCGAGCCGGTGACAAGCACGGCTCGGTCGGCGCCGTCGGACGCCCACGCCCTGGCCTCGGCGAGGGCGTCGGCCGCCGTGTCGAATCTGCTCACCGTTGACCCGCCCGCGATCGACTCGACGATGTCGCCGAGGTCGTCGGGGTCGAGCGCCCGCGGCGAGGTCGAGCGGGTCACGTGGAATCGTGCGGCAAGCGGGGCGAGTTCGCGAACGATCCCCTCGGCATCCTTCTCGTCGAGTACCGCTAACACGACGCAGATTTCGGAGAAGGTGAAGTAGCTGCCGACGGCCGCGGCGAGCGCCGCAGCGCCGTTCGGGTTGTGTGCCGCGTCGACGAGCACCGTCGGCTCGATGCCGATGATCTGCAGCCTGCCGGGTGAGGTGGCGGTCGCCACGCCCTCCGCGAGCACGTCGCCCACGAGCATCTGGCTGCCTCCCCCGAGGAAGGCCTCCACGGCGGCGATCGCCACGGCGGCATTCTGGGCCTGGTGGTCACCGAACAGGGGCAGGAACAGGTCGGGGTAGGTGCCGGCGAGACCGCGCACGGTGATGAGCTGACCGCCGACCGCCACGACGGTCTCGACCAGGGCGAATTCCTCGCCCTGCGCCGCAACAGTGGACTCGGTGAGGTCCGCCGCGCGCCGCAACTCCGCCATCGCGGTGTCCGGCTGCGTTGCAGACACCACGTGAGCGAGCGGCTTGATGATGCCCGACTTGGTCTTCGCGATCTCCACGACCGTGTTGCCGAGCCTGCCGGTGTGATCGAGCGAGATAGGGGTGAACACGGCGACCTGACCGTCGCCGACATTGGTCGAATCCCATTCGCCGCCCATGCCGACCTCGATCACGGCGACATCCACCGGCGCATCCGCGAAACTCGCGAAGGCGAGCGCGGTGAGCGCCTCGAAATACGTCAGGCGCGGCTCACCCGCGGCGTCGAGCTGTGCATCGACCATGTCGAGGTAGGGCCGGATGTCGTCCCAGTTGGCCACGAGGGCCTCGTTGGAGATGGGCTGACCGTCGATCACGATCCGCTCGTTCACCCGCACCAGGTGTGGGCTGGTCATCAGCCCCGTGCGGAGACCATAGGCCCGAAGGATGCTCTCGGTGATGCGGCTCGTGCTCGTCTTGCCGTTCGTTCCGGTGATGTGGATGATCGGATAGCTGCGCTGCGGGTCGCCGAGCAGTTCGAGCACCGACCTCGTGGCGGCGAGGCGCGGCTGTGGTGCCTGCTCCCCCGCGCGGGCGAGCAGCTCGCCGTAGACACGATCGGCCTGTGGCTGGAACAGGGCGTTGTCGCTCAGTTCCGGGTCTTCACTGAGCTCAGACATCGACAGTGCCTCCTCTGGCAGACAATTCGATCACGATCGACTGGGTGTTGGCGTATCTGCCCGACGGCACGACAGCGCGGTAGGCGCCGACTTCGCCCTGGAGAGCCGCGAGCGTCTCCAGCTCGATCGGCTCGGCGGCGCTCGTGCTGATGCTCGTGGCGAGGACCTCATCGGCGATCATCGACTCGAACGACGCAACGGCCGCCCGCTCCGACTCAGAGCCAAACGCGAGGCGAAGGCTGATCCGGTCGCTCACCTGCAGCCCAGCGGACTTCCGTGCGTCCTGAACGGCCCGCACGACATCGCGCGCAAGCCCCTCGGCCTCGAGCGCTTCGGTGGTCTCGGTGTCGAGCAGCACGAATCCGCCGCCGGGCAGGAAGGTGATGGCCTGGGACTCGTCCCTGGCCTGAAGCTCGAGCTCGTACTCGCCCTCGTTGAGCGGGAAGCCGCCGACGGTCACGCCGTCGGCAGTCGACTCCCATGCGCCGGACTTTGCGGCGGAGATCACCTTCTGCACGTCGCGGCCGAGGCGCGGACCGAGCGCCCGGGCATTGACCGTGAGCCGGCGGGTGATGCCGAAGTCGTCCACGCCGTCGCCGAGCTCCCGCAGGGTCAGCGCCTTCACGTTGAGTTCGTCCTTGAGGATGTCGCCGAACCGCTCGAGTGCATGAGCGGATTCCGCGACGACCGTGAGCTCCGGCAGCGGGAGCCGCACGCGGTTGCCGGTGGCCTTGCGCAACGCCAGGCCGGAGGAGGCGATGTCGCGCACGAGGTCCATGGTGCCGACCAGGGCGTCGTCGAGCGGGAACTCGGCGGCATCCGGCCAGTCCGCAAGGTGCACGCTCCGACCACCGGTGAGGCCCTGCCAGATCTCCTCGGCGACGAGCGGGATGAGCGGGGCCGCCGCACGGGTGACCGTCTCGAGCACCGAGAAGAGGGTGTCGAAGGCATCCGGGTCGCCCGCCCAGAACCGTGCCCGACTGCGCCGCACGTACCAGTTGGTGAGCACGTCGGCGAAGTCACGCAGATCCGCCGCGGCCAACGGGCTGTCCAGAGCGTCGAGGTGGGCGGTGAGATCGGAGAGCAGCCGGTTCGTCTTGGCCAGCAGGTACCGGTCGAGCACGTCGGTGGAATCGGTGCGACGCGTCGCCGTGTAGCCGGCCGCATTCGCGTAGAGGGAGAAGAAGTACCAGGTGTTCCACAGCGGGAGCAGGAACTGCCGAACTCCCTCGCGGATGCCCTGCTCGGTGACCACCAGGTTTCCGCCGCGGATGACCGACGACGACATGAGGAACCAGCGCATCGCATCCGCGCCGTCCCGGTCGAACACCTCGTTCACGTCGGGGTAGTTGCGCAGGCTCTTCGACATCTTCTGGCCGTCCGAGCCGAGGACGATGCCGTGACTGACGACATTGGAGAACGCCGGGCGATCGAACAGCGCCGTCGACAGCGTGTGCAGCGTGTAGAACCACCCGCGGGTCTGCCCGATGTACTCGACGATGAAGTCCGCCGGATTGTGGCTGTCGAACCAGTCCCGATTCTCGAACGGGTAGTGCACCTGCGCGAACGGCATGGAGCCGGAGTCGAACCACACGTCGAGCACGTCGGTGATGCGCCGCATGGTGGAGCGGCCGGACGGGTCGTCGGGGTTCGGGCGGGTGAGCTCGTCGATGAACGGCCGATGCAGATCCGGCTCCCCCGCCTCGTTGACCGGGAGAGTGCCGAAATCGCGTTCGAGTTCCTCGAGCGACCCGTAGACGTCGACCCTGGGGTACTCCGGGTCGTCGCTCTTCCACACCGGGATCGGGGAGCCCCAGTAGCGGTTGCGGGAGATGGACCAGTCACGCGCGCCGCCGACCCATTTTCCGAACTGGCCGTCCTTGACGTTCTCCGGCACCCAGTTGATCGTCTGGTTGAGCTCGCCCATGCGGTCGCGGAATTCGGTGACCCGCACGAACCAGCTCGACACCGCCTTGTAGATGAGCGGATTGCGGCATCGCCAGCAGTGCGGATAGCTGTGCTCGTAGCTCGCCACCCGCACGAGGCGGCCCTCGGCGCGCAGCATCTGCACGAGTGTCTTGTTGGCCTCGAACACCTGGAGACCGGCGACTTCGGTGATGACGGGCAGGAACCTGCCGCCGTCATCGACCGAGATGATCACCGGGATGTCGGCGGCGGCACAGACCTGCTGGTCATCTTCGCCGTACGCGGGTGCCTGATGGACGATCCCGGTGCCCTCGCCGGTGGCCACGTAGTCCGCCACGAGGATCTGCCACGCATTGCCGGTGCCGTAGGTCTCGTCATCGGCGTAGTAGTCCCACAGGCGGTCGTAGCGCACCCCGTCGAGCTCCCGCCCGAAGATCGTGGCGGTCACCGCTGCCTTCGCATCCTCCGCGCTCGCGTACCCGAGGTCCTTCGCGTAGGCGGCGATCGTGTCGCTCGCGAGCAGGAAGGAGGCGAGTCCCTCCTCCATGCCCCGCGTGGAGCCGGATACGGTGCCCGCTCCCCGGGGACCGCTCGGCACGACCGAGTACTCGATGTCCGGCCCGACGGCGAGCGCCAGGTTGGTCGGAAGCGTCCAGGGCGTCGTCGTCCACGCGAGGGCGCGAACGGCGGTGAGACCGAGGGCCTCCGCCTTCGCACCGTCGAGCGGGAAGGTGACCGTGACGGTCTGGTCCTGGCGCATCTTGTAGACGTCGTCGTCCATGCGCAGCTCGTGGTTCGACAGCGGGGTCTCGTCGTGCCAGCAATACGGCAGCACCCGGAATCCCTCGTAGGCGAGACCCTTCTCGTGCAGCTGCTTGAACGCCCAGATCACCGACTCCATGAAGCCCACGTCGAGCGTCTTGTAGTCATTCTCGAAGTCGACCCAGCGCGCCTGCCTGGTGACGTACTCCTCCCAGTCACCGGTGTACTCCAGCACCGAGCGGCGAGCGACGTCGTTGAATGCCGCTATGCCCATCTCGTCGATCTGGTGCTTCTCGGTGATTCCGAGTTGACGCATCGCCTCGAGTTCGGCGGGGAGTCCATGGGTGTCCCACCCGAAGCGACGGTGCACCTGCTTGCCACGCATCGTCTGGAATCGCGGGAAGAGGTCTTTGGCGTAGCCGGTGAGCAGATGCCCGTAGTGCGGGAGCCCGTTGGCGAACGGTGGGCCGTCGTAGAAGACCCACTCTTCGCATCCGTTTCGCTGCTCGACGGAGGCGCGGAAGGTGTCGTCGCCCTTCCAGAAGGCGAGGATGCCGCGTTCGAGGGCGGGCAGGTCCGGCGACGGGGAGATCGTGCGGGGTGCGCCGTCCGCGCGGGAACCCAAGGGGTAGGTCATGTTGCTCCTGGCAGGTCACCTTCTGCACGAGGACGAAGGCCCGACCGACGGACGGACTTCGCGGTACCACCCCGCTTGCTCCGCCTGCGCGGAACCCCTTGTTCATTGGCGATGACGGGCCAGCCCCGTTCGGTTCTACTGAGCGGGACCGAGGACCCGCCGTTCTTCCGAAGACTCCCCGGTGATATCCGGATCGATGTCGGTGGAGTCATACTACCCGCCGGGAGCTTGCGCCTTCGAGTCGGGTCTGCCCAGCCGAGGTCTCACGCATGCCGGATGCCCGTTCCGATGAGAAACGTCTCATCTTCGCCCTCTGCCGGTGTCGGAGGAGCAGACTGAACAGGTGAGGACGCGCACCGTTGCCACCGTGATCGCGATCTCCGCCGCGCTCGCCGTGGCGGGATCTGCTGCGGTGGCGGCTACAACGCCACCGAGCGCCGACGTGGTCTACGTTCCGGTCGCTCCCATCGTTGTGGAACCACCGGCCTCACCCTCCGTGGAAGCGGACTCAGCTTCTCCGGCGACGTCACCGGGGACGTCGCCGGAGAATTCACCCGATGGCACCCCCACGGCCGGTGAGCCGGGCGCGACTCCCTCACCCCAGCCGCAGGAACCGGCGCCGACCGCGCCGCAGCCGACCGGCTCGCCCGAGGCTGTGGCACCTGCCGCGCCCGGTGTGGTCGACGATCACGGTGGGCTCCGCGATGACGACGCGTCAGACGACGGCGAGTCCGGCGGTAGCGGGTCAAGCGGCAGCGGGTCGGACGGCAGTGGATCGGGCAAGGGGCGCTCCGGGGGAAGCTCCGACGACTGATCCCGACAGTCGGTTCGTGAGAGCTCTCTCATCACCGTCTCGCGGCGGTCTCATCCGCCGGACGCACACTCGTCTCAGAGGGGTCATCGGGACCCGAGAAGGAGCAGAGGCAATGGACGCGAAGAAGAGGTGGGCAGCCCTCGCAGCGGCGTCGGCGCTCGGCATCGCCGTAATGGTCGGCGGAGGGATTGCCGCCACGGCGGCCTCCGATCGGGGGCACGGGGTGGACGACTCACCCAGCGCGAGTCCATCGCCCACGAGCAGCGGCATCATCGACGACAACGGCGGAGATCGGGCGCCCGGGGTCAGTGACGACGATCCCACCCTCGAAGCGGAGGATGTCGTGGCCGACGCAGCCGATGACAACGGTGGCGACCGTGCACCGGGCGTGAGCGACGACGTCCAGGACGCCGCGGAACTCGCCGACGACAACGGCGGAGACCGCCCCGACGGGGTCAGCGACGACGGACCGGAGCATGAGGCATCCCATTCCTCGCCCGACCACGGCAGCGATGACAGCGATGACTCGGAGTCGAGGAGCTCCGGGTCGGACGACTCCGGTTCGGACAACTCGGGTCCGGGCTCGTCGGGTTCGGGCGTTTCGGGATCTGGAAACTCGGGATCAGGGAACTCGGGATCGGGTCATTCCGGCTCAGACGACTCCGGCGACGACGAGGACGACTCGTCACACCGGGGTCGCGGCTGACCCACAGATCGGAACGTCCGGTCCTCCGGGGGGCCGGGCGTTCCTCTCTGTGCCGCAGGCGACCGATGACGCACCCTAGGCGAGGCGGTATCCCATCCCCCGCACCGTCTCGATGCGGTCGGCACCGAACTTGTTTCTCAGGTAGCGCACGTAGACATCCACCACATTCGATCCGGGGTCGAAATCGAGTCCCCACACCCGGCTGAGCAGCTGCTCGCGACTGAGCACCTGGTCGGGGTTGCGGAGGAATTCCTCGGCGAGCGCGAACTCGCGCGCCGACAGGTCGACGCTGCGACCGGCGACCGTCGCCCGCCTCGATCGGAGGTCGAGCGAGAGGTTGCCGTGGGAGAGCACGGTGCCGGCGTCGGAGGCCGTGTCGCGCATCCGCACCCGCACCCGCGCCAGAAGTTCGTCGAACCGGAACGGCTTGGCGATGTAGTCGCTCGCGCCACCGTCCAGTCCCGCCACGGTGTCGCGCACCGACGTTCGCGCGGTGAGCATGATCACCGGGAGCACCCGATCGCTCGACCGCAGGCGACGCAGCACCTCGAATCCGTCGATACCCTCCAGGCCCACATCGAGCAGCAGGAGGTCGAACTCGCCGGACTGCGCCAGGGCGAGCGCCTCGCCGCCGTCTGCGGTGACCGCCGTCGTATACCCGGCGGCACGGAGACCCTTGTCGACGAAGCTCGAAATGCGCTCCTCGTCCTCGGCGATCAGGATGCGGCTCACGATGGGTCCTCCGGCTCGGTCTCAACGGCGGGTGTCGCCTGGGGGATCTCCGCAGCCGCCAGCGGCACCGCAATGGCGAATCGCGATCCCCGCTGAGTGGAGGTCACGGTGACGGTTCCCCCGTGGCCTTCCGCGATCGCTTTCACGATAGGGAGCCCGAGCCCCGACCCGCGGATGCCGCGACCCGTGTCCAGCCTCCCGAACCGTTCGAAGATCCGGCTCTCCATCTCCGGCGGGATCCCAGGACCCTCGTCGGAGACCCACAGTTCGAGGTTGGCGCCGACGACAGCGCTCCCGAGTTCGACGGTGGACCCGGCGGGCGAGTACTTTGCGGCGTTCTCGGCGAGCTGCAACCACGCCTGGGTGATGCGGGCGGGATCGAGGTCAACGCGGGCATCCGCTCGGGAGCCGGAGACCCAGTGACGACCCGGCATCGCGCGCGCCTTGGCGAAGACATCGGCCGTGAGGTCCGCGACATCCACCGCCCGCAGCGCGTACGCCGCCTGCCCAGCCTCGGCCAGTGACTCGATGTCGTCGACAAGAGACGCCATGCGGTCGAGTTCCTCGATCGCGAGCGTCTGCACCGCGCGAACCTCGGTCGGGTTGTCGCTGTCCGCAAGCTCGAGATGGCCCCGCACGATCGTGATCGGCGTCTTGAGCTCGTGACGCACGTCATCGAGGAGCTGGCGCTGGCTCGTCATCGCAAGGTCGAGCCGGTCGAGCATGTCGTTGATGGTCGTGGTGAGCGCGGAGACGTCGTCGTTTCCGACCACGGGGATGCGCTCGCGACGGTCGCTCGCGGTGATGCGGGATGCCGCCGAGTGGAGCAGTCGGAGGGGTCGGAGCAGTCGACCCGCGACGAACCACCCGACGAGTCCGATGGCGAGCAGTGAGAGGGAGGCCACAACCGCATACGTGGTGAAGGCGCTCGTGAGCGACGCGAGCGCGGATTCGATCACGATCCCGGTGGCGTAGACGCCCCGCACCGGATCCCCCGCGACCGAGATCGGCACCGCGACGAAGCGCACCGTGCCCGTGTCGGTGGATGCCGTGCCGAGGCGCACCCGCTCGGTGGCCTGGTCGCCCACGATCGCCGAAATCAGGTCGGGGTCGGTCATCGAGAACGTGAGTTCCACACCCGGCACGAAGGCCGCCTCGCCGTCGAGGAGCCCGATTGCGCTCTCATCCTGGCTCGGGATCACGCGGGCGAGCACCCGCTCGAGCGCCTCCCGCGTCGAGGTGACCGTCTCCTCGGCAGCGACCGCTGGCCGTGGGCCCGCGTCGGGGGTCGCCGCCTCCCCCGAGACGGCGAAGCGCGCCGCCTCCACCCTGGTGAGCAGTCGAGCGTCGATGTCGGCGAGCGTGCGGTCCCGCTGCACGAAGAAGGTCGTCGCGCCCGCGACGATGAGCCCAAGAGCCGCGACCGCGAGGATCGAGGTGACTATGCGCGCGCGCACCGACCGGGTTGGCCAGGTGTGAACCGACGGGAGGCGCGCGGGCATGTCCCCAGTATGAGAGTGCCCCGGTAGAATCGCACGACTGCACATTCAGGCACCTCTTCATCGACTCGGTGCCGCCCATATCGAACCGGAGCCACCATGCCTTCTGCCGCGTCCATCCCCGACCGTCCGGCCCTCGAGGGTCTCGAGCAGAAATGGGGTTCCGCCTGGGAGAGCCGGGGAACCCACCGGTTCGACCGGCAGGCCGCACTCGAGGCGGGCAGCGATCAGGTCTTCTCGATCGACACGCCGCCGCCGACCGCATCCGGCAGCCTGCACATCGGCCACGTGTTCAGCTACACCCATATGGACCTCGCCGCCCGCTATCAGCGGATGCGCGGAAAGCACATCTTCTATCCCATGGGTTGGGACGACAACGGCCTGCCGACCGAGCGTCGCGTGCAGAACTACTACGGCGTGCGCTGCGACCCGTCCCTGCCCTACGCCGAGGGCTTCGTGCCTCCGCTCGAGGGTGGCGACAACGCCTCGTCGAAGGCCGCAGACCAGCAGCCGATCTCGCGGCGCAACTTCATCGAACTCTGCGAGAAGCTCACCGCCGAAGACGAGAAGCAGTTCGAGGACGTCTGGCGGGCGCTCGGCCTCAGCGTCGACTGGAATCAGAGCTACCGCACGATCGGCGACCACGCGCAGCGGGTGGCCCAGCGCGCATTCCTCCGCAACCTCGCCCGCGGCGAGGCCTACCAGGCCGACGCCCCGACGCTGTGGGACATCACCTTCCGCACCGCCGTTGCCCAGGCCGAGCTCGAGGACAAGGAGATGCCGGCCGCGTACAACCGCGTGAGCTTCCATCGGCCCGACGGCTCGACGGTGGAGATCGAGACGACCCGCCCCGAGCTGCTCCCCGCCTGTGTCGCCCTGGTCGCGCATCCGGATGACGCCCGCTATCAGCATCTCTTCGGCAGCACGGTGACCACTCCCCTGTTCGGCGTGGAGGTACCCGTTCTCGCGCACCACCTGGCCCAGCAGGACAAGGGCTCCGGGATCGCCATGATCTGCACGTTCGGCGATGTGACCGACGTGGTGTGGTGGCGAGAACTCGACCTGCCCAACCGCACCGTGATCGGGCCGGACGGGCGCCTGATCGCCGAGGCTCCCGCGGCGATCGAGACGGATGCCGCCAAGGCTGCCTATGCGGAACTCGCCGGCAAGACGGTCTTCAGCGCCAAGGCCCGCATCATCGAACTGCTCACCGAGAGCGGAGACCTCACCGGTGAGCCGAAGAAGATCAGCCACGCGGTGAAGTTCTTCGAGAAGGGCGACCGCCCGCTCGAGATCATCTCCACGCGCCAGTGGTACATCCGCAACGGTGCGCGGGACGAGGAACTGCGGTCGACGCTGCTCGAGCGCGGTCAGGAGATCGGGTTCGTGCCCGAGCACATGCGGGTGCGCTACGAGAACTGGGTCGGCGGCCTCACCGGCGACTGGCTCATCTCGCGCCAGCGCTTCTTCGGCGTGCCGATCCCCGTCTGGTACGAGCTCGACGCGGACGGCCTGAAGGGCGCCGTGATCGTTCCGAGCGAGGACAGCCTGCCCGTCGACCCGTCGTCGGACACCGCCCCCGGCTACGACGAGAGCCAGCGCGGCGTGCCCGGTGGCTTCGCCGGCGAGATCGACATCATGGACACCTGGGCGACCTCGTCGCTCACCCCTCAGATCGCCGGCGGTTGGGAGAGCGACCCCGAGCTGTTCGATCTGGTGTTCCCCTACTCGCTGCGCAGCCAGGGACAGGACATCATCCGCACCTGGCTGTTCTCCACCGTGCTGCGGTCGCAACTCGAACACGGGGTCGCGCCATGGGGCACCGCTGGTATCTCCGGATTCATCGTCGACCCCGACCGCAAGAAGATGTCGAAGTCGAAGGGCAACGTGGTCACGCCAGCGGCCATGCTCGACGAGCACGGCTCGGACTCGGTGCGGTACTGGGCGGCGTCCAGCCGGCTCGGCACGGATGCCGCATTCGACCCGCAGAACCCGAAGCAGATCAAGATCGGCCGGCGTCTCGCGATCAAGGTGCTCAACGCCGCGAAGTTCGTCTACTCCTTCCCGGTGCCTGCTGGAGCGGATGACGTGTCCGCCGTCACCGAGGCACTCGACCTCGACCTGCTCGCGGAGCTCGGGCGGGTCGTCGAGACCGCGACGACAGCCTTCGACGCCTACGACCACGCCAAGGCGCTCGAGGTCACCGAGAAGCTGTTCTGGACCTTCTGCGACGACTACCTGGAGCTGGTGAAGGAGCGCGCGTACGGTGCCGGCTCCGCCGCCGGGCAGGCGTCGGCGGTCACGGCGTTGCGCGGCGCCGTCGACGTGTTCCTGCGGCTGTTCGCACCATTCATCCCCTTCGCCACCGAAGAGGTGTGGTCGTGGACCCACGACGACTCGGTGCACCTTTCCGCGTGGCCCACGCCGCCGGTGTCCGAGACCCCGACGGGTCTGCTTGCGGCGACGAGCGCGGCGCTCATCGGCATCCGTCGTGCCAAGACCGACGCGAAAGCGTCGCAGAAGGCGGATGTGCGCTCGGCGACCCTGTCTGCCCCCGCGGCACAGCTCGAGCTGTTGCGGGCTGCCACCGGTGACCTCTGCGCCGTAGGCCGGATCGCGGACCTCACCCTCGCGGAGGGCGACGAAATCTCGGTGGGCGACGTGACGCTCGCCGAGCCCGCCGCCTGAGCGAACCCGCTCGGACAACCCGCACACCAACGGAAGGACACATCATGCAGCTGGGTACACGTTGGCCGGTCGGCGGCGACATCCCGTCGCGCCTCTCCGCCGAGGTCGGCGCGGCCGTGCGCCGCGTCGAAGCGGATGTCGCGCATCTCGACACCGCGCAGTGGCGCTGGACGCTCACCTTCCTGGAGGGCAGGCCCGTGGTCGAGCTCGACGACGGCACGGTCATCCGTGAACGCGCGGACGGCTCCGTGACGGTGACCGACCCGGAGTGAGCTCGGCCGAGTTGCCGCAGTCCATGGGCCTTGGCAGAGTGACCGCCGCGCACTGACTCCTACCCGCTGGCGATGATCTCGCCGTGGGGCATCATGAACACCGCGTCCGGATGCTCGGACCACTCGGTCCAGGCGGCGGAGATCTCCTCCAGGTCTGCCCGGGTGGCTATCCCTGCGGCCAGGGCGTCGGTGGCGAACCCCGATTCGAGAGAGCGCACCGCCCAGGAGCCGCCCCACCAGGCCCTCGTCTCCGGGGTTGAAAAACACCAGATCGACGCGCTCGTGCTGACGCTGGCGAACCCGGCGGCGTGCGCCCACGCGGTGAGGTGCCGCCCGGCATTCGGCTCGCCCCCGTTCGCACGATGCACGTCCTGCAGCACCCTCATCCACGTGGCGAGACCGGGCAGCAGCGGATACCAGGCGATCGCCGCGTGGTCCACCTCGCGCACCGCGACGATGCCGTGCGGCGCGGTGACCCGGCGCATCTCGCGCAGCATCCGCACCGGGTCTGCCACGTGCTGAGCCAGCTGGTGGGCGTGCACGATGTCGAATCCGCCGTCGTCGAACGGCAGCGCGTAGACGTCCCCCGCGAGGAAACTGAGGTTGTCGCCTGCGAGCCTGACCGCAGCGAGCCGACGAGCGCCGTCGAGCACCGATTCCGCGGCATCGACCCCAACCACGTGGCCTGGAGCCAGCCGCTCAGCGAAGTCGACGGTGATCGTGCCCGGGCCGCATCCCACATCGAGCAGCGAGCGCCCGGCGACCAGATGCGGCAGAAGGTACGCGGCCGAATTGTTCACCGTGCGGCGGCTGTGCGACTCCACGACGCTTTCGTGGTGACCGTGGGTGTACCGCTCGACGCGGCCATCGGCAGGCGATGAAGAGGATTCATCGATCATGTCCCGAGCCTAGGCTTCACCCATGCCTTCAGCCACATTCCCCGATGTCGGATCCGCCGAAACGGCGAGCGCCGACGTCAACCCCTTTTTCGCCCCGAGTCCATCTGCCGTACGGGCTCCCGCCCTTCGGCGCGATACGGGACGAGCACTTCCGCCCGGCATTCGACGCGGGGCTCGCCGAGCAGTTGGCAGAGATCGACGCCCTGCTCGCGGGCGGTGATGCGCCCACCGTGGAGAACACCCTCGTTCCCCTCGAGCTTTCCGGACAGCTGCTCTCGCGGGTCTCGACCGTGTTCTTCACGCTCAGCGCCGCCGACAGCACCCCGTTCATCGACACCCTCGAGGCGGAACTCGCCCCTCGCCTGGCCGCCCACTCCGACGCCATCAGGCTGAACCCCGCACTCTTCGACCGCATCCGCACCCTGTTCGACGCGAGGGAATCGGAGCCGGATGCCGAGACCCGCTACCTGATCGAACGGTACTTTGCCGGCTATGTGGCCTCCGGGGCTGGCCTCGGCGATGCCGAGAAGGCGACGTTGCGCGACCTGAACGGGCGGCTGTCCACGCTCACCACTCGGTTCGAGAAGAATGTGCCCGCCGAGGCGAACGACCTCGCCGTCGTGTTCGACGACCCCTCCGAGCTCGACGGGCTGCCTCCCGAGGCCCTGTCGGCCACCGCCGAGGCAGCGGCGACTCGGGGGCTGGCCGGCAAGCATCTTGTGACGCTCGTGCTTCCGACCGGGCATCCGTACCTCGCCTCCCTCACCGTGCCCGCCTCGCGGGAGCGCATCATGGCCGCATCGAGGGCGCGCGGCGCACGAAGCGGCGACCACGACAACCGCCCGGTGGCGCTCGAGATCGCGCGGCTTCGTTCGGAACGCGCTCGGCTGCTCGGGTTCGAGTCGCACGCGGCGTGGGTGACCGCCAACCAGACGGCGGGCACGCCGGAGGCCGTGCACGCGATGCTCGGAGATCTCGCGCCGGTGGCCGCGCGGAACGCCCGCGCGGAGCAGGCCGCACTCGAGGGGCTCGCCGGGCATCCGATCGACGCCTCCGACTGGGCCTTCTACACCGAGCGGGTGCGGTCGGCCACCTACGACATCGACACGGCGGCCATGCGACCGTACTTCGAGGCGGAGCGGGTGCTGTACGACGGGGTGTTCTTCGCCGCAACGGCGCTCTATGGCGTCACCTTCCGCGAGCGCACCGACCTCGACTCGTATCATCCGGAGGCGCGGATCTTCGAGGTGAGCGAGCAGGACGGCTCGCCACTCGGCCTGTACAGCCTCGACCTCTACACGCGCGCGTCGAAGCGGGGCGGTGCGTGGATGACCTCACTGGTGTCGCAGAGCACGCTTCTCGGGCACCGCCCGGTGGTCACCAACAATCTCAACGTGCCGAAGCCTGCGGCGGGAGAGTCGACACTGCTCACCCTGGACGAGGTGACCACCCTGTTCCACGAGTTCGGGCACGCATTGCACGGACTGTTCGCAACGGTGCAATACCCGAGATTCGCCGGCACCCGGGTGTTCCGCGACTTTGTGGAGTTTCCGAGCCAGGTCAACGAGATGTGGATGCTGTGGCCCGAGGTGATCGCCAACTACGCGGTGCACCACGAGACCGGGGAGCCGATGCCCACGGAGATCGTGGACCGGGTGCGGGCATCCGCCGTCTTCAATGAGGGGTTCCGCACCAGCGAGTACCTCGCCGCCGCCCTTCTCGACCAGGCCTGGCACCGCCTGGCACCCACCGACTTCGAGGGTCCGGATGCCGTGAAGGATGTGGAGGCCTTCGAGGCGGGCGTGCTCGCGGCTGTCGGGCTCGACAACCCGGCCGTACCGCCGCGATACTCCACCACGTACTTCGCCCACACGTTCGCGGGCGGGTACGACGCGGGGTACTACTCGTACATCTGGAGCGAGGTGCTCGACGCCGACACCGGGGAATGGTTCGCGGAGAACGGCGGGCTGACCCGGGAGAACGGTGACCGGTTCCGCCGGCTCGTGCTGGGGGTCGGCGGATCGATGGATCCGCTCGCCGCCTATCGGGCGTTCCGCGGGCGTGACGCCCGGATCGAGCCGCTACTGACCAGGCGCGGACTCGACTGATCGATCGGCTGACGGCTCGTGCGGTGCGAGGGCCCGCACCGTGCGGTGCTTGGTCTCCTGATCGGCACCCTGCGGCACGATGAGTACTTCGTCTGCCCCGGTTGCCTCCGCAAGTGCCTGGATTCGCACCCTCACATGGTCGAGGGTGCCGATGGCCTGATGCGCGTTCCGGTCGGACGCGAACGCCAGCTCAGCGTCGGTCCACGCGTGCTCCTCGGCCTGGGCTTGGCTTGGAACGGGGCCGGGACGCCCGCCCTGGCGGAGCCTGAGAGCCCACAGGTTGTTCGGGAGGGCCTGCCGTGCCGCGTCCTCTGCGCTCCCTGCAACGAGCGTCGCCAGCGAGACCATCGCCCACGGCTCGGTCAGCACCGCGGAGGGCCTGAAGCTCGATCGGTACAGTTCGAACGCGGCAGGCGTGTCCACCCCGCCCGCGAAGTGGTGCGCGAAGGCGAACGGCAGTCCGAGCATCCCCGCGAGCTGCGCGCTGAATCCGCTCGAACCGAGGAGCCACATCATCGGCGCATCCCCACGCCCTGGGACGGCGATCACGCGATCGCCGACACCGCTCTCGAGCGGCGCGATGATGCCGAAGAACGCCAGCAGCTCCACGACCTGCTGGGGAAAATCCTCCGCTGTTTCATTCGCCATGTTCCTGCGAAGCAATCGGGCCGTGATGCCGTCGGTGCCCGGCGCCCGACCCAGCCCCAGGTCGATGCGATCTCCGTAGAGCGCTACGAGCGTGCCGAACTGCTCGGCGACCACAAGCGACGAGTGGTTGGGGAGCATCACGCCTCCCGAGCCAACACGGATGCGCGACGTGGCGGCCGCGATCGCGGCGATGAGCACGGCGGGCGCCGAGCTCGCCACCGCATCCATGCCGTGATGCTCCGCGACCCAGAACCGCCGGTAGCCGAGGTCGTCGGCGAGCACGGCCGTCTCGATCGTGCCGGAGAGGGCTGCCGAATGCGACATCCCGTCGTAGACCGAGGCGAGGTCGAGGATCGAGAGCGCTGGACGTGTCACGGCGGCGGGTGCATCGGGAGTCATCAGAGGCCTCAACCGCGTGGGGGTGTCGGGCATTCCGGAGGCGTTGTGCCAGAGTTCGACGATGAGCACTGCACCGCACTCGCGCGAACGATTCGACGAGTTCATCGAGACGCTGCGAAGAACCGCGGAGGCGACGCCCGAGATCGTCGGGTTCGTCGGCCTCGGCTCCACCGCAGCCCGCCATCGTGCCGATGAGTGGTCGGATCATGACTTCGCGCTCGTCACGCTCGACGGCACCGAAGACTCCTTTCGCCAGGACCTCGGCTGGCTTCCGTGGGCGCACAGCGTGGCCCTCAGCGTGATCGAGGACCACGGCGGCATGAAGGTGATCTATGACGACGGCCACGTGCTCGAATACGGCATCACCTCGCTCGCCCACCTCGCACAGTGGAAGGCGAACTCATGGGAGGTGTTCTACGACGGCGGCGGCGTCACGGCAACGATGCAGGCCATCGACGCGGAGACCCGCGAGATCGATGCGAACGACGGCCGCGACATCCGGCTCGTCCTCACCCAGCTGTTGATCGGCGTCGGACGGGCGCGCCGCGGCGAGACGCTCAGTGCCGGTCAGTCGATTCGTGCCGAGGCGACGTCATACCTGCTGGCAGTACTCGGCCGTCGGCTACCGGGCGCGTACCTCACGCTCGACTCTCTCGACCCGCGACGCCGCTTCGACACCGTGCACCCCGCTCTCGCCGCCGAGATCGCGTCGGCGTTGCGGCTCGCTCCCGAGCCCGCGGCACGGGCGCTGCTGGACATCGCGGAGCGGGAGCTTGCGCCCGGCTGGCACGAGTTCCCGATGGCCGGCGCGGACGCCGTGCGCCGCCGCCTCGGCTGGAACCGACCCTGACGGAACATTCCGCTACGACACGGTTCCTTCTCGGCACGTGAGCTCCGAGGCTGCCGCCGGCGTGCTCCTGCAGGCAGGAGCACGCCGAGGGCTCGGCTAGAAGCAGTCCGGCTGGAAGGCCGGGTCGGCCGGACCCGACGTCTGCTCGAGAGCGTTCGCGACGAGCTGGTGCACCACCGGGTCGTTCGGAGCCTGATCATGCTCGATCGGGTCGAGCGCGCACTTGTCCTGGATCGTGATGTTGGTGACACGCTTGGCCGGTCCGGCCAGGAACTGGCTTGTGTACGGCGTTACGACCTCGTCGTACTTGGTGGCGATGACGGTGTACGACGGCCCGTTCACCAGGTCGCCGATGGAGTTGAGCTTCGTCATGAACGGCGACCCGGCGGCCTGATCGGCGCAGGCCTGGCACGCGACGTTGGAGTCACTCGTTCCGGCCGGAAGCTGCTCAGGAGTCGGCGTGATCACGCCCTGGGTGCCGTGGTTCGATGGCGCGATACCCACGAGGTGATGCACCTTCTTGGCTCCCCCGAGGAATCCCATGTAGTACCGCGGCATCATCCCGCCCTGGCTGTGTCCGACCAGGTCGACCTGCTTGGCGCCGGTGGCGCCGAGAACGGCGTTCACGAAGTTCTTCAGCTCCGCCGCTGAGGCATCGACCGGGCCGGACGCGTCGATCCCGTTCGCCTTTCCGTAATTGAGCGCGAAGACGCAGTAGCCGGCCGCCGCGAGCTTGGGTGAGAGCGTCGACCAGTTCTTCGCCATGCTCTCGAAGGTGCCGGGCACGAGCACAACGGGGTACGGATGAGCCGCCGAGGGCTCACATGACCAGTTGTTGGCACCGGGGGGTGAGATGTCGAGCGTGTCGGCGCTGGCGGGCGCCGCGGCGATCGATCCGGTGAGCATGACCGCGGCCACGACGGGGATGAGTTTCTTCAGGAGCGACATGTAAACCTCGTTGTTCTGTTCGCGTGAGATGGTCCGCTTGGACGGCATCCGATCTTCGGCGACGTCGTCGAGAGACGCCTTCGCCTGCATATGATTCGTTCACGCTAGGCGAGGAGGTTGGTCGCGCACGCGAATCTGCACATTCGTGCAGCAGTCCCGCCTGCGACCGCCTGCGGCCTATTCCGCGCGGCGTCGTGCCAGGGGCAGGGCGAACCACGCCATGGCGATGCCGCCGACCACGAGGCCCCAGAACGCCGATCCAATGCCTCCGATCACGACACCGGAGGCCACGACGACGAAGGTGACGATGGCCACCAGGCGGTGATCGGGATGCTCGATCGCCGCCGCCACGGAGGACATCAGCGCCCCGAGCAAGGCGAGCCCCGCCACCGCGGTGATGAGGATCGGGGGTGCCGCCGTGACGAGTCTGGCGAAGAACCCCGCACCGAGTCCGAGCGCCAGATAGACGACGCCCCCGGTCACCGCCGCAATGTACCGCCGGTCGCGCGAGGGATCGGATTCCGGCCCCGCCATGATCGCGGCGGTGAGCGCAGCGAGATTGAGAGCGTGCCCACCGAACAGTGCAGAACCCGCCCCGAGGAGACCAGAGCCGACGAGTATCGGTCCCGGTTTCGGTGGCGCATAGCCGAACGTGGTCAGCACGGCGAACCCTGGCACGTTCTGTCCCGCCATCGTGACGATGAACAGCGGTACGCCGAGGCTCACGATGACGAACGGGTCGAACACGGGGGCGACGAACACGATCTGCGGGGCGACACTGGAGGACCCGAGCCAACCGGGTTGGGCGCTGAGTCCAACGACCACCGCCGTGACGGCCATCGCCGCCGGCACCGCCCAGCGCTGCGCAAGCCGGTACAGCAGAAGCCAGACCACGATGACGGGCAGGGCGAGTGCCGGTAGCTCGACCGCTGCCACGGCCGGCGCGATACAGATCGGAAGCAGGATGCCCGCGAGCATCGCGCTCGCGAGGGGCTTCGGGATGCGGGTGAGGACCCGGCCAAGCGCCGGCCAGAATCCGGCCAGCGCGATGAGGGCCCCGCAGACGATGAAGGCCCCGACGGCGGCACGGAAGTCCCCGGTCACCGCTTCCGCGGACACGAGCAGTGCCGCCCCCGGTGTCGACCAGGCGAACGAGAGCGGCACCCGGTACCGCAACGAGAGAACGATGGCGAGCACGCCCTGAAACAGGCACAGCACGAGCAGCCCCGACGCGGCCTGCTGCGCGTCGGCTCCCACCGCTCGAAGACCCGCGATGACGATCGCGAATGAACTGGCGAACCCGGTGACGGCACCGACAATACCCGCGGTGATCGGTTGTGCGAGCCCCCGTTGGCCCTCGATTAGGCTCAGGCGGACTTCTCGGCGCGCACCGGCTTGCGGTGAACGATCGTGGGGGCCGCGTTCTCCAATACAGACTGCTTCGTCACGATGACACGGGCGACATCGGTGGTCGAGGGCACCTCGAACATGATCGGTCCGAGCACCTCTTCCATGATGGCGCGGAGTCCGCGGGCGCCGGTCTGCCGGAGCACGGCGAGGTCGGCGATCGCCTCGAGGGCGGGCTGGTCGAATTCGAGCTCCACGTCGTCGATCTCGAACATGCGCTGATACTGCCGCACCAGCGCGTTCTTCGGCTCGGTGAGGATGGCCATCAGGGCGACCCGGTCGAGCTGGGTGACCGTGGTGACGACGGGAAGCCGGCCGATGAATTCGGGGATGAGCCCGAACTTGTGCAGGTCTTCCGGCAGCACCTCGCCGAACAGATCGACGTCGTCGCCCTTGCTGTGCAGGGGCGCGCCGAAGCCGATGCCCTTCTTTCCCGCTCGGTTGGAGATGATCTCCTCCAGCCCGGAGAACGCACCGGCAACGATGAACAACACGTTCGTCGTGTCGACCTGGATGAATTCCTGATGCGGATGCTTGCGGCCACCCTGCGGGGGCACGGAGGCCACGGTGCCCTCGAGGATCTTCAGGAGTGCCTGCTGCACTCCCTCGCCCGAGACATCCCGGGTGATCGATGGATTCTCGGCCTTGCGCGCGATTTTGTCGATCTCATCGATGTAGATGATGCCGGTCTCGGCACGTTTCACGTCGTAGTCGGCGGCCTGGATGAGCTTGAGGAGGATGTTCTCCACGTCTTCACCCACGTAGCCGGCCTCGGTGAGGGCGGTCGCGTCGGCCACGGCGAACGGCACGTTGAGACGCTTGGCAAGGGTCTGCGCCAGGTAGGTCTTGCCACAGCCGGTGGGGCCGATGAGCAGGATGTTGGACTTGGCGATCTCCACGTCGTCGATGACGGCGTCGGCCGAGGTGATGGTGTTCCTCGCGCGGATGCGCTTGTAGTGGTTGTAGACGGCAACGGCCAGGGCACGCTTGGCGGGCTCCTGCCCGATCACATACTCCTCGAGGAAGGCGAAGATCTCCTTCGGCTTCGGGAGGTCGAACTCGCCCGTTGGCTCTTCGCCCGCCTCGGCGAGGCGCTCTTCGATGATCTCGTTGCACAGTTCGACGCATTCGTCGCAGATGTAGACGCCAGGGCCGGCGATCAGCTGCTGCACCTGCTTCTGGCTTTTGCCGCAGAATGAGCATTTGAGCAGATCAGCGCTCTCACCGATTCGAGCCATTGCCCTGGCTCCCTTCTGGTTCAGCCCCACGACGTCGTGGGTCTCCGTCACACGTTCTGTCCCACCGAGCCTAACCCCCTGAGCGCACGGCCAGGCACACGTGACCTGTCGTGACGCGGCGCGCCGGAAAAGCGAGGGTGAGGAGGGGCGGCTGGAACTCTCCGCTCAGCCTACCTGCCGTATTCTTCAGCCATGACAAGGCCTCAGACTTTCCGCTCCCCGCGCCGACCCCTCGCCGTAGCCTCAGCGCTCGTCATCGCAGGAACCCTGTCGCTCGGATCACCCCTCGTCGCGTCCGCGCACAACTCCCTCGCCGGGTCGACGCCGGAGGCGGGAGCTACGCTGACGGAGCTCCCGGCGGAGTTCGGCATTACGACCGACGACGACCTCCTCGACCTCGGCGGATCGAACGCCGGGTTCGCCCTGCAGGTGATCGGCGAGGACGGCCTCTACTACGGCGACGGCTGCCTCACCATCGCCGGCCCTTCGATGTTCACGCCGGCCGCGATCGGGCCCCCCGGGGACTACACCGTGCGGTGGCAGGTGGTCTCTGCCGACGGGCATCCGCTCTCCGACGAGTTCGCGTTCACCTGGGCCCCGACGGATGCCACAACAGCGCCATCCCTCGGCCGCACTGCACCGCCGGTCTGCGGCGAGACGGGCGGTGAGACTCCGGATGCCGCCGAACCGTCGGCCGCGCCATCCGCCGAGGAGTCCGACGCAGCGGCCCCGACACCGGACGCCACCGCGACGGCCGAGACCACATCCGACGGCGCGGGCGAATTCCCTCTCGCCATGTGGATCACCGCCGGCGTGATCATGCTCGCGGTCGCCGCCGTGGGCGCGGTCGCCCTGCTGAGGCGCCGCGACCGCCCGTAGCGCGACTCCCGCTCGCTCATGACAGAAGGGCCCGTCGCAATCGCGACGGGCCCTTCTGCTGTGAGCGAGGCGACTCGGTGTTACTTGACGAGCGCCGGCACGTTCTTGCGCGAGGTGAGCACCTGGTCGATGAGCCCGTACTCGAGGGCAGCCTCGGCGCCGAGGATCTTGTCGCGATCGATGTCGCGGCTGACCTGCTCCTTGGTGCGGTTGGAGTGCTTCGACCAGGTCTCCTCGAGCCATCCGCGGAGGCGGAGGATCTCGGCTGCCTGGATCTCGATGTCGGAGGCCTGACCGCGACCGCCCGAGTCGCCGGTCGACGGCTGGTGAATGAGGATGCGCGCGTTCGGGAGCGCGAGGCGCTTGCCCGGGGTTCCCGCCGCGAGGAGCACGGCCGCGGCCGACGCTGCCTGGCCGAGGCACACCGTCTGGATCTGCGGACGGATGTACTGCATCGTGTCGTAGATCGCCGTCATCGCGGTGAACGAGCCACCGGGAGAGTTGATGTACATCACGATGTCGCGATCCGGGTCCTGGCTTTCCAGCACGAGCAGCTGCGCCATGACGTCGTCCGCAGACGCGTCATCCACCTGCACGCCGAGGAAGACGATGCGGTCCTCGAAGAGCTTCGCGTAGGGGTCCTGGCGCTTGTAGCCGTAGGCCGTGCGCTCTTCGAACGTGGGGAGGATGTAGCGGGACTCCGGCACTGGGCCGGCGTTACCACCGAATGAGGAGATATCCATTGTTGTGTGCCTTACTTGCTCGGTCAGGAGGAGGGTGTCGTGTCGGTGTCGGCGTCGGTGACCGACTCGTCGGTTCCGCCGCCGCCGATGACTTCGGAGGCGTACTCGCGCAGGTGATCGACGAAGCCGTACTCGAGCGCTTCCTGAGCCGTGAACCAGTTGTCGCGGTCGTTGTCGATGAGAATCTGCTCGATCGGCTTTCCGACCTGCTCGGCGGTGAGTTCGGCCATCCGCTGCTTCATGTCGAGAATGACCTTGGCCTGCGTCTGGATGTCTGCGGATGTACCGCCGAAGCCACCGGACGGCTGGTGCAGCAGCACGCGCGCGTTCGGCGTGATGTAGCGCTTGCCCTTGGTTCCCGACGAGAGGAGGAACTGCCCCATCGAGGCGGCAAGCCCGATGCCGACGGTCACGATGTCGTTCGGCACGAACTTCATCGTGTCGTAGATGGCCATGCCCGCGGTGATCGATCCACCGGGAGAGTTGATGTAGAGGAAGATGTCGCGCTCGGAGTCTTCCGCTGCGAGCAGCAGAATCTTCGCGCAGATCTCGTTGGCGTTGTCGTCGCGCACCTCTGAGCCAAGCCAGATGATGCGGTCCTTGAGGAGTTGGTCGAAAATGCTTGAGACCAATGCCGGTTGGGCCATTGTTGCGCTCCGTTTCAGTTATCGCGTGAATCGAATCTATCGGGAACGCCGAAGCCGATCGGCCCTGTTCGCCTACGGCAGAGCGAGGCCTGCACGCGGATAGGATTTCGCCCGCTTTCGCTCCCGTCCGTCCCCTTTCGCCTGGGAGTGACCGGTGTCACACTGCGGGCATGACAAGACACCTGACGAAGAACATGAAGAGTCACCTGAAGCAGGCGGGCGACGTGCCTGCTCCTCCCCCCGTGCTTGTGGCGCTGGTGGTCTGGTCCGCCGTGTGGAAGGGGCTCTCCCTGTGGCGAGCGGCCAAGGACGACAGCCGGGGGTGGTTCGTCGCACTGTTCGCGCTCAACACGGCGGGCCTGCTGGACATGATCTACCTCTTCGGAGTCAGTCGCAGAAAGGGCCTGCACCGGTAACTAGTCCGGCCACCGCCCCGGCACGCGACGATGGCCCGCCGCTTTCGCGACGGGCCATCGAATGCTGCTGGGTCAGTGCGAGTGACCGGCGTGATCGTGATCGTGCTCCGACTCACCGGCGTCGATGAACTCGGCCACGTCGCTGCCGTCGTCGGTTCCGACGAGGGGTGCGGTGAACTCGGAGATGTCGACCTCGTTGCCTTCGCCGTCGACGACCTTCGCCTTGCTCAGCACAACGGCGAGTGCCTTACCGCGGGCCACCTCGCCGATCATGCCGGGGATCTGGCCGTTCTCGTCGAGCACCTTGATGAACTCGCCCGGCTCCATGTTGTACTGGGCCGCGCCCTGCACGAGGTACTGGGTGAGCTCGTTCTGGCTGACCTTGATCTGCTCCTTCTCGGCGATCGCGTCGAGGAGGATCTGGCTGCGGAACGTCTTCTCGCTCGATTCGGTCACCTCGGCGCGGTGCTCCTCGTCTTCGAGACGGTTCTCGTTCTCGAGGTGACGGTGCACCTCCGACTCGACCAGCGAGGCGGGAACCGGGATCTCCACCGATTCGAGCAGCTTGTCGACGATCTGGTCGCGGGCCTGCGCGCCCTGCGAGAAGACCTTCGACTTCACGACCTGCTTCTCGATGTCGGCCTTGAGTTCATCGATCG
This sequence comes from uncultured Actinomycetota bacterium, assembly GCA_963756375.1. Classification (GTDB taxonomy): domain Bacteria; phylum Actinomycetota; class Actinomycetes; order Actinomycetales; family Microbacteriaceae; genus Marisediminicola. Next base: position 566,651 of record CAVWNJ010000005.1, on the reverse strand, counting down.
TGTCGAACTGGCTGGCGATCTGAGCGAAGTCGTCGTCGGCTGCGGGGAGTTCGCGCTCCTTGACGGCGAGCAGAGTCACGGTGATCTGAGCGTTCTGGCCCTCGTTGTCGCCGCCGAGAAGGTCGGACTCGAAGGTGGTGGTCTCGCCGGCGCTCAGGGAGTCGAGCGCCTCGTCGATGCCGTCGATGAGTTCGCCGGACCCGATCTCGTAGGAGATGGCCTTGGCGGTGTCGACCTCCTGGCCGTCGATCGTCGCGGTGAGGTCGATCTGCGCGAAGTCGCCGGTCTTGGCCGGACGGTCGACCGTGATGAGGGTGCCGAAGCGCGCAAGCAGGTTCTGCAGCTCGGTCTCGACCTCGTCGGGCGCCACGGTTGCGGTGTCGACGGTCAGCTCGAGGCCGTCGATGGAGGGCAGGTCGAACTCGGGGCGCACGTCGACCTCGACGACGACCACGAGGTCACCGGAGAAGTCCTTGAGCTCGGGGAGCTCCGTGACATCCGCCTCGGGGCGACCGAGGGGACGGATCTTCTCCTCCTCCACGGCCTTGCGGTAGAACTTGTCGAGCGCGTCGCTGACGGCGTGGTTCATGACCTCGCCGCGTCCAACGCGCTGGTCGATGATGGCCGGCGGTACCTTGCCCTTGCGGAATCCGGGAATGTTGATGGATTCGGCGATGTGGCCGTAGGCGTGGTCGACGCTCGGCTTCAGTTCGGCGGGCGTGACAGCGATGGTGAGCTTCACGCGTGTGGGGGTCAGCTTCTCGACCGTGGTCTTCACGATGGATTCTCCTGTAATCGACGATCTATGTACGACGTGCTGGGCGGTCATGCCGCATCGCACGAGACTGCCGAAGCCGAATGTGCGATACGTGTCGGGGCGACAGGATTCGAACCTGCGGCCTCCCGCTCCCAAAGCGGGCGCTCTACCAAGCTGAGCTACGCCCCGGATGTTGCGACCGGCGCCAAACGACGACGCCAAATTGGCCTCGGCAAGTCTAGCGGCACGCGGCCAGCACTGTGGCCGGAGCGGACGCGCGAGTCCGAGGCGACGAAAACGTCCCGGCGAATGTATTACTATGGCAACGCACACCGGGCCTTCTGGCGCGGATGTGGGGATGTAGCTTAGTGGTAAAGCCTCAGTCTTCCAAACTGATGATGCGAGTTCGATTCTCGTCATCCCCTCCCCTTATATGCAGCTATTGCATTCGCGCCGCATCATGTCCCTGGCACATTGCTCGAACGGTGATGCCCCTTGCGCCCGCTCGATGCCGGCTCCCTGCGCTGCGCGGCGCCGTTCGCGTGATGCGGATCTCGCCGCAACAGATGTCGGGCGTCCAGATGTGCGGGCGTCGCCATTGCGCTCCCCCGCCGCGGCCAGACGAGTCGGTCCATTGCCCAGCCACGCTCGGAACTCCGGTGCGACGGCGCCACAGAGTGCGGGCAGCGGGGATGCGGCAGCGCGGTGCGAGCAGCGTTGGACGCGGGCAGATGCGAGCGCAGTTCGCGTTTCGGGGGTCAAAACGACCCCGAAACGAGAACATCGGAGTCAAAACGGGGTACTGAGGCGCCGATGTGTACCCCGAAATGTCAGCTATTTTCCGGGGGGCAAAATAGCTTGATGTACCCCGGCAAATTCACCGCGTACCCCGGAATCCGCACCGGTCGACGATGGATTTCGCATATTTCGGGCGTGTCGACGGTCTAAATCGATAGCGAGTGCGGTATTTCCTCCGAAATTCGCATCTCGGAGAAACCGACCTGTCCACCCCATAAAGGGGGTATTGGGGTCCGCATTATGGGGGACTACTGTCCTACTAACGGCCCAAGCGAAAGCAAGAACCGGCACCCAGAACCTCTCTCACCGCCAACCGCGGTGGGACACCCCCCTAACCACACGGAGTCACATAATGTCTTCACCACTGAGCTCGCCCGACCTCGCCCCGTTCCCGCCGTCCGGCTGGTACCACGACCCGCTCGGCCTTCCCCAGCTGCGTTGGTGGAACGGCATGATGTGGACCAACCAGATCGAGGAAGCCCGCCCCGAGGTGCAGGTCACCCGCACCGCCGCCGGCGCCCAGGTCGGAGCCCCCTAACTCCTGCACCATCTCCCCCGCACCACCTGCCACGCACCATCCCCCGCACCACCGCATCACCTAGCACCCACCCGCCGCGTGTGCGGGAACGGCTTCACCCGAATCCGATGTGACTCGCACCCCGACGATCAAGCCTCGCCCCGAATCGAGGCAACGATCGGCGGGTCGACATCGAAACCCGTTCCCGCATACGCGCCTCCTCCTCACCCGAGGAACGCCCTGGCCGCGCGAGTCCCCCCGACCCGCCCGCCCGACTACCGCCCCGGTCTGCCGAGTCCCCCCGACTCCGCCGACCGGGGCGTTTTCGTGTCATCGTGTCTGGTCACACCCGTACCTGCAGGAATCGGGATGAATCAGAGGGCGTCGTGCGTGAAGTAACCGCCGACCATCGTGCCCGCCACCGCCATCGATCGCAGCTCCGCGGCTGAGGCCTGCAAAGGGTCGCTCTCCAGGATCACCAGGTCGGCTACCTCGCCCACGCCGACAACGCTTCTGGTCGACGCCGTGATCGCTTCGCGCACCGAGATCGACTGCTCCGGGTGCCATGGCTCGAGGCCGTCCCTCGACCGCTCGTGGGCCGCGGCTATCGTGACCCACGGGTCGAGTGGAGCGACCGGGGCGTCCGAACCCAGCAGAAGCGTCGCACCCGAGTCCAGCAGGCGGCGAAGCGCGAAAGAACGATCCGTGCGCCCCTCCCAGTACAGGTCGGCGACGCTGCGGTCGTCCATCGCGTGCTCGGGCTGCACACTCGCGGTGACACCGAGGGCGGCGAATCGGTCGAAATCGGATTCGCGCACCAGTTGCGCGTGCTCGATGCGGCCTCGGCATCCGGCCGCCTCGAATGCGTCCAGTGCTGCAGCGTTCGCGGCATCACCGATCGCATGCACCGCGGGCTCCAGGCCGGCCGCCGCCACCCGACGGAGCAGGGCGATGAGCCGCTCAGGCGACACGGTCAACTGCCCCCGCGCATCCGCCCCGTCGAGGCCCGGGTACGGATCAACGCAATACGCGGTCCGGGTGTTGAGCGACCCGTCGGTGATGACCTTGAATGGTCCGACCCGCAGCCGCGAGTCGGTGTCCGCGAGCACGAGACCGGTGGACAGCCCGCGATCGATTGCCGCATCCAACCAGCTCTCGTACACGCCGGCGTCGATCCGCAGGCCACGGAAACCTCCCGCGAAACGCCGTTCCCAGTCGGTGATGTTGTCGGCCATCTCGAAGTCCACCGCGCCCACGAGCCCGCGCCGTGCTGCGGCGGCCGCCACCTCCGCGACCCAACCGTCGATGACCTCGCGCGGTGCGGAGCCGAGCTCCGCCGTGACGGGGAACGCCTCGTCCTCCCGCAACAGGCCGGTGGGGTGAGATGCCAGACCGAAACGTTCGAGCGCCGCGGTGTTCAACCAGCAGCAGTGCAGATCGCCGCTGATCAGCACGGCCGGAACATCCGGCACCGCGCCGTCGAGCAGTTCGCGGGTCGGTGCGTCCGGCCAGAGACCGTCGCGGAAACCGAAACCGATGAGCGGCAGATCACCGTCGGGCCGCGGCGATGATGCCATGAGGGTGGCGGCCGACGCGGCGGATGCAGCGGCTGAGACGTCGATGCGGCGATGGTTCAACGCCACCTGGGTGAGATGGGCGTGGGAGTCCCAGAGCCCAGGCATCACGAAACGACCAGCGAGGTCGAGCTCCGCCGTGCCGACCGGGCGCCCGCCGATGGCGGTGATGATCCCGTGCTTGAGCAGGATGTCGGTGGGCTCGGCGTGCGAGCCGACGATCCGGGCATTCTTCAGGAGAAGACTCATGGGCGTCCTTCGAAGGGTCGTGGGCCGTTCAGGCCTGGTCTGTCGGGCACCAATAGAGTTTGCGGCCCGCCGCGAGTTCCATCGCGATCGGGGTGCCGCAGACCCGGCACGGCTGACCCGCGCGGTGGTAGACCCAGTGTCTGTCATCCCGACTCGCGAGCGCCGCGGCGCGTCGGCGCGGGGTCAGACCGTCCATCGTCATCATCTGGCCGATCTTCACGCCGGATTTCAGCAGCCGGGTCCAGTCCTTCCACAATGCCCGCACCGTCTCCTCCGGCACCTCGCGGCCGGGCGTGAACGGGTTGAGCCGCGCCCGGAAGAGCAGCTCGGCGCGGTACACGTTGCCGATGCCGCTCACCACACTCTGATCCATGAGCAGCAACCCGATCGGCGTCGACTTCGTGCGAACCGCTGCGATGAAGCGCTCCTCGCCCTTCTTCGGCGAGTCGACGAGCGGGTCCGGACCGAGTTTGTTCAGTGCGAGGCGCACCTCATCCACCGAGAGCACCTCGCATGCGGTGGGGCCCCGAAGGTCTGCCACGGCGTCATCCGCGAGCAGTCGCACACGAACGGCGCCGACGGGTGCTGGCGGGAACGTCGTGAGCTCTTCCCCGGGCTTCTCCTCCTCCGCCATCCGAAGCCTGGCGACGCGGGGAGCCCCGATGCTCTTGAGCGAGTCCTCCCCCGCCGCGTCGACGACGGTACCCCGCTGATTGGTCTGACCCATTCGGCCGGCGGATGACGCCGTCGTCGCATCCATCACGATGTCGCCAGCGAAGTCCCACGCACCGTAGAGGCCGAGGTGGACCCGCAGATAGCGCTCATGGTCGAACTCGAGGAAGAGCTGCTTGCCCACGGCCCTCGACCCGATGAGGGTGTGCCCGTCGAGTTCGGCCGCGCCGGCCGCGAAACGGCCCTGCGGTGAACTCACGGCGAGACGCTTGCCCACGAAGTGCGCCGTGAACTGCCGCGCGATGCGGTGGACGGAGTGACCCTCGGGCACTCAGCGCACCATCCGACCCGCGATGCGCCCCGTCGACTCGTACTCCGCGAGCTGCGCGATCCGTCGCGCGTGCCGCTCGTCGCCGGGGAACGGTTCGGCGATGAAGGCGTCGATGAAGGCCACCGCCTCATCGACCGTGTGCTGGCGGGCACCGATCGAGATGACGTTGGCGTCGTTGTGCTCGCGCGCCAGGACTGCGGTGGAGTGGTTCCAGACCAGTGCCGCCCGTGCTCCGGCAACCTTGTTCGCCGCGATCTGCTCACCGTTGCCCGAACCGCCGAACACCACGCCCAGCGCCTCGACGCCGGCGGCCTGGTCGTCCACCACCGCCTTCGCGGCGTTGATGCAGAAGCTCGGGTAGTCGTCGAGCGGGTCGTAGGACGTCGGTCCATGGTCCACGACCTCGTGACCTGCATCGGCGAGATGCTGCTGCAGAAATCGGCTCAACTCGAGCCCGGCGTGATCGGTGGCGATGTGGATGCGCATCCTGCCAGCTTAGGAGCGGCCTGCTCCGTTTCAGTCGAAGATCGGACCTACCGTGCGGGATCGCTTCAGCTCGAAGAATCCGGGGTAGGACGCCGCCAGCACGATGCCATCCCAGAGCCGAAGTGCGTCGTCCCCGCGCGGTGTGGGCGAGATGACGGGGCCGAAGAAGGCGACGCCGTCGATCGCGATGACCGGGGTTCCGACATCCTGACCCACTCGCCCGATGCCGGCGAAGTGCGATTCGCGCATCTGGGCCGTGTAGCTGTCGCTGTCGGCGTGGGCCGCGTACTCCGCTGGGAGCCCCAACTCCGCGAGCGACTCCGCGATCACGGCGTCGGCGTCGGCGGACTGCTGCAGGTGGATGCGGGTTCCGAGCGCGTCGTACAGGGCCTTGACCTTCTCCTGGCCTTCGAGCTCGCGCACCGCCGTGATGAGTTTCACGTAGCGGAGGGCACGTGGCAGGCGCTCCCGGTGGGCGTCATCGATGTCCTTGTCCTCGTTGAGCACGGCGAGGCTCATCACATTCCAGGTCACGTCGAGGTCCCGGTGCTCCGCGACCTCGTCGACCCAACGGGACGCCATCCAGGCCCACGGGCAGGTCGGGTCGAACCAGAATTCGACGGTGGAGGTGGAAGCGGTGGTGGGTGCTGAAGTCATCCCTCGAGCGTAAGCGGGCCGGGCAATGGTCGGCGCAACCGTGCACTGGGCTTCCCCCTAGACTTTCGGGGTGGCGCACGACGATGACGACATCACCAAGCTCTGGCAGCGGGCATCCGCTTCGGTTGCGTCCGAGGGACTCGAAGAGAGATTCCGGCGAGAGGCGCCGCGGCTCCGCGATCTGTTCCTCGCCATCTACGGCGAGAGACCGGATGCCCATTCCCAACTCGACGCGCTCCTCGCGGAGATAGTGCAGTCGTGGGCGGAACGCCCGGCCGACCTCCGCTCCCTGGATGAGGACCGGGTGCGGAATGCCGACTGGTTCCAGTCGGGCACGATGCTCGGCGGCGTCTGTTACGTCGACCGCTTTGCGCGCGACCTCGACGGCGTGCGCAACCGAATCCCGTATTTCAAGGAACTCGGGCTCACCTACCTGCACCTGATGCCGCTGTTCCTCGCCCCGGAGCGCAACTCCGACGGCGGCTACGCGGTGTCGAGCTACCGAGAGGTCAACCCGGCGCTCGGCGACATCGACCAGCTGCGCTCCCTCGCCGCCGACCTCCGCGCGGAGGGGATCTCGCTCGTCGTCGACTTCATCTTCAATCACACCTCGAACGAGCACGAGTGGGCCACTCGGGCAGCCGCCGGTGAGAAGGAGTTCGAGGACTACTACTGGATCTTCCCCGACCGCGAGCTCCCGGATCGTTACGAGGAGACCGTGCGGGAGATCTTCCCCGACGACCACGCCGGATCCTTCGTGCAGCTCGACGACGGGCGCTGGATCTGGGCCACGTTCTACCACTTCCAGTGGGATCTCAACTACTCGAACCCCGCGGTCTTCCGCGCCATGGCCGGCGAGATGCTGTTCCTCGCAAACCTCGGCATCGACATCCTGCGGATGGACGCCGTCGCGTTCATCTGGAAGCGGATGGGCACCGCGTGCGAGAGCCTCCCGGAGGCGCACCTGCTGATCCAGGCGTTCAACGCCGTCTGTCGGATCGCGGCACCCTCGTTGCTGTTCAAGTCCGAGGCGATCGTGCATCCCGACGAGGTCGTCGAATACATCGATCCGGGCGAGTGCCAGCTGTCGTACAACCCGCTGCAGATGGCCCTCATCTGGAACTCCCTCGCCACCCGCGAGGTCGGGCTCCTCGCCCAGGCGCTCGACCGGCGGCACACCATTCCGGCAGGCACGGCGTGGGTCAACTACGTGCGCAGTCACGACGACATCGGCTGGACCTTCTCCGACGAGGATGCCCAGGAGCTCGGCATCAACGGACATGACCACCGGCGCTTCCTCAACAACTTCTTCGTCAATCGGGTCGAGGGCAGCTTCGCCCGCGGTGTGCCCTTTCAGGAGAATCCCCGCACGGGCGACGCCCGCATCTCGGGAACAACGGCGTCACTCGCCGGGCTCGAGCAGGGTGACCCAGGGGCCGTCGCCAGGATTCATCTCGCGCACTCGATCGTCTTGAGCACCGGGGGCATCCCGCTGATCTTCCTGGGCGACGAGGTAGGCCAGCTCAACGACTACCGCTACCTCGACGACCCCGATCAGGCGGGCGACAGCAGATGGGTCAACCGGCCGCTCTACCCGGCGGACCGCTACGCCGACAGGCTCGATCCCACCACGGATGCGGGCCGCGTGTTCGCGGGCCTCCATCGCCTCATCGAGGTGCGTCGGTCGACGCCCGAAATCGCGGGCGGAACGCTGATCGGCTTCAGCACGAACAATCCGCACGTGCTCGGATACCAGCGGCCTGGACCCGAATCGATCGTGCTCGTTCTGGCGAATTTCGGGGATCAGGACGAGGTGGTCGGGAGCGAGACGCTGTCGGGCTTCGAGCCGGACGCCGACGAGATCACCCGTGGCGAGGCGGTCTCGCTCTCGAACGGGCTGACGCTTCGTCCGAACGAGTTCGCCTGGCTGAGGGTCCGACCCAAGAACGGCTGAACTCGGGGCCGATAGGGCTCGTTTTCTCGCGCGGACGAGCGCAAACTGGAAGCACCCATCGTGGCCTATCGGAGGTGCCGCATGTTATTCCGGAACGCACACACCGACCCGGCATTCGGAGTGCCGGATCTCATGCCAGTCCTGTCTCGGGGGCGTCACCGAAACGCCAAGCGGGGCGCCTGCTTCATGGAGTTCGCCTCCCATCTCGCGGGCGAACGCTGGAGTGACCACCCGCGCTGCACCCACCCCGCCGTGGCCCGACTCGCCCGCCTGGTGAACGACTGGTCCAGCGACACAGAGCGGTCGAGGCTAGCGCCGATGATCCCGGCCGCGATCGGAATCGTGGCGGATGACCCCGTCGCCAGCCAGCGCATCGACCTGACCGTTGCCCTGCTGTCTGCATCCGCAGCCCTGCCGATCGCAAGCGAGGAACGCCAGCGACCCATCGCCGTCACCATCATCAGGTGCAGCGAGCGGCTCGCCTCGCTCGATCCCGAAGGCGGCGAGAAGATTCTCGCCGACGCGAAAGTCGCCCTGTCCTCCGCGCCTCTGTCGGAGCGGTGGGCCAGGCAGCAGCTCGCGAGCACGCCCTATCGCGCGGCCGCATCCGGTCCCATCGCATGCGACGCGATGACCGTGTTGGCGCTCGCCGGGATCGGTGAGGCCTGCACCACGGATGTGGACGGGGTGATGCGCACCCTGCTCGCCGCGGTTCTCGACGAGTGCCACCGCATCCTCGCTCCGCGCGAGGATTCCCGCGTGCCCCAGCTCGTCTGAGCCGGGGCAACCAGCCCCGTGCCCGGCCCGACGTCTCGCGGATCCCGCGAACCCGGGTCGGGCACGGCTGACCTTCCGCCGCGCCGACGATCGGTGGAGGGGCGCTCCCGTTAGGCTGGTTCGGGCGGCCACGAGCCCCACCGAACGCCGATGAAGGAGTGCAGCGTGCCAGGAGACAACCTCACCAGGATCGAAGCCCAGGAGCGCAAAGCACTCCTCTCAGTGGAGAGCTACGACGTCACCCTCGACCTCACCTGTGGTGCGGAGGTCTTCCGCAGCACGACCGTCGTCACCTTCGATGCGGTCGACGGATCCAGCAGCTTCATCGACGCCCTCACGCGGACCGTGCATTCGGTCACGCTCAACGACCGCGAGCTGGATGTGGCCGACGTGAACGATGGCGTGCGCATCCGCCTCGACGACCTCGCCGAGCACAACGTGCTCACCGTGGTCGCCGACGCCGAGTACACGAACACCGGTGAGGGCCTGCACCGCTTCGTCGACCCGGTCGACGGCGAGGTCTACCTCTACTCGCAGTTCGAGGTGCCCGACTCGAGGCGTGTGTTCGCCGTCTTCGAGCAGCCGGACCTCAAGGCGCGCTTCATCTTCACCGTCACCGCGCCGAAGGCGTGGCAGATGGTGAGCAACTCCCCGACGCCCGAGCCGGAGGTCACGGGCGACAGCGCAACCTGGCGCTTCGAGCCGACACCGGTGCTCTCGTCGTACGTCACCGCGATCGTGGCGGGCCCGTATGACGTGACCCGCAGCCACCTCACCTCGAGCGACGGCCGAAGCATCCCGCTCGGGATCTTCACGCGCCGCTCCCTCACCCGTTACCTCGATGCCGACTACATCTTCGAGAAGACCCGGCAGGGTTTCGCCTACTTCGAGGCGAAGTTCGACTACCCGTACCCGTTCGACAAGTACGACCAGCTCTTCGTGCCGGAGTTCAATGCGGGCGCCATGGAGAACGCGGGCGCGGTCACCTTCACCGAGACCTATGTCTTCCGTTCGAAGGTCACCGACGCCATCAAGGAGCGTCGCGTCGTCACGATCCTGCACGAGCTCGCCCACATGTGGTTCGGCGACCTCGTCACCATGAAGTGGTGGAACGACCTCTGGCTCAATGAGTCGTTCGCGGAATGGGCGTCGACCATCGCCACGGCGGAGGCCACCGAGTGGACCGAGGCCTGGACCACGTTCCAGTCGATGGAGAAGAGCTGGGCGTACCGCCAGGACCAGCTGCCGTCCACGCACCCGGTGGTCGCCACCATCAACGACCTCGAAGACGTGCAGGTGAACTTCGACGGCATCACCTACGCCAAGGGTGGTTCGGTGTTGAAGCAGCTCGTGGCCTGGGTGGGGATCGACGCGTTCTTCTCCGGCGTCGCTGCCTACTTCCGCAAGCACGCCCACGGCAATACGGAGCTCGGCGACCTGCTCGCAGAGCTCGAGGTGACCAGCGGCCGCTCGCTCGGCGAATGGTCGAAACTGTGGCTCGAGACCGCGGGCGTGAACACGCTGCGACCGGAGATCGAGACGGATGACCGCGGGCGCATCACCTCCTTCGTGATCGTGCAGACCGCACCGGCCGACTATCCGACCATCCGCCCGCACCGGTTGGCCATCGGCCTCTACGACCTCGCCGGCGGTTCGCTGGTGCGCGACGATCGCCTGGAGATCGACGTCGACGGCGAACGCACCGAGGTGACGGGACTCGTCGGGCGTGAACTCCCCGATCTCGTGCTCGTGAACGACGACGATCTCGCCTACGCCAAGGTGCGTCTGGATGCGCGATCCCTGGCGACGGCGAAGAAGCACCTCGCCGGCATCGAGGCACCCCTCGCCCGGGCGATCGTCTGGGGCTCGGTGTGGGACTCGACGCGCGACGGCGAGGCCCCCGCGAGCGACTACGTGCATCTGGTTCTCGACAACATCGCCAGCGAGACCGAGTCGACGACGCTGCGTACGACGCTCAGCCAGTTGCTCACCGTCGCCCGCCTCTACGTGGACCCCGCGAACCGCGCCGCCACAATCGCATTCGTCGGCGACCGCCTGCTCGACCTCGCCCGGTCGGCGGCACCCGCCTCGGACGCGCAGTTCCAGTTCGTGAAGTTCTTCGCCGCGATCGCCAGCACCGCAGAGCACGTCACGGCGCTGCAGGGTCTGCGGGACGGCAGCGCGCCCCTCGACGGTCTCGAGATCGATACCGACCTCGACTGGGAGCTGCTCGAAGGGCTGGTGCTCAACGGCGCTGCCGGAACATCCGACATCGACGCGGCGCTCGAGAAGGACAACACGGCGAACGGCGCCCAGGCGGCCGCCCGCGCGCGCGCCACCATCCCGACCGTCGAGGGCAAGCTCGCGGCGTTCTCCTCACTGGTCGACAGTGACGAACTTCCGAACGCCATCGTGCGGCAGACCACGGTCGGCTTCCAGCACAGCAACGACCCGAGCGTCTTCGAGCCCCTGGTCGCGCGCTACTTCGACAGCATCGGTGCGCTCTGGGAGGCCCGCAGTTATCACATCGCCGAGACCCTGGTCGTGGGGCTCTACCCGGCTCAGCTCGCGAGCGAAAGCCTCCGGGATGCCACGAACGAGTGGCTCAACGCGAACCCGGACGTGCCGGCACTCCGCCGGCTCGTGATCGAGAACCTCGCCGGCGTCGAGCGCGCCCTGCTCGTGCAGGCGAAGGACGCTGAGGGCGACAGCGGGGAGCCCGTCTCCCGATGATCTTCACCGCGGTGGACCCGGCCGAACCATTCGACTGGGCCGGATTCTGGGCGTCGCTCGGCGGCTTCCTCGAACTGTTCGCCACCCCGATCACGGTGATCGGAATCGTGATCGGGGCGCTCGTCCTGCGGGTGCTGCTGCACTTCGTGGTGCGGCGGGTGGTCAATCGAATCGTGACGGGGGTGAAGAAGCGGCAGAACGTCTCGGACACCCAGTCGCTGGTCGCCTCGCCGCTCGCCGCGGTACGCGTGGTGCAGCGCACCAGGACCCTCGGGTCGGTGCTCAACAACGTGGTGACCGTCGTGATCGCGATCGTGGCGCTGCTGCTCATCATCACGGCGATCGACCCGAACATCATCGGATCCTTCGCGTTGATCACGGCGGCCCTCGGTGCCGGCCTCGGGTTCGGGGCGCAGAACATCGTGAAGGACGTGCTGAACGGCCTGTTCATGGTGGCCGAGGACCAGCTCGGCGTCGGCGATGTCGTGGACCTCGGGCCCGCGAGCGGCGTTGTGGAAACGGTGGGCATCCGCGTCACCGCGATCCGCGACGTCGAGGGCGTGCTCTGGTTCGTTCGCAACGGCGAGATCCTGCGCGTCGGCAACAAGTCGCAGGGGTGGGCGCGCGTCATCATCGACCTGCCGACCCCGTATCACGCGGATGTCGCGGCGGTTCAGGCCTCGCTGCTCGCCTCCGCCACGGCCATGGCCACGAGCGAGGAGTGGTCGCGGCAGGTGATCGACATGCCCGAGGTGTGGGGCATCGAGACGCTGTCGGCCGAGGCCCTCACGATCCGTCTCGCGATGAAGGTGAAGCCGGCCAGCCAGTGGGACGTGGCCCGCGAACTCCGGCTCCGCCTCAAGCTCGGCCTCGACGAGGTCGGTGTGTCTCTGCCTGCGCTCAATCGCATGGTGCTCGACAACGCGGAGACCACGGTGCACAGCCGCGCGAGGGACGAGGAATGACCGACAGCGGTCAGGAGGTCTCCAACTTCTGGAACGAGGTAGGGGGCAGGCCCACGTTCGAGCGCCTCGTGCGCGCCTTCTACGTGGGGGTGGCCGACGATCCGGTACTGCGACCCATGTATCCGGAGGCGGACCTCGAAGGCGCCATCCAACGCCTGACCGGATTCCTCGAGCAGTACTGGGGCGGACCCTCCACCTACAGCCAGGAGCGCGGTCATCCCCGACTTCGCATGCGGCACCTTCCGTTCAAGGTGAACCCGGATGCCCGCGACCGTTGGCTGCATCACATGCGGGCCGCGGTCGACTCGCTCGATCTCGCGCCACTGCACCACGAGATGCTGTGGGACTACCTCGACCGCGCCGCCCACGCCATGGTCAACACGTTCGACGAGTAACGCCGACCTCAGCGGGGAACGAGCATCCTCGCGGCGTCGGTGTCCTTCGCCATGCGTTCGATGAGCTCGTCGATCGAGTCGAACTTCAGCATCCCGCGAATCCGCTCCACGAACTCGACCTCCACGACCTGGTCGTACAGGTCGAGGTCCTCGTCGATCACGTAGGCCTCCACCTGACGGGCGGGAACGCCTTCGAAGGTGGGGTTGTTGCCGATGGAGATGGCGGCGGGCATCCGGATGCCGTCGCGCACCAGGTATCCGGCGTACACCCCGTCGGCGGGGATGAGCCCCTCGAGCTGCGGCGACAGGTTCGCGGTGGGATAGCCGAGTTCGCGTCCGCGGCGCTTGCCGTGCACGACCTCCGCACGAACACCCGGGGTGCGTCCGAGCAACTCGGCCGCCGTGCGCACGTCGCCGGCGGCGAGGGCAGTGCGGATGCGCGTGGACGAGACGATCTCGCCGTCAGGCGTGCGCACGCGGTCGGCGCGTACCACCTCCACCCCGTGCGCTGCCCCGAGTTCCTGCAGGGTGGCGAAGGAACCGCTGCCGCCCGCGCCGTACCGGGTGTCGTCGCCGACCAGCACGACCGCGGCGTGCAGGGTGCCGACGATGATGCGCTCCACGAAGTCGGCGGCGCTGTGCCTGCTGAACTCCTCGTCGAATGCGAGCTCCACGAAGGTGTCGACCCCGGTGGCCTCGAGCAGCTCCCGCTTCTGCGCATTGCTGATCACGCTCTCCGGACACTTCTCCGGTGCGAGCACGCTGAGCGGATTGCGGTCGAACGAGAGCACGGTCGAGACGAGGCCTCGGGCATCCGCAAGGTCGAAGAGCTGGCTCAGCACCCCGCGGTGACCGCGATGCACGCCGTCGAACTTGCCGAACGTGACGGCGCTCGGGCCGAAGTCGGCCGGGATGTCGCCCAGGGAGGTATAGAAGTCCACGGTCAGTGCCTCGCGTCGACGGGACGGTGGCGCCGCAACCACAGCATGCCGAGAATCGGGAGCACGAGCGGGATGAACAAGTACCCGCGGCCGAAGAACGACCACACGGTGTCGGCCGGGAAGAGCTCCGCATCGAAGACACTCAGGGCTCCCACCACGAGCACCCCCAGAAGCTCGAACGAGATGGTGGCCCACGCCACGGCATACCACCGACGCCCCGGTGCCACGAGGGCGATCGTCGCGAGGATGTACACGACCGCCGCGAGCGCGGAGAGGAGGTAGGCGAACGGCGCCTCATCGAACTTGCTGATGATCTGAAAGACCGATCGCCCGGTGGCGGCCAGCGCCAGGATTCCGTAGACGACGACGAGGACCCGACCGATACCGGCGGCGCGTGCGGGAGGTTTCTGAATCATCGGTTCCAAGATTAGGCCAGTCGGCAAGGGAGCCCTGCCATGCGCGAAACCGGGGGTCTCACGCCGTCTGGAAGAACCAGATGGCGTTCATCCGGTACACCATCACCGCGATCGCGAGCGAGACGACACCGAGCACGACGGTGCTCCACCGCGTGCGTTCGACGAGTGCCCACAGCACGGCGACCGGCGGCAGGATGATGGCCGAGACGAGGTAGATGTAGAACTCGAGCATGCTCCCTGTCGGTGAGTTGCCGAGCCCTGGAGACAGAAGCGCCACGACCAACTGCACCACGAGCAGCACCTCGACGAGTGCGGTGGCCCCGAGAGTGACGTCATCCGGCGTGCGTTTGGCGAGCCCCCGGATGACGCAGAACAGGCCTGCCGCGACGGCCACGATCACCTGCGCGGTGGTGAACCACGGGATCACCGGTCGCCGCCACTCGGCGAGACCTCGTCGGCGGGAAAGTTGACGAGCGGCTTCCCGCGCCCGCCCGCGATTTCGAGCAGGCCGATGAGGCGACCGTCCGGGCCGATCGCGGCGACCGGCGAGGCGTCGGCCGACTCCGGAAGCGCCAGTCTTTTTCCGTGGGTGAGGTCGGTCGTCTGACCGGCGTCGAGCTCGAGCGTCTCGAACAGTGCCGCAGCCACTGCCGCCGGAACGAGCATCCGATCCGCGACCACGAGATCGTCGAGGGGAGCCGCATCCGACACGGCGAAGGGCCCGATCCGCGTGCGCCTGAGCGCTGTGAGGTGCCCGCCCACGCCGAGGGCGAAGCCGAGGTCGCGAGCCAGGGCCCTGATGTAGGTGCCGGAGGAGCACTGCACCCGAACGTCGACATCGAGGTATCCGTCGACCTCCCGAGTGTCGAGCACCACGAACTCCGACACGGTCACCGCCCGTGACGCGAGTTCAACCTGCTCCCCCGCGCGCGCGAGCGCATAGGCACGCTTGCCGTTGACCTTGATGGCGCTCACCGTGCTCGGCACCTGCGAGATCTCACCGGTGAGTCCGCGTACGATCCGGTCGATCGCCTCCCGGCTGATGGCGGCGACGCTGGCGGCGGATGCGCGGCCGGTCTCCTCGCCCTCTCGGTCGTCTGTCGTGGTGGAGGAACCGAGCCGGATCGTGGCGAGGTACTCCTTGTCGAGTCCGACCACATAGGTGAGAAGCCTTGTGGAACTGTTGATGCCGAGCACGAGGAGGCCCGTCGCCATGGGGTCGAGGGTGCCCGCGTGCCCCACCTTGCGTGTGCCCGCGAGCCGTCTGGTGCGGGACACCACATCGTGGCTGGTCATCCCGGTCGGCTTGTCGACGAGGAGCACGCCGCTGATGGTGGAGGTGGGCTTGGAAGTCACGTCCATAAGGCTACGCGGACCGCGGATAGGCTCGATCCATGAGGATCGCCGTGGTCGGTGCAGGGGCGGTCGGCGGTACCCTCGCGGCTCTCCTCGATCGGGCCGGCCACGAGGTCGAGGTCACCGCGCGCGGCGACCACCTCACGGCGATCGCAGGCAGCGGGCTCAGACTCACCGGAGATTTCGGCGATCACACGGCAGCGGTGCGCGCCGGAACCAGCCTCTCGGCGACCCCCGACCTCGCCATCGTCGCCACGAAGGCGCAGGACGCGGCGTCTGCCATCGCGGCCTCCGCCACGGCACTCGCCGGTGTGCCGGTGGTCGTGGTGCAGAACGGCCTCGCCGGGTTGAACGCCGCACGAGCTGTGCTCGGCGGCGAGTCCGACGGCGCGGTCCTCGGAGCACTCGCGCTCTTCGCCGCGTCGCACCTCGAACCGGGCCTCGTCAACGTGACCGCCAGGGGCAGCATGATCATCGGGTCCGATCGGGCGGTGCGCGATCTTCCGTTCGTCGCGGGCATCGTGAACGACGCCATGCCGGTCACCGTCACGCACGACTTCGTCGGCGCCCAGTGGTCGAAGCTCGTCGTGAACCAGGTGAACGCCCTGCCTGCCATCACCGGGCTCAGCGTGCAGCAGGTGATCGCGCATCCGGAACTCCGTCGAATCCTCGCCGCGGGCATGCGGGAGACCGTTGCGGTCGCGCGAGCGAGTGGGGTGCGGTTCGCCCCGCTGCAGGGCATCACCGATCGTCGGCTGCGGGTGCTCGCCCGCCTTCCCCTCCGCGCGATGGAGCAGTTGCCGCTCGCCATGGCGAAGAGGATGGGCGACATCGCGAACCCGGGATCGACCCTGCAGAGCATCCGCAGGGGGCGACTGACCGAAGTGGACGACCTGAACGGCGCCGTCGTCTCCGCGGCTCACCGCATCGGCATGGATGCGCCGGTGAACGCCGCCCTCGTGGCGATGGTGCATGGAGTCGAGACCACGGGTGAGTTCCTTGCGCCCGACGAGGTGACGCGCAGAGTGCCCGTGCGCGGCCGGACCGCGGCGCGCTGACCGCACCGGTCGAGGCGCGATCCGCTCAGCAGGAGTCTGCGAACACCCGTCTCGGATGCTCCGCGTCGGTGTTGTCGATGAGGGCGTTCGCGGCGTTCTTCGACACCTCGCGACTCGCCGAGCGATCGCCTTGTACGTCCACCCACACCAGGAAGTGCCAGACGCCCTTGAGGTCGGCTCGCGCCAGGAAGGGGCCGTGCGCCACGATCATCATCGACCCGGTCGTGCCGCGCACGTCGTCTGCTGCGACCCGCACCACGTCATCGCGTCCCCGCCCGAGCGCGTCGGCGAGGTCGTCCGCGAACGCCGATGTGCCATCGACCGACGCGCCGTCGACCGCGACCACCACCCGCCCTCCGGCGTAGTTGTGGGTGATCTCCCCGGCGAGGTGATCGAGAGTGTCCTGTTTTGCCGGTGCCCATCGAGCCATGATCCGAGCGTACGCCCGTGCAGCCTAGGGTGAATGGGTGAACATCGCGCCCGTCGTCAATGACTGGTTTCGCGGCAACGCCAGGGACCTGCCGTGGCGCCGGGCCGACTTCCCGGCCTGGGGCATCCTGGTGAGCGAGGTGATGCTTCAGCAGACCCCGGTGGTGCGGGTCATCCCGAGGCTCGCCGAGTGGCTCGAGCGGTGGCCGACGCCGGCCCTGCTGGCGGCTGAGCCGAGCGGGGAGGCGGTGCGGGCGTGGCACCGACTCGGGTATCCGCGCCGCGCCCTGCGCCTTCACGCGGCGGCTGGCGCCATCACCGAACGCCACGACGGAGTCGTACCCTCCACCGTGGAGGATCTGCTGGCACTTCCCGGGGTCGGCGACTACACGGCCCGTGCCGTGGCGGTGTTCGCCTACGGTGAGCGGCATCCGGTGGTGGACACGAACGTGCGCCGGGTGATTGCGAGGGCGATCGAGGGCGTCGCCGAGGCGGGTCCCGCCTCCACCCGTCGGGATCTCTCCGCGATGGAGGCTCTCCTCCCCCACGACCGCACCGAGGCGGCGGTCTTCAACGCCGGGCTGATGGAGCTGGGTGCCGTGGTGTGCACCGCGCGCGCGCCGAAGTGCGGCGAATGTCCGCTCGCGCCGACGTGTCGGTGGGCGGGCGCCGGATTCCCCGCCTTCGAGGGCACACGGGCGAAGGTGCAGGCGCGCTTCACGGGCTCGGACCGTCAGGTTCGCGGCATCATCCTGAACGAACTTCGGCAGAGTGAGATACCGGTCACGGCGGAGCGCATCGAGGGGCTGTGGCCGGATGCGGCCCAGCGCGACCGCGCGCTCGCAACCCTCGTGGGCGACGGACTCGCCGAGGCCGTCGAGCCGGATGGCTTCACGCTGAGCCGCTGAGCCGCTGAGCCGCTGAGCCGCTGAGGCTGCAGG
Organism: uncultured Actinomycetota bacterium; assembly: GCA_963756375.1. Taxonomy (GTDB): domain Bacteria; phylum Actinomycetota; class Actinomycetes; order Actinomycetales; family Microbacteriaceae; genus Marisediminicola. Next base: position 548,645 of record CAVWNJ010000005.1, on the reverse strand, counting down.
TCAGTCCTCGGGAATGACCTTCGGCTTCACGTAGGGGTCCTCATCGCCCGCATAGCTCGCGGTCTTCTTGAGTCCTTCCACCTCGAGGTCGCGCTTGTTCGCCTCGGCGAGCAGCTCCTCGATGTGCTTCGCGTTCTCGGGCACCGCATCGGCGATGAACTCGAGCGACGGCGTGAGCCGCACGGTGAGGTTTTTGCCGACCTCGCTGCGCAGCATCCCCGTCGCGGATTTGAGGGCCGCGGCCGAGTCGGCGCGCTCCTCGTCCGAGCCGTACACGGTGTAGAACACCGACGCGTGCTGGAGGTCACCGGTGACCTTCACGTCGGTGATGGTGACGAAACCGAGGCGCGGGTCTTTGATGCCGCGCTCGAGCGTCTTGGCGACGATGACCTGGATGCGGTCCGCCATTTTGCGGGCGCGTGCTGGATCAACCACGGTGTGCTCCTCGATCTGACTGGGTGCCGCATGAGCGGCCTCTCTGGTGATGCCCGATGGGCGGGTCCGACGAGGATATCGACGGACCCGCCCACGCGGTGTGGTGCAGATCGGCTGCGGGTCAGACCCGCGGCTTCTCCTTCATTTCGATCGTCTCGATCTCGTCGCCGAGCTGGATGTCGTTGAACTTACCGAGGCCGATACCGGCTTCGTAGTCCGTACGCACCTCGGTGACGTCATCCTTGAATCGACGGAGCGACTCGATGGCGAGGTTGTCGCCGACCACGACGCCGTCGCGGATGACACGTGCCTTCGCGTTCCTCGTGATGGTTCCCGAGCGCACGATGACACCGGCGATGTTTCCGAACTTGGAGGAACGGAAGATCTCGCGGATCTCGGCGACACCGGACTGCACCTCTTCGAACTCGGGCTTGAGCATTCCCTTGAGGGAGTTCTCGATGTCCTCGAGCGCCGCGTAGATGACCGAGTAGAAACGCACGTCGACACCCTCGCGGGCAGCACGCTCGCGAGCCTTGGTGTCCGGTCGCACGTTGAACCCGATGATGATGGCGTTGTCGACGGTGGCGAGGTTGACGTCGCTCTCCGTGACAGCACCGACACCGCGGTGGATGATGCGCAGCTGCACCGAGTCGTCGACCTCGATCTTGAGAAGCGACTCCTCGAGTGCCTCGACGGCACCGGAGACGTCACCCTTGATGATGAGGTTGAGCGCGTCGACCTTGCCGTCTTCGAGGGCCTTGGTGAAGTCCTCGAGGCTGATGCGCTTGCGGCTACGGGCCAGCAGCGCGTTGCGCTCCACGGCTTCGCGCTTCTCGGCGATCTGACGGGCGGTGCGGTCGTCGTCGGTGACCAGGAACGTGTCGCCGGCGCGCGGCACGGACGTGAGCCCGAGCACGGCCACCGGACGAGCCGGTGTCGCGAACTCGACGGAATCGCCGTTCTCGTCGAACATGGCACGCACGCGGCCGTAAGCGGTTCCGGCCACGATGGGGTCACCCACCTCGAGCGTTCCCGACTGGATGAGCACGGTCGCCACGGCGCCGCGTCCCTTGTCGAGCTTCGCCTCGATGGCGACTCCACGCGCATCCTTGTTCGGATTCGCACGCATGTCGAGACCGGCGTCTGCGGTGAGCAGCACGGCGTCGAGGAGTTCCGGGATACCGATCTTGTTCAGCGCCGAGACGTCGATGAACATGGTGTCTCCACCGTATTCCTCGGCGACCAGTCCGAACTCGGTGAGCTGCTGACGCACCTTCGCGGGGTTCGCTCCGGGCTTGTCGACCTTGTTCACCGCGACCACGATCGGCACGTTCGCCGCCTGGGCGTGGTTCAGGGCCTCCACCGTCTGCGGCATGATGCCGTCGTCGGCCGCGACCACGAGGATCGCGATGTCGGTGACCTGCGCACCACGGGCTCGCATGGCGGTGAACGCCTCGTGACCCGGGGTGTCGATGAAGGTGATCGCGCGTTCGATGCCCTCGTGCTCGGTGACGATCTGGTACGCACCGATGTGCTGGGTGATGCCTCCGGCTTCACCCGCGACGACGTTGGCGTTACGGATCGCATCGAGAAGACGCGTCTTACCGTGGTCGACGTGACCCATGACGGTGACGACGGGAGGACGCACCTCGAGGTCCTCGTCGCTCTCGTCTTCCAGCTCCTGGTCGAGGTCGATGTCGAAGCCCTCGAGCAGTTCGCGGTCCTCGTCTTCCGGCGAGACCATCTGGATCTTGTAGCCGAGCTCTTCGCCGAGCACGTCGAACGTGGCCTCGTCGAGGGACTCGGTAGCCGTGGCCATCTCACCGAGGTGGAACAGCACGGTGACGAGGTTTCCGGGGCTCGCGTCGATCTTGTCGGCGAAGTCGGTGATCGACGCACCGCGGCGCAGACGCACCACGGTCGAACCGTCGCCGCGGGGAACGCTGACGCCACCGAGCGACGGAGCCTCTCTCAGCTCGAATTCCGCCCTCTTCGTACGCTTCGACTTGCGGGCCTTGCTCTTGCCGCCACCGCGACCGAACGCGCCGGCCGTGCCGCCACCCGGGCCACGACCACGGCCACCTGCACCGGGGCGAGGAGCCGTGAAGCCGGTTCCGGGAGCACCGCCGGCCGGACGGGCGAAGCCGCCTCCTGCCGGACGACCTGCACCACCGGGACGGCCGCCTGCACCTGGTGCCGCGGGACGCTGGCCGAATCCGCCTGGACGGGCGCCCTGGCCGGGTCCGCCCGGGCGCGGAGCGCCGGGACGGGGTGCCGAGGGGCGCGGGATTCCGCTGGGGCTCGGCGGACGGGTGTTCATGCCCTGCGCGCTGGCGTAGGGGTTGTTGCCCGGACGCGGTGCGCCTGGACGCTGCATGCCCTGAGCGCTCGCGAACGGGTTGTTGCCCGGACGCGGTGCGCCGGGACGCGGAATACCGGATGCGCCATCACCGGCGGCCGGCGACGGCGTCGGGGTGGGCGAGGCGGACTGTGCCGCAGCGGGCTGAGGCGCCGCGGGCTGGGGTGCAGCCGGCTGAGGCGTGCTCGGTGCCGGGGTCTCCGCTTTGGGAGCCTCGGACGGGGCACTCGGAGCCTGCTCGGCAGGGGCGCTGGCCGCGGGAGCGGGTGCAGGCACCGGGCCGGGCGTCGGCCCGGACGGGCGCTGAGCCGCGGGGGCTGGTGCCTTGGCCGGAGCGGGGGTCGCAGCCGGAGCCGTGATTCCGTCTGCCGCGAGAGCTGCGCGCAGCTTGCGTGCTACGGGCGGTTCGATGCTGGACGACGGTCCCTTAACGAACTCGCCCATCTCCTTGAGTTTCTCAAGGGCCTTCTTAGTGTCGATCCCGAGTTCGCTCGCGATCTCGTGTACGCGTGGTTTAGCCACAATTCTCCTGTCTGGGCCTTCCCCCTGACAGGAAAAAGCCGTTAGTCGAGTACGGGACTCATTTCGAGCCGCTCATTAGTCGTTGCTCATTAGTTCGTCACGGTGTTCGTTCTCACTGGGCTGGTCTGCCCGTTCTCTCTGCAGCCCCGGCGGGGTCTGGATGGGATGGTGCGATATCGCGAGCCTCAGGGCATCCGGATCGACGACCGCGTCCGGCTCTCGCAACGCACGGCCGAAGGCCTTGCGTGTGAGTGCCGTTTCGAGGCAATCGGGCGACGGATGCACCCAGGCGCCTCGGCCGGGGGACGTCGCGGAATGATCCGCTTCGACCCTGCCCTCACGCACCACCATTCTCAGAAGGGAGGGGGTGGGGGCACGATGACGGCAGCCGAGGCACGTTCTTACTGGGTTCATGTTACACCGGGGGTCGCTCGATGGGCGCGCGTTCCCCGACGAGTCGATCACTCGTCGAGGATGCTGTCCGGCTGAATGTCGATGCGTGCGCCGGTGAGCTTGGCGGCGAGTCGGGCGTTCTGGCCCTCCTTGCCGATGGCGAGTGACAGCTGATAGTCCGGCACGAGGGCGCGGACGGCCTTGGTGCTCTGGTCGATCACGAACGACGACGTCACCTTGGCCGGCGAGAGCGCGTTGGCCACGAATCGGGCGAGATCCTCGTTGAAGTCGACGATGTCGATCTTCTCGTTGTTGAGCTCGGCGGTGACCGCGCGAACGCGCTGCCCCATCTCTCCGATGCACGCGCCCTTGGCATTCACGCCCGCCTCGTTCGCCTTCACCGCGATCTTGGTGCGGTGCCCGGCCTCGCGGGCGAGCGACACGATCTCGACGACGCCGCTCGCGATCTCCGGAACCTCGAGCGCGAAGAGTTTGCGCACGAGCGAGGGGTGGGTGCGGCTCACGGTGATCTGGGGACCCTTCAGTCCCTTGCTCACCGCCGTGACGTAGACGCGGATGCGCGTACCGTGCGCATAGACCTCGCCCGGCACCTGCTCCTCTGGCGGCAGGATGGCCTCGATCGTTCCGAGGTCGACGTGGATCATCCGCGGGTTGGGACCCTGCTGGATGACGCCGGCGACGATGTCGCCCTCACGGCCGCGGAACTCGCCGAGCACCTTGTCGTCACCGATGTCGCGCAGTCGCTGGTTGATCACCTGCTTGGCGGCGAATGCCGCGATGCGGCCGAAGTCGCTGGGGCTGTCCTCGGACTCCCCCACGACGAGTCCGTCGTCGTCGAGCTCGGGCACCCAGACCGACACGTGGCCGGTCTTGCGGTCGAGGTGCACCCGGGCCGGCGCCGGGCCGTCCTTGTGTTCCGCCGCATCGGTGTGCTTGAGGTACGCGGTGAGAATGGCCTGCTCGATGATGGCGACGAGTTCCTCGAACGGAATCTCCCGTTCGCGTTCCATGAGCCGCAGCACACTGAGATCGATGTCCACGGGGGGCCTCCACTATTCAACTGGGAACTGCCGGGCATCGTGAGCCCGAAAAGTCTTCCCCTAAGTTACCAGTGCTTTGCGGCACCGCCGACTACCAGGGGCGGTCGGTGAACCCTGCGCCGGACTGCTGGCCGCGGTCGAGACCCTGCTGCTGCGCCTTCTCCTCGGCCCCCGCGCCGTTCTGCTCCCTGAGCTCGTCGAGCTGGTCGGATTCCGGTGTGGGGGACGGCGGATCGGTCGACTCGGGCGGCGGGGTGGCTGAGCCGTCGATCTTGTCATCGAGCCGGTCGGATGCGTCGGAAAGCTCGTCCCCGGCGTTTCTGCCCTCCTCCGCATTCGGCGGAGCGTTCGGGGGCAGGCAGGCTTCCCCCGCCGAGGTGATGACGCGCTTCGCCGTCGCGTACAGGCGCAGGGCGCCGGCATCCAGCCCCTGGGCGACGTAGCTGTCACCCAACGCCTCCCAACTGAGCGAGAGGTTCACCGCGACATCGCACCTGCGCGACTCGGGCGCGAGTTCGAGGGCGAGTTCGAGATCGGGAATGGCCGCGTTGTAGTCCCCCGCCGCCGCCGTGGCCGTGCCGCGACCGAAGGGGGCGATCCACGATTCGAAGAGGTTCCCCTCCGTCAGCCGGTCGGCACTCTCGATGCTCGCCACGAAGTCATCCGAACGGTACTGGTCGACCATGGCGCCGCCGAGCACAGGAAGGCCCGCCAGCTTCGCCACGACGACCAGCGACGCCAGCGCGAAGGGCAACGAGACGAGCACGATGACCGCGCGCCGACGACCAGGACGCGGTGCGCGGGCTGGTGTCACCTCGGGTTGCTCACTCACAGTCCACCTCCGCCCCGGCGGCGAGCCTCGAGCAGGCTGGCACCGATGAGCACGACCTCGCGCAGCGCGATCGCCGCGATGGGCAGCGCGAAGAGCCAGTAGAACTCGACCCTGCCTCCTCCGCCGCCCGGGCGCACCGTCACGCTGCCGACATCGATACCCGCCACCGCACGGTCGATCCCCTCGTCGGGCGTGCGCTGCAGATACCGCACCCCGAGTTGCGATGCGACGGCGGCGAGGTTGTCCTCATCGATCACGGACTCGGCGGGCAACCCGGTCGACGGGTCCAGGATGTACGCGGGCGATCCGGGGATGTCGTCGCGAGAGAACCCGTCGAACGCGCGCATCAGGCCGCCGTCCTCCGTGCCGTATCCGAGCACCGCGCCGCCCCCGGTGAGCCCCGCGAGAGGTGCGAACGACGAGGGCGCCCCGTCTTTCGTCTGCTCGCCATCGCCGAGGTAGAAGATGACACGCTGGCGGTTCGGGTGCGCGTCCTGGGCTTCCGTGAGAACTTCGGTCATGAACGCGAGCGGCGCATCGATGCTGCTCCCCCTGGAGTAGAAGGTGACCTCCTGCGTCATCACCTCGGCGGCCGACACCAGCGCCGTCGCATCCGAGGTCAACGGCACCCGCTGCACCGGCACCGAATCGAACGTGACCAGCGAGAACTGCGCCCCGACGAGCGAATCGCTGATCGCGGCGATGTCGTCGCGGGCGGCGTCCAGGCGCGTCATCGGCGTGCCGTCGGTATCGAGGAGGGGTTGCCCGTCGTCGTCTGTCCAGTCCTCGGCCGCCATGCTGCTCGTGGTGTCCACGACAAAGTAGACCTCGAGCCCCGCGGACGCGGCCGCGCCGGATCCTCCCGCGCTGCCGATGCCAGGGCGGAGGGCGATCAGCGCCATCAGGAGGATCATCGCTATGCGCAGCGCCCAGTCCCTTCTGGCTCCGCCCTGCGAACGCATCATCACGATCACCCCGAGCGCCACCGCGGCAACGGTGACAAGGGCGATCAGGGCGATGGGGAACATCGGTTCGAGTGTCATCGGCGTAACCTCCACGCGGCCGCCATGAAGACCAGGAGGGCGCCGAACGACAGGGCCAGCGGCACCTGTGGGCGATCCTCCTCGACCGCGCGTCGCACGCCACCGAGCGATGACGCCTGCTCGGCCCCGATACGGTCGACGATGTCGGCAATCGCTGCGGGGTCACTCAGGGCGTAGTACCCGCCTCCGGTCGACTGCACCACCTGCTCGAATTCCGTGGCGTACTCGTCGAGGTACTCCTTCGAGGAGGTGTCCCCCGGATTCAGGCCGAAGACCCGGATGCCGCGTTCCGATGCCAGCTCGCCCGCCTGCTGCAGCGAGAAGATCGGGTCGCCGACGACGAGATTGTCGGTGGCGAGGATGACCGACCGGGATCGATCCGCCTCCGGGGTGTCGAACCTGAGCGCGCAGGAGGCGAGGCCGTCGCCGACGAGCGATGATCCATCGCCGAAGAACGTGCCGTCGAAATACGACAGGTCGTCGCTCGCGAACTGCTCAGCGATGGTCTCGAGCTGGTCGGCCACGTAGTCGTAGTCGCTGGTGAGGGGGAAGTAGGTCACGGCGGACGCGTTGAAGACGACGAGGCTGATGCGCTCCCCGTCGAAGCGCTCGGAGAGCTTCGCGAAGACCTCCACGAGCTCACTGTCGTATTCGATCATCGACCCGGACACATCGAGGCAGAGCACGATGTCGCGAGTGTCGAGGTTCGATTGCACGCTCGTCGATGACGCCGGCCGCGATGCCACGGCGATCGCACCGACGAGAAGGAGCACCGCCGCCACCGAGATCAGCGCGAGCAGCGCCCGGTACCGTCGCAGCGCCGAGCGATAGCCGGGAAGGGCCGTGAGCCTCGAACTGTGCGCGATCGCCCGCGACGGAGTCTGCTCGGGCGCCTTGCGCCGACGCAGGAGAATCACCCACGCGATGACACCCGCGATGATCACCGCCCAGAGCAGAGGCATCCACCAGAAGATCAACCCCATGCGCGCACCACCCGCCTGGCGGTCTCCGCCGCCTCGGCGACATCCGCCCGATCGATGCGGTCGAACGCGCCGGGGTACATCGCCTCCACCGCGTCGCCGAGGGCCGTCAGCTCGTTCTCGCGCAGGTCGGCAAGCGTCATCTGCGGCGCGCGCACCCCGCTCGTCTCGTAGGCGTGGAAGCGCACCAGTTGGCTGAGCCGCTGGTGCGCCTCGCGGATGCCGAGCTCCCCGCGAACATGCGATCCGAGCACGTCGTCGATGAGGTGCAGGTACCGCTCCCGTAGTTCCACGGTGGGGTCGATGGGCTCCGCGGTGGACTCCCGTTGTTGCGGCGTCTTCGCCGTTCTCGTGAGCCAGAAGACGGCCACATAGAAGGCCGCGAGCCCGAGCAGGATTCCGAGTGCCACGAGATTCCAGACCGGCGAATAGGTCACCGGCGGAAAGAAGCCGTTACCGTCTGGCATTGCTGCCCCGTGCTGTGCTCGCAAGCGCGTGTCGATGGGAGTCGAGCAGGCGCAGGAGCCCAGGCACCACGTCGGCTTCGCTCTCGACCCTGCGCCGCATGATGGCGAGCGAGTCGAAGATCTGGTCGGTCGCCGCGCGTTCGGTGAGCGTGGCAGCGGCGAATTCGCGCCGGAGGGCGTCGCTCGATCGGAGGAACGACGGCAGCGGCAGGCCGCCGTCCACATCGTGCATGTCCTCCGATATCCAGTCGCGGCGCATCGGGTCGGCGTCGCCGATCGTGAGCCAGATCACCTCGTGCTGCACGGTGAGTCGGCGTAGCAATGCCACCTCGGGAGCGTCGAGGGGGCGGTCGTCGGCGATCACGAAGAGGATCATCCGCCGCCTGAAGCTCTTGGCGACATAGCCGAGCTGACGCAGCAGGTCGCTCTTGGGCGAGTCGAGCGACGTGCGGGTGTGCAACACCTGCAGCAGTCGCTCGAGGTGCGCCTCGGTCGATTCGGGGCGGCGGAATTCGGAATGCTCGGCATCGCCCGCGACGAGTCCAACCAGGTCGCCGTGCTTCGCGGCGAGGTGGCCGATCACCCCTGCGGCAAAGATCGCGATGTCGATCTTGCGCTCACCACTCGGTGCGAGCGCCGCCATGTTGCGCCCGATGTCGGTGACGAGCAGGATCGTGTGCTTGCGCGACGCGATGTACCGCCTGGTCATCGGGGCGCCGATGCGAGCGGTCGCCTTCCAGTCGATGTCCTTCAGTTCGTCTCCGGGCACGTAGTGCCTGAGGTCGTCGAACTCGATGCTCCGGCCGTGGAAGATCGAGGTGTATTCGCCCTCGAGCAGCCCGCGCACCTTGCGGTGCGCGTGAATGGTCAGACGGGTCTTGACCTTTCTCAGCAGAGTGACCATGAAACAGCGGGTCAGGGCGCCTGCACCGCGGAGAACACGGCGTCGATGATCGTCTCGGGCTTCACGTCGTCGGCGATCGCCTCGAAGTTCAGGATGATGCGGTGGCGGAGCACGACGTGGCGCAGGGCCTTCACATCGTCGGGGATCACGTGGTCGCGCCCGTTGAGCAGTGCGAGTGCTCGAGCGGCCCTGCTGAACGCGATGCTCGCCCGAGGGCTCGCGCCGAACTCGATGCAGGCGGCGAGCTCAGGCGGCAGGTACTCGGCCGCGTGCCGCGTGACATAGACCGCGGACACGATGTAGTTGGTGATGGCCGGGTCGACGAACACGCGCTTCGCGGCATCCTGCAGGAACAGCACATCGTCGATCTGCACGGTCGGCATCGTGGACTTGTGATCGAACACCCCGGCGTCGATGCGGTCGAGGATCTCGACCTCGTCGGCAAAGGCCGGGTAGTCGAGCACCTCTTTGAGCAGGAACCGGTCGAGTTGCGCCTCGGGCAGGTGGTAGGTGCCCTCCTGCTCGATCGGGTTCTGCGTCGCCAGCACGAGAAACGGCGAGGGCAGCGGGTAGACGACGCCGCCGATGCTCGTCTGGCGCTCCTGCATGGCCTCGAGCATCGCGCTCTGGGTCTTGGCGCTCGAACGGTTGATCTCGTCGAGTAGCACGAAGTTCGCATGCACCGGACCGAGCTGCGTCTCGAAGGTCGACCGCGCGTAGTCGAAGATCTGGGTTCCGATGATGTCGCTCGGCAGGAGGTCGGGCGTGCACTGGATCCGTTTGAAGCTGCCCTGCACGGCATCCGCCAGAGTCTCGGCGGCCGTCGTCTTGGCGAGCCCCGGAACGCTTTCCAGAAGGATGTGTCCGCCGGTCACCAGCGCGATGAGCAGGCTGGTGCGGAGACCCTGCTGCCCGACGAGCTTCTCGTCGTAGGCACCGGTGATGGTGCCGATGGCGGCGGCGGCGCGATCGAGCTCCGCCTCGGTGAGGGCGTCGGGGCGGTCGGCCTTCGCGGTGCGCGTCGGCGTGAACGGCATGCTCAGGCTGGGCGGGGGAAGGACGGGCTGGGGTCCGATGGCCGGTGGGGGGATCGACACGGGGTTCTACCCTTCTGGAATTGTCTGCTCTGACTCGTTCGGGATGTGCGGGCCAGGGTGGTGCGGGGTATTGCATCACGGGTTCGGGCCCGTGATCACCCCGGCCGCGGGCCAGGCCGGGGGTCAGTTTCTGGATGCCACCAGATCGACGATGTCGCCGATCGGGACCGTGCTCCGTTCGCCGCTTCGACGGTCCCAGAGCTCGACGTTTCCGTCGACGGCGCCACGACCCACAATAACGATGGTCGGCACCCCGATGAGTTCTGCATCGCCGAACTTCACTCCGGGAGACACCTTCGGTCGGTCATCCAGCAGCACGTCGAGGCCACGGTCTTCGAGCCGCTTCGCGACATCCTCCGACACGCTGTGGATCTCCTGCCCGTTGGTCGCCGCGATCACGTGCACGTCGAACGGCGACACATTTGCGGGCCAGATGAGGCCACGGTCGTCGTTGTTGGACTCGGCGATGACCGCGAGGATGCGGGTCACCCCGATGCCGTAGGACCCCATGGTCACGGTGACGAGTTTGCCGTTCTCGTTGAGCACCTTGAGTCCGAGCGCCTCGGCGAAGAATCGACCGAGCTGGAAGACGTGCCCGATCTCCATACCGCGGGCGATCTCGATGGGGCCGGAGCCGTCGGGCGCCGGGTCTCCGGCACGCACCTCGGCCGCCTCGATCGGACCGTCGCCTGCGAAGTCGCGCCCGGCGACCAACCCGAGCACGTGCTTCTCGTGCTCGTTCGCCCCGGTCATCCACTGCGTGCCGTCGACGATGCGCGGGTCGAGGAAGAAGCGGATGCCGGACGACGATGCCGGGGCGTCATCCTCACCACCGGTTCCTGCACCCAGCACCGGTCCGGCTGCAGACCACGGGCCGATGTAGCCCTTGACGAGCTCGGGATGACGGGCGAAGTCTGCCTCGTTCGCGGCCTCGACCTCGGCGGGGGCGAAGGCGACCTCGACCCGCTTGAGGTCCACGTCGCGGTCGCCCGGGAGCCCGATCACCACGAGCTCGCGGGTGCCGTCGACATGCGTGAGCGCGATCACGACGTTCTTCAGCGTGTCGGCGGCGGTCCATGGTCGACCGTCCGCGCGGGGCTGCTGTGCGTTTGCGAGGTCCACGAGGGTTGCGATCGTGGGAGTGGCCGGCGAATCGAACACCACGGCATCCGGGAGTCCCTCGATCGGCAGCGCGTCGGGCACGACCGTGCGGAACGCCTCGACATTCGCCGCGTACCCGCCGTCGGTGCGCACGAAGCTGTCCTCACCGATGGGGGTCGGATGCAGGAACTCTTCGCTTCGCGCACCGCCCATGAGACCCGAGTCGGCGTTCACGATCGCGTATTCGAGTCCGAGGCGCTGGAAGATGCGCTCGTAGGCGTCTCGCTGGCTCTGGTACGAGGCGTCGAGTCCCTCGTCGGTGTAGTCGAAGGAGTAGGCGTCCTTCATGGAGAACTCGCGACCGCGCAGGAGCCCAGCCCGGGGACGTGCCTCGTCGCGGTACTTGTCCTGGATCTGATAGATCGTGAGGGGAAGGTCCTTGTACGAGCCGTAGAGGTCTTTCACCATGAGGGTGAAGACCTCCTCGTGGGTCGGCGCGAGCAGGTAATCCGCATCCTTACGGTCCTTCAGGCGGAAGATGCCGTCGCCGTACTTGCTCCAGCGGCCGGTCAGTTCGTAGGGCTCGCGCGGGAGAAGCGCCGGGAAGTGCACTTCCTGGGCTCCGGCGGAGGCCATCTCCTCGCGAATGACCGCCTCGATCTTGCGCCGCACCTTGAGGCCGAGCGGCAGCCAGGCGAACACTCCGGGGGCCTGACGGCGGATGTAGCCTGCCCGCACCAGCAACCGGTGGCTCTGGACCTCGGCATCCGCCGGGTCCTCTCGGAGGGTTCGGACGAAAAGCTGCGACAGGCGTGTAGGCACGCGCTCCATGCTAGCTTCGCGGCCCACCGGCGGATGACTCCGCGGAGTCGGATCAGGTCGTGACGACCTCAGGCGAACCGAGGGCACCGGGCGGCATTTCCGCCGCGAGACGGTTGGCCTCCTCGATCAGGGTCTTCACGATGTCCGCCTCGGGCACCGTCTTGATGACCTCGCCCTTGACGAAGATCTGGCCGCGGCCGTTGCCGCTCGCCACACCGAGGTCGGCTTCGCGAGCCTCGCCCGGGCCGTTCACGACGCATCCCATCACCGCGACGCGGAGCGGCACCGTCATGCCTTCGAGCCCCGCGGTCACATCGTCGGCGAGTGTGTAGACATCGACCTGGGCGCGGCCGCAGCTCGGGCAGGAGACGATCTCGAGGGTGCGCTCGCGCAGGCCGAGGGACTGCAGAATCTGCAGGCCCACCTTCACCTCTTCAGCGGGCGGCGCCGACAGCGAGACACGGATGGTGTCACCGATTCCCTCGCCGAGGAGCACGCCGAACGCGGTCGCGCTCTTGATGGTGCCCTGGAACGCTGGGCCGGCCTCGGTGACGCCGAGGTGCAGCGGCCAATCGCCCCGCTCGGCGAGCAGGCGATACGCCTTCACCATGGTGACCGGGTCGTTGTGCTTCACAGAGATCTTGAAGTCGTGGAAGTCGTGTTCCTCGAACAGGCCCGCCTCCCAGACGGCGCTCTCCACGAGCGCCTCGGGGGTCGCCTTGCCGTACTTCTGCAGCAGGGTGGGCTCGAGGGAGCCGGCGTTCACGCCGATCCGGATGCTCACGCCGGCGGCCTTTGCCGCCGCGGCGATCTTGCCCACCTGGTCGTCGAACTTGCGGATGTTGCCCGGGTTCACGCGCACCGCGCCCACGCCGGCGTCGATGGCCGTGTACACATAGCGCGGCTGGAAGTGGATGTCGGCGATGACCGGGATCTGGCTCTTCGCGGCGATGATGTGCAGCACATCGGCGTCATCCTGGTGGGGCACGGCGACGCGCACGATGTCGCACCCGGTCGCGGTGAGCTCTGCGATCTGCTGCAGGGTGGCGTTGATGTTGGTGGTCTGCGTGGTCGTCATCGACTGCACGCTCACTCGTGACTCGCTGCCGACGCCGACCGAGCCGACCTTGATCTGGCGCGTGGCCCTGCGAGGGGTGAGCACGTTGGGGGCTTTGGGCATTCCGAGGTTGACTGCAGGCACGCCCCGAGTCTACGACGGGCCGCTGGGCAACGCCCCGCGCGCCGTCCCTGCCGCGCGCCCCCGCTGATCGAGCACCCCCGCCGATCGAGCCTCCCCGCTGATCGAGCCTGTCGAGATCCCGAGCCTCCCCGCCGATCGAGCCTGTCGAGATCCCGAGCCCCCCGCCGATCGAGCCTGTCGAGATCCCGAGCACCCCGCCGATCGAGCCTGTCGAGATCCCGACCCCCACCGCTGATCGAGCCTGTCGAGATCCCGAGCACCCACCGCCGATCGAGCCTGTCGAGATCCCGCCACCCCCGCCGACCCCACCGCCGATCGAGCCTGTCGAGATCCCGAGCACCCCCGCCGATCGAGCCCGTCGAGATCCCGAGCACCCACCGCTGATCGAGCCTGTCGAGATCCCGAGCACCACCGCTGATCGAGCCTGTCGAGATCTCAATCCGCAGCGTCATCCGAGCGTTCCCGCGCCCTGCTCAGGCCGGGCAGATCGCCGAACCGACCGTCGATGAGTGCTCTCCGCTTCGCCCGTGACCAGTTCTGAATCTGCTTCTCGCGCTCATATGCCTCGTCGACGCGATCGAACTCCTCTGCATAGACGAGGCGCACCGGCAGGCGGCGCGATGTGTATCCCTTGACCACCCCGGATTGATGCTGCGCGAACCGGAGTTCGAGGTCCCATGTGCTGCCGACATAGAACGAGCCGTCGGCACACTCGAGGATGTAGGTGTACGGCATCTGCATAGTGTGGGGCAGTGCCTGCGGGGCCGTGTCTCGTTGTCAACAGGGTCTCGACAAGCTCGACCGGCGGGGTCGCGCGAACAGCAGCACACCGCTGATCGAGCCCGTCGAGATCCGGACGGAGGTCTCGACAAGCTCGACCAGCGGGGTTGCGCGACCGGCAGCGCACCGCTGATCGAGCCTGTCGAGATCCGGATGGAGGTCTCGACAAGCTCGACCGGCGGGGGTGCTCGAGCCGGACGGAGGTCTCGACAAGCTCGACCGGCGGGGGTGCTCGACCGGCGGAGGTCTCGACAGGCTCGACCAGCGGGGGTGCGCGCGATCCGCGACGGAGGTCTCGACAAGCTCGACCGGCGGGGGTGCTCGACCGACGGAGGTCTCGACACGCTCGACCGGCGGGGTGCTCGACCGACGGAGGTCTCGACAGCTCGACCGGCGGGGGTGCTCGACCAGCGGAGGTCTCGACAAGCTCGACCAGCGGGGGTGCTCGACCAGCGGAGGTCTCGACAAGCTCGACCAACGGGGGCGCTCGACCGGCGGCGGGGCGGGGCGCCCGGGCGGCGCTAGAAGATCGAGATGGGCTTCACGATGTCGGCGTAGATGAGCAGCACGCTCATCGCACCGAGGATCATCACGACGGTCAGGGTGAGGGGAACCAGTTTCGCGGTGTCGACGGGACCCGGATCCTTCCTGCGGAAGGTTTTCGCCAGGAAGCGACGGGCGCCCTCGAACAGCGCACCCGCAACGTGTCCACCGTCCAGCGGCATCAGCGGCACCAGGTTGAACACCATGAGCGCGATGTTGAGCGACGCGAGAATACCGATGAGCGCCGAGAGACGGTCGGCGATCGGGATGCTGTTGATGGTCGCGATCTCGCCGGCGACTCGACCTACCCCGACGACGCTGATCGGGCCGTTCGGGTCGCGCTCCCCCGGCCCGAAGGCCGCATCCGCGACATCCACGAGCCGCTGGGGCAGATGGAGGATGAGCTCGGCGACCCTCGCCATGTTGTCGCCGACGACGGGGAACACGGCCGTGAGGGGCTGCTGCACGACCTCCGTCGCCGACCCGATGCCGAGGAAACCGACCTCCTCGGTCACGGGGTCGCCGTTGGCATCCTCCACGATCGCGCCGCTCTCGTCGAACACGTAACGCTCGCTGAGGCTCGGTGTTGCGGTGAGTTCGATGACGTCGCCCTCCCGCATCACCTCGACGGGAATCGACTGGCCGGCGTTCTCCCGGATGACGCTGGTCGCCTCGGCCCACGAATCGATCTGCACGCCGGCGAGAGTCATCAGCCGGTCGCCCGGCAGCAGTCCGGCCTCGGCGCCCGGCGCTGCCGGATCGCCCGCCTGGCACTCCTGCCGTTCGCTCGTCGCGGGGAGCACACACGCCGAGACGCTACCGACAGTGGTGCTCTGCTGCGGAACACCGAAACCGGCCAGCACCACGGCGTAGAGCACGACCGCGATGACGAGGTTCATGAACGGCCCGCCGAGCATGATGATGATGCGCTTCCAGATGGGCAGTCGGTAGAAGGTGCGGTGCTCGTCGCCGGCAAGCACAGTGTCGGCGCTCGCTGCGCGGGCATCCTGCACCATGGTCTGGAAGAAGCCGGTGCTCGCCGTTCTGGCCTTCTCGCCCTCCGCGGCCGGCGGGTACATGCCGGCCATGGAGATGTAGCCGCCGAGTGGGATGGCCTTGATTCCGAACTCGGTCTCGCCACGACGGCGCGAGACGATGGTGGGGCCGAAACCGATCATGAACTGTCCGACCCGCACCCCGAACAGCTTTGCGGGAACGAAGTGCCCGAGCTCATGCAACCCGATGGACAGGGCGATGCCGACAACGACGACGACCACGCCGAGCACATAGAGAAGAACCGTTTCCACCCGCTCAGGATAGCCGCGGACCGCCCGTGATCCGCTGTGCCCCTGACCGGGGGCCGGGCCCGCTCCACCTCGAATACCATGGACGGATCATGGCTACAGCGACCGGTGCCGAAGAGGACCTGATCGCCGACCGGTACAGGGTCCGGGCGGTTCTCGGTCGCGGCGGCATGTCGGTCGTCAAGCTCGCGGATGACACGCTGCTCGGACGCGCCGTCGCCATCAAGAGTTTTCCGGCGGGTCTCGCCGACGTGGATGACCTCCGCCGCCAGCAAGACGAAATCACCGTGCTCGCGAGCCTCAACCACCCCGCTCTCGTGACGCTCTACGACGCGATCGCGCACGAGGATGGTGCCGTATCGCTCGTGATGGAATACGTGCCCGGCGTCGACCTCCGGCGGGAACTCGCCTCGGGAGCTCTTGAACCGCGCGTGACGGCTCAGGTCGGCGCGGACATCGCGAGCGCCCTGGCCCATGTGCACGAGCGCGGCATCGTGCACAGGGACATCAAGCCCGCCAACGTGCTCATTCCGCAGACGGGCGGCAACCGCCGCGTCGTCCACGCGAAACTCGCCGACTTCGGCATCGCGCGCATCGTCGACTCGACCAGGCTCACGGGAGTCGGCTCCGTGATCGGCACGGCGGGCTACCTCAGCCCCGAGCAGGCCCTCGGCAGGGACGTGGGAACCTCGAGCGACGTCTACTCGCTCGGGCTACTCCTGCTGGAATGCCTTACGGGCGTTCGGGAGTTCCCGGGCTCCGCCGTGGAGTCCGCCGCCGCCCGCATCTCGCGCGACCCCCGCGTTCCCGATGATCTCGGGCCGGAATGGGGCGCGCTGCTGACCGGGATGACCCGAAGAGACCCGGCCGAGCGGCTCGGAATCGACCATGCCGCACGGGTGCTGGCGGGGCTTGCCGCGTCGTACGTCGGCGGGGACACGGATGCGGACCCGGATGTGATGTCCCTCACCGCCGTGCTTCCCGCGACGACCGAAGCAGCCACCGCGACGATGCGGATGTCGGCGCCCTCATCCGACTCTGCAACCGTGCCAGCGTCGGTGCCGATGCCGCTGCCTGGCGACGCCGCGGACCTCGCGACGATCGCCCAGCCTCCGATCGGGGCCGCGACGGCGACGCTCTCGAGCACCACCACGGCAGCCACCACGGAAGCGCTACGCCCTGCTGCGCCGGCCGCCGACGCCGCACCGGTCGACGGCGCGGACCGCGCCGAGGTCGAGCCCGGCCCAGCACCATCGCGCCCCCTCGGTGGACCGCTTGCGCGTCGGCGCATCCTTCTCATCGTCGCTACCGTGCTGGCGCTGCTCGCGGCGGGCATCGTCGTTGCGAACATCGTGCGATCCACCACCGCGACCCCGCCACCAGAGCCCGTCGACTACCCGGTGGTCGAAGGGCCTCTCGGGGATCACCTCACCCAGCTTCAGGACAGCGTCGCACCATGATCAGACTCATCGCCGCCACCCTGTGCGTCTTCGCCCTCGCCGGATGCTCGTCGACGCCTGACTACACCGCCGACGCAGCAGCCGCCCTGCAGGCCGATGTGCTCGCGGTTGCCCAGTCGTCGGCCGACTCGGATTTCGCCGGCGCTGCGGTGCACCTCGCCGAGTTGCGGGCCGCGGCCGATGCGGCGCTGGCGAGCGGAGACATCACCGAGGCCCGCCATCGCAGCATCCTGTCATCGGCAGACCTCGTGCAGGCCGACCTCGATGCCGCGATAGCGCAAGCTGCTGCGGCTGCCCAGGCGGCGGCGGAACAGGCCGCCGCCGAGAAAGCGGCAGCCGAACAGGCCGCGGCGGAACAGGCTGCAGCGCAGCAGGCGGCAGCCGATCAGGCTGCGGCGGAACAGGCTGCCGCCGACAAGGCTGCCGCCGACAAGGCCGCCGACAAAGGCAACGGCAACGGCAACGGCAAGAACAAAGGCAAAGACAAGGACGACGACTGATCGATCAGGAGCGCGACAGCGTCGCGATCCGCTGATCGGCCGCAGCCCGCGCCCACAGCTCCGCTTCGAGCACGCCCTCGAGGGATGCCTCCATCCCCTCGTGATCGTCCACCACCCGACGCACCGTGTCGACGATGTCGAGGAAGCCGATTGACCCGGCATGGAACGCGAGCACGCACTGCTCGTTCGCCGCGTTGAACACCGCCGGCCAGGTTCCGCCCTTCGCCCCGACGCTCTTGGCGAGCGCGACAGCAGGGAACGCCTCCTCGTCGAGTGGTGCGAACTCCCAGGTGTGCGCGCTGGTCCAGTCGATCGGGGCACCGACCCCGGCCACGCGGTTCGGCCAGTCGAGGCCGAGCGAGATGGGCAGACGCATGTCGGGAGGCGAAGCCTGGGCGATCGTCGACCCGTCGATGAACTCCACCATCGAGTGCACCACCGACTGCGGATGCACGGTCACCTCGATGCGCTCGTAGGGGATGTCGAACAGCAGGTGCGCCTCGATGACCTCGAGCCCCTTGTTCACGAGCGTCGACGAGTTGGTCGTCACCACAAGTCCCATGTCCCAGGTCGGGTGGGCGAGCGCCTCCCGGGGGGTGACGTGACGGAGGGAGTCTCGGGTGCGGCCGCGAAACGGCCCTCCGGAGGCGGTCACCACAAGCCGGCCGACCTCGGTTGGGCCACCAGCGAGCAGAGCCTGCGCGATGGCGGAGTGCTCGGAGTCGACCGGCACGATCTGTCCGGGCGCAGCTGCCCCGGTGACCAACGCGCCGCCGACGATGAGGCTCTCCTTGTTGGCGAGGGCGAGGGTCGCGCCGGACCGTAGCGCGGCGAGCGTGGGTCGCAGGCCGACCGAGCCGGTGATGCCGTTCAGCACCACATCGGTTGGAACCGTCTCGGCGAGTTGCGCCGCCTCATCGGCACCGAGCGCGACGTGCTCGACACCGAACTCGCGAGCCTGGGCGTCGACGAGTTCCCGATTCGAGCCGGCAGCGAGTCCGACCACGGTGAACCGGTCGGGGTTCGCCCGGATGACATCGAGAGCCTGAACGCCGATCGAGCCGGTGGATCCGAGGATGGTGACGCGTCTCATGCGGCCATCCTCCCAGTCATCCGGCCGACCGGGTGACGTCCGGCACTCGTTCAGAGAGTGCCGGACGGCGAAGATTACCGGCTGGCGAGGATGTCGATGACGAACACGAGGGTGTCCGTGGCCTCGATGCCCGAGGATGCGGGCGGGTTCTCGCCGTATCCCTGAGCCGGCGGGATCACGGCGAGCACCTGTGATCCGACGGTCTGTCCGACGAGTGCTGCGCTGAAGCCTTCGACCACGCCGTCGGTGGAGAACGTGGCGGGCTCCCCCCTCGTCCAGCTGGAATCGAACTCTTCGCCGCTCGCCCACAGCACGCCCGCGTAGTGCACGGTCACGCTGGCGCCATCGGCGACGGTCACACCGTCACCCTGCTTGAGCACCGCGATCTGCAGGTCGGTCGGTGCCGCGGACTCGGGGATCGTGACGGTCGGCTCGCCGTCGTCAGCGAGCTCTACCGTGGGGAGGCCCTCCTGCACAGGCTGGTCTTCGCCGTCGGCGCGCTCGAGAACGGCGACCGGAGCTGCGACATCGATGACGTCGAGCACGAAGATGATCGAGTCGGTACCGGCGATCTCGAGTTCGCTCTGCCCCTGCTCACCGAACGCGTCGTCCGGCGGGATGACGGTGGCGATGCGGTCGCCGACCGAGGCGCAGCCGAGGCCCTTGAGAAGCCCGGGGAGCAGCTCGCCCTCGGTGAGGGTGAACTTCACCTCGCCGGCCTCGTCGTAGCTGGTGACCTCGATCTCCTTGCCGGAGGTGGCGTTGTAGGCCGAGTACTGCACGGTCAGGGTGCTTCCCGGCGCGGCATCCGCCCCATCACCCTCGATCAGCACGCTGCGCTCGGTGGAGGTCGCGGTGAGCGGCTCGGGGAACTCGACCTCGGGCGCGGTCTCGAAGTCACCCTTCGCGGTGATCTTCTCTGAGCTCGAACCGGCCGCCGCGGCGGTGCAGTCGCCACCCGACGCGTCGGTGCTGGCGGGCGTGGAGCTACACGCGACCAATGAGAGCAGCACTCCCGAGATCGCGATCGACGACAGGAGTTTCAAAGACACAGGGCTGCTTTCTGAAGAAGAAGAAGGTGAAGCGATGAGTCTGCGGTCCCGACCTTGGTGAAACCTCTGCGGCATCGCTCCAACGAGGGTACCCGCCCATCATCCGATCGAGGTCACGATCGGGTGATGATCCACCGGGAAGTTCACGGATGCGGCGATGAAGCACTTGGCCGCGGCCTCCGAATGAAGCTCCCGGGCGAGCGCCACCATGGACGCGTCGGACACCACCACCCGGGGGTGGAGGCTCGCAGAGGTGAAGTGCCCGCCACCGTTCGAGTCCTGCTCCATCGTGCCGGTGGCCTCATCGGTGTACGCCATCACGGTCACCCCGTGCGACGCCGCGACATGGAGGTAGCTGAGCATGTGGCACTCCGCGAGCGCCGCGAGCAGCAGCTCCTCCGGATTCCAGCGATCACGGTCGCCGTGGAAGGTGCGGTCGGCGGAGCCCAGGATGTCGGGCTTGCCCGCGGCGCGCACCACATGCTGACGGCCGTAGGAGCGGTAGTCGACTGTTCCGACTCCGCGGTCCCCGGTCCAGTCGACCGACACCTGATACGAATGCGTCACCACGCTGCCGTTCTCCCTCTGCGCATAAACTCAGTTCACCATGACAGAGACGTTTACGGCGCCCCCGGCGTCCACACCCGCCACCTCCTCCGACTCCTCCGGCCGCCTCATCCGCACCGAGATCCCGGGTCCCGCGTCCCGTGCGCTGCAGGAACGCCGCCGAGCCGTCGTCGCCGCGGGCGTCTCTTCGGCACTCGGGATCTTCATCGATCATGCCCATGGCGCGCTGGTGACGGATGTCGACGGCAACCGGTTCATCGACATGGGATCGGGCATCGGGGTCATGACGATCGGCCACACCAACCCGGCGGTCGTGGCCGCAGCCACGGAGCAGCTGGGCCAGTTCACGCACGCCATGTTCACCATTTCGCCGTACGAGGGATACGTGCGAGTCGCCGAGCTCCTCGCCGAGCACACCCCGGGTGACCACGCCAAGAAGTCGATGCTGGTGAACTCGGGCGCCGAAGCGGTGGAGAACGCCGTGAAGATCGCGAGGCGCTTCACCAGGCGTACCGGCGTCGGCGTGCTCGATCACGCCTACCACGGCCGCACGAACCTCACCATGGCGATGACCTTCAAGGCGATGCCGTACAAGGCAGGTTTCGGCCCGTTCGCCTCGGACGTGTACCACGCACCCAACTCCTACCCGTTCCACGACGGGCTGACCGGAGCGGAGGCTGCCGCCCGCACGATCGACTCCCTCGAGAAGGCCGTGGGAGCCGCAGAACTCGCGTGCCTCGTGGTCGAGCCGATCCAGGGCGAAGGCGGTTTCGTGGTGCCCGCCGATGGCTACCTCCAGGCCCTCCTCGCGTGGTGCACCGACAACGGCATCGTCTTCATCGCCGACGAGATCCAGAGCGGGATGGCCCGTACCGGCGCCTACTTCGCGAGCGAGCACTTCGGCATCGTGCCGGACATCGTGCTCACCGCGAAGGGCATCGCCGGAGGGCTCCCCATCGCCGGCGTCACCGGACGCGCGGAGATCATGGATTCGACCCACGCCGGCGGTCTCGGTGGAACATTCGGCGGTAACCCGGTCGCAGCGGCGGCGGCCGTCGCCGTGTTCGACGAGATCGAGCAGAAGGGCCTGCTTCTCGAGGGCGCACGCATCGAGGGGATTCTGAAGCCCGGGCTCGAGCGACTCCAAGAGGTGCACCCGATCATCGGCGACATCCGCGGTATCGGCGCCATGCTGGCGATCGAGATCGTCGAAGCCGGAACGAAACGTCCGAACCCGAAGGCCGTCGCGGCGGTCGCCGCCTACGCAGCCGCCCACGGGGTGATCGTGCTCACCGCGGGCACCTACAGCAACGTGCTGCGCTTCCTGCCGAGCCTCGCCATCACCGACGAGCAGCTGAACGATGCCCTCGACGTGCTCGGCGACGCCTTCGCCTCGGTCGAGAGCGCGTGAGCGCGAACGGTTCGGACGTAGCCGCTGCGCTCGGCACCGACGGCGTCGTCGAACTCGCTCACCTCATTCGCGGTGACATGGTGGAGTCGCGTCACCTCGGTGCGGCGGTCGTGGTGTCTGCCTCGGGGTCGATCCTGCGCGAACTCGGTGACGGCGGCGCCCTCGTGTACGGCCGTTCCTCCCTGAAGCTCTTCCAGGCGATCGCGGTGCTGCGCGCGGGTGCCGACCTCACCGGGGAGGAGCTCGTGCTCGCGACCGCCAGCCATGCCGGAACCGACGCACACGTCGAGGTGGTGGCGCGCATTCTCGATCGGGCGGGGCTCACCGCCGACGACCTGCAGTGCCCCCACGCCTGGCCGACCGACCGTCGGGCGATGTTCGCGGCGCACGACGCAGGGCTCGGCGCGCGACGGGTGACCATGAACTGCTCCGGCAAACACGCGTCCTTCCTGTTGGCGTGTGTGCGCAACGGCTGGTCGACCACCGACTACCTGACGCCTGGGCATCCGCTCCAGAGGAGCATCCGGGCCACCATCGAGGAGTTCACCGGCGAGACGGTCCATGTTGCCGCGACCGACGGATGCGGGGCTCCGGTATTCGCAACGACCCTCCGTGGCCTTGCCGCGGGCGTCGGCCGGGTGTCCGCTGCAACCCCGGAGCGGGATCCGCACGCGCACCTGCTGGCCGACGCCATCCGTGCGCACCCCTGGGCGATCGACGGGCACGGCCGCGCCAACAGCATCGTCATCGAACGCCTTCCCGTCATCGCGAAGCTCGGTGCGGAAGGCGTGATGGTGATGGGCGCGGAGGACGGCACTGCGGTGGCGTTGAAGATGCTCGACGGAAGCCTCCGGGCGGCCACCCTCGTCGCGCTTGAACTGCTCGTATCGGTGGGCACTCTCGATGCCGACGAGGTCGCTGCCGTGATCGCCGCCACCACGGAGACCGTCACGGGCGGCGGACGGGTGGTCGGCGAACTACGGGCCTCCGACCTCGTGCTGGCTCAGCCGTAGAGGCTCGCGACCGCCTCACGGAACGCTGCGGTGTGCCTTGCGACATCGGCGGACGTTGTGTCCGGGCACATCAGCGCCATGTTGTGGAACGGCGTAATGAGGATGCGCCGGTTGAGCGCGTGCAGATGCAGGTACTGCTGCAGGGCGAAGTCGTCGGCCGCAGCCGCCTCGGCTCCGTGGCTCGGCGGTGTGGGCCGGAAGCTGTACTCGGCTCGCGCTCCGAGCTGGGTGACCTGCCACGGCACGTCGAAGTCCGTCAGCGCCTGCTGCACGCCCGCCGTCCACTCGGTGCACCGGGCGATCATCGTGGCGAAGGCGTCGTCGGTCAATACGTCGGCGAGGGTGGCGCGGATCCCCGCCATTGACACGGCGTTCCCCGCCAGGGTGCCGCCCACTCCCCCGACGTCGATGTCCTCGAGCTCGAGCCGGGCGAAGATGCGGTGCGCCAGCTCATCGGTCATGCCGAAGGCCGCGGCCGGCACGCCGCCACCGATCGTCTTGCCCACCACCACGGCGTCGGGCCGGAGGCCCAGTTGCCGCGTCATCCCGCCCGGTCCAGCGCACATCGTGTGCGTCTCGTCGATGATGAGCAGAGTGCCGAACCTCGTGCAGAGCTCCCGCACCCGGTCGTGATAGTCGGGATCCGGCAGCACGATGCCGATATTGGTGAGCGCCGGCTCGATGAGTACCGCGGCGACATCCCCCGCGGCGAGGCATTTCTCCAGCGCGTCCACGTCGTTGAAGGGAACGACGGCGGTGGTGACCGACGGGTCCACCGGGGCGCCGATCGTTCCGCGACGCTCGATCACCCGACCGTTCCCGTCCAGGGTCGCGTACGCCTCGTCGACGCTGCCGTGATAGCAGAAGTCGTGCACGAGAATCTTCGAACGCCCGGTCACGTGTCGCGCGAAACGGATGAGGCTGCGATTCGCATCGGTCGCCGACAGCGTGAACTGCCACTGGGGAAGCCCGAAACGGTCGGCGAGCAGTGACGCGCAGGCCTCCGCATCCGCTGTGGGCAACATGAACGTCGAACCGGCGCCGAGTCGTGCGGTGATCGCGGCGACCGCCGCCGGCGGCGCATGACCGCACATCGCTCCGGTGTCGCCGAGGCAGAGGTCGACATGATCGAGGTCGTCGACGCAGGTGAAGTGGGCGCCGGAAGCGTGCTTCACGTAGACCGGCCACGGGCCCGGCCACTTCGACATCCACAGCATGGGAACGCCCCCGGGCAGGTGGGCGGATGCCTCCGCGAAGAGTCTCCGGGATTCGGGATGCTCGGCCGCGAAGCGCTCCACCTCAGCGGCCCACAGCCGGGCGAGCCGCGCGCGGTCGGGATAGGCGGTCACGATCGTCTGCCGGCCTTGGCACGCATCGCCGCACCGACCTGCGAGACGATCACGAGCGCGATCGCGATGAGGAAGACCGCGGATGCGATCACGTTCGCCTCGGCGGGGATGCCGCGCGAGGCCGCGACGTACACGAACTTCGGGAAGGTCGACGCCGAGCCCGAGTTGAAGCTCGTGATGATGAAGTCGTCGAAACTGAGAGCGAAGGACAGCAGCGCAGCGGCGATGATCCCGGGCAGCAACAGCGGGAAGGTGATGCGCCAGAACACCTGCGCCGGCGAGCCGTACAGGTCGCGCCCCGCCTCTTCCAGTGCCGGGTCGAGGCTCGCGACCCTTGCCTTCACCGTCACGACCACGAAACTGACGCAGAACACGGTGTGCGCGATGATGATCGTTCCGATGCCCTTGGGCACACCGGCGCCGAGGAATTCGGCCGCGAGTCCCGCGCCGAGCACGACCTCCGGTGTCGCCATCGGCAGGAACAGCAGCAGGCTGATGCCGGAGCGGAAACGGAAGCGATAGCGCACGAGCGCGATCGCGATCATCGTTCCGAGCGTCGTCGCGGCGAGCGTCGCGACGACCCCGATGAACACGCTGTTGCCGAACGCCTCACACACACCCTGCGCCGAGCAGACACCGGTCCAGTTGTCGAGCGTGAACCCGCGCCAGGAGATGTTGGATTTGATCGAGTCGTTGAACGAGAAGACGAACGTGTAGGCGATCGGCACGAGGAGGAAGATCAGGGCGAGCGCCGCGTAGGTGGGAAGAAGCCATCGTCCGAGGGCGAATCCCCTGCCCCGAGCCCGTGCCCGTGGCGGCGTGGTGGTCACCTCGGCGAGCGCGGCACCCTGTTGCACGGTCACAGGAGATCCTCCGTTCCGCTTCGCTTCACGTACGCGGTCACGATCACGAGGATCGATGCCATCAGGATGATCGACAGCGCGGCCGCCGCCGGGTAATTGAGTGAGACCAGGAAGTTGCTCTCGATCACGTTCCCGATCATGGCCGTGCCCGTGCCTCCGAGGAACTCCCTGCTCGCGTTCACGTAGTCGCCGGCTGCCGGGATGAACGTCAGGAGCACACCGGAGACGATGCCGGGCATCGACAGCGGAACGGTGATCGTTCGGAAGGTGGTGAATGGTGTGGCGTACAGGTCGTTGCCCGCCTCGAGGAACCGCAGGTCGAGCCGCTCGAGCGACGCGTACAGCGGGAGGGTCATGAAGGGGATGAAGTTGTAGGTGAGCCCGAACACCACCGCGACCGGGGTGCCGGTGATGTGCGCGTCCGGGGCCAGCAATGACAGCGCCTTGAGTCCGGTGACGATCGCCGATTCATCCGACAGCAACTGCTTCCAGGCCAGCGTGCGCAGTAGGAAGCTGATGAAGAACGGCGCGATGACCAACACGAGGGCGAGCTTCTGCACGAGCGGGTACGGCCTCGCCCAGACCGCGATGAAATACGCCAGCGGGTAGCTGAACAGCAGGGCGAACACGGTTGCGAGCACCGCATACACGAACGATCGCACGATCTGGTCGCCGTACTGCCCGATGACCGTGGCGTAGTTCTCGATGCGGAAGGCGGTCTGATACTCCCCGATGTCGCCGAACTCGGACGGCGCCTGCAGCGACGTGAGCACGAGCGAGACCAGGGGAACCAGGAAGAACAGAACGAGATACAGGATGCCGGGGAGCAGCAGCAACAGGGCGACTCGGCTCGCCCGTCTGGGCGTCGCCTCCTGCCTCGTCGCAGTCGCGAAGGCGGAGAAGGCCACGGTCAGGAGTCCTCGAGCTCGGACAGGAGCGCTCGGCGTCTCTGCGTGGCGATCGTGGCGGTATCGGTGTCTGCCGGGAACCGCGGCGGGGCATCCGCTTCGTCTTCGAGACCGAAGCCGTGGTCGACGCTGAAGGACAGGTGCACCTCATCGCCCACGGAGGCGACGGGGCCCATGCCGACGTTCTGGGCGAACACCACGACGTCGCCGAGCCCTGGGATGGCCACGAGATACTGCGTGCTCACCCCGCTGAACGAGACGTCGACGACGCGTCCGGGCCCCAGCGTGTTGATCGACGAATCGGGTGCTGGTCGGTCGCGACGCAGCGCCACCTTTTCCGGCCTCACCCCCACGGTCACGCGGCCCGCGTGCCGCTGGGCGCGGGCGGTCGGCACCACGATCGGCTGACCGGCGACCTCGACGGTGATCGCGGTCGCCGTGGTCTCCACGACCTCGCCGGTGAAGAGGTTGGACTGCCCGAGGAAGTTCGCGACGAAGACCGTGCGCGGCAGTTCGTAGAGTGCGGATGGGGCGCCCAGCTGCTCGATGCGGCCCTTGTTCATCACCGCGACCGTGTCGGCCATGGTCATGGCCTCCTCCTGATCGTGCGTGACGTGCAGGAAGGTGAGCCCCACCTCCTCCTGGATCGACTTGAGCTCGAGCTGCATCTGCCGACGCAGCTTGAGATCGAGGGCGCCGAGGGGTTCGTCGAGGAGGAGGAGCGCCGGTCGGTTGACCACTGCGCGGGCCAGGGCGACCCGCTGCTGCTGGCCGCCGGAGAGCTGCGCCGGCCTACGCGCGCCCAGGTGGTCGAGTTCGACCAGTCGAAGGGCCTCATGGGCCTTCTCCGCCGCATCCGGGATCTTGCGTCTCCGGAGCCCGAAAGCCACGTTGTCGAGAATCGACATGTGCGGAAACAGGGCGTAGCTCTGGAACACCGTGTTCACGGGCCGCCGATAGGGCTTGGTGGTGGTGACATCGCGGCCGCCGATCAGGATGCGGCCGGAGGACGCCTCCTCGAGACCGGCCACGAGCCGGAGCGTCGTGGTCTTGCCGCACCCGGATGGGCCCAGCAGAGCGAAGAACGATCCCGCGGGAATAACGAGGTCGAGACTCTCGATCGCGGTGAATCCTGGGAACCTCTTGCTCACGCCGACCAATTCGAGGTCGGCGCCCTCCTCGGCGAACTGGTTCACCTCACGACCCGAGCAGGACCGCTTGGAAAGCGGAGTTGAAGTCGCTCTCCTCCGTGGCGCTGAGACCGCGGAACACCTTGACCTGCTCGAGCGTGGACTCATCGGGGAAGATCAGCGGGTTCTCGGCGAGCTCCGGGTCGATGGCCGCCATGGCCTCCTTCGCGCCGTCAACCGGCGTGATGTAGTTGACCCAGGCGGCGACCTCGGCCGCCACCTCAGGCTGGTAGTAGTAGTCGATGAGTGCCTCGGCGTTCGCCTTGCGCGGCGAACCGATCGGAATGATGAAGTTGTCGTTCCACAGCGTGCCGCCGCCGCTCGGTATCGCGAACTCCCACTTGTCGCCCGCTTCGGCGTTGATCACCGTGATGTCGCCCGACCAGCAGATGGCGGCGAGGGTGTCCTCGTTCTTGAGGTCCTCGAGATACGCGTTGCCCTTGATGTTGCGAATCTGACCGTCTTGCACCTGCTTCTCGAACTCCTGCACGGCGGCGAGGAATTCGTCCGACTCGAAGTCGCCGCTGATGTCGACGCCGTTCTCGAGCATGATCAGGCCAATGGTGTCGCGCATCTCCGACAGCACCCCGACCCGCCCCTTCAGTGCCGGATCCCAGAGGTCGGACACGGAGGTGAGCCCGCCGGGCACCTTCTCCTTGTTCCAGCAGATGCCCGCGAATCCGCCCTGCCACGGGAGCGAGTGGGTACGGCCGGGGTCGAAGCTCGGGTCGGCGAGCGACGGTATGAGATTGGCGGCGTTCGGGATGGCGCTCTTGTCGAGTTCCTGGGTGTACCCGAGACGGATCATCCGGTTCACCATCCAGTCGGTGAGGCAGACGAGGTCTGCACCGATGTCCTGGCCGAGGGCAAGCTGGTCCTTCACCTTGCCGAAGTAGGTGTTGTTGTCGTCGACGGCCACGTCGTAGGTCACCTGGATGCCGGTCTGCTGCTCGAAGGCCATGAGGGTCGGGTAGTCCCCGCTGTCGTCCTCATCGATGTACGCCGCCCAGTTGGCCCAGGTGAGGGACTTGTCTGAGGAGGAGCGGTCGTCCGCGGCGGACGGCTTTTCGCCGCCTCCGGTGGAACACGCTGCGAGTGCGAGGGCGGTTGCCCCGGCTCCCAGGCCGCCGAGCGCAGCCCGACGGGACACTTGGGCCCGACGAGCCATGCCGATCAGCTCACGGATCACGGGATCATGGGGTAGCTGCCGAGTCATCGTCAGGCTCCTTTTCACTGTGGGGCGAGGTGCGGAACACGCTGGTGTGATGATGACACAGCGAGTCGGCCCAGCGCCCCTTCTACGCGCAAATGGTCTATTTCGAAACATGAATTTCACGAAATCAGTATCTTGCGCAACATTTTTCTGCGGAATCACGCGTTGCTCGTCGCTACGCTGGAACCCGTCGAGACGCGGAGGTCTGGCGCGAAACCGAGAGGCAGGAACACCATGAAGGTCGCCATCCCCACCGAGGTCAAGAACAACGAGTTCCGGGTCGCCATCACCCCCTCCGGCGTGCACGACCTCGTGCTGCACGGCCACGAGGTGTTGGTGCAGGCGGGTGCCGGCCTCGGGTCCTCCATTCCGGATCACGAGTTCGAGGCGGCGGGGGCGCGCATCGTTCCGGACGCGGAGACCGTATGGGCGGAGGCCGACCTGTTGCTGAAGGTGAAGGAACCGGTACAGAGCGAGTATCGCCACTTCCGGCCCGGGTTGGTGCTCTTCACCTACCTCCACCTTGCCGCGGAGCGCGACCTCACCGTGGCCCTCATCGCGGGTGGTGTGACGGCGATCGCCTACGAGACCGTCCAGTTGCCGAACAGAGCCCTCCCGTTGCTCGCCCCGATGAGCGAGGTCGCCGGCCGCCTCGCCCCGATCGTGGGCGCTGGAGCGATGCTCAAGCCCAACGGCGGACCGGGACTCCTGGTACCGGGCGTGCCAGGCACGAGGCCTGCCCGGATCGTGGTGCTGGGCGGCGGCGTCGCGGGATCGAATGCAATCAGCGTCTCGGTGGGGCTCGGCGCCGACGTGACGGTTCTGGACACCAACATCCAGCGCCTTCGCGAACTGGATGCCCTGTACGCCGGTCGGATCACCACGATCGCCTCGAACTCGTTCGAGATCGACCGGGCGCTGCTCACGGCAGACCTCGTGATCGGTTCGGTGCTCATTCCCGGCGCGAAGGCGCCGAAGCTCGTGAGCAACGAGCTGGTGTCGCGGATGCGACCGGGAAGCGTTCTCGTGGACATCGCGGTCGACCAGGGCGGTTGCTTCGCGGACTCCCGCCCCACCACTCATGCAGACCCCACGTTCACGGTGCACGGATCGCTGTTCTACTGTGTGGCGAACATGCCGGGGGCTGTACCCAACACGTCGACCTATGCCCTCACGAACGCCACCCTGCCGTACGTGCGCGCTCTTGCCGGGTCGGGGTGGCGTCAGGCTCTCCGGTCCGATGGGTCGCTGGCGCTGGGCCTGAACGTGCATGACGGCGCCGTGATCTCCGCCCCCGTCGCGGAGGCACACGGTCTCGCTCACCGCGCGCTCGACGAGGTACTCGCCTGAGGTTCGAGCGCACACGGGAGGCTCACGCGCGCCACAATGCCATCCGCGCACAGTTGCCACGCGTGCGCCCGGCCGGGCGGTAGCGGCGGCGGCAGACGCCGAACGCCGGTGAGCGCCCGGAACTCGTGCACGCCGCACCCGTGCACGACGAGCATCCCGCTCCGCACCGCCGCACTCAGCGCCCGGAAGTCGGCCTGCCATGCGGCGATATCTCCGACCAGCGCTCGAACCCGGCATCTCGGGTGAGCCGTGCGTGCCGGCCGCCTGATCGATGTCGTACTCGGCGACCGCACCGAGTGCCAGCCCCGCCGATCGTGGCCCCATGCAGCAGCGACACCCCCACACCGGGGAGTGCGCGGAGCGCGCGCTCAACGGTCTCTGGCGTGGTTGTGGCGATCGCCACGGTGCGCCCGGCCGGAAACGCCAGGATCGGGATCTCTGCGGGCTCGTCCCAAACGGGAAGGGGATCCGCTGCCGTCAGCACCTGCACGAGATCGCCACGCCAGTATCCGCGCCCGGGCGGGAGGCGATCGTGCTCGGCGCCGGGGTCCTCACCGAGGATCAGGGCATCGTGTCGTGACGACAGGCGGAGCACGAGGCGCGCCCCGCACGCCGCAACGACCGGTTGCAGGGCCGGAACCGACTGGCGGATCGAGGCCGCCACCGCGAGGCCCGTCGCGCCACCCTCCCGAATCACCCGCACGAGGGTGTCCACGAAGTGCTCCCGATGATCCGGCCCGAAGCGCGACAGAAGGAGGTCCACATCGTCGACCACGAGAGTTCCCGGGCATCCGCCCACCTCGAGGATGCCGATGATGCGATGAAGCATGTCCCATGCGTCAGGTGGAGTCGGCGGCAGCCACCACACCCGCGCCGTCGGAGACCGCGCGACGGCCGACCGGATGATGGCGCACAGCGCCGTCGTGCGACCGGCCCCGCTCGCGCCGACGACGAGCAGGGCGCCGTCCGTCGGCGGATGCCAGATCGCTGCCCGGTAGCACTGCTCGGCCGGGAGATCCGTCAGTCCGAACGCGAGACCCGGCGCATCCGTCGCCGGCAGATCCTCGACTCCGACGGCCTCCGGGAGCGGTTCGCGCCACGGACGGCGGAGGGATTCCCTCGGCCAGCGCGCCGCCGCGCCGACCACATCACCCTGGTGCGCGAGCGGAACCTGCAGCTGTACCGGTGACTCACCGCCGACGGACAGCAAGGCGCGACCGGGTATCCGCGGGAGTTCGCATGCCGTTGCAACACCGATGAGCAGCGAGCTATCGGCACTGGACGAGAGCCGGAGAGCGACCCTGACGGCACAGTTCGAGAGGAGGTCGTCTGACACCGCCCCTGACGCGCGCTGCGTGCCGAGCAGGAGATGCATGCCGAGCGACCGCCCCCGCGCGGCGATGGCGGCGAACACCGGGAGCAGCTCGGGGGCGGCTGTGCCGAGAGCGGCAAATTCGTCGACAACGATCAGGAGCCGCGGGAGCGCGACGCCGTCGGGGAGCGCACCTATCGTGGACACCGCAGCGGCGGCGAGCGCCCGCTCGCGGAACAGCACCTCGGCTCGTAGGCTCTCGACGGCCCGCCGCGCACTCGCCCCGTCGAGGTCGGTGACCACTCCCACGCTGTGCGGCAGGGCGGACAGCGGACCGAAGGTCGCCCCACCCTTGAAATCCACCAGGAGCATGGTCACCTCGCTCGGCGGATGGGCGTGGGCCAGCCCGAGCACCCATGACACGAGGAGTTCGCTCTTGCCGCTGCCCGTGGTGCCCGCGATCACCGCGTGAGGGCCGTCACGCACAAGGTCGACCGTGACGACGACGCCCCCGGCGGTCGCTCCGATCGGACACGCCAGCGAGCGTCGCCCGGGAGCGGCACCGCCGTCGCGTGCCGCACGCGGGATGTCGCCCCACGCGACCATCGTCGGCGGCGCATCCGGTCGCCCTTCACTCCGTCGGCGATGCGCCGCAAGCGAGTCGGCGAGCGACATCGCGTCCGCCGTCGACACGAGGTCGCACTCCACGGGGAGGCGAATCGGGTCGCTCGATCGTCGACTCATCACCGCGGTGCCCGCCGAGAACTCGACCACGGTGGCGCAGCGTGGCGATGGCCCGGTCGTTGCACGCCGGCACACGAGCCGCGCCAGTACGGCGGAGACCTCGGTGCCGGGGATCGGGAGCGCCGCTACCCCGGCATGAACCACCCCCGCCCGCACGGAGTCCGCGCCGATGGACGGCGATCGACCCAGGGCGGCGACGAACTCCACGACGAGATCCCCGTCGAGATCCTCGTCGAGCCCACCCTCGAGCGGTCGAGTCGGCAGGCGGGCGTGCGGTAGCCGCGTCAACCAGTCGAGTTCCGGATGCTCGGTCCACCGAATCGACACGGTGGCCGGATCGAACCGCCAGGCGAGTTGCAGGATGCACGACCTCAGCGCTGCCCGTGCCGGTGCCGCGGTTCCTTGCAGAGCGACTCCCCCGGAGAAGTCGACCACGAGCGGCGCATTGGTGAGCCTGCCCGCCATTGCCCTCAGTTGGTCGAGCCTCGGCAGGTCTGTCCGCCTCGACGAGGATGAACCCCGAACTCCGGCCGAAGCCTCGCCGTCGTCGCGCCCCCCACCGTCGACACGCACCCGGCTCACCACGGTGCCGCATCCGATTCTCGCGAGGCACGGCGTCCCGTCGCCGAGCGACTCCGGCCGGATGGCAGCGAGCTCGGCCGGGTGGGGCCACGTGCGGTGGAGGTCCTGCCGTTCCGCCGAGTGCAGTGCATCCACCCTGGCGCGCGCGCTCCCGAACTCGTGTCGGTAGAGCGCCTCGGAGTCGCGTCTGGCACGGCGCGATGTGCGGCGCGCATCGCCGACGGCGGCAAGAGCAAGTAGCGGACCGAACACGGCGAAGATGAGGGCAAACGGGGAGGAGGTCACCGCGAACATGACGGCGGACGCGACGAGCGGCGCGGTCAGCGCGAACAGCGGGAAGGCCGGTCGCGCCGGAGACTCCGGCAGTGACGGCAACCGCACAAGAAAATCGGACTCGGCGTCGCTGAACGGTTCGGGAGGGCCGCTGACGGCGGGAACGGGCACTCACCCAGTTCACCGCGGCGACCGCATGAACGGGCCGGCCGGTACCAGTCCGTGCATCCACGCTGGTCGTTGCCGGCTGGGAAGGGCTGCTGTCAGCTCACCACAAAGAACTGATCGCCGACATCCACCCTGGTCCCCCGTGGTACGAGGTACCGTCTACCCGGCTCGCAGCGCACGGGCCGCCGCTCCGGCTCGCGCACGACGGTGCCGTTGCCCGAGAAACGGTCACGCACCCAGAACGCCCCGGAGTCCTGACCGAATTCGAGATGCGTCTTCGACACCGACCGGGTCGGATCCGTCACCCGCACGAACTGGTCGACATACTCGCTGGGCTCCGACCGCGGGTTCCGCCCGATGAGGCCTGAGCCGAAGACGGCCACACTCTCTCCGGTGCTGAACTGCAGCACGAACCGCTCGCCGGACCGCCGCGACCGGGTGATGCGCGTGTCCTCGATGTCCAGTTCGTGCGCCTCGGACATCCCGGCGGGCCGCCGAGGTGCCCCCGCCTCGGCAGGCGCGAACAGGTCGAGCATCGGCTCGATCACCGCGGTGTTCCTCTGCTGTTCCCCGCTCGCGCGCGGGTTCACGAGATAGCCGCAGTCGCCGCAGAAGATGTCGGATGCTGCGAGCTCCGCGCCGCACTGCCGGCACGGCCGCGCGATCTCGGCATCGGGTGGCGTCGCATCCGACATCGCCTGCACCTCCGACACCTGGAGGGAATCGGTGGTGTCGGGTTCGGAGGACCCGTCGAAGGCGGCGTCCGTCTGCCCGACCGCCCCGGGCGATGTCGTCACCGAGCGCCCGCACTCGCTGCAGAACAGGGCGTCGGCAGGCAAGTGTGTACCGCACCATTCGCACGTCATCGGTCATCCCCCACAGGTAGATCGGTATCGGAAATTCTGCGCGAGCCGCCCACGCCCCGCGAGGGGCGCAGCGACTGGAGCGACACGGTTGCGCCGAAACGCTGTCTTCGGGTGAGCCCCGCGTCGAGCATGGTGAGCAGTTCATCCACGGTGCCCCAGACCCAGTCGGCGTCGGTGGAATCGGGCGCATTAGGTGCGAACGAGGCCCGGTCTGCCGCCGCCGCGAGCATCTCGGAGGTCGCCCCCGGCACCACCGCGGCGAACTCCCGGCGCGTCGGCGATGGGGGCGCTGTCAGCCCATGATCGGCCACCGCATCCTGGAACTCGGCCCAGCCCCCATGAATCCGTGCGACGGGCGTGTTTGCGCGCCGCCTGGCGCGACGGCGCCGGATCTTCGTGGCGGCGATCGCGACGAATGGCGATGCGAGCACGGCGAGTGCGAGCATCGTCCACCCGGTGATCTGCATCGCCACCAAGAGAGCGGCGAGCAACGGGTCGGTGCTCGTCGGGTCCTGTTGCTCGGTCTCCGGCGGGAGCTGATCCTCCGGGGGCGGGGGCAGGTCATCCGGAGGCTGCACAGGCGTCTGCGGACGTGCAATGGTCGTGGGCACCTCGGGCTCCGCATCCGGAATCTCCCGTGGTTCCGGTGTCGGGTCGAGCGTGACCCAGCCGTACTGGCGGGTGTTCACTTCGATCCAGGCCGCGATGTTCGCGCCGGTGACGTCGGACAGCGCGGCGTCACCGTCTGGGGCGAACCCCACCACGACCCGCGCCGGGAATCCCAAGGCGTGCGCAGCGAGCGCTGCGGTCACCGCGTACTGCTCGCCGTCGCCGATCATGCGCGGGTCGCTCACCAACTCCGTGATCCGGTTGGCTGAGTGACCCGAGCGGCTGGGCGCTCCGCTGTCGAAGCCGTGACTGACATAGCCCTCGGCGCGCATCCCGGCAATCGCAGCGACGAGTTGGTCACCCGGTGCGCTCGCCGTTCCCACCCACCTGTCGAGCGCCAGCGCGAGTCCGTCGGGGATGGGATCGAGATTCGGCACGTCTGCGTCGCCCGGCTCGAGATCCGACAGGTCGAGATCTGCCGGCCCTGCCGGAAGGACTGCGGTCAGTCGGTAGCTGTCGCCCTGATCGACCCCGCCGATGACGGCCGCGCTGCCGCTGTTGTCGTTGTAGTAGAACGATCCGCGGAGTCGTGCTGCGTCGCTCCCCGCGAATGTGATGCTCTCGAGCTGCCCCGCGGTGGGAAGCCAAACGCCCGAATAGCCGCCGACGGTGATGTCGACCGCGACCGGTTCTCCTGCGACATCCGACTGGTCGAAGGTGTAGGGCACCAGCGTGAATGCACCCGACGCGCTCGTCACCTCCGAACTGCCGACGCTGTAGACCACGCCGTCGTAGGAGTCGAGCGTGGCGATCCGAAGCCTCTCCCCCGCGGGCAGTCCCGAGACGGTGAGCATCGTCTCGCTCGCCGTCGGCTCGGTGAGATATCGGCGGAAGGTGCTCAGCGGACTCGGATAGGAACTGGGGTCGAACGGTTGGGCCACCGATGTTCGCAGCACCTCGCGGGGTCCCGTCGGTTCCGCGATCCGTGATATCCCCGCGGCCCCGGCCGCCGCGACGGCCACGATGAGTGCCGCGCCGGTCAACGCTCGCGCCACCCCCTGAGTCGCGTCCTCGACCCGGCGGTCGGCCGCCCCGGACGACTGGATGAGCCGGCGAACGGATGCGCGACCGCGGCGCCAGCGGAACCCGTTCATCCACAGCAGCACGATCGCTCCAAGACCGAGCGCGACGACGAGCGGATAGAAGGTTGATCCGGAGCCGAAGATGTTGGCGACGAGGAACGCCACGACCGGTCCGATCGCCGCCAATTGGCCGTACCGCGCGCGGAGCGCGATCGAAAGCGACACGATGGTCGTGAGCAGCACCACGATGTACGCCGGCACCAGAAGCGCTTCGTAGCTGCCGACCGGCAGGGTGATCGTGAGAAGTCGTTTCCAGGCGAGGGCGACTCCGAGGGCCAGATCACGCAAGCCGCCGAGGGTGGGGAAGATTCCGTTGACCGCGCCGGACGGCACCGCGAGCGGCACCCCCAGCACGATGAATGCCCCGACTCCGGAGAGCGCCACGAGATGGGCCGGCAGCCGGTAGACCGCACCGACGACCGCGATCGCAGCGCCGACGACCGCGGTGATTGCCACCATCACCACGAATGCGAGGCTCTGATAAATGGGCCAGAACGCCGCGCCGACCATGGTCATGCACCCCAACACCGCCACGGTGTTGCCGATGACGAAACGGGCGCTCAAAGATGTTCTCCGCCTCACGCCGTCGCCGCCTTCACGAGCGAGGCCTTGAGGTCGTCGAGGTAGCCGATCGTGAGCACGCTGAGACCCGCGACCTTTCGGAGTCCCGGGACGGTCTCGGGGTCGCACACCACGGCGACGGTCTCGACACCGGTGGGGAACTGCATCGACGCCGCCCGAAGGGCGGTCGGAGAGGTCTCGGAGCCACAGATCAGATATGCGATGCTGATGCCTGCCACCCGGTCCGCGGCGACCTTGGCGAGATCCAGCGTGCTGAGTGACGCTTCCGCCCGCGCGACCCCGGCGAGATCATCCAGAAGCTTGCTCCTCGATGTCGACGCAAGCTGACGGATGCCGAGAACCTTGCGCTTGGCGAACGCCGGAGTCGTTTCGCCCACAACGACCGAGACATCCCTCGCGTCGCGGATGGCGCGGATACCGAGAGTGCCCGCTGCGGAGACCGCCATCTCGAACTCGGCATCGGAACCGTAATCGGCTTCGGCGAGGCTCAGCCCGATCACGATGCGGCTGCGTCGTGTCTCCTCGAACTGCCGCACCATGTAGGTGCCGGTCTTCGCCGTGCTCTTCCAATGGATGTAGCGCCGCTCGTCGCCCGGTGTGTACTCCCGCAGTGCATGGAAGGCGATGTCGCTGTTGGAGAGGTCTCTGGTCGGTTGGCCCTCGAGGTCGCGCACGAGTCCGCGGCTCGTGCCCGGGATGCCGACGGTGCGCGGATGCACGTACAACTCGTGTACCTCTGTGAGCACCACCTCACGCCGGACGAGCCCGACGGGGTCCGCCCGAACGGTCTTCGCCGGGCCGACCGGATAGATTCCACGCTTGGAGGTGGGGAGCGCGAACTCGTGGATGAACTCCCCGTCCCTCGATAGACCGGGCGTGCTGATGGCGATGACGCTGCGTCCGACCGGAATCTCCACCGACGTGCCGAGGATCCGGTGCCTGGTCGGGTTGCCCGCAACGAGGATGCCTGTCGCCGGGTCCCCCACGACGACACGGCTGTGGCGGAAGGTCAGGTCGATGGTCACCGACGTCCGCCCGATCAGGTACAGCGCGGCAATCACGAGCAGAATCAGTCCCGCGTACCCGAGCGCCACGAGTTCGACCCAACCGAAGCGATAGCCGGAGAAGAGCGCCGCTGGAACCAGCAGAAGCACCGTCCAGCCGAGCGGGGTCACCACCTCGGCGACGCGCTCCAGCCGGATTCGGATGGCGCCGCCCACCCGGCGCGCGATGCGCACGAGCGCCACCGTGGTGTCGGCGACCAGCCCGGTGCGGTTTCCCACGATCCTCGTACGCGCGTTGGTGAGTCCGACCGTGCCCACGGTCGTCTGCCCGCGCCGGTCGGCGGGCGAGGAGGTGCGCACATCGGGCATGGCGCTACGCGCCATCCGGCCCACCTTCTCGTCGCGCGGGACCGATCTTCGATCGGCCTTCTGGCGCGTCACACCGCTTGCCGTTCGCTGGGGGGTGGGGTCTCGATCAGCAGCTGGCTCACGATGCTCGTGGGGGTGATGCCCTCGAATTCGGCCTCGGCGTCGAGAACGAGGCGGTGGGCGAGCACCGGGATGGCCAGGAGCTTGATGTCGTCCGGAATCACATAGTGTCGCCCGTTCGCCGCCGCGAGGGTCTTCGCCGTGCGAATGAGGGCAAGGGCGCCACGCACCGACGCGCCGAGCTGCACCTCGGTGGCATTGCGGCTCGCCGCGACCAGCCGCGACACGTAGTCGTTGATGGACGGATCCACGTGCACGGTGCGGGCGAGCGCCGCCATCTCGTTGATGGTCGATGCCGTCGCGATCGCCGGAACGGTGGTCTCGTGAGCCTTGGTGCCTGCACCCTCGAGGATCCGAATGGTCGACGCGTGATCCGGATAGCCGATCGACGCCTTCATGAGGAAACGATCGAGTTGCGCCTCGGGTAGACGATAGGTACCGGCCTGCTCGATCGGGTTCTGGGTGGCGATCACCATGAATGGCGAACCGACCCCGTGGGTGCTGCCGTCGACGGTGACGTGCCCCTCCTCCATCACCTCGAGCAGTGCCGATTGTGTTTTCGGGCTGGCGCGGTTGATCTCGTCGGCAAGCACGATGTTGGCGAAGACGGGGCCGGGGTGGAACTCGAATCGGCTGCTGCGCTGGTCATAGATCGTGACGCCCGTGATGTCGCCCGGGAGGAGGTCTGGGGTGAACTGGATGCGGCTGGAGAGCCCGGCGACGGTCTGCGCCATCGCCCTCGCGAGCGAGGTCTTTCCCGTTCCCGGAAAATCCTCCAGCAGAAGGTGCCCGTCAGACAGCAGGGCGGTGAACGAGAGCCGGATGACCGACGTCTTGCCCAACAACACCTGCTCGACGTTGTCGACCAGTCGGCCGAAGGTTCCCTGGAACCATTCGGCTTGCTCCGGTGTCATCGTCATGGGTGTCGTCCTTTGGTCGCCCGCGGCGTGCCGACGGGTGGTTGGGCGGGAAGGTGGATCACGGGGTGGGTTCGCTGCTCTGGCAGGTGGCCTGGGCATAGCCGGGATCCACGACGGGCTCACTGTCGCCGAAGGTGATTCTCGCCTTCATCCGCACGGTCACCACGCCTGATCCCACCGGTGACGGTTCCGGGGCCGCGGCATCGAGAGCGTAGTCGGACCAGATCCCCGCAGCGCCACCATCGTTGTAGGAGTAAAGGTACTGCGCCTCCGGCGAGTTCGCGTTCAGCGGCGGGTTCGACACGGGCACCTCGCCGGACACGCAGGAGACGATGCTGCCTCTGGCGTTGATCGGGCGGAGCGGGCTCTCCGTGGTGGTGGGACCGCAGAGTCCGGTGCCCGAATCACGGCAGGCCCGGTAAGCCACCGTGATGTCGCGCCCATATACGCCCTGGTCGATGGTGATGGACGTGAGCCAGCTGCCCGCCGTCACATCGAACCAGACGCCTGACCCGTTGATCTGCGCCTGATAGTGGGAGACGACCCCGGACTGCACGGCAAGCGATCCAACCTGCAGGTCGAACTGGCCTCCGTGCGGGGCACGCTTGGTGGTTGAGACGACGGCGCCGGGAGCGGCCTTGCTCTCGACGGCCCCCGAGGTGGTGACCGTGCAGAACAACTCGTTCTCGGAATAGACCACGTAGCGGTAATTCGTCTGGTCAGTGGTGTTCCGATCCACCCACGGCGACGCCACGGGCGCCCCTGCACCATCGGCGACACCCGCACGCGATCCGCCGACTGCGCATTCCGTCGGCGCGGCCTGTGCACCGGAGAATCGGCCGACGGCGTAGCGAACGGTGGTCCCGCCGTTCGGCTCGCTCGCGCCCCAGGTCACCTCGATGTTGCCCTCAGTGCCGACCACGACGGCCTGCACACCGCCACTCGTCTGGCTGGGCGGACCAATGGTGGTCGTCGGGGCGGATGACGCCCGCCGCCAGTCGGCGTCGCTGATGACAGCCGCGCTGTTCCGCGCGTACACCGTGGCGGTGTATTGCACGTTCGCGTTGAGCGCGCCGCCCGCGGTGGTGTCGAGCGACGTCGTCGCAGGCCCAACGGTCGCGGTGAAGTCAGTGGATGGACCGGTGATTCGCACGGTGTACCCGAGCACGGCACTTCCCGGGTTCGGGTCGGCGACGCGGCTCCACGACACCCGCAGCGCTCCGCCACTCGGATTTGCCGCGGTGGCCGTCGCGATTACTGAGACGGGTGCCGCGGGAAGGTAGTCGGCGCTCAGCGGAACACTCAGGCCGCTGGCATCCGACGCTCCGATGGCATTGGTGGCGATCACGCTGAACTGATAGCGGGATCCCGGTTGCAGGTCGGTGAGCACACACCGCAGTTCCAGACCGCAGTCGCGGCGGTATTCCCCGGTCGAGCTGACCACGGTATATCCCGTGATCGGCGAGTTGTTCGCCTGCGGTGCCGTGAGCCTGAGGGTGAGCAGCCCCTCCTCGTAGCCGCCGTCGGCACGTGCCGGCGCCACCGGAGTGTCCGGGCGATCCTGCACCGAGATACGAACCGAGCCGTACGTGTAGCGCTCTGACTCACCCGTGGCGTCGGCAACCTGATATTGCAGATTGACATCGACGGGCGCCGCGGTGGCTGCGACCGTCACCGACAGCCGAGAGCGGTCCCCGTTCGGTGTCACGGTCACACCAGCCGGAAGGGATGCCCCGTCGATTCCGCGCACGTCGAGCACTCGGAGCGGGCGGCCGGGGAACGGATTCGTCGCCTCGTCGTTCTCGAGCACGTCGATGGTCGTCGTCGCGTTGCGCGGCGCGACCACCTCGTCGGCTGCCGGCTGCGCGAGCGGCCTCGTCGACGCGACCACGTTCAGCTGGATGCGTCCGGCCTGACCCTCAACAGCGCGGGCTCGTACGCCGATCGTGAGTGCCGTCGAGGTCCCGCGACGGGTGTCCGCGTTTGCTTCGATCGTGAGGATCGTCCGGGTGATGGTGTAGCTGAAGCCGTCAGGCGGCACTGCGATCTGCCGGAAGGCGAGGTCGTCGACGTCGCCGTCGGGATAGCTGGTGAGTTTGGTGAGGTCGATCGACTTCCGCTCGCCGGGCTCGAAGTCGATGATGCCGCCGGTGAACACCGGGGGCTGATTCTGTCGAGGCTCGACGGAAATGGGCAGAACGAGCGTGGATCGTCTGCCTTCCGGGTCGGATGCCGTCCTCCCGTCGGTGACCTCGAAGGAGATGGAGGCCGGTCCGAAGTAACCGTCTGCCGACCGATAGGTCAGCGTCCGGTCGTCGA
This sequence comes from uncultured Actinomycetota bacterium, assembly GCA_963756375.1. Taxonomy (GTDB): domain Bacteria; phylum Actinomycetota; class Actinomycetes; order Actinomycetales; family Microbacteriaceae; genus Marisediminicola. Next base: position 507,822 of record CAVWNJ010000005.1, on the reverse strand, counting down.
CCACGAGCGATCCGCCATCGGCGTGGGTGGCGCGGACGGAGGTCAGATCCGCGAGCCGCACCTGCCGCCCGCCGACCGCGATCACATAGTCGTTGATGGGGATGCGCACGCTGGTCTCGCTCAGCACGCTGATCGGTCGCGCACTGCGATCCAGTTGCGGCAGAGTGTCGGCGAGACCGGGCACCCACACGAAGGCGAACGCGGCTGCGGACAGCTCATCCGGGTTCGCGACGACGAACGGGATGATCTGGCTCTCATCGGTGATCGTGACGGCGATCCGCTTGCGCGAGGTGACTGCGGCCGTGCTCGAGTAGCCGGAGAGCACCGACAGGTCGAGATCGGTCACGGCACCGTCGACGAAGAACACATTGGCGAGCACATCGACCTCGATCTGTTCGCGGTCGAGGATGTCGGACAGCGTGAGCACGGTGTCCCTGGCGATCGGATAGGCAGGCGGCGCGTTGGGGTCGACCGTCACGCGGATGAAATTCGAGCTCGTGCCACCCCTGTCATTGCCGATCGTGTAGGTCACGCCGTACGTGCCCTCCTCCGACGGAGTGGTGACGATGACGACGTCGTTCGACACCGTCGCCGTGACGCCTTCCGAGTTCGGCTCCACCCCGAGCACGCTGAGGGTCGAGCCGTCGGGGTCCGAGTCGTTGTTCAACACGCGCACCGAGACGATGTTGCCCGGGCGCGTCGTGACATCGTCGACCACGGCGATGGGATTCCTGCTGCCGGTCGATCGGGCGCTGATGCCGATTCTCACCTGCGCCGTCGCCCGCGCACCCAGGGTGTCGATGACCGAGTAGCTGAAGGTGTCTGTGCCGGCCGAGTAGATGCCGGCGACATACTCGAGGTAGTCGGCGCCGACGGCGACGACCGATCCCTTCTCCGGGTTCGTCTCCTGCCCGAGAATACGAACGGAATCGCCGTCCGGATCGATGCCGGTGAGCCGCACGGGAATCCGCACCTTCTCGCCCGCACGAACGCGAGCCGTGATCGCGTCGGGAACCGGGGCGGCATTGGTTGCCGCGACGGCCTCCCTGACGGAGATGGCCACTCTCGCCTGAGCTTCCTGCTGGCCAGGTCCGGTGATGCGGTAGACCGCCGAGAAGTTGCCCGGGCGGTCTGGGGCGAGGTACCGCAGCACGCGGCCGGAGGCGAAGAGCAGTCCGGAATCCGCACCGGTGTCGCTCACGAGCTCGGCATCGAGGGTGAGGTCCGCGCCATCGGGTTGCACGTCGTTGTTGAGCACCGGGATGTCGATCGCGTCGCCGACCCGCACCGTGACACTGTCGTCCGCCGCGATCGGGGGCTGGTAGATCGTGGGCTGCGGAATCTCCACCACCGTGATGGATCCCTCGGCCTCGGCCAGTCCGTTCGTCACGCGGTAGTTCAGCGACACCGGTCCCGACAGCGGTCCGGTCAGGGTGATCCTGACCGCCTTCTGGTCGATCACGTCGGCGGTGAGCGGCTCGTCGGAGGGAATGTTGTAGGTCTCGGTGACCAGGAGGACCCCACCGGCAGGATCCAGGTCGGCGGATGCGACGTCGATCGTCTCGCTGCTCAGGGTGCGCACGAACGCGGTCTTCGGAATCGTGATCGGGGTAGCGTTCGCGTCGGGTGGCATCGCGACATCCACCCGCACGGTTCCCGTGGCGGTCTGCTCGCCGTCATTGACCACATACTCCAGATAGTGCGTGCGCACCTGATCGCTCGTGAAGCGGAAGGTGCCCGCCTCGAGGCTCGCCTGGATGGTGGAGCCCGGCTTCTCCGGAACGCTCGCCAGGCGCATCACATCGGTACCACCGCGCACGTGGTCGAGGGGCGCGATGGTGGTCTCCTGGCCCGCGTAGGCGAGCACCACGAAGGCATCGGTCCTGATCGGAACCGTGTCCCTTGCTCGCACGGTCACGGTAAGGCTGCCTGCACCGAGCGCTGCCCCGTCCGACACGACGAGCGGCACCGACCGCACTTCGCCGCTACCGCCGCCGTCCTGGAAGACCACGATGCCTCCGGGCTTGAAGCTCACGGAATCGGGCTCGCTGGTGCTCGCCGATGAGAGGTAGAAGGCGTCTCCGTCGGGGTCGACCCAGTCGCCGAGCACCGACGTCGACACGCGCGACCCTTCGGCGACCAGTGCTCTCGTGGTCCTGACCTGTTGCGGAGCCGAGTTCTCCTCTGCCGCGCGCACGGCGACGGAGACGATGGCGGATGCGGTTCCGCCGCGCCCGTCCGAGACCGTGTACGCGAAGGCGACACGGCCGGTCGCGCTCGGGGCGAGGGTGAGCTGGAGTCGCTGACCGTCGTTGATCACATCGATGGTGCCCACGATCGGGCTGATCGCCTCCACGGTGTCGATCACGAGCACGTCGCCGTTCGGGTCGTAATCGTTGAGCAGCACCGGAAGCACGCTCGCGCGCCCCGGTCGCGCGCCGAAGTCGTCGTCGACCGCAATGGGCGGGAGCTGATTCTTCTCCGGTTCGGGGTCGGTGTCCTCGTCGCTGTCGGCGACCACCTCCCTGTCCTGCACCTCCTCCACGAGGTCCTGCCAGTTGTTGATGAGCTGACCGGTGGTGCTCACCGCCCAGACCCCACCCGCGCGCGGATCGCTCAGCACGACCTCGGTTCCGCTCGACGCGAATTCGAGCCGTGCGGCCGCCACGGGCACGGATCTCAGCTCGAGCTCGACAGGGCTCGCGTTGCCGCACTGGCGCCACACCGTGCCGCCGCTCCAGCCTGCGAAGGTGCACTCGCCGACCACGGTGGGGCGCACGGGGTTACCGTCACCCTGCTGGGTGAGCACACGAGTCGCTCCGGTGGCGAAGGACACCGACAGCATCACTCCCTGGCTCGCAATGAGCACGTCGCCGGAGCCCGCCGATGGCATTTGCAATGCGGCCGTACCCTCGCCGAGAGCTTCGGCAAGCTCGACCGTCCGGCCGCCGAGCAGCAGTGACTTCGAGTCGACATCGAGAAGAACGGGCCTGTCGCCGACGGCAGTGAGCGCGATGCTGCCGCCCGGTTCGCCGAGTGTCACCGCAGTCGTGTCGATCACGGCGTCGTCGGCCGTGGCATCCACCTCATAGATCTCACCCGCGGTCGGCGAGAACAGGAACAGCCGTCCGGCCGGCGTCACGCTGACGAGGGAGTCCGTGCCGAGCGAGAACGAGGGTTCGGCTGCGCTGTCGAACGTCGCCAGATCGATGATCGGGGTGATCCAGACTCCCCCGCTTGGTGCAGAGTGAATCACCAGATTGTTCCCCGCGATCTGCACGTCCGTCGTGCGAGGGGGAAGCGGTGCGCTGGCCGTGACTGTCGCGGTGGCGGGGTCGACCACGTCGACCTTGTTGTCGGTCAGGTCGAACACGAAGAGGCCTGCGTCGGACTGCACCAGCGACAGCTCTGTGCCGTCGGTACCGACCACGGTGTCGAGCGCGAGCACCTGCGTGTTCGCACGCCCGATCACCTGCTTCGACCCGTTGGCCACCCACACCGACCCGTCTCCGAGGTCGAATCGCTGGGCGTCGTAGCCACCGGAGACGATGGCGACTGTGGCGATGAGTGCCGTGACGACCGCTCCGCTCACCGCGGTCGCCGCAGCGGACCGGTGGGCCGCGAGCCACGCCCTCAGCACGGGTGCCCGTTCGTCACGAGGAGAAGTCCACGCATTTCTGGCTGCTCGGATCGCCCGTCTTCCCGTCGCGATAGACGCGCACGGTGACGCACACACGCTCGCCGTCTCTGCCGACTGCCGTGAAGCTGGCGCTGTTCTGCAGGCTTGAGTCGGCAGTGCCCTCGACCTCACTCGTCACCTGATAGCTGTCGGTGGCAAGAAGCCCCGGGTCCGTCCAGCTGAACTCGACAGTGGTGGGCGTCGTCGTCGCGACGACATCGGTGACCACCGGGATGGCGGAGCGCGAGGCTCCTACGAGGCTCGCGGTCACCGTCGCCCCCACTCCCACGACGAGCACGGCCACCGCCAGCACGGCCCAGGAGATCCAGCGGAAGCCCGATGCACCGAGTGGTGACGACCCGGTGCTTCGGTGGCCGAGGGAGTGCGACCGGCCGTGGGTGCCGGTATCACCGTCGATGGCGGTCGAGATCGCCGTGCGACGTCGGCGGGGGCGCGCGCCGGCCGTCTGGATAGCGCTCGGTACCGCCCGGATGCGCGTCTGGTCTTCGAGGTCCGAGACGCTTGCCAGCGCCCAGTCATCCACGGCGACCTCGATGGGCGTCTGCGGCATCCCCAGTTCGGATTCGACCGCCTGCAATTCGCGCACCACTTCGAGCACCGACTCCGGCCGCTGCTCAGGCCGCCGGCTCATGGCGGCCTGGAGGGCGCGCTCGAGGCTCGCGGGCACGTCCGGCCGCCCGATCGGCTGCACCTTCGCCTTCGCGATGCGCGCCATCAACGCGGTCGACCGGTTCGGGTCGCCGGCCACCTCGAACGGCGAGTGCCCGGCGAGGAGGCTGTAGACGGTGGCGGCGAACGACCAGACCTCGGACGCGATCGTTCCGGCGCTCTCATCCGCCAGCACCTCGGGCGCTGACCACGGGATCGACATGCCCACGGCCTCCTGGCTGTCGAGACCGCCGAGGGTCGCCGCAACGCCGAAGTCGGAGAGCACCGGATGCCCGTAGGCGGTGAGCAGGATGTTGGAGGGCTTGATGTCGCGGTGAAGCACGCCTGCACGGTGTGCCGTCTCGATGGCGCTGCCGATCTTCACGGCGACCTTCAACACCTCGGGCACCGGGATGCGCTCTCGCCGATAGCGCTCATTGAGCGATGCCGAGCAGTACTCCATCACGATGTACGGGCGCCCGTCGGCCGCGACGCTCGCTTGGTAGACGGTGAGGATCGCGGGGTGAGCGCTGAGCTGCGCCATCAGGTTGGCCTCTGCCTGGAACATCTGACGCACGTGGTCGCTGACGATCTCGTTGAGCATCACCTTCACGGCGACCTTGCGCCGCGGCATGTTCTGCTCGTACAGGAAGACATCGGCAAAACCGCCGGAACCGAGCACGTGCTGATGCGTGAATCCGGCGATCACCGGTGGTGGGGACGGGAGGCGTCTGGCCATTTCTGCCCCTCCGTATCCAGTGCGACCGAGCACCTCGTGACAGTGGTCGCGGGCGTATTGCCGCTCCGATTCTACCAGCGCACCCCTCCTGAGCCCGGGAGGCGGGAGGGCCGCTAGGCGTCATCACACCCCCAGTCCGGGGGTGAATGGTGCCGGAAATCGGGGGTCAGGAGCCGTGGACGCCGCCCTTGGGCACGGTGCTCTCGAGGTCGAAATCATCCCCGTCGTCGAGAATCGGAGCCGAGACGACGTCGATCACGATCGCCGTCACGTTGTCTCTGCCGCCTCGCCTGAGCGCGGCCGAGACAAGGGCGGCAGCGGTCTCGGACGCGGTCGAGCCGGAGCCGAGATGGTAGGCGAGCGTTGCGTCGTCCGCCTCGCGGGTCAGGCCGTCGGAGCAGACGAGGATGCGCGTTCCGGCGGTGACCGGGAGCACCCACCAGTCCGGCCTCGGCTCCGCGTTGAATCCCACCGCGCGCGTGATGACATTGCTGTCCGGATGGAACTCGGCATCCTCCGCGCGGATGAGGCCCGCGTCCACGAGTTCCTGCACGACGGAGTGGTCCGTCGTGACCCGGCTGAGGGTCTGTCCGGAGAACCGGTACACGCGGGAGTCCCCGATGTTGAACACCGACCAGCGGGGTTCGCCGTTCTGCAGGGTGAGGGCGACCCCCGTCGCCGTGGTCCCGACGCCGAGACCGGCGGCGTCCTCCGCTCTGGTGATGTCGTCGGTCGCCTCGCGCAGACCGTGGAGTATGGCGGTCTGCTCGGCGAAACCTGCCTGGCCTGCCTCCCGCATCCTCGCGACCACCGCAGCACTCGCCACGTCGCCGGCCGAATGCCCGCCCATCCCGTCGGCCACCACGAACATCGGCGGCTCGGCGAGGAAGCTGTCCTCGTTGTGATGCCGCCTGAAGCCCGACGTCGGTCACCGCCGCCCACGACAGGGTGATCCTTGCATCGGTGTCGCCCGGAATCGCGACGTCGACGGTCGCGACGGCACGGCCTAATTCGGTCATGGCAGGAGCCTCTCGATAGGCAGGTCGTGATGGAGCGGAAGACGCATCGGAAGAATCTCGATCCGGTTGGAGTCGCCGATGTCGATGATCGAGCCGGGCATGACAACCATCGACTCGCCGGGGCGCAGCGCGACCGGCTCGGCGCCAGGGATAGTCACCCGCGTGCCGTTCGTGGAGTGCAGGTCGGTCACCACGACCGACTGGCCGTGCTGCCGAACCTCCAGATGCGTCGTCGACACCTCTCGCAGTGGGGACGGCACCCCGACCAGCTCGATCTCATCGCTGCCGACCATACGCGGCGGCCCCGGTTTGCGACCGATGATCGCGACCCGGCGGAGCGAGCTCGGTGGCCGATCGTTCAGGCGATACCGGTAGGTGCCGACATCACGCTTGGCCGGCGCACCCGCGTCGTCGCCGCCAGGGCGACCGGATGCGGAGTCCGCAGCCTCGGTGTCCGGTTCGGAGTCCTCAGAGCCCGCTGCGACGGTGGGCTTGGCCGGGCGGATGACCGTGTCCTCACTCGCGTCGTCGTCGGCGTCAGCACGTGCGCTGTCGCCCACGGCGTCGACCGCCGATGAGGGCGGCCACGGTGTGCGTGGCACAAGTATGGTGTCTGCGTCGTCCCCGTCATCCACGCACACAGCCTACGGGCAGCGCGTGGTCGGGGTCGCCGCGGTACGGTCACTCGCCGATGTAGCTCATCACGTGCTTGATTCGGGTGTAGTCCTCGAACCCATACGACGACAGGTCCTTTCCGTACCCGGAATGCTTGAAGCCGCCGTGCGGCATCTCCGCGACGAGCGGGATGTGGGTGTTGATCCAGACGCATCCGAAGTCCAACCGCTTCGCGAAACGCATCGCCCGTCCGTGGTTGCTCGTCCACACCGACGACGCGAGGCCGTACTGCACGTCATTGGCCCAGGTGAGTGCCTGGCGCTCGTCGGTGAACTTCTGCACCGTGATGACCGGTCCGAAGATCTCGTTCTGGATCGCATCGTCGGTTTGCCGGAGGTTCGACACGATGGTGGCCTCGTGGAAGTACCCGACGCCCCCCTGGCGTGCACCGCCGAGGCGCACCTCGGCGTGAGAGGGAAGCTGGTCGATCACCTGCTGCACGCGGCTCAGCTGGTCGGAGTTGTTGAGGGGTCCGAAGAGGATGTTGTCGTCGTTCGGCGCGCCGGTGCGGGCGTTCGTCGCCGCCCATTTCGCCAGGGCCTCCACGAATCGATCGTGCACGCCCTCCTGCACCAGCACCCGGGTGGCCGCCGTGCAGTCCTGTCCCGCGTTGAAGTAGCCTGCCGCGCCGATACCCTCGACCGCGAGGTCGAGGTCGGCGTCGTCGAACACGATCACCGGAGCCTTGCCGCCCAACTCGAGGTGCACCCGCTTGAGGTCGGCAGCCGCTGACTGTGCCACCGCCATTCCCGCTCGGACCGAGCCGGTGATCGACACCATCTGCGGGGTCCGATGCGCGATCATCGCCGCTCCCGTCGTGCGATCACCGGTGATGACGTTCAGCACCCCCTTCGGCAGGAACTCCGCGGCGACCTCGGCGAGAAGGAGGGTCGACGACGGAGTCGTGTCGCTCGGCTTCAGGACCGTGGTGTTGCCCGCCGCGATCGCCGGCGCGAACTTCCAGACGGCCATGTTCAGCGGGTAATTCCACGGCGTGACCTGCCCGATGACCCCGATCGGCTCACGGCGAATCGACGACGTGTGGTCCTTCATGTACTCGCCGGTGGACATGCCTGCGAGGTGTCTGGCCTCGCCCGCAAAGAATCGGATCTGATCGACCGAGACCAGGATCTCGTCGGCGACGAGCGATCCACGCGGTTTCCCGGTGTCCTTCGATTCCGCGTCGGCGAACTCCTCCGCGCGCGCCTCGACGGCATCGGCGATGCGGAAGAGAGCCAGTTGGCGTTCACCGGGAGTCGTCTCCGACCAGCTCTCGAATGCCTCTGCGGCCGCGCCGTACGCGGCATCCACATCGGCTGCGCCGGACACGGGCGAGACCGCGTAGGTCTGCTCCGTCGACGGGTCGATAACGTCGAAGCCGGTGTCCGCGCGGGCCGAGCTGTACTCGCCGGCAATGAAGTTCTGCAGTTCCTGAGTCGCCATGTGACAAACATATCGCCACCAACGAATGGCAAACACCCCGAATTTCGACTGAATCCGTTGTCGCGAAGGTGCATTCAAACGGAATCACTTGATACGCCGTCGTTGCGCTGACAGAATCGGGATATGACATCCGTTGGTCGGCCGCTCGCGCCCAAACCCGTCCAGCTCGACGACGTCTCGAAGCTGATCATCGAGCAACTGCAGAGCGACGGAAGACGCTCGTATGCCGAGGTCGGGAAGGCGGTCGGGCTCAGCGAGGCGGCCGTGCGGCAACGAGTGCAGAAGCTCACCGACTCGGGTGTGATGCAGATCGTGGCCGTGACCGACCCCATGCAACTCGGTTTCTACCGCCAGGCGATGATCGGCATCCGTGTCACCGGCGACACCACGGCGGTGGCATCCGCCCTCGCGGACCTGCCTGCCGTCGACTACGTGGTGCTCACCGCCGGGAGCTTCGACATCCTCGCCGAGATCGTCTGCGAAGACGACGAGCAGCTCATCTCGCTTCTGAACAGTGAGATCCGGGGCATCCCCGGCGTGCAATCGACCGAAACATTCGTCTATCTACGCCTGCAGAAGCAGCTCTACAACTGGGGGACCCGCTGATCATGACCACTACCGAGACTCCGGTCGACGCCCCCATGCTCGTCGAGAGCGATCTGCAGCAGAAGGCGAAAGACCACCTGTGGATGCACTTCTCCCGCCAATCCGTGATGGAGGACGGCCACGGGGTTCCCATCATCGTCAAGGGCGATGGGCATCACATCTGGGACAGCCAGGGCCGCAAGTACATCGATGGGCTCAGCGGGCTGTTCGTGGTGAACGCCGGTCACGGCCGTCGGCGTCTGGCCGAGGTCGCGGCGCGTCAGGCCGAGGAACTGGCCTTCTTCCCGATCTGGTCGTACGCCCATCCGTCGGCCATCGAACTCGCCGACAGGCTCGCCTCGTACGCGCCCGGCGACCTCAATCGGGTGTTCTTCTCGACGGGCGGCGGCGAGGCAGTCGAAACCGCCTTCAAGCTCGCCAAGTACTACTGGAAGCTGCAGGGTCGGCCCACCAAGCACAAGGTGATCTCCCGGGCCGTGGCGTATCACGGCACGCCTCAGGGTGCGCTGGCGATCACCGGCATCCCCGGGATGAAGGAGATGTTCGAGCCCGTGACGCCGGGCGGATTCCGCGTGCCGAACACGAACTTCTACCGAGCATCCGAGATGGGAGCGCCCACCGAGGATCTCGCCACCTTCGGAGTGTGGGCGGCCAACCGCATCGAAGAGATGATCCTGTTCGAGGGACCGGAGACCGTGGCCGCTGTCTTCCTCGAGCCCGTGCAGAACTCGGGCGGATGCTTCCCCCCTCCCCCCGGCTACTTCGCCCGCGTGCGCGAGATCTGCGACAAGTACGACGTGCTCCTGGTCAGCGACGAGGTCATCTGCGCCTTCGGACGCATCGGTGAGTTCTTCGCGTGCGATGCCTACGACTACGTTCCCGACATGATCACCTGTGCGAAGGGGATGACGAGCGGGTACTCCCCCATCGGTGCCACGATCGTGAGCGACCGGATCTACGAACCCTTCAAGCACGGCGATACGTCGTTCTACCACGGGTACACCTTCGGCGGGCATCCGGTGTCGGCCGCCGTGGCACTCGCGAACCTCGACATCTTCGAGGAGGAGCGCCTCAACGAGAACGTGCGGGAGAACTCGCCGCTGTTCAGGGCGACCCTGGAGAAGTTGCTCGACCTGCCCATCGTCGGCGACGTGCGGGGGGACGGCTACTTCTTCGGCATCGAGCTGGTGAAGGACAAGGTCACCAAGGAGACCTTCGACGCCGACGAATCCGAGCGACTGCTGAGGGGATTCCTGTCTAAGGCACTGTTCGAGGCGGGCCTGTATTGCCGTGCAGACGACCGCGGGGATCCGGTGGTGCAACTCGCGCCGCCGCTCACCATCGGTCAGCCGGAATTCGACGAAATCGAGGGCATCCTGCGCGGTGTGCTGACCGAGGCGTGGACCCGCCTCTGACGGCTCCGGCTCGAAATGCCCGGCGCCCCGAAATGGGGTGACCAGGCGCGCGATTCGACCCGGTGACCGGGCTTTCCGGCCTGTTACGATTCGATTTCCGGCGGGGGCCGGATCGGACCTGGGGGGGCCATGACGCTGATCGCGCGAGCGCGCGCCGCTTCCTGCGCGCAGCGGATGTCGGCCACCCGGCAGTTCCTCCGGCTGGTCTCGATCGTCACCGTGGGCATGCTCGGGATCGCCGGTTTCACGGGCACCAACCCGTTCACCATCCGCGTCGCCGACGCGGTGACCGCCTGGACGTTCGTGCCCAGCGACGGCCTCATCGCCGATGCGGACACGGCCGGGTTCACGGCCGACGCGCGCTACCTGTTCCTGGCGAGCAAACCGCTTGTGACGTTCGCTGACGATCTGGCAGCATCCTGCGGCGCACGGCCGGGCGAGCAGGCCCTGCTCGGCTGCTTCGATCCGCGAGATCGCTCGATCCATCTGCTGTCGACCCCGAGTCCCGAACTCCGGGGCCTCGAAGCGGTCACCGCGTCCCACGAGCTACTGCACGCGGTCTGGTACCGCCTGACCGACGCCGAGCGCGAACGCCTCGGGCAACTGCTCTGGGCGCACTGGGCTGCGCTGTCGTCCGACCCGTCATTCGCCGCGCACATGGCCTCGTATGCAGAAGCCGACCGGGCCGATTTCGTCAACGAACTGCATTCCGTGCTCGCAACCGACGCGGTGCGGCTCGATCCCGAACTCGAGAACCACTACCGTCGCTATTTCACCGATCGCCACAGCCTGGTCAGGTTGAGCGCGACGAGCATCGCAGCGTTCGATCGGGTCAGCTCCCAACGGGAGTGAGCCGCGTCCCCCTCGCCCGCAGGGCGGTCTCCTGATTGACTCGGGCTGACGGAAGGAATGCGATGACTCGCGTGCTCAGGGTGCTCACTCACGGGGGTCCGGAGGTGCTCACAATCGAGCACACGACGGACCCGACTCCGAGCGACGGCCAGGTCCGTGTCGCGGTGCGAGCGGCGGGACTCAACCCGTTCGATTCGAAGGTGCGGTCGGGAGCCGTCGACCTGAAGCTCCCCCGCTCCCTCGGCAGCGAGTTCGCCGGTACCGTGGACGCACTCGGCGACGGCGTCACGGGGATGTCCCTCGGCGATGAGGTGATCGGCTGGGTGGGCTCGGGCGCTCAGGCCGACCGCCTCGTCGTGAAGGCGACCTCCGTCACACGCAAACCGAAGGGTCTCGCGTGGCCGCTCGCCGGCGGACTCGGGCTCGTGAGCAACACGGCGATGAGGTCGATCACGCCTCTCGGCCTCGGCGGAGGCGACACCCTCCTGATCACCGGTGTCTCCGGCTCTGTCGGTCTGATTGCTGCCCAACTGGCCCTCCGCGCCGGATGCCGGGTGATCGGTACCGCCCGGGCCGACCATCATCCGTTCCTCAGCGACCTCGGCATCACACCGGTGCAGTATGGGTCGGGCGAGCAGGCACGCCTGCGGGAGGCGGCCGGCGCGGCCTCCTTCACCGCTGCCCTCGATACCGTCGGACCGGGCGGAGTCGACACCGCGGCAGCCCTCGGCATTCCCATGGCGAGGGTCAACTCGATTGCGGCTGGCGAATACGCCGCGGCTCGAGGCGCCTCCACGGTGGGCGGCGGCGGCAAGACGGCCGTCGAGCTCGCGTGGTTCGCCGCGGAGTTCGCCGCCGGCCGTCTTGTGCTTCCGGTGCGGGCCACCTTCCGTTTGGAGCAAGCGCGCGAGGCCTACGCCGAACTCGACGAGGGCCACGGGCTCGGCAAGGTCGTGCTGCTCGTTCCGTGACCGCGGAGCGACCCGCTCAGGCGAAGATCTCGCCGATCTCCGCCACCTCGGCAGGGGTCGGCGTCCAGGCGGTACCCGCGGCGAGGTTCGCGCTCACCTGATCGGCGGATGTCGCCCCGGCGATCACGCTCGTGAGCCCGGGTTGGGCGAGAAGCCAGGCGAACGTCGCCTCGAGCATCTCGATGTCGCGGCGCCTGCAGAATTCCGCGAAGCGCTCCAGCACGGCCCAGTCCACCCCGTCGAGCAGGTGCGGTTTGAGTGCGGTGATCCTCCCGTGCGCCGGCCCGCCCGCCCGCGTGTACTTGCCGGTCAACAGACCGTTGTAGAGCGGAAAGTACGGCAGGAATCCGATGTCGAAGGCGCGTGCGGCCGGCAGTACCTCATCCTCGGCGGAGCGGGACAGAAGGCTGTATTCGTCCTGCGCCGAGACGAATCTCGCCGTGCCCCGTTGCCTCGCCACATACTCCGCCTCCGCGATCTGCCATCCGGCGAGGTTCGACGAGCCGATGTATCGCACCTTCCCTTCGGTGACGAGTTCATCCAGTGCGCCGAGTGTCTCCTCGATCGGCGTCAGCGGATCGGGCTGGTGCAGTTGGTACAGATCGATCCAATCGGTCTGCAGCCTGCGCAGCGATCCTTCGATGGCCCGTCGGATGTAGCGGCGCGACCCCCGCACACCCCAATCGGGCCCGTTGACACCATTCATGTCCATCCCGAACTTCGTCGCGAGCACCACGTCGTCGCGCCGCCCGCGAAGCGCCTCCCCCATCAACGTTTCGCTGAGACCCCGCTCGGCGCCGTAGATGTCCGCCGTGTCGAACAAGGTGATGCCGCCGTGCACCGCGGCATGCACCACGGCATTCGTGCCCGCCTGATCGGCGGTGGCGGTGCCTGCCCTGCCGAAGTTGTTGCATCCGAGCCCCACGGTGGAGACGATGAGGCCCGAACGGCCGAGGGTCCGATAATCGATTTCCACCATGAAACAAGCCTACGGTCGGGTGCGGCGATGGTGTGAGGCTCCTTCCCAGGGCCGCCGCGGGAGGCACTGCCCCCATGTCTGATTTCCGCCGGTTCGAGCGCGAGCGCGCGGCTACAGTCGGATCATGATCACCGAACCACCCAGCTCAGTGCTCGACCCCGCCGGGGCCGCCATCGCACCTGTCGTGCCCGTCCTTCATGTCGCGCGCATCGACTCCCCCATCGGTCGCATCGAAGTCACCTCAGACGGTGAGGCCGTTACCTCGCTCTCCATCGAGCGCGGCGGCACGCTCCCTCATGATTCGGCCGACTCGGCGCCCGATTCCGTTCTCGAGACGGCAGTGCAGCAACTCACCGAATACTTTGCAGGCACTCGGGTCGACTTCGATCTTCCGCTCAGGCTGACCGGCACGGCGTTCCAGCGCGCCGTGTGGGCCGAGCTCCAGTCGTTGGCATTCGGCGAGACGAGCTCCTATGGGGCCATCGGACTCGCGACCGGCCGTCCGACCGCGGGGCGGGCGGTCGGTGGGGCGATCGGCGCGAACCCGATCCCGATCATCGTGGGTTGTCACCGTGTACTTGCGGCGAATCGTCGCATCACCGGCTACAGCGGCGGCGAGGGCATTCCCACCAAGGTGTGGCTGCTCGATCATGAGGGCATCGACCACTCGTGACCGCAACGGAGGCGGCGGCGAGCCCGGGTGTCGACCTCGTGATCGGAGACGACGGCCGCGCCCGCTGCCGTTGGGGCGCTTCCGACCCCGAATACCGGCGTTATCACGATGAGGAGTGGGGCCGCCCCCTCCACGGGGACCGACCGCTATTCGAGAAACTGAGTCTCGAAGGCTTTCAGGCCGGGCTGTCGTGGATCACCATCCTCCGGCGACGCCCGGCGTTTCGCGAGGTGTTCCGTGACTTCGATATCGATACCGTCGCCGACTTCGACGAGACCGACATCGAGCGGCTGGTTCAGGATGCCGGAATCATTCGGCACCGGGGAAAGATCACGGCGGTGATCGACAATGCCCGGATCACCCGCGAGCTCACGGCGTCGAACGAGGGCGCGCTCGACAGGCTCGTCTGGAGTTTCCGGCCGTCCGGCCACCGCCCACGGCCACAGCGGCTCTCCGATGTGCCTGCCATCACCGACGAGTCGACAGCGCTCAGCGCGGCCCTGCGAAAGCTCGGCTATCGCTTCGTCGGCCCCACCACGATGTACGCGCTCATGCAATCGGCCGGCATCGTCGATGATCACGTGGAGGGATGCTGGCGCGCTCAGTGACCGGCACCGACGCAGCTACGCGCCCGCGGCGTTCTGCCGAACCGTGAGCTCGAGTTCACCGGGCTTGCCTGCAGCCAAATTCACCCCGGCGGCATCCGCCCATCGCAACAGAGAGTCGAGCGAATCGGGAGCTCTCCCCGCCTCGAGCAGTTGGCGCACGAACTCGCCCTTGCCCTTCTTGTTGAAGTGATTCAAGGCTCGCTTCCGGCCGTCAGCACCGTCCGCGACCACGCGCACGAAATATGCCGCGCGCTCAGGCGGCAACGGGCCGAGCGTCGGCGTACCCCTCCGAACGGAGGTCGAGGATGAGACCGTCGTGACGTTCGAGTTCATGTCGGATCGCGCCGGACCAATGCGCGCGCAGGCGCAGCTCGGGTAGCCGCGAATCGTGAGAGAGCCGATAGGCCGGGATGGCGTCGTCCGCTCGGAGCAGCCCGAACATCGCCGAATGAATGACGACCGACTCGGCGGCGGCGGTCCTGGCGGCGGGTGAGAGTGACGCGGCATCCAACGCGTCGTACAAGACCCCGGTGTAGCGATCGAGTGCCGGCATCACGGGCGAGGTCCGCAGCGCACGATTGCGGTCCACCTCGTGCAACTGGGTTGCCCCGAGGCCCAGCGCATCGGCCATCTTCGCCCGGTTGCGAGCGAGCACTCTCGTCGCGGCGAGTACGGCGCGACGAGATGGGGTGAGACCCGGGAACCCGAGGGATGCGAGGTCCAGCACACGATTCGCGTCTCCGCCGTCGCGCTTGGTCTCGGAGGGCGGAAGGAGGATCAACATGAGGACAGGGCCCCGGGATGAACCCGGAGCCCTGTGACCCTATCGACCGTGCTCGGCCTGCGCTGCGACTCGGTCAGCTGCCGACCAGTTCGGCGTTGCGGGCGACGATGGTCACGACATCCTGCTGCACCGAGAGGAAACCCTCGTCCGCCTTGGCGATGACCGACGATCCGCCCGACACGGTGAGCCGCACTTCGCCAGACGCGAGGATCGCCAGAAGCGGCTCGTGTCCGGCGAGAATGCCGATCTCACCCTCGGTGGTGCGGGCGACGACCATAGTGGCCGTGCCGGTCCAGACCTCCTGGTCGGCCGACACGACGCTCACCTTGAGTTCGGCCACGATCAGCCGTTGTCCTTCTGGATCTGAGCCCACTTCTCTTCGACGTCGGAGATGCTTCCCACGTTGAAGAAGGCCTGCTCAGCCACGCTGTCGAACTCGCCCTTCACGATCGCGTCGAACGACTCGATCGTGTCCTTGAGCGGAACGGTGGATCCCTCGACGCCGGTGAACTTCTTCGCCATGTAGGTGTTCTGCGAGAGGAACTGCTGGATGCGACGTGCGCGGGAGACGGTGATCTTGTCTTCCTCGGAGAGCTCGTCAACACCGAGGATCGCGATGATCTCCTG
This sequence comes from uncultured Actinomycetota bacterium, assembly GCA_963756375.1. Taxonomy (GTDB): domain Bacteria; phylum Actinomycetota; class Actinomycetes; order Actinomycetales; family Microbacteriaceae; genus Marisediminicola. The sequence continues at coordinate 492,083 of CAVWNJ010000005.1, read as the reverse complement.
GAGTTCCTTGTTCTTCTGGAGGATCGCCTTCACGCTCGTGGCCACGCGGTAGTGGTCGTCACCCAGGTACCTGGGGTCGAGGATGCGGCTGGTGGAGGTCAGCGGGTCCACGGCCGGGTAGAGACCACGCGACGCGATCTCACGGCTCAGCTCGGTGGTCGCGTCGAGGTGCGCGAACGTCGTGGCCGGAGCCGGGTCGGTGTAGTCGTCCGCAGGAACGTAGATCGCCTGCAGCGACGTGATCGAGTGACCACGCGTCGAGGTGATGCGCTCCTGGAGGATACCCATCTCGTCGGCGAGGTTCGGCTGGTATCCCACCGCGGACGGCATGCGACCGAGCAGCGTGGAGACCTCGGAACCCGCCTGCGTGAAGCGGAAGATGTTGTCGATGAACAACAGCACGTCCTGCTTCTGCACGTCACGGAAGTACTCGGCCATCGTGAGGGCGGAAAGCGCCACGCGAAGACGCGTTCCCGGCGGCTCGTCCATCTGGCCGAACACGAGGGCGGTCTTGTCGAAGACGCCGGCCTCTTCCATTTCCATGATGAGGTCGTTGCCCTCACGGGTGCGCTCACCGACACCGGCGAACACCGACACTCCACCGTGGTCCTGTGCCACGCGCTGGATCATCTCCTGGATGAGCACGGTCTTGCCGACACCGGCACCACCGAACAGTCCGATCTTTCCACCCTGCACGTAGGGGGTGAGGAGGTCGATGACCTTGATACCGGTCTCGAAGAGCTCCGTCTTCGACTCGAGCTGGTCGAAGGCCGGGGGCTTGCGGTGGATGGGCCAACGCTCGGTGATCTCGAAGGACTCACCGTTGATGGTTCCGTCGGCGTCGGCATTGAGAACCTCGCCGATCACGTTGAAGACCTTGCCCTTGGTGACGTCGCCGACGGGCACCGAGATCGCGGCACCGGTGTCGCGCACCTCCTGGCCACGCACGAGACCGTCGGTGGGCTTCAGGGCGATGGCGCGAACCAGATCGTCGCCGAGGTGCTGTGCGACCTCGAGGGTGATCTCGGTCGAGTCTTCACCGATCGTGATCGTGGTCTTCAGCGCGTTGTAGACCTCGGGGATCGAGTCATGCGGAAACTCGATGTCGACGACCGGCCCGGTGACCCGGGCGATGCGGCCGACGCCCGCTGGCTTGTCCGCCGCGGTGTTGGTGTCGGGGGCTGTAATGGTCATTGCTTCCCTAGTCTCTTGTCTCGGTTAATTCTTGGCGGAGGAGAGGGCGTCTGCGCCGCCCACGATTTCCGCGATCTGCTGGGTGATCTCGGACTGGCGCGCGTTGTTACGAAGGCGCGTGTAGTCCCTGATGAGGGTGTCGGCGTTGTCGGACGCGGACTTCATGGCTTTCTGGCGTGCCGCGTGCTCGGAAGCCGCCGACTGAAGCATTGCGTTGAAGACGCGGCTCTCGATGTAGACCGGCAGCAGTGCATCCAGCACGTCGCCGACCTCCGGCTCGAACTCGTAGAGCGGAAGCACGTCGTTCTCGCCCGGCTCCTCGACGCCTTCGACGACCTCGAGGGGAAGCAGACGAACGACCTCGGGAACCTGGCTCACCATGCTCACGAAGCGGTTGTAGACGATGTGGATCTCGTCCACTCCGCCCTCGCTCGCCGGCTGGATGAACTTCTCGACCAGCGCGTCGCCGATCTCCTTCGCCGTGTCGAACGTGGGCTGATCGGTGCCGCCCGTCCAACTCTGCTCGGCGGCACGACGACGGAACGCGAAGTACGCGACCGACTTGCGTCCGACGAGGTAGTACACAACCTCTTTGCCCTGGCTTCGAAGCAGCGTGGTGAGCTCCTCTGCCGCCTTGATCGCGCTGGAGCTGAACGCTCCGGCGAGACCTCGGTCGGACGCGAAGATGACAACAGCGGCGCGCTCGATCTTCTCGGGCTCCGTGGTGAGGATGTGATCCACGTTGGAGTAGGTCGCGACGGCCGAGACGGCTCGCGTGACCGCGCGGGAGTACGGGCCAGAGGCCGCAACACGCTGCTGCGCCTTCTGGATCCTCGACGCGGAGATCAATTCCATCGCGCGAGTGATCTTCTTGGTCGTCTGCGCAGATTTGATCTTCTGCGTATAGACCCGAAGTTGGGCTCCCATGGTGTCTTCCTAAGCTTTCAGTGATCGGAGTGGCAAGTACCGTGCAGTGCGGTGTGGGCGGAACCGGACGACGCTTTCGCGTGACGCCGGACCGCCCACACGAAGCATCAGCGGCGGCTCTTGACGATCTTCTCCTGGTTGACGTCTTCCTCGTGCGCGGCCTCGAAGACCTCACGCCCAGCGGAGGCGAGCGGCTTGCCCTCGCCCGTCTGGAACTCGAGCTTGAACTTGTCGATCTGCTCGTCGAGCGCGCTCACGGTGTCGTCGCTCAGCACATTCGTGTCGCGCAGCGTGGTGAGGATCTCGGTGTTGCGACCGAGGTAGTCGAGCAGTTCGCGCTCGAAACGCAGGATGTCCGGCACCGGCACCTCGTCGAGCTTGCCGTTGGTTCCGGCCCAGATCGACACGACCTGCTCCTCGACGGGGTACGGCGAGTACTGCGGCTGGCGCAGCAACTCGGTGAGGCGGGCACCGCGAGCGAGCTGACGACGGCTGGCCGCGTCGAGGTCGGACGCGAACATCGCGAACGCCTCGAGGGACCGGTACTGCGCCAGCTCGAGCTTCAGCGTTCCGGAGACCTTCTTGATCGACTTCACCTGCGCGTCGCCACCGACTCGCGAGACGGAGATACCCACATCGACCGCTGGGCGCTGGTTGGCGTTGAACAGGTCGGACTGGAGGAAGATCTGGCCGTCGGTGATCGAGATCACGTTGGTCGGGATGTACGCCGAGACGTCGTTCGCCTTGGTCTCGATGATCGGGAGACCGGTCATCGAGCCGGCACCGAGCTCGTCGGAGAGCTTCGCACAACGCTCGAGCAGACGGGAGTGCAGGTAGAACACGTCTCCGGGGTATGCCTCGCGTCCTGGCGGACGACGAAGCAGCAGCGACACCGCACGGTAGGCCTCGGCCTGCTTGGACAGGTCATCGAAGATGATGAGCACGTGCTTGCCGCCGTACATCCAGTGCTGGCCGATGGCCGAACCGGTGTAGGGGGCGAGGTACTTGAAGCCGGCGGGGTCGGAGGCGGGAGACGCCACGATGGTCGTGTACTCCATCGCTCCGGCGTCCTCGAGGGCGCCCTTGACCGCAGCGATCGTGGAGCCCTTCTGGCCGATGGCGACGTAGATGCAGCGAACCTGCTTGTTGACGTCGCCCGAATCCCAGTTGGCCTTCTGGTTGATGATCGTGTCGAGCGCGATGGCCGTCTTACCGGTCTGGCGGTCGCCGATGATCAGCTGTCGCTGGCCACGGCCGATCGGGATCATGGCGTCGATGGCCTTGATTCCGGTCTGCATCGGCTCGTGAACGCTCTTACGCTGCATGACGCCGGGCGCCTGGAGCTCGAGCGCGCGGCGACCTTCGGATGCAATCTCGCCGAGACCGTCGATGGGCTTACCGAGCGGGTCGACGACGCGACCGAGGTACCCGTCTCCGACCGGAACCGAGAGGACCTCTCCGGTACGCGTGACCTCCATGCCGGCTTCGATGCCCTGGAACTCACCGAGCACGACCACGCCGATGGCGTTCTCGTCGAGGTTCTGAGCGAGTCCGAGGGTGCCGTCGGCGAAGGTGATGAGCTCATTGGCCATCACACCGGGCAGGCCCTCGACGTGAGCGATTCCGTCCGCTGCATCGATGACATGGCCGACCTCTGTGGTCGAGGCCTTGTCCGGGTCGTAGGCCTTGACGAAGTCCTTGAGCGCGCTGCGAATCTCGTCTGGACTGATCGTTACTTCTGCCATCGTGTCTTCCTTTGTACTGGGATGGTGAGACGGCCTGGCCGCCTCGAAGAGTGGGGTGGGGGTCAGCCCGTGAGCTGGAGTTTGAGTTCGTGGAGTCTCGACGCGACGCTGCCGTCGATCACATCATCGCCCACCTGCACCCGGATACCGCCGATGATCGTCGGATCGACAACCGGGTTGATCAGCAGCTTCTTGCCGTAGCTCGCAGACAGCCCGCGCTCCAGGCGACCGAGCTGCTCCGCACCGATCGGGCGTGCACTCGTGACCGTTGCCACGGCGAGGCCGGACTGGTCGGCCACGATCGACGCCGCCTGACGCAGCATCGCTCCGATACGGCGGCCACGCGGCTGCTGCACAAGGTGCTTCACGATCGTGAGCGACTGCGCGGAGACCTTCTGGCCGAGAAGCGTCTCGATCAACGCCACTTTCGAATCGGTGTCGCCGAGCTTGCTGCCCACGGCGAGCTCCAGATCCGGACTGGACGTGACCGCCCGCCCGAAGGCGAACAGCTCCGCTTCGAGGTTGGCATCGGCGTCGGCGGATGCTGCTGCCGCACGAATCCCGAGCTCTTCGATACCGGCGAGGAGATCGTCATCCGACGACCAGCGTGAACTGGCGGCCGCACTCAGCAGCTCGAACGCGGTGGAGTCCAGCGACGACCCGAAGACCGCGGTGATCGCGGCCTTCTTGGTGGCGACATCGGTGGACGCATCGGCGAGGATCGCACGCAACTGCAGCGAGCCTCCGATGCTCCGCGCGGCGCTGAACAGCTGCTCTGCCGTCGCGAGGTCGACCCTGTCGCCCATGGAGGCGAGGACCTTCCTCGACGACGCGACAGCCTGCCTGGAAGCGGAACCCATTTAGAGGCTCGTGTCTGGCTTGGAGAACACAACCGCAGGAGCTGCGTGCGACGTCTCGGACGCCTCGAGGTCAGCGAGGAACCGATCGACGAGCGCGGCGGACCGTGCGTCGTCGGCAAGGCTCTCGCCGATGACGCCGGAAGCCAGATCGATCGCAAGCGAGCCGACCTCTGACCGGAGCGAGACGAGCGCACTCTGGCGCTCGGCTTCGATCTGCGCCGAGGCGTTCGCCGTGATGCGCGCCGCCTCCGCGGTGGCCTGGGCCTTCAGGTCGTTCAGGATCTTCACGCCGTCGGCACGCGCAGCCTCGCGGATGCGGCCTGCTTCGACGCGCGCCTCCTTGAGCTGGGCGTTGTAGGCCTCGAGTGCTGCCGCGGCCTCTTTCTGGGCGTTCTCCGCCTTTGTGATGCCGCCTTCGATGACCTCAGCGCGGTGATCGAGTGCCTTCTTGACGGCAGGCAGAACCTTCCACCAGAAGAACGCGAGCAGAACGACGAAGCTGACGAGGCCCCAGACCAGGTCCGCGGTCTCCGGCAGCAGCGGGTTGTGTTCTGCTTCGTGCTCTACGGCAAGAACTATTTCGGTCAACACAGAGAGTCCCTAAGACGACTAGTTGGTGAAGATGAAGTACGTCGCGATACCGATGAACGCGAGCGCCTCGGTGAAGGCGATACCGATGTACATGAGCACCGTGAGGCGACCCTGCAGTTCGGGCTGGCGAGCAACCGATTCGATGGTCTTGCCAACGACGATTCCCACGCCGATGGCGGGGCCGATTGCTGCGAGGCCGTAACCTACGGTCGCGATGTTTCCGTTGATTTCAGCGACGACGGATGTTGCGTCCACGTTGTATTTCCTTCCGTGATGAAAGCCGGGGCGAGCGCCCAGGCCCGTTAGTGCTCGTCAGCCAGCGCGAGCTGGATGTAGACAGCAGTGAGCAGGGTGAAGACGTAGGCCTGCAGTACTGCGACCAGAATCTCGAACAGGGTGAAGACAAAGCCGAAGGCGAGCGTTCCCACGCCGAACAGCTTGGCGATGCCGTCCACCTCGAAGAAGAAGAACGAGGTGGCGAGGAAGAACAGGACGAGCAGCAGATGCCCGACGACCATGTTCATGAGGAGTCGCAGTGTGAGCGTGATCGGCCGCAGCACGAAGGTCGAGACGAACTCGATCGGCGTGACGATCAGGTACAGGGGCCACGGCACGCCCGGCGGGAACAGGGCGTTCTTGATGAACGTCCACGGGTGCTTGCGCAGTCCGGCATAGATGAAGGTGAGGTAGGCGATCACCGCGAGGATCAGCGGGATGCCGATGACCGACGTGCCGGCGATGTTCATCAACGGGACGATTCCCGTGATGTTCATGCCGATGACGAGGAAGAAGATCGTGGTGAGCAACGGCAGGAAACGAGCGCCGTCCTTCTTGCCGAGGAGGTCTTCCGCGATGTTGACGCGCACGAGGCCGAGACCGAGTTCCGCGAGGCTCTGACCGCGGGTCGGGACGAGCTTCATCCTTCGCGTGGTGATCGTGAAGAAGATGATCAGGGCCGCAACGACGAACAGGCGGATGAGCATGATCCGGTTGAGTTCGAACGGGGTGCCGGCGAAGAGCACAGCCTCCGGGAAGAACTCGGCGATTGACGGACCGACGAATACCGCTTCCCCGGACTCGCCGTCAGTGGCGCGGGGAAGGACTGAATTGAGAGCGTTGAGTAGCAGCGCTTTCTCCTGTATCGGGGCGCTGAATCACGCGGCGAAGGAAAGGTGGGGCGAACGGTTGTAACCCTATCAAGGGACATGGTCCGGAGACCAATCGATCACCGCGCGTCGGGCGGCGTCTGTCTCTTGTTGGACAGCGAGATGTCGCTCACGTACGACATCCGCGACTTCGCGACCACGACGAGGTCGATGACCAGGGTGCCGATGACACCGATCATGAGGGTAATGAACAATACGGTCGCGTCGATCCACGGCTGTTCACGGAGGGTGACGGCAAGCACGATGAAGAGGATGAACTTCAGCAGCCACGCGCCCATGACGATGCCGAAGAACGCGAGCACGTCGTAGCGGCTGGCCAGCACGATGCTCAACGCGGTGATGCCGAGGAAGACGCCCGCGATGATGGCACCGAGAAGACCGGAGACGAGCCCCGTCGTACCCGCGACCAGCATTCCAACGATGCCGGAGCCCACGGCGAGAGCGAGGGCGAAGAGGCCGCCCATCAGAAGCGCCTTCTTGAGGATGGGGATGGCGGTCATAGTTTGTCCTTTCTGGCCAGGGCGTTCAGTACGGCATCCGTCTGTTCCCTGGTGGGGCCGTCGTCGACGGCGTTGGTATTCGAGGCTTCATCCAGCTCATCGTGACGCTGCGATGCCTCGGGGAGGTCGTCGTCTGGTGCCGCCTGCACGGCCGTCTCGGCGGTCTTCCTGCGCGTGATCGGCGCGAGGGTGACGGCGGCGCACGCGAGAAGGCCGACACCGATGAAGACGAACGCTGCCGTCGGTGGCACGAAGAGAAAGAGCAGGAAGCCGAAGGAGACGACGGTGGTCCAGGCGTAGAAGATCAACACCGCGTGGAAGTGGGTGTGACCCATGTCGAGCAGCCTGTGGTGGAGGTGCAGGCGATCCGCGCTGAACGGCGACTTACCCGCCCTCACCCGCCGGAATACGGCGAGCCCGAAATCGAGCAACGGCACGACGAGAACCGCGAGCGGCAGCAGGATGGGGATGAATGCGGGCAGGAGTAGCCGACCGGAGGTCATCTGGGCCGTGTCGATCGAGCCGGTCACCGAGATCGCGGAGGCCGCCATGAGCAGGCCGATCAGGAGGGCGCCGGCATCCCCCATGAACATCTTCGCCGGATGCCAGTTGATGGGCAGGAAGCCGATGCAGGCTCCGCTGATCACCGCACTGATGAGCGAGGCGAGGTTGAAGTACTCGGACTGGCCGATGCTGGTGGTGAGGATGTAGCTGTAGACGAAGAAGACGCCGTTCGCGATGAGCACGACGCCCGCCACGAGGCCATCCAGCCCGTCGATGAAGTTGACGGCGTTCATCACGAGGACCACTGCGACCACGGTGAGGATCAGCCCGAGCACCGGGGGCACGATGATGATCCCGCCGATGGGGAGCGTGGTGAGCTGGACACCCTGCCAGACGAGGACCCCTGCCGCGATCATCTGCCCGGCGAGCTTGGTGACCCAGTCGAGGTCCCAGATGTCGTCGGCAACCCCGATCAGCACGATCATCAGCGCCGCAGCGAGGATGGCGATCACCTGGCCGGGGTCCGCGAAGATCAGGCTGAACTGCGCCAGTTGCGACGCCACCCAGAAGGCGGCGAGCACACCGACGAACATCGCGATGCCCCCGAGCCGCGGGGTGGGTCTGGTGTGCACGTCGCGGTCCCGGATCTTGGGATAGAGCCGGTAGTGCAGGCTGAGCTTGAAGATCACCACGCACATCGTGAAGGTGATGAGCGCCGAGACGCCCGCCGCCAGCACGTAATAGGTAAGGCTCACTGCGGGCTTCCCGCGGAGTCACTCCCGGCCGCGGGACCATCCGCCTCGCTGTCCGTCGCCTCGCTGCCGGTCGTCTCGCCGTCCGTCGCCTCGCTGCCGGTCGCCTCGCTGCCGGTCGACTCTGCTGCGGGCTCCGCTTCGGCCCGTGACGCATCGAGCACGGCGAAGATCTCGCGGGCGGGGATCACACCCTCGCGGACGATGCGCAGGCCGCTCTCGTCCATATCGCTCTGACCGGCGCGCATACGGGCGGTTCGTGCTTCCGGCGTGAGCGTCAGGCCCGTCGCGTCGATGATCGTCGACCCGGTGCCCGAGGGAAGGCCGGCGGGGTAGCTGGCACCGGCCGAGCCGTTGTCGAGGTAGACGGCGATCGAGTCGCCGAGCATCTCCTCGGCGGCCTCCGCCGTCATGGCGGCCGGCTGCCCGGAGAGATTCGCGGAGGAGACGGCGAGAGGCCCCGTCTCCTTCAGGAGTTCGAGCGCTACCGGATCGGACGGCATCCGGAGGGCAACGGTACCGGCGGTGTCACCGAGATCCCAGTGCAGCGAACCCCTCGCGGGAAGGATGATGGTGAGCCCGCCCGGCCAGAAGGCGGCGACCAGTGCCCGCACCTCGTCTGGCACCACCTCGGCGAGGGCATCCAGGGTCTCGATTCCGGGAACGAGAACGGGCGGAGGCGCGGCGCGGGTGCGCCCCTTCGCATCGAGGAGGCGCTGAACGGCGGCGGGGTTGAATGCGTCGGCGGCGACACCGTAGACGGTGTCTGTGGGGATCACCACCAGTTCGCCGCGTCCGACGGCGCTCCGCGCGAGTCGCATGCCGGTCATCAGGCCGGTGCTGGTGGAACAGTCGAAGATCGTGGCCATGTCGGGTCCATCGTAGTCTTTGGCTCGCGGTGAGCCTCTGGCGCGCCGCGACAGGCGAGGATCGGTAGTGTGAACCGGATGCTGCTCTTCATCTTCGACATGGACGAGGTGCTGTACCGGTACCGCTGGCAGCATCGGATGGCGCGACTGACCGAACTGACCGGGCTGTCGCTCGCCGAACTCCGGGAGCGCTGGTGGCACGCCGACGGTGAGCTCGCCGCTGAGGCCGGCGCGTGGACGGACGGCGACGACTATCTCGCGGCGTTCACCGAGGCCATCGGCGTTGCGGTGAGTGAGGAGCAGTGGGTCGACGCGCGCGGATCGGCGATGACCCCGCTGCCCGAGTCGCTGGCTGCGGTGCGTCGCGCGAGCGAACTGGGCAGGGTCACCCTCCTCACCAACAACGGAGCTCTCACCCAACGGCACCTCGCGACCCTCGCCCCCGCTCTTCCGGGCCTCTTCGGCGACCATCTGTTCACCTCGTCGCACTACGGCGCGAGAAAGCCCGAGCCGGAGGTCTTCCGAGCCGTGCTCGACAGGTACGGCGTACATCCTGCGAACGCGTTCTTCGCCGACGACCTGGCCGAGAACATCGAGGGAGCGGCATCCGTCGGAATCACCGGCCACCTCTTCACCGAGGGGACGCTTCTGCTCACCGCGATCGAGGACTTCGCCAGGGCACGCGGCGTGCTGGATCCGGGCGAGGGACGGTCGGCCATCGCCTGACCCGACCTGCCCGCGGCACTTAGCGCAGCGCGGTGGTGGCGCGGTCCCTGCCGAGCAGGTCGCGGTGCGTTGCCACGGCGGTCCAGCCGTCCGCTTCGAGTAGGCCCGCGATGGCTGCGCCCTGCAGCTCGCCGTGCTCGAGCACGACTGTGCCTCCCGCGTGCAGGAGACGCCGGGCCGTTGCCGAGACCTGACGCACGACATCCAACCCGTCCACGCCGCCGTAGAGCGCGTGCTCGGGGTCGAACAGCCGCACCTCGGGGTCGCGCGGGATGGCGCCGAGCGGAATGTACGGCGGATTCGACACCACGACGTCGACCGAACCGTCGAGCTCGTGCAGGGCATCCGCAAGATCGACGAACTGCAGGTGCGCATTCGAGCCGCCGAGTGCGCGGAAGTTCTGCCTGGTCCAGACGAACGCCCGCGGGGAGTTCTCGACCGCGTACACCGTGGCGTGGGGTACCTCGTTGGCCATGGCAAGGGCGATCGCGCCGCTGCCGGTGCCGAGATCCACCCCGATCGCGGAGCCGCCGGCGACGGCGTCGAGCGCGTCGATCGCGAACTGGGCGACGAGTTCCGTTTCCGGGCGGGGCACGAAGACACCAGGTCCGACGGCGAGCTCGAGTGATCGGAACGGAGCGACCCCGGTGATGTGCTGAAGCGGCTCGCGCGCGGCACGGCGCTCCACGAGCGCCGCGATCTCGACCGAGGCCTGCGGGTCGACCGCGGATCCGGTCACCGCCTTCGCCTGGATCTCTCCACGACGAAGACCCGTGACATGCCCGATCAGAAGTTCGGCGTCGACGTCGGGATTGGGCACACCTGCCCGCGCGAGCAGGTCGATCGCACCATCCCTGAGCTCTGTGAAGGTCATCGAGCGCTCACCGGTCGGGCTGTACGGCGACTGGCTCTCAGGCGTCATCGCCGATGGCGGTCAGTCGAGCTTCCTCATCCGCCTGGATGCACGACTCCACGACCGCGTCGAGTGCACCATTCATTACGGCATCGAGGTTGTAGGCCTTGTACCCGGTGCGGTGGTCGGCGATCCGGTTCTCCGGGAAGTTGTAGGTGCGGATGCGCTCGGACCGGTCCATCGTGCGGATCTGGCTCTTGCGCACCTCGGATGCCGCGGCATCGAGTTCCTCCTGCTGGCGCGCGAGGACCCGGGCGCGGAGCACGCGCATACCGGCCTCACGGTTCTGCAGCTGACTCTTCTCGTTCTGCATCGCCACGACGATGCCGGTGGGAAGGTGGGTGATGCGCACGGCGGAGTCGGTGGTGTTGACCGACTGGCCACCGGGGCCGCTCGACCGATACACGTCGATCTTGAGGTCGTTGGCGCTGATCGCCACCTCTTCGGGCTCATCGACCTCGGGGAACACGAGCACTCCTGCGGCGGAGGTGTGGATGCGTCCCTGCGACTCGGTCGCAGGCACCCGCTGCACGCGGTGCACGCCTCCCTCGTATTTGAGGTGGGCCCACACGCCCTGCGCCGGGTCGTTCGACGAGCCCTTGATCGCCAGCTGGACATCTTTGTAGCCGCCCAGATCGCTCTGGGTCTGCTCGATGATCTCCGTCTTCCACCGCTTGCTCTCGGCGAAGTGCAGGTACATGCGCAGGAGGTCGGCGGCGAACAGCGCCGACTCGGCACCGCCCTCCCCCATCTTGATCTCCATGATCACGTCGCGACCGTCGTTGGGGTCGCGCGGGATCAGCAGCCGACGCAGCCGCTCGCCGTACTGTTCGACCCCGGCCTGCAGGCCGGGAATCTCGTCGGCGAAGGATGCGTCCTCCGACGCCATCTCCGTCGCCGCGGCGAGATCGTCGCTCTGCTGCCGCCACTCGTTGTAGGCCGCCACGATGCGCGACAACTCGGCGTAGCGCCGATTGACCTTCTTGGAGCGTGCCGGGTCCGAGTGGAGCGCCGGATCCGCCAGTTGGTTCTGGAGGTCGTCGTGCTCGGTCAGCAGAGTCTGCACCGACTCGAACACGGTTACCCCTTTTCTGACCCGGAAACCGTCGGCATCGACTTCTGCACCTGCATGAGGAACTCCACGTTGCTCGTGGTGTCCTTCAGCCTGGTGAGAACGAGCTCGAGGGCCTGCTGGGTCTCTAGTCCCGCGAGGGCACGACGGAGTTTCCAGTTGATCTTGGTCTCGTCGACGCCCATCAGCATCTCCTCACGGCGAGTGCCGGAGGCGTTCACGTCGACGGCGGGGAAGATCCGCTTGTCGGCCAGCTGGCGGGAGAGGCGGAGCTCCATGTTTCCGGTGCCCTTGAACTCCTCGAAGATGACCTCGTCCATCTTGGATCCGGTCTCCACGAGCGCGGTGGCGAGGATCGTGAGCGAGCCGCCATCCTCGATGTTGCGCGCGGCTCCGAAGAAGCGCTTCGGCGGGTACAGCGCCGACGAGTCGACACCACCGGAGAGGATGCGACCGGATGCCGGTGCCGCGAGGTTGTAGGCGCGGCCGAGGCGGGTGATCGAGTCGAGGAGCACGACAACGTCGTGACCGAGCTCCACGAGCCGCTTGGCGCGCTCGATGGCGAGCTCCGCGACGGTGGTGTGGTCTTCCGCCGGCCGGTCGAAGGTGGAGGCGATGACCTCACCCTTCACCGTGCGCTGCATGTCGGTGACCTCTTCCGGGCGCTCATCGACGAGAACGACCATGAGGTGGACCTCTGGGTTGTTCTTGGCGATGGCGTTCGCGATGGCCTGAAGCACGAGCGTCTTACCGGCCTTGGGCGGCGAGACGATGAGTCCGCGCTGTCCCTTGCCGATCGGCGACACGAGGTCGATGATGCGCGTGGTGAGCTTGCCCGACTCGGTCTCGAGGCGAAGTCGTTCGGTCGGGTACAGCGGCGTGAGCTTGCCGAACTCCACCCGCTCGCCGGCCTGCTCGACGGGGAGTCCGTTGATCGAGTCGATCTTGACGATCGCGTTGTACTTCTGGCGACCGTTGTTCTCGTTCTCGCGCGGCTGGCGGATGGAGCCTACGACGGCGTCACCCTTGCGGAGGTTGTACTTCTTCACCTGGCCGAGCGACACGTACACGTCGTTGTTGCCGGGGAGGTAGCCGCTGGTGCGCACGAAGGCGTAGTTGTCGAGCACATCGAGGATGCCGGCTACGGGGATGAGCACGTCGTCGTCGGTGATCTCGGGCTCGAAGTCGTCGCCAACGCCCTGTCCGCGACGCTTGCGGTCGCGGTACCGGCTGCGTCCGCTGCGATCGTTGTCGTCATTCTGGCGGTCGAACTGGTCGTCGCGCACGTTCTGTCCGCCGCGGCCACCCTGCTGGCGGTCGCCCTGCTGACGATCGTTCTGGCGGTCGCCCTGCTGGCGGTCGCCCTGCTGACGGTCGTTCTGCTGGCGGTCGTTCTGCTCACCGCGCTGGCCGCGCTGATTGCGGTTGCCGCGCTGGTTGTCGGCCTGCTCGTCGGCGGCGGCATCCTGCTGCTGGCGGGCGCCGTCGCGGGCCTCCCCCGCAGCGTTGCGGTTGCGGTTGCGGCTGCGGGAGTTGCGCTGCTGCGGCTGGTTCTCGCCGGACTGGTCGTCCGATGATCCCTCGCCGCGCGGGGCGGGAAGCTCCACGACGGGAACCGACGCGTCTGCGTCGCCACCGCGGTCGCGGTCGCGACCACGGCCGCTCGAACGCGACCGCCTCGACGAACCGTCGGTCGGTGCATCCTGGGAATCGTCGGCGTTCCGGTCGTCCGAGTCCTCGGCTGCGCGGTCGTCCTGGGCGGGAGTGTCCTGGGCCGGAGCGTCCTGCGCCGGTGCATCCTCTGCCTGTGCGTCCTGGGTGGGTGCGTCCTGAGGTGCGTCCTGCGCCGGAGCGTCCTGCGCGGGAGCGTCCTGCGCCGGAGCGTCCTGCGCCGAGGCGGCGGGAGCCTCAGGCGCGGTGATCACGCCTGCCTTGGCGCTGACCCGACGCGGTGCGCGCTTGCGGGGCGGAACCGGAGCGTCAGCGGTGGCCTCCTCGCGGGGGGCGGCGTCGCTGCCTGCCTCCGTCTGCTGAGCCTCGTCGGCGTTCGAGCCGTCCACGGCCGACTCGGCGAGCGGTTCGGAATCGTGGGTTGTTGCACCTTGGACCTCGTTGATTGCGTTCACGAGCTCTCCCTTACGTAGTTTGGACGTGCCACCGATACCGAGCTGAGCGGCGAGCGCCTGCAGTTCGGGCAAGCGCAGAGCGCTGAGGTAGTCGCGTGAGTCCGAGCCGTCGGCGCGGACGTTGACATCTGTCACTGGAATGGATTCCTTATCTCCCGGGCACCGATGGTGCCGGGGGAAGCTCATCGCCGAACACAGCTCCGGGCGGGTTGCGCAGGACTGCGCTGCGGGGTGCTCGTGAGAGACTCACGCAGAAGCGATTGCTTAATTGAGATTCGCACCGGGCGACAAGATTTGTCGTTGGCGACTAGATCGTGGCCGATGGCTGGGCCGAGGCCCCCGCCGGGTGCGCACTCACTGTAGCACCTTTGACATCCACGGCCAGCATGAGCGCCTGCCACGGCGATTCGGTGTGAGCGGCAACGAGAGCGGCCGCCTCCATGCGCTGCGCAGGGTCGCTGCACAGCACCAGGATCGACGGTCCCGCCCCCGAGATCACCGCGGGGAGCCCATGCGACCGCAGTTCGGTGATGAGCGAGTCGGTGGCAGGCATCGCCGCGGCGCGATAGCTCTGATGCAGCTTGTCCTCGGTGGCCGCGAGCAGCAGCTCCGGACTCTGGATGAGCGCTGCGATCAGGAGCGCCGAGCGCGAGACGTTGAAGATGGCGTCCTCGTGGGGCACGGATGCCGGTCGGAGGCTTCTCGCGAGTTCCGTCGACATCGTGGACTCCGGCACGCAGATGAGTGGGGAGACCCCGCGGTGCACCATGAGCTTCTTGTGCTGCGGGCCTGCATCCGTGGTCCAGGCGATGGTGAGCCCGCCGAACAGTGCTGGGGCGACGTTGTCCGGATGCCCTTCGAGCTCGGTCGCGATCGCGAGCAGCGCGTTGCCGTCGAGGGTGACGAGCCCGTCGAGCAGGCCCTTCGCCGCCATGATGCCGGAGACGATCGCAGCGCCGGATGACCCCATGCCGCGGCCGTGCGGGATGGAGTTGCGAGCCACCAGGTGGAGCCCAGGAGACTCGAAGCCGTAGGCGGTGAAGACATGACGGATGGTGGCGACGACGAGGTTGCCCTCGTCGGTCGGCACCTCGCCGGCGCCGACGCCGATCACCTCGACGAAAGCCCCGGGCTCCTCCCGCACGGTCACGGTGAGATCGTCGTAGATCGAGAGCGCGAGCCCCAGAGTGTCGAAACCGGGGCCGAGGTTCGCCGTGGTCGCCGGAACCTTCACACTCACCGTGGTGCCGATCGGGAGCGGCCAGACGGCACCTCGATCGGCGGGCGGTGTCACGCAGGCACTTTCTGCAAGCCGAGGATGTCGGCGATCTCGGCGGTGTCGACGGGTACCTTCGTCGGTTCGACGGTGGAGCCGTCCGCGCGGCGGAGGGCCCACTGCGGGTCCTTCAATCCATGTCCGGTGACGGTGAGCACCACTGTCGACCCCTTGGGGATCTCGCCCGCCTCGGAGCGCTCGAGGAGCCCTGCGACGCTGATCGCCGATGCCGGCTCGACGAAGATTCCGACCTCAGCAGAGAGGATGCGGTGCGCCTCGAGAATCAGCTCGTCGGAGATCGCGCCGAAATAGCCGTTGGAGACCGTGTGCGCCTCGGTCGCGAGGTGCCAGGACGCCGGGTTGCCGATGCGGATGGCGCTCGCGATGGTGTCGGGGTTCTTCACGACGTGCCCGAGCACGATCGGCGCGCTGCCTGCCGCCTGGAAGCCGAACATGCGAGGGAGCTTCGTGGTGGCGCCGCGTGCGAGCTCTTCGCTGTACCCGCGGAAGTACGCGGTGTAGTTGCCGGCGTTGCCGACCGGCACGATGTGGAAATCGGGGGCATCCTGCAGCACCTCGACCACCTCGAAGGCGGCGGTCTTCTGGCCCGCGATGCGGTCGGGGTTCACCGAGTTCACGAGGTGCACCGGGTAGTTCTCGGCGAGGTCGCGGGCGATGTCGAGGCAGTCGTCGAAGTTGCCGCGCACCTGGAGGATCTCCGCGTTGTGCGCGACGGCCTGGCTGAGCTTGCCCATGGCGATCTTGCCGTCCGGCACGAGCACGACGGAGGTGATGCCCGCGTGCGTCGCGTAGGCGGCAGCGGATGCCGACGTGTTGCCGGTCGATGCGCAGATGACGGCCTTCGCGCCGTGCTCGACGGCCTTCGAGATCGCCATCGTCATGCCGCGGTCCTTGAACGAACCGGTGGGGTTCATGCCCTCGTACTTGACGTAGACGGTCGCTCCGGTGCGTGCCGAGAGCGCCGGCGCGGGAAGAAGCGGGGTGCCACCCTCACCGAGCGTGACGACGGGGGTCGCATCCGTGATGTCGAGGCGGTCGGCGTACTCACGGAGCACTCCGCGCCACTGGCGGCTGGCAGGTGCCTGCGGATTCTGCGGCATTATTCGGACCCCTCGACTCTCAGGACGGATGTGACGGAACTGACGACCGGATTGCTGCCGAGCGACTCGACGGTGGCGGACAGCGATTGCTCGGATGCTTCGTGAGTTCCGATGACAAGGGTAGCGCCGGGCGCGGACTGCCCGGTGACCGGGTCGATCGCCGCGACAGACTGTTCGACCGTCTCGATCGACACGCCGTGCTCGCTGAACAGGGTGGCGATCGCGGCGAGGACGCCGGGCTGGTCGACGACGGACAGGGCGATCTGGTACCGCGTTGTGACGCGGGAGATCGGCAGGATCGGCAGGTTCGCGTGGGTCGACTCGGCGACGCCTGGGCCACCGATCACGTGGCGACGGGCTGCGGAGACGAGGTCGCCGAGCACGGCGGACGCCGTCTCAATGCCCCCTGCTCCCGCACCGTAGAACATGAGGTCGCCGGCGGCCTCCGCCTCGATGAAAACGGCGTTCTTGGCGCCGTGAACGGCGGCGAGGGGGTGCGTGCGCGGCACGAGGGCGGGATACACCCGTGCACTCACGCCTTCCTCCCCCGTTTCCGCGTCCACGAGCCGCTCGGCGATCGCGAGCAGCTTCACCACGTAGCCGGCCTTGCGGGCGGCGTTCACCTGCTCGATCGTGACGTTGGTGATGCCCTCGCGGTGCACCCTGTCGATCGGCACTGTGGTGTGGAAGGCGAGGCTCGCGAGAATGGCGGCCTTCTGGGCCGCGTCGTAACCCTCGATGTCTGCCGTGGGGTCGGCTTCGGCGTAGCCGAGCTCGGTGGCGGTGGCGAGGGCGGCCTCGAGGGTGTCCCCCGCCGTGTCCATCCGGTCGAGGATGAAGTTGGTCGTGCCGTTCACGATGCCCATGATCCGGCGGATCCGGTCGCCCGCGAGGCTGTCGCGGAGGGGGCGGATGATCGGGATGGCGGCGGCCACGGCGGCCTCGTAATAAAGCTGAGCACCGACCTGCTCCGCGGCCTCGAACAGTTCCGGTCCGTGCGTTGCGAGCAGCGCCTTGTTGGCGGTGATCACGTCGGCGCCGGAGCCGAGCGCCTGCAGGAGGTACCCGCGGGCGGGCTCGAGGCCACCGATGAGCTCGATCACGATGTCGGCGCCGAGGATGAGGCTCTCGGCGTCGGTGGTGAGCAGATGCCGCGGAATATCGGCGCTCCGCGGTGCGTCGATGTCGCGCACGGCGACCCCGATCAGTTCGAGGCCTGCGCCGGAACGCTGGGCGAGTTCCTCGCCGTGCTGCAGGAGAAGGGAGACCACCTGGGCTCCCACGGAGCCGGCGCCCAACAGGGCGACTCGCAGGTTTCGATACTCGATCATGTGTCTCCGTTCGATACGGATGTCGAGCCGGTCGGCTCGGTATCCAGTCCCACGTCGCGGGACAGCAGGTCTTGTTCGGTCTCGCCGCGGATCATCAGGCGTGCGCGCCCGTCGTGCACCGCGACGACGGGTGGGCGACCGACCATGTTGTAGTTGCTGGCGAGCGCCCAGCAGTACGCGCCGGTCGCGGGCACGGCGAGCAGGTCACCGGGGCGGACATCCGACGGCAGATAGTCGGCTCGCACCACGATGTCGCCGCTTTCGCAGTGTCGTCCGACGACACGTACGAGTGTGGGCGGCGCGGATGACACTCGGCTCGCGATGCGCACCGAGTAGTCGGACTCGTAGAGGGCCGGGCGCGCGTTGTCGCTCATCCCACCGTCGACGCTCACGTAGGTGCGCACGGCCGGAGCCGACCCGTCGGAGACGAGGACCTCCTTGATGGTGCCCACCTCGTAGAGCGTGACCCCTGCGGGTCCGATGATCGAGCGCCCCGGCTCGATGGCGACGGCGGGCATGGGTACGCCCAGCCGTTCGACCTCCGCGTGGAGTGCGTCGGCGAACAGCGTCGCGAGGGTGTCGAAACTCAGCGGGGTGTCGACCGACGTGTAGGCGATACCGAAACCGCCACCGAGATTGAGCTCAGGCACCGGCCCACCTTCGAGCAGGCGCGTGTGCAGCTCGAGGAGGCGCCGGATCGCCTCGACGAAGCCGTCGACCTCGAAGATCTGGGAGCCGATGTGCGAATGCAGGCCCAGGAACTCGAGCCCGTCGTGGGACCTGATCTCCTTCACCGCGGCTTCGGCGTCGGCGATGGCGATACCGAACTTCTGATCCTCGCGAGCCGTGGCGAGATAGTCGTGGGTGGTCGCGTGCACGCCGCTGTTCACCCTGAGTCGCACGCGCTGACGCCTGCCGTGCCTGGCTGCGGCGTCTGCCACGCGCCCGATCTCGAGTCTGCTGTCGATGACAATGACCCCGATGCCCGCTGCGACCGTGCGGTCGAGCTCACCGAGCGACTTGTTGTTGCCGTGGAATCCGAGGCGGCCGGCATCCACCCCCGCTGCGACGGCGACCGCGAATTCGCCGCCGGTGGCGATATCGATGTTCAGTCCTGCTTCGGTGACCCAGCGCGCGACATCGCCGGAGAGGAAGGCCTTGCCTGCGTAGTACACGGTCGCGCGTGAGCCGATCCGGGCGAATTCCCGGTCGAACGCGGTCTTCACCGCGAGGGCACGGGCGCGGACATCGGATTCGTCGACAACGTAGAGCGGGGTGCCGAATCGCGCGGCGAGCTCACCAGCGGGCACCCCGCCGATCGAGACATCGCCCGACTCGGTGCGGGCTGCGGTCTTCGACCACACGCCCGGTTGGAGTTCGTTCGCGTCGATCGGTGCGGAGAGCCACGGCGGAGCTAGGGGGCTGTCGAGCAAAAAAGACCTCACGACGGGAAGGGGGCGGGCGTCGGCCGCCCGTGCGCACACGTGAAGTACGGCCGAAAGAATCCTACCCGGGTGCTGCGGAAGGCTACGCGAGTCACGCCGCGCAGGTGCCGAGTCGCGGGTCGTCGAGCTCGACATCCCTCGCTCGGAACTGCAACACGAACTCGCCATCCGGCAGGTCGATGCCCGTGAGACGGAGGGCCACCGGCAGGGACTCAGCGATGCAGAGGTTCTGCGTGGCGAGCGCCGCCTCGGCCAGCGGACCGAACTGGGCGCGAAGGGCATCTGCTGTGATCTCCGCGTCGCCGAGGCGGATGCTCGTCGGCGTGAAGGCGATCGCGCCGTCGAGCGGAGCCGGCGCAAGTCCGACCCCGAGCGGCACGGGCACGCCCAGCACGTCGAAGTCGGCGATGAACTTCACGTTGGGGCGTTCGACCGTCACGGTGGAGATGGGCAGTCCGCTCAGATTCGAGGAGATGGCCGGGAGGTCCTCCTCTGCCACCGAGAACTCGAGGCGCACGTCGCTCACGGGCATGCCCGAATCGAAGGGCACTCCCCTGGCGACCACCTCGGCGCGACCGGCCAGCTCGCCCAGATGCACACGCTCTGCGGTCGCCGTGACCTTTTCCAGGCGACCGGTGATCACCTGGGCCAGCACTGAGACGCCTTCCACCTTCACGTCGACCACGGTGCGGATCGACAGCGCCTGCTTGAGCTGGGATGCGACGGCTCGCTCCACGAGACCGCGAACGAAGAAGTCCGCAGCCACCACCGCGCCCAGAGCGATTCCGAGCACGAGCACCGTGCCGAACGCGATGGAGAAGGCGGCGCGGCGTGCGCGCCGACGGCGCAGCAGTCGTTCGTGTCGGAGGTGCGCCGTGTCCATCGTTACATCCGCTCCGGTGCGCTCACGCCGAGCAAGCCGAGCCCGTTCCTGAGCACGACCGCCGTGGCGTCGTTGAGCCACAGCCTCGTGCGATGGACGTTCGTCACTGGTTCCTCACCCTGGGGCGCGACTCGGCAGGCGTCATACCAACGATGGTAGGAGCCAGCCAGCTCCTCGAGATAGCGCGCGACGCGATGGGGTTCGCGCAGTTCGGCGGCCTGGCGCACGACACGGGGAAACTCGGCGAGGCTGCCGAGCAGGATGCTCTCGGTCTCGTGGGTGAGGAGACTCGCGTCGAAGACGCTCCGGTCCACCCCGGCCGCCGCCGCGTTCCTCGCCACTGCCGAGGTGCGTGCGTGCGCATACTGCACGTAGAACACGGGGTTGTCGTTGGTGCGCTTGGTGAGCAGGTCGAGGTCGATGTCGAGCTGCGAATCGCTCGAGCTCCGCACGAGGGCGTAGCGCGCAGCATCCACTCCCACCGCGTCGACGAGGTCCTCGAGCACGACCACGGTGCCGGCCCGCTTGCTCATGCGCTGCGGGGTGCCGTCCTTCAGAAGGTTGACCATCTGACCGATCAGGATCTCCAGGTTCACCATCGGCACATCGCCGAACGCGGAGGTCATCGCCATCAGGCGGCGCACGTACCCGTGGTGGTCCGCGCCGAGCATGATGAGATTGCGCTCGAAACCGCGCTTCCTCTTATTGAGGTAGTAGGCGAGGTCACCGGAGATGTAGCCCGCCTCTCCGTCGCTCTTGATGACAACGCGGTCTTTGTCGTCGCCGAAGTCGGTGGACCGGAACCAGACGGCGCCGTCGGACTCGAAGATGTGGCCCGCCGCGCGCAGTCGCTCGATGGCGCTCTCGACATCGCCGTTCTCGTGGAGCGTGTTCTCGTGGAAGAAGACGTCGAAGTCGACACCGAAGTCGTGGAGGCTCTTCTTGATGTCGCCGAACATCAGCTCGACGCCCCTGGAGCGGAACACCTCCTGCAGATCAGCACGGTCGAGGTCGGACAGCGGCGTGCCCGAATAGTCGGCCACCACGCGCGCGGCGATGTCGTGGATGTACTGCCCGCCGTAGCCGTCCTCTGGGGTGGGTTCGCCGAGGTGGCTGGCGATGAGGCTCCGCGCGAACCTGTCGATCTGCCCGCCGTGATCGTTGAAGTAGTACTCGCGGGTGACGTCGGCGCCCTCCGCCGCGAAAAGGCGGGCGAGGCTGTCTCCCACCGCGGCCCAGCGAACGCCGCCGAGGTGGATCGGTCCTGTGGGGTTGGCCGACACGAACTCGAGGTTAATAGGTACACCGGCGTAGAGGTCTCCCCTGCCGTACCCGGTGTCCTGCGTAACGATCGTGCGCGCCAGCTCGCCCGCGGTAGCGGCGTCGAGCGTGAGATTGATGAATCCGGGGCCCGCCACGTCGACCGACGCAATGCCCGGGATGGAGCGGAAATCCGCCGCGAACTCGGCCGCGAGGTCGCGAGGGTTCACGCCGAGTCGCTTGGCGAGCTTCATGGCGAGGTTCGAGGCCCAGTCGCCGTGGTCACGGTTGCGCGGGCGCTCGAGGGAGAGGTCGTTCACAGTGAGTTCGGGAGCCGCGCCATCCGCCCGACGTGACAGCACCTGAGTGGCCGAGGTGAGCAGACTGGCTGAGAGTTCGGAAGGAGTCACGATGAGCGATTCTATCCGGCACGCCTCGGCCGACAGTGGCGCGTCCAGGCGGCGAAGCCCGCGCGGTGGGTCAGGATGGGGAGCCACTCCGCAACGAAAGGACGCTCATGCTGAAGCGCCCGGCACAGCCACCACGAGGCACCTTGCGGCGATCGACCGTCGCGACCGTCTCCGCCGGCCTGCTCGTTGCCGCCCTGGCCGGCTGCGCGCCGATCGTGACGCCAGCGACATCGCCGTCACCCGAGCCATCGGGCGAAGTAACCCCGTCAGCGACGGCGGCTCCCTCGGAGAGCGCATCACCCGGCGCGGAGCCGGGCGCGAGCCCCACCGCAACGCCGTCCACGACACCTGTGCCCGCCCCCGACGTTGCGCCCATCAACGCACCGTGCGCCGAGTTGGTGTCGCTGCAGACGATGTATGACTTCGATCCGAACTTCGGCCTGCTGAATTCCTACGTGCCCACGGCCGGCACTCCCGCGGCGACCGCGGTCGGATTTGGCGGTGTCGCCTGCCGCTGGCAGCAGCAGACCAGTGGTCAGACGATCGACATCGCGGTCGCGCATCCGCCGACGACGTCGCTCGCCGAGCTCGAGTCGAAGGCAGGGACCCTCGTGTCGAGTGGGGCGTACTTCTCGAAAGACGCCGACGGATACGGCGTGGTGCAGCTGTTCGAAGGCCAGAACTGGATCGTGGCGAGGTCGGAATTCTTCCTCTCCCCCGCCGATGCCGCGCCTCTCACCGACTCGGTGACGGCCGCCGTGCGTTAGCGAGCCCTGTCGTCAGGACAGCTCGACGAATTCCCGCACATCGTCGCGGGGAAGGGTGTCGACGACCGCGAGCACCGAGAGCTCTCGCAGCAGCAGATCCGCCCAGTGATTGGTGAGGAACGCGATGTCGGCGGCGTCCCGGCCGGTCGAGATGCGCACGAGGCTCTGGCGTGGGGCAAGAGCCGTGGCGTCGACGACGTGCCAGGTGCCGTCCACCCAGGCCTCGCACACCGCGTGGAAGTCCATCGGCTGGAGCCCCGGTGCGTACACGGCCACCATGCGGGCCGGGATGTCGAGGGCTCGCAGCAGGGCGATCACCAGGTGCGCGTAGTCGCGGCAGACTCCCCTGCGTGCCAGGAGCGTCTGCTCGGCACCGTCAGTCGGGAGGCTGGAGCCGGGTACGTACCTCAGTTTGCTGCCCACCCAGGAACCGACCGCGGCCAGGAGAGCCTTCCCCTGGAGCCCGGCGAACTCCGATCGCGCGGTGGGCGTGAGGCTGTCCGACTCGCAGTACCGGCTCGGCCGGAGGTACACGATCTGGTCGAGCTCATTGAGCTCCACCGGGGTGGCGAAACCGGTGACCTCGGCGCGATAGTCGATCGTCATGTGTCCCCGGTCACCCACGAGCTGGTGGAGGCGCGTGCCGTGCCTGTCGGAGATCTCATTCGGCTCGATGGCACGCCCGTCGAGCGTTATCGACAGCGTCTCCTGCGCGAGCGTGTACCCCTGAGCCACGGCGAGGCTGAGCACCATATTGGTGCGACCGGAGATATCGAGTTCCATGTGGGCTGAGACGTTGCGAAGCATCCCAGAATCCTTTCATGCGCAGACGACGTGGATGTTACGGGGCAGGTTCGGGCGTGACCTCCGCAGGGGCGGGGTGCGGGATTCGGGGCGGTCAAGCACTGGTAACGTTGAGTCACCTCCTGGCCCCCGTAGCTCAGGGGATAGAGCACTGCCCTCCGGAGGCAGGGGCCGCAGTTCGAATCTGCGCGGGGGCACCAGAGTCAGTCGCGACGCATCTCGGTCAGGGCAATCCCGGGACCGGTGTCCGACTGTTACACATCGGGGGAATCTCCCGTAGCGCATCGGGTCGCGCAGTGCCCATACTGTGAGGAAAAGCCACACTGGGGTGGCTTTCGCGGTTGAAAGGCACCCGACGTGACAACCTCTGCTCTGTACCTTCAGCGCACCAGAATCATTCTGGCGTCGACTCTCGCCGCACTCCTCGCGGCCGGCAGTCCGGGGCTCGTGGCCTCACCGGCCGAGGCCGCCGATACGACGGTGATCGATGTGCCCGCTCCGTTCCTGCACAACTTCTCCCTGAGCAGGGAATCCCGATTCAGCGACGCTCCCCTGCTCCTGCCGCGGTCGACCACCCGTGTGACCTTCGACCTACCGGACCCGGACTTCGTACTCGATGAACTCACCTTCCGGGTCTACGGCGCAGACTTCGAGTCGACCGGGGTCGCAACCCTCGACTCGACCGCACACACCGCGTCGATCGACCTTCCAGCGGACTTCTTCGAGATCAGGGACGGACACACGCCACTCAAGCAGGTGGATTTCACTCAGAACTCATCCGGTGAATTGGTGGGCGTGCCGACCGCAGACGACTACTACGGCATCGACTTGACCGGATCGGGCACACTCGCCGCGCCGAACCCCTTCTTCGTGACGGAGTTCGTGGGTCCGCCCGACCGAGCCAGCAACTTTCACATCACCCTGGACCTCAAGGCGACAGCATCGACGGAGCAGACCACCGCCGCCATCGACCTGCGCTTTCCCGGCGTCATCGACGAGGAGCCGTCGTTCTTCCACGCGGACTGGCGTGCCGCGCCGGGCGTTGCGACCATCGGCGTTGGAGACACGCTGATCTTCCGTGCCGAGGCGGGATTCTTCAGTGAGCGCCTGGTCGGGAAGGTGGACCCTGCCCCCGTCGCGGTGCTCGCCTACTCGGAACCGCTCGAAGGCGCCGGCGAGATTGCCCTTCCGACGGTGGTCTCACCCGACGGAAGCGAACTCACGGTCACGATCCCGCCGTCGGTGTCGACCTATCAATACGGCGCCGAACCGAGGATCGAGGTGGTGAAAGCCGAGGGGCTGGAGAGCGCCGGGATCACCGCGTTCGTCGTGCCGGTGGCGATCGCGGGAACGCCAACGCTCCCGGTAGCCCCCGGAAAACCGGTCGCTGCCGTGGAGTTCGACGGGATCGTGATCGAATGGCCCCGGGCCGAGGTCGTCAGCCAGCAGACGGAATATCTCGTGCGGGTATACGAAGACGGCGTGCTGACCGATGAGTTCCTCAACGGATCAGTGGTCTTCGCGTCAGCGCGGATCCAAAACCCCACGCCGGGGGTGGAGTACACGTTCGATGTGGCCGGTGTGAACCAGAACGGCGTCGGAGCGGCATCGCCGCGTTCAGAACCGGTCACCTTCAACGCCGACACCACGGCACCGACCGTCGTCGCCACGGTGCCGACATCCGGGGCTCGATCGGTGGACGCATCAGCGCCGATCACCGTGCAACTCGACGAGCCGATTCTCTTTCCCGCGGACAGGCCACAGCTCACCCTGCGGCGAGCAGGCGAGGTGTCGACCGTTCCCTTCGTCGGCTACGACTTCGACACCCGCACCCTGACCTTCCAGGGAGAGCCGCTCGCGACCGACGCCCGCTACCGAGCGACGCTCGATGGTGTGACCGATCTCGTGGGCAACGCGCTCGGCGCGGCCGGATGGACGTTCGTCACGGGCCCAGCTCCAACCGTCGTGGGTGTCTCCCCCGCCGCAGGCTCCACGGTGCGGCGGGACCGAAGCGTGACCGTGCGGTTCGACGAAGCGATCATCGGCGCGAGCCCGAAGACCGCCTACATCGTGAACCTGAAGACAGGCAAGCGTGTGCCTGCGTTGGTACAACGCAACGATCCGCGCACGCGGCTGGTCATCGACCCCACCGAGCGGTTGGCTCCGAACACGCGATACCGGGTCACCCTGACCGGCGGACCGCTCGCGCTCAGGGATCGGGCCGGGAACCCCCTGACGACCCAGCGCTGGACCTTTTCCACGAGTTCGCGCGGCTGACCGAAGACCGGCCAATCCGATTCGGGCGCGCCTCCGAACCAGAGGGGGTACAGGTTCTCGCCTGTCCGGATTGTCGGGGTACGTTTCACGGTTTGTGTCCTCCTTTGTGTGGACACAAAGCACGGAAGCCCCCTAGGCTCAATCCCGGGTCAATGAGGACCACATAAGTCCGCCGACGCCCCGAACGCTCGGTGAACTCGCCGGTCACTCCACTTCCCCCCGACGCTGGAGTGACCGGCCTCCCGTCGACCCGCGGTCGGAGCCTCAGCGCTGCCGATGCACTATTCCACCCATAGGATGCGCACGTGCAGTTCACTCAGGCCGGGGGCCGACTCGGCGGCGCCACCGCACGTGGTAGCGCCGTGTACGCGACTCGGTACCTGTCGCACGGCCGGGTCCTGGGCGGATGGTCGTGAACGTCACCCTCGAGCCCGGATCCGACCCTCTGGATGCGATATCGCTCCTCCTCGAGCTGATCACCTGGATTGCGCTCGTGCCCGGCATCCTGCTCCTGCTCATCGGCTATACCCGGCGCGCGCTCGGATCCCGTTTCGAGAAGACCTGGGGCATCGTCATCGCGTCGCCCGCGGGCACCGAGCATCCGTGGTTCCGGTTCATCGACCTCGAGCGGGAGATGCAGACGGTGCCGGTACCGCTCTCCGACGGCATCCTGCCGCCGGTGGGAACCGAGGTTCAGGTGTACTTCGACCCGAGGAACCCGCAACACGCCCGACTCGCCGACCCGAAGGCCGACGGCCACGCGTTCCGCCTCGTGGGTGTGCTGCTCACCGCCGTCGGGGCGGCAACGGCCTTCGTGCAGTTCGGCGCCCTGCTGGTCGAGTGACGGAGGACTGACAGTGCGCGTCGCCATCGCCCCGGACTCGTTCAAGGGAACGGTCTCGGCCGTCGACGCCGCGCAGGCGATCGCCTCCGGTTGGGGCGACGTGCGACCGCAGGACACGCTGCTTCTGGTGCCGCAGGCCGACGGCGGCGAGGGCACACTCACTGCCGTGCTCGCGGCCACGCCCGGAGCCGAATGGCGGGAAGCGGGACCCGTGACAGGCCCGGATGGGCGCCAGGTCCCCGGCCGTTGGGTGGCCCTCCCCGGCCGGACGGCCGTGGTCGAGTTGGCGCAGTGCTCGGGGCTCCCCCTCATGGACAAGCTCGATCCGCTCGGCGCGACCACGGCGGGATTGGGCGAGGTCATCGTCGCGGCGCTCGCGGACGGCGCGAGCCGCGTCGTCATCGCGCTGGGCGGTTCCGCTTCCACCGACGGCGGCGCGGGAGCGCTGCAGCGCCTGGGCCTTGGACTGTTTGGTCCGGATGGCGTGCCGCTCCCGCCGGGAGGAGCTTCGTTGGTCCGCCTCGACCGCGTCGACCGCTCGAGGCTGCTCGCCAGTCCCACCGATGGTGTGCTGCTTCTCACCGACGTGGATGCGCCGCTGCTCGGCCCCACCGGCGCGGCCGCCGTGTTCGCACCGCAGAAGGGGGCGACCCCGCGCCAGGTACAGGAACTCGAGGCCGGGCTCGGCCGGTTCGCCGACCTGCTCGGCGGAGACCCCTCTTTCGAAGGCGCGGGAGCCGCGGGGGGAACGGCGTTCGGGTTCGCGTCGGTCTGGGGCGCGGACGTGGCATCCGGAGCCGACACCGTCGCCTCGCTCACGGGCCTCGCGGATCTCGGCTCGACCGCCGACGTCGTCGTCACCGGGGAGGGGCGGTTCGATCGCACGTCACTCGGCGGCAAGGTCGTCGGACGGATGCTCGCGCGGGCGGCAGCGGGCGGTGTGCGGGCTGTCGTGGTCGCCGGCTCGATCGACCCGACCGCGCCGGTGCTTGCGCGAGCCGCGCATCCGGCGCTCGACGTGCACGTCGAGAGTCTCACCGATGTGGCCGGTTCGACGGCCGCCGCGATGAGCGACCCGATTGCCGCCCTGCGGGAGGCGGCGCGCCGCGCGGCACGCGCGATCTGAGGGCGAACCCAACCTTTCGCCCGAGGTGCTCGTTTCATAGAGTGAGACAAGAGATGGGACAGCCGTGGCCGGATCATGGGAAGGCGTCGCGACGACGCTGATCGAGCAGCGCGGAGCAGCGCTCACCCGCTACGCCTGGCTTCTCACGGGCAATCAGGACGACGCGGCCGATCTGGTGCAGGACGCCCTTGTGCGCACCTTCGGCCGGGTGCGGAACGGCTTCACGATTTCGAGCGCAGAGGCATACGTGCGCCGCACCATCCTGAACGGCTTTCTCGACACGACCAGACGACGCACCCTGTGGCGGCGGGTGGCGCACCTGCAGGTGCAACCGCCGGCGCAGGAGTCCGCCGCGCCCGGCACGGAGATGCGCCTCGATCTCTGGCGGGAACTCGACAAGCTCACCCCCCGCGAACGCGCCTGCGTCGTGCTTCGGTACTACGAAGACCTCCTGGTCGATGACATCGCCGAACAACTCGGTATCAGCGCCGGCGCGGTCAAGCGTTACCTCAGCGACGGCCTCGGCAAACTCGCCGTTGCACTCGGCGACGGCTCTCCGAGGCCGCACACCGGGCTCCCCGTCATTCCGCCGGGTAGCGCCGGTTCACCGCACTCTCACCGAAACGAACGAGGAGCATCCCATGCCCACTGAAGACGACCTGCGTGACGCACTGCGCGGGGCGCGCGCGCCGGGAAATGCCGTGCGGCAGATCGACGTGGGCGCCGTGTTGAGCCGCAGCAGGCGGCGGAGGCTTCCGGGCCAGGTTGCCCTCGGGGGAACGGTGGGGCTCGCGATCGCCGGAATCGGGGTGGCCGGATTCTCGGCGATTCGCCCGTTGGGGTTCGGCGGCGATACTGGTTCGAGCCTCAGCAGCGGGCCGACCGAGAACGCCGACCAGGAGGCGGCCGCAGGCGGCGCAGCGGGCGGCGACAGCATCATGCTCGCGCCGGCGGAGAAATTGAACCTCTGCGGCGGACAACTCGCGGAGGTGGCCCCCAGCGCCTCCGGGCTCGTGGCGACCGCCGACTTCCCCGCGGCAGAGGCGGGCGTGGCCACCGTGGAGGGCGTCGTCACGATCACGAACACCGGCGACGCACCCGTCAGCGGCACGACATCGGCGGTGCCCTCCGTGACGCTCTCGCAGGACGGCCTCGTGCTGTGGCACAGCAATGGTGCGACGATCGCGATGGTCGTCGATGTCTCGCTCGCGCCGGGCGAATCGCAGACCTACCCGGCATCACTCACCCCCGTTCGGTGCGACGTCGAAGACGACCTGGGCGAGGCATTCCGCGACGAGCTCCCCGCTCTCGAGCCGGGCGACTACGAGGTCTCGGCTGCCATCTATCTCATCGACGGCGAGGGCACCCACGACCTCATCACCGGCCCGCTCTCACCCGTGCGGCTCGACTGACTGACAGGCGCCGCTCGATAGAATCGGGTATGCCGCCTGCGTCGACGAGGGAGCCCAGCATCCGCCATCATCGATCGATCCGTCGCTTTCTGATGCGCTTCCGCGCGATCTCGGCGGCGACCGGCCTGTTTCTTGCCGTGCTCCTGGGTGGCGTGCTGCTCGGGCCGGGCGTCGCGCACGCCGAGGATCCGCCGGACCTCTCTGGCGCGATGATCCTCGACACGAGCGGTGTGCTCGCCTCCGGGCAGGCCGACGTGCAGACCGCCCTCGATCGCCTCGAGTCCGAGACCGGGGTGCAGATGTTCGTGGTGATCGTCGACCGGTTCGACGGGGTGCCGGTGACCGACAGCTGGGCCGCGGCCACGGCCGAGCAGAACCGCCTGGGCGACGGCGACATCCTGTTCGCGATCGCCACCGAGACCCGCAACTATGACGTGAGCTATCCCGACAGCCTCGCCCTCGACGAGACCGAGACGGATGCCGTGGAGGCGGACGCCACGGGACTGCTCGCAGACGATGACTGGTCCGGCGGGCTGGTCGCCGCGGCCGACGGCTATCGTGAGGCACTCACCGCGCCAGCCGGCGGCGGAAGTGGCACCGCGCTCATCGTGGGCGGGGTGGCTGTGGCCGCGGTCGTCATCGGCGTGATCGTGCTGCGCCGGCGCAAGAGTGCGCCCGGCCGTTTGGCTGGCGGGAATGCGCCTGCCGGCCCCACGCAGGAGGAACTCGACGCCCAGGCGGGCAGCCTGCTCGTGCAACTGGATGATGCGATCAAGACCAGCGGCCAGGAACTCGGCTTCGCGGTGGCGCAATTCGGCGAGGATGTCGCCCGGCCGTTCTCCGAGGCCCTGGCGAGTGCGACGGGGCAGGTGGGCGAGGCCTTCCGCCTGAGGCAACTGCTCGATGACGCGCACCCGGAAACCCCTGAGCAGCGCCGGGAAATGACTCTGAAGATCATCGAACTGTGCACGAGCGCCGACGAGACGCTTGACGCTCAAGCGGATGCCTTCGACGAACTGCGCACCCTCGAGCGGGATGCAGACGCTGGGCTCGCCGAGCTTCAGCGACGTGTCGGTGTCGAGAGGTCGAGGCTCGCGACGGCGGAGCGCGAGCTGGTCGACCTTCGCGAACGGTACTCGGCTGCCGCCGTCACGGCGGTGGAGCGGAACCCCGAGCAGGCCCACGACCTGCTCGAACTCGCCGACCGGGCGGCGGCCGATGCCGAGGCAGCGTTGACCGGCGGCGACCGCGGTGCGGCGGCTGTGGCGATCCGCTCGGCGCAGGCGTCGCTCGAGCAGGTGTCGGTGCTCATCCACGCCGTCGGCGTACAGGCCGAGTCCCTCGACGCCGCCTCCGCCGCGCTTCCGGCGGCGATCGCCGACGCCAGGCAGGATCTCGCCGCGGCGGATGCCGTGCCGACGGCCGCTGCGAGCGGTGCACTGGCGGGCGCTGCGAGTGCCACCAGAGCGGCCCTCGACGCGGCGACACAGCAGGCGTCGGCATCCGACCCCCTCTCGGCACTGACTCGCCTCGCCGAAGCCGACGGCCGGCTGGATGACGCGCTCGGCGCCGCCCGAGATGCCGAGCAGCGCCTGGCCAGGGCACGGTCCGAGCTCGATCGCACGCTGGCCACCGCTCGCGGACAGATCGGCGCGGCACAGGATTTCATCACCACCCGGCGCGGCGGCGTAGGTCCGGAGGCCCGCACGCGGGTGGCGGAGGCGAAGCGTCATCTCGATAACGCCGTGGCCTCGGCAGGCTCCGATCCGGTCTCAGCGCTCGAGGAGGCCCGCACCTCGTCGAGCCTCGCCGCGAGGGCACTCGAGCTCGCACAGTCCGACGTGAGCGGTTTCGGCGGTGGCGGTGGCGGTGGCGGCCTCGGGATGCCCCAGGGGGCGACATCCGCGATCCTCGGCGGCATCCTCGGTCAACTCATCCTCGGCGGCGGCGGTTTCTCGGGCGGGGGACGCCCGGGCGGCGGCTACTCCCGAGGCGGGCCGACCGGCTTCGGCGGCAGTTCCCGCTCCGGCGGGTTCGGCGGCGGCTTCGGCGGCGGCGGTTTCGGCGGCGGTTCCTCCGGCGGCCGGTCACGCAGCAGCGGGGGCCGTTTCTGATTCCCAACCACTCCCCCCAGAACGACTCGGTCGCGTCAGTCCCGGCGCGCCCCGACCCAGGTAACGATGGAAGGACCACCCATGTCTAAGCAGTCGATCTTCGGCCGCATCGCCCAGCTGGCGAAAGCGAACATCAACGCGCTCCTCGACCAGGCGGAGGACCCCGCCATGATGCTCGACCAGATGGTGCGCGACTACACGGCGAGCATCTCCGAGGCCGAGGGCGCGATCGCCCAGACGATCGGCAACCTCCGCCTGCTCGAGCAGGATTATGCGGAAGACGTGGCAGCGGCCGCCGACTGGGGCAACAAGGCGCTCGCGGCGAGCCGCAAGGCAGACCAGCTCCGCTCGGCGGGCAATGAGACCGACGCCGACCGCTTCGACAACCTGGCGAAGGTGGCGCTCGGCCGCCAGCTCGCCGCGGAGAAGGAGGCAACGACCGCCGAGCCGACCATCGCTTCGCAGACGGCGATCGTGAATCAGCTGAAGTCGGGACTCACCGCCATGCGCGGCAAGCTGAGCGAGCTGTCGTCGAAGCGTGACCAGCTGATCGCCCGGTCCAAGACCGCCGAGGCGCAGAAGCAGGTGCTCGACGCGGTCAAGTCGATCGACCTCCTCGACCCCACGAGCGAGATCAGCCGTTTCGAAGACAAGATCCGCAGGCAGGAGGCCGTTGTGCTCGGCCAGCAGGAGCTCGCAGCGTCGAGCCTCGACGCCCAGTTCGAGGAACTGGATGCCTCGGATGACGCCGTCGTGCTCGATGCGCGTCTCGCCGCGCTCAAGGCAGGCTCCCCGGCCCCTCGCGAACTCGGATCAGGCGACTGAGCCCCCGGGGCGGAGCAGCAGGCGCCCCGCGCATCGTCGGACTCGACCTTGCGCGGGGCATCGCTGTGCTCGGGATGTTCGTCGCCCACGCCATCCCCCGCCCCGACCAGACCGAACTGATCGTCGACGGTAGGTCGTCGATACTGTTCGCCACGCTCGCCGGCATCTCCCTCGGCCTGATGACCGGCGGAGCGTCTCCGCTGCCGGTCGGCGCGAGGAGGGATCGGGTCGCCTCGATCCTGCTGCGCGCCCTGATGCTCTTCGTTCTCGGCGTGCTGTTGCAGACGCTCGGAAGCGAGATCGCGGTCATCCTGGATTACTACGGCATCATGTTCGCGCTGCTGGTGCCTCTGCTCTTCGCCCCGCGACTGCTGCTCATCGTGATCGCCGCGGTCATGGCGACGGTGATGCCCTGGATCGCTGCCTCGGTCGACGACGAAGCACCGCTGTCGGTCGTCGAGGACATTGCGCACTACTACCTCCTTACCGGGTACTACCCGGTGCTGCTGTGGCTTCCGTTTCTGCTGGTCGGACTCGCGTTCGCGCGATCGGACACCACGAGTCGCCGCACGCAGCTGTGGATGATCGGGCTCGGCGGGACCGCCGCGGTTGCCGGATACGGCGCGGCAGCCGTGCTGCCCGGGGTCAGCGCGGAGGCGCACTCCGGTAGCGTCGCGGAACTCGTGGGTTCGGGAGGGTTCGCGATCGGCCTGATCGGTCTCGCCCTGCTTTCCACGGCGCGGATGCGCGAGTCATCCGCTCTGGCGAGAGCGGTCTCGCCGCTCGCCGCGACCGGGTCGATGGCGCTGACGGTGTACACGGCTCAGATCATCGTGCTGTCCGTGGCAGCCTGGTCCCGTGACGTCGCCCCCGGGTCCATCGACTATCCGGGCTGGCCCCTGCTGATCTCCATGACGGCCATCACCGTCGCCGCAGCCTGGACCTGGCGGCGCTACATCGGACAGGGACCGCTCGAATGGGTGATGGCGCGCCTCACCGGGTCGCGGCCGATGCGTTCGCGCCCGATGCCCGCGGAGGCTCCGCACAGCGGTCGGCGCACCTGATTTCTCCTCGCTCGTCCGCTCCGTGCCAGACTGGCCCTGTGCCAGCCACTTTCGTCGTGACACCGCAATGGCAGGGCTCCGGTTCGTCCCGGGCGCTGCGTCTGATCGATGGTGCCGAGACGATCCGGGGTGACCTCCCGCAGTCGTCGACCGTGACCGTGGAGGTGCCGTCGGGTGCCGGCTCCGACCTCGGCACGGGCATCCCCCGACTCAGCGCGATCATGCACGTGCGGGATGCCCTCACCGCAACCCTCGACCGCGTCGTCGGTGTGCCGATCGTGATCGGCGGGGACTGCGGTGTTGAGCTCGCGGCCGTGGAGCACGCGGCACGGAAGGGAGACATCGCCCTGCTCTGGTTCGCGGCTCACGGCGACCTCGACGCCCCTGACACCTCCCCCGGCATGCCGTTCGCCGGCATGACGCTCCGCTGCCTCGTGGGCGACGGGCCGGCCGCAGTCGGCGTGCAGCTGGCGGTCGCCGCCGAGCGGGTCGTGCTCCTCGGCGCTCGTTCACTGAGCGACGCGGAGGGCGACTACCTGAAAGTCTCCGGAATCGTGCACGTTCCGGTGCAGGCCGCCTCGCCGGAGGGCGTCGCCGCGGCCCTCCAGGCGACAGGTGCCACGAGCCTCTACGTGCACGTCGATCTCGACGTGCTGGATCCGGCCGACTTCACCGGGGTCGACGACCCCACCCCGTTCGGTCTCGGTGTCGGCGAGCTCGTGACCCTCATCAGCACCGCTCGGGAGACACTGCCCCTCGTCGGTGCCGGCATCGCGGGGTTCTCCCCCTCGTCCCTCGATACCGCAGCGGATGACCTGCCGGCGATCCTGCGCGTGATCGGGTCCCTCACCCGCGGCCTCTGAGCTGGCGGCGAATCGTCGCACCGAGCCTTCGGGAGCACCTCACCCCTAGGCTGGCGAGATGGATACCGTCGTCCCCAGGGTCACCGTCCGCCGCGAGGGGGCCGTGCTCCTGATCGGCCTGAATCGTGTCGACAAACGCAACGCCGCCGACCATCGGATGCTCGCAGAACTCGCGGCGGCCTACGGGCAGCTGCACACCGATCCTGACCTCCGCTGCGGGTTGCTGTACGCCGAAGGCGACCATTTCACGGCAGGCCTCGACCTCGCCGACCTCGGTCCACGCATCGCCGGCGGTTCCCTCGACTTCGTTCCACCCGGCGGCATCGACCCGTGGCAGGTGGGCGGGGAACGACTGGCCAAACCCATGGTGATGGCCGTGCAGGGCACGTGCCTCACCCTCGGCATCGAGTTGATCCTCGCCAGCGAAATCACCGTCGCCGCCGATTCGTCGGTGTTCGGACAGATCGAGGTGACGCGGGGAATTCTGCCGTTCGGCGGTGCGACCATCCGGATGCCCCGCGCCGTCGGGTGGGGCAATGCGATGCGGTGGATCCTCACCGGCGACAGGTTCGACGCGGCCGAGGCGCATCGGATCGGTCTCGTGCAGGAGGTGGTGCCACACGGGAGCCAGTTCGAGCGAGGGCTGGTCATCGCCCAGAGGATCGCCGCCCAGGCGCCCCTCGCCGTTCAGGCCGCGCTCGCGAATGCCCACGCGGCAATCCGACAGGGTGACGCCGCTGCCGAGGCCGACCTGCCGCCGACACTGGCACGGCTCGCCGCCAGCGAGGATGCCGCCATCGGGGTGCGTGCATTCCTCGAACGGGGAACGGCGGAATTCGTCGGACGGTGACCGCTCCCGGACAGCGCGGATGTCGGCTGCCTAGGATGGCCCCCTGTGACTACCAATGGAGGAGTAATGGCCGAGACCACGTGGGACGTTATCGTCATCGGAGCCGGGGCAGTCGGTGAGAACGTTGCGGACAGGGTGGTGCAGGGCGGCCTCACCGCCGTCATCATCGAGCAGGAACTGGTGGGCGGCGAGTGCTCCTACTGGGCGTGCATGCCCTCGAAGGCCCTTCTGCGCAGCGGCATCGCCCTGCGCGCCGCGCAGAGCGTGAGCGGCACGAAGGAGGCCGTCACCGGCGATCTCGACGTGTCCGCGGTGTTCGCGCGGCGCGACTCCTTCACCAGCAACTGGCAGGACGACGGCCAGGTGCAGTGGTTGCAGGGTGCCGGCATCGACCTGCTCCGCGGCCATGCGCGCCTCACCGGCGAGCGCACCGTGAGCGTGACCGCCGACGACGGCACCGTGACGCAGATCAGCGCGCGGCACGCCGTTGTGATCAGCACCGGCTCGGATGCCATGCTCCCCGACATTCCGGGACTGGCCGAGTCCGCGCCCTGGACGAGTCGTGAGGCGACGAGCGCCACCGCTGCTCCGAAGAGCCTCGCCATCATCGGTGGCGGCGTGGTGGGAGCCGAGATGGCGACCGCCTACGCGACCTTCGGCACCGAGGTCACCCTGATCTCCCGCTCCGGGCTGCTCGGCGGTCAAGAGCCGTTCGCCGGGGAGCTCGTATCGAAGGCGTTGACCGGCCTGGGCGCCACCGTGCTGACCGGCGTCTCCCCCGCATCCGTTTCGCGTTCCGACGATGGCGTCACCCTGACACTCGACGACGGGTCGAGCGTCACGGCCGAGGAACTGCTCGTGGCGACGGGGAGAACCCCGCGCACCGACGATCTCGGGCTCGAGGCCATCGGACTGAAGCCGGGTGACTGGATCACCACCGACGACACTCTGCGCGTGGGCGGCTACGACTGGCTGTACGCGACCGGAGACGTGAATCATCGCGCGCTTCTCACCCACCAGGGCAAGTATCAGGCGAGGGCCGCCGGTGACGTGATCGTGGCGCGCGCCACGAGTGGCGACGTGTCGAACGGTCGCTTCGGCATCCACGTGGCCACCGCGGACAACGAGGCGGTGCCGCAGGTGACGTTCACCGACCCGGAGGTCGCCTCGATCGGACTCACCGCGGAGGCCGCCGAGAAGGCCGGCTACGAGACGCGCGTGGTCGACTACAAGCTCGGGAATGTGGCGGGCGCCGCCCTGCACGCCGACGGCTACGAGGGTCAGGCCCGCATGGTGGTCGACGAGAAGCGGGGCGTCGTCATCGGTGTCACCTTCGTGGGTCCGGATGTCTCGGAGCTGCTGCACGCCGCCACCATCGCGGTGGTCGGCGAGGTGCCGATCGAGCGACTGTGGCACGCGGTGCCCGCCTACCCGACGATCAACGAGGTCTGGTTGCGCCTGCTGGAGACGTACGGCCGCCCGACGGCCTGATGCGAGTGCCGGGCCGGCATCGGCCCGGCACTCCGCTAACGCTGGAGTGCTGCGAAGACCGAGGCGTAGACCCCTCGGAGACCCGCCGCAGCCGTGGCCCAGGTGAACCCCTCCGCGTGGTGACGGGCGGTGTGCGACATCCGCTCGAGCTCGGCGGCGTCATCGAGCAGCCCACCGACGGCACCCGCCCACTCGGCGGGATCCCGCGAACGCATCAGCAGCCCCGACACCCCGTGCGAGATCGACTCCCGCAGCCCGGTGTCGTGC
Organism: uncultured Actinomycetota bacterium; assembly: GCA_963756375.1. Classification (GTDB taxonomy): domain Bacteria; phylum Actinomycetota; class Actinomycetes; order Actinomycetales; family Microbacteriaceae; genus Marisediminicola. Next base: position 455,708 of record CAVWNJ010000005.1, on the reverse strand, counting down.
CAACCGACGGCAGGTGTGCCGCTCGCCGCAGACTCGAGCGCCACCAGCCCGAACGTCTCGCTCGTCGACGGGATGAGTGTCACGCTCGCCGCGGCCAGCAGCTCCGCAAGCCGGTCGTGATCGAGGGCGCCGACGAAGCGCACCCGACTGTCGACGCCGAGTCGCTCAGCCGTGCGGAGAAGACTGGTGACGTAGGGCTCGTCCCCCGGCGTCGACTCCCCCGCGATGACCAGCACCGGTGGCGGCCCGGCCGTGTGGATCTCGGCCAGCACCCTGAGCGCGAGGTTCTGATCCTTGAGCGGTTGGATGCGGCCGACGACCGCAATGATCGGCGTGTGCGCGGCGATCCCGAATGCGGCACGCACGCGGTCCGCGACATCCGCTCCTCGCGGACGGAACGTGTGCGTGTCGACCCCCGGCGGCACAAGCCACACCCTGGCCGGCGGCGCGGCGGCATGCTCGAGCAGTGCCGCCGCCTCGACCGACGATCCCGCGACGATGGCGGCCGCCTGTCCGGCGAGGAAGGCCTCTGAGCGCACCCTGAACTCGGGCTCCTCGGCCTGTCCCGCAGCCCTCGTGGCATTCTTCAGCCCGGCGACGGTGTGAAAGCTCTGCACCAGCGGGATGCCCAGCTCGAGGCTCGCGGGGAGCGCCGCCAGACCGCTCAGCCAGTAGTGGGCGTGGATGATGTCGTAGCCGGGACCGCCGCGACCGGCGAGCTCGGCCAGACGCTCGCCGAACTCATCCGTCGCATGGATCAGCGCCTCCTTGGCGATCGGTCCCTCGCCTCCGGCCGCGAGTTCGCGCAGGGTGACCCCCGGCACGATCTCGCGCACGCCGGGTGTGCCGAGCGCCCGGGTGATGAGGTCGACCTGTATCCCCTGGGCCGCGAGGCTCGAGGCGACCGAGGTGAGAAGCACGTTCATGCCGCCCGCATCCCCGGTGCCCGCCGCCTGCACCGGCGACGTGTGCATCGACACGAACGCCACCCGCGACCCGTGCGTGATCATCCGTCCACTGTATGCGGCGGCACGGCGACTCCCACCGTGATACGAATGCGGTATGCAGCGCCAACCGCCTCTCGCCGCCCGCTGTGGGGGCCCGCATTCATCGCGGAGCGGACACGATGGTGCGCGTCGGTCGCACGGTGCCTGGCCTCCGCTCGCTGGTGCTCTCGTGGCGGGTGCGTCGCGCCGGGTACCTCGTTGCGTGCGCCGCCGGATTCGTCTGGGGAGGCGCGCTCAGCATCGGCGAACTCCGGCAGGAGAATGGAGTGTTCGTGGCGCGTGGATGCCCCCGGTGGGCCTTCGGCCGCGGCGGCACCACCATCGGCTGCGTCTACCTGACCGACACGAACGACCGGCCGCCGGTGCTGGAGCACGAGGCGGTACATCGCGCACAGTGGCAGCGCTATGGACTCGCGTTCATACCGCTCTACCTCGCCGCGGGACCCATCGCTGCGACCAACCGCTTCGAACGAGAGGCAGGACTCGACAAAGGCGGATACCGATGAGTGAGCGACACGACACCGGCAACGGGGCCCCCGGCGACCTCTCCGGCAAGACGATCGTGCTCACCGGAGCGAGCTCCGGGCTCGGTCGGGAGGCGGCGAAGGAACTCGCTGCCCTCGGCGCACACATCGCTGTCGTCGGGCGCGACCCGGAGCGCACCGCCGCGGTCGCGAGCGAGGTCGGCGGTCGCGCGTTCCTCGTCGACTTCGACCGCCTCGACTCCGTGCGGGCGCTCGCGGACGAGCTGAAGGCTGCCTATCCGCGGATCGACGTGCTCGCGAACAATGCAGGAGGACTCGTGCCGAAGCGTGCGCTCACCGTCGACGGCCACGAGCGCACCTTCCAATCGAATCACCTCGCCCCGTTCCTGCTCACCAGCCTGCTGCTTCCCGTGCTCTCCGCCTCCGAGGGCCGGGTCGTCTCGACCGCGAGCGTGGCCAACCGCTGGGGACACCTGCGTCTCGACGACCTCGACTGGTCCAAGCGCGCCTGGCTGGGCGGATGGCCCGCCTACGGCACCTCCAAACTGCAGACGATCCTTTTCATCGAAGAACTCGCGCGGCGCACCTCCCTTGCGGCCTACTCGTTCCATCCCGGGTTCGTCATGACGAGGTTCGGCACCGGTTCCACCCTGATGCGACTCGTGGCGCTCGTCTCCGGGGGAAGCTACGGCATCAGCGCGGGGGCGGGAGCCGTGCCGCTCATCCAGCTCGCCTCTGCTCCCGACGTCGGATCACCGAGCGGCACCTACTTCGACACCCTCACGCCGAACGGCAGCACCCACCGCCAGGCGGGCGATGCGGCGCTGGCGGCGCTGCTCTGGGATGAGACGGCACGGCTCGTCGGCGTAAACCAAACGGCGTAAATCACACGGCGTGAATCCTGCGGCGTGAACCGGGCTGGAGGCATCGGCATCCGCCCATACAACGATTGAGTCACTGCCGCCGCCTGCTGCCAGCCACGCGTCCCCTCCCGTGCGTAGTCTTCTGTCAACTGTGCGGAGGGGGTCCGATGAGGAGCTTGGTGTTGGGTGCGGCGCTGTGCGCCATCGTGGTCGGTTTGTCGGGGTGTGCCTCGGCGCAGACGCCCGACCCCGCAACCAGTGGATCGGCTGAGCCGAGCGCGAGCCCCAGCGCGAGCCCCAGCTCGACCCTGAAGCCTTCCCCATCCGTGGTGGCGCCATCCGCCTCGCCCAGCCCGACGCCCTCTGCTTCTGCACCCACGGCACAGCCCGACGCCCCGGCCGTGACCTGCCTGACCCTCCTCGACAAGACAACGCAGGAGCGCCTGGTGTCCGAGGCCGAGAGCGGACTGGCGATCATCGACGGATGGTCGGAAAAGCTGCACCGCGAAGGATCCGTGCTCGCGCGGTTCGAAGACCTCGGCGGGGTGAGCTGCGCGATCGGGTTCGTCGGCACCGACAACGTGGTGAACTACGATTGGTCGCCCATCACCGAGGCGTCGAAGGCCGAGATCCGACCGGTGCTCGCCGGTCAGGGAATGGTCACGGTCTCCGACCCGCGCGGCGAGCTCTGGTGCATCCCCGCCGAGATGGCCGACGCCGGTCGCGAATCATGTTTCCTGTTCCGAGCGAACGACTGGTTCTTCGCCGACGACAAGCCTCTGCTCGCCACGTATATTGCCGCGGTCGACGGACGCTGACCGGCTCACCACATTGCCGGATGCCGGCGCTGCCAGCCGAGCCGCCGCTCGAGCTGCGCACCGAGCGACAACAGCACGTGCTCGCCACCCGGCCTGCCAATCAGCTGCACGCCCATGGGGAGTCCGTGCGCCGTGTGCGCCACGGGGAGGGTGATGGCAGGGAGACCCGCAACGTTTGCGAGACTCGTGAACGGCGTGTACTGCACCTGAAGCGCGAAGTTCCGCTCGGGGTCGTCGGCGTCGAACCATCCGATCGGCCGCGGTGGCAGGGCGAGAGCCGGTGTCATGATCGCGTCGTACGGCGCGAACTGCCGGATGACCGAACGTTCGTATGCGGTGAGCTCCACGAGCGCCGCGGCGAGCTCCCGCGCACTCAGCTCCCTGCCGCGGGCGACGAGCCACGCGGTGAGGGGTTCGAGGAGGGCGAGCTCCGCACCCTCGGCGGGGATGCCGGATGCCCCCGCCTGCCAGATGACCCGGAAGGCGGCCACGTAGCTGTCGTCGGGTTCGAGCGCCACCGGTTCGAGTCCGTGCCCCATCGCGTCGAATTCCCGCGAGGCCAGGTCGAGCGCCTCGCTCGCCTCCGGCGAGACGGCGATGTCGTAGCCGGACGACCAGGGCGAGTCGGTCGTCACCCCGATCTGGTAGCGACCCTCCCCTCGAACCGCCGCATTGAGCAGCGCACCCCCGTCCCATCGTGGCGCCCGCACCGCGTACTGGTAGTCCCCCTCCGCCATGGCGTCGAGCAGCATCGCGGCGTCGGCGACCGTGCGGGCGATCGGGCCGGGCACGGCAAGTCCGGCGAGCGCGGCGAGTCCGGAGCCGGACGGGATCAGCCCGCGTGACGGTTTCACTCCGACCAGCCCGGTCGCCGCGGCGGGGATCCTGATCGAACCGCCTCCGTCGCTTCCCGGCGCGAACGGCAGGAGTCCGGCGGCCACCGCAACCGCGGCGCCACCGCTCGAGCCGCCTGCACCCAGGGCGATATCCCACGGGTTCCTCGCCGGTGGCGCTACGGCGCTCTCTGTGTAGCACGGCAGCCCGAATTCGGGCACGGCCGTCTTACCGAGGCTGATGCCTCCTGCCGCGTCGAGCACCGTGGCCAGCTCATCGGACAGCTCGGGCACGAAGTCGGCCATCAGACGGGAGCCGTAGCCGGTGGGCACTCCTGCGCGTGCGGTGAGGTCCTTGTCGGCGAACGGGAGCCCCCACAGGGCGGCCGCCCGCGGCACCGAGGCAGGGATACCCGCCGCACGGTGCAGGGCAGCCTCGCCGGTCACGGTGACGAAGGCTCCCAGGCCGCCGTTCAGGCGCTCGATGCGGTCGAGGTAGTGGGTCACGAGCTCGACCGGTGTGATCTCTCCCCGGCGCAGCCAGTCCCCCTGCTCCTGCGCGGTGAGGTGATGGAGTTCGAACACGCCTCGAGCCTAAGTCGCCCTTCGGCACACCGCGCGGTGCTGGTACATTCCGATCACAGCCCCGCGCCCATCGATTGGATGCCCATGCCCCGTTCACTCCTCACGACCCTGGTTCTTCCCGCTGCCGCCGTGGTGGCGCTCACGCTGAGCGGATGCGGCACCGGCTCGACGCCGGCGCCGTCGTCGAGTGGGTCTGGGCAGCCCGAGGCGAGCGAGGGCCCCTCGTCTGCGACCTCGTTCACTCCTCCGAGCACCTGCACGGAGCTCCTGGGTGCTGAACTCGAGGCACAGTTCTTTGCGGAGGGGAATGTTCTGTTCAGCGACACCACCGGTGCCGGCTTGTACCCGAGCGACTCGATCGGCCAGGACGGCGGCGACACCTTCGCCTGCCTCTACGGCCAGGATCTCGTGGACTACAGCACGTTCGAGGTGTCGGCACAGGCCGTGGACGAGCAGGAACACGAGGGCATCCTCGCCGAGCTCCAGTCACGCGGGTACGTGCAGGACGAGGAGGCCGACCGGACCGTCTTCACCCAGGTGGGATTCGAGGGCACGAGGGATGACCCGAACCTCGACGCCGCGATCGTGCACCTGCTGTACCCCGACGGGTGGATCACGGCCTACAGCACCTTCGGCGGGGAGGCCCGCCTCACCGAGATCCTCGGATGGGCCGACATCGTGGCGGCGCAGCGCTACTGAGGTCGGCCGGGAACCCCTTCGGCAGGTCCGGTCTCAAGCGTCGTACGGAGCGACTTGACGAGATCGTGAAATGCGAGAGGAGCGCGCATGACCGCTCGCCGTCCGGCGACCATTGCGGCACGCTCGCCGTACTGCGCCACGTTGAGGACAACGTGGTCGAGGTGCGAGCCCTCGTGATCGATGAGAATGCGGTACTCCGCCCGGTACCACCAGCTGCCCTCAGTGACCACAAGTCGTGAGGCTGGATCGGCGTAGAACCCGGTCACCGCGACATCCGGGTGACTGAGTCGCGCGACGACCGCCTCGAAGACCAGGTCGGGCGGCGCGTCGAGGTAGGCCTGGAAGGTGTGCAGCACCGAGTGTTTCGCCGGTCTGATGGGGGCTGCTGCGAGCATGCATCGATGCTAACGCCGCGACGCCCAGACAGTGTGATGGTGCCCTTGGGTAGCCTCGGGGGATGCCACGCTCATTCGATGTTCACGGGACCACGGCGCTCGTCACCGGCGCCAGCAGCGGCATCGGCGAGGGCCTTGCGCGCGAGTTCGCGCGGCGCGGGGCCGACCTCGTGCTCGTCGCTCGGCGGGTACACCGCCTCGAGGAGATTGCGGCGGACCTCGCCCGCAGGTACGGCACCACCTGCACCGTGATCGGGGCCGACCTCGCACGATCGGATGGCGTGGCCGCCCTGGTGGCGGAACTCCGGTCCCGGGGCATCCGTCCGTCGACGCTTGTGAACGGTGCTGGGTTCGGGTCGCACGGTCCCTTCGCCGAGACCGACCCCGACCGGATCCGCGACGAAGTGCACGTGAACGTGGTCTCGGTGGTCGAACTCACCCGCGCCCTGCTCCCCGCGCTTCTCGCCGACGGCCGCGGGGCGCTCATCACGGTGGCCAGCACGGCCGCCTTTCAACCCACCCCGTGGATGGCGATCTACGGCGCGACCAAAGCTTTCGTGCAGAACTTCACCGAGGCGCTCGCCTGGGAGGTACGGGAAAGCGGGCTCCGGGTGCTGTCCTTGAATCCCGGCCCGACGAGCACCGAGTTTTTCGAGGTGGCGAAGAACGATGACGCGGTCTTCGGACCGATTCAGACGGCGGACCAGGTCGTGGCGACCGCGTTCACCGCACTGGAACGCTGGGATCGACCGGCGAGCGTGATCAGTGGCCTGCAGAATCGCCTACAGACTTTCTCGCTTCGGCTTGCCCCGCGCGCGCTGGTGCTGCGCCTCGTAGGGGTCGGCGGGCGCCCGAAGCAACGCTGACACCCCTACTTGAGGCTCTTCTGCATGAGTACCGTGCCGAGCCACCTGTCGAACTTGAAACCGACCTTGCCCATGTGCCCGATCTGCTTGAAGCCGAAGCTCTCGTGCAGACGGATGGAGGCATCCGCCCCACGATCGGCGATCACGGCCACGATCTCCTTGAGACCGGCGGCACGCGAGCGCACGATGAGCTCCGTCATCAGCGCTCGGCCGAGTCCCTTGCCCGTGGCTGCGGGCCCGAGGTAGATCGAGTTCTCGACGGTGAACCGGTAGGCCGCCTTCGACTTCCACGGGAAGACGTAGGCGTAGCCGAGCACATGACCGTTGGGGCTCACGGCCACGATGAACGGCAACTTGAGCTTGCCGAGCTGGGTGTACTTGGCGCGCAGTTCCCGGAGCGACATCGGTGTCTCATCGAACGTGACGGTGCTGTTGGCCACGTAGTGGTTGTAGATCTCGCGGATGTCGGGCAGGTCTCCGGCGGACACCTCGCGGATGGTGTACTCGAACGGCACCTGAAGCGGCGGCAGATTTCGCTGCGCACCGAACGGACGGTGGCCGGACTGATATTCCTCCTCGAGCATGGGTGCGAGTTTATGCGCTCCGGCGCACCCGGGCTCACTCGGGCAGTGACCAGTCGATCGGAGCCGCGCCCTGCGCCTGGAGCAGCTCGTTCGCGCGACTGAACGGACGCGATCCGAAGAACCCGCGGGACGCCGAGAGTGGACTCGGGTGGGCGGAGCGGATGATCGGCACGTTCCCGAGCAGCGGCTCGAGCGACGCGGCATCCCTCCCCCACAGGATCGCGACGAGCGGGCTCTCCCGTGCCACGAGTGCTCGAACGGCGAGTTCGGTGATGGCCTCCCACCCCCGCCCGCGGTGCGATGCGGCGACCCCGGGCTGCACCGTGAGCACCCGGTTCAGCAGCATCACGCCGCGCTCCGTCCACGCACCGAGGTCACCGTGCGCTGGGGCAGGCAGGCCCAGGTCGGTGCCGAGTTCGCGGTAGATGTTCTGCAGGCTGCGGGGCACCGGACGCACCTGCCGGTCCACGGCGAATGACAGCCCGACCGCGTGCCCGGGCGTCGGGTACGGGTCCTGCCCCACGATCAACACGCGCACGTCGGCGAGCGGCTGCTCGAACGCCCTCAGCACCTGGTCTCCGTGCGGAAGGTAGCCGCGCCCCGACGCCGTCTCGGCGCGCAGGAAGTCGCCGAGGGCCGCAATCTGCGCGGCCTTGGGCTCCAGCGCGGCAGCCCATCCCGGGTCGATGAGCTCGGAGAGAGGCGCAGCCACCGGTCACGCCGTGACGACGGGCTGGCTGCTCCACGGAAAATCGATCCATCCCGAGGTGCGGCGCCACACGAAATCGGGCTCGAGCACCGTGCCCGGCTTGCTGTAGAGGCAGACGGAGCGCACATCCGCACCGGTGCCCGACAGCAGGCCGACGACCATGGCCAGGGTGCGCCCGGAGTCGGAGACGTCGTCGACGATCAGCACACGCTTACCCGCCAACGAGTCTCGGTCGAGGTGCGGGGCGAGCATGACGGGCTCGTCCAGCGTGGACCCGACGCCGGTGTAGAACTCCACGTTCATGGCGCCGCAGCTCTTCACTCCGAGCGCGTAGGCGACGGCCCCGGCGAGCAGCAGGCCGCCACGGGCGATGGCGACCACGACATCCGCCTCGAAGCCCGCCCGGAGCACCTGCTGGGCCAGCTCTCGCGCGGCTCCACCGAACTCGTCCCAGCCCAGAATCTCGCGCACCTCGTCAGCCATCGCTCCAACCTAGCGGGGTGAGAGCACCTCAGTCGCGCGGGGTGAGCTCACCGCGAATCACCTTGTGCGGTGCCGCCTGTGCCACGGGCTTGATCGTCACGAGGTCGAGATTCACATGCCCGGGCAGCTCGAGGGAATGCGCGATCGCCTCGGCGATGTCGTCGGCCGACAGCGGATTCGGCACATCCCGGTAGACGGCGTCGGCGCGCTCCTGATCCCCGGCGAACCGGGTGAGGCTGAACTCGTCGGTCTTCACCATGCCCGGCGCGATCTCGATCACGCGGAGCGGTTCGCCCGCCAGTTCGAGCCGCAGCACCCCCATGAGCGATCGCGCGGCGAATTTGGAGGCGTTGTAGCCGCCCCCTCCCTCGTAGGGCACGTGGCCGGCGATGGAGGTGATCGTGACGATGTCGGCGTTCCCGTGAGATCTCGCGCCCTCGCGCAGAAGCGGCAGCAGCGCGCTCGTCACCCGCTTCACCGCGACGACGTTCACGTCGAACATGCGCGTCCAGTCGTCGGCGTCGCTGTGCTCGACCGAGTCCATGCCGAAGGCACCCCCGGCGTTGTTCACGAGCGCCGAGATGGCGTCGCCGGTCGAGAGGATGTCCCGCAGCCGGTCGACGTCGGCCTGCACCGTCACATCAGCGGTCACGATCGCGCATCCGGTCTCTGCGGCAAGCGACTCGAGCCGCGCGGTTCGGCGGGCGACGGCGGTGACCTGCCACCCGCGCGAACGGAGCAGCCGCACGGTCGCGGCCCCGATGCCGGAGCTCGCCCCGGTCACCACTGCGTGTCTGACGTCCATTCGGTCTCCTCACTGCCGGTGTCCACCGTAGCTGGCACATGCCGTGACTTAGGCTGAACCCGATGCCCCAACCCCCAGACGCTCTCGCGGCGCCAGCGTCGGCGCCCACCGCAGCCTCAGCCAAGACGGCCGGCCGCGCTCCCCGCGTGCCCGGGTGGGACAACGCCCGGTTCGTCTCGGTCACCCTCGTGGTGATCGGGCACGCCATCCAGAGACTCACGTCGCAGTCGGATGCCGCGCTCATCGTGTACCTCGTGATCTACGCGTTCCACATGCCGGCGTTCGCGATCATCTCCGGATACTTCTCCAAGGACGGGCCACCCGGCGCGCAGCAGATGAAGCGTGTACTGACCGACATCGTGGTGCCCTACGTCGTCATGGAGTCGATCTGGACGCTCGTGCAGTTCCTCGTCGAAGGCAAAGACGATTTCAACCCCTCCAAGCCGAGTTGGACGCTCTGGTTCCTGCTCGCCCTGGCGATCTTCCGCCTCGTCTTCCCCTACCTCGCCCTGGTGCGCTGGCCGCTGCTCTGGGCGGTGATCCTCTCGATCGTCGTCGGGTACCTTCCGAACATCGACAACACGCTGTCGCTGTCGCGCGCGATCGGAATTCTCCCGTTCTTCGTTCTCGGCTGGAAGCTCAAGCAATGGGGCGTGGCCGACCGGTGGACCGGCGCCCGCCGAACGCTCCCGGTGCGACTCGCCGCGGTGGGCATCTTCGCTGTGTGGATCGGCGTTGTCGTGGCCTTCATCGACATCTGGCGCGACATGAACCTGCGCTTCTGGTTCTTCTACGACGACTCGTACTCCGAGCTCGGCGGCAACCCGGTCTGGGCCGGCGGGATTCGACTGCTGCTCATCGCGCTCGCCGCGCTTCTGAGCCTCGCGTTCCTCGTGCTCATCCCCCGCCGCGAGACCTGGTTCACGCCCTTCGGTCAAGCCACCATGTACGTCTATCTGCTGCACAGCTTCGTGCTCTACCCGATTCGCGAGACGGGGGTGCTTCGCGTCGCGGACGGGTCGGAGCTGTGGCTGCTGACGATGGTGTTCGCCGGCGTCGCCATCTCCATCGCGCTCGCGAGCCCTGTCGTTCGCCGCGTCTTCCGGCCGCTGATCGAGCCGCGATCCGAATGGCTGTTCCTCACCGGCCTCCGTTCCGATCGGCCGACGCCTGCTACCGCACCGCCTCCGGCACGCGTTTCGGAAGAGCGAACACGAGCAGGAACGCGAGAAGACTGAAGCCGACACTCACGGCGAGGGCGTACTGCGCGCTCGCGGCGAAGGCGATGGCTGCGGCATCCGGCCCGGGGGTTCCGAACCTGAGGGTGCCGAACATGACGCTGCCGATCACGGCGATGCCGACGGCGCTTCCCACCCGTTGGGCCGTGCCCAGTACGCCGCTCGCGGCCCCCGCCTCCGACCGGTCGACGGTGGCGACGATGAACTCGGTGTTCGGTGCGATGAAGAAACCACTGCCGAGGCCCGCCACGACCAGGGGCACCAGCAGTTGCCAGTTGGTGACGCCGATGCCGGCCACCACGAGAACGATCCAGAGCGCGCCGAGGCCTGCGGTGACGAGGCCGACGCCGAGCACCAGGATGCCGCGGCCCAGCCGCTTGGCGATGCGGTTGCTGTTCGCCGCTCCCACGATGGAGCCGGCCGCGAACGGGAGGCTCACGAGCCCGGCGTCGAGGGCGGACGCGCCGAGTCCCGCCTGCCAGAAGATGGTGATGACGAAGAAGATGCTCGTGAACGCGGCGAAGTAGACGGTGGCGAGGATGACCCCGCCGGTGAAAGCCGGATGACGGAAGAGATGAGGCGGCACGATCGGGTTGCGGTCGAGTCTCGCCTGGCGCCGCTCCCAGAACGCGAACAGCACGAGCAGCCCCACCCCACCGACGAGGCTCAGGTAGGTCCAGAGCGGCCAGCCCACCGTCTGCCCCTCGATGAGCGGCACGAGGATCGCCACGAGCCCCGACGACAGCAACCCGACCCCCACGAGATCAACACGGGCGGCGGTGCGAGCCTTCGCGGTGCCGTCGAGCAGCACGATCGCCGCAAGGACTGCGGCGACACCGATCGGCAGGTTGACGCCGAACACGAGGCGCCATCCGAGCTCCTCGCCCACGAGCTGGATGATGAGCCCGCCGACCACGGGCCCGAGGGCTGCAGAGAAGCCGAGCACGGCACCGAGCACGCCGAACGCCTTGCCGATCGCACGGCCGGTGAAGGTCAGTCGGATGATCGCGGCGATGGCCGGAAAGAAGATGCCGCCGGCGGCACCCTGAACCGCGCGGGCGACGATCAGCTGGGTGCTGTCCTGAGCCAGCCCGCACGCCAGGCTCGCGACGGTGAACAACGAGAGCCCCGCCACGAACACCCACTTGTGCCCGAAGCGGTCGCCGACCCGCCCCGAGGGGATGAGGGTGAGCCCGAAGGCGAGGGCGTAGCCGGAGATCACCCACTCGAGCGTCGCCGTCGATGCGTCGAGGCTCTCCCGGATGCTCTGCAGGGCGACATTGACGATGGTGGTGTCGAGCAGCGACATGAAAGCCCCGACCATCAACACCGACAGGCCCAGCCATTGCCGCCGTGTGGTGACCGGGGCGGCGGTGTCAGTGGTCATGTCATCTTCTCCGGCGCTCGGCGCACGATCTGCGGGGCCGACGGGCCGACCGCCGTCTACTCTCGCACGCGGGAATCGGATTCACCGTTACGGGATGTGTCGGGCGCATTGAATCTGAGGCCGCGCCTTTCTAACCTACGAGTGACGGGCATCCGATCAACCCGCCGACGAAGCCGAAGGAGACCCGATGAGCGACACCAGCGCATGGAAGTTCGAGACCAAGCAGATCCACTCAGGAGCCGCGCCAGATCCGGTCACGAACGCAAGGGCGACCCCGATCTACCAGACCACCTCCTACGTCTTCAATGACGCCGAGCACGCCAAGAATCTGTTCGCGCTCGCCGAGTTCGGCAACATCTACACCCGCATCCAGAACCCCACCCAGGCCGTGGTCGAGGAGCGCATCGCCGCGCTCGAGGGCGGCACCGCTGCACTCCTGCTCGCCTCCGGGCAGTCGGCCACGACCTTCGCCGTGCTCAACATCGCCCAGGCCGGCGACCACATCGTGTCGAGCTCGTCGATCTACGGCGGCACCTACAACCTGTTCAAGTACACCCTCGCCAAGCTCGGCATCGAGGCGACCTTCGTGCAGGACCAGGATGATGCCGACGAGTGGGCCCGCGCGATCCGCCCGAACACGAAGCTCCTGTTCGCCGAGACCATCGGCAACCCGCGCATCAACATCCTCGACATCGCGCTCGTCGCCGATGTGGCGCACGACGCCGGCATCCCGCTCATCGTCGACAACACCATTGCGACGCCGTACCTCATCCGCCCGTTCGAGCACGGCGCCGACATCGTGGTGCACTCGGCCACGAAGTTCCTCGGCGGCCACGGCACCGTCATCGGCGGCGTCATCGTCGATGGCGGCAAGTTCGCCTGGTCGAAGAACGTGGAGAAGTTCCCCGGCCTCACCGAACCGGATCCCAGCTACCACGGTGCGAGCTTCACCACCGTGCTCGGCGACGGCATCGCCTACATCATCAAGGCGCGGGTGCAGCTGCTGCGCGACCTCGGCTCCTCGATCGCTCCCGCGAGCGCCTGGCAGCTCATCCAGGGCATCGAGACGCTGAGCCTCCGGGTGGAACGCCACGTGCAGAATGCGCAGGCCGTCGCCGAATGGCTCGACCGGCACGAGGACATCGACACGGTGTACTACGCGGGGCTTCCCTCGAGCCCGTGGTACGCGGCGGCGAACCGCTACGCACCCCTGGGTGTGGGCGCGGTGCTGTCGTTCGAGCTCAAGGGCGGCGTGGATGCGGGGCGCGCGCTGGTCAACAACGCCGGCCTGTTCAGCCACCTCGCGAACATCGGCGACGTACGCAGCCTCATCATTCACCCGGCATCGACGACCCACTCGCAGCTCACCCCCGAGCAGCAGCTGACCGCCGGTGTCACCCCGGGGCTCGTGCGCCTCTCGGTCGGACTCGAGAACATCGACGACATCATCGCCGACCTCACCGCCGGGCTTGCAGCGGCCCGCGCCGCAGCCGCCGCGAACTCCGCCCTCTGAGTCGCGTTCGGTCGCGGGTCGCGTAATACGGCGACCCGCGACCGCGAATGCGGCGATACTTGCAGCAGTATGGATTGGCAGACACCCGAAGACACGGTCCCCTCGTTCTTCATCACCGAGGCGAACACGCGGGCGATGGTGGGCGGCCCGCCCGCCTCCGGCGCCTGGCGCGAAGGCGATCACCCCGGCGACCGCTCGTTCGTCGGCATCGGCCCGCTCGACCTCGAGGTCGGCGGATCGCTCCCCTCCGTGCGCATCGCGTACGAGTCGTGGGGTGAGCTGGCCGACGACGGGAGCAACGCGGTGCTCGTGCTGCACGCGCTCACCGGAGACAGCCACGTTCTCGGTGCTCCCGGCCGCGGGCATCCGACCGGCGGCTGGTGGCGCGAGATCGTGGGACCGGGCAAAGCGATCGACACCGATCGCTTCTTCGTGGTCGCGCCGAACATGCTCGGCGGATGCCAGGGCAGCACGGGGCCCGCATCCCTCGCACCGGACGCCCGCGAGTGGGGACCTCGCTTTCCGTACATCACCATCCGCGACCAGGTCGAGGCACAGCGCCTCTTCTCGGACATCCTCGGCATCGACACCTGGGCGGCGGTCATCGGCGGCTCGATGGGCGGCATGCAGGCGATCGAGTGGGCGGCGGGGCATCCGTCACGGGTGAAGCGCGTCGGAGTGCTCGCCTCACCGGCGATCAGCAGCGCCGACCAGATCGCCATCAACTCGGTGCAGATCGAGGCGATCCGCATGGACCCCGGATTCGCGGCCGGCGAGTACTACGAGGCCGCCGACGGCGAGGGCCCGTCCCGCGGACTCGCCCTGGCGAGGCGGATGGCGCTGCTCAACTACCGCTCGCCCACCGAGCTCAACGACCGCTTCAAGCGCACCTGGCAGAGCGCGGTGAGCCCCCTGGGCGGCGAAGGCAGATTCGCGGTCGAGAGCTACCTCGACTTCCACGGGAACAAGTTCCCGCGCCGCTTCGATGCCAACAGCTACATCACGCTGGCGCAGGCCATGAGCTCCCACGACGTGGGACGCGACCGCGGCGGAGTGGAGCGGGCGCTGTCGAAGGTGACCGCGAAGGCGCTCGTGCTCGGCATCGATTCCGACCGTCTCTTCCCCGTGGATGACCAGCACGTGCTGGCCAAACACCTGGCCACGAGCGTCAGTGGCGACGAGCCCGTGGTGATCGGATCTCCGTTCGGACACGACGGTTTTCTGATCGAAAGCGAGCAGGTTGGGCGGGCCCTCGGCGCGTTGCTCGCCGACTGAGTTACGCTGCCCCGAAATCTTGTACCCCGTCCATACGCGGGTCTGTGTCACTATTACTGGTGGGGGGCATTTTCGACCGTGCCCAAATAGGGGCAGGTGACGTAGGCACAGTGGAACAGTTCGCCAAAGAACGCGACAGATTGCTGCAGATTTCAGCACGGGCAATGGGGTTGTCCACGCTTGCGGTGTCGCTGCTCTGCCTCGCCCTGCCTGGGCGTCACCGAGGGCCAGACGCTCATCAGCGCCCTCCCTTTGTACCTCGTTCTTGCCATCTGCCTCCTGCGGGTGGGCACCAGCCAGTCCCTGCTGTGGGTGCTTCCCGGCATGGCCGCCGGCATCGGGATCCTCATCGTCGTGCAGCTCCCCTTCGGCCTCGGCACGGACCCCTCCGCCGCAACGGCGGTGGTGGCGGTCGCCGGGGGCGCCGTGGCGTCATTCGGCATCGTGCTCGTCAGCTCGGTGTGGCGCATCCTGATCCTCGCGGCGGGCATCGTCACGACGACGGTGCTCACCGAGATCGCCGTGCCTGGCAACGGCCTGCTCTCGACCGAGAGCGCCACCGTGCTTCTCGGCTGGATGCTCGCCACGATCTTCGCCTACTGGCTGAGCGCCAGCGTTCCGCGCGCCGCACGGCGCGTCTTCAGCATCGGGCGGGCACACCGGGCCGAGCGCCAGGCGAGCGAGACGGAGGCGCAACGTCGGCAGTCGGCGCGCCTGCTGCACGACACCGTGCTCGCAACCCTCACTCTCCTCGCCCATTCCGGTGTCGGTGTCTCATCCTCCGCCCTCCGCCATCAGGCCGGCGACGACGCCCGGCTGCTGCGCCAGCTTCGACTCGGCGGTGCCCCGGTGCCGCAGTCGTCGGAGCATTACAACCTCGAACCGGTCACCGAGTCGGCCCTCGGCCACACCCTCGAGTCGGTGAAGCAGCGCTTCGGGCGCATGGGCCTCGAGGTCAGCTGGCACGGCACCGGTCAGGTGCTGCTCCCCAGCGACGTGCTCGACGCCTTCCTGCTCGCCCTCGCCGAATGCCTCGAGAACGTGCGTCGGCACTCCGGCGTGACAGACGCGCATGTCACGATCACCGACGACGAGACCACGGTGCGCGCCATGGTCACCGACGCCGGTGTCGGGTTCAGCCTCACCGACATCGATTCCGCCCGTCTCGGATTCAAGGACTCCGTCGTGGGGCGCCTCAAGGAGGTCGGCGGCAACGCCCGTCTCTTCTCCTCGCCCGGGGCCGGTACCACCGTCGTGCTGGAGGTGCCCCGATGAGCGGATGGAACCGTCCCGAGGAGAACACCCTCGGCCAGATTCTGGGCAGGCAGCCGCGCGCGGGCGTTCCGGCGTCGTCCACCGGCGGTCGCGCCGTCGTGCAGGCCGGCGCCCACGGGGCGAGTCTCGGCACGGCACACCTCGGAATAGGGGCCGGCGTCATCGCCGCCCTCGCCTCGGTGTACGGCCTCGCCGTCTTCGCCTCGAACCTCGGCGACTACCTCGTGATCGCCCCGATCGTGCTGGCCTGGCTGCTCTTCATCGTCGCGTTCGCCACCGTGAGCCTCACCATCGCCACTCGGGGCGAGCGCTTCCCCGCGTGGATGTTCGCGCTCTACATCCTCGCCCTGGCCGGAGTCGTGGCCCTCGACTTCATCTCGATCTGGTCCCTCGGCAACATCGGGGAGTACGCCTCCGTCTCGATCGCGGTCGGGTTCGGGCTGCTGATGGGGGTGACCCTGCGACCGGCGGCGGAACTGGTGACCGCATCCGTGCTCCTGATGGCGGCCTTCATCACGGCCATCGTGCTCACCACGCCGCTGGCGACCCCGAACCTCCCGCAGCAGATCATCACGGTGGGCCTCGCCGGATTCCCGGCTCTGTTCGGCGTGTTCGTGGTGCAGCGGTTCCGGCGGATGGTGCAGCTCGAGCTCGACCGCGTGCTCGTACAGAGCACCGTCTCCGCTCCGCGCTTCGCTGTCGGGATGCTCGCCTCCGAGGAACTCGCCCGACTCGACCTCGCCGCCGAAGAGCTGCTCGACTCGGTCGCGAGCGGGCGCACCGAGCTGCCCCTTGGCCCCAAGACGGCGTCGACGGCCGCATCGCTCGCCACCGAACTCCGCCTGCACCTCATCGAGGGTCGCCGCGAGACCTGGCTCTATCACGCGGTGACCGAGTCGGAGCAGCTCGGCAAGTCGGCCACCCTCACCGACCCCGGCAGCCTCGCCGGACTGCTCGGACCGCACCAGCGCGACGGCCTGCTCGCCGCCGTCTGGCTGCTCGTGGCCGACAACAATCTCAAGAAGACCCACGTGACCGCGCGATTGATGCTCGGGCCGGTGTCCACCCCCTCCGCCACCGGGCGGCTCATCAACGTGCCGATCGTGATTGAAACCACCGGGATTTCGCGTAACAGTGTTGACCAGTCGATCTGGGCAGCGCTCAGTAAGGTCGGCCAGTACGCGGTCAGCACAGAGAATCAAAGCCTGCGTGTCGAGCTCGAATGCCTCGTCACGAACCCGGCCGACCAATAGCATTCGGCCTAGAGATTGAGGAATCCATGATCCCCACCGACAAACGCATCCGCCTCGCCCTGGTCGACGACCACAAGATGCTGCTGGGCGCCCTCACCGAGTGGATCCGTAACGCGGCGAGCGACATCAACATGGTGGCGGCTGTCGCGTCGTGGCCCGAGCTGCTCACGCATCCGGAGTTCCCGGTCGACGTCGTGCTGCTCGACCTCGACCTCAAGGACAACCTGCCGATCTCGCTCAAGATCTCCACGCTGAAGACGACCGGCGTGAAGACCGTGCTCATGAGCACCTATTCGGAGCCGAATGTGGTGCGTGAGGCCCTCGCCGCCGGAGCCCTCGGCTACCTCGTGAAGAGCGAGGACGCCGACATGATCGTCGAGGCCATCCGGGCCGCGTACAAGGGCGAGTCGTACATCTCTGCGGAGCTCGACCTCGCGCTCAACGCCGTCGATGTCGGAGGATCGCCGAAGCTCAGCGCTCAGGAGCGTCGCGTGATGGCCCTGTACGGCGGCGGCGAGCCGGTGAAGTCGGTGGCCTACCAGCTCGACATCTCCGAGGAGACGGCAAAGAGCTACCTCAAGCGCATCCGCGAGAAGTATCGCGTGGCGGGCATCGACGTGGGCACCAAGGTGGCCCTTCGGCGTCGCGCGATCCAGGACGGCATCCTGCTGCACACCGACTGACGCGGCACAGGCGCCGCTAGTCGGCCGTGCCGCGCTCCTCGAGTGCGCGCTCGAGCCGCTCCACCTTGCCGGTGAGCTCGCCCGTGTGCCCCGGCCGGATGTCCGCCTTCAGTACGAGCGACACCCTCGACCCGAACGCCCCCACCGCCTCGGTGGCGCGCCGCACCACGTCGAAGACCTCGTCCCAGTCGCCCTCGATGGTCGTGAACATCGAATCGGTGTGGTTCGGCAGGCCCGACTCCCTGACCACGGCGACCGCGGCTGCGACGGCGTCGTGCACGGAGTCGCCCGTGCTCGCCGCACTGTCGGAATGGGCGTCGGATGCGGCATCCGACTGGTCTGCCGGCCGCCCGCTGGGGGCGACGGAAAAGGCGACAAGCATGCTGGGCTCCCTCAGATCGCGGAATTCGTCTCGATCACTGTGACACGGCGCGCACGGCGGGGCCAGCCGGGGCGCGGCCGTCGGTGGCGATCTCGCTGCCCCGCAACCGCAGAAGAGTCACCACCGACCATCCGAGGATCACGAAGGTGAGCAGGTTCCGCGCCGTCAGCACGCTGAGCATGATCGGGTTGAGACCGAGCACGTAGCCGTACAGGTACGGGTACACCAGCTGGGTGAGGCCCGCGAGCACCAGCACGAGCACCGCCGGCACCAGGAACGACGGCGCGAGTCCGGCGCGGTGAAGCACGATACCGAGGATCACCGGCACGGCGAGCCACGAGATGAACTGCGGTGACCCGACCTTCTGGAAGGCGATCAGGGCGGTGAGCAACCCGAGGATCAGCGGCGCGAGCACGACGGCGTGGCCGGCACCCCGGCGCACCGCCGCGATGCCCGCGAGCACCACCCCGACCACGGCGAGCAGCATGAGCGGGGTCATCAGCGCGCTGGCGGTGGCGACGCCGGCACCACTCACCTGCCAGGTGAGCAGGTCCTGGTCGAAGTACACGGTGGCGTCGGAGCCGGCGAAGGCTCGCCACATCCAGATCGTGCTCACCGGCGCCTCGGCCTGCAGTCCACGCGAGGTCTGCTCGGTGACGAAACTGAACACGTTCGCGCCACTTCCGAACGAGAGGGTCAGGGCCACGATCGCGAGGCTCGTGCCCGCCGCGACGGCGGCGACCCGCCAGCGCGCGCGCATCGCCACCACCATGGCGACGACCACCGCGCCCGGCCACACCTTGATCCACGCGGCGATCGTGAGCACGATCGCGGCGGCGCGGGGCCTCACGGAGATCAGCAGCACCCCGATCACCGCGATCGGCACCGTCACCGAGTCGATGCGGCCCACCGCGATCGGCCCGAGGGCCAGGAGGAACGCGATCCACCACCACGCGACATCCGTCCGGTCCCGTCGCCTGCCCCAGCCGGTGAGTACACCGAACGCGATCAGATCGAACAGCGTCACCATCACCAACCAGCTGACGGCATAGAGGGTCGGTGCGCCGACCGCGGCGAGGGCCGGGATGACGCCGGCGAGCGGGTAGGCGAGATGGGCGATGAGCATCGGCACGAGCGCGATGATCGGATACACGAACGGTCCGTCGATACCGACCCAGAAGTCGGCGCCGAGCGCCTGGTCGGTCCAGAACCGGTAGACGCTCGTGACGTCGCCCAGAGCGTAGCCGCCGCCGTAGAGGTTCAGCAGCGAGACGATCACGTGCGCCGCGACGAAGGCGCCCCAGACCACGGCCGGGTGGGAGGTGACGGACTCCTCGGCCGCACGCCCGGCGCTCTGCTCCGGCGGCGTTGCGGATGTCGGGGTCACGGCCATGCCCGCCACGATATCCCGCGCGCCGCGTCCTCACCGCCGATCCGCGTCGCGGGCGTCCCCTGCATCCGTCTCTCCCACCGAGTTGCCCACTTTTGCGGTCGAATCGCCCGTTTCGGGCCCTTTTCGCCGCAAAAGTGGGCAACTCGGCAATCAGGCCGCGAAAGTGGGCAACTCGGTGCTCAGGCCGCGGAAGTGTGCTGCGCCACCCGCGCCGCGTCGCAGCGGCGACCCGAAGTCCCGCTAGAACCAGATGCTGAGCCGCGGGGCGACCGGCCAGCGGAACAGGGCATGCAGGGCATCGACGGCGGCGGCGTCTCCCGCGATCCGCCCGGCACGGGCGAGCGTGGTCGCACCGACCCCGCCGAGATAGAGCGCTGCGAGGTCACTCACGGTGAGGGTCACCTGCGGCTCGGCATCCGGCGTGCTCGATGCCACCCCACGCCCGTCCGAGCCCGCCTCGAGCGTCCAGACGCCGTCGGCGAACCCGAGCGAGTCGGACACGCGCATCACGATCGACCCGGCGATCGGATAGCGACGCGCTGCGAGCGCGGCCGGCACGTCGAGGATGCGCGTCCACAGGTGGTCACGATCGCGGGTCTCCACGGCACGCAGGTCCGCGACCATCCACGGCAGAGCCTCGTCGACCGCCCGCAACTCGGCCTTGATGGTGGTGACCAGGTCCATCTCGAGGAGGAAACGCCACAGCCCGGCGTAGGCCTCGTCCGTGGCCGTCACGAGCGCCGTGAGGATCAGGGTGTGCTGCGAGAAGTCACCTTCGGGCTCGACCATCCGGAAGATCGCGAACCCCTGCGGGTCACCGTCGGCATCGTCGTAACGCACGAAACGCAGCGCGGCGGCGTTCTCGTCGCCGACCATCATGCCGAGCTGCCGATCCCAGAGGATGCCGTCGTACTCGACCTCGCCCGGAGCCAGCAGTCGAGCACGCTCGATGAGTGCTGCGCCATCGGTCCGCAGCTGCTCGGCCGTGACGAACTGCACGGATCCCTGCGGTACCGGGCCGGTCCACCGGGCGCGGCGGGTGTCGATGGTCATGGTGCGCGCGGAAGCGGACGGGCCGAACCCGAAGCGACTGTAGATCGTGGCCTCGGAGACGGTCAGCATCGCCACCGGGATGCCGAGTGCCAGAGCCGTACGCAGTTCAGAGGTGAGCAGGGCGGAGGCGAGCCCGCGCCTGCGATGCGTCGGCGACACCGTCACATCGCTGATCGCCCACGCTCGCACCGCGGCGTTCCCGGGCACGCTGAGGTCGGTCGGCCAGGACTGCACGGTTGCAACGGGCGTCGGCGCATCCGCTCCCCCGTCGTCCCAGACGCCCGACGTGCGCCGGTCTCGCAGGTACCCGTGGCGCTGGTCCACCGCCGCCTGCGTCTCACGCTTCGTGTGGAATCCGCGTGCCACGGCCTGGTACCAGGGGTCGAACTGGGCCCTGTCATCGGTGTCCACCAGATCGAAGCGCAACCCCTGCGCCTCGAGGTGGTCTCGGGAGGTTTGGTCGATGGGGATGTCCGCGAATGCGGAGCCTGCGGTGTCGATGCTCACCCTTCGAGGGTAACGAGCGGCGCGCGGTTCATCGGACCGCTCACCGTCGACCGCGCACCAGGTCGCCCACCACCGACGAGACGGTGCCGGCGAGATCCAGCACGGTGAACGGTCCGCCGCCGCTGGCGCGAGCCGCGGCATCCGCATGCACCACCGCCGCCGTCGCCGCGAGTCTCGCGAGCGCGGTGGGGTCGCCCTCGATCTCCCGCGAGTGCGTGGCGACGAGGGCTCCCAGGATGCCGCCGAGCGCGTCGCCGGCGCCGGCCGTCGCCGTCCAGGGTGTGGCCGAGCGCACCTGGAGCCGTGAGCCGTGCGGATCGGCCACGAAGGTGGTCGAGCCCTTCACCAGCACCGTCATGCCGAGGCGGTCGGCCGCGCGCACCGCTGCGTCGGCTGGCCGCGCCGCGATGTCGGCCTTGTCTTCGTCGAGCACCCGGGCGAGCTCACCGAAGTGCGGGGTGATCACCAGCGGTCCCGAGGCCGTGCCGATGAGGTCGAGCGCTCCGGCATCCACCACCATCGGGAGCCCTTGCGAGAAGGCGCGCTCGAGCCGTTCGGACTCGTCGCTGTCGCGATTCGCCTTGTCCATCCCCGACCCGACCAGCCACGCCTGCACCCGGCCGACACTCGTCACCACCTCGGGCCTTCGAGCGAGCACCAGGCGGCCCACCGAGTCCGCCCCGACGAAACGCAGCATGCCAACGCCCGTGTGCAGTGCCGCCTCGACGCCGAGCACTGCCGCGCCCGGGTATGCGACGGATCCGGTGACCACGCCGAGCACGCCTCGGGAGTATTTGTCGTCCGTGGCGACGGGGATCGCGATGTGGTCGGCGGCCTCGTCTGCGGTCCAGTCGATGAACGTCATCCGGCCACGATAGCTCCGGCCCCGCCCGCCGCATCGTCTGGGCATAAAGCCGGGTATGTCGCCGTTGTATCCGAACAATGTCTGATGTCGCGCTGTTCACCCCGCACACTGTCCGATCCGTCACCTTCCGCAATCGCCTCTGGGTGGCGCCGCTCTGCCAGTACTCGGTGGACCTCGAAGACGGTGTGCCCACCGACTGGCACCTCGTGCACCTCGGCTCGTTCGCCCGCGGGGGCGCCGGGCTCGTGATGACGGAGGCGACCGGCGTGAGCGCGGTCGGCCGCATCTCCGCCGAGGACACCGGCATCTACACCGATGAACAGCGCGACGCGTGGGCGCGGATCGTCACCTTCATCCACAGTCAAGGAGCCGCAGCGGGCATCCAGCTCGCCCACGCAGGACGCAAGGCGTCGGTCTACCGCGAGTGGGGACCGCAGCACGGCACGCGCCCGGTCGCCGAGGGTGGCTGGCAGACCGTCGCCCCGTCGGCGGTAGCCTTCGACGGCTACGACACCCCGGTCGCCCTCACCGCCTCACAGATCGCCGACATCGTCGCGGAGTTCACCGCTGCCGCGGCCCGCTCCATCGAGGCCGGATTCGACGTGCTCGAGATCCACGCGGCCCACGGGTACCTGCTGCACGAGTTCCTGTCCCCGCTGTCGAACGTGCGCACCGACGAGTACGGCGGCAGCCTCGCGAATCGCGCGCGGCTGCTCCTCGACATCGTTCGGGCGGTGCGGGCCGCCGTGGGCGACACCGTGCCGCTGTTCGTGCGTTTCTCGGCCACGGACTGGGTCGAGGGTGGCGTCGATCAGGAGCAGACCGCGACGGTCGCCGGATGGGCGCGGGACGCCGGCGCCGACCTCTTCGACATCTCGAGCGGTGGTCTCATGGCCGCGGCAGCCATCCCGGTGGGACCCGGCTATCAGGTTCCCCTCGCGGCGCACGTGCACCGGTCCGCCCACGTCGAGGTGAGCGCGGTCGGGCTCATCACCGACGCGGCGCAGGCCGAGGAGATCATTCGGTCGGGCGCGGCAGACGCCGTCATGGTCGGCCGCGAGATGCTGCGCGACCCGCACTTTCCGCTGCGCGCCGCACACGAACTGGGCGTCGAACTCGACTACTTCCCCCGCCAGTACCACCGCGCCGCGTTCTGAGCGGAGCGGCATCCGACGCCGTCAGCGACGCCGGGTGGCGTCCTGAACCTCGCCAACGAGCTCCTCGATGATGTCCTCGAGGAACAGCACACCCTCGGTGGTGCCATCCGCACCGAAGACGCGGGCGATGTGCGTGCCTGAGCGTCGCATCGACGCCAGCGCGTCCTCGAGCTCCATGTCGGAGTAGATCGAGATGAGCTGGCGGATGCGCCGCGGCGGCACCGGGTCCTCGAACTCCCCAACGGCCTCGAGGTCGATCACGTCTTTCAGGTGCAGGTATCCGGTCGGGTCACCATCGTCGTTCACGAGCACATAGCGCGAGAACCCGTGGCGCGCCACGGCGCGCTCCACCTCCTGAGGCGTCGCGGCTTCCGACAGCGAGACGAGCTTCTCCATGCCGACCGCGATGTCGTGCACGCGCTTCTCGGTGAAGTCGAATGCGGCGGAGAGCGTTCCGGTGTGGTCGCTGAGCATGCCCTCCTTGGTGGAGGTCGCCACGATCGTCTGCACCTCTTCGATGGTGAATGCGCTGGTCGCCTCGTTCTTCGGCTCGATGCGGAACAGCCGCAGCACGCCGTTGGCCACGGCGTTCAGTCCGACGATCACCGGGCGCACGAGCTGCGAGAAGAACACCAGCGGCGGCGCGAGGATCAGAGCGGCGCGGTCGGGGACCGAGAACGAGATGTTCTTGGGCACCATCTCACCGAGCACCACGTGCAGGTACGAGACGATCACCAGCGCCACGATGAACGCGACGGTTCCGATGACCTCCTCAGGCAGCCCGGTGAGCTTGAGCGGAATCTCCAGCAGATGGTGGATCGCCGGCTCGGAGACGTTGAGGATCAGCAGCGAGCACACGGTGATGCCGAGCTGGCAGGTCGCGAGCATGAGGGTCGCGTTCTCCATCGCGTACAGCGCGCTCTTCGCCGCCCGTCCGCCCGCCTCCGCCCGCGGTTCGATCTGGGATCGCCGTGCGGAGATGACCGCAAACTCGGCGCCGACGAAGAACGCGTTGATGAGCAGCAGGATGCCCAACCAGAAGATGCCCCACCAGTCGGTCATCGCTTCTCCCCCGCAGATTCCTTCGCCGCGACTTTGGCCGCGTCTCGCGCGGCCTCTCTGGCCGCGGCCTTGACGGAGGCCTTGGCCTCCTCCGTTGCCGCGGTCGGTGTCGGGGTGAACCGCAACCGGTCGATGCGTCTGCCGTCGAGCCTCTCGACGCGGAAGATACCCGCGTCGACCGTGACGACATCACCCACGACGGGCAGTCGCCCGAGTTCGCTCATGATGAAACCACCCACGGTCTCGTACGGGCCGTCCTCTGGCACGACCACGTCGGCGCGCTCCAGGAGTTCGTCGGGCCGGAGGCCTCCCGGGAAGGTGAGCCAGTCGCGGGAGCGCACGACGCCGGCTCGAGCCTGATCGTGTTCGTCCGACACCTCGCCCACGAGCTCCTCGACCAGATCCTCGAGGGTTGCGACACCGGCGGTTCCGCCGTACTCGTCCACGACGATCGCCATCTGAAAGCCCTTTTGGCGAAGCTCGCCGAGCAGGGTGTCGAGTCGCATGGTTTCCGGCACTCTGAGCGCGTCGGACTGCAGGGCGGACACGGGCACCACCCCGCGCTTCTCGCGGGGAACGGCCACCGCCTGCTTCACGTGGACGATGCCGATCACGTCGTCGATGCTGTCGTCGGTGACCGGGAACCTCGAATAGCCGGTCTCACGAGCGAGTTCGAGCACGCTCGCCGCAGAGGCGGTGCGCTCGACGCTCGCCACGCGCAGCCGCGGCGTCATCACGTCGTTGGCGATGTGCTCGCTGAACGCGAGGGTGCGCTGCAACAGGGTGGCCGTGCCTCGGTCGAGGCTGCCCTCCATCGCCGACCGACGGAGCAGTGAGGTGAGCTCCTCTGCCGTTCGCGCGGACGACAGCTCCTCCTTCGGCTCGATGCCGACGGAGCGCAAGATGGCATTGGCCGAATTGTTGAGCAGGCTGATCGTCCATTTGAAGACGAAGCTGAAGCCCACCTGGAACGGCATCACGATCTTCGCCGTCTGACGAGGCAACGCCAGCGCCATGTTCTTGGGCACGAGTTCGCCGATGATCATCGACAGCAGCGTCGCGATGACGATGGCGAGCACCGTCGCCACGACCTCCGCGGAGCCGGTGTCGAGGCCGATCGCTTCGAGGGGGCCGCCGAGGAACACGCTGAAGGCGGGCTCGAGGGTGTACCCGGTGAGGAGGGTGGTGAGGGTGATGCCGAGCTGCGCGCTCGACAGGTGGGTCGACGTGATCTTCAGCGCACCGATGGTGACCCCGAGCGACTTCTCCCCCCTGGCCTGCCGGGCCTCGAGCTCGGAGCGGTCGAGGTTGACGAGGGCGAACTCGGATGCGACGAAGAAGCCGGTGCCGACGGTGAGCACCAGCCCGATCGCGAGAAGCAGTAACTCAGGCAAGTCGACCGCCGGAACGATACCTGGAGCCGGAAAGATACCTAGAGGGGGGGTCGTCCATGGTGCGCCAAGTCTAACCCGGGCGTCACCGGCATCCGCCCGCCGATCACCAGCTGACGGGCAGTGCCTTGCCCTCTTCGTACCCCGCCGCTGACTGAATGCCGACGAGCGCCCGATCGGAGAACTCGGCGAGCGTGCTCGCCCCCGCGTAGGTGAACGACGAGCGGATGCCGGAGGTGATCATGTCGAGCAGGTCCTCGACCGACGGGCGGTTCGGGTCCACGAAGATCTTCGACGACGAGATGCCCTCCGCGAAAAGGGTCTTCCTGGCGAGCTCGTACGCGCCGAGCCGCTCGAACCGGCCCTGCACGGCCTTGGTCGACGCCATCCCCCAGCTCTCCTTGAACAGCCGACCGGATGTATCCGTCTGCAGGTCGCCCGGGGACTCGATGGTGCCGGCGAACCACGACCCGATCATCACCGAGGAGGCGCCGGCGGCGAGCGCGAGCGCGACATCGCGCGGGTAGCGCACTCCGCCATCCGCCCACACGTGGGCGCCGAGCTCGCGAGCGGCCTCGGCGGTTTCCAGTACCGCGGAGAACTGCGGGCGCCCCACAGCCGTCATCATGCGGGTCGTGCACATGGCACCGGGGCCGACCCCCACCTTCACGATGTTCGCTCCGGCACCGACCAGATCGCGCACGCCGTCGGGCGTGACCACGTTGCCCGCCACGATCGGGATGCCGAGATTCAGCGCCGCGACCGTCTCCACCGCGCGCACCATCGCGTCCTGGTGGCCGTGCGCCGTGTCGATCACGAGCACGTCGACGCCGGCCGCGACCAAGGCCTTCGCCTTGACGGCGATGTCCCCGTTCACCCCCACGGCAGCTGCAACCTGAAGTCGGCCGGAGGAGTCGACCGCCGGCTGATAGATCGTGGACCTGAGCGCACTCGTGCGGCTGAGCGTGCCGATCACCGTGCCGTGATGCAGCACGGGGGCGAACTCGAGGTCGGCAGCCACCATGAGGTCGAAGGCCGCACGCCCGGTGGGAACGTCGTCGGCGTCAATGGAGGCGAGCGCGCCATTCAGCAGGTCCCCCAGTTTGGTGTCGGGGACCGCGTCGCCCAGTCGCGCGGCGGAGATGCAGCCGAGGAACCGCCCGCGCTCGTCGTGCAGCACGATGCCGTGCCCCTCCACCGCCGGGATGTGCACGAGCGCATCGGCCACCGTCTGCTCGGGCGAGAGCGACAGCGGCGAGTCGAACGCCACCGGCTGTGCCTTGACGAAGCGGATGGCGGCATCCAGGTCCTGAAGGTGCATGTCCTGCGGCAGCACGCCGAGTCCACCGCGCCGCGCGAGCGCCGTGGCGAGGCGGGCGCCGGTCACCGAATTCATGTTGGCCGACACGATGGGGATCGTGGCGCCGGTTCCATCACCCGGCGCTATCGACACGTCGAGCCGGGAGCGGATGTTCGACCGGCTCGGCACAAGGAATACGTCGGAATAGGTCAGGTCGTACCTGGCTCGCGTCTCTGAGAACCTCATTCCCTTACGCTATCCCTCCCCTGACTGTCGTGTCGGTTGGAAGAATGCGATTAAGCTTGGCCGGGCGCGACCAGAGACGGTCGCAGCCTGTGATAGACACACAATGCTTCAGGGTGAATACGGAAAGTGGGCGGTCGGCCGTGTCAAGCCAAGTGACCGGAATCTCCGCAGAGGACAACTCCTCAGGGGAATTCGGTGCCAACGAATGGCTCGTTGACGAGATGTACGAGCAGTACATCGCAGACAAGAACTCGGTGGATCGGTCGTGGTGGCCGATTCTGGAGAGCTACCACCAGACCGCGACGGGCGACTCGCCTGCACCCGAGTCCGGCGGGGCATCGAGCGAGGCCCAGATCCCCGACGAAGTGCCCGTCAAGGATTCCGAGACGCCGGCTGCTGTCCCCTCCGGTCCCCCATCGACCGGCACCCAGCCGATCGCCAAGACCACCTCCATTCAGGCCAGGCCGCAGCCGATCCCCGCAGAGGCACCCGCCGCCGCGAAGTCCGACGGCAAGCCGGAAGACGAAGACAAGGTTTCCCCGCTGCGCGGCATGGCGAAGACCCTCGCCGTGAACATGGAGCAGAGCCTCTCCGTTCCCACCGCCACGAGCGTGCGCACCATCCCCGCGAAACTGATGATCGACAACCGCATCGTCATCAACAACCACCTCAAGCGTGCCCGCGGTGGAAAGATCTCCTTCACCCACCTCATCGGCTGGGCGATCGTTCAGGCGATCAAGGAGTTCCCGAGCCAGAACGTCTTCTACGACGAGGTCGACGGCAAGCCCGTCGTCGTGACGCCCGCGCATCTGAACCTGGGCCTCGCGATCGACATGCCGAAGCCCGACGGCACCCGCGCGCTGCTCGTCCCAGGCATCAAGAAGACCGAGACGATGAGCTTCGGTGACTTCCTGATCGAGTACGAGACGCTCGTCGGCAAGGCCCGCAACAACAAACTGACCGCTGCCGACTTCGTGGGCACCACCATCTCGCTCACGAACCCCGGCGGAATCGGCACCGAGCACTCCGTGCCCCGCCTCATGCGTGGCCAGGGTTGCATCGTCGGCGCAGGCGCGCTCGAATACCCGGCCGAGTTCCAGGGCGCGAGCACGAAGACGCTCGCCGAACTCGGAATCGGCAAGACGATCACCCTCACCTCCACCTATGACCACCGCGTCATCCAGGGTGCGGGTTCCGGCGAGTTCCTCAAGAAGGTGCATGAGCTGCTCATCGGGCAGCGCGGCTTCTACGAGGGCATCTTCGCCGCGTTGCGCATTCCGTATGACCCGATCCACTGGGCATCCGACATCAACGTCGACCTGTCGGACAACGTCAGCAAGACGGCGCGGGTGCAGGAGCTCATCAACTCGTTCCGCGTGCGCGGCCACATCATGGCCGACATCGACCCGCTCGAGTACCGCCAGCGTTCGCATCCCGACCTCGAGATCACCAGCCACGGCCTCACCTTCTGGGACCTCGACCGCGAGTTCGTGACCGGCGGATTCGGCGGCAAGCGCTCCGCCCTGCTGCGCGACATCCTCGGCGTGCTGCGTGACTCCTACTGCCGCACCATCGGCGTGGAGTACATGCACATCCAGGACCCGAAGCAGCGCAAGTGGATGCAGAACCACTTGGAGAAGCCGTACCTCAAGCCCACCCACGATGCTCAGATGCGCGTGCTCGGCAAGCTCAACGAGGCGGAGGCCTTCGAGACCTTCCTGCAGACCAAGTACGTCGGCCAGAAGCGCTTCAGCCTCGAGGGTGGCGAATCCACGATCTCCATGTTGGATGCGATCCTGCAGGGCGCGGCCGAGGCCGAGCTCGAGATGGTCGCGATCGGGATGGCCCACCGCGGCCGCCTCAACGTGCTCACCAACATCGCCGGCAAGACATACGGCCAGATCTTCCGCGAGTTCGAGGGCACCCAGGACCCCCGCACCGTGCAGGGCTCCGGCGATGTGAAGTACCACCTCGGCACGGAGGGCACCTTCACCGGTGCCACCGGCGACCAGATCCCCGTCTACCTCGCGGCGAACCCGTCACACCTCGAAGCCGTCGACGGCGTGCTCGAGGGCATCGTGCGGGCGAAGCAGGACCGCGGACCGGTCGGCGCCTTCCGTGTGCTGCCGATCATGGTGCACGGCGACGCGGCGATGGCAGGTCAGGGCATCGTCGTGGAGATCCTGCAGATGTCGCAGCTGCGCGGCTACCGCACCGGCGGCACGATCCACATCGTCGTGAACAACCAGGTCGGCTTCACCACCCCTCCAGACGAGGCTCGCACCTCGGTGTATTCCACCGACGTGGCGAAGACGGTTCAGGCACCGATCTTCCATGTGAACGGCGACGACCCCGAAGCGGTGCTCCGGGTGTCTGAGCTCGCGTTCGCCTATCGTCAGGAATTCCACCGCGACGTGGTCATCGACCTCGTCTGCTACCGTCGCCGCGGTCACAACGAGGGCGACGACCCGTCGATGACCCAGCCGCTGATGTACAACCTCATCGAGGCGAAGCGCTCCGTGCGAACGCTGTACGCCGAGGCTCTCGTCGGTCGTGGTGACATCACCCAGGAGGAGTACGAGGCGGCCCACGCCGACTTCCAGGACCGCCTCGAGCGCGCCTTCGCCGAGACGCACGCGGCGCAGACCGCATCCATGCCGATCCCGGTGCAGGACCCGAATGCCGTCGCCGACATGGAACGGCCGGATGCGCAGCAGGACGACGCGAGCGGCGAACCGGAGACCACCGCCGTCGACCAGTCGGTGATCGCCCTGATCGGTGATGCCCACGACAACCCGCCGACCGGCTTCACCGTGCATCCGAAGCTGCAGGCCCTGCTCAAGAAGCGCGTGGACATGAGCCGCAATGGCGGCATCGACTGGGGATTCGGCGAACTGCTCGCCCTCGGCTCGCTCCTGATCGAGGGCACACCGGTGCGGATGGCCGGCCAGGACACCCGACGGGGCACCTTCGTTCAGCGGCACGCCGTGCTGCACGATCGTCAGAACGGCCAGGAATGGTTGCCCCTCAGCAACCTCACCGACAACCAGGCCAAGTTCTGGATCTACGACTCCCTGCTGAGCGAGTACGCAGCGATGGGCTTCGAGTACGGCTACTCGGTGGAGCGGGCGGATGCGCTCGTGCTCTGGGAGGCACAGTTCGGCGACTTCGCGAACGGCGCCCAGACCGTGATCGACGAGTTCATCTCCAGTGCCGAGCAGAAGTGGGGCCAGCGTTCGAGCGTTGTGCTGCTGCTGCCGCACGGCTACGAGGGCCAGGGTCCCGACCACTCCTCCGCGCGGATCGAGCGTTACCTGCAGCTCTGCGCCGAGAAGAACATGACCGTCGCCCGCCCCTCGACGCCCGCGTCGTACTTCCACCTGCTGCGCCGTCAGGCGTATGCGCGACCCAGGCGTCCGCTCATCGTCTTCACCCCGAAGGCGATGCTGCGGCTGCGCGGTGCCACGAGCCCCGTGGCCGATTTCACCTCGGGCAAGTTCGAGCCCGTGATCGACGATGCCCGCATCACGGATCCGTCGGCGGTGAAGCGCGTCGTGATGCACGCCGGAAAGCTGCACTACGACCTCGCGGCCGAGGCGGAGAAGCGCGGTACGACCGACATCGCACTCGTGCGCCTCGAGCAGTACTACCCGCTGCCGATGACCGAGATCAACGCGGTGCTGGCGCGGTACCCCAAGGCCGAGATCGTCTGGACGCAGGAGGAGCCGGAGAATCAGGGCGCCTGGCCATTCGTGTGCCTCGAGCTCGCGCGTCGCCTCGAGGGCCGCACCATCTCGGTGGTCTGTCGTGCGGCCGCCGCGTCCCCGGCGACCGGCTCGACCAAGCGCAGTGCGCAGGAGCAGACCGACCTGATCGACCGCGCGCTCACGCTGTAAGTCAACTCTGAGATACGCAGAACGCGCGCCCACTTCGGTGGGCGCGCGTTCTGTGCTGTGGGGCCGAGGCTTTGCCGCACGCAGCCCCATAGAGCCGCGGGTGCCGAACCGCCTTGGGCGAGGGGTGAGGCTAGTGTGCCTGCAGTTCGCGCAGGCGGGCGAGCACCTGGTCGCGCAGCACCTCGGGTGCCGTCTCCTTGCAGGCCCGCTGCACCGCGAGGGTGAGCACCACGCCGACGCGGCGTTCGCCGTCGCAGTCGGTGCAGTTGGCGATGTGCTCGGCGATGTCGGTCGCCTCGTCAGACTTCAGTTCGTTGTGGAGGTACTCCTCCAAGTCGGCTTTCGCCTTCTCGCAACCACAGTCGGTCATAGTTTCTGTCCTTTCGCGGAAATGGTGAGCCCGCGCTCGGTCGCGTATTCGGCGAGCAGGCCGCGCAGCATCCGTCGTCCTCGGTGCAGACGGCTCATGACGGTGCCTACCGGGGTCTTCATGATGTCGGCGATCTCCTGGTAGGCGAATCCCTCGACATCGGCGAGGTAGACGGCGAGCCGGAAGTCCTCTGGGATGGCCTGGAGGGCATCCTTCACCGCGCTGTCGGGCAGGTGGTCGATCGCCTCGGCCTCGGCCGAACGGGTTGCCCTGCCCTGGGTGAGCGACTCGGCGCCACCGATCTGCCAGTCCTCGAGTTCGTCGAGCGTGCCCTGATACGGGTCACGCTGCTTCTTGCGGTAGGTGTTGATGAACGTGTTGGTGAGGATGCGGTACAGCCAGGCCTTCAGATTCGTGCCCTGCTGGAACTGACCGAACGCCGCAAATGCCTTGACGAAGGTTTCCTGAACGAGGTCGGAGGCGTCGGCCGGGTTGCGCGTCATGCGCAGAGCAGCGCCATAGAGCTGGTCCATGAACGGGATGGCCTGCTCTTCGAACTGGTTGCGCACAATGGTCGCGTTCTCTGCCGCCGTCTCGGCCGCAGCCGCATCGTCGAGCGCGACTGGCGGGAGCTCCGGCTCGATCGGCTCGGAGTCTGCCGCTGCTGCGCGGGGAGGCGTGGTGTCGTCGGAAGTGCTCATCGCGCCACAGTCTAGTTTGTGGTGCTGCTTAGCCATTCGGGCTCGTCTGCGCGGCTGTGCGGTGAGCGTCATGCGAGCCTCCATTCGTCGTCGTCAAACCTCGCTAACCTGTAACGGATGCAGGTATTCAGGTATTCCGGGCCGGACTTCTCTCCCTACGGCGACGACGTGACCGCACCACCGGATGGAGCGACCGCGGCGTGGTCGGCACCGGTGGCGACCGCTCCGCTCGAGGCCGTGCTGGCCCTTCCCGGGTCGAAGTCGATCACCAACCGAGAGCTCGTGCTCTCCGCCCTCGCCGACTCGCCGTCACTGCTGCGCCGCCCGCTGCACTCACGCGACACCGCGCTCATGATCCAGGCCCTCCGTGCGCTCGGCACCCGCATCGACGAAGTTGCCGGTGACGGCGAGTACGGACCCGACCTCAGGGTGACCCCAGGGGATCTCGAGGGCGGTATGCAGATCGACTGCGGACTCGCAGGTACCGTGATGCGCTTCCTCCCGCCCGTCGCCGCCCTCGCCCTCGGGCCGGTCGCCTTCGACGGTGACGCGTCCGCACGCAAACGCCCGATGCGTACGACCATCGACTCGCTGCGTGCGCTCGGCGTCGACGTGAACGACGACGGGCTCGGGCTTCTCCCCTTCAGCCTCTACGGCACCGGCGCGGTCGAGGGCGGCGAGGTGTCGATCGATGCCTCCGGCTCGAGCCAGTTCGTCTCCGGGCTCCTTCTCGCGGCCGCCCGATTCGAGAACGGAATCACCCTGCGACACAGCGGGCACAGCCTTCCGAGCCTCGCCCACATCGAGATGACCATCGCCACCCTCGCCCGCCGTGGTGTGACGGTCGAGACGCCGCAGACGGGGGTCTGGGTGGTGAAGCCCGGACCGATCGCCGGTATCGAGATCGATATCGAGCCCGACCTCTCGAACGCCGGACCCTTCCTCGCCGCCGCGCTCGTGGCCGGCGGCTCGGTGACCGTCACCGGATGGCCGGTCGAGACCACCCAGGTCGGCGCGCAGCTCATCGACATCCTGCGCGACATGGGGGGCGAGGTCTCGTTCGAGCCGCACGGCACCGCCATCGGCGACCTGACCGTGCGCGGAACCGGCACCATCCGCGGCATCACCCTCGACAACTCCAGCGAACTCGCCCCCACGATCGCCGCGATCGCTGCCCTCGCCGACGGCGAGACCGTGCTCACCGGCATCGCGCACCTCCGCGGCCACGAGACCGACCGCCTGTCCGCCCTCGCCGCGGAGATCAACGGGCGTGGTGGCGACGTCACCGAGACCGAAGACGGTCTGATCATCCGCCCGCGCCCGCTCACCGGCGGCCCGTGGAAGAGCTACGAGGATCACCGCATGGCGACGGCCGGCGCGATCATCGGACTCGCCGTGCCCGGCATCGAGGTCGACGACATCGCCACCACCGCGAAGACCCTGCCCGAGTTTCCGCAGTTGTGGCGCTCGATCCTGGGCCTGCGCGACGGCGGAGCATCCGGAAACGCTGCGGCGATCGGCTCCGAGACCGTCATCGGCTCGGGCATCACGCCGGGCGCGGGAGACACCGGCGTCGGCTCGCTCGGACTGTTCTGACATGAGCTGGCTCACCGGCGACGACGACGACGAACACCCGTACGCCGACTACGAGGCGCGCGGGAGGCCGAACCCGAAGGGCAACCGGGCGCGCACCAAGATCCGGCCGGAGCACAAGGATGCCGTCACCGGCCGGGTGCTCACGGTGGACCGCGGGCGATATTCGGTGCTGATCGGCGAGGGCACCGGCGCGGAGCACGAGGCCACCACCACCAGGGCGAGCGAGCTGCGCAAGCAGGCGATCGTGACCGGCGACCGCGTCGACCTCGTGGGAGACACCACCGGCGACGAGGGCAGCCTGTCGCGCATCGTGCGCATCCAGGAGCGAAGCACCCTGCTGCGTCGAAGCGCCGACGACAGCGACGAGGTGGAGCGCATCATCGTGGCCAACGCCGACCAGATGCTCATCGTGGTCGCCGCGGCGAACCCCGAACCCCGCCCGCGGCTCGTGGACCGATACCTCGTGGCCGCGTTCGACGCCGGCATTGCGCCCATCCTCTGCATCACCAAGACCGACCTCGCCGACCCCGGGCCCTTTCTCGACAACTTCGCGGGCCTCGACATCACCGTCGTCACCAGCGCGGAAGGCGAATGGCCGCTCGAGCGACTGCGCGAGCTGCTCAGCGGGCATTCCACCGTGGCCGTCGGGCACTCGGGAGTGGGCAAGTCGACCCTCGTGAACGCGCTGGTGCCGGATGCGAACCGCGCGATCGGACGGGTCAACACCGTGACCGGGCGCGGACGGCACACGTCGTCGTCGAGCATCTCGTACCGGGTGGGCGACGGCTGGATCATCGACACCCCCGGCGTGCGGAGCTTCGGGCTCGGGCACGTGGACCCCGACAACATCCTGCGGTCGTTCACCGACCTCGCCGAGCTCGCCCAGGACTGCCCGCGCGGATGCACGCACCTGCCGGACTCCCCCGACTGCGCCATCATCGAAGGCGTCGAGGAAGACAAGCTGGGCGAGAACGGAAAGCTTCGGCTGGACTCGTTCCACCGCCTGCTCATCACGCTCGCCGGCTGATCGCACGCCTGCGGAGCAGACGCGCCCCGAGGTGAGCCTGCGGCGCTCGGACCGCCGCGCCTGCCCGATACGCTGAGCAGGTGACCGCGCACAGCATCCAGTCCGACCTGCGTCTCGCCCGCGAACTGGCCGATATGGCCGATTCCATCTCGTCGGAGAGGTTTCGCGCCAACGATCTGCTCGTCACCATGAAGCCGGACATGACACACGTGTCGGACGCCGACCAGGCCGTCGAGGCGGCCATCCGCGGTGGGCTCGCCGATTCCCGGCCCGACGACGGCATCCTCGGCGAGGAGTACGGCACCAATGCCGGTACGGACACGCATCGTCAGTGGATCATCGACCCGATCGACGGCACCGCCAACTTCGTGCGCGGCATCCCGGTGTGGGCCACGCTCATCTCGCTGGCCATCGACGGCGTGCCCGTGGTCGGCGTGGTCAGCTCCCCGGGCCTCGGCAGGCGCTGGTGGGCCGCGAGCGGGCAGGGCGCCTGGACGAGCGAGCGGGTGTCGGAGAGCGAACGACTCGAGCGTCGCATCTTCGTGTCTGGCATCACCGACCTCGCCGACGCATCCCTCAGCTACAACAGCCTCAAGGGCTGGGACGAGGAGGGCCGCATCGACGACCTCCTCCGTCTGTCCCGCGAGGTGTGGCGCACCCGCGCCTATGGCGAGATGTGGTCGTACATGATGGTGGCCGAGGGCCTCATCGAGGTGGCGGGGGAATTCGACCTCAAGCCATACGACATGGCGGCCCTGGCTCCGATTGTGGAGGAGGCAGGAGGACGCTTCAGCTCGGTGTCCGGCATCCGCGGCCCCTGGGAGGGGTCGGCGCTTGCGACCAATGGGCACCTGCACGACGCCGTGCTGGCCCTGCTGAACCAGTGACGGCTTAGGCGGCCGCTGCCGCGCGCTGCCGGGCACGCAGGTCGGCGAGAGAGAAGACCAGCGCTACCGCGATCAGCCCGATCGACACCAGAGCGCCGTTGCGATATCCGTCGTGGTACAGCGTGAGGTCGCTCACCTGCCCGGCCTCGCGCTGGAGTGTGGCGAAGAACATGGCGGATGCCGCAGCGACCCCGATCGCGGTGCCCACCCGCTGGCCGACCTGCCCCATCGACCCGGCCACCCCGCCCTGCTCCACCGGGATCTCGGCGAGGGTGAGTGTCTGGTTCGGGGAGATCACGAATCCGCCGCCGGCGCCCGCCACGGTCATCGCCGCCGCCATGTACCAGGGTGCGCTCTCGGCGGGAAGCAACGTTGCCGCGGCCAGCACGAGCGAGAAACCAACGATCGCGAAGGAGAGACCCACCACCACGAGCAGCCGGCCATAGGTCTCCACGATCCGCCCACCGATGTACGAGGTGGTGGCGGCCGCGAGCGCAAAGGTGATGCTCACCATGCCGGCATACACGGGTTCGAGGCCCAGTCCCTGCTGGAGGTAGAGCGTCGAGAGCAGGAACAGCGCCGGCATCGCGCCGAAGTAGGCCGAGGCCACCAGAATCCCGTTGCGGTAGCTGCTGAGCCGGAAGAGCGCGAGGTGCACGACGGGAGACTTCCCGCTGGCGGCGTAGCGCTTCTCCCACTGCACGAAGGCGAGGGTGGCGAGCACGAAGGCCGCGAGCGAGAACCAGCGGCGCGGATCATCCGATGCCGAGCCGGTGGTGAGCACGAACGGCAGCATGAGGGTGAGGGTGGCGACGCCGAGCAGGATGATGCCCACGATGTCGAGTTCGGTGCGCACTCCCCCGTTCTGCGGGCGGGCGGGCAGCAGTCGCGCGGCGAAGTAGAGCGCGGCGATGCCGAGGGGCACGTTCATCCAGAACAGCAGGCGCCAGCCGTCGGTGGGCCCGCCGATGGCGATGAGCAGGCCGCCGAGGGTGGGCCCGAGGGCGGTGGAGATGCCGATGGTGGCGCCGAAGACCCCGAAGGCGCGCCCGCGCTCCGGGCCCTGGAAGAGCTGCTGCACGAGACCGAGCACCTGGGGCATCTGGATGCCCGCCGCGATGCCCTGGATCGTGCGGGCCACGAGGAGCAACTCGATCGTGGGTGCGAGGGCGCACAGGATGCTCGCGACGGTGAACAGCGACAGACCGATCACGAACATGAGCTTGCGCGAGTGGATGTCGCCGAGCCGCCCCGCAGGCACGAGGGTGAGTCCGAACGCGAGCGCATACCCGGCCACGATCACCTGAAGGTCACTCGGCCCAGCGCCCAGGGACTCCTCGATCGAGGGCAGCCCCACATTCACCTTCGACAGGTCGAGGATGGTGATCGCCGCGACGCCGACACACACCGCGAAGGCCCGCCAACGGGCTCGGTCGGAGGTGGTCGGTGCAGTCGACGGGGTCGCTGCTACGTGCGGTGCGTCAGTCATGGGTGTCTCCAGTTATAACCCGCGCGAACCGAAAAACCGCCGGGGCCGCGGAGCGTGGAGGCTCAATTGGAGTTGCACCGGCCGCGTCCTAACATGGGTAGCGCGAAGCCGACCCGACGTGCCGAGCGAATGAGAGAGTCGATGTTCCTAGTGGCGCGCCGCGCATCCGCCCTGATGATGACCGGGCTGCTGCTTTCGCTCACCGGATGCGGACTCGCTCAATCCCTGCAGACGGAGGGCGACCTGCCGGCCGGCCAGTCGAGTGCATTCTCGGTCGTCGCCGGTGATTGCCTGAACGATTCGGGCCAAACCGATGTGCTGACGGTGCCTGTGGTGGACTGCACGTCGCCGCACGACCTCGAGGCGTTCGCCACGGCCACGATGCCGGACGGCGACTTCCCGGGCGAGGAAGCGATCACCGAATTCGCGGAGGAGAGTTGCGCTGCGGCATTCGTCGATTTCGTGGGCGTACCCGCGGATGAGACCAGGCTGAGCTTCACCCACTTCTCCCCGCTCGAGCCGAGCTGGGCACGTGGAGACCGCGAGGTGCTGTGTCTGGTGGGTGACCCGAAGGGTCCCGTCTCCGAACCGCTCGAGGGGATGGGGCCCGCCTACCCCACGGGCTGAACCCGTCTGGTGATCATGACGCGGGTTCGCATTCGAGGGTCGGTCCGACGCTGCTGCCGCACCTTGGGTAAACTCGAATGACTCGAGTATCAAGCCTGGATCTTGGCTGTTCACCCATCTTTGTGACGTCCTTGGAGAACCATGCCTGATCTGCTCGCGGCACTCGACCGCATTGAGTGCGGCGCCGAACCGTCGCGTGCCGAAGCGGAGGCGCTGCTGCACGCCCGCGGAGCCGACCTCGACCGCCTGCTGGCCGTGGCCGGTCGCATCCGGGACGAGGGTCTGGTCGCCGCCGGCCGCCCCGGCGTGATCACCTACTCCCGCAAGGTGTTCATTCCGCTCACCTACCTCTGTCAGGACCGCTGCCACTACTGCACCTTCGTGCAGACCCCGGGCAAGCTCGCCGCCGCAGGCAAGCCGACCTACCTGTCCGCCGAGGAGGTGCTGCAGATAGCCCGCGAGGGGGCGGCCCTCGGCTGCAAGGAGGCGCTGTTCACCCTCGGCGACCGGCCCGAGAACCGCTGGAAGTCCGCGCGCGAGTGGCTCGATGCCCACGGCTACGAGTCCACCATCGACTACGTGGCCGCGATGGCGAAACTCGTGCTCGAGGAGACGGGCCTCCTCGCCCACCTCAATCCCGGCGTGATGACCTGGGCGGAGTTGCAGCAGCTGCGGCCGGTCGCGCCATCGATGGGCATGATGCTCGAAACGACCGCGACGCGCCTCTGGTCGGAGAAGGGCGGCGCTCACTACGGCTCCCCCGACAAGGACCCGGCGGTGCGGATGCGAGTGCTCGAGGATGCCGGACGCTCGAAGGTGCCGTTCACCACCGGCGTCCTCCTCGGCATCGGCGAGAACTATGCCGAACGCATCGACGCCGTCTACGCCATCCGCGACGTGGGCGACCGGTTCGGGCACGTGCAGGAGGTCATCGTGCAGAACTTCCGCGCGAAGACGGCCACGGCGATGATGAACTCGGTCGACCTCGAGACGCAGGAGTACGCGGCGGCGGTCGCTGTGACCCGGGTGCTGCTCGGCTCGCGCTACCGCATCCAGACGCCGCCGAACCTCACCGATGCGGCCGAACTCTCGCTGCTGGTGCGCGCCGGCATCGATGACTGGGGCGGGGTGAGCCCGCTCACTCCCGACCACGTGAACCCGGAGCGTCCGTGGCCGCACATCGACGACCTCGCCCGCCTCACCGCCGACACCGGGTACGAGCTCCGCGAGCGGCTCACCGCGCATCCGCACTATCTCCGAGACCCGGAGTGGCTCGACCCGCACCTCCTCCCCCACGTGACCGCCCTGATCGACGACGCGACCGGGCTCGCCCGCGAGGACGCCGTGCCCGTCGGGCGACCATGGTCCGACGCTCGCGCGCCTCACCGTGCCGCCCCATCATCCGCGACTCGCGGGGCGCTCGCCCGCGCCGAGGCATCGCCGGCTGGACTCTCGGATGCCGACTACCTCACCCTGCTCGCCGCGGACGGGCCCGACCTCGACGAGCTCGTCACGCTCGCCGACACCCTGCGCCGCGAGCGGGTCGGCGACGCGGTCACCTTCGTGGTCAACCGCAATCTCGACTCGTCTTTGCTGGCAGGCACGACCGGGCCCGGCCTCACCCTCGACGATGTGCGTGACCTCGCCGCGGAGGCCGCCGCGCTCGGCGCCACCGAGATCTGCATGCAGGGGGCCGTGCATCCGTCCCTCCCCGGCAGCGCGTATCTCGACCTCGCCCGCGCCGTGAAGGACGGCGCGCCCGACATCCACCTGCACGCGGTCCGCCCCGCCGAGATCGCGGATGGTGCCGCCCGCCTCGGACTCTCTCGCACGGCGTTCCTGCGGGAATTGGCGGCGGCGGGCGTCGACACCGTGCCCGGCACCGGTGCGCGCATCCTCGACGATGCCGTGCGCAGCACCCTTGCCGGGCCGTCTGGCGATCTGCCGGTCTCGGAGTGGATCGACATCGTCTCCGACGCGCATCGCGCGGGTCTGCGTTCCACCGCGACCATGATCTACGGGCATGTCGAGAGCCCGCGGCAGCAGCTCGCGCACCTGCGCACCCTCGCCCGCATGCAGGACGACACCGGCGGTTTCACCGAGTTCATCCCGATGCCGTTCGTGCCGTCGGAGTTCCCGGATGCCGTCGCCCGCGCCGCGCGCCCCGGCCCGAGTCTGCGCGAGACGCGTGCGCTGCACGCCGTGGCGCGGCTGGTGTTGCTCGGACGCATCGACAACATCCAGGCCGCGTGGACGAAGCTCGGGTTTCTCGCCACCCGCGAGGTGCTGCGCGGCGGGGCGAACGACCTCGGCGGTCTGCTCGTGAGCGGCACCCGTGCACCGACGGCGGGCGCCGAGGCAGGCCGCGAACTCACGCGGGCCATCGTGGCGCGTCTCGCTGGCGACATCGGCCGCCCGGTGCGGGAACGCACCACCGGTTACACGCCCGTGCCTGCACACTCCGTCGCCGTGGCACCATGATCGAGCGGGACCCCGTTGTGCTCGTGCACGACGGCGACGTCGCGGTCACCGGATTCCTGCTGCCGCTGCTCGCCCGCCGGGGACCTGTGGTGCACCTCGAGCTCGATTCCGTTGACGGTGGCGCGGATGCCCTGCTCGACCTTCTCGACGAGATCCGCACCGCACGCGTCACCCTCCTCGGCCACGGGCTCGGCGTGGAGGTGGCCGTTGCGGTCGCCGCCCGCCGCGCGGAGGTGAGCGCCCTCGTGCTGATCCAGGGTGCGCACCCCGTCCGGGATTCCCGGGGGCCGGTCGACACGCCGACCCTGGTGGTCGGTCGGGAGTTCCAGCGGCCGGCCGACCACGGTGTCGGCGAGCTCCGGTTCGCCGCGATCGGTGGCGCAGACGGTGTCGCGGCGCTGACGTCGCGTCCCGCGGAGGTGCTCGCCGCAGTCGATGCGTTCCTCGACGGTCTCGGCGCGCCATCCGGGCGAGTCTCACGACCGTCCGCCGCGGGGAGTCCGGCGCCGGCGCCCGAGAGCACGGTCGGGGACGGCGCTTCGGGAGCAGCCGCTTCTTCCGAGGTGCCCGCTTCGGGCGCAGCCGCTTCGAGAGGCGCCGCTTCGGGCGCAGGCGCTTCGAGGGGCGCCGCCTCGGGCGCAGCGCTCGAGGGGCGCCGCTTCGGGGGCCTCCGCCTCGGGCGCAGCCACCGAGCATGCCGACGTGGTGATCGTCGGCGCCGGCTTCGCGGGGCTCGGCATGGGCATCCGCCTGCAGCGCCAGGGGGCGCGCTCGTTCCTGATCCTGGAGCGGGGCAACGACGTGGGCGGCACCTGGCGCGACAACACCTATCCGGGCGTCGCGTGCGACATCCCCTCGCACCTCTACTCGTTCTCGTTCCGACCGAAACCGGACTGGTCGCGCTTCTGTGCGCCCGGCGCCGAGATCCAGGAGTACCTGCGCGAGTCGGCGCGCGAGGAGGGGCTGCTGCCGCACATCCGCTTCGGCACCGACGCCCTCGACCTGCGCTTCGACGAGCTCGCCGGACTCTGGCACATCACCACGAACCGCGGCTCCTTCACCGCCACCAACCTCGTGATGGCCGCCGGCCGGCTGGCGGATGCTCGGCTGCCGGCGATCGACGGCCTCGCAGAGTTCACCGGCCGGACCTTCCACTCCAGCCGCTGGGATCACGGCGTCACCTTGGAGGGTGCCCGCGTCGGTGTGGTCGGCACGGGGGCATCCGCCGTGCAGATGCTGCCGCACATCGCCGCGCGCGCCTCGCAGGTGGTGCTGTTCCAACGCACTCCCGCCTACGTGCTGCCGCGGGACGACGAGCCGTACTCCCCCGCCGAACAGCTGGCGTTCGCCGAGCATCCGCGCCTGCTCGAAGAGTCGCGCACCGAGCAGTTCTGGCAGGCCGAACTCGGGTTTCCGCAGCGGCTCACCGAGGTCGGCGCCGAGGCGCTCACCGCGCGGGCCACCGCCCACCGCGAACGGCAGGTCTCTGATCCCGCGCTCCGCGAGCAGTTGCGTCCCGACTACTCGATCGGATGCAAGCGCGCGCTGTTCTCGAACGACTTCTATCCCGCCCTCATGCTCGACAGCGTGACCCTCGAGCCGAGCGCGCTCGACCGGGTGGACGGTTCGACCGCAGTCTCCGCCGACGGCCACGCGTACGACATCGACGTGCTCGTCTTCGCGACCGGGTTCGAGTCGACCCGTCCGCCGTTCGCGGAGCGGGTCGTCGGACGCAACGGCATCACTCTCGCGGAGCACTGGTCGGGCGGGATGACCGCGTACGCCTCCACCGTGGTGCACGGCTTCCCGAACTTCTTCGTGGTCGACGGACCGAACGCGAGCCTCGGACACAATTCCGCGATCTACATGATCGAGACGCAGATCGAGTACATCCTCGGCGCGCTTGCGCATCGGGAGGCGCACGAGCGGCGCGATGCTCGAGGTCTCTGCCGACGCGGAGCGCGCCTACACCGCGGAGATCGACCGGCTCAGCGCCGACACCGTCTGGACGGCGGGCGGATGCACGAGCTGGTACCTCGACGACCGCTCGGGCCGCCTCACCCTCCTCTGGCCGGACTTCGCGCACCGATTCCGGCAGCTCAACGGCACCTTCGACCCGGGCCCCTTTGCCCGAGCCGACGACCTCGTCGAGTGCGGCATCCGTTCCTAGGCGATCTTCAATTCCTCCTGCTCGTCCATGACTTGCACGAACGGGGACGGCGCGAGCTC
This sequence comes from uncultured Actinomycetota bacterium, assembly GCA_963756375.1. Lineage (GTDB taxonomy): Bacteria > Actinomycetota > Actinomycetes > Actinomycetales > Microbacteriaceae > Marisediminicola. The sequence continues at coordinate 413,293 of CAVWNJ010000005.1, read as the reverse complement.
GATCGGCTCCTCGATGACCGGCCAGCCGATCGACGACGGGTCGCCGCGCAGGTTGCGGAGCCACCAGGCCCAGTCCTCCGGGACAAGGCCGAACGGGTCGGGATACCCGAGTTCGCGGGCTGCCCAGACCGGCCAATGCGGGTTCGCGAGCGCGGGACGTCCGAGCAACACCAAGTCGATTTGCGCGCGTTGAATGAGATCGTCGGCGAAGCTGGGCCCGCCGAGGTTCCAGCTGGTGGCAACCGGGATCCCGACCTCTTCGCGCACACGGTTGGCGCGTTCGACCATATAACCCTGCACGTTGAAAGGGTTCTCGCTCATCTGATTGGTGTTCACCCCGAGGCTGAGGTCGGCGAGGTCGAGGCCATGCTCCTTCATCCACCGCACCGCCACGATGGACTCGTCAACTTGCGCGCCATCCGGGTGGAGGTCGTCCATTCCGAGGCGCATGGTGAGCGGGATGCTGTCGGGGATAACCGCACGAACGGCGTCGAGCGCCTCCAGGTGGAACCGCGTGCGGTTCTCGAGGCTGCCGCCATATTCGTCGGTGCGCTGGTTGGCCAGAGGCGAGAAGAAGCTCGACCCGAGGTATCCGTGGGCGAAGTGCATTTCGATCCACTCGTAGCCCGCGTCGACGGCGCGTTTGGCCGACGCCGCGTATGCGCGCATGAGCTGGGCGATGTCTTCCTTTGTCAACTCTCGTGGCGTGTAGGGCATGTCGTCGCCGTAGGCGATGGCGGACGGCCCGACCGTCTGCCATCCGTCTTCGTGCTCGGGCGGGAGCATGTGTCCCCCGGCCCACGGGGTGACGAGGGACCCCTTGCGCCCCGTGTGGCCGAGCTGGATTCCGGCCACACCACCCATGTTCTTGATGATGTCGGTCACCCGTCGGTGGCCCTCTATCTGAGAATCGTTGTAGATCCCTGCACAGGCCGTGGTGGTACGACCGTCTGGCGTGATGGCGACCTGCTCCGGGAATATCAGCCCGAACCCGCCTGAGGCACGGGCGCCGAGATACATCACATGGAAGTCGTCCATCTTGCCATCGGTGGAGCGGTACATGGTCATCGGGGACATCACGATGCGGTTCCGCAGCGTGACACCTTTGAGCGAGTAGGGCGTGAACAGGTTTGGCATCGGAGTCCTTTCGAGATCCTGAGGCCTTTAGTGCATCATTGCGCCGGTTCAAGGGGATTTCGCTGTCGTTCCAATGTGATGACAGTGACCTCACGCGCGTCGGTGGCGGCGGAGAGGTCACCGACTCCGGCCAGACACAAGGTCGGATGACCCTGCGCGCATGGGGCCCGCCTACAGCATCCGGTCAAGGTCTCAGCACTACCTTGATGCAGCCGTCCTCCTTCTTCTGGAAGGAGTGGACTGTGTGTTCCGAGGACGCCGTCCCAGCGCCGGCGCAGCGCGCGCGGCTGACTCGGCGGGTTGGGGCTAATGGGCTTGCGGGCTGGCGGGGCAGCGTGGCTGGCGGCGCAGAGCCTCGGCCACCACTTCTCACCGAGTTGCCCACTTCTGCGGTGATTTCGGCCCGAAAGTGCCATTTAGACCGCAAAAGTGGGCAACTCGGCAACTCGGCAACTCGGCAACCCCGCAACTCGGCAACCCCGCAACTCGGCAACCCCGCAACTCGGCAACTCGGCAACTCGGCAACTCGGCAACTCGGCAACCGCAACGCCGCAGCGCCGCAACGCCGCAACTCGACGCCTCCCGGGTGCAAGCGCGGGCGCGGGGTGCACTCCGCCGCGCCGCACTATCCCGAAGCCAGGCTCGGTGCAACCCCTTCAACCTCACCGCCGGGGCGGGACACACTGGCCGGATGACGACGAAGCGAGCAACTCCAGACCCGCTGACCCTCTACCCCCGGCCGCCTTTCGCGCCCCAGCAGCAACCGGATCCGGGTTTCACCCCGGTGATGGATCCGGCGCCCGATCACGGCGAGGAGTCTTACGTGGGCCACGGCCGGCTCGAGGGCCTGCGGGCGCTGATCACCGGTGCGGACTCGGGCATCGGCCGAGCGGTCACCATCGCCTTCGCGCGGGAGGGCGCCGACATCGCCCTCAACTACCTGGAGGCGGAACAGGAGGAGGCGGAGGTGAGTGCCGGGCACGTGCGCGATGCCGGCCGCGAAGCAGTGCTCCTTCCTGCAGACATCGGCGACGAAGGCGAGTGCCGCGCGATGGTCGCCGATGCCATCGAAAAGCTCGGCGGTCTCGACCTCGTGGTGATGATCGCCGGCACGCAGCGCACGGTGGACAGCATCCGGGAACTGGACACGGCCGTGCTCGACATGATCATGCGCACCAACGTCTACAGCCTGTTCTGGATCACCAATGCGGCCATCGATCACCTCCAGCCCGGTGCCTCGATCATCACCACCTCGTCGATTCAGGCGTTTGATCCGTCGCCTCAGATCGTGGAATACGCCACGTCCAAGGGTGCGATCGCCAACTGGACGCGCGCCATGGCCAAGCAGCTCACGGAGTCGGGTATCCGCGTGAACGGTGTGGCGCCCGGTCCGTTCTGGACCCCGCTGCAGCCGGCGACCTCGCCTCCCGAGAAGATCGAGACCTTCGGCGATCGGGTTCCCTACGGACGACCGGGTCAGCCCGCCGAACTCGCTTCGACCTACGTCTACCTCGCCGACCCGTCGACGAGCTACACGAGCGGCGAGACGATCATCGTGAACGGTGGCCAGTCGGGCCACTGAGTGAGCGGCCGGGATCCGCTCGCTCGGCGGCCTCATGCCCTCCGTGCCGCTCGTCCGGGCGCGGAGGGCAGCTTCCGCAGCGCTCGACCGGGCGCGGAGGGCAGCGCCACGCGTCCGGATCAATGCCCACGGCGACAGTGACGCTTCCCGCTGACGATCCCGCCACCGAGTTGCCCATTTTTGCGACGAAACCGGCCCCAAACGTGCCTTTTCCCCGCAGAAGTGGGCAACTCGGTGGCGCGGAGGCCGATCGCTCTACGGCGTTGCGGACGGGGCCGGTACCTCGGGCTCGTCGCCTGCGTCGGCGAGGTCGAAAGCCGCAACGTAGCTCGTGCCATCCCATACAGCGTTCAACGTCACCGAGCGGCAACTCCCCTCGGGGATGGTGATGGCCGACACGCTCGCATCGCCCACGCCCAGCACGAGTCCATCGACCGGCTGCGCGCATCCGACCACGCTCTCGAACAGTGACGCGGCGGCTGGGCTCTCTGGCACGTCGATACGGATGCTCTCGTGGGTCGTCACGGCCACCGGCGAGGTCGGCACGTCGCGGGGTTGGAGGGCCGCCGCGTAGGTGACGATGCCTGCTGCTGTCAGCACGCCGATCACGGTCATTGCGGCCGCCGTCGCGCCAAAATTCCATCGGAGGCGCTGAAAACTGGCCACCTCGGCGAGCGCGCCCAGCCTCATTTCGAACCAGGCCGCCTTGCGCGATGCTGCCACGTAGCTGGCGTACATGGCTGCATCATCCGGGCTCGCTGCGGCCAGCTGAGCTTTGTCGCGCTGGTCCCGCTGCGCGTCGACTGTGGCCGCAGCAAATTGCTCCAGCGTCTCGAATCCGGCGATATATCCGTTCGCGGTCTTGCCCACCACGGTGCGAGCAGTCCAGTATCCGCGGCGGCTGGTGCGGCGCCACCACAGCCCCGGCGCGCTGGCTGCGCCGTCGCCGAGCGCAAGTAGATCGCCGACAGACACCGCGGAGGCCGCCGACAGCCGCATCGCGAGTGCGAGCAACGCCACTACTCCTATCGTCGCGACGAGAGCACCCGCTACCGCTAGGGCGAAATTAGCCGAACCAGGCTCAAGCGTACTGAGCCCGGTCAGGCTCAACCCTGCGACGACCGTGACCGCCACCGCCCCGAGCGAGACGACGAACAGCCGTGCGTTCGATCGCAATCGATCGGATGCCTCGCGCCAGCGCGCTGGTACCGCCGGCGTCGGCGGCGCCTGCGTCGTGTCGGTCATCAGCGTTCCCCGGCCTTGGTGTCGGCCATGCCCAAGCCGTGCGCCCGGGGCGCCGCCCCGCCAAAGAAGTCTCGATCGACCCGTTGCGCGTCCACCCCGCCGTTGCCGGGGCGGTCCGGCCCGCTCCCGTTACCATTCCAGGTGCCACCATCAGTGCCCGGCGGTTGCTTTTTTGGTGCGCTAGGAGCGAGCACGACCACAAGCTGATCGCCCGCTCTCAGTTCAGTCTTCACGGCTCCGCCAGTGAGCCTGATCTTCACCACCCCGGATTCGGTCACGTCGATGATGAGCTCGAGTTCACGGTCCACCTCCACCCGCTGTTCGTTCGCGGTCATGGCGCTGCCTCCTGACTTCGCGCTCGGAGCACGATATGCGGTGTAGTTCCGTTATCGCAGCGGCACAAACAATGCACAACAGTGCCTGCCCCGTTGTATCAAGCGCAGTCGACTGACACTCTGTGAATACCTATTGCCCGGGCCCGTACCGGCCGTCGACGGAGCCCGCGCCTTCGGTGCTCAGCCCGCAGCCTGCCGCCGCACCATCTCGCCAATCCACAGCCGGAGCGTAGGGCGACGTGCAGTTCGGGGGCGTCGGATAATCCTTCAGCACGCCAGGCGCTCACCGATGTCGATCGCCCGGCGCGATGCGACGGGTGGTGGATGCCGATCGCGGCGAGCGTGCCGTTCATCGCCCACTGGAGGCGGTCCGGCGCATCCTTCATCTCGGCCTCGATCGTGTCGAGGAGGCCTGGCAGGTCCAGGATGTCGGGACTGTTCGCCACCGCGTCAGCGGTGAGCGACCACCCCGCGCTTGCGACGACCGGATCGGGATCGTCACGCCAAGTGAGTCGCAGCACCTCGGCGTGCACGCTCTTCTTGACGACGTAGCTCAGCAACCAGTCGTGCACCTTCGGGATGCGCGCCTCACGCAGCATGGTGTCGAGCGTGTCGGCATCGAGCAGTTTCGGCCGGAAGGTGAGGATCGCGACCAGCCTGGCCGCGGTGTTCCCGGTGCTCCAGAGCTCGGAGGCGAGGTCCTGGTCGGACCGCAGCGCTTTTGCGACTCCACGCAGCTTGGTGAGGTTGACCCCGTGGTCGTCCCCGTGCCGCTCGTTGACCGCGCGCGCCCGTGGGTCTTCGAGGGCTGCCAGTTCGGCGAGCACCGCGGTGACAGTGGCGTGAGTCATCCGACCCTCCAACTCAACAGCGCGCGACGCCACATGGTGGAGATGGGGGGAATTGAACCCCCGTCCACTGCTGTGGTCATGTGCCTTCTACGGGTGTAGCCAATGTAGGCGTTCTACTCGGCTCCGGAACTTGCCATTGGCAGCTGATCCGACGAGCCCAGTCTCAGTTGAAGTCCCGCTGTGCCCTGAGGCTCAACACAGCAGCAATCTCTCTAAATTACGCCGGAGTCCGGGTAGAGAGCATTCCCGGCCCGACGGTCTCTATTAGTTGCTAAAGAGACTACGCCGCGAGGGCGAAGTCAGCCTTGGCAGAGACAGTGTCGTTAGATTCGGCACTTATTGTTTTGCAGAGGTCGTTTACGAGATAACCCTGCATCCTCGACCCGCTTCTCACAGTTGCGCAGGCAATGTCGAAACCGATCATCCCCATGAGCACCTGCATCGCGCATCCGAAGAACGGATGCTGAAGGTGGTGGCAGTCGCGCGCTGTTGAATTGTCTTTCACCTCGGAAGGTGTTCAGGTCTGCGGCGGTGAACCGCAGCGTTCCAGTATACGCGAGGTGGGTGGCCGACGACCAAAACGCCCGAAACGTTGGGTGGAGGGGCGCCGTGCGGAGGCCTACAGTCGGACTCATCAGGGAGTCGCCATGATCGATCTGCATCACCTCGGCACCGGCGTGTATCGCGCCCGATCCCGCCGCATCGCCGGCACCGCCGCCCTAGCACTTGGGACTCGTCGCCGGGCTCACCTCCTGCGCGGCGGGCGGCGCACCCCCTGGTCCCGCGGGTGACACCGCGCCTGGCACTGGGCGTGAGTCAGGACTCCCGGGTGCGTCTCTACGCGTCACTCGAGGATCTCGTGCGCGACAGCGCCGTCATCGTGTCGGGCACGGTGACCGCGCACGCACCGGGCGGCGACGACCTCTCAGGCGGCGACCAGAGCGCGATCACGCGTTCGGAGGTGACGCTCGATGCCGTCTACTCCCCCGGCGGACTCGGCGACACGATCGAGCCGGAGGTCTCTGCGGCGCTTCGGGAGGTTGCCGCTGGCGACACGATCGGCGTTCGTCAGTTCGGTGCCCCCGGCGCGGTCAGCACCGCGGGCCCGATCCTCACGAAGGGCGACCGCTACCTGTTGTTCCTCACGCCCACCATGCTGTCGGGCCCGGCGGCAGACGAGTTCTTCACGGTGGGAAGCTCCGCCGGGGTCTACCGGTTCGACGGGGACTCGTTCGTGCGGGCATCCGACGACGGCGACACGCTGCCGGCCAGCCTCGACCCGGAGGTCGACCTCGACTGAGGCCTAACGACGAAGCGGCTCAGTCGCCCATGTTGCGGCGGGCCGACATGGCGCGATCCGCCTCGCGCTTGTCTTGCCGCTCGCGCAGGGTCTGACGCTTGTCGTACTCACGCTTGCCCTTCGCCACCGCGATCTCCACCTTGGCGCGGCCGTCGAGAAAATAGATCGACAGCGGCACGAGCGTGTAGCCGCCCTCTTTGACCTTGTTGTGGATCTTGAGGATCTGCGCCTTGTGCAGCAGCAGTTTGCGTTTGCGCCTCGGCGGGTGGTTGGTCCAGGTGCCCTCGTTGTATTCGGGGATGTGCACGGCGTCGAGCCAGGCCTCCCCCGCATCCACGAACGCGTAGCCGTCCACGAGCGAGGCACGGCCGGCCCGAAGCGACTTCACCTCGGTGCCGGTGAGCACCAGGCCCGCCTCGTAGGTGTCCTCGATGGCATAGTCGTGGCGCGCCTTGCGATTGGTGGCCACGACCTTCTGGCCACGTTCCCTGGGCACGATGCACTCCTTCTCAGCGCCCGAGGCTCGGGCAGCCTGTCAGTCTAATCCGACACCGGGCGGATGATCGACCTTCGTCACACCTTGAGGTAGCGGGTGATGGCCACCCCGGCCGACGCTCCGGCCAGCACGATGCCGATGAGCACGAGCACCGGCGCCACGAGGAACGCCTCCCCCATGCCGATGAACGCGGTACTCGTGGTGAGCGTGCTGCTCAGATACCCCTGCACGAAGAAGCGCACGATCGCGATCACGGCCACAGCGGCCAGCACCGACCCGATGAGGGCAGAGATCACCCCTTCGAGAATGAAGGGGGTCTGGATGAAGCGGTTCGACGCGCCCACCAGCCGCATGATGCCGAGTTCCCGTCTGCGCGAGAACGCCGACAGCCGAATGGTGGTGGCGATGAGCAGCACGGCGGCCACGAGCATGAGGGCGGCGATGCCGATGGCGGTGTAGCTGGCGGCATTCAGGGCCGCGAAGATCGGATCGAGATACTTGCGCTGATCCTTCACCTCCTCAACGCCCGGGAGTCCGGAGAGACTCTCCACGAGGGCATCCGATTGGGTGGGGTCCTTGAGGTTCACCCAGAATGCCTCGTTGAGGAAGTCGGGGGTGACGAAGTCTGCGCCTGCCGTGTCGGAGAACTGCGACTGATACCGGCTGAACGCCTGCTCGTGCGACTCGAACTCGTAGCGGTCGATGAGCGGGGCCAACGCCTCCGAATTCAGCTGGTCCTCCACAGCGGCCTGCTGCGCGGGGGACGCCTCGATCAGATTGCAGTTTCCGATCTCGGATGACGCGGTGCAGAAATACACCGCAACCTGCGCCCGGTCGTACCAGTAGCCCTTCATCTGGGCGATCTGCGCCTGCAGAAGGATCGCGGCGCCCACGAAGGTGAGCGAGATGAAGGTGACGAGGATCACCGAGACGACCATCGAGACGTTGCGGCGAAGACCGGATGCGGCCTCGGAGAAGATCAGACCGAGCCTCATCGGGTGGAGCCCCTTCCGCTCGGGCGCGTTGTGGGCAACGGCGGTGCCGAGGGTCCGGCCAGGTGCGAGCCTTCATACGGCGACAGGGTCGACATCCGCTCGCCCGGCAGCGGGATCGACTGCGTCTTGTAGCCGCCCTCGCGTTCGTCGCGCACGATCTGGCCGCTCACCAGTTCGATCACCCGGCGCTGCATCTGGTCGACGATGCCCGCGTCGTGGGTGGCCATCACCACGGTGGTGCCGCTGGCCGAGATGCGGTCGAGGAGGGTCATGATGCCCTGGCTCGTGGAGGGGTCGAGGTTTCCGGTGGGCTCGTCGGCGAGCAGGATGGCGGGCCGGTTCACGATTGCGCGGGCGATGGCCACGCGCTGCTGCTCGCCGCCGGAGAGCTCATGCGGCAGGCGGCCGGCCTTGCCGGCGAGCCCGACCATTTTCAGCACGTCGGGCACGGCTTCCTGGATGAAGGATTTCGACTTGCCGATCACCTGGAGCGAAAAGGCCACGTTCGCGAACACGGTCTTCTGCGGCAGGAGGCGGAAGTCCTGAAAGACCACGCCGAGGTGCCGGCGAAAGTACGGCACCTTGCGGCTCGACAGGCGGCGAAGGTCGCGGCCGAGCACGTGGATCTGCCCCTGGGTGGGGTTCTCCTCTTTGAGCACGAGCCGCAGGAAGCTCGACTTTCCGGAGCCCGAGGCGCCGACGAGGAACACGAACTCGCCCTTGAGGATCTCGAGGGTGACCCCGTTGAGCGCGGGCCGTGCGGTACCGGCGTAGGACTTGGAAACCTGATCGAAGCGAATCATGACGAGTTGAGCCTAAGGACGGGGCACGCAAAGCCCTAACCCGACAGGCCGAACTCCCAGTATCGCGCGTGCCGTGCGGTCACTCCTTGTCGCGTTTGCGCCAGCGGATGCCCGCGGAGATGAAGCCGTCGAGGTCGCCGTCGAACACGTTGGAGGGGTTGTTGACCTCGTGATCGGTGCGGAGGTCTTTCACCATTTGGTAGGGCGCAAGCACGTAGGAACGCATCTGGTCGCCCCAGCTCGCGGTGATGTTGCCGGCCAGTTCCTTCTTCGCCGCCGCCTCCTGCTCGCGCTGCATGATGAGCAGACGGCTCTGCAGCACGCGCATGGCCGCGGCGCGGTTCTGGATCTGGCTTTTCTCGTTCTGCATCGACACCACGATCCCGGTGGGGATGTGGGTCAGGCGCACGGCGGAGTCGGTGGTGTTGACCGACTGGCCGCCCGGACCGCTCGAGCGGAAGACGTCGACGCGCAGGTCGTTGTCGGAGATCTCGATCGCCCCCGCCTCCTCGATGAGCGGGATCACCTCGACCGCGGCGAAGCTGGTCTGGCGTTTGCCGGCGGAGTTGAACGGGCTCATGCGCACGAGGCGGTGCGTTCCCGCCTCCACGCTCAGCGTGCCGAACGCGTAGGGCGCGTCGATCTCGAAGGTGGTGGACTTGATGCCGGCCTCTTCGGCGTAGCTCGTGTCCATGATGGTGGTGGGGTACTTGTGCTGCTCGGCCCAGCGCAGGTACATGCGCTGCAGCATCTCGGCGAAGTCCGCGGCATCCACCCCGCCGGCTCCCGCGCGGATGGTGACGACCGCCGGATGCGCGTCCCATTCGCCGTTCAGCAGGGTCTGCACCTCGAGCTCCCCCAGCACCTTCTGGATGCTGGTCAGCTCGTCGCTTGCCTCTTTGGCCGACTCGTCGTCGTCCGCCTCGTTGGCGAGCTCCACGAGCACCTCGAGGTCGTCGAGTCGCGATTCGATGCTCTCGATACGGGTCAGCTCGGACTGCCGGTGGCTGAGCGCGCTGGTGATCTTCTGCGCGGCATCCGGGTCGTCCCAGAGGTCGGGCACCCCCGCCTGCTCGCTGAGGTCGGCGATGTCCGCCTGCAGCCGCTCGACGCCGACGACGGAACGGATGTCCGCGAAGGTGTTGCGCAGGGCGGCGATCTGTTCTGAGATATCGAGGTCGGTCATGTCGCCTCAAGCCTACCGGCGGTTCGCGCGCCGGGCGGCAGAGCGGCCGCGGCGACGTAGCATCGAGAGCGATGACCGAGTCGATCCCGTTCCGCTGGCGCTCGATCGCCCTCCCCGCGTTTCTGCCCACGCTGCTGTTCTCCATCGGTGAGGGCGCGATCATCCCGATCATCCCGATCGTCGCCGACGACATGGGCGCGACGATCGCGATCGCCGGGCTCGTGGCATCGATGATCATGGTCGGTTCGCTCATCGGCGACATTCCGAGCGGCTGGCTGGTGAGCCGCATCGGCGAGCGCACCTCCATGATCGGTGCGTCCCTCGTGGCGATTCTCGGGCTCGTCGTGTGCACCTACGCGCCGAACACCTGGGTACTCGGCATCGGGGTGCTGGTGATCGGCATCGCGGCCGCGGTGTTCGCGCTCGCGCGGCACGCGTTCATGACGAGTTTCGTGCCCGTCGCGTTCCGGGCCAGGTCGCTGTCCACGCTCGGTGGCACATTCCGGCTGGGGTTCTTCGTCGGTCCGTTCATCTCGGCCGCCGTCATCCATCTCACCGGGTCGACCTCGTCGGTGTTCTGGATCCACATCGTCGGATGCCTGGGAGCCGCGGTCGTGCTGCTGCTGTTGCCCGACCCGGCGGCAACCTTCGGCGCATCCCGCCGGCACACCCCGGGCGAGGTGTTCGTGGGGCGTGAGGCGCACGGGTTGTTCCGCACGATGCGTCGCAGTCGCGGGCTGCTGCTCACACTCGGCACCGGCGGAGGTCTCGTGGGCGGCATCCGCGCGGCCCGCGCCGTGATCCTGCCGCTCTGGGCGGTGAGTATTGGCGTGAGCGACGCGAACACCGCGATCATCATCGGTGTCGCCGGTGCGATCGACTTCGCCCTGTTCTATACGAGCGGGCAGATCATGGACCGGTTCGGCGTGCTCTGGAGCGCCGTGCCGTCGATGGTCGGGCTCGGCATCGGGCACCTCGTGCTGGCGTTCACCCAGCAGCTTCCGGATGCGGTGGTGTGGTTCATCTCGGTGACCATGTTCCTCGCCCTCGCGAACGGCATCGGCAGCGGCATCCTGATGACCCTCGGCGCGCACCTCGCCCCGCCTGCGAACCCTGCCCCGTTCCTCGGCGCCTGGCGGTTCACCGGCGACCTCGGTGGTGCGGGCGCACCGGTGCTGCTCGCCGCCATCACGGCGGTCTCCTCCCTCGCTCTCGCCACCGGCGTGATGGGTGTGCTCGGACTCGTCGGCGCCGGGATGCTGCTGCGATACGTGCCCCGCTACATGCCGAGGAACGCCCCGCCGACGCGGCGCTGAGCCGGCTCTGGATCGCGCGGTGCGGTCCCTGGCGCCCGCCCGGATCGCGCGATGCGGGTCAGGGCGCCGGCCCGCTGAACACGGCCCGCGCGACCGAGGTCACCTGGAGCGGCACCCCGGCAGGCAGGAACAGGTCGAGCACCGGGGGCCGCCACACGGCCGACAGCGTGACCCGCGCGGTCGTGCCATCCGGGGTGTCCGCGCGGGTGATCGCGAGCGAGTCGAACCGGTCACCGCCGGTCGTGAGCACATGGTCGCGGGCCGCTTCCCGGATCTCCGCCGAGGTGAGCCGCGGATGCACGCCCGACTCCGTGCTTCTCACCGCCGCCAGCGCGAACGACTCCGCGGCGGCGAGCGCCGCGCCATCGGCGAGGGTGAACAGCCGCGATCGCTGCAGGTACAGGGAACTGGCTGCCGTGACCACGAGCACGAGCGTCAGTGCGAACACCGCGAAGAAGATGGTGAGGATGAGTGTCGACCCGTCGTCGGCGGTGGCTCGAGCGGCGTCACGCTGAGGCGACTGCCCGCAAGTGCGCGCACTCACCGTGTTCCCCAGAACCTCGACACCCGCTGCGTGGCGGATGCCGTCACCGGCACGGCGGCCTCCGACGACGCGCCGAACATCGCCGGCACCAGCGGCAACGGCACCGCGACGGCGACCGTCACCGTGACGAGGCCGTCGCGGGTGAGGCACTCGGAGTCGCCGCAGCGGATTGTCACGTCAGGCCGCACCCCCTGCAGTCCGTGGTCCGCGAGCGCCACCTCCACGGCGCGAGCGGCGGATGCGCGGGCCCGAGCGTCATCCGGCGCCTGCACGAAGACTCGCGCCGCCTGCCTGGCCGCCCCCTCGACGGCGAATCCGCCGGACTGGATGCTCGCGAGCGCGATGACCAGATAGACGGTCGGCACCAGCAGGATCACCCCGGCGGTGAGGAACTCGAGCGAGGCCGATCCGCGATCTGCTCGCACCGCGCCCCGCGCTCGGGCAGCCCAGCCTGCAGCGCTGCGTCGAACGATCCGCTCAACCGACACCCTCCAGCGCCGCATGCCCGGTCACCTCCAACCCATCGGGGATGCCGACCAGTCCGATGAGCGGCAACGCCGTGCGCACCGTGACCGCGATGGCCGGATGCCCGAGATAGTCGGCGGGCGCTACCGTGATGTCCCGCGCGTAGGACTCGCCGATTGCGGTCTCGATGAGCGCCCGGGTTCGGTCCGTGCCGTCTGCCGGCCTGCTGCCGACGAGGGCCGCCACCCGAGCGCCTTCGGCCGCTGCGTCGAGAAGGGTGTTGCGAATGTGCAGCGCGAGCCCGAGTTGCACCACCGCGAGCGTGAGCACCGTGAGTAGCGCCGAGACCAGCGTGAACTCGACCGTCGCCGTACCCGCCTCGTCCGCAGCGAGCGTGCGTTCGCTCCGGCGACCGATGTCGCGCAGCACGATGACTCAGAAGCTGGTGACGCGCTGGATCGCCTGCTCGAACACTCCGGTGAGTGCGGGCCCGGCGAGTGCCCAGATCACCACGACGAGCCCTGCGGTCATGAGAGTGATGAGCACCCATCCCGGCACGTCCCCGCGGTCGTCGGAGGAGAGCCGTGCGGTGGGGAACAGTCGACTGCGGAGAGCCGTGGGAGAGAGTGAGTCGATCATGGTGGGTCCTTTCCGGTGGATGGTGTCGGGGGTTCGGGCATTCAGAAGTCGAGGCGCAGCACGAAGAGGCCTGGGAACACGGCGAAGATCACGGTGATGGGGAGGATCAGAAACACCAGGGGCAGGAGCATCGCCACCTCTTTCTTGCCGGCGGTCTCGAGCATCGACCGCTTGGCATCGTCGCGTGCATCCTGCGCCTGAGCGCGCAGCACCTCCGCGAGCGGCGTGCCGCGTTCCAGTGCCCCGACGATCTGCTCCACAGCCCGGGTCAGCGGCGGCAGATTCACCTCGTCGGCGAGGGTGCGCAACGTCGCGGCGAAGGGCATGCCAGCGCTCACCGCGGCGACCGTGCCCGCCAGCTCGACAGCCAGCTCCCCGCGGCTGATGCGGGAGATTCGGCGGACCGCGTCGAGGATGCCCTCACCCGCAGACAGGCTGAGGGTGAGAAATTCGAGCACCGTCGGCAACTCCTCGGCCATGCGCGCGAGGCGCGCCCTCGCTGCCCGCTTCAACACGGAGTCGGCGAGCACGATCCCGCCCACCCCGCACCCGACCACGACGGCGACCTGGCCCGCGAAGGCCAAGCCCTGCATCCGCGCGGCAGCGAACGAGACACCAGTGCCGATCGCGACGCCGGCTGCTGCCCAGGTGAGCTGGCGGGCGCGAAAGCCCTCCACCGTGACGGTGGAACCGGACTGGCGCAGCCGCCGCTGAATCTCCTCGGTTCCGCCGAGGGCCGCGCCGAGCATCCGCTGCAAACGCTCCACGAGCGGCCCCACGAGCGTTCCGAGCACCGGCAACGGGTTCACCGCGCGCCTGGCCAGAAGCTCGCGCGCACCAGCCGAGACGTCGACCACGTGCGGGGCGACCCGGTGCATGAGCCGTGGCCGGTTGAGTACCGGCACGAGGCTCACCAGACACCAAAGTCCAAACCCGAGGGTGAGGCCCGCGAACATCGCCCAGGACATCGCCGACGTCACGGTCGGCTCCGACGGATGCGCCGCAAACCGCCACAGTGCAGCGAAGCGCGGGTCGGATGCGTGGCCATGCGGCCATCATGCAGATGCAGCGGTTCCGGCGTCGGCCGTTATCCACAGGCTGATGGCGATCAGGCGATCCGCACGGCTTGCAATCGACGGAATTCACGCACCACGCGAATGACGCGGCACCTTCCGAGGGAGGGCCGCGTCATTCGTTGTTATTCAGCGTCAGAACGTGCCGCTGGTGGTTGCCGTTCCACCCGATTGGGGTGTCGTGTAGACGTTATTCGCGCCCGCTTGCCACTGGTCGACCGTCGCCGCATAGCCGGCATCGGCGCGCTTGATGCATTTCCATTCGACAACCGTGTTCGGCGGAAGATCATCGATCACGCGCGTCCAAGTGGGGTAGCTCGCGGCATCGAGCTTCGCCGCCTCTGCAGGACTCCACGCGCCGAGTTGCGGGATGTTGCCAACAGCGAAAACCGACTGACCGTAGGTGGTTGTGCCGTTCGAACACTGGAACGTCGCCTTTGCGGTCGCCTCGCCGAGAGTGAACGTGAAGGTCTTCGAGGAGGTCACCGCGGATGCGGCGGCCTTCGCCACGATGACGTTTCCTCCGGCGTTGTACCAGCCTGAACTCGCCGCATCGAACGCGGCCTTATTCGAGTGCCGGGCGAGCGACTGGCCGCCGAGTTTCACCGCAGACGCCTGAGAGTCGCCCACGACAAGCTCCACCACCGTCGCACGCGAGCTCGGCGCGCCGGAATATGTGCCACTCGCCGCACCGACAGTGACCGTCGCAGTCGAGCCCGCTCGCTGCTGCGAAATCGGCGTCGTTCTTACTGAGCCCGACTGGTAGGCGGTCGAGCCCCCGTCGTCGTCGTATACGGTGAAGTTCGAGGCGGCGGTGGACGAGTAGACCCGCGCAATCAACTCGTTGCGGATGGTGCCATCTTTTCGCTTGCCGACGATGTTCATGGTATCGGCGTCGACGAACGCTTTCGGGATGATGGCCCCGGCACGCACGTACGCGGGAAGTGTGAACACCCCATCGCGGTAGAGCGGCACGTTCTGAATCCACTGGCCGGAACTCGTGATCACCTCGTTGGAGTGATAGTCGATCCATTGGCCGGACGGCAGATACATGTCGCGCTGTCGCTCCCCCGATGCCGCGACGACGCCAACGATGATGTCTTTTCCGATCATCTTCTGGTGGCCCATCTCGCGAACGTTCTGATCGTTCTGGTAGTTGAACACCAGGGGCGGAACGATCGGCTCCCCGAAGAGGTTGGCCCGATGCGCGAGAGAGTAGTAGTACGGCGCGAGCTCGTAGCGTTGCCGGATGTTCTCGCGGTTGCTCGCCACATCGCCAATGCTGTTCGGTGCGACCTTCAGGCAGTTACAAAGATTTTCGGTGTGCGGGCGCACCGGGGTGTCGAACCACGAGCTGTTCGCAAACCACTGCGTGTAGAGCTCGTCGATGTCACCGGTCGCCATCTCGCGACGGAATCCTCCGATGTCCGATCCGTAGTAGTCGATGCCCGACATCGACATGTGCATCTGCACATTCTGCTGGGCGGCGAGGGCGGTATATTTCGACCCGATGTCGGCCGACCACATCGCCGTTCCGAAGCGCTGGATACCTGCAGCCCCGGCCCTCGCAAGCAGGAACGGCCGTGCGGTCTCGGCGTTGCGGGCATACCCGTCGGAGATGCTCTGCGCCCATTCGAGTCCGTACATGTTGTGGTAGTCGGCGTGAGCATGCTTGCCCGGAAGCACGCCGGCAGTCCAGTCACCTGCGTCGTACATCTCCGGCTCACCGAGGTCGAGCCAGTGACCGGTGACACCCTGTTCGATCAGCGGCACACGCTTCGAGTCGTGCCAGTAGGCGGAGCCCGCGTCGTTGGTCCAGTCGATCATTCCGCCCTTGCCCCACCACGGGTTGCTTTCGAGGTAGACCGGTGCGCAAGTAGAGCATCCGGAGCGCACGAGATATCCGCGATCCTGGAGATCCTGATGCTCCGGCAGGGCTCTCCCCACGTAGCTCTCCTCGATCGGGATGACCCCTACACCCTGACTCGCCGCGAGACTTGCGATCTTCGCGTCGGGGCTGGGGAACTTTGCCGTGTCCCACGAGAGACTTCCCATGCGTGTCGCGTCGGAACTCGCGGTGACCCCGCCGAACCACTGCACGTCGAGAACGACGCCGTCGACGGGAATGTTGGCGGTACGCAGCCCAGCAAGGGTCTGATCCACCTCGTTCCAGTCGTCGAAGCCGAACTCGGATGCCCAGAGTCCCAGGGCCTTCTTCGGCGGCACGGGCGGCCGGCCGGTCAGCTCGAGGTAATCCTTGCGGAGGTCGGGCAGGTCCGGACCCGTCATCGTGTACCAGCGGATCTGATCTCCGAAGGTGTCCATCGTCCAGGGGTCGCCCTGAAGGTTCCAGTGCTGCTTGTAAACGTGGTCGACGAGCATCCCGTAGTTCGCATTCGCCGCCCCGACCGCGAAGAGCACCGGAATCTGAGTATTGCCAACCGGTCCGTTGTCGGTGTCGTAAACCATCGCGTTGCCGTATTCACCCCCCGGGGTGCGTGAGCGACCTACCCAGTCACCGTCAGCACTTCCGCCCATGAAGAACTGTGCACCGAGCCCATAGGCGTTCTGCATCGAAGACTTGGAGATCGAAAGCCCCTTCCACGCCTGGGCGAGGTTACGAGGGCAAACCGTGTGCAGCACCAGCGCCGGGGCTCTCGTTGTGTCGGTGACAGTGGCGCAGAGGGTACCCGGGTCGACCGAGACAGACATCGCCCCCGTGGTGAGTACGTTCCCCGACCGCGAGTAGGTGGTCGGCCCGGCGTAGTCCCGCTTGTACACCTGGTCTGTCGAGAACACCGGCGTCGTCGTACCGGGTGAAGATCCGACCGCGGAAAGCTCGAAGTGAGCGAGGTCGTCGTCGAGCAACTCGACTACGAGATAGCTCGACCCCGACACGAAGTCGACCCGCTGTACCCCGGCCGCGACCGCCGGAACCGCCGACTCGGAAAGCCCGACCCCGGTGAGTGCGACGACGAATGCCACCCCCACCGCCGTCGACCGCCGGAGCCGCGCGCCCGGGAACCTGCGCGTCATGACGCCACTCTCGCCGCGCGTCATCGGGAGATCGCAATGCTGTCGAGGTTGATTCCGGTCGCGTTTCCACTTGCGTAAGCGACTTTGATCTTCTGCGCGCCACTGGTGAGCGTCACTGGCAGGCTCGCAGTTGCCCAGGTATCCCAGTTTGCGGTCGGCGGAAGGGTGACGGTACCGACGGAGGCGCCGTTTCGATAGACGGTGCGTGTCGCGTTCGCTCCAGAACCATTCGAGTACCGCAGCACGATGGCGTGACTGGCGGCCGCCTCGGCGAACACGTCGACCTCGACGGAATCGCCGACCGTAGCGAAGCCGTCGACAAATCCGGTCCCCGTGTAGCCGGCGTGGTTGGTGTTCGTCGAGACGCTCGTCCCCAGCCCGAACTCCGCCTCGTACGCCGCCTTGTCGATCCCGGAGAGCACGACGGTGCGGGCGGATGCCGCGCTCGCCGCTTTGACGAGAGTCAACTGCTGCACCGAATCGAAGTACCATCCCTGACTCGCCGCCTTGAGCGCCGAGAGGGACGCGGCCTGGCTGAGGGGGGCACCGCCGAGCGTCACCGCGGTGGGTTTGGTTCCCGACACCTGCAGGGTGCTCTTCGTGCCGAAGGCCGGCAGTCCGATTGTCACCGTGTTGGCGACTCGATCCGCGACCTGTGTCACCTGCTTGGTGGCGCCGGCCGCATCGTCGAAGTAACCGTAGGAGCCAGCCAACGATGACGGATATACCCGGAATGTCAGGTTTGCGTAGGAGTCGACGGAGTTGCTGATCGCACCACCGAGTTGATAGTCCGCGTTGAGGTTCAGCGGCAGAATCGCGCCCGCTTTCGCGTAGACCGGGATGGTGTCGAGTCCGGCTGAGTAGGTTTTTGCGCCTCCCATCGCCCGCCCGCCGTTCCAGAAGTCGTACCACTCACCGGACGGCAGATAGAGATCCTTGCTGACAGCCCCCTGCGTCGTGATCGGCGCCACCAAGAGATTGCGCCCGTAAAGGTACTGCTGATCGCGCACGGCTGCCTGACTGTCGCCGGGATAGGCGTAGGCCATCGCCTGCATCATCGGAGTGCCGGTAGCCGCAGAGTTGGCTGCCTCCGTATATGTGTATGGCAGCAGGTTCATGCGGACGTTCGCGAACTTTCCGAAGGTCGGGACAACCGAGGCGTCACCGGTGCGGGCCTGTACGTTCCAGGGGGTGCGTGCATCCGACGGGACGGGGTCGGACTTCTCCGAGTGATACTGCATGACCGGGGAGAAGGTGGCCTGTGCCGCCGAGCGGAGGTAGAGCTCTGCGCTGGGGAATGGCCCGGTGAACCCGGCGAGATCCCATGACCAGAAGGGCACCCCGCTCTGACCGGCACTCTGTCCGGCCCGGATCGCCTCCTGGAAGGCACCGAACGACGACGCCTGGTCGCCCGCCCAGAAGATCGAGTTGGCTTGTGCACCGGAGGTGCCCGCGCGACTGAAGAGCGCACCCTTCGGGCCGATCTTCGCGGCGACGTAGTCGGCGTACGCTCCCGTGTACTCGTTGGGGTAGGCATTGTGCATCTCGGCGCCGGTTCGGCCGTCGGCGAATCGCACGTCGCGGCCGAAGACCGCCTCGCTTCCGTCGGTCTTGAAGCCGTCGATACCCATCTCGTCAACGAGGTAGTCGCGTTTGGACATCCACCAGCTCGTCGCGGCCGCGCTCGTGTAGTCGGGGATGGTGCTGTCGCCAAACCACTGGCCAGACGGGATGCGGTAGGGCGTGCCGTCGGCATTCTCAGCGAGGTAATGCTGCGCCGCCGCGTATGCCCGATCGTTGATGTGCTGCTGTGGTGACGTCGATGGGTTGGTGCTGAAATTCTCCTTGAGCACCGGGATCTGCCAGAGCAACATCTTGATGCCCTGCGCGTGGGCCTGATCGATCATTCCCTTGGGGTTCGTCCACGGGCCGTTCGACGGAAAGGAAAGCTCGGCGGAGCTGAATTTGCCACTGCCGGATTTCGCGGTGTAATTCGCGCCCTTCCAGAGGTAAAATGTGGCCTCGTCGCTCCATTGCTCGAGCACCATCGCCGAGTGCGGAATGCCTGTCTGCGTTACCTGAGCGAGCTCTGCCTCCACCTCCGCCTGCGTGTTCCATTCGTTCGCCGACATCCAAAGCCCGAACGCCCACTTGGGCGGCAGCGCAGGGCGAACGGTCGATGCCGTGTAGTCATCGAGCATTTCGGCGGGGGTCCCGGTAAAGAATTGGTAGGTCAGCGTCGAGTCGAGGGCTCCCGAGGTGTCAACCGTGAAGCCCGCCATGTCGGCGCGAGCGGTTGCGATGGTGAAGACCGCGTTGCGCGTACTTGGCACGTGCACCCCGTAGCCGGCCGAGTTCGTGAAGTAGGGCACCGAGAGGTAGGTGCGCTTGTTCACGCCCTGATCCTGATACTGGTTGTAGACGTAGTTGAATACGTCGGAGCCGCGGTGATCGAGCCGGTCGTAACGCTCGCCGAACCCTTCGAATCGCTCGCCGGTCGGGGTGAGGAGATGGTCCTCGATCTTCGTAACGGTCGATGCGCCGTCGCTCGCCCAGCCGATGTTGCGGAACACTGCAGGGTCGTACTGCTTCGTGATGAGCGTGGTGCCGTCCGCCTTGTAGACGGAAAGGCGGTACGGCGACTTCTGGATTTTGAGCTGGAGGCCGGAGGTCGCGATCGTCACCGTGGTGGAATTCTGGCTCAAGGTGTAGGGCGCCGTGCCGGCGAGGGTGAGCCCGGCGCCGGTGGGCGCGACCTGGGTGTCGAATCCGTCTGGCCTAGGGAATGCGTACCGAATGCGGGGTGTGAAGTCGCCCGCACTGTCGCCGGTCACCAGGTCGACCGAGGTGCCGTTGTCGACCACGTTCGTGACGTTCGTGACCTGACTCCACGACGTGGTCGCGAAGGAGAAGGGGGCGGTGCTCTTTTGGTTGCCGCCGTTGATGTCAGCGTTGACTGTGTAGGTAACCTGGTCGCCGCGCCCGAAGCTTCCGAGATCGATGGTCCAGTAGCTGTTGTTGCCCGAGTTGTACGCGAATTGAGCGCCCACCGGCGTCTGCGCGACACCGTTCTTGACCCAGGTGGCCCACACGGTCTGGCCCGGAGCAATGGGCCAGGTCGTCGCATTGATGCGTACCGACTCACCGGCCATCGGGTCGCGCGGTGCACGCTCCGTCTGCGTGGCGGCGTAGAGCTCGTCGTTGCCGAAGGGCGAGTGAAAAACGCCGTCGAGGCCCCCTGCTGCGTTCGCGGGCGGGGCGGAGAGTAAGCCCGCCGTCAATCCGAGTATCAGGAGCGTCGCGGCGAAGATCCTGAACCTGAACCTCAGATCGGAGTGTGAATGTGATGCGCGCCCAGCAAATGTTGACATACCCGAACCCCTTTGTTCATTTCTGTACAAAGAGCAGTCTTAGTGGGTGCCGCGGCTCACTGTCAACTCGGTGCACGGGAAGTCGATGAGGAAAAAGACCTGCAATTTCGGCGTTTCTGACTTGCGCGGGATCGAGAACTGTGTTTATTTATTCCTGAACAAAGGTGTTTCATGAGAACTCAAATCTCCAGCGCCGCCGACATCCGAAGGTCGGCGATACTCGTCCGGCTCGGCTCACAGGGCTCCGCTTCCCGCGCCGATCTCGCACGCGCACTCGGCGTCTCCCCCGCCCTGATCACGCAGCTCACCCGCGACCTTCTTGCCGACGGACTGATCGTCGAACTCGAGACCTCGACGTCGCAGGGCGGTCGACCTGGTCGGCTTCTCGGCCTCGCCTCGACGGCGGGACATTCGATCGGCGTCAAAATAGCCCCGGACCATGTCGCCTTCGTTCGAGTCGGAATCGACGGATCGGTCACCCAGAGCGCCAATGAGGCTTTCGACGCTTCGTCCGCCACGGCCATCGACAGTCTCACCGGACTTCTCCGCCGGTTCATCGATGACAACAGCGAGGGCCCGATTCTCGGAATCGGAGTCGGGCTGCCTGGCGCTGTAGATGAGAAAGGCGAGGGCATCGTGGAGTCCACCCAACTGGGGTGGCATGGCGTCGAGCTCGGAGCGGCCCTGCGGTACGCATTCGATCTCCCGGTGCTGATCGACAACAACGTGACCGCCCTCAGCATGGCGGAAGTGCTGTACGGCGAAGGCCGCACGTACAGCTCGTTTCTCGTCGTGACCGTCGGCACAGGCATCGGCGGTGGGATCGTCAATAACGGCACCGTCATGCGCGGTCATCAGGGTGGTGCGGGCGAGATCGGGCATATCCCGACCCTCGAAGACGGCCCGGTGTGCCAGTGCGGTAATCACGGATGCCTCGAAGCGCTCATCGGAGAGGCAGCCCTCGTGGTGCAGGCCCGCGAACTCGGCGTCATCGGCCAACTGTCGGGGATGGCATCGCTCGTCGCAGAGGCCAATGCGGGCACTGTGGTCGCTCAGAAGGTTTTCAGCAACGCCGGCCACCTCCTCGGTAGGGCGCTCGCTGGAGTCATCAACGTGCTCGACCCTGCAGCGGTTCTCCTCCTCGGCGAGGGGATGCCTGCCTGGCCGCATTGGGCGTTCGGGTTCGAGCCGGCCTTCCGGGCGGCGCTCATGCCCGCCAAACGGGACCTCCCGGTGATCATCGAGTCGTGGCAGGACGACCGTTGGGCCCAGGGTGCGGCTGCCCTCGTACTGGCAACCCCGTTCGATGTTGCCGGCGACCAGGGCGAACTCGTGCGCCGCCGGCTCAACGCGAGCGCCTCGGCGGCTTCTGCTGTCGCCGCGAGCATCATCACCGAAAGCGCGGTCGCTGACCACGCAGCGGCTGACGCCCCAGGATCGGAGGTGCGCGGATGACCGCGATCCAGTCGCCCCCGGCATCGAACGTCGCGAGCGGCACCCCCGCCCGGTCCGTCGCGACTAAGCCCGACGAACCGCTGAGGCGGCCACGCCGCTCGAAGGCGCGGTACACGCTCACCGTGCTGGCTTTCCTGCTGCCCAGCGCGATCCCCCTCGCAATGTTCACCCTCGTGCCGATGATCGGCGCCTTTTGGGTGAGCCTGCACGAGTGGAACCTCATCGGACGCATGGAGTGGGTCGGGTTCGCAAACTACGCTTCCCTCGCCGTCGACCCCGACACCCACCGCGCGTTCCTCAACACGATCTACTACATCGTGGGCTATCTGCCCCTCGTCTATATCGGCGGACTCGCGATCGCGCTCGCGCTCAACTCGAAGATGCCCGGCCGATCGTTCCTGCGCGGCATCTACTTTCTCCCCGTCGTGACGAGCTGGATCGTGGTGGCCCTGGTCTGGCGCTGGCTGCTCAACCCCGAGTACGGGGTCGTGAACTTCGTCCTTGGCGTCGTGGGCATCGACGGGCCGGGCTGGTGGACCGACCCCCAGTGGGCGATGCCGTCGATCATCCTCGCGTCGGCGTGGAAGGACCTCGGGTTCGTCATGGTCATCCTGCTCGCGGGACTGCAGGCCGTCCCGGCTGACCTCTACGAAGCCGCGACCGTCGACGGCGCCGGGTGGTGGCGGCGGCTGGTCTCGATCACCCTGCCTATGCTCTCGCCCTCAACCTTCTTCGTCGTCGTCATCTCGCTTATCAACGGATTCCAGGTATTCGATCAGGTCTACGCCATGACTGGCGGCGGTCCAGCGGGCTCGAGCCAGGTGGTCGTGCAGCAGGTATACGACCTCACCTTCCGCTATGGCAGGGCGGGCGAAGCATCCGCCCTCTCCTGGATGCTCTTCGTGATCGTGCTCGCCGTGACCCTCTTTCAAATCCGTGGCCAGAAGAAGTGGGTGACCTATGCGTAAGCCCGCCGTCGTCGTGCTGACGGTCGTCGTAACTATCGGCGCCCTCGCGATGTTCTTTCCTTTCCTCTGGACCCTGGTTACCTCTGTCTCGCGCGGCGCTGGCCTCTCGGCCACGCCGCAGCTGATCCCAGACGATCCCTCTCTCGCGGCCTACGCGGAACTGTTCGAGAACACACCTTTCCTGCAGGTCATCCTGAACAGCCTCGGACTGGCGGTCGCGACGACGCTGGCCCAGTTGGTCACGAGCTCGCTCGCGGCATACGCGTTCAGTCGACTGCCGTTTCGGGGTAACAACCTCGTCTTTGCGGTCTACCTCGCCACCATGATGATCCCGATCCAGGTGCTCATCGTGCCGCTCTTCGTCGAGATGAAAATGCTGGGCCTGCTCAACACGCATCTCGGCGTGCTGCTGCCCGGCATCTCGTCGGCGTTTGGAGTATTCCTACTACGGCAGGCCATGAGTGCGGTGCCCCGGGAACTCGACGAGGCGGCAACCATCGACGGCGCCGGTCACTTCCGCATCTTCGGCACGATCGTGATGCCCCTCGTGGGACCGGCCGTGGCCACGATGACCGTCTTCGCGTTCATGAGCAGTTGGAACAGCTTCCTCTGGCCGCTCATCGTGCTTCGCACGCCGGCGCTGCAGACCCTCCCGATCGCCCTCGCCGGCCTTCAGGGGCAATACACCACCCAGTGGGACGTGCTCATGGCCGGTTCGGTCTTGAGCGTGCTCCCCATGGTGGCGATCTACATCTTCGCCCAGCGCTACGTCATCCAGGGCGCCGCGAACTCCGGAATCAAATAGCACCTACCGCACCACCAATCGAAGGAGATTACACAGCATGTCCCGCCACACTCAGCTCGCCGCATTCGCCGCAGCCGCAGCCATGGTCGTCACTCTCGCCGGATGCGCCGGTGGGGGCTCAGGCTCCGCGTCGGACGACGGCAACGTCACCATCACGTACTCCAACTTCATCTCGAACGGCGGCAACGAGGAAAACCTCGACGCCATCGTCTCGGCGTTCGAAAAGGAGAACCCCGACGTCACCGTCGACGTCACGACCCTCCCCTATGCCGACTACTTCACGACGCTGCAGACCGATCTCGCCGCCGGCACGCAGGCAGACGTCTTCGACATCGAGTACGCCAACTACGGCACGTACGTCGCCGACGGGGTCATCGCACCACTCGAAGATGTAGACACCAGCGTGTACCGCACATCCCTTGCCGAGGCATACTCGACCGACGGCACGCAGTACGCGCTGCCGAGCTCGTTCTCCGACGTGGTGCTCTACTACAACGCCGACCTGTTCGACGCAGCAGGCCTCGACTACCCGACCTCCGACTGGACCTGGGCCGACGAGAGGGCCGCCGCCGAGGCGCTCACGGATGAGGCAGCCGGCATCTTCGGCGACTATCAGCCGATCAGCTTCTATGAGTACTACAAGGCGGTCGCGCAGGCCGGCGGCGAATTCCTCGCCGAGGATGGCACCTCAGTGGCATTCGACTCGCCAGAGGGAATCGCCGCCGCCGAGTGGCTCGTCGGCAAGAGCGGAACGGTCATGCCGACCACCGAGCAGGGCGCGGGCACCCCGGACTACGACAGCGGCCTCTTCCTCGATGGCAAGCTCGCCATGTGGCACTCCGGCATTTGGATGTTCGGAGCGTTAGCTGACGCGCCCTTCACTTGGGACATCGCCGTCGAGCCGGGAGACACGCAGAAGGCGAGCGCGCTCTTCTCGAACGCCGTCGCCGTCTCGGAAGGCTCGGATGAGAAGGAAGCCGCGCAGGCCTTCGCCGAGTTCCTCACCTCCTCCAGCACGATGGTCGAGACGCGTCTCGACGCCGGATGGGAACTCCCGCCGGTCTCCGACGAGTCGCTCCTGAGCTCCTACCTGGAGAAGGGTGCCCCGGCGAACCGACAGGCCGTCTTCGACTCCCTCGAAGAGGTCGCCCTGCCGCCGATCGTGGCTAAAGGCCAGACGGAGATGCAGGACATCGTCTCCGAGGAACTCACCGAAGCCGCCGCTGGCCGAAAGACCGTAGAGCAGGCCGTCTCCGACGCAGCAGAACGGGTCAACTCGACCATCGGCTAGTCGCAGCATCATCCCGCCAATCCACCCCGCTTCTGGAGCACTCATGACCCTCGCCCCGCCCACCGCCCAGCCGACCCTCGTCGACACCTCGATTACCGTCATCACGAGCCAGCAGCAGTCGAGCGGCGCCTACCCGGCGTCTCCCGACTTCTCGGCCTACGCCGGCTACAGCTGGTTCCGTGACGGCGCATTCATCGCCGACGGCATGTCAGCGGCGGGGCAGGTCGACTCCGCGAATCGGTTCTTCGACTGGTGCGGCGAGATCCTTCGCCGGTACCGCCCGACGGTCGACGAGATCGTCGGGCGGGCCGGTGGCCCCGACCCCGTCGACGGCGAGGGGATGATGCCGGCGCGGTTCCACTTCGACGGCACGATCGGCGACGAGGAGTGGGGCAACTTCCAGCTCGATGGCTACGGTACGTGGGTCTGGTCGGTGGTTGCGCACGCGGAACGTC
This sequence comes from uncultured Actinomycetota bacterium, assembly GCA_963756375.1. GTDB lineage: Bacteria > Actinomycetota > Actinomycetes > Actinomycetales > Microbacteriaceae > Marisediminicola. Next base: position 387,945 of record CAVWNJ010000005.1, on the reverse strand, counting down.
ACGGCGTCGCGCTCGACCGTTGGGCCGACGCGATCGTCGCGAGCTGCGAATACCTCGCCAGCTCGTGGCATCGCGAGTGCTGGGACTGGTGGGAGGAGCACCCCGAGCGCATCCACGTCTCTACCCTCGGATGTGTCGGCGCGGGCCTTGAGGCGGGGCTCGCGTCAGGGCTCCTCGACGGGCCGACGGCAGAGGCATGCGCTGCTGCGGTTCGCGGCATCCGCGATCTCATCGACGACCGAGGAACCCACGACGGCTACCTCGTAAAGTGGCTGGACGACCCGGCGGTCGACTCGAGCACACTCTCGATCATCGCGCCGCTGGGGTTCATCGATCCCGCGAGCGAGCTCGCCCGACGCACGATCGAGGAAGTGCGTGAGCAGCTCGAGGTCGACGGCGGCATGCACCGCTTCACTGAAGACAACTACTTCGGCGGCGGGCGCTGGCCACTGCTCACCTGCTTCCTCGGGCTGTGCCTGATCGAGCAGGGAGATGTCGCCGGCGCACGCCGGGCACTCGAGTGGGCCGCGTCGACCGCGCTCCCCGACGGCTCGCTGCCCGAGCAGGTCGGCGGAGATCTGCTCGACCCGGAGTTCGAACAGTTCTGGATAGAAAAGTGGGGGCCGGTCGCGACTCCGCTGCTGTGGAGCCATGCGATGTTTCTCCGTCTCGACGCCGCCCTTGCGGAGGTGCAGGCATGATCCGGCACACCGCAGGCGGGTCAGGGCATCCGTACTCCGTCGACACCGAGCAGCGGGAACCCTTCGTTCCTATAGCGGGTCAGCCTTTGCGTCTAGGGGTGCGCGCGACCACCGACATCGAGTCCGTGGCCTGCGCGATCGAGGTCTGCTCTCTCGACGGCACTCGCCGCAGCCATGATCTGGAGCTCGCCCGAGTGGCGAGCTCGTCCAGGGGACGCACGATCGACGGCGGTCACCTCGCGTCTGCCCAGGCACGGCTCGCGCGGGCGCAGGGCGGCTGGACCGCCACCGTCGACGGCCTCTCCGTCGGCGACCGCGTTCAGTACCGCTTCGTGGGCACCACCCCGGCGGGCGCCCAGCGCACCCGGTCGTTCGGCACCCGTGTGGCCGGCTGGCGGGATGCGCCGGGTGCGGTGGACGTGTCAGGGACGGTCGACCGGCTCGTCCCCGACAGCGTCAGTGTGCTCGACGACGGCGACCGCATCTCGCGCGTGCGCTTCGCACTCCGTCTTGCTCCCGGCGAGCATGTCGCCGGGTTCGGTGAGCGTTTCGACGCCCTCGACCATCGCGGGCAGACCCTCGACTCGGTCGTGTTCGAGCAATACAAGAGCCAGGGCGCCGAGCGCAAGACGTATCTGCCCATGCCGTTCGCCCATGTCATCGGTGGGGACGGCTGGGGTTTCCACGTGCGCACGAGTCGCCGGGTGTGGTTCGACATCGGTGCATCAGACCCAAACCTTCTCCTCGTCGAGGTCGCAGTGGATGCCGCATCCGACGGTGACTCCGTCGTGGACGTCTCACTCTTTTCCGGCACCCCCACCGACGTGCTCTCGCAGTTCCTCGCCGAGGCCGGGCGCCCCGAGGAGCTGCCCGATTGGGTGTTCTCCCTCTGGGCGAGCGGCAACGAGTGGAATACGCAGGCCGAGGTGGAACGCCAGATGTCCCTCCACCGCGAGCACCGGATTCCGGTGGGGTCGGTCGTGATCGAGGCTTGGAGCGACGAAAGCACATTCACCGCGTTCCGGGACGCGGAGTACGAGGTGAGCGAGGCGCCGCACACCCTCGCCGACTTCACCTTCCCCGCGGAAGGCGCGTGGCCCGACCCGAAGGCGATGGTCGATGCCCTTCACGACGATGGGGTGCGGGTCCACCTTTGGCAGATTCCGCTCGTGAAGCTTCGGCCGCACCCGCGCGCACAGGCCGCGGTCGACGCACGGACGGCCATCGAGCAAAGTGTGGTGATTACGCAGCCCGATCCCTCCGGTGGCTTACGCCCGTATCGCAACCGCGGCTGGTGGTTTCCGCTGTCACTCATGCCCGATCTCACCGACGAGCGTGCGGCTGCCTGGTGGACCGAGAAACGACGCTACCTGGTCGAGGAGATCGGCATCGACGGCTTCAAGACCGATGGGGGCGAACATGCATGGGGCGACGAACTCGTCTATCTCGACGGCCGGCGTGGAGACGAGAAGAACAACACCTTCCCCGTTCACTATGCCAAGGCCTACGGCGATCTCCTGCGCTCCGCGGGCAAGGCACCGGTCACCTTCAGCCGCGCGGGGTTCACAGGCTCCCAGTCGCACGGCGCCTATTGGGCCGGCGACGAGAACTCCACCTGGGAGGCGTTCCGCTGGTCGATGCTCGCCGGCCTGTCGGCGGCTGCGTGCGGCATCGTGTACTGGGGCTGGGACATCGCGGGATTCTCGGGCGAGATCCCGGATGCGGAGCTCTATCTTCGCGCCATGGCGGCGTCGGCGTTCGTGCCGATCATGCAGTACCACTCGGAGTTCAACCACCATCGCACCCCGTCGGTGGACCGTACTCCGTGGAACATCGCCGAACGCACGGGAGACGCCCGCGTCATCCCGCTGACGCGATCGATCGTCGAACTGCGTGAGCGACTGCGACCCTATCTCGCTGACCAAGCGCGGCTCGCCATCGCAACGGGAGCGCCCCTCATGCGCCCGCTGTACTTCGACTCCCCCGACGACGAACTCGTGTGGGAGTATCCGCTGCAGTGGACCCTCGGCAACGACCTGCTCGTCGCCCCCGTCGTCGAACCCGGCGTCGAGCGTTGGAGGGTCTACGTGCCTGAGGGAGAGTGGGTCGACACCAGGGACGGCGAAGTGCACGGCCGCGGAGTGGTGGATCTCGCCGCCCCTATCGACAGCGCCGTCGTACTGTGCCGTCGTGCTGCATGGGAGGCGGGTCTTCGGCACGTGTTCGCCTAGACGCCGTGCGATTGGTGCGCGTCGGATGACCGGCGCCGAGAAGGCACAAAGACGGGGCACGCGATCTCTCGCGTGCCCCGTCTTTCGTGTCGTGCGGTGACCGAATTTACTCGGTCAGGCCGTCCACATACTCCTGGTTCTCGGCGATCCACGCGTCAACGATCGGCGTGTAGTCGTCGACGGTGCCATCGACGTTGTACATGTCGTTCTCCAGCGAGAACAGCAGGTCGGACGGCAGCGCGAAGCCCTTGATCCAGCCCGCGAGGGTGGGGTAGTCCGCCTCGAACGTGGGGCTGCCGAGGGAATGGATCGACTCCGCCGCGCCGAGCGTGCCCTTGGGGTCCTCGAGGTCGCGGATCGGGTACGCGTCGTAGGCCCACTGCGGACGCCAGAGCGTGACGGCGATGTTGTCGCCGCTGTCGGTGGCCGACTTGAGCTCGGCGAGCATGGCCGGGGTCGAGGAGGTGACGAAGTTCATGTCCTCGAGGCCGTAGCCCGGGATGACCTCGTCGGCCACCGCCGCGGTGAGACCCGCACCCGGCTCGATGCCGACGATGCGGTTGTCGAACGCGTCCGCGTTGTCGGCGAGCTCGTCGAGCGAATCGATGGGCGCATCCTCGTTCACGGCGACCGTGAGCTTGGCGTCCTCGTTCCACGCGCCGAGGTCGGTGATCTCGTCGCCGTACTTGTCCATGTACACCGCGTGGGTGGTCGGCAGCCAGCCGTCGAGAGCGAGGTCGTAGTCGCCCGTGCTGACACCGGCGAAGACGGGTCCCGCGTCGGCGTACTCGAGCTCGACCGAGTAGCCCTTCTCCTCGAGGATCGACTTCCAGAGATAGGAGGCGGCCTCACCCTCGGGCCAGCCGTTGAACACGCCGATGGTGAGATCGGTCTTGTCACCGTTCGCGACGGTGGATGCGCTGTCGCTGGATGCGGTCGAGGCGCATCCGGTGATGCCGACGGCGGAGACTGCTGCTACGGCCAGAGCCGTGAAAATGCGTTGCTTCATAAGATGATTCCTTTTCTTCCCGGGAATGTGGATCAGGAGATTGGGTTATGCCCGGCTCGGCACGGCCGGTGCGGCCTCCGCCGAGACTGGGGCTACGTCGACGGCGCTGGTAGCGGTCGACGTCTTGGGGAACAGGCGTTTGCGGCCCGCTCGTGAGCCGCCGAACGAGGCGGTGAGTCGGTCGAGCACGATAGCGAGGATCACCACGGAGAGTCCCGCTTCCGCGCCGAGCCCCACATCGATACGGCTGAGCGCCTGCACGATGTCGCTGCCGAGGCCGGGAGCACCGACCATGCTCGCGATGACGACCATCGAGAGCGACAGCATGATGACCTGGTTGATGCCCGCCATGATGGTGGGCCTGGCCAGCGGGAGCTGGATCTGGCGCAGGATGCGCCCCGGCGACGACCCGAAGGCGTGACCGGCTTCGATCACCTCGGAGTCCACCCCGCGGATGCCCAGCTCGGTGAAGCGCACTCCGGGGGCCATGGCGAATGCGATCGTCGCCACGATCCCAGGCACGACGCCGATACCGAACAGGATGATCGCCGGGATCAGGTACACGAACGCCGGCATGGTCTGCAGAAAGTCGAGCACCGGCTTGACGATGGTCGACACCCTGTCGGAGCGTGCCGCCCAGATTCCGATCGGAACACTGATCAGCACGGCGATGAGCGCAGCCACGAGGGTGAGCGCAAGCGTGTGCATCGCGTTCTCCCACTGGTTGAGCCCCACGATGAGCAGGAGCCCGGCCGCAGCGCCGGCGCCGAAGAGCCAGCCCTTCGCGTAGACCGAAATTGCGACGAGCACGACGAGAATCACCCAGAACGGCGGCACCGAGAGAACGGTGTCGAGCGCCTCGTAGAGGCCGCCGAAGATGGCACGGATGACGTCGAAGAATCCGCCGAAGTAGGTGGTGATGAAGTCGACGAGGGTGTTGACCCATTCGCCGACCGGGATGCGGAAGTCGTTCATTTGAAGGCTCCTTCGGAGCTTGCGAGGAGGGCCTCGGTGATGACATCGACGGGGATCGTGGACGGCGGTTCGACCACCTCGATCTCACCGGTCGTGGTGGAGACGTTCCCCAGGGCGCTGAGTAGCGTCACGCGCGGGATCACGCCGAGCAGGCGGTTGTTGTCGTCGACGATCGCGACGGGGAGCGAACTCTCCACAGACGCCTCGATGATCTCCATCAGCGGCGTCTCGCCCGTGACGGATTCCACCTGGCTCACGATGGGGAGGAGGTTCGAATCCGACCTCTTCACCAGCCGCATGACGTCCCGGTCGCTCACGACGCCGAGGAACCGGCGTCCCTCGCCGACCACGAAGACGTGAGAGGTCTGCAGGTCGCGCATCACGCGGAGTGCTGCGCGGGGTCCGGCGGTGGATGCGATGAGCGCACGCACGGGCTCCATCACGTTCGCTGCGGTGAGCACTCGCGCCCGGTCGACATCCTTCACGAACTGAGCCACGTAATCGTTGGCCGGGTCGGTGAGGATGTCCTCGGGCGTACCAACCTGAACGATGCGGCCGTCGCGCATGACCGCGATCCTGTCGCCGAGGAACATCGCCTCGTTGAGGTCGTGAGTGATGAAGATGATGGTCTTTCCGAACTCCGCCTGCAGTTCGACGAGCTGCTCCTGCATCTCGCGCCGAATCAGCGGGTCGAGGGCGGAGAACGCCTCGTCCATGAGCAGGATCTCGGTATCTGCGGCGAGCGCGCGGGCGAGCCCGACACGCTGCTGCATCCCGCCGGACAGGTCACCTGGAAGCTTGTCCTCCCAGCCGTCGAGTCCGACGCGCTTCACGACCGCGAGGGCGCGTTCCCGGCGCTCGGCCAGCGGAACGCCCTGCACTTCGAGGGCGTAAGCGGCATTGTCGAGCACCGTGCGGTGCGGCAGGAGTGCGAAGTGCTGGAACACCATGGAGATGCTCTTGCGCCGCACATCCCGCACCTGGGCCGCGCTCGCTCCTGCGATGTCGATGCCGTTGATGGCCACCGAACCCGCGGTCGGCTCGACGAGACCGTTGAGCATGCGGATGAGCGTGGACTTGCCCGAACCGGACAGGCCCATGACGACGAAGATCTCGCCCCGCGCCACATCGAACGACGAATCGATCACGGCGGCGGTGGTGCCGCTTCCGAGCGACGAACGGGATGCCCCGCCCTCGAGTCGTTTGACGCCATCTTTTGGTTTACGTCCGAAGACCTTGTAGAGGCCCTGAACCTTGACTGCTGTTTCTGACACGTATTCTCCACACGCGAAAGCGGTGACCCATGACGGATCACGCACGCGCTGTCTGTGCTTACGGCCGGGTCGATGGCGCGTGCGTGGACTCCTACCTCAAGCACAACCGACGGTTACCCGTCCGTGCGATCGGAGTTCACGGTGGTGCTGCCATGGGGCAACACCGACGACGCCAGACCATACGTCTACATCACGCTGTGAGGCGTGACGTGAGCGCGGACTGGGCTCTGCGGGCCAACATTGGGCCTCGGCGAGACTAACAACAACGCGACGAACATGCACGGCCCCGCTACCGCGATCCCGGGCGTGTCTCTTGCTCGGGGCCCGCTCGTTGCCTGCCAGGGCAGGCATCGGGCCACCTCCGACAATGTTGCACGTTTGTTATGGCAACTCTTTCGGCTGACGCCCGCGGCACGAAAAACGGGGCACGCCGCTTCACGGGCGTGCCCCGTCGGTTCGGGACTGGAGACCTCCTATGAGCGGTGCTTGACCATCTCCGGCTTCTCGTGCTCGGCCTTCTCCATCTTCGGATGTATCGCGGCGGCCACGGCTGCCGCGTAGGCGGCGTACCCGGCGGCATTCGGATGCAGCATGTCCGGCATCCCCGGGGCATTCAGCCACGGAGTACCCGCGTCACCGATCGCGTGACCGGAGAAGTCGACCGGTACGAACGTGATGTCGGCGCCGGTCGCCGCAACGGCCGCAACTGCGCCGCAGATGGTCGCGTTCAGTGCGTCGGTCGCGAGCATTGACCTCTGTTGCCACCGGGTCGGTCGTCGAAGGCGGCACCAAACAGGTGCGGATACCCGGTCACGATCACCTGGGCTCGTGGCGCCTTTGCCGTGATCGCCGCGAAGGTCTGCACGAGGCTCGCGCCGAACGCCGGCGACGCCAGAGTCGTCTGCGCCGCGACGAGCGCCTGGCGCACGCGAGCGTGCTCGGGTCGGGCTGGCACGCCGCCACGACTCCGATCACGTTGAGATCATTGCCACCCACTGTGACGGTGACGAGGTCGATGCCCTTATTCAGACGACCGAGCTGTGTCGTGCGCACATCCGTCGATGTCGCGAAGGCGCAGGACGCGTCGGCCTTGAGCTTCACGATCTTCGATGCCGCGAGCTGGCGCGGGTAACTGTTCGCGGTCTGCAGGCACGGCACCGTGAGGTACGCGCCACCGCCCTGACCTGCAGCGTAGGAATCGCCGAGGGACACGTATTTCAGTCGGTCGGGTCCGTCGTCGGAACCGTTGGAGGCGGATGCCGGGGCTGCTGCGCCGAGGAGTCCGGCTAAGGCGATCAGGCCCGAAACCGCGCCAGCGAGCAGGCGGGTTCGGCGGGAGGGTGAGCTGTTCATGCCGGTCAAAATACTCCCGGTTCGCGAGAAAAAATAGCCTTCTTTGGGGCTATCGGTTCGCGGGTTCCCGGGCGCGGGTGGGCCGTCACTCAAACCATCGGCGCTCGTCGCGCATCCGGCCGATGCCGAGCATCATTCGGTAGGCGATGACGCTCGCGGCGAGGCCGCCGCAGATGAGCGCAATCCCGCCCGGCGAGTTGTAGGCGGCCGCCGCCTCGGGTCTCGTGGCCAGAAGCGCAAGGATCACCCAGGGTGCCGCGACGCCGAGTCGGGCTGCGTTCATCACCCAGGACTGGCGGGCCTCCACCTCCGAACGAATGGCGGCCTCCTGCCTGAGGTAGCTCGACAGATTGCGAAGCACTGTGGTGAGCTCGCTCCCGCCCACCTCCCGCGACATCCGCAGCGTTTCGAGCACGCGATCGGCGACGGGGTCGGCGAGCACCGACTTCAACTCGTCGATGCTCAACCCGAAGTTGCCGGTGACACGGTAGCTGCGCTCGAACACCGCAAAATCGGCGCGCACCTGCGCCGGGCCGCTGTGAGCGAGGGTGAGCACGCTGTCGGGGAGCGCGAGCCCGGAACGCACCGCCGACACGAGATGGTCGACGAGGTCGGGCCACACCGCCCGGTTCGTTCGACGCCTGGATCTCGCCCTGGTGCCGATCGCCACCGAAGGCAGCACCGCGCCCACCGCGCCGGCGACCAGGGCGAGCGCCACCACCGGCGCGAGTGCGAAGGTGAGTGTCGCAGCGGCGAGCCCGAGAAGCACACTGACCACCGCGACGACCGGCACGCTCACCGAGTGGAGTCCCGCCTGCGCGAGTCGCTCGCGCGCGATCGAGATGACCCTGGGTGCGGGGCGCACACGATCGCGGACCCGCCGCGGCCAGAGCAGTGGACTGAGTGCCAGCACGAGACCGAGCCCGAGCGCGCATCCGATGAGGAGAATCACACCCGACCACCCGCGATCACCGTGGCCACGTCGAAGCCCGCTGCCTCGAACCGGTCTGTCTTCAGCGGATAGTTGCCGGTCGGCTCCAGCACCCCGTGCGACAGCGCGAAGATCGAACTGGCCTCGATCACCGTGCCGGACACGGTGCCACTCGGCGCAAGGATCTCCACCACCCGCCGCTGGCCCGACGATTTCAGCTCGAGGTGCACCACCAGGTCGATCACATTCGCGACCGTCGGCACCACGAACGACGCGTCGATGTTGCGCCCGGCGAGCAGCGGGAGCGTGGCGAGCTTCGTCAGGGCGTCGCGCGCACTGTTCGCGTGGATCGAGCACATGCCCGGCAGCCCGGAGTTGAGTGCGATGAGGAGATCGAGTGACTCCGCCTCGCGCACCTCGCCGACCACGAGTCGATCCGGGCGCATCCGCAGTGCCTCCTTGATGAGGCGCCGCAGGGTGATCTCGCCGGTGCCCTCCAGGCTCGCCTGCCGGCACTGCATGGCGACCGTGTCGCGCGCATCGAGGTCGAGCTCGAAGGTCTCCTCCACCGTCACGATGCGCTCCCCCGGTCGCGACGAGGAGAGGAGCGCATTGAGCATCGTGGTCTTGCCGCTCTGGGTGGCCCCCGAAACCAGGATGTTCTGCCCGGAGAGAACGCACATGCGCAAGAACGCCGCCGACTCGCGGGTGAGCGAACCCAGCGTGACGAGCCGCGACAGGTCGCGGATGCGTTTGGAGAACTTGCGGATGTTCACTGCCCAGTGCTTCTGCGTGACATCCGGAATCACGACATGGAGCCTGGACCCGTCTGGCAGTGACGCGTCGACGAACGGGGAGCTCAGGTCCACCCGACGACCGGTGCTCTGCAGCATCCGCTCGACCAGATCCCGAACCTCGGTGGCGGTGAGGTGGATGTCGGTGAGCTCCGGCACCCCGCCGCGAGCGACGAACACGCGCTCCGGTCCGTTGATCCAGATCTCCTCTATCGCCGGGTCGTCGAGCAGGTCCTGCAGCACGCCGAACCCGGTGATGGACGCCACGATGTGCTTTGTGGCCTGCGCCTCATCCGCAAGCAACGGCACCGACCCGCCGAGCGCGCGCTCGGTGTAGCGCTGCACCTCAGCCGCGACGTAGCGGCTGGCCAGACCGTGATCACCGGCGAGGTCGACCCCGTCCATGCGCACACGCTCGCGAACCCGGTCGGTGATGAAGGCGAGGGCAGACGACATGCGCCCATGATGCAGACCACGGAGCGCCGCCGCCGGAACTATCCACAGGGTGCGCGGTGGGAATCCGGGTGGGGCTGCGGGAATTCGGGTGCGCTAGTCGGCGGAATCCGGGTGCTGCTGTGGCAATCCGGATGCCGCTGCGGCAATCCGGGTGCGCTGCGGGATCCGGATGCGCTACTTGCGGAGACCGCGAATCTCTCGCACGAAGATCCAGATGAGCCAAAGACCACCCGTGATGAGGGTCAGGATGACGTCGAGCAAGAACTTTCCGAGGCCATATTTCGGCGCAGTGCGGGCCATTTCGTGGACTCCCTGTTCGATGTGTTGCCCGACGAATGCCGGGCATCTCATGCTAACCGAGCGGCCTGGTCAGCATCCGCCGCCCGGCATAGTGCGTGCGCCCCTACACATCCGCCGCCCGGCATCGTGCGTGCGCCCGCTACACATCCGCCCGCCCGGCCTCGTGCGCCCCTATTCACCGAGTTGCCCACTTCTGCGGTGAAAATGGCGCTTTTGGGGCGATTCGACCGCAAAAGTGGGCAACTCGGTGACTGGGGCCCGCGCGCCCCGCACCCCGCACGCCGCACGCACGCCGCGCCCCGCAAAATGCGTGCGCCCCTACGCATCCGCCCGCCCGGCCTCGTGCGCCCCTATTCACCGAGTTGCCCACTTCTGCGGTGAAAATGGCGCTTTTGGGGCGTTTTGGCCGCAAAAGTGGGCAACTCGGTGACTGGGGCAGCACATACGCAGCACCCTTACCCGCGCCCCGCACCCCGCACGCCGCACCCCGCACCCCGCACCCCGCACGCCCGGCATCCTGCGCTTCCGTTCATCGAGTTGCCCACTTCTGCGGTGAAAATGGCGCTTTTGGGGCGATTCGACCGCAAAAGTGGGCAACTCGGTGACTGGGGCCCGCTCTCAGCACGCGCCGCCGCAGCCCCGCACCCCGCACGCCGCACTCCGCACGCGCACCCGCACCGCCCCGCACCCGTCAGGCCTGAGTGCGCCGGAAGTGCGCGAGGCCCTCCTTCATGCCGGTGAGCCGGTCCATGTGCTCGGTTCCACGCCGCAGAGCGACGGCGGTGGCGAGGATGTCGATCACCACGAGGCCCGCGAGCCGACTCACGGTGGGCGTGTAGATGTCGGTGTCCTCGATGGTGCGCACGATGAGCGGGATGTCGCAGTGCTCCAGCAGCGGGCTCTGCTCGCCCGAGATTCCGATCACCGTCGCCCCGTTCTCGCGCGCCACCCGGGCGATCTGCACGATCGAGTCGGTGCGTCCCGTGTTGGAGATCACCATCATCACCGTGCCCGCCCGCGCCGTCGCTGCAGCCATGAACTGCTGGTGGGTGTCGCCGGGTGCGGAGCACGGGATGCCGAACAGCGGCGCCTTCTGCTCGGCGTCGAGCGCGATCACAGCGGATGCCCCGAGACCGGCAAGAGTGAGGGACGACCCCTCGAGGATCGCCGTCACCGCTCGCTCGATCTGCACCGGGTCGAGGTAGCGTCTGGCCCGGTCGAGGCTCGAGATGGTGTGGTCGAAGATCTTGGTCGACAGCTCGTCGAGGGAATCCTCGCGGCCGATCGTCGACAGGGTCGCCGGTATGCCGAGCGCGAGGGTCTGCGCAAGCGCGAGCTTGAACTGCTGGAAGCCGCCGAACCCCGCGCTCGTGCAGAACCGCATCACGGTCGGCTCGCTCACCCCGGCGGCATCCGCAACCGTCGCCATCGTGGCGTTCATCACGAACGTCGGGTTGTCGGCGACCAGCTGCGCCACCTTGCGTTCGGAGGCGCGCAGCTGGCCCGAGATGTTGTTCAGATGCTCGAGGAGCGGGGCGTTGCCGTGCGGAATCATGTCTCGCTCTCTCGTCGACACCACGAGCCCGCGGCTAGCGTTCCAGCGTAGCGATGAGGTTCGCCACTGCCTGCTCGGTGGCGCGGCGCACGCTCGCCGCGGTATACCCGCCGAGGTGCGGGGTGAGGATCGTGGACGGATGCGCGAGCAGCGGCGTGAGCTCCGGCGGCTCCGTCTCGAACGCGTCGACCGCATACGCGGCCAGTTGCCCCGACGTAAGACACGCGAGCACCGCGTCCGGATCGACGAGCCCCGCACGCGCCGTGTTGACCAGCACCGACCCGTGCCGCATCGACGCGAGGCGATCCGCCGTGACGATCGGCGCACCGTCGGCGGCGGGCGGGCTGTGCAGCGACACCACGTCGGCCCGGGCGAACACCTCATCGAGCGGAACGCCTTCCGCACCGGATGCCGCGTCGATGCTGGCGAACGGGTCGAACGCCACGACAGTGGCGCCGAGCGCACCGGCGAACCCGGCGACGAGCCGCCCGACGGCGCCGAAACCGACGAGCCCCAACGTGATGTCGGGCATCTCCCGGCCCAGGCTCCGCGTCCACTCCCCCGATTTCATTGCCGAGTTCGCCCGGGGAAGGTCGCGGAGCGCCGCGAGGATGAGCAGGATGGCGAGTTCGGCCACCCCGCGCGAGTTGGCGCCACGCGCGAGGGCGACCGTGATGCCCGCCGACTCGGCTGCGGCGATGTCCACGGCATCCGCTCCCACGCCGTTGCGGCTGATGACCTTGAGCCGCGGCGCGTGCTGCAGCACCGTGGCCGAGATCACCTCGACACCGGCGAGCCAGCCGTCGACGTCGGGGACGAGGTCGAGCAGTTCGGCCTCGGTGGGGAGGCGCCCCGCCGGCCCGCTCACGAGCTCCCAGCCACGCTCGCGCAGCGGCTCGAGCTCTCGCACGGAGTCGAGCCCCGCCGCCGTGACGGATCTCGGGGTGATGAGCACCCGTCGACGCCCGCTCACGCGCGCGTGTCCGCCGCGATCGCGCTGAGCCGCTCGAACACGGGCCCGGTCGGAGGGATCTCGATGTCGAACACCTCGGCGATCACCTGTGTCCAGCCGTGGATGAAGTACACCCAGCCGTCCTCCACCCGCAGCGATCTCTCCTCCTGGGCAGCCCTGGCCTGGTCGAGGAAGACCAGGTCTCCCCGATAGTTGAGGTCCCAGACCACGGCGTGCTCCGGGAACACCGCGGCATCCGAGAGAGGCGAGCCCGGGGCATCCTTGCCGAGCCCGGTCGCGTTGATGACGACCGCACGGCGACGGGCACCGGCGAGCACGGCGTCGTTGACGTCGGCACTCGGCGCCACGGTCGTGACGAGTTCGGTCTGGTCGGCGGATGCCGCGTGCACGGCTCGCAGCGTGCCCAGTCGACCGGCGCTGCGGTTGGTCACCAGCACTCGTGCGGGGCGGTCGTTTCCCCGCTCCGGGCGCGTGAGGTACCAGTCGATGGCGATCGCGGACCCCCCTGCACCGAAGAGCACGAGATCGGTCGGGGCCTCCGCGAAGTAACCGGCCGGGAGGAACGCGTCGAGGGCATGCCCGGACGAGATCGGGTCCTTCGCGTGCGCGCGGAACCGTCCATCCCGCTTCGAGAGGCAGCTGACCTCGTCCATGAGCTCCGCGAGCGGGTCGATCTCGTCGAAGAGATCGTGAGCCGCCAGGTAGAGGTCGATCTTGTGTGTGGTCACGAGGGCCCCGACACTCAGCTCGTCGGCCTTCAGGAACGACACGACCCTGCGGTACACCTCGCGATCGGCGTGCAGCGGAAGGTCGATGCCCACGAGTTCCACATCGGAGAGCCCGAGCGCTTCAGCCCAGCGCGGAAAGACGGTGCGGATGGACGAGCTGCCCGTAGTGACTCCGATGAAGTAGAACGTGGGTCGCGTGGCGGCCCGAAGCGTATCGGCCGTGAAGGTGGTGGGCATGGTCATCGTTCCTGTTCTGCCGTGACCGGCTGTTGTGTCGCGCCTGCCCGCTCGCACGCCGCTGCCACGACGATGCGGGCGGCGACTCCAATCTCGGCGAATCGGCCCTCGCTGATCGCATCGCGTGGGGCGATCCAGGTGCCGCCGACGGCGAACACGCTCGGCTCCGCGAGGTAGGCGGCAAGTCCGGATGGCCGGATGCCGCCGGTGGGCATGAATTTCAGGCCGAGGCTCGCGAACGGCGCCCGGAAGGCGGCGATGGCGGCGACTCCCCCCGACTGTTCGGCGGGGAAGAACTTGAGGAAGCGGTGGCCGGCCTCGACCGCGGACAGGATCTCGGTGGCGGTGACGGCGCCCGGGATGAACGGCAGCCCTGCATCCGAAGCCGCGTCCGACAGCGCGCGACTGAAGCCCGGCGCAACACCGAAGATCGCACCGGCATCGGCTGCGTCCTGCACCATCGCCGGCGTGACGAGCGTGCCCGCCCCCACCGTGAAGCCTGGGACCTCGGCGCGGATCGCCCGGATGGCGTCGAGTCCGGCGGGCGTTCGCAGCGTTACCTCGAGCACGGGAAGACCCGCCTCCTGGAGGGTGCGGGCGAGCTGCACCGCACGGGCGGCATCCGCAATTTCGACCACAGGAACCACCCGCGACAGCGCGAGGCGATCGAACACGTCGCACGCGTTGCTCACGACGCCGCTCCCGTGCGGTAGCCGGTGTGCCTGGAGTTGGGTTCGAGCGCCCACCCGCCGTCGGCCGAGGCCACGACGAGGTTCTTCATGCCGCCAGCGTCGGAGATGATCGCGTAGTTCTGTCCGGCATCCGCCGAGTAGCAGAACAGCGTCACGAAGGGCTCGTCCCCCACGTTGATGCTGCGGTGTATCCACTGCCCCGGCACGTCGACGGCCTTGCCCGGCGTGAGTTCCACCGCGGTGGACTCGCCGTCCACCGTGTCGAGCAACATCACCCCCCGCCCGCTGAGGCAGTAGTACAGCTCCGCGCGGTCGGAGATCGCGTGGAGGTGTCCACGGGTCATCGCGAATTCGTCGCCGTATCGGCCAGGGAGAAGGGTGCTCGTGCCCACGATGAGCGCGCCGGGCCCCTCCTGATACTTGTGCTCATCGACGGAGTAGACCAACTCGTCTGCCCCGTGGTCATCGACCCGCTCAGACCAGGACGCCTCGTCGGCGTAGACGCCGGCCATGTCGCCGAGCACCTTCTCGTACCTTCGGGTGCGCCCGCCGATCTCCCCGCTCGAGAGCACGGTGAGGAGTTGCGGATGATCGACGACGGATGTTTCGGGCACGAGTGAACTCTCCTCGGGGTCGGAATGTAGTGATACTACCCGATTCACGGATATCTGGCGCAAGGGAGGGGAATCTCGGGCAATTCGGGGTCCCTGTGGACACCTTGCGTCGTGCGAGTGTAGTTTTACTAAACAGTCGCGGGACGCCCCCGCCTGCCTCCGGGCAGCAGCAGGACCGAAGGAGATCCCGCATGATTTTGTCCCACGACCTCGGCACAACGGGCAACAAGGCCACCCTGGTCTCCAACGACGGGCGCATGGTCGCATCGGTGTCGGTCGCGTATGGCGCGGACTTCGGCTCAGGCGGTCGGGCCCAGCAGAATCCGCACGACTGGTTCGATGCGATGGCCGCAGCCACCCGGCAGTTGCTCGAGAAGGGCGGCATCCGAGGCACAGACATCGATGCCGTGTCGTTTTCCGGCCAGATGATGGGCGTTGTGCCGATCGATGCCGCGGGCGAGATCGTGCGACCGGCCATCATCTGGGCCGACACGAGGTCCGGAGCGCAGACCGATCGGCTCATCGAGCGAGTGGGTATGGAGCGCGCCTACGGCATCACCGGGCATCGACTCAACCCCACCTACTCGCTGCCGAAGGTCATGTGGATCCGCGACACCGAGCCCGACGTGTTCGCAAGGATCGACTGTGTTCTGCAGGCGAAGGACTACCTCGCGTTCCGGTTGACCGGGGTGCGCGCCACCGACCCGTCAGACGCATCGGGCACGAACGCGTTCGACCAGGGCTCAGGAAGCTGGTCAGGCGAGCTGTTCGACGCGGCCGACATCGACCCGCGGCTCTTCCCGGAGGTGGTCGACTCCACCACGGTGATCGGCACCGTCACGGATGATGCCGCGAGGGCCACCGGGCTCGCCGCGGGCACCCCCGTCGTGATCGGCGGAGGAGACGGGCCGATGGCCGCACTCGGCGCCGGCATCACCGATGCGGCATCCGGCGCCTATGCCTACCTCGGCTCGTCGTCGTGGGTCTCGGTGAGTTCGGACACCCCGCTGCACGACCCGCTGATGCGCTCGATGACCTTCAACCACGTGATCCCAGGCAAGTTCGTGCCGACCGCCACGATGCAGGCGGGAGGGGCATCACTCGCCTGGATCACGCAGGTGCTGTCACCGGGCCAGGAGGATCGTTTCGGCGAGCTGCTCGGCGCTGCCGACACCGCCACCGCGTCGGAGGACGGCCTCTTCTTCCTCCCGCACCTCCTCGGCGAGCGATCGCCGTACTGGAACCCCAAGGCCAGGGCGGCGTTCGTGGGCCTCCAGCTGCACCACGGGCGTGGCGACCTCACCCGCGCCGTGCTCGAAGGGGTGGCCTTCAATCTGCACACCGGCCTGCGCGCGTTCACCGACAACGGCACTCCGGTCACGTCGATCGACGCCATCGGCGGCGCAGCGCACTCCGGGCTGCTGCTCGACATCTTCGCGGATGTCTGGGGCGTGCCCGTCGCCGCCCGCGACCTCGTCGACGAGGCGAACGCCATCGGCGCGGCCGTCGTCGCCGGAGTGGGTGTCGGCATCTTCGACGATTTCGAGGTGGCCGCCGGATTCTCCACGCGCACCCTCACCCGGTCACCCGATCCGGCACGCCACGACCGCTACGCGGGCGAATATGAGACGTTCATGGATGCGTACCGCCGACTCGAGCCGTGGTTCGACAGCCTGGCACGCGAATGATGCCGGAACTGCCCGCGCAAAGCGGAGCGACCGGCGGCGCGATCCGCACGGTGCTGGGCGACGTGCCGTCCGCGACCCTCGGGGTGCTCGACTACCACGAGCACCTCTTCCAGGTCTCGCCGCTCCTCCCGGGCGACGAACTCTCCGACGAGGCACTCTCCGGGCAGGAGGCGCGCTCGTTGGTCGCGGCGGGCATCGACGCGATGATCGAGGCCACGCCGACCGGACTCGGTCGTGACGTGGAGGGTGTCGCGAGAATCAGCGAGGCCACCGGCCTTGCCATCGTGCACGCGACCGGTGCGCACCATGCCGCCCACTACGCGGACACGCATCCGCTGCTCGCGCTCTCGGTCGACGAGCTGACGCGGCGCTTCACCGCGGATGTCGCGACCGGGTTCACCCTCGACGACGGCTCCGCCGCATCCGCCCCAGACGGCACGCCGGTGCGCGCGGGAATCGCGAAGGCGGGAATCCGCTACTGGTCGATCGGTGCGTTCGAGAGGCGTGCGCTCGAGGCCGTCGCGCGCACCGCCCTGACCACCGGATGCGCGGTCATGGTGCACCTCGACTACGGGTCCGCAGCGCACGAGGTGCTCGATCTGCTCGGATCCGACGGTCTTCCGGCCGACCGGGTCGTGCTCGCCCACATCGACCGCAATCTGGACCCGGGTCTGCATGCCTCGCTCGCCGAACGCGGCGCCTACCTCGGATACGACGGGGTGGCGCGTCACCGCGAGGCACCCGACTCCGCGATTCTCGACTGCCTCCTCGCCGCGGTCGACGGGGGCGCACGCGAGCGCATCGTGCTTGGCGGCGACGTCGCCAGATCGTCGAGGTACGTGGCCTACGGCGGGATGCCTGGCCTCGACTACCTGCCGCGACGTTTCTTCCCCCGACTGCGGGCGCGCACCGACGAGGCGACCTTCGCCCGTCTCACCGTCACCAACGGGGCCGAGCTGCTGGCCCTCCGGCGCCCACCACTTCAGTAAACTGGGCCATCCAGCGGGAGTGGTGAAATTGGTATACACGCAGGATTTAGGTTCCTGTGCCGCAAGGCGTGAGGGTTCGAGCCCCTTCTTCCGCACACCCTTGGGGGAATATCCCCATATCTAACGCCGACGACTCCACAGAGACTCGATGCCACTCAGTCGAATCAAAGGAGTCTCTATGAGCATCACCTACGAGCAGGCCCAGGCCGCAGTCGCCGCGTCGATCGAAGCAGCGATCGGATGCGACACGAAGATGGACATCGCCGTCGTCGACACCGGTGGACACCTCAAGGCGTTCGCGCGCATGGACGGCGCGTGGATCGGCAGCATTGACATCGCCATCAAGAAGGCCGTCACAGCCGCGATCTTCGAAACCGAATCCGGATCGCTCGGCGAGGCATCCCAGCCCGGCGGCCCGCTGTTCCAGATCGAGCTCTCGAACGGCGGACTCATCACGTTCCCCGGCGGTGTGCCGATCATGCTCAACGGCGAGTATGTCGGAGCCGTCGGTGTGAGCGGGAGCTCGATCGAGAACGACCGCATGGTCGCCAAGGCCGGCGCCGACGCCATCGGCGACTCGGCCTAGCCCGAGGGCACCCGCTCGAGCGCTGCCGCCGCCTGTCGCATCACTCGCAGGCGGCGGCAGCGTCTCACAACCGGCTAGAACGCCGAGCTCGGCAGGTCCTTCTCGTTGTCGACGATCGCCGCCACGATGCGAGCCGCCACCTCGTCTGGGTCGAGCCCGGTCGGAAACGTTGGCGCGGTACCGGCGATGGGCCTCGTCGCCAGTCCCGTCTCGGTATGGCCGGGCCGGGCATCGACGATTCGGATGCCCGCCCGCCGGAATTCGCGCGACGACGCCGAGGTGAAGGCAGCGAGGCCCGCCTTCGATGCCGAGTATGCGGCGAGGCCCGCTGTAGGCACCTCGCTCACCACCCCGCTGAGCGTCACGATGAACGGTTCGCGCCCGTCCTTGGCAGACCGCTCCAAATGGGGAACGGCGGCGCGGATGATGCGGATGGGCGCGACGGTGTTCACGTCGAACAACTCCTGCAACGTGTCGTCCTGCACCGCTGCGGACGGCCCGAATGCGACCACCCCGGCCGCAATGATGACGCCGTCGAGGCGTCCGTGCTGCTGCACGGCGGCCGCGACGAGCGAATCGGGCCCGTCCTCCGAACGGATGTCGGCAACGTACGCACCTGGCCCCGAGATCGTGTCGGGTCGGGACCCGGTTCGCACCACGCTCGCGCCGGAATCGGCCAGCATCTCCGCTATTCGGGAACCGAGTCCGCCCGATGCGCCAACCACGAGAACAACTGCGTCTTGGAGATTCGTCATAGCCGAAGGCTAGGTGGGCTCCCTGACATTCCAAGGGGAATGTCGAGGCCAACCGGTACCCTGTGAGGAACTGATCGTTGCCGCCCGCCGAATCAGCACCGCCGATTTGGCTGACGACTGGAGTTTTTCCTTGGATTACCTGCCCTCGCTGCTGCCTGCAGCCCTGATCCCGTGGCTCGATCCGGAGACCCTGATCAACGGCTTCGGCGCGTACGCCCTGATCGGCGTGTGCCTCATCGTGTTCGCCGAGACCGGCTTGCTCGTGGGCTTCCTTCTGCCGGGCGACACCCTTCTGGTGATCACGGGTCTGCTCGCCTTCGGATCCGCGCGACTCATCGAGATCGACATCTGGTGGGTCTGTCTGGCCATCGGCCTCGCTGCCTTCCTCGGCGGCGAGTCGGGATACTTCATCGGGCACAAGTTCGGGCCGAAGGTGTTCGAACGCAAGGACAGCGGGCTGTTCAGCCGTAAGAACGTGCAACGCACGAACGCCTTCTTCAAGCGCTTCGGTGGCATCAGCGTGATTCTCGCCCGTTTCGTGCCGATCCTCCGCACGTTCGTGCCGGTGGCGGCGGGTGTCGGACACATGGATCGCCGCAAGTACACGCTCTACAACTTCATCGGTGCCATGCTGTGGGGCTCAGGACTCACCTTCGCCGGCTACCTTCTCGGCTACATCCCGGTGGTGGGCGACTTCGTGAAGGAGTACATCGACCTGATCCTTCTCGGTGCAGTGATCGTCACGCTCATCCCGTCGATCTACCACTACATCCAGGCCGCCTCGCGTGCCAAGCGTGAGTCGCAGGCCGATGCCGAGCCGCTCACCGAGGAGCAGATCGTGCTCGACGCGAAGTACTTCGACCAGAAGCCCGACTAAGCAGAAGCCCGACTAACCCGAAGCCGGATTAGACAGAAGCCGGACTAGACAGAAGCCCGACTGAGCACGAGCCCGATCACGCGGAGTGCCGTGCCGCTGTACTCAGTCCGTCGACGGGGTCGCCCTGCGCCGCAGAGTGTCGATTGCGCTGCGAGCGGTGCGTCGAACGTCCACGTCGGGATCCCGGAGCAGTTCGCGTAGCTGATCGGATGCGGCCTCGTCGCCGATCACGCCGAGAGCGCGCGCGGCAGCAGCCCGCACCCGTGCGGTGTCGTCCTTCAGCAACGCAAGCACGGCGTCGGCGCACGGGATCGCGCGCTCGGCGACGACCTTCGCGCACATCTCCCGCACCCGCCAGGACTGATTGCCGAGTCCGGCGGTGACCGCGGGCACCGCGCGCTCCGCCCACACACCCAGCAGCGCCCTGGCGCCCCACACCTCCGGCCAGTAGAGCGGCGGTGCGCCGTCGAGCACGCCCTGGGCATGGCGTCCGCCCGCGTAGAGCAGAAACTCCTCTCCGGCATTCGCTCCGGCCAGCAGCGCGAGGGCGCGGTCGATGACCTCCTCCTCGCCGAATCGCTCGACGGCTGCGGTGAGGCGTTGCGCGACACCGAGGTCGAGGGGAACGGAGGCGTTGGGGTTCTGCGGGTTCGTCATGGCGCCTGCAACGCTACCCCGCCAGCGGGACCGAGCCGACGAGCGAGTTCCAGCGACATCACTCCGGCCCTGCGTCCGTGACCCAGACTGCCGCGGCCGTCTCCGGCGAGAGCGGCAGATCGGTGCCCCGGATGCGCGCGACGACGCCGTCCTTCCGGCGCAGCACCTCGGCTCCGAGTCCGACCCCACAGCTCGCGAGCGACCGCAGCGTCTCCGGGTCGCGGTCGCTCACCCGCGCGATCACGCCGGCCGCTCCATCCGGAAGATCCGAGGCCACCACGGCCGCCGGACGCAGCACGCTGCCGTCATCACGAGGGATCGGGTCGCCGTGTGGGTCACGCTGCGGGTCGCCGAGCCTGCGGGCGATCTCGCCGAGCATCCGGTCGCTCACCGCGTGCTCGAGGATCTCCGCCTCGTCGTGCACCTCGTCCCAGCGGTAGCCGTAGCACTCCACCAACCAGGTCTCGATGAGTCGGTGGCGACGCAGCATCCGAAGCGCCAGGCCCTCGCCCTCCGCGGTGAGGGTCACCGCGCCGTAGCGCACGTGCGTCACGAGCCCAGCGGCCGCGAGCTTGACCACCATCTCGGTGACGGATGACGGCGCAAGGCCGAGGCGCGCGGCGAGCACCGACGTCGTGACCGGCCGCGATTGCCACTCGGTGTGCGCGTAGATCGACTTGACGTAGTCCTCGGCCGCCATCCCGTGCTGACGCGTGATGTCGGCCATCATGCGCCGGTCACCGTCAACACGATGAGGGCGAGATTCAGGGCGACCACGAGCGCGACGATGATCGCGAGGGCCCATCGAACGGCCACGCCGTTGACCTGCTCCCCCATCAGCGCCTTGTCGCTGGTCGCGCGAAGAAGGGGAACGAGGGCGAACGGGATGCCGAAGCTCAGAAGTACCTGACTGATCACCAGCGCCCAGGTCGGGTCGATACCGCCACCGAGCAGGAGGACCGCCGGAATGAGGGTCACGACCCGTCTGGCGAAGAGCGGGAACCGCTTGCGGATAAGGCCCTCCATGATCGTGGCGCCCGCGTAGGCCCCCACCGACGTGGAGGCGAGGCCGGATGCGAGCAGCCCGACGGCGAAGATGAGCGCCACCACCGGACCGAGCGCCGCCGAGATGGCCGCGTGCGCGCCCTCGATGGTGTCGGTGCCCTCGACACCCTGAAGGTTCGCGGCAGCGAGCAGCAGCATCCCCAGGTTCACGACCCCCGCGATGCCGAGCGCCACTCCCACATCCCATTTCGTCGAGCGCAGGATGCTGCGCCGCGCCCCCGGTTCCGTCACATGGCCGTGGCGATCACGAGCGAGCGCGGAGTGCACATAGATCGCGTGCGGCATGACGGTGGCCCCGAGCATGCTCGCGGCGAGCAAGACCGAATCCGCCCCATCGAACATCGGAACGAGTCCGCCCGCGACCTGCCCGGCATCGGGCGGATTCAGCACGAGCCCGGCCAGGAACCCGATCGCGATGATCGCGAGGAGGCCGATGATGATGCCCTCGAAGGTGCGCTGACCGTATCGGTTCTGGGTGGCGAGAAGCGCCAGCGAGACCACCCCCACGATGATCCCGCCGAGGAAGAGGGGCAACTGGAACAGCAGGTTGAGCGCGATAGCGCCGCCGATGATCTCGGCGAGGTCCGTAGCCGCAGCCACGACCTCCGCCTGAGCCCAGAACGCGAGCCGACGCTTGCGCCCGAGCCGATCGCCGAGCACCTGCGGCAGGGTGCGCCCGGTGACTATCCCGAGCTTCGCCGACTGGTACTGCACGAGGATCGCCATGAGGTTGGCGGTGACGATGACCCACACCAGCAGGTAGCCGTAGCGGGCACCCCCGGTGAGGTTCGCCGCAACGTTGCCGGGGTCCACATACGCGATCGCGGCGACGAACGCCGGGCCGAACAGCAGGATGCCCCGCAGCGAACGGGGTCGGGAGGGCGCCGGCGCCCACGTTTTCGGCATGCCGAAACTTTACGGTGCGAGATGCTCCCGAACAACCGCGATGATCCTGCCGAAGGCGATTGACCGGTGACTCTCAGCGTTCTTCTCCTCCGCCGTGAGTTCGGCGGCGGAGACGCTGTGCCCATCGGGCTGGAAGATCGGGTCGTAGCCGAATCCCCCGTCGCCCGCGGGGGCGAGCAGCACCTGGCCCGGCCAGGTGCCGGTCTCGGTGAATTCCTCGGGCGCTGCGACATCCTGCGGCCCGTCCGGCCCCACCGAGCCGGCAGGGGGCGGAATCACGAGCGCTGCCGCGCACTCGAAGTGCGCCGTGCGATCCGGCACCGCCGACAGCGCCGCGAGGAGCTTGTCCACGTTTTGCGCGTCATCCCTCGTTCCGGAATATCGCGCGGAATGGATGCCGGGTGCGCCGCTCAGCACGTCGACGCAGATGCCCGAGTCGTCGGCGAGCGCCGGCAACCCGGTGTGCTGGGACGCGGCCCGTGCCTTGATAAGCGCGTTCGCGGCGAAGGTGTCCCCGTCCTCGACCGGCTCCGGGCCGTCATAGGCGACCAGTTCGAATCCGTCGAGGGACGGCCCGAGGATGCGCCGCAGTTCCTCGACCTTGTGCGCGTTGTGGGTGGCCAGAACGATCTTCATGACTCGAGGGCTGCTTTCTGCAGAGCGGTCAACTCGGCCGTGCCGGCGAGCGCGAGGTCGAGCAGGGCGTCGAGCTCACGTCGGTCGAAGGGCGCGCCCTCCGCCGTTCCCTGCACCTCGACGAAGAGCCCACGACCGGTCGCCACCACGTTCATGTCGGTCTCGGCCCTGACATCCTCGACGTAGGCCAGGTCGAGCATCGGCGAGCCGTCGATGATGCCGACCGACACCGCGGCGACGCTGTCGATGAGGGGCTTTGCGTTCTGTCCGATGAAGCGCTTCGTGCGACCCCACTCGAGCGCGTCGGCGAGGGCCACGTAGGCGCCGGTGATGGCGGCGGTGCGGGTGCCTCCGTCTGCCTGCAGCACGTCGCAGTCGATCACGATCGTGTTCTCGCCGAGCGCCTTCATGTCGACAACAGCGCGCAGCGATCGGCCGATGAGGCGGGAGATCTCGTGCGTGCGCCCGCCGATCCGGCCTTTCACCGACTCGCGGTCCATGCGGTCATTGGTGGAACGCGGGAGCATCGAGTACTCGGCGGTGACCCAGCCTTTGCCCTTGCCCGCCATCCAGCGCGGCACTCCGTTGGTGAATGATGCGGTGCACAGCACCTTCGTGCGCCCGAAGGAGATCAGCGCCGAACCCTCCGCCTGGTCGCTCCAGCCGCGTTCGATGGTCACCGCTCGCAGGGTGTCGGCGCTGCGGCCGTCGGCACGGATGTCGGTCATAGGGTGAACCTTTCGGGGAGGGTGATACTGCCGGTCTCGACCAGGTCGACGGTCGAGACCTCCGGTCCGAGGAATCGCCTCGCCAGAGTCGTGAATTCGTGCTGGGACTCCCCCGTCGCCTCGAAGATGTAGCGCGGAGGGGTCATCGAACCGCGTTCAAGGCCGTGGCGCACAAGCATCCGGTAGACGTCGTACGCCGTCTCCGAGGCACTAGAGACGAGCGCGACGTCGCGGCCCATCACGTACTGGATTGCGGCCGACATGAGCGGATAGTGGGTGCAGCCGAGCACGAGGGTGTCGATGTTTGCCCGCTTGAGCGGTGCGAGGTACTGCTCGGCAACCGCGAAGAGCTCGGCGCCGCTCGTGATGCCGGCCTCCACGAACTCCACGAAGCGCGGGCACGCCTGGGTGAACAGGTCGAGGTCCGGCGCGGCGGCGAACGCGTCTTCGTAGGCGCGGGCGGCGATGGTGCCGACCGTGCCGATCACGCCCACCCGCTGATTGCGGGTCTGTCGCACAGCGGCGCGAACGGCGGGCTGGATGACCTCGACCACGGGAATGCCGAGAGCGATGGTGTACCGCTCGCGGGCATCCCGGAGCATCGCCGACGAGGCGGTGTTGCAGGCGATCACGAGCATCTTCACACCCTGCGCCACGAGGTCGTCGAGCACCTCGAGCGTGTAGCGGCGAACGTCGGCGATCGGCTTCGGACCGTACGGCGAGTGGGCGGTGTCGCCGACATAGATGATCGACTCGTTGGGCAACTGGTCGATGACCGCTCGCGCGACGGTGAGACCCCCGACCCCAGAGTCGAAAATGCCGATCGGCGCGTCAGTCACGGAACCCGAGTTTAGTCGGACCGATCCGACGCCCCGGCGTATCCGGAAGGGGTGCGCGCGACCCGTCTGGGTAGGCTCGCGGAATGACGAGCGCGCTGTTGACTGACCGCTACGAACTGACCATGATCGATGCCGCGATCCGCGCAGGCACCCACGAGCGGGAGTGCGTCTTCGAGGCGTTCACGCGGCGTCTTCCCGCGGGGCGCCGCTACGGCATCGTCGCCGGGACGGGCAGGCTCCTCGATCTCATCGCCGACTTCCGCTTCGGCGACGCGGAGCTGACGTGGCTCGCCGCCGAGAGCATCGTCGACACCGCGACGATCGACTGGCTCGCCGACTACCGTTTCGGCGGCGACATCTGGGGCTACCGAGAAGGCGAGGTGTTCTTTCCGGGGTCCCCGGTGATGGTCGTGCAGGGCGGTTTCGCCGAGGCCGTCGTGCTGGAGACACTCATCCTGAGCGTGCTCAACTACGACTGCGCGGTCGCAGGCGCCGCCGCTCGCATGGTGAGCGCTGCGGCGGGGCGCCCGCTCGCCGAGATGGGATCGCGTCGGGCATCCGAACGAAGCGCCGTCGCTGCCGCCCGCGCCGCCTACATCGCGGGCTTCGGCGCCACGAGCAATCTCGAGGCAGGCAGGAGCTGGGGTGTTCCCACGATGGGCACGGCGGCGCACTCCTTCACGCTGCTGCACGACACCGAGGAGGAGGCCTTCCGCGCTCAGGTCGCCGCCCTAGGCCCGTCGACGACTCTCCTCGTGGACACCTACGACGTGCGCGCCGCGGTCGACCTTGCCGTACGGGTGGCCGGCACCGAACTCGGCGCGGTGCGGATCGACTCCGGGGACCTTCCTGAGCAGGTCCAGGCGGTGCGCGCTCAATTGGATGCCCTCGGCGCCACCAACACCAGGATCACCGTCACCAACGATCTGGATGAATTCACGATCGCCGCCCTGCGGGCCGCGCCGGTCGACGCCTACGGTGTCGGCACGTCTGTGGTGACCGGATCCGGGCATCCCGCCGCCGGCATGGTCTACAAGCTCGTCGCCCGCCGGGACGACGCCGGGGAGTGGATCTCGGTGGCCAAGAAGTCGGCCAACAAGGCCAGTGTCGGGGGACGAAAGCGGGCGGTGCGCGTGCTCGCCGATGGCGTCGCGCAATCGGAGACGATCCTTCTCGGCGACACGACACCGATCCCGACCGGCGCGCGGGATCTGCTGGTACCGCTCATCGACCAGGGCACCCCTGAGGATGCCCATCGCGGCAGCACCGGAGTCTCGAGCGCCCGCGCCCACCGGGAGCACGCGGTGGGCGAACTGCCCCGCGACGCGATGAGACTCGGGCGCGGCGAACCGGCGCTACCGACCGTCTACCTGTGACCCGCAGCCGGGACGCCCGGGAGGGTCAGCTCGTCAGCGACTCGTAGATCTCTTTGCAGGTGGGGCAGACGGGAAACTTCTCGGGGTCGCGCCCCGGCGTCCACACCTTGCCGCAGAGGGCGATCACCGGCTCGCCGCTGATCGCCGACCCGAGAATGGTGTCTTTCTTCACGTAGTGCGAGAACCGCTCGTGGTCACCCTCTTCGACCTGCTCCTCGTTGAGCAGTTTTTCGAGTTCCCGGTCGAGCACGTCCATGCCGCCGCCGCTGTGTTCTGTGTTGCTGGCCATGAGTGAATGCTAGTTGCGCATCGTGAACGCAAGAAGTTCGGGGCCGCGCTTCTGGAATATCCGTGCTCCGATCGCCACGCCTCCGGCGAGCGCCACGACGCCGGTCGTGAGGCCGACGGCGAGCGCGATCGGGGGCAGGGAGTCGTCGACGAGCCCGAAGAGCGCGAGCGCCAGGGTGGGAGCGCTGAGCAGAACGGTGAGGAAGAACGCCACCGACTGGATCAGCGATGCAGCGCCGCCACTCGCCTGCGGCTGGCTGAACGGGCTGTCACCCGGCCGCACCGTCGGGTAGGGGAACCGCGCAGAAAGCACACTCGAGATACCGAGTCCGGTGAACAGGATGCTGACAGCCACCCCGATCATCGAAGGCAGCATCGACATGTCCCCGTACAGTCGCACCGAGATCGGAGCGCCGATGGCGATGAGGGGCAGTCCGAGGGCAAGCACCGGAATCATGCGGCCGATGCGGTCGGCGACCCCGGAGGTGCCGGATGCCACGTGCAGCCAGATCGCGCTGTTGTCGTATGCCACGTCGTTGTGCACCGACCAGCTGAGGAACAGGCACATGATCGGCAGGGGCAGAAGTGCGAGGTTCTGCCACCACACGCCACTGATGAGGAAGATGACGATCAGCAGCATGGGCATGATCGGCACGATCACCAGTTGCGCGAGGTATCGCGCGTCGCGGATCCAGTAGGTGAGCATGCGCGCTGCCACCGCACCGAACTGGTTCGCCGGGAGCCGGTCGAACCATCCGAGACCCGCGTAGGTGCGCGACTGTCCTTCGCGTTCCGGAGACACGAGCATCAGGGAGACGAGCATCCGCCAGCCGATGGCGAGGAGGCCGAGGAATCCGATGGCGATCGCCATCTTCGCCCAGGCGTCATCGGCTCGACCGAGCGCCGCGTCGGCGGGTGCCGCCCATGCTGCCCCGAGGGGCGTCCAGCCGGCGACATCCGCAATCCGGGCGAGCGCTCCGAGGCCGTCGTTCTCCCAGTCGACGGCGGCGAGCACCGCGATGGCCGGAGACAGGCTCACGACGCCCAGGAGAGCGACGAGTCCGCTGATCTCCCTGGCGCGACGAGTGGCGAGAAGGAAGGCCGCGAGCGACGTGGTCACACGTGCTCCGAGCACACAGGTGCCGATGATCACGAATGCGCCGATCGTGGCGAGGAGGGTGGGCAATCCGCCGCGGCTCCACGTGATGACCTGCGCGAACGCGATCGCCACCACTACGAGACTCGGGACGCCGACGAGTGCGGTGAGCGCGAGGAGGCCGGCGAGCCGGCCGTTCGGCAGGCCGTACAGCCCGAATTTGCGCGGGTCGAGTGTGTCGTCGACGCCGAAGGCGAGAGGCACGACGAGGAAGCCCAGCACGATGATCGAACCGAACACCACGACGATGCTGCTCACGAGGTCAGGCTCGACCAGCCGCAATCCGACGAGGGTCAACACGGCGAAGGTCGACGAGCCGAGGCCGTAGAGCAGGGCGACGACGATCCCCACGATCTGCCACGGACTACGCCTGAAGGTGTTGGCCATCAGGCGGAGCTTCAGTCCGAGAAAGAGTGCAACCACTCCATGCCCTCCGCCGCCTTCCGGCCCCCCGCGAGCTCGAGGAATCTCTCCTCGAGGGTCGCCCCGGCACGGACATCCGCCATGGTTCCGCTTGCCAGCACATTGCCGCGCACGATGATCGCGACCTCGTCGCAGACCCGCTGAATCAGATCCATGCTGTGGCTCGACAGCACCACCGTTCCCCCCGCAGCGGCGTACCGCTGAAGGATCTCGGTGATGTTTGCGGCCGAGACGGGGTCGACCGCTTCGAATGGCTCATCGAGAAAGAGCACGCGGGGGGAATGGATCATGGCCGCCGCGAGCGCGATCTTCTTCGTCATCCCTGCCGAGTAGTCGGTGACCAGGCGCCCGACGGCATCCTCGAGGCCGAATGCCGCAGCGAGATCCCGCGATCGCGCCTTCACGGTCTCGCGGTCGAGCCCCCGGAGCACGCCCGCGTAAAAGAGGAGCTGCAGGCCGGTGAGGCGATCGAAGAGGCGGAGGCGGTCGGGCAGCACGCCCATGTTCCGTTTCGCCTTCACCGGGTTCTTCCACACATCGGCCCCGTGCACCAGAATTCGACCGGCATCCGGCCGCAGCAGCCCGGTCACCATCGACAGAGTCGTCGTCTTGCCTGCACCGTTGGGTCCCACGATGCCGAAGATGGATCCGGCGTGAACGGTGAGGTCGATGCCCCCGACGGCGACCGTCTCCTCGAAACGCTTCGTGAGGCCCTCGATCACGAGCACCGTCTCGCGCTCTTCCGTCACCGTGTCGGAGCCCGACGCCTCGGCCACATAGTCGTCGGTCGACGACCATTCGTTCTGGTCGGTGACCTGCTCGACATCGGGTTCGGGTTGCACCGGCTAACCGTACCAATGCGCACGATTTATCGACGAATGGAGGGCATCTATCACATTCGGGACACGTCGGCGCGCCATACCCTGCCCAAATGGAGGCCTCTCCGGTACGCTAGGCGGAGCACAACGAGGTGTCTGACATCGAGTCACGAGGTGAACACCGGGTAAATCCCGTCTTCACGCTGGAGTGTGACTCATCCACCCAACAGTCTTGGAGACTCATCGTGAGCACGCAAATCGTCATTCTCGCCGCAGGAATGGGCAGCCGTCTCGGCCGTTCCCTCCCGAAGCCGCTGACCCAGCTCAGCGACGGCCGCTCGATCATGCAGCAGCAGTTCGACAACATCCACCACGCCTTTGGCAAGGCCGCGCAGGTGAGCATCGTCGTCGGCTACAAGCTCGAGCACATCATCGAAGCGTTCCCGCAGGCCTCGTTCGTGTACAACGAGCAGTACGACCAGACCAACACCTCGAAGAGCCTCATGCGCGCGCTGCGGGCGTCGGCGCCCGGCGGCGTGCTGTGGATGAACGGCGACGTGGTCTTCGACCCCGAGGCACTCGAGCGTGCCGCCCGCATGGTGGCCCGCGACCAGTCCTTCGTGTCGGTGAACACCGCGAAGGTCTCCGACGAAGAGGTCAAGTACACCACCGACGCCGAGGGCTACATCCGCGAGCTGTCGAAGACGGTGAAGAACGGCCTCGGCGAGGCCGTCGGCATCAACTACGTGTCGCGTGATGACAAGGCCGCGCTGCTCCGCCAGCTCGGCAAGGTCGGCGACCAGGACTACTTCGAGCGTGGCATCGAGTTGGCTATCGAGCAGGACAAGCTACGATTTGAGCCGATAGACATCTCCGATCTCTACGCCGTGGAGATCGACTTCGCCGAAGATCTCGAGAGGGCAAACCTCTTCGTCTGACGCGCTGTCGCGGGATGTCGCCGCGCCAGAGGATCAGACCGACGTGACCGACCTTCTCCCGACCCGACCCGAGTGGTCGGCCTTCGGGCGCTATCGGCATTCGTTGTGGCTCCTCACCCGGCGTGATCTCCGCGTGAGGTACTCCACCTCAGCACTCGGCTACTTCTGGTCGATCCTCGACCCGCTCGTCATGGCGGCGATCTACTGGTTCGTGTTCACCCGCGTGTTTCAGCGCGAGGTGGGCGAAGAGCCGTACATCGTCTTCCTGCTGTCGGGCCTGTTGCCGTGGATGTGGTTCACCGGAACGGTGTCGGACTGCACCCGCGCGTTCCTGCGCGAGGCGAAGCTCATCCGCTCCACGAAGATCCCCCGCACTATCTGGGTGAACCGGTTGGTGCTGTCGAAGGGCATCGAGTTCCTCGCGAGCATCCCGGTGATAGCGGCCTTCGCGATCGCCACCGGCGCGACCCTGCACATCGAGGTGCTGTGGAGCGTGCTGGCGATCGTGATGCAGGGTGCGCTGCTCGTGGGGATCGGGCTGATCGTCGCGCCGCTCGTGGTGTTCTTCCGCGATCTGGAGCGGGCCGTGAAGCTCATGCTGCGCTTCATGTTCTACGCCTCCCCCAT
This sequence comes from uncultured Actinomycetota bacterium, assembly GCA_963756375.1. Lineage (GTDB taxonomy): Bacteria > Actinomycetota > Actinomycetes > Actinomycetales > Microbacteriaceae > Marisediminicola. The sequence goes on along the minus strand of CAVWNJ010000005.1, from coordinate 357,770 downwards.
CATCTACAACATCTCGGACCTGCCTGAGGGCCTTCACGCGTGGGCCGCGCTCAACCCCCTCGCCGGGATCTTCTCGCTCTATCGCAGCGCGTTCTTCCCGGGTCAACTCGACTGGTTCGCCGTCGGGGTAGGAGCCGTCATCACTCTTGTCATCCTGGCCACCGGAATCGCCGTCTTCTCGCGCGCCGAACGCGCGGTTCTGAAGGAGATTTGATGACCGTCGACGCTCCCTCCGCGCCCGCCACCCTGGCACCTGTGATCGAGGTGTCGGGAGCCGGCATCCGGTTCCGCCGCAACCGGCGATCGCGCCGAAGCTTCAAGGACCTCCTCTCCGGACGTGCGCGGCGGTCCCGGCCCAACGAGTTCTGGCCGCTGCGCGATGTGAGCTTCGCGGTGCACCCGGGCGAAGCCATCGGCGTGGTCGGCCGGAACGGCCAGGGCAAGTCGACGCTGCTGAAACTGGTCGCCGAGGTGATCCTGCCCGACGAGGGCCGGGTGCGAGTGGGGGCGGGCGTTGCGCCGCTGATCGAGATCACCGGCGGCTTCGTCGACGACCTGAGCGTGCGCGACAACGTGTACCTCACGGCGGGACTGCACGGCATGAAGCGCGGCGAGATCGACGCGCGATTCGACGAGATCATCGACTTCGCCGAGATCGGCGACTTTCTCGACACACCGTACAAGCACCTCTCGAGCGGCATGCGCGTGCGCATCGCGTTCGCCGTGATCAGCCGGCTGGAGGAGCCGGTGATCCTCGTCGACGAGGTGCTGGCGGTCGGCGACAAGGCGTTCAAAGAGAAGTGCTACCGCCGCATCGAAGAATTGCTCAGCGGCGGGCGTACGCTGTTCTTCGTGTCGCACAACGAGAAGGACCTCAAGCGGTTCTGCACCCGCGGCCTCTATCTCGACAAGGGATCCCTCGTGCTCGACGCACCGATCGGCGAGGTGCTCGCCCGCTACAACAAGGACTACGGCGCAAAATGACCGACCTGGACCAGTCGACCAAGCCCCCGGCACAGATCGAGAAGGGGCTTGAGAGGCTGCTCTCGGTGCAGCGCCCGTTCGTGATCGCCCATGTGCGGAGCATCCGTAAACGGCACCCCGACGCCTCCCCCGAGCGCGTCATTCAGATCCTCGAGCGCCGGTACCTCGCGGCCGTGACATCCGGTGGCGCGGCCGTCGGAGCGAGTGCCGTGATTCCGGGCGTCGGCGTGGGAGTGTCGCTCGCGCTGTCGAGCGTGGAGACCGCCGGATTCCTCGAGGCGAGCGCGCTGTTCGCACAGTCGGTGACCGAGGTGCACGGCATAGCCGTGGACGACCCGGAGCGAGCGAAGACGCTGGTCATGGCCATGATGCTGGGAACGGGCGGCGCGGATCTGGTACGCCAGCTCGCCGGCCAGGTCGCCGGAAAGGGTCAGTCGCGCAGCGGGTTCTGGGGCGAACTGGTGACCAAGAACATGCCCAAGGCCGCGATGAGCCAGGTCGCCGAGCGGGTGAAGAAGGCCTTCCTGCACCGCTACATCGCCAGGCAGAGTGGCACCGTGCTCGGCAGGGCCATCCCGTTCGGCGTCGGTGCGGTCGTGGGAGCGAGCGGCAACAACATCCTCGGACGCCGCGTGGTGAAGAGCTCGCGCGAGGCATTCGGACCTCCGCCCCCCGCGTTCCCGATCATCCTGGAGCCTCGGGCAGAGGCAGATCGCCCGCGGGCGTCACTGCTCGCACTCCGGGGTCGGATGTCGCTACGACGCGGCCCGAAGGACGACGACCTGTGGAGTGAGGACTGACCGAAACGGTCAGCCCGCGGTCGAGCCTCCGTGGGAACCCGGGCGGTCGGCGTCGTCGAGCGGGTCGCCCGAGTGGACCGCCGCATGCCTGTGCCATTCCGCCACGAGCGCGGTGATCGCGTTCCTGAATCGCAGGGTGGCTGCCCCCGGTGCGGTGTCCCCGAAGTGGTGATGCACCCAGTGGTCGAGGCGGTGCCGCGACTCCTCGTCGGTGAGCGACCGATCGACTACCGCCACGACGTCGGCCGCGCCCTCGGGCGTGAGCCACTCGGCATCACCGAGGTAACCGTCGAGGTCGACGATCGCGTCCGGGCTGAGCGGACGCGTGACGATCAGCGGTTTGCCGGTGGCGAGCCGGTCGTAGACCATGGCCGAGATGTCGGTGATCGCGACATCCGCCGCCGCCAGCTGCCAACCGAGCTCCGGTCCGTCGTCGTAGATGTGTGAGGCGGATGCGTCGCGCGCGTTTGCCGCCTTGAGCGCGGCGATGATGGCGCGATTGGCCTTTCCGTACTCGCCGCTCACGACCCCGCTCCTCGGGTGGGGGCGGTAGATCACGCGGTGCCGCCCGGTCGCAACGAGGGCCTGTACGGCAGCGACGCCGTGGCTCAGCACGGAACCGTAGGCCGCTGAGGCGCGATCGCCTTCCCAGGTCGGCGCATACAGCACCACGGTGCGGTCGTCCGGGGTGTACGGGAGGGCTCCCGCGAGATGGTCGGCCTGCGGACGCCCGATGGGGATGGCGCGCTTCTGCAGGTCGTAGTCCCAGAGCTTCTGCGAGAGGCGGTCGAGAGCGGCCTGACCTGCGACGAAGCTGTAGTCATAGGCCTTGAACTGGTTCGTGGTCATGTACATCTTGTCGCTCTCGCCGTGATTGATGAACACGTGCCACATGCGGCTGTAGCGCATCATCTGGAAGTTGCGAGGGTTCTGGTTCACGTAGAAGACGATCTTCACGGACTGCTCTGCGAGGAAGTTCTCGAGGTGGACCACCTGCCGCAGGTACACCACGGGCACGGGGGATTCCGCGAACAGGGCGAGTGCCGAACTCGGCGAGCGCGAGATGATGGTGACCGGCCAGGTGTCCGCGAGCTCGGCGAGCGGCGCGTACCACTGACGGATCTGGTACATGTTCACGTCGGCGTCGGCGAAATACACGACGATGTCGACCGAGCCGGTGGGTGCAGGTCCCCGCTCGTTCATCACCTTCGCGATGCGGCGGCGGGTGGTGCGGGAGCGCACGATGTCGGTGACCACGTTTCGCATGATTCGCAGGTCGTTGAGTGCTGCCATGATTCGCCTCAGATCGTTGTCAGGTTGCCGCGATCGGGTTGCGAGCGCCTCCATTAGATCAGCGGGGGCCGACCCGCCCGGGTCATCCGCCACACCGTTACCCACCTGATACGGCGTCTCTCGCCTGGGCTCTCGCGCCAGCCGGCGTTCCAGCCCCCGAACCATGCCCGGAGCGCTGCTGGTTTTCTCGCCCATCGCAGGATCTGGATGCCCGTCCAGGACGCCACGTAGAGCGGCACCAGCACGAGCGGGAGGTTGCGTCGCGCGAGCCACACGCGATTGCGCGCGTTGAGTCGGTAGTAGTACTCGTGTCGCGTGGGTTCGATCGCCGGATGATGCGCCACGAGATTCCCCGCGTACCAGGTGCGCAGTCCCTGATCCCATACCCGCCAGGCCAGCTCGATGCCCTCGTGCGCATAGAAGAAGGGTTCCGCCCAACCACCGGTCGCCTCGAACACCGCTCGCGGCATGACCACGGCGCCCTCCCAGACCGAGAACACGTTGCCGGAATCGGCGGCGTCTCCCTTCCGGATGCGGGGAACCCAGCGTCGAGGGTTGGTGGCTCCCGACGGGTCGATCACGCGCGGTTGGATCAGTCCGATGGACCGATCGGCGGCAAGCATCGCGATGGCATCGGCGAGGAATGTGGGGCTCGGAATACTCGCGTCGTCATCGAGAAAGAAGAGGTACTCCCCCGAGACGACCGGCACGCCGCGGTTCCGTCCGGCCGGGATGCCGAGGTTCTCGGGGAGCGCGAGGGTCTGCACGCCTGCAGGGAGCCCGTGCGGCTCCCATCCGTTGCCCACCACCACCACGTCCGTATCGACGCCGGTCTGGGCCAGCACGCTGCGGATGCCCCGCTCGAGGTCAGCCGGACGCCTTCCCTGCGTGAGCACCACCACGCCGACGGTGGGCACCGCTGTGGGAGTCAGGAGCGCACCCGCTTGGAGGCCATGATCGCCACGAAGTGCCCGACGAGCGCGAGCATCGCCAGCGGAAGCAGCACGCTCACGAGGATGCGGTCGGCGAGCGGCGTGCCGATGACCAGGCCGATGAGCGCCGTGATGAAGGCGGCGATCGTGAGCTCGACCGAATGGTAGATGCGGTGGAACGGCACGAATCGCGCCGCCTTGCGGAGCCTGGCCACGAGCCGCTGGCTGGGCTCCGCCTCACCCTTGCGGTCGGCGAGCTTGGCCAGCCCGGCGTTCGCTCGGGCCACGTGCACCATGTCGTTGAGCGCCTTGTTGAGCACGATCACGAGTGCGAGCGCGAACCCGATCGTGGTCCAGCCGAAGTCGGCCGGCACATCGAACGGATAGCCGGCCGCACGGATGCCGAGTGCCACGGGAATGAGCGCCTCCGTGGAGTAATGCCCCACCTTGTCGAGGAACACGCCAGCCGGCGAGCTGGTGTTCCGCCAGCGGGCAACCTCACCGTCGCTGCAGTCCACGAGCATCTGCAGTTGCCCAAGCACCAGGGCGAGGAGCGCGCCGCCGATACCGGGCACGAGCAGCGCTGCCGCGGTGGCCCACCCGGTGAGGATCATCAGGCCGGTCACGCCGTTCGCCGAGACCGAGGTCTTCAACAGCATCCAGGTGAGGTACGGCGAGATGTCGCGAAGGTAGAGCGAGGCGGTCCAGTGCTCCGCGTTGGCGCGCAGCCGCACCGACGGCGGCTGGGTGACCTCGCGAAGCTGGGTGATCGAGGTCGGGCGTGCGTGAGCGTCGTGCGACATCGTCGTCACCTTCCCGTGTGCGCCGTGATGTTCCTCGTCAATTTGAGCGACCCCAGCACGAATCCGATTCCCCACGCGAAGTGGATGCAGGGCAACACTACGAGAAACCAGAGGGCGCTGCGGAATCCGTCGGACCGCACGACCGGCGCCGTCGCCACCAGCACGAAGAGCAGATAGACCGCCGGAACCAGGAAGGCGAGCGTCAGGGCGCCCCCACCCGAACCGATCAACGCCAGCCCGAGGAGTCCGACCAGCAGGCCTACGGTCACCCCGAGCACCATGAGCGGCGGGATCAGGTATCGCAGCGAGTTCGACTGGGGAAAGCGCCTCGCGAGTTCGCCGCGCCAGAGTCCGGTCGCCACGAACTGGCGGATGAGCGCACGCAGGCTCGATCTCGGGCGATAGGTGACCTTGAGCTCGGGCGTGAACCAGACGGTGCCGCCCGTCGCCCTGAGCCGTCGGTTGAGTTCCCAGTCCTGCCCGCGCTTGATGCCCTCGTCGAACATTCCGACCTCGACCAGACGGTCGCGGCGAAACACGCCGAGATACGCCGTCTCCGAGGGCCCCTCCTTGCCGCCGACGTGGTGAGGCGTTCCTCCGAGGCCAGCACGGGCCCCGTAGGCATGTGCGACCGCGCGTTCGAACGGCGTCTCGCCGCGCGCCTCCATGATGCCGCCGACGTTGTCTGCCCCGCTTCGGATGAGCGTCTCGACAGCGATGCGGGTGTAGTCGCTCGGCAGCACCGAGTGCGCGTCGACCCGCACGACGACGGGGTGCGACGATGCACGGATGGCGGCGTTCAGGCCGCCCGGGGTCGACCCCAGCTCGTTGTCGATGCGTCGGATGCGCGGGTCGGCGGCCGCGAGCTCCTCGACCACACGATTGGTGCCGTCGACACTGGGTCCGAGGGCGAGCACGACCTCGAAGGGACCCAGGTAGTCCTGGCTCACCAGGCTGAGCACGGCGGCCTCGATGTGATCCACCTCGTTGAGCACGGGCATGACATAGGACACACCGGGCATCGCCTCGAGGGGTGTCGTCATGCTGTCTCGTCCGGTCGCGGTTCAGGCCGAGAGGGGTGCCGTTCTCCGCCGGGTCGAGCCTAACAGCGAAGGGCGCCGCATCCCCGGTTGGAGGAGGCGACGCCCTGTCGTTGAATCGGCGGCTATCCGAGGCTGCCGAGGGTGACGGTCGTCGTGCTCGTGCGACCGTTCCGCTCGTACACGAGAGTGGCCTCCGCGCCCGCTGCCAGCGCTCGCACCTGAGCCGTGAGGTCATTCTTCCCCGTCACGGGAATGCCGTTGATCGAGGTGATCACGTCTCCCGAACGCAGGCCGCCCGCCTCAGCGGCACCGGATGGTGAGACGGACTGGATGCTGGCGCCCACGACGGTGGAGTCTTCTCCGGCATCCGAGACGGTCGCTCCGAGGAGCCCGTGCGTTCCGGTGCCGGTGGAGATGATCTCGTTGGCGATGCGCTTGGCGAGGTTCGACGGGATTGCGAAGCCGACCCCGATGCTGCCCGACTGCGATGAGCCGCCCGACGAGCCAGCACTGGCGATGGCCACGTTGATGCCGATCACCTTGCCGTCGCTGTCGAGCAGGGCACCACCCGAGTTGCCCGGGTTGATCGCGGCATCCGTCTGGATCACCGTGAGGGCGATGGTGGAGGAGGCCTGCGTCTGGGTGCCGGGCTCCTGCCCGTACTGCCAGAAGTCGAACGGTCCCTGGGTGCCGTTGTCGTTGCTGTCGGGCGCCTCGGGGGTGCTGGGTGCGGCGGACGATGCGACCGTGATGCTGCGGTTCAACGAACTGACGATGCCGTTGGTGACCGTGTTCGCGAGCCCGAGCGGCGCGCCGATGGCGATCGCAACGTCGCCGACGTTCAGTTTCGAGGAGTCGGCGAACTCGGCGGGCTGGAAGATGCTGCCCGCGTCGACCTTCACGACCGCGAGGTCGGAGATCGGGTCGGTGCCCACGAGGTCCGCTGAGTACAGGCGCCCATCGGAGGTCTGCACGGAGACCGACGGCGCGCCGGTCCCACCGTCGAGCGTGACCACGTGCGCGTTGGTGAGGATGTAGCCGTCGTCGGTGAGGATGACGCCCGAACCGGTGCCGCCCGAGCCCGAGGACGCCTCCGACACCGACAGCGTGACAACCGAGGGTCCGGTGGCCGCCGCAACCGCGGTGATGGTGGTCGCGTTGGCGGGATCATTCACGGTGATGTTGGCCGGCAGTGCGGCTCCACCGTTCGCATTCGAGGTCTGGTTCGCGGAGATCGAGAATGCCGCGACGCCCGCGCCAGACACTCCGCCGATGAGCGCGCCCACGGCGAGGGCAGCGATGATGCCGACCTTCGATCCGCGGCTGGCCTTCTTCGACTCGGACGTCGGCGGAGCGCCGAAGTGCGGTGCGCCATACGCGCCGGGAGCTGCTCCTGCTGCTCCCGCTGCTCCTGCTGCTCCTGCTGCTCCGAACGACGCACCCGGCGCGGTGCCGGAACCCTGGCCAGCACCTGCGCGGGGCTGCGCGTTCTGCCAGACCGGCGCAGCCTGGGCCGTGGGGTAGGTGGGAGTCGGCGGGCTGTAGTTCGACGTGGGCGGTGCGTAGGTGGACCGGGTGCCTGCCGTGTCGGCGGCCGGAGGGGCCGTCGCGGCCGATGAAGTCGGCGCGGCCGGCTGGGTCGTCGCGGCAGATGGAGTCGTCGCGGTCGGCTGGTCGTTCGGTGCCGTCGGGGTCGGAGCCGCTGATGGGGTCGTCGCAGCCGGCGGCGCCGGGGCGGAAGTCGGTGGGGTGTTGCGAGCGTCGGCCTGGTCGTCGGCCGGCGCGGAAAGGCCGCTGTCGCGGTCTTCGTTGCTCTCAGTCATGGGTGCTCCTCTCAAGCGCTGCCAGCATCCTTCGCCAACCTGTGCATTGTATTTGTGCACACTGTGAGCCGACCGGGGCCTGACGGCAGGCCTGCCGGGTCCTTTCAACGCCGGCCTCGGGTGCGGCGCGAACGATGAGTGGGCGGCGCGGAGGCTGTCGGAGCTAGTGGACTGGGCGGCTCAGCATCCGAGTCCGCCGGAGTCCGCCTGGCAGTCTCGCGCCACAAGCACCGTGTCTGCGGTGGCCACGGTGAGCTGCACGCTTCCCGTCGGCACCCGAACGACTCCGGCAATCGGGGTCCACTCGCCCGTGGCGCCGAAGGAGTACTCGGCCATGAAGTCGGTGACGGCCGTCGCTGTGAATCGGCCCGATGTGGCGTACACGTGACTGGTGGGCGTCTCGTCGAATTCGCGCGCCCCCGCCGCCGACCAGGAACTGCCGCGCACCGCGGTCGTGGCGGATGCGCCATCGCCGTAGTCGAACGCGTAGGCGACAGGGGTGAACCGCACAGCGGCGGGGATGTCGAGCAGGAGGCCGTTCTGCACCTGCACGCCGGTCTCGACGAACACGTTGGTATGGATGCCGACCACCGCCCAGCCCGTGGGCTCCGTGCGGATCGCGCCGGGTTCCGGCCGAAAGTTCACGAGATCCGCAAGGGTTATCGGGCCACGCCCGTCGAGCGGGAGGGATGCGCCGAAATTGTCGCGACACACGACCCGCTGATTGCACGGGATCGCGACGGTGCCACCGGCGGCTCCGTCTCCCCCGGACCCGTCGCCGGCCCCGTTCACCGTCGCGCCGCCGCGGCCGCTACCAGGGACCACCACGTTGAGCCCGAGGTCCACTCCCCCGTCTCGGACCGATGCGGATGGGGGTGCGCAGACGCCGACTGGCAACGTTCGAGCTCGCAGCACAACCTCCGCCAGCTGCGGACGCAGGGACGACCAGAGCCGATGCGCGAGAATTGCCAGCGCCGCGTCATCAGCAGAAGTTTTCGACCGGACCACGCTCGCTACTCGCTCAGAAGAGATCGCTGGCCTGTCACTCGAGTGTCACCGAACACGAGTTCCAGCGGGTACCTGTCAGATCGCGACTCCGAGGCCGACGCGATGCTCCATCCGGCGTCGAGCACTCGGTGCCACGAAACGTCGAGACAAGCATAGATAAGCGAACGCGCACGCCTCTCGACCCGCGATCACCGTCTCCAGCTCGCGAAGCCCGTCGAATGTCGTAGTACCAATCTGCCGATACCCAGTTCGCTGAAACTGCAGCGCGACGTCGATTTCCTCGTCGAGCGCGTCGCCCGTCGCCACGTCGCGCCAGTGGCGTCGTATCCGTCCAGCCATCAATAGCAACCGCATCCGACACCTTCAGATACTCGGTGTAGGCAGCGGTGGCGGCGGCCAGCGCCTCGTCCTCGTCGGCGAAGAACGACGAGGCGGACGGGCTGGGGGTGGTGCTGGGTCCGGGCGGCTCCGTCGGCTGGGTGCAGCCGGCAAGCCCGACGCTCAAGACGATGGCGCTCGAGGTGAGGCCCACCGCCCGAACTGCACGCCCCGCGACCGACATGCCTCGACGCTAAGGCACCACGCGTTCCCTTCGCCAGAACTTTCCACAGGCCGGTAAGTTTGTGGGTCCCTCACCTCACAATCCAAGGAGCCGCATGACGTTGTCCGGTGCGTGGGCACGAACCGCCAGGGGCGCGATGCTGCTCGGTGACGACGGCAGGCTGCGGCCGACCATCTTCGCCGAGATGTCCGCGCTCGCGGCACAGACCGGCGCGATCAACCTGGGCCAGGGCTTCCCCGACGAGGACGGCCCGGCTGAGGTACTCGAGGCCGCGCGATCCGCCATCTCCGCGGGGCTCAACCAGTACCCGCCGGGCCGTGGGATGCCGGTGCTCCTCGAGGCGATCGCCGACCATCAGCGCAGGTTCTACGGGCTGGAGTTCGATCCGCAGAGCGAGATCCTCGTGACCGCGGGCGCGACCGAGGCCCTCACCGCCACGCTGCTTGCGCTCACCGAGGAGGGCGACGAGGTGGTCACGCTCGAGCCGTTCTACGACTCCTACGCCGCCATCATCGGGCTTGCCCGCGCCACCCACCGCACGGTGCCGCTGCGCGCCCCGGACTTCCAGCCGGATCCAGACGATCTGCGTGCCGCGGTGACCGACCGCACCCGCATCATCCTCATCAACGATCCGCACAACCCCACCGGCACCGTGCTCACCCCCGAGATCAAGCAGCTCATCGTGGAGCTCGCGCACGAACACGACGCCATCATCGTCACCGACGAGGTGTACGAGCACCTACTGTTCGGCGCGGCACACGTGCCCATCGCAACGCTTCCCGGCGCGCGCGATCGCACGGTGAGCATTTCGAGCGGCGGCAAGACCTTCAACACCACAGGCTGGAAGATCGGATGGCTGACGGCCCCGCGAGACCTGGTCGACGCGATCCTCGCCGTGAAGCAGTTCCTCACCTACGTGAACGGGGCCCCTTTCCAGCCCGCCATAGCGGTGGGGCTCGGCCTGCCCGACAGCTTCTTCGCCGGCGTGGCCTCCAGCCTCGAACGCAAGCGTGACCTGTTGAGCGCCGGGCTCGCCGCTGCGGGGTTCGGCATCACCCAACCGAGCGGCGGATACTTCGTGGTGGCGGATGCGGCACCTCTCGGCGTCTCGGATGCCGCGGCCTTCTGCCGCGAACTGCCCTCGCTCGTCGGTGTTGTCGGCGTGCCGATCAGCGCCTTCGTGCGGGAAGACCACCGAGCGGATTACCGCTCGCTGGTGCGGTTCGCCTACTGCAAGCGCGAGTCGGTGCTGCAGCGGGCGTCGGCGCAGTTGGCGGGACTCCCCCGCTGACGGCCCCGGAGCGTCAGACCGGCACGACGGTAAATCGCCTCAGGGCGAGAGCCGGATTCGTCTCGCGCACCGACCGGAGGCGAGCGGACGACAGCCAGGCGAGCGCGACATCCGTCTCGTCGCCGATCGTGGCGAGTTCGACGCCCATCGGGTCGAGCACCATGCTGTTGCCCGCGCCGATCGGTGGAGCGTGGTCGGCCGCCGCGACGTACACGGTGTTCTCGATGGCGCGAGCGGTGAGCAGTGTGCGCCAGTGGTGTTCCTTGAGCGGTCCGCGCACCCATTCGGCGGGCACGACCACGAGATCCGCTCCGGCGTCCACGACCCGGCGCGTCACTTCGGGAAAACGCAGGTCGTAGCAGGTTTGGAGCCCGACGGTGAAGTCCCCCAGAGCGAACGTCTCCGGATGCTCGATCGGACCGGCAGCGACGACGTCGCTCTCGCGCTGGCCGAACGCGTCGTAGAGGTGCATCTTGCGGTATTTCGCCACGAGTGCGCCGTGGCTGTCCACCGCGACGAGCGTGTTGGAGACCCGGGACGGGTCATCGATCGACTCGAGCATCCCGGCGACCAGGTGGATTCCGAGCACGCGGGCAATGGCGCTGAGGCCCGCCACGAAGGGTCCGTGCAAGGGTTCGGCAGCCGCGAGGGACGCCTCGCCGATCGAGGCCTCGAAGAACGACGAATACTCCGGGAAGACGACCAGCTTCGCCCCTCTGGCGCAGGCCGTGGTGGCGAGATCGCGCATCGTGCGCAGGTTGGCTTCGACGTTGTCGACCGGTGCGAACTGTGCGACTGCGATGGCCGTCTTAGGGTTCTGATCTGGCATGCGCCCCAGCATAGGATGGGGCGTGCCCAGTGAGGGCGACCCGTCGAGGGGGTTAGCAGCGTGGCAGTCACCCGGGCAGATGTCGCGCGACGCGCTGGCGTGTCACCCGCGGTCGTGAGCTACGTTCTCAACCCCGGCTCCCGCCCCGTCTCTGCAGCTGCGCGCGCCCGTATCGAGGCTGCCATCAAGGAACTCGGCTACCGGCCCAACGCCGTGGCCCAGGCGCTGCGGCGGTCGTCGACCATGTCGATCGGCGTGATGGTGCCGGACCTCACCAATGTCGTGGATGCGGCCCTCGCACGAGCAATCGAGGACATCGCCTATGACCTCGGGTATGTGCTTTTCGTGGGATCCGGCGCCAACGACCCCGCCCGGGAGGAGAGATACCTCCGCAACTACGTCGACCGCCAGGTGGACGCACTGATCCTGTTCGGCGCGCGGGATCCGCGGAGCGTGCGTGAGATCGCTGGGCCGACGACCCCCGTGATCGTGCTCGATCGCGTCACCGAGGGGCTCGGAGTGTCGACGGTCACGCCCGAGAGCCGCGACAGCTCGCGACGAATCGTGGAGCACCTCATCGAGGTGCACGGCCACAGGCTCATCGCCTGCGTGTCGAGCGAGGGCGGACTCCGCAGTCTCATGAATCAGCGCGTGCTCGGATGGCGGGACGCGATGACTGCTGCCGGACTCCCGTGCGACGACCGATTCCTCTTCACCTCGAGGATGCCGACGAGGGAGAGCGGTGCCGCAGGAGCCCTCGCGATGCTCGATTCTGTGCATCCGACCGCATTTTTCACGACTTCCGACATGCAGGCGATCGGATTGATCGGGGCAATCCGAGGTCGGGACTTCCTCGTTCCGAAGGACCTCGCGGTGGTGTCCTACGACAATTCCGAACTCGCCGAGCGCGCCTTTCCCGGGCTCACCTCGGTGGACGCGCACAGCCTCACGATCGCCCAACTGGCCATGCGTCGCTTGACCGACGCACTCCAGTCGAAGTCCGGCGGCGAGACGCACGACGTGGTTGAAACCGACATCGCCTACCGCCGAAGCTGCGGATGCGACGTGCCGTTCACATCTCAGACGTGAGCTAAGTTCGCCCGTTTTTGACGCTTTCCCCCCGAATTGGTCACGGTGCCAGAGTCGAACCCACAGCAACGGGCTGGTATGGTCTCCACTTCGGGGAAATTTGTTAGTTCGGGGGAACAACATGAATATACGCGCGCGCTCAATAGCCGCTACAGGTCTCGCACTCATGATGAGTGTCTCAGGAATGGCCACGATGGCCGGGGCCGCACCGGCTCCCGTGCCAACCGGATGGTTGGACAAGACCGACGTCTACACGGCGTCGTCAAGCGCCGTCATCTCGGCTCGGGGATGGGCAGTCGATCTGCTCGATCCTTCGAAGCCGATCTCTGTTCGCGTGAATGTGGACGGACCGAACGGCTCGCACGTGAGCCTCGTCGACACGGCGGACATTCGACGCGACGACATCGCCAAGGCTTACAAGGGAGCAGGGGCCAACCATGGCTTCTCCATCCCGGTCACGGTGAACGCGTCGGGCACCTACAAGGTATGCGCCTTCGCTCTCGGACTGCCGCGAGCGCAGGAGACCAACCCGCTGCTCGTGTGCAAGACGGTGACCGTGGGCAAGCTCGCATCGGAGAGCGGCGCTACCGCACAGGCTGCGGCAGCAAAAACAGCCGCAGACAAAGCCGCGGCCGACAAGGCATCGGCTGACAGCGCCGCTGCCGCGAAGGCAGCAGCCGACAAGGCAGCAGCGGAAGCCGCCGCTGCCGCGAAGGCAGCAGCAGACAAGGCAGCAGCGGAAGCCGCCGCCGCCGCGAAGGCAGCAGCCGACAAGGCAGCAGCAGATGCCGCCGCCGCCGCGAAGGCAGCAGCCGCGAAGGCCGCAGCTACCGTCACGACCGCCGCTGCATCCATCACCCCCATCGCCGTCGCACCGCGTGCGACGACCGCGGTCGGATCCGTGAAGCCCGACGCGTCGAACACCGGTGTACCGTCCGGCACGACGCTCAAGAAGATGTCAGGTGACATCGTGGTCACCGTGCCCGGCACCGTGATTGAGAACATCGACCTGCGCGGACTCATCCGTGTCGAGGCGCCGAACGTGACGATCCGCAATTCGATCGTGCGCGGACGCCCCGTCACCTCGAGCGCCGCGCTCATCTTCGCCGGCTCACCCAAGGCTGCCGGGCTCGTCGTCGAGGACACCGAGCTCGTTGCCTCCGACGCCAACCCGTGGATCAACGGAATCATGGGCTCTGGCTTCACCGTGCGCCGCACCGAGATCGCCAACGTCGTGGACACCGTTCACATCTTCGGCGACAACGTGCGCGTCGAGTCATCCTGGCTCCACGACAACCTGCACTTCGCCAAGGACCCGAACTGGGGCGGCGGACCGAGCCACGACGATAGCGTGCAGGTTCAGAAGGGCAACAACATCTCGATCGTGGGCAACTCCATCACCGGCGCGTACAACGCGGCACTTCAGGTGACGCAGGATGCCGGTGTCACGAGCGGACTGACCTTCTCGAAGAACTGGACCTCGGGCGGTGCGTGCACTGTGAACGTGGCTCAGAAGGCCCGTGGCGCAATCCGTGGATTCACGATGAGCGACAACAACTTCGGCGCTTCGCGCTTCAGCTGCCCGGCCATCATCGACACCGCGACGAAGAACGTCTCCAAGATCTCGGGGAACACCGTCTCCTTCGGCGCATTCAAGCTCGTGCTGCGCTAACACGCGAAATCACACGAAAGCCGGGGGGCAGCGCGACGTGCGCTGTCCCCCGGCTTTCGTTGTGCCGGCTGCGCGGATCGCGGTCGCACGCGATGTCGGTGCGCGCACCGTGGATGCCTCAGCCGAGTCCGGCCGGCTCCTGGTGGCCGTCGTTCTGGGTGAGGGTGCCCGTGACCGGCTTGCGCGAGAGGTTTACGGCGCCGGAGTCCGGACCGGACGACGTTGCGGCCGCGACGGCCGCGCGGTCGTCGGCTTTGGAGTAGGCGTGGCGCAGGTGCACCGGCTCGATCGGTCCGCGGCGCTTCTCCTGGCGAGCCTTCGCAGCAAGGTTGAGGGCCTCCACGATGATCGCAAAGGCCATTGGGCCGTAGATCAGCGCCTTGTCAATCTTCACCTCGAACCCATCGGCGATGAGGAAGACGCCGATCAAAACGAGGAACGCAAGCGCGAGCATCTTCACGGTGGGGTGCCTGTTGACGAACGCGAAGATGTACTTCGCCGAGAACAGCATCACGGTGAATGAGGAGACCACGGCGACGATGATGACGAGCAGGTTGTCGACCATCCCGACGGCGGTGATGACCGAGTCGAACGAGAAGACGATGTCGAGCAGGAGGATCTGCGCGATGATCGCGCCGAACGTGACTGTCTTGACCCGTCCGCTGCCATGGGACTCGGTGCCCTCGAGTTTCTCGTGGATCTCGGTGACCGCCTTGTAGACGAGAAACAGCCCGCCGGCGATGAGGATGAGGTCGCGACCGGAGAACCCGTTGCCGAAGAGCGTGAACACGTCATCGGTGAGGGTGATGATCCAGGATGCCCCGAATAGCAGGCCGATGCGGATGAGCATGGCGAGGGTGAGTCCGAGGTTGCGCGCCTTCGCCTGCTGCTCGACCGGCAGCTTGCTCGCCAGAATCGAGATGAAAATCACGTTGTCGACGCCGAGCACGATCTCGAGAACGAAGAGAGTGACGAAGGCGATGGCCAGATCAGGAGTCAGTTCAAAAGAGAGGTCCACGCCACGATCGTAAACGGCGCGGATGCCCGTGCGGACGCAAGCCGCAAGCGACGCCCCCGTGTCGGCCCTCAGATCGCGCGGACCCTGTTGTTACGAGCATCGTGAGTCAGCTCGGCCAGCCCGAGGTGCTCGAGCAATGGGGGAAGATACATGCCGAATCGTCCGCGATAGCCCTTGCGCTGGCCATACCACCCGCCAACAGGATTGTTCTCGGCACGGCCCCATGCCTCGACGGTTCCGGACGCGGCCTCTTTCTTCTCGTCCGCAGCCCCGAGCGGCACCCAGTCACCCTGCTCCACGAGCCAGGCGTGGAGGTCGTCGATCGCGCTCGCGAGGTAGGTGAGTTTGGTCGAGCCGACCTGGCAGACGAGCAGCATCGGATCGACGGAGTTGTCGCGATGCATCGTGTACGAAGATGTGCCCGGTGCCGTAGTCAGCTGCCAGGGGCCGTTCTCGTCATCAGTCATGGGCCAACAGTAGGGCAGCAGGACCGTTTGCTGAGATAAGCCGGATGTCCGCACGACGCCTGTGCGTGGAGTAGAACGACAGAAGGCCCCCGAACCTTGCGGTTCGAGGGCCTTCGTGGTCCCTGCGGGACTTTTTCGTTGCGGGGACAGGATTTGAACCTGCGACCTCTGGGTTATGAGCCCAGCGAGCTACCGAACTGCTCCACCCCGCGCTACAAGAGACAACACTACCAGACGCATCTGGTGCCGCTGACCACTCGAGCGCGGGGCGAAGCGATTACGGGGACGCCGCGATAGCGCGCTCCAGGGCGTCCTGGAGTGCGTTGTCGGCTTCGGCCGCAGCCACCAGATCGTTCGCGGCGTAGGCCGCTGCACGGTCGGTGAGTGCCTGCTGCGCGTCGACGAGAGCCGCCTGCAGCGCCGCGTTCGGAGTTCCGGTGCCCGGGTCGACGGGCGCCGGGTCCGTGGGCGCCGGGTCGGTGGGAACCGTCGGGTCGGCGGGATCGGTGGGAACGTCGGGATCTGCCGGGTCGGTCGGATCCGTGGGCACCACCGGGACCTCGCCGTCGCCGGCCTCGGCTCCGGAGTCTCCACCGAAGATCGAGTTGAGCGCGGCATCCAGCGTGTCCTCGAAGCCGATCTTGTTGCCGAACGACACCAGCACCTTTCGCAGGATCGGGTAGCTCGTCTCCGCCGTCGACCGCACGTACACCGGCTGCACGTAGAGCAGTCCCCCACCGATCGGGAGCGTGAGCAGGTTGCCTCGCTCGATCCGCGTGTCACCTCCGGTGCGCGCCAGGATGTTCAACTGGGTCGCAACGGTGGTGTCGGTGTTGAAGTCGTTCTGCACCTGACCAGGTCCTGGCACGGTGTCCTGCTTCGGCAGGGTCAGCAGAGTGAACTTGCCGTAGGACGGCGCGATCTCACCCTCGGCCCCACCCGCATCGGAGTTCACCGCGAGGTAGCCGGTGAGCACGTTTCGCGTGCTCGAGCCGGTGGAGTCGGGGATGTAGGTCGAGTACAGCGAGAAGTCCGGATCCTCGGCCCCGGGCACCTGCATCGTGAGGTAGTACGGCGGCTGCAGTCGAGCCGTCGCGGCGGTGGTGGTGGGGTCGTTCGGCGTGATCCAGGCGTCGTCGTTCGAGAAGAACGAGTCGCTGTCGGTCACGTGGTACTTGCCGAGCACCGCCCGCTGCACCTTGAACAGGTCGGCCGGGTACCGCACGTGGCTGAGCAGTCCTGCACTCATCTCCGACAGCGGCGTGACCGTGCTGGGGAAGATCTTCTGCCAGGTTGCGAGGATCGGGTCCTCCACGTTCCAGGCGTACAGCGTCACCTCGCCCGAATACGCGTCGACCGTCGCCTTCACCGAGTTACGGATGTAGTTGATGTTGTCGATCGCGAAGTCGGGAGACGGGGTGTAGGTGTCGACGATCGCCTGGCTGAGCGGCTGCACCTTCGAATACGGGTAGTTCGAGCTCGTCGTGTATCCGTCGATGATCCACACGATCTTGTCGTCGACCACGGCCGGGTACGCGTCACTGTCGAGCGTGAGGTACGGGGCGACCTTCTGCACGCGCTCCGACGGGTCGCGGTCGTAGAGGATCTGCGAATCGTTGTTCACGGCGTCGGACAGGAAGATCTGTTCGGACTGGAACTTGATGGCGTAGATGATGCGCTTGAACACGTTGTCGAGCGTCGGACCACCGTCGCCCGCAAAGGTCGTGACCGCGTTACGAGCGCCTTCCGCCTCCGACGACGGGAAGTCGAGCTCGATCGGGTCTGCACCCTCCGGCCCGCCGACGATCGAGAACGCGGGCGACGACTCGCCGAAGTAGATGCGCGGCTCATAGGTCGTGCCGAGCATCCCGGTCGTCGGGATTCCGGACTGCAGGAACACCGGCAGTCCCTCAGACGAACGCTGGTTTCCGTAGGCCGCAACGACGCCATAACCGTGGGTGTAGACGAAGGTGCGGTTGTAGAAGTTGTTGGCCGAACCCAGGTTGTCCACGTCGAGCTCGCGAGCCGCGATCACGGTGTCCTGGGTCTTGCCGTCGATCTCGTAGCGGTCGACGTCGAGGTACGGGGCGAACTGGTAGTACTGCCGAACCTGTTCGAGCTGGGCGAACGTGGTCGTGACCAGCGCCGGGTCGATGATGCGGATGCTCGCGGTGGTCTCCGCGTCTCCGCGAAGGCCTCCGGCCTGGGCATCCTCGGTGGGCAGGAACGGCTGCTCCGTGACATCCGCAACGCCGTAGGCCTCACGCGTGCCATCGATGTTGTACTGGATGTACGGCTGCTCGACGCTTCGCACGCTCGGGTCGACCTGGAACCGCTGCACGATCCACGGGTAGAGGGATCCCACGATGAGCGCGCTCAGAATGAGCGCCGCGGTGCCGATCACGGGCAGCCTCCAGCGACCGATCACCGCGGTGATCACGAAGAGGAGCGCGACCACGACGGCGATTCCGGCGAGGATCTGCTTTCCGGGAATCACGGCATTCGCATCCGCATAAGAGGCCCCGATGAGGAGTCCGCTGCTGCTCTGCGAGAGGGTGGAGTACTGGTCGAGCCAGATGCTGGCGGCCTGGATCAGGATGTAGAGGGCCGCCATGGATGCCAACTGGATGCGCGCGGCGCGCGAGATGCGCACCTCACGACCGTTGAACCGGAGGGCGCCGTAGAGGTACGAGGTCGCGATGGCACCGATGCCTGCGATGAGCACCACAGCCGACGCGTAGGACGCCACCGACTGGAAGAACGGCAGGTCGAAGAGGTAGAACGACACGTCCAGGCCGAAGATGGGGTCGTTCCGACCGCTGGGGGTGCTGTTCATCCACTGCAGCGCGAGAGGCCACCGCGCCGAGGTCGCGACACCGGCGAAGAGACCCAGGATGGCCGGGATTCCGATCATGGCCAAGCGGCGGAGCGGTTCGATGACCTGCTGGTAGCGATCCAACTGCGCGTTGAGCTTCGCGTACATCGGGCGCGCCCGGTAGGCGACCGCGATGCTCACGTACACGGGGACGGCCATGCCGATGAACCCGATGATGAACATCACAGCCCCGGCGATCCACTGCGTGGTCAGGACGTTGGCGAATCCGAGCTGGTCGAACCAGAGGAAGTCGGTGTAGAGGCTGGCGAAAGCGAAGAAGGCGATGACGAGGGCCGCAATGGTCCCGGCCGCGATCGCGAGTGTCGCCCTGGTTCGTGACGCAGGACGTTCTTCCGTGGAAGTCAAGGGATGGCTCCTGGATTGGGGGTGGGCTGTCCCCCCATCTTAAGGGGGGTCCCTGCATGCCCGCCTGAGCCGGAGCCGGTTCAGTCGGCGGTGCAGCCGGGAACCGCGTCGAGCCCGAAACCTGTGGATGCCGCCTCGACCGCGTCGAGCGCCTGGTCGAGTGTCGCCACCGAGAAGACGCGCAGGCCGTCGGGAATGTGTCCGACCACCTCGTCGCAGTTGTCGGCCGGGGCCAGGAAGAACTCGGCTCCGGAGTCCTTGGCTCCGTAGAGCTTCTGACGGATGCCACCGATCGGCCCGACCTGGCCGTCGGCCGTGATGGTGCCCGTGCCGGCGAAATCCTTGCCTCCGGTGAGCTCCCCCGGCGTCAGCTTGTCCATGATTCCGAGGGCGAACATCATGCCGGCGCTCGGCCCACCGACGTTCTCGAGCTGAATCTTCACATCGAACGGGAAGTCGTAGTCGGTGGAAACGGAAATGCCGAAGACGGGTCCCTGGTCGTTCGGAGCCTCGACCGGTGTGATCGACACGGTCAGGTCGGCGCCGTTCCGTCGTACGTCGACGCTGGCCGGTTTCTCGGTCCCGTTGTCGGCGATGATTCCCCGAAGGTCGGTGACGTCGGCGGGGATCCGCCCGTTCACGCTCACCACCTGATCGCCTTCCTCGAGGACGCCATCCGAGGGCGAATCGGTGGAGAACGCCTGCACCGTGAGCGTCGCAGACAGGTCGTAGCCGAGTGCCTTGAGCGATGCCGCCACGGCGTCCTTCTGAGAGTTGGCCATGTCGATCGAGCTCTGCTCTTTCGACTGCTCGTCGCTCCGGCCCTCCGGGAACACGGCCGCGAGCGGCACGACGGCCTGGGTGCGATCGGCCCAGGCCCGCACAACCTCGATCCAGCTCGGACGGTTCTCGCGGTTCCCCACGAGGTTGACGGTGAGCATGTCGAGGGACCCGGATGTCGGGTAGGTCGTCTCCCCCGGGATGGAGATGAGTGGCACCTCCTCCTCGGACACCGTCACCGTTCCGAGGGTGTCGAAGACCGGGCCCGGCCGCTCGATGGCGTACGGAGCCGGAATGAACGACAACGCGAGCGCCCCGACGACACCCGACAACAGCAGGATCCATCCCGCGCGCGCCGATTTCTCGCGTGCGGCGGTCGGGCGCGGCTGATCGTCGGTGAAAAGAGTCACCAGGCTCCTTTCGGATGGCTGTTCGCCACAGGCGCACGCCGGGAATCGCAGGCATAAAGAAAAGGCCGCCTCGACGGCTGGCCAGCAGCTAGCGTAGATCGTATGCCTGAAGATTCCCGGCAGGATCCGGAAGACGAGTTCAGGGACATGCTCCGTGAACTGCTCTCCGGAAACTCCGACATCGACCCTGCGAAGCTCGCCAGTGCGGCTGGTCTTCCCAATGACCCCGCCATGATCGCCCAGCTCATGGCCCAGCTGCAGAGCGCGATGCAGCAGAGCGGTGACGGGGTGAACTGGGATATTGCGACCGAGCAGGCCAAGGCGCTCGCGACCTCCGGCACGCAGACCACTCAGCAGTCCGAGAAGGATGCCCTCGACCAGGCCTTCGCCATCGCCGCTCTCTGGCTCTCCGAGGCCACGGTGGTCTCCGAGCTCACCGTCGCCCCTCGCCTGATGACGCGGACCGCGTGGGTTCAGGCCACCATGCCCGTCTGGACCCAACTGGCGGAGCCGGTGGCCCTCAGCATCGCGAACTCGCTTACCGACGTGCTGCGCCAGCAGGCACCGGAAGAGATGTCCGGAATGATCGACGGCGCGAGCAAGCTCATGCGCAACGTCGGCGGGACGCTGTTTGCGATGCAGCTCGGCCAGGTGGTCGGTCAGCTCTCCAGCGAGGTCGTCTCCGGCGGCGACATCGGCATTCCGCTGCTCGGCTCGCACACCGCGAGTGGCTCCGACCCGCAGGCCGCGATCCTTCCCCAGAACATCGCATCATTCGGCGAAGGACTCGACATCCCGGCCGACCAGGTGCACCTGTATCTGGCCGTGCGCGAGCTCGCCCACGCGCGACTGTTCCGCCATGCCAAGTGGCTCGGCCTCCAATTGATGTCGTCGATCACCGAGTTCGCCCAGGGCATCCGCATCGACACCGGTCGACTCGAGGAGCTCGCGGCGAGCTTCGATCCCGCGAACCCGGAGGAGCTCCGCGAGGCCATGGCGAGCGGCGCGCTCATCCCGCCGAAGTCCGAGGCTCAGCTCGCCGCGCTCGAGCGGCTGGAGACCATGCTCGCCCTGGTCGAAGGCTGGGTCGATGTGGTGACCGCGCAGGCCACCGTGCGTCTGCCGAAGGCCGACGCCATCGGCGAGACGGTGCGTCGCCGCCGTGCGGCCGGAGGACCTGCGGAGTCGGCGTTCAGCACGCTCGTCGGCCTCGAGCTTCGACCGCGGCGCCTGCGCGAAGCCGCAGCGATGTGGCAGAAGATCACCGACGCGGTCGGCACCGACGCCCGCGATGGCCTGTGGGCTCACCCGGATGTGCTCCCCGGTTCGGCCGACATCGACGATCCGTCCGGCCTCATCGCCAGGCTCACCGGCGGTGAACCGGAACGTGACGATGTGGATCAGGCCATCGAGGATCTGCTGAACGACGAGCGCGGCGACCGCCCGCGCGAACGCGACGACGGAACGGCGGAGGAGCCCCCCGCCTGACGTGGAGCGCTGTGGACGGTTTCCGCCGCGTCCGCGCGCACTCTGGCACCATCCCCGCATGGTGCTTCGACTGAACCCCCGTCACCCGCTGGTCTGGCGCTCCCCCACGAGCCTGCAATTCGGCGTGGACGATCCGCGCGTCGTGATGGCAGACGTCACGAACGCGGCCGAGCGGATGATCGCGGCGCTCGGGCCGGGCATCAGCCGGAGCGGAATCGGCATGGTGGCGAGGTCGGCCGGCGCCTCCGCCGAGGAACTGGACCGGCTCCTCGCCCGGCTGGCCCCTGTGCTCCTCGACGAACACGAGTCGCCGAGCCCTCCGACCGTGGCCATGACGGGAACGGGCCGGACCGCTGACCTCCTCGCCGAAGCCCTCAGATCGGCCGGAGTCGCGCTCGCTGTGACCGAACCCGGCGGCGTTCCGGCGGTCGGGCCCATCGACCTCGCCGTGCTCGTGTCGCATTTCGTTGTGGAGCCCGAGGCGCACGGGGTGTGGTTGCGCCGCGACATCCCGCACCTGCCCATCGTGCTGAGCGACACATCCGTTCGCATCGGACCGATGATCGAACCCGGGATCGGCCCGTGCCTCTATTGCATCGAGCGGCAGCGCACGGAGCGCGATGCCGCCTGGCCCGCCATCGAGTCGCAGCTGTGGGGACGACGCAGTCCGACCGATCGGGGGCTCGTGGCGATCGAGGCCGCGGCGCTGGCAGCCAGGCTCGTGCAGTCACGGCTGACCGGTGGCCGACAGCCGGATGCCGAAGCGATCCGGGTCGATGCCGAGACGGGGGTCAGAACCTCGCGGGTCTGGCGGCACCACCCGGATTGTGCGTGCTCAGCTCCGCGAGAAAGCGAGAAGGAAGCCGCTTCGCCGATCGCGACGGTTGGGATTCCGCCCAGGTCAACGACAATCGCCGCCTGGCCCGCGTGATGCCCACGTAGAGCAACCGCCGTTCCTCGTCGATGGCCGCTGGCGACTTCGCGTAGCTGATGGGCACGAGCCCTTCGCTCACACCGAGGATGAACACGGTGTCCCACTCGAGTCCCTTGGCGGAGTGCAGCGTTGCGAGCGTCACGGCCGACATCGTCGGTTCGTGCTGGCCCGCCGCCCGCTCGTAGAGCTCGTCGGAGAACTGCCGCAGTGTGGTGCCGGGCGCTGCGGCCTCGGCGAGCCCCATGATCGCGTTGAGAGATTCCCACCGGTCCCTGACCGCCCCGCGACCCTCGGGCGGCAGCTGCGTCCAGCCGAGAGATCGCAACACGTCGCTCACGGTCTTGAATAACGGTTCGACCGTGCCTGCCACCGAGGCGCCCTTGACCATCATGAGGGCCTGCTTCACCTCGGGGAGGTCGAAGAATCGCGCCGCGCCACGCATCTGGTACGGCACGTCGGCATCCGCCAGGGCCGTCTCCATCACCGCACCCTGCACGCCGATGCGGTACAGCACCGCGATGTCCTCCGGCGCCGTGCCTGCGGCGATGAGTTCCGCGATGCGGGTCGCGACGGCGCGTGCCTCGGCGCGGTCATCACGGTACGAGGTGATCGACGGCGGCTCCGCCGCGCCCGTGCTCGGCCCACCCTCGCTCGGCGGGGCGACGGTGAGGGTCAGCGAACCGGCCCGATCCCTCATCAGCTTGTTCGCCGCGTCGATGATGGGCGCGCTGGAGCGGTAGTTGCGAGCCAGCCGGATGACGGCGGCATGGGGGTAGCGCGACGGGAAGCCGGTGAGCCCGGCGGAGGAGGCACCGGTGAAGGAGTAGATGGTCTGGCTCGCGTCACCGACCACGCAGAGGTCCTCACGCTCTCCGAGCCACAGCTCGAGAAGGTTCTGCTGGAGGGGAGACACGTCCTGATACTCGTCCACGACGAAGAAGCGGTACTGCTCCCGGAACTGCTGGGCAACCCAGGGCTCGGCCTCGAGCATGCCGGTGGCCGCCAGCAGAACGTCTTCGAAATCGAGCTGGCGCCGTTCATCCTTGACCCGCTCATAGGCGATGTGGAGGTCGAGCATCCGCTCCACCGAGAGCGCCGCCGGCATGGTGCGCTCCGCCGCACGTTCGGCGTACCGGTCGATGGTGAGGCTCGACACCTTGCGCCATTCGACTTCGGCCGCCACATCCCGCAGTGCCGCCGTGTCGAGCTTCAGCGACAGCGTCTGGGCGGCGTGGGCGATCAGGCGACCCTTGGACTCCAGGATGCGGGGCATCGTTCCGCCCACCACCTGCGGCCAGAAGAACGACAGCTGCGAGAGGGCGGATGCGTGGAACGTGCGCGCCGCGACGCCGCCTGCCCCGAGGTGGCGGAGCCTGCCGCGCAACTCCCCCGCCGCCTTCGCTGTGAAGGTGAGAGCCATGACCCGCCCGGGAGGGTAGACGCCGGTGGCCACGCCGTATGCGATGCGGTGGGTGATGGCGCGGGTCTTGCCGGTGCCCGCTCCTGCCAGCAGGCACACCGGCCCGAGCAGGGTTTCGGCGGCGACGCGCTGTTCCTCGTCCAAGCCGGCGAGGAGCGCCTCCGACGTGCTCACGACATTCGTTCCGCTCACCAGTCGGTACGGTCGGCGATGGGTCCGCCGAACCAGTCCTCGAGGATGGCGCGGGCGATGGACGTGCCGCCTGGCAGGGCCACCTCGTCGAGCGACGCCGCGAGATCCTCGCGGCTGAACCAGCGCAGATGCATGATCTCCTCGCCGTCCGGCGCGAGGTCTGTCACCCGGCGCTGGTCGACGGTGGCGCGGAAGCCCAGCATGAGCGACGCGGGGAAGGGCCACGGCTGCGACCCGAGATAGATCGGGTTCTCCACATGGATGCCCGACTCCTCGAACACCTCCCGCACCACGGCCGACTCGAGCGATTCCCCCGGCTCCACGAAGCCGGCGAGGAGCGAGTAGCGGTTGGCCGGCCACATGCGGTTGTGGCCGAGCAGCATCCGGTCGTCGGCGTCGGTCACGCCCACGATGATCGCGGCATCGGTGCGGGGAAACAGGTCGCTCGCGTCGTCGTCGGCGCGACGCACCCAACCGCCGAGTTCAGACCGCGTCGCCGACCCCGTCCGCGGGGAGAAGAGGTGCGAAGCATGCCAGTTGGCCAGGGCGAGGGCCTCGGTGAACAGACCCGCCTGCAGGTCGTCGAGGCTCGCCCCGAGGTCGCGCAGCTGCCCCCAGCGCGCGTCTTCGCCGAAACCCGCGGCCGCCGCATCCGACAGCACCGCACCGATGAACGGTGTGCCGTCGGCAACCGATCGGCCGAGATACATCATCAACTCGGCCTCGGGCACCTCGGACACCGGCACCAGGCGGAGCACATCCCCGTCGAGCAGCGCGGCGCCGTTCCAGATGACCACGGCGCGTGCAGCCGGATCGCCCGCGAGTCGCGTGAACAGCTCGGGGTCGGCCCGAGTGAGATAGTCACGGTCGATTCCGTGCCTCGACAACGGAAGACGCTCTGTGAACCCTGCCGACATCGACGCACCTTACTCTCGGGGGCCGGATGCCCGGGAACCGAATCCGGCACCGAGCTCCGGTTCTTGCGTGGCGCACGACCATGGCCGGGCCGCTACGACCTAGCCTGTCGGTATGGTCAGATCTCCACTCACTCTAGCTGCGCTCGCCACCTCCGTCGTCGACGGCCTTGACGTCATTGCGGCCAGCAGTGTCGGTGACGGCGGGGCGTTCGACCGGGCCGTGGTCAACGCGAAGGACGGGCGCCAGCTGATCATCCGGGTTCCGCGCATGAAGTCCGCCGAGACCCGGGCCGCGAAGGAGACGGTCGCTCTCAATGCGCTCAGCGCCGGCATCCGTTCCCGGCTCCCCTTCACCGCCCCGACCGTGCTCGGAACGAGGCCGTACTCCAAGACCACCGCGGTGGTGCACGACTTTCTGCCGGGCACTCCCGTGCGACTGGACAGACTGAGCGCGGATGACACGCTCACGGCGTCGATCGGTCGCGCCTTCGCCGCACTGCATTCCCTGCCGACGAGCTTCGTCGCGGACGCCGCGCTGCCCGTCGTGCGCCCGCTCGATACCCTCGGCGACGCCGTCGCGATCATGGATCAGGCCGCGGCGACCGGACTGATCCCCGCGGCTCTCCTCGACCGCTGGGAGACGGCGACCGAGGATCCCGCGCTGTGGCAGTTCGCACCGACGGTGATCAATGGGTCGGTCACGGCCGGCTCCGTGCTGGAGACCGCGGGCGAGGTCACCGGCCTCGTCGGATGGCACGAACTCAGCGTCGGCGACCCCGCGCGCGATCTGTTCTGGGTGCTCGGTGCCGCCGGTCCCGGTGCCGCCGACAGCGTCTTCGCCGCGTACGGGCAGGCGAGAGGCTCGAGTGACCGGCAGGTGAAGAAGCGCGCGATGCTCTATGCCGAGCTGGAGATCGCCAAATGGTTGCTTCACGGCACCCAGGAGCGCAGCACCGAGATCGTCGACGACGCCGTGGCTATGCTGCACAACCTCGTGGACATCGTGCAGAGCGACTCCGCACGGCGCATCGTCACCGACACCCGCGAGGTGATGACGGTCGACGAGGTGGAGGAGATGCTCGACCGCGACGAACGCGGAAAGTGACGCCCGACTGAGTTCAGTCGCGCCTACCGTTCTGCGGTGACCCGCCGCCACCTCTCGCGGAGCTCGTTCGCATCGAACAGGCGCTCCGGCGTGATCGTGGCGTCGTCGGCCACGAAGTAGAACACCGCATCGACCAGTTCGGGGTCGATCCCGCGCCACGAGGCATAGGCGAGCCGGTACAGCGCGAGCTGCAACTGACGCTCCTCGAGGTCGGCGGCATCCGTTGGCGCCTTGCCGGTTTTCCAGTCGACCACTTGGAAACGTTCGCCGATCGCGTACACCGCATCGATCTTGCAGATCACCACCTGCCCGTCGAAGGGCAGATGGATCTCCCGCTCCACATCGATCGGAGCGAGCCGTGCCCACGGGGAGCGCTCGAAGGTGCGCTTGAGATCGTCGAGCTTCTCGAGGTCTCCCACGAGGTCGCCCTCGTCGAGTTCGAAGTCGGCCGAATCGATCGTCTCTCCGCCGCCTGCCGCGCCCGAGCGATGTTCGACCCAACTGTGGAACAGGGTGCCGAGCCTGGTGGCGCGATAGGGCCGCTCCGGCATCGGACGACGCAGCCCCGCCGCGACGCCTCCCGGGTCGCCCACGAAGTCCTTGAAGCGCGATGCGGAGATGCGGAACGGAAGTTCCACCAGCGAGTCGCCGCTGAGCCTCCTGCGCCGTTCCTCGAGGAGCAGGCCGAGCTCGGTCGCTGCGGGCCCGCGAAGGGCGGGCTCGGCGGCGGCGACCCGCTCCGCGGCATCCGCCACGGCGGTGCGCCTGCCACCGAGCGGGTCACGCGGCCATGCGAAGGTCTCCGGCGATCCGCCGAGCGGGTTCTCGTCGGGCGACTCGATCTGCGGCAGGGGCCCGACGATGCCGCGATCCGCAAGCTCGGTGAGGAACACACTCGGCATACGCGGCTTGGTCTGGCTGGCCCAGAACGATCCGCTGAGAAGAAGGTGGTGGCGAGCACGGGTGACGGCGACGTAGAAGAGCCGACGCTCCTCCCCCTCGTGCCTCGAGCGCACAGCCGCCGTGAAGTCCATCTTTCGTTCGAGAAGCTCTTTGCGGGTCTCTGCCGCGGTCCACGCGAACTCGGGCAGTTCGGCGGAGTCGCCACGGAACGGCCACGGCAGCGAGCCGGCAGACAACCACCCGGTGTATCCCTCGTTGGGCGTCGCGGGGAGTTCGCTGCTCACCAGCCGGGGAACGACGACGATGTCGCGCTCGAGGCCCTTCGATCCGTGGATCGTCATCAGCTGCACCGTGCCCGGCTCCGCCTCCTCCGGCCGAGGCGCCAGATTGTCGCGCCACTCCGCCTCGCGCAGCCATCCGAGGAAGCCGCCGAGGGAGCCGCTGTCGTCGACGGCCAGGAAGCTGCCGAGTGCGTCGGCGAAGGCCTCCATGGGCGCGCGCCCCGAGCCGCGCTCCTCGTTGGCGAGCACCTCCACGTCGAGCAGCAGATCCTGTTCGACGAAGGTGACGAAGTCGGGCAGGTCGAGCCCCGCACGCCCGCGCAACCTGGCGAAGGTGCGCCCCGCATCACGGAGCCGCTCGAGTCCCAGAGCGCTGAACCCTCCGAGCGCACTGTGACCGGGTTTCGCCGTGGCGAGGAAGTCCAGGGCGTCCACGATCGACCCGGCGTCACCGTCGGCCACGGACTCCCGGAGTGTCGCGCGCAACTCGTCGTCGAGGGGTTGCTGCGCGTAGTCCCGCGATGCCAGCCATCGGGCGAGCTGCCGGAGAGCCATCAGGTCCCGCACGCCGACCCGCCACCTCGAGCCCGCGAGGAGGCGCACGAGTTCGGAGCCGGCGTGCGGATCGTGCACCACGGTGAGCGCGCTCACGAGGTCTGCCACCTCGGGTTCCGCCATCAACCCGCCCACGCCGAGCACGTGGTACGGGATGCCGTGCCGGCGCAGCGCGTCGACGAAGACCCCCTGCGACCGCCTGGCCCGGAACAGCATCGCCGCGCTCGGCGGCACCCCGTCTGCTCCCACCTCGGCGAGCCGCGGGGCGAGCCACGTGGCCACGGCCTCCGCCTCCGCCTCGATGTCCTGCGCGAACGCCACCCCCACCGGGATGTCGCTCGCGCCAGGGCCGGCCTCGAGCCGGTCCACTCCGATCGCGCCGGTCGCGGCATCCGCGTTCGGCGTCACGGTCGCGTTGGCCGCAGCGAGGATGCGGTGCCCGTTACGCCAGCTCGTCACGAGGGAGAACCGCTGCGCGTCGCCGTCCGCGAACTGCTGCGAGAAGCCGGCGAGGTTCGCCGAACTCGCGCCCCGCCAGCCGTAGATCGACTGGTTCGGGTCGCCGACGGCCATGACCGGATGCCCGGCGAAGAGATCGGAGAGGAGCCAGGTCTGCATGACGCTGGTGTCCTGGTACTCATCGAGCAGCACGACCCGATACCGGTCTCGGTGGTCGGCCACGACCGCCGGCACCTGGCGCACGATGCGGAGGGCCAGCGCCACCTGATCGGAGTACTCCACC
The DNA here is from genome assembly GCA_963756375.1 of uncultured Actinomycetota bacterium. Taxonomy (GTDB): domain Bacteria; phylum Actinomycetota; class Actinomycetes; order Actinomycetales; family Microbacteriaceae; genus Marisediminicola. Next base: position 329,188 of record CAVWNJ010000005.1, on the reverse strand, counting down.
AGCCCGCGTTTGAGCTTCTCGGCCTCATACGCCTCGGCGAGGTCGAGGAGCGGAGGCAGCAGCGCCACCCGCTTCACCATCTCGTCGACATCCGCATACGCTCCCTTCCCACCCGCTGGCAGGTCGAGGAGGCGCCCGAACTCCGCGGCGAAGGTGACCACATCAGTGGCGTCGGCGAGGTTCTCGGTGAGTGCCCGGCTCAGTCCGAGTGCGTCCTTGGTGAGCTGATCCGCCGAGCGTCCGAGGGAGGGCAGGCGCGGGTCGGTGCTGCCGACGACGACCCTCCGCGCCAACTGCCACGCGGCGGCCTCGCCGAGCACCGCCCCGTCGCTCTCCCGACCGATCAGCATCGCGTTGTCGCGGAAGATGCGGTTGGCGAACGAGTTGTAGGTGGCCACGGTGGGTGGATCGAAGTCGTCGAAATCCGAGGGCAGCATTCCGAGGGTGGCGAGTTCGGCGATGCGCTCGCGGATACGTGCGGAGAGTTCCCCGGCCGCCTTGCGGGTGAAGGTGAGTCCGAGCACCTGGTCCGCCGTCACCAGCCGATTGGCGAGCAACCACAGCACGCGGCCCGCCATCGTCTCGGTCTTGCCGCTGCCTGCGCCCGCCACGACGAGGGCGGGCCGCAGGTCGGCTTCGATGACCCTCTGCTGACCGACCGTGGGGCGTGGACGGCCGAGGGCATCCGCTATCTCGATGGCACTAATCACTGGAGACCGCCTTCACCCGGTGCATCTTCTGGCGGCTCGCGCCGCTCGGCGGCCTGCCTGCGGTCGGGTCGACGACGCCCGAGAACTCCGCAGCGGCCATGAGGGTGGCCGCCTGCTCGATCCGGCGACGGAAGCCCTCGAGTTCGTCGTGATCGAGCGGCGGCTGCGCCGCCTCACGGTAGGACTTGCCGCGCACGCCCTCCTTCACGAAGAGGAGCTTCGCGCCGCCGGGGGCATGGGTGCCGTGCGGCGCCAGGGCCTCGTCGAGCCTGCCCTCGGCGTAGGCGAGCTGATATGCACGAAGCTGCGGATGCTCGTGCACGTCGGCCGGGCGCGTGACGGGTCGGCCGGTCTTGAGGTCGACGATCACGACGCTGCCGTCAGGCGCGCGCTCCACCCGGTCGATGGACCCGCGCACGAGGGCGCGACCGACCGGCAACTCGAACCGGCTCTCCGCTCCGGCGAGCGTCTTGCCGTCGCGACCGAAGTCGGCGAGGTACTCGGCGACCCCGGCGGCGAGCGTGCGCGCCGCCACCTTCTGGTGCTCGGCGAGCCATGGGGACTCGAAGGTGAGTTCGGCCCACCGGCTCTCCACCGCGCTGAACAGCCCGTCGACACTCTGATCTGCCGCGGTCTCCATCGCCCAATGGATGATCGTGCCGATCCCCATGGCGGCGGTGCCCGTCGACCCCGCGATGGCGTCGATGAACCAGTCCACCGGGGACTCCTCGAATGCCTGCAGCTGGGATGGCGAAAGGGGGACGGTCTCGTCGTCGAGATAGAGCGGGTCCGTCGTGGAGCAGTCGAGCAGGCCGTGCCACTGGGCCGGAGATGCGCCGGGAACGCCCTCCGCCGCGAGTGCGGCGAGCGAGGATGCGATCGCGTCGAGGTCGGCCTCCGAACGCCTGCCCAGCACCAGTTCCCTGCGGAGCCGTCCGGTCATCCCGCGAAGCGAGAGCGGAGCAATGGTCGACGCGTCGACCGACGGTGTTCCGTCGGGCAGGAGCGCGAAGAAGACGCTCGGCGCCTCGTCCTCGTTGGCGACGGCGGAGATCACGACCTGTCGTCTGGCGCGCGATACGGCGAGGGCGAACATCCGCAACTCGTCGCCGAGCACCTGCTTGCGCGGTTCGATCGAGGCCGAAGCAACGCCGGACACCACGTCGACGAGCTGCTGAGTGGCAAACAGCGATCCGCGCAGCCGGAGGTTCGGCCACACGCCGTCTTGCACGCCCATGACCGCCACGACCTCGTACTCGTGGCCGACGACGCCGGACGGCGTGGTGACCAGCACGGATGCACCGACCGGCCTCGGCGCGAGGGTGTCCTCGGGGACCTCCGCGTCCAGTACCGAGCTGAGGAAGCCGCCGGGCGGGCTCGCCGGTTCCCGCTCGACGAATCGTTTTGCTGCGGTGAAGAGGGCGACGATGCCGTCGAGATCCCGATTGGCCTCCGCCGCGGTGATGCCGGTGCCGAGGGCCTGATCCCGCCAGCTCGTCGCCAGGCCGCTGCGGTCCCAGACCAGCCAGAGCAACTCCTCCACGGTGGCGCCCGTGGATGCCGCCGCCGATACCGCCGAGAGCAGCGTCGCCAGCCGTTCCGCACGCCTGGCCGATCGGTGGTCGATCATGATGAAGCGCCCGGGTGCCTGCAGTGCGTCGACGAGTAGCTCGTCCCCCAGGCGGCGACCCCCTGTCGCGAGCTCGTCGGCGCGGAGCGCGAGCCGCAGGCGTCGCAGGTCCAGTTGGTCGAGCCCGCCGAACGGCCCGGTGAGGAGGTCTGCCGCGCTCTCTGCGCTGAGCGGGGTGCGGCCCATGCCCACATCCACGACGCCGAGCAGGCTGCGCGCCGCTCTGTCGTCGCGGAGGGCGATTCCCCCGGCCGACATGCGCGTGGGAACCTCGGCGACGGCGAGCGCCCTCGCGAGAGCAGGCACCTGCGCGCCGGACCGCACGATGACGGCCATCTCGTTCCAGGGCACGCCGTCGACGAGGTGACGCTCACGGAGCACGCGGGCGACTGCGGCTATCTGCCGGGAGCCGGTCGGAGCCTCGATGCGCAGCACGGCGTCGACCGGATCGGCGGTGACGGCACTCGCCGCGCGTTGGGCCCCGGCCGCGGCGGCGCCGATGCGGCCGGTGACGGCCGTCGTGAGCGCGCGGAGCGTGGTGCCCTGGCGATGCACGGTGCCGAGCAGCAGGGTGCGTGCGCCCGGGATGCCGAGCGTGAGACCGAACCGGCCGAGGGACTCCGGCTCGCCGCCGCGAAACGAGTTCGCTGCGACATCCGGGTCACCGAATGCGACGATCGCCACCCCGAGCCTCGCGAAGGCCCGCAGCAGGGCGAAGGTCGATTCGGTCGCCTCCTGCAGATCGTCGACGACGATCAGGCGGAGCCGGGCGAGCGCAGGGGGTATCCCGCCTCGGTCGATCGCTTCAACCGCGCGCCGCATCAGGTCGGCCGAGTCGACCTGCCCCGGCCGGAGGAGGCTCACGACCGCGAGGTACTCGTCGAAGAAGTCTGCCGCCGCCCGCCACTCATCGTGGTCGTGCACCGCAGCGAGGTCGCGGAGGTGTTGCGGGGTGACACCGAACTCGGTCGATCGCATGAACAGCTCGCGAAGCTCGGTGCGGAAACCCCGCAGCGCGCGGACGCCCGGTCCGAGGTGATCGGGCCACTGCGGCCCCGTGCCCTCGTCGAGGTGGCCCTCGAGCAGCTGTGCGAAGTCGTTGTCCTGCTCTCCTCCCGTGATCAGCCGGAGCGGCTCGCCGTTCCAGGTCGCCGCCGTCGCGATCTCGAATGCGAGCGAGGTCGCCGAGCGGGCCAGCGGCCCCGAGGTCGGCAGGCTCAACCGCGCGGCGAGCCGGTCGCGGAGAGCGGTCGCCGTGGTGCGGCTCGTCGTTAGGGCGAGCACCTCGTCGGCATCCCACCCGAGCTCGCGCACCCGGTGCGCCAGCAACTCGACGAGCGTCGTGGTCTTGCCGCTGCCGGGCGCACCGATCACCGCCGCCGAGGCATCGGGCGGCAGGGCGCACACGGCCTGCTGTGTTTCATCCGGGCGAAGGTGAGCACCTGCCGCCGGTGCGGCTGGTCGCTGGAATCCCCGGATTGTCACGTGGCCACGGTAACCCGCGGCACCGACATCGGCCGGCAGACGGATGCGGGTTCCGCTGCTGACGAACGTGCGGATGGGCTGTCGTCGCCATGTCGTAATCTGTGAACGTGGACATTCGCATCGGCATCGCCAACACTTCCCGTGAGATCAGCTTCGAGTCATCGCAGACCGCGCAACAGGTCGAGTCGGCCGTCGCGACCGCGCTCGACGCGGGCAGCAGCTACGTGAGCCTGAAAGACGACAAGGGGAAGGTCTACCTCGTACCCGTGGCCTCCCTCGCCTACATCGAGATCGGTAGCGAGTCGTCGCGTCGGGTTGGATTCGTCGCCTGACATGGAGCTGATGTTCGTAGCGCTCGCGGGTCTCGCGATCGGTGCGCTCGTGCGCTACGTGCTTCCGCATCGTTCGACCCATGGCGCGCTCGTGTTGCCTGCCGTGGGACTCTGTGTCGCGGCCGTCTCCTACGCCGCGCTGACCTGGCTGGGCTTCACCGCGGACGGCGGTTGGATCTGGACGATCAGCCTCGGACTCTGCACGCTCGCCGCCTTCGGGGTCGGCGCGCTTCTTCCACGGCGTCGACGCACGAGCGATTCGGCTCTGCTCGACCGGCTCACGAAGCCCTGATCGCGACGCCGAACCGGTCATAGCGACCGACTCGGCGGCAGGACTCAGGCGGTCAGGCCGAGCGCGTCCATCCGCCGGGTGTGAGCGGCGATCAGTTCGGTGAACACCGGCTCGAGCCGGATCTCGTCTGCCGCCGACGTCACGTGCAGGGTCAGCGAGGCACGCGCGATCAGCAGGGTGTCCCCCACCAGGCGCCGACCCCACAGCGCGAGCCGGGATGCCAGGCGCGGGTTGGCAGCGATCGCGGCGCTGAGCTGCTTCACGATGAACTCGCTCCCGGCCTCCGGTCGCATGATCAAGGCGATGCGGCGATGCTGCTCGGGCGTGAGGCCCTCCGATAGGCGCAGGAAGAAGTCGTCGAGCAACGCGGCGGTGACGTAGGCCGTGACGAGCAACTCGTACCAGTCCGATCCGGCCGTGAGCTGGCGGAAGGTGTCGATCTCGGCCGAGAAGGGCTCCATCGCGGCTGCCGGGTCGTGTCCGGTGTGCTCGAGCTCGGCAACGAGGGCGCGGTATTTGTCGAGCGACAACTGGGCGACGGGAGAGAGGTCATCCTTCGCCTGGATGTCGGGGGCCGTTGCCACGGCGTGTGCTGCGGTCTCGAACAACGACAGCTGCAGACGTGCGGCCCGGCCGAGGTAGGTCGTGACATCGGGGGTCAGCTCGGCCAGTGCCACCCGGTTGATCGTGACCTCGGCGGGTCTGTGAAGACGCGGCCCGCGTCGAGGGGTCTCGACGGGATTCCGGCGACGGCGGGGAAGGGAGACCACCCCCATAGCCTATCTGCGGCGCGGCCACGCGAGGTCTCACAGGGGTCTGACGCTAAACTGTCCGCAAGCCCCTATCTGACGGGGCAACTGCGCCCCAGGAACAAGCGGGCGTACTCGCTTCCATGACAGGGCATTCATTCGTGACTTTCTCAGAACTTAATATCGACCAGGACATGGTCGACGCACTCGCCACAAAGGGCATCGTCGAGCCGTTCCCGATCCAGACTCAGACCATTCCGCTCGGCCTCGGCGGCCAGGACATCATCGGTCAGGCGAAGACCGGAACGGGCAAGACCCTCGGTTTCGGGCTCCCCCTCCTCCAGTCGCTCGGCACCGACCCGGCTCCCGGGGTGAAGGCACTCGTGGTGGTGCCGACCCGCGAGCTGTGCGTGCAGGTGGCCGAAGACCTCGTGCTCGCCGCATCCAACCGTTCCACCCAGATCGCCGCCATCTACGGCGGCAAGGCCTATGAGGGTCAGGTCGAGCAGTTGAAGGCCGGTGCTCAGGTGGTCGTCGGAACCCCGGGCCGCCTCCTCGACCTCGCGAGCCAGCGCATGCTCTCGCTCAAGGACGTCAAGGTCATGGTGCTCGACGAGGCAGACAAGATGCTCGACCTCGGATTCCTCTCCGACATCGAGAAGCTCTTCGCCCAGACGCCGCCGACCCGGCACACCATGCTCTTCTCGGCCACGATGCCGGGCCCGATCGTGGCCCTCGCGCGCCGCTTCATGAACCGCCCGATCCACATCCGGGCCACCGACCCCAACGAGGGCCTCACCCAGGCGAACATCAAGCACGTCGTCTACCGGGCACACAACCTCGACAAGGACGAGGTCATCGCGCGCATCCTGCAGGCCGAGGGCCGCGGCAAGACGGTGGTCTTCACTCGTACCAAGCGGGCAGCCGCAAAGCTCGTCGAAGAGCTCAACGATCGGGGCTTCAACGCCGCGGCCGTGCACGGCGACCTCAACCAGGAGCAGCGCGAGCGCGCCATGGCAGCGTTCAAGGCGGGCAAGAAGGACATCCTGATCGCCACGGATGTCGCAGCCCGCGGTATCGACGTGAACGACGTCACCCACGTGATCAACCACACCATCCCCGACGACGACGACACCTACCTGCACCGCGCCGGCCGCACGGGCCGTGCCGGTAAGACCGGGATCGCCGTGACGTTCGTCGACTGGGACGACATGCACAAATGGACGCTCATCAACCGGGCGCTCGACATGGGCCAGCCGGAGCCGGTGGAGACCTACTCGTCGTCGCCGCACCTGTTCACCGACCTCGACATCCCGGCCGGCACCAAGGGACGCCTCAATCACGCCGGTCCGCCCCGCGTGCGCGAGCCGCAGACCGACCGCCCCGGCGGACGTGACGGCGGACGTGACGGTGGCCGCGACGGCGGGCGAGGTCGCTCCGGTGGATCCGGCGGCGGACGTTCGGGCGGTGCCTCAGGCGACCGGTCGCGCGGTCGCTCCGGTGACTCGGCCGGCTCTGCTTCAAACGCGGCGACCCAGGGCGACTCGGGTCGCGGCGCCTCGACCACGACGCCTGCGGGTACCGAGTCGGCAAGACCCGCTCGGTCACGTCAGCGCACTCGTCGACGCAATCCGGGTGCAGCGCCCTCGGCCTGATCCGAGGCGGCGCGGCGAGATCTACGCACGAGGGCCGGTCGGCCGTGATGATTCACGGCGGATCGGCCTTCGCCGTTTCACGCTCCGGCCGCAACGCTCCCGGTGCCACGCTCGAGGATGCGGGCGAGCACGTGCCGCTCCGTGGTGTTCTCCGCGAGCCGATTCGGCTTGCCCGCGCCGTGATAGTCGCTCGACCCGGTGGTCGCGAGCGAGTAGCGCTCCGCGAGTTCGCGCAACCGCTCCTTGCCCGGCGCCGTGTTCTCGCGGTGGTCGATCTCGAGACCGAAGAGTCCGGCATCCACCATCGCCTCGAGTCGATCCTCTGGAATGACCTCGTCGCGCCCTCTCGTGGCCGGATGCGCGAGCACGGCCACGCCGCCCGCCGCCGTGATGAGGCGCACCCCCTCCAACGGATCCGGTGCGTAGTGGGGTTCGAAATATCCGGCCCGCGGATGCAGGATCGTGTCGAACGCCACGCCGCGATCCCGCACGAGCCCGAGTGCCACCAGCGCGTCGGCGATATGCGGCCTCCCGATGGTCGCGCCACTCGTGGTCTGGGCGAGCACGTCCTCCCAGGTGATGCCGTAGTCGGCGGAGATCTTCTGCACGATGTTCTCGGCGCGGCGCATGCGGGAGTCCCGGATCTTGGCCGTCTCGGCGACCAGCGCCGCATTGTGCGGATCGATCAGGTACCCGAGCAGGTGCACACTCTTCCACCCGAACCGCGTGCTGAGCTCCATCCCCGGCACGACCGTGACGCCGAGTTCGGCGCCCGCCGCGAACGCACCCGACCATCCGGCCGTGGTGTCGTGGTCGGTGAGGGCAACGGTGCCGACACCCTGCTGCGCCGCCGACCGCACCAGGTCGGCTGGAGTCTCGGTGCCATCCGACACGCTGCTGTGAGTGTGCAGGTCGATGGGTCCGGGCATCCGCCAATCGTATGCCCGTGGGCTTGACGCCCCGCTGAGTGCCCGGCCTGCGAGTCCGATCCGACTTGCCCGACGCCGCGCCCCGCGTCAAGACGGTGGCGCGCCACCCGTCATCCGAGGCACAGTGGAGGCGGGCTCCCCGCAGGGCGCCGATCGGGACACACGAGGAGGACAAGATGGCTCAGCGTCGATTCGAACTGCGATCGGGACGCCACCTCGGAGTGTCCGCCACGGGGGATCCCCTCGCGAGGCGGCTCGTGGTGTTCTGCCACCCCGAATCCGGAGCGGGCGGGTTCGACCCCGATCCCCAGGTCACGTCGCGTTGGGGAGTGCATCTGGTCTCGCTCGACCGTCCGGGGTACGGCGGGTCGGAAGCGCTGCCGGAGGGCGACGCGCCCACGATCAACGACCGCGCCGACGAGATCGCCGAATTCGTTCACCACTCGGGCAAGACGGCAAACGAGACCGACGACACCGACTTCGCCCGCATCGGCGTTGTCGGGTGGGGTGTCGGGGGCTGGGTCGCCCTCGCGCTCGCGGCGCGGCATCCGCACCTCGTCGACCGGGTGGCGACGATCGGAATGCCGACGCCTGGCCACTGGCGCACGACGCGGCAACTGCATCCGCCGCTCGGAATCGCCCCCACCGATCCCGCCCTCGACGGCGAGGGCGTGCGCTCGCGACTGCAGCACATGCTGGAGAACGGCGCGGCACAGGGCGAAAGCGGCATCGACCTCGATTCGGCCGCCGGTGCCGACGAAGAGTGGATGTCCGGACTCGCCAGAATCGGTGCGGCCACGAAGCTCGTCTACGGCCTCGACGATCCGGTCGCGTCCGCCGACTCCGACGGCGAGGCGTTCCACGAGCGCATTCTCACCTCGACGGTGGTGCGGGTTCAGGGCGCCGGACGGCTGGCCCTCGTGAGCACGTGGGAGCGCATCCTCGAGCACGTTGCTCCCGACCACGGGGATCTGCCTCCGGAGGTCAGGGATCCGGCTGGAGCCTGAGCCCGCACTCCATCTCGAGCGCGTCGGGCTACGATTTATCGAATGGTCAGACGCTACGCCGCCGCAGCACTGATCGTGCTTGTCGCTGGCATTCTCCTCATAGCGGCGTGGCCACAGCTCTTCGGCCTGCAGTTCCAGCCGATCGTTGCCCAGGTCGTCTCGTTGCGTGGGATGGCGGCGAGCATCGCCGCGGTGGTCGCCCTGATCCTCCTCCTGCTCGCGTTGGCCGTGCGGCCGTTCCGGCGTCTCGGGGCCTCGCTCGCGATCCTTCTGGTGCTGTTCGTCGGGGTCAACGCCGCCGTGCTCGCGACCCGGGGGTTCGACGGCTCGACCGCCGAACGAGCCGGCTCGATCACCGTGCTCGCCTGGAACACTCTCGGGGACGCGCCCGGCGCCGCCGCCATCGCGGAGCTCGGACTGTCGACGGGGGCCGACATCGTGTCGCTGCCCGAGACATCGGAGGAGACGGCCGACGACGTGGCGGCGAGGATGACGGCAGCAGGCCGCCCGATGACCGCACACACCCTCGCGTTCAATCGCATCGCGAAGGCGAAGTCCACCTCGGTGCTCGTCAGCACCGAACTCGGCAGCTACTCGCAGGATTCCTCCCGCGGCTCGACCTCCGTGGTGCCCACACTGGTGATGACCTCGGACGACGGGTCCGGCCCCACCATCATCGCCGCCCACCCGGTCGCGCCGATCACCGGATACCTGGATGCCTGGCAGGCCGACCTCCGCTGGTTGGCCACCGCCTGCACCGGCGAGAACATCATCATGGCCGGCGACCTCAACTCCACGATCGACCACTACGGTCCGCTCGCCAACACCACGGCTGACTCGATCGGTGACTGCCGCGATGCCGCGCTGCACACCGGCGACGCCGCCGCCGGCACGTGGCCGGCGAACCTCCCTGCCGTGCTCGGCGCCCCCATCGACCACGTGATGGCGACGGCGGAGTGGACGGCGACCTCGGTGAGCGTCATCGAGGACCGCGACGACTCCGGGAGCGACCATCGTCCGATCGTCGCGACCCTCGCTCCGGCTGGATGATCACCCGCCGGTGCGAGAATGGCGGGATGACCGACTCCACCGAGACCACTCCGCGGGCGACCACGAATCGCTCCACCACCCCGGCATCCGACCTCTTCCGTGACTACATCGGAAGCGGGTGGGCCGACCGCGACGAGGCGATCCCCGAGCCGCGCGAGCAGTCGAGCTACGCCGCGCGACGACGCGAGGCGATCTCCAAGCAGTACCCAGACAGCACGCTGGTGATCCCGGCCGGAACGCCGAAGGTGCGCTCCAACGACACGGATTACCCGTTCCGAGCGCACTCCGCCTTCGCCTACCTCACCGGCTGGGGCAGCGACACCGTTCCAGGCAGTGTGCTGGTGATGACGCCGTCACCCACCGGTCACGATTCGACGCTGTATTTTCGCGAGGCGGCAGGACGAGACTCCGACGAGTTCTATGCCAACCCGGAGATCGGCGAATTCTGGACCGGGCCTCGCCCCACCCGTGCGGCGGTCGCCGCCGATCTCGGGCTGGCGACGGCCCCCCTCGCGGACTTCGAGCGCGTGGTCGGGGCGGCCGCCGCCGACGCGCTGATCGTGCGCGATGCGGACACCGAACTCACCCGCCGCATCGATGCGCTCGCCGACGCATCACCCGCGTCGGGCACGTCTGCCGACCGGGAGGCGGCCTCGGATGCCCTGGCTCGCGACCTCAGCGAGGCCCGACTCGTGAAGGACGACTACGAGGTGCACCAGATGCGCCTCGCTGTGGCCGCGACCGAAGCCGGTTTCACCGACGTCATCGCCGACCGGGCCGAGATCGTCGCCCACCCGCGCGGTGAGCGGCTCGTCGAGGGCACGTTCAACCGCCGCGCCCGTGCCGACGGCAACACCGTTGGCTACGACACGATCGCGGCAGCGGGCGAGCATGCCTGCATCCTGCACTGGACCCGCAACGACGGTCCGGTCAGGAGCGGCGACCTCATCCTCATCGATGCGGGCATCGAGCTGGACAGCTACTACACGGCCGACATCACGCGCACGCTGCCCGTGAGCGGCACGTTCTCCCCCGTGCAGCGCCGCATCTACGACGCCGTGCTCGAGGCGGCAGACGCCGCGTTCGCGATCGTTCGACCCGGCATCCGGTTCCGCGAACTGCACGAGACCGCCATGAAGGTGATCGCCGAGAGGACCGCCGAGTGGGGCCTGCTGCCGGTCTCCGCCGAGGAGTCACTGCAGCCCGACCACCAGTACCACCGCCGCTACATGGTGCACGGCACGAGCCATCACCTCGGGCTCGACGTGCACGACTGCGCGAAGGCGCGGCGTGAGCTCTACCTCGACGGCGTGCTCGAGGCGGGCATGGTGTTCACCATCGAGCCGGGGCTGTACTTCCAGCCGGACGACCTCACCGTGCCTGTCGAGTTCCGCGGCATCGGGGTGCGCATCGAGGACGACATCCTGGTCACCGAATCCGGCGGCGAGAACCTCTCTGTCGGCATCCCGCGCACGGCCGACGCCGTCGAGGAGTGGATGCGCGGCGAGCCCCGAGGCTAGGTGCCGCTCGGGCGCGCGAGAACCTCCTGCGCGCGCACGGTGAGGGACGGATCGACGATCACCTCGTACTGACTGGCCAGCACCTGGTTCACCGAGGTGAAATCGTGCCGGCGCCGGTTGATCGCGTAGGAGGCGAGGGCGAAGGCCATCCCGAATCCGGCGCCGATCATCACGGCGGCGACGACGTAGACGAACTGCGCGCCGGACGACCCGAAGATGAACAGCACGAGGCCGAAGAAGAGTCCGATCCAGGCTCCGCTCGCGGCGCCCGCCCCTGCGGCTTTGCCCCAGGTGAGCTTTCCCGTGATGCGCTCGACCGTCTTCAGGCCGCTGCCGACGATCGACACCTGCTTCACCGGAAACTCGGCCTTCGCGAGCCGGTCGACGACCGACTGAGCTTCGGGATAGGTCTCGTAGCTACCGAGCACGTCGCCCCTCGGCAGGGTCGGCAGGACCGGTTGACGGCGGGCGAAAGGGTTCGGAGTGGTCACCGGTCCATTGTCCCATCGACCAAGTAGGGTTTTCACGTGAGTGCCGCGAGAGTGTTCGTCGCCCGGCTCGTCGGGTGCTCCGTCTTCGACCCCAACGGAGACCGGGTGGGGCGCGTTCGCGACGCGATCGTCGTGTACCGCACCACAAGGTCCCCCCGCGTCGTCGGACTCGTCGTGGAGGTGCCGGGCAGGCGCCGCGTCTTCCTCTCCATCGGGCGGGTCACCAGCATCGGCTCCGGGCAGATCATCACGACCGGTCTCATCAACCTGCGTCGTTTCGAACAGCGGGGCGGTGAGGTGCGGGTGCTCGCCGAGATGATGGGTCGCCGCATGAACTTCGTCGACGGCAGCGGGTCGGCCACGATCGAGGACGTGTCGATCGAGGAGATCGGCCCCGGCGAGTGGCAGGTGAGCGAGCTCTTCCTGCGCCGCCCGAAGCCGAACGCTTCGCCGTTCTCCAAGGGGCAGACCACCTTCGCCAAGTGGTCGGATGTGCGCGACACGACGATCACCGGCGAGTCCCAGTCCGCAACGCAGCTCCTCGCGAGCTACGAGGACCTCCTCCCCGCCGACCTCGCCAACGCGCTCCTCGACCTGCCCGAGCAGCGGATGCTCGAAGTCGCCGAGGAGCTCTCCGACGAGCGACTGGCCGACGTGCTGGAGGAGATGCCGGAGAGCGACCAGGTCGGCATCCTCAACCAGCTGGAGGACGACCGGGCCGCCGACGTGCTCGATCAGATGCAGCCGGATGACGCCGCAGACCTCATCGCGCAACTCAGCGACGAGCGCGGCGAGGTGCTGCTCGACCTCATGCAGCCGGACGAGGCCGAAGACGTGCGCATGCTGCTCGCCTATGCGCCGGACACCGCGGGTGGCCTCATGACCACCGACCCGATCATCGTGAGCGCGGACGCGACCGTGGCAGAGGGACTCGCGCTCATCCGACGCCGCGAGCTCGCCCCGGCGCTCGGCGCCGCCGTGTGCGTGACCCTGCCGCCGTACGAGCCACCCACCGGCCGCTTCCTCGGCATGGCGCACTTTCAGCGGATGCTCCGCTATCCCCCGAGCGAGCGCCTCGGAACCCTGCTCGACCAGAAGCTCGAGCCGGTGAAGGCGAGCGCATCGGCGGCAGAGGTGTCGCGCATCCTCGCGAGCTACAACCTCGTGTCTGTTCCCGTCGTCGACGACAACCACCGTCTGGTCGGGGTGGTGACCATTGACGACGTTCTCGACTACCTGCTGCCGGATGACTGGCGCAGCTCTGACGGCGACGAGCCCCCGCTTCCGCCTCGGGCCCGTGCACGCAAAGTCGTGCCGACCGATACGACCCCGATTGCAGCGCTGATCCCGAGGAGGACGTCACATGGCAAAAGCTAACCGCGTCGACTCCCGCCTCGACTCCCCCCGCGGCCAGCGTTCGCGGCTGTCCGTACGCTTCGGCGGACGCCCGAGCCGAGACCGCTTCGGGCGATTCACCGAAGCCATCGCGCGCGGGATGGGCACGCCCTGGTTCCTCGTCGGTCTCACCGTCTTCGTCATTATCTGGATGGTCTACAACACCGTGGCGCCTGGGGCCTGGCGATTCGACTCCGCAGCCATCGGATTCACGGCGCTCACGCTCATCCTGTCGTTGCAGGCGTCCTACGCCGCCCCGCTCATCCTGCTCGCCCAGAACCGGCAGGACGACCGCGACCGCGTGCAGATCGAGCAGGACCGGCAGCGTGCCGAGCGCAACCTCAACGACACCGAATACCTCGCCCGCGAGGTCGTGGCGTTGCGCCTTGCGATCAAGGACATCGCCACGAAGGACTTCATTCGCGCCGAACTGCGCGAACTCCTCGCCGAACTCGACGAGCCACGCGACCGTGAGGGCGCTCCCGACGCATGAGCTCCTCCGACACGGCACGCGCGGCTGACCCTTCACCGCTCGAAGCCGCCATCCTCGCCGCCCTCGGCCGCGTGATCGACCCCGAGATCAGGCGGCCCATCACCGAACTCGACATGGTCGCATCCGTGAGCGCCGATGCCGCGGGCTCAGCCTCCGTGGGTATCCGTCTCACGATCGTCGGATGCCCGGCCGCAGACACGATCGAGCGTGACGTTCGCGCGGCGGTCGAGTCGGTGCACGGCGTCACGGCAGCGCACATCGAGCTGAGCGTCATGACCCGTGACCAGCGCGCGGCGCTCACCGAGCGCCTGCGGGGTGGCCGCCCCAAGTCGGCGCAGTTCGGCCCGGATTCGCTCACCCGCATCTTCGCGATCACGAGCGGCAAGGGCGGCGTGGGAAAGTCGACCCTCACCGCCAACCTCGCGGTGGCGTTCGCCGCCCGCGGCCTTGCCGTCGGGCTCATCGACGCCGACGTCTTCGGGTTCTCGATTCCGGCGTTGCTGGGGGTCGGCGACGCGAAACCCACCCAGATCGACGGGATGATCCTGCCGCCCGTCGCGCACGGCGTGAAGGTGATCTCGATCGGCATGTTCGTCGACGGCAACACGGCGGTGTCCTGGCGCGGTCCGATGCTGCACCGCACCATCCAGCAGTTCCTCACCGACGTCTACTTCGGCGATCTCGACGTGCTGCTCATCGACCTGCCGCCCGGTACCGGGGATGTCGCCATCTCGCTCGGTCAGCTCGTGCCGCACGCGGAGGTGGTGGTGGTCACCACACCGCAACCGGCGGCCGCCGACGTGGCCGAGCGTTCCGGGGTGGTCGCGCGGCAGACCGGACAGCGCGTCGTGGGCGTGATCGAGAACATGGCTGGACTCGTGCAGCCGGACGGCAGCGTTGTGCACCTGTTCGGCACCGGCGGCGGTGCCGCCGTGGCCGCCCGACTCTCCGAGGGGCAGGATGCACCGGTGCCGGTCATCGCCTCGGTGCCGTTGAGCGTCGCGCTCCGGGAGGGGGGCGATACGGGACGACCCGTCGTCACCTCGCACCCGGAGGACCCGGCCGCGGTGGCGATCCTTCGGGCCGCCGACGCGCTTGCGGCCGGGGGCAGAAGCCTCGCCGGCCGCAAGCTCGGGTTCAGCGTGCGCTGAGAACCTGCGGCGCGCTTACGCGCGGCGGGTGGGGATGCGGCCGTAGCCGTCTTTGGCGGTCGCGATGACCGTGCTGGTGCAGCCGATGACGGTGACGATGGCTGCGAATGCGAGAACGAAGAACATGACTGACCTTTCCGACTCCGGATGCGGGTGACTGAACCAGTGACTGCGTACGGATGTGTTGATATGTGCTCTCATCTCATCTCATCCCGCGCTTCAGAACAATCGAATCTTTCTATGCCGATTGTGTAGATTCGCTACATGGACGTACGCCGGTTGGAATTGCTCCGAGAGCTGTCTGAACGGGGCAGCGTGACGGCGGTCGCAAAGGCGACGAATCGCACAGCATCCGCCGTCTCGCAACAGCTCAAGGTGCTCGAGCGCGAGGCCGGGATCGCCCTCACCGAGCGCTCGGGGCGAGGCATCATCCTCACCGGAGCGGGTCGCGAACTCGCCAAGACCGCGACGGAGGTCGCCGTCGCGCTCGAGCGGGCCGACGCGCTGTGGGAGAACTTCCGTCACGCCCCGCGCGGCGAGGTGACGCTCACCACCTTCCCCACCGCCGGGCAGATGCTGCTGCCGGGGCTCCTCTCGGCCATCGCCCTGCTGCCGGGGCTCGAGGTCATCTGCAGCGATCAGGATCCGCTGCTGCCCGATTTCGCGGACCTCACTCCCGACTTCGACATCGTCGTGGCGGATGCACCCGGCACCCTCCCCGGCTGGAAGGAACGCGGGCTCGCCGTCATCCCGTTGATGCAGGAACCACTCGACGTGGCGTTGCCGATCGGACATCGGCTTGCGTCGAAAGCCCGTCTGACCCCGGCCGACCTGGTGGATGAGCTGTGGATCGGCGTTCCGGACGGCTATCCGTACGACCGCGTGCTGCGCCAGATCGAGGTCGCCAACGGTTCACCGGCGAGGATCGGCCAGCGCTTCCTCGACAACGGGATCGTCGAGGCCGTCGTCGAGGCCGGACACGGCATCGCCGTGCTCCCGCGGTACACGACCCAGGATCACGGCAACGGACTCGTGACGCGGCCGCTCAGCGGCATCCGCGCAACGCGTCAGATCTCCGCACTGCTGCGCCCCGACCGTATCGAGCGCCCCTCAGTGCGCCGCGTCGTGGAGGAGCTGCGGGCCGAGTCGGCGCGCGTGCAGGCGGCTCATGAGCCGGCTGGATGATGCCGCTCAGGTGGCCTCTGAGTCGTAGGGCGCGGGTTCGGACTCGGCCAAGAGCCGCTGTCGTTTCGCGTAGGCTGATTCCACGGTCGGCCTCACGACCGGCGGTTCCTCATCGTCGAGCAGCGCTTCTCGGATGATCCGACGTGGATCGTATTGCCGGGGGTCGAGCTTCTGCCAATCGACGTCGTCGAAGTCAGGGCCCATCTCCTCGCGCATGCGCTCCTTCGCACCGTTGGCCATCCGACGGAGCGACTTCACCAGTCGGGCGAGCTGTGCGGCATAGTGGGGCAGACGGTCGGGACCGAGCAGCAGCACAGCGACAACGACGAGAATCAGTAGCTTGTCGATGGTGAGCCCGAACATTCGATCAGACTAATCCCAGAACCCCTGAGAACCCGCCCTACGCTGGAACAGACCCAAGGAGCACCCGTGGCAGAGACCGAATCCAACTGGCGATTCGCCGAAGAGTTCGTGGCCGAGAGCGAGGTCATCGCGCAGGCGCGCGCCCAGTCGGTGGAACTCGGCATCGAGGCGGTCTCCCCCGCAGTCGGAGCGCAGATCGCTGTCATCGCCGCGGCCAGCTCCGCCGCGCGGGTGATCGAGATCGGCACGGGCGTCGGCGTGAGCGGCCTCTGGATGTTCGAGGGTTCGCCCACGGCCACGCTGACCACCATCGACATCGAGCCGGAGCACCAGCTCGCCGCCCGCAAGACCTTCGTCGACGCGGGCATCCCGCTGGCCCGGGTGCGTCACATCACCGGGCGAGCGCTCGAGGTTCTGCCGCGGATGAACGAGAACTCCTACGACATCGTGCTCGTCGACGCCGACCCCGGTCGGGTCATCGACTACGTGGAGCACGGACTCCGCCTGGTGCGAGCCGGCGGAACGGTGCTCGTGACTCATGCCCTCTGGAAGGGCCGCGTCGCCGACCCGACGAAACGCGATGACGTGACCGTCGGTTTCCGCACCCTCCTCAAGGAGGTGGCAGGATCCGCGGCCGTGATCAGCGCACTTTCGCCGGTCGGCGACGGGCTGCTGCAGCTCACCAAGCGCGCCGACTGAGCGGCGCCCTGGCGGGCGATGCGGCTAGGACGCCGCGGCGACCACTCCTGCAAGGGCGTCGTGAAGTTCCTTGGCTTCGGCATCGTTCACCGAGACGACAAGGCGTCCTCCGCCTTCGAGCGGCACGCGCACGATGATGAGACGTCCCTCCTTAACAGCCTCCATTGGTCCGTCTCCGGTCCTCGGCTTCATGGCTGCCATGTGGGTCCCCTTTCGTGGAATGAATTCCATTATCTAGCATCGACGCGCCAACCCGAAAACGAGCGGATGTCACTCACGCTGTGATCGGGCCGACGCTGTCGGTGCAGGCGGGCCGCCTGCACCGAGGTATTCAGGACCGCTGGAGCCAGGCGCGCAGTCCGGCTTCGCAGGCGGTGATCTGCGATACGGCCACCCGCTCATCGTCGGCGTGTGCCTTGAGCGGGTCGCCGGGGCCGTAGTTCACGGCGGGCATACCGAGGGCCGAGAAGCGGGCCACATCCGTCCACCCGTATTTGGGTTTCGCCTCGCCGCCGACCGCGGCGAGGAATTCCTGCGCCAGCGGGTCGGTGAGTCCCGGTCGCGCGCCTTCGGCCAGGTCCACGACGGTGACCTCGAAGCCGTCGAAGAGCTCGCGAAGGTGCGCCTCCGCCTCCTCGCCGCTGCGGCTGGGAGCAAAACGGTAGTTCACGTGCACCATGCACTCGTCGGGGATGATGTTGCCCGCGATGCCTCCGCTGATACCCACGGCGTTGAGGCCCTCGCGGTACACCAGGCCGTCGACCTCCACCTCTCGGGGCGAGTACCCGGCCAGCACGTCGAGGATGGGGGCTGCCGCGTGGATGGCGTTGTGGCCCACCCACGCCCGCGCCGAGTGCGCTCGGAGTCCGAAGGTGCGCACCTCGACACGCATGTTGCCGTTGCATCCGCCCTCGATCTCCGAGTTCGTCGGCTCGCCGAGGATCGCGAAATCTCCCGCGAGCAGTTCGGGACGCTCACGGGCGAGCCGGGCGAGCCCGTTCAGGGACTCCGACACCTCTTCGTGGTCGTACCAGATCCAGGTGATGTCGACGGCCGGCTCCGCGAGTTCGACCGCGAGCCCCAGCTGCACGGCCACGCCCGCCTTCATGTCGACCGTGCCCCTGCCCCAGAGGTACTCGACACCATCGATCGTCTCGTAGCGGGTGGGCAGATTCTCGTTCACCGGCACGGTGTCGATGTGCCCGGCGATCACGACCCGCCGTGCACGCCCGAGGTTCGTTCGTGCGACGATCGCGTCGCCGTTGCGGATGACCTCGAGGTGACCGGCAAGCGCGAGGCTCGCCTGGATGGCGTCGGCGATCGTGCGCTCATTGCTGGAGACCGACTCGATGTCGCAGAGCTGTCGGGTGAGGTCGATGGATCCGGTGGTGAGGTCGAGCGCGAGAAGGGTCGGATCTGCGTGGGGCATGACATCAAGCGTACCTACGCGGGACGGGCGCCCCGCCTTCGGTTGGGTAGCCTTGATGCATGACTTCTCGTGCCGCCTGGGGCTTCGGACTCGCGACCATCGCCGGAGACGGCACCACCCTCGACACCTGGTTCGGGGCGCCAGCTCTCGGCACGCTCCCTGCCGGGCGGGACCGGCACCTCGCTCCCTCCGACCTCGAGGCCCTCACCGGAGCGGATGACCGGCGTGCGGTGCGCACCGACGTCGTCACCGTGGAGATCGATCTGGATGCCCCTCCGGCATCCACCCCGGACGCCTACCTCCGACTGCACCTGCTCAGTCACCTGCTGGTGGCCCCGAACACGATCAACCTCGACGGCATCTTCGGCCACCTGCCGGTCGTCGCCTGGACCACCGCAGGACCCATGCTGCCGGCGGACTACGCGAGGCTCCGTCCGCGACTCCAGCGAGCGGGCATCTCGATCGTGGGGCTCGACAAGTTCCCGCGCCTGCTCGATTACGTGACCCCCGACCGTGTGCGGATTGCGGATGCGTCCAGGGTGCGTCTCGGAGCCCACCTCTCCCCCGGCACCACCGTGATGCACGAGGGCTTCGTGAACTTCAATGCGGGTACCCTCGGCACCTCGATGGTGGAGGGCCGCATCTCCCAGGGCGTGGTCGTCGGAGACGGCTCCGACATCGGCGGCGGCGCCTCCATCATGGGCACGCTGAGCGGCGGAGGCACCACCCGCATCACCGTCGGCGCACGTGCCCTGCTCGGCGCGAACTCGGGCATCGGCATCTCCATCGGTGATGACAGCGTCGTGGAGGCCGGTCTCTACGTGACCGCCGGCACCAAGGTGAAGGTGCTCGGCGGCGCGGAGCCGTCCAGCGTGAAGGCCGCCGAACTCAGCGGCGTTGCCGGCCTGCTCTTCCGGCGCAACTCGGCAAGCGGCGCGGTGGAGGTGCTGTCGCGAAGCGGCAGTGGCATCACGCTGAACAGCGCGCTGCACGCCTGATCGCGGCAGGGCCGAGCACGCCGGGCGCGGCGTAAACTCCTTGCATGCGACGGCGCAGCGGACAGATCGGTTTCGTGGCGCTCCTCGTCGCGTTGGCGGTCGGCGTCGGCTCACCGGCCGTCATCGAGTCGGCCTCGGGTGCACCGACCGCTCGGGTCGGCGGTGGCCAGGCGGATGCAACGACGCGGGCCCACCTTCCCAGCCCGGATCAGGGCAGGGAGACACGGGTTCCCGACTTCTCGCGTGCGGGCATCCTGCGCGCCGAGGACTCGATCGTCGTGGCGAATCTCACCGTTCCGCCCGGCCGATACCTGGTGAGCTATGTCTTCTCGGGCTCGCTTGCGAACACAGGGGTGCCCGCGCAACTACGCTGCGGACTCGTCGACGCCAACGGGGTCGACCGATTCATCGCCGAGGATGAGGCGATCATCACCTCAGGTCAGGGCTGGCAGCAGATGAGCGTCGTCACGATCTTCTCCCTGCCCGACGTCACCCTCGGGGTGCGGTGCGAACCCACGCGCACCGGACTCGTGTTCGCGCAGTTCCGTGACGTGTGGCTCTGGGCGATCAGAATCTCCGACTGACCCGGCTGAATCGGCCGAACCTGCGGCCAACGGTCAGCGGGTCGGGAAGTCGCGCACCGGCCAGTCGCGCGCCGGCTCGCCGATGTACAACTGCTGCGGGCGGCCGATCTTCGTGGCGGGGTCTTCGATCATCTCGCGCCAGTGGGCGATCCACCCGGGAAGCCGGCCGATCGCGAAGAGCACCGTGAACATGCGCGACGGGAAGCCCATCGCCTTGTAGATCACGCCGGTGTAGAAGTCCACGTTCGGATACAGGCGACGCTCGATGAAGTAGTCGTCGGCGAGCGCGACCGCTTCGAGCTCCTTGGCGATGTCGAGCAGGTCATCCTTCACGCCGAGGGCGGCGAGCACCTCGTCGGCGCTCTCCTTGACGAGCTTCGCGCGGGGGTCGAAGTTCTTGTAGACGCGGTGCCCGAAGCCCATGAGCTTCACGCCGTCTTCCTTGTTCTTCACGCGCTTCACGAACGTGTCGACGCTCTCGCCTGAGGACTTGATCTCGCTGAGCATCTTCAGCACGGCCTCGTTCGCCCCGCCATGCAGCGGGCCGTAGAGCGCGTTGATGCCAGCCGACATCGAGGCGAAGATGTTGGCCTGGGTCGATCCGACCAGGCGCACGGTGGAGGTGGACGCGTTCTGCTCGTGATCCTCGTGCAGGATCAGCAGGCGGTCGAGCGCCTTCGAGAGCACGGGGTTCACCTCGTAGGGCTCCGCCATCGTGCCGAAGTTCAGCTTGAGGAAGTTGTCGACGAAGCTCAGCGAGTTGTCCGGGTAGAGGAACGCCTGGCCGAGGCTCTTCTTGTGCGCGTAGGCGGCGATGACCGGGAGCTTGGCGAGCAGGCGGATCGTGGAGATCTCGACCTGCTCGGGGTCGTTGACGTTGTGCGAGTCCTCGTAATACGTGGACAGCGCGGAGACGGCGCTCGACAGCACGGACATCGGATGCGCGTTCGGCGGCAGCGCGTCGAAGAAGCGACGCAGGTCCTCGTGCAGGAGCGTGTGCCTGCGGATCTTCTCGTCGAATTCGGCGAGCTCGCTCTCGCTGGGGAGCTGGCCGTAGATGAGCAGCCAGGCGACCTCGAGGTAGGTGGAATTCGTGGCCACATCTTCGATGGCGTACCCGCGGTACCGCAGGATGCCCTCGTCGCCGTCGATGTAGGTGATGGCGCTCTTGGTCGACGAGGTGTTGACGAACCCCTGGTCGAGCGAGGTGTAGCCCGTCTGCTTCGTGAGTGTGGACATGTCGATGCTCGATGCACCGTCCACACTCCTGAGGATCGGGAACTCGGCCCTTCCCCCGGGGAACTCGAGGAAGGCCTTCTCGGTGTTGTTCGCGGCGGCGTCGTTCACGCGTACAGCCTAATTGGCCAGCGGGGGTACCGTCGCACCGGCCAATAGATCGCCCGTGCCGTTGGAGAGTACCGCCAATCGAGCCGCCGCCTCCGCCACCCGCTCGTCGGTCGCGGTGACGGCCACGCGCACGTGCCCGCGCCCGGTCTCGCCGTAGAAGCGTCCGGGGGCCGCGAGAATGCCCGCCTCGGCGAGCGTCCCGAGGGTGGCGAAGTCGTCCTCGCCCCGCGTCGCCCAGAGGTACAGTCCGGCCTCGCTGTGATCGATCCGGAAGCCCGCTCCCTGAAGGGCGCGGAGCAGGATGTCGCGCCTCGCCCGGTAGCGCTCGCGCTGCTCGCTGACATGGTCGTCGTCGGCAAGGGCGGCGATCATGGCGGACTGCACCGGAGCGGGCGGAATCAGCCCGAGATGCTTGCGCACGGCGAGGAGTTCGCCCACCGTGTCGCGGCATCCCGCCACGAACCCCGCGCGATACCCGGCGAGGTTCGACTGCTTGCTGAGCGAGTAGACCGCGAGCACGGAACTGCGGTCGTCGCCCACCACGCGCGGATCGAGGATGCTCGGCGTCGGCTGACCCGCATACGGCGGCTCCCAGGCGAGCTCCGCGTAACACTCGTCGCCCGCGATCACCGCGCCGAGCTCACGGGCGCGCACCACGGCGGCTCGCAGAAATCCGTAGTCGAGCACGCGACCATCCGGATTCCCGGGGCTGTTCAGCCAGACGAGTCTGGTCGACTCCGGCCAGGCGTCCGGGTCGTCGCTCGCCACGGCATCCGCTCCGGCGACCGCCGCGCCGATCGCGTAGGTGGGGTACGCGGTCGCGGGATGCACGACCGTCTGCCCGCGACCCACACCGAGCCACAGCGGCAGCCCCGCCACGAGCTCTTTCGAGCCGATGGTCGGAAGCACCTCGTCGACGGTGAGCCCGTCGACGCCGCGCCGGCGCGCGAACCATTCCACGATCGCCTCGCGGAGCGCGGGCGTGCCCGCGGTCTGCGGGTAGGAGTGGGCGTCGGTCGCCTCGACCATGGCGTCGCGGATGACGGCGGGGGTGGCATCCACCGGCGACCCGACGGAGAGGTCCACGAGCCCGCGGGGATGCCGCGCGGCGACGTCGGCGAACGGACGAAGGGCGTCCCACGGAAAGTCGGGCAGCGTCAGCGGCATCGCAGGCACCTCTCTGGCGAGGCGACCCGCACTACTGGGCCGCGGCGGACTGGGGCGGGAGAACGCTGACCACGGGGTGATCCTTGTGGATCACGCCGACCTTCGCGGCACCGCCCGGAGATCCGACGTCATCGAAGAATTCGACGTTGGCCTTGTAGTAGTCGGCCCACTGCTCGGGCACGTCGTCTTCGTAGTAGATGGCCTCGACGGGACAGACCGGCTCGCACGCACCGCAGTCGACGCACTCGTCGGGGTGGATGTAGAGCATCCGGTCGCCCTCGTAGATGCAGTCGACCGGGCACTCGTCGATGCAGGCGCGGTCTTTGATGTCCACGCACGGGAGGGCGATGACGTAGGTCACAGTGAAGAAGGTCCCTTCGATTTCACAACGGGCTCAATCCTAACCCGACCGCGACGTGCGATCTGGGGCCACGCGAGCACGAGGAAGGCGATCAGCGCGGGACCGTACAGCCAGTAGTACGCGAGCGTCGACGCCGGCACGAGCACCGAGCCGCCAGGGCTCTCGAGCGAGAGCAGGCCGATCATTCCGAGAAGCCCCGTCGCGGTCAGCGCCGAGAGGATGCGGGTGCGGAAGATCAATCGCAAGCCGACCAGCACCGCCACGACCACGAACAATCCGCCGATGAGGCCGATCGGCACCGAGACCCCCGCGACGTCCACCGTGGCCTGGTGACTCACCGTCGCGAGTGCACCGATCACGGCGCCCGCGCCGACGGCCACGACCGAGGCGAGCATCTTCGAGCGAAGCGAGGTGTGCGCCCACTCGACATGGTGGTTCGCGCCTTCGTCGTCGCGGCGATACCGCTCGACGGTGGTGATCGGCTCGACCTGGCCACCCGGCATGAGCATGTCGCCGCCGGTGACGGTCAGTTGCGATCGGTGGGCGCGGAGGGCTGCGACCTTGCGGGCGAGCATGCCGCCGAGCTCGACATCGATCTCCGACGTCGCCGTCGAATCGTGCGGTTCCACCGCGAAGAACGGCACCTTCATCACGGCCGCGGCATGTCTGGCTGCCCGGTGCGCGTGAATGTGGTCCGGATGCCCGTAGCCGCCGTAGGCGTTGTAGCTCACCACGGCGGTCGCGCCCATCGAGGCCACGACGGTCGCGATATCCGCTGCCACCTCACCCAGTTCGGCGCTGGTGAATGCGGCGTCGTCGATGTCGGTCGCGGGGATGGGCCCCGACTCCCCCCAGCGCATGCCGGAGTCGAGGTAGGCCCTGGGCGCGCGCTGCGCGATGCGGGCATCCGCCGATCCGAGATAGCGGTGATCGGTGACCCCGAGAGCGTCCATCGCCATCGCCAGCTCGCTCTCGCGATGGTGCGCGAGAGCGGCACCGTCGCCGACGAGGTGGGCGAGGTCCTGCGATACCACCTCGCCGCGCTCCCCGCGCGTGCAGGTGAGCACGGTCACGGGCGTGCCGCGGGAGACGAGCATGGCGATTGTCCCACCGGTCGCGATCGTCTCGTCGTCGGGGTGGGCGTGCACGAACAGCACTCGCTCGCCGCCCGTCGGGTTACCGAACAGTGGCGGCGTTCCCGCTGCGTCGGGCTGCATCATGACCGCCGAATCCCCTCCGTGAGGTGAGTGTTCCCGGCCGGATGGCGCCGCGGCGACATCCGACCGGGAGGGGATCAGGCGTCCTGCTTCTTCAGACGCGACGTGGAGCGGGCACGCGCGTTGGCGTCGAGCTCGACCTTGCGGATGCGGATGGCCGTCGGGGTGACCTCGACGCACTCGTCCTCACGGCAGAACTCGAGGCTCTCCTCGAGGGTCAGTACACGCGACGGCGTCATCGACTCGAACGTGTCGGAGGTCGACTGGCGCATGTTCGTCAGCTTCTTCTCCTTGGTGATGTTCACGTCCATGTCGTCGGACCGGGAGTTCTCACCGATGATCATGCCCTCGTAGACCTCTTCGGTCGGCTGCACGAAGAACGACATGCGCTCCTGGAGGTTGATGATCGCGAACGGCGTCACAACACCTGCACGGTCGGCAACGATCGAGCCGTTGCTGCGGGTGACGATGCTGCCGGCCCACGGCTCGTAGCCGTGCGCGATCGCGTTGGCGATACCGGTGCCGCGCGTGGTGGTGAGGAATTCGGTGCGGAAACCGATGAGCCCGCGCGACGGGATGATGAACTCCATGCGCACCCAGCCGGTGCCGTGGTTGGTCATGTTCTCCATGCGGCCCTTCCGGGTCGCCATGAGCTGCGTGATGGCGCCGAGGTACTCCTCCGGCGAGTCGATCGTGAGGTGCTCGAACGGCTCGTGCACCTTGCCGTCGATCTGCTTCACAACCACCTGCGGCTTGCCGACGGTGAGCTCGTATCCCTCGCGGCGCATCTGCTCGACGAGGATCGCGAGCGCGAGCTCACCACGGCCCTGGATCTCCCACGCGGCCGGGTTGCCGATGTCGACGAGCTTGATCGACACGTTTCCGACCAGTTCGCGGTCGAGGCGGTCCTTCACCATGCGAGCGGTGAGCTTGTGTCCCTTCACCTTGCCGACGAGCGGCGAGGTGTTGGTACCGATGGTCATCGAGATCGCCGGGTCGTCGACGGTGATCGTCGGCAGCGGGCGCACGTCCTCAGGGTCGGCGATCGTCTCACCGATGGTGATGTCCTCGATGCCAGCGATGGCGACGATGTCACCGGGGCCGGCGCTCTCGACCGGGAAGCGCGTGAGCGCCTTGGTCATGAGGAGCTCGGTGAGCTTCACGTTCTGAACGGTGCCGTCGTGCTTCACCCATGCGACCTGCTGGCCCTTGCGGATGGTGCCGGCGAAGATGCGCAGCAGCGCGAGACGACCGAGGAACGGCGAGGCGTCGAGGTTCGTGACGTGAGCCTGCAGCGGGTGCTCGTCGTCGTAGGTCGGCGCGGGCACGTGCTTCAGGATCGCTTCGAACAGCGGCTCGAGGTCGTCGTTGTCGGGGAGGGTGCCGTTCTCGGGCTTGTTGTCGCTCGCGGCGCCGTTACGGCCGGAGGCGTAGACCACGGGAACATCGAGAATCGCGTCGAGGTCGAGGTCGGGCACGTCGTCGGACATGTCGCTCGCAAGTCCCAGGAGCAGGTCCTGGCTCTCGGCGACGACCTCGTCGATGCGGGCGTCCGGGCGGTCGGTCTTGTTGACCAGCAGGATCACGGGCAGCTTCGCCTCGAGAGCCTTGCGGAGTACGAACCGGGTCTGCGGAAGCGGGCCCTCGCTCGCGTCGACGAGCAGCACGACGCCGTCGACCATGGACAGGCCGCGCTCCACCTCGCCACCGAAGTCGGCGTGGCCGGGGGTGTCGATCACGTTGATCACGATCGGACCGCCTGCGCCGTGCTCGGCCGCGTGGATGCCGTTGTAGAGGATCGACGTGTTCTTCGCGAGGATCGTGATGCCCTTTTCGCGCTCGAGGTCGTTCGAGTCCATCATCCGGTCTTCGCCCTCGAAGTGGGCGTCGAACGAGTTCGTCTGCTTGAGCATCGCGTCGACGAGGGTGGTCTTGCCGTGGTCGACGTGGGCGACGATTGCGACGTTGCGCAGATCACTGCGTGTGGTGATTGCCATGTGGATCGGATCCTTGATTGCTGGGGCACCGATTCGTGACGGATGCCGCAGGATCGGATATCGCGCGATCAGGCAGGCACAGCCGTCAGCTGGCGCTGGAATGGGGTCTGTGGGGTGGCGCAGGGTCACGGCTCTGGCGCCCCGCACCGGCCAGTCTACCGCCCCGCGCGCCGACGGGCCGTTCCTGCGGCGTTCTCGCCCACTTTGCGGTCAGCGGGCGCCCGCCGCCACGTCGGTCGGACTCCACTCCCACACGTTCCAGAAAATGGTGGGTGACAGGCGAGAGGGCCGCACGTTCGCCACCCGATCGTTCACCGCGGTCACCCGTGCGAGTTGGTAGAGGGGTACCCCGTACGCGTCGTCCCACAGGATCTCGTCGATGTCGGCCAGAAGCGCCGCCTGCTTCTTCGGGTCGAACTCGGTGTCCAACTCGTCGAGCAGGGAGTCCACCTGACCGTTGCTGTAGTAGTTGCGGTTGTTCACGCCGTCGGTTCGGAAGACGGAAGAACTCGCCGTGGCCCCGAGGCCGCTCGCCTGCCAGGCAAACAGCGCCGCATCGTATGCTCCGGGCACGCCGAGTCTTACGGTCCAATCGGGGGCCGAGCAGTCGGTGACGACGAATCCGGCCTCGGCGGCCGACTGCTGGATCAGGCGGAACTCCGCAGCGCGACGCCGGTCCTCGCTCGAGTACAGAATGCACACCTCCGGCTTCACCACTCCGGCCGCAGCGAGGAGGGACTCCGCACCAGGGATGTCGACCTCGGCGAAGGACCGCGACCCGTTCTCCTCCACAGCGCTCTCGTAGCCGTCGGCGCCGGGAAGGAGCAATCGGGAGTCGAGCACGCGCGCATCGGGGCTCACCGGGCTCACCAGCTCGTCGACGATCGCCTGTCTGGGCACGGTCTTCAGAAACGCCTCGCGCACGGCCGCATCGCCGAACACACCACTTTTCGACCGGTCGAACTGCAGGTCGAGGTGTTCGTAGCCGTTTTCGTCGGAGACGGCGACCTCGATCCCCTCGAGGCCGTCCAGTGCCTCGTCGATCTCCACCGAGGCGAGCGGCGCAACTATGTCGACCTCGCCGTCACGGAGGGCTGCGATCGCATCGAGCGGATCGGGGATGAACCGCACGGTGACCGTGCCGATCCGGGGCGTGTGATCCCCCGCGTAGGCGGGATTGGCCCGCAGCGTCACCCGCCCGGCACCGGCGAAACCGCTCACGACATACGGACCGTTGCCGACAAGGAGATCCCGGTTGGCGGGCATGGTGCTGAAGTTGAACCCGGTGTTCCAGAACGCTGAGATGGCCGACAGCGTCGCCGTGTCATTGTTCTCGATCGCCCGCCGCACGGTCGCCTTCGCGTCGTCGGCGTCGTCGACGCCCAGCGTCGCCGCGGCGATCACGTGGGCGGGAAGCCCAGCGCCCGGCATCGCGAGCTCCCAGTCCACGAACGGACGGTCGTAGACGACGGTGATCGACGTGCCGTCGTCGGTGATCTCCGGCACCGCGGAGGCGAGGCCGAGCCCTGCCGGGCGTTCCGGGTCCTGACCGGAGTCGAAGAAGACGGCGTCGGATGGGGCATCCGCAAGGGCCGAACCCGTCTCGCTGTCGACGACATCGTCGAGGTGCACGCCCGGCGTGTTGAGGCCCCCGGAGAGCGCCGCCCAGTTGAGCAGCAGGTCCACGGCGTCGACCGGGGTGCCATCCGACCAGACGATGTTCTCGCCCACGGTGTATTTGACGGTGAGGGGCTCGTCGGCGAGCTTCTCGTAGGTGCCGAACGACTCGTCGCGCACGAGCGTCGCCGTGTCGTCGTAATAGGCGAAGCGGCTGTTGGTGGCGTAGACGATGTTGGCGTTCGCCGTGGTGTTACCGAAGGTCGTCGCCGCGTTGTACGAGAAGAACGGCTCGGACCACGCCACCGTCACCGCGGCATTCCGCGCGATCTCCGACTTCGGCGCCGAGCATCCGGAAAGACCGAGTGTGACGGTGACGCCCAGCGCGAGGGCCCGTACGAGGAGATTCTTCACCTTCTCAGTTGTACACGCCCAAGCCGCTCAGCCCGCGAGCGCAATCCCCGCGCCGGGAATCGCCGCCAGAAGCTCCCGCGTGTACTCCTCGCGCGGTGCCTCGAAAACGGTGTCGGTGGCCGCAGCCTCCACGATCCGGCCCTGCCGCATGACACACACGTGGTCTGCCACCATCCGCACGACTGCGAGGTCGTGGGTGATGAACAGATACGTGAGGTCGAGCTCGGACTGCAGTTCCGCGAGGAGGTCCAGAATCTGAGCCTGAACGAGCACGTCGAGAGCAGAGACCGCCTCGTCGAGCACCACGATGTCGGGCTTGAGCGCGAGAGCGCGCGCGATCGCGATTCGCTGCCGCTGACCGCCCGAGAGCTCGTTCGGGTAACGGTCGACGAGCGTGCGCGGCAGGGCTACCTGATCGAGGAGCTCGAGGACCCGTGCCCGCTGTTCGCGTTTGTCACCGACGCCGTGGGTGCGCAGGGGTTCCGCGATGGTCGCGCCGATGTTGTACAGCGGGTCGAGCGAACCGAAGGGGTCCTGGAACACCGGCTGCATCTGCCGGCGCATCGCGAGGAGCTCCTTCCCGCGGAGCTTCGAGATATCGCTGCCGTCGACGGTGATCCGGCCGGATGTCGGTTCGTCGAGCTTGAGGATGAGGCGCGCAACGGTCGATTTGCCCGAGCCCGACTCCCCCACGAGCGCCGTGGTGGTTCCCCTGGGAATCGAGAACGACACGTCGTCGACCGCGGTGAACTTCTCCGCCCGGAACTTGCCCGTGTTGATGGGGAACACCTTGGTGAGGTTCTCCACGATGACGGCATCGTCGGTGGAGCGCTCCTGGCGCGTCTTCGGCGCGGCCTCGCGGTCCGTCGTCGAGCGGATGCGCTGCGAGGCGAGGCTGGGGGCCGCGGCCACCAGTCGCTGCGTGTAGGGGTGCTGAGGGTTCTGCAGCAGCTCGACCGAAGGACCGGACTCCACCACCTTGCCCTTGTACATCACGATCAGTTTCTCGGCGCGTTCCGCCGCAAGCCCGAGATCGTGGGTGATGAACAGCACGGCCGTGCCGCTGTCGCCGGTGAGAGTCGCGAGGTGGTCGAGGATCGTGCGCTGCACGGTCACATCGAGCGCTGAGGTGGGCTCGTCGGCGATGAGCAGCTTCGGCTGGGACGACAGGCCGATGCCGATGAGCACCCGCTGCTTCATCCCGCCCGAGAACTGGTGCGGGAACTGGCGCAGCCTCGACTCCGCATCGGCGAGTCCGGCCTGCTTGAGCACCGTGATCGCCTTGGCCTTGGCGTCCTTGCCCCGACTCGCCTTGCCGTTGGCCACCAGGGTCTCCTCCACCTGGAAACCGATGTTCCACACCGGGTTCAGGTTCGACATCGGGTCCTGCGGCACGAACCCGATCAGGTTGCCGCGGATGTCGTCGAAGGCCTTGCCCCGCAGCTTCGCGAGGTCGCGCCCCTCGAACATGATGGATCCGCCCGTGATCTCACCGCTGCCGGGTAGCAGGTCGATGATCGCGTGGGCGGTCGTCGACTTGCCGGAGCCTGACTCGCCGACGATCGCGACCGTCTCCCCCGGCATGATCGTGAAGTCCACGCCGTTGACTGCGGGCACCATGCCGCTCTGGGTCTTGAAGCCCACATTGAGGCCGCGGATCTCGAGCAGCGGTGTCACGCCGCCCGGGGTCGTTTCGATCGGATCGCTCATCGACGGGCCCTCGCCTTCGGGTCGAGCGCGTCACGGATGACCTCGCCCAGGATGATGAACGCCAGCACCGTGACCGACAGCGCGATCGACGGGTAGATGAGCGTCATGGGATTGTTGCGCAGGTCGACCTGCGCCTCGGAGATGTCCCTGCCCCAGGACATGATCTCCGGCGGCAGACCGATGCCGAGGAACGACAGCGTGGCCTCGGCCACGATGGCACCGGCGAATCCGATGGTGGTGATGACGATCACCGGGGCGATGGAGTTCGGCAGCACGTGTCGCAGCAGGATGCGGAACTGCGACACGCCGAGGGCCGTGGCCGAGGTGACGTAGTCGGAGTTCTTCACCGAGAGGATCTGACCGCGAAGCACGCGGGCGGTGCTCGGCCAGGCGAAGAACCCGATGGCGAGCGAGAGCACGATGATCGTGCGCTGTTCACGCGG
This sequence comes from uncultured Actinomycetota bacterium, assembly GCA_963756375.1. GTDB lineage: Bacteria > Actinomycetota > Actinomycetes > Actinomycetales > Microbacteriaceae > Marisediminicola. The sequence goes on along the minus strand of CAVWNJ010000005.1, from coordinate 298,768 downwards.
CACGACAGAGATGATCACGATCGCGGCGAGGATGTACGGAATGGCGAAGAAGATGTCGCCGATGCGGGAGAGGATCGCGTCCACCCAGCGGCCGTAGAAACCGGCCAGTGCACCGATGACCACACCGAGCACCGTCACGATGAGGGTGACGAGCAGTCCGATCGACAGCGACGTGCGGGTGCCGAAGATGATGCGCGAGTAGACGTCGCAGCCCTGGCGGGTGAATCCGAGCGGATGCCCGGCGCTCGGCGCCTGGTTGCTGAAGCTCAGCGCACACGCTCGTGGGTCCACCGAGGTGAACAGAGTCGGGAACAGCGCGATGATGAGCGCGGCGAGCACGATGGAACCGGCCAGATAGAACAGCGGCCGTCTGCGCATGTCGCGCCAGGCATCGATGTAGAGGTTGCTCGGTTTGGCATCGACAGAGACGGTGTCGACCGCGACAAGAGGGGTCTCCTCGAGCGGCGCGACGTAGTGAGTCTTCGACAGGGGCTTATTTGGCATAACGGATCCTCGGGTCAAGGAAGCCATACAGGACATCGACAAGAAGGTTGGCGACGAGGTAGATGATCACCATCACGGTGACGAAGGAGACCACGGTGGGTCCTTCGCTGCGGATGATCGCCTGGTAGAGCGCTCGGCCGACACCCGGCACGTTGAAGATGCCCTCGGTGACGGTCGCGCCGACCATGAGCAGCCCGAAGTCGGTGCCGATGTAGGTGACCACCGGAATCATCGAGTTGCGCAGGATGTGCACGCGGATGACGCGGCGGCGGGAGAGCCCCTTCGCGGTCGCGGTACGCACGAAGTCCTCGTTGAGGTTCTCGATCACCGACGAGCGGGTGAGACGCACGATGTAGGCGAAGCTCACCGTCGCGAGTACGAAGGCGGGAAGGATGAGGTCCTCCCACGGGGCGCCCGGGCCGACGGTGGTGCGGGCGATGCCGAGCTGGATGCCGAACACGTACTGCGTCACGAAGGCGGTGACGAAGATGGGCAGCGAGATGAGGATGAGACTCACGACGAGCGCCGAGCTGTCGAACAGCTTGCCCTTGCGGAGTCCACTCACCAGTCCGATGAGGATGCCGGCAACCGACTCGATCACGACTGCGAGGAGCGCGAGCCGGAGGGTGACGGGGAAGGTCTGCGCGAGAACGGCCGACACCGGCTGCCCGGAGAAGGAGGTACCGAAGTCGCCCACGAAGATGCCGCCGACGAAGATCAGGTACTGCACGATGAAGGGCTTGTCGAGGTTGTACTCGGCCCGGAGCGCTGCTGCCACCGCGGGATTGAGGCCGCGGTCACCGCCGAGGGCGACGATGGGGTCGCCGGGCAGGAGGAAGACGAGCGCGTAGATGAGAAGGGTTGCCCCGAAGAAGACGGGGATCACCTGGAGGAGACGACGGGCGATGTACCAGAGCATCGTCAGTGTCCGCCGTCCAGGGCCGAGACAGGGGTGGTGTGCATGGTGGTCGACCTTTGCAATGGTGATGTCGGTCGACGAGGGAACCCGTTGTTCGGACTCCGTCGTCTACCCGCTGGACACACAGGAGTGGGGCGGTAGCGCTCGGCGCCACCGCCCCACGTCATGTTCGACCGCGAACGGTCGGGGCTCTAGTGACTAGCCCTTGGTGATCTCAGAATAGATCGGAACGGAGTTCCAACCGAATTCGACATTGTCGACATCCTCGCCGTAACCACCGGTCACGTTCGAGTACCAGAGCGGGATCGCCGGGAGGTCCGCCAGCAGGACTTCCTGCGCCTGCTGGAACTTGCTGTTCGCCTCGTCGATGTCGGTCAGCCCGAGGCCTTCCTTGTACAGCGAGTCGAATTCAGCGCTGGAGTAGTCGCCGTCGTTCGAGCCTGCACCGGTCGCATAGATCGGTCCGAGGAAGTTGGCGAGCGACGGGTAGTCGGCCTGCCATCCGGTGCGGAACGCGGTCTGGATGGTGCGGTCGGTGATCAGCGAGCGAGCCTCGGCGAACGTCGGGTAGGGAGCGCCCACCGCGTCGATTCCGAGGGTGTTCTTGATCTGGTTGGTGACAGCGTCGACCCATCCGGCATGTCCGCCATCGGCGTTGTACGCGATGGAGAAGGTGCCTTCCCACGGGGAGATGGCGTCGGCTTCCGCCCAGGCCGCCTTCGCCTCTTCGGCGTTGAACTCGAGCACCTCGGCACCCGGAAGGGAGTCGGAGTGTCCGTCGATCACCGGGGAGGTGAAGTCGGTTGCTGGCGTACGCGAACCCTGGAAGATCACATCGGTGACCTCATCACGGTTGATCGCCATCGAGATGGCGGCACGACGCAGCTTGCCTTCCTCTCCGGCGAAGTGCGCGAGACGGTCCGGGATGGTGAACGACTGGAAGACCGCGGCAGCCTGGTTCACCGCACGGTCGCCGAGGTCGCTCTCGAACGTCGCGAGAGCGCTGTCCGGAACGGAGTCCAGCACGTCGAGGTTTCCGCCGAGCAGATCCGCGTACGCCGCTTCCTGCGTTGCGTAGAAGATGATGTCGAGACCATCGTTCGCGGGCGCGCGGTCACCGGTGTAGTCCGGGTTCGGAACGAGGCTGATCTGCTCGTTGTGCTTCCACGCGCCTTCGCCATCGAGCATGTACGGACCGTTTCCGACCGGGTTCTCGCCGAACGCGTCGATGTCATCGAACGCCGAGGCGGGGAGCGGGAAGAACGCCGAGTAGCCGAGACGCAGCGGGAAGTCTGACTCCGGCTGGTTCAGCTTGACGGTGAAGGTGGTGTCGTCGACGACGGAGAGGCCGGTGAGTTCACTGTCCTCGTCGTAGCTGAAGCCTTCGATGGACTCGAAGAAGTAGCTGCTGAGCTGCGCGTTGCTGAGCAATGCGCCGTACTGCCAGGCATCCACGAAGGACTGAGCGTCGACTGGCTCACCGTTGGTGAAGGTCAGTCCAGGCTTGATCTTGATCGTGTAGGTCTGGGAGTCTTCGGTTTCGATCGACTCGGCGACATCGTTGTGCGGTGCACCCGTGGCGTCGTAGTAGACGAGTCCCGCGAAGATGTTGTCGAGGATCTTGCCCCCGCCGACCTCGTTGGTGTTCGTGGGGATCAACGGGTTCTGTGGCTCGTTGCCGTTCGCCGTGATGACGCTGGTGCCGCCGCTGGCCGCCGGGGTCTCTTCGCCGCTCGCGCAGCCGGTGAGTACCAGCGCCGATGCGAGTCCAAGACCGGCGAAAGCAGTGCCGATTCTGTTCAGTCTCAAAGTTCCTCCTGTGCAAGTGGGCAGACACCATCGAGTGGCGACGGCGCCTGTCCCTGAATACGAACACCATAGGGAGGCAGGACGAGCAGTCAAAATCGAGAGAACAATCGTTATGGATTTTGGCGAATCCTGCCGAAATTTTGGCTATTACGGCACTTTTCAGCATTTAGTGACGTGTTCTCGCACATTTTTGACATCCAGTCCGACCTCGATGCGACGGCCGCGTGATCACGCATCGCGGACCCGTACCATCGCTGTTCGGAGGTGCACGTGGACCAGTCCATGCCGGAGGCAACCGGACAGAGCCGGCGGAGGCTGGCGGCCGAGGTGGCGATCGTGCTCGGGCTGTCGCTCGGGGCATCCGCCGTCTACTCCGTCGTGGCCCTGATCAACTCCGCCACCCGCACGCAGTCGATCGCGTCGCAGACCACCACCCTCAACCGATCCCTCAGCGACCGGCCCACCTTCGACCTGATCTATCAGTTCCTCGGGATCGCCTTCGACCTGGTGCCGGTGGCCCTTGTCATCTACCTGCTGTGGAGTAGCGCCCGTCCCCATCTCGGGCGGCTCGGGCTCGATTTCTCGCGAAGCGGCCGGGATGTCGCATCCGGCACTCTGCTGGCCCTCGTGATCGGGATTCCCGGGATCGCCCTGTACCTGTCCGGGCGCGCCCTGGGCCTCAGCCTCTACGTGCAGCCCGCTCCACTGGACACCTACTGGTGGACGGTGCCGATCCTGGTGCTCTCCGCACTGCGCGCCGCCCTCACCGAGGAACTGATCGTGATCGGCTACCTCTTCGCCCGGCTGCGCCAACTGGGGATGGGACCGTGGCCGATCATCGTGGCATCCGCGCTGTTCCGAGGCACCTACCACCTGTATCAGGGCCTCCCCGCCTTCATCGGGAACGTGGCGATGGGCCTGCTGTTCGGATGGCTCTACAACCGAACCTCGCGGGTGCTTCCCCTCGTGGTCGCCCACCTCCTCCTCGACATCGCGGTGTTCGTCGGCTACGCCTACGCCGTGGCGTTGCTGCCGGGGATATTCGGGCCGCCTACCTGATCGGAGCGGCTATCAGGTCAGCGACACATGGGGGATTTCCCGCCGTGTCTCCCCATTGACAGCGCCGCTTGCCAGCGACATAAGGTGAGCGAATCACACACCGCCGTGTGAAGCGCCGTTCGGCGCGGAACGAGGGGACCCATCATGAGCGTCGAACCTTCCCATCCACCCATCTCCGAGGAGGGTCGGAACAGCCCGCCCCTCGATTTCGAGAAAGTCGAACGGACCGAGCCGTTCGTGCGCCTGAAGAAGCGCCACCGCGCCTTCGTGTTCCCGGTGGCCATCGGCTTCCTGGTCTGGTACTTCGCCTACGTGCTCCTCGCCGACTATGCCCCGCAGTTCATGGCGACCCCGGTCTTCGGCAACATCAACATCGGCATCCTGCTCGGACTCGGACAGTTCGTCACGACCTTCGCCATCACCACCTGGTACGTCTCCTACGCGAACCGCCAGCTCGACCCGCTTGCCGAAGAGATTCGCGCGGACCTCGAGCAGCAGAGCGGAGCAGTGCGTTGAGCGCCCTGCTCGCGGCCTCGCTGCCCCTGGCCGGGGCCCTCCCGCTGGCCGCCGCCCCCACCCAGGTCGGCAGTCCGCTGCTCAACATCACGATCTTCGGCGCCTTCGTGGCGGTCACCCTGATCGTGGTGCTGCGCGCCAGCCGCAACAACAAGACCGCTGCGGACTACTACGCGGCCGGGCGCTCCTTCACCGGGCCCCAGAACGGTACCGCGATCGCCGGCGACTACCTTTCCGCGGCATCCTTCCTCGGCATTTGCGGCGCCATCGCCGTGAACGGATACGACGGATTCCTCTACTCCATCGGGTTCCTCGTCGCGTGGCTCGTGGCGCTGCTGCTCGTCGCCGAGCTGATGCGCAACACCGGCAAGTTCACGATGGCCGATGTGCTCTCGTTCCGCCTCAAGCAGCGGCCGGTGCGTCTGGCTGCTGCCACGACCACCCTCATGGTGTGCTTCTTCTACCTGCTGGCGCAGATGGCGGGGGCCGGCGGTCTCGTGTCGCTGCTGCTCGGCATCAACGACACCGTGGGTCAGTCGGTGGTGATCGCAGTGGTCGGCGCGCTGATGATCGTCTACGTGCTGATCGGCGGCATGAAGGGCACCACCTGGGTGCAGATCATCAAGGCGGGGCTGCTCATCGCCGGAGCGTTCATCATGACCGTCTGGGTGCTTGCCCTGCACGGCTTCAACCTGTCGACCCTGCTCGGTGCGGCGGCGGCGCGCGGAGGGGAGGCCGTGCTCGCCCCCGGTCTGCAGTACGGCCTGAGCGACGTCTCGCGCCTCGACTTCGTCTCCCTCGCGCTGGCGCTCGTGCTCGGAACGGCGGGGCTCCCCCACGTTCTGATGCGCTTCTACACGGTGCCGACCGCGAAGGAGGCCCGTCGGTCGGTGGTGTGGGCGATCTGGCTCATCGGCGTGTTCTACCTGTTCACCCTCGTGCTCGGCTACGGCGCCGGGGCCCTCATCGGCAAGGAGACGATCCTGGCCGCGCCAGGAGGGGTCAACTCGGCAGCGCCGCTGCTCGCCTTCGAACTCGGCGGACCGCTGCTCCTCGGAGTGATCTCGGCGGTGGCGTTCGCGACCATCCTCGCGGTGGTGGCCGGCCTTACGATCACAGCGGCCGCGTCGTTCTCCCACGACGTGTACGCGAGTGTCATCAAGAAGGGCAAGGCGGCTCCCGGCACCGAGGTGAAGGTGGCACGCATCACCGTCGTGGTGATCGGCCTCTTCGCCATCGTCGGCGGCATCGCGGTGCAGGGGCAGAACATCGCGTTCCTCGTAGCACTCGCCTTCGCGGTCGCGGCATCCGCCAACCTGCCCACGATCATCTACTCGCTGTTCTGGAAGCGGTTCACCACTCAGGGCGCGCTGTGGAGCATGTACGGCGGACTCATCTCCGCCATCGTGCTCATCATCTTCTCGCCGGTGGTCTCCGGTTCAGAGAAGGCCATGATCCAGGGCGTCGATTTCCACCTGTTCCCGCTCAACAACCCCGGCATCATCTCGATCCCGCTCGGGTTCCTGCTGGGCTGGCTCGGAACGGTCTTGAGCCGCACCGTGGAGGACCCCGCGATCGCCGCCGAGATGGAGGTGCGTTCGCTCACCGGCCACGGTGCCGAGGGCGCGACGAGTCACTAGCGCCCGCGCACAGCGGGTACGGCGGGCTACGGCGGGCTGCCGCGGCTGCGGCGGGCACGGCGGGAGAAAACGACAGGCGGCGGGAGTAACAACTCCCGCCGCCTGCACGTTTCTCCCGCCGCGCCCGCGCGCGCGTGCGTGATGCCCGCGTCGCGCATTCGCGTGATGCGAGACGCGGGCCGCGCCTACGCTCGCGTCGTTACTCGAACGCCTCCGGCGGCGGGCACGCGCACACGAGGTTGCGGTCGCCGTACGCCTGATCGATGCGGCGCACCGGCGGCCAGTACTTGCCGCGGATCAGGCTCCGCACCGGGTACACCGCGGTCTCGCGGGAGTAGGGGTGAGCCCACTCCCCCTCGATCACCGACTGCGCGGTGTGCGGGGCGTTCCTGAGCGGGTTGTCGTCTGCCGGGAAGTCTCCCGCAGCCACGGCATCCGCCTCGACCCTGATGGCGATCATCGCGTCGATGAAGCGATCGATCTCCGCGAGGTCCTCGCTCTCGGTCGGCTCCACCATGAGCGTGCCGGCGACCGGGAACGACATGGTCGGCGCGTGGAATCCGTAGTCGATGAGCCGCTTGGCCACGTCGTCCACGGTGACCCCGGTGCTCGCCGTCATCGGCCGGAGGTCGAGGATGCACTCGTGCGCGATCAGGTCGTTGTCGCCCGCGTACAGCACCGGGTAGTGGTCGCGCAGCCGCACGGCCACGTAGTTCGCCGCGAGGACGGCCGCGCCGGTGGCCTGCTTGAGGCCGTCAGCGCCCATCATCCGCACGTACGCCCAGCTGATCGGCAGGATGCTCGGACTGCCGTAGGGCGCCGCAGACACCGGCCCTCCGATGTGGAAGTCGCGCTGCGCCATCGGGTGCCCCGGCAGGTAGGGCGCGAGGTGCGCCTTCGCCGCGACCGGACCGACTCCCGGTCCCCCACCGCCGTGCGGGATGCAGAACGTCTTGTGCAGGTTGAGGTGCGAGACGTCGCCGCCGAAGTCACCGAAGCGAGCGAATCCGAGGAGCGCGTTGAGGTTGGCGCCGTCGACGTACACCTGCCCACCGGCGTCATGCACGGCCTTGCAGATCGTGCCCACCTCGTGTTCGTACACGCCGTGCGTCGACGGGTAGGTGATCATGAGCGCCGCGATGGTGTCTGCGTGCTCGGCGATCTTCGCCCGCAGGTCGTCGAGGTCGACGTTGCCGAGCTCGTCGCAGGCGACAACGACCACGCGCATCCCGGCGAGCACGGCGGATGCCGCGTTCGTGCCGTGAGCGCTCGACGGAATGAGGCACACCGTCCTCGCCGCGTCGCCGCGCCCCAGGTGATACCCGCGGATGGCGAGCAGCCCGGCGAGTTCGCCCTGGCTGCCCGCGTTCGGCTGCAGCGACACCGTGTCGTACCCGGTCACGTCGGCCAGCCAGCCCTGCAACTGTTCGATGAGGTCGAGGTAGCCGGCGACATCCGCCTCGGGAGCGAACGGGTGCAGTCCCGCGAACTCCGGCCAGGTGACCGCCTCCATCTCGGTGGCGGCGTTGAGCTTCATCGTGCACGACCCAAGAGGGATCATGCCGCGATCGAGCGCGTAGTCGTAGTCGGCGAGATGCTTGAGGTACCGCATCATCGCCGTCTCGGACCGGTGGGTCGAGAACACCGGATGGGTGAGGTACGCACTCGTGCGCTGCCAGGCGGTGGGGATCCAGCCCTCGATGGTGCGCGGCAGAGTCGCGTCTGCGAGGTCCTCGCCGAGGATGCGGGCGACCGCCCGGATGTCGTCGAGCGTGGTGGTCTCGTCGACCGACAGTTGCACGTGCCGATCGTCGACAACGTGGATCAGGTAGCCGGCCTCGTGTGCGCGCTCGGCCAGTCGCACGGCGTCGGTCTTGGTGCGCAGGGTGAGCGTGTCGAAGAAGTTGGCGTGCAGCACGGTGTGACCCGCCTCGGTGGCGGCACTGGCAAGCAGCCGGGTGAGCTTGGTGACGGTGAGCGCGATGCGCTTCAGGCCGTCCGGCCCGTGATACACGGCATACATCGACGCCATCACCGCGAGGAGCACCTGCGCCGTGCAGATGTTCGACGTGGCCTTGTCCCGCCGGATGTGCTGCTCACGCACCTGCAGCGACAGGCGGTAGGCCGGGTGCCCGGTCGAGTCCTGTGAGACACCGACGAGCCTTCCGGGCAGCTGCCGCTCGAGCCCGGCGCGCACGGCCATGTATCCGGCGTGCGGGCCACCGAAGCCCATCGGCACGCCGAAACGCTGACTGCTCCCCACCGCCACGTCGGCGCCGAGTTCCCCGGGCGACGTGATGAGGGTGAGTGCGAGCAGATCGGCCGCGACGACCGCGAGCGCGCCGTTCGCCTTCGCGGCGGCGATCACCTCGGACGGGTTCCACACGCGTCCGGACGACCCGGGGTACTGCACGAAGATGCCGAAGGCGTCGGGCAGGTCCGCCCCGGAACCCGCGAGCGCAACCTCCGCGAGCGTGATTCCCACGGCCTCGGCACGGTTGCGCAGGAGCGCCTTCGTCTGGGGCAGCGCATCCGCATCGACGATGAAGGTGCTGGACTTCGACTTGGATGCGCGCCTGGCCAGCAGCATGCCCTCGACCACGGCGGTGCCCTCGTCGAGCATGGACGCGTTGGCCGTGGTCATCCCGGTGAGGTCGCTCACCATGGTCTGGAAGTTGATGAGAGCCTCGAGGCGCCCCTGAGAGATCTCGGGCTGATAGGGCGTGTACGCGGTGTACCAGCTCGGGTTCTCGAGCACGTTCCGCTTGATCACCGCGGGGGTGATCGTGTCGTAGTAGCCGAGCCCGATCATCGAACGGTTCACCGTGTTGCGGCGCGCGAATCGACGGAGTTCGGCGAGCGCCTCCCGCTCGGTGGCGGCAGGAGGGAGGACGCTGTCGGATGCGTCACGGAAACCGTCGACGTGGATGGACGGCGGAACCGCGGCGTTGACGAGCGCATCGACGGTCGGATAGCCGACCGTTGCGAGCATCGAGGCCTGCGCCGCGACATCCGTACCGATGTGGCGCGCGGCGAAGCCCTCGAGCTCCTCCGCGGTGGCGCTACCGCTCACTCGCCCACCAGCTTGCTGTACTCCTCGAAGCTGAGCAGCTCCGGAAGCGTTTCGAACTCCACGCGGATGAGCCAGCCCTCACCGAAGGGGTCGCTGTTCACGAGCTCCGGTGTGGCGACGACGGTCTCGTTGGCCTCGGTCACCGTGCCGTCCACCGGGGCGAACAGTTCCCCGACCGACTTGGTGGACTCGATCTCGCCGACGACCGCGCCGGAGGAGATCGTGTCGCCGACGCTGGGCAGATCGACGAACACCACATCACCGAGCTTGTCCGCAGCGTACGCGGTGATCCCGATCGTGGCGACGTTGCCGTCGACGAGGACCCACTCGTGGTCTTCGGTGTACTGGAGTTGCGTCTTGTCTGCCATCAGTTGGCCTCTCGCTTGTAGAAGGGAAGGGGAACGACGGATGCGGGAACGCGGGTTCCACGCACGTCGATGGAGAGCTCGGTGCCGATGGCCGAATCGGCGGGGTCGACGAAGGCCATGGCGATCGGATGGCCGAGGGTGGGCGAGAGTGCGCCGCTCGTGACGATTCCGCACTCGCGATCGCCGCTGAACACGGGGTAGCCGGCGCGCCCGGCCCGACGTCCGTCGGAGGAGAGCCCGACGAGCACCCGCGCGTCATCGCCCGGACCCGCCTCTGCCGCGGCACGGCCCACGAAGTCCCCCGGCTTCGCGAGGGCGACGACCCGGCCGAGACCGGCCTGAGCAGGCGCGACGTCCATTCCGAGCTCGTGCCCGTAGAGGGGCATCCCGGCCTCCAACCGCAGGGTGTCGCGACTGGCGAGGCCTGCTGGCACGAGCCCGAACGCCTCACCCGCGCGCTCGAGTGCGTGCCAGAGATCGGCCGCGTCCTCGAGGTCAACGTAGAGCTCGTAACCGTCTTCGCCGGTGTATCCGGTGCGCGCCACGAGCACGATGCCGGTCTGAAAGGCCATGCCCATGCACGCGTAGTAGCGGAGCTCCTCGAGGGTGCCGCCGACACCGAGCTCCGCGTCAGTGAGAAGCCCCTCGGTGGCCTCGAGGATCGCGCGGGCGTTGGGGCCCTGCACCGCGATGAGGGCCACGTGGTCGGTCACATCCTGAATTCCCGCGTCGAAGTCCGCGAGCCTGGCCGACAGAGCGGCCACCACCGCGGCGCGGTTGCCGGCGTTCGCCACCACCAGGTACTCGGTCTCGGCGTTGTGGTAGACGATCAGGTCGTCGATGATGCCGCCGGACTCGGTGAGGAGGAGGCTGTACTTGGCCTTGAGGTAGGGAACCGCGCTGATCTTGCCCGCGAGCGCGAAGTCGAGGAACGCTGCCGCATCGGGTCCGGTGACCACGATCTCTGCCATGTGGGAGATGTCGAAGAGGCCTGCGCTCTTCCGCACCGCGTGGTGCTCGGCCAGATCGGAGCTGTAGCGCACCGGCATCTGCCAGCCGGCGAAGTCGGTGAAGGTGGCCCCGAGCCCCACGTGGATGTCGTGCAGTGGCGACAGTCGCTGCGCGAGCTCGCTCGGAACGGTGGTCGGTGAGGTGGGATCTGTCATGGAGTTCTCCTGGCCCGGGGCTGCGGTGGAACTCCCCCTCTGTCATCTGCCTGAGAGCTTCACCGGACGAGCCGATTTTCACCGTGGGCGGCCACGTGCCCGGCATCGACCTGACCGGTCGGGAGCGTTCGGGTGTGACTCTTTTCAGAGTGGCCAGTTCGACGCGGTACAGATACCTGAGAGATTGGCGGGGAGGCTTGCTCCTTCGGTGCTCTCCTTAGTTCGGTGAGCTCTCCCGCGTCGTGTTGCGGCCCGATGTTCGATTGTTCGGCAAGCCTAGCAACGCCTCGCTTCTACTCGTCGCGATTGTTCCGGAAGTAGCGCACAGCCTGATAGATGAGCACGGCCAACGTGGCGAGCCCGACCGCCCCGAACGCGAATGGCGCCCAGGCGGGAAAATCGGCTCCGGGCACGGGATACAGGTGCACGATGGTGGCGGCGCTGAGGTGCATCACCCCATCATCCTCTGAATCTTCGGGCAGCGAGGGTCTCGCGTTGGTCCGACGCCCGGGTCTCGACAGGCTCGACCAGCGGAACCCACGCAGGTCTCGACAAGCTCGACCAGCGGAACCCGCGCACGTCTCGACAAGCTCGACCAGCGGAACCCGCGCACGTCTCGACAAGCTCGACCAGCGGAACCCGCCGGGTCTCGACAGGCTCGACCAGCGGAACCCGCGCAGGTCTCGACAGGCTCGACCAGCGGGAGCGACGTTCCGTTGATCGAGCTTGTCGAGATCTCGCGGTCATAGCGGATCTCGACAGGATCAATCAGCGAGAGCGAGGTCCCGCCCGACCGGGTCTCGACAGGCTCGACCAGCGGCGGCTCAGTTCTGCGGGAACCCGAGGTTGATCCCGCCGTGCGACGGGTCGAGCCAACGGCTGGTGATCGCCTTTTCACGGGTGAAGAAGTCGAAGCCCTGGATGCCGTACGCCTTCGATGACCCGAAGATCGAGTCCTTGAAGCCACCGAACGAGTGGTACGCGACCGGAACCGGAATCGGCACGTTGATGCCGATCATGCCGACTTCCACCTCGTTCTGGAAACGGCGCGCGGCCCCGCCGTCGTTGGTGAAGATCGCCGTGCCGTTGCCGTAGGCGCCGTTGTTGATGAGGTCGAGGCCCTCCTGATACGTCTTCACCCGCACGATCGACAGCACCGGGCCGAAGATCTCGTCGAGGTACACGCGCGAGGTGACCGGCACGTTGTCGATGAGAGTCGGTCCGAGCCAGAAGCCGCCGGACTCGCCGTTGACCTTCACTCCACGCCCGTCGACGACCACGGTGGCGCCATCCTCGGTGGCGAGGTCGATGTAGCTCGCCACCTTGTCGCGGTGCACCTCGGTGATGAGCGGACCCATGTCGCACGAACGGCGACCGTCGCCGACGGTGAGCGTCGACATCCGGCTCTCGATCTTCCCGATCAACTCGTCGGCGACGGGTTCCACCGCCACGATCACGCTGATGGCCATGCAACGCTCGCCCGCGGAACCGAAGCCGGCGTTGATGGCGGCATCTGCCGCGAGATCGAGGTCGGCGTCCGGCAGGACCAGCATGTGATTCTTGGCACCGCCGAGGGCCTGCACGCGCTTGCCGTTGCGGGCGGCGGTCTCGTAGATGTACTTGGCGATGGGAGTAGAACCGACGAACGAAATCGCCTTCACATCGGGATGTTCGAGCAGGCCGTCGACGGCCTCTTTGTCGCCGTGCAGCACGTTCAATACGCCATCGGGCAGCCCCGCCTCGGTGAAGAGCGCCGCGAGCCAGTTCGCAGCGGACGGGTCCTTCTCGCTGGGCTTCAACACCACGGTGTTGCCTGCGGCGATCGCGATCGGGAAGAACCACATCGGCACCATTGCCGGGAAGTTGAACGGGCTGATCACGCCGACCACACCGAGCGGAGCCTTGGTCGAGTAGACGTCGACGCCGGCGGAGACGTTGGCGGAGTATGCGCCCTTGATGATGTGCGGGAAACCGCTCGCGAGCTCCACGACCTCGAGGCCGCGGGTGATCTCACCAAGGGCGTCGGACACGACCTTGCCGTGCTCGGAGGTGAGGATGAGGGCGAGCTCGTCTTTGCGCTCGTTGAGGAGTTCACGGAATCGGAAGATGATCTGCTGGCGCTTGGTGATCGACATGTCGCGCCACCCCGGGAAGGCCGCCTTGGCCGCGGCGACGGCCTCGTCGATCTCGGTCTTGTTGGCGAGGGCGACGCGCTTGCTCTCGGTGCCGACGGCGGGATCGAAGACCGGGGCGGTGCGACCTGAGGTGCTGGGTCGCTCGGCGCCCGCGATGTAGTGCGGAACCACGGGGAGTTCGGTCATGAGGATCTGCTTTCTGTGCAGGTGAAACTGAAACGATGCCAGGGAGCGTGGACGAGTGCCGCGAAAGTGCCCATGGCCGAGACTACGGCGCGGCGAGGGGCTAAGTGAAGGCTGTGCCTCTGAACCCCGCTCGACGACGATCGCCCCGACTGCATTCGCCCTCGACGACGCCTGACGGCACCCCGGCCGGGGGCTCAGAGCAGCGCGGAACTGAGCAGCAGACTGGTCTCGCTGTTCACCACGCCGTCGATCGACCGGATCTGCCCGAGGAGGCGGTCGAAATTGCCGAGGGTGTCGGTGCGGATCTCGGCGACGAGATCCCATCCGCCGTTCGTGGTGTGGAGCGCGGTGATCTCAGGGATGCCGCGCAGGTGCACGATGACCTCATTCGTCGACCGCCCCTCCACCTCGATCAGGGCGATCGCCTGAATGGTGTCCGGGTCGCGGTCGGCGCGCACACGCACCGAGAACCCGAGGATCGTGCCCGAATCCACGAGTCGCGCGATGCGACTCGTCACTGTGGCGCGCGTCACATCGAGGCGCCTGGCCAGACTCGCCACCGGCTCCCGCGCATCGGCGCGGAGTGCGGAGAGGAGCGCTCGATCGAGGTCGTCCAGGTTCGCCATTTCCACACTGTACATTCACCGTGCACAGAATGCGCAGTAGACCGGTCTAACTTCATGTATACGCCCATTGTCGCTTCATAGTGTCCACTCGTAGCGTAGGGAGCAATAAGGGGAAGGGGGCACTCGTGGTGCGCTTTGTGGATGTCGCTGGAATGAGCCGCTGGGTTGCCGAGACCGGGGTCGAGCCGATCATCCGGGGCATGGTGGAGTATCTCGCCGATGACTTCGCTCGCTGGGAGCAGTTCGACAAGTCCCCCCGCGTGGCCAACCACTCCAGCGTTGGCGTCATCGAGCTCATGCCGATCAGCGACGCCGCCACCTACGCCTTCAAGTACGTGAACGGGCATCCCGCCAACCCACACGCCGGATTCCAGACGGTCACCGCGTTCGGCGTGCTCGCCGACACCCTCACCGGGTACCCCGTCTTCTGGTCGGAGATGACGATCCTCACCGCCCTGCGCACGGCTGCGACATCCGCGCTCGCCGCTCGCGCCCTCGCTCGTCGGGAGTCCGAGGTGATGGCCATGATCGGCACGGGAACCCAATCGGAGTTCCAGGCACTGGCCTTCCGCGCGGTGCTCGGGATCACCCGCCTCCGCGTCTTCGACACCGACCCCGCGGCCCTCGACAAGTTCGAGCGCAACCTCGCGCCTCTCGGTTTCGACATCGTGCGGGCGCGGAGCGCATCGGATGCAGCCGCCGGCGCCGACATCGTCACCACGTGCACCGCCGACAAGGCGAACGCCACCGTGCTCTCCCGCGCCGACATCGCACCCGGCATGCACATCAACGCGATCGGCGGCGACTGCCCCGGCAAGACGGAACTGGATGCCGCGATCCTCCGCGACGGAACCGTGTTCGTCGAGTACCCGCCGCAGACCCGGGTGGAGGGCGAGATCCAGCAGGTCGAGGCGGATTTCCCGGTCACCGAACTGTGGAAGGTGCTCACGGGTGGGAGCGCCGGTCGCACCTCGACCGGTCAGATCACCGTGTTCGACTCGGTCGGATTCGCCATCGAGGACTTCTCCGCGCTGCGCTACCTCCGGGATCAGGTCGCCGGCACGTCGTATGCGCAAGACGTGGACCTCATCGCCGAGCCAACCGACCCGAAAGACCTGTTCTCCCTCGTGACCGCGGCATCCGCCGTGGCAGCCTAGGCCGCGTCGTGTCGGTGCAGGCCCCGTCTGCGGTAGTGCTCATTCGTCCGCACCGGTTCACCCCGAACCCGAGCACCGCCACCGACAACGCGTTCCAATCGGTAGACACCTCGCGCGGTCACGACACCCTCGCGGCGGACGCCTACGCCGAGGTGACGGGCGTGGCCGACGCGCTGACCCGCGCCGGGGTCACCGTTCAGCTGTTCGACGACCCCAACGGATCCCTGCCCGACAGCGTGTTCCCCAACAACTGGTTCTCCACGCACACCGGCGGACGGATAGCCCTGTACCCGATGTACTCCCCCAGCCGACGAGGCGAGCGCCGTGCCGATGTGGTCGAACTGCTCAAGAGTCGTTATCGGGTGCAGGACGTGATCGACTACTCCGGGCTCGAGTACGACAACATCTTTCTCGAGGGGACCGGGGCGATGGTGCTCGACCACACCAATCGCGTGGCCTACGCCGCGCGATCCCATCGCGCCGACCCGCTCGCACTCGAGCGCTTCTGCGCCACCTTCGGTTACGAACCGATGATGTTCGATGCCGCCGACGCGTCCGGGCTCCCGATTTATCACACCAACGTGATGATGTGCATCGCCACCGACTTCGCGCTGATCGGCCTCGACATGATCACCTCGCCCGCCAGGCGGGCGGAGGTCGCCGACCGGCTCACCGAGCCCGGGCGCACCATCATCCCGCTGACGGATGCCCAGATCCACGACTTCGCCGGCAACGCCATCGAGTTGCGCGGCTCCTCCGGGAGGATCCTCGCTCTATCGAGAAGAGCCGCAGACTGCCTCACGGATGCCCAGCGCGCGGTCATCGAGGAGAGCTGCACGATCCTGGCGCTCGATGTGCCCACGATCGAACTCGCAGGCGGGTCGGTGCGCTGCATGCTCGCGGGCATCCACCTCGACAGGCGGCCCGCGGCGGCCTGAGATCCAGGTTGTCGCGTACCGTTGAGGCATGCTTCGAGAACAGATGGCCCGGTGGTTTCGCCGACACGGCTGGATGGTCTACGCGGTGGTTGCGGTCGCATTCCTCGCGAACATCCTGGTGCAGTTCTCCGCGCTCAGCCGCGGCGACGGCGGACCTGCCACGGTGCCCGCACTGATCTTCTCGATCATCGCGTTCATCGGTGCCGTCGTGGTCGGCGGCGCGCTGTTCTCACGGCGCTCCGCGGCGCGCTGACTTCCACCGACCTCGGTGAGACCGTCAGCTCTGGTGCTTGGGCATCCCGAGTTCGTTGAGGGGCCCCGTACCGAGCGGCGTGGGTAGCGGAGCATTGGGGCAGTGCAGCACCGCATTCTTCGTGGAGTGATCGATGGTGTGCAGCCCCATCGACCCGCCGCAGACCGGACAGACGGCATCGCCGATTCGGTTGACAACGTGCTCGTACGGCCCGAGGGGCGGCGGCCCCAAAGGCTTCATGAGTGCGTCGTTGAGCCAGTCGACCAGCCGCAGATAGCCCTTCTCCACGTGATGCTCGCCGGCATGCCGATTTGGCGCGGGCCGATCACTCGTGTGCCGATCGGACGAGCGCCGATCAGCGGAACCGTGTTCAGAGGTGCGGTGTCCGGAGGAGACACCTTTGTCGTCATCCATGATGCCTACCGTACGCGCGCTGGGGCCGCAGAGGCAGTGGCAATGACGTCGGTGTCAGCCACTGGGCGGCCCCAGCACGCAGTCGGGTCGAGCTATCCCTCGATCGGCACCCCGTCGGGAGCCAGCACCCACCAGACTTCGCCGACACCCTGACCGGTGGTGTCGCCCTCGGCGGCATCGCCCACCCAGTAGTAGAGCGGCCATCCATCGAGGGTCAACTGCTGCTCGCCATTGACGCCCACGATCGTGCCGACCTCCCCGGTCACCCCTTCCACGACCGGGTCATCGGATGTCGCGATCACCGACGGCCACTTGTCTGCGCACTCGCCGGAGCAGGTGCTCTCGCCTGAGCCCTGCACGTCCTTGGTGAACATGTACACGGTCATGCCCTTGCCGTCGACGACGATCTCGCCGAGATCGGTGGTGGCTACCGCGAGTTCCGCGTCGGCTTCCGCCGGAGCTTCGGACTCGGATGGCGACTCGGATGTCTCGGGGGCGCTCTCTGTCGGCGTGATCGACTCGGTCGTGCCGGCACACCCGGCGAGACCGAGAACCGCGATCGACATGGCGGCGAACGACAACAGAATCTTCTTGCGTTCCAGAATGTGGCTCATGACTGTCTCCTCATAGCGGGAATCGCGGTGATGCGATCGCTATAGGCACGCCGTCGGCACCTCCTCGGTTCACCGTGATTGCGTCGGAGGCCGACTCGTTACCTGATCGTGACTCAGGTGACGGAGTCAGCCCAGGTCGGCAGCGAGCATCACGGTGCCGCTGGGCACAGCGCGGATCTCCGCCTTGACGAGGGTGGCGGCATCCGCCCCGAGCGAACCGGTGGCCCGCACGTCGGCGCCTGCGACCGCCTTCCACCCTGCGACCCGCGTCGTAGTGCCGGATTGATCGGTCACGAACAGCGCATAATCCCACCCACCGCCCGGGTCGGGGGTCGGCCACGTCGCGTCGTCGGCGTAGCGACACTCCACCTCGACGAGGGTGCCCCACCGCTTGTCGGTGAGGCTCACCTGCGCGCTGATCGATTCGGTGACGAGAGGCGTGAACTGTGCGGAGACCGTCGGCGGAGGGCCGGCCACGATTGTGATGGGTATCACGATGGCGGCTGCCAGCACGGCAGCAGCGGCGAGGGCAGTGACCACGCGCCTGCGGAACCGAATGCGGCGCACCGTTCCGTTGAGTCGCGGGTAGAGGTCCGTGTGCTGGGATGTGCGTTTCACCTGGGCGTCGTCGAGGGTTGCGAGCCCGTCTGCGGGCGACAGCTGCGCAAGAAGCCCCGGCATTCCGGCGAGCTCGGTGACGCCCGCAGCGCAGATTCGGCAGACCTCGAGGTGATCCTCGAATTGACGACGCTCCACCGGGGAGAGGGACCCGAGCACGTAGGCGGCGTCCCAGTCGGCGAACATGTCGACGCTCATCGGGTCACCCCCTTCTCTTGCAGTGTCAGACGCAGGGCCCGCAGCGCGTAGTGAAGACGTGACTTCACGGTGCCCTCCGGGATGTCGAACTCGGCGGCGATCTCCGCGATCGACCGGCCACCATAGTAGGCATGCACGATCACGGCGCGATGTTCGGCCGACAGACTCGTGAGCGCGTCACTCACCAGCCAGGCGTCGAGCAGCGCGTCAGTGGCATCCGGCCCGGCCCGCTCAGCAAACTCGGGCGTGGTCACCTCATGCCGGCTCCGTGAACTCCGGTAGTGATCGACCACCAGATTGTGGGCGACCGTGAACAGCCAGGCCCGGGCGGATGACTCGCTCTGATCGAGCACCGACGGCTTTCGCCACGCCTTCAGCAGTGTCTCCTGCACGATGTCGTCTGCAGCCGAGCGATCACCGGTGAGGTAGACGACGTAGCGCCAGAGGGCAGGGGCGTGCTGGTCGTGGAGCGTGCGCAACAGCGCCGCGTCGTTGCCGCCCATATTGGTCTCCACTTCGAATACACGATTACCCCGTGTGCAAAGTTCAGTTTCGGGGATGAACCTCCCGGCGTCGAGCATCGTGGTATCTCACGTGAACATTTATCTTCTCGGCGGCCTTCCGCTGCATCCGCTCCTCGTCCACGGCGTCGTGGTGCTGGTTCCGCTCACAGCCCTCGCGGTCATCCTCCATGCGGTGCTCCCCGCCGCACGCCGACGACTCGGTGTCGTCACACCCCTGGCAGCGCTTGCGGTGTTGATCCTCGTGCCGATCACCGTGAATGCGGGCCAGCAACTCCTCGAGCTGGTCGGCCCCACTCCCCAGGTGCAGAAACATGCGGCGCTGGCCGCTGGCGTTCTGCCGTGGACCGCCGCCCTGTTCGCGGTAGCCGTGACCGAGTGGTTGTGGTTTCGGGGTGGGATGAATCGAGTGCCCGAGTCGAGGCGACGGGTGCTCTCGATCGTGCTGATGGTGATCGCCATCATCGTCGCGGTGGGTGCCACCGTGGATGTGTTCATCGTCGGCGAGGCGGGGTCACGATCGGTGTGGGGGCGCCTGGCGGGCTGACGTCGCCATTGATCCGGGGCCTGTTCGGGCATCCGGGCGGTGAACCGCCGCAAGGGCCGTACCCTGAGAATGCCGCAACCGAGCGGCGCAACGGACGGAAACGATGAACGGCACCCAGCTCAAGCACTTCGCCGCGGCGGCCGAGTCACTCAATTTCGCTCACGCGGCTCGTGAACTCGGCGTGCCGCGAGCTGTCGTCGTGGCCTCCGTGAAGGACCTCGAGGCGAGCCTCGGCCACGCGCTTTTCGACTACTCAGCCCCGACGACCACCCTCACGGCTGAGGGAGTGACTCTGCGCGACCAGGCGAGGCACGAGAGGAAGCGGTCGGCGGCCGCAGCCCACACGACGGCCCCCGCCCCCGGCGGGAAGGCCAAGGCCTCGAAAGGCAAAGGCCGCGCACCGGCGGTCAAGGGCGCACCTCGCGTGGGCAAGCGGCGCCAGTCCCGCTGACCTTGCCTACGGGCACTCCACTTTGTGATTGAAGGTGGCCAGCACGCCGTCCGAGTTGCCGTGCCATAGGTAGGCGTGCAGGTCGTAGTGCACGGGCATGCCGTCGGTGTGGCCCGGCATCGGTCCGTCGAAGGCCTTTCCGAACATCGTCGGCCGATCGTCGCTGGTAGAGAGGTCCTGGTCGGCATCGACCTTGAACCACTCCAGCGCAACCAGCTTCATCCGACCCTTCTTGTCGGCCTCGTAGAGCACCGCGTCGGGGACCATGGGATCCATCGCGCCGAACTGGGCGAAGTTCACGAAGTGGAAGCCCATGCCGGGCACGCAGTCCCCCGCTGGCTCGTAGCCTGCGGCGAGGGCGACATTGATGTCCTTGAACTCCTTGTTGGCCTTCCGCACCTCGGCCAACTGCCTGTCGGCGCCGCCCTTGGGGTTGTCGGCGCCGCCCTTCGAATCGTGTGCCACCGCTGCGGGTGCGCCGAGGGAGCCGGCCGCGATCACAAGTGCCGCGACGACTGCCACGCGGCTCCGATTGCCCAACATTTGTCTACCTACCTCCGGGTCGATTGCATCGGGAAGCGGCGTCGGCATCGGCGCCGTGCGGCACACGATACTCCTCGGCATTCCGGACGAAATCGGGACATTCCCCCTTGTCAGACGCTCCGGCGAGAGACTCTCAGCCTTTCTTGGCGGCCGCTTTCGCGGCCCGCTTGGTCTCCCGCACCTTCGTGAGCGACTCCGGGTCGACGATGTCGGCCACAGACCGGAACGAGCCCTGCTCGCCGTAGGGGGCGGATGCCTCGCGCCATCCTTCGGCGTCGATCCCGACCCGCTTCGCCAGCACGGCGAGGAAGATCTTCGCCTTCTGCTCGCCGAAACCCGGGAGGGCCTTCAGCCTGGAGAGGATCTCGGGGCCGGTCGGGTCATCCGCGGTCCAGATCTCGGTGGCATCGCCATGCCAGTCGCGCACGACCACCTCGGCGAGCGCCTGCACCCGCGCCGCCATCGACCCCGGGAAGCGATGCACGGCCGGGGTGGTCCGGAAGACCTCCACGAACTCGTCCGCGTCGAAGGAGGCGATAGTTGCGGGATCGAACCTGCCGATCCGATCCCGGATCTTCGCGGGGCCAGCGAATGCCACCTCCATCGCGATCTGCTGATCGAGCAGCATCCCGACCAACAGGGCGAAAGAGTTCTCGCTGAGCAGTGTGTCGGCGGCGTCGTCTCCGGTGAGGTGCAGCGTCATGGCCTCATCCTGCCAGCCGGTCTGCGTCAGCGTCAGCCTCAGCGGGAGCGTGGGCTCTCTGAGGCATGTGAGGAGACCAGCTCCTCGACGAGCGCGGCAAAGCCGGCTGCGCCCGGGGCATGCGCAATCTCCTCGGCGAGACGCTGGGCGTTCGTCCGATAGGAGGGATCCGCGATGACGGCGTCAACGGCGGCACGCACCGCCTCCGGCTTGGGTGACTGGGTCTTCAGGTTGATGCCGACTCCGGACCAGGCCACGCGCGCGGTCACCTCGGTCTTGTCCTCGGTCTGGCCCGCGACCACGAGCGGCACTCCCTGCTCGAGCGCAAAGTGAACGCCGCCGTATCCGCCGTTCGTCACCATCACGTCAACCCTCGGCAGCAGCCGGTCGTAGGGCAGGAATTCTTCGATGCGCAGATTCAGCGGCTCGGCATCGAGCGCCTCGAGAACCTGCGACACGTCACGATTGCCGGTAGACGCGACCACGATGAGATCCTTACGTCCAGCGAGCCCGCGGATGGTGGGGAGGAGCAACTCCTCGAAGTCCGCATTGGCGACGGTGCCCTGGGTGACGTGCACGACGGTTTTGCCGTCGAGATCACCCCACCAGTCGGGTAGTTCCGCCGTGGACGGCGCAATCGTGCGCGTGGTGGCCAGCGGTCCGATGAAGCGCACCTGTTCCCTCATCGTGGGCCTGTCGTATTCGAACCCGGCCACGGTGAACTGGGCGACCGCATCGGCAAGACGCGTCGAGCTGAGGAAGAAGATGCCGAGTCCGCTGAGTCCCACCCCGCGGTAGGCGGCGTCGACGTCGCGCTGCAGCGACGCGAAGATCACCTTCTGCGCGAGAAAGCGGAGTGCTGCGTTGCGGATGCGGCCCGCCCTCCCCTGCTTCGGTGCGATCCCGAGCCCGGCCGGCGCGACATCCGGGTCATCGGCGTAGAGCGGGAAGATTCCAAGCGCAACGACCGGCACCCGATTCGCGCGGGGTCGCCTCGCGTACGCCGTCGCGCCGAGGAAGAGGAGCTCGTTGGCGACCACATCGATGTCGAACCGTTCGACGGCCTCCTCGACGGCCCGGAGCTGAGCTGCGAGCGGCGGTAGGAAGATGTTCCGCACGTCGAAGGAGAGCTGCGCCGGGCCCTTGAGTTTCATGCGCTGTGGATGATCGGAATTGAAGCGGTCGTCATCGAAGTCGGCTTCGGCCGGCAGAGCGATGAACTCGGCACCCGCCGACCGAACGGTGTCGGCGAACTTGGCGCCGGTGAGGAAGTAGACGCGGTGACCCAGGTCGGTGAGGCCGCGCGTGAGCTGAAGCAACGGCGCGATGTGCGCGTGCATCGGAGTGCTGGCGAGCAGGATGTTCCGCGCGTTCGACATGCTGAGCTTCTTTCGCTGGTGAGTGGTGATCGGACATTACACCCGCATGTCATACTGGTCAATATGGCCGATCAGTCGAAACGCCGATACCAGTCGGTGCTGCGGGAGGAGAAGGCTGCCGCCACGCGACGCCGGGTGCTGGATGCCGCTGCGGCCTGCTTCACCGAGAGCGGCTACGAGGGCACGTCGCTTACGCGCATCGCGCAGCGCGCGGGGGTGTCGATCGATACCGTGCAGGCCACCGGGGCGAAGAGCGAGATCCTCCTCGGGGCCTTCGAGCGGGCATTCGTGGGGGTCGAGACGCCGACTGCTCTCTCCGGCGGCACACCGTTCGAGGCCTTGATCGCGATCGAGGATCCGCGGGACATGCTGCTGGCGATCATCCGCGCCTCGGTCACCGCAGTTGCCAACACCCGCGCACTGTGGTGGGCGTTTCGCGGGGCAGCGGCATCCGACCCGGTCGTGCGTGAGACCTTTCAGGGCCTCCTAGCGAGGCGTCACGCAGACAACGTTGCGGTGCTCCACCTGGCGAAGTCCCGAGGCGCCCCGATCGATGACGTCGAGACCACCGCGACAAGGGGCGAACTCAATCTGACGCAGGAGACCTACACCCATTTCGTGGACGACAACGGGTGGAGCGAGAACGACTACGTGGCGTGGGTCGAGGCGCAGATGGAACTCATCGTCTTCGGCGGGTCGCCGAGGGCGTCATAGGTCGACGAGCTCGACCTCCCGGAGCGCGCCGTCATCCACCAGCACAGTCATCATGGTGTGCCGGGGCTGCCTGCGGCGATCGGTGGGCGATCCGGGGTTCAGCAGCCGCAGTCCACGTTCGGTCACGGTGTCCCACGGGATGTGACTGTGACCGAACACGAGCACGTGGTCGTCGGGGAAGGCGGCATCCATTCGCTCGTGCCGGCGCCTGGCGTCGCCCGTTTCGTGAATGACCGCGAAGCGCACACCCTCGATCTCCCGTCGGGCAACCTCGGGCAGCACGCTTCGGAGGTCGTCACCGTCGTTGTTGCCCCACACCCCGAGCACCTCGGCGTGCCCCCGCAGGTCATCGAGCACGGATGCCGTTACCCAGTCCCCCGCGTGGATCACGAGATCCGCAGCATCCGCAGCCGCCAGCACGGTTGCGGGCAACGCGCGCGCCCGGCCGGGGATGTGGGTGTCGGAGATGAGAAGCAGCCGCGTCGCCATGGCCCCGACGTTACCCGGGGTCTCGGATCGGTGCATCTGCTGCTGCGGCGACATCGTCGGGCAGCGCGAGTCCGCGCACGTATCGTTGAATCGGGGCAGCGGGTCGGTGGCTACCGCTTGAGCACCTTTCCGCTCGGGCAACTTCCCGCCCGGGCAACTTCCCGCCGGGCGACTTCCCGCTTGGGCAACTTCCCGCTTCGGCAACGAGAACGGTGGATCGATGACACGGGACGACGTGGACGGCTGGGTGCGCGTTCGTGGCGCACGCGAACACAATCTGAAGAACGTCGACATCGACATTCCCCGGGACTGCATGGTGGTGTTCACGGGCGTCTCGGGCTCGGGTAAGTCGTCCCTCGCGTTCGGCACGCTGTACGCGGAGGCGCAGCGGCGATACTTCGAGTCGGTGGCGCCCTACGCGCGGCGACTGCTGAATCAGGTCGGCGCGCCCGACGTCGACGAAATCTCCGGGCTTCCTCCGGCGGTTGCACTGCAGCAGCGCCGCGGGGCTCCGAGCTCCCGCTCGTCGGTCGGCACGATCACCACGCTGTCGAACCTGCTCCGCATGCTCTACTCGCGGGCGGGCACCTACCCTGCTGGCGTGTCGCACCTCTCCGCCGAGGCGTTCTCCCCGAATACGGCGGCCGGCGCATGTTCCCGCTGCCACGGGCTCGGGATGGTGCACGACGTCACCGAAGAACTCCTCGTGCCCGACAGCGGTCTGAGCATCCGGGAGGGCGCCATCGCAGCCTGGCCCGGAGCGTGGCAGGGTGCCAACCTGCGCAGCATCGTGCGCGGTCTCGGAATCGACATCGAGAAGCCATGGCGCTCGTTACCGCGCGCGAAACGCGACTGGCTGCTGTACACCGAGGAGCAGCCCTCCGTGCTGATCGAGCCCGAGGAAGGCCGAGTCGATCACGGCTACTACGGCAAGTTCTGGAGCGCCCGCAAGCACGTGATGCACGTGCTCTCCCAATCGCAGAGCGAGCGGATGCGCGAGCGGGCCATGCGCTTCGTGCAGAGCATCCCGTGCCCCGACTGCGACGGCAGCGGGCTCGGCGGGGAGGCGCGCGCGGTCACGTTCGCTGGGCGCACCATCGCGGAGATGAACGCGGTGCCGCTCGCCAATCTCGCCGAGGAGCTTCGAGCCGGAGTCGAGTCGAGGGACGAGGCATCCGACTCCGACACCGGGGAGGCCGCCGCGCGGATCGCCGCCGACGTGATCGCCAGGGTCGAGGTGCTGCTGGACCTGGGGCTCGGCTACCTGAGCCTCGGCCGGAACTCCACCACCCTCTCCCCCGGTGAGGCGCAGCGCCTCCGCATCGCCACCCAGCTGCGTTCCGGCCTGTTCGGGGTCGTCTACGTGCTCGACGAACCTTCCGCCGGGCTGCACCCCGCGGACGCGAAACCGCTCCTCGATGTGCTCGACCGCCTCAAGGACTCCGGCAATTCGCTGTTCGTGGTCGAGCACGACCTCGACGTCATCCGCCGGGCGGACTGGGTGGTCGATATCGGGCCACAGGCTGGCGAGGCCGGCGGACACGTGGTCTATTCCGGCCCAGTCGACGGCCTGGCGGCGGTCGAGGGTTCGATCACCGCTCGGTACCTCTTCCCCTCGGCTGAGGCTGCGGCTCCTCGTGAGCCCCGAACACCTGCCGGATGGCTGCGGCTCAGCGGCATCACGAGGCACAACCTGCAGGACGCGTCGGTGGAGGTGCCGCTCGGTGTGATGACGGCGGTCACCGGGGTCTCGGGGTCCGGGAAGTCGACGCTCGTGACCCAGGTTCTCGCGCATGTAGTGCGGGACCACCTGGGCTCGGCGCCCGACGGCGTGGATGAGGCCGTTCTCGAGCTCGATGTGGCCGGGGTTTCCGGCCTCGAGGCGTTCGACCGGCTCGTGGTCGTGGACCAGCGCCCCATCGGTCGCACCCCGCGCTCGAACCTCGCCACCTACACCGGCATGTTCGACGTGGTGCGCAAGCTCTTCGCCGCCACGGAGGAGGCCCGCGCGCGTGGCTACACGGCCGGACGGTTCTCGTTCAACGTGGCCGGTGGGCGCTGCGAGACGTGCCAGGGCGAAGGGTTCGTCTCGATCGAGTTGATGTTCCTGCCTGGCACTTACGCGCCCTGCCACACCTGTCACGGGGCCCGATACAACGCGGAGACGCTCGAGGTGACCTATCGGGGCGAGTCCATCGCGGATGTGCTCGCGATGACGGTAGGCGATGCCGCCGTCTTCCTCGCGGACGTGCCCGCCGCATCCCGCAGCCTGGAGACGCTACGGGAGGTCGGGCTCAGCTACCTCCGTCTGGGCCAGCCC
Source organism: uncultured Actinomycetota bacterium (assembly GCA_963756375.1). GTDB lineage: Bacteria > Actinomycetota > Actinomycetes > Actinomycetales > Microbacteriaceae > Marisediminicola. Next base: position 272,908 of record CAVWNJ010000005.1, on the reverse strand, counting down.
GCGACCGAGCTGAGCGGCGGCGAGGCGCAGCGCATCAAGCTGGCGACCGAACTGCAGCGCGCCCATCGCGGGCACGCGCTGTACCTTCTCGACGAGCCGACATCCGGGCTGCATCCGGCCGACGTGCGGTTGCTGCTCGACCAGTTGCAACAACTGGTGGATGCCGGCAACACGGTCGTTCTCGTGGAGCACGACCAGGCGGCTATAACCGCGAGCGATTGGGTCATCGACCTTGGGCCGGGCGGCGGGGATGCGGGCGGACGGGTCGTTGCCGCGGGCACGCCGAGGGATATCGCGGGCGGGGTCGGAGCGACCGCGGAGCACCTGGCGATGTGGATGGCACGGAACGACTCTGGGGAGTGAACGCAGAGGCCCGACGATAGGAGCAGGATGGGTATCGTCGCCTCCATGCGCATTCAACACACCGTGGTCTTTCGCCTCGTTCACCCTCAGGGTTCTCCCGGTCCGCCGCATTTCTTGCTGGAGCGCGCGACCACTGGCATCCATCCCTGGGGTGAACGACTTCGCCATCCAGCGCCAGGTGAGCGATAAGAGCGAACTCACCCACCAGTTCACGATGGAATTCGCCGACGAAGCCGCATACCGCGCCTACAACGAGCACCCATCCACGTTGCGTTCGTCGCGGAACGGTGGGTCAGGGAGGTTGCGGACTTCAGGAATACGACTTCGTCGACGCCGGCGAGGGGTTGCGCCTACTTGCCCGCGGCGAAGTGACTCACGCAGTCACCCTGATTCGTGAAGACGGGCTTGGTGCTGGTCTTCCAGCCATCGTCCTTGCAGGCGGTCTTCGATGTGAGCACGACGTGCTTCGCGAATGTGTAGCGCGTACCGGCGAAGTTGATCGCGTCGATCACGCCGTCGCCCTTCACACCGGAGCCCAGCGAGAAGCCGAACGCGGTGACCACCGCGTTCGGGAAGGCGGCACGCCACTCGTCGAGCGTTCCGTGGTTCGCGCTGCCGAACCCGCCCGAGTGAGACGGGGCGCCATCCTTCACGAACTGCTTGGCTCCGTTGTTCAGCCACCAGTCGTTGCCGTAGACGGTCTCTCCGACGAGGATGCCGTCGTTTGTTCCATCAGCATCGGCGTCGATGTACAGCTGGAAGCCGGGCAGACCGCCAGCCGTGTTGGTGTACTCGAGGGTCGGCTCACCGACGGTTGAGAGGGGGGTGGTGGTGGCGACGTACTCGGCAACCTTGTCGGTGCTCGTCGCCCCCTCTGTCCAGATGTGAAGGCCAGTGCCATCGAGTTCGTAGTGCCCGGTGGCGCGAGTGTCGGACAATGTCGCCACGAAGTCATCGGGAACGTAAATGGTGCCGGATGCCGCTGCGCTCGCGGGCGCCGCGACGACGAGGGATAGGGCGAGCGCTGCAAGGCCGGCGATACCAAGGTGCTGAGACATTTTTTTCCACTTCTGTCGCCGCGGGGAGTCCTATGCGACGCATAGTCGGCGACGATTCATCACTTTATGGGTTCGGCTGTCCGCATGTCATCCCTAATGCGAGTTTTGGTCATCGGTCGTCGCGCATGAAACGTCAGACAGCCAAACCCCGGGCCACAGCAGCGTCGAAGAGCTCACGGGCCACGTGCTCGGCTTTCCCGGCGGCAGCAGCGCCAATTGGCTTCGCTTCGTAGCGGTCTTGATTTCGCGCTCGTCGCACTCGATCGAATGCGCTTGCGGCCGAGTCGCCCGGCGGCGTGTCGAGGACCGCGCGCAGATATCGACCGAGCGCTTCGTGTTGTCCCGGCCCGTTGGCGGTGCGGAATCCGTACGCCGCCAGCAGCGCCTCGCCGATGTCGTGCGCCGCGTCGTAGGCGATGCCGTATTTCACGGAGATGCTGGTCAGCAGCGGCAACTGCCCGAGCCGCTCCTCTGCCTGCCGCATGAAGGACGCGGCACGAGATGTGTCTACAGGAACGACGTCGAGTCGTCGAGCTTCGACCAACGCGAGCACCGTCGCCTGCTGCATCCGGGTGAGCGCGACTATCGCCACGGCTGCTCCCCCGCCACCTCGACGATCGCACCGGAGCGTACGCTCGCGAGAAAGCCCGACTCGGCCGCGAACTCCTCCGCACTGAGGATCGTCGGATTGACCGGACGATGCACGACGGCCTCGACGCGCGTGCACGCCTCGTAGATCGCATCGACCTCCGGATCGCCCACGATCATGACGTCAATGTCGCGGGGTGCCGGACCTTCGATCCCCCGCAGCCGTGCGGCGAAGGAGCCGTAGAGGAACGCCGACTGGATCCCGTCGATGCGCTCGAACTCCGCAGCCAGCAGCACCACCGGACCGCTGACGACGGTGAGGATTTTCCGAAGCGGGTCGGTCAGCGGACTGTCCGGGTTGGCGCGGACGAGCCGCGTTCGACCAGCGTGCCGCTCGATCAGGATGCCTGCCTCGAGCAGTCGCGCCACCTCTCGATGTGCGGTCGGGTAGGCCAGGTCGGCTCGTGCAGCAACGTCGGTGAGGCTGAGCTCGTCGTCGCCCAACAGGAGGGTCGAGAGTAGGCGCGCTTGCCCGTCCGACCGGAAGATCGGAGCTAGGAGCGGTGCCATAGTTCTCATATAACCGAGGTTATTATCCACCATAGCGATAGTCAACGGGCGACTAGCGTTTCCGCGAGCGGCGGGTGCGACGTTACTCGCGCCCCTCCTCGAGCGGGATGAGCATGGTTCGGAACGGACCGGCATCCGCGTGAAGGCCCCAGATGCGATCGGCGACGCCGTCGATGCCGTTGGGGATCTGCAGCTGCGGGATGCCACCTGGGATCACGAGTTGGCTCACCCGGATGCCCTCACCCTCGAGGGCGTCGTGGAGCATCTCGCCGTACGCGCTCTCGGCCGGAAAGGCGACCGACGTGCCCGCGAAGCCGGCGCGGGCCTTCACCGAGGTTCCCCCGTTGATCAGGATGATGCTGCCGTTGCCAGCCTCCCGCATCCCGGGCAGAATCGCGCGCACCGCGTGAATGAGCCCGAGCGCCGAGAACTGAAGTGCCTCCAACGCCAGCTCCGGAGTCAACTCGAGCACCGGCTTGAGGTAATCCCGCGACGGGAGCGGGCTGTACTGAAGTGCCGTGATGGGCCCGAGCTCTGCCGCGGCACGCTCAAGGGCGCCTTCGAGCGAGTCAGGCGCGAGGACATCCGCAGCGTATCCACGCGCGGTGACACCGGCAGCGTTGAGTTCCGCCGCCATGGTGTCGAGCTTCGACTGATCCCTGGAGATCAGCGCCACGGAGAAGCCCTCGCGACCGAACCTCCGCGCGACAGCCGCTCCAAGTCCCGGTCCTGCTCCGATGATGGCGATTACTGGCACGAGAGGTCTCCTTGGTTCGACGGTGCTGCGGCTGCTACCCGACTGGTGTGTTCGGACCGCCTATGGTCTGCCGGGGCGCGAAACCTCACGCACTCGCGAGGCCCATCAGCCGCAGAATTCGCTGGGAACTCCAGGAGATGGCGCCACGAGAATCGTATCCACGAGCCCCTCGGTGCTGAGCGAGAAGTTCAGCCAATTCCCATTGCCCTCGGATACCGAGTAGTAGGTGAAAGGGTCGGCTCCGCCCTCGGACAGCGCGGGATACGCGGCCTTCACAGAGTCCAGAGTCGCGCCGATGCCGATCCCGGCGCTTGTGCGCGGCGACGTGCCGGCGACAGCCGCGGCTTCGCCCGAGCTCCCCCACTTCTGCACGACGATCAGTTCGATCTCACCCGAACCCGACGGGTCGGCAATCAGAATTCCGGGTGATCCGGACCTGTCGAAGTACGTATTCTGCGGGCACGATTCGGTGAATACGGTGGTCGTGTAGGCCGTCATCGCCGGCGCGACCTCGCTGATGGGGTCGCCCAACGCCAGCGGGCCAACCGACGTGAAGTCGATGAGCCACGAACTCGGATCGTCGAGATTCACCGGGGGCGATGTCGACGGTGTTGGCGTTGCTGTCGGAGTGCTGCCGGCTGGGGAGTCGGACGCCGTCGGATCTGCCGACGGCGCGATCGACCCTGGGCCCGCGCACCCCACAAGAAGCAGAGCGCCGACCGCCACGCTCATTGCCAGCCGCGAACCTGTGTGCCGTGATCCTCGATTGAGCAAGCTGAATTCCCCGTCCCCGCAGTGGCTAATGGGACCTCGACAGCCCGCGCGATTACCTTAGCAAAAGTCACGATTCGTCAGTGACGAGCGGGCCACCGGGGTGCCATCGCATCCGCCTGCGACCGTTGCCGATCGCCACCGCTCGGGCTACCGCCCGGGCTACCGCTCGGGCTACCGCTTTCGCGGCGGCGCGGAAAATCCGCTACACGTTGAAGCGGAACTCCACCACGTCGCCATCCTGCATCACGTATTCCTTGCCTTCGATGCGGGCCTTGCCCTTGGCCTTCGCCTCTGCCATCGAGCCCGCAGCGAGCAGGTCGTCGAACGACACGATCTCGGCCTTGATGAAGCCCTTTTGAAAGTCGGTGTGGATGACGCCGGCCGCCTGCGGCGCGGTCCAACCCTTGCCGATCGTCCACGCCCGGGTCTCCTTGGGACCCGCCGTGAGGTAGGTCTGCAGGCCCAGCGTGTCGAACCCGATGCGGGCGAGTTGGTCGAGGCCGCTCTCCTCCTGGCCGGTCGACGCGAGGAGCTCTGCGGCATCCGCCTCGTCGAGGTCGATCAGCTCGGACTCGAGCTTGGCGTCGAGGAAGATCGCCTTTGCGGGCGCAACGAGCCCCGCCAGCTGGTCGAGTTTGGACTGATCGCCGAGCACGGCCTCGTCCACATTGAAGACGTAGATGAACGGCTTCGCCGTGAGTAGCCCGAGCTCGCGGATCGGCTCGATGTCGATGCTCGACGCCGACAGCGGACGGCCCTGGTTGAGCCAAGCGACCGCAGCCGCGGCGGTGTCGATCGTGGCCTGGTCGATCTTCTTCGCTCGAAGGTCGCGGTCGTAGCGCGCCTGCGCCTTTTCGAGCGTCTGCAGGTCGGCGAGGATCAACTCGGTGTTGATGGTCTCCATATCCGATGCGGCATCCACCTTGCCGTCGACGTGCACCACATCGGGGTCGTCGAATCCGCGGATGACCTGCGCGATCGCATCCGCCTCACGGATGTTGGCCAGGAACTTATTGCCCAGGCCCTCCCCCTCGCTTGCGCCCTTCACAATGCCGGCGATGTCGACGAAGGAGACCGGAGCCGGAAGGATGCGCTCGCTGCTGAAGATGGTGGCGAGCTGGCCCAGGCGGGCGTCGGGCAGGTTCACCACGCCGACATTGGGCTCGATCGTGGCGAACGGATAGTTCGCGGCGAGCACCGAGTTCTTGGTGAGCGCGTTGAAGAGGGTGGACTTGCCCACGTTGGGGAGTCCGACGATTGCGATTGTAAGAGCCACGAGGGTCAAGGGTACCGGGCGGGGGTCGCGTTCCCGTCTCGCTCGAACTTATCGAACATACTTTCGAATGTCGTGGTAGAATGAGTTATGGAAGTCGCCCCACACGCTGCGGAAGTCACTCCGCGCGAGCGCCCGCCGTTGCTGGCGGTGCCAGGCTTCGTCGGGCTGATGGACGACACGTTCGGCGCGCTTCTCGATGTGGTCGTCGGCCTCGACCGGATGCTCGCCCATGTGGCCTCGTTGCGTGCGGAGGCGGTCGATCAGGCCAGGCAATGGTCGGAGACGCATCAGCAGGTGACCACGTCCTCGGACCCCCACCAATGGAGCGCCCGCACGGTCGCCCGAAAGGTGCTTGTCTCCGAGCTCGCCTGCGCCCTGCGCCTGCCCGAGCGATCCGCCGAGACGCTTGTGGCCGAGAGCCAGGCCCTGATGCACGAACTCCCTGAGACCCTTGTCGCGTTGAACACCGGCGAACTCAGCTACCGGCATGCGCAGGTGGTCGTGGATCAGGTCGCCTCGCTCGGAGGGGTGAGCGAGCAGGCGCGCACGACCCTCGAGACCGAGCTGGTGCCGCTCGCTCGAGAGCTCACTGTGGCGAAGTTCGATCGCGTCGCACGGGCGCTTCGCGAGCGAGCCCACCCTGAAACCATCGTCGAGCGCCATCGGCGAGCGCTCTCCGACCGCGAGGTGCGGCTTGCCCCGGCGCGAGACGGAATGTCATGGCTCGAACTGCTTCTCCCCTGTGCCACCGCGTCAGCCTGCTACGACCGCGTGACCGCTTCTGCCACGTCGTTGCAGGGCTCGGGCGAGCCCCGCACCCTCTCTCAGTTGCGAGCGGATGTCGCGGCTGGACTCCTCACCGATGGGGTGACGTCACAGGGGGTCGGCGTTGGCATCCGCGCGAACGTGACGATCACCGTTCCGGTCATGACTCTTCTCGGCCACTCTCAGGAGCCAGCGGTGCTGGCCGGATATGGCCCGATCGACCCGGTGACGGCGCGGCGGCTCACGGCGGAGGCACCGAGCCTGCGCCGCATCCTCACGCACCCGGAGACCGGAGCGGTTCTCTCGGTCGGGCGCGAACGGTACGTGGTGCCCGCCGAGCTGCGCCGGTGGCTCCGGCTGCGCGACGAAACGTGTCGCTTTCCCGGCTGCGGTGTTTCGGCTCGGCACAGCGACCTCGACCACACCGTCGACTGGGCAGCTGACGGCCAGTCGAGCCACGACAATCTCGCGCACCTCTGCCCGAAGCATCACAAGCTCAAGCACGACACGGCGTGGAGTGTGAGTCACCTAGGCCAGGGGGATCTGGCGTGGCGATCGCCGAGCGGCCGGGGGTACGTGACCCGCGCTGCGATGCGGATGCAGCCCGCGACGGGCCCGCCGGCCCACGGGGCAGCACCGTGATCTTGTGCCGAGAACATTCGCCGTGATTCTGTGTCGAAATCGAGCGCGGGAATCGTGTGCAGTGATCGACCTAGCCGGTGAACCGACCCAACGCGGCGTGCCCGCCCGGCAGCGTCGGTGCCCCGTGAGACCATCGGCCCGTGCCCCTCAACTTCACTGCCATCGACTTCGAGACCGCCAACTCGTCCGGTGCGAGCGCGTGCTCCGTGGGGCTCGTGAAGGTGCGGGACGGTGTCGTGGTCGACACCGAGAGCTGGTTCATCCGGCCTCCCGCCGGACACGATCACTTCCTCGAGTGGAACACCCGCATCCACGGCATCGTGGCGGAGGATGTGGCGCGCGCGGCAACCTGGGCCGAACAGCTGGAGCATCTCGTCTCGTTCGTCGACGGCGACCACCTCGTTGCGCACAACGCCCGCTTCGACATGGGTGTCATCGGGTCGGCCTGCGCGGCGAGTCTCATCGAGACACCGAGTTTCGACTACGCGTGCAGCCTCAGCATCGCGCGCAAGACGTATCACCTCGACTCATACCGACTGCCCGTGGCCGCGATGGCGGCCGGGTTCGAGGACTTCCGTCACCACGACGCCCTCGCCGACGCCGAGGCCTGTGCCGCGATCATCGTTCACGCCGCCGCTCGTCACGAGGCACGCGACCTTCCGCACCTCGCCGACATCACGGGCGTGAAGATCAAATCCATCGGAGCGGACGCCGCAGCGCGACACCGCGAGCTTCGCCCCGCCGCCCTCGCCTGAGGGTCTCAGCCGACCCGGCAGACCAATTCGGCCTTGTACAGCGCGTCCCGCCGCTGCACCGAGGTGAGCCGCCGCAGTTCCGACCACGCCCGGCCGTCGGCGTTCGCGCGGTAAAGCATGACCACGATCGTGGCGGCGCCGTCGTCGGGCCAACGCCAGGTCGGGTCCTCCGAGTTGAGCGCCAGCGCGTAGGCGGGACCATCGGCTGTCTCGAGCCGCACGAACACATTCTCGCGACCCCGGCGCCGGAACGGTCGGGATGCCGCGCCCTGGGTCACCGTGCCGTCGGGCAACCGACGCACATCGAGCGGGTGAGGGAATGCGAGGTGCCGAAGCTTGCGCAGCAGCATCCGATCTCCATCCTGAACCGTTCGCCCGAAAGGGGTCGTGGCCCATCTTGCACTGTCGGGAGGCGGACGGATGACGCCTCCCCCGGGTCGGCGCCGAAGGAATGTCGCACCCCGCTGGGACACTGAGCGCATGGACCCCGTTCTCGCCATCATCCTCGGCATCCTCATCGGCATCGTGATCGGCGCGTTGGCCGCGCTCGTCGCGACGGCGCGCCGTGCTGCGCGCCGGGGAACCGACGCGAGCGCTGGCCGGCTCGACCCTGCCGTACTCGATGCACAGCATTCCGCGGCCATCGCACAACTCCGCGTTGAGGAGCAGGGTCTGAGGAGCGAACTCGCCGCGCGGCTGGCCGGTCTGCAGGCCACCGCCGACGGGCTCGAGCGCGAACTCGAGACCCAACGCCATCAGTACAGCGACCTGATCGAACGGCATTCCGCAGAGGAGCGAGCGCGTCGGCAACGAGAGGGCGCGGAGAACGCCGTGATGCAGGCCCTCACGCCGGTGCAGGAGACGCTGCGAGCCATGCAGTCGAAGGTTGCGGAGCTCGAGGCTCAGCGCAGTGTGCAGCACGGCGAGCTGGCACAACAGCTGCGCAGCGCGGCCGAATCCGAGGAGCGACTTCGTTCCACCGCAGACTCCCTCGCGGCGGCGCTCAAGAACAACTCCACAAGGGGCGTCTGGGGCGAGACGCAACTCCGCGCCGTGGTGGAGGCGGCGGGGATGCTGCAGCGGGTCAACTTCGACCTCCAGTCGAGCATCACCTCCGACCGGGGCGCGGGCAGACCAGACATGGTCGTGATGCTGCCCGGCGGCAAGTGCATCGCGGTCGACGCGAAGGTGCCGTTCAACGCCTACATCGAGGCGAACGCCATCCCTCTTACCGCGGAAGACGGAGCACTCGCCCAGCGCACCGCACTGATGAAACGGCACGTGAAGGCCGTACGCGACCACATCACCGCACTCGGCAGCAAGGCCTATTGGGAGGGTCTCGACTCGAGTCCCGAGCTGGTCATCGCGTTCATCCCCAGCGAGTCGCTGCTGTCCTCTGCGCTCGAGGCGGATCCCACCATCATGGAGTTCGCGTTCTCTCGCCGGGTCGCCCTCGCGTCACCGGTCACGCTGTTCTCCGTGCTGAAGACCGTGGCGGTGAGCTGGCAGCATGCGGTGGTCACCGAGGAGGCGAAATCGCTGTTCGACATCAGCCGCGAACTCTACGGCCGTCTCTCCACGATGGCGCAGCACGTGGACAAGCTCGGTCGTTCGGTGAAGGCCACGGTCAACGACTACAACCGGTTCGTTGGCTCACTCGAGCGCCAGGTGCTGCCGTCCGCCCGCAAGCTGAACGCCCTCGACGAGTCGAAGCTCATCGCCACCCTCGAGCCGGTGGAGGAGACGGTGCGCGAACAGAGCGCGCCGGAACTCACGGCAGGCATGCCCGATTCGGCCGACTCATCGGCCAGGAACCGCAGGGTCGCCGCGATCGAGCGGGAGCTCGACTCGCTCGACGAACCACTCACCGCCTCCCCCGTCGCCCGGCGTTTCGGGCTGCCGTCGACGGAGCCCGTTGCCCCGAGCACAGTTGCCCCGAGCACAGAGGAGGCCGAAGAGTCCGCCTGACAAGGTCGCGTCGGCTGCGGAGCGGTCCGGCCGCCCTACGGGCTGGCCTCACATCGTCCCGGCCGCCTGCGCGCTGGACTCAGATCGTTCCGGCCGCCCTACGCGCTGGCGTCGCGTCGTGCTGGCTACCGCGATGCCGTCGCATCGCGGTCACACCGCGCTGGCCTACAGGTCGTGCTCGCCGAGCCACTTCTCGGCGAGGTGGTCTGCCAGCACGCGACGGATGGTGCCCGACCGCCCGCGCAGCACGATGCTCTCGGTACGGATGATCGGACCCTTACGCCGCACGCCCTGCACCAGTCCGCCATCGGTCACTCCGGTCGCCACGAAGTAGGTGTTGTCGCTGCGTACCAGGTCGTCGGCCTCGTAGATGTGGTCGAACTTGAGGCCAGCATCCAGCCCCTTCTGGCGCTCGAGATCGGTGCCCGGCGCGAGTCGACCCTGGATGAACCCACCGAGCGCCTTGATCGCGCATGCGGTTGCGACGCCCTCAGGGCTGCCGCCGGTGCCGACGCAGAGGTCGATGCGGTTGCCGTACATGGCCGCGTTGATGCCGCCGGCGACATCGCCGTCGAGCATGAGGCGCGTTCCGGCGCCCGCCTCGCGGATCTCGTCGATCAGGGTGGCGTGACGGGGGCGGTCCAGAACGGCGACAACCATCTCGCTCACCGGCTTGTCTTTCGCCTTCGCAAGCGCGCGCAGGTTCTCGCCGATGGGCTGACGGATGTCGATGACACCGATCGCCTCGTGTCCGGCGACGATCTTGTCCATGTAGAAGACCGAGGAGGCGTCGAGCATGGTGCCGCGATCAGACACAGCGATCATCGACAGCGCGTTCTGGCGTCCCGCCGCCGTGAGCGACGTGCCATCGATCGGGTCGACCGCAATGTCACACGACGGTCCGCGCCCGTTGCCGACGTGTTCGCCGTTGAAGAGCATGGGCGCCTTGTCCTTCTCGCCCTCACCGATGACCACGACGCCGTCGAAGTTGACGGTGCCGAGGAACTTGCGCATGGCATCCACCGCGGCCTTGTCGGCGGCGAGCTTGTCGCCCCTCCCGATGAACGGTGTGGCGCGAATGGCCGCGGCCTCGGTGGCCCGCACCAACTCCATCGCCAGGTTGCGGTCGGGGTGCAGGAACAGGGTTCCGGTTTCGGGGCTGACCACGGTTTCGTCCTTTGATCGATCGACGTCTGAGAGGAAATACACCAGCTGGGAGCGCGACGATTCAGCGCGCCCCCAGCATACTGGTGAGCTATTTCCGAGTGAGAGGTGCCTAGACGCCCACCCCGCTGAGCGCGAACCACAGCAGGCTCACGAGCACGAATCCGGCGACGCCGAGCACCGTCGTGAGCACGGTCCAGGTGCGCAGTCCGTCCGCAACGCTGAGCCCGAGATAACGGGTCACGACCCAGAATCCGGAGTCGTTCACGTGCGAGAGCCCCAGGGCGCCGAAGGCGATGGCCAGCGCGATGAGGGCGATCTGGATGACCGTGTAGTCACCGCTCGCCACGGTTCCGGCGACGAGACCCGCCGTGGTGAGGATGGCCACCGTGGCCGAGCCCTGCGATGCGCGGAGCACGAGGGAGATGACGAATCCGAGCAGCAGGATCGGCAGACCCGTGGCCGTAAGGGTGGTCGACAGGGCGGAGCCGACGCCACTCTCGGTGAGCACCTTGGCGAACACGCCGCCAGCACCCGTGACGAGAATCACGATGGCGGCGGGCGGGAGCGCCGCTTCCATGACGTCGCCGGTGTGGGCGAGGGTCCATCCGCGGCGCACCGCGAGCAGGAAGTACGCGAGCACCACCGCCACGAGGAGGGCGAAGATCGGCGCACCGATCAGCGCGAACAGCGGGCGAAGCGCGTGATCCGCCGGCAGAACCGTGGACGCGATGGTGCCCGACATGATGAGCGCGAGCGGCACGAGGATCAGCGTGAGGATCGTTCCCGCGGTCGGCGGCGCTTCCGTCTTGGTGAGGGTGCCCGTGCGGGTGGAGCCCGAGGTGCCACCGACAACGTTGTCGCGGGTGGTGGCGGAGAACGCGCGGAACTGCTCGGCCGTGGCGGTGAGCATCGTGTACTCACGACGGTTGAGCCATTTGGAGACGAAGTGAGCCAGCACACCGAGCGGCAGCGAGACGGCGAGGCCAAGAATCGTGACCCATCCGAGGTCCGCGCCGAGCAGCGCAGCACCACCGACGATGCCGGGGTGCGGCGGCACAGCCACATGCACCGCGAGCATGATGCCGGCAACGGGCAGACCGAACTTCACCGGATTGACGCCTGCGATCGTGCAGAACCCATAGATGATCGGAACGAGGATGATGAATCCGACGTCGAAGAACACGGGGATGGCAAGCAGGAGTGCCGCGCCGGTGAGGGCGGCAGAGACACGCTTGGGCCCGAGCAGCGAGGTGAAACGACCGGCGAGGCTAGCGGCTCCGCCAGACACCTCGATGAGCTTTCCCAGCATCGCGCCGAGGGCGACGAGCACAGCCACGGTTCCGAGCGTGCCGCCCATTCCCGAGATCATCACCGCGATGACGCCGAGGCGCTCGGGGGTGTCCTCCGTTGCCGGGATCGTGGCCAGCGGAATCTGCGCGGCAATCGCCACGAACAGACTCACCAGGAGCAGCGCGACGAACGCCTGCACCTTGAATTTGATGATGAGCAACAGCAGCAAACCGATACCGGCGGCTGCGATGGCCAAGAGGACGGGCGTTTCCATGATGTCTCCTTCGACAAGCGTTTCATTGGTGTGATGTGGTGCTGATGCAGGGCGGTGCAGCTGCCGATGCAGGTGAAACTTTTCGGTGCGCGACCCGAGAGGGCTGTCTTGTGATCAGTGAGCGGGTCGGGATGGCGCGACCACACGGATGACCGCGGAATCGTCTGCCGTGGCGAGTCCGTGCGCCTGCCCGACGAGGTACAGCTGCTCTGCAGCAGCGGCCACCGGCGTGGCGAGCCCGTGCGCCCGGGCGGCCGAGGTCACGATGCCCATGTCTTTCACGAAGATGTCGAGGCGGCTGAGAACCTCCGCACCCTCCTCGTCGTAGGCCTCGAGCATCCGAGGTCCCCGGTTGGCGAGCATGAAGGAACCCGCGGCGCCGGCAGACAGCGTGGACAGCGTGCTCTCCACGTCGAGCCCCAGTGCGGCCGCGAGCGCGAGCGCCTCGGCGGCCGCCGCGATGTGGATCCCGCACAGCAACTGGTTCACCGTCTTGAAGGACTGACCGTCGCCCGGCTTGTCCCCGATCACGCTCAGCGTCGATGCGAGCAGGTCGAGTACCGGGGCGGCCGCGTCTCGCGCCGCCTGGTCGGCTCCGACGACGATGAGGAGATCGCCCTCACCCGCGCGGACCGGCCCGCCGCTGAGAGGCGCATCGACGAAGAGCACGCCGAGCTCGCCCAACCGGTGAGCGGCCGTGACGACGTCGGCGATGCCGACGGTGCTCGTCATGACCACGACGGCACCGGGCGCCAACACCTCGGCCACACCGGCGTCACCGAAGAGGACCTCGGTGAGCTGCTGACCGTTCCGCACCGCGAGAAGAACGGCGTCGACGCCAGCGGCGGCCTCGCGGGCCGAATCGAAGGGGGTGATGCCGGCATCCGCGGCGAGCGAGAGTCGGGCATCGGCGATGTCGAAGCCGTGCACGGTGAGCGACGTTGCCAGACGCGTGGCCATCGGCAGGCCCATGGCGCCGAGGCCGAGCACGGCGACCCGGTAGGTGGTGGTGGAGGTTGTCATGGATCCGCTTTCCGTGGTGGTCATGCTGAGGCGAGGGTTGAGATGGACAGCGTCTCGACGACGCGGGCAAGGGAATCGTCGGTGCCGACGTTCCCGGCGAAGACGATGTAGGGGATGCCGGAAGCCGGACCCCCCACGGGCTCCCAGAGGGAGACGATGCCCGGGAGCATCGGTCCCCGCACAATGGCGTGACGGATGCCCAGGCCGTGCGCAGCGACGTCGCTGGAGGTGATCCCGCCCTTCGCGATGACGAAGCGCGGTCGACGGGCCGCGATGATGCGTTGCACCACCTCGACCACGGCGCTCGACACGCGTCGCGAGAGTTCGAGGCTGGCGTCTCCGCTCCCGGCCTCCCGCACCAGTCGGCTCGTGTGGATGACCACATCGCCCAGTCGAGGGCGTCGACGGCATCCCGCACGACCGCCTCGATGTGCTGCTCCGCGGCGGCGGCGTCGAGGATCCGGTTGATGTCGATCTCGATGGTCCGGGCGATCGGGTGCTCACGGCCGAGCACGTCGAGCTGCCGGGTGGTGAGTCCGACATGGGACCCGACCACGATGAGACCACCTCGAGTCGATGGGGCCGCCTCGGGGAAGACATCCTCCGCGGTGAGCGGTGCCCGCACGGACTGACCGATCCGAGCCCGCACGAACGGAGGTCCGACCCGGTAGAGGAACACCTTTCCCGTCGCCTCTGCCGCCGCGATGCCCAGCGCGAGAGCCCGAAGGTCGTTCTCGGTGACGGCATCGGCCACGATCGGAGTCGAGTCCGTTGCATCCGCAAGGGCGAGGGCGATCGCCATGGTCCCCCCGCGGATCAGCGCGAGGTCGAGCACCACAACGTCGGATGCGCGGTGTCGACCGCCGGTCTTCTCCTCGACGTAGTCGCGGAGGTCGGAGCTGCGGTATCCGAAGGTTGCGTCCCGGGCGAACTCGGTGTCGGCGACCGGCGTCAGCCCGTCGTCGCCGCGCATGTAGTGAACCCCGCCGATCGTGATCCGGCCCGCGTCGGGAAACGCCGGAACGATGATGACGCCGTCGACCAGCTGGCCGGTCACCTCACGGAGCGTCTCTGCGATGGTGTCCGTCTCGAGGGGGAAGTGCCCACGGAGGGTGGAGTCGCCACGGCTCACGAAGGCCACGGACACGCCGCTCTCGCGTGACGCCGCGATCGCATTGCGTACGACCTCGGCGTTGCGTGCGGCGGCGGTCGTCTCGTCGAGGCTCCGCGTGTTCGTCAGAACGTAGACCGCCGCTGGTGTGCGTGCGAATGCCCACTCGAAGTCGCTCTGCTCCCAGGCCGTGAGTACCGGCAGGTCCGCCACGGACTGCGTGCCGGTGGGGTCGTCATCGAGCACGACCAAGATCGTTCCGGCCTTCTGCACGGTCCGGGCCACCAACGCGGGATCGACCGTCGTCTCGGCGGGGTAGTCAGCCAGTAGGGCGCGCTCGTCCATCATCGAAACTCCTTTGTCGTCGGATGACTTCTAGCCGGGAACGGTGATCCGTTCCGTCTGCTATCAGATGTCTGACATCGTACAGGAGACGGACGGGTCGTCAATAGGCGAACGCGATGTCGTCGAACGGGCGTGCGGATGTCGGCCGCGATGCGGCGAGTGGAGGCGCGGCGAAAGAACGCTGAGCACAGGAAGGCTCGGCACAAACACCGGGTGAGCCCCGGTTCGAGAAGTCAGCCCGTTTCGGGCAGCACGAAGTGGCGCAGGTCGTCGGCGGTCTGCGTCATGTGGTCGTCCATTGCGAGCCGCGCGCGCTCAGGCTCGCCGGATCGCACCGCTTCGAGCACGCGGGCGTGCTGCTCGATGGCGTTCTTCTGGATCTGGGGCACGGCGGAGGTCTGCTCCCGCTTGGAGCGCATGACCTTGGACAACGGTTCGAAGAGCACGCCCACGAACACGTTGCCCGTCGATCGGAAGATGACGTCGTGAAAGGCGATGTCGGCAGCAACGAATGCATCGAGATCCGCCTCCTCGTGGGCGGCACGCATCTGCTGCAGGAATCCCTCGAGCGCCTCGACATCCTGCGCCGTGCGTCGCGCTGCCGCGAGCGCGGCCGCACCGGTCTCGATCATCCGGCGCACCTCGACGAGCTGGAGCGAGGCCTCGGCGGGATCCACCCCTTCGATCGTCGCTCGAAGGATGGGTCCGAGGTCTGTCCACTCCGATACCGGGTTGACATAGGTGCCGCGTCCCGGGAGCACGCGCACCACGTTCTGGGCCTGCAGCGTCTTGAGCGCCTCGCGTACCGTCATGCGGCTCACGTCGTGCGCGTCGCCGATCTCCGCCTCCGTGGGCAGAGCGGCGTCGCCCGCGATCGCGCCGCTGACGATGTCGTCCAGAAGGGCATCGGCGACAACGCTGGCGAGCGATCTCCGTGCCACTGCTGCTCCCCCGCTCGAGCGCCGACGTCCGTCGGCATCCGCCGTCAGTTTAGCCGGAGGCCTCGCTAGACTTTCAGCGGAAGTCGGCATCGCCGCACCGCCCACGCGGATTGAACTCGCCAGAGGAGAACACCTATGCCCGTCGCAACCCCGGATCAGTATGCCGAGATGCTCGCCAAAGCGAAGGAAGGCGGATTCGCCTACCCGGCGATCAACGTCTCCTCTTCGTCGACCATCAACTCGGTCCTCCAGGGCCTCACCGAAGCCGGCTCCGACGGCATCCTCCAGGTGACCACGGGCGGGGCGGACTACTTCGCCGGCCAGTCCGTGAAGAACCGCGCATCCGGTGCCCTCGCCTTCGCGGCGTTCGCCACCGAGGTCGCCAAGAACTACCCGATCACGGTCGCCCTGCACACCGACCACTGCCCGAAGGACGCGCTCGACGGCTTCGTCATCCCGCTGATCGAGGCGTCGGAGGCAGAGGTGAAGGCCGGTCGTAACCCGATCTTCCAGTCGCACATGTGGGACGGTTCCGCGGTGCCGCTCGAAGAGAACCTCGAGATCGCCAAGACCCTCCTCCCCCGCATGAAGGCGATCAACTCCATCCTCGAGGTGGAGATCGGCGTCGTCGGCGGCGAGGAAGACGGCGTCAGCCACGACATCAACGACAACCTGTACACGACGCTCGACGACGTGATCGCCACGGTCGAGGCGCTCGGACTCGGCGACCAGGGCCGCTACATCGCGGCACTCACCTTTGGCAACGTGCACGGCGTCTACAAGCCGGGCAACGTGAAGCTCAAGCCGGAACTGCTCGGCGAGATCCAGGCGGGCATCGCCGCGAAGTACGGCACGGGGCCCATGCCCCTCGACCTCGTCTTCCACGGCGGATCCGGATCGACCGACGAGGAGATCGCCACGGCGGTCGCCAACGGCGTCGTGAAGATGAACATCGACACCGACACCCAGTACGCCTACAGCCGCTCGATCGCCGAGACCGTGCTGCGTAACTTCGACGGCTTCCTCAAGGTCGACGGCGAAGTGGGCAACAAGAAGGTCTACGACCCCCGCTCCTGGGGCAAGATCGCCGAGACCGCCATGGCGAAGCGCGTCGTCGACGCCACCCGCCAGCTCGGCTCCGCCGGACACTCCGGCAAGTAGTCGAACCTCGTTTCACGACTGCGGCCCGGCCCCTCGAGATGAGGTGCCGGGCCGCAGTTTTGCGTTGCGGGGGCTATCCGCCGATGGAGTTCAACAGGTCGCGCAGGGTGGCGGTATCCGGCACGAACGGTTGAAGCAGGATGCCGCTGACGATCACGGCCAGCACCCCTCCCACGATCGGCACCCAGAATGCGATGCGCCGCGCACGCAACCGCATCACGGTGAGGACCGCGGTGACGAGAAAGAGCCCGAGCATCACGATGTTCATGGTGAGGCCGACCCGCGCCTCCTCGCCGTTGGGCTGATACTCGCCCAGATTGAACATCGCGTACACCTGGCCGAGGTAACCGGCGAGGTCCGCGTACTGCGTGGTGGATGCGATCACGTTGACCAGGCCGTATCCGAGCAACGCGATGCTGAGGAACCGGTCCCACCGTCGGGCCGGACGACCGCCATGGAGCGGTGGGGCGGATGCCGCGCCAGACGGTCCGGGCTGATGCTGCACAGCCTCGCGGTGGGACGGCGGGGTCTGCGCGGGAGGCTGGGTCGGCGCGGGCGCCTGCGTTGCCGCAGGAGCGTTCTCGGCGGGCTTCGGCGTGAGGAGTGGCGACACCGGAGGGAGTGACTTTGCCACGATCTCCGCCTGCTCCTGCGGTGTCGCGTACTCGCCGTAGCGGGGGCGGGGTCGTTCGTCGGGCATTATGTCTGCCAATCGAGGCGGCGGTTGCGACCGCCGAGCCCACGGGAGTCCGGCTCACCGGCGGCATCTTTGCGGAGTTCCTTGGGGAGCGAGAACATGAGGTCCTCCTCGGCCGTCACGACCTGCTCGACATCGACGTAGCCGGCATCGGCCAGGTCGTCGAGCACTTCCTGAACGAGCACCTCGGGCACGGACGCCCCCGAGGTGACACCGATGGTGCGCACGCCGTCGAGCCACTCCTGTCGAACCTCGGTGGCGTAGTCCACCCGGTACGCGGCCTTCGCGCCGTACTCGAGAGCCACATCCACCAGTCGCACGGTGTTGGAGCTGTTCGCCGAACCCACGACGATGACCAGTTCCGCCTGCTCGGCGACCTTCTTGATCGCGACCTGCCGGTTCTGGGTGGCGTAGCAGATGTCGTCGCTCGGCGGGTTGTGGAGATTCGGGAAGCGCTCGCGCAGCAGAGACACGGTCTCCATGGTCTCGTCCACACTGAGCGTGGTCTGGCTGAGCCAGACCAGGTTGTCGGGGTCGCGCACCTCGAGGGTGGCGACATCCGCGGGGCTGTTGATGAGGGTCGTGCGCTCCGGCGCATGGCCCATGGTGCCCTCCACCTCTTCATGACCGGTGTGGCCGATGAGAAGGATGTCGAAGCCGTCGCGAGCGAACCGGGTGGCCTCGCGGTGCACCTTGGTGACGAGCGGGCAGGTCGCGTCGATGGCCTCGAGGTTGCGGTCGGCCGCCCCCTGAACGACGGCGGGCGAGACACCGTGCGCCGAGAAGACGATGTGAGACCCCTCCGGCACCTCGTCCACGTCGTCGACGAAGATGGCGCCCTTGCGCTCGAGGGTGGTGACGACGTGGATGTTGTGCACGATCTGCTTGCGCACATATACGGGAGCACCGAAGCGGTCGAGTGCCTTCTCGACGGCGATCACCGCGCGATCCACTCCTGCACAGTAGCCACGGGGAGCGGCGAGCAGCACACGCTTCGCGCCGTCGACGGGGGCATCGGTTAGCCTGTTGCGAACCGCGGGTACGCGGGGCGTTCCGAGGTCGGTCAGGAGGGCGCCGTTCGTGATATTGCTCACCTGCCCGATTGTACCGGCCGCCCGCTGGGCGAGCCGTGCGAGCCGTGGCTGCGGCGCCCGCCGTGCGAGAGTTGCCTGCCGCCAGAACGGTGGAGCGGCAGCGACCGCTTCGAAGGTGACCTGGAGTGAAGATGACCATCGTTAATGCGCCGCCCACGCTCGAGGAGCCGTGGCCGGTCGCCCTGCTCTCCGCCAAGATCAAGGGCTGGATCGACCGCCTGGGCAGCGCATGGATCGAGGGCGAGATCACCCAGTGGAACATCTCCGGGGGGACCGTCTACGGCCGACTCAAGGACCTGAACGAGGATGCCTCGGTCGGCTTCACCGTCTGGTCGTCGGTGCGCGCCAGGGTGCCGGGTGACCTCAAGCCCGGCGACCATGTTCTCGCCCTGGTGAAGCCGAACTTCTGGGTGAAGGGCGGCTCGCTGACCATGCAGGTGCTCGACATGCGCCATGTCGGGCTCGGTGATCTGATGGAACGGCTCGAGCGCCTCCGTCAGAAGCTCAAGGGCGAGGGGCTGTTCGATCGCGATCGCAAGCGGGCGCTGCCGTTCCTGCCCGGCCGAATCGGCCTCGTCACCGCCCGGGATTCCGACGCCGAGAAGGATGTGCTCCGCAATGCCCAGCTCCGCTGGCCTTCGGTGGAGTTCCGCGTGGTGCACGCGACGGTGCAGGGCGATCGAGCGGTGGGTGAGGTCATCTCGGCCATCCGCACGCTCGACGCCGACCCCTCGGTCGACGTGATCATCGTCGCCCGTGGTGGCGGAGACTTTCAGAACCTCCTCGTCTTCAGCGACGAGTCGCTGCTGCGGGCGGCATCCGAATGCACCACACCGCTCGTGAGCGCCATCGGTCATGAGGCCGACCGGCCACTGCTCGACGAGGTCGCCGATCTGCGGGCATCCACGCCGACGGATGCCGCAAAACGCGTGGTGCCCGACGTCGCCGAGGAGACCGCCCGCATCCAGCAGGTGCGGTCCCGACTGGGCATGCGCATCACCGCCCTGCTCACGCAGCAGATCGACCGGCTCGAGCAGGTCCGCAGCCGACCGGTGCTCGCGTCGGCCGACTGGATAGTCGACTCACGTTCCGACGAGATCGGCCGGTGGGTGGGGCGCGCCGGCGAGCTGCTGGGCACCCGCATCGAGCGCGCACTCGACCGCACGACAGACCTTCGAGCGCACCTCCATGCGCTCTCCCCCGCGCGAACGCTCGACCGCGGCTACGCGATCGCGCAGAGGGCCGATGGCTCCATTCTGCGCCGGGCGCAGGATGCCGCCTCGGGCGAGTCCCTCCTCCTCACCCTGTCCGAGGGGCGGCTCCGCACCGAGGTTGTCGACGCGGCGGCATCGCCCGGAACGGCTCGGTAGACTCGCGCCGTGGTTCCTCCTTCCTCATCCGACCAACCCGTGCGTTCCGAGCAGACGGCATCCGAGCAGCAAGCGTCATCCGATCGGTCACCACAGCTCGGCGATCTGTCATATGAGCAGGCGAGAGATGAGCTGATCCGGGTGGTGAGCGAACTGGAACAGGGCTCGGCGACTCTCGAGCACTCACTCGAGCTGTGGGAACGCGGAGAGGCCCTCGCGAAGCGCTGTGAGCAATGGCTCCTGGGCGCGAAGGCACGGCTCGACGCGGCCCGCGGCGCCGGAGCCGCCGAATGATGTCGGCGGCCACGACGCACACGATCTCCATGGGCTCGATGCGGACGGGTCTCTGACGTGGCGAGGGACAAGGCTCCGCGCATCGTCGCCGAACTGGGCCGACCCGAGACCGCAGAGGAAACCGCGGCCCGCCGTGCCGAGGCATCGCGCAAGCGGCGTGCGAACCAGACGGTGTTCAACCTGGTGCTCGCGCTTCTGGCATCGCTGGGGATCGTGCTGCTGCTCGTGCTCGTCGTGGTTCGCCCGGACCAGCCTCCGCGTGCCGCCGTCGATTATGTGGAGACCGCAGCCCAGGCACAGCCCGCGGTGAGCGAGCGGCTCTTCGCTCCCACCCTCCCGCCGGCGTGGACGGCGAACAATGCAACCCTCGACACGGCCGGGGAATCCTTCGTGTGGAAGGTGGGCTTCATCACCCCAGCGCAGCAGTTCATCGCGTTGGAGCAGGGCATCGACACCGGTGCATCCTGGGTGGCCGGGCGCCTCGGCCGGCTTGCCGCGACATCCACGACCGACATCGGCGGCGTCACCTGGGACGTCTACGATCGCCGCGATGCCAATGACCCGGGCAACTTCGCCTACTCGCTCGTCGCCGACCTGGGTGGCAGCGAGGTGCTGCTCCACGGCACCGCGTCCGACGAGGAGTTCATCACCCTGGCTGCGGCGATAGCCGCCGACGCCGCATCCACCACGGAGGGCGCCCCGCCGGAGGACGCCCCAGCTATCGAGGAGAGCCCATGACGTCGACCAACGCTCCGACCATCGCCCCCCACGACGCCTGGCGCGAGATGCTCGATGGCAACGCACGTTTTGTGGCGGGCACGCCGAGCCATCCGCGTCAGGACGTCGAACGACGCACCGAGGTCGCCCATTCTCAGGCGCCGATGGCCGCGCTCTTCGGATGCAGCGACTCGCGACTCGCGGCCGAGATCATCTTCGACAAGGGCATCGGCGACCTGTTCGTGGTGCGCAACGCCGGCCAGGTCATCTCCGACAGCGTGGTCGGCTCGCTCGAGTACGCCGTCGGGGTGCTGAAAGTGCCGCTCATCGTGGTGCTCGGCCACGATCAGTGCGGAGCCGTTCTCGCCGCGATCGATTCGGTGGGGCCGGATGCCCAGAAACTGCCGCCGCACATCTCCGCCCTCATCGCCAAGATCGTGCCGGCCGTGCACCGCGTGAGCGGATCGACAGAAAGCTCCTCGGAGCCCCACACGGTGGACAGCGTCGTGGTCGGTCGCGAGCACCTGCGCGACACGATCGCCGAACTCATCGACGTATCCGAGCTCATCAGCGACGCGGTCGCCGCCGGTACGCTGGCTATCGTCGGGGCGAATTACCGCCTCCTCGAGGGTCGCGTGGAGCCGGACATCGTGGTCGGCCTCGCGCAACAGCCCGACTCAGCCCAGGCCTGAGGCTACCCAGCCCTGAGGCTATCCAGCCCTGACGACCCACTGCAGCCTCCGAACGAAGGACACACACCGCCGTGAGCCACACCGACGACTTCCGCATCGAGCACGACACCATGGGCGAGGTGCGGGTGCCGCGGTCGGCGCTGTACGGTGCGCAGACCCAACGCGCGGTCGAGAACTTCCCGATCTCCGGCACCGGACTCGAGGCGGCGCAGATCGTGGCCCTCGCCCGCATCAAGCGGGCGGCGGCGATCGCCAACCGCGAGCTCGGCATCCTCGACGGGGCCATCTCCGACGCCATCGTCACCGCCGCCGACAGCCTCATCGGTGGTGAGCACCACGATCAGTTCCCTGTGGACACCTACCAGACCGGCAGCGGAACCTCCTCGAACATGAACATGAACGAGGTGCTGGCAGCCCTCGCGACCGCCAATCTCGGCAGCCCGGTGCATCCGAACGACCACGTGAACGCGTCGCAGTCGTCGAACGACGTCTTCCCCACCTCGGTGCACCTCGCCGTCACCGGAACCCTGCTGCACGACCTGATCCCGGCGCTCGGCCACCTCGCCACGGCACTCGAGACGAAGGCCGTGCTGTGGTCTGACGTGGTGAAGTCCGGCCGCACCCACCTCATGGACGCGACCCCGGTCACCCTCGGCCAGGAGTTCTCCGGCTACGCCCGCCAGATCCGCCTCGGCATCGAGCGGGTCGAGTCCACCATCCGACGTGTGGCAGAGGTGCCGCTCGGCGGAACCGCCGTGGGAACCGGCATCAACACCCCCGCCGGATTCTCCGCGCGGGTGATCACGCTGCTTGCGGAGGACTCGGGGCTTCCGATCACCGAAGCCCTGGACCACTTCGAGGCGCAGGGCGCGCGCGACGGTCTCGTCGAGGCATCCGGCGCACTGCGGGTCATCGCGGTGAGCCTCACCAAGATCTGCAACGACCTGCGCTGGATGGGGTCGGGGCCGAACACCGGCCTCGGCGAACTGAACATCCCCGACCTCCAGCCCGGATCGTCGATCATGCCGGGCAAGGTCAACCCCGTGATCCCGGAAGCCGTGCTGATGGTTGCGGCTCGCGTGATCGGCAACGACGCCACCATCGCGTGGGCGGGAGCCTCCGGCTCGTTCGAACTCAACGTGGCGATCCCCGTGATGGGCACGGCGCTCCTCGAGTCGAGCCGCCTGCTGAGCAACTCGATGCGCGCGCTGGCAGACAAGACGGTCGACGGCCTCGAAGCGAACGTGGCGCACGCCAGGGCGCTCGCGGAATCCTCCCCCTCGATCGTCACCCCACTCAATCGCGCCATCGGCTACGAGGCGGCAGCCAAGGTGGCGAAGCACGCCGTTGCGAAGAGCATCACGGTGCGCGATGCGGTCATCGAACTCGGGTTCGTCGAGCGGGGCGAACTCACGATCGATCAACTCGACTCGGCACTCGATGTGCTGTCGATGACGAGGCCCCCGGCCGCAAAATAGCGCCGGGCCGGTCGGCAGCCGGCGGTGTCAGCGCGGAACGGGAACCCGCGGGATCTCCGTGGCCGCGAGGGTCTGCACGGCCCGCGCACCGAGACCCGTCGTGAGGTCGACGGGTATCAGGTACCCGCGGCTCCTGGCAACGGGAGCTGAGGGATCGCAGTCGGGCCGAGCCGCGGCGGTGCCCTCGGTAGCGGGCGCGTCCTCCGCGGCGGCGCCCTCGGTAGCAGGCGCGTCCTCCGCGGCCGGCGCTTCTTCCGCGGCTGGCGGGTCCTCCGCGCCCTCTGCAGCCGGCGGCAGGCCGAAGAACACCTCGACCTGAACCGCCGCCTCGGCCTGGATCACCACCACCTGTTGCGGTATGCATCGCTCGTCGGCGCTCACATGCACGATGATGTCTGCGGTGTCGAGGGCGACGGCACCCGGAATCGGCTGGACGCCGAGAAATCCGGGGATCGTCGCGAGCCCGGCCGCGCGGATCTTTCCCGCTTCGAACAGGTACGCGGGCGTGCGCTCGACCGGGTGGATCACCTGATAGCCGTCCACCTGAACGGCCGTCAGCCCCTCCGGCGCCGCTGTCAGCGGGGTGAATACCCGGTCGACGACGTACGACCGCGGCTCCCCCCACACCCTCTGCACGAGGGTGGGTACCGGTGGGCGGGGTGGCGCGCTGAGGTCGATCGACCCGACCGCGAAGCCCGCCGCGATGATGGTCAGAACGGCGAGCCCCACGAACGACAGAAAACGCCCCACGGCGTAGGCACCCGCGCTCGGCTCGCTCCCCCGCGGCTCACTGCGGGTCCAGCTCACCAGCGCATTCCACTGTCCGCGCGGGGAGATGACCCCCCACAGGAACAGCACGCCGAGGAGCGCCGCAGCACTGATCAGCAAAGTCGTCACACATCGACCCTAGGGGGTGACCTTGTCACCCCCGCAAATACGCTGAGTTCAACTCAGCTCATTGGACTCCAGCATCTCGGTCACGAGGGCCGCGATCGCGGACCGTTCCGACCGGGTGAGCGTGATGTGACCGAAGAGCGGATGCCCCTTCAGGGTCTCGATCACGGACGCGACACCGTCGTGCCGACCGACACGGAGATTGTCCCGCTGGGCCACATCGTGGGTGAGCACGACCCGGGAGTTCTGCCCGATGCGACTCAGCACCGTGAGCAGCACGTTGCGCTCGAGCGACTGCGCCTCGTCAACGATCACGAAGGCGTCATGCAGCGAGCGACCGCGGATGTGCGTGAGGGGAAGCACCTCGAGCAGCCCCCGGTCGATCACCTCGTCGAGCACGTTCTGCGAGACCACCGAGCCGAGGGTGTCGAACACGGCCTGCGCCCACGGGTTCATCTTCTCGGCCGCGTCGCCCGGCAGGAAGCCGAGTTCCTGGCCGCCAACGGCATACAGCGGGCGGAACACCATGATCTTGCGGTGCTGCTGCTTCTCGAGCACCGCTTCGAGTCCCGCGCAGAGAGCGAGCGCGGATTTTCCCGTGCCGGCTCGACCACCGAGCGAGACGATCCCGATCTCGGGGTCGAGGAGCATGTCGATCGCGAGGCGCTGCTCGGCCGACCGACCGTGCAGTCCGAAGACGTCTCGGTCGCCGCGCACGAGGCGCAGGCGACCACGCGCGGTGACCCGTCCCAGTGCCGAGCCGCGGTCGGAATGGATGACGAGCCCCGTGTTGATCGGGAGATCGGCCACGGCTCGGGTCGCGAGTTGCTCCGACTCGTAGAGCTCATCGACCTGTTCCGAACTCAGCGTGATCTCATCGGTGCCGACCCAGCCGGAGTCGACGGCCTGCTCGGCGAGATACTCCTCCGCGGCGAGGCCGATCGATGCGGCCTTGACCCGCAGCGGGAGGTCTTTCGACACCACGGTGACGGCGAGGCCCTCCCCCGCGAGGTTCATGGCGACGGCGAGGATGCGCGAGTCGTTGTCGTGCAGCTGCAGCCCGGACGGCAGCACCGAGAGGTTCGAGTGGTTGAGCTCGACCCGCAGAGACCCGCCCTCGGTTCCGACCGCGATCGGGAAGTCGAGCCGCTCGTGCTTGACCCGGAGCTCGTCGAGATTGCGGAGGGCCTGGCGCGCGAAATAGCCGATCTCCGGATCGTGGCGTTTCGCCTCGAGTTCGGTGATGACGATGACCGGCAGCACCACCGCGTGTTCAGCGAAGCGGAAGATCGCCTTCGGGTCAGACAACAAAACGGACGTATCGAGTACATACGTCCGTTCGGCGGTGTGCGTGCCGTGCCCCGCCGAGGCGGTGGGCTTCAACTCGGTTCGATCGGCGGGCTGGTGGCTCGGGGTGTTGATAGTGGGCAATTGCACTCCATTTTCCGGGCACTTTAGGCCCGGATTTTGTCGCACAGACGGCCGGTGTGGATCGCGAAACGAACTTACGTGGCCGTCTCGACCGGGCGCCGTGCCCGATGCTTAGAAGCTACGTCGACGAACCCTCACACGCAAGCGACACGCCCTCAACGAGGTTTCGCACGCATTAACATTGCGCGACGGACCGCTTGAGCTGCGCCTCGCATCGCCGGAAAACGGAGGCGGGAGTCGCCGGGTCTCAGCGCGAGACCGTGGTGGCGTAGCTGAGAAACGAGTCGGCGAGCATCCGCAGCGTCTCGGCGGAGGTAGACACGTGCGCGCTCAACCGCACGGTGCCGCTCCTGGTGGTGGCCGAGATGCCGTGGTTGAACAGCGCGGCGGTGAGGTGGGTCAGCCTCTCGGGCTCTGGGGCCAGCACCACGATCCCCGCCCGCTCGTGTGCTGCACGAGAGGAGGCCACCGGGACCGCGAACTCGTCGGCGAGGTCGATGATCTCGGAGACTGTCTGACTGATGCGATCGTGAATGGCGGGAACGCCGACATCCGCGATGTGCTCGAGGGCGGTCGCGAATCCGGCCTGCGCGATCGGATTGCCGTAGCTGACCTGGAAGGCAGCCGCACCCGTCGCGGGCGGCAGCACCTCGTCCATGGGGAAGTCACTCGACGCCGTGCCGGTGAATCCGGATACAACCGGGGTGAGGCGCTCGACCGCGCGATCACTGAGCGCGAGAAAGCCCGTGCCCCATCCGGCACGCGTCCACTTCTGGCCTCCTGAGACGACCACGTCGGCCACCGACCACGGCGCATCCACGACACCGAAGCCCTGAATGGCGTCCACGATGAGCAGTCGGTCACCGATCACCTGTCGGATTCCCTCGAGATCGGCGAGATAGCCGGTGCGGAAGTCGACGAGACTCACCGCCACTGCCGCACAGCCGTCGGTGAGACCCTCGCGCACGCTCGCCGGCGTGACTCGCCCGTAGTCGGTTTCGAGCCACTGCGGCTCCAGCACGTGCAGCGCCTGTGCGGCGCGGGTCGCGGCGAACGTGATGCTGGGAAACTCGGATGGCGCCACCAGCACGTCACCGGTGATGCCGAACATCGCGTGCATGAGTCCCGAGCTCGTGTTGGGCTGGAAGACGACCTGGTCGGCGCGGAACCCGATGAGCTGCGCGACGGCGCCGCGCACCCGCGCATCCTGCTCGGCGAAGACCGCGTGCGACCCGAACCGTGCCTTGGCGAGGATCTCCGTCATGGCCCGCTGCTCGTCGATCACCGCGCGACCGACCGGTCCGACCCTGGCGAAGTCGAGGTAACCGGGATCCTCGTCGAAGTCGGCCGCGAACTCAGTCACTGTCGTCATGGCCCAACGCTAGCGGCTGGGCACACTCAGCTGCCGTAGCGGCGGTGGCGCCTCGCGTAGTCGCGCAGCGCGCGGAGAAAGTCGACCTCGCGGAGGTCGGGCCCGAGCGCCTCGACGAAGTAGAACTCGCTGTGGGCGCTCTGCCAGAGCATGAAATCGCTGAGCCTCTGCTCCCCCGAGGTGCGGATGACGAGGTCGGGGTCCGGCTGCCCACCGGTGTAGAGGTGGTCGCCGATGAGCTCCGGGGTGAGGATCTCCGCGAGGGTCTCCAGTCCCCCGCCCTGACTCTGATGGGCGCGCACGATGCTGCGCATCGCATCCGCTATCTCCCGACGACCTCCGTAACCCACGGCGAGGTTGATGTGCAGCCCGGTGTTGTTGCGCGTGCGCTCCTGGGCAGCGGTGAGCGAACGCACGAGCTCCTCCGGTAGCCCATCGGTCGATCCGACGTGCTGCACCCGCCAGTCACGGAAACCGGACAGGTCGTCGGCGAGATCACCGATGATCTGCAGCAGCTCACGGAGCTCCTCCGTGTCGCGCCCCGAGAGGTTGTCGGTGGACAGCAGGTAGAGGGTCGTGACCTGGATGCCGAGGTCGTCGCACCACTCGAGGAACTCGCGGAACTTCGCGGCGCCCGCTCGGTGGCCGTGGGCGGCCGTCTCGAGCAGCCGCTGCTTCGCCCACCGCCGATTGCCGTCGAGGATCATGGCGACATGGCAGGGCAGCGGCGCGCCATCGAGCGACTTGCGGATGCGGCGCTGATAGAGGCCGTAGAGGATGTCTCTCCCGAGGGGCAGTTCCCATTTCGCCACGTCCCTACGGTAACCCACCGTGGAGCATCCTCTGCGGCAACGACAACTAGGCTCGCCTCATGATGCGGCCAGCCGGGGACCATGCCGAGAGCGGATTCGAGGGTGGGGCGGGTGCGTCCGTTCCGGATGCGGAACCGGGTGCCGACCTTCCGAACATTCCGCTGCTCGACGACGAGATCGCGGCCGTCGAGGCCAGACCGACCTGGCGGGGGTGGATCCACGCGGGCACGTTCCCGCTCGCGATCGGCCTCGGGGCGATCCTGCTGATTTTCGCGGATGGCGCGGCAGCGCGCATCAGCTCGGCGGTGTTCGTCGCCTCGTCCCTCCTGCTGTTCGGAGTGTCTGCGCTGTACCACCGAATCGACTGGTCACCGAAGACGAAGCGGCTGCTCAAGCGGTTGGATCACGCCAACATCTTCCTGCTCATCGCTGGCTCGTACACGCCCATCACCGTGCTCGCACTGGAGCCCGGAAAGTCCTCCCTGCTGCTCTGGCTGGTCTGGACCGGCGCCGGCCTCGGCATTCTGTTCCGGGTGTTCTGGATCGGAGCGCCGCGCTGGTTGTACGTGCCGCTGTACCTGCTACTCGGCTATGCCGCACTCGTGTTCATCGTCGACTTCTTCGCCGCGAATGCCGCCATGATGACACTCATCCTTGTGGGCGGACTCTGCTACACCGTCGGGGCGATCGTGTACGCCTTGAAGCGCCCGAACCCGGTGCCTGGAGTGTTCGGTTTCCACGAGATCTTCCACGCCTTCACCCTCGCGGCATTCCTGTGCCACTGGACGGGCATCTTCCTCGTCGCCACCAATCCGCCCACGTTCTGAGCGACGCTCGGCGCGTTCAGACGTCGGCCGTTGGTGCGCTGAGGCGCTCCGCCGTCGGAGTCGCCCGTCCTGTCAGACGCGATCGTCGGGTAGGCGTTTCTCGCGGTCGCGGGTTGGCGGCGGGTCGGCTGGATTGAACTCGTCGGAGGCATTGAGTTCATCTGAAGCAGTGAGCTCTTCGGCGTTGAGCTCTTCCTCCGCATTGAGCTGTTCTTCCGCATCCAGTCGCTCGGCGATCTCGCCGCGGTAGCGCAGGCGCCTCACCCGCCGCGTCATGTCGAGAATGAGTAAGTACCGTGACGGCCGCCACCAGGAAGGTGATGATGAAGCCGATCACGCCGGGGGTCACGGTGTCGGGGTCGAACTCCTCGGAGGTCTCCCCCTGAATGCGCACGATCGCAAAGATCAGGGTGTTCACGACGGGTCCTCCGAGTCATCGATGCCGGCGAAGAGGTCCGACTCCGGCAGAGTCGATTCCACGCGACTGTGGGCAAGTTCGAATTCGTCCCACGGCCACACATCGAGCACCACGTCGTTCGGCCAGAAGAAGAAGGCGTTGTCTGGCGGAACCTGGCTGGCGTGCGCCCGGAGCGCGGCGTCCCTGGCATCCAGATGGGCACCGATCTCGATTCTCGTGGTCGCCTCGCCGCCGCGCTCACCGATCCACTCGCGCACCTCGGCGAGGATGGCCGTGCGGGGCGACTCGGGCTCAACCTCGCGCAGTCGGTCGTGGACTGCCACAACGCGTCTCGTGCTGAACATGCGGTCGTAATAGACCTTCGACACCGTCCACGGCTCCCCCGCCTCGGGGTACCGACTCCCGTCGGCGGCCGCCTCGATCGCGAACATCGTCACCTCATGGGTGCGGATGTGATCGGGGTGCGGGTATCCGCCGTTCTCGTCGTAGGTGTGCACCACCTGCGGCCGGAATTGCCGGATGATCCTCACGAGCGGTGCCGCGGAGATCTCGAGCGGGATGCGCGCGAACGCGTTCGCGGGCACCGTCTCACCCTCGCCGGGCAGGCCGGAATCGAGGTATCCGAGCCAGCGGTGCTCGAATCCGATGATGGTGCGGGCCGCATCCATCTCGATCCGCCTGATGCCACCCATGTCGCGGTCGGCCATGGCGCGCGCCTCGAGAGCGGGATTCTGGATGTCGCCGCGTTCGCCGCCCGTGCAGCTGACGACCATGACCTGCGCTCCGAGTTCGAGATAGCGGGCGTAGGTGCCCGCACCCTTGCTGGATTCGTCGTCGGGGTGCGCGTGCACAGCCAGCAGTCGACGGGTCACGAATCTCCTCAGGAAAACGGCTTAGCCTAGGGGCGAACGCCTCACCACAAGCCTAAACCGTGCCGGCGACGCTCCACTGTGAGCTCGGCGCACGCGCGACCCAAGAGACACCCGAGATGACCACCACCAGGCCGAACCCCGCCGCGTCCGACATCGACTCGCGATATGGCCGTACCCCAGCGCGCGCCAAGCGGGTCCGTCGTCTCGCTATCGCGGCCGCGGCCGCCTTTGTCGTTGTCTTCGCCGCCTGGGTGATCTGGGGCGGACTCGACGGGGTGACCGAGAGCGTCGACACGCAGGACACCGGGCACCGCGTGATCGACGACCACACCGTGAGCATCAACTGGCAGGTGACGATGGCCCCTGGCACGAGCGCCGCATGCGCACTGCAGGCACAGAATGAGGCTCACGGAATCGTGGGCTGGAAGACGGTGGAGATTCCCGCGTCCACTCTCCGAACGAGAGCGTTCTCGACCGAGGTCATCACCTCGGAACAGGCGGTGACCGGCTTGATCTACCGTTGTTGGCTGACGTAAACTTCCCTTTCGACACCGAGACCGGCCAAACGGCCGGTCTCCTTTGTTTGGGGCCCGTGCACAACTCGTGCGGCGCCGAAACGGACCGCCTATCGTTCATCGAACAGCGGAGCCCACAACCCACCGAGGAGCACACGCATGTCAACCGACTCCACCGAGACCTGGCTGACCCAAGAGGCATTCGACCGCCGCAGCGCAGAACTCGAGCACTTGAGCGTCGCCGGACGCACCGAGATCGCCAAGAAGATCGAGGCCGCGCGGGAAGAGGGCGACCTCAAGGAGAACGGCGGATACCACGCCGCGAAAGAAGAGCAGGGAAAGATCGAGGCACGGATCCGCGTGCTCACCGAGCTTCTCCGTCACGCCAAGGTGGGCGCTGCTCCCGACAGCCACGGGCAGGTCGGCCCCGGCACCGTCATCACCGCGTCCATTCAGGGCGATGAGAGCGTGTTCCTGCTCGGCAGCCGCGAGATCGTGGGTGCAGACAGCGACCTGGATGTCTACTCCGAGGGCAGCCCGCTCGGCACGGCCATCATCGGCCACAAGGTTGGCGACACCGTGGTCTACACCGCGCCCAACGGCCGTGACATCACCGTGGTGATCTCGAAGGTCGAGCCCTTCGTTCCCTGAGTCTTCGCCCTGCCCGTCCCCGGGGCATCCGGGGACGGCGGCGAGCCCAGAAGGCTGCGGGCCTTGGACTGCGGGCCCTGGACCGCGTTCCTGGACTGCGGGCCTGGGCTGCAGTCCTAGGGGCCGACCCTCGGGTCGTACCCCGCGTCGCGGAGTCGGTCGAGCACCCCGCGCACGTGATCGGGTCCACGGGTCTCAACGCTGAGTTCGAGCTCGACCTCGGTGATGAGCGAGTTGCGGCCGTGCCGGGTGTGCAGCACCTCGACCACATTCGCGTTCGCCTCCGACACGAGCTCGGCGACCCTCGCGAGCTGGCCGGGGCGGTCGGGCAGCATGATCTTGATCTTCAGATACCGCTCGGATGCCGCGAGGCCACGGGAAATCACCCGCTCCATCACGAGGGGATCGATGTTGCCGCCGCTCAGGATCACGACGGTCCTGCCGAGATCTTTGACCTGGCCGGTGAGTATTGCGGCCACCGCCACGGCCCCCGCCGGCTCGACCACGAGTTTCGCGCGCTCGAGAAGCACCAGCAGCGCGCGGGCGGTGTCGTCATCCGTCACCGTGACCACCTGATCGACGGTGTCCTTGATGATCTCGAAGTTGAGCATCCCCGGCTTGCTCACGGCTATGCCGTCGGCGATCGTCGGGGTGATGGTGATCTCGGTCGCCACACCGGCGGCAAGCGAGATCGGGTAGGCGGCCGCGTTCGCCGCCTGCACACCGATCACCTTCACCTGCCGGCCATCCCGCGCGGCGCGTTGCTTGAGCGCACTCGCGACGCCCGAGATGAGCCCGCCCCCGCCGATCGGCACGATCACCGTGTCGAGGTCGGGAACCTGATCCAGGATCTCGAGGCCGAGGGTTCCCTGGCCCGCCACGACGAACGGGTGATCGAACGGCGGGATGAGCACGGCACCGTAGGTCTCGGCAAACTCGGCGGCAGCGCGCAACGGTTCGTCGACCGTGTGCCCGCGCAGGATCACGTCGGCGCCATAGTTGCGGGTGGCCTGGAGCTTGGGCAGGGCCACCCCGACCGGCATGAAGATGGTGGCTTTGATGCCGAGCTCGCGCGCCGCGAACGCGACCCCCTGCGCGTGATTGCCTGCTGAGGCGGCAACCACGCCCCGCGCGCGCTCCTCGGGCGACAGCTGGGCGAGCCGGTTGTACGCGCCGCGGATCTTGTAGGAGCCGGTGCGCTGCAGGTTCTCGCACTTGAGGTGAACGGGCGAGCCGAGCAGTTCGGAGAGGTACCGCGAGCTCTCCATGGGCGTCACGTCGATGACCGCGGACACGGTCTCGCGCGCCGTCTCGATCTCGGTGAGCGTCGGTCCGGCGAGGGTCAGTTCAGGCATCGGGGAGGATCTCTTTCGGGCTGGGATTCTGGTTCGACTTCCATCGCCCGCTCGCGACGTAACCGATCATGACGTTGAGGGTGGCGATCACCGGCACCGCGAACAGGGCACCGGGGATCCCGGCGAGGAAACCGCCGGTGGCGACGGCCAGCACCACGGCGAGGGGGTGGATCTTCACGGCGCTTCCCATGACGAGGGGCTGGAGTACATGCCCTTCGATCTGCTGCACCGCGAGCACACCGATGAGCATGATGAGTGCCGGTCCCGGACCGCTGTAGACGAGGGCGATGAACACGGCGATCGCGCCGGTGAGGACGGCCCCGACCACAGGGATGAACGATCCGAGGAAGACCGCGACGGCGATCGGGATGACCAGCGGAAGCTGCAGGAAGAACGCGACGGCGCCGATGCCGATCGCATCGACCGCGGCGACGAAGATCTGCACACGCACGAACGTGGTGAGCGTGACCCACCCCGCGTTACCCGACCCTGCGATGGCCGGTCGAGCGGACTTCGGGAAGACCCCCACGACGAAGTTCCAGATACCACGGCCGTCGATGAGCATGAAGAGCGTGGCGAAGAGCACGAGCAGGATGCCCGGCGAGCACGTGACTCGCAGTGGAGCCCACCGTGAGTGCGCCGCTCAGGACTCCACCATTGTTGGCCTGGAGCGCCTGCAGGACCGCGGTGGCGTATCCGTTCAGGTCCGCCTGATTTATCTGCAGCGGAGACTCGGCGAGGAAGCGCGTGAAGTCCTGATACGCCGTGACAGAGCGTCGCTGCAGGTCGGGCAGACCATTCCTGATCTGCACGACCACAAGGTAGACGAGGCCTGACACGACACCGATCAGGCCCAGCTCAGCGAGGGTGACGGCAAGCCACTTCGGCCACCGGTGCCGGAGAAGAAACTGAACCAACGGCACCAGAAGAGCGGCGAGGAGCACGGAGATCATGATGGGGATCACGATGAGGCGGAGCTCGATGATCAGGTAGATGAGTACGGCGCCGACCCCGGCCATCGCGAGCAGACGCCATGACCATGCCCCGGCGATGCGGATACCGCGCGGAACGGCGTCCTCCACCGACTGCCGGGTAGCGGGTCCCTGCGGTGCGGACTCGATTGCGGCGGCGGCGGGTGGGTCGGATGCGGCGAGAGGCGCGGATACCGGCACAGAGACAGGCCCCGACTCCTGGGCCCCTTCGGGCGTCTTCCTGCCACGCGTCACCGGCTCAGTCTAGGCGCGCACCTGCGCGGGAACGACGAGGATCGGTGGTCTCGAATAGGGTCGGCCTGGTGATGAGGTCCGTATCTCGCGAGGAAGCCAGGCGGATCGCCGTTGCTGCCCAAGGCCTGTCGAAGGCACACCCGGAACGCGTCGGCACCCGCCACCTCGGTGCTGCGATCAGGCGTCTGGGGCTTCTTCAGTTGGACTCCGTGAACGTCTTCGAGCGCAGCCACTACCTGCCCCTGTTCGCCAGGCTCGGTGGCTACGATCGGGCGACGCTCGACCGGATGCTGTTCGCTCCGAACGGCAGCTACATCGAGTACTGGGCCCACGAGGCCGCGATCATTCCAGTGGAGACCTGGCCCCTGTTCCGCTGGCGCATGGCGGAGTTCCGCGAGAAGGCCACGGCACCGTCGCACTGGGCATCGTCGAACGCGCCGATGCTGGACTGGCTCCGTGCCGAGCTGGCTGAGAAGGGGCCGCTCCCGGCGAGCGCGATCGAGCACGACGCGAACCGTCGGGTCGGTCCGTGGTGGGGTTGGTCCGACGTGAAGATCGGGTTGGAGGCGCTGTTCCGTGTCGGGGAGGTGGTCTCCGCCGGCCGCAGCCGGTTCGAACGCCGGTATGCGTTGGCCGAGCAGGTGCTGCCGACCGAGATTCTCGACCGTGACATCCCGGCCGCCGAAGCGCATCGCATGCTCGTGGCGAAGGCGGCCGAAGCGCACGGCATCGGTACCGCGCGGGACCTGGCCGACTACTTTCGGCTCGGTCAGGCCCAGACTCTCGCTGCTCTCCGCGATCTCACCGAGGAGGGGGTCGTCGTTCCGGTGGCGGTCGAGGGCTGGCGTCGGCCCGCGTTCCTGCACCGCGACACGCGAGTCCCGCGCCGCGTCACCGCCGCCGCCCTGCTCTCCCCCTTCGACCCGCTGGTGTGGGCGCGCGACCGGGCCGAGCGCATCTTCGACTTCCACTACCGGATCGAGATCTACACTCCGGCGGCGAAGCGCGTCTTCGGCTACTACTCCCTTCCGATCCTGCTCGACGGCTCCCTGGTCGGTCGCATCGACCTGAAAAGCGACCGGCAGAACGGCGTGCTGCGGGTGCAGTCCGCGTGGAACGAACGGCAGGTCCATACGGATGCTGCGGCCCGGGTGGCCCCGCTGCTGCGGCGCGCTGCGGCCTGGCAGGGGCTCGCCGGCGTGGAGGTCGTCGACCGCGGCACGCTCGCGCGGGGGCTCGCCGACGAGCTCGGGGTGGGACTTCGCCTGCCTGCGTCGTGAAAGGTGATGACAGTGTTGCAACGGTTGTCGGCCGTGCGCCTCCGGGCTGTTTTACCTCAGTTATCCTCAGCACATGAGCTCCATTTCTCGATTCGCCCTCCCCCTCATCGCGCTTGTCGCCCTCAGTGCGTGCACAGGGCCGGAACCGACCCGACCGAGCGAGGAGCCCTCCACACCGAGCGCCTCCCCGTCGGCGGCAGAGCCCTCGTCGATGCCGATCGCGTTCCTCGACATCGCCTGCGGGGACATCCTCGACGAGGAATCACTGTCAAGCCTGTTCGCGTCGTCGGTAGAGCTCCAGCCGTTCGTCACCAACAATGAGCTGGCCCTCAACACCGGGCCGATCTCCTACGCCCTCCAGCAGCTCGGCGGCATCGAGTGCGAGTGGAGCAACGGACAGCCCGCGCGAGACGAGGTTCAGACGGCCAATCCGGAGTACGTCGGAGCCACGCTGCGGGTGTTCCCGGACGCCGCCGAGGAGTGGCAGGAGTGGGCCGAGTACTACTCGGTCAGCGGCGATCGATCGAGCGCGTGCGCATCAGACGGCGAGACGCCGTGCGAGATCAACGCGCTCAGTGGCTCCACATGGGTGCAGCTGACGGTCGGAGGCCCCGCGGATGCTGAGGCCACAGGTGCGGCCATGGACACCGTGTTGGCCGCGATCGACTCGGCGGCGCCATCCGAGGCGCAGTGGTCGCCGCCCGCAGGAACAGTCGAGCTTGCGAACGACTGCGCGCAGTTCTTCTCCGCAGCCGATGTGCAATCGCTCCTGGGAATGGACACCGAGATCTTCCTCGACGGACGGGACGGCGGCGACAGCCTTATCGCCCAGTCGTGGGAGGCAGCGGGAACCTCCGGATGCCCGTGGATCGTGAGCGAGCTCACCGGACTCGGCGGGAGCCATTCCTGGCTCGAGGGTGGCGACTGGGCCTTCGACGTGGAGCGCGAGAGGCGCACCGAGCAGCCCACCGAGCTCGCCGCGACCGGCCTGGAGGAGGGCGACTCGGCATGGGTCGACTGCGCCGCAGCGGACCAGGCGTGCATCCTCGACGTGATCGTCGCGCATGACTGGATTCAGGTGGAGCTCACCCCGTCGACGCTCGAGCAGTACTCCGACGCCGACCCGCTCGAGGTCGTGACGGCACTCGCCGATTCGATCGTGGCCGCGGTTCGCTCCTGATCGGCGGCGCGACCAGCTAGAAGCCGCGGCCGCTCTCGCGGAGTCTCGCGACGCGGTCCGCGAGCGGCGGGTGCGTGGAGAACATGCGGTCGATGATCCCGGGCTTCGCGGGGTCGGCGATCCACATGTGCGCCATGGAGGAGTTCTGCTTGCGCATGGGCTGGCCGTAGGTGGCGAGCTTCTCGAGCGCATTGGCCAGGCCATCCGGGTACCGGGTGGTGAGCGCGCCGGTCGCGTCGGCGAGGTACTCGCGCTGCCGCGACACCGCAGCTTGAACGGCCGCCGCGATCAGCGGGGCAACCAGCATCGCCACGAGTCCGAACACCAGCATGATCGGGTTGCCACCGCCACCGTTGCCCCTGCCGCGCCCGCCTCCGAAGAAGGCGAGACGCAGGAACATGTCCGCGATGAACCCGACCGCCACCACGAGGCCGAAGACGATCATGGTGACGCGGATGTCGTAGTTCTTCACGTGCCCGAGTTCGTGCGCCATCACGCCCTCGAGCTCGGAGTCGTCCATGAGGTCGAGCAGGCCGGTGGTCGCCGCCACGATGGCATGCTCCGGGTCGCGACCGGTGGCGAACGCATTCGGCGCCGGGTCGTTGATGATGTACACCTTCGGCATCGGCATGCCGGTGGTGATCGACAGGTTCTCCACGATGCGATACAGCCGCGGGTTGTCGGCTTTCCCGATCTGCTGTGCACCGCTCATGGCCACGGCCTGACCGCTCGCGGCGAAGTACTGGATGAGCGCGTACACCGTCGCGACGACGAGCGTGATCACCACGATCGAGGGGCTCTGGTAGATGACACTCGCGAGGTAGCCGAGGCCGCCGATGATGGCCAGGAACAGCGCGATGATGATGACCGTGTTGCGCTTATTGGCGGCTATGGCGCGGTACATGGGGAGGTCTCGTCAGGTCGGGTCGTCTGCGAGCGCGGGCATCGCCCGCGCGTCAGAACTGCACGCGAGGCGGCTCGGCGATGGCTGCGGCATCGCTCACCTCGAAGAAATCACGCTCGGTGAAGCCAAGGCTGCGCACGAAGAGCGTGTTGGGGAACTGCTTGATCTTCGTGTTGAGTTCACGCACGCCGCCGTTGTAGAACCGGCGGGCGGCCTGGATCTTGTCTTCGGTGTCGACGAGTTCACCCTGTAGCTGCAGGAAGTTCTGGCTCGCCTGAAGCTGCGGATAGGCCTCAGCCACCGCGAAGATGCTGCGCAGGGCGCTCTGCATGTGGTTCTCGGCACGGGATGCGTCGGCGGGTCCGCTGGCGGAGAGGGTCTCTGCCCTGGCACGGGTCACGGACTCGAACACGCTCTTCTCGTGCGCCGCGTAGCCCTTCACCGCCTCGATCAGGTTGGGCAGCAGATCCGCGCGCCGTTTCAGCTGAACGGTGATGTCGCTCCACGCCTCATCGACGCGCACATTGAGGGAGACGAGCGAGTTGTACGTGGCCCAGAGGTAGATACCGGCGATCACCACGAGCAGCACGATCACGCCGATGACGATCATGAGTTCCATAGCTTCGAGCATAACGAAGGCCTACTGAGAGCCTGCGGTGACTTAGGGGCGTACCGACCGCCAGTTCGGGGGACACCGCCGTAACACGACGGTGACGAATGTGATGTTGACTGAGCGAAACAGACGGGCGGGCGAAGGGGGACGGATGGACCTGCACACGATCACGTCGATGCGTCGGCCCCACGGCCGAAACGACCTCGTACTCGCTCCGGGCGAGGCGGTGCTCGGCGGCGGGAGCTGGCTGTTCTCCGAACCGCAGAACCACCTCACCGGGCTCGTCGACCTCACGGCCCTCGACTGGCCACCGCTCACGGTGACGCAGGCCGGCCTCTCCATCGCGGCGACCTGCACCATGGCAGAACTCGCGGCGATGCCCGATGAGCACGGCTGGGCCGCGCATCCGCTGTTCCGCCGCTGTTGCGAAGCGCTGCTCGGCTCGTTCAAGGTGTGGTCGATGGCAACAGTGGGCGGCAACATCGCGCTCGCCCTCCCCGCGGGTCCGATGACCTCGCTCGCCGCCGCGCTCGACGCCGACGCCGTGGTGTGGACGGCAGACGGGGAGACGCTGCGGATTCCGGTGAGCGAGCTCGTGACCGGCGTGCAGGAGACGCGGCTCGCGCCCGGCGACGTCATCCGTTCGATCGAGATCGACTCGGACGCGCTGGCGTCCCGCACTGCATTCCGACGGATCGCCCTCTCCGAACTCGGGCGATCGGGCACTCTCGTGATCGGCAGACTCGCCCCGTCGGCCGCGTTCACCCTCACGGTCACGGCGGGGACCCGTCGGCCCGTGGTGCTGCGGTATGCGGCACTCCCGTCGGCGCCGCGTCTCGCCGACGATGTGTCGGCGATCGACGACTGGTACGACGATGCGCATGGCGCCCCCGACTGGCGGCGGGCGATGAGCGCGCGATTCGCCGCCGAGATCCGCGACGAGCTGGCGGTGGTGGCGTGAGGTTCGAGGTGAACGGTCGGCCGGTGGACGCGGAGCCCGCGCCCGGGCAGTGCCTGCGCACGCTGTTGCGTGAGAACGGGCACGTCGAGGTGAAGAAGGGGTGTGATGCCGGAGACTGCGGAGCCTGTTCGGTGATCGTGGACGGCACGCCGGTGCACTCCTGCATCTACCCCGCTGTGCGCGCCGACGGCCGCAGTGTCACGACCGCGGCAGGCCTCGGTCGGGTGCGGAAGACCGGTGCGGCGGGCTGCGGCACGGATGACTCGAACGCGCGCGACGACGACTCGGCGTTGCATCCGGTGCAGCAGGCGTTTGCCGATGCCGCCGCCTTCCAATGCGGATTCTGCACACCGGGCATGGTCGTGACCGCCTCGACGCTCGGCGAAGCGGATGCCGCCGATCTGCCGAGGCTGCTCAAAGGCAACCTGTGCCGGTGCACCGGGTATCGCGCCATCCGCGACGCCCTCCGCGGCACCTCGAACGTGGAGGCCTCGCCGGGCGGACGGGCGGGTGGGCAGACCATCGGGCGATCGGTGGGCGCCCCCGCCGCCCGCAGGATCGTGCAGGGCACCGAGCCCTTCACGCTCGACCTCGACACCCCTGGGCTCCTTCACCTCAGCATCGTCGGCAGCCCCCACGCGCACGCCCGCATTGTGTCGATCGACACCTCAGAGGCATCCGCCCTGCCCGGCGTGCGCCTCGTGCTCACCCCTGCGGACTCCCCCACCGTGTTGTTCTCGACCGGTCGACACCAGAGCCGGACCGACGATCCCGATGACACCCTCGTGCTCGATCACGTTGCGCGGTTCCGCGGCCAGCGGGTGGCAGCCGTGGTCGCCGACAGCGTGGCCGTTGCCGAAGCCGCCTGCCGGCTGATCCGGATCGAGTGGGAGGTGCTGGAGGCCAACTTCGATCCCGAAGTCGCCATGCTGCCGAGTACCCCCACCGTGCACGCCAATAAGGACGGCGCGGTGGCGAGGCTCGCCGACCCGGCGCGGAACCTCGTCGCCGAGGTGCATGGGCAACTCGGCGATGTGGATGCTGCGCTCGCCGCGGCATCCGCCACCGTGCGGGGCACCTGGACGACGCACCGGGTCACCCACGTGGCCCTCGAAACCCACGGCACCCGCGGATGGATCGACGACGACGGACGCCTTGTTCTGCGCACGAGCACCCAGGTGCCCTTTCTGGTGCGCGACGAGATCTGCCACATCTTCGGGCTCGCGCAGGATCGCGTGCGGGTGGTGAGCGCCCGCGTCGGCGGCGGCTTCGGCGGCAAGCAGGAGCTGCTCACCGAGGATCTCGTGGCCCTCGCCGTGCTGCGCACGGGGCAGCCGGTGCAGTACGAGTTCACGCGCACCGACGAGTTCACCATCGCTCCAGCCCGGCATCCGATGCGGGTGACGGTGGCCCTCGCCGCAAACGCCGAAGGCATCCTCACCGCCATCGACGTGGACATGCTCGCCGACACCGGCGCCTACGGCAATCACGGACCCGGCGTGATGTACCACAGCTGCAACGAGTCGCTCAGCATCTACCGCTGCGCCAACAAGCGGGTGAACACCCGCAGCGTGTACACGAACAACCTGCCGTCGGGAGCGTTCCGCGGCTACGGGCTCGGGCAGATCATCTTCGCGCTCGAATCGGCGATGGACGATCTCGCCCGTGAGCTCGGTATCGACCGGGTGGAGTTCCGACGGCGCAATGTGATCGTGCCGGGCGACCGGATGGTGGTGACCGAGCAGGAGGACCACGACGACCTCGAGTTCGGGAGCTACGGCCTGGACCAGTGTTTCGACCTGGTGGAGGATGCGCTGCGCCACGGCACCACGGTGGCGGCCCCGACCGGCGCCGAATGGCGGGTCGGTACCGGGGTGGCCGCGGCGATGATCGCCACGCTGCCGCCGCGCGGGCATTTCGCCGACGTGAGCGTCTCGGTCGAGGCATCCGGCCTGTATCGGGCGAGCGTCGGCACCGCCGAGTTCGGCAACGGCACGACCACGGCCCACGTGCAGCTTCTGGCGGCGGCGCTCGCCACCGACCCCGACCGGATTCGGATGCTGCAGTCGGACACCGACGCCGTGCGGTACGACACCGGCGCCTACGGGTCGGCCGGAACCGTGGTTGCCGGCAAGGCCCTGCTGATCGCGGCCGGGGCCCTGCGCGCGCGGCTGCTCGCCGCGGCCGCGTCGATCGCCGGCGAAAGCGCCGACCTCGAGCTGGGGCCGGAGGGCGTCGCCGTCGGCGGTCGGGTGATCGGTTTCGCCGAGCTGCTCGAGTCATCGACCGAGGAGTGGATCGCCCACGGCAGCGACGACGGCAGCCCACGTTCGGTCGCATTCAACGTGCACGGATTCCGCGTCGCGGTGAACACCGGCACGGGCGAGGTGCGCATTCTGCAATCGGTGCAGGCCGCAGACGCGGGCGTGGTGATCAACCCGGAGCAGTTGCGCGGCCAGGTGGAGGGCGGCACCGCGCAGGCGATCGGCTCGGCGCTCTACGAGGAGATGCACCTCGACTCCGAAGGTCGCGTGCTCAACCCCGAGATCCGCAACTACCACGTGCCCCAGTTCGCGGATGTGCCCGACACCGAGGTGTATTTCGCCGACACGGTCGACGCGCTCGGCCCCCTCGGCGCGAAGTCGATGAGCGAGGCGCCCTACAACCCGGTGGCCCCAGCCCTCGCCAACGCGGTGCGGGACGCCATCGGCGTGCGACCGATGGCGCTGCCCATGTCGCGCGACCGCATCTGGCGGATGCTCAACGGCTGAGTCTCAGCAGCCCTCGGTCTCAGGCCGCTTTGCGGCGAATCAGTTCCTCGACCGCGGCGATGACCGTCTGAACCTCGGTGCGGGTCGTGTAATCGGCATGCACGTCGGCAAAGTGCACGCTTCGGTCGCCATCGATGAGGAGCACCGTCGGGAACGGGATGCCAGCGGTCTCGTCGGCATTACTGTCGGCCACATCGAACCCCAGCTCGGTGTGGGCCGCCCGTGCCTCCTCGCTCGGCTCGGTGAGAATACCGAGCCCGCGAATCAGCGTGGCGGACGGATCAGACAGCACGGTGAACTCGAGCGCGCCGTTCGCGGCGGCAGCGGCGGTGCCCTCGGGGGTCTGCGGGCTGATGGCGATGAGTCCGACCCCCGCGTCACGCAGCGTCGGAGCGAGCTCCCGCTGATACGTGCGCAGGGTGAGGTTGCAGTAGGGGCACCAGGCACCGCGGTAGAAGACCAGAACGGCCGGTGCGCCGTCGAGCGCATCGACCAGGGTGACCGCGGAGCCGGCGGCATCCAGCAGGGCGGCGTCGGGCACGACGTCGCCCACCGAGACGGCCGTGTCGGGCACACCCGCAGAGACGAGGTCCTGCTGCTCCCGGGAGAAGACATCGGACAGCGTCGAGCCGATCTGCGCGGTGAATCCGGCGTTGAACTCGGTGACCTGATCGGCGATGGTCGATTGCGACATGACACTCCTGATGATGCGACGGGACGGGATTCGGCGCGAGCCTAGGTCGGCCACCAGGGAGAAAGTCTGGGCGCGGTAACGCGGCGTCACATTCCGGCGTCTGCGCCGTGGATCGAGCCCGAACCGCCGGTGAGGGAGTTCGCCCGCGCGCCGTTCCGCACGGCGATCACCTCGGCCAGGATGGCCACGGCGGTCTCCTCGGGAGTACTCGCCCCCAGGTCGAGCCCGATGGGCGACCGTAGCCGCTCGAGGCCCGGGGTTCCGAGTGCGGTCAGCTCGAGCATCCGCCGGTCGCGGGTGCGACGGGAACCCATCGCACCCACGTAGCTCGTGCGGCGGGCGAGAGCGGCCGCGATGAGATCCACGTCGAACCGGTCGTCGTGACTGAGGATGCAGATCACGGTGCGCGCGTCGTCATCGAGGCTCGCCAGCACGTCGGTGGGCCAGCCCACGCGTATCTCGGCGCCGGGGAATCGCTCCGCGGTGAGGAACGCCTCGCGCGGGTCGCACACGGTCACACGGAAGCCGACCGCGGCCGCGGCCGCGCTGAGCGCCACCGAAAACTCGTTGGCACCGACGATCACGAAGGGAGCGGGCGGCTCCCAGCGCTCGGAGAACCGGGACACGGCACCGTGGTCGTGGGTCACCTCGGCGGCGTGCCCGGCGGCGGCACGCCTGAGCTGGGTGATCGCGGTCTGCGACCAGTCGTCTTCGGAAGCGACGTCGACGAGCGCGGCAGACACCTCGATGCTCCCGCCGCAGCTCAGTCCCACCGAGAACGCGGTCGCGTCGTCGAAACCGAACCGGGCAGACTCGGGGTGCCCGGTGTCGAGCACCCGGGAGCAGAGTTCGTGAAGCGCTCCCTCGATGCAGCCGCCGGAGATGCTGCCGATCACTTCGCCCGCATCGGTGAGCGCCATCGAGGTTCCAACCGTGCGAGGCGCGCTACCCGTGATCGAGACGGCCGTGGCGACCGCGATCCGGCGCCCGGCGTCGAGTCGGACCAGCAGCCGATCGGCGATTTCGAACACGGCACCCTCCTGCGTCACCAGCCTGACACACGCGGATGATAGGACGGGACCATGCTCATACTCCACGGCGCGGAAGCGATCCTGCGCGGCGACAACACCGAAGCGCGAGAGGATGCCGCTGGCACCGACGGCCTCGAGACGGGCGGCGACCTGCGCATTGCGGCCGGCCGGATCCTCGCGGGCTCCGAAGCGGGCGACGCCACGGGCTTCACAGCTGCCGCCGATGCCGCCGACTGACGCCGACTCGACCCTCGACGTGTCGGGGTGCGTGATCACCGCCGGGCTCGTGAACGCGCACCATCACCTCTTCCAGACGGCGTTCCGCACCCTCCCGGGCACGCGGGGCGTACCCATGTCGCAGTGGCTCGGCGTGATGGCCGGGGCCTATGCCGCCGCGGGAATGGACCCGGAACTCTTCGGACTGGCGGCACGAGCGGGCGCCGCCGAGAGCCTGCTCTGTGGCGTGACCACCGTGGCCGACCACCACCTCAGTTGGCCGGCGACCGCGTCGACGGCGGACACGGTCGACATCGCCCACGCGATCGCGGGGTCTGCCCGCGGACTCGGCTTACGACTCGCGCTCGTGCGCGGGAGCGCGAGGGACGACCCACAGGCCGCTGCCACCTCCGCCGATGCCATCGCGCGGGCCCTGGTGCCCGACGGCGCAGGCGGCGTACTCCCGGGAGGGGTGACCGCCGACGGCATGCTGCAACTCGCGGTGGGTCCGGCCGGGGTGCACAGCGACACCGAGGAGACGTTCCGCCTGCTCGGTGAGGTGGCCGCGACACACGGACTCCGCCGGCGCACGCAGGCGGGCGAACAGGTGGACGACGCCGTGGCGCTCGAGCGCTACGGCCGCCGCCCCCTCGACCTGCTGGAGG
This sequence comes from uncultured Actinomycetota bacterium, assembly GCA_963756375.1. Lineage (GTDB taxonomy): Bacteria > Actinomycetota > Actinomycetes > Actinomycetales > Microbacteriaceae > Marisediminicola. The sequence continues at coordinate 229,050 of CAVWNJ010000005.1, read as the reverse complement.
ACTGGGGCTGGCTCGCGCCCGACGTGACACTGGCGCACCTGTGTGGCATCCGTGCCGACGAGATCGATCGGATCGCGGCATCCGGAGCCTCGGCAACACACGCACCCGGCTGCGACCTGCCCATGGGGTGGGGCGTGGCGCCGGTGGAGGCGCTCCGCGCGGCCGGCGTGATCGTGGGGCTCGGCACGAGTGGCGGAGGCAGCAACGATGCCGGGCACCTGCTGGCGGATGCCCGGCTCGCCCTTCAGGTGGCGCCGCTCGCCCCACTGCGGCCGGACGCCCCGCCGCTCACCGCGCGCTCGGTGCTCGGCATGGCCACGGAGGGGTCGGCACTCGGCCTCGGCCGCGCGGACATCGGGCACCTTCGCCCCGGCGCCCGGGCGGATCTCTGCGTGTGGGACGTCTCGGGTGTCGCGGATGCCGGGGTGGCGGATCCGGTCGCCGGCCTACTGTGGGCCTCACCCGGCCGGCGTCCGCGGCATGTGATCGTGGGCGGCAAGGTCGTGGTGCGGGATGGCCGGCTCGTGCAGGGCGACGAGGCGGAGATCACCGCAGAGCTTCGGGCCCGGGTCGGGCGGTGAACCTTCGCCTGAGGCGCACAGCGCTACAGGTCCAGCACGAGCCCGTCTGAGGTGGCCGCGCGGGAGACGCAGATCATCATGGTGTCGCCCGCCGCCTGCTCCCCCGGCGTCAGCACCGAGTCGCGATGGTCGATCTCCCCGTCGAGCACGGGCGTCTCGCAGGTGCCGCAGGTGCCCTTGCGACACGAGGACACCACGAGCACCCCCTGCTCCTCCACGACGTCGAGCACGCTGCGGTCGGGCGGCACCTCCACCGTGACGCCGGTGAGGGCGAGCTCCACCTGGAACGTCTCTGCGAGCACGGGTGGACCGAACTCCTTCGCCTCGAAGTGCTCGAGATGCAGCGAGGACAGGGCCGATACGTCGGTGCGCTCCGACCAGGCGGCCTCGACCGCGTCGAGCAGGCGCGCGGGCCCGCAGCAGTAAACCTGCAGCGCCGTCCGGAAGGGCGCTGACCGTCGCCGCGACGTCCAGGCGCGCGCCCTCGTCGCCGGCGAACACCTCGACCCTGCCGCCGTACTCGGCCTCGAGGTCGCCGAGAAACGCCATGCTGCTGCGGGAGCGACCCGCGTAGAGCAGGCGGAATCGGATGCCCGCCGCGTGTGCCGCCCGGCACATCGCGACGAGCGGCGTGATGCCGATGCCGCCCGCGATGAAGAGCACATCGGCTGCAGGCACGAAAGCGAAGTGATTGCGGGGGCCGCGGATCCGGATGGCGTCGCCCGCCGCGAGCTCGTCATGCACGTATCGGGTGCCTCCGCGTCCGTGCGGTTCGCGCAGGATCGCCACGCGGTAGCGCGTGCGATCGGCCGGGTCGCCGCAGACGGAGTACTGGCGCTCCACACCGCCGTGCAGGATCAGGTCGATGTGCGCGCCCGGCTCCCACGGCGGCAGGTCGCGCCCATTCGCCGCCACGAGGTCGAGGGCAACGACGCCGTCTGCCACCGTCGTCTTCGCCTCGACCAGACACTCCCGCTCGACGTCGCTGAATACGTTCATCCGTGGTCCCCCATCGGCCCAGCCTAGGCGCGCTCCGACCCGATCAGGTGTCGCGCGCCGGGCCCGCTTGCCTCCTCATCGGGGATTTTACGGCGGAGGAATGACCGGGACACATAATTGAAATGCGCCGTGCGTAACGTGGGCGATGTTGACCCGATCAACAGTCGCGCCACCGACGGTGAAGCTCATTCCCCGTCACATCCCGAGGAGACCTGTGCCGCTGCCTCGCCCGCTGTCCCTGATCCGGAACGCAACCCTCACGACCGGGGGAATCGTGGATGTCGAGATCCTCGGCGAGACCGTCGGCGCCATCGTTCCGGCTGGCACCGCGTCGACCGCCAGGGTTGCGCCAGACAGCGTGCTCGACGCCTCGGGCTGCCTGCTCGTCACCGCCCCCGCCGACCCACACGCACACCTCGACAAGGCACTCTCGTGGGACGCGATCCGCCCGCCGATGGGTGACCTCCGCCTCGCGATCGAGTCCTGGGCCGATTACACGCGCACGATGAGCGAAGAGGATGTCGCGGACCGCGCCAGGGCCCAGGCGCTCGCCATGCTGAGCCGCGGCACCACCGCCGTGCGCAGCCACGTCGACCTGCTGTCAGGCGACGATCCCCTCCGCAACTGCCGCGCGCTGGTGCGAGTGCGCGACGAACTCGCCGGCCTCATGCACATCGAACTCGCCGTGCTCGCCGGTCGCGACTCCCCGACCTGGCAGGTGGATGCCGCACTCGACCTCGGCCTCGATCTCGTGGGCGGCGCACCCCACCTCGCCGACGATCCGAGCGCCGACCTCCAGCGTCTGCTCGCCGTGGCCGAGCGTCGCGGATGTGGCGTGGATCTGCACACCGATGAGTCGCTCGACGGCCCCACCACCCTCGCCGAATTCGCCAGGACCGTGCGCGGGTGGCGCCAGAACGTCTCGGCCGGGCATTGCGTGCGACTCGCCACCCTGCCTGCCGACGAGCGCGCCGAGGCCATTCGCGAGGTCGTCGCCAGCCGGATCGGCGTGATCGCGAACCCGATCACCAACCTCTACCTGCAGGGCTGGGATGACGACCCGTCGCAGCCGCGCGGGATCACCGCCGTGCGTGAGCTGCTCGATGCGGGAGCCCGCTTCGCCGCCGGCGCCGACAACGTGCGCGATCCGTTCAATCCGCTCGGCCGCAGCGATGCGCTCGAGACCGCCGGCCTGCTCGTGATCGCCGCCCACCTCACGATCGACGAGGCCTGGACCGCGGTGACCTCGGGCGCCCGCGAGGTGATGGGACTTCCGGACGCCGCGATCGAGCCCGGTGCCCGCGCAGAGCTGCTCGCCGTACGCGGTGCCAGCCTCGCCGAGGTCGTCGCAAGCTCGCCCGCCGAACGTCACGTCATCCACGCCGGGCGACTCGTCGCCTCCACCACCGTCTCCTCGCAGGTGGCCGCCCCCCTCGCATCCGTCTCCCCTTCGGAAAGGTGACCGTCGTGTCCCTCGCCCCCACTCTCACCAGCAGTCCCGTGAGCACAGCTCCCCTGCTCAACTTCTCGAACGTCGCCATGCGATTCCCCAACGGCACCGTGGCGCTCTCCGGTGTCGACCTCACGGTCGGCCGCGGCGAATTCGTCACGGTCGTCGGTCCGAGCGGATGCGGAAAGAGCACCCTCCTCCGCATCGCCTCCGGGCTCGAGACGGCGAGCGAAGGCACCGCGGAACTCGGCACCAAGCGCATCGGATACGTCTTCCAGGACGCCACGCTGTTGCCGTGGCGTTCCGTGAAGGCCAACGTGGAACTCCTCGCCGAACTGAACCGTCACCCGAAGAGAGAGCGGGAGGCGAAGGCGCAGGAGGCGATCGACCTCGTCGGCCTCGCCGGGTTCGAGAAGAGCCTTCCCCGCGAGCTGTCGGGCGGCATGAGGATGCGCACCTCGCTCGCCCGATCGCTGACCCTCGACCCCGAGCTGTTCCTGTTCGACGAGCCGTTCGGCGCGCTCGACGAGATCACTCGCGAGCGGCTCAACGACGAGCTCATCCGACTCTTCGCCGAGAAGCAGTTCGCCGGACTCTTCATCACGCACTCCGTGTCGGAGGCGGTGTACCTGTCCACGAAGGTCGTGGTGATGAGCGGTCGGCCCGGGCGGATCGTGGACACCTTCGACGTGCCCTTCCCCATGCCGCGGGATCCGGACATCCGGTTCACGGGCGAATTCGCCGAGCTGGTCGGCGAAGTCTCACACGCACTCCGCGGAGGACATTCCTGATGGCCGTTCAGCATGCAGAACCACCGGTGACCGTGGCCGCAGCCACCCTGCACCGCAGCGCCGGTGACCGCTCCGGCTTCGCGATCTGGGGCCCGCCCCTCGCCGTGGCCGTCGTGATCATCGCGCTCTGGTACGTGGTGTCGATCTTCCTGCTCGGCGACAAGCAGTACCTGCTGCCCCGCCCGGATGTCGTGCTCGCCGTCTTCGCCAACCCCGGCACCGCGCTCGACATCGGAACGGCGCTGCTCAACACCGCGGGCGTCGCGCTCACCGGGCTCGCGATCGCGATCGCGATCGGGGTGCTGTGGGCGATCGCCATGAGTCAGGCGCGCTGGGTGGAACGGTCGCTGTTCCCCTACGCCGTGATCCTGCAGAGCATCCCGATCCTCGCGGTCGTGCCGCTCATCGGGTTCGAGTTCGGCTACGACTTCTTCGCCCGCACCATCGTCTGCGTGCTGATCGCATTGTTCCCGATGGTGTCGAACACCCTGTTCGGCCTGCAGTCGGTGGACCGGTCGCAGCGCGAACTGTTCACGCTGCAGGGCGCATCGCGGTGGACGATTCTCACGAAGCTCGAGTTTCCGAGCGCCCTTCCCGCGATCTTCGCCGGGATGCGGATCTCCGCCGGGCTCGCCGTGGTCGGCGCGATCGTCGGCGACTTCTTCTTCCAGCGCGGAACCCCTGGCATCGGCGCACTCATCAGCAAGTACGGGGCGCGACTGCAGTCGCCCGAACTGTTCGCGTCGATCATCGTCGCAGCACTGTTCGGCGTCGTGATCTTCGCCGCCTTCGGCTGGCTCGGCAAGCGTGCCGTCGGCCGCTGGTACGACCTCGGCTGACCCGGTCGAGAGGCCCGGCACGCACTCTCCCCCTCGCTCTGATCCGCAGTCCAGCACGCCCACGTCCCGCACACCTACTCGCATCAGCCGCGTCCACATCACCCGCATTCACATCACCTGCATCCACATCACCTGAGGAGTACCCATGCGCACCAACAGCACGCGCACTATCGCCCTTACCGGCCTACTGGCCGGCTCCGTCGCCCTCACCGCCTGCAGCAGCGGAGGCGGCGAAGCAGAGGCACCCGCAGCATCCACCGAGCAGATCGGATCGATCGACCTCGCGGCAGCGGGCTGCCCGGCCAACATCAAGATCCAGACCGACTGGAACCCGGAGTCCGAGCACGGACACCTCTATCAGTTGCTCGGGAGCGAGTACGAGATCGACACCTCGGTGAAGTCGGTGACCGGCCCGCTGATCGCGAGCGGCGAGTACACCGGAGTCGACGTGACGATCCTCGCCGGCGGCCCCGCGGTGGGGTTCACTCAGCCCAACGCGCAGCTGTACAACGACGAGTCGATCTTCATGGCGTACGTGGGCAACGATGAGGCCATCGCCCACTCCGCCGACCTCCCCACGGTCGGTGTGTTCGCCCCGCTCGAAAAGGACCCGCAGATGGTCATGTGGGACCCGGAGACCTACCCGGATGTCACCTCCATCGCCGACCTCGGCAAGGAGGACGTCACCATCCGCGTCTTCCCCGGAGGCACCTACATCGACTACTTCGTGGGAACCGGCGTGCTGAATGCCGGCCAGATCGACTCCACCTACGACGGCGCGCCCGCCGTGTTCGTGAGCGAAGACGGCGAGATCGCGCAGCAGGGCTTTGCGTCGGCCGAACCGTTCATCTACAAGAACGAGGTCGCCGCGTGGGGCAAGGACCTCGAATACCAGCTCATCAACGACGCCGGCTACCCCAAGTACGCCGCGGTGATGTCGGTGCGACCGGATGACGTGTCGACCTACTCCGACTGCCTCACCGCGCTCGTGCCGGTGCTCCAGCAGGCGACCGTGGACTACTTCGCCGACACCACCGCGACGAACGAGCTCGTGCTCGAACTCGTGGAGGCCTACGACACCGGCTGGGTCTACAGCCAGGAGGTCGCCGACTACTCGGTGAAGACGCAGCTCGACGACGGCCTGGTGGGCAACGGTCCGGATGACACGGTCGGAAACCTCGACCCGGAGCGGGTGCAGGAACTCTTCGACATCGTCACGCCGATCTACACCGACCAGGGACTCACTCCCGCCGAGGGGCTCACGGCCGAGGACCTGTACACGAACGAGTTCATCGACGAGTCCATCGGTTTCTGACCGAACCGCACGGCACCACAGTAAGGAAGCACCATGTCGGCCAACCCCGTGAACGATCTGTTCGATGAGCTCGTCGAGCTGCTCGGAGCAAGAGGGGTATCCCTCGAGCTCCGGGCACGGGAGAAGGCCTCGATCGACGGCGCGAAAATGTCGCCGGTGATCACCGAGCAACTCCCGTTGGGGTTGGCCGACATCGTGGCGTTCCCGGCGAACGCGAACGACGCCGCCGCGGTCGTCGCGGCAGCCGTACGGCACGGTGTCGCCGTGACGCCGAGGGGCAAGGGCACGGGAAACTACGGCCAGGGCATCCCGCTCAGGGGCGGCCTCGTGCTCGACCTCTCCCGCGCCCGTGCGATCGTCGCCGTCGGCGACGGGGTCATCACGGCAGAGGCCGGCGCCTCCATGGTGTCGCTCGAGCAGGCCGCCCGTGAGACCGGGCAGGAGCTGTGGATGTATCCGTCCACCGCGCAGTCGAGCATCGGCGGGTTCCTCGCCGGCGGGTCCGGCGGAACCGGATCCATCCGCCACGGAGCCAACCACATGGGCTTCGTGGCGGCGCTCGACGTCGTGCACGCCGACGGCGGAGGCATCGTGCACGTGGAGGGCGCCGAGGCGCAGGCGTACGTGCACAACTACGGCACCGCGGGCATCATCCTGCGCGCCACCGTGCGCCTCGACCCCGCTACGGAGTGGCTGTCGCTCTACGCGAGCTTCGACACCTTCGGGCAGGCGCTCGACGCGATCCGTCCGATGCGGGTCATCACCCCCACTCCCCGGCTGGTGTCGGCGGATCTCGCGACGCTGGCGGATGCCCTGCCTGCCGACCCCGCGATACCGCACGGCCGCGCGAGCCTCCGGGCCATCCTCGACCCGGCGTCGCTCGTCGAGGCGAGCGCGCTCATCGAATCGGTCGGCGGCCGGGTGGAAGAGGTGCGGGAAGGCCCGCAGGCGGCCGTGAAACTCAGCATGCTCTCCTACAACCACCCGATCGAGTGGCTGCAGAAGACCTCCCCCGGCACCTATTTCCACCTCGAGGTGGGGGGCGACGCCCTCATCGATCGCATCGACGAGGTACACGCCGCCGTCGAAGGCGGCATGCTGCACATCGAGGCGCAGCACAACGGCCCGATCGGCATGCTCGCCGGCGTGTATCGCGGACCCGAGCAGGTGGCCGCCGTGATCGACACGCTCACCGGGCTCGGCGTCGGAGTGCACAGCCCGCATCAGTGGCTGGTGGACTTCGAGGTGGATCGCACGCTCGCACTCGCGCGCACCACCGACCCGCACGGGCTGCTCAATCCCGGCAAGCTGATCGACGGATCGATCGCGCCCGGAGCGCGCAAGTTCGACGCGGGCACGCTTTCCGCGGGACTGCGCTGATGGCGGCATCCCGGCGCCTGGTGGAGCTCTCGGGGCCAGCGGCAACCGCCGCGCTCACCGAGGAGTCGATCATCGTGCTCCCCACCGGCGCGATCGAGCACCACGGCCCGCACCTGCCGCTCGCCACCGACGCTCTGCTCGCCGAAGCGTTCGCCGAGGCCGCGGTGCACCGCGGAGTCGAGGCGGGTCTCGACCTGTGGCTTCTGCCCACCCTGACCTACACGAAATCCGACGAGCACCACTGGGCCCCCGGCACCATGTGGCTCCGCTACGAGACCCTGATGGACACCCTGGTCGACCTCGGCCGGTCGATCGCGGCGACCCCGGCACGCCGGCTCGTGTTCATGAACGGGCACGGCGGTAACTCGGCACTGCTCCAGGTGGCCAACCGCGAGCTCCGACGCCGCTTCGGCCTGAACACCTTCAGCATGCCCGCCGGTATACAACGTGCGGGGACCGCGGCGGACGGGGCGGATGAACGCGGCCTCGGCATCCACGCCGGCCACGGCGAAACCTCCCTCGTGCTGCACCTGCGCCCGGACCTCGTCGACATGTCCCTGGCCGAACGCAACGTGCCCGAACACTTCGCCGATTTGGAGCACATCGGCTTCAACGGCATGCCGGTGTCGTTCGGATGGCTCAGCTCCGACTTCGGCCCGAGCGGGGTCATTGGGGATCCCACCGCGGCAACCGCTGAGGCGGGCGCGGCCCTGTTCGAGGAGTCCGTGAGCACCTCGGTGGCCGCGCTGGGCGAGATCTCACGGTTTCGGTTCGGCGGATGATCGTTCAGGACCCGGGCGGAACTGCCGGCCCTGCTGGCTCTGCTGGCTCTGCCAGCTCTGCCGGACCTGCCGGACCTGCCGGGGGCACGGACCCGCTGGAGCTGGCCCTTCGCTGGCTACCCGGCAACGACGCGCCCGACCGACCGCAGATGACCCTCGGCACGGTCGACATCGACGGTGCGCCCGCCGCCCGCACCGTGCTGCTCAGCTCGGTCGGATTCGAGGGCTTCACCTTTCACACCGATGCCCGGTCGGAGAAGGTCGCCGACCTGCGGCGTGATCCCCGGGTGTCGCTCGTGATCGTGTGGCCCGGATTCTTCCGGCAGCTCGTGGTGCAGGGCACGGCCACGGAGCAGAGCCAGGCGGAGGCACGCGCCGCGTTCGCCCGCCGCTCCCCGTACCTCCGTCACCTTGCCGTACTGAATGACGGCGAATTCGCGCGGCGACCCCTCGAGGAGCGCCGCTCGCGGTGGGCCGAAGCGGTCGCCAGCGAGCCGGTCGGCCCACTCGAACCTCCCGCCACCTGGGTGGGCTTCACGGTCACGCCCCGGCGCATGCTGTTCTGGGAGTCCGCGCCGGACACCGCGAGCCGGCGCACGGAGTTCGTGCGCGACGGTGACCGCTGGCGGATCGACCACCTTCCCGGCTGAGTCGCGCGCCGCGACATCCGCACCGAACGAGAATCGTCCCGAAGCCGAAGGAGCCAGATGACCGACCGTGCAGAGATCGTGTTCGACGCCGCCGCCGTGCTCGACGAGGGCGGCATCCAGCGCACGCGGGTGGGCGTGACCGGGGGCACGATCGTGGATCTCGGACCGCACGTGCAGGGCGACCGCGAGGTGCGACTCGCACCGGACGAGGTGCTGCTGCCCGGCCTCGTCGACACCCACGTGCACGTGAACGAGCCTGGTCGCACCGAGTGGGAGGGCTTTGCGAGCGCCACGCGCGCCGCCGCTGCCGGAGGCGTGACCACGCTGATCGACATGCCGCTCAACAGCATCCCGTCCACCGTCGACCCGTCCGCCCTCGACGCGAAGATCGCGGCCGCTGCGGGAACGGTCGTCGTGGACGTCGGATTCTGGGGCGGCGCGGTGCCCGCTCGACTCGGCAGACTCGGCGAACTGCACGATCGCGGCGTCTTCGGTTTCAAGTGCTTTCTCTCCCCCTCCGGCGTCGACGAGTTCCCGCACCTGGATGCCCGGCAGCTCGAGCACGCGCTCGACGAGGTCGCGGAGCTCGGGGCGCTCCTCATCGTGCACGCGGAAGACCCCGCCGTGCTCACCGCGGCCGAGGGTGATGGCGGCCGCGGTTACGGCGACTTCGTGGCGTCTCGGCCCCCCGAGGCGGAGCTCGCGGCGATCACCCGGGTGATCGACGGCGTGCGTCGCACCGGTGCCCGCGCGCACATCCTGCACCTGTCTGCGGCGGCCGCACTGCCGTCGCTCGCCGCAGCGAAGCGCGAGGGGCTCCCGATCACCGTGGAGACCTGCCCGCACTACCTCACCATCACCGCTGAGCAGATCGCCGACGGCGCCACCGAGTTCAAGTGCTGTCCGCCCATCCGCAACGAAGCGAACAGGGATGCGCTCTGGCAGGGCCTTCTCGACGGTGTGATCGACATCATCGTCTCCGATCACTCTCCGAGCACCCGCGAGTTGAAACTCGGTCACGGCGGTGACTTCGGACTCGCCTGGGGAGGGATCGCCGGGCTGCAGCTGGGGCTCCCCGCCGTGTGGACCGAAGCTCGTCGGCGCGGCATCCCGCTCGAGAGGGTCGTCGGGTGGATGTCGGCCGGTCCCGCCCGATTCGCCGGGCTCGAGAACAAGGGCGGCATCCGGATCGGGGCGGATGCGGACCTCGTGGCGTTCGCGCCGGGCGCGGAATTCACGGTGGATGTCGCGGCCCTTCAGCACAGGAACCCGGTGAGCGCCTACGACGGCAGACGGTTGACCGGCGAGGTGCGGCGCACCTGGCTCGGCGGCCGCGCGGTGGAGCTGGATGCCGACGCCGAGCCACGCGGGCGGCTGCTGTTCCGTTGAGGTGACGGGTGCTCTCGGCGTGAAACACGGCGGTCACACGCCTCTGTAACAATCAGCCCATGGCAATCGTTCTCGGTGAGCATCAGTACGGCAAGGCCGAGTCGCGGCTCGTGCGAATTCGGCGCGAGTCGGCGCGACACGAGATCCGTGACCTCAATGTGTCCACGAGCCTGCGCGGCAGCTTCGTGGAGGCGCACCTCTACGGCGACCAGTCGCAGGTGCTGCCCACGGACACCCAGAAGAACACCGCGTACGCCTACGCGAAGTCGGTGGGCATCGACACGATCGAGGCGTTCGGGATGGCGCTCGCGGGCCACTTCGTGGACGACGTGACCCCGGTGTCCGGCGCGCGGGTCGAGATCGAGGAGTTCGGCTGGACCCGCGCCGTGGTGAATGGCGCCGAGCACGACCACACGTGGGTGCGCTCGGGCTGCGAGGTGCGCACGGTCGCGGTGACCGTCGACGACACCGGCAACGAGCGCGAGCTCTACGTGGTGCAGGGACTCAAGGATCTCGTCGTGCTGAAATCCACGGGCTCGGAATTCCACGACTTCCTCATCGACGAGTACACCACCCTCGCGGCGACGAAGGACCGCGTGCTCGCCACCTCGCTCACCGCGCGCTGGCGCACCACATCGACCGACGTCGACTGGGATGCCCTCTACGCCGGTGTGCGGGAGACGCTCCTCACCCAGTTCGCCACGCTGCAGTCGCTCGCCCTGCAGCAGACGCTCTGGCACATGGGCAAGGCTGTGCTCATGCAGCATCCCCAGATCGCCGAGATCCGCTTCGCCGCCCCCAATCGACACCACTTCGTCGCCGACCTGTCGCCGTTCGGACTCGACAACGACAACGAGGTCTTCATCGCCGCAGATCGGCCCTACGGCCTCATTCAGGCCACCGTCACGCGTGACGAGACGACACCCGCCCCGGTCGCCTGGGTGCCCGGAGCCGGGCTCGCATGAGCGGGCACATGAAGAGCGCCTCGGATGACGCTCGGTGGCTCGCCCGCGCGATCGACCTCGCCACCACGAATGTGGCGGAAGGCGGCGGCCCGTTCGGGGCGGTGATCGTGCGCGGCGGCGAACTGGTCTCCACCGGCCAGAACCGCGTGACCCGCGACCTCGATCCCACCGCTCACGCGGAGGTGATGGCGATCAGGGCCGCATGCACGAGTGTCGGAGACTTCTCGCTCGCCGGTGCGACGCTGTACACGTCGTGCGAGCCGTGTCCGCTGTGCGTCTCCGCGTCGCTCTGGGCGCGGCTCGACCGCGTCGTGTTCGCGGCCGACCGGCACGACGCGGCACGGGGCGGCTTCGACGACCTCGAGTTCTACGAGCTGTTCGCGCGTGATCGCGCCACCTGGCCGACCGCGGTCGAGGGCATCCGGCTCGACGGGTCGGAGGCGCCGTTCACCGCCTGGCTCGCGTCGACCACCCGCACCGACTACTGAGCGGCGCCGGCAACGATCGCCTGCGCGGTCAGCTGCCGCGGTACGTGGACTGGGCGAACGGGCTCAGCAGCAGCGGCACGTGCAGGTGCCGGGGCGCGTCGACCAGGAACACGATCACGGCCTCCGGGAAGAACACCTCCTGACCCGATGCCCTGAGGTACCCCTCGGTGTCGAAGACGAGCCGGTACCGGCCGGGCGCGAGGGCGTCGGGCCCGAGGTCGGGGATGCGCCCGTCGGCGTTCGTCACGCCGATGTCGACGGATGCCCAGCCGCCGTCGGTGAGGGCGTCGAGGGCCACGGCGACCCCTTCCGCCGGCACCCCGAGCGCGGTGTCGAGCACGTGGGTGGTGACCTGGCTCATGCGGGAGCCTCCGTTCGGAATGTCGACTCGATGCGGATCAGCGCGATCTGCCGAAGCTGGGCCGCCACCACCCGCAACTCCAGGTCCGGATCGAGGGTGAGCCTGCCGCGAAGCGCCGCGAGGATCTGCGCCCGGGTGCGACCCGCCGCCCGGATGAGGAACACCCGACCGAACCGTGCCTCATACAGCCGGTTGCCCTCGGCGATCGCGGCAGCGAGCACCACGTCGTCGGCGTCGGCGGAGGCCTGTTCCGCCGCCGAGAACGACTGGGAGGCACCGGTTCCCACCGGGCGCTCGCCGATGCGCGGATGGTGCGCCATCGCCTCGTCGATCTCGGCCTCGCTGAGGTGTGCGGCCGATGCGGATGCGGATGCGAGCAGCGCTGCGAGCGACCGGAACGGGGCATCCGCCGCGACCTGGTCGACGAAGCGCCGCACGCCCAGCGCGGTCTCGAGTGCCGCACGGAGCTCGGCGTCTGGCACGGGTCGCATGGCGGTCCTTGCTGTGAGGTGCGGGCTGTGGCGGCGGTGGGATTAACTGTATCGGTGAGCATCAGGGCGACGACGACGGCGGGTCTCGTGCTCGCCGCGGGTGCCGGCACCCGCTTCGGACGCCCCAAGGTGCTCGTGGCCGGTACGGGAGTCGCCGGGGAGAGCGACGCCGCCGGAGAGCCGTGGGTGGCCCTCGCGGTTCGAGCGCTCGAGGCCGCCGGATGCGATCCCGTGATCGTGGTGCTCGGCGCCGCAGCGGATGAAGCACAGCGGCTCGTACCGGCCTCGGCCGACATCGTGCTGGCGGCCGACTGGCAGCGTGGGCTCTCGGCCTCCCTGCGGGCGGGCCTCGCCGCGCTCGTGCCGTCGGCCGCGTCGGCGGTGGTCGTGACGCTCGTGGACCTGCCCGGCGTGACCCAGGAGTCGTTCGAGCGCCTGCTGTCGCCGCCGCCGGATGCGGGAACCCTCCGCCGGGCCGGCTACGACGGGCGCCCCGGGCATCCCGTGGTGATCGGGCGGGACCACTGGGCGGCAGCCGCCGCGAGTGCCACCGGCGACCGAGGCGCCGGCAGATACCTCAAGCGGGCAGGCGCGACGGTGATCGACTGCACCGATCTCGGGGGCGGGGACGACGTGGACGAGCCGCCGTCAGGACGCCGAGGCGACTGACGGCTTCGGGAGCAGCGCAGCGGTTGCAGCCCGCCAGGCGAGGGTCGCGCATCCGGCCCGCAGCGGCAGCCGGCCGATGCCCGTGAACGCGACGGCGTCACCGAGCCGAGGGTCGACCGCCAGCGGGTAGTCGGACGGCGGGTCGGCCAGGGGTTCGCCCTGCGGTTCGCCCTGCGGCGCGCCCTGCGGCAACCCCCTGGAGAGCACCGCGTTTTCGAAGTGCCGCCGCAGCGCCTCGAACTCGGCGACCGGCAGGCCGGGGGCGAGCTCGGCGAGTGCCGACGCCGACGCGAGCGAGACCGTGCATCCGTGTGCCGTCCAGTCGACCGAGCGAATCACGCCCTCGACGACGCTCACGTGCAGCGTGATCTCGTCGCCGCACACCGGGCTACGCAACGTGGGAGTACCGGCGGGAACCGCCCCGAAGCCGGTTCGCCGGCGGTGCAGGTCGAGAATCAGCTGCTCGGAGGTCACGGCTTATGGCGCTCCGCCACGGCCAGCACGGTCGCCTCGAAGGCATCGAGCGCCGTGGCGACGTCGCCCACGAGCACCGATTCGTCTGGGTGATGGCTGACCCCACCCCTGCACCGCAGGAACAGCATGCCGATCGGCGTCAGCTCCACCACCGCGACACCGTCGTGTCCGGCGCGACTCCAGAAGGCGAGCGGAGCCTCGTCGCCGGTGGAGCGGATGCCCTTCGCCACGGCATCGCGCAGCCAGGGGTCGCAGGTGACCGCATCGGCGCGGTAGATCTCCTCGGACCGGAAGTCGAGTCCGCGCCTCTCGCAGATCTCCGCCGCGGCGGCGTGGATGCCCTCGAGACACGCATCCCGCGCCTCGTCGGTCTCCGCACGAAGGTCGAGACTGAACTCCACAAGCCCAGGGATTACGTTCACGCCGCCGGGGAACGCCTGCAGCCTGCCGACCGTGCCGATGGTGCCGGTCTCACGGGAAAGCCGCTCGACGGCGACCACCAGTTCGCTCGCGCCGACCAGGGCATCCCGCCGCTTGTCGAAACGCGCGCCGCCCGCATGGCCTGCCTGACCCGTCATGGTGAGCGAGAACCGCCGGGCGCCCGCGATCGAGGTGACCACGGCGAGCGCGCGCCCCGCGTCCTCGAGGATGGGGCCCTGCTCGATGTGGGCCTCGAGGTATCCCACGAGTTGCTCCGGGCGCCTGATCGCCCCCTTCAGTCGCTGCGGGTCGAGCCCGAAGTCCTCGAACGCCTCATAGAGCGAGATGCCGTCGCGGTCGCGGAGGTCCCACCATGCCTCATCCCAGGTGCCGGCGATCGCCCGACTCCCGAGCAGCGCCGTGCCGAAGCGCGTGCCCTCCTCGTCGCTGAACGCGATCACCTCGAGGGCGAACGGCAGAGTACGGTCGCGCAGCCGGGCGACCACCTCGATGGCGAGCAGCACCCCCAGCATCCCGTCGTATCGGCCGGCATCGACCACGGTGTCGATGTGAGAGCCGAGGAGCAGCGCGGGCATCCCGACCTCCGACCCCTCGCGACGGCCGCACTGATTGCCCGCGGCGTCCTGCCACGTGGTCATGCCCGCCTGCTCCATCCACTGCGCGATGAGCCCGTTCGCGTCGGCGTGCTGGGGCGTGAGGTGCGCCCGTTCGAGTCTTTCCGGACGACGCGAGATGGTGGCGAGGTCGTCGCAGCGGGCCATGATGCGGCGGGCGTCGAGGCTCACCGGATCGTTCATGCGATCTCCGTATAGAACGCCATCGCCGCGGCCACGCCGCCGCCGGGCGGCACCGATACCCCGCCGGTGCGCAGCACCTGTTCGAGCGCAGCGAGCGTCATCAGCACGGTGTCGCGCCGAGCGTTGTAGCCCATGGTGCCCACCCGCCAGATGCGACCGTGCAGCGGACCGAACGACGTGCCGATCTCGATGCCGAAATCGAGCAGCATCGCCGACCGTGCGGCCTCACCGTCGATCCCCTCGGGGATCTCCACGCCGACCACGTTGTTCATGCGGTGGGCCTGGTCGCCGAACAGCGTCAACCCGAGACCTGCGAGACCGGCGGCCATCGCCCCGCCGTGCACCCGGTGACGTTCCACGGCAGCGGGGATGCCTTCCTCCACAAGGATGCGGGCACACTCGCGCGCTCCGTAGAGCATCGTCGTCGCCTCGGTGTGATGGTTGAGGCGCTTGGGACCCCAGTAGTCCATGATCATCGCGAGGTCGAAGTAGTTGGAGCGGATCGGTGTCGCCAGAACCTGGTCGCCCGGGGAACGGATGCCGGCCTCGATGCTCTTGCGCGCCGTGATCCGCTCGACCGCGCGCGGCGAGAGGCTGATCGGGGCGCTACCGGAGGGGCCGGCGAGGCACTTCTGCAGACCCGCGGTCACGGCATCCAGGCCCCACGCATCGAGCAGGAACTCATTGCCGGCGAGGGAGGCCGTGACGTCGGTGTAGAACAGCACGTCGTGTTCGCGGCAGATCGCGCCGAGCTCGGCGAGCGGCTGGGCCATCGTCGTGGAGGTGTCGCCGTGCACCACTGCGAGGAGCTTCGGCCGCACGGTCACGATCGCCTCCTCGATGCGCTCCACCGCGAAGACCGTGCCCCACTCCGCCTCGATCACATGCACCTCGGCGCCGCAGCGCTCGGCAATCTCCCGCAGCAGATGCCCGAACCGGCCGAAGATCGGCACGAGCACTCGGTCGCCCGGCTCGATGAGCGAGACGAGCGCCGCCTCGATGCCCGCGCGCGACGTGCCGTCGACGAGGAAGGTCTGCTCGTTCGAGGTCTGGAACACCTCGCGGTAGAGCGCCATCGTCTCGCCCATGTAGGCCGTCATCGACGGGTCGTACTGGCCGACGAGCTGGGACGACATGGCCCGCAGCACTCGGGGATCCGCATTGATCGGGCCGGGCCCCATCAGCAGGCGCGCGGGCGGATCGACGGGCTGGGTCACTGGCTCTCCTCGGAGTCACACGGGTGATGTGATTCTATGCAGCGGATGTTCCGAGGACATTTCGAGAACATCGTCGCCGACCGCTTAGTGTTGGCACGTGCGTGCGCTGAAGTCGCCAGGGCGGGGTAACCCGGCACTGCGTCGCACCCTCAAGCCTGCGCAGCTCATCGCGTCCGCGTTCGCGGTGACGATCCTGATTGGCACAGGGCTGCTCATGTTGCCCTTCACTCGTACGGATGCCACTCACGGCGACTTCCTCGAGGCATTATTCACGGCAACGTCCGCGGTGTGCGTCACCGGGCACATCATCGTGGACACCTCGACCTACTGGACGCCCATCGGCCAGGTCGTGATTCTGCTGATGATCCAGATCGGCGGGTTCGGCATCATGACCGTTGCGTCGGTGATCGGGCTCGCCGTGGTGCGGCGCATGTCGCTGCGCTCGAAGATCACGACCGCGGCCGAGGTGCACAGTACCGGCTTGGAGGGCATCAGCGGGCTACTCATCGGCGTCGTGCGGATCACTTTCCTGGTCGAGGGCATTGTCGCCATCCTGCTGACAGCGCGTTTCGTGCTCGGCTACGGCGAGCCGCTCGGTCGGGCGCTCTGGCTTGGAACGTTCCACGCGGTCTCGGCCTTCAACAACGCGGGGTTCTCGCTGTTCAGCGACAATCTGATCGGCTTCGAGACAGACCCGTTCATCATGCTGCCGATAGCGGCGGCCGTCATCACGGGCGGCCTGGGGTTCCCCGTGATCATGCAATTGCGCAAGCATTTCCGCACCCCGATGCGCTGGTCGATGAACACGCGGCTCGTGCTCGTGAGCACCACCGCCCTCCTCGTGGCGGGCACGATCTACATCACCGCCGTCGAATGGTCGAACCCCGGCACGCTCGGTCCTCTCGACTGGCCCTCGAAGATCCTCACCGGCTTCTTCATGTCCACTCAGACCCGCACCGCAGGGTTCAACTCGATCGATGTCGGCGCCATGGATCCTGCAAGTTGGCTCGGGATGGACGCACTCATGCTCATCGGCGGCGGACCCGCCGGGACCGCCGGCGGTATCAAGGTCACGACTTTCGCAGTGCTGTTCTTCATCCTGCTCACCGAGATCCGCGGTGAGGGCGCTGTCAATGTGCTGGGCAAGCGTCTCTCCCGAGCGGTGCATCGCCAGGCGATCACCATCGTGCTTCTTGCGGTGGCCGTTGTCGTCACCGCCACCGTCGCGCTGATGCTCATGACCGACTTCGGCCTCGACCGACTGCTGTTCGAGGTGATCTCTGCCTTCGGCACTGTCGGTTTGTCGACGGGCATCACTGCGCAGCTTCCGGTCGCGGGCCAAGTCATCCTTATCGTGCTCATGTTCATCGGGCGACTGGGGCCGATCACGCTCGCCACGGCACTCGCACTCCGAAACAAGCGCATAACCTATGAGCTTCCGCAAGAAAGGCCCGTTCTTGGCTAGATTTCCGCTCGTCAGCCGCACAGCGTCGACCCGCATCGCGGAGGCAGACTCCGTCGTCGTCATCGGGCTAGGACGCTTCGGCAGTGCCCTCGCGCTCGAACTCATGTCGACCGGCGTCGAGGTGCTCGGCATCGACGGCAACGAGGAGATCGTGCAGGCCCACAACGGGCTCCTCACCCACGTGGTGCGTGCCGACTCCACCAAGGAGGAGACGCTCCGGCAACTCGCCGTGCCGGACTTCGACC
Organism: uncultured Actinomycetota bacterium; assembly: GCA_963756375.1. Lineage (GTDB taxonomy): Bacteria > Actinomycetota > Actinomycetes > Actinomycetales > Microbacteriaceae > Marisediminicola. Next base: position 211,261 of record CAVWNJ010000005.1, on the reverse strand, counting down.
GCGTGGTGGTCGCGATCGGCTCCGACATCCAGGCGAGCATCCTCACCGCATCGCTTCTCCTGCGACTTGGTATCCCGAGCGTGTGGGCCAAGGCCGTGAGCGACCCGCACGGGGTGATCCTCGAACAGCTCGGCGTGCACCACATCATCTATCCCGAGAAGGACATGGGCAAGCGGGTGGCACACCTTGTGCGCGGCGCGATGGACGACTACATCGAAATCGGCAAGGACTTCGCTCTGGTGAAAACCACCCCTCCGAGGTCCATTCTCGGGCGCCCGCTCGGCGAAGTGAAGGCGCGTGCAGAGCACGGTGTCACCGTGACCGCGTTTCACCGCGATGGCGCGGGATGGAGCTACACGACCCTGGAAACGGTCGTTCAGGAGGGCGACGTGATCCTCGTGGCCGGACGGCCGGACCGCGTGGAGAAGTTCAGCCAGCTGCGCTGACGCGCCGCCGATCAGAGCACGGTCGCCGCGTCGAGGGCTGCAGCGGCGTCGATCAGGGCGAGGTCGCTCCCCCTCGGGCCGACGAGGCACAGGCCGACCGGGCCGCCCGACACGCGCAACAGCGGAGCCGACACGGCCGGGGCCCCGAGAATGCCGGCGATGCACGTGAGGCGAAGGGTGGCCGCACGGGTCGCCTCGTTCTGGGCCCGGTCGGCATCCCGCGGTGGGGCGGCGGATGACGCGGACGGCAGCAGCAACGTGCGCCCGGAGAGTGCGGCGTCGAGCGACGCTCTGGCCGTGCGGAGTGCCGCGCGCGCGGCGGCCGCCTCCCTCTCACCGAATCCGGATGCCCAGGCGAACCTCGCGGCGATGTCGTCGCCGAGTGCTCCTTGATGGGCACGCACCCATTCGCCGTGCACGGCCCACGCCTCGACGGCCTGCACCGTGCGGAACGTCTCGAACAGGTCGTCGACATCCGGGAGCTCGACGCGCGTCGGCGACGGCAGGGAGCCGCTGCGCTCGAGCCCGGCGAGGAAGGACTCGACGGCGGCGCGCACGTCGTCACCGGCGAGCGCGAGAAGCGCATCGCAGACCACCATGTCGCCCAGGGCAGTCGGGTCGATGAGGTCGCTTCAGGTCGCGGGCGCCGCCGTTCGGCGACGATCCCGACGCGCCCGACGCCCCGCGCCCCGAGGGACGCCTCCGCGGCGAGGCGAAGGGTTGCGGCATCGCGCGTGAGCCACCCGATCGTGTCGAAGCTCGGCGCGAGCGGCAGCAGACCGGTGCGATCGACGGCCCCGTGAGTGGTGCGGATGCCCCAGAGCCCCTGATACGACGCCGGCACGCGGATCGATCCGCCCGTATCTGTGCCAAGCCCGATATCGGCCTGACCGAGCGCGACCGCGGAGGCCGGTCCATTCGACGAGCCGCCGGGGATGCCGCCCACGACGGCGGGGTTCGGCGGGGTTCCGTAGTGCGGGTTGCGACCGGCGATGCTGTAGGCGAACTCATCGGTGCGGGCGATCCCCGTGACATCCGCACCGGCGCTCAGCAGAGCCATCACGCTCGGTGCGGAGCTGTCCGCCGGGCGCTGCTCGGCCAGGTACTCCGGCACGCCTGCGCCCACCGGATGCCCCGCCACCGCGAACAGGTCCTTGACCGCCACCCTGACGCGCGCGAGCGGGCCGGTTGCGGCGCCGGCCACCAGCGGCGTGCCGACGGTGCGCCAGACGGACGAGTCGACGGCGGGTGCGGGCGCGGAGACGTGTGCAACGTCGATCACCCAGCCCGCGGCGGGATCGCGGCGCCACAACTGCGTCTGCTGACCGGATCCGCCCCGGACCGGCGCGCCGATCGTCACCACAAGCGCGTTGTCGTCGTCGATGGTGCGGATGCGCGTGTCGACGATGGTGCGCGCCGGTGTTCCCCCGCGAGATCGACGGTAGGCCGCGATCGCCGCGTGCCCCACGAGCAGACCCGCCGCGTCCCCTCGAAGCGTGGTGTCGCCCGTCGCGAAGAATCGGTCGAGTGCGTCGAGGTCGTTCGCCATGAGCGCCGCCTCGTACGACAGCACCGCCTCGCGCAGCCCGGTCGGCTCGCGGCATCGCGGCCGGCTCGGGCATCGCGGCCGGTTCGGGCGTGGCGGCCGGCTCGGGCCGCGGTCGACTCGGGCACCGCGGTCGGTTCGGGCATCTCGGTCGATTCAGACATCGAAGTCGGCCTTCCTGATTCTGGCGTGCACACCGCTCACGAGGTCGACGACCTGCGAGATGTTGAAGTCGGTCGCCGCGCTCAGATACGCGTAGGCGTACGCCGCGTCCATGCCGTAGCGCGCCTGCAGCAGCGCGATCGCCGCGCGCACGCACTCCCGCATGGCCTCGTCGAGATCGGCGTCCATACCGGTCGGCACCAAAAATTCGGTGGTCTCCCCCAGCGGTCCCGCGAGCTCGCCGAACATCATTACGGCCTCGCCATGCGGGATCACCTCGAACCGCACATCCGCTCGAAGCGACGCCTCCATCGCGGTCAACGAGACCTCGCCGTCGCCCTGCGCGAAGTGCGGATCACCCACGTAGGCCAGCGCCCCGCTCACCTGCACGGGCAGGTAGAGCGAGCTTCCGGCGGTGAGGAGGGAGATGTCGATGTTGCCGCCGTGCGGGCCGGGCGGAACGGAGTGCAGCCGAGTCGCGCCTGCCCCCGCGACGCCCATGATGCCGAGGAACGGCGTGAGCGGAAATCGTGCGCGGCGCTCGTCGGAAGGGTCCGCGGTGAGCGGGATGCTGCCGCGCCCGTCTTCCTCGACCCTCGCGAACACACTCACGGTCTCGCCTCCGGCTGGGTACTCCCCCGGAAGCGCTCCACGGCCGTGCCGGTTGGAGATCACGCCGTACGGCACTCGCAGGGCGGTGTCGAGCAGCGTCATGCGCAGCAGGTCGCCGGGCTCGGCGCCGGTCACCCGGATCGGTCCACTGACGATGTGCGGGCCATCCGACTCCGGATCGCGGAACGGACCGGATGCCGCCACCTCGACCGCGTCGCGGAGCACCTGATCGCGGGCAACGCCGTGGCGGCCGAAGAATGCCACCGGATCCCGGCCCTGATCCTCCAGGATGCCTTCGTGGCTGAGCGTGTCGATCGTGACCGCGTCGCCGGAGTCGACCGTGAGCACCGGCGCGTCACCGGCCGCCGGGAGTCGACCCCAGAGAAAACGCCCTCGCTCCACCGGGAGATATTTTGCGCAGCCGATTGGCCCGACCCCCGCGTGCAGGATGCCCGGCACGCTCGACCTGCCGGAGCCGTCGTCGGGAAGGTCGTAGGTGTGGAGGGTCATGGGCGCCGCCAAAAGGTGTGTCCAGTAGTGTTCGAGTAGGTTAGCGCCCGCGGACGACAGGTCTCGTGCAGGCCGCCACCCTCCGACCACTCCGGCGCCGCTGCCGCCCAACCCCGGGGAGTTCTATGCGCACCTGGCTTCGACGGTCCACCGATGGCCTCCACCTCGGGCTGATGCTCGCACTCACCTTCTCCACCGGCGTGATCGACGCGGTCGGGTTCCTCGGACTCGACCGGGTGTTCACGGGAAACATGACGGGCAACGTGGTCATCCTGGGCATGGCGCTCACCGGTGCGGACGACCTCCCGATCGCCGGCCCGGTCATCGCACTCGCCGCGTTCATGTTCGGGGCGATGGTCGCGGGGCGCATCCTGCGTCCGATCGAAGCGGGCTGGTCTCCCCGCTCCAGCTGGATGTTCGCGGTGGTCGGGCTCGTGCTCCTCGGCGGCGCCATCCCCATGTTCATCACCGACAGCGACCGGCCCGAATGGATCGCGCTCACGATCACCGGGCTCCTCGGCCTCGCGATGGGAATGCAGGCGGGCGTCGCCCGTCACATCGCCGTGAAGGACGTGACGACCGTGGTGGTCACCTCCACCCTGGTCGGTCTCGCCTACGACTCGCGCTTCGGAGGCAAGGCCAACCAGCAGTGGCGTCGCCGACTCGGTGCACTGCTCCTCATCGGGGCGGGTGCCGCCGCCGGTGCCCTACTGCTGCAGGTGGGGATCTGGGCCGGGATGGTGCTGGCCGCCGTCATCACCCTCGCTGTGGCACTGCTCGGCCATCTCGGCATCGTCAAGGACTGAGCATCCGTCAGGTGAGGGTTATCCCCGAATCCCGATGAACAATTGGTGACACTCGCGCGGTCCCGTTGACTTAGCGTGCGGAGCACTGCTCAATGGGAGGACGGTGCTCAGTTCGGATTCGGTCGGTGATGCGCGCTCGCCCCGCTATCGCGCGCCGAGCCGCAGCAGAGGCGAGCGCCGGAAAGCACCCCGCCGCGCGATCGCCGGACTGACCGCAGCAGTGCTCGGGCTGGGGATGCTTCTCCTCGGCGCCTCCCCCGCAACCGCGGCCACAACGCCGGACGGCCGGGCCGCAACATCGACCACCATCGCCCTCGATCCGGCCGACTTCAGCGGCACCCGGCAGGCGACGGCAAGCGGCACGAAGCAGGCCCTCAACGGCGTCGAGGTCAGCCTCGGCGCGACGGGGGCCACGCTCTGCGCCATTCCCGCCAGCCGTGACACCACCTGGAGTTGCGCCATCTCGGCGCTGCCTGACGGAGCCACAGTGACGCTCACCGCGACCGAGACCGCGCCCGAGGGAGTGAACGCGCCCGCCCCGGCATCGGCGAGCATCGCCGTGCTCGGACCACCGACCCTCGACGGCGCCGGCAGCTACCTGACCACCGGCCTCGTCTCCGGCACCGGTCGCGCGGGAAGCACCGTGAGCGTGTCGATCGAGGGAGCGGTCGACCCGAACTGCTCTGCGGTACCGGTGCGGGGCGGCACCTGGTCGTGCAACGTCGCGCGGCCGAGCGGCGGCCCCTACGTGGTGCGGGCACAGCAATCGCATCCCGCTATCGCCGGCGGCCGATCATCCGCGTTCTCCAATGTGCAGAATGTGACCGTCGACCGGGACGCCCCGGCGAGCGCCGTGATCGTCTCCCCTGTCACCGAGGCCCGCGTGGAGACCCAGCCCCTTGCCGTGTCGGGCACCGGCGAGGAGGGCGCGTCGATCGACCTCTATGTCGACAACCAGCCGCTCTGCAGCACCATCGTGCGGGGCGGCGCCTGGCGATGCCAGGTATCCGGGCTGCCGAACGGGCCGCGCATCGTTTTGGCCATCCAGCGCGATGCCGCCGGAAACTTCGCCGATCCGAGCACGAGCGTGCGGGTGTGGCTCGGGCCACGCCCCGCCGCGGTCACCCCCACCCCGACGCCCGTTCCCCCCGCACCGAGCACCTCCCCCACGCCGTCGCCGTCCTCCGCCGCGCCGGCCCCACCGGGCGCGACCCCGACACCGCGCGCTTCGCCGAGCGAGGACCCGCTGGTGTTCCCGGATGCCCGCGGCCAGGGCACCCCGCTCTCGCAGGCTCTCGGAAACTGGGGGCAACCCACCGGGTTCGGCGGCGATCTTGCGAGCCTTTCCGAGTCGCTCCGCAGCGGCGCCTGGCTCACCGCCATGCTCGCCGGAGCATTGTTCGTGGCCCTCGTCGCCATCCCGGCACGCCTGCTGGCTACCGGCCTCCGCGGCAGGCTGCCGACCGTTCGGGCGCGCCTCACAGGACGGAATCTCGGTCGCAGGGCGGGCGAGGCGGATGCCACGCCGCGACGATTCGGGTGGGCGAGCACGGTCGCCGTCTCCGCACTGCTTGTGGTGCTCGCGGTCGGTATCGAGGGCGATGCCAGATACCTGCGCCTGCTCATCGCGGTCGCCGTCGGTCTGGCAATCCTCACGGCGATCGCCGCCGCAGCCGCGCACCTCGCGGGCCGCGAATTTGGCGCCCCCGGCGTGCTACGAGTGGTGCCGCTTCTGCTGCTCGGCGCGGCCGTGACGGCCATCGCGTCACGGTGGAGCGACCTCGATCCGCCCCTGGTCGCCGGTGTGGTGATCGCCACCGCCTTCACCGCAGGCTCCACGCGCGCGCGGGGGCTCGTCTCGCTGGTGCAGACGGCGGCGCTTGCCGCTGTGGGCGTCGTCGCCTGGATCGGGCACGGGCTGCTGGGTGACGCCGCGGGATTCTGGGGCTCGGCCGCGAGCGAGCTCCTTGCGGCGCTGTGCCTCGCCGGCCTCGGCTCCGCCCTGCTCCACCTGCTCCCGCTCGCCACCCTGCCGGGCCGCGCCATCCTCGGCTGGTCCCCGGTGACCTGGCTGACCTCGACCGCGGCGGTAGCCGTGCTGACGGCCGCGGCGGTGCTGTCCGATCCGGCAGCACCGGCCCAGGTGCTCCCGTGGCTGTTCGCCTGTGCCGGATTCGCCGCCGTGAGCCTCGCGATCTGGGCGTTTGCACGCTTCGTGGAGCCCGCGATGACCCCGGATGCGGCCCGCCGGAACTGACCTCTCGCCACCGCTGCACGGCGCTTGAAGGCCGTCAACCCCCAGAACGGGGATCCTCCTTTATGAGGACAGAACGGTAATCTTTTACACACGTGAGCATCGACCCCGAATCGGGCTCACCCGACAATGCCTGCATCGAACCGTTTCCCCCGGCAGTTCGAGACATTGCGGGCACGTCACAACGATCGGTTCTGCCCCCCACAGATTCGATCGGTGAGGGGCTCGATGCTTCTACCCCGAAGCGCATCGAGCCCCTCCCCTCTTCGGAGTGAGCCGCTGTCATCCGGGCAGCCAAAGCTCGCCCAAGACAAAAGGCCCGTCCGCTCGATTCGCTGAACTGCGCGAATCACACGGCCGGGCCTTTGTCGTTGGGTGCCCCCGATGGGACTCGAACCCATACTGAAGCGATTTTAAGACGCTTGCCTCTGCCATTGGGCTACGGGGGCACGGCGCCCAGGTGATCACCTGGGCGCCGCACCGCTCATCCGAGTGTAGGCGGGCTGGTGTCAGGCCCTCGGCCGTGACGCGAACTCAGCGAACGCCTCACGAGGCGTCTCGCGAGCCTCGATCGACACGATGTCGCGACGCAGGAAGAAGTTGAGGAACCAGTTGACGAAGACGCGGATCTTGCGCTCCCACATCGGGATGGCGAGACCGTGATAGCCGCGGTGCATGAACCACGCGAGCAGGCCCTTGACGGCGAACTTGCCGGACTGGAACACGCCCTCACCGAGGCCGATGCTGGCGACAGCGCCCAGGTTGTCGTGCCGGTACTCACGGGGAGCATCGCCACGGAGCACACCGACGATGTTCTTCGCGAGCAGCTTGCCCTGGCGCACAGCGTGCTGAGCGTTGGGAACGCAGAAGCCGCCGACGCCGTTGCCCGTGAGATCGGGAACGGCGGACACGTCGCCCGAGCCCCAGGCACCGTCGATGACCGTGCCGTCCTCGTTGCGCACACGCAGGTCTGCACCGACACGCAGGCGACCGCGCTCCTCCGTGGGGAAGTCGGTGCCCTTGAGCATCGGGTTCGCCATGACACCGGCGGTCCAGACGATGAGGTCCGATTCGAAGGTCTCGCCGGTGGACAGCTCGATCCGTCCGCCCACAGCCGAGGTGAGCTGGGTGTCGAGGTGCACCTCCGCTCCACGCTGGGCGAGGTTCTTGAGCACCCAGTGGCTGGACTCGAGCGAGACCTCGGGCATGATGCGGCCCATGGCCTCGATCAGGTGGAAGCGGGTGTCGTCGAAGGTGAGGTTCGGGTAGTAGCGCAGCAGGGCGCTCGCGAGGCTGCGAAGCTCGCCGAAGATCTCGATGCCGGCGAACCCGCCGCCGACCACGGTGAAGGTGAGGAGGCGGTCGCGCTCCGCACCCGCCGGGAGGTTCGCGGCCCGCGCGAAGTTCGCGAGGACGCGGTCGCGTACGGCGGTGGCTTCCTCGATGGTCTTGAGGCCGATCGCCTCATCCGCCACTCCCGGAATCGGGAACGTGCGGGAGACGGCACCCGCGGTGATCACGACGATGTCGTAATCGACCTCCCACGGCTCGCCGATCTCCGGCGTGATCGTCGCCGTCTTGGTGGCGTGATTCACCCCGGTGACCTTGGCCGTGACGATCTTGGTCTTCGGCAGGTGACGACGATGGGAGACCACCGCATGACGCGGTTCGATCGACCCGGCCGCAACTTCGGGCAGGAAGGGCTGGTACGTCATGTACGGCAACGGGTCGACGAGGGTCACCTCGGCCTCGCCCGGAGCGAGCCACTTCTCCAATTTGAGAGCGGTATAAAAACCGGCGTATCCGCCGCCAACGATCAGGATTTTCGACACCCGCGTTAATCTACACGGGCTTCGGCGCGGCCATTAACGCGGCAGGCGGCGCCTGTCCCTCGCTGCGACATATAACGCAACACTCGTTGCGCCACCAAAAATAAGGTAGACGAGCAGGGGAATCCCCACCGTGCGGAGCGCCTGGGGGGTCGGCAGCAGCACGCCGAGAGGGTTCGCCGGACCGGCGTCGACTCGCGGCGCGGCGCTCGGGGTCGGCGTGGTGGTGGCCACCGGAGCGGGCGCCGGAGTCACCTCGGCCCGGCGATACAGCCGGATCCATTCGGTGAGATCGCCCATGGGGTTGGCCGTGACGGGCGCAACATCCGCCGTGACGGCCGCCGCCGCATTGATCAGCCCGTACCCGTAGATAGGACTCGGCACCGGCCCACCGGTCGGGGTGGCCGTGGAGATCAGCCGGTTGATCACGTTGGCCGCGTCGAGTTCCGGATGCGCGGCGCGAACGAGGGCGACGACGCCGGCCACGAGCGGGGCTGCTCCACTCGTGCCCTCCCACTCGAAGTAGGTGTTTCCGGGTGCCGCCCCGACCAGGTCCTCGCTCGGGGCCGCGACCGCGATCGTGATGCCCTGACTCGAAGCGTCGAAACTCGCGCCTCCCACTCGGTCGACTCCGGCGACGGCAAGCACGCCTGGCATCGTCGCGGGCGCACCCACCTCCGTGGTGCCGCTCCCCCGGTTGCCCGCGGCGGCGACCACCACCACGTCGTGCTGCATGGCATAGAGAAACGCGGAATCCCAGCTCTCCGGCCACTCGAGGGTGTTGCGGGTGAGCGACATGTTGATCACATCGGCGCCGTGGTCCACGGACCAGCGCACCGCCTCCGCGATCTGGTCGTCTGAGCTGGCCGTTCCCACCCCGAATCCCACCGACACGGCGAGGAGGTCCGCCTCTGGGGCCACTCCGATCACGCCGTCCTCCGACCGGAAACCGTGGCCACGACCCGCGAGAACCGACGCCACGAGGGTGCCGTGCGCCTCGTCGATGCCAATCGGCGTCTGGCCGTCCGGGCTGCCGATGCCCGAAACGTCCGTTCCGCCGATCACCGCATCGGAGAGGTCGCGGTGGCGCCCGTCCACCCCGGTGTCGATGACGGCGACGGTGACGCCTGCTCCCTTGGTGGTCTGCCAGGCCTCCCGCACCCCGTAGCCGTCGAGCCAGTACTCCCGATCGCGGATCTCATCGGCCGCCGCTGGCGAGGCGACGAGCAGCACGGATGCCACCGCCGCGAGCGCGGCGACCGGGATCCGCCAGCGATTCACGAGTCGGTGTTGGTGGTGGTGTTGGAATCGAGAGTGACGCCGGCCTCTGCGTCGGCCGTGGTGTCGCAGACACAGACATCGGGCGACCAGGCGGCACGCGCCAGCGCGAGGTCGCCGATCGGGTTGACGCCGGGACCTGCGGCGAGACTGTGACCGACGAGGGCGTGCAGGCACTTGACCCTGACCGGCATGCCGCCTGCGGAGATCCCTTCGATCTCGGGGACTGCCTCGATACCGGTTCGGTCGGAGAGATAGGACTCGTGCGCCGCCGCATAGCCGGAGCGCACGTCGTCGTCGTCCGCGAGGAGGGCGGCGAGTTCCGTCATCACACCGGTCGCCTCGAGGGTCGACACCGCCGCGGTCGCAGCGGGGTGGCACAGGTAATAGAGGGTGGGAAACGGTGTGCCGTCGTCGAGACGCGGTTTCGTGGCCACGACCGTGGGGGCGCCGCAGACACAGCGCGCCGCGATGCCGAGCACATTGCGTGCTGGGCGCCCGAGCTGCCTCGACACCGCGTCGATGTCGTCAGGGGTCGGATCCGCAAAGGGTGGGCGAGTCATCGTCAGCCCCCCGGCGTCTCTGCGCCCGGCGCGGTGCTACCCGGTGCGCCCGGTTCGATCACCGGTGCGACGATCTGTCCGGGCTGGGCATCCGTTAGTCCTGCGGTGAGAACGGACGAGAGCATCGAACCGACCCAGTCGACGTTCGTGGTCTGGATGTCGGGGCTGATCGGCAAGCCGTCATCCGAGGTCACTGTCGTTCCGTCGTCGATCACCAGAAACGTGTACTCCCCCGGGTAGACGTAGTCGAGTCGCTCGCGCGCAAGCGAGCGCACGTAGCTGGGGTCGTTCCAGCGGGCACGCTGCTGGGCGAGCTCGTCCATCGCCTCTTGCGCCGCCGCGACATCCGCCTGCAACGCCGCGACCTCCTGACGCTGCTCGATCAGGATGCGTACCCCCGGCGCCAGCACCACCACGGTCAGCACCATCAGCACGAGGGCCACGATGGTGAAGCCGGAGAGGCGGATGCTGCGCAACCACCCTGCAGGGCCGGTCTCGAGCGACGGCAGCGATACCGCGATTTTCTCGGTTCGCTGCCGTCGACTCATGACACTCAGCCTAGGTTGCGTCAGCCGTGGAAACGCGGGAACGCGCTGCGTCCGGCGTAGACGGCGGCGTCTCCCAGCTCTTCCTCGATACGGAGGAGCTGGTTGTACTTGGCGACACGCTCCGAGCGCGCGGGCGCACCGGTCTTGATCTGGCCACAGTCGGTCGCGACGGCGAGGTCGGCGATCGTGGTGTCCTCGGTCTCACCCGAACGGTGCGACAGCACGGCGGTGTACCCGCTGCGCTGTGCGAGCGCGACGGCGTCGAGCGTCTCGGTGAGGGTGCCGATCTGGTTGACCTTCACGAGGATCGAGTTCGCGGCGCTCTGCTCGATGCCCTGGGCGAGGCGCTTCGGGTTGGTGACGAACAGGTCGTCTCCCACGATCTGCACCTTGTCGCCGAGCTCGGAGTTGAGCTGCGCCCAGCCCTCCCAGTCGTCCTCGGCCAGCGGGTCCTCGATGGTGACGAGCGGGTACGAGGCCACGAGGTCGGCGTAGTACGCGCCAAGGTCGCCGGCGGAGATCTTCTTGCCCTCGAAGAGGTACGAGCCCTTCTCGAAGAACTCGGTCGACGCGACATCCAGCCCGAGGGCGATGTCGGTGCCGGGCTTGAAGCCGGCCTTCTCGATGGCCTCCATGAGCAGGTCGAGCGCGGCACGGTTGCTGTCGAGGTTCGGAGCGAATCCACCCTCGTCGCCGAGGCCGGTGCTGAGTCCCTTGCTGTGCAGCAGCGACTTGAGCGCGTGGTAGGTCTCGACGCCCCAGCGCAGACCCTCGGAGAAGGTGGCCGCGCCGTGCGGGAGGATCATGAATTCCTGGATGTCGACGTTGCTGTCGGCGTGCGATCCACCGTTGATGACGTTGAGCATCGGAACCGGCAGGGTGTGCGCGTTCGGGCCACCGAGGTAGCGGAACAGCGGCAGGTCTGCCGAGTCGGCAGCGGCCTTGGCCACGGCGAGGGAGACGCCGAGGATCGAGTTGGCGCCGAGGCGCTTCTTGTTGTCGGTGCCGTCGAGCTCGATGAGCGCGGCATCGATGATGCGCTGGTCGCTCGCGTCGAGGCCCTCGACCTGCAGGGAGATCTCGTCGTTGACGGCGTCGACCGCCTTGCTGACGCCCTTGCCCAGGTAACGGGACTTGTCGCCGTCGCGCAGCTCATAGGCCTCGAATGCGCCGGTAGATGCTCCGGAGGGAACGGCGGCGCGCGAGACGGTTCCGTCTTCCAGCAGCACCTCGACCTCGACGGTGGGATTGCCTCTCGAATCGAGAATCTCGCGGGCTCGTACAACCTCGATAGCTGACACCGGATATGCCTCCTCGGCTTGGGTGGGTGTGGATGTCGCGCTGACGCGCGCTGGACATCCTACCGGCGCGGGCGCGCTCGGTTCGGGACAGGTGGGCTCAGTTCAGCGGTCGGAAGGTCAGGTCGTCGACGGTGCGGGTCTCGCCGGTCACCGACGCCACGCGCGTGAAACCCGACTCACGGAGCTGCTCGAGCAGCGGTTTGATGTTGCGCGGTTTGCGCTCGAGGCGCACTCGGGCACCTGCCCCGGGCGAGGTTGCCGCGAGCAGCCCGGTCTTGAGGCGTACGAGAACTGCCGGATCGACGTCGGGGTCGAAGAGCAGCGCGGCGTCGTCGGAGGCGCCGACCGCGGGCAGGTCGATCAGGTCGACGATCCGCTCGAAGCCGATCGAGAACCCGGCCGCCGGCACGTCCACGCCGAGGAATCGCCCGATCATTCCGTCGTAGCGGCCACCGCCGCCGAGCGATCCAGCGGAGGACGGATGCGCGATCTCGAAGATCGTGCCGGTGTAATACCCCATCCCCCGCACGAGGAACGGATCGAAGACCAGGTCGACCCCCGACCCCGCGACGGAATCGCCCAACGCCGCGAGCGCCGCGATCAGGTCGTCGGCGACGCCCGCCGGGAGCGCCGCGCGGATGCCGTCTGTTCCGAAGACGCCGGGGCTCTGCGGCGTCGGCCGAGAGAGGAAGGCGTCGAGGGCGTCGATGCCCGCCGCCGTGAATCCGCGTTCCCTCAGTTCCTTCACCACCCCGTCGCGCCCGATCTTGTCGAGCTTGTCGACGGTGATCACGATCGCCTCATGGTCTGCCGCGTCGAACCCGAGCACGGTGAGCATCGCCGTGAGGATGCGCCTGTCATTGATCCGGATGCTGCACCCGTCGAGCCCGAGCGCATCGAGCGTCGCGACCGTCGCGGTGATGAGTTCCGCCTCGGCGAGCGGTCCCGCCTCGCCGATGATGTCGATGTCGCACTGCATGAACTGCCGGTAGCGGCCCTTCTGCGGGCGCTCCGCACGCCAGACCGGGGCGATCTGAATCGACCTGAAGACGGCGGGGAGCTCGGACCGGTGACTCGCATAGAACCTGGCGAGCGGAACGGTGAGATCGAAGCGCAGCCCGAGGTCGGCCAGATCGAGCGAGTCCGCCGCGGCCGCGAGGTCATCGCGGGTGAGTCCGCGCTTCAGCACGCCGAACGCGAGTTTCTCGTTGTCTCCACCGAGGCCGGCGTGCAGTCGGGCACTGTCCTCCATCACCGGGGTCTCGATCTCGTCGAAACCGTGCGCCCGGTAGGTGGTGCGGATCACTCCGAGCACCCGCTCACGTCGGGCCTTGTCGCTGGGGAGAAAATCGCGCATTCCGCGCGGAGGGGTGACGGGTGCGGCCATGCCTCGATTCTCCCGCACGAGCGGTGGTGCTCCGCGCCGCGGGAGAGCTCAGTCCCGCTCGCCCCGCTCGTCCCGCTCTTGCTGCTCGCCCCGCTCTTGCAGCTCGTCCCGCTCGTCCCGCTCGTCCCGCTTCACGAGACCACCGATGCGATCCCGGTAGCTTGCGAGCGCACTGTCGAACGCCTCGGCGACGCCGTCGCGCTCGCCGAGCACGGTGAGGTCGTACTGGAGGCCGTAGAGCAGGCTGACCATGGCGCGAGCCTCCGCCCGGGCGGAGTCATCCGGAACTCCGAGTTTGCGCAGGTCCTCCGCCACACGACGGTGCCATCCGGTGAGAGTGTGCCTGGTCGCGATGACATCGTCTCCGGCCAGCGCCTCGAGCATCCCCGCCTCGAATTCGAGCCGCTGGAGGTGACGGTTCTCCGGCTCGAATGCCCACCGCCAGTAGCGGCCGATGCCCTCGAAATAGTTCTCGACCGAGTCGACGGGCACCTCGGCTCGCAGGATCGCCTCCAGCTGCTGATGCGCGATCGCCGCCACGATCTCGGTGACGAGGCCGTTCTTCGAGCCGAAGTGGTAGACCAGCGTGAACGTGCTCACGTGGAGATGTTCCGCGACGTTGCGGAAGGTGAGCGAGGTGAGCGGCCGGTCACGCAGAAAGTCGAGAATCTCGGCGGTGAGTTGCGGCTTGCGCTCGGGATCTGCCCTTCGAGTCATAGGCCCGTGTGCTCCGATGCATGCGTGTGTATACGTGCAGTATATTCTTCGGCACGACTTCGGCGTTATGGATATATAGTGTTATCCATAAGGCATTCGGGTTGCCTTGATTCACCGCGGGTCGGATTGATTTCGGGTAATTTCATTCGAACCGCAGCAGCGCATACGCATCAGTTTCGACCCCGGGTACCCCGGCATTGTCGATCGGTGCCGGTGCCTGTGTGACGCCCTCCTGGTTCGCCGGGAGGGCGTTTACTTTATCCGGCAGCGGCGGCGGCCGCTCGCGTCGAGGCAGCGCCGGGTTACTCGGGCGCCGCGTCGGTCTCGACCGCCCGGATCGCGTCGGTGAGCCCGCGGATCGCTCGCCTGAGCGCCCGCTCCGAGTCGAGCCCGGCATCCCGGCCCGCCTGCACGAGCGCGAGAATCCGCTCGCCGAGGTCGTCTTCGGTGAGCGGGGCCTCCGGGCGCGACGCCGGCGCCGCACTCGGCGGCTCGAGACCCAGTCGCTCGGCGCGGGAGAGCAGCTTGTCGGCCAGCTGCAGCGGGGGCATCCGCTCCGGGATGCCGTCGAGCACGCTCGTGCGACCGGGCTTCTCGGCGGCCTTCAGGTCGTCCCACACCGCCACGACATCCGCCGCAGTCTCCGCGGTCGCGTCGGCGAACACGTGCGGGTGGCGTCCGATCATCTTCGCCGTCATCCGGGCGGCGACATCGTCGATCGTGAAGGGCCGTTCCTGATCGTGCGCGGCGATGTCCGCATGGAAGATCACCTGATAGAGCACGTCGCCGAGCTCCTCGATGAGCTCCTCCCGTGTGCCCCGCTCGATCGCGTCGACCAGTTCGAACGACTCCTCGATGAGGTGCTTCACGAGCGACTCGTGGGTCTGCTCGCGGTCCCACGCGCATCCGCCTGGGGCACGAAGGCGCGCGAGCACGGCCACCAACTCGTCGAGTTTCGGATGCGCGGCACTGGTCATGCGGTCCATCCTGCCCGAAGCCGCCCCGGGGTCCCGGTCGACCGCCCCGAGGAACGCACTGGGAGAATGATGGGGTGATCAGCCCCGACTCCCCCTACGCACCGCTGATCATGTCGGTGCTGTTCGCCGCGCTCTGCGCCCTGCTGGTGGTGCGGGCCGTGAAGAAGGACCGTCGGGAGTACTCCCGCTTCAAGCGGTACCGCAGCACCCTGCGGCGCCAGAAGATGTACCGAAAGTGGCTGATCGACTCGGTTCGGGTGTTCGGCGGCTCCTCGGTCGTGACGCTCGCGCTCGCGTGGCAGTTCGTGCCTGAGCTGCTCGCCGACATCAACTCGCTCCCGTGGGTTCGAGCGCTTCGGACCGACGTGTTCGGCTCGGATCTGGCGCTCGGGATCCTCTTCGGGGTGATCGCGGTCATCGTGGTGGCCGGGGTCTTCGTTATCTTCCTGGCCCGCAGCGTGGAGACGATCCCGACCATCGGTGACATCCATGCGCTTCTGCCACGGAATCGCCAGGAACTGCGCTTCGGTGCCGCCCTGTCGATCAACGCGGGAATCGTGGAGGAACTGCTGTTCCGGCTGGCGGTGCCCGCCGTGATCTTCGGGATCTCCCGCAACAGTGCGGCGGCGGTGCTCGGGAGCCTCGCCCTGTTCGGCCTGCTGCACGTCTACCAGGGTGCGGCGGGGATCATCGGATCGACCGTCATCGGAGCGATGCTCATGGTGATCTACCTCGCCAGCGGCAGCATCCTGCTCGCGATCATCGTGCACGCCCTCATCGACCTGCGGTCGCTCGTGCTGATTCCGATGGTGGTCTACAAGGTGCATCGGGTGGCTCCGCCGAAGCTCGGGGTTCCGACCGGAACCTAGGGCACGCTCCGGGCCCGCGCTCGGCGGCGCACCCTCCGGGGCCCGCGCTCGGAGGCGCTGTCAGCGGAGCGCGGAGACGGCCTCGACCGCGTCGCGCACGGCGGAAATCGTGGCATCCACATCGGCCGCCGTCACGGTCGTCGGGAAGCTGAACCGCACGCTCGTCTGCGCGATCTCCGGCGCAAGTCCCAGGGCCAGCAGCACCGGAGACGGCGCGTCACTGCCCGCCGCGCACGCCGATCCGCTGGAGCACACGATGCCGCGGCGTTCGAGTTCGAGCAGCACGGCCTCCCCGCTCGTGCCGGGGAAGCAGACCGACACGAGGTCGGGCAGCCGCCTTCTCGGATGCCCGGTGAACAGCACGCCGGGAACCTGAGCGGCAAGGCCCGCAACAAAGGTGTCGCGCAGGCCGGTCATCCGCTCGGTGTCTGCCGCGCGTTCCGCGGTGGCGAGCCGCAGTGCCACAGCGAGTCCCACCGCCGCCGCGACGTTCTCGGTTCCACTGCGGCGACCGCGCTGCTGCCCGCCGCCGTGGATGAGCGGTTCGAGCGGGATGCGCCCGCGCACGGCGAGCACGCCGATGCCCTTGGGGGTGCCGAACTTGTGGCCGGAGAGCGACAGCGCGTCGACCCCGAGCTCGTCGAGGCGCAACGGGAGCCACCCGGCGGCCTGCACCGCGTCGGTGTGGAACGGGATGCCCGCGGCCCTCGCGAGCGCGGCGAGCTCGGCTATCGGCTGCACCGTGCCGATCTCGTTGTTGGCGTAGGCGACCGAGATCAGCGCGACATCCTCGCCGAGCGCGCACTGCAGGCCCTGCTCCGTGACCAGTCCGGTGTCGTCGACCGGAAGGGTGGAGACGTCGAAGCCGTGCAGGCGGCGCAGGTAGTCAACGGACTCAGCCACCGCCTCGTGTTCGATCGGCGAGACGACGATGCGGCGCCCGCGGGGGTCGCCGAGGGCGATGCCCTTGATCGCGAGGTTGTCCGACTCGGAACCACCCGAGGTGAAGACGATGTCGCCGGCGCGGCAGCCGAGGGTGTCCGCGACATCCGCCCGGGCCTCCGCAAGGGCTGCCGCGGCCTGCTCACCCACGGTGTGCCTGCTCGACGGGTTGCCGAAGTTGCCCACGAGGTGCGGCCACATGGCCTGCAGCACCTCGGGGCGCACCGGTGACGTCGCCGCCGCGTCGAGATAGAGCATCAGGCGACGACCACATCGAGTCCGAGGTCGAGGGCGGGGGCGCTGTGGGTGAGCGCGCCGGAGGAGATCACATCGACGCCTGTCTCGGCGATGGCGCGCACGCCGTCGAGGGTCACGGTGCCGCTGGCCTCCACGATGGCGCGGCCGGCCACCTGAGCCACACCGGCGCGGAGGTCGTCGAGCGAGAAGTTGTCGAGCATGATCGTGTCGACGCCGGCGGCGAGCACCGCCTCGATCTGGTCGAGGCGATCGACCTCCACCTCGAGGTGTGTGGTGTGCGACAGCTGGGCGCGCGCCCGAAGCAGCGCCTCGGTGACCGACAGCCCGCTGGCGGTGAGCACGGCGAGGTGGTTGTCCTTCGCCATCACCGCGTCGGAGAGGCCGAAGCGGTGATTGTGGCCGCCGCCGCAGCGCACCGCGTGGCGTTCGAACGCGCGGAGGCCCGGAGTGGTCTTGCGGGTGTCGGCGATGCGGGCGCCGGTGCCATCCACCGCAGCGACGAGGCGACTGGTGAGGGTGGCGATGCCGCTCATCCGCTGCACGAAATTGAGCGCCACGCGCTCGGCGGTGAGTACCGAGCGGGCGGGGCCCTGCACCTCGGCGATCACGGCGCCTGGCTCGAAGGCCGCGCCGTCGGCGAGTCGAAGGTGAACCCGGATGCTCGGATCGGTGAGCGTCATGGCGGCGGAGAACACCGCTCCCCCGCTGAACACGCCGGGCACCCGCGCGGTGAGGGTCGCGGTCGCTGTCGCCTCGGCGGGGATGAGCACGCTCGAGGTGAGGTCGCCGTAAGGGGCGTCCTCGTCGAGGGCTGCGCCGACGACGGCGGCGATGTGGCGGGGTGTCAGCATGCGGGTTCCAGTTCTGCGGGGGTGCGGGATGGTGCTGGCGGGAGGGCTTGCGCGGATGCGAGTGCGTGCGCGCGGCCGGGCATGGGTGCGCCCGCCTTGGGCCCGGACAGCGCGGGCACGCCGTCGCTGCGGAAATGCGCGCCCACCGACGCCGTTCGCGCCGACGCGGCCTCCACGAGGGCTCGCGCGATCTGAAGGAGGTTGCCGTCTTCGAGGTCAGCGGGTGTGGAGGCATCGCGTGGCTCGGATGCCCAGTGCGCCAGCGTTGCGGCGGCGTCGGCGAGGGCGTCGCCGGTGCGGAGGAGCCCGGCCGAATCCCACAGGAGGCGCTGCAACGCCGCGCGGCTGAAGGGGATGGTCGCGGACGGCGGGGTTGCCGGGGTTGCCGGGGTCGCCGGGATTGCCGAGGCTCGCCGGGGTTGCCAGGCTCGCCGGGGTCGAGTGGCTTTCTCCGGTCGCCAGCGCGCCGGTGAGCCCGTCGCGGGCGAGGCCGTCGCGAGCCGCCAGGGCAGGCCGATCGCGTCGGCGGCGCGGGCTCCGAACACCGCGCCCTCGAGCAACGAGTTGGAGGCGAGGCGGTTCGCACCGTGCACGCCGGTGCGCGCCACCTCACCGACGGCGAAGAGGCCGGGCACCGTGGTGCGGCCGTCGAGGTCGGTCGCGATGCCGCCCATCCAGTAGTGCGCCGCCGGGGTGACCGGCACGATCTCGCGCGCCCAGTCGATCCCGTGGCGACGCAGTTCGGCGTCGATCGTGGGGAACCGTTCGGCGAGGAAACCCGCGCCGAGCGCGCGCGCGTCGAGCCCCACCGGCCGCCCGTGCTGCGCCGCCATCGCGTCGGCGATGCCGCGGGCCACGACATCGCGCGGCGCGAGCTCGGCATCCGGATGCACGTGGAGCATGAACCGGCGCCCGCCGTCGTCGACGAGCACCGCGCCCTCTCCGCGCACGGCCTCGGAGATGAGGAAGTTGACTTCTCCCGCGAGCGCGGTGGGGTGGAACTGGTAGAACTCCAGGTCGGCCACCGCTGCGCCCGCCCGCATCGCCGCTGCGAGCCCATCGCCGGTGGCGAGGGTCGGGTTGGTGGTGTGGGCGAACAGCTGACCGGCGCCGCCGGTGGCGAGGATGACGGTGTCTGCGGCGAGCACCGACTCGCGGGCATCCGCATGCCTCACCCGGGCGCCGGCGACCCGCGCCGTTCGACCGTCGGCCGCAGAGGCATCCGCCAGCTCCAGGTCGACGAGGAAGGTGTGCTCGAGGATGCGGATGCCGCTCTCGCGAACCCGCGCGACGAGCGCTGCCGAGATCGCGGCCCCGGTGGCGTCGCCACCCGCGCGGAGCACCCGGGCATGGGAGTGAGCCGCTTCGAGCGCGAGCGCGAAGGTGTCGCCGTGCCTGTCGAACTCCACGCCCGCGGCGATCAGGTCCGCGATGCGGTCGGGCCCCTCCGCACAGAGCACGCGTACCGCCCGGTGGTCGGCGAGCCCCGCGCCGGCGCTGAGGGTGTCCGCCACGTGCGAGGCGACCGTGTCGGGCGTCGCGGTGACGGCCGCTATCCCACCCTGGGCCCAGCGGGTGTTGCCGTCGCCGAGAGCACCCTTCGTGACGAGGGTGACGTCGTGCGTGCGTGCGGCGCGGAGCGCGGCGGTGAGCCCGGCGATGCCGGACCCGACCACGATCACGCTGCGCCGCGCCGCGGTGCTGGCCGGCGCGGTGCTGGCCGACGCGGTGCCGGTCGATGCGCCTATAGCCGCGCCCGACGATGCGCCGCCCGCTGATGCGGTGGCCATGATCAGGCTCGCACCGCGGGCAGGGCGGCGAGCATCCGCTCGAGGGCGAGTCGCGCCGGCTCCACGTCGGCGCCGGCCACCGTGATCTGGTTCACAACCTCGCCAGCCACGAGGCGCTCCAGCACCCAGGCCAGGTAGCCGGGGTGGATGCGGTACATGGTGGAGCACGGGCACACGACGGGGTCGAGGCAGAAGATGCGGTGCTGCGGATACTCCGCTGCGAGTCGCTGCACGAGGTTGATCTCCGTACCGATCGCGAAGGTGGTGCCGGCCGGAGCGGCCTGGATGGCCTTCACGATGTAGTCGGTGGAGCCGGCCTCATCCGCCGCATCGACCACGGGCGACGGGCACTCGGGGTGCACGATGACCCGCACGTCGGGGTGCTGCGCGCGCGCATCCGCAATCTGGTCCACGGTGAAGCGCTTGTGCACCGAACAGAATCCGTGCCACAGGATGACCTTGGCGTCGCGGAGTTGCTCCTCGGTGTTTCCGCCGAGAGGCTTGTTGGGGTTCCACATCGGCATCTGCTCGAGCGGGATGCCCATGGCCTTCGCGGTGTTGCGTCCGAGGTGCTGGTCGGGGAAGAACAGCACGCGCTGGCCGCGCTCGAACGCCCACTCGAGCACCGTGCTCGCGTTGGACGAGGTGCACACGATGCCGCCGTTGCGCCCGCAGAACGCCTTGAGCGCCGCCGACGAGTTCATGTAGGTGACCGGGATGACCGGCGCGCGTCCGTCGGCGTCGAGTGCGGAGCCGAACACCTCGTCGAGCTGCTCCCAGCATTCGGCGACACTGTCGGCGTCGGCCATGTCAGCCATCGAGCATCCGGCGGCGAGGTTCGGCAGAATCACGGACTGCGCGGGGGTGGACAGCAGGTCGGCGGTCTCCGCCATGAAGTGCACGCCACAGAAGACGATGGCCTCGGCATCCGGGCGGGACTTGGCTGCGCCGGCGAGCTGGAACGAGTCGCCCACGTAGTCGGCGTGACGGATGACCTCGTCGCGCTGGTAGAAGTGGCCGAGCACCACCACGCGGTCGCCGAGGGTGGCCTTGGCGGCCTCGATGCGCGCGTGCAACTCGTCGTTCGGTGCATCGCGGTATTCGCGCGGCAGTTCGCCCTGACGCGGGGAACCGGTGGGGATCACGTCGCCCACGGATGCCCCGGGGCCGTAGGTGGGGATGCCGAGGTCGGCGACCCAGGGGCCGTCGGCGAGTTCGGGGCCGCAGGTGCTTCCGGCGAGGGCGCCGTTGGTGATGCCGCGAATGGTCGAGTCGACCGAGGCGGTGAGTGTGGTGGTCATTGCAGGGGTCCGTTCTCGGGCAGAGGTGCCGGGCTTTCATCGGGATTCTGATGGCGGTACAGGCGGGCGGGTCTATGCCTCGCGCCGGTCTGGAGTTGGTCGGTGGCGACGACGGTTCCCGACGCCTCCATCTGCCGTCGGAAGTTGGCGGGGTCGAGGGTCTTCCCGAGCACCGCCTCGTGCACCTCTCGGAGTTGCCCGAGGGTGAAGGTCTGGCCCACGAAGGCATGCGCGATCCGCGCGTAGGTGAGCTTGTTGCGTAGCCGCCAGAGGGCGTACTCCACGATGGCGGCGTGGTCGAAGGCGAGCTCGGGGATGTGATCGACGGGGAACCAGCGCACGTTGTCGTCGGCGACCACCTGGGCCGCCTCGGAGCTGGTGACGGATGCCCAGTACACGATCGAGACCACGCGTTCGTCGGGCGAGCGGTCCAGCTCGCCGAAGGCGTAGAGCTGTTCGAGGTAGCTCGGGGTGAGCGCCGTGGTTGCGGCGAGTGTGCGGCGGGCTGCCGCGATGAGTCCTTCTTCTGCTCCGAGCGGGCCGCCGGGGAGCGCCCACAGCCCGAGGTAGGGCTCGCGGATGCGGCGGACGAGCGGGATCCACACGGCCAGTTCGCCGGTCTCCTGGCTTGGGCGCAGGGAGAAGATCACGGTCGACACAGCGATCCGCATCGCGGTCGCGGGGGCATAGGCCGGCGCTTCCATGACCCCTCCTGACTTAGAGTCGAAATGACCCTAACGCCTCCATCTTAGTGTCATTTGCACCTTAAGGGGGTGTTCGTGGCGGATTGCCTGCCGCTCGGCCCCCGCCGATCGAGCCCACCCGCGGATCGAGCCTGTCGAGATCTCCGCACCCGCCGATCGAGCCTCCTTCCGCTGATCGAGCCTGTCGAGATCTCCGCGCCCGCCGATCGAGCCTGTCGAGATCGTCCGCATTGGAGGTCTCGACAAGCTCGACCAACGGAGCAGGTGATCGCGTTACCCGCGGATCGAGCCTGTCGAGATCCGTATTGGAGGTCTCGACAAGCTCGACCAACGGAGCAGGAGATCGCGCAACCCGCCGATCGAGCCTGTCGAGATCCGTATCTGCGAGGTCTCGACAAGCTCGACCAACGGAGCAGGAGATCGCGCTACCCGCAGATCGAGCCTGTCGAGATCCGTATTGGAGGTCTCGACAAGCTCGACCAACGGAGCAGGAGATCGCGTTACCCGCTGATCGAGCCTGTCGAGATCCGTATTGGAGGTCTCGACAAGCTCGACCGGCGGAAACGACGCGGAGGTCTCGACAGGCTCGACCGGCGGAAACGACGTGGAGGTCTCGACAAGCTCGACCGGCGGAAACGCACGCGCAGGTCTCGACAAGCTCGACCGGCGGAAACGAGGTCTCGACAGGCTCGACCGGCGGCAGAAGAGCTCGACCGGCGGCAGAGGCTCGACCAGCGGGGCACCAGAGGGGCTCGACCGGCGGGGGTTATCCCGCCCGCTCGTGCTGCGCCGACAGATGCCGGGACCGCGCCGCGAAATTTCGTCGCTCGGCCGACGGGAGGCTGGGATCGGGCGAGCGGCCCCCGCGGCGCGGGCGCCGGTAGATGTCGACCGTCGAAGGCGGGATGAACCACACTTCGCCGCGGTCCACGCGGATCTGCCATCCGTCTCGATGCACCCGATGGTGGTGCGCGGTGCAGAGCAAGATTCCGTTGTTCAAGTTTGTGGCCCCACCGTCGCGCATCCACCAGCGCAGGTGGTGGGCTTCGGCATGGGCGGGTGGGCGCGGGCAGTCCCGCCACGCGCATCCGCCGTCCCGCTCGGCAAAGGCCAGGCGCTGCGCGCGAGTGAAAAGCCGGCGCGCGCGCCCGAGATCGAGCACCTCGGATGGTCCGCCGAGCACCATCGGGACGACCTCAGCCTCGGCGGCCAGGCGGCGTGCGACCGACGCCGGGATCGACTCGTCGGTGCCGTCGATAGAGACCGCCCCGAGCTCGCTCCGGAGCTGGTCGAGCGTCATGCGCACGACGACGGTGGTGGAGGCGAGCGCAGCCGGACCGTCGTCGCAGCCGAGGCCGTGCCGCGCCAGGTCGACGATCGCGTCAGCACCGATCTGGGCAAGGGTGCGGCCATCGAGCCGGTATTCGTCGCCGAGCGGGTCGCCAAGTACGTCGCCTGGCTGGTGGCCGAGTGCGCCGCCGGGCTGGTCGCCGGACTGGTCGCCGAGTGCGTCGCCGGACTGGTCGCCAAGTGCGTCGCCGTGCGGGGAATTGTGCGGGTCGCCGGACTGGTTCGTGCCTCCGGGAGAATCGGGCGAAGCATCCGCTCCGGGAGCTTCGGCGAACCGCACGGTGCGCATTGCGGCCGATATCTCGGCGTCGATGACGGCGTCGAGATAGCTCGCGCTGAGCGGATCGAGGTCGAGCACGAAGCGGGTCATGCCATCCGGTCGGGCGAACCTGCGGAGCGCCCGCAACCGCACGGCGCGTTCGGCACGCGGCTCGACGCCGTCGGGGTCGAGGGCGTCGCGCCAGCGGATGGCGAGCGAGCGCACGACATCGGAGGGGTGGGAACGCGCGAATTCCACGAGCGCTTCCTCCGCCGCGATCACGTCATCGGGTTCGGCGCGGCCGGAGGCCTGGTCGAGCTGCGTGACGATCACGCGAGCCGACTCGACGGGGATCTCCCCCTCCACCACGGCAGCGGCGAGCGCGGAGTATCGCGCGGGCAACGTTTCGCCGGTGAGAGTGGTGCGCTCGGCGGTTGCATCCCCCACACGACACAACCTCGTTGCCTCACTCCCGCCGATTCGACCCACCTCAGCCACCAGCGCCGCTGGTGAGGTTGCGCCGAGACGTGATGCGAGCGACTGGGGGCCCAGCGATCGACGCGACCGGGCGACGATCTCCCCCGCCAACGCCGCAAGCAGGGCCTCCACCTGACGCCCCGCCGCAAACGTGGCGTCGAGCGCACGGATGATTCCTGCGTCGCTCATTCGGGGCGCAGCCGCGCCTGGCGCTGCCGACCCGAGCGAGGTCGACGACATCGCGGCGCCATCCCACGTCTCCGCCAGCTCCGCCACGGCGGCGGCGAGGCGATCTGCGGGGTGCCCGGTGGACCTGTTCATGGGTCAAGTGTTGCGGACACCACCGACATTCCGAAGCGGATAACACCCCTCTGATCAGGACTTCCTGTGGAGAACCCTCTGTATTCGGCGCCTGGGGAGGGATGGCCGCTTGCGACTCTCGGCGCTCGCGCTTTCACCGGATCAGTTCGGTCGACGATGCTGGTCACGACACCGCGCCTCAGCCCGACCGATGAGCGCGCGCTGCCCGAGCGCGGGCGCGCCCGAGCGGGCCACCCGAGCGCGCGCCGCCGACCCGAGCGGCGGCGCCGCCCGAGCGCGCGCCGCCCGAGCGCGCGCCACCCGAGCGCGTACGCCCGAGCGCGCCGCCGAGCGCGCGCCACCCGAGCGCGGGCCGCCCGAAGCCGGCCTCACCGAAAGCAGAACCCGCCGCGACCCACGTCAGGCCGAGGCGGCCTCCGATTCCTCGCTGCTGAGCAGTTCCGCGCCGAAGATCGCCACGAGCAGGCCGCTCGTCCATTCGATGAGCGCGGCATCCTCCGGCACCTCGCCGTTGACCCGCGGCATCGGCACCGACACCGACTTGGTCTGCGCGAAGTAGCGCGCGCCCGGGTACATGCGCTGCAGGCGCACCTGTACCGAGTCGAGCAGGTCGGCCGTGGCCACCCGCAGGTTCGTGCCCATGGCGACCACCTCGGAAAGGCCCGCCTTCTGCGCCATGCGCCGCAGCCGCGACACCGCGATGAGGTTGAGCACCTGCACGGGTGGCTCGCCGTAGCGGTCGGCGAGCTCCTCGAGCACGCGGTCGATGCCGTCCGTGGCGGATGCCGGACCGCTCGCCGCAGACAGCTTCTGGTACGCCTCCAGGCGCAGACGCTCGCTCTCCACGTAGTCCTCGGGGATGTGGGCATCCACCGGCAGTTCCAGCCGGAGCTCCGTCTGGCCCTCGGCCACGTCACCTCGGAAGGCGCTGACGGCCTCGCCGATCATGCGGAGGTACAGATCGAACCCGACCCCCGCGATGTGGCCGGACTGCTCGCCACCCAGCAGGTTGCCCGCGCCGCGGATCTCGAGGTCTTTCAACGCCACCTGCATGCCCGCGCCGAGGTCGTTGTTGGCGGCGATCGTAGCCAACCGGTCGTGCGCCACCTCGCCGAGCGGCTTGTCGGCGTCGTAGAGGAAGTAGGCGTAGGCCCGCTCGCGTCCACGGCCCACCCGTCCGCGCAGCTGGTGCAGCTGCGACAGGCCGTACTTGTCGGCCCGGTCGATGATGAGCGTGTTCGCGTTCGCGATGTCGAGCCCGGTCTCGATGATGGTGGTCGAGACGAGCACATCGAATTTGCGCTCCCAGAAGTCCACCATCACCTGTTCCAGCATGTGTTCCGGCAGCTGCCCGTGCGCCACGGCCACCCGTGCCTCCGGCACGAGTTCGGCGAGCTGCGATGCCACCTTGTTGATCGTGGAGACGCGGTTGTGCACGAAGAAGACCTGGCCCTCACGCAGCAGTTCGCGCCGGATCGCGGCCCCGATCTGCTTCTCGCTGTACGGGCCCACGAAGGTGAGGATCGGATGCCTGTCCTCGGGCGGCGTGGCGAGGGTCGACATCTCGCGGATGCCCGTGACCGCCATCTCGAGCGTGCGGGGAATCGGCGTGGCCGACATCGCCAGGATGTCCACGTTGGTCTTGAGCTTCTTCAGCGCATCCTTGTGCTCAACGCCGAACCGCTGCTCCTCGTCGATGATGACGAGCCCCAGATTCTTCACCACCACGTTCTTCGACAGCAACCGGTGGGTTCCGATCACCACATCGATGGTGCCGTCGGCGAGCCCGTCGATGGTCTCCTTCGACTCCTTGTCGGACTGGAATCGGCTGAGCGCGCGCAGGTGAACCGGGAAACCGGCGAAACGCTCGGAGAACGTCTCGAGATGCTGCCGCACGAGCAGGGTGGTGGGCACGAGCATCACCACCTGCTTGCCGTCCTGCACCGCCTTGAATGCTGCGCGCACCGCCACCTCGGTCTTGCCGTACCCCACGTCGCCCGCGATGAGACGGTCCATCGGAATGGGCCGTTCCATGTCGGCCTTCACCTCGTCGATGGTGGTGAGCTGGTCGGGCGTCTCGGCGAACGGGAACGCCTCCTCGAGCTCGCGCTGCCACGGGGTGTCCGGCGGGAAGGCGTGGCCCTTGCTCGCCATGCGCGCCGAGTAGAGCTTCACGAGCTCGACGGCGATGTCGCGCACGGCCTTGCGCGCCTTGCTCTTCGCGGCAGACCAGTCGCTGCCGCCCATCTTGCTGAGGCTCGGCGCCTCGCCGCCCACGTAGCGGCTGAGCAGGTCCAGTTGGTCGGTGGGCACATAGAGCTTGTCGCCCGGGTAGCCCCGCTTCGACGGCGCGTACTCGAGCACGAGGAACTCCCGGAGCGTCTTCACGGCATTGCGACCGCCGGATGACACCTCCCGCTGGGTGAGCTCGAGGAACTTGCCGATGCCGTGCGTGTTGTGCACGACCACGTCGCCGGTCTTCAACTGCAGCGGGTCGACCACGTTCTTGCGCCGCGTGGCGAGCTTCTTCACCTGACGGGAGCCGTAGCCGGCGCTGCGACCGTAGAACTCGCTCTCGCTGATGACCGCGAGCCGCGCATCCGACACCTCGAAGCCCTGCTCGACCGAGGCCTGCAGCAGGTAGGCGACCCCGGGCTCAGGGTCCGCCGGCACCTCGTCGACGACCCGGCCGGCGAAACCGTGCTCGCCGAGGGCCTCCGCGGCGCGCTCCACCAGGCCGGTGCCCTCCGCGACCACGACGACGGCCCAGTCTTTGGACAGCAGCGACCCGACGTACTCGATGGCACCGTCGGCCTGGCCGGTGAAGCTCGGCACGGTGGTGCCTTCCACCCGCACGTACTCCCCCGCCTGATCGGCGAGCACGCGGTCGATGTCTTCGGGCGCAACGCCCTCGGCCGCGCCGCTGTTGAATCCGCTGAATGTCCACCACGACCGTGTTCCGGCGGCGGCACGCAGCTTGCCGAGGGTGAGGAAGTCGCCCGAATCGAGGTCGATCGGCGCCTCGGCTCCCGCGGTCGCGGCGTTCCAGGCCGCGCTGAGGAACTCGCGGTTGGTCTCCACGAGGCTCACCGCACGGGCGGCGACCCGCTCCGGCGCGAACACGGCGATCGCGGCATCCGCCGGAAGGTAGTGGGTGATCGGAACGAGCCGATCAACCAACGCGGGCGCGAGGGATTCCATGCCGTCGACCGGGATGCCCTCCGCGATCTTGGCGAGCATCTGCGTGAGGCTCGGGAACTCGTGCTGCATCTCCTTCGCGCGCTGGCGCACCTCGGGGCTGAGCAGCATCTCGCGGCTCGCCGGAAGCTCGATCTCGGGCACCGCCTCTGGGAGCGAACGCTGGTCGGCCACCGAGAAGAACCGCAGGGTCTCGAGTTCGTCGCCGAAGAACTCGGCCCGCACCGGATGCTCGGCGTCGGGCGGAAACACGTCGACGATGCCACCGCGCACCGCGAACTCGCCGCGGCGGGTGACCATGTCGACCCGCACGTAGGCGAGGTCCACGAGTTCGACCGCGAGCCGGCCCAGATCGTATCCGCGACCGCCCGCCGCGAGGCACAGGGGCTTGAGGCTCGTGAGGTTGTCGGAGAGCGGCTGCAGTGCCGCGCGAACGCTGGCCACGACCACGATGTCGGTCGACTGCGTTCCGGCGGTCACCTGCTCGGACCAGTGCTGCAGGCGGCGAAGGGCGTGGATGCGCTTGCCGACGGTCTCGGCGCTCGGGCTGAGCCTCTCGTGCGGCAGCGTCTCCCAGGCCGGGAACTCCACGATCTCGGCGGTGGGCAGGATGCCGGGAAGCGCACCGCGGAGGGCTTCGGAGTCGCGTCCGGTGGCGACGATGGCGAAGAGCGCCTGCGGACCGGTACGTCGTCCGAGGAGTCCGGCGAGAAGCGGCGCCCGAAGACCGTCGACAAGCGAGAAGTCTGCGCTCCTCGCGGAGTAATCGAGGGCGGAGGAGAACGTCTGGGCGCGCGAAAGCGCCGGAATCAAGCCCTGAAGGATCACCGGAGAAGTCTACGCACTGCCTACGACAGCGGACCCGTCAGGACGCGGTGTGCACCTTGAGCTGCGCGGCGGTGAGCCCGTCGGAGATCACGAGCTCCACGGCATCCGCGGCATCCGACAGCAGGTTCGGCAGCAGCGAGCGTTCGGCCGCGGCGAAGTCGCGCAGCACGAAGTCGGCGGCGGGCTGGCGGCCCGGTGGTCGACCGATCCCCACACGCACGCGAATGAAGTCGGGCGTGCCGGTGGCCGAGATGATGTCCCGGATGCCGTTGTGGCCTCCGTGCCCTCCGCCGTTCTTGAGCCGCACGGTATCGAAGGGGATGTCGAGCTCGTCGTGCAGCACGATGAGCCGCGACGGCGGGATCTGGAAGTACTTCGACACCGAGGCGACGGGTCCCCCCGACAGGTTCATGAAGCTGTTCGGTGTCGCGAGAACAACGCGGGGGCCGCCGGGCACGAGACGTGCCTCGGCGACCATCGCGTTGGACTTGTGGCTACGCAGGGAGGCGGATGCGCGGCGCGCCAGTTCGGCGACCACCATCTGCCCCACATTGTGCCGGTTGGCGGCGTAGCCGGGCCCGGGGTTGCCGAGCCCGACTACGAGCCACGTGGAGTCGTCCACGACGCGTTTCGGTGCGAGAAAGGAGAAGAGACCGATTAGTCGGCGTCCTCGGCCTTGCGCTCCTCAGCAGCCTCCGGGGTCTCACCGATCTCGGCGCCGGCGTCCTCGTCGGTCTCGGCGTCGCTGGTGAGGTCGAGCTGCGGGGTGACGATGCTCACCACGAGCGCCTCGGCATCGGTGATGAGGGTCGCGCCGGCGGGCAGCGTGACGTCGCCTGCCGTGATGCGGGTGCCCTCTTCGAGGCCCTCGATGTCGACGATGAGGCGCTCAGGAATGTGGGTCGCCTCCGCCTCGATCGAGAGGGTCGAGTGCTCGAGGTTCGCGATGGTGCCCGCGAACGACTCGCCCTCGAGGTGCACGGGGATGTCGATCGTGACCTTCTCGCCACGACGGATGACGACGAGGTCGATGTGCTCGATGATCGCCTTCACGGGATCCTTCTGCACGTCCTTCACGAGGGCGAGCTGGCTCGTGCCCTCGATCTGGAGGTCGAGCACGGCGTTCGCCTTGCGCAGCAGCAGCGCGACCTCGTGGCCCGGGAGGGTGAGGTGCTTGGGCTCGGTGCCGTGGCCGTACATGACGGCGGGGATCTTGCCCAGCACGCGCAGCTTGCGGGCAGCGCCCTTGCCGAATGATTCGCGCACGTCGGCGACGATCTTGTTGTCCAGGTTGCTGTTCTTCTCAGCCATATTCATCTCCTTGGCGGGCTTTCGGCCCACTCATCGTGTGTCAACTCGAACGCATGTCAGCGTGAGGAAAGACGTGTGCCGTGTTACAGCGTGCCCAACCACCGCGTCGATCACGGATGCCGTCAGTGCCGGATGACCGGCCGACCGCGATCCCTCGCCGAAGTACAGTGCACGAGTGTACAGGGCAGCGCGCACGACGCGCTGCCCTGTACCTCATAACCGGCGCCGACAGTGGGCAGCCGGGCTCCTACTGGGAGATCCCGACGGCCTCCGGCTCGACGTTCGCCCCGGGCGCACTCGGCTCGAGAGCGGCGGCGACCCGGTCGCCGAGCGTCAGGTCCACGTTGCGCCAGTACTGCAGCACCCGCTCGCGCAGCTCGGGGATCGTGACCTTCGACACGTGGCCGGCGATGTTCGACACCAGTCGTTCGCGGGCGGCGTCATCCATCACCTCACGCACGAGGGTTCCTGCCTGGCCGAAGTCGTCGTCTTCGGCGTGCAGCTCGGCCGCGGCTCGGATGAGTTCGCCGTCGCTCTCCCAGCCCGCGCTCTCCGCCGCGCGCACGGGGTCCGCGTGCGGACCACCGAACGAGTTCGGCGCGTACACCGGCGTCTCGGGCGACGAGAAGCCGTGGCGCATGGCACCGTCTTTGGAGTAGCTGTTCACCGGCGAGATCGGAGCGTTCACCGGGAGCTGCTCGTGGTTCGTGCCCACGCGGTAGCGGTGGGCGTCGGCGTAGCTGAAGATGCGGGCGAGGAGCATCTTGTCTGGGCTCGCGGCGATTCCCGGCACGAAGTGCGACGGCGCGAAGGTGGCCTGCTCGATCTGCGCGAAGTAGTTCTCCGGGTTGCGGTCGAGGGTCATCTCGCCCACGTGGATGAGCGGGTAGTCGCTGTGCGGCCACACCTTGGTGAGGTCGAACGGGTTGAAGCGATATCCGGCCGCCTCGGCGTAGGGCATCACCTGCACCGACAGCGTCCACGACGGGAACTCGCCACGGGCGATCGCTTCCGACAGGTCGCGGATGTGGAAGTCGGCGTCCTCGCCCGCGATCTGGTCAGCATCCTTCTGGGTGAGGATCTCGTTGCCCTGGTTGGACTTGAAGTGGTACTTCACCCAGAAGCGCTCGCCCTCGGCGTTGATCCACTGGTAGGTGTGCGAGCCGAAGCCGTCCATCGTGCGCCAGGATGCCGGAAGCCCCCGGTCGCCCATGAGCCAGGTGACCTGGTGGGCGCTCTCGGGCGAGAGAGTCCAGAAATCCCACTGCATGTCGTGATTGCGCAGGTGGGTGCCGGGCAGGCGCTTCTGCGAGTGGATGAAGTCCGGGAACTTGATGCCGTCGCGGATGAAGAAGACGGGGGTGTTGTTGCCGACGAGGTCGTAGTTGCCCTCGTCGGTGTAGAACTTGAGCGCGAAACCGCGGGGGTCGCGCCAGGTGTCGGGGCTTCCCTGCTCGCCGGCGACAGTGGAGAACCGGGCCAGCATCTCCACCTTGGCGCCCGGCTGGAACAGCGACGCGCGGGTGTAGGCACTCACGTCGCCCGTGGTGGTGAACGTGCCGAAGGCGCCGCCGCCCTTGGCGTGGACGATGCGCTCCGGAACCTTCTCGCGGTTGAACTGCGCGAGCTTCTCGACCAGATAGTGGTCGTGCAGCGGGATCGGGCCGCCGTTCCCGACGCTCTGGGAGTGAGCGTCGCTCGCCACCGGCTCGCCGGAGTTCGTGGTGGTGAAGGTGGATTCGGTCATGGGTCTCCTCGGGGATAGCGAACGAAGGTAGGAAAGATCAGATAGCGCGCTGGCAGTCGGGGCACCGACCCCAGAAGGTCACCTCGGCCGTCTCGACCGTGAAGCCGGCGGCGTCGGACGGCGCGAGGCACGGAGGCTCCCCCACGACGCAGTCGACGTCGGCGACGGCTCCGCAGTCGCGGCAGACGAGGTGGTGGTGGTTGTCGCCGACCCGGCGCTCGTAGCGGGCCGCCGAACCCGCGGGCTCGATGCGACGGAGGATGCCGGCATCCGTCAACGCCGAAAGCACCCCGTACACCGCTTGGAGGGAGGTGCCGGGGAGCGCCGGCCGCACGGCGGTGACGACCTCGTCGGCGGTGGCGTGCGAGAGCCGGTCGAAGGCGGCGAGCACGGCCTCACGGCTCGCCGTGACCTTGAGCCCCGCGCCGCGAAGTACGGCGCTCGGGGGGATGGTCTCGGCCTGGGTCATGAGCCCAGCCTAGGGGTTGTTTTTAGTCACTCAAAACAAGCTGGCGCCTCGGTGTGTCGCTGATTCGATCGATCACCCGTGTCCGTTCGAACCCATGTCAGCGTGCTCCGCGTCCCCGACGAGTTCGATCGGTAGTGATGGCGCGAGCCTGCGAAGCGTCTGGAAGGTCGGAATCAGCGCGTCGTAAAGCTGTCCGAACGTGGGCATGAGCGAGGCATACACCGCGGCCGAGCGAGGGTCGGGTCGCACACTGTCGTCGATAGGAATGAGCTGGTCGACGATATCGATCGACTCGATGAGACCCAGCGCTTCCATGCCGAGAAGGGCCGCACCGAAACTGGAGCCCTCTTGCCCCTCGGCGAAGTCGACGGTCATTCCGAGGGCTGCGGCCAGCACCTCTCGCCATAGCGCGCTCTTCATGACCCCGCCGGTCGCGCGCACGTGCGTAACGTCGAGGCCCGCCGAGCGCATGGACTGCAGAACGAGAGCGAGTTGCAGACAGACACCCTCGAGCGCAGCCCGCAGGAGGTGCTCGCGCTGGTGCGATCGCGTCAGGCCGATGTACGCGCCCTTCGGCAAGGCACTCCAGTGCGGCGCACGCTCGCTGAGCAGGTAGGGCAACATGATGAGCCCGCCGGAACCGGGCTGCGCAGCCGCGGCCAGCTCGAGCAACTCGGTTTCGGATCCGGGTCCGAGTTCCATGGCGAGGATGGAGCGCGCCCAGTCGAGCGCGGCACCGCCGTTATTGATGGCCCCGCCCACGACCCACCGATCCTCGGTGAGCGCGTAGCAGAATACGCCGCCGAGCGGATCGACCGCCGGCCTATCGACGCCAACGCGAAGTGCTCCGCTCGTGCCGATCGAGCACGCCGCAACGCCGGGGCGTACCGCTCCGACACCGAGATTGGCAAGCGGCCCATCGCCGGCGCCCACCACGACCGGAGTCGATACGGGGAGCCCCATCGAAATAGCTGCATCGGCGGTGATCGACGGCAATACCGCTCGGGTGCGGACTAGCTCGGGCAGCTGCAACGGTGTCACGCCGGCCAATGCCAGGGCTTCGTCGTCCCAACCGAGGGTGTGGATATTCATGAGTCCGCTCGCGCTTGCCAGCGAATGGTCGACGACAAGCGCCCCGCACATGTGCAGGATGACGTAATCCTTGATTCCCACCCAGAACGCAACGCTTTCGTGAAGCTTGGGCTCCTGCTCGCGGAACCACACGAGCTTCACGAGTGGAGACATCGGGTGGACCGGAGTGCCGGTGCGACGGTGGAGTGCAAGGCCGCCGGGCGCGGCGCGCAGTCGTTCTGCCTGTATGCCAGCGCGGGTGTCCCCCCAGGTGATCACTTCTGTCAGCGGCCGATACAGCGGATCGAGCCCCAGCAGGCTGTGCATCGCCGACGAGAACGACAGACCGCGCACGCGATGCGCGCCCACCGCAGCCACCACCTCGGCCACTGCCGCATACGCGGCCGCGAGGATCACGTCCGGGTTCTGTACGGCGTGACCGGGATACGGCGTTTCCAGCGGATACCCGTGCGAAGCGGTGGCCAATTGCTCGCCGGCGACGGTGAAGGCTACGGCCTTCGTGCTGGTCGTACCGAGGTCGAGCCCGATGACGATAGCGTCGTCCTGCGTCACCATCATGCGAGCCTACTCAACCGCGGCGCTGGCGGGCCAGGCCGCGATGACGACCTTGCCACTGGCCGCCGAGTCCTTGGCCACCTCGAACGCGCTGATCGAATCGCTCGCATCGATGACGTGCGTGATGACGGCGTCGAGTCCGGGAGTCGCGGCGAGAATCTGCACCGCCTCATCGATCTCGTCCTTGAACCGGAACACTCCGAGCACCTGCAACTCCTTGGAGATGACAGGCGCGAGATTCACCGGTCGCGGCTCATTGGGCACCATGCCAACTTGAACAACGACCCCGCGGCGACGCGCTGCGCAAAAAGCTGCACTGATCGCCGGCATCGCCCCGGAACACTCGAAGACGATATCGAAGGCGTTCTCCGGCAGGGCCTCTGCGCCAATTCGAATGACGCGATCCGCCCCGACCGCGAGCGCCCGGGCGAGCGGCGGCTCGAGAACATCACTGACCGTGACCTCCGAGGCACCACGGGCACGGGCCGCGGCAGCGGTGAGCAAGCCGATCGGTCCGGCCCCTGACACGAGCACCGAGGCGCCGATGATGTCGCCGGCCCTGGTGACCGCATGGAGCGCGACCGCGAGCGGTTCGGCGAGCGCGGCGCGCTGCAACGGCAAATCTGCGGGGAGCACACGGATCATGTCGTGCTCGACGACGAGGTATTCGCTCAGCCCGCCCTGAGTGTGCGGGTGAGTCGAGGCGCTACCGAGATATGACCCGCCTGGCCACAGGTGCGGGGCATCCTCGATTCCCGGCTCGGCGCGACCGAAACGGGCGGGGTGCACGGTCACCGGGGTGCCCGGCGCGAACACGCCGGAGGGATCGAAGTCGACCCGTCCCGACAGCTCGTGCCCCGGCGCGAGCGGTTCCTCCACCGTGAAGGCCCCGTTCGCACCCTCGAAGTAATAGTGCAGATCGGATCCGCAGATTCCCACGTACGCGACGCGGATTCGAACCTGACCGACGCGAGGCTCCGGCGTTTCGACCTCGCGCTCGGCGAGCTCGAGCTTTCGGTCGATGTACATCGCCTTCATGGCGCACTCCCTTGTGTTGTCGTTGCTGTCCGGGATCGGTGAGGCCGATCGCGCTAGACGACCGACGTCATTCCACCGTCGACGAAGATGTTCTGCCCCGAGACGAAGTTGCTCGCGCTCGATGACAGATAGATGAGCGTGCCTGCGAGCTCCTCCGGGTCGCCCCAACGGGCCGCCGGCGTGCGATTCACTACCCACGAACTGAAGGCATCGTCCTCGACGAGGGCGGTGTTCATTTCGGTGGCAAAGTAGCCTGGCGAGAGGGTATTGACCTGGATGTTGTAGCGCGCGAGGTCCGCTGCCATCCCCTTGGTCAGTTGCGCTACGCCGCCTTTGCTCGCGGAGTACGGCGCGATGGTCTGGCGAGCCAGCATCGATTGCACTGAGGCAATGTTGATGATCTTGCCGGAGCCGCGCTCGACCATTGCTGGCGCGAGGAACCTGGAGACGTAGAACACCCCGGAGAGGTTGGCCGCGATCACGTCGTCCCAATCCGACACCAGGAACTCCGTGAAGGGCGCTCGACGCTGGAGACCAGCGTTGTTCACGAGGATGTCGGGAGCACCGTGCTGCGCGATCATGGCGGTGATCGCAGACTCGACCGCCGCCGCATCCGTCACGTCGAAGACGACCGATGCCGGGCGCGTGCCTGTCTCGCTCTCAATCAGCGCGCGAGTGGTCTCGAGCGCTGCGTCGTTGCGGCCGTGCACGATGAGGCTGGCACCCGCGCGGGCGAGGGCCAGGGCAAGCCCCTGGCCCAAGCCGCGCGACGATCCGGTGACGAATGCCACCCTGCCGGCGAGGGAGAAATAGTCGACCATGATGGTGCCCTCCCTCTAGATGAGCGACGCGATGCCGTAGACGGCGAGAACCGCGACGAAGCCCATGACCGATTCCAGCGCTTGCTGCACCGTCCACACCTTCAGGGTGGTCTTCACGTCCATGCCCATGAGGCGACCGACGAGCCAGAAGCCCGAGTCGTTCACGTGGCCGGCAAACACCGAGCCGGCGGCGGTGGCGAGCACGATCGCGGCGACCTGCAACGGGTTGAAGTCGCCGACCAGCACACCGGGAGCCACGAGCGCCGCTGCCGTGACGAGAGCAACGGTGGCGGAGCCCTGCGCAACACGAAGGATGACGGCGATGATGTAGGCCGCGAAGATCAACGGCAGTCCGAGGTCACCCAGGGTGTCTGACAGCGCGGCACCGATGCCGGACGTGCGAAGCACTCCTCCGAACATTCCCCCGGCTCCGGTGATCAACACAACAGAGGCGATCGGGCCGAGCGCGGTGTCGACAAGCTTCTCAATCGCGGTGCCGTTCACTCCGCGACGCTTCCCGAGGACGAATGCGGCAACGAGCACGCTGATCAGCAGCGCGACGGCGCTCGTTCCGATGAGGGTGAGCGCTTGCACCCACAGATCATCGGCGCTGACCGCACCGATCGACCGCAGCGAGTTGAGTCCGGTGTTCATGAGGATCAGCACGAGCGGCAGTCCGAGGATCGCCATGACCGTGCCCGCCTTCGGCGGGTTCGTCGGCTGGTCGTCATCCATGTCGCCGAAGATGGAGAGCACGCTCAACGGATTGCGCTTGTTGACGAACTTCGCCCAGAGGTAACCGGTGACGTACCAGGTCGGGAAGGCGACGAGCAGGGCGACGATAAGCACGAGACCCAGGTCGGCACCGTAGGTTTCCGTGGCCGTGATGGGGCCGGGGTGCGGGGGCACGAACACATGCATGACCGAAAAGGCGGCCGCTGCTGTGATGCCGTAGAGCAGCATGTTCTTGCCACCCATTCGCCGCGCAACGGCGAAGACGATGGGCAGCATCACGACGAGACCGGCGTCGAAGAAGATCGGGAATCCCATCAGCAGCGACGCGATGCCGAGTGCGAACGGTGCGCGCTTGGCCCCGAAGACGTCGACCATCTTGTCGGCCAGCACCTTGGCGCCACCGCTCGACTCGACGAGTCGTCCCAGCATGGCACCGAGTCCCACGAGCAGTGCGACCGAGCCGAGCGTCGTGCCGAACCCGCCGATGAGCACATTCGCGATCTCGTTCACCGGGATGCGGGTTGCGATCGCGGTGAGCAGCGAGACGATCACGAGGGTGAGGAACGCGTGAACCTTGAATCGGATCACGAGAACGAGAACGAGGGCTATCGCGCCAGCCGCGATGCCGAGTAGCGGCGCGGCTCCGAGAGTCTGAGTCCAGTCTTCCATTGTGGTTTCTCCGTTGAATGACAGTGGTGGATGCGGCGCGCAAACCTCGGTCGGCGTCGTCCGCTGCGTCGTGATCCCGCTGCAGCAGGCACGCCCGAGGTGGGTGACGTGGCAAGGTTGGCATAAAGATCATACTTTTGCAAAGCCCATAAACTCTCCACAGCACGACGAGTCAGAAGGCCTGGAGAACAATGCCCACGCGAACGCGCACCGGTTCTCACGAGCACGTCCTGCACGAACTCGGGCGCCAGCTCACCGCTGGCGAGATCAGCGAAGGTACGGTGCTCACCCTCGCCGGGCTCGAAGACGAGTTCAGGGCCTCGCGCACCGTCATTCGTGAGGCCGTCCGGGTGCTCGAATCACTCGGGATGCTGCGCTCGCGCCGCCGCGTTGGAGTCACGGTGCAACCCCGAGCCGCATGGAAAGCGCTCGACGGCGCCATCGTCCGCTGGAATCTCGCGGGCGACGGGCGAAACGCGCAATTGCTCTCGCTCATGGAGTTGCGATCGGCCGTCGAGCCCGCCGCAGCGCGGCTCGCTGCCGAAAGGGCGTCGGCGGGCGATCGCGAACAGCTGACCGCTCTAGCCAAGAAACTCGACGCGCTCGGACGTGCGGGAAAAGGCGACACCGACGAATACCTCGACGTCGACGTGGACTTTCACCGACTGCTGCTATCAGCGGGGTGCAATCCCCTGCTGGCGCAGCTGAGCGGCCCCGTCGAAGAGATTCTGCGCGGCCGCGCCGCGCTCGGACTCACTCCGGCCATCCCGGCGGAGGGAACTCTCGACAACCACGTCGCCGCCGCGATGGCGGTGGCCGCCGGCGATGCCGACGCGGCCGAACGAAGCGCGCGGGGATACGTCGCCATCATCACGGAAGAGGTGCGAGGCATCTAGCAGCGCGCCAAGCGCTCCGGTCGTTGTTGCTAGATCAGACCCTGAACATCGGTCCCAGCCGCAATCGGAACGAGCCGCGTCACGTCGACAGGCTGTGCGAGCAGGCCGTCAAGCGCCTTGGTGAGAGACGCAACCGGCGCTCCCGCGCCGTGCGCATCGAGCAGTTCTGCCGAGTCCCACTTCTCGATCATGACGATTGAGCCATCGGGCGCGTCATGGATCGCGTAGAGCTCGCAGCCCTCCTCCTCGTGCACGGCGGCGATCGCAGGCCGAAGCGCGGCAATCACATCATCGTGACGACCGGGTTTCGGGTGGAAGTAGGCGGTGACAACGACGGGAGATTCAGCAGACATGACCAAACGCTACACGCGGAAAACGACGGCCCCTCGCCAACCACTAGCCTGATACACGGCTGTGTAAGCAAATGTCGGCAAGGAGATTGACCGTGGCAGAAGCAAATATCGGTGTCGTAGGACTCGCAGTGATGGGCTCGAACCTTGCCCGGAACCTCGCGAGCCGCGAGGGGAACACGGTCGCGGTGTTCAACCGCTCCTACTCGAAGACCGAGACCCTGATTACGGAGCACCCGGAGGCCGAGTTCGTTCCGACCTCCACCTACGAAGAGTTCGCTGCATCGCTGACCACACCGCGCACCGCCATCATCATGGTGCAGGCCGGTCGAGGAACCGATGCCGTGATCGACGCGCTCACCGAGGTGTTCGAGCCGGGCGACATCATCGTCGACGGCGGTAATGCGCTGTTCACCGACACCATCCGCCGCGAGAAGGCAGTGCGCGAGACCGGCATCAACTTCGTCGGCGCCGGAATCTCCGGTGGCGAGGAGGGCGCCCTCAACGGCCCGTCGATCATGCCGGGTGGTTCCGCAGAAGCCTGGGAGACCCTCGGCCCGATCCTCAAGTCCATCGCCGCGATCGCCGAAGGCGAGCCCTGCGTGACCCACGTCGGCACCGACGGCGCGGGACACTTCGTGAAGATGATCCACAACGGCATCGAATACGCCGACATGCAGCTCATCGCCGAGGCCTACGACCTGCTCCGCGCCTCCGCCGGCTACACCCCGGCAGAGATCGCCGAGATCTTCGCCGAGTGGAACAAAGGCGAGCTCGAGAGCTACCTGATCGAGATCACCGCAGAGGTGCTCCGCCAGGTGGATGCCGCGACCGGCGAGCCGCTCGTCGACGTGATCCTCGACCAGGCCGGGTCGAAGGGCACCGGCGTCTGGACCGTGCAGACCGCACTCGACCTCGGTATCCCCGTCTCCGGCATCGCCGAGGCCGTGTTCGCCCGCAGCCTCTCGTCGAAGCCCGCGCAGCGCGCCGCGGCATCCGACCTGCCAGGCCCTGCCGCTACGGAGATCACCGACAAGGAGGCGTTCGTCGAAGACGTGCGCCTCGCGCTCTACGCCTCGAAGATCATCGCCTACAGCCAGGGCTTCGACGCCATCGTCGCGGGCGCCGAGCAGTACGGCTGGGACATCAAGAAGGGCGACATCGCCAAGATCTGGCGGGGCGGATGCATCATCCGCGCCCAGTTCCTCAACCGCATCACCGAGGCGTACGCCGAGAACCCGGGCCTCGTTGCCCTCGTGACCGCGCCGTACTTCACCGACGCTGTTGCCAAGGCGCAGGACGGCTGGCGGCGCGTGGTGTCCGGATCGGCGCTCGCCGGCATTCCGACACCGGCGTTCTCGTCGTCGCTCGCCTACTACGACGGGCTGCGCGCCAAGCGCCTGCCCGCGGCCCTGGTTCAGGGACAGCGCGACTTCTTCGGCGCGCACACCTACAGGCGCGTCGACAAGGAAGGCACCTTCCACACCCTGTGGTCGGGCGACCGCAGCGAGATCGAGGCGACCGACTCCCACTAGGGCACGAGTGCATTGCGGCCGGTCGCCAAGGCGACCGGCCGCTTCGTCGTTTCGGGGGCCCGCTGGCATTCGGCAGGCCGAGCAGCGGGGTCGCCGAGGCGTGGCCCGTGGGAGGATGGGCAGGATGACCGACGACCACCCCGAGCTTCGGGGTTACGAACCCGGCAACGGGAGACCACTCCGCAGCCCCTACCTCGTGTGGGCGATGCGGGTCATCGTCGTGGTCGGCATCCTCGCGCTCGTGCTGCCGGGCATCCTCACCACCTTCCGAGTGGGAACCGAGACCGCCGTCATCGCCTGCTCCCGGTGGGTCGCGTACGAGCGTCCGGACGCCTCTGGGTCGCGCGCGGCGTTCGAGCTGTTCGGCCCGGGCGGCATCGGCTGGCAGTGCTACTCGGTCGGCGGGTTCGGCGGCGACGAGCGGGTGGCGTCGCTCGGCATCATCCCAGGGCCGTCGCGTCTGCCCATCCCCAGGGACGGCGCGACGATCAACTCGTAGCGGCCAGCGCTCGGGAGGTTAGCGCTCCGGAGGTCAGCGCTCGTCGGGGTCAGCGCTCGCGCGGTTAGCGCTCCCACGTCGGCTGAGAGGATCCGAGCACGGTCGGCGGCAGATCGAAGCGGAGCCCCGCTCCCCCGACGGTCACCGGCGACTCGAGCATCACCGCGGGGCCCTGCGGCGCGATAAGCGGAAGCTGCGGCGTCGCCCGCTCCACGATCTCGGTGTCGACCGGCTGTTCGCCGCCGGCGATGAGGGTCTCGGCAACGCGCGCGAGCGAGGTGCGGGAGCGGCTGCCCTGCCCCGTCTCGACCGAGTCGAGGATGCCGCGGAGAGCCGCAGCGGCCAGCAGGTAGCCGGAGGTGTGGTCGAGCGCCTGCACCGGCAGCGGGGTCGGCTGCTCGGAGCGTGCCCATTCCCTGCCGCGGTCGGCGATCCCCACGCTCATCTGCACGAGGCTGTCGAACCCGCGCCTTCTCGACCACGGGCCGGTGAAACCGTAGGCGTCGAGCGACACCTCCACGAGACCGGGCCGGAGCGACTGGCGGATGTCGGCGTCGATACCGAGACTCGCGAGCGCGCCGTTGCGGTACCCGTGCACCATCACGTCGCAGTCGGCAATGAGCGAACGCAGCGTGGCCGACCCCGCCTCGGTGCGGGCGTCCAGTCGCGCGGAGCGCTTGCCGAGAGTCATGTTCGGCACGAGGGCGTCCTCCTCCCAGTGCGGCGGATCGATGCGCAGCACATCGGCACCGAGCCCGGCCAGAAAACGTGTCGCGACGGGGCCGGCGATCACCCGGGTGAGATCGAGCACGCGGAGTCCGGCCAGAGGCCGCTCCACTGTGGGCCGCCACCGAGCCGAGATCCCACCGGCACTCCCCGTCGCTCGGTCGACGAGGGGCTCGGCCGAGACTGCGATGCCCTGCGGATGCGCGAGCCACTCCTCACGGGACCGCAGCGCTGCCGCGCATCCGCCGGCGTCCACGATCGCCTGCTCGAGCTCCTCGGCCGACCACCGTTCGACCGCGCGGCGCACCCGGGTGAGATCGGCCGGCTCGTCGAGCACGGCGAGGGCAGCGGCGCGATGGTGCGGCGCGTTCGTGTGCAGGCGGATCCAGCCGTCGCGCGTGCGGTAGCGGCCCGAGATCGGATCCCACACGTCGGGCAGCGTCCACCCCACCGGCTGCACCGCCGAGCCGAACCAGGCGGAGGCCAGCGTGCGATCCACCGAGACGGCCGGCCGAGCATCCGTGCCAGTCATCCGCCCGAT
Organism: uncultured Actinomycetota bacterium; assembly: GCA_963756375.1. GTDB lineage: Bacteria > Actinomycetota > Actinomycetes > Actinomycetales > Microbacteriaceae > Marisediminicola. The sequence goes on along the minus strand of CAVWNJ010000005.1, from coordinate 170,193 downwards.
CAGCTCGGCCGCCGCGAGCCCGGCCACGCCGATCGAGCCGACGGCGAGGTCGGTGACCCGATACGCCGACGGCAGGGCCCCGGACCCGGTGACCTCGAAATCGGCAGTGCCCTCGAAACCGAGGGACCGCCAGAGTTCGTCGGCGAACGAGGCTACAGGCATGGTCGTCGTCAGGCGGCGCCGTCGAACATCGATGTGACCGAACCGTCGTGGAACACCGCGCTGATGGCCCGCGCGATGAGCGGGGCGATCGGCAGCACCGTGAGGGTGTCGAAACGCTTCTCCGGCGGGATCGGCAGGGTGTCGGTGACCACCACCAGGTCGATCGACGCGTGCTGCAGCATGTCGATCGCGGGCGGCGAGAACACCGCGTGCGTTGCGGCGACGACGACCTTGGTGGCGCCGTGAGCCTTGAGCGCCTCGGCTGCCTTGGCAATCGTGCGGCCGGTGTCGATGAGGTCGTCGACGATGAGGCACACACGGCCCTCGACCTCGCCGACGATCTCGTGCACCGAGACCTGGTTGGGCACGAGCGGGTCGCGGCGCTTGTGGATGATGGCGAGCGGGGCGCCGAGCTTGTCGCTCCAGATGTCTGCGACCCGCACACGGCCCATGTCGGGCGAGACGACGGTGAGGGTGGCCGGGTCGAGCAGTTCCCGGAAGTGCTCGAGCAGCACCGGCATGGCGAAGAGGTGGTCGACCGGGCCGTCGAAGAATCCCTGGATCTGAGCCGCGTGGAGGTCGACACTCATGATGCGGTCGGCGCCGGCGGCGCGGAACAGGTCGGCGACGAGGCGAGCCGAAATCGGTTCGCGACCGCGACCCTTCTTGTCCTGCCTGGCGTAGGGGTAGAAGGGGGCGACCACGGTGATGCGCTTCGCCGAGGCGCGCTTGAGGGCATCCACCATGATGAGCTGCTCCATGAGCCACTCGTTGATCGGGCTCGTGTGCGACTGGATCACGAAGGCGTCGCAGCCGCGCACACTCTCGTCGTAGCGGGCGTAGATCTCACCGTTGGCGAAGGTGCGCGCATCGGTGTGCACGAGCGCGGTGTCGAGCTCCGAGGCGATGTCCTCCGCGAGCTGGGGATGGGCGCGGCCGGAAACCAGCACGAGCCTCTTCTGTCCGTTGACGATGGTCTCTTCGGACACGCATCCCGCTTCCTGTTTTCGCCCTGCGGCGATGTACCCCTGGGTGAGACCACACGTCTCGGAGCCTGACCCCGAACCGAGGCCCTGCCCTTGCTGCTGGCTTACGACTGCTGCTGGCTCGCGACTGCTACTGGCTCGGGTTCTGCTCCGCAGAGGTGGCCGCCGCGTGTGCGGCAGCCGTACCCGCGCGATGCGTTTCGACCCAGCCGGTCATGTTCCGTTGTGAAGCCGCCGTGATGGCGAGTGCACCGGCCGGGACATCCTTTCGAACGACCGTACCGGCACCGGTATACGCTCCGTCACCGATTGTAACGGGGGCGACGAACACGTTGTGCGACCCGGTGCGCACATGCGAGCCGACGACGGTGCTGTGCTTGTTGACGCCGTCGTAGTTGGCGGTGATGGTGCCTGCACCCACGTTCGACTGCACGCCGACGGTGGTGTCGCCGATGTAGCTGAGGTGCGGCACCTTGCTGCCGGCGCCGATCTTGGCATTCTTGGTCTCCACGAACGTGCCGATCTTGCCGTCGCGACCGAGGATGGTGCCCGGCCGGAGGTAGGCGAACGGGCCAACGCTCGCACCGGCCCCGATCACCGCGAGCGTGGCATCCGTGCGCTTCACCTCGGCGCCGGCGCCGACCTCGCAGTCGACGAGGGTGGTGTCCGGGCCGATCACGGCGCCGCTCTCCACCACCGTCGCGCCCTTCAGCTGCGTGCCCGGGAGGATCTCCACATCTTCGGCGAGGGTGACGGTGACGTCGATCCAGGTGGTGGCCGGATCCTGCACCGTGACCCCGGCGAGCTGCCAGCGGCGGATGATCCGCGCGTTCAGTTCCACGGCGGCTGCGCCAAGCTGCACGCGGTCATTGATGCCGGCCACGAGCCAGCGGTCGGTGACCGGCAGCGCGTCGATCGTGCCGCCCGCGGAGAGGATGCCGGCCGCGGCATCCGTGAGGTACTTCTCCTTCTGCGCGTTATCGACCCCGATGCCGCCGAGCACCGAGCGCAGGGCCGTCGCGTCGAACACGTACACGCCGGCGTTGACCTCGCACACGGCGAGCTCCTCCGGGGAGGCATCCTTCTGCTCGATGATCGAGCGGAACGCACCGCCCTGGTCGCGGATGATGCGACCGTTGCCGGTCGGGTCGTCGAGGGTGGCGCTCAGCAGGGTGAGGGCGTTCGCCGCGGTGCGGTGGCCCTGAATGAGACGCCCCAGCGTGTCGGCGTCGAGCAGAGGCACGTCGGCGCTCAGCACCACCACCTGGCCCTCGAAGTCGGCCGGGAGCCCGGCGAGCGCGAGCTCGACGGCGCGGCCGGTGCCGGGAACGTCGTCCTGGTCGATCACGGTGACGCCGGGCAGGCGCTCCGAGATGGCCTGCACCACGGCGTCGCGCTCGTGCCGCACCACTGCGATCACGTGCGCCGCGGCGAGCGACTCTGCCGTGCCGAGCACGTGGCCGACGAGCGGCACACCGGCGAGCGCGTGCAGCACCTTGGGGCGCGCGGACCGCATGCGGGTGCCCTGCCCTGCGGCGAGGATGACGATGGCGAGATTCGGATCGGTCATGGGTTCATTGTCTCGCACGCTGTGGTGTGAGGTTGGCCGATGGGCGCTCCGGGCGGGCGAATTCTGGGCCGGCTGCGGGCATCCGGGTATCGGATGATGCGGTGGGATCGGGGGCTCCGCCTCCAGGATTCGAACCTGGACCGAACAGCTCCAAAGGCTGTCGTGCTGCCGTTACACTAAGGCGGACCGCGGCGGCCACTCGTGCCCACGCGCCACACAAGTCTGCCAGACCGGCGGCGCCCCGCACCGCCGTGCTTCGTCGGGCGACCGCGACCTCCCGCTCCCGGGATAATGGTCGGATGTCCCATCACGACGAAGTCGACCGCATCGTCGACGCGTGGTCGAGGGAACGCCCGGATCTCGACTTCGCCCCGATGCAGGTGCTGAGTCGCGTCGCCCGCCTGGCCAGGCACCTCGACCGGGCGAGGCGCACCGCGTTCGCGGCATCCGACATCGACTCGTGGGAGTTCGACGTGCTCTCGGCGCTGCGGCGGGCGGGGCATCCGTACGAGCTCAGCCCGAAGGCCCTTCTCCAGCAGACGCTCGTGTCGAGCGGAACCATGACCAACCGCATCGACCGGCTCACCACCCGCGGGCTGGTGGAACGCCGCACCGACCCCAACGACGGCAGGGGCATCCTGGTGCGCCTCACCGAAGACGGTCGCGGGCGAGCGGACTCCGCGATCACGCGGCTGCTCGACGCCGAGGCGATCGTGCTCGCCGACCTGCCCGCCACGGAACAGGTGCGGCTCGCCGGCCTCCTGCGGCAGTTGAGCCTCGACTTCGACTGAGGGGCGGTGGCGGTGCGGGCGGGCGGGCGGTGCCGGCGTGGTGCTACTCCCCCAGCAGCTCCGTGAGCTCCAGCCAGCGGAACTCCAGTTCGGCCTGTGCGGTCTCGATCTTCTGCAGGTCGGCCTGGAGAGCGGCGAGCCCGGTGTAGTCGCTCTGGTCGTGCTGGGCGAACTTGATGTGCAGGTCGGAGATCTGATGCTGGTACTTCTCCAGCTTGCGGGATGCCGCGGCGAGCTCCTTCTGCGCGTTCCGAAGCTCGGCTCCCCCGAGGCTCGACGTCTTGGCGGCCGAACCCGCGGCAGGCTTCGACGCCTTGGCCGGACCATCCCGTTCGACGGAGCGGAGCTTGAGGTACTCGTCCACGCCGCCGGGCAGGTGCCGCATCCGTCCGCCGAGGATCGCGTACTGGTTGTCGGTGACGCGCTCGAGCAGGTACCGGTCATGGCTCACCACGATGAGCGTGCCCGGCCACGAGTCGAGAAGGTCCTCGATCGCGGCGAGGATGTCTGTGTCGAGATCGTTGGTGGGCTCGTCGAGGATGAGCACATTCGGCTCGCCGAGCAGGATGAGCAGCAACTGCAGTCGGCGGCGCTGGCCACCGCTCAGGTCTTTGACCGGGGTGCTGAGCTGTTCGCTCATGAACCCCATGCGCTCGAGCAGCTGCCCCGGGGTGAGTTCCTTGCCGCCGGTCACATACGAGCTCTTCTGCGCGGCGATGACATCCATCACCCTGGTGTCGAGGATGTCCGCCAGCTCGTCGAGCTGCTGGCTGAGGATCTTCACACGCACCGTCTTGCCACGCTTCACCCGGCCCACGGTCGGCTGAAGGGTTCCCGCGATGAGCGACAGCAGCGTGCTCTTGCCCGCGCCGTTCACCCCGAGGATGCCGGTGCGCTCGCCCGGCGCGATGCGCCACTCGATGTCGTGCAGAATCTGGCGTCCGTCGTAGGAGACCCCCACGTCGAGCAGGTCGACGACGTCCTTGCCGAGCCGCGCCGTGGCGAGCTGGCTGAGGGCAACCGTGTCGCGGGGCGGCGGCTCGTTGGAGATGAGCTCGTAGGCGGCATCCATGCGGAATTTGGGCTTCGTGGTGCGGGCTGGCGCTCCGCGGCGAAGCCAGGCGAGCTCCTTGCGGGCGAGGTTCTGGCGCTTCGACTCCATCGTCGCCGCCATCTTGTCGCGTTCCACCCGCTGCAGGATGTAGGCGGCGTATCCGCCCTCGAACGGCTCGATGAGACGGTCGTGCACCTCCCACGTGTCGGTGCAGACCTCGTCGAGGAACCACCGGTCGTGAGTGACGACCACGAGTCCGCCCTGATTCGCCGGCCACCGCTTCTTCAGGTGCTGGGCGAGCCAGGCGATGCCCTCCACGTCGAGATGGTTGGTGGGTTCGTCGAGGAACACGATGTCCCAGTCGCCCACGAGCAGCTTCGCGAGCCCGACACGGCGGCGCTGGCCACCGGAGAGTTCGCCGAGCTTCGCGCTCCACGGCACATCCGCCAGGAGTCCGTCGATGACGTCGCGGATGCGCGCCTCGCCAGCCCACTCGTGCTCGTCGAGGTGCCCCACGATCGCCTCGGAGACCACGAGGTCGTCCGGCAGCACATCGGACTGGTCGAGCATGCCGAGCGTGAGGCCGCGGCGCATGGTGACGCGTCCGCCGTCGGGCTCGATGCGACCCGCGAGCAGGCTCAACAGGGTGGACTTGCCGTCACCGTTCCGCCCGACGACGCCGATGCGATCGCCTTCGTCGAGACCGATGGTGACCTTGTCGAAGATGACGCGGGTCGGGTATTCGAGGTGCAGGGATTCAGCCCCGAGTAGATGTGCCACCGTACGAGACTACGGGGAACCTTCGGGGCCGAAGATCATGCGGCCTGTCTGCGGCTCGCCCGCGGACCTGGTGTGCCGTCGATTCGGGTGTCGGATGCCACGGTCGCCCCGGACGGCACGACGGCGTTCGCGCCGACCTGCGAGTGGCTGCCGATGCGAGCGTTGTAGCCCACCTTGGCGTTCGAGCCCACGTGGACATCGGCCCCGATGAAGGCCCCGGCGCCGACGAAGGCGCCGGCCTCGATCCAACTGCCTGCGCCGATCCAGGCGTGATGCCCGATCTCGGCACCCGGCTCCACGTACACGCGTTCGTCGAGAAAGGCCGTGCGATCGACGGTGGATCCGTGCGCGACGAAACCACGCCCCTCCGAGTGACGGCGGTACTTGACCACCGTGCCATCAGTGTTCTCGATTTCCTGCCACACAGTTCCCATGGGTCTTCCCTCCGACCGAACGGATGCGATCCGCCCCGCGGACCACTTCCGCTTACAGGCACAACGCGCGATGTGACCGGGGGATTCCTTGGCGCCGTCAAGACACGGCAAACGTTCAGCCGAGTGACGCCACCCACTCCGATGAGCCGTCCGTGAAGCCCTGACGTTTCCAGATCGGCACCGTCTCCTTCACCACGTCGACCAGGCGCGCGCAGGCGGCGAACGCCTCGGCTCGGTGGGCGGATGCGGTGGCCGCGGCCAACGCGATGTCGCCGACCTGGAGAGCACCCACCCGGTGGGAGACGGCGATCACCACGTCGGGGAACTCCTCGGCCACGGTGCGCGCCGCCGCCGCGATCACATCCTGGGCGGTCGGATGCGCGGAATAGTCGAGGGTGAGCACGCCCTGCCCCTCGTCGTGGTTGCGCACGACACCGGCGAAGGTGACCACGGCGCCAGCGGTGGCGGAGGCGACGGCATCCGCGCACTCCTCCACGGTGATCGGCTCGGCGCTGACGGTGGCGAAGCGAACGCGGTCAGTCATGTCGTCCCCCGGAGAGTTGGTCGAAGACGTGATCCACGACTTCGCCGAGCAACTGTAGCCCGTCGCGCACGCCCCCGGTCGAGCCTGGCAGGTTGACCACGAAGCTGTCGCCGACGACGCCGGCGACACCGCGGCTCATCAGCGCGAATGGTGTGGTTGCCGCTCCCCTGCGTCGCAGTTCCTCGTGGAATCCGGGCAGCGGGCGGGTCACCAGCGCCGCCGTGGCGTCTGCGGTCACGTCGTCCGGTCCGATGCCGGTGCCGCCCGTTGTCACGATGAGCCGCACGCCGCGGTCGAGCGCGCTGCGCAACTCGCGGTTCACGAGTGGTCCGTCGGGAACCACGGTCGCGGCATCCGCATCGAAGCCGTGAGCGTGCATCCACTCCACGATCACGGGGCCGGTGCGGTCCTCATAGACCCCGGATGCTGCCCGCGTGGAGGAGACGAGCACGAACCCGGTGAGGTTCACGGCCGGGTCCAATCGCCGGACTTGCCACCCTGCTTCTCGCGCACGTGGATCTCGGTGATCTCCGCCGTCTTGTCGACGGCCTTGATCATGTCGTAGAGGGTGAGGGCGCTCACCGAGGCGGCGGTCAGCGCCTCCATCTCCACGCCGGTCACCGAACTCGTCGCCACCGTGGCCACCACGGTGAGACGCGCGCCGTCGCCCGTGATGTCGACCGTGATCGAGGTGAGGGGCAGCGGATGGCACAGCGGGATCAGGGAGGAGGTCTGCTTGGCCGCCATGATCCCGGCGATGCGGGCGGTGCCGATCGCCTCGCCCTTCGGAAGCTCACCGGTGAGCACCGCCGCGACCACCTCCGGCCGCGTCAGCACCACCGCCTGGGCGACCGCGCGCCGCTGCGTGACGGCCTTCTGCCCGACATCCACCATGTGGGCGGAACCATCGGCGCGCAGGTGGGTGAGGGTGGGGTCGGATGCGGGGTCAGTCATCGATTCTCCAGACGTCGACGGGGTCGCCGGCGTCGAGGTGCGAGACCCCCGCCGGCACGTGCACGAGAAGTGTGGATGTCGCGTAGCCGTGCAGCAGGTGCGAACTCGCCCCGCCGACCAGCTCCACTCGGCCGTTCGCGTCGAACCGGCCGCGCCGCACCTGATGTTTGGCCGACGGCGAGTCGAGAGCCGCGGCGAGCGGTGCGCGTTCCGCCGCACGGTGCGCGGGCAGCCCGTGCAGCGCGCGCAGCACCGGGCGGAGGAACAGCTCGAACGAGACCAGGGCGCTCACCGGGTTGCCGGGGAAGGCGACCACCGGGATGCGCGCCGAGCGCCCGGCATCGTCGACCAGTTCGGCAAGGCCAAGCCCCTGCGGCCCGCCCGGCTGCATCCCGACGCCGAGGAAACGCACCCCGGCCGGCTCGAAGACATCCCGCACCACCTCGTAGGCGCCCTTGCTGACGCCCCCGGTCGTGAGGATCAGGTCGATGCCGATCAACTCCTCGGCAAGTCTCGCGCGGAGTCCGTCTGCGTCGTCGGTGACCGTGAGCACCCGTGCCACCCGTGCCCCTGAGGTGGTGATCGCCGCGGCCATCGCAGCGCTGTTGGCGTCGTAGATGCGGCCGTCGCCGAGTTCGACACCCGGTCGCTGCAGTTCGTCGCCGCTCGACACCACGAGCACAGACAGTCGACGCCGTAGCGCGAGTCTGGTGATGCCGGAGGCGGCGAGGATGCCCCACTGCGCCGCCCCGAGTCGGGTGCCCGCCGGCAGCAGCACCGACCCGCGAGGCAGGTCGCTCCCGCGCGGCCGAACGAAGGCGCCATGGGCCGGGGTCTCGTGAAACGAAACGCGGGCATCCGGCTCGCTCTGGAACCGGTCGGGAACCGCCAGCTCGATGGGGACTATCGCGTCGGCGCCCACCGGAACAGGAGCCCCGGTCATGATGGGAGCTGCGGTGCCGGGCTCTAGCCGGCCCACCGGCTGCCCCGCCGCAATCGGTGGCGCCACGACGAGCGCGCGGCCCGGCACGACCTCGCCCGCCCGCACGGCGTATCCGTCCATCTGCGAGTTGTCGAACGGCGGATGATCGATCGGCGAGACCACATCGTCGTGCAGCACGCGGTAGGGGTCGATGAGCGAGGCCGCGGCCGCCAGATCGCCGGACCACCGGTAGGGCTCGCCTGCTCCGAGTGGCGCGAGCAGCGCCCGCACTGCATCCTGATGTTCCGCCACGGTCCGCATCACACCATCATCGCCCGTTTTCGCGGGCCCTCTCGCGGGCGGGCCGCCCCGCGTGCAGCTCAGGCGGGTGCCCGGATGTCGAGCCGCTGCGCCTGCGGGTGATGCGAGACTGGGCGGATGCCTGACGCCGCCGCATCCGCCCGCCCCGACGCCGCCGCGACTGCGCCGCACGCCGACATCGCCGTGATCGGGGGCTCGGGGCTCTACCGCCTGTTCGACGCCGCCAGCTCGGAGACCGTGCGCGTGGCGACCCCGTACGGCCGGGCGCACGTGACGATCGGCGAACTCGGCGGACGCACGGTCGCGTTCCTCACACGGCACGGTGTCGATCACAGCGTGGCGCCGCACCTGATCAACTACCGCGCCAACATCTGGGCGCTCGCCTCGCTCGGGGTGCGTGCCATCGTGTCGAGCGCCGCCGTCGGCGGGGTCGTTGAGCAGTACCCGCCCGGCACCCTCGTGCTCACCGACCAGTTCATCGACCGCACCCACGGGCGCGCAGACACCTTCTACGATCGCGGTTCGGTGCAGCACCTCGCGGCCGCCGATCCGTTCTGCCCGACCCTGCACGGCATCGCCGCCGACGCCCTCACCGCAGCGGGCGAGAAGATCGCCCCGTCCGGCACCGTGGTGGTGATCCAGGGCCCGCGCTTCTCCACCCGCGCCGAGTCCCGTTGGTTCGCCGCGGCAGGCGCCCACACCGTGAACATGACCCTCTACCCCGAGGTGCCGCTCGCCGCCGAACTCAACATCGGAACGGTGAACCTGTCGTTCGTCACCGACGCGGATGCCGGGCTCGCCCCCTCCGAGAGTGACGGAGCCGCGCGTGCCGAGGACGACCTCAGCGCGGAACTCGTATTCAGGCGGCTGCGGGAGGCGCAGCCCCGCATCGTGGCCGCCATCGAGACGATCATCCGCGCGATCCCGCTCGACTACGAGGCTCGGGAACTCATCCCGGCCGATGCCGTACGCGCCGTGCTCGACCAGGCAGCCGCGCTGTGAGACTGCTCGTCACCGGCGGGGCCGGCTTCATCGGATCGGCGATCGTCGAGGCCGCGCTCGAGCGGGGCGACACCGTGCGCGTGCTCGACTCGTTCCGCGCCGACGTGCACGGTGAAGCCCCCGACGTGCCCGCCGCAGACACGGGATCCCGGGTGGAACTGATCCGGGGCGACGTGCGCGACGCCGAGACCGTGCGCCGGGCGCTCGACGGCATCGATGTGGTGTGCCATCAGGCCGCGAAGGTGGGGCTCGGCGTCGACTTCTCCGACGCCCCCGACTACGTCGCAAGCAACGACCTCGGCACGGCGGTGCTGCTCGCAGGCCTTGCGGAGCGTGGCATCCGCCGGCTCGTGCTCGCGAGCTCCATGGTCGTCTACGGCGAGGGCAGCTACCGCGGCCCCGGCGGCATCACCCGTCCGGCGCCGCGTCGGGTGGCCGACCTCGACGCCGGACTGTTCGACCCGCGAGACGACGCCGGTTCCATCCTCAGCCCCGAGCTGATCGACGAGGATGCCCCGCTCGACCCGCGCAACGTCTACGCGCTCAGCAAGCTCGCGCAGGAACACCTCGCGGCGTCGTGGGCGCGCAGCACCGGCGGCGTCGCCGCTGCCCTCCGCTACCACAACGTGTACGGCCCCGGCATGCCGCAGAACACGCCGTACGCGGGCGTGGCGTCGCTGTTCCGGTCGGCCGTGGAGCGAGGCGAGGCGCCTCGCGTGTTCGAGGACGGCGCCCAACGCCGGGACTTCGTGCACGTTCGCGACATCGCCTCGGCCAACATCGCGAGCATCGACTGGACGGCCGATCAGGAGGCCGGGAGGTTCCGCGCTTTCAATGTGGGCAGCGGTGTCGTGCACACCATCGGAGACCTCGCCGCCTCCGTCAGCACTCACGCCGGTGGGCTCGCGCCCATCGTCACGGGCGAGTACCGGCTCGGTGACGTGCGGCACATCACCGCGTCATCCGCACGGCTTCGCAGCGAACTCGGCTGGTCGCCCGCCGTGGAATTCGACCAGGGCATGCGGGAGTTCGCGACCGCGCCGCTGCGGGCGGCCGTGCGCCCCTAGCTCGTTCTAGGCCACGCGCACCGAGATGCTGTGCAACCCGGTGGCCCCATCGGGGGCGGGTGGGCGGATCTCGGCGGTCTGCACGAGGCCGTCGGCGTCCGTGGCCCGGGCCGTCACCCGGTGCGTGCCGGATGTCGCCTCCCACTGGTAGACCCACTGGATCCAGGTGTCGGTGCTGACCGGCGCCGCGAGCTCGGCCGGCTGCCAGGGACCGTCGTCGATCTGCACGTCGACCGCGCGGATGCCGGTGTGCTGGGCCCACGCGATGCCGGCGATCGGAACGGTGCCCGGCTGCACCTCGAACCCGCGCCTTGGCGTATCGATGCGTGACGACAGCTTGATCGGCCCGCGCTCGGTCCAGCCCCTCGTCGACCAGTAGGCGAGGTCGTCCGCGAAGGTGGTCACCTTCAACTCGGTGACCCATTTCGTGGCGGAGACATAGCCGTAGAGGCCGGGCACCACCATGCGCACCGGGAAGCCGTGATCGAGCGGAAGCGGGGCGCCGTTCATGCCCACGGCGAGCAGAGCATCCGTGCCCGGATCCTGCAGCACCGTCAGCGGTGTGGATGCCGTGAAGCCGTCGACGCTCGTGGACAGCACCATGTCAGCCCCCGCCGTGGGCACAGCCCTCGCGAGGAGGTCGCGGATCGGGTAGCCGAGCCACAGGGCGTTGCCGATCAGGCCGCCGCCGATGTCCTGAGAGACACAGGCGAGGGTGATGTAGCGCTCCTGCAGCGGCAGGGCGAGAAGGTCGGCGAAGGTGATCTCCACCTCGTTCTCGACCATGCCGACGATCTTGAGAGTCCAGTCGGCGGCATTCACCGAGGGCACCTGCAGTGCCGTGTCGATGCGGTAGAACTCGGCGTTGGGCGTGACGAACGTACTGAGACCGTCGATCGTGAGGGTCTGGTCGGCCGTGAGCGGCGGCGCGGCATCGGCCGCGGCCGGGAGGGTGATCATCTCGCGCAGGTCGCGAACGGCGGATGCCGAGGCGGAGACGGTGCGCGCCACGAGCCCGACCAGGAGGCTCGACACCCCGACCGCGAGTGCCACCTGGAGGAATCGGCGTCGCTCGATGTCGCCGGCCACGAGCACGGCGCCGACGCGTCGCGGTCGCGCATCCCGCCAGGCCTTGAGCCGGGCGATCAGCACACGGAGCACGAGGATCCCGACAATGACACCGGCGACGGTGGGGAGCGCGGCGAGCGCGGTGGCATCGGCTCGGGTGACCGCGGCAATCACGGCGATGAGTCCGAATGCGGCGAGCACGGCGCTGCCGAGGAGCGCGCGCCGCAGCTCGAGGATGCCGGTGACGACGGCGAACACGGCCACGACCACGGCGAGAACCACGAAGAGCGCGATCTTGTCTGCCGTGCCGAACAGGTCGATCACGAGCGTCTTGAATCCGGGTGGCACGAGGTCGATGACGAGCGACCCGACCGCGAGCACCGGATTGCCGATCCCGCCGAGGATCAACGACACGAGTTCGGCGACCGCAAGCGTGGCGAGCGCGGCGACGACGCCGGCCACCCCCGCCCACGCGCGCACCCTCGTGACGCCGGGGCCGTGCGAAGGCGGGGCGTCTGGGCGCTCGGGGAGCGCTGCTGTGGGGTTCTGCGGTGCGCTCACGCGATCAGGATAGGCGCGCAGGCTGGGCCGCGGCCGAGCGAGTGCGGCGGCGGCCCACAGCATGCCTCCCCTACAGTCGGAAGGGTGACTCCACCCTCCGCGCGCGTCGACGTGGTCTTCCCCTGCCTCAACGAGGAGGGCGCCCTGTCGCGCATCCTCCCCAGGCTGCCGGAGGGATATCGGGCAATCGTGGTCGACAACGGCTCCACCGACCGTTCGGCGGAGGTCGCACGACAGCATGGCGCGACCGTGGTCACCGAACCCCGCCGCGGATTCGGCTCAGCCGCGCACGCCGGACTCCTGGCCGCGACAGCGCCGATCGTGGCGTTCTGCGACGCCGACGCCTCGATGGACCCGGCCGACCTTCCGCTCGTGGTCGACCCGGTCGAAGCGGGCACGGCCGACCTCGTGCTCGGACGCAGGCGTCCCACCTCCCGTGGCGCGTGGCAATGGCACGCGCGAATGGCCAACGTGGCGCTGGCGTTGCTGATGAGACGGGCGACGGGCCTGCCACTGCACGATCTCGGCCCGATGCGCGCGGCCAGCAGGGAGGGGCTCCTGGCGCTCGACCTGCAGGATCGGCGGAGCGGGTATCCGCTCGAGATGCTGCTGAAGGCTGTGGATGCCGGCTGGCAGGTTCGCGAGGTGAACACGCCATACTCGCCCCGCGTCGGCCGCTCGAAGGTGACAGGAACGGTGCGCGGCACCTGGACCGCGGTGAACGACATGTCGGCGCTGCTCGCCGCGCGGGGCTCCCGCGTGACCGGAGGTCAGCGATGACCACCCTCGTTCTGATCGCCAAGGAGACGATCGCAGGCAAGGTGAAGACGCGGCTCAACCCGCCGTTCAGCTTCGCGCAGGCCGCGGAACTCGCCGCCGCGGCCATCTCCGACACCCTCGCGGCCGTGTCGACGCTTCCCGCCACTCGACGAATTCTTCTCTTCGACGGCAACCTTTTGCCCCCCGGCTCCGAAGACTGGGATGTGATGACTCAGGTGAGCGGTGACCTCGATGTGCGATTGGGCGCGATGTTCGACGTGTGCGACGGGCCGACCCTTCTGATCGGCATGGACACCCCGCAACTTGAGGCGGACATGTTGAGACCGGTTTTCTCCGATTGGCCGAACGATGTCGACGCCTTCTTCGGACCGGCGAGCGACGGCGGATTCTGGTCCCTCGGGCTCGCCGAACCGACCGGTGACCTGCTCCGCGGCATCCCGATGTCGCAGGATCACACCGGCGCCGCCCAGCTCACCCGCCTCGCCGACGCCGGCCTGACCGTGTCGATGCTGCCCGAGCTGCTCGATGTCGACACCGTCGCCGACGCCCGCGCCGTGGCCGAACTCGCACCGCACACCCGCTTCGCGGAGACCTTCCGCCGCCTGGACGCCGAGGTGTCGGCATGAGCATCGCCGTGCAGACCCGCACCGCCACCTTCGGGGCAGGCGGAACCGAACCCTACGCGCGGGCGCTCCGCCAGGCCGACTCGAACGTGCTCTACCTGCACGAGAGCACCGACGGCACCCCCGGCTCCACCATGGACCTCGCCCGCTGGAATGCGGATGCCGACGAAGCCGACCTCAGCCTCCTGCGCAGCGTGACCGGACCCGTGCTCGACATCGGATGCGGCCCCGGCCGCATGGTGCGCGCCGCCGCCGGTCTCGGCATCGACGCCCTCGGCATCGACGTCTCCCCCACCGTGGTGGAGCTCGCCACCGACGCCGGCCTCAACGTGATTCTGCGCTCCATCTTCGACCGTCTCCCCGCAGAGGGCGCATGGCAGACCGCGCTGCTCGTCGACGGCAACATCGGCATCGGCGGCGACGTCGACGCGATGCTCGCCCGGTGCCGCGACATCCTTGCGGCCGACGGCGAAATCGTCGTCGAGGTGAGCGCCCAGCCCGACTGCGACCGCACCTTCACCGGTCGGGTCGTCGACACCCACGGCCACGAGAGCGCGTCGTTCCCGTGGGCCGAGATCGGCCGCACCGGCCTCGTGGCCCGGGCCGCAGCGCTGGGACTCGAGGAGCGTCAGTTCTGGACGCTCGACGGCCGCAGCTTCTGCCGCCTCGGCGCCACCAGCAGGTAGCCGGTCACCGCAATCGCGGTGACCACGGTGAGCACCACATAGAACAGCACCAGATTGCCCGCGTAGTCGAGCGGCAGCACGGTGGGGTTGTTGGTGCCGATGCCCTGCTTGTAGATCTGCGGGAAGACGATGAGCGCCATGATCGCGCCGATCACGATGGCGCCCTGCACGATGGCGAGTACCGCGAGCGGGATGCGTTTTCCCACCCGCCTGAGCCCGAGCTGCACACCGAACGCGGCGATCGCCACGATGCCGTCGTGCAGGATGATCGCGCCGGCGAACCAGGCGATGATGCCGAGATAGTTCTTGGGGGCGACATCCTGCAGCAGCACGATGCCGCCGACGCCGATGAGGGCGATGCCGAACGCGATAAGGCCGATTTGCCAGCGGCGGGTCACGGTCATCAGATCTCCTCGAGGGTGGTGAGCCATTTGGTCTGCAGCACGCCGGGCCGCGCTGGGGCGATGAGGCGTGCCGGATACCCGTGGTCGATGTCGAGCGGGGCGCCGTTCACCTCGAGCGCGACGAGGGTGAGCTCGTCACGCACGAACTCCGGGCCGAGCTCGGAGGTGGCGTAGATGCTCTTCTGCTCGAGGCTCGTCGCACGGATCACGGAGCCGACATCCATACCGGATGCGTCGGCGAGGTCACGGATGCGCACCCCACGCCAATCGGCGTACTGACTCCAGCCCTCGACGCAGGCGATCGGCAGGCGGACGTCGGTCTGCGGCAGGGCCTGGAGGTCGGCGAGCGTGTAGACCATGACACCTCCGGCGCCGGTGACGGTGAGGGTCCAGTCCGGCGAGGTGGCGGTGTCGAGCACCTTCGCCGCACGGGCGGTGCGGTTGATGGGCAGGGCGTTCGGGCCGATTCCCCTCTTGCGCGGGGCGAACAGGTTGGCGCCATCGAGCGCACGGAAGGACTGGCCCGCGGTGAGCCCGACCACCGTGGCGACGGCGAGGCCGACCGTGACGAGGAACCCGCGTCGGCTGGCCCGCTGGAGCCGTGGCGTTGCGGTGATGTCGGGGGTGGCGTCGATCCAGGCGAAGATGCGACCGGTGACGCCGGTGGGTGCCTGCGTGGTGGACGAGCCCCCTGCTGCGGGCAGCGGCGGCGCTGCGGCCGCGGGCAGCGGCGGCGCTGCGGCCGCGGCATCCGCGTGCTCGCCATGCAGGATGAGCGAGCCGTCGGCGGCGTAGCTGTCCTTCTTGCGCCAGTAGGCCGAGATCGTGGAGAGCTTGATGCCGATGTGCAGAGCGAGCGAACCGATCACCACGAACGACAGAGCGAAGTGGGTCTGCCGGAACGGGAACGGGAACAGCGCGTAGAGCTGGAAGGTGTTGAGCAGACCGATCGTGATCTCCACGAGCGACGCCGCCACGAACAGCAGGATCGACAGTCGCTCGAGCAGGTGCACGACGCCGCGGATCGGCGGCGACTGGAACAGTTCGGGAAAGACGGCGTAGAGCTTGGCGAACAGCAGCGGGAAGCAGGCGATGCCCGCGGTGATGTGGATGCCCTGGCTCACCTGGTAGATCCACACCGGACGGGTCGGAAAGCGCATCCAGGGCAGCGGCTCCTGGATGACGTGGCTGTAGAGACCCGTGATGAAGGTGATCAGGAACGCGGCACCGAGCAGTCGACCGAGCACCGTCGCCATTCGCGGATTGCGGGAGGGGGACGCCAGCGAACGCCGGGTGTCGTGCAGGAGCCTGTGCATCCGGCCATTCCACCACGGGGTTGCCCGGTCGACGGGGTCGCGCAGGGATCGACTCATAACCGTTGTTCGGAGCCGCGTCCGCGGGAGACGGGAGCCGTTCCGCCGGTCGAGCCTGTCGAGACCCCACCGCTCGAGCCCGTCGCCTTCCGCTGGTCGAGCCCGTCGAGACCCTGCCGCCGGCCGCCGGTCGAGCCGGTCCTCTTCCGCTGGTCGAGCCTGTCGAGACCCCGCCGCCTCCGCTGGTCGAGCCCGTCGAGACCCCGCCCCTTCCGCCGGTCGAGCCCGTCGAGACCCCGCCCCTTCCGCCGGTCGAGCCCGCCGAGACCCCGCCCCTCCGCCGGTCGAGCCCGTCGAGACCCCGCCCCTCTGCACCCCGCCGCCGGCCGCCGTCCCGTTCACAACTCAGGAAGACCCGCCGCATCACCCCGCCACACCACCGCACGACCGGCAATCCGCCAATCCGTCCTGAGTTGTGAACGGCGCCCCGCCAGCCGTGCCCCTCCGCCGGTCGAGCCTGTCGAGACCCCGCCGACGGCGCCACGCCCGCCGCGCCCCTTCCGCCGGTCGAGCCTGTCGAGACCCCGCCGTCGGCCGCCGTCCGGTTCACAACTCAGGAAGACCCGCAGCATCACCCCGCCACACCGCCGCACGACAGGCAATCCGCCAATCCGTCCTGAGTTGTGAACGGCGCCTGGCCAGCTGCGCCCCCGACGGGGACGGGAGACGCCCCGGACGGTGCAGCGGCCTGCGGAGTCGCCCCGATCCGTCAGGATGGGGTCGTGCGCACAGCCATCACCGCCCTGCTCCTCCTGGTGAGCGCTGTCGTCACGGCGCTCTCCATCACCGCACTGCCCTACTACGACGACAAGACCGGCCGGCTGATGCCGCTCGTGGGGTTCACGGCCGCGCTCTGGCTGCTCTTCGCGCTCGCCGTCTTCCTCCTGCGCCGGGTGCGGATGAAGCCGGCGATCGCCCTGGTCATCGCCGGTTCTGTCGCCATCGGCGGAGCCGCGCTCCTCGGCCCGCCGAACACGAGCACCGACTCCGCACGCTACGCCTGGGACGGCATCGTGCAGAACGCCGGCATCTCCCCGTACCAGTACGTGCCCGCCGACCCCGCCCTGGCCGAACTCCGCCCCGACTGGCTGTTCCCGGCGGCCGAGGTGGATGCCGATGGCGAGGAACGGTGCACCGGCGCCCGCATCATGACGGTCAAGGACGGCGACGGCATCCTGTGCACCGCCATCAACCGCGCGAAGGTGCCCACCATCTACCCGCCCACGAGTGAGATCTTCTTCGCCGGAGTGCGCCTTCTCACCGGGCCGGAGCCGCAGTACGCGCCGATGCAGGTGGCCGGCCTGCTGATGAGCCTCACCATCACCGGGCTGCTGCTCACGCTGCTGCACCGCAGCGGACGCGACCCGCGCTGGGCCGCCCTCTGGGGCTGGAGTCCACTCGCCGCGACGGAGGCGGTGACCAACTCGCACATCGACGTGCTCGGCGGGCTGCTCGTACTTGTGGCGACGGCGCTCGTGGCGACGGGGCGTCGATGGTCCGGCGGGGCCGCGCTGGGAGCGGCGATCGCGGTGAAACTCATCCCGGTGATCGCGGCCCCCGCACTGCTGCGACGACAGGGCTGGAAGGTGATGGTCGCCGCAATCGTCACGTTCGCGGTGCTGTACATCCCGTACATCGCCCTCACCGGGTTCGGCGTGCTCGGCTACCTGCCGGGGTACCTCAGCGAGGAGGGCTACTCCAGCGGCTCGCGGTTCATCATGCTGTCGCTGTTCGCGCCGGGACCCGCCGCCACCGTGATCGCCGCCCTGCTCATCGGCGCGACGGCAGTGATCGTCTGGCGCACGACCGACCCGACCGACCCGTGGCTCGGCCAGGTGGTGATGATCGGGGTCACCCTGCTCGTGGTCACCCCGCGTTACCCCTGGTACGCCCTTCTGCTCGTGCCGGTGGTGGCGATGACGGGCCGGTGGGAGTGGCTGGCGGTGCCGTTCGCCCTCACCGAGCGCCTGCTCATCCCGTCGGTGGAGCTTGCCCGCGTCACCGTGGCTCTCGCGATCGCCCTCATCGTGATGATGAGCCTGCACCGGCTCGGGCCCGAAGGGCGGCGCCGATTGAAAGAGCGGATGCGGCATCCGTTTCCGCATTTGCGGCGCAAAGTCGGCAGCGCAACCGCAGAAGCGTCGAAAGGCTCCTAGACTCGGGGAATGACAGCGAGCGTTCTGAAGGTCAGCGAAGCCGCTTCGATCATGGGCGTGAGCGATGACACCGTGCGTCGCTGGGCGGAAGCGGGACGCCTCACCCTCACCCGTGGCGACGGCGGCCGACAGACCGTCGACGGCGGCGAGCTCGCCGCCCTCGCGCAGGAGCTCGCCACGGCGCCCACCCTCACGGCCGGCGGCCGCTCGTCCACGCGCAATCACCTCACCGGCCTCGTCACGCGCATCACGAAGGACACGGTGATGGCTCAGGTGGAGTTGCAGGCCGGCCCGTTCCGTCTCGTCGCACTCATCAGCCGCGAGGCAGCGGACGAGCTCGGTCTCGAAGTGGGCACGCTCGCCGCGGCAACGGTGAAGGCCACCTCGGTCGGGATCACCCTGCCGTGACGGCGCGGATGTCGGCCCCCGCTCTCGTCGTCGCCCTCGGCTGCCTACTGGTCGGATGCACGTCGCCCGCGGCGACTCCGGCCGTTCCCGCTGCCGGGGGCGAGTCGCCCGCGCTGGCCGGCGATGTGGTGGTGTTCGCGGCGTCGTCGCTCACCGACCCCTTCACCGCCATCGCCGACGCGTTCGAGGAGGAGAATCCGGGCGTCAGCGTCACCCTGAACTTCGCGGGCAGCGCGTCTCTCGCCGAGGGAATCGTGTCGGGGGCGCCTGCCGACGTGTTCGCGGCGGCGAACCCGGCCACCATGGCGACCGTCGACGACGCCGGGCTGGTGGCGGGTCGAGCGAGGAACTTCGCCTCCAACTCGCTCCAGATTGCCGTACCGAAGGGCAACCCGGCGGGCATCCGCGGTCTCGATGACTTCGCCGACCCCGCTCGCACCATCGCGCTCTGCGCTCCACAGGTGCCGTGTGGCGCCGCATCCGACACCGCGTTCCGTGCCGCCGGCATCACGCCCGCGCCCGACACCCTGGAGGAGGACGTGAAGGCCGTGCTCGTGAAGGTGCGGCTCGACGAGGTCGACGCCGGTCTCGTCTATCGCACCGACATCCTCGCCGCGGGCGGCGCCGTCGACGGTATCGAGTTCGATGGGGCCGACGACAGCCCGAACAGCTATCCGATCGCCCGGCTGACCTCCTCGAGGAATGCGGATGCCGCCGCGGCGTTCGTCACGTTCGTGGCGGGCGACACCGCCCGGCGCGTGCTCTCCTCGGCCGGGTTCGGACTGCCGTGACCGCGCTGGACTCGACCGACGCAACAAGCTCGACCCGGCGACCGGGACGTCCCCGAGGAATCGACGCCGAGAGACGGTCCGGCGGCGTGCCCGGCGCGCTCTGGCTTCCCGCGGCGATCGCGCTGGCGTTCCTCGTGCTGCCGCTCATCGCGCTCGTGCTGCGCGTGCCATGGGGGGAACTCCCCCGCCTGCTGTCCTCCCCCGCGATCGGCACCTCGCTCACCCTCTCCCTCGGCAGCGCGGTCGCGGCAACCGCGCTGAGCCTCGTGTTCGGCATCCCCCTCGCCTGGGTGCTGGCCCGCTCGGGCGGCTGGCACCCGGTACCGCGCCGACTGCTGCGGGCACTCGTCACCGTGCCGCTCGTGCTGCCGCCCGTGGTCGGCGGAGTCGCGCTACTGCTGCTGCTGGGGCGGCGGGGCCTGCTCGGGGCTCCGCTGTTCGATGCGTTCGGCATCCAGGTGCCGTTCACGACCGCCGCCGTCGTGATCGCGGAGACATTCGTGGCGATGCCGTTCCTCGTGCTGGCGGTGGAGGGTGCGCTGCGAGCGGCCGACCGGCGGTTCGAGGATGCCGCGGAGACCCTCGGTGCCTCCAGATGGATGATCTTCCGACGGATCACCCTGCCGCTCATCGCCCCGGGCGTCACCGCCGGTGCCGTGTTGTGTTTCGCGCGGGCGCTCGGTGAGTTCGGCGCGACGATCACCTTCGCGGGCAACTTCCCCGGCGTCACGCAGACGATGCCACTCTCGGCCTACCTCGCTCTGCAGTCCGATCCAGGCTCGGCCTATGTCATTTCGTTGATCCTCCTCGTGGTGTCGATCGGTGTGCTCGTGGGTCTGCGCGAACGCTGGGTGGCCGGGGCCCTCTCGTGAGCCGGCTCCGGCGCGGGCGGATTCGATCGTGAGCGGGTTGCATGCCGACTTCGCCGTCACGCGAACCGCCTTCGACCTGCGGGTTCGCCTCTCCGTGCCGCCCGGCCGGGTCACCGCCCTCGTCGGCCCGAACGGAGCAGGCAAATCGACCGCTCTCCGCACGATCGCGGGCCTCATCCGTCCCGCCGAAGGCACGATCGAGCTCGACGGTCGCAGGCTTGACGGAGACGGCGCGCATCTACCTGCCAGGGCACGCGGCATCGGCGTGGTGTTTCAGGACTACCTGCTGTTCCCGCACCTGTCGGCGCTCGAGAACGTGGCCTTCGGACCGATCGCCCACGGAGCCGCCCGCGCCGACGCCCACCGTGCGGCACACGACCTGCTGACACGCTTCGGTCTGGCCGCGCACGCGGACTCCCGACCGGGCAGGCTCTCCGGCGGCCAGGCCCAACGCGTGGCCCTCGCCCGTGCTCTCGCACTCGAACCGTCGCTGCTCCTGCTCGACGAGCCGCTCGCCGCTCTCGACGCCGGAACCCGCATGGAGGTGCGCACCGAACTCGGGGCGCGCCTTCGCGCATACGGCGGCGCCACCGTGCTGGTGACGCATGACGTGATCGACGCGATCACCCTCGCCGACGAGATCGTCGTGCTGGAGCGCGGCGTCGTGGTGCAGCGGGGCACCCCGGCCGAGATCACTTCGGCGCCAGCCACGGAGTACGTCGCGCGACTGGTGGGGATGAACCTGTTGCGCACGGGTGAGAGCACGATGCTGTTCTCGCCTGCGGATGTCGCGCTGTCGACCCATCCGCCCACCATGTCGGTGCCCGCATCGTGGCGGTGCCGGCTCGTGGCCCTCGACGACCTCGGCGGCCGGCTGGTGCTCACCCTCGAGACAACGGATGGGCTGCACCGCTTTCGAGCGGAGACCGGCGCCGGAGACCCCGCGATCGCTGCTGCGACGGTGGGAGAACCGCTATGGGCGGCTGTGACCAAGCTGGACGTTCGCTGAAAAAGGTAACGGAAACATAACGGTAGACATCCATTCCAAACCGATTCCGAGTCCGGCCCGAACCCTTGTCATCACCAACCGCCAAACTTCACGAAGGAAAGAAATCATGCGCAGCTTCTACAAGAGCACCATCGGAATCGCAGCAGCCGGACTCCTGGTTGCAGGCCTCGCCGGTTGTTCAACCACCCCGGCTACCTCGACCACCCCGGCCCCCGCCGAGTCGTCCTCCAGCCAGGCCGCTGACCCGCAGCCCATCGCCACCCTGACCAACCTCGAGGGTGTTGACACCCAGGTCACGCTCGACGCCGGCTTCGTCGAGGCGATCACCGGACTCGGCCTCACCCCCGGAGTCCTCGGAACCGCGACGCTCACCGACGGTGTGCTCGCCTTCCCGATCACCGGTGGCGACGTGGACTACTACGACCCCAACGAGTCCTACCGTCCCTACGTGCAGGGTTCCATCTCGCACGATGGCTCGGGAATCTCCCTCACCGCTGGTGACACCGTCGTCGAGCTGACCGACTTCCGCATCGACCCGGGCACCTCGCAGCTGTTCGGCACGGTGACCGCTAACGGCACCGAGGTCGGCCAGGACATCTACATCTTCAACCTCGACGGTTCGACCCTGAAGCCGGCTGCTGCCGACGCTGACGGAAACACCGTTCTCGAAGGAACCACCGTTCTCGTCAGCCCCGACGCAGCCGGACTCCTGAACGAGACCTTCGGAACCGACGCAGTCACCGACGAGCTCGTCGTGGGCATCGCGAAGATCACGGCCAAGAGCGGTTCCTAGTCTCGAAAGCCTCAGCAACGATCGGATCACACCGGCGCCGCTGAACCACCAGCACAGCTGAGTCAAGGCCCGTCGCGCATCAGCGCGGCGGGCCTTTTCGCGCGCTCCGGAGCACTCAGTCGCCGCCAACCGCCGGGGTGATCTTTGCTCGATCGGCGCATGCACCCTCAACCCAGCAAACGTCGCTTAGCCTGAATGCATGAGTGTCTCCCTCGGCATGCCCACCATGCCCCGATCCGCCGCGACACTGTTGCCCCCTCGCCCGAGCAGCAGCACCGGCCTCCTCGATCGGTTCGGGCGCACGGCCACCGACTTGCGGATCTCCCTGACCGACCGCTGCAACCTGCGCTGCACGTACTGCATGCCGGCGGAGGGCCTCCCGGTCCGCCCATCGGCGGAACTGCTGCAGGCCGACGAGATCGGCCGACTCACGCGTATCGCCGTGGAAAGCCTCGGCGTACGTCAGGTGCGCTTCACCGGCGGAGAGCCGCTCCTTCGCAAGGACCTCGTCGACATCATCGCCGCCTGCGCCGCGCTCGACCCTCGGCCCGAGATCTCGCTCACGACCAACGCGATCGGCCTCTCGTCCCGAGCGGCAGCCCTCGCAGATGCCGGACTCGACCGCATCAACGTGTCGCTCGACACCGTGCACGCCGCCACCTTCCTCGAGGTGACCCGTCGCCCATTCCTCGACCGCGTGCTGGCCGGCATCGACGCCGCATCCGCCGCCGGCCTGTCGCCCATCAAAATCAACGCGGTACTCCTCCGCGGTGTGAACGACGACCAGGCGGCAGATCTGCTCGCATGGTCACTCGAGCGCGGGCATCAGCTGCGCTTCATCGAGCAGATGCCCCTCGACGCCGATCACGCCTGGGAGCGCTCGACGATGATCTCGGCCGCCGAGATCCGCGCCCGCATCACGGAGCGCTTCGTGCTCGAACCCGACGACGAACCGAGGGATGGCGCTCCCGCCGAACTCTTCCGGGTGTACTCGCACGAGGGCGGCGACCTGCTCGGCCGTGTCGGCATCATCGCGTCGGTCTCCGAACCGTTCTGCGGCGACTGCCGTCGCACGAGGCTCACCGCAGAGGGAGGCGTGCGCAGCTGCCTGTTCTCGCACACCGAGACCGATCTGCTCACGAGCCTCCGCTCCGGGGCATCCGACACCGAGATCGCCGACCTCTGGCGCGACGCCATGTGGGCGAAGCCCGCCGGGCATGGGCTCGACACGGGCGACTTCGTTCAGCCCGCGCGATCGATGAGCGCAATCGGTGGCTGACGTGGGTGCTGTTCGGTTCCGCTTCTTCGCCGCGGCATCCGACGCGACGGGGGTCGACGAGCTGGATGTCGCGGTCGCCGCTTCCGAGACGATCGCCGATGCCCTCGCGCGCGTTCCTGCCGCCCCAGGCAAGGAACTCGCCCCGGTGCTCGCGCGCTGCTCGTTCCTGCATAACGCGGTCGCCACAACCGACCGCGCAACGCCCCTCACCGACGGCGACGTGGTCGACGTACTCCCGCCCTTCGCCGGCGGGTGACGGTGCCGGCGCGCCTGGACGACTCAGCCGTGCTGCGGCGCCAGCGCCGTCGACCACGCGCGGATGCCGCCCTCGAGCGACACCGCATCGACACCGGCATCCGTGAGCGCCTGCACGGCACGCGCGGACCGCTTGCCGCTGGCGCAGTAGACCACCACCGGCGTCGTTCCCGCGCGCGCCGGATCGGCGAGAAGCTCGTCGAGCGGAACCCATTCGTCGCCCTCGATGTGCTCGATGGCTCGCTCCCCCGCCTCCCGCACGTCGATGAGTCGGCGGTCGGCACGCGCCGCCTCCAGCCCGGCGACGTCGACGGTGCGCGCATCCGCAGCCACGGTGGAGACGGGCAGGATGCCGCAGAACAGGTCGTAGTCCACCAGCTCGCGCACCGGCATCCGATCGGCTGCCCGCACGATGCGCAGCTCCCGCCACTTGGCTCCGAGCGCATCGAAGGTGAGCACTCGACCGAGCAGGGTCTCACCGATGCCGGTGATGAGCTTTACGGCCTCCGTCGCCATCATCGACCCGATCGTGGCGCACACCGTGCCGAGCACGCCCGCCTCGTCGCAGGAGAGCACGTCGCCGGGGGCCGGCGGCACCGGATGCAGGTCCCGGTAGTCGAGCGATCGCCCCTCCGGCGCGCCCTCCCAGAACACGGTCACCTGACCGTCGAACCGCAGCACGGACCCCCACACGTAGGGCTTCCGCGAGAGCGCCGCCGCGTCGCTCGCCAGGTAGCGGGTGGCGAAGTTGTCGCTTCCGTCGATCACCAGGTCGTAGTCGGCCATGATCCGGAGGGCGTTGTCCCGGTCCAGGCGCGTGCGATGTTCGGTCACGAGGATGCCCGGATCGAGCGCCGCGATGGCGCGGGCCGCGCTGCGCGTCTTCGGCTCCCCGACGCTCGCGGTCTGGTGGATCACCTGGCGTTGCAGGTTCGAGAGGTCGACGGAGTCGAAGTCGACGATGCCGATGTGGCCGACGCCGGCCGCCGCGAGGTAGTGGAGCACGGGCGAGCCGAGACCGCCAGCACCGATCACGAGCACCCGCGCCGCCGCGAGTCGGCGCTGACCGTCGAGGCCGATGCCGGGCAGCAGAAGCTGGCGGGCAGCGCGGGCGAGGCGATCGTGCGGAAGGGCATCCGTCGGCTCGATCAGGGGTGGGAGCGAACCCATGGATGACCTCCTGACCCGCGGGTCGAGGGCGACCCGCCCCCGCAGTTTAACCGCAGGAGTGCTGAGCTCCCTGCCGGTCAGGCTGTCGGCGGCACCGTTCGTCGTGGGGCTGGTCGGGCTCGCGATCTCCCTCACCGGGATCACCATTCCCTCGCTCTGGTACGACGAGGCGGCGAGCGTGACATCCGCCACCCGCAGCCTGCCCGAGCTGTGGCGCATGGCGCAGTCCGTGGATGCCGTGCACGCCGCCTATTACGCCGTGCTCCACCTGGTGTTCGAGGTGTTCGGCTACTCGCCGCTCGCGTTGCGGGCACCGAGCGCCGTGGCGGTGGGCGTCGCCGCCGCGTTCACGGTGGTGCTGGGGCGTCAGCTCGGCTCGACGCGATTCGGCGTGATCGCGGGGATGGTGTTCTGTCTACTGCCGCGCACCACCTGGATGGGCACGGAGGGACGCTCGTATGCGGCATCCGCAGCCCTCGCGGTGATCGCGACGGTGCTGCTCGTGGGAGCGGTGCGCTCCCCCGCGCCGCGCCTGTGGTGGATCGGGTACTCGGGCGTCGTGGCGATCAGCGGTCTCGTGTTCGTGTACCTCGCCCTGATCGTGATCGCGCACGGGGTGAGTCTCGTCTGGTGGCGGCTCGGTGCCGGGCGCGTCGGCGGGCGGGGTGGCGGTGGGAGTGGTGCCCATGCAGACACGGGGGGCAGGGAAACCTGGCGCACGGATGCGGTCGACATCGAGTCGGCCACTCATGCGCTCCGGGCCTGGCTGCTCGCCGCCGGGGCCGCCGCAGTCGTGCTGACGCCGTTCGCGCTCGGGGTGGTCGCGCAGACCGGGCAGCTTCAGTGGATCGACCCGCTCGGCCCGTCGACCCCGCGTCAGGTGTTCCAGACCCAGTGGTTCTACCGCAGCCTCGCCTTCGCCGTGGCCGGCTGGGCGCTGATCGCGCTCGGCGTCGTCGCCCTCCTTCGCTCGCAGCGCGGGCAGCACTCCACGCGCCTGCTCCTGCCGCAACTGATCCTCCCGACCGCCGTGCTGCTGATCGCCACCGCCGCGTACACCCCGCTCTACACTCCGCGTTACCTCGCCATGAGCCTGCCCTTCGTGGCGGTGATCATCGCGGCGGGCATCCGGGCACTCCCCACCCGCATCATCCCCACGCTCGTTTTGCTGAGCATCGTGGTGCTCGCGATCCCGCAGATCGTCGTGCAGCGCACCCCCACCACCAAAGAGGACACGACCTGGGATGCCGTCGCCGACCTGATCGCCGCCGAACGCGCCCGATCGGGGCCCGACGACACGACCGCGATCGTGTGGGGATGGGTGCGCTACCACCCGTCGGCGACCGCCCGGGTGATCGCCTACTCCTACCCCGACGCCTTCGAGGGGACGGTGGATGTGACGCTCGACACCCCCGCCGCGCAGACCGGCCAGTTGTGGGAGACCAGGCGTCCGCTCGCCGACTCGCTCGATCGCCTGGACGACGCCGACGTGACCTACCTGATCACGAGCGTCAAGCGGGACCTGCGCGCCGAGACGGCCGAGACGCTCGCCGCCGACGGCTGGATGCCCGACGAGAGCTGGAACCTCGGAGACGTGAACGTGGTGCGCTACCGCCGGGGGTGACTGCTCGGCGGTGTGTGCTGGGGTGGGCGGGGTGCGCGGTGGGTGGGGTGCGTGCGGGATCGGGCGCGGGTCGGGCCGGTCGCGATCGCGGGGTCGGGTTGCGGATTTCACCCAGTTGCCCACTTTTGCGGTGATTTGGCCCCGAATAGGGCGTTTCGACCGCAAAAGTGGGCAACTCGGTGACTGGTCAGCGTGATGCGAGGGCAGGCCGGGCCCAGGTGGGGCGGATGTGACGTGGGCGGGCGCTTCCCGGGCGGGGTCGCTGACGCAGTCGCACAGTCGGTGCGGTCTGGTCGCGGTCGCGGCCGAGGATTCCACCCAGTTGCCCACTTTTGCGGTGATTCGGGTCGAAATAGGGCGTTTTGACCGCAAAAGTGGGCAACTCGGTGACTGGTCAGCGTGATGCGGGGCGGGCCGGGCCCAGGTGGGGCGGATGTGACGTGGGCGGGCGCTTCCCGGGCGGGGTCGCTGACGCAGTCGCACGCGGATGGTCTGGTCGGGTCGCGGCCGCGGATTTCACCCAGTTGCCCACTTTTGCGGTGATTCGGGTCGAAATAGGGCGTTTTGACCGCAAAAGTGGGCAACTCGGTGCGGGGAAGCGTAACTCGAAGCCGCCGGAGCGACCGCGCTCAGTGGCCGTTGACGACCCGGGCACCGTGCACGGGACCCGTTGCCCGCACGACGCGCAGTCTCGCCGCGCTGAGGGCGATCTGGAGCTCGAGCGCGCCGTCGAGGTCTGCGGCGAGAAAGGCGACGGTGGGGCCGGAACCCGAGATCATTCCGGCGAGCGCACCGTTCTCCTCGCCGAGCTGGATGACCTTCGCGAGTCTCGGCTCGAGGTGGAGCGCTGGGGCCTGCAGGTCGTTGTGCAGCACCTCGGCGAGCATGTGCGGGTCGCCCGCGCGGATCGCCTGGAGCACATTGCTGTCGACGTGTGGTTGCGGGTCGGCCGGGAAGATGTCCTGAGCGTGCCGGTCGCGGTGCCGGTCGAGCTCGCTGTAGACCTCCGGGGTGGAGAGGCCGAAATCGGCGAAGGCGAGCACCCACTGGAACTGCCCCTTGGCGAGCGCAGGGCTGAGCTGGTCGCCGCGTCCCGTGCCGATCGCCGTGCCACCGGTGAAGGCGAAGGGTACGTCCGAGCCGAGTTCGCGGGCGATCTTCAACAGGTCGTCGCGCCCGGCGTCGGTGCCCCAGAGCGCGTCACAGGCCACGAGGGTGGCTGCGGCATCCGCAGAGCCGCCGCCCATGCCGCCCGCGATCGGCACGTGCTTGTCGACCTGCAGCCTCACGCCTCCGCGATACCCGCAGTGCCGGGCGAGGGCCCGCGCCGCCTTGATCGCGAGGTTCGAGTCGTCGGTCGGCAGCTCGGAGACGTCGATGGAGCCGGTGAACGTGACGGAGAAGTCGTCGTCGTGCGCCGCGCGCACGTCTTCGTAAAGCGACACCGCCTGATAGGTGGTGGCCACATCGTGGTAGCCATCGTCGAGCAGTGCACCGACCTTGAGGAAGACGTTGATCTTGCCCGGGGCGCGAGCGTGGACGACCTGGGTGGCCTCGGCGATCGTCATGAGTCCAACCTAGCCGAGCCGCACCGTCAGGCTTTCCAGAACCTGAGCGACGCATTCTTTAGACGACCCGACCCGGGCGGGTTCGGCTATCCGGGAGTGGGTGAGCGTGACCTGCACCCGCTCGTTGGCCTTGGGGGTCAGCGACACGAGCAGGGTCCCTCCCTCCGGCACGCGCCAGCGCGCGGTCGGCGACTTGGTGGCCCTGCGTACCGAGGCGGGCGGAAAGTCGATGAACGCCCGAACGCAGTCGATCGCCGTGTCGAGGATCGTGTCGAGCGTGCCGTCGACCGTGCGACTCATGCTCACCGTGAAGGTGCCGTCCGCCATCTGGCCCGGCAACCGGCCGCCGCGCTCCTGCTCGAATCGCACGGTGATCGCCTGGATCCACCATCCGGAGACGTCGGGATAGCTCGCCGCGAGCCACCGGGCGATCTCCGCATGGCTCCAGCCCACCGCCCCCTGGGCATCGAGCAGGGCGAACCACTCGTCGGGCGGGCGTCCGGTCGCATCACGCATCGCGATGTCTCCGACGTTCGAGCGGTGGGAACCGATCATGACCCCAGTCTGGCCAGCGGACGGCTGCGGAACAAGGGTCATAACTGAGTCATGCTCGCGCAATGGCGAGGAAGTCCTGCACGGTGAGCTGCTCACCCCGAGCCGTGGGGTCGACGCCTGCGCTGATCATCCGCTCGCTCGCCGCGGCCGAGCCACCCAGGGTCTCGGCCAGCGACTGTCGCAGCATCTTGCGGCGCTGCTGGAACGCCGCATCGATGATCGCGAACGTGGCGAGCCGCTCCGCCTCTGTGCCGAGCTGGCCCTCATCGGGCGCGTCGCCGCGAAGGGCGAACGACACGAGGATGGAGTCCACATTCGGCACCGGCCAGAACACCTGCCGACTCACGAGTCCCGCCGTCTTCCACTCGCCGAACCAGGCCGCCTTGGCACTCGGGCTGCCGTACACCTTGGATCCCGGGGGCGCGGCAAGCCGCTGGCCCACCTCCGCCTGCACCATCACGAGGCCGGAGCGGATGCCGCGGAACGTCTCGAGAAAATGAAGCAGCACCGGCACAGACACGTTGTAGGGAAGGTTCGCCACGAGGATGCTCGGATCGCCGGGGAGTTCGCGGATGCGCAGCGCATCCTCGGTGAGCACGGTGAGCCGCGCATCCGGCTGCAGCTCGCGCACGGTGATGGGGAGCTGGGCCGCGAGGCGCGCGTCGATCTCCACGGCCACAACCTCGGCGCCGGTCTCCAGCAGGCCGAGGGTGAGCGAGCCGAGACCCGGCCCCACCTCGACGACGGTGTGCTCGGCTCGCACACCGGCCGCCTTCACGATGCGGCGCACCGTGTTGGCGTCGATCACGAAGTTCTGGCCGAGCTTCTTGGTGGGCTGGATGCCGAGCAGGTCGGCCAGATCGCGGATCTGCGCCGGCCCGAGCAGGGTCACGCGAGCTGCGAGGGGTCGAGTGCGTCATCCCATGGCGTCGCGCCGCCCTGGCTGACCGGTTCCGCGTCCCATGCCCCGTAGACGAGCTCCGTGTTCGAGGAGACCTGCGCCGCGAGCATCGACACGTCGGTTCCGAGGTGGTCGGCCATGAAGCGGAGGGTCACGGGGATGAGGTACGGCGAGTTGGGGCGCCCGCGCAGGGGGGCCGGCGTGAGGAACGGCGCATCCGTCTCCACGAGGATGCGGTCCCGCGGAATCACCTCGAGCGCCTCGCGCAGGCTCGTGGCGTTCTTGAAGGTGATGTTGCCGGCGAACGACAGGTACCAGCCGTTGTCTGCACACAGTTTCGCCATCTCGGCATCGCCCGAGAAACAGTGGAACACCGTGCGCTCCGGAGCCCCGACGCGGAGGAGAGTCTCGATCACGGCGTCGTGGGCGTCGCGGTCGTGGATCTGCAGCGCAAGATCGTGGCGCTTGGCAATCTCGATGTGCGCCTCGAAGGAGCGGTGCTGAGCGCCGCGTCCCGATTCGTCGGTGCGGAAGAAGTCGAGCCCGGTCTCCCCCACGGCGCGCACGCGCGGACGAGCGGCGAGTTCATCGATCTCGGCGAGCGCGTCGTCGAGGGTGCCCGCCTCCTCGTAGCGCGGGGCCTCATTCGGATGGATGGCGACGGCCGCGAGCATCCGCGGCTCCCTGGCCGCCATGTCAGCCGACCAGCGCGAGGTCTCCAGGTCGCCGCCGACCTGCACGACGCCCTTGATGCCCACGCTCGACGCCAGATCGAGTTGCTGCAGGTAGTCGAGCGGGTCGTCGCCGTCGGCGATCTCGAGGTGCGTGTGGTTGTCGTAGCAGCTCACGACGAGAGGAGACGGCAGAGGCGGGTAACTGAGGTCCCTGGTCTGGCCGTGCTCGGCGCGGGACTCGCGCTTGCGGATGTAGTTGGAGGGATTCGCCTCGGCCTTCTCGCTCACGCGACACCCGCCTCAGGGACCTCGATGCGCGGGAACAGCGCCTCGATCGCGTGCACCCGGGTGGCCGGGGGCAGCTGACCGAAGTGTCCGGCATCCACGATCACCTGATCGGTGAGGTGCCCGAGTTCGGGCTCCGCGCCGAGCGCGCGCCACAGCTTCTGGCTGGCATGAGGGATGACCGGCGAGAGCAGCACAGCGAGCGCGCGGAGTCCGTCGACCGCGGTGTACAGCACCGTGGCGAGACGCTCGCGCTTGTCCTCGGACTTGGCCAGCACCCACGGCTCCTGAAGGGTGATGTAGCCGTTGAGCTCCTCGACGATGGTCCACACCGACGAGAGCGCCTCGTGGATCGCGAACCGGCCGATCGCGGCATCCGCGTTGTCCGCCGCCTGACGCATGACCTTCTGGATCGCCAGGTCCGCCTCGGTGTAGGTCGAGGGGGTCGGAACCACGCTGTCGAAGTAGCGGCCGAGCATGGCGATCACGCGGGAGGCGAGGTTGCCGAACCCGTTCGCGAGTTCGGCCTGATACCGCGCGGAGAGGTCTTCCCAGCTGAAGGAGCCGTCCTGTCCGAAGGCGATGGCGCGCATGAAGTAGTAGCGGAACGCATCGGAGCCGAAGGTCTCGGTGATCTGGCTCGGGGCGATGCCGGTGAGCTTCGACTTCGACATCTTCTCGCCGCCGACCAGCAGCCAGCCGTGCCCGAAGACGCGCGTGGGCACATCGAGACCGGCAGCCATGAGCATGGCGGGCCAGATGACGGCGTGGAAACGGGCGATGTCCTTGCCGACCAACTGGGTGGCGGGCCAGCGGCGGCGGAAGTTCTCGTCATCCGAGCCGTAGCCGATCGCGGTGATGTAGTTCAGCAGGGCCTCGAACCACACGTAGACCACGTGGGTGTCATCCCACGGAATCTTGATGCCCCAGTCGAAGCTCGAGCGCGAGACCGAGAGGTCCTGCAGCCCGGATCGCACGAACTGCATGATCTCGTTGCGCACGCTCTCCGGCTGGATGAAGTCGGGGCGCGATTCGTAGAGGTCGAGCAGCGGCTGCTGGAAGTCGCTCATGCGGAAGAAGTAGTTGCGCTCCTTCAACACCTCCACGGGCAGGGAGTGGATGCGACAGACGAGGCGTCCGGCGTGGGTTCCGGTCTCCGGCTCGATGAGGTCGTCGAGCTGCTTGTACTCCTCGCAGCCCACGCAGTAGTAGCCCTCGTACTCACCCGAGTAGATGAAGCCGTCGTCGTAGAGCTTCTGCAGGAAGATCTTCACCGCCGACTCGTGGCGCTCGTCGGTGGTGCGGATGAAGTCGTCGTTGGCGATGTCGATGGTCTCGAGCAGCGGCAGCCACGACTCCTCCACGAGCTTGTCCGCCCACGCCTGCGGCGTCGTGTCGTTCGCGACCGCGGTGCGCAGGATCTTCTGGCCGTGCTCGTCGGTGCCGGTGAGCAGCCAGGTGTCATCACCGCTTTGCCGGTGCCAACGAGCAAGGACGTCCGCCGCAACTTCGGTATACGCGTGCCCGATGTGCGGAACGTCGTTGACGTAGAAGATGGGGGTCGCGATGTAAAAAGAGTCTCCGGCGGCCATGCCGTCCATCCTAAAGGCGGCGTCCATCCGCTCGGTGCCCGTGCACCTAGCCTTGACGCATGAGACGGCGGCGCATCGGCGAGCACAAAGTGAGCGCCGTCGGCCTCGGCGTGATGGCACTGTCGGTGACCGGACGCCCCGATCGCACCCGCGCTGTGGCCACCATCCGCGCCGCCCTCGATGCCGGGATCACCCTGTTCGACACCGCCGACTCCTGGGCAACGGATGCGACCGAGACCGGGCACGGCGAGGAGCTCCTCGTCGAGGCGCTGCGCGGTCGACCGGAGCGGGTGCTCGTGGCCACGAAGGGCGGACTGCGATTTCGCGCCGAGGGGCCGTGGGAGCGCGCCGGAGCGCCCGACCAGCTCGCCGCCGCAGCGCGAGCATCGCTGCGCCGCCTCGGAGGCGACAGCCTCGGCCTCTACCAGCTGCACCGCCCCGACCCGCTCGTGCCGTTCGAGGACTCCGTCGGCGCGCTCGGGGACCTGCTCGACGAAGGCATCGCCGGCATGGTCGGTGTCTGCAACGTGACGGTGGATCAGATCGCGCAGGCGAATGATCTCCTCGGGGGCCGGCTTTCCGCCGTGCAGAATCGTTTCTCCCCCATCGCTCGGTCCGGTGCGCGCGAGATGGATTACTGCGCCGAACACGAGATCGCCTTCCTGCCGTGGAGTCCGCTCGGTGGTGCCACTCGCGTGCACGAACTCGGCAGGCGCGCTCCCGCCTTCGCCGAGGTGGCCGCCGAGCTCGGGGTGAGCACGCAGCGAGTGGCGCTCGCCTGGGAGCTGGCGCTGCAGCACTCCGTGATCCCCCTGGTCGGCGCGCGGCGGCCGGGCAGCATCCGGGATTCCGCTCCCGCTGCCGACGTGGTGCTCACGGCACCCCAGTTGGAGCGGTTGAGCGCGCGCCGCTGACCCACCGTCGAGCGGGGCGGATGCCCGATCGGGCGTCGAACGCGATCACTCCTGCCCGCTTCTGTGGTTTTTTCTGTGAATCCGTTGCTTTTCGGTGAAGTCGGGCGTAATCTCACATCATCGAAGCGGTCGAACCAGGAACCGCCGGTCAAGGGAGACGAACAGGTGTACGCCGAAGAACGCCACGCAATGATCGAACGTGCGCTGTCCGAGCACGGATCGGTTTCCGTCGCCACTCTCGCCGATGAACTCGCGGTCGCAGCCGAAACCGTGCGCCGCGACCTCGACCTGCTCGAGAGCCGCGGGTCGCTGCGCCGGGTGCACGGCGGAGCCGTGCTCTCCTCCAAGACGAGCAGGGTCGAAGAGAGCGTCGCCCAGCGGAACGATCGGAATGCCGGAGCCAAGGCCCGCATCGCCCGAGCCGCCATGCGACTCATCCCCGCATCGTTCAGTGGTGCGGTCGTGCTCGACGCCGGGACGACCACCGGGATGCTCGCCCACCAGATCTCGCGCTGGCAGCCCGAGAGCCAGCACCAGTCCCTCGTGGTGATCACCAACTCGCTCACGATCGCCGTGGCCGTCGCCGGCAACCCCGATGTGGAGGTGCAGGTACTCGGAGGGCGCATCCGCGGAATCACGAGTGCGGCGGTCGGGCCCACCACCGTGGCGCACGTGGCCCGGCTGCGCCCCGACATCGCCTTCATCGGCGCCAACGGCGTGCACGCCCAATTCGGTTTCAGCACCCCGGACGACGAGGAGGCAGCGGTGAAACACGCCATAACCATGGGCGCCCGGCGCACGGTCGCGCTGGTGGACGCCAGCAAGCTCGACGAGGAGACGCTCACCCGCTTCGCCGAACTGCGCGATGTCGACACGCTGATCACCGACGAGGAACCGTCCGAGGTTCTGCGCGACGCCCTGGCCGAGGCCGGCGTCGAGGTGGTCATCGCGTGATCGTCACACTCACCGCGAACCCGAGCCTCGACCGCACGATCGAACTGGCCGACCCGCTCGAGCGAGGCGGCGTGCAGCGCGCCTTCGACACTCACGAGCAGCCGGGCGGCAAGGGCGTCAACGTTTCGCGGGCCCTCATCGCCTCCGGCCTCGACACCCTGGCCGTACTGCCCGGCGACGCCGCCGACCCGATGCTCGTCGCCCTCCGTGCGGAGCGCATCCCCGTGGCCAGCCTCGGCATCGCCGGGCGCATCCGCTCGAACATCACCATCACCGAGCCCGACGGCACCACCACCAAGGTGAACGAGCCCGGCCCGACCCTCACCGCCGACAACGAGACCAACCTCATCGACGTGGTGGTGAAGCACGCCCGCAATGCCGAGTGGCTCGTACTCGCCGGCTCGCTCCCGCCCGGGCTGCCGGTCGACTTCTACGCCCGCGTCGTTCGCGCCGTGCGCGCTGCGACCGGGACCACGCCCCGCATCGCCGTCGATTCCTCCGGCGAACCGCTCGCCGCGCTCATCGCGTCCGGGGTCGGTGTCGACCTCGTGAAGCCGAACGCTGAGGAACTCGCCGAACTCACCCTGCGCGAGGTGGATGAGGCGGACCCCGTCGCCGCGTTCGATGCCGCCCGCCTGCTCACCGCGCAGGGCTGCGCCGCGGTGCTCGCCACCCTCGGATCGCACGGCGCGGTACTCGTGACCGCGGACGGCGGCTGGCACGCCACGATGCCGCCGATCGTGCCGCGCAGCACCGTCGGTGCGGGCGACTCGTCGCTCGCCGGCTACCTCGTGGCCGACCAGCAGGGCGCATCGCCCGAGCGTCGCCTCGCACAGGCCGTCGCACACGGCGCGGCCGCAGCCGCCCTGCCCGGCAGCACGATGCCGGCAACAGCCGAAACCCGCCCGGATACCGCCGTCGTGACACCCCTCGTCCCGTCGACCTCCAGCATGCCCACGACCATCAGCGCTCACCGCTGAGCCGAACCCGCCGCACCACCGGAACCCTCAGGAGAATACAATGTCGTCCCTCATCACCCCCGAACTCGTCGTGCTCGACGCAGATCTCGGAACCGACCGCGCGGGAGTCATCCGCGCCCTGGCCGAACGCGTCGTCGCGACCGGCCGCGCGACCGAGACCGAAGCCCTCTTCGCCGACGCCTGGGCGCGTGAGCAGAAGACCGACACCGGCATCCCCGGCGGCATCGCCATCCCGCACTGCCGCTCCACCGCGGTTCTCGAGCCGACGCTCGTGATGGCAAGGCCCGCCCCGGCGGTCGACTTCGGTGCGTCCGACGGCCCCGCCGACCTCATCTTCCTCATCGCAGCCCCCGACGGTGCCGACCAGGCACACCTCAAGCTGCTGTCGAAGCTCGCGCGCTCGCTCATCAAGCCGGAGTTCGTGGGCGCGCTGCGCGCCGCAAAGTCCCCGGCCGAGGTGGTCGCGCTCGTCGAAGAAGCGACATCGGATGCACCGGCCGCAGCACCCGCGACCGCTGCAGCACCGGCAGCTGCCGCCGCATCCGCCGCAGCGGCACCCGCCGCCGACCGCAGGGTGATCGTGGGCGTGACCGCGTGCCCCACCGGTATCGCCCACACCTACATGGCGGCCGACGCCCTCGTCGCCGCGGCCGAGCGTGCGGGCGTCACCATGCACGTGGAGACCCAGGGGTCGTCCGGCGCGAAGCCGCTCGACCCCGCGATCATCGCCTCGGCGAGCGCCGTGATCTTCGCCGTCGACGTGGATGTGCGGGACAAGGGCCGGTTCGCCGGCCTCCCCGTCATCCAGGCGCCGGTGAAGCGCGGACTCGACGAGCCGGACAAGATGGTCGCCGAGGCGCTCGCCGCCGCCGACAACCCGGCCGCCGCGAAGGTGGGCGGAACCGCCACCGCCGCGACCGCCGGCGCCACCGCCAACGAGCACATCGGCCTGAAGCTCAAGCGCTGGCTGCTCACCGGCGTCAGCTACATGATCCCGTTCGTCGCGGGCGGCGGACTGCTCATCGCCCTCGGCTTCCTGCTCGGCGGCTACCGCATCACCGAGACCGCCGGCGCGATCATCCTCGAGAACAGCCTCTGGAACCTGCCGGATGGCGGACTCGGCGCCTACCTCGGCGCGGTCGCCTTCAGCATCGGGGCGGCATCCATCGGATTCCTGATCCCAGCACTCGCCGGCTACATCGCCTACGCGATCGCCGACCGCCCGGGCATCGCGCCCGGATTCACCGCGGGCGCCGTTGCCGGCCTCATGGGCGCAGGGTTCATCGGCGGCCTCGCAGGAGGTCTCCTCGCCGGTGCCGTCGCGTACTGGATCGGTCGCATCGACGTGCCGCGCTGGCTGCGCGGCCTCATGCCGGTGGTCATCATCCCGCTTGCCGCATCGATCGTGGCATCCGGTCTCATGATCGCTGTCCTCGGCGGGCCCATCGCAGGCTTCCAGCTCGGGCTCACCGACTTCCTCTCCGGCCTCACCGGCGCCTCCGCCATCCTGCTCGGGATCATCCTCGGCACCATGATGGCGATCGACCTCGGTGGCCCCATCAACAAGGTGGCGTACTCGTTCGCGGTGGCCGGCCTCGGTGCCGCGACGCTGGCGAACCCGGCCCCGCTGCAGATCATGGCGGCGGTCATGGCGGCAGGCATGGTGCCGCCGCTCGCCCTGGCACTCGCCACCCTCGTCGACCGCAAGCTGTTCAGCGCGGCCGAGCAGGAGAACGGCAAGGCCGCGTGGCTGCTCGGTGCCGCCTTCATCTCCGAGGGCGCCATCCCGTTCGCTGCGGCCGACCCACTGCGCGTGCTCCCCGCCGGAGTCGTCGGAGGAGCCCTCGCCGGTGCACTCTCGATGGGCGCAGGCGTCACGTCGCAGGCTCCGCACGGTGGAATCTTCGTCTTCTTCGCAATCGGCAACCTGCTGATGTTCATCGTCGCGATCCTCGCCGGTACGGTGGTATCGGCGATCCTCGTGATCGTGCTCAAGCGGTTCGTCCGTCGCACGCCGGTCGAGGCGACCGTAGACCCGACAGTCGGCGCTGTGCAGGTTCGCGAAGCCGCCAAAGCGAACGCCTGATCCCTCACCCTCTAAGGAGCACACCATGGCAGAACGCCAGGCCACCATCGCCAGCCGAGTCGGGCTTCACGCCCGCCCAGCATCCCTGTTCATCGAAGCCGTCGCGAAGCAGCCGGTGAAGGTGTTCATCAGCAAGGACGGCAGCAAGCCGCTCAACGCGGGCAGCATCCTCACCATCATGAGCCTCGGTGCCGCCAACGGCGACGTCGTGACTCTCACGGCCGAGGGTGACGGCGCAGAC
The DNA here is from genome assembly GCA_963756375.1 of uncultured Actinomycetota bacterium. Classification (GTDB taxonomy): domain Bacteria; phylum Actinomycetota; class Actinomycetes; order Actinomycetales; family Microbacteriaceae; genus Marisediminicola. Next base: position 133,004 of record CAVWNJ010000005.1, on the reverse strand, counting down.
GCCGCGCTCGACGAGCTGGCCGCCCTGCTCGAGACGGACCTCGACGCGGTCGAGTAGTCCACCCCGTTCACGCCGAAGGCGCCGTCCCCACCGGGGGCGGCGCCTTCGGCGTTGTGCGGGGCGGAGCGGCTCTAGGCGCCAGACCCTCGCGGCGCGCGGGCGGCGAGCGCGCCCTCGTAGAGGTCGCGGCGCGACAACCCGGTGGCTTCGGCGACCTCGGCCGCCGACTCCTTCAGGCGGGCACCGGATGCGACGAGCCCGAGCACCTGCTCGATCCCCGCGGGCAGATCCGCCACGGCGGGCGGTGCGCCCTCCACCACGATGCAGATCTCGCCCTTCACGCCATGTGCGGCCCAGTCGGCGAGTTCCGCCGCCGTGCCCCGCTTGACCTCCTCGAACAGTTTCGTGAGCTCCCGGCAGACCGCGACCCGTCGGGTCTCCCCCAGCGCGAGTGCGATGTCGCGCAGCGTGTCCGCCAGCCGATGCGGGCTCTCGAAAAACACCATCGTGCGCTCCTCCCGCGACAGGGTGCGGAGCGCCGCCACTCGACCTCGGCGCGGCACGAAGCCCTCGAAGCTGAACCGGTCGGTGGGCAGGCCACTCAGCGCGAGCGCGGTGATCACGGCCGATGGCCCCGGGATCGCGGTGACGGTCACGCCCGCGGCGACGGCGGCGGCGACCAGCGGAAACCCGGGGTCACTGATCGCGGGCATGCCGGCATCCGACAGCACAAGCACGTCGCCGTTGCGCGCGAGCTCCACGAGCTCGGCTGCCTTCGCCTGCTCATTGTGCTCGTGCAGCGCAACGAGGCGCGGCCTGTTCTCCACACCGAGCGCCCGCATGAGGTGGATGGTGACCCTCGTGTCTTCGGAGGCGATCACCTCGGCGTTGCCGAGCGCCTCGATCAACCGCCTGGACGCATCGCCGAGGTTGCCGATGGGGGTAGCCGCGAGGATGATCACGCGCCCCATTGTGGCACCGGGCATCGGCGAGCCCGGCCCCACCGAACTCGCCGGTTAGCATTGCCGGGTGACTTCGCAGCCCGATTTCGACGCGCTCGTCAGCGGCCGGGCATCGCTCGACGGCGACGCCGAGGCATCCGTCACCACCGTGGAGTCGGCGCCCAGCGAACCCCGCCCGGTCGAAGCACGCGGCAGCCGCCTCGACGACCGACTCGGGGCGCTCCTCAGCACCCCTGCCCGCCGGATGCTCTGGCGCTTCGCCGGGCCGGTGCTCGTCACCCTGCTCGCCGCCGTGCTGCGCCTGTGGAATCTCGGCAGGCCGTCGACCCTCGTGTTCGATGAGACCTACTACGTCAAAGACGCCTACACGCTCATGAACCTCGGCTACGAGGGTCAGTGGCCGGATGACGCCGACGCCGGATTCGCCGCCGGGAACGTGGACACCTACACGACCGCGGCCGAGTATGTGGCGCATCCGCCGCTCGGAAAATGGATCATCGCCACCGGCATGCAGGTGCTCGGCGCAGACAACCCGGTGGGCTGGCGCATCAGCACCGCGATCATCGGGGTGATCGCGGTCGCCCTCGTGTGCCTGCTCGCGTACCACCTGTTCCGGTCGCCGACCCTCGCCACGATCGCCGGCGGACTGCTGGCCGTGGACGGCCTCGCCATCTCGATGTCCCGCACGGCACTGCTCGACAATTCGCTCATGCTGCTCTGCCTCGCCGGTTTCGGCGCGGTGCTGCTCGACCGTCGGCAGAGCGTCGACCGGCTCGCCTCGTGGCTCGCGAGTCGGGCGGATGCCGGCAAGCCGACCGACTGGGGTCCGGCACTGTTCGCCCGCCCCTGGCTCATCACCGCCGGCGCCCTGTTCGGGCTCGCGACCGGAGTGAAGTGGAGCGGCGCCTATTTTCTCGCCGTCTTCGCGATCTACACGCTGCTGGTGGATGCGGCGGCCCGCCGCCGCGCCGGCGTGCACTTCTGGGCCAGCTCCACCGCGTTCCGCCAGGCGCCCGCCACCTTCCTGCTCATGGTGCCGATCGCCGCGGTCGCGTACCTCTCCACCTGGGTGGGCTGGTTCGCCACCGCGGGCGGCTACAACCGGCAGTGGGCCGCGAATCAGGTTGCCGCGGGAGACGCGGCCACCGCAGACATCGTGCCGTTCATCCCGCTCGCACTGCAGAGCTTCTGGCATTACCAGGTGGCGATCTACAACACGAACATCGCGCTCAGCACCCCGCACGGCTACCAGGCGAATCCGCTCGGTTGGCTCGCGATGCTGCGCCCCACCGCGTTCTTCTACGAGGGTTTCGAACGCGGAGACTCCGGATGCTCGTTCCACACCTGCGCCGAGTACGTGACGACCGTGGCGAACCCGATCCTGTGGTGGCTGGGCGTCGCGGCGGCTGCCTACCTCGTCTTTCGGCTCATCCGTCGCCGTGAGTGGCAGGTCGGCCTCATCCTCACCGGCATCGCCGCCGGCTACCTGCCGTGGCTGCTCTACACCGAGCGCACGGTGTTCCAGTTCTACACGATCGTGTTCCTGCCCTACCTCGTGCTCGGGCTCACGTTCGTGATCGGTCTGGTGCTCGGCACGAACACTGACGGCCGCACGCGCCGTACCACCGGCATTCGCGTCGTGGCCGTGACGCTCGGCCTCATCGCCCTCGTGAGCGTGTTCTTCTACCCGTCGTGGACCGGGATGCAGGTCTCCGGCGTCTTCCAGCAGCTGCACTATTGGCTTCCCGGCTGGCGTTAGCAATTGTTACGCCGCCAAGCCTCGGCACAGCGAGGCTCAGGTAGCGTGGTTCGAATGGCAGACGCACTCACGGCAGACGACCGCGGCACCGAAGACGACACCACCGCGAACGAACCCCGCGCTACACCGGGAACCGACCGAGAGTGGGGGTTCCGCACGCGCGCGATCCACGCCGGCAACATCCCCGATGAGGTCACCGGCGCACGCGCCCTACCGATCTACCAGACCTCCGCGTTCGTCTTCGACGACACCTCGGATGCCGCGGCCCGCTTCGCCCTGCAGAAGTACGGCAACGTCTACAGCCGCCTCTCCAACCCCACCGTCGCGTCGTTCGAGGAGCGGATCGCGAGCCTCGAGGGCGGCCTCGGCGCGGTGGCCACCGCATCCGGTCTCTCGGCGCAGTTCATCACCTTTGCGTCGCTCGCCGGTGCCGGTGACCACATCGTGGCCTCGGCCAACCTCTACGGCGGTTCGATCACCCAGCTCGACGTGACCCTGCGCCGGTTCGGTGTGGAGACCACCTTCGTGCAGAGCGCTGACCCCGCCGACTACGCCGCGGCGATCACCGACCGCACCAAGGCGGTCTTCGCCGAGACGGTGGCCAACCCGTCGGGCGAGATCGCCGACATCGAGGGTCTCGCCGAGGTCGCCCACGCCCACGGTCTGCCGCTCATCATCGACTCCACGATCGCCACCCCCTACCTCAACCGCCCGATCGAGTGGGGCGCAGACGTGGTCATCCACTCCGCCACCAAGTTCCTCGGCGGGCACGGCACCACTCTCGGCGGCGTCGTGGTGGAGTCGGGCAGGTTCGACTGGGACAGCGCGCGCTTCCCGCTGTTCGACCAGCCGGTACCGAGCTACGGCGGACTCAACTGGTCGGGCAACTTCGGTGAGTACGCGTTCCTCACCCGCCTCCGCGCCGAGCAGCTGCGCGACATCGGTCCGTCACTCGCGCCGCACTCCGCGTTCCTTCTCGCGCAGGGCGTCGAGACCCTCCCGTTCCGCCTGCAGGCGCACGTGGACAACGCGCGCCAGGTGGCCGAGTGGCTGGATGCCGACGACCGCATCGAGTCGGTGTTCTGGGCCGGGCTTCCGCAGCATCCGCACCACGACCGGGCGAAGAAATACCTGCCGAAGGGTCCAGGCTCCGTTTTCAGCTTCGTGGTGAAGGGCGGCCGCGAGGTCGGCCAGTCGTTCATCGAGTCGGTGAACCTCGCGAGCCACCTCGCCAACATCGGTGACGCCAAGACGCTCGTGATCCACCCCGCCTCCACCACCCACGCTCAGCTCAACGAGCAGCAGTTGATCGACGCGGGCGTGCTGCCAGGGGTGGTGCGCATCAGCGTGGGCATCGAGGACGCCGACGACATCATCCACGACCTCGATCAGGCGCTCGACATCGCGACCCGCGCGAGCGCCGTCTCCCTCTCCTCCGCCGCGAAAGGTTGACCGTGAGCTTCGACACCGGTGGTGCCACCACCTCCCTCCCGAGCGTGAGTCCGGATGCGGCTCCGCACGCCTCCTCCCCGGTCGCCGTGGCCGACGCCCCGGACACGGATGCCGTCGAGACGGTGCAGCTCACCAACGGGCTCACCTGCTCCATGCCGTCGAACAGCCCGCTCGCCAAGCTGCTCAAGTCGCAGCGCACCTGGGTCGGCCCGAACGCACGGCAGCGGCTAGGCATCCTGAAGGCCGCGAAGTCGGTCGCCATCGTGGGCGCCTCGCCGAACCCCGCCCGCTCGAGCTACTTCGTGGGCACCTACCTGCAGCAGTCCTCCGACCTCCGGGTGTATTTCGTGAACCCGAACGCCGACACCATCCTGGGCCAGAAGGCCTATCCCGACCTCGCGTCACTGCCGGAGGTGCCCGACATCGTGGATGTGTTCCGCAAGGCGAGCGACATCCCGTCGGTGATCGACGATGCGATCGCCATCGGCGCCAAAACCGTGTGGGTTCAATTGGGCATCTGGAACCAGGAGGCCGCGGAGTACGGCGAATCCAAGGGCCTCACCGTGGTGATGGACCGCTGCATCAAGGTGGAGCACGCCCGGTTCCACGGCGGTCTGCACCTGCTCGGCTTCGACACCGGCGTGATCACCGCACGCAAGACCGTGCGCTGATCCGGGCATCCGCACTCCCCTAGCATCGTCAGCATGACGTCACTCGACCAGGAACGACCGCAGGACAGCGCACTGTCCCGAGGCACCGTGCAGCTTCTCGTGACCGTGCCGACGGTGCTCGCGCTGATCGCCGGGTTCTTCCACCCCGAGAACCTCACCGAGGAGACGGCAGCGCGCTGGTGGGCCCTGCACCTCGTGCTGCTGTTCGTGTTCCCCGCGATGGGTCTCGCGCCCTGGCTCGTGGCCCGCCAGGTGGACCGACGCCTCGGCCGGGTGGCGGCGATCGGCGGCTACGGCTTCGCCACCTGCTACACCGCGCTCGACGTGCTCGCCGGCATCGGTGGCGGCGCCATGGTGCTCGGCGGGCAGGCGGATGCCACCGGGCCGCTGTTCCGGGTGGCGAACCAGCTGGCGCAGGCCGGGGTCTACGCGCTCGTGTTCGGCACCATCGTCGCCGCGGTCGCGGCTCTGCTGCGCGCAGGACCGATCGCGCTGGTCGGTGGCCTTCCCGCCGTCGTCGGCGCATACCTCATCGCGCGCGGACACATCTATGTGCCGATGGGCACGCTCGCTCTCACCCTTCTCGCGCTCGGATACGCCGTGCTCGCGTGGGCCGTGTTCCGCACGCAGGGGGCGCGACGCGTGCCCCGGTGGAACGCGCCCAAGCGCTAGGAGCGTTCCCCACCCGCCACGCCGTCGAGCGCCAGCTCCAGCGCGTCGGGATCGGTGACCGGTAAGCGGCAGACGAAGTCGAAGCAGAGGTACGCGGCTGCCCCGTGGATGCTCGTGCGTGCCTCGAAGAGCTCGAACCCGGCATCCGCGAAGGCCACGGCCTGTGCATCCGTCACCACCGCGACGAGCGCGCCCGAGCGTTCCCACCCACGGGCGAGCTCCTCGAACTCCGCGGCGACGCCGTCCATGTCGACGGTGGCCGCGGCGGCGTCTGTGACGACCACGAGCTGCACCGACGGCTGCTGCACCGCACTCATCACGCCGAGCGCAGCCCCGAACGCGATCGGGCGCGCCTCCACGAGCGGCGCAATCGCCGCCATCGCCGCCGTCGCCGCCTGCCGGTAGCGATCGTCGGCCGTGAGCTGATGCAGGGTCACGGCCGCACGCGCCAGAGCGCTCACTCCCGAAGGATAGGCACCCTCGGACGGGTCGGCGGTGATCGCCAACCCCTGGCTGAGCAGCACGGGGTCTCCCCCGCCCGGCACCCGGAACGCGTCATCCGCTATGCACAGGTCCACGAGTTCGCGAGCCGTGCGCGCGAACTCCACCTCGCCGGTGGCGAGCGCGAGGGCGAGGAGACCGCCTGCGAGCATCCCATAATCCTCGAGTGTCGCAGTGGCCTGCGACATTCGTCCGTCGACGGATGCGCGCACCAGGGTGCCGTCGTCTCGCCGCTGATTCGCGAGCACGAAGTGGGCGGCATCCCGCGCGAGGGTCACCCATTCCGGCCGCTCGAGCCGCGCGCCCGCAGAGGCGAGAGCCTCGATCGCGAGGCCGTTCCACCCGGCGAGCACCTTGCTGTCGAGGGCCGGGGGCGACTGCTTTGCCCGGCCGTCCGCATCCAACGCGTAGTAGCCGCCCTCCACGCGCTGACCGTCGACGGTGCTCTCGCTGTCCTGAGCGGAGGCGAAGGCGCCCCCCGGCAGACGCATCACTGTGCCGAGGAAGTCGGCGATGCCGCCCGCCGTATGCACGTCGCCGACGCGGGCGTAGGCCGTGAGCAGCTGCGCGTTGTCGTAGAGCATGCGCTCGTAGTGCGGATCCGACCAGTCCCGGCGGGTGGAGTATCGAAAGAAGCCGCCCTCGACATCGTCGCGGAGTGGCGAGGCCGCCATGGCCGCGAGCACCCGGCGAGCGAGCGCCGCGGCATCCGAGGATCCCGCCGTACCGACGAGGGTGCCCCGGTCGAGCAGCAGATTCAGCACCGTCGCCACCGGGAACTTGGGCGCTCCCCCGAACCCGCCGAACTGCGTGTCCTCATAGCCGACGAGCTCCGCGATCATGCGCCCGAAGGAATCCTCGGTGGGCAGGGCGCCGGGCTCCGCCGTGCTCGCGGCACCCAGCGCCTCGGCGATGGCGGCGGCGGTCGACTCGGCAGCCTCGCGGCGGTTGGCCCAGGCATCCGTGACGGCGGCGAGCACCTGCCCGAACGACGGATGCCCCGGCATCTGACGCGGCGGCCAGTACGTTCCGGCGTAGAAGGCACGTCCTTCCGGGGTGACGAACACGTTGAGCGGCCAGCCGAGCTGCTCGGTGAACGCGCCGGCTGCGGCGAGGTAGGTGGCGTCGACATCCGGATGCTCCTCCCTGTCCACCTTGATCGCCACGAATCCGGCGTTCAGCGCCTCGGCGATCTGCGGGTCGCTGAAGCTCTCCCTGGCCATCACGTGGCACCAGTGACAGGTGGAGTAGCCGATGGAGACCAGCAGCGGCACTCCGCGCTCGGCGGCCTCGGCGAACGGGGCCGGGCCCCACTCGTTCCAGTGCACCGGGTTGTCGGCGTGCGACCGGAGGTACGGACTCAGGGCGGATGCGAGTCGATTCGGCATGCCTCCAGCGTAGGCATGTGCGCACGCGCGGCGCCCGGGCCGGACCGCCGTTCTCGTGGTCGAGTTCGTCTCCGACGATTCCGTGCTCCCGAATTCGGGAAGAATACTGGAAGCCTGTGTGAGGATTGCTTCGTGTCTGCGACGGAAGCCCTACCCTCGCGAATCAGCGTCAGCACCGCCGCCCTGACCCTCGGCGTCACCGAGTCGCAGGTGCGCATCCTTCTTCGCGACGGCAAGATCGTCGGCCATAGGGGTGCGAAGTCCTGGACCATCGACTCCACCTCCGTCGCCGCCTACCTTCGCCTCGACCTCGGCCGAGGTCGCCATTGGGCGCCGGAGTCCTCGTGGGCACTCCTCCACGCGCTCGACGGGCGGCCGCTGCCGCCCATGCCGGCGATGTCCGCGGCTCGGCTGAGGCAGCGCATCCGCCAGAACACCGCCGACATCATCGCGAAGAATGTCGCGTGGCGCACATCTGGCGTGACCTTCACCTGCGGACGCTGCCCTGCGGTGAAGGACGGACTCACCCTCACCGGGCAATCCGCGCTCGCGCCCTCACCACCCGGGTCTCCGGTGGAAGGGTATTTCGCGCACGGCGACTTCGACAGCTTCGTCGACAGGCACCGGCTGGTGAAAGACCCGCGCGGTTCCCTCACCATCTATCTGCGCCACGGCATCGGACCGATGGATGCGGGCGTTGCGCCGCCCGCCGTCGTCGCCGCCGACCTCGCCCGCTCGCCTGACCCAGCCGTGCACGCCGCCGGGGTCGCCCAGCTGGAGCAGATCCGGCAGAACTGGGTGCGCGCGAACCCGCGCTAGGCGCGTGCTCGTGACGCCGCGTGTGGGTCGCGGGCTCGGCACCGGCTCGCCGCGGGCTCGGCATCCGCCTCCGCTGGCACGCTGGTCCGCATCCGCCGCCGCTGCCGGCGGCCGCCTGCGAGCATCCGTCAGCGTAGGCTCGTGCTGTGTCTACGACAGCCATCACCTACATCGGCGGCCCCACCGCACTGCTGGAGTATGCGGGCCTCCGCATCGTGACTGACCCCACGTTCGACCCGCCGCAGGAGTACGCGCAGCGGGGCTCGACGACGCTGGTGAAGACGGCGGGCCCCGGCCTCAGCCGCGCCGAGGTGTGGCCGGTGGATCTGGTGCTGCTGTCGCATCACGCCCACAAGGACAACCTCGACTGGGAGGGCCTCGAGCTGATTGCGCAGGGGCCGGTGACACTGAGCACGCGTGCCGCCGCTGGCGACCTGTGGGGCGGCAGCCTTGTGGGGTACGACGACTGGGAGACCCACGAACTGGGCGATGTGACGGTGACGGTGGTGCCCGCGCTGCACGGTCCACCCGGCTCGGAACCCCGCGTCGGCACCGTGGTCGGGTTCGTGCTCGAGGCACCGGGCGAACCCACCGTGTACGTGAGCGGCGACAACGCCTCGCTCGGACTCGTGGAGCAGATCGCCGGACGATTTCCCGAGGTGGATGTCGCGCTGCTGTTCGCGGGCGCCGCGAAAGTGCCGGGCATCGACGAGCCGCTCACCCTCACCGCCACGGATGCCGCCAAGGCCGCCGTCATCCTGGGCGCAAAGTCGGTCGTGGGACTCCACACCGAGGACTGGGAGCACTTCACCGAAACCCGCGACGACCTCGCCGCTGCCTTCGCCGACACCGGGCTCCTCGTCGAGACCCCGCGTGGGGTGCGCGTTCCGCTCTGATCGCTGGTCGGCGCTCCTCGTCGCCTCTCCTCGTCGCCGCTCCTCGTCGCCGCTAAAGGTGCGGAGGTCGGCCGGGCGCAGCCGAGCATGCGCGCCTGTTCCGGACAGGCGCGCATAGTGCAACACCCGCGCTTGTCCGAAACGTGCGCGCAGAGCTGTGTCGGCGGGGTGGCGACAGGCTTGGCCCGCGGCGACAGGCGGAACGTTACGGTTCAGGCATGACTCTCGTCGCGGCGACCCTCGCATGCCTGATTCTCGGCGCCCTCGCCGTATTCCAGTCGCTGCTCATCGCCGGGCGTCCGCTAGGACGGTACGCCTGGGGCGGGCAACACACGGTCCTGCCACGAAAGCTCCGCATCGGCAGTGCCATCTCCATCGCGCTGTATGTCGCGTTCGCGGTTGTCATCCTTGATCGCGGTGGTGTTCTTCGAGTGCTTCCGGATGCCGCGAGCGTGGTGGCCATGTGGGTGCTCACCGGGTACTTCGCGCTCGGCATCCTCATGAACGGCATCTCGCGCAGCCGACCGGAACGCACCCTGATGACGCCGGTGAGTGCCGTGCTTGCGCTGCTCTGCCTCGTGGTTGCGCTCGGCTGAGCGGATCTCGACTGGCCGCGCGCCGTAGATCGAGCCTGTCGAGATCCACTGACGGGCCGCGCCGTTGATCGAGCCTGTCGAGATCCGCTGACGGGCCCGCCACCGTGGCGGCCGTTCACAACTCAGGACATTTCGGCGGAAGCCACTCATTTCAGCGTCGTGACGCGGTTTTCGGGCAATCCGTCCTGAGTTGTGAACCGGGCGACGGGGGCGCGGGTCTCGACAGGCTCGACCAGCGGGCGAGGCGGGTCTCGACGGGCTCGACCCGCGGGCGGACCCGCGGATGACCAGGCGCGCCCCGCCGTTGATCGAGCCTGTCGAGATCCACTGACGGGCACGCCACCGCGGCGGCCGTTCACAACTCAGGACATTTCGGCGGAAGCCACTCATTTCAGCGTCGTGACGCGGTTTTCGGGCAATCCGTCCTGAATTGTGAACCGGGCGGCGGGGAGGGGGGCGGGTCTCGACAGGCTCGACCGGCGGGCGGGCTCGACCAGCGGGCGGGACGGCGGGTCTCGACAGGCTCGACCAGCGGGCGGCGGCGGGTCTCGACAGGCTCGACCAGCGGGCGGGCTCGACCAGCGGGCGCGCGGGCGCGGGTCTCGACAGGCTCGACCAGCGGGCGCGGGTCTCGACAGGCTCGACCAGCGGGCAGGCTCGACCGGCGGCCCGCGCCCGCCGCGCTAGTTGACCTCGCGGGGGTCCGCCCCGACCGCAGCGCCGCTCTCGAGCGCCGAGATGGCCGCCATCTCCGACGGGGTCAGCTCGAAGTCGAACAGCGCGAAGTTCTCGGCGATGCGCGAACGGCTGTTCGACTTGGGGAACACGATGCAGCCCTCCTGGAGGTGCCAACGCAGCACCACCTGCGCGGGGGTGCGCTCGTGCGCCTCGGCCGCCGAAGTGATCTCGGGCAGTTCGAGCAACGGGTACTTGCCCTGGCCGAGCGGGCCCCAGGCTTCGATCGCGATGCCGTGGTCGCGGCCGTACGCCGTGATGTCCCGGCGCTGGTGCGCGGGGTGCAGCTCGATCTGGTTGACGGCGGGCACGGTGTCGGTCTCGGCAGCGAGTCGCTCCAGGTGCTCGACGAGGAAGTTGCTCACGCCGATCGAGGTCGCCTTGCCCTGCGCCTTGATCTGCTCGAGCGCACGCCAGCTCTCCACATAGAGGTCGCGTGCTGGAGTCGGCCAGTGGATCAGGTACAGATCGACGGAATCGAGTCCGAGCTTCTCGAGGCTCTCGTCGACGGCGTCGTACGCGCTCTGCGTGCCCTGAGCGTCGTTCCAGAGTTTCGTCGTGATGAACAGTTCGTCGCGCGGAATTCCGGATGCCGCGATCGCCTTGCCGACCCCCACCTCGTTGCCGTAGATGGCAGCCGTGTCGATGTGGCGGTAGCCGATCTCGAGCGCGTCGCTGACGATGCGCTCCGTGGCATCCGGGTCGACCTTGAACACACCGAATCCGAGCTGGGGTATGGTGCGGCCGTCGTTGAGGGTGAGTTTTGGAACAGTCATGACTCCATGCTCCCACGCTCCCCTGACACCTCGCGCAGAACGCGAGCGGATGTCACACCGTTACGTGCCTCTCATCCGGACCGACATACTCGCTCAGCGGACGAATGAGCGCGTTCGAGGCCAACTGCTCGCGGATGTGCGCGGTCCAGCCGACCACGCGGCTTGCCACGAAGAGCGGCGTGAAGGTGAGTGTGTCGAAACCCATCAGGTGGTACGCCGGGCCGCTCGGGTAGTCGAGGTTGGGCAGGATGCTCTTGCGCTCCCCCATCGCCTGCTCGAGCGCGCTGTAGAGCTCGCCGAGATCCGGCCGGTCGTACTCGGCGATCAACGTGTCGAGTGCAGCCTTCATCGTGGGCACCCGCGAGTCGCCGCTCTTGTAGACGCGGTGGCCGAAGCCCATGATCTTGCGCTTCTCGGCGAGTGCGGCATCCAGCCACTGCTCCGCCCGGTCGGCCGAGCCGATCTCGTCGAACACGTGCATGACCTGCTCGTTGGCACCGCCGTGCAGCGCGCCCTTCAGCGCCCCGATCGCACCGGTCACGGCGGAATAGAGGTCGGAGAGGGTGGAGGTGATCACGCGGGCGGTGAAGGTGGACGCGTTGAAGGAGTGCTCGGCGTACAGGATCATCGACACGTCGAACGCGTTCACCACGACCTCGTCCGGCACCTCGCCGAAGGTCATGTGCAGGAAGTTGGCGCTATAGCCGAGGTCGTCGCGCGGGGGCACCAGCTTCTGCCCGCGACGGCGACGCTGGTCGTAGGCGATGACCGCGGGCAGCTTCGCGAGCAGGGTGAGGCTCTTGCCGAGGTTGGACTCGGGGCTCGCATCCGCCGCCCTCGGGTCGAGCGCTCCGATGACGCTCACGGCGGTGCGCACCACGTCCATCGGATGCGCGGATGCGGGCAACTCGTCGATCACGCGCTTCACGGCCGGGTCGAGCGCGCGCCGCGACCGCTCGGCCTGCTCGAACCCGGCGAGCTGGCGGTCATCCGGAAGCTCGCCGTTCCACAGCAGGTAGGCGACCTCCTCGAAGGAACAGGATTCCGCGAGCTCCTGCACCGGATACCCGCGGTACAGCAGCGAGTTGGTCTCCGGGTTGACCTTCGACACGGCCGTGTAGTCGACGACGACCCCGGCGAGTCCCTTGCGCGGTGCATCCTGCGTGCTGGTCTGATCGGTCATGATGCTCCCTCGGTTGTGCCGGGTACCTGGAAATCGAATATCGACGTATCGAAGGCGTTGTACGCCTCGTAGTCGAGCAGTTCATACAGCCGTGCTCTGGTTTGCATCGTGCCGACCTCGCTCTGCAGCGACCCCTCGGCGAGGATGGTGTCGAGTCCGCGTTCCGCGGCCCCCATCGCGAGCCGCAGCAGGCTCACCGGGTAGATGACGATGTTGATGCCGACCCCGGCCAGCTGCTCGTTCGTGAACAGCTCACTCTTGCCGAATTCGGTCATGTTGGCCAGTACCGGAACGTCGATGGCCGAGCGCACCGCCTCGAACTCGCTCAGGTCACGCATCGCCTCGGGGAAAATGGCGTCGGCTCCGGCATCCACCAGCGCCTTCATGCGATCGAGCGCTGCTGGCAGTCCGTCGATGGCGCGGATGTCGGTGCGCGCCATGATCAACAGGTTCGGGTCGCGTCTGGCGTCGACGGCGGCCCGGATGCGCTTGGTCGCCGTCTCGCCGTCGACCACGGCCTTGCCGTCGAGGTGGCCGCAGCGCTTCGGGTTGACCTGATCCTCGATGTGCAGCCCGGCGACACCGGCATCCTCGAGTGATTGCACCGTGCGCGCCACGTTCATCGGCTCGCCGAACCCGGTGTCGGCGTCGACGAGTGCGGGCAGGTCGGTCATCCGGCTGATCTGGGCGGCGCGCCCCGCCACCTCGGTGAGCGTGGTGAGGCCGATGTCGGGGAGCCCGAGGTCAGCCGCGATCACAGCTCCCGAGATGTAGAGCCCCTCGAAGCCCTTCTCGCCGATGAGTCTGGCGCTCAGCGGGTTGAAGGCGCCCGGAAAACGCAGCAGCTCGCCGGTGGCGAGCGCCGCCCGCAGTCCCTCGCGCTTGGCTGCGGGGGTGAGTGTCGAGTACAGCATCAGAACAGCCCTGCTGGCGCTGCGGCCGGGTCGATGAGGCCGGCGATCGGGGTGACCGTGAGCCCACCGAGTTCGTCGGCGGTGAGTTCCGGCAGCCGTTCGGCGAGCGCGAGGAATCGCTCGATCTCCGCGGGCTCCAGCACCCCCGCGGCGAGGGTGCGGAACTTCTGCACGTACTGCTCCCGGGCGAACGGCCTGGCCCCGAGCGGATGCGCGTCGGCCACGGCGATCTCGTCCACGATGCTGGTGCCGTCGACGAGGGTGATCTCCACCCGCCCGCCGAACGCCTTCTCGGCGGGGTCGATGGAGTGGTAGCGACGGGTCCACTCCGCGTCCTCCGCGGTGGTCACCTTGCGCCAGAGCGCGACGGTGTCCGGGCGGGTGGCTCGCTCGGGGGCGTAGGAACGCTCGTGATGCCACTCGCCGTCCTGCAGAGCCACGGTGAAGATGTACGGGATGGAGTGGTCGAGGGTCTCCCGGCTCGCTGTGGGGTCGTACTTCTGCGGGTCGTTCGCGCCGGAGCCGATCACGTAGTGCGTGTGGTGGCTGGTGTGCAGCACGACGCTCGCCACCGTGTCGGCGGTGAGTTCCGGATGCTCGTGATGCAGCTTGCGCGCCAGGTCGATCCACGCCTGCGCCTGGTACTCGGCGGAATGCTCCTTCGTATACGTGTCGAGGATGCCCCGCTTCGACTCACCTGGGCCGGGGAGTGGAACCTCGTAGTGGGCATCCGGTCCGTCGAGCAGCCAGGCGATCACGCCGTCCTCGCCCTCGTAGATGGGGGTGGGGCTGGTCTGGCCCCGCATCGCGCGGTCGATCGCCTCGACGGCCATCTTTCCGGCGAAGGCCGGCGCGTGCGCCTTCCAACTGGAGATCTCGCCCTTGCGCGACTGCCTGGTGGCGGTGGTGGTGTGCAGCGCCTGGCCGATGGCCTGGAAGATCGTGTCGACGGGGAGCTTCAGCAGCGTGCCGATGCCGGCCGCGGCACTCGGACCGAGGTGGGCCACGTGGTCGATCTTGTGTGCGTGCAGGCTGATCGCCCGCACCAGGTCGACCTGCACCTCGTAGCCGGTGGCGAGGCCGCGCACGAGGTCGGCTCCGCTGCATCCGGCGTGCTGGGCGACGGCGAGGATCGGCGGGATGTTGTCGCCGGGGTGGGAGTACTCGGCGGCGAGGAAGGTGTCGTGGTAGTCGAGCTCGCGCACGGCGACACCGTTCGCCCAGGCCGCCCACTCGGGCCCGAATCGGCCCTCCGCGGCGAACACGGTGGAGCCGAGCCTGCTGCCGCCCCCGCCGTCGACTACCCCGCTGGTCGAGCCTGTCGAGACCCCGCCCCCGCTGGTCGAGCCTGTCGAGACCCCGCCTGTCGAGACCGGATGCGCCTCCGCCTGCGCCCGCGCCGCGACCACGGGCTCGCGGGTGAGCGACGCCGTGGCCACAGCCGCGTTGTCGATCACGCGGTTGATGATCATCTCCACCACGTCCGGATCGACCGGCACCTCATCGACGGCGATCTCGGCGAGCTTGTAGGCGAGCTGATCGGTGCGGGCGAGATTCTCGTCGCTGCGGTGGACGCGGACCTTATGAGTCTTCACCCGTCACAGCCTAGGCCCGGCTTCGCGGGGCGGAGGGGTGCTGAGCACGCACCGCACACGCGGCGCGGTTCAGCTCGTCGCCGGCTCGAATCTGGCCACGAGCTCCCGCTTCAGCACCTTGCCGCTGGGGCCGAGCGGCAGCGCATCCAGCAGCTCGACCTGCCGCGGGTGCTTGTACGACGCCACGTGCTCCTTGGTGAAGGCGATGAGCTCCTCCCCCGTCACCGTCGAGCCCGGCTTCACCACCACTGCCGCCATGATCTCCTGGCCGTGGGTCTCGTGGGCCACGCCGAACACGGCGCAGATCGCGACATCCGGATGCTTCGCCAGCACCTCCTCGACCTCGCGCGGGTACACGTTGTAGCCGTTGCGCAGAATCATGTCCTTGGTGCGATCGACGATGGTCAGGTAGCGGTCATCGTCCATGGTGCCGAGGTCGCCGGTGCGGAACCAGCCGTCGACGATCGCCTTCGCCGTGTCGGCATCGCGGTTGAGGTACCCCTTCATGAGCAGGTGCCCGCGGATGACCACCTCGCCGAGTTCACCGTTGGGCAGCAGCGACACGACCTCCTGCAGCTCCGGGTCGGCGATCGCGACATCCACGCCCCAGAGCGGCTGACCGACGGTGCCTGGACGCGGCGGCTTGCCGACATGGTTGAAGGTGGCGACCGGGGATGTCTCGGTGAGGCCGTAGCCCTCGAAGATCTCGGCGTCGAAGGTGGCCGCGAACTTCTCGATGACCGCGAGCGGGATCGCGGCGCCGCCGGAGCAGCCGTACCGGAGCGGCGGGCGCTCATCGGTGCGGGAGGCGCCATCCAGCAGCGCCATGTACATGGTCGGCACGCCCATGAAGATGGTGCACTTCTGCTCGTTCATGACCCGCAGCGCGGTGTCGCCGTCGAACTTGGGCACCATCACCATGGTGGCGCCGGCACGGAAGGTGGCGTTCATGCTGCAGGTCTGGCCGAAGGTGTGAAAGAGCGGCAGGCAGGCGAGCACCCGATCCTCCGGACGGATGTCGAAGGTGTTGAGCAGCAGCACATTCACCTGCTCTACGAGTGCGAGGTGGCATCCCTCCGCCCCCTTCGGCTGCCCGGTGGTGCCGCTGGTGTAGAGGATCGTGGCGGTGTCGAAGGGCTCGCGGGGCAGATAGCCGTCCACGGGCTCCTCGGCTACGGCCTCATCCTCGAGGCGCGGGAACGGCAGCTCCTCGGTCGCATCATCGGGCACGAGCACCGACAGCACCTCGACCCCGGCGGTGGCAGCACCCTTCGCGCCCTCACCGAGCAGCGGGGCGGCGCACACCAGCAGTTTCGCGCCGCTGTCCCGGAGCACGTAGTCGATCTCCTCCGCCTTCAGCAACGCGTGGATCGGCACGACGATGCCGCCGAGCGCGAGCACGGCGTAGTAGACGCGCGGAAAATCGGCGACGTTCGGGATGAGCACGGCGACCGGGTCGCCCTCACCGATGCCGCGGGCGGAGAGCGCGCCGGCGTACTCACGGGCTTGCGTCCAGAGGTCCGCGTAGGTGATCTCCTGCTGCCCCACCACCACGGCGATCCGGTCCGGATAACGGTCGGCACTCTCCGAGAGGATGGCGGCGACGGACATGGTGGCGAAACCTGTAGACATGGCGCAGACCTTTCCGGTCCTCATTGACGCGAAGCCCCGCGAGGGGATACCGCATCCTACGGTCGGTACTCTGGGATCCCCATGACCTCACCCGATCCAACGCTCCCCGACGTGGCCCCAGCCGAGAATTACGCGATCAGCTACCCCGCGGAGTTGCCGGTCAGCCAGCGGCGCGACGACATCGCCGCGGCGATCCGCGACAACCAGGTGCTCATCGTGGCGGGCGCCACGGGGTCGGGCAAGACCACGCAGTTGCCGAAGATCCTGCTGGAGCTCGGATGCCGCAGCATCGGGCACACGCAGCCCCGGCGCATCGCGGCCCGCACCATCGCCGAACGCATCGCAGACGAGCTCGGCGACGAACTCGGCGGGGTCGTGGGGTATCAGGTGCGATTCACCGACCGGGTCGGCAAGAACACCCGCATCAAGCTGATGACCGACGGCATCCTGCTCAACGAGATCCACCGCGACCGGCTGCTCAGCAAATACGACGCGATCATCATCGACGAGGCGCACGAGCGCAGCCTCACCATCGACTTTCTGCTCGGGTACCTCAAGCAGTTGATGCCGAAACGTCCGGACCTCAAGGTGGTGATCACCTCCGCGACGATCGACCCGGAGAGTTTCGCCCGCCACTTCGCCGCTGAGGATGGCACGCCCGCGCCGATCGTGGAGGTGTCGGGCCGCACATACCCCGTGGAGATTCGGTACCGGCCGCTGGTGGCGGAGGCGATGATCGGCTTCGACGAGGAGTACGACGATCTGGCGGAGGCCGAGGGCGGGTCTCGACAGGCTCGACCAGCGGAGGGGGCTCGAGCGGCGGAGGCGGGTCTCGACAGGCTCGACCAGCGGAGGGGGCTCGAGCAGCGGATGCGGGCGGGTCTCGACAGGCTCGACCAGCGGAGGGGGCTCGACAGCGGAGGCGGGCGGGTCTCGACAGGCTCGACCAGCGGAGGGGTCTCGACAGGCTCGACCAGCGGACGGGGGCGGGTCTCGACCGGCGGCCGACCTCGACCCCATCGAGGGAATCACCGCAGCGCTCGACGAACTCGCGCGCGAATCGAACGGCGACGTGCTCGTGTTCCTCAGCGGCGAGAACGAGATCCGCGACGCCGAGGAGGCGCTCAAAGGCCGGTACCCGACGGGAACCGAGGTGCTCCCCCTCTACGGGCGCCTGAGCTCCGCCGACCAGCACCGGGTGTTCCGGCCCTCCACCGTTGCGGGCACGAAGCGTCGCATCATCCTCGCCACGAACGTCGCCGAGACGAGCCTCACCGTGCCCGGCATCCGCTACGTGATCGACGCTGGCACCGCGCGCATCTCGCGGTACAGCGTGCGGTCGAAGGTGCAGCGACTGCCGATCGAGGCGATCTCGCAGGCATCCGCCAACCAGCGCTCCGGCCGCTCCGGCCGCACCAGCGACGGCATCGCCATCCGGCTGTACTCGGAGCAGGACTTTCTGAAGCGGCCCGAATACACCGACCCGGAGATCCTGCGCACCAACCTCGCCGCGGTCATCTTGCAGATGATCTCGCTCGGGCTCGGCGACATCGCCGCGTTCCCGTTCCTGCAGCCGCCGGACTCCCGCGGGGTGAAAGACGGTGTGGACCTGCTGAAGGAACTCGGCGCCGTGCGCACCGGCGCTGGCGGCCCGCAGATCACGAAGATCGGGCGCAGTCTCGCGCAGCTCCCGATCGACCCGAGGCTCGCCCGCATGGTGATCGAGTCGGGCAAGCACGGCACAACCCGCGAGGTGATGGCGATCGTGGCCGCGCTGAGCATCCAGGACCCGCGCGAGCGCCCGCTCGAGAAGCGCGCCCACGCCGACCAGCTGCACGCCCGCTTCGTGGACCCCACGAGCGACTTCCTCACCCTCCTCAACCTCTGGAACTACCTCAAGGAGAAGGAGAGCGAGCTGTCGAGCAGCGCCTTCCGCAGGCTCTGCAAGGCCGAGTACCTCAACTTTCTGCGCATCAGGGAGTGGGGCGACGTGGTGCGGCAGCTCGAGCGGATGGCCAAACAGCTGGGTCTCACCGTCGGGCAGCCGTCGGTGAACCCGGTGGGCATCCACCAGTCGCTTCTTGCCGGGCTGCTCAGCCAGATCGGTCTGAAGGACGTGCAGAAGAAGGACTACGCCGGGGCGCGGCAGGTGCGCTTTCTGATCTTCCCCGGCTCCGCGCTCGCGAAGAAGCAGCCGGATGCCGTGATGACCGCCGAGCTCGTGGAGACCAGCCGCCTGTTCGCGCGGGTCAACGCCGCCATCGACCCGGCGTGGGCAGAGGCTCTCGCGGGCGACCTGGTGAAGCGCACCTACGGCGAGCCGCACTGGGAACGCAAGCAGGGCTCGGTGGTCGCCTACGAGCGGGTGACGTTGTACGGCGTGCCGATCGTGCAGCGGCGGCGGGTGCAGTTCTCGCGCATCGACCCGTCGTACGCGCGCGACCTGTTCATTCGCAACGCCCTCGTCGACGGCGACTGGGACATCGACCGTGTCGACCCTTCGACAGGCTCAGGACGAGACCCTTCGACAGGCTCAGGGCGAGCCGGGCTGTATGGATTCGACCGAGCCAACCGGGCGCTGCGCAAAGAACTCACGGAGCTCGAGGAACGCACCCGCCGCCGCGACATCCTGGTCGACGACGAGACCATCGTGGACTTCTACCACCGCCGCATTCCGGCCGACATCGCGAGCACCCGCTCGTTCGAGACCTGGTGGAAGAAGGCGCGGGTCACCGAGCCCGACCTCCTCACCATGACCGCCGAGAACCTGCTCGACGAGCCGGACGACGCCGGGCTCGATGAGCGCGCGTTCCCGAGCTACTGGCATCAGGGCGACCAGAAACTCAAGCTCTCCTACCGGTTCGAGCCAGGAGCGGATGACGACGGCGTGACGGTGACCGTGCCGATCGCGCTGCTCGCCCGCCTCTCACCGGCCGGGTTCGACTGGCAGGTGCCCGGACTCCGCGACGAACTGGCCACCGCGCTCATCAAGAGCCTGCCGAAGGCGATCCGCCGGAACGTCGTGCCCGCGGCGGACTGGGCGAAACGCCTGATGGAGACCGCGGAGGGGCTACCGACGGAGGAGCTCGAAGGCACCGCCATGACCGCGCATCTCGCCGACATGATCCAGCGCAAGACGCACACGCCGGTGGATGCCGACGACTTCGACCTCGAACGCGTGCCCCCGCACCTGCGCGTCACGTTCGCCGTTCTCGACGACCACGGCCGCCAGGTGGCGCGCTCGAAGAGCCTCACCGGTCTGCAGGAGAAGCTGAAGACGCGGGCCAGGGACTCCGTCGCACAGGTGACCCGGTCGTCCCCGCACGCGCTGGAGCGCACCGGGCTTACATCGTGGGACTTCGACGAGCTGCCGAAACAGGTGGATACGCGACGGGGCGGGGCGGTCATCCGCGGGTATCCCACCCTGGTCGACGAAGGCAGCTCGGTGGCGGTACGCGTGATGAGCACGCCCGCCGACCAGGCCGCCGCGCTGCCGGGGGGCATCCGTCGACTGCTCATGCTCACCATTCCCTCGCCGTTGCCGTGGGTGCGCGACCACCTCAGTCAGCACGAGAAGCTCACCCTCGCCTCGAGCCCGTATCAGAACGTGCAGGCGCTCTTCGACGACTGCCTGGTCGCGGTGCTCGACGGCGCCGTGCGGGACGCGGCACCGGGCGGTCTGCTGTGGACGCGGGACGAGTTCGAGGCGGTGCGGCGCGCGGTCTCGGCCGGGCTCATCGACACGCTGTACGCGACCGTCACCACGGTGACCGCCACGCTCGCGCAGGCGCGCACGGTCGAGAAGGCGATCGGCCGGGCGACGAGCATGACCCTGCTGCCCGCGCTGTCGGATGTGCGGGAGCAACTCGCCGCGCTGATCTACCCCGGGTTCATCTCCCGCACGGGCCCCGAGCGGCTCACCCACCTGCCGCGGTACCTCAAGGCGATCGAGGCGCGGCTGGAGAAACTGCCCACGAGCGTGGCACAGGACCGCGTGGCGCAGACCGAGGTGCATCGGGCGATCGAGCGGTTCACCGCAGCCGGAGGACGGATGCCGCTGCCCGCTGGCAGCCCGGCCAACCTCGAGCGCGTGCGGTGGTTGGTCGAGGAGCTGCGGGTGAGCCTGTTCGCGCATCCGATCCGCACCGCCGAGCCGGTCTCCTATCAACGCATCGTCAAAGCGCTCACCGGCGCCTGACCACGTCGACGCTTCTCGACCATCTTCCGATCGCCCTCACGCCAGACGGTGTGCGGCGCTGATCAGCGCCGAGGCACGTCGGTCGTCGCCCGCCGGATGAGCCGCGTCGGGAGCCGGATGTGGGTCACTGCGGGTGTCTCCCCGGCCATCAGCGCGATGAGCAGTTCGACCGCCGACGCCCCGAGGCGGTGCATGGGCTGACGGATCGTGGTGAGCGCCGGGATCATGCGTGACGCGTCGGGGATGTCGTCGAACCCGACAACGGAGAGGTCGGACGGCACGTCGAGCTTCATCTCGGCCGCGACGTGCAGGGTGGCGATGGCGGACAGGTCGTTGGCCGCGAAGATGGCGGTCGGACGGTCTGGACGGGAGAGCAGCGCCCACGCCGGCGCCATCGCCATGTCCTTCTCGTAGTGCCCCACGCGCACGAGGCTCGGATCGAACGCGATGCCCGCTGCGGCGAGCGCGCGTCGGTACCCCTCCTCGCGGTAGATCGAGGAGCGGAGGTCGGGACGCCCGCCGAGGAAGGCGATGCGCCGGTGGCCGAGTTCGATCAGGTGCTTCGTGGCTTGGAACGCGCCGTCGAGGCTGTCCGACTCGACCGCAGGGACATCCGCCCGCCCGGTATGCGGGTCGATGGCGACCACGGGCACATCGGCTGTTGCATTCAAGACCGTCGGCGTCACCATGATCGCGCCGTCGATGAGGCTACCGCTGAGACGGCTGAGCGAGCGGTGCTCCCAGCCCGCACCCTCGTGCTGCCGCGATCCGCTGTAGGCGAGCAGGTCGAACCGTGTGTCGTGGAGCGCAGCCGCGACGCCCTTCAAGATCTCCGCGCTGAACGGTTCGAAGTCGGCGACCAACACGCCTATCACGCCGGTTCGCCTGGCTCGCATGCTGCTCGCCACCAGACTCGATTCGTACCCGAGTTCCTGCACGACGTCGAGCACCCGTCGCGCCGTGTCGGGCGAGACGCCATAACGCCCGTTGACCGCCTTGCTCACGGTCGCGACCGAGACACCGGCCGCCGCCGCAACGTGGTGGATGGTCGCTCTGGTCGTCATCGACCCATCATAGAGCCATGTTGGAAACCGTTTTCGAAAACGTTTGACAGCGGTTGCGATCGATTGCGAACATTCACTCACCCGGGCTGACACCACAGCCCATCCCCCGGGAACGGGTCATTCGCCGGCTCGCTCGAATCGAGCGCTGCCACTCAAAGAAGAGAAGGTTGGAACAATGAAGAGGCACACAGTAATCGCCGGGGCCGCGGCCCTGATGGTGGGTGCGATGACACTCGCCGGCTGTAGCACCGGCTCCGGTGAGAGCGCCGACGGAACCGTCTCGATGACGCTCTGGCAGAACTCCACCACCGGACCAGGCAAGGCGTTCTGGGACAAGACGGTCGCCGACTTCGAGGCGGCGAACCCTGGAGTCACCATCGAGTCCCAGGCGATCCAGAACGAAGACCTCGACGGCAGGCTCCAGACCGCGCTGAACTCGGGCGATGCGCCCGACATCTTCCTCCAGCGCGGTGGCGGCAAGCTCCAGGCCATGGTCGCCGCGGGTCAGGTCATGGATCTCACCAACGAGATCGCCGACTCCGTGAAGAGCGAGATCCCCTCCGGCTCCTTCGCGGCGAACACGATCGACGACAAGGTTTACGCCATGCCCGTCGCTGTGCTCCCCGGCGGCCTCTTCTACAGCCAGAACGCCTTCGACGCGGCGGGGATCACCACTCCGCCGGCCACCATGGACGAGCTGAACACCGCCGTCGAGAAGCTGAAGTCGACCGGCATCGCGCCGGTGGCCCTCGGCGCCAAGGACGCCTGGCCCGCAGCCCACTGGTACTACTTCTTCGCCCTGCGCGAGTGCAGCGAGTCCGCCCTCGCGGATGCCGCCGCCAACCGCACCTTCGAAGACGACTGCTGGCAGCGCGCCGGCGAGGACCTCGCCGACTTCAACGACACGGATCCCTTCAACGAGGGCTTCCTGACCACCGCCGCCCAGCAGGGTGCCGGTAGCTCGGCGGGACTTCTCGCCAACGGTCAGGCCGCCATGGAGCTCATGGGAGCCTGGAACCCGGGAGTGATCGCATCGCTCACCCCTGACGCGAAGCCGCTTCCCGACCTCGCCTGGTTCCCCTTCCCCTCGATCGAAGGTGGAGAAGGTGGAGAGGGAGCGATCCTCGGTGGAGTCGACGGATACTCCTGCGCAGCCTCGGCACCCCCGGAGTGCACCGACTTCCTGAACTACATCGGCACCGCCGATGTGCAGAAGGAGTACTACGCGGCCTTCAACGCACCGCCCGTCAACACGGTCGCGCAGGAAGCGGTCACCGAGCCTTACCTGCAGCAGATCCTGGCCGCCTACAACGACGCTCCGTATGTCTCGCAGTGGCTCGACACCGTCTACGGCCTCAACGTCGGCAACGCGTTGAACGTGGGAGTCGTCAACCTGCTCGCCGGAACCGGTGACGCAGAGGGCATCGTCCAGGCCGCCGACGACGCAGCCAAGAAGCAGTAGGGATCCGTCCCATGTCAGTCAGCGAGACCGAACTTCCCTCGAAGTCCGATTCTGCTCTCGCCGCAGGTGGAGGCGCCGTCGCAACGACGGCGCCTCCGTCGCCGCGACGCCGCCCCGCCACGGATTGGCGCGGAAGACTCGAGATCCTGGTCCTCGTCGGACCCGCCCTTGTCATCTTCCTCGCCTTCGTCATCTTCCCGGTCGTCATGGCCGCGTACTACGGCTTCTTCAGCTGGACGGGCTTCGGTCCGCCCACGGAGTTCGTCGGACTGCGGAACTACATCACGATCCTCCAGGACTCGACCTTCATCGACGCCCTGGCTCCACAACGGAACGATCGTCATCCTGTCCCTCGTACTGCAGGGACCGATCGCGATCATGCTGGCCCTGCTCCTCAACCGGAGACTCCGCGGCCAGTCGGTGATCAGAGTCCTGATCTTCGTGCCCTACGTTGTCTCCGAAGTCGTCGTCGGTACCGGCTGGAGCCTCATGCTCCAGACAACCGGAGCCTTCAACTCCTTCCTGTCCAACATCGGTTTGGGTGCTTTCCGGCAGGACTGGTTGGCGAACCCCGACCTCGCCATCTGGACCCTGATGGTGATCATCACGTGGAAGTACATCGGCTTCGCGGTCATCCTCTTCCTCGCCGGTCTCCAGGGCATCCCGGAGGAACTGTCCGAAGCCGCCGCCATCGACGGCGCGTCCTTCTGGCAGATCCAGCGCACGATCACGCTGCCCCTCCTCGGCCCCACGCTTCGGATCTGGGCGTTCCTGTCGGTCATTGGATCGCTACAGCTGTTCGACCTCGTCTACATCATCTGGGGTCAGTACATCGCCTCCACCGCGGGTACCTCGACCATGGCGACCTATCTGGTCGTCAACGGACGGAACGCGGGGAGTTACGGATACGGCAACGCCGTGGCCGTCGTCCTGTTCGTCATCTCGCTCATCGTCGCCCTCGTGTACCAGCGGATCATCCTTCGCCGTGACACCGAGGGAGCTATCACCGGAGGAAAGCGCTGATGACCGCCGCCACCACAACCCGTCCCGTCGCCCGCCCGTCCAAGGGCCGGCCGACTAAGCCCCGGTCGAAGGGCTCATCGCCCCTCACCGGCGGGAACACGCTCGTCTACGTCGTCGCGGTAATCGTCATCGCGCTGATGCTCGTGCCCATCGCCTACATCCTGATCGGCGGGTTCCGGACGAACTCGCAGATCACCTTGAATCCAGCCGGGTTCCCCGATCCGTGGAACGTGGGGAACTACCTCAACGTCTTGACCGGGGGCACCTTCTGGCGCCAGGTGGCGAACTCGACGATGGTGGGGCTCGCCACGACCGTCGGCGCTGTGGTGCTCGGGCTCATGGCGAGCTACGTGCTCGCCAGGTACCGGTTCCGTGCACGGGGCGTGGTCTACGCGACCTTCGCCGCGGGGCTCATGTTCCCGCTGACGGTGGCGATCACGCCGCTGTACATCCTGATCAGGAACCTCGGGCTCACCAACTCGCTCGCCGGTGTCATCGTGCCGCAGATCGCCTTCGCGCTCCCGGTCACGATCATCATCCTGGTGCCCTTCCTCAAGGCCATCCCGGACGAGATCCAAGAGGCCGCCTTCATCGACGGATGCAGCCGAATCGGCTTCTTCTGGCGCATGGTCGTCCCGCTGTCCATGCCGGGCGTGGTGACGACGGGCATCCTGGCCTTCATCGGGAGTTGGAACAGCTACCTCCTGCCCCTGTTCCTCCTGAACAATCCCGCGGACTTCACGCTGCCCCTCGGCGTGCAGGCCTACTCTTCGCAATACTCAGTCGATACGGCCCAGGTGCTGGCGTTCACCGCTCTCTCGATGATCCCGGCGCTCGTGTTCTTCAGCCTGTTCGAACGTCGCATCGTCGGCGGACTGACCGGCGCCGTCAAGGGCTGATCCGGCGTCTGCCACCACCATCCCGTCATCCGGCCGGCGTCCTGCCGCGGATGCTGTACTAGAAGGCACTCAGTGAACCACTCTCCCGCCCCGTCCGAGCGTGTCCGGACCCTCCTCGCCGGCATGACCCTCGAGGAGAAGCTCGCCCAGCTCGTCGGCTACTGGGTCGATCAGGGCGGGGAGGTGGTCGCACCGATGTCCGGCGAGATGGTGTCGTCGAACGACTACGCGACGGCCACCACGCACGGGCTCGGCCACCTCACCCGGGTCTACGGCACCAGGCCGGTCGATCCGGTCGAGAGGGCCGGATGGCTCTGGGCGGAGCAGCGTCGACTGAGGGCGGAGACCAGGCTCGGCATCCCCGCCCTGGTGCACGAGGAGTGCCTCACGGGTCTCGCGGCTTGGAAGGCGGCGACCTTCCCCACGCCGCTGGCATGGGGCGCCGCCTTCGATCCGGAGCTCGTCGAGGAGATGGGCGCCGTCATCGGCGACTCCATGCGCCGGATGGGCATCCACCAGGGCCTCGCGCCCGTGCTCGACGTCATCCGCGACCCCCGCTGGGGCCGGGTGGACGAGTGCATCGCCGAGGATCCCTACGTGGTCGGGACGATCGGCACCGCCTACGTGAAGGGCCTGCAGAGCACCGGCATTCACGCCACGCTCAAGCACTTCGTGGGGTACTCGGCCTCGCAGTCCGGACGCAATCACGCCCCCGTGCACATGGGCTTGCGCGAGCTCAACGACGTCATCCTCCCCCCGTTCGAAATGGCGATCCTCGACGGTGGGGCGAAGTCGGTGATGAACTCCTACGCGGAGATCGACGGCATCCCCGTCGCGGCCACCCCCGAGTACCTCACCGGCATCCTGCGGGATCGTTGGGGCTTCGACGGCGTCGTCGTATCGGACTACTTCTCGGTCGCGTTCCTCAAGATCATGCACGGCGTCGCCGCCGATCTCGGCGAGGCCGCCGAGCTCTCCCTCACTGCGGGCATCGACGTCGAGCTGCCCACCGGCGACGCCTACCTCGAACCCCTCGCGGAACGGGTCCGGTCCGGCGTGATGGACCTCGCCATCGTCGACGGCGCGGTCCTCCGTACGCTCGTGCAGAAGGAGGAGCTCGGACTCCTCGACGAACTCTTCGAGAACCCGCCGACCGAGCTCGATCTCGACACGCCCCTCCACCGCGACGTCGCCCACCGGCTGGCCGCGGAATCCCTCGTCCTGCTCACCAACGACGGGGTGCTGCCCCTGACCCCGGCGACGGATGCCGCGACCGACGGAGCGCAGACGATCGCGCTGATCGGTCCGAACGCGGATTCGCAGCACGCCCTCATGGGTTGTTACTCCTTCGCGAACCACGTGCTCGCCCACCATGCGGACGTGCCGATGGGCTTCGACCTGCCCACCGTCGCCGCGGCCCTCCGTGAGGAATACCCGTCGGCGCAGATCGACCTCGAGCGTGGGTGCGACGTCGAAGGTGACGACACGTCCGGTATCGAGGCCGCGGTCGAGCTCGCGCGATCGAGCTCCGTGGCGATCGTCGTCGTCGGCGATCGTGCCGGGTTGTTCGGACGCGGAACCGTCGGGGAAGGCAACGACGTCGAGAGCCTCGAGCTCCCCGGCAGCCAACGACTCCTCGTCGAATCGGTCATCGCGACCGGAACGCCCGTGGTCATGGTCGTGCTGTCCGGTCGCCCCTACGCCATCGACTGGGCCATCACCGGACCCGGTGCCGCATCCGCGGTCGTCCAGGCCTTCTTCCCGGGCGAGGAGGGGGCCCCGGCGATTGCCGCGCTCCTGAGCGGTCGGACCGCGCCGTCAGGCCACCTCCCGATCTCGCTCCCCCGCTCCGCCGGCGCCCAGCCGTTCACTTACCTGCACCCGATCCTCGGAGGGGCCTCCGAGGTCACGAGCGCCGACAGCACGCCCGTGCTCCCCTTCGGCCACGGCCTCACCTACACGACCTTCGAGCGTTCGGCGCTGGTCGTGAGCAGTGGAGACGCGGTGGGTGGTGGCACTGCCGTCGGTGTCACCG
Organism: uncultured Actinomycetota bacterium; assembly: GCA_963756375.1. Lineage (GTDB taxonomy): Bacteria > Actinomycetota > Actinomycetes > Actinomycetales > Microbacteriaceae > Marisediminicola. The sequence continues at coordinate 105,772 of CAVWNJ010000005.1, read as the reverse complement.
CCGGCCAGAGCTTCGACGCGGAGGTACGCGTGAAGAACACGGGATCACGTGCTGCGACAGATCTGGTCCAGCTCTACGCGCGCGACGTCGTGGCGAGTGTCACCCGCCCGGTGGCACAGCTGCTCGGATACCACCGGGTCGCCCTCGAGCCGGGGGAAGAGGCCGTGGTGCGCTTCAGCGTGCCGACCCAGCGACTCGCGCTGACCGATCGTCACTACCGGCGGGTCGTCGAGCCCGGACTCGTCGAGCTCTGGGTCGGCGGCTCCTGTCTCGACAAGGAGACCACCGCCGATCTCCAGATCGAGGGCGACCTCTACGAGGTGTCGCTGGCGGACGAACGACTCGTGCGGGCAGAGGTCATCCGTGCCGGTGCGACGGAGACCGTCTCTGCCTCCGGCGATGCCGGTAAGCCCGAACTGCTGGAGTCGGTGTGAGCACCCCCGCGAACCTGCAGCACCGCATCGGGTCTCGGCGCGTGCGTGTGATCGGACGCGACGGTCAGCCTGCGGCCTTCCGTGAGGTCACCGTCTCGCAGACCGATCACGCCATCGCCTTCGGCAACATCGGGTTCGACTTCGTGGGGACCCCCGAGGACCCTGAGGCGAGCGGCATCCGCACGTCCGCCATGGCGACAGACTTCCTCGACCTGTTCAACACTGCGACCCTCCCCTTCTACTGGGAGCGCTTCGAACCGGTGCGGGGCGAGCCGCAGACCGCCGCCCTGCGCTCCACGGCGGAATGGTTCGCCGCGAACGGCGTCGCGCTCAAGGGTCACCCCCTGGTCTGGCACACCCTGACCGCACCGTGGCTGCTCACCGCCGACGTCGACGAGATCGAGCGAGAGCAGCGCGCCCGCATCCGCCGCGATGTGGGAGACTTCGCCGGACTCATCGACACCTGGGACGCCATCAACGAGGTCGTGATCATGCCGGTGTTCACGAACGGCGACAACGGCATCACCCGGCTATGCCTCGAGCGGGGGCGCATCGCCACCATCCGCATGGCCTTCGAAGAAGCACGGGCGGCGAACCCCTCCGCGACCCTCCTCCTCAACGACTTCGACCTCTCGAGCGCCTACGAGTGCCTCATCGAGGGTGTGTTGGAGGCCGGCATCCGCATCGACGCGCTCGGCCTGCAGACCCATATGCACCAGGGGTACTGGGGTGAGGACCGGATGCTCGCGATGATCGACCGCTTCGCCCGGTACGGTCTCCCGCTGCACCTCACCGAGACCACGCTCCTCTCGGGCGATCTCATGCCCCCGCACATCGAGGACCTCAACGACTACCAGGTCGCCTCCTGGCCGTCGACCGAAGAGGGCGAGGCACGCCAGGCCGACGAGATGGTGCGCCACTACCGCTCGTCGATCTCGCATCCCGCGATCTCGGCCATCACCTATTGGGGATTCACCGATCGGGACGCCTGGCTCGGCGCGCCGGTGGGTCTCGTTCGCTCCGACGGCTCGCGCAAGCCCTCGTACGACGCCCTGCGCGCGCTCATCAAGGACGAGTGGTGGCAAGCGCCCGCCGTCCGTCGCACCGACGCGGACGGATTCCTCGAGGTCGGGGGCTTCAACGGCACCTACGCGGTAGACGCTGACGGGTCGAGCGTGAGTGTCGAGGTGGACGGGGTGGACGCGACTCCGCTGGATGTGGTGCTCGGGTCCTGACTCGACGGACGTGTGGGCCGTCACGCCCCGCTCGGCATCCCATCGGCTTGGGAACCGGGACGCAGAAGCTCCCGCGCGTTTCGGAAGTAGCGCGAGACGAGCGGGAACGCGACCGACGCGACCACCGCCATCCCGCTAGCGACGATGATCGAGAAGAGTGTGCCCGGGTTCGAGCCACCACCCCCGACCAGTGGGGATGCAGCGACGAAGACCGTGCCGGCCACGAAGAGGAGAGCCATGCTCGCACCCTTCGGCATCGACACAGCGAAGGCATCCGCATAGTCGAACGCAAGAAGGAGGTCTGTGTCGGGTAGTGCGTCGAGGTCGCCGCGGGTCACCGCGCGATGCACCCGTCGACGCCGTCCGCGGTCGACTCCCTGCAGCACCGCTCGGCGGTCGTCCCGTGCCGGGTCTGTCATCGCCAGAACGAGGGCAGCGGCGAAGCTCGCGAGTCCGACGGCGGTGAGCACTATCCCCGCGACATCCGCCGCGACAATACCGTTCTCGGTGGCGGCGCCGAAGATGGCGGCTCCACTGAGGACGACCGCAGCGACGCCGACGAACGTCATCCACACCACGGGGCGACGCAGCGGCGAGAAGAGATCCAACATGTTCTCAGCTTCGTGCACTCGGGTGTGGAGCGCCAGCAGAAGAATTGGGCGTGCGCGCCCGTATCGGACAAGGGCGGCCGTTAGAACATCCGCGCCTGTCCGAAACGGGCGCGCACGCTCACGCGCAGAGTCGAAGCGGCCGCACTCTCACGCGCAGGCTCGACACGGGCGCGCCAGTCGAGCGCCGGTATTACCCGGCGGCTCTACCGAACTTACGGAGTGGGCTGCTCACCCAGCAGCTGATCGCACGGAACCTGCTGCCCCTGGAACTCCACGACGCCGTTCGGGTTGGCCTGGCACTGCTCGAAGATGTCCATGGCAGCGCCGCCGAAGGTGGTGAACAAGCCGATGATGGCAACCGTGAAGAGGATGTTCGCGATGAACGCCACGATCGACACGATGAGGCCGGCCATCGCGAGACCGTTCTTCTGACCCGCCTGCTTCGACTTGTTGAGTCCGAGAATGCTGACGATCACACCCGCGATGGGGGCGATGAACGCAACGACGAACCCGATGATGCCGAGCACGAGACCGATGATGCCGAGATTTTTGCCCGGGTTCTGGGGGGTGCTGCCGGGCTGCGCTCCGCCGTACGGGTTCTGACCATAGGGGTTCTGACCATAAGGGTTCTGACCGGAGGGATTCTGACCGGAGGGGTTCTGCGCGGGATCTGAACTGTACGTCATGGTCACTCCAATGGTTGAGCCCGCCTGATCGGGCCGTCGGATACGCCAAATTCTACGCGGCGACCGACCGGCGTCGCCGCTCCGACAAGCGGGAAGGGCCGGGTGGGTGGCGACGGGCGTACGCTCGAACCATGATCTCCGCCGTCATCGTCGACGCCGTGCGCACCCCTTCCGGCCGGGGCAAGAAGGGTGGCGCGCTCGCGGCGCATCACCCCGTCGACCTGCTCGCCCACACCCTCCGCGCCCTCGTCGAGCGCACCGGGATCGACCCCGCCCAGATCGACGATGTGATCGGCGGATGCCTGTCCCAGGTGGGCCTGCAGTCGGTGAACATCACCCGCAACGCGGTACTCGCCGCGGGCTTTCCGGAGAGCGTGCCTGGCACCACGGTGGACCGGCAGTGCGGCTCCAGCCAGCAGGCCGTCGCGTTTGCGGCGCAGGGCGTGATCGCGGGCGCCTACGACGTGGTGATCGCCTGCGGGGTTGAGTCGATGAGCGAGAACCCGATCAACGCGGCGACCCTCGGGCGCGACCCGTACGGTGCCAGCGTTGCGGCCCGCTACCCCGACGGGCTCGTCGGCCAGGGCATCTCCGCCGAACTCATCGCCGCTCGCTGGTCGCTCGACCGCACGACCCTCGACGAGTTCGCCGCACGGTCCCACCGCCTGGCGGCCGCCGCCGACTTCTCCCGCGAAGTGATCCCGATCGACGGCGTGGCCCGCGACGAGACGATCCGTGCCGACACCACCGTGGAAGGTCTCGCCGGCCTCCGTGCCGCGTTCGTCGACGAGGCGATGACCGAGCGCTTCCCGGAGATCGACTGGCGCATCACCGCCGGCAACTCCTCGCCACTCACCGACGGCGCATCCGCGGTGCTCATCATGAGCGAGGAGAAAGCGGCCTTGCTCGGGCTGACCCCGCGTGCCCGCTTCCGCAGCTTCGCCGTGACCGGCTCCGACCCGATCGAGATGCTCACCGGCATCATCCCGGTGACCAAGCGCATCCTGGCTCGAAGCGGCCTCGGCATCGACGACATCGACGTGTTCGAGGTGAACGAGGCGTTCGCGAGCGTGCCCCTGGCCTGGCAGCACGACCTGCACGCCGACCCGGCCCGGGTCAACCCGAAGGGTGGGGCCATCGCGCTCGGGCATCCGCTCGGCTCCTCCGGCACGCGCCTGCTCACCACCATGCTCGGCGCGCTCGAAGACACCGGCGGCACCTTCGGCCTGCAGACCATGTGCGAGGGCGGCGGCATGGCGAACGCCACCATCATCGAGCGCATCTGATGGATGTCGCGGGAGCCGTGGCCCTCGTGACCGGCGGAGCCTCGGGACTCGGCCTTGCCACCGCGACTGCGCTCGCCGCCGCGGGCGCGAGGGTGCTCATCGCAGACCGGGCAGGCTCCGACGGCCAGGAGATCGCCGACCGTTCCGGCTTCACCTTTCAGCCAACGGATGTCACGGACCCGGCGCAGGTGCAGGCCGCCGTCGACGCCGCCACCGCGCTCGGACCGCTCCGCATCGTGGTGAACTGCGCGGGGATCAGCGCGCCCGAACGCGTCGTGGGCAAGCACGGCCCGGCACCGATGGACGCGTTCGACCGCGTCATCCGGGTGAATCTGATCGGCACGTTCACGGTGATCCGGCTCGCCGGCGCGGCCATCGCAGCGACCGCCCCCCTGGGAGAGGAGCGCGGCGTGATCATCTCCACCGCGTCGGTCGCCGCGTTCGACGGACAGGTCGGGCAGGCCGCCTACTCCGCGTCGAAGGCGGGGGTGGCCGGGATGACGCTGCCGATCGCACGCGAATTCGCCGAGCACCTCATCCGCGTGGTCACCATCGCACCCGGGATCTTCGAGACGCCGATGATGGCATCACTCCCGCAGGCCGCGCAGGATTCACTCGCCGCGCAGGTGCCCCACCCGAAGCGGCTCGGCCGGCCCGCGGAGTACGCCGCACTCGTGGAGCACATCGTGCGGAACCCCATGCTGAACGGCGAGACGATCCGTCTCGACGGCGCGATCCGCATGGGGCCGCGCTGACGCGTGCGCTGACTCGCCTTCACCTTCACCCCCATCACAGGAGCCCCACCCCATGCCGCATCTTCTCGGAATCGACCACATCGCACTCACCGTGCGCGACCTTGGCGCGAGCGAGCCGTTCTACGAGCGCATGTTCGGGTTTCCGGCGGTCGCCGACCTCGGTGGCGAGTCACTGCGTCGACGAATCTTCGCCCTGCCGAGCGGCACGACGATCGGCCTCACCCAGCACGACGGTGCACCGGGCGAGGGGGCCGCGGATGCCTTCAGCCCGTTCCGGCCTGGGCTCGACCACCTCGGGTTCGGCGTCGCCAACCGCGAGGAACTGCAGGGCTGGGCGGATCACCTCACGGCCGCCGGCATCGAACACAGCGGACTCGTGGAGGTGCCGTATGGGATTGCACTCAGCCTGAAGGACCCGGACGGGATAGCGCTCGAGTTCTTTCTCGGCCTCTGAGCTCGCACCTGGGCCGGGGCCCTGGCCCGAGGTCAGGTCTGCGGAGTCTCGCGTTTCTCGCGGCGGAGCAGTTCGACGAACTCGTCGGCCATGGCTAACTGCTGCTCGAGCAGATCGCGGCGCTCCACGGCGCGGGTGATGAAAGCGTCGAGGCGATCACGGAGCTCGAGGCGATCCGTGAAGTCGGCGGCATCCGCGCTCTCCGCCGCGACCCCATGCCCGTCGGCGAGGCCGTCGATGAGGAGCAGGAGTTCGGCCATCTCGTCGAGCGTGAACCCGAGCGGCTTCATGCGGCGGATGAGCATCAGGCGCGAGAGGTCGCTCGCCGTGTAGAGCCGAAAACCGCCCTCGGACCGGCCGGAAGCCTTCAGCAGACCGATCTCGTCGTAGTGCCGAAGCGTGCGCAACGACAGGCCGGTGCGGTCGGCGAGCTCGCCGATGTGCATCGTGTCGGAGCGGGTGGGGGTGTGGGTCACGGTGTCCTCGGGCTGGTCGGGCCTTCTCTCAACCCTAACGTTAGGGTAGAGTTCGGAGCGCGCGGGCCACGGTGTCACGCGCATTCCGGCCGTGTCTCGCCCGTTATCGACGTGATGGCAGCCACGGCCCGGCGCAATGGGGCGCTCCCTCCCACCATCCCGCACCGGCCTGTTCGAAGGCCTCGTTCCCGGAGAACCCATGGCCATCACCCAGAAATCCGACGCCCCCGGCCGTTACACGCCAGACCCGTCGGTCATGACCGCCCTCAAATCGCCGCGCATCCTCACCCGCGAGGTTCTCGCGGGCCTCGTCGTGGCGATGGCCCTCATTCCCGAGGCGATCTCGTTCTCGATCATCGCCGGGGTCGACCCGCGGTTCGGGCTGTTCTCCTCGTTCGTGATGGCCGTCTCGATCGCCTTCCTCGGGGGTCGCCCCGCGATGATCACCGCGGCGACCGGCGCCGTCGCGCTGGTGATCGCCCCGGTCGCCCGTGAGTACGGCATCGAGTACTTCATCGCCACGGTCATCCTCGCCGGCATCTTCCAGGTGGTGCTCGGCGTCGTGGGTGTCGCCAAGCTCATGCGCTTCATTCCACGCAGCGTGATGGTCGGATTCGTCAACGCGCTCGCCATCCTCATCTTCGCCGCCCAGCTGCCCCAGCTCATCGGTGTGCCGTGGCTCGTCTACCCGATCGTGGCGGTCGGCATCGGGATCATGGTGCTGATGCCGCGCTTCACCAAGGTGGTGCCTGCGCCGCTGGTGGCGATCGTGCTTCTCACCGTGCTCGTCGTGGTCATGTCCATCGCCGTACCCACGGTCGGCGACCAGGGCGACCTCCCGGAGAGCCTGCCCGAGTTGTTCATCCCCAACGTTCCGTTCACGATGGAGACCTTCAGCATCATCGCGCCCTACGCCCTCGCCATGGCGCTGGTCGGGCTGCTCGAATCGCTCATGACCGCCAAGCTCGTCGATGAAATCACCGACACCCACTCGCGCAAGTCACGCGAGGCCTGGGCTCAGGGCGTCTCCAACATGCTCTCCGGCTTCTTCGGCGGAATGGGCGGATGCGCGATGATCGGCCAGACGATGATCAACGTGAAGGCGTCCGGCGCCCGCACCCGCATCTCCACGTTCCTCGCGGGCGTGTTCCTGCTGATCCTTGTGGTCGGGCTCGGCGACGTGGTCGCCGTGATTCCGATGGGCGCTCTCGTGGCCGTGATGATCATGGTCGCGATCGGAACCTTCGACTGGCACAGCGTTCGCCCGGCGACCCTCAAGCGGATGCCCCTCAGCGAGACCGTCGTGATGCTCTCGACCGTGGTCGTTGTGGTCATCACCCACAACCTCGCGATCGGCGTGCTGGTCGGCGTGATCGTGGCGATGGTCGCGTTCGCGCGCCGGGTCGCCCACTTCGTCACCGTGCAGCGCACGCTCCGCGCAGAGGGCACCATCGCGCACTACGAGGTGGACGGCGAGCTGTTCTTCGCCTCGAGCAACGACCTCACGACCCAGTTCGAGTACGCCGCGGACCCGCGCAAGGTCGAGATCGACATGTCGAAGTCGCACATCTGGGACGCCTCCACCGTGGCCGCGCTCGACGCCGTGACAAGCAAATACGAGCAGCACGGCAAGTCGGTGACGATCACCGGCATGAACGAGGCCAGCACCCGTCTGCAGTCACGCCTCGGCGGAAACCTCGGCGCCGGTCACTGACTCACCCGGTGCGGTAAGCGGTTTCTCGAAGCACAACGAGTTGGTGATCGCCCGGTACGGCTCGTAGATCGGTATCGGGCGATAGCCGATGCGCTCGTACAGCGCGACCGCGTCGGGCTGCCGATCGCCGGTCTGCAGGATGAGGGCGGATGCCCCGAGCTCGCGTGCCACGCGTTCCGCGGCATCCATCAGGGCGCGGGCCACACCCTTCCCCCGTGCCTGCGGGAGAACGATCACGCGTTTCACCTCGAGTTGTCCACGCAGCCACCGGAGAGCGGCATGACCGACTGCTGCGCCATCGGCGTCGAGGGCGAGGAATGTCGTGGCGACGCTTGGCGCATCCACCGCGAATGCGACCGCCGCCTTCGCGGCGAAGTCCGGATCATCGTCGTGGCGTCCGGTGTAGCGCTCCGTCATCTCACGATCGAGAGCGCGACGCAGGTGCACGGCTCTGGGGTCGGCCCACTCGACCCGCACGACCGTGACGGGACGCACCCCCGGTACCTCGTCCACCATCGTCATCGCGCCACCTCGGCGATCACGCGCCAGGACGCTCCGCGGTCATCGCTCACCACGACCCCGCGCTCGTCGACCGCGAGCAGAACGTCCTCGGAAGCGGAGTAGGAGAATGCATCCACGCTCCCGGAGAGCGCGCCGGTCTTCGTCCACGCGGAGTCATCGCCCGACCAGACATCGCCCGTGGTGTCCACCCCGATGAGTCCGCCGTCGCCGAGCGAGTCGATCAGGTAGAGCATCGGTGCGCCCGCCAAGGGCGCGAACGTGACGCCTTCGTCTTCGCTCACCATCACTCCGTCCGCGGTGGTGGCCCACACCCGATCCGGGATGGCGGTGTCGATGGTGAGGTCACGGAGCGCCAACTGCGCTCCCGTCGTCCAGGTCTCGCCGCCGTCCGCACTCGCGAAGATCCGACCGGAGACCGAGTCGAAGGCCACGAGTCGCACCTCAGCTGCCGATTCCCCGCCTTCTGCGACGACGGCTACGGCGAGATCGTGGAAGTCGACCTCGCCCTCGAGGGATACCGGTTGCCAGGTGACGCCGAGGTCATCGCTCCGCACGAAGCCGAGCTGGTGCGGGCCCCCGGATTCGGCTGCGTGCCCGGAGCCGTAGAAGGTGTCACCCTCGGCCGCGAAGCCCATCAGGTCGAAGGTGTTGCCGCCAAGCGGCCCGTCAAGGGGTGCCGTGGGAGACGACCCGTCGAGGCTTGGCAGCCGAAAAACCCCGGCGTGCGTGGCGACATAGCCGACCCCGGCGGAGTCCACGCCGAGCCCGTGCACGTGCTGCAGGGTCGGCGCGATGGTGGGGGAAGCCTGGCCCGTCGGCCCGGCGGATGTCGCGCTCGCGCATCCGGTCACCACGAGCGCCGCCGCCACGGCGATGCTCAGGGTGCCTGCACGACGGGGCATCACAGTGCACACTCCGCTCCGGCGCGCGGTGAACGCGCGGCACGCGCATCCGTCATGGGTCAGAGGCTCGCGAGGAGGTCGGCCATCGTGTCGATCTCGACCTGCTGGGACTCGACGATGGACTGTGCCAGCGCGATGGCGCCGGCGTCAGTTCCCTCGGCGATCTCGAGCTCGGCCATGGTGATGGCGCCCTCGTGGTGCGCTGTCATCCCGGTGAGGAAGGCGCGGCTCGCATCGACGCCCTCGGTGTTTCTGAGATTCGACATCTCGTCGGCCGACATCATGCCACCGGAGGCCATCTCGTCATGCGCCGCGTCACCATCGGCGGAGTCGTCGTGACCGTGGGACATGCCAGACATCGACTCGTCGACGTTCCATTCCGCGAGCCACTCTCTCATCGTGGCGATCTCGGGAGCCTGGGCGGCCTTGATCTCCTCGGCGAGCGCGATCACGCGCGGGTCGATGTCGTCCTTGTCGAGCATCACGTCGGCCATCTCCACCGCCTGTTCGTGGTGCGGAATCATCTGAAGCACGAATATGACGTCCTGCTCGCTGAAGCTCGCGGTCTCTTCGGCGGACGTCGACGGCGCGGAGCTCGGCGACGACGGCTCGGCGGGCGCACCCGAGGCACACGCGGTCAGACTCAGCGCCGCGGCGAGGGCTCCGATGGCGACGAAGGACTTCCTGAGTTTCAGCATGATGGGATCCAATCGAGGGGCGAGGTGCGGGTCGGTCGGCGGCGCGTGGACCGCGTCAAGGCAAGTCGATGGTCAATCGTAGGTCGCCGGGCGCGCATGAACCCTGAACGTTCGGCGACCGCGAGCACGTGCCGAAGGCATGCCTACACTGGATCCCTCCACCGAGCACCGCCGGAGACCCGGCAGCCCAGTCCGCTATCGCTAAGTGAGAACTCATGAAGATCGCCGTGCTGCACATCGACGAATGCCCGAACCACATCGAGACGACGCGCCGGGTGAGGGAGGTGCTCGATGCCGCAGGCCACAGTGATGTGGAGATCGACGACGTGCTTATTTCCACGCCGGAGGATGCCGAGCGCACCGGGTTCGCCGGGTCACCCACGATCTTGGCCGACGGCGCCGACCTGTTTCCGTCGGAGGGTCGCACCAATGACCTGGCCTGCCGGATCTACTTCACCCCTGAGGGTCTCGCCGGGCAGCCGACCGTTGAGCAACTCGCGGACGCACTCGCGCTTTAGTCCCGCCATAGCCGGGACGTGGGCTTTCGCCTCACTAGCCGCGGCTGAGGGTGAATTCGTCGACCAGCGTTCCGCTCTGGTTGATGGCCCGCACTTCGAGCCGATTCTCATACGCGAGCACGTCGAGATAGTGCAGGGTCGATTCGCTCACGGCGGTGAACTCGTCGTTGCCCGCCGGGCGTAGCTTCGCGCCCGCTCCCGACACCACGTAGGTGACGCCGCTCTCGGGCAAGGACCGCTGATAGTCGTGGTCGTGTCCGGCGAGCGCCAGCGGAACATCGAACTCCTCGAAGAGCGGGCTCCACGCATCGCGCACCTCGAGGTCCGACCCGTGCTCCCCGGCGGAGTACGCAGAATGGTGCATTGCCACGATCGTCCACAGGTCGGGATCGACCGGCTCGGCGAGCGTGTCGCGCAGCCACTCGGTCTGCGCGACATCCGTCACGCGGTTCGAGTCGAGCACGATGATGCGCACGATTCCGATCGTCTCCACGTACCAGGGCTCGTCTCGCCCGAGCGCCTCGAGGATCTGCTGCTGCTCCCCGCTGTCGTAGTCGTGGTTGCCGAGCACGGGAACGAGCACCGCTCCCCCGTCGGTGATCGGCGCGAACGGCTCGATGATGCGAGGGCCGACCAGGGAGGCATCGCCGCGCTCGTAGATGAGGTCGCCGAGGATGAGGAGTCCGTCGTAGGGATCATCGAGGCTCTGTAGCTGCATGCGGTCGGCGGTGGCGAACTGTGCCGCTTTGCCGGTGCCGGTGTCGCCGGCCACCGCGATCCGGGTGACGGGGTCGGTGGAGATGACGGGGACCGGGCTCCCCGACAGCGCCGACGGCAGGGCATTGGACGTGAACCCCGCGCCCACGGCGGTGAGGAGCGGGCCGGATGCGACGCCGCCGACGATCACCGCGAGCGCGCCGACGACAGCCGCGCGGGCCGCCCAGGCATGCCGCCTCGGCCTGATAGCCGACGGCGCCGGCCTCTGAAACATCGGCGCGACAAAGCGCAGGTAATAGAACAGGCTCGCCACGGTGTTGACCGCCGCGACCACGACCAGCCAGCCGAGGCCGCCATCCCACGCGGCAGTGAATGTGGTGAGCTTGCCGACGAACACCGCGGTGGGCGGGGTGCCGACGAGCGCGAGCAGACTCACCACGAGGGCAGCCGCGAGCCACGGATGCGCGCGCGCGACGCCGCGCCAGTCGGCAAGCGTGCGGTGCCCCGGCAGCGCCGCTATCACCGCGAATGCCGTGATGTTCGCCGCCGCATAGGCGCCGAGGTAGAACAGCAGCGACGGCAGCGCGAGATCTGCCCGCCCCGCGACCGCGACCGGCAGGAGCAGGTAGCCGGCTTGGCTCACGGTCGACCAGCCGAGCAGGCGACGCACGTCGTTCTGCCAGAACGCAGCGAGGTTGCCGAGCGTCATGGTCGCCGCGGCGAGGAGCGCGACGAGGAGGGGCGCCTGCGCGCCGTCGGGCATGAGGTGGACCAACCGATAGGCGGCGACGAGCGCCCCGACCTTCGGCACCGAGGTGAGGAACGCCGCAGCCGCGGTGCCTGACGCCTGCGCCGCATCCGGCACCCAGAAATGTCCGGGCACCGCCCCGGCCTTGAACATCAGCCCCGCGAGAACAGCGAGGAGCCCGCCGAGCACGGCGGCCTCAGGTGCGACGGCGAGGGAACTGCTCAGCACCGGGTAGCCGGTGGCACCGCCGACGCCGTACAGCACGGTGATTCCGGCGAGCATCACGATGCCGAAGATGGCACCGAGCAGATAGGTCTTGAGGGCTGCCTCGGCCGCGCCCCGAGCCCGATCCATGCCGATCAAGGCGTAGAGCGGGATACTCGCCAAGAGGTATGCGGCGCCGAGCACGAGCAGGTCGTTCGCTCCCGCCAGCATCATCGCGCCGAGTGCCGACAGCAGCATGAGGCTGTAGGTCTCGCTCTCGCGGCGTGAGCCACGCAGCTCCTCCACCCCGAGTATCAGCACGAGCACCGTGGCAAGCGGCACAATCATCCGTACCGCTCCCGTGGCAGTGCCGATGGAGAAACTTCCGTCGAAGATGACCGAGTCGGGTTCCGTCAGAGCCGCGAACCCGGCGGCCGCCGCCGCAACGGATGCCACAACCGCGATGAGACGCGTGATCCACTGGCGCGCTCGCGGCAGGAATGACCCCACCATGAGCGCCGAGATCGCGCCCACCAGCATGAGCATCTCGGGGAGCAGCGCGAGCGTGTCGCGCGCCATCGACACCCCCGCTACCTCCCGACCAGGTCGACGACGACGGCGGAGGCCGGTTCGATCACGCCGAGGAGAACCGCGGGCACCACCCCGATGAGCACGGCGAGGGCGAGAAGCGGCACCACCGCCGCCAGCTCACTCCCGGTGAGATCGCGGAAACCGGTGGACAGCCCCGTGGTGGGCCCCACGAGCATCCGCTGCATGGTGCGGAGGAACAGGGCGGCCGTGATGAGGATGCCCGGCAGCGCGAGGGCCACCCACGGAGCCGGTCCGATGCTGCCTGCGAAGATCTGGAACTCGGCGATGAACCCGCTGAACCCGGGCAGTCCGAGTGACGCGAAGGCCGAGACCGCGAACAGCGCCGCGAAGCGGGGAGCAGGGGCGGCGAGACCGCCGTAGGCGCTGATCTCGTAGCTTTGCGTGCGGCGCCACATCACGCCGGCGAGGAGGAACAGCGCGCCGGTGATGAGGCCGTGGCTCACCATCTGCACGACGGCCCCGGTGATGGCGATGTCGCGCGCCTCGTCGGCGCTGCCGCCCACGATTCCGGCGGCACCGACCGCGAGGATCACGTAGCCCATGTGGTTCACCGAGGTGTAGGCGATCATGCGCTTCAGGTCGGTCTGGGCGAGGGCGACCAGGGCGCCGTAGAGCACCGACACGATGCCGATCACCACGATGAGCGGCGCCCAGTCCCGCCACGCGTCGGGCAGCATCGGCATGGCGATCCGCACGAAACCGTAGGTGCCCATCTTGAGCATGACGCTCGCGAGCACCACCGAGCCGATGGCGGGCGCGTCGGTGTGGGCGGGCGGCAGCCAGGTGTGGAATGGCACGGTCGGCGTTTTGATCGCGAGCCCGATGAACACCGCCGCGAGCACGAGTCCACCGAGCACCGGATCGTCGCCGAAGGGCGGCGATGCCGCGAGCTCCACCATGTCGAAGGTGCGTCCGGCCGATCCCAGGTAGAGGCCGATGAAGCCGAGGAGTAGGGCGAGGGAACCGAGGAAGGTGTACAGGAAGAACTTGAGCGCCGAGCGTGCCGCCTGCCCGTGCCCCCACCCGGAGATGATGAAGTACATGCCGACGATCGACAGGTCGAAGAACACGAAGAAGAGAATGAGGTCCTGGGCGACGAACACCCCGAGGCTCGCGGTCTGCAGAAAAAGGAATACGGCCGCCTGCTGGCGCGGCCGGTTGTCTTCCCGCAGGGCGAACACGGCGCACACGAGAAAGATCACCACGGTGAGCGCCACGAGCGGGAGCGACAGACCGTCGACACCGAGGTGGTAGCTGCTGCCGACGCCGGGGATCCACACCAGTTGTTCCTCGAAGCGAAGGGAACCGGCGCCCGGGTCGCTGTACCCGGCCCAGATCACGGCCACGAGCAGCACCTCGATGGCGGAGACGGCCACCCAGGCGAGACGCGCGACCCGGTCGGTGAGCGCCGGAAGCGCGGCGAGCGCGATGGCCGCCACGAGCGGGAGGAAGACGATGAGACTGAGCATGAGCTACCTCACGATGAGAAGGACGACGAACAGCACCGCGAGTACGACACTCGACTGGGCGTAGTACTGATGGATCCGACCGGTCTGCGGGCGGCGGGCGAGCTTGCCCAGTTGCCGGATGCGGTGAGCCAGGTGTTCCACGAGACCGTCGATGCCGCGGAGGTCCGCGCGGCCGGTCGCGCGCGCCGCGGAGACGGTGGCGCGCGACATCCGCTCGACGGCTTCGTCGACTACGGCGTCGTCGACGCGGGCGAGGCCCTGTGCGGATCGGACGCCAGCCTGCCCCACTGCCTGCACGACCCGGTCGAGTGATCGGTCGTCGAACCGGGCGAGACGCTCGCTCATCGCCAGTGTCGGCCGCACGATGACGGCATGCGCCGCGCGTTCGAGGCCGAGCCACCCGGCCGCCCACCGCGGTTCGGGGAGGAAGGATGCGGCGCTCGGCTCCGATTCGGCCGACGCTTTGCGCGGCTCGCGCCGGGCGAGCAGCCACACGCTGCCCAGCACCGTCGCAGCAAGCAGCGCCGAGCCGACGAGCTCGACAATCGTCGGTTCGGGCCCGCTCACGAGCCCGAGGGCGCCTGTCACACCCTCCCAGACCCGCGGCACCGCGACCAAGCCGAACAGCGCACTGGCCCCCGCGAGCACCGCGACGGGCACCGTCTCGCCGATGCCGATCCGGCGAGACCCGCGGCGCTCGGTGTCGAACCTCGCGTGGGGTGTCGGCTCTGCCCACAGCACGATCAGCGCCTTGCCGGAGTACACCGCAGACAGCGCGGCAGCGGCCAACGCCACTACGAACAGGGCGGGACCAGACTCCAGAGTCGCTGCGAGGATGTGGTCCTTCGTGGCCCACAGCGAGAGGGGCGCGACACCCGCGAGCGACAGCACCGCGACTGTGAAGGCGCCGCCGACCACTGGCCAGCGCCTGGCCGCACCACGCAGCGCATCCAACTGTTTCGTGCCGAGAGCGGAGAGCCAGGCACCAGCGGCGAGAAACAGGGCTGCCTTCGTGGCGGCGTGCGCCACCAGGAAACCGACACCGCCCGCGACCGAACCGACCCCGGCGGCGAGCACCACGAAGCCGAGCTGAGCCGCTGTCGATGCAGCGAGCAGTTGCTTCAGATCGCGTTGGGCCACCGCGACTGCACCCAGCAGGAGGGCCGTCGCCGCGCCGATCCATGCGGCCGTCGGTGCCGCCCATCCGCTTGCCTCGAGCAGCGGCTGGATGCGCAGCAGCAGGTAGCCGCCCATCGCCACCATCGCTGCCGAATGCAGTAGCGCGCTCACCGGACTCGGTCCCTCCATTGCGCGCGACAGCCAAAAACTGAACGGAAGCTGCGCAGCCTTGCCGAGGGCCGCCACCAGCATTCCGGCCGCGATCACGTGCAGCCAGGGCGATCGGGCGTCCTGCAGATCACCGAGTGCGAGCCCTGCGCCGCCGGCGAGCGCGGCACCCGCAGCGACATACAAGCCGAGGTCGGCGCTGCGGGTGGTGATGAATGCGGTGAGTCCCGCCGAGACGCGCTTCTCCTCACGCCACCGGAACCCGATGAGCGCATAGGACAGCGCGCCCATCACCTCCCACCCGATGAGCAGCGCCGGAAGAGTGGTGGCGGTCGCCGTCACGGCCACCGCGGCGGCGAACAGCAGCATGAAGCCGTGGAACCGTGCCGGCTCGGCGCTGTGCTCGCCGCCACTGAAAATAAGCACCAGCAGCGTCACCACCGCGACGGCGGGGAGCACGAGGGCGGAGAGCCCGTCGACGGCGAGCCCCGCATCCGTTCCCCGCATGAACGGCACCGAGATGCTCGGGCGCTGCACTGCGGCGACGAGCGACGCGATGACCATGACGCTCGCGGCGGAAAGCGACACGGCGACGGCCGCTCGATCGCCGAGACGCTGACCGAGCAGCAGGCCAACCCCGGCGAGCGCGGGAACGAGCACCGTGAGCGCGAGCGCGGTCATCCGGAGAGCTCCGTGGCCGAATCGACCATGTCGGATTCGCGGGAACGATGCACGAGAGTGGCAATGCCGAACCCCATCGCCATCTCGACGGTCATCGCGGCGATCACGATGAGCAGCAGCACCTGGCCGTCGGGCGCCGGCGACAGGAACCACCAGAACGCGCCGCCGGCGAGGATGACGCCGTTGATCATGAGCTCGAGGCCCATCATCACCATCACCACGACCTGCTGCGAGAGCGCGCCGAACAGTCCGACGCAGAACAGTGCCGACGCCACGATGAGGAGTGCCTCCAGGGTCATCGGCCGAGTCCTCCCCGTTCCGGATCGTTCGGTGCGGATGCCTTCAGGTCGTCGCCGAACCGGTCGTACCGGCCGCGCGGGGCGGCGATCACGATCGCGGCAACGATCGTGGCGAACAGCACCGGACTGATGGTGAGCATGGCGAGCATCTTGGGGCCCATGATGGCCTCGCCCAGTGACATCACCAGGTCATCGGCAGGTGCGCCATCCCGCTCCGGCCAGGGCACGAGCAGGGCACCGGCGGAGAGCGCCACGAACAGCACGCTCGCCAGAATCGCCGAGCCGCGCTTGTTGTGCACCATGTCCATCGGCATGAGGGCGGGGTTCATG
The DNA here is from genome assembly GCA_963756375.1 of uncultured Actinomycetota bacterium. Classification (GTDB taxonomy): domain Bacteria; phylum Actinomycetota; class Actinomycetes; order Actinomycetales; family Microbacteriaceae; genus Marisediminicola. Next base: position 89,134 of record CAVWNJ010000005.1, on the reverse strand, counting down.
CCCATGAACATCATCATGTAGATGGCCATGATCGCCATCTCCATCACCATCATGAGAATGGTGACCACGCCGATGTACGTGAGGTTCAGCAGCACCAGCATCAGACCGACCGACACGAACGACACCGCGAGCGCGTAGGTGGCGCGCGCCATGGAATCGACCCGGAAGACGGCGATACCCGATGCCACGGCCATCGCCGCGAGGATCCAGAATGCGATAGCGATCAGCACGTCAACTCCCCGCCACGATGATTGCCACGACGAGCAACTGCACGAGCACCAGAGGCATCACGATCACCCAGGCCACCTCGGCGAAACGCTGTGGCCGGATCGTGGGCAGGATGCGCCGCACCCCGACGAATACAGCGAGCAGTGCAAGGGTCTTGAGCGCCGACCAAAGCCAGGCAGGCAGGAACGGACCCGCTCCCCCGCCGAGGAACAGCGCGACCGCGAATGCTGCACCGGCGGCGAGAAGGGTGTACCGCCCGGCGACAGCAACCAGCCGGTCAACCCCGGTGAGGTCGGCGAAGACGCCGCCCGCGAGATCGGCACCGACGGCCGTGCCGAACGGACCCCAACTGGAGAAGGCGACGACCCCGGCGCAGAAGACGAGGAAGGCGACGGGCATCCAGACCACGAACCACACCACGCTCTGAGCCTCGACCACGTCGGCCATCCGCAGGCTCGACGCTGCGGTCGCGGGCGTGATCACGACGAACATGAGCGGCAGCTCATAGGAGAGCGCCTGCCCGAGAAAGCGGTAGCCGCCGACGAGCGCGTTCGCGCTGTTGGCGCCCCACCCGAGCAACCAGGTGAAGGCCCAGACACACACCTCGATCGCGGTGAACCAGACCACGCCGACACCCAGGTCGGCCACAGTCCACGAACCGAATGGCACAACAGCCACCATGAGCAGGGCTGCCACGAGCAGTCCGCCTCCACCGATACGCCAGAGCGGGGCATCCGCTGCCACCGTGAACTGCCGACGCTGCCGCAGCAAACGCGCGGTCTCGAACACCGGCGAGGCAAGCCCAGAGGCCACCGGGCGACCGGATGCCCGCGCCTCGAGCCCACCGCTGAGCACAGCGGCACCCGCCGCCGCTGCGAGCAGCATCGCCGGCACGAGCAGAGCCCAGGCGGGGCCGAGCTCCACGATCGGGTCAGCCATGGTGACCGCCGTGGTCGTGCTGGGCTTGGTGCGGGGCGGAGGCGGCATCCGTCGGTACCGGGTCTGCCGGGTCGCTGTCGGCGGACGAAAGCGCGGCGGTGTCGAGGGCGAGTCCCGCAATAAGCAGGCGTGCGGTGCTGAGTTCGGTGCCCACGATCAGGTCGGGGATCAGATCGAGCTTGGCGCGCTCCCCGGGCGCGGTCGAGTCGGAGGGAATCTCGTCGGTCGCGAGCCAGCCGAGCACGGTGTCGCGAAGGTCCTGACCGCGCACCTCCAGCCCGCTAAGGCTCCAGCGAAGAGACCGCGATCGCTCCACCCGCCGACGCAGCGCCGCGACGGCGCCATCGGTCGTGGTGTCGCCATCCGCGATTCGGTCACGCAACAGCAGCGATGTGGCCGCGGCCGACCCCCACCCGGCGAGCGTCAGCACGGTGGCGGCGTCATCGAGGACGCGCGCGCCCGGAGTCGGCAGGAGCGGTGGCCGCGCCCCGACCGCGGCCGGCAGCACCCGCGCCGTCGCGCTCACAATCACGTCACCCTGGAGAACGCACCACACCACGAGTCCGCCCGGCCACCGCGGCAACAGCGGGCCGAGTGGAATATTGAGCACGTCCATCTCGAGGCCGTCGCGGTCGGTCCCGCCACCGGCGAGAGGGATGCCGCCGGGCTCGGGCATGCCCATGCCGTCGTGGTCCATTGCGTTGTGGTCCATGCCGCCGTGGTCCATCGCGTCGTGGTCCATGCCCGCCGTGGTCCATTGCGTCGTGGTCCATGCCGCCGTGGTCCATCGCGCGTGATCCATGCCGCGTTGCCCGCGGCTCCTCGGCGGTATCGGGGTGCGCCCGGCGCTGCTGCGCATCGACCCGCTGTGCGGCATCATCCCGAAGATCGTCAACCGCCGACGCGATCGCAGCATCGACATCGTCGGGTGACTGCACCGCAGCGCGGGAGCGCGGGCCCGGCAACTGCTCCCACAGGCGCTCGATGACCGTGGCAAGCTCGGGCCCAGGCGTTCCGCACACCAGCAGAACGTCGGCATCGGCCGCAGACTCGGCGACGCGCGCGCCCGTCTCCCGTAGTCGTTTCTCGACGCGCATCCGCGCCACACGGAACCCCGGAACTTCGACCAAGAACACGTGGACGGCCGATGTCGCCCAGCGCGTGAGAAGGCTCATACCCATCGCAGTGCGCCCTCCCGCCACGCCCACAGCACACCGAGCATGAGCACGCCGAGGAAGACGAACATCTCGATGACGGCTGCGGCGCCCTCGGTCGCCACCACGACTGCCCAGGGATACATGAAGAGCATCTCCACGTCGAAGGCGAGGAAGAGCAGTGACAGCGGATACCAGCGCGCATGAAACCTCGATAGCGCATGTTCTTTCGGCACCCAGCCCGAGAGAAACGGAAGCGTCTGGAGCGGGTCGGGTGCCACAGCCGTGCTGCGGGCAACAAGGTAGGTCACCCCGAGCCCGAAGATAGCCGCTCCGAGGATGACGGCAATGCCGAGAAACCCCGTCATCGGTTGCCTTCCCTCGTTCTCCGAACCCGCCGACAGCGCTAATCACGCGTACCCCTAGGGGGTATCAAGCCTATGTCACCCGTTTGGGGGTATGCGATGACGCTACTGTTGCGCGCGCCTCCCCGGAAACCCGGCATGCCGTGCTTGGTTCGATGGATGAACGGTAATCGGGCGATTGCAGTGGAGAACACCTTTGGCATCCCGTTCTCACTGTTCGAGCTGCTCACGGCCGTCGGCATCCTCATTGTCGCCGGTCTCGTCGCCTTCGCTCTGCGCATGGTCATCCTGCGGCGTTCCCGCGGCGAAGAGAGCGCCCATGTCTCCACCTGGTACACGCTGTCGCGGCTGGTGACCTACACCGTTCTGGTGATCGGCTTCTTTCTCGCGATCGCTGCGCTCGGGGTGCCACTGAGCGACTTCGCCGTGCTGGGTGGTGTGATCGGCGTCGGCCTCGGTTTCGGGCTTCAGACGCTGTTCAGCAACTTCATCTCGGGGATCGTGCTGCTGCTCGACAAGTCACTCAAGGTCGGGGACTTCGTCGAACTCGAGTCCGGCGTCACCGGCGAGGTGCGCGACATCAAGATTCGGGCGACGACGATCGTGACGAACGACAACATCGACATCCTGGTACCGAACTCCGAGTTCGTTTCCGGCCGGGTGGTGAACTGGACCCATCGCGACGTGCTGCGCCGCCTCCGGGTTCCCTTCGGCGTGGCCTACGGCACCGACAAGAACGCGGTGAAGGAGGCCGCGCTCGAAGCGGCCGCCGCCGTGCCGTTCACTCTTCACCTCGACGGACCGAGGCGCCCGCAGGTGTGGCTCACCGAGTTCGGCGCCAGTTCGCTCAACTTCGAACTCGTCGTTTGGCTCAACCCGGAAGCGACGAAGAAACCGGTTGCCGTTACCGCCGCATACAACTGGGCGCTGCATTCCGCGCTTCAAGCGCACGACATCGAAGTCCCGTTCCCGCAGAGCGACGTGCACGTGAGGTCGCTGTTCGGATTGACCGACGAGGACGCGCGTGGCGCCCTGCGGCTCGCCGACGTCGGCGAGCGCACCGGCGCCGGCTCCAGCTCCGGCGATCAGTCGCCTGCTGGCCCGACATCGGCGGCTGCATCCGGTGGCCGTGCCGGCTCCGACGACGCGTCGGTCAACGACGCCATCGACGATGTCGCGGCGGACCTCACCGATCGCCCCGAGTAGACACCGGCGAAGCGGTTAAACACACGCAGGCGCCGTCCCGGGGGGAAGACGACGCCTGCGCGCTGCTAGGCCTGATCCTGGCTTGGTGTGGTCGAACGGCTACTTAGCTCCCACGGTGGCGGAGGCATTCGACTCGTACGAGGTGTTGGTGGACTCGAAGAAGTTCACGAGCTGCAGGGTGTCGTTCGCCGCCGCCATCCACTTCGCCGGGTTGGTCACGTTGTACTCGGGGTCGAAGCCGAGTTCTTCGAGCCGGCGGTCGGCCAGGTACTTCACGTACTGGTTGATGTAGTTGGCGTTGAGTCCGAGGATGCCGCCCGGGAGCAGGTCTTTGTTGTACTGCTCCTCCATCTCGACCGCGTCGAGGATCATCTGCTTGATCTCGGTGGCGAACTCCTCGGTCTGCAGCTCGGGGTTCTCCTCGAGCACCGTGAGGATGAGGTTGATGCCGAACTTGAGGTGGAGGCTCTCGTCGCGCACCACCCAGTCCATGAGCGAACCGAAGTTGCGCAGCAGGTTCCGCTGGCGGAACGACAACGCCACCATGAAGCCCGAGTAGAACCAGATGCCCTCGAGGACCACGTTGTAGGCAACGAGGTTGCGCACGAAGTCCTTCTTGCCCTCGACGGTGTTGATGTCGAGGGTCTGCTCCGTCATGCGACGGATGTACTTCATCTCGAACTCTTCCTTGCGGGCCATCGACGGGATGTCCACGTGGGAGTTGTAGGCGGCCTCCCGGTCGATCGGGAACGTCTCGAGCACGTACTCGAACGACATGCAGTGGTTCGCTTCTTCCCACATCTGCTTCGCGAGATAGAGGCTGCACTCGGCCGCCGACACGTACGGGTACACGCCGAAGGCGAGCGCCTTGTTGACGAGCAGTTCGTTCGGGTTGAAGTAGCTCATGAGGAAGGTCACCGCGTGGCGCTCTTCATCCGTCATCTTCTTGAAGTCGGCGATGTCCTCGCCGAGCTGGATCTCATTCGGGAACCAGGTGTTCGCGACCGCCTGGTCGTAGAGGTCCATGGCCCACTGGTACTTGATCGGCTTGAGGAGGAGACCATCCTGCAACCCGGTTCCGAGAATTCCCATTGTCTAACTCTTCTCTTCTAATCTCTGCGTTGGCTGCGAAGTGGCGTCTGCGAGGGTCACTGGCAGCTGTCGCACTGCAGGTCGTCCATCGGGTCGACCGGCACGAAGTAGTCGTCGGTCATGGTGGTGGTGTGAGTGAACTGGTTGTCCATCAGTTGGTCGCCTTTCCGAATCCGAAGCCCTTGCGGGGTGCCTGCTGCTGGGCCGCGGGTGCCGCCGCCTCGGTCGCGGACGATGCCGCTGCTGCCGGCGCCACGGAGGACGATGCGGCACCGAAACCCTTGCGCGGACCCTGACCGGACTGCTCCGCCTTGTTCACCTTCACGGTGGACTGCTCCGCCGTGTGGCGCGGCTTCATGTGCAGGTAGTAGGTGGTCTTCACGCCGCGTTCCCACGCCGCCGTGTAGATGTCCATCATGTCGCCGAGGTCACGCGTCTCGAGGTACATGTTGCGGCTGATTGCCTGGTCGATCCACTTCTGCGCACGAGCGGACACCTCGAGGAACGCGTACGGCGAGAGCTGGAAGCTCGTCTTGTACGTGGCCTTGATGTCGTCCGGGATGGCGTCGATGTTCTGGATGTCGCCCTGGCTGCGCAGGATCGTCTCGCGCGTGGAGTCCCACAGGCCGAGCTTCTGCAGGTCGGTCACCAGGTTGCGGTTCACTTCGAGGAACTTGCCGTTCGAGGTGGCGCGGCTGAAGATCTGCGAGAACTGCGGGTCGAGGCCCGGCGTGGTTCCGGCGACGAGGCCGATGGATGCGGTGGGTGCGATCGCCATGAGCGTCGCGTTGCGCATCCCGCCCTTCACCTTCGCACGGAGGGCGTCCCAGTCGAGCCGCGTGGTGCGGTTGACCTGGATCGGGATGCCACGGTCGGCCTCGGTGAGGGCGATCGAGTCGAGCGGCACGAGTCCCTGTGCCCAACGCGAGCCTTCGAAGTTGGAGTACGAACCGCGCTCGACGGCGAGGTTGGCGCTCTCGTCGATGGCCGCGTAGGAGACGTGCTCCATGATCTCGTCGATCAGGTCGTACGCCTCTTCGCTCTCGTAGCTGAGCCCGAGGCGTTCCACGATGTCGGTGAAGCCCATGACGCCGAGGCCGACGGCACGGTTCTGCTGGTTGGAGAAGTCCGCCTCCTTCACGCTCGAGCGCGTGATGTCGATGAGGTTGTCGAGCTGACGCACCGCGAGACGCGCGCTCTCCTCGATCTTGCGGAAGTCGAGCTTGCCTGCATCGTCGATGTGGCGCGACAGGTTGATCGACGCGAGGTTGCACACGGAGACGTTGTCTTCGTCCTGCGGGAGGGTGATCTCGGTGCAGAGGTTCGACAGGTGGATCGTGCCGGTGTTGTTGTTCAGCGCACGGTTGTTGATCGTGTCCTTCCAGGTCAGCCACGGGTGGCTGGTGGTCTGCAGGGAGATCAGGATCGACTTGAACTGCTCGCGAGCCTTGATCTTCTTGAACATGCGCAGCTTGCCGGTCTCGGCGAGGGCCACGTACTCGGCGTAGCGGGTGCTGAACGCCTTGCCGTACAGCTCGTTGAGGTCGGAGACCTCGAGCGGGTCGAAGAGGTACCAGTCGCCGTCGTTCTGAACGCGCTTCATGAACTCGTCGCTGATCCACACGGCCGTGTTGGCGGTGCGGGTGCGGCGGTAGGGGTCGCCCGAGTTCTGGCGAAGGTCGAGGAACTCCGGGAAGTCGAGGTGCCAGTTCTCCATGTAGAAGCAGAGCGCACCGAACTTCTTGCCACCGCGGCTGACCGCGCGCAGGATCGAGTCGATCGTGTGCATGAACGGGATCGGGCCGGTCGAGGTGGTGTTGTTCGAGCGGATGGGCGAACCCTGCGCACGGAGCTTGGTGACCGAGAGGCCGATTCCGCCGGTGCCCTTGGTGAGCCACATCACGTCGCGCGTGGTCTTCGCGATGTGCTCCATGTCGTCCTGCATCTCCATGACGAAGCAGTTCGCGAGCTGCGGGTAGATGGTGCCCGCGTTGACGAGGGTGGAACCCGCCGCGAGGTACTCGAGCTTCGACATCTTCTCGTAGAAGGCGATGGCGTGGCTGGTGGGGTCGGCCTCGTTGAGCGACAGGCCCATGGCGATGCGCATCCAGAAGTACTGCGGAACCTCGAGCGCGTCACCGTTGCGACCCTTGATGCCGTAGCGGTTGTTGAGGGTGACGACACCGATGTACTTGAGCAGCTCGTCGTGGGCCGGCTCGAGCGCCGCGCTCAGCACGTCGAGGTCGAAGAGCTCGGTGAGGCGCGAGTCGAGGAGCTTCTCCTCGACTCCGCGACGGATGTTGGCGCCGAAGTGTTCCGCGTGAAGCTGCTTGAGCTCCTCCGCGGTCTCGTAGTCGCCGAGCACGCGCTTGTAGATGGTCTTGAGGAGGAGACGCGCCGCCACGGTGTCGAAGGCCGGGTCGTCTTTCACGTTCTGGAGGGCCACCTGAATGACGGCCTCGTCGAGCTGCTGGGTGGTGATCCCGTCGAAGAGGGTGATCTCCAGCTCGGATGCGATCTGGGTGACCCAGGCGATGTTTCCGTCGAGTCCGGCACTCGCGTGCTCGATCGCGAGGTTGATTTTGTTGGCGTCGTACGCCTCTCGCTCGCCATTGCGCTTCACTACGGTGATTCCCACGGATAACTCCCTTACGGCCCCGATTAACAGTCTTCCCAGCCCCGGCATTTGTGTCGCCCGGCGGGTGTGATCACTATATATCGGGCCTCTGACATTGCCGCATCGCAAGATGTAGTGGGCGTGTCATCCACAGGTGTGTATAAGTTCGCCGACTTGTCCACACCCTAGACCGGGCATCCGACACCGTAATTCCGGGCCTCCGGCCGGATAGGCTTGCCGTCTTGTGAGTAGTTACGTGAGCCTGTTGAAAACCCCGGGGGTAGCCCGGATCATCGGCGCACAGCTCACCGCCCGCTTTCCGAACGGCATGCTGTCGCTCGCGTACCTCCTCCACATCGAGGCGATCACCGGCTCCTACGGGTCGGCCGGGCTCGTGCTTGCGGCCACCAGCGCCGGTCAGGCGATCGCGGGACCCCTCACCAGCCGGTGGATGGGCATCTGGGGCATGCGCAAAGTGCTCACCCTCACCCTCATCGTGTGTGCGCTGTCGATGACCACGATCGCGTTCGTGCTGCTGCCGGTCTGGGCGTACATGCTCGTCGGACTGATCGGGGGGCTCAGCACCCCGCCGGTGCAGCCAGCGGTGCGCACCATCTACCCCAAGATGGTCAACTCCCGGCAGCTCACGCCGCTGTTCTCCCTCGACGCGTCGGCGCAGGAGATCATCTGGATCGCAGCGCCCGTGGTCACGACCCTCATCGCCACGCAGATCTCCACAGTGCTCGCGATCGTCGTGGCCATCGCTTTTCTGCTGGGCGGCGGCATCTGGTTCATCGCCTCGCCGGAGGTGGGCCGAGTGCGCATCCCGCGCAGCAAGCGCCGCTTCGGCACCGTGCTCGCCAGGCCACCCGTGCTGCTGTCCACCGTCACCGGTTTCCTTCTGGTGGGCGCCGCCGCATCCGTCGAGGTGTCGGTCGTGGCCACGTTCGGTGAAGGCTCGGCGGAACCGGGCCTCGTGCTCGCGATCTGGGCCGTCGCGTCACTGATCGGCGGGCTCAGTTTCGGGCATGTCCCGGTGGGTCCGTGGGCTCTCTCGCGGCGGATGCTCGTGGTCGCCATCGGGCTCGTGCTCGCGATCTTCGCCTTCGACTTCTGGACCCTCTCGCTCGCGCTGGTGGTCGCCGGAATCACGCTCGCGCCAGCCCTCGCGGTCATGTTCGCGATCGTCTCGGCGAGCGTGCGCTTCAGCGACACCGCGGAGGCGTACGGCTGGGTGGGAACAGGACAGCTCATCGGCGCGGCCATCGGTTCCGCGATCGCCGGCTTCCTCATCGACGCGAATGGCGCCGTCGGCGGCTTCTGGACGGCGGCCGGATTCGCGATCGTCGGATTCCTTGTGCCGACGATCTTCCGCAAGGCGCACCCCGACCTGCGCGGTCGCGACGCGAGCCCCATTCCTGACACCGAGCCCGTGACGGTGCACCCCAGCTGAGCCGGTCTGCACAGCGGGCTGGCGCGGGTGCGATCGGCGCTCCCGCGGGCGGGTCGGCGGGGTCGACGCGCAGGCGGGCCTGCGGGCGGGTCGGCGGGGGTGCGATCGGCGCTCCTGCGGGCGGGTCGGCGGGGTCGACGCGCAGGCGGGCCGACCGTGTCATCCGCCGTCCAGCCTGCTCCATTGCTGCAGCGGAATAATGGGAGCATGCCTTCCCCCTCGTTCTCCCCCACGATCCCGCTCAACGACGGCAACACGATTCCGCAGCTCGGACTCGGCGTATACAAGGTCGCCGACCCGGTGGCCCGCGAGGTGGTCGGTGTGGCCATCGACGCCGGGTACCGGCACATCGACACCGCCACCTTCTATAACAACGAGGCAGGCGTGGGCGACGGCATGCGCGACTCCGGCGTGCCCCGCAACGAACTCTTCGTCACCACGAAGGTGTGGCAGGACGACCAGGGCTTCGAGAACACGCTTCGGGCATTCGATGCGAGCCTCGACAAACTCGGTCTCGACTATGTGGACCTCTACCTCATTCACTGGCCCGCGCCGCGCCTCAACCGCTACGTGGAGACCTGGCGCGCGATGGAGCGGCTTCAGTCCGACGGCGTCATCCGCTCCATCGGGGTGTCCAACTTTCATCCGCACCACCTCGAGCGACTCATGTCCGAGACCTCCGTGGTGCCGGTGATCAACCAGGTGGAGCTTCATCCGTGGTTGCCGCAGACTTCGGTGCGACGGTTCGGCGAAGAACACGGCATTCGCACCGAGGCGTGGTCGCCGCTCGCGCGCAGTCGGGTGCTCGAGGATGCCCTGCTCGCCAGGCTCGCGGCGAAACATCACGTGACCCCGGCCCAGATCGTGCTGCGCTGGCACATTCAGCTCGGGGTGGTCGTGATTCCGAAGTCGGTCACGCCGGAGCGCATCCGATCCAATGCCGACGTGTTCGGCTTCGAACTCGATGCGGACGACCTCGCCGCCATCGCGACCCTCGAGAGCGGCGCTCGCACCGGCATGGATCCGGACGATCTGGACTGAGCGGCGCCGCGGGCGGGTGTTGGGCGGGGTGGACTAGCTCGCATCCGGGCGGCGCTCGCTTGATGTGCGGTGCGCTGTGTCGATGCGGTGCGCTGTGTCGATGCGGTGGCGCTGTGTCGATGCGCGGCGCTGTGTCGATGCGCGGCGGGCTGGGGCGGGCGGCCGCGGCGGGGCGCTCTCTGCATCTGGGCGCGCTCGCTTGATGGGCTGGGCGGCGCGTCGCTTGATCTGGGCGGCGCTCGCTTGATCTGGGCTGCGCTCGCTTGATCTGGGCTGCGCTGTGTCGATGGGCGGTGGAGCTGAGGGGCGTGCCGCCGCGGCTGGCCTGACGCACGCGGCCAGCGGGCGGTCGAGGGCCCTTGTTTGCCGATCCTCGAACTAATCGAACATACATTCGAATGTCGTGGTAGAATGGGCTATGGCTCGGAACGCTGCAGACACCTCGACGCAGGCGGTTGCCCGCGCTGCGGGCGCCAGGGGTGTCGACGCTGCGTTGACTCGAGCGGGTCTGTCCACTCCCGCAGCACTGCCCATCGCCGCAACTCACGCCGCGCCGACTCGAGCCGGCCGACCCGGCGCCGCGCCCTTCTCCCAGCGCCCCTGTTGCGACCACCGCGCCTGTCGCCGCCCATTCTCCCAGCGCCCCTGTTGTGACCACCGCGCCCGTCGCCGGCCCTTCCCCTAGCGCCCCACTTGCGGCCGCCGCGCCCGTTGGCGCCCCTTCCCCTAGCGTCCCTTTTGCGGCCGCCGCTTCCCTCGCCGCACCGTTTACTCGCACCACGCCTACCACCGGAGACCCTGCCGCCACGCTCACCATGGATGATCCTGCCGCGCCATCCACTGACGCGGCGCAGTTCGCTGGTCCACCCAGCGACTCCTCGGTGGTGGTGTTGCCGTCGATCGAGCGCCTGGGCTCTCTCGCGGATGATGCCCTGATCGAGGTGCAACGCCAGGCAGGTGCGGCCCGGCGTCGGGTGGATGCGGTGAATGCCGCGATCGCGGGCGAGATCGCGAGACGGTCCGATCGTTCGCTCGGACATCAGGGTTTGGCCGCCCGCCTCGGCGCAGCAACACCGGAAGCCGCGATCCAGAGTCTCACCGGGGTGAGTTTCACCGACGCGAAAGCCCTCACCGCCGTCGGTGTCGCACTCGACGCCGAATCCCCTTGGCTTGCACCGGTCACATCAGCCGTCGCGGACGGGTCCCTCTCCGTCGCCTCCGCGGCTGCGATCACCCGCGGGCTCGGCACCCCTACGGCGACGGTCGCCGCCGACGACCTGCTGGATGCCGCCACCGAACTTGTGGACCTCGCACGCGAGTCCACACCGGAAAGCGCTGCCCGCTCCGCCCGCGTCCTGCGGGAGGGGTTGGATGTCGCGTCCGTTGCCGACCTGGAAGCGCACCGTCGGTCACGCAGGTCGTTGAAGTGGTTCGAGCAACCCGACGGCATGACCCGCATGATCGGGATATGCTGGACCCAGAGTCTGCGGCGATCATCACCGGTGCGATCGATGCGGTCCTGTCACCGCGCCGCGGTGGACCCCGCTTCGTCGACCCTGTGGAGGTGGAGCGGGCCGCCGCGATGGTCGCCGATCCCCGCACCAACGACCAGTACGCGGTCGACACCCTGGTGGAGATCGTGCACCTCGCCACCCGCGCCGCCGCATCGACCCTCGACGAGGCGACACTCTTCACCGACCGGACGGCACCCGTCCGCGTGCACATCCAAGCCGACACCCTCCACCCGGGCACCGCCGGCGGGACCGGCGATGGCGCACGCGCAGCGCCGCCTACATCGAGGGCCAAACCGGACTGATCAGCACCGAAACCGCCGAACGATACATCTGCACCTCAGGAACCCTGCCCGTCATCTTCTCCGGCACCACCGCCATCGACGCCGGCCACACCCACCGGCTCCACAGCCCGAGACAACGAATAGCAATCGCCGCCCAGTGGAACGGATGCGCCTGGCCCGACTGCCCCAAACCCGCGATCATGACCGAGATACACCACATCGACGCCTTCAACGGCAGCAACACGACGCTGGCGAACGCGATCCCGTTATGCAGGTTCCACCACATGGAACTCCACGCCAACCACTGGACCATCACCCGCACACCTGACGACGGCACCTACTGGCTCAGTCAGGCGGGCAGCGCCCCACCGCCGAGCCGCCAGTCGGGAAGCGCAGCGCCGCCGGGCGGCGAGCCACCTTCCAATTCATCACCCGAACGCCGCCGCGAAGCAGCCCCCGAGCCGTCCGTACGCCCCAGACGCCTACGTTCCAAAAACCCGATTGCGACGTAGTGGTGGCGACGGTGCGCACCCAGCAACACGATCACGGACGCGGACGCGGGACGGGCGCGGTGCTTGACGCGGGCGCGGTCGTCGGGACGGGCGCGGTCGTCGGACGGCGCGGTGCCTGCCGCAGGCGCGGTCGTCGAGACGGGCGCGGTGCCTGACGCAGGCGCGGTCGTCGAGACGGGCGCGGTGCCTAACGCAGGCGCGACGGCGCTGGCTACGCGCGCGTCGGGACGGGTGCGGTCCCGACGCGGGCACGGGCACGGGCACGGGCCTGGCACGGCGCCTGGTACGGGCGGACGTCGGTCACGTGGCACGGGCACGGGTGCGGTGCCTGGCACGGGCGCTGGTGCGGGCGGGCTCGGTCACGGTATCGCCCGACAGCCAGCTACACCCAAGGCTCGGACTCAATCGTGGCCGGCGTCAGTCGCACGAACATCACCCGACCCGGGTCCGGGTCAGAGCGGGGCCGAGCTCGATTTGAAGCTGGAGGGAGAGCGAGACCCAGTTCGAGCCAGCGCCAACCACTGCCAGCGCCAGCCCACGCCAGCGCCAAGCCACTGCCAGCGCCAGCCTGCCAACGCCGGCGCAAAGCCACTGCCACTGCCAGCGCTAAACCACTGTCACCGCCAGCACCCCGCTACCGCCAACGCCAACGCCAACGCCAACGCCAACGCCGACGCCAGACGCCAGGATCATCTACCGCCCGGCGACAACTACCGCCCAGCGACAACTACCAACGCGGATGAATCGCCGCCCGGAAGTACCGATCGTAGAGACCCGACACCGCAGCATCGAAACTCGCCGACAAGTCATCCGCAGAACCGGCAACAGCATTCGACCGCGCCTGATCCACCGACCGCGCCCCGGGAATCACCGTGCTCACACCATCGAGCTGCGCAACCCACGCGAGCGCCGCCTGAGCCGTCGTGAGACCCGTACTATCCGCAAGCTTCGCGAACTCCTGCGCCGCCGCCACCCCGGACTCGTAATCGACACCAGAGAACGTCTCACCGACATCGAACGCAGAACCGTCACGGTTGTAGTTGCGGTGATCGTTCGCCGCAAACGCGGTGTCCTTCGAATACTTGCCACTCAACAGCCCCGACGCCAGCGGCACCCGCGCAATGATGCCCACACCGGCAGCCGACGCAGCCGGCAACACCTCATCGAGCGGCTTCAGACGGAAAGCATTCAGGATGATCTGCACCGACGCCACACCGGGTCGCGCAATCGCCGTAAGCGCCTGCGCCGTCGTCTCCACACTCACGCCGTACGCCGCAATCGCCTCGCGCTCCACGAGGGTGTCGAGCGCATCGAACACGGCATCATCCTCGAACACCGCCGTGGGCGGACAGTGCAACTGCACGAGATCAAGCGTGTCCACACCCAGATTCGCCCGCGACCGGTCCGTCCACTGCACGAAATTTTCGAGCGTGTAGTTGGAGTGCACCTGCTCGACCCGACGCCCCATCTTGGTCGCCACAGTGATGCCATGATCCGGACGCTCCGCCAGATACTCCCCGATGAACTTCTCGCTCTGACCGTCACCGTAGACATCGGCGGTATCGAAGAATGTGACACCCGACTCGACCGCAGCATCGAGAATCGCGCTCGCAGCAGAAGGATCGACATCACCCCAGTCCGCACCGAGCTGCCATGTGCCGAGACCGATTACGGAGACTGTGCGACCGGTACGGCCGAGGGTTCTGGTGTGCATACCGCAACGCTACCCACTCAAACCGAACACAACCCGTACCGCACCGACGTAACGCTCGACCGGCATCAAACGTTGGGTATCGCCCCACGATCCCCAGTCCTACAGTGATCGCATGAGACGACTCTCGGTAGCTGCAACACTGCTCGTGGGGCTCCTCACCCTGAGCGGATGCACCGCGACATCCGGCAGCTCCGACAGCGACGGTTCCGTCTCCGGCGGCTCGGGTTCGAGCGGCGTCGACTCCGGCGCTCCGGACGCCGACGGCCCCATCCCCGTGGAGCAAGCCGGCGGCATCGGCGACGGCGCCGACCCGATCAAGGAGAGCGCAGACGGCCGATCCGTGATCACCGAGGGCTACCTCACCCTCACCGTCGACTCCCCCCTCGACGCCGTCGACGACGCAGCACGCATCGTGGAACGGGCCGGCGGACGAGTCGACAGCCGCAGCGAATCTCCCGAAAACGGCGACCGCCCCAGCAGCGCCTCCCTCACCGTTCGCATCCCCTCCGAGAAGCTCACCGCGACCCTCGACGACATCGAGGAACTCGGCCGCACCGAAGACAAGACCATCACCGCAACGGATGTCACGGCACAGACCCGCGACCTCACCGCACGCATCACAGCACTCCGCGCATCCGTCGACCGCCTCCTCGCCCTCCTGTCATCGGCGACCGCCACCGCCGACCTAGTGGAGATCGAGACAGCCCTCTCCTCGCGTCAGGCAGAACTCGAAAGCCTGGAAGCATCACAACGGGCCTTGGGCGACCAGATCTCCCTCTCCACAGTGCAGATCCTGTTCGGCACCGAGGACGTGGCCCCTGTCGACCGCCCGGACGACTTCCTCGCCGGCATCGTGTTCGGATTCAACGCCCTGATCGCCTTCTTCGGAACTGTCGCCATCGCAGCGGGCGTCGCCCTCCCGTGGCTCGTGATCCCGATCATCCTGATCCTGATCGGTTTGGAAATATTTCGTCGCAAGTCACGCAACCGAGCAGCCACGAAGTCCGGCACTATGGAGGAATGACCTCCACGAACTGGGCCGGCAACCTCACCTACTCGGCCGCACGACTGCATCACCCCACCACCGTGGCCGAAGTGCAGACACTCGTGAGCTCATCACCGCGCATTCGAGCCCTCGGAAGCAGGCACTCCTTCAACGGCATCGCCGACACCGACGGCGATCAGGTCTCCGTTGCCGCCCTACCCGCGGTTGTGGACATCGACACCGCACAGAAGACCGTGACCGTGAGCGCTGGCGCGAGATACGGCGACTTCGTCGAACAACTCGACACCGCCGGATTCGCCCTCGCCAATCTCGCCTCCCTGCCCCACATCTCCGTCGCGGGCGCTGTCGCCACCGGCACCCACGGCTCGGGGGATCGCAACGGCAGCCTCGCCACCGCGGTCGCCGGCATCGAGTTCGTCGGCGCCGACGGCACACTGCATACCGCCTCCCGCGGCGACACCGACTTCGACGGCATGGTCGTTTCGCTCGGACTGATCGGCGTGGTGACCAGCATCACCCTCGACATCGAGCCCCGTTTCGAGGTGGCCCAGACCGTGTGGGAGAACCTGCCATGGGCGAATGTCGAAACGCACCTCGACGAGATCACCTCCGCCGCCTACAGCGTGAGCCAGTTCACCGCCTGGGGCGATGCCGGCATCAGCCAGGCATGGGTCAAGTCACGAACGGATGCCCCAGCCCCAGTCGGCGGCAACTCCTTCTTCGGCGCCACACCCGCCGCCCACCAGCTCCACCCGCTCCCGGACATCGAGGGCACCAACACCACAGTGCAGCACGGCGTGCCCGGACCATGGTGGGATCGACTCCCCCACTTCAAGCTCGAGTTCACCCCGAGCAACGGTGAAGAATTGCAGACCGAGTATCTCGTGCCACGGTCATCCGCCATCGAGGCGATAGCCGCACTCCGCGAACTGGCTCCACGGTTCGTGGACCACCTGTTCATAACGGAACTCCGTACGGTGGCGGCCGACACCCTGTGGCTGAGCCCGAGCCACGATGAGGATTGTGTGGCCTTCCACTTCACGTGGATGCAGCACATCCCGGAGGTGATGGCGATCTTGCCCGCCATCGACGACGCGCTCGCACCGTTCCGCGCCCGCCCGCACTGGGGAAAGGTGTTCACCTCCGATCGCGATCGACTGGCGGCCGCTTATCCGAGGGCTGCGGAGTTCGTGCGTCTCGCGGAACGGTTCGACCCGTCCGGGAAGTTCCGGAACGACACGGTCAACGACTGGCTCTTCGACTGAGTCGACCGCGGTCGCCGCTCGACGGGATCGACACCCGAGCGACGCGGTCACGGCTCGACGGGATCGACACCCGAGCGACGCGGTCACGGCTCGACGGGATCGACACCCGAGCGACCGCGGTCGCGGCACTGAAGTAGACCCTCGGGCCGAACGGTAAAGTTCGAGGGAAGGTGCGCGGCTCGGCTCACCGCACCGATGCGTGAGGAAAGCGGGTTCGCCATGGGCACTCGATGGAGACACTTCAACGAGAGATTCGTGGTCGAGGAGCGATTCATCCCGGCGAACGTGCGCCGCAACCTATTCATCGCTGCCTTCACCCTCATGGGTCTCGGCATCGTGTTCTTCATCGTGATGCTCACGAGCGTGCTCACCGACGGCGGCCTCACCGTCTGGGACGAACAGGTCAAGAACGGCCTGATGGACATGCGGGGCGAGCCGCTCACCACGATCATGATCGTGCTCACGATCGCCTTCGGTCCGGTTGCTCTGCCGATCATCATTCTCGTGTTCGTGGTGGTGTGGAGTTTCGCAGCCAAGCACGTCTGGCGCCCCGCTCTTCTCGCGGGTGCGATGGTCACCGGTGTGCTGTTCGCCACCGTGATTGCGAATACGGTGAAGCGTGATCGTCCGCCGGACGAGCTGATGTTGATCGGCCAGGACGAGACGTTCTCCTTTCCGTCCGGTCACGTGCTCGGCGCCTACGACTTCCTCATCGTGACGACCTACCTGTTCGTGTCGCGCTCCCCAACGACCCGCAAGGTGATCATCACCATCTCGCTCGCATTCATCGGTATCGTGGCGCAGATTTTCAGCCGCATGTACCTCGGCTACCACTGGCTCAGCGACACCCTCGGATCACTGTCGCTCTCGATGATCATCGTGGGCGCCGTGCTCGCCATCGACACGGTCCGCACCACGAGGGTCAAGGGCGAAAAGGTGTCTGGCCCGCTGTCGAAGCTGCAAACCAACGGCACCTGACCCTCGCCCTGCGCGCTGAAGCGACGGAGCGTACGATTGTAGAGACAGCAATCGCTGCCGTCCGTTCTACGGAGGCAATCATGGTTGGCATCATTTTCAGGGGGCGTCCCGCGTGGATCGCCGCATCGATATTCGGGCTGATTCTGTTGGTCATCGGGCTCATCATCAACATGTCGTTCCTGACATTCGCTGGTGGAGCCTTTCTGGTCATCGGACTGATTTTCCTGGTCCTCTCGTTCGTCACCAACGGTAGATCCGACTGACCTAGCCCCCGGCAGGCCAGACCCCCACGATCCGATGAGCACCGCGGCCGCGGTGGGCGGGCTACGTCGTCCGCTATTCATTGCGGCCCTCATCGTCGCGCTCGTGGTGGTGCTGGCCGAGATCGGCCTCTCCTACGTGGTGGTGAACGCCGTCGTCGACACTCCGGGTGTCGTTGCCACCGATTCGCTCGGCGTCACCGACACCGTGGTCGAGTCGGGGGCAGACACCGCCGATCCCCCGGGTGCGGGCATAGCCCACCTCGCACTCATCGATGGACTCATTCTGTTCACGGTGCTGATGCTGGGACTCAGCCTTGTCTATGCCGCTGCGGCTTTACGGTCGGGCGCAGGGGGTGACCACGCTCGTCGTCTCAGTGCTGTGGATTCTCATGTGCTTCGCGCTGGGGATGCTGGCGCTGGTGAAACTCATGTTGATGATTTCGCTCTTCGTCTCGTTCCCGTTCGGCACCGCCGCGTACCTCGCCATCTGGGGTGGGTTTCCCACCGGAGCCGCCGCCACGGTGCTCGGCATCGTGTTGGCGTTGAAGATCGCGTTCGCGGTGCTCCTCGTGCTCTCCCAACCGCGATTCCTTCGGGTGAAGGGGTTGGTGATCCTCGTTCTCGTCTCGGTACTGCTTCAGTTGATCCTCGGGTTCGTGCACGGTTTCCTGCCTGGTCCGGTCGTGGCGATCGGCGACCAGTTGTGGGCGGTGGTTCTCGCTGTCGCGGGAATCATCTGGGCCCTCATCATGCTCATCGGATCCATCCCCGCGATCCTCAACGCAATCCGGGTGAGCGGGTCGCTGGTGGAGTGAGCGGATGGATGCTGCCTATCTGCCTATCCCCGGAAACGTGATGTCGAAGTCCGGAACGATGATGTCGCCCGGGTCGATGATGCCGGGGTCCGGAACGTCGAGACCGGGGACCCGCTCGAATCCGGTGTTCGGGATCCGCTCAACCGGGAAACACAGGGCGGGGAATCGTTCGCACAGGGTGGGGCCCGGGTCTGGTGTCGGTGGGGCTTCATACTCGAAGATCGCAACACCCAGTTTCTCGCCCCCGCTCTCGATCACAAGTTGCACTTGCCCGGCTGCAGAGCCCGGCGGAAGAGTGAACGTGTACTCGGTGTCACTCACGCGCGTTGCCTCCACCGAGACCGGCCCGACACTCACGGTGGTCGGCTCGACGAAGCGCCCGTTGAGGGTGACCGGGATACCGCCGACCAGTGGGCCGCTCGACGGCGAGAAGCCGGTGAGTTCGAGCACGATCACATCGCTCGGCGAGGGGGACGCGGTCACCGACGGGGAGGCTACCGGAGTCGGCGCCGCCGTCGGACGGAAGAACACCACGGCGGCGATGGCCCCGCCGATGAGCACGACCGCCGCCAGAATCACCAGCCACCACGGGAATCCCTTCTTCTTCGCGACCTTCGCAGGGGCCGTCACAGCGAGCGTGACCGTGTGCCCGAGTACGGCGTAGTCTTCCGGCGCCTCATCGGCGGAGTAGGGAATCAGCTTCACCGAGTAGGTGCCGGGTTCAAGTCCGGTGGTGTCGAAGTCGACCTCGAACTGCTCCGTCGCTCCCGGCGAGATGGTGCGCAACGGTCGGTCGACCGTGGCCACCGGCATCGCTCCGGAGGTGGACGCGGACTCCGTTCCCTCCGCACCAACGCCGCCGTTGCCCGCTCCCGGCGACGGTGGAGTCGCGGTGGGAGTCGCTGTGGGCGGCGATGTCGGCGACGACACCGAGGGCGGGCTCCCCGGTGTTGACGCGGAGGGTGACGGAACACCACCGCTCCCGGCGGGAAACGCCCCAAGCACCACGCGTTCCGGGGCCGACGACGCGTTATTCACCGACGCCGTGACACTCCCCTTTCCCGCGGTGAGCGCGACCTCGGCCGAACTCAACGTCATCGTGATCTTCTTCATCGGATGCTCCTCTGCGGTCGGCGGTGCGGATGCTGGTGCTGGTGCTGGTGCTGGTGCTGGTGCTGGTGCTCGTGCTGGTGCTGGTGCGGTGGTGCATGGTAGCTAGGTGCAGATGCGGGTGAGTGTGCGAACAGGAGCTCGGGTGCGGACTTTCCTGCCGGTGCTGACGCTGAGCCCGGCGCACAGCGGTCACGACGTCAACTCCATGACGAGTGGCCCAGCCCGGCGCACGGCGGTCATGACGTCAGCTCCATGACGCAGGGGTTCAGCCCGACACATACGAAATCCACCGTTCCCCCCGACCGCCCCACACTCAGATCGAGCGCCTTGTTGCGCTCCACCCCCTGCGACACGGATGCACCTTCGATGTCCATCCGCACCGTGAGTACGGCAGCAGTCGTGACGAAGGTGATGCTGGCCTTCTTGGTGGTCGGTCCGAGGCCGAACGTTCCACCGAACGGGTCGATGTCGAACGAGCAGCGGGACGCGACGACGATCGCCTCGTTCGTCACCGTGCAGCCGCCGTCGCCGGCGCGGTCGACTTCGATGAGGTCGGAAGCGAGGAGCGGCTCCGAGGTGTCGAACCTCGACAGCGCATCCCGCCACGAGGCATCCGCCGGTCGCCCTCCCCCGCCGAACCCGCTGCTGAGCACGAAGACGGCCACGACGGCGATCCCCACGAGCAACGCGATCACGAAGGGTTTGCGGTTGTCATCAGGCATCCGGAACACCCCCCGACGGCACTCCGACGGCGACCTCACTCGTCACGTGCGCGGGCTTCAACACCGTGACGATGCGTTCCACCAGCTCGAGGCTGTCGGCGGCATCCGTCGGCACCCGCACGAGCACGTGGAAGTCGCGTTCGCCGGTCACGATCTCGAACCCGGTGTGGCCGGTTGCCAGCTCCAGAAAGCGGCGAAGACCTTGGGGAGTGCCGCGTGTGGCAGAGAGGTCGGCGGCATTCGCGATCAGGTCGCGCTGCCGGGCGGACGAGACCCCGAGCGCGACATCCGCGCCGGCTCCGGCTCCGGCCCCCGCATCCTGCACACTCAGCCAGTCGAGATCCACCCACCCCGCAAGGTAGGGCACGAGTTGTTCGGGCACGCGATACGGGTCCACAACGCTGTCGATGCGGTCGAGCATCCGATGCACGGGATCATGGAGGTCGTCCGCCGCCCCCACCACCGCGCGGAGTGGCGCACTCCCCGGGGCCGACGCGGCGATCACGTCGGGCAGAAGGGAGAGCAGGAGGGATTCAGTCACGGGACCGCACCACCTCTATGCGATGCGCACCGGAACAGAACAGCCACGTGGGTGGGAGCGTGATCGCCGTGGTGACGCTCCGCGGCGTACACGTGGCCCACGACTCCGCCCGATCGATGGAGCGATGAACGCCTTTGCTGCCCGCCGCAAGAACGAGTGGTTCGCCGTTCCGCACATCGCCGGACACCCCGCGCACCGGCTCGAATCGGGCGCGATCACGAAGCGGTAGTCCGCAATTGACATCCCGGGAATCCCAACGGGCAGCGATGCCCGCCTGAAGTGGAAGCCTCAGCACCCCTCCGCTCTGAGTTGCCGCGTAGGCGGAGTCACCGACCACCTCGACACCCCAGCAGCTGCCGCCACCCCAGCCTGCACCGAGTTCCTCCCAGGAGGAGAGCAGCGACTCGTCGAAGCGCATCCGAGCGAGATCGTCGATTCGGAGGCGCGCACATCCGGTGCCAGCGCCTTCCGGCACCGATCGCCCGATCCAGAGATAGGTGGTGGGCCCGTCGTATTGCACCGACAGGCAACGGATGTCCTCCCCGGCGCCGCGGATACGTCCGAAAGACTCGGGGGCACCGGCCGACGCCGACAGCCACACACCCGCCGCCGCCTCCGCGGCGAGGAACACCCCGGTCTGACCGCGCACGTCGACGAACGCGTCGATGGCATAGAAGCCTCTGTCGGGCTGCGTCTTATCGACGAGGTTCTGCACCGGTACGGCGCCCTCGGCGACGGCGAGTTCGTACAGTCCTTTCTCGCCAGCGAGCAGCAACACCGGGGTGCCGTCACGGTCCACCCACGCGAGGTCGGCGAGCACGAACCCGAGTTCCGCCGCCCGACGCCAGCTCTCGCCCAGGTCATCGCTCACGTAGACGCGGGATCCTGCGCCGAACTCGGTGGCCACCGCCACCATTCCCGGCTTCGACGGGGCCCGATCGCCGCCCATCCCTCCGGAATGGAAGGGAACTATTGCCCGCACCCGCTCACCGTCGAAGGCGGCCACCGCCTCCCATCCGTCGCCGTAGTTGGTGGTGCGAAAGAGAGTCTCGTCCTGAGAGACGAACCAGGTGCCCGCCTGACCGGATGCCCGCACGAGACCCGTCGCGTCGCTGTCCGGCACCTTGTCCACCTCGATGCGCACCCGATCGACGTACTGCACGCCCGGCTCCGACTCCTCCATCGCCCGATAGAGATTCGACACCCGGAGCGGTCGACCGAACCCGGTTCCCCCGGCACCTGCCCCCCGCGGAAGCGGTGTGATGGTGTCGGCCAGACGGCGGATGATGCGCTCCCGCACCGCGTCGGGGTCCTCCTCCGCCCGCACCACCACACGGGCATCCACCAGAACCTGCTTGTAGAGGGCCCAGCGCACCACCGGCGTCGCACCGATCGTGGCGCGATCGCCGAGGTAGGCCGCAACGTCGGTGCGCACATCCTCGGTGGCCTGCATGGCGAGCTGCTCGGGTGCGACCCCGGCTGCGGCATCCGGAACCGACGGCACCAGCACCACTTCCACCTCGCCCGGACGGGCGAACGACCAAACGTCGCTCCGGGTGAGTGCCCTCGCGCGCCCGACCCCGGCGTGACGGGCGGCAAGCACCTCGTAGTCCCGGGCTGTGACGGCGCGGTCGCGCGCCTGGAAGTCCTGCGGCGCTCGACGGAGCGCGTCTTCGAGCGGTTCGCCGTCGCGACCACCGATCGCGGGCTCCGGATTGGTGACACGAACCCCAGCGACCGCGCTGCGCAGAATCGTGAGCGCACCGGCACCGACATTGCCGCGCGAGCCACCGCCCGTGCGATACCAGGCGCGCACCTCTGCCCCGGCGGCGGGAACAATCGGGGGCGCCTCAGGAGCAGCATCGCTGTCAGCACGCACCCCGCCGTCGTTCCACCAGGCGAACAGCACCGTCCCGGAGGAGCGGTCCACCCGCACGGCAGGCTCACCCGGCGTCGCATCCGCAAAGGCCTCCACCTCTCGACAGAGGCGGAAGGCACGGCCCTCGACGTGAATGGCCTCCCCGCTCGCGAGGGCGGATCCGCCCGCCGCCTCGATGCCCACGACCAGCCCGGCACCGGAGACGGCGGGGGCTGACGGAAGCACGAAACTCTGACCGGGCCTGCCGGACCCGACACCGAGCAGCACGGCGTCCTCGAGCGTCACATCGGCGGCATCCACATCGACGTGGGTCGCTCCGGCAGCCAGTACGGCATCGGCGAGGGTGCTGAACACCGGCTGGGGCTCACCGGGCACACCCGGTGGCGGGCTCACCGTGGTGCCGCGCGGTATGCGCACCTCCGGACCGTCCGGTGCCACCCGCGAGAATCGCAGCCTCACCCGCGCAGCCGACGGCGGGTAGACCGACGTGCCGAGCAGGTTGAGGTACACCGCATACAACTTGTCCGGCACCCGATTGAGCCGGTAGATGAGCAGGTCGGTGAGGTGCGCGAACGCCTCCACGAGCACCATTCCGGGATCGTGCACCGAGAGGTCGGTCCAGTCCGGGTCGAGCTGGCGGATGCGCGCCCGCGCGCTCTCCACAAGGTCGGCGAACGACCGGTCATCGAGCGACGGAACGGGAATGCTCATGGCGCACCTCCTGTATCGACCGGCACGGTGATCGCGATCTCGTCGTCCTGCTGGGTCGAACGCACCTGGTACCGGAGCCGCACCTCGAGGAGGGACGGTTCCTCGGGAGCCCTGGCGGCGTCGAGGGACAGCACGGTGATCCGCCGCTCCCACTTATCGACCGCGCGCGCCACGTAGTGGATCGCGAGGCCCGCGGTGGTGTCATCCGCCGGCGCGAACGCGAGTCGAAACAGGTGGCAGCCGTAGTCGGGCCTGTTCACCCGCTCGCCCGGGCGCGTGCTGATCAGCAGCAGCAGCGCCTGGCGAACGGAGGCCGCCTCGCTGACCGTCGCGAGGCGACCGGCCGCGGTGAGACGGAGGCCGGGTGCCCCGATGTCGGCGTCGAAGTCCGGATGCACGAACGCGACGGCCCGGTACCGCTGCGCGCTCATGATGTGGCCGCCACGAGTCGCTGGCCCGGATCGCGCACCGTGTACTTCACGGAACCGGGTGGAGTGCCGTCGGTGTAGCCGACCACGGAGTCGAGGCAGATCGCGTGCCCCCCGATTCGCAGGAAGCCGGAGTAGCCGCTGTGCACGACGAGAGTCGACGTGCACGGCTTGATGTTGATGGACACGTTCGGGCACATGCCGATCGAGCGTCCCACCGGATCGCTCTCGACCAGCACCGGGCTCGACGTGACCCGCACCCACGATTGCGAGGCCATGGGTACGACGATGCCGTCGTGCCCGCAGCGCGAGACGCCGGATCGGGTGAGAATCTTCATGGCGCCTCCTCGAAGTCCACCGAGCGGGCCCGGATGCGCATCGCGCGCCCCGGCGCCTCGATCACGAGGTCGGTGGCGGAATGAATGGAGAGCAGGTCCGGCGTGAGCGCCACCGTCGACCCGTGACCGTCGGTGAGCCGGAGGCTGTGGGTGTTGCCGTCGAGCACGACCTCCTGGCCGTCGGCCGTCGCCACGGTAAACCTGCGACCGCGGTCCCCATCCACATCGGAGTCGGGCGGTTGCTGCGGCCCGAAGAGGCCGCCGAGCACGATCGCGTCGTTCGGGTCGGCCGCCACGAGCAACACGAGCACCGTGTCATCCTCATCGGGCAGCACCACCGCGCCCTTACCGGCGCCCGCCCCGGCGACGAGCACCGGAGCCCAGCCCGTGCTGAGGTCGGGGAACGCGGGAAGCGACACTCGCACCCGACCCCTCCGCTCGGGGTCCTCCACATCGATCACGATGCCGAGGGTCGTCACATCGGCCGGTCTCGGTGCCGGCGGCGTCGGCGGCGCCGTCGTGATGGTGGTCTCGAAGCCGCCGCCCGCAATGGAGTGCACCACGCCGCTCACGCCGTAGGTGCCTTCGAGTGCGGCCGCCACACCGCGGATCAGCACCCGACCGCCCGCACGGATGCGCGGATCGCCCTCCGCCACGAACACGCCACCCACCTCGCCCGCGGCTCGCACATCGAGTTCCGCCTGCGCGAGGTCTGCCGCCGGGCCGTCGTCGGCGAGCGCTTCGTTCTGCCGCAGGAGAGCTCCGCCACCGCCGGTCGACGCGGGGGCGGCATCCGCTCGCACGTCGGCTCGGGCGCGGTTGTCGCCGGATGATCCGAGATGGGCGGAGGCGTCGCCCGGATTCCAGCCGGTGACGGATGCGCTGAGGAAGGCGGGCTCCTGACTCACCTCGATCTCGGCCGAATGCAGACTCGAGCCGAGGGTGAGTTCGATCGGATCCCCCTCGCCACCGAGCGGCAGCAGGCGCAACGCCGACCCGTCGATCACGGGGTAGAGCCCGGCCGCCGCCGTCGCCTGCACGAGCATGCTGAGGTCCGAGCGCGCCGTCTGATACACCCGGACCGGTCGCCCGACACCACCGAGCACGCTGAGGCCGGTTCCCTCGCAGAGCGCTGTGGCCAACCCGTTGAGGTCCACGTCGTCGTGCATCCGGGTGTTGTGCCGTTTGCGCAACCGGTGCAGGGCATCGTAGGCACGCACCCGCACCTCCTCGGCACGGTCGGCGCCGTAGCTGTGCTCGACCACGGTGACCTCCCCCGCGAACAGCGGTCGCGCGATGCCCGCGATCTCCACCCGCAGCGCGTCTCCCGGCGACGGTGCCACTCGTGAGCCCGGTCGCGGGTCGAGGGTGAGCCAGGTGATGCTGCACTGGGCGGGCTGGGCGAGGGTCTCGCGCACCTGAATGGAGGAGACCGTCACGGCCTCTGCCGCGGTGAGCCGCCGGCGACCCAGCGTCACCACGAAATCCGGGAGTCCCTGCGCCTGTCTCATCGCGGTGTCTCCCCGAGCGGTGGCACGGCCAGTTCGCCGGAGAAGTGAAACGGGTCGTCGATGCCGGTGGCTTCGAGCAGTGCCTTGAGGAGCAGCGGGGTGCCGTAATAGAGGGAAGACACGATGCCGTATTCGCGGGTGGGCGTGAGCGGTCGAGGAGCGCCGGGCGCTGTTGCCGGGTCTTCCACGCGCCCGTCGCCCGGAATAGTCACGGTGTCGATCGGCGGCGCGGTGAGGTCGACGGGCGGAAGGCGACGCGCGAGCTCGTAGTTCTCGCCACCCTCCTCGTCGGCACTCTTGCCGACGCGCACGAAGGTCAGCCGCATCCAGGACCGTAGAGGGGAGCCATCCGCCGCGAACCGGTCGAACCGCTCGGCGACCTCGGTGACGATGCCGGGCATGTCCCAGGCGCGACCCCACAGAAAGTGCACCGACGGCGGGCGGCGTTTGCGGTCGACCTCGGCCGAGTTCTCGGCGAGCGCCCAGATCGGGCGGGTCATCTGCCGCACATCCGACACCGTGAGTTGGCGCGGAGCGAGCTCAACATCGAAGAGCAGCTCGAGCCGGAGCTCGGTGTGCCCACCACCGGTGAACAGCAGCGGGTCATCGGCGAGACCTGCCCCGGTGAGGCGGCCTCCGGCCGAGCGGCGCGGTTCGACTCCGGCCGTGCGCGACATCACCACCGACTCGGGGTTGAGCAGCGCCCCGAAATGCTCTCCGGTCTCCTCGATGAGAAAGGCAACGCGTTCCATGTCACACCGTCGCCTGTTCCTGGGCGAGCCGGATGTCCCGGGCGATGACCCGCGCGAGGGCGTCCGGCGGCAGCGCGGCCGCGACCGGGGTGGGGGCGGGTCGGAGTTCCGGCCACGGATGCGCAAGTGGCGGTGTCATCACGTGCCCCGGCGACGTCGACGATTCCGGAGCGGTCACGGTGCGGGGATGAGTGCGTGGGCGGTCTGTCACGACCGCCGGGATGCCTGCGCTCGGGTCGGGCGACTCCGCCGCACGCGATTCGACGGGAGCCGCGGTCGACATCGGCGACTCGGCGGGTGCCGCCGACTGCGGTGACGCCGCCTGTGCGGGGGCTCCATCCGCCCGCGGGAGCCGTGGCGCCGACGGACGCGCCGGGGTTGCATCGTCCGCCGAACGGATGCCGGGCGAGCGTCGACCTTCCGGTGGCGTGTCCGCGGCCTGACGCGACGACCGGTCCCGGTCCGTACCGAATCCGGTGGCGGCGGACTGCGCGTCGGCTCCGGAATCCGTGCTCGACGTTGCGCCGGAATCGGCGTCGAATTCGACCGCGGGTTCGACCGCGGACCCGACCGCGGATTCGGAGGCGGCGTCTCGACCCCGTGCTCCGCGACGCACGCCACCTTCGGTGCCGTTTGGCACCCCCGCCGGTCGGCCTCGCCCTCCCCGCACAGCGTCGGCGGCGAGCCCTCCGGCCGCTGCGGCCCGTCCACCACCGGCCGACCCGGTCGCCGATCGGGCCGGCGACGTCGAGTCGCCCGTTCCCGGATCGCCCCGAACGCTCCGTCCCCCGCGAGCTCCGATACTGAGGCGGCCGACCCGAGTACGGCCGCCCGGGTCGACGGACCGCGGGGTTGACGGACTCGGGGTTGACGGGCTCGGGGTCGATTCGATGCGGATCGGCGGGGGTGTCGGGAACCTCGGGCTCCGAGGGGTCGTCGGCGATCGGATCGGCGGGGCCCGGGTCAAATCGCCCGGGGTCACTGCTTCGTCGTGCCGCACCGTGTCCGCGTGTGGCGCGCACTTCGCCGCCGTCCGCGTCGAGGGTCTCGATGGCGGGAGTTGCCCCGGCGCCGGGCATCGCGTCACCGGATGCGACGTCCCCGGGGCCTGAGGGTGCGACGGGCGTGGTGAACCCGGCATCCCGGATCCGCTCCACCCAGTGCTCCGGTGCATCCCGCAGATCGAACGGCCACGCACCCCGCGACACCGGTGCCGAGCGATCCCCGGAAGGCCCACGTTCCGCTGAGGGCGAGCGTGTCGCATCCGCTCGCGTCGGCTCCACCACCGACGCGAGCCGCCGAAGGCCGGTACCGACCCGGCTACGCCACCGCTGGAGAAGAGGCATCGTCGAGCTTCAGCTCGTCGTACGACAGGGTGAGCGACTCGATCGCAATCTCACGACCGAGCGCATCGAGCGGAGCCCCGAACCATTCGCAGGGCCACGCGCCGATGAGGTTCAGCCGTCGAACCTCGGCCGTGCCCGCATCGTTGAGCATCGCCAGCGACACGTTGCGCCGCTCCACCGTTCCGTCGACCGAACGGAACAGCCAGCGCAGCAGCTCCGTCGAGTTGGTCAGCCCATACCGCAGCGTGACCGGCGGATACTCGACCCGCCCCGGCATCGTGCGGGCAAGGGCGTGCTCCCCGCCCTCGCGGTAGAGGATGCGCTCGATCTTGATGCCCAGGTCGTCCACCCGCGTGAAGTGCCCTTGCACCACACTCTGGATGATGAGCTTGAAGTTGTAGGCGCGATACGGGTCGACCACATTCCCGGGCTGCGCTTGAGGCGTTGCGGTTGGCATGTCATGCTCCCAAATTCTCGATCTCGCTGGCGTCGGCTGACTGCATGAGTTTGAACACGATGAACTCGGCCGGCTTCACCGGGGCGATCCCGATGATCGTCACCAAGCGGCCGGCATCCCGCACCGACGGCGGGTTGGTCTCCTCATCGCACTTCACGAAGAACGCCTGGTCTGGGCTGGTGCCGAACAGTCCGCCATCGCGCCACACATTGGTGAGGAAGTCGGTGATGTCCCGGCGCAGCGAGCCCCACAGTTCGTTCTTGTTGGGCTCGAACACCGCCCAGCGGGTGCCCTCCTCGATGGACTCCTTGATCATGTTGGTGAGCCGCCGCACCGGAATGTAGCGGTACTCGCTCGCCTGCGGTGCCCGCGTTCGAGCGCCCCAGACCCGGATGCCCTCGCCCGCGAAATAGCGGATGCAGTTGATGCCGGCGGGGTTGAGCACCTCCTGCTCACCGCGGCTGATGCGTCTCGTGAGATCGAGTGCGCCCGCGATCGGCTCGTTGGCCGGTGCCTTGTGCACTCCGCGGAGGCCGTCGACCCGAGCCCACACGCCGGCGATGTGCCCGGAGGGCGGCTGGGTGACCCGCGTGTTCGACACCGGGTCGAGCACCACGATCCACGGCGCGTAGGCGGCGGCATAACCACCGGGCGACTGCGGCGGCCCGAGCGCGAGCTCCACCGCCGATCGGCGACTGCCCGAGGAGGACGGAGGTGGTGCGGTGTCCTCCTCCGTCTCTTCTCCACTGGATGTCGTGTCCCCGCTGCTTCCGGAGGCCGTCGCGGAGTCCGCGCCGCCGGAACCGCCGAGCTGCCGAACCGCCGGAACCGCCCGCGCTGCCGGAGCTGCCTGAGCCGCCGGAACCAGACCCGCCACGGCCGGGCACCCCCGAGGTCGCGACCCGCGTGAGGGCACCCACGTCGTTGCCGATGTCTTCCACCGTGTCGAGGATGGCCATCCGGTCCTGGCGGAGCGGATGCTCGCAGTGCTCGATCAGCGCGGCATACGACTCGGCGTCGGCGTAACCCGGTGCCGCCACGATCGCGATGTCGTCGATCGTCTCGAAGTTCCGGAGTCCCGTCGGTTTCGCCGCGGTGCCGGTCAGGCTCCCGCCCTCACCGATGTTCACCACGTAGCAGCGGCCACCGCCGTTGTTGAAGAAGCCGAAGACCGCGTTGGAGAGCGGCGTTCCCGCTGTCGCCTCCCCCACGAAGATGTCCACGAACTGGGTCCAGTTGTCGAGCACGACGGTGTCGTTCAGCCGGGCATCCGCGTTCGGGGCGACACCGACGAAACCGGCGATACTCGAACTCACCTGCCCTATCGCCCGGGCTGTGCCCGGTACCTCCTCGACGTAAACGCCTGGTGCGAGATAGTTGGGCACGGTCCTGTTTCCTTTCAGTTCCAGTGGAGCGTGAGCGGTATCGGGTCGTCCGGCACGGTCACGTGCTGGGTCTGGCCCCGGAACTCCACGATGAATTCCTGTACCGGGTCGTGCGTCGACAGCACCTCGAAGTGGCCCCTCGCATCGGTGGAGGTAGACACGGCGGATGCGCTGGAGCGGATGCGCGCGCCACCGATGCCGCTGCCGTCTGCCCCCACGAGAGTGCCGTGGAGCGATCGACCCATCACCGTGATCACCTCGAGCGGTGTGCTGATCGAGGGACCGTCGGGCTCCGCGAGACGCAGGGTCACCGGCACCCGCACGAGAAAGCCGATACCGGAATCGCCCGGCATCGGAGCGGGCAGGGTCGCCGTGTCGAAGTGGGTCGAGGTCTCGACCGCACGGAGCATCTGCTCCACGTGTTCGAGGCTCTTCGGTCCGGTGCAGCGCACCGCGGCAGACAGTTCGAGATCGAGCACCGGCCCGTCCCTGCGGGACCTACCGATCCGATCCAGACCGATGACGCGGACGACCACCGGGTCGGTGCTCGGCGTGCCTCCGTCGTCGATTCCCACGGGCACCGGCGCCACCGAATCGGCGAGCACCCCTACGAGTGCATCGAGCGAACTCCGGACGACACTCACCTTCGAGCCTCTTTCCCATGGTGCGCTCGGCCCTGGGTGCGCTGAGCGCTGTGTGCTCTCACGTTACTCCCGGGCCGGTGGGGTGTCACCTTTCCCGGCAATGCGGCCGCGCCGGCGCCGCCGGAGCCGCGTCACCTTTCCGGGCGATGCAGCCGCATCACGCTGCGTTCGGCGGTGGGCGGTGCGGATGCGCGACTCACCTTCGACACGACCACGGTCGTCAGCGTCGCGAGCGCCACGGTCCACGCCGCCGGTTGCGCGAAAGCCGCGGCGAACGGCCCGGTGACCAGCCCCACTCGGTCGATCGCAACGGCGAGGAGGCACGCGATCGCGCCCACCACCATGCCCGCGATCGCACCGCGAGCCGTGAGCCCCCGCCACCACACCGCAAGCAACAGCACCGGCGACATGCTGGACGCGGCGAAGAGGAACACCAACCCGACACTGCTCGTGAGCCCCTGCGGCACCGTGACGAAGGTGACGGCGAGCGGGATGATCGTGGCGAGCCCGGCCGCGATCCGGAACCCGCGCACACCGCCCCCGAGCAGTTCCTGGCTCACCACTCCGGCGAGCGACACGACGAGCCCTGAGGAGGTGGAGATGAATGCCGCGAACGCCCCCGCGATGAGCAGTGCGGTGACGAGCTCCCCGACCGGACCCGGAATGAGCCGCGACGGCAGCAGGAGCACCACGGAGTCGGCGCGTCCCGGTTGAGCGAGGTCCGATGCGTAGACCCGACCGAGCAACCCCATCGTGCTCGAGAGCATGTAGAACACACTGATCATCACGATGACCACCACCGTCGTGCGGCGCGCCGATCCGCCGTCGGGGTTCGTGTAGAAGCGCACGAGCACGTGCGGAAATCCCATGGTGCCGAGCAGCAACGCCAGCATGAGGGATGCCGCGAGGTAGGCATCCTGACCGGCCGGCCCCGCCGACACCGGGAACAGGGCCGCGGTGTCGAACTCGGTCGGCACCCCACCGGCCGCGCTGAGCAGCAGCACGACCGGGATGCCCATGGCCGTGAGTTTCAGCCAGTAGTGGAATGCCTGCACGAAGGTGATGGAGCGCATCCCGCCCGCCGCAACGGCTCCGCCCACGATCACCGCGACGAGCACGGGACCCACCCACGTGGGCATACCGCTCACCACGCTCACCGTGATCGCGGCACCGTGGAACTGCGGCACGATGTACAGCCAGCCGATGACCACCACCACGACACTGGTGACCCGTCTCGCGGTGACCGACCCGAGTCGCGCAAAAATGAAGTCCGGGATCGTGCGCGCACCGCTGCGTCTGAGCGGCGCGGCAACGAAGAGGAGAAGGAACAGGTAGCCGGCGCAGTAGCCGATCGGAAACCAGAACGCGTGGGTTCCCGACATGAGCACGAGCCCCGAGATGCCGAGAAAGCTCGCCGCGGAGAGGTACTCGCCGCTGATCGCCGACGCGTTCCACCACGGGTTCACGGTGCGCGAGGCGACCAGGAAGTCGTCGGTGGTTCGGGAGATCCGCAGCCCGTAGAAGCCGATGATCATGGTGGCTATCACCACGAGGGCGATGCCGCCGAGCGCGAGGGACGGATTCACGGTGTCGCTCGCATCACTCGACGGCCCGCAGCGCGCGATAGCGCTTCTCATTGCGAGCGGCCGCCCGCACATAGAGGATGCCGAACGCGGCCACGACCGGATACATGCCGTAGCCCTGCAGGAGCCACGACCACGGCACCCCGAGAAACGAGTCGGTCTGCAGACTCGGAATCGAGGCGATCAGCACCGAGGCGATCGCGATCACCGCCACGAATCCACCCGCGCACGCGATCGCGAGCCGAAGTTGCGCCCGGATGAGCGTGCGCAGATAGAGGTCGTCGAGTTCGTCATGATCTCCGCCCGACCCGTGGCGTCGCGGAGGGAGGGTCGCGGGCAGCCGCGATCGCGGTGCGGTGATGCGGCGCCGCGGGAGGGGCATCTGCCCGGTCATGATGTGACCGCGCGAGACGCGCCCGCGAGCGCTTCGCGCACGGCAGGCATCAGCCGCCGGCTCACCGGAACATCCACCCCCGCTACGGTGACCATCGGCTGGGTGCCGGTGCGCACGCGGGTGACGCTCGCGAGCGCCACGAGGTACGAGCGATGAACGCGCAGGAAGCCGACATCCGCCCACTGCTCCTCGAGTTCGCTGAGCGGAACCCGCAGCAGAAAGCTGGCGTCGTCGGTGTGCAGCCGCGCGTAGTCGCCCTGCGCCTGCACGTAGCGCACATCGCTTCGCCGCACCCGGCGGAGCGTCGACCCCACGGTGACCGTAACGAAGGCGTCGGCCACCGGTTCGCCGCCCGGCTCCTCCGCGGCGGCGATCACACGCGAGATGGAGCGCTCGAGACGCTCGCCTCGCACCGGCTTCAGCAGGTAGTCGGTGGCTGCCACGTCGAAGGCGTCGAGCGCTCGCTCCTCGTCGGCGGTGACGAACACGATCGCCGGGCGTTCGGCGAACCGCTGAATCGCGCGGGCGAGGTCGAGCCCGGACAGCCCGGGCATGTGGATGTCGAGAAACACGGCCTGCACCTGCACCGTGGTGAGCAGTTGAATCGCTTCGGCACCGGATGAGGCACGGTGGATGGCACGGATGCGCGGGTCGGCCCGCAGCATGAACTCGAGTTCGTCGAGAGCCGGTTTCTCGTCGTCCGCGACGAGGACGTCGATCACGGACGACCCGGACGGGTGGAGTGCGCGATCGGGGAGATCGCTGCGGTCGGGCGTTCCGCAGTGGCGGGCCGTGCATCCGCCCGATGCACCGGTACCGGTCCGGCGTCGTTGAGCGGCTGCGATCGCGGAACCGAGATGCGAATCAGCGTGCCCGACCCCACATTCGTCTCGATCACGAGGCCGTGGGCGTCGCCGTACACCTGCCGGAGACGGGCATCCACATTGCGAAGGCCGATGTGCACCCGGTCTCCTCGCCCGGCGAGAAGTTCTTCCGCGAGCGCGGGGTCGATGCCGACACCGTCGTCTTCGATCGTGATCTGCACGTCGGTGCCCACCTCCTCGGCGGTGATGCTGATCCTTCCGCCGCGTTCAAGCGATTCGAGTCCGTGGCGCACCGAGTTCTCCACGAGCGGTTGCACGCTGAGGAAGGGGATGACCGCCGACAGCGTCTCGGGTGCGATCTGCAGCGACACCTGCAGCCTCGACCCGAACCGTGCGCGCTCGAGCATCAGGTAGGAGTTCACGCTGCGGAGCTCCTCGGCCAGGGTGGTGAATTCGCCGTGCTGCCGGAACGAGTAGCGCATGAAGTCGGCGAACTCGAGCACCAGCTCCCGCGCTTTCACCGGGTCGGTGGTGATGAACGAGGCGATCGCGGCGAGGGCGTTGTAGATGAAGTGCGGGCTGATCTGAGCGCGGAGGGCACGGAGTTCGGCTTCGGCGAGCGCGGTGCGGGAGGCATCCAGTTCCCCGAGTCGCACCTGCGCCGACACCCACGCCGCCACCTCCACCGTGGCCCGGATGAGCGGCGCGCGTCGGTCGGACGAGAACGCGATGAGGCATCCCACGAGCGCGGTGTCCGTCACGATCGGGGCCACGATCGCGAATCGTGGACCGAAACCCGCGGTGGGCGGCACCGGAATCACGAGGGTCGGGGATGCCTCGTCGGCCCTGGCAGCGAGCGAGGCCGCGAACTCCCGCAATTTCTCCGTTGCGCCGTGGGCACCGGTGAGCCCGTCGGCCACCATTCCGCCGTCGCGGTCGGCGATCACAAGCACGTCGCATCCGAGCAGGGTGCGGAGGTGCCGGGCCGCCTTACCGGTGTCGCCGCCGACCAGTCCATCGCGGAGGTGGCCTGCTGCGCGGGAGGCGAGGTGCAGGGTGCGATAGGTGGCATGTTCGCCATCGGTCCCCAGCTCGCGGGCGCCACGCCCCAGTCGCCAGACCAGGAACGCCGCGAGCGACGCGACGATACCCGCCGCGCCGCCCACGAAGAATCCGATCAACTCCGACCCGGTCATCCAGCGAGCCTAACTCGCCAGACGACCGGATCGATCAGCAGCACCGGCTGCTGGGATTGCGTTCCTGCTCCTTGTAGCGGTCCTCCCAGAACTCCTTGTTCGTCATGGGGGGCTCCTCCGGATGCGTGGCCTGCTGGTGACTGACATATCCGGCGTACGCCTGGTCGCCCATGAGGTTGCTGAAGTACCACCGCAGCCCCCTGAGCACCCGAAGTGTGCCGTCCAGAATGCCTTTCACGGTCAGTGCCCCTGCCGCACCGGGCGTCGACCGACGGGGAGTGCATCCCACTCGGCCTGCAGTGCCCGTTCCTCGGGTGTGGCGATGAGGCCAGCGGGTGCGAACATGCGCGACGGCACCGCCGCATCCTCGGATTCGACTCCACCCCGTGCGCGATACGAGCGCACCACGGCGATGACCGCGGTGATGATCACGACGATGGCGAGGGTCACGAAGATGATCGACAGCACACCCTGCACGAAGGTGTTGCGCACCACAGCCTGCATCGCCTCGACGGTGCCCGCGTTGCCGAAACTGGTCTCCCCCGCAGCGAGTGCGTCGCGGAAGGCCGCGTGGTTGGCCCAGTATCCGACTGCCGGAACCGTGGAGAAGATCTTGTACATCGACGCCGTGATGGTGACGACAGCAGCGAACGCGAGCGGCATGGCCACGATCCACAGCCAGCGGAACGTTCCCCGTTTCGCCACGATCGCAAGCACCACCGCGAGCGCGATCGCCGCCAGCAGCTGGTTCGCTATGCCGAACAGCGGGAACAGGGTGTTGATCCCGCCGAGCGGATCGGTGACACCCATGATCAAGATCGCACCCCAGGCCGCCACCATCACCGCAGTGGAGATGAAGACGCCGGGGCGCCACGAGGTGTTCTTGAACTGCGGGATGAAGTTGCCGATGCTGTCCTGCAGCATGAAGCGTGCCACCCGGGTGCCCGCGTCGACCGCGGTGAGGATGAACAGCGCCTCGAACATGATCGCGAAGTGGTACCAGAAGCCCATGAGCCCCGTTCCACCGATGAGCTGCTGCATGATGTGCGCGATCCCGAGCGCGAGGGTCGGAGCGCCACCGGTGCGGGAGACGATGCTCTCCTCCCCCACATTCTGCGCCGTCTGTGCGAGCAGTTCCGGGGTGAGGTTGACGCCCATGAGGCCGAGGCCGTTCACGAACGCGACGGCTCCTTCGATGGTGCCTCCCGTGGCTGCGGCCGAGGAGTTCATGGCGAAGTAGATGCCACGGTCGAGCGAGATCGCGGCGACGAACGCCATGATCGCCACGAACGACTCCATGAGCATTCCGCCGTAGCCGATGAACCGGGTCTGGCGTTCCTTCTGCACGAGCTTCGGGGTGGTTCCGGATGCGATGAGCGAGTGGAAGCCGGAGAGCGCACCACATGCGATGGTGACGAAGAGGAACGGGAAGAGGGGTCCTGAGACGACCGGTCCGTTCTCGCCGCCGGCGAACTCGCTGAACGCGGGCACCGTGATCTCGGGACGCACGATCACGATGGCGATCGCGAGCATCCCGATCACGCCGATCTTCATGAAGGTGGAGAGGTAGTCGCGCGGGGCGAGCAGCAGCCAGATCGGGAGCACCGCGGCGATGAAGCCGTAGATGATGATCGCCCAGGCGATGGTGGTGCGGTCGAGGGTGAACAGCGCAACGCCCCACGGGGTGCTCGCCACCCAACCGCCGCCGATGATCGCGGCCATGAGCAGCGCGAACCCGATGAGGGACACCTCGGTGATGCGACCCGGGCGGAAGAAGCGCAGGTACACGCCCATGAAGAGGGCGATCGGGATGGTCATGCCCACGCTGAAGACGCCCCACGGGCTCTCGGCGAGGGAGTTGACCACGACGAGGGCGAGGATCGCCACGATGATCACCATGATGAGGAGGGCCGCGACGATGGCGGCGGTGCCACCGACCTTGCCGAGCTCGTCGCGGGCCATCTGACCGATCGAACGGCCTCCGCGGCGCATCGAGAAGTAGAGCACCAGGTAGTCCTGCACCGCACCGGCGAGGATGGCGCCCACGATGATCCAGATCGTTCCGGGGAGGTAGCCCATCTGTGCGGCGATGACCGGTCCGACGAGCGGTCCGGCGCCGGCGATGGCGGCGAAGTGGTGACCGAAGAGCACGCGGCGGTCGGTGACCACGTAGTCCTTGCCGTCGGCCTTGTACTCGGCGGGGGTGGCGCGGGTGTCGTCGGGTCGGGCGATGTAGCGCTCAATCACCTTCGAGTAGAAGCGGTAGCCGATCGCGTAGGTGCACACGGCGGCGAAAACGAACCACATGGCGTTCACGGTTTCGCCGCGCACGATGGCGAGCATCGTCCAGGCGACACCACCCAGTAGGGATACCGCAACCCAGATCGCGATCTTGGCGGGAGTCCACTTGGCCCGACGTTCGGCCGGAGTCTCCTCAGGGACGGCTACCCTGGGCAGCTTCTCGGGCAGACCCGGAGAGTCACCCGGTCCTGGCGACAGGTTTCTTTTCACGTTGTTCGACATTGGACTCCCTGAGTTCTCGCACCGTTGCGCGGGGCGAGCCTACGATCGCGGGCCATAGTCGAGATGCCGGATGCGCCGGGCGGCGTCGAGCGTGCGACGAACGGTGTTGCGGGCGCGCCGAACGGTGTGGCCGGACGCATCCGGCCGCCGTGCACCCGGCGGGGCTAGATCCCCCGGAGCAGCCAGTCGTTGTCGGGGTTGCGGCCGGCTTCCGGGTCCGGGGCGTGTGAGGCCGGCTCCGACGTGCTCTGCTCGTCGAGCGGAACCTGGGCTGGCAACACGCGCCAGCGCTCTCGCGGAACCGCGCCGCGCGTATCCTCGTCATCCGGAACGCTGTCGTCGGAGTCCACGCTGTCGCTGAGCCTGCTGATCGGGACGTACCGTTCGGCTCGCACCCCGGAGGAGAACTCCGTGGTTCCCACGTGACGTAGGTCGAGCGGCCGGGCGAGACCGTCGAAAAGTTTGGGCCCATGTCCGACGAGCGTCGGATACACGACGAACTCGTACTCGTCGATGAGCCCGGCATCGGCCAGCGCGAGCGGCAGGGTGACACCACCGACGTACAGCCCGTCGCCCGGCTGTTCCTTCAGCTTTCTGACCGCCTCGACGGGGTCACCCCTCAGCGCTTCGGTGTTCCAGCCGTCCGGTTCGCGGGTGCTCGACACGAGGTACTTCTTGGCCGCGTTGATCGAATCCGCGAATGGCTGCATCCACGTCGGCAGGTCTTTCGCGGTTCGCCAGAACTCCATCAGCTCGTAGGTGGTGCGGCCGAGGATGATCGCGTCGGCGCGGGCGATCACGCGCGCAGCGTGGTTGTGGATTTCCTCGTCCGGGGAGCCGGCCGCATGGTCGACGCAGCCGTCGAGCGAGACGTTGATCGAATATCGCGAGAGGGCGCACAAACTCAGGCTGGCACTGATCTCACGACTCCGCTACGGCGGACCACTGAAGTGGCGAACGACCGCGGCCCTTCATAGCGAGCGAAGTAACTCACGCGGACGGCATGCCAGATCCCGAACGCATGGGCAAACTTGGTCGGCCGCTTTGGGGATGGAGCGAACCATAGGCCGCGCCGGGGGCGATTCGAAACGTCATTCACGCACGCCAAACGGGACAGCCTCTTCTCCGTGGATGCCTCGGTCATCATCGGCCGCGCGCCTCTCGCGGTCGTGGTCGAGGTTGCGGGCAAGAATGACGTACGCAACCGCTGATGCCGCCAACCCGACAAACAGAGCGAGGTCTGCGCCGCCGAGAGAGGCAGCAACGGGACCCGTAAACCAGGCTGTGACGGCGAAGGGAATCATCGCAATGATGCCGATCACGTACGCGGTGAGTCCTCGCCAGCCCCAGTTTCCGTAGAGGCCTGCGGGCTTGAAGATTTGCCGAATGGCATATCTCCCTCGACGAACGAAATAGTAATCGACGAGGTTGACTGAGGTCCAGGGCACGAGCACGTACAGCAGGATGACAAGGAAGCTACCGAAGTTCGCTAGAAAGTCACCGGTGCTGACCAGCGCACCGACAAAGGCGGAGACTGCGATGAGCGAGCACGCGACGATTCGCACCGTGCGCGTCGGCCGGATCGGGCGGATCGAGTCCGCGATCGTGATCAGTTCCATGGCCGCGGCGTAGATATTCACCGTGATGACGCTGATCAAACCGGGGAGTGCCGCCAACAGAAGCCAGTACCCGGAACCCGGAAGGATCAGATCAGCTGCATCACGAACCCCATCCAAAGGCCCGGCGGACGAGAAGACAGCTCCGATGAAAGCGCCGAGGGCCATCAACCACACGGCACCCACGAAGACGCCGCCATAGGTGTGGAAGAGCGCTTTTCCGGGTCGAGTCTCCGGAGGAAGATATCGCGAATAGTCCGATACATAGGGTGCCCAACCAAGGGCATAGGCGGCTGCTGCGCCAAACTGCACGAGAAAGGCGGGCCAGGTAAAGCCGTCGAAAGACACCTGGGCCGGGCTGAGTGGCACCACAATCAGCGCCGCGACCGTGAAGATGCCGAAGGTAAGCAAGAACAGCAGGGTCAGCCATTTCTGCGTCTTATGGATCCAGTGATACCCGAAGATTGCAAGTATGAGCGCGAGCGCGCTGACGAGGAGGTACCAGAGCCCGTTCGCCTCGACGCCGGTCGTCATCGTGAGGATCTCGCCTGCCAACATTTGATTAAACATGTTGAATCCGACGAGGCTGAACACAACGACGGCACAAATGAGTGCGACGCCACGAAAGCCGAATTGAGCGCGGGACTGAATCATCTGCGGAAGGCCGAGTTGCGGGCCCTGCGCAGAATGAAATGCTGTGAAGACCGTGCCGACGGCGACGCCAAGCACGATCGCAGTGAGTGAAGTCAAGAACGACGCTCCGAGGGCGGCCCCGAGCATGCCTGTTGCGAGCGTCGTGACATTCGCATTCGACATGAACCAGAGCGGGAACAGCGTCCAGGGCTTGCCCCGTCTCTCCGAAAGAGGCACCCAGTCGATGGAGCGCGACTCTATTGCTTGTGTCGGCGTCGCGGACGGCAGCGTGTCAGTCGGACGACTCATTCTTCTCCCTAAGGTGGACGATGAGAGCGAGAACGGCGCTCAATCCCCCGAGGCTAGGGCGACTCGTGTCTATCGCACAAGGCGAGGTAAAGCTATCCATTCCATAGCCTGCGGCTATGGAAATTTCGAGTCGTGAGACGGCGCACGCAGCATCTCGGTCGCCAACCGCACCAATTCTGCGGTAGCGGGAGAGAGCATGGCCCCTTCGCGAGTGATGAGCGCGATGGTGTCGTAGAGCGGATCCTCAAAAGAAACAGTGCTGACTCCCGACGGAAATCCCGCACTCGAGACAACGGCGCGCGACA
The DNA here is from genome assembly GCA_963756375.1 of uncultured Actinomycetota bacterium. Taxonomy (GTDB): domain Bacteria; phylum Actinomycetota; class Actinomycetes; order Actinomycetales; family Microbacteriaceae; genus Marisediminicola. The sequence goes on along the minus strand of CAVWNJ010000005.1, from coordinate 49,481 downwards.
GGAGAGTGTCACCCATGCCCCGTGCAACGAGGGCGATGGCCGACTCGACGTTCTCGACCTCGATCATCGGTTCGAGACGAGTACCGATCGAGCTGAGCGCGCTCGGCGAGCTGCCGGCGGGTCGGATCATTCCAGCCGTAGTGCGCGTCGTACAGGATGAGTGGCGCGCCCCCAATCGCGGCGATCGTCATCGGCGATTCAGTGCGACGAGGGTCAGCGCTTGCCCAAACAACTTCATCGCGGAGGAGCGCCGTTACTGTGAGACCAGCATCATCAATAGGAAGCACGGCAAGGCCCGCTTCGAGTTCGCCATTGCGTACGCCGTCAGCGACTTCGACTGAGTTCTGACCAATGAGCCGCGTTCGGATCCCCGGACGTTCGGCGTGAAACCGCTCCGCCAAGTCAGAGAGAAAGTAATACCCGGCATTCCGAAGCACCCCGAACGAAGCAACACCCGCCGTGATGCCGCGAAGTGAATCCAACGTCTGCTGCGCCCCGTCCACCCCCTCGACCACCCGGCGCGCCCACGGAAGCAGTTCCGCCCCAGCAGAAGTCAAGACGAGGCGCCTGCCCGTTCGCGCGAATAGCGGCAGCCCACCTTCGATCTCAAGCTTTCGAACAAGCTCGGACACGGTGGGCTGCGCTATTCCAAGGGCGAGGGCCGCTGCGGTAAAGGAGCCTAGGGTCGCAGCGAGCAGGAATGCCCGCAATTGCGTGAGCGTCATAGCCTTAACCTATGCCAACGATAGGTGTCATCGGTCTGGTCCTCCCCCGAGCCGACGATCTAGGCTCGGCCCATGCTCTTTACCCCCTCTGCACTGAATGCCGCCGATGGCTTGTACCGTCACCTCAAGACTCCGCTTCTCAGCGGCCCCGCCGCCCAGCGCGATCCCGAGGTAATGGCAACGGTCTCTGAGATGCTGAGCACTATCGAAGCTGGCGGCATGGACGCTGTCCTCCGATACGCCGAACAGCTGGATTCCTGGACGAAAACCGACGTGGAGTTGTCGACGAAGGATCTAGCGAGTAGCGGCGAGCGCCTGCCCAGCGATCTGCGAGCGGCGATCGAACTTGGTTCATCCCGCACCCAGACCTTCGCCCGGGCACAACGCGACCAGCTCAGGGACTTCGAAATAGAACTCGAGCCGGGTCTCGTCGCAGGCAGCAGATATGTCCCAATCTCGCGCGTCGGCGCGTACCTGCCGGCGGGGCGATTCCCGCTCACCGCCAGCGCCTTCATGACGGTTGGCGTAGCGAAGGCAGCCGGAGTCCCCTCCGTGCTTGCCTGCACACCGCCCCAACCCAACGGCCTCGCTAATGATGCAGTTCTCTACGCGGCGCACCTCTCAGGAGTGGACCGCGTCTTCATCCTCGGCGGAGTGCAGGCTCTGGCGGCCATGGCCTTCGGACTTCTGGGGGAGGCACCGGTCGACATGCTTGTCGGCGCGGGGAACGCCTACGTCGCCGAGGCGAAGAGACAACTATTCGGTACGGTGGCGATCGACCTGCTGGCGGGCCCGTCGGAGGTAGCAGTCCTTGCTGACCACACAGCCGATGCCGAGCTTGTCGCGGCCGACTTGCTCGGTCAGGCAGAGCACGGTCCAAACTCGCCGGCAGCACTCATCACCACGTCTGATGAGCTCGGCCACGCCGTCATTGCTGCCGTCGACCGCCAACTCGAAACTCTCGAGACGGCGTTCATAGCCGGCGCTGCCTGGCGCGACTACGGCTCGGTCACGGTCGCGGCGAATCGCGATGTCGCCATCACCCTGATGGATGACCTTGCTCCCGAGCACCTCGAAGTGATCACGGAGGATGACGCCTACTATCACGACAACCTCCACAACTACGGCTCGCTATTCCTCGGCGAGTGGAGCACTGTCGCCTACTCCGACAAAGGAATGGCCGGCACCAATCACGTACTTCCCACTGCGGGCGGTGCGAAGCACAGCAGCGGACTCTCCGTTTCGCGGTTCCTCAAACCGTTGACCTATCAGAGGATTTCGTCCGAAGCGACCGGCGAGCTTGCACCGGCAGTCGACGTGATCTCCCAATCCGAGGGCATGGCCGCGCATCGCGCGACTGCCACAATGCGCATGGACCGCGCGGCGGCACTCCGCGCCAAGTCCGAACCGGCAACCGCAGGCGCATAGGGCTCGGTATGCGCGATCGCTCGCCTTCAGCCGCCACCCGAGAGGCACGGACCGTTCGTGTTCGGTGCCACGAGCTCGCGCCCCAACTTGGGGAGTTAACGACCAACCTGCAAATGATCGAGCAATCGATCGACGCCGCAGTTGTCGACGGGGTCGACCTGCTCGTCCTGCCCGAGCTCTCGACGAGCGGCTACTATCTTCGCGACAAGGTTGAGGCACGGAGCTGCGCCCTTCCGATCACGGCGCCGATCTTCACGCACTGGGCAGGGTTGCTGTCCGCCAACATGACCGTCGTCGTTGGAATCTGCGAACTGCGAGACGGAGAGTTGTTCAACACCGCCGTCACGCTGGCCAGCGACCGTGTACTTAGCACATACCGCAAAGCACACTTGTGGGACGAGGAGCTGAGCATTTTCACCCCTGGTGAAGACGGCCCCTCCGTGACAGACACGCCGGTGGGCAAGATGGGCGTATTGATTTGTTACGACCTCGAGTTCCCAGAAATGACTCGATCCCTTGCCGTGAACGGAGCGGAGATCATCGCAGTCCCCACCAATTGGCCGTTGGTCGACAAACCGGCCGCAGAGCACGCTCCGGAAGTGATTCAGGCGATGGCGGCATCCCGCTCATCGCGCGTCCCTATCGTCTGTTGCGACCGACGGGGCCCCGAGTTGGGGAATGAATGGACGCAGGGAAGCTCCGTCATTGGTGCCGACGGGTGGCTGACCGGCATGCTGCGGGAAGATCACCTCGACGCCCATCTGGAGATTGACCCACACCGAACCACCATCGGTCCGCGGAACGACGCAATCACTGACCGAAGACCTCATCTCTACTAAAAGCGCGGCGAAATAGGCCGCTCGATTCAGAGGCGTGGCGGATCATCACGTTCTTCGAGAACGAGGCCAAACGCTCGGACGCACCCAAAACGCGCACCCGCCGCCGCAAAGACGAACGCGACCAAGCACTGACGCGTCACACCGCGACGCTCGCACCACCCAGCGCAGCCGCCTAACGCGCCCCCACGCGCCACAACAACTCACGAACCCCACCGCACACAGAAGACTTCAGCCTGCGCACGCGCAGGCACTTACGCTTTAACCGCCCGTCGGAACGCCGCAAACCCGTCAGAAATCGCGCCGACGGAAAGCAAAAGGCGGCCTGGCCCCGGTTATTCACCAGACCAGACCGCCTTCGGGCAATTTCCTGAAAACCTTCGTCAGATTTCCTGAAATGCCCCTGGTGGACCCTAGGAGATTCGAACTCCTGACCTCCTCGATGCGAACGAGGCGCGCTACCAACTGCGCCAAGGGCCCGTGCGGTTGTCTACGATATCAGGGTTTCAGACTGCCCTGCGACGCCGGAAGACCTCGTCGAGATCGGTCACGGTGCCCGGCACGTCGTCGACGAAACCCATGCGAGCGTAGCGACTGGGAGCCTCTGGCTGCTGCCGGATCGGAGTGACCTTCTCGGCCCGCTCCGCCTCGAGCGCGATGCGCTCCTGCTCCTCCGCCTCGGCGAGGATGCGCGCACGCTCGGCGGCGATAGCGGCCTCCGTCACGATCGGCTGGGGCGCAGGCTTCGACAGGTAGAGCGGCTTCGGCAGCGGCACCGGAGTCCAGCCGGGCACGGTCTCGGGCTCGGCGTCGAAGAGCGGTTGCGCCGGCATCCGGCGTTCATGCTCGGCACGGGCCCGGAGTTCGCGGGCTCGAGCGGCGCGGCGCTCCCCCACCGCCGCGAGACGCACGAGCATCCCGACACACAGCACGGCAAGAATGCCGCCCGAGATCACGAGCGGCAGAAGGAGACCCGGCAGCACGAAACCGGCACCAACGGCACCGAGTGAGGCGAGCAGCACTGCGGAGGTCACGGCGCGTGTGCGCTTGAGGCGACGCGCTGCAGATGAGGTGAGCAGCAGTTCGGATGCAACGGCCGGTTTGAGCGAGGCGAGGGTGCGCGCGGCATCCCGGCTCATCATCGACTCGCGGGCCCGAAGCACCTCACGTCGACGCTGTTCCTCCTGGTGCCGCAAGCGCTGCTGCGCCGCCACCTCGCGCGCGGTCGCCTCGGCGCGCACGGCCTCCGGAACCTCGGCGGTTGCGGCGAGAATACGCATGGTCTGCTGCAGACGCACGGCGTTGCGTTCGGTGGAGAGGTACTCCCGACGCCTGTGCCAGGTCGGGATGAGGTACACCAGCCAGAGCACGGCGGCGAACGCGATCACCACGCTCGATCCCATACCGTTCAGCTGCATGATCCAACGCTAGGGGCGCGCCACCGCTTATGCCCCCATTACGGGTGGTGTGTCAAGCGCGCATGTCTACAAACGTGGGTGATGCTGGCTCGACTCAGCGTGGGGCACTGAGTCTCAGCGCGCTCATGGCTGCGGTGCGGTCGGATGCCGGCACGACGGCGTTGCTCGCCGGCACGTTGCCATCCAGCCAGCGACGGAGCACACCCGTCTGCAGTTCCTCGGCGACGAGCGCGAAACAGAAGTGGTCGCGCCAGTCCCCGTTGATGTGGATGTAGCGCCGACGCAGTCCCTCGTAGCGGAAGCCGAGCTTCTCCACCACGCGAAGCGACGGCTCGTTCTCCGGACGGATGCAGATCTCCATGCGGTGAAGGTGTGCCTGGAAGAAGCAGTAGTCGGTGGCGAGCGCCACAGCCGTCGGCGTGATGTTCTTCCCCGCGAAACGCTCCGACACCCAGTAGCCGATGGTGGCCGATCCGACCGACCCGTAGCTGATCGACGACACGTTCAACTGTCCGGCGATCTGACCGTCGTACTCGATCACGAACGGCAGACCGAAACCGGCCCGAGCATTCGCCTGCAGGGAGCGGATGCTCGCCCGGGTGTCGAACGACAGCGGCCCGTGCGGGTTGGTCGCCTCCCATTGGCGAAGCCAGCCGCGGTTGTCGAGCAGTTCGCGCTCGAGCTGTCGCGCATCCTTCAGCCGGATGGGTCGGATGACAATAGCGCCCTCGCGCAACGTGGGCACTGGGACCGCCATGTCGCTCAGTCTAAGTCGTGGAACTGGGGCGAACGCTCAGTCCAGGTTGCCCGCGAACTCCTTGAGCCAGGGACGCAGATCCGGTCCGAGGTCGGGCCGGTCTACGGCGAGCTGCACGATCGCCTTGATGTAGTCGAGCCGGTCACCGGTGTCGTAACGACGACCCCGGAAGACCACGCCGTACACGCCACCGGCAAGCTCGGGGTCGGCGGCAAGCGTCTCGAGCGCGTCGGTCAGCTGGATCTCTCCACCCTTACCCGGCTCCGTCTCCTCCAGCACACCGAAAACCTCTGGACGCAGCACGTAACGACCGATGATGGCGTAGTTGGAGGGCGCCTCGCCCGGCGCCGGCTTCTCCACGAGACCGGTGATGCGCACGACATCCTCGGTGTCCGTCGCCTCGACGGTGGCGATGCCGTACATGTGGGTGAGGGCGGGGTCCACCTCGAGCAGCGCCACGATGCTGGCGTTGCGGATGCCCTGCTCCTCGATCATGCGCGTGAGCAGCACATCGCGCTCGTCGATGATGTCGTCACCGAGCAGCACGGCGAACGGCTCGAAGCCGACGTGCATCTTGGCGCGGAGCACGGCGTGGCCGAGACCCTTGGGGTCACCCTGGCGCGCGTAGTGCATGTTCGCGAGCTCGGTGGAATAGTTCACCTGCTGAAGGCGAGCGGTGTCACCCTTCTTCGCGAGGGTCGCCTCGAGCTCGCCGACGCGGTCGAAGTGGTTCTCCAGAGCGTTCTTGTTGCGCCCGGTGATCATGAGCACGTCGTGCAGGCCGGCCGCGACGGCCTCCTCCACCACATACTGGATTGCGGGCTTGTCCACGACGGGCAGCATTTCCTTCGGCATGGCCTTGGTGGCGGGCAAGAAGCGCGTGCCGAGACCTGCTGCAGGAATCACGGCTTTTGTGATCGAAGATGACATGGGCACCACGTTATCTGGAGTCGCGTTGCGAAGAGATGAACAAGGCCCGCCTACACTGGTCGCATGACGGGTGACGCGAGCCACCAGAAGCGTGCTTTACGAGCCGAAATCCGCGAAAGACGCCGACAATTCGGGGATCGGGACCGTGCTGAGGCGGCGGAGGCACTGTCGACCCGACTATGTGAATTGTCCTCCGAATTGGGGGTCAAATCCGTTTCGGCTTACCTCCCCGCGAGCTTCGAGCCGGACATCCGCCCGTACCTTTCCTGGGCCGTCGACCGCGGCATCCGCGTGCTGATCCCGGTGTCACGCAACGACGGTCTCCTCGACTGGGCGGTGACCACGGGCGGCGACGAGATCGAGGGGCTGTTCGGCATGCCGGAGCCCGCAGGCGAGCTGCTCGGACCCATCGCCATCAACGACGTGGACCTCATCATCGTTCCGGCGGCAGCGGTCGATCGTTCCGGCATGCGGATGGGGTGGGGTCGCGGCTACTTCGATCGCACCCTCGGGTCGATGGAACGGTGCCCCCCGGTCTATGCTGTGATCTTTGACAACGAGTTGGTCGACTCCGTGCCCAGTGAAGTGCACGACAAGCGCGTCGACGGTGTTGTGACACCGGGCGCGATCGTCACCTTCTGAGTCCACACCACGGAGGATCTCGTGCCCACCTATTCCTATCGCTGCACCGCGTGCGCCAACGCGTTCGACATTCAGCAGTCGTTCACGGATGACTCGCTCACCGAATGCCCCAGCTGCGAGGGTTCCCTCCGCAAGATCTTCAGTGCCGTCGGCGTGACCTTCAACGGCTCCGGCTTCTACCGCAACGACTCGAGGGCGAAGGTCGCGGGGTCTGGTGCTGGCGGGTCCGGGTCTGGGTCGTCTGGCTCTTCCGGGTCATCTTCGGAGGGCTCGTCTGGGTCGTCTGGCGCGTCGGGGTCCTCGTCTTCTGGGGGTTCGTCTTCGGGCGGGTCCTCGTCTTCTGGCGGTTCGTCTTCGGGCGGCGCTGGTCAGGGCGCGTCGGGCTCCTCCTCATCCGGTTCAACCCGTCCGAGCAAGTCCGCGTCGGAGGCGAAGAAGACTCCGGCATCCAGCCCCGCCAGATAGGTCATTTTCATGCTCTCCGGTTTCAAAGCGTTCATCCTTCGCGGCAATGTCATGGACCTTGCCGTCGGTGTCGTCATCGGCGCCGCGTTCACCGCCATCGTGACCGCGCTTGTCACGAACATCTTCAATCCGGCCATCGGGGCGCTGTTCGATGCCGCGAGCCTCAGCGAGGCATTCATCGTGACGGTGCCCACCGTCAGCGGCAACACGGCCGAGATCGCATTCGGTGCTGTGATTGCTGCTGTTATCCAGTTCCTCATCGTGGCCGCCGTCGTGTACTTCGTGCTCGTGCTGCCGGTCAATCGGCTGCGAAAGCTCGCGTTCGAGAAGCAGAAGCACGAAGCGGAAGCCACACCCACCGACCAGCCGCCGACGGAGACCGAACTGCTGATCCAGATCCGGGATCTCCTCGCCGGGCGACCGTCCCCCGAGGGCGACCACACCCTCCCGACTGGCGGGACTTCGCCAACGCCCTAGGCCGTGTCTGGCAAATGGTCTGAAGGGCATCATCGACAGATTCGCCATCCAAATCTGTGGAAGGGCTCAGGCCCTCCGTAGGCCTTTCTTTGGTGAGGAGGTGATGCTGGCCTATTGCCGACCCCCGCATCGCCGCATCCCGCGGCGCCCAGCTGATCTACCTCGTCGGCCCATCCTCCGACCCGGTGAACGCGATCACCGCCCAGAACCTGACCCGCCTCGTGCCCGACATCCGCCACCGCGACGTGTACCTCTGCGCTGCCCCCGGGCTCGCGAACGCCACCCGAGTCGCACTCGACGACGCCGGAGTACCGAGACGGCACGTTCACCAAGAGGAGTTCGCCTTCTAGGCAACCGCGAAAGGGCCCAGACGGTACACCCGCCGAGCGCCCCTGTCCACCCTGCGCCCCGCCACGCTCACCCGGCGTAGGTTCGGCTCATCTAGTAGCGAGGGAGCGGCCCATGTCCGGTACCAATCAGAACGACGCGAGCACGGATGCCAATGACACGTCGGCGGAGGGCCCAGATGTCGAGGTCCCTCTAGGCGACGCATCCGACGGCAACGGAGACGCGACTCCCGAGTCGGGCGGGCTCGGGCAGGACGGCACGATCCCACCAAACCCCGACGGGGTCGCAGCGGGCCACACGGGTGAGCAGTCCACGTTCGAACCGGAAGAGGACGAGCAGAGCCTGACGCCGATGACTCGCGCGGGATAGGACAACCTGCCTGACACCGTGACACGAGTATCGACGCATCCATTTCGGCGAGCACACGCCGCAGCCCTTTGTCGCGGGTCCAGCGGGTGACGACTCGGAGGACGGCTGCGACTCGGTAGGTGATGTCGAGTGTGGTCGTGGCGGGTGGCGAAAAGACGTCGTTAGCCCCAGTGCGGCGGCTTATCGGCACGCAATTGTTCGTCGTTCTCGCCGTCAGCATGACGCGGCGGCTCCGGCACCGGGTGCGGGTCGGAACCCGGCACAGGCTGCGTCGTGACCCGACGCCCACGGCGCGAACGGACCTCCCCTGACCCGGAAGAGCCGGCAGGAGCCTCCGACACGACGTCGGACGCGGCATCCGGCCCGGGCGGCACCGCCGACTCGCTCAGGATCGCCCGTCCCGTCCGTTCGAGTGGACCTCATCCGGCTCCGGCTCGGGAGCGACCCGCCCAACGATCTGGATCGGTTCCGTCCGCGCTTCCTGATCGAACGGTTGCGCCGAACGACCAATCGCATTCGTGATCGAAGCGTGCGGCGCCGGCACCACGGCATCCGTCATCGTCGGAGGCAGAATGATCGGCTCCGTGTCGGCATGCAACCGCCCATTGAGTCCCGGACGCAGAGTGATACCCAACGCCTCGGCGATCCGATCTGCGACCGAATCAGGATCACTGAACAGCTCGAACGCATGCACCCGCAGATAGTGCCAACCCAGTCGCCGCAACATCTCGGGACGCAACCGCAACGTCTCACGCAACGACGGCGACTCACCAGGCAGACCCGCGAACGTGGAATCCGTCTCGATCGCGAGACAGGCCGTACCGTGAGCCGCAATCAACCCGAGCTTGCCCCGATGCCCGAGCGCCACCCGAAGACCACGAAGCCGCAACCGGCGAGCCAGATCCACGAGCATCGGCTCGGAATCAGCATCCGCCGGCACAAAGGAACGCCGCTCCACGATGTCCCCGAGGATGTCGGCAAGTCCCGCAGCACCATGCTCCAGCCGCGTCTCATCGAGATCGTCACGCTCGAAACACGTCACGATCATCATCGACCGACGCGCCCGCGTCATCGCAACAGCAAGCAGACGCTCACCACCGACCTTGCCGAGCGCACCGAAGTCCGACAGCACCCGACCGTGCGGCGTCCGCCCATAACCGATGGAGAAAATCACCCGATCACGACTCTCGGCCACCGAACGATCGAGGGTCACCACCGTGAACGGCTCAGACCGATCGCTCAGAATGAAGTCATTGAGGTCCTGCCGCGTCGACACCGCAGCGAGCACGGCCTGCTGCACCCGCAACGCATGCTTGTGACTCGCCGTGATCACCATGAGCGATTCACGCGGACGGTGAGCCGCATGATCGATGACCAGCTCGAGAACCCGTGCCACCTCGGCATCGACACTCTCCACCGAACCGGTGTCGGGATCGGGGAGCCCCGTGCCATCAGCAACATGGTCGATCCGAATACTCGGATGCCCGAGGAAGCTCCCCGCCCACGGGAGCGCCTGGATCTTGCCCGCATAGAAGCGCCGATTCACGAGCTCAGCGAGATCCTCACCACCGGCACGGTAGCTGCGCGTGAGCGACAACGTCGGCAACAGCGCCCCGAGACGAGCCAACGCCGAATCGGCATGGGTCAGATCGAGGTCCTCCACCGATGTCGTCGGTTCCGACCGATCGAAGTCGTCTGCGATCGCGATCCGGAACGGCATCGGAGTCTGGGTCACAGAGTCACCGAATGCCACCGTCTGACGGCCCCGACGAATCGCACCGACCGCCTCCGCGAAACTGATCGCACCGGCATCCACCAACACCACAGCATCGAACGGCATCGCATCGGTGATGCGATCCACCTCGTAGGGCGATGCCAACCAGACCGGAGAGATCGCGCGCGACAGATGCGGCGCCACAGTCTGGAGCTTGTCCGACGTGATCGACGGCGCACGCAACGCCACCTTCAACGCATCCGCCTCGGCCGCCCAGTCGAGCAACCCGATCTTCCAGTTCTCCGCCAACTGCCACGCCAGAAGCTGCCCACCACTGGATGCATGGGCTTCATCCACCAACCGGAAATCCGATTCGAGGCGATCGAGCACAGCAGTATTCGCCCCGAGCAAGGCGCGGTCCGATGCGAGCAACCCATCGAGCACCGAACGCCACCACGCCAGCTCAAGCTCCGCAGCAACGTGCGTCGCGGGCACATGCCGGGCCGCGAGATCAGACAACAGTTCATCGAGACCGAGCGAACGAAGCCGGTCACGGAGTTCGGCCCGCTCCTGCAGGTTGCTGAGCACATCGGATTCGGCCGCAAGCGACTCGAGGCGATCGTGCAGTTGCACGATCGGCAGGTTCACCAACTGCTCGTCGAGCACAACGGTGCCCAACGGCCGATCGAGTGCAGACAGATCCTGCTCCACCCGCTGCCACATCACCTGCGTGTCAGCGACACCCTCGGGTATCTCCGTCGGGGTGCCCGCCGGCACGAACCGCTGCCAGAGAATGCGCTGCTGCTGAATGCGCGTGAGCGTTCCGTGCATGTCGGCGATGTGCACCCCGGGCCGCACATACTCTTTCGCGAGACGACGGAGTCGACGACGGTCGGCGCCGGAGACCTCAGGCGAGTCCCGACGAGGTGCGGTCGCCGCAATGAGGTCGCTCAGCGAACGCTCGAACACGGTCGGCCAGAAACGGTCGAGCGTGTCCCCGATGTCGGTGAGCAGTCGAAGGTAGACACCGAGCTGCGTGATGCTGTCGAACGGACGCATATGCGTCGCCGACACCAGCGTGCCCGCCCGCACCAGCAGACGCGGCACATCGGCCTCGTGCAACCGCTTCGCGAGAGCGTGCGCATTGCCCGCATCCTCGCTGGTGGAGAAGGTCGCCCCGTACCACGGCGAATCTCCCGGCCCGTACTTGAACTCTCCGAGCGTCGCCACCTGCACGATCGCCTCGGCCGCACTGTCGCGACCCTTCGCCAACGACTCCAGCGAAGCCCGATCCAGTCGCACACCCGTGGTCGGCGCATCCGGCATCAGCGCGAGCCTGGACAGTTCGGTGAGCGAGTCGAGCACCGAAACACCGAGCGCCGGATCGTCGTTCGCAATCGCCCGGCGGTAGTCGAGCAACACCCTCCGCAGCCGAACGAGAGCCTCATCGACCTCGCCCACCTGGGGTTGCTTGGCCTTCTCGTTGCGTCCGATCGAGCGCACCAGATCACGTCGGAGGGTGGAGGGCGACACCGCAAAACCGGAGAGACCGATGTCGGAGAGCCGCGACTGAATGCCTTCGAGGGTGGCGCGCCGCGGGCTCACCACGAGCACGCGCTTGTTCTGCGAAACCAGACTGCCGACGGCGTTGATGATCGTCTGAGTGCCACCGGTTCCGGGCAGCGTCTTCACCACGACCGAGTTGCCAGCAGCGATCTGAGCGACCACGTTTTCCTGCTCGGCATCCGCGTCGAGGAGAAGCCGATCGGTCTCGGGCGGCCGCACATCCTGATGCTGCGCCTCCACCGGCGCGAAACTCGCCTTCACCTGAGCCTTGGCGTTCTGGTTGCCCGCGATCGCATCGAGAAGCGGATGCTCGAGGTTGGCAGAGTCCGCGACCATGCGGGGTGCGACATCCGCGAACGACGACACCACGAGTCTGGGCGACACATTGAACCAGTCGAGGTGGGAGGTGAGTCCCCGTAGGCGGTCGATCACCGGGTTCGGCTTGAAGGCCCCATCGGAGTCGGCGAGCGCGGCGAAGGATGCGGCATCGAGTTCGATGGCGAACTGGTCGGCGAGAGCGCGAGCGAGCTCAGGGTTGAGCCTGGCGGAACCGCGCAACCGCACCTCGAAATCGCGACCGTAACGACGGATCGCGAGCGGACGCAACAGGATGGGCGCACGAAAGTCTTCACCCTCGAACTGCCACTCGGCCATTCCGATGCCGAGGTGAATCGAGTCGATTCCGCGCGCGGTGGCGAGCTCGGTGCCTTTCGCCGTGATGGCGGCCGCCGCACCTTTCGCGGCACGCAGCGCCAGATCATCACGGATGAGACTCGACAGCAGCGTTGTGCGCCCGGTGATGAACCGGGCAAGACCACCCGGGTGGGTGGTGCTGAGTTCGATACGGGTTCTGGGGGCATCGACGAAATGCAGCAGGGGCGACGCCCCACCGATCTCCGAGAGTTCGTAGCGCCAGCTCTCCCGCGTGGGGTCGGCGACATTCCCGAGCCGATAGCCCGGTTCCGCAACCGTCACGGTGTCCGGAGAGGTCACCTGCGGGTCCGCACGGATCGCGTCATTGTCTCGGTCGGACAGGTAGTCCCCCGCATCGTCTTCTCGGTCAAGTCGCCACACATCGCAACCTTAAGGGGGCGGATGCCGAGAGTCGCGGAGATCAGTAGGGTTTCGCGGCACTGAGCCACCTAAAATACGCTCATGGCTGGTATGGATTCCACGGAGACGACGGTCTCTCTGGCGATGGTGGGCGAAGGTCTGACGGTGAGCCTCACCGCAGGGCTCGCGACTGCCATCGACATGTCGAGTGCCGTGATCGGTGCGGGCATCGCCCTCGTCACAGCCGCGATCGTTTTCGCCCTCCTGATCGCCGTCGGCTTCGCGATCATGGTGCGTCGCGGCCGCGGCGCCCGCAGATCCCGTGGCCTCACCGCTGCCGATGAACTCGCCACCCGCGCGGACATCGCCCTGGTGCGCCTCGACGACGCGATCGCCGAAAGTACCATCGAGCTCGGGTACGCATCCGCCCAGTTCGGCGAGAATCGCGCGGCCGCTCTGGCCGCTTCACTCGCGACCGCCCGCGCGTCCCTCGCCTCTGCCTTCCGGCTGAAGCAGCAACTGCACGACGGCGTTCCCGACAACGCCACGAAGATCCGCGAATGGAACGGCCGCATCGTTCTCATGTGCGAGACCTCGACCGAGCAACTGGTTGCAGAGACCGAAGCGTTCGATCATCTGCGAGCGCGCGAGCGGGAAGCTCCCGACGCCCTGCAGCGCACCTTCCGAACCATCGACGTCGTGGAGTCGAGACTGCCGGGAGCCGTGAACATGGTGCAGCGACTCCGGCACCGATTCGCCCCGGCGGCGGTGGTACCGGTGATCGGCAACGCCACCGAGGCGGAAAGACTGCTCGACACCGCTCGCGATCACGCCCTCAACGCCCAGCGCCTCATCGCGTCCGGAGACGTGGCGATCGATGCGCTGGAACTCGCCGCCCACGATGTGCGCCGCGCGGAACAGCTCCTCGCCGAACTTGCACGTCACTCAGAGGCGCTGAACAACTCGGCCGCACGCCTCGACAGCCAGGTGGCCGACTCCCGCGCACTCCTCGAGGGCGCCCGCGCCTCACGGCACACCATCACGAATCCGGCATCGCAGTCTGCGATCGGCGAAGCGATCAGCGGTGTCGAACGCGCACTCGCTGCGGTTCGCGCCGAAGAGCGTCGCCCCGACCCGGATGCAGCCCGCGCCCGACTCGAGGCGTCGATGGACCTGCTCGATACCGCTCTCGCGAAGGCGAGCAGCCTCACCGAACAGCATCGTCACGCCGCCCTCGCTCTCGCCGGCGCACTCGCCGGTGCGATCAGTCAGATCGAGACCACCGGCGCATACATCGGCGGTAGCCGTGGCAGTGCGAGCGCCGAAGCCCGCTCCCGCCTCGCGGAAGCGCGCAGGCTAGTGACGGTCGCCGAAGCCGAGACCGACCCGGTGCTCGCCCTCGACATCGCCCGCAGCGCCGCCACCTACGCGAGGGACGCCGACGCGCTCGCGCGCTACGACCTGCTCCACTGACTCAGCGGAACGTGCATCCAGGCGCACCCTGCGCGCACGGAAGGCCAGGACAGCGGCGACGAGCCCCGCGATCGTGACGGTGGCCGCGATTCCGGCGATGACCGATCCGGTCGCCTGAACGGCGAGATTCGCCGCGAGAGCCACCATCACGGCGGCGATCACCGCATCCAGCACCCGCCACGCGGTCGGCCGCGCGAAGACCCCGCGCAACAGTCGGGCGCCGAACCCGAGGGCCACAAACCACGCGAGACTCGACACGATCGCGCCCGCACCGAAGAGCCAGCGTCCGTCACCGTGGCCGCTCGCGATGGAACCGACCAGAAGCACGGTGTCGAGGTACACGTGCGGGTTGAGCCAGGTGAAGGCGAGACAGATCGCGAGTGTGCGCGCCAGCGTCATCGGGGGCCCCGAGACATCCGCCGTCAGCGCTCCCGGAGCGAATGCCCGGCGGGCCGCGATCATGCCGTAGGTGACGAGAAAGATCACGCCGAGCCACGACACCACCGTCAACACCACAGGCAACTGCTGCACGAGTGCACCGACCCCGGCGACTCCGGCGGCGATGAGCAGGGCGTCCGACACGGCGCAGATGGCGACAATCGCGAGCACGTGCTCCCGGCGCAGGCCCTGCCGGAGCACGAACGCATTCTGGGCACCGATCGCCGCAATGAGTGAGATGCCTGTGCCGAAGCCGGCGAGCGCGTGCAGCAGTGGGGTCATGAGAGTCACGCTAAGCCGTGCTCCGAGGTGCAGACCAGCTAATAATTCTTAGCTTTCATTAGAGTTGCTGTTGTGGATGTCACCTTCGAACAGTTGCGCACCTTCGTCGCCGTCATCGATCACGGCACGTTCGAGGCCGCCGCGACCTCGCTCAACGTGACCCCGTCAGCCATCAGCCAGCGCATCCGAGCCCTCGAGACGATTACCGGTCGCGTGCTGCTGGTGCGCTCGAAGCCTGCGGTCGCCACGGAAGCCGGAGAGGCGTTGCTGGTGTCGGCGCGCCGCATGGAGCAGGTGCACGACGACCTCGCGGCACAGCTCGACGCCAGTTCCGCCGCGTCACGCGTTCCACTCGTGGTCAATGGCGATTCGTTGGCCACCTGGGTGCTGCCGGCGCTGGCGGCCGTCTCCTCGCGGTCGAACATCACGTTCGAGGTGTTCCGCGCCGACGAGCAGCACTCCCTCGACCTGCTCCGCGACGGAAGCGCGATGGGCGCGGTGACCGGCGAGAAGGATCCGGTGCGCGGATGCCTCGTGACACCGCTCGGACGGATGCGCTACCGCGCCCTCGCCACCCCCGACTTCATACGCCGCCGACTCGCTGACGGCGCCACGGCCGACGCCCTGTCGATTGCGCCCGTGGTGATGTTCGACCGCAAGGACAGCCTGCAGGACCGATTCCTGCGCCGGATATCGAGACGTCCCCTCGACCCACCGCGACACTTCGTGCCGTCGTCGGTGGAGTTCGTCGAAGCCGTTCGCCTCGGACTCGGCTGGGGCATGGTGCCCGACCTTCAGGGCCAGGGGCTCCTGGACGAGCGGGGAGCTGGTGGAGATCGACGAGCGATCGACGATCGATGTGCCGCTCTACTGGCAACGCTGGAGCCTGCCCTCCCCCGCCCTCGATGCACTCACGGACGCCGTGGTGGAGGCCGCCGGAGCCGTGCTCCGCTGAGGACGGCGCTCTAGATGCTGAGTGACCGGGTGACGATCTGGGAGGCAGCCTCGGTGAGGGCGAGCCTGTTCGACCGGGCATGCGCGAGGAGCCGCCGGAATGCCTGCTCCACATCGATGCCGTGCGCCTGCGCGATGACACCCTTCGCCTGCTCGATCACGATGCGACTCTCGAGCGCGTGCTGGAGTTGCGCACGCACGGTCTCGCTCTCACGGATGGCACGGTGGTTGAGAATGCCGATGGCCGCGACATCCGCCAGCCCACGAAGGATCGCCGTCTGGGCCGGCGTGAACGAGCCGAGATCGGTGCTGAGGAGACAGATCGCTCCGACCGTGGTCGACCGCAGCCTGAGCGGAGCCGCGTGCGCGGACCTGAATCCGACCTCGGTCGCACGGTCGGCGAAACCGGGCCAATCCGCCCGGCGCTCGGCGAGGTCGAGCACCGTGACCGCGGCTCCCGACTCGTAGGACTCGAGACACGGACCCGCTGTGCCGGGAAAGTCGGCGACACCCTCATCCCCGCCCTCCGACGAGACCAGGGTGAGTTCGCCGTCCAGCTCGACCAAGTACGAAACCGGATGCGGCCGAACCGACGATATCGAGGCTCGCCGCGACCAGCGACCGGGCCACCAGCAACGGGTCATACTTTTCCGCCATCGTGTCGGCCAACTTCACGAAAGCCGAGACGATCCGACTCTCATGGGGAGCTTCAGACACCCCTCCAGTTTATGCCGTTGTCAACGGGTAAGCAGTAATTGACGGCATCAGATATACGGATGAAACAACGCGACCCACAATCACCCCGAAGATCGGCTGCATCGTAGAATGCCTTTAGGCCCGCGCTGTCGCGGCCTCCTCCACCTAGACCTCGTGAGGGAAAAAATGGGAAAACTCATTTACGGTTCGAGCAGCGCTCCAATCGACTGTGACGATCGCGCGTTGGCGCACCTCCGCTTCGTCATGCTCATGAAGCTGCGGCGACGTGAAGGTTTCGCTTTCTCCTGGGACCACGGCCTCGATAACGGCGGCGGCCGATCCACGATCTGGGTGCATCCGACCTGCGATCTGCGGTTTCAGTTCTCCGGCGGGCGCGAGCCGAGCCTCAATCGAGCCTGGATCGAACTCCTCACCAAAGCCGCGAACTCCAACCGCGGATTGATCATCGTGCCCGAGCCCGACCCCGACCCACTCGTCCAGTCGGCGGAACTCGTGGCCCACCAGCCCGCCCAACGACACTCCTGAGCCGGCCTCGCCATGACTCTGTCTAGACGTCGCAGGTCCGATCCCCCACGGGGCCCCGAAGCAACCCCGAGCCGGAAGACGGTGAACGCATGAAACGCATCTCGTTCGGTTTCGAAACGCTTATCACCAGCGATAAGGTCGCCGCCGCCCTGGTGAAATACGCCGCCCAGGTGGTGCGTCACGGTACAAGCGAGGCCGTGGACCTCCCGGTACTGGAAAGCAACGGTGAGGTCACCATTCACACCATCCTGCTCGGACCCGCCACCCAACTCGCGGTGGCCGACGTGGATGGCGCGCGTGCGGACAATCCCGACTTCCCCGTGCCGACGTTTCCACCGCTCCACCCCGCCGTCGCTCACGCCGTCGAACCGGGCGAGGACATCGACCTTCCGTAGGGCGAGCTTCGGGCGCGCGGCCGATTGGCGCGTGTCGCGCCCGGCACGCGGTGGGCGGCATCCGTGCGGATCGATGCACCACGCAGTCGGCGCCGGCAGCTCGATGAGCTCCGGCGCCGACGTTGGTGCGATGGGTCAGGCGGTGGGCAGGGTCACGTCACCGCAGAGGTGCACGTGCACGCCGAGCGCCGCGAAGGTCGCAGCCTTCGCCGCCAGCGCCTTGTCGGCGGTCTCCGCGTCCGGCGCATAGACGACCTGCGCGTGATTGGCCTTGTGGCGAGCCATGAACTGGTCGCGACTGATGCCGTGCATCACCACGTGCATGATCGGCCATTCCGGGTTCGTCGACTGCCACCGACGCTCGGTCTCCTCCTCGGGAAGCGAGATGGCGCTGGCGCGACCGATGTCGAAGTGCAGCTCTCCCGCGTCGAGGTAGAGACGTGACCACACGATCTCGCCCGCCTTCGAGACGCCCTTGATCGTTCCGCCACCCGCGGGGAAGAACACGGGCGACTGACGCCAGCTGGTCGCATCCTGGTAGCCGTTCTCGAAGTGCGACGGCGGCACGGATCCGGAGATCTCGAAGACCCAGACGAAGTCGTCGCCGTAGGTCTCGCCCCACCGCACGTCGTGCAGGGTGGTGGCGGGGTCGAGTCCCATCGCGGTCCAGACCCGGTTGGTGATGAGCGCATCGACCGCGACGCCCTCGTCGGCCTCGTTGAAGTTCGGCAGCGCCTTGTCCTCCCACAGCACACGCGAACCGTCGCGGCTCGTCACCGGCGGACGCACGACGTTGTTGAGCAGCCCCTCGGGCAGGTCGGATGCCGGCGTCAGGTCCTTGAGTCCCTGCTGGTACTGGATGCCGACGGCATCGACCCCGAAGTCGTCGCTGATGCGGAGTGCGGCGATGTACATCTTGCACTGCTCACGCAGCTGCCGGTCGGTGAGCTCGGTGGCGTCATCCGTTCCGGTCTTGAAGGTCATGCCCTGCTCCTCGAGCCAGGTGCGCACGGCATCCGCTTCGGAGTCGGGAACGGTCTGCATCTCGGCGAACAGGGCGCTCTGCGACAGGCGCTCCTTGTAGATACCGAGGGTGTTGAGCAGCTCGTCATCGATGATGGCGTTGTACATGCCCATGCAGCCCTCGTCGAAGACGCCGATGATGGCCTTGTCGGTGAGCAATTCGTGCGCGATCGCCTGGCCGAGTTCCGCCTCGGGCGTGGAACCGAGGTCGGGCAGGTCGCGCACGTGTGAAGCGTCGTGCACGATGCCACCGGTCTCGACCCATTCGGCGATGGCCTTCGTGGCCCACTCGTCGGTGAAGTCGACGCTCCACACGGTGGAGTACGCCTTGCCCATCTTGGTGAGTCCGGCGTTGAGCCCGAGGAGTCCCACGAGGCCAGGCCAGTCGCCGGCGAAGTTCGCGGCGGTGAGGATGGGGCCCTGATGCGTGCGGAGTCCGCCGAGCACGTGGTGGCTGTACTGCCAGACGGCTTCGGCGACGATCAGCGGCGCGTCGACGGGGATGTTCTTGAAGACCTCGAGGCCCATGCGCTGGCTGGAGATGAAGCCGTGACCGGTCTCGGGGTCGACATCGTTGGCGCGCACGATGGAATACCCGACCGCCTCGAATGCGGTGGCGAGTGCCTCTTCGAGCGCGACCTGGGTGGACCAACCGGCCGTGTTTGCGGACTCCCGCAGGTCTCCGCTGGAGATGAGATAGGCGGTCTTTTCGGCGGCCTGGCCGCGATCGCTGACCGTCGGAAGCGTGTACTGGGTCACTGGGACTCCTCTGTCGTGAACGTTGGCCCACTGTCCCAGAAATCGATTACTCAGTCAACCTCCCCAGCGTGCGCAGGCTCGGTAATCGTTGTCTCGCTAGGCTGTCCCCACTCCTCGGCGGCGGCCACAGCACGGTCGGCGCCCGTGTCGGATGAGAAGGATCACCGTGGTGAAGATCAGCGATGTCGCACGCGATGCGGGGGTGTCCGTCGCCACCGTGTCACGCACGCTGAACGAGCATCCGAGCGTGAACGCGGCACTCGCCGAACGGGTGAAGGCATCAGTGGCGAAGCTCGGCTACCGGCCGAACGGCATCGCGCGGAGCCTGCGCCGCCAGTCCACGGATGTGCTCGCGCTCATCATCAGCGACGTGGAGAATCCGTTCTTCACCGCGATCACCCGGGGCGTGGAGGATGTCGCCCAGGCGAACGGGTTCTCGGTGTTGCTCTGCAATGCCGACGAGAGCTCCGAGAAGGAGGCCACGTACCTCCGGGTCGTCGAACAGGAGCAGGTCGCTGGCGTGCTGCTCTCGCCGCACCGCGCCGGCTCCGACGTGTCGCGGCTGCGGCTTGCGGGCATCCCGCTCGTCGTGATCGATCGTCCGCTCGCCGAAAGCGTCGACTCGGTGATGGTCGACTCGATGGCGGGTGCTCGCACGGCAACTGAGCACCTCATCGCCGAAGGCTGGGTGCGACCGGCCTGCGTGACCGGACCGGATGACGCGGAGACCGCCCACCTGCGACTGCTCGGCTATCAGCACGCGATTCGGGCGAGCGGTCTCGACTACGAGCGGTTCGCGCACGGCGCCTTCCGGCAGCACGGCGGATCGAGCGCAACCGCGGAGCTACTCGACTCGGACACTCCCCCGGACGCGCTGTTCGTGGCCAATGCCCAGATGGCGCTCGGCGTGCTCGACGAACTGCGCCGCCGCGGGCTCGTCGCGGGACGGGATGTGGGCGTGATCACGTTCGACGACGCCCCCTGGGCCCCGTTCATCTCGCCGCCGATGTCGGTGATCGCGCAGCCCGCCTATGAGGTGGGAGCGAATGCCGCCCGACTGCTCATGGACCGCATCCGCGGCAGTGCGCCGGAGCAACCGCGTGCTGTGGTGCTCGAGACCGAACTCGTGGTGCGCGACAGCTCCAAGCGCGCGGGCTGAGCTGCTGCAGCGACCGTTCTGCGCACGGGCTCGGCCCCGGGCCGGTCGGCGCGCTGACGAGACGGCGCCGCCCGCTTTCTGCCCTGCTCACCGCAGGTTCCGGGGCAAACGGCGGGTGCCGTCTCCGCGCGGGGGCAGCATTGACAGGCCGCACGGCGAGAGCTACCTTCAAGAAATCGATTACTGACGTCAGATGTCAGTCCAGGGAGTCCAACTTCCGATCGGTACGGCAGTACCCCGATCAATGAAGATGGGCAGGTATCACCCGATGGCGTATTCCATGTGGATGCTCGAATACTCACACTGCCTGGCGCAACCGATGGGCTGCATCTTCTACGGACAGTGGAACGCCGGTACTCGGATGTTCGCCTACAGCTACGTCTACATCGAGGGCAACGGGCACAAGATCCTCGTTGACGTGGGTCACGACAACGAGACGACGAACCTCGAGTTCCACGAGAAGAACGACATCGTCGACTATCAGTTTCCCGACGCCGTGCTGAAGAGGGTCGGGGTGACGCCGGACGAGATCGACACCGTCATCCTCACCCACGCGCACTACGACCACGCGGGCGCGACCCGGTGGTTTCCCAACGCCACGTTCTACCTGCAGCGTCGAGAACTGACGACTTCGCAGGAGGTGCTCGCCGAGTCCCCGTTATTCGATTCGCTCATCGGCGCACTCGACCCCGCCGACATCGAACACCTCGCCCAGCTGAGCACAGAGGGTCGGCTCGTGCTCCTCGACGGCGCCGTCGACGACCTCCTGCCCGGTCTGTCGGTTCGCACCGCCTGGGACACGCACACGAAGGGCGGACAGTACGTCGTGCTCACCGACCACGAGGGGAAGCCCTGGGTGATCACGGGTGATGCGATGTACAGCTACGAGAACGCCGAGGGTCTCGGACAATCCGGCGAATACGTGAACATCGGCTTCGGCGGCGGAAGCGGATGGGACGGCATCCTGCTCATCGACGAGATGACCAAGACGGTCGGCGACACGAACCGGTTGGTGATCGTGCACGAATCAGCGACATTCGACCGGCACCCCTCGGTTATGCACGACGACCGATTGTCAACGGCGGAACTCCTACTCGCTCCCGGTGAAAGCACCCGCATCGCCTGACCCACTCCCACCACCCCAACCGCACACCAGAAGGAGCACCATGCGTCACAACAGAGTCGTTTTCGCCGCAGCAGTGGCCGCGACACTCACGGTGGGCCTCGCCGCCTGCACAACCCCGGCAGATGACGCCGCGAACAGTGGCGGGAGCCAGGGCACGACCAACAAGCTGCTCGGAATCGTCACCATCAGCGCCACCGACGCCAACAACGCCAGAGTCATCGCGGGGGCTACAGCAGCCGCCGAGGCCGAGGGTTGGAAGGTGGAAGTGGTGGACGCCGCGGGGAACGCCGACACCGCCAACTCCGCGATCACCAACTTCGTGAGCAAGGACGCCGGGATGATCTTCGACCTGGTCTTCCCGGTCACGTCCCTCGGCGCCGGTCTCAACGCCGCGCGCACAGCCGGCATCCCAGTGGCCAGCTGGGGCGGCGGAATCACCGACGGCGTCGTGATGACGACCGGCGACGGAGCACCCTTCGCGGAGCCTGCAACGAAGGCACTCATCGAGGACATCAACGGCTCCGGCTCAGTGCTCGCACTCACCTACCGCACCGGCGAAGTCTGCCGCGCACGCGAGGGCGTCTTCGACGACCTCGTGGCGAAGGCTCCCGACATCTCCGTGCAGAAGGAGGAGGTGACCATTCCCGGCTTCCTGCAGGATGGCGCACGCTACGCCAACGCCTGGCTCGCGGGCCACCCGGAGGGCTCCGGAAACCTCGCGGTCTGGGGCTGCTGGGAAGACCCGACGCTCGGCGCGATCTCCTCGATCAAGCAGTCCGGGAGAACCGACATTCTCACCTACGGCATCAACGGCTCCGCCACGGCCATTCAGGCCGTACAGGACGGCAGCCTGACGGCGACGGTGTACGAAGACGGCGCGACCGAAGGCAGGACGATGTTCGAGGTCACCCTCGAAGCGATCGCCGCCGGAGACGAGTGGGAGCAGAAGACCGTCGACGTTCCCGGAATTCTCGTCACTGCCGACACTGTGGAGCAATTCGTGAAGGACCACCCCGAAGCGCTGAAGTAATCGGCTGCCCCCGAACGATCTTCGCCAGAAAGGACAGACGACCATGACCGATGCCAGAACAGCACGTGGTCCAGCTGACCGAACCCCACTCATTCGGGTGAGCGGGCTGAGCAAGTCGTTCGGGGGCGTCGCTGCGCTCACCGAGGTCTCTTTCGACATCAGACCCGGCACGGTGCACGGGCTTGTCGGCGCGAACGGGGCGGGTAAGTCCACGCTCATCCGTTGTCTCGCCGGGATCGAGCATCCGGATGCCGGATCGATCGAGGTCGACGGCGCGGCGGTGACCATTGCCACCCCAGGCGACGCCGAACACCTCGGGCTGGCGTTCATCCACCAGGAGATGAGCTTGATCCCCGGATGGGACGTGCTGCGCAACATGGCGCTCGGAATCCCGCCCACCACACGTTTCGGTTTGATCGATTGGCGACCCACCCGGGCCCGTGCCAAGCAGGTGGCGGAGCGACTCGGTATGCACTTCGGCCTGGCCACGAACGTCAACTCCCTCTCCACAGCGGATCAATGGCTGGTACTGATCGGTCGCGCCCTCATGCAGGATGCCCGCATGATCGCCATGGACGAGCCGACGGCCTCGCTGTCCGCCATCGAGGCGAACAGACTGCACCAGATCGTGCGTGAACTCGTCGCCACGGGCACCGCGGTGATCTTCGTATCGCATCGGCTCGACGAGGTTTCCCACCTCTGCGACGACATCACCGTCTTCAAGGACGGCGCCGTCACCAAGCGGGTGGTCGGGGAGCACACCACGAAGGCCGAGCTCGTTCGTGCAATCGTCGGCCGCGATCTGGTGATCGCCGACCGCGGGCACACGCCCAATCCCCACGGCGAACCGATCCTCGAGGTACGTGGCGTGTGCGACCGGGCACTCCTGCGCGACATTGACCTCACCGTGCACGCCGGAGAGATCGTGGGACTCGGCGGCCTGGTGGGCGCCGGGCGCACCGAACTCGCCCGCATCATCTTCGGCGCTGCCAAAGCATCGGCGGGCACCGTCCTTCTCGACGGTACGCCGACCCGATTCCACGCCCCCACCGACGCGGTCGAAGCGGGGATCGGACTCGTTCCGGAGGAGCGCCGCTCGGAGGGTGTGTTCCTCGACCGATCCATCGACTTCAACATCAACCTCGCGAAGCTCGACTCGCTCACCCCGTCCGCGCTTTTCCCCTTCCTCAACCTTGGCCGTGGACGGGCGCGCGCCCAGCACGCCGCCGACACCGTCACCGTGAAGGCGAAGAACGTATCCGCTTTGGTCGGCTCGCTTTCTGGCGGGAATCAGCAAAAGGTGGTCATCGCACGCTGGCTGCTCGACAAGCCGAAGCTCCTCATCCTCGACGAACCGTCACGTGGCGTCGATGTGGGGGCGCGAGCCGAGGTGTACCGCGTCATTCGCGAACTGGCCGCGGGCGGAACCGCGATTCTCGCCATATCGAGCGACAACGAAGAACTTGTCGGACTATGCGACCGCGTCGTAGTGCTCGCAGAAGGCCGCATCACCGGCGAGCTTGTCGGCGAAAACATCACCGAGGACGAACTCATCTCCCTCAGCTTCGCAAGGCATGACGAAAGGAACCCTGCAGCATGAGCACCGACACCGCGGCCTTCAAACCCCCCGCGCCAGTGACGGCAGACCGGCGCACCGCCCGTCGAGTCGGCCTCGTGATCGTGTCCAAGTACGGCACCCTGATCGCGATGGCGATCATGCTGCTGATCTTCGGTCTCGCCGTTCCCAACGGGGCCTTCCTCAGTGGAAACAACCTGTTGTCCATCGTCAATCAGTCCGCGCTCACCGCGATCATCGCGTGCGGGCTCACCCTCGTGCTCGTCGTTGGCGAGATGGACCTCAGCATCGGGTACAGCGCGAGCCTCGCGGGTGTGCTCGTGACCGGGCTCATGGCCAATCAGGGCGTGCCCCTGCCGGTTGCCATCCTGCTCACCCTGGGCGCCGGTGCCATCATCGGGGCGGTAAATGGCCTGCTTGTGACGAAGGCGGGCGTCAATGCGGTGGTCGCAACGCTCGGGGTCGGAACGATCCTGATCGGGCTTTCCTTCGGCTACACCTCCGGATCTCCCATCGTCTCAGTGCCGACCGAGTTCGCTTATCTCACGCTCAGCCGGTTCGCGGGCATCCAGAACCCCATCTGGTTCATGCTCATCGTGCTCGCGGTGCTGTGGCTCGTGCTCAACCGAACCCCGTTGGGTCAGCGGATGCAGGCCGTCGGTGCCAACAAGAATGCCGCCCGGCTGGCTGGTGTTCGCACCGATCGCGCGAAAATCTCTGCGTTTGTGATTGGTGGCCTGTGCGCGGCGTTCACCGGCGTGCTTCTGGCGTCCCTACTCGGCAGCGGCACCGTGAGCGCCGGCGACGGGTACCTGCTCGACTCGTTCGCGGCAGTGTTCCTGGGTGCGGCCACTCTCAGGGATGGTGAGTTCCACATTCTCGGAACTCTCATCGGAGTGCTGGTCGTGAATGTCGGCTTCAACGGTCTGAGCCTCCTCGGCACCCCCACCTTCTGGCAGTTCGTGTTCAAGGGCGGCATCCTCGTGCTCGCTGTTGCGCTGTCGACGATCGCGAGGAGATACGCGAACACCTAGAGGCACGTTGCTCTGAGCCGGGTCGGCATCTCACCCGTTCTGGGGGGATCGGATGCGACGCCGCCGGTGTTACCGTGCGAATCGCGGGCTGCGGTGCCCGAACGGTTCCGACGGGGGTCGGACACAGCTAGGGGGAAAACTGTGGCGTCTCGCCTTCGAATCTCTGCGGGTCTCGGCATCGTCGCGATTGCGGGCGGCCTGCTCGTAGGCCCGGCGACACCGGCGTTCGCCGTGCCGGCGGCACCCGCGTTCGCCGTGCCGGCGGTGGGCGTGAGTCAGACCCGCGACAGCACGGGCGCAGGCACGGACACCCGGCTCCACCACCTCCACCCGGGCCGCCGACACCGTCGCCAAAGCTCGCGAAGCGGCGAAAGTCACCTACGCCAAGAAGGCGCAGTCCCGCTACGCAGTGCTCGCCGCGAAACTCGGGGTGACTCCGACCGAGGTGAAGGCCGCCTTCGCCGCGTTCCGCGCCGAACGGAAGGCCGCACGCGTGGCGGACCCGACCGCGCATCCGACCCGCGAGGCCCTGCACACCGCCCTCATCACCTCCTTCGCCAGCACGCTCGGAACGGACTCGGTCGCAGTGCAGGCCGCATTCGACGGCGTGAAGGCCGACCGCGTCGCTCACCGCGACGCCGTGAAGAAGGTG
The DNA here is from genome assembly GCA_963756375.1 of uncultured Actinomycetota bacterium. Taxonomy (GTDB): domain Bacteria; phylum Actinomycetota; class Actinomycetes; order Actinomycetales; family Microbacteriaceae; genus Marisediminicola. Next base: position 23,610 of record CAVWNJ010000005.1, on the reverse strand, counting down.
GAGCAGAGCAAGGCCGCCGATGTCGCCGCGCAGCAGAAGCGGGCGGACGACGCCGCCGCTCGCAAAGCCAAACTCGAGCAGGACGTGGCAGACCGCAAACAGAAGTTCGCCGACGAGGCCGCCGCGAAGGAGAAGAAGCGCAGCGACGACGCAGCCGCGAAACAGAAGAAGCAAGCGGATGATGCGGCCGCCAGCGCCGCCCAGCGTGCCGCCAAGGCTCAGGAACGCGAGACCAGGCGGGCCGCCGAACAAGCAGCTGAGCAGGCCGCCGAGAAGGCCGCCCGCGATGCCTCGTACGGTGGCGACTCGGGCGAGGCGCAGGACTGGATCGACGAGTAACAGGCGCAGGCATCCGAAGTCTGCGGCGATCCCGCGGGGGCCAGGCGACTACAGCCGGTGCCCGAGTGCCTGCTCCGCCTCCGCGGTGAGGAACGGCGCCAGGGTGCGCATGTAGGTGGCGGTGATGTGCCCGCGGTCGCGGTACACCTTGATGCCGCCGATCACGAGCGGGCATCCGTCGTCGGTGCAGTAGTAGTCCCTGAGGTCGATCGCGACGGCGCCCGGCCAGTCCGTCGCCGCCTCGGCGATCAGGTCACGGTCGTCGAACGCCTCCTCGAGGTCGATGCGGCACGTGCTCGCGTCGCCGGGCCGTTCCGCGCACTTGCCCTCCTCGATCGACTCCATCACCGGATGATCGACGAGCGCGAGCACCTCGGTTCCGCGCGCGAGCAACGGCGCCCACGACTCGCGGAACCCCTCGATGCCCGCCTGGTCGCTCGGCTCGCCGTCGGCATCCGTGTACACCGACTTCTTCGCCGAATACGAGGTCACCGCATAGGTATAGGGCTCCTGCTCGGCGAGGCGTTCCTGCAGTTTCGTGTTCCACGCCGTGCACGATGCGCGTGACGATTCCGAATCGTCGCGCCTCGTGGCCGTGTTGAACACGCATCCGTTCTTGTAGAAGACGTGCAGTTCCCAGCCGCGCTCTTCGGCCATCTGCTCCACCGCGGGAAAATAGGAAGCGGCATGGGAGTTGCCGATCAGCACGACGCGAGTGTCGGACCCCTTCACCCCGAAGACGCACTCCTTGAGTTCCGTGCCAGACGAGTTGGTGCTGCACCGGCTTTCGCCGATCACCGATCCGTCCTCCGACGAATCGAGCGCGGGCAGGCTCGACGTCCACTCGTCCGGACAGGTGGCGGCATTGACGAGAGCGGATGCCCCCACGCACGGTCCCTCCGACTCGGCCACCGCATGCGCACGCCGCAGGTCCTGGCCACTCGCATAGTCGACTCCGCCGAGCGCAAGGCCGCCGACCAGCGCCCCGAGCGCGAGCATGGCGAACGGCAGGGCGGCGCGCACGAGGGCGGGCCGGCGCGGCTCGGCGGGCGGGCGCGGCTCGGCGGGCGGGCGCGGCTCGCGGGTCGGGCATCCGGCACTGTCTGTTGGTCGGCACGAGCGTGCTTCGACACCGCGCCACCGCCACCGCCACCGCCACCGCACCGCTGGACGGTACCCGGCGGTGGATGGGGTCTTCGATGTACTTCTTCGACAGCGAGGCCAGCCCGATCGCCAGGGCGATGATGATGAGTCCAACGAGTGCTCCCGGACGCGCGCCCGTGATTTCCTCCCAGAACACGAGCAGCGGCCAGTGCCAGAGGTACAGCCCGTAGCTGATGCCGCCCAGCCAGACGAGGGGCCGGCTGGCGAGCAGCCGCTCGGCCCCGCGAGCGGACGGTGCACCCGTTCCCGCGACAAGGATGAGCACCGCGGAGAGCGTGGGCCAGAGCGCCGCAACTCCCGGAAATTGGGTGGAGACCTGGAGCACGAAACCGCAGGAGAGGAGACCGGCGAGTCCGACCCAGCCGGAGATCAGCCGCAGGGTGTCGTTGATTCGAAGGCTCGGCAGGATCACCGCGGCGAGCGCCCCCAGCCCGAACTCCCACGCCCTCGCGAAGGTGCTGTAGTAGGCGGTCGGCTGGTCCTTCGCGACCGAGTAGATCGAGAAGGCGAACGATGCGACCGTGACCACGGCGAGGGCGGCGATGAGGATGCGACGGGCATCCGTTTTCCACAGCCGGCGTGCCACCAACCCGACCGCCACGAACAGGGCCGCCCAGATGAGGTAGAACTGGCCCTGCACCGACATGGCCCAGAAGTTCTGCACCGGCGAGTGGAAGTTGTCGAGCGCGAGGTAGTCGACCCCGGAACGCACCAGCTGCCAGTTCTCGAGGTACAGCGCCGATGCGACCACCTCGGTGAAGGTCTGCTTCCATTGCGAGGGCAGCAGCAGCACGAAACTCGCCGCCGACACCACCACGAGCACCACCGCCGATGCCGGAAACAGCCGTGATGCGAGGCGCGAGAGGAACAGGCCCGGTCGCACCCGGCCGAACCGCCGGATCTGGCCGAGCAGGGTGACGGTGGTGAGGAAGCCCGCGATCACGAAGAACACGTCGACACCGCCGGAGACGCGTCCGAGCCAGATGTGGAATGCGGCGACCAGCAGCGAGGCGACGGCACGCACGCCCTCGACCTCCGGGCGATAGTTCGCAGAATCCTTCTTCTGCACGAAGCGTGAACCGCCCGAAGGGCCCGGATGCTCGAGTGCTGGGTTCGTCATGGGCGTCCTGCTCGGTCGGTGCGGGCACGGCGCGACGGCCAGCGTTCGGGTGCTGACTTCAGGCGCGGCGGGTAGGGCGACCCGGTGCGAACCCGAGTTTACGTCTCGTTACCGACTTTTTGAACCACGCTCGGTTTCCCGTCAGGTTCGACCTTTCGGCCGCTCGATTCAGACCACTTCGGTACTGGCAGTTCGTGGCGGAATCGCGTCTCGCCGCACCTGCCTACGACGTGAGCCGAGGCCCACGGCACCCATACTCGCGACCACCACGAACCCGATGCCAACGCCCTGCAGCCATGAGATCGACTGACCGAGAAGGAGGAGTCCGGCGAGCGTGGCGACGACGGGGGCGAGCGCGAGCAGGATCGAGAAGGCGGATGCCGTCATCCGGCGCAGCGCGGTGAGCTCGAGCGCGTACGGGATGAGGGACGACAGGATGGCCACGCCCGCGCCGAGCGCGAGGATGCGCGGGGAGAAGAGTGCGGTGCCTGCATCCGCGAGGGCGAACGGGATCATCAGCACTCCCCCGATGGTCATGGCGAGCGTGAGACCGTGCAGACCGCTGAACGCCGCACCGGTCTTGCTGGAGAAGATGATGTACGCCGCCCAGCAGGCGGCGGTGCAGAGAGCGAAAAAGACCCCGAGCGGATCGAGTCCGGCCCCGCCACCGCCGAGTAGCAGCACGCCGGTCAGTGCGATCACCGCCCAGAGGGCGTCGATCCAGCGACGTCCGGCGATGACACTGAGCGCGAGTGGCCCGAGCACCTCGATGGTGACGGTCACGCCGAGCGGGAGCCGTTCGAGCGCGAGGTAGAAGAACGCGTTCATCGCGGCGAGCGCCACCCCGAAGTACACGACGGTGCGCCACGACTCTGCGGTGTGGCCGCGGAGTGGCGGGCGGGCGATGATCCACAGCAGTGCGGCGGAGATCACCAGCCGCAGGGCGACCAACCCGATCGCGCCAGCGGACGGGAAGAGGGTGACGGCGAGTGCCGCGCCGGCCTCCTGAAATGCGAGACCCGTGATCACGAGGATCGGCCCGACCGCCGAGGAGTTGCGCAGGGCCATGGGGTTAAGGCTAACAGCGGCTCACGTTCTCGCCGTGCGCCTGCTCGCCCGCCCGCTCTCCCGCCGATCGAGCCTGTCGAGATCCGCCCGCCCGCTCTCCCGCCGATCGAGCCTGTCGAGATCCGCCCGCCACGGTCTCCCGCCGATCGAGCCTGTCGAGATCCGCCCGCCCGCTCATCCCGCCGATCGAGCCTGTCGAGATCCCGTCACTCCCGCCGATCGAGCCTGTCGAGATCCGCGCCGCAGGTCTCGACAAGCTCGACCAACGGTTCCCTTCCCGCCGATCGAGCCTGTCGAGATCCGCCCGCAGGTCTCGACAAGCTCGACCAACGGTTCGCTTTCCCGCCGATCGAGCCTGTCGAGATCCGCCCGCAGGTCTCGACAAGCTCGACCAACGGTTCGCTCTCCCGCTGATCGAGCCTGTCGAGATCCGAAGTAGGTCTCGACAAGCTCGACCAACGGATCGACGCTCCGGTCTCGACAGGCTCGACCAACGGTTGCGTCAGGTCTCGACAAGCTCGACCAACGGGTACGCCCGGTCTCGACAAGCTCGACCTACGGTTACCGCAAACGACTACGCGCGCGCGTCACCCAAGCTCAACGCCGTGACCGCGGCCTGCTCCACCGCGAGACCCGCACGGTAGCGCTCGAGGTAGGCGGCGAAGCCGGCCACATCCGCGGCATCCGCTTCTGCCGTCTCGAAGGTGGCGTCGCCGAACACCTGCTCCTGCAGATAGGCGTCGAGGTCGCGCTCGTCGCCGGATGCGCGCGCTGCCGAGTAGGCGGCGAGCACGGCGATGCCCCAGGCACCACCTTCCGACGCCGACTCGGCGACGGACACGGGCGCCGCGAGCGCGCTCGCCAGCAGTCGCTGAGCAACCCCCGCGGTGCGGAACAGGCCGCCGTGGGCGAACATCCGATCGATTTCGACGCCTTCACCCGCGAGCACCTGCATGCCCAGGGCGAGGCTGCCGAACACGCCGTACAGCTGGGCGCGCATGAAGTTGGCCAGCGTGAAGCTGCTGTCGGGAGTACGCACGAACAGGGGGCGACCCTCGGCGAGCCCCACGATGGGCTCCCCGGCGAGGTGGTTGTAGGCGAGCAGTCCGCCGGCATCCGCAGCCCCGTCGAGCGCTTCGCGGAACAGGGCGTCGAACGCCGCGTCGGAGTCGATGGATGCGCCGGCGACGCTCGCGAAACGGGTGAAGAGCGAGACCCAGGCGGCGAGTTCGCTCGCGCCGTTGTTGCAGTGCACCATCGCAACCGCATCGCCGGCGGGGGTGGTGACCAGGTCGAGCTCGTGGTGGAGCGTGGTGAGCGGGCGCTCGAGCACGATCATGGCGAAAACGCTCGTGCCGACGCTCACGTTGCCGGTGCGCGGTGCCACGGAACAGGTTGCCACCATGCCGGTGCCCGCGTCTCCCTCCGGTGGGCAGAGCACGATGCCGGGGCGGAGCGCGCCGCTGGGGTCGAGAAGCGCGGCACCTTCGGCGGTGAGCTCCCCCGCGCTTTCACCTGCGGTGAGCACCTCCGGGAGGAGCGCCGAAAGTTCGAGGCCGGGGGCCGTGTCGGCGACGAGGGCGTCGTAGCGGTCGAGGAGGTCGGCGTCGTAATCGCCGGTGGCCGAGTCGATGGGGAACATGCCGGAGGCGTCGCCGACGCCGAGCACCTTGCGTCCGGTGAGGCGCCAGTGCACGTAGCCCGCGAGGGTGGTGACGAAGTCGATGCGGGACACGTGCGGTTCGCCGTCGATCACCGCCTGATGCAGGTGTGCGATCGACCAGCGGAGCGGGATGTTCACGCCGAAGAGTTCCGTGAGCTCGGCCGCAGCGGGGCCGGTGTTGGTGTTCCGCCAGGTGCGGAACGGCACGAGCAACTCGTCGGCGTCGTCGAAGGCGAGGTAGCCGTGCATCATCGCGGAGACGCCGACTGCTGCGAAGGTGGTCGGACGAACGCCGTGGCGCGCTTCCGCGTCGGCGACGAGGGCTGCGAATGCGGCCTGCAGGCCGGTCCAGACGGTGTCGAGCGAGTACGTCCACATGCGGTCCACGAACTGGTTCTCCCAGTCGTAGCTGCCCACCGCGAGCACCTCGGACGGGTCGTCGCCGATCAGGCACGCCTTGATGCGGGTCGAACCCAGCTCGATACCGAGCGTTGCCCGCCCGGTGCGAATGATGTCGGTGGCGTCGCTCATGGGCAGGATTCCTTCGGCTTACACGGTGCGGGCGCGGTCGGCTTCGACCGCCATCGGTACGGCGAAAGACTATCGTGGCGGGCGTTGTCGGTCGGTTCGCCGGTCGTTGTCGCGCGGGGCAGGTCTCGACGAGCTCGACCGACGGGAACGCCCTACCGCTGATCGAGCCTGTCGACGATCCCTGCAGCCGCCGCGAGGTCTCGACAAGCTCGACCGACGGAACGCGCCTACCGCTGATCGAGCCTGTCGAGATCCGCAGCCGCTGGAGGTCTCGACAAGCTCGACCGACGGGAACGCGGCACCGCAGGTCTCGACAAGCTCGACCGACGGGAACGCGGCACCGCAGGTCTCGACAAGCTCGACCGACGGGAACGGGCACCGCAGGTCTCGACAAGCTCGACCACGGAACAAGCTCGCAGGGACAAGCTCGACCGACGGAGCGCCGCCGAAGTGTGCCGGGGTCGCGTCGTCCTCGCGACCCCGACACACGCCTATTTGCCGGCGGTGGGTGAGGCGCCGATCGCCCAGATCCGGTTCGGCTGGGTGCCGTTCACCACATAGTCACCGATGATGCGCGCCTTGAACACCCACGGATTGTGACTACCCGCGGTGCGCGCGTTGCGCCAGTGCCGGTCGAGGTTCTTGGTGCGCGAAACCCCGGATGCCGCGAGCGCATCGAAGATGTCGGATGTCGCGCGCGTCGCGAGCGCCGTGAGCACAACCTGGGCCTGCGCGGTCGCGAGTTCCGCGATGTCGTTGCGCCGTTCATCCTCATCGACGTCGCCCAGGAACGCACCCTCGTAGGCACCCTGCAGCGCCTGCGCCGCCCGCTCCACGATCGCGTCGGCCGCGAACGCCTGGGCGGACACCTCCCCCACCACCTGCAGGATCTGCGGGTCGGCCGCGAAGGAGTCCGCGTTGCCGTGCGAGAAGATGCGCGTGCGCGCCTTCACCTCGGCCGCGATGTCGCGCTCCGCCGCCTTGATCGTGCCGGCCAGCACCGACAGCAGCACGGCCTGGTAGAACGCGGTCTGGTACTTGAAGCGGGTGTCGAAGTCGATCACATTCTCGGGTTCCACGACCGCATCCACGAAGGTGCTGGTGCCGGAGCCGGTGGTGCGCTGCCCGAAGCCGTCCCAGTCGTCGCCGTGGGTGACCCCGGGCTGGTGCGCGTTGACGACGGCGATCACGTTCTTGCCGGTGTCGCCGACCTGCGCGAAGGTGTCGATCCAGTCGGCGAAGATGCTGCCGGTGGAGTAGTACTTGGTGCCGTTCACGCGCAGCTCACCCGGCTTGTCGGCGGCCGGACGAACCCTGGTGATCACGTCGCCGATCTGCACCGAACCGACCTCGGTCCACGAGTTGCCCACGATCTCGCCGGCCACGAAGCGGGCGAGCCAGCGGTCGCGCTGATCTCCGGATGCCACGAGGCGGTCCTCCACGAACGCGAAGTGTCCGCGCAGCGCCTGCGGAATGTTCGAGTCGGCGGCGGCGAGCTCGGTGAGCAGGCGGAACAGCTGCGGCAGGGTGGCGCCGAACCCGCCGTCCGCGGTGGGCACGCGCAGGGCGCCGAAGCCGGCATCCGTCAGCTCCTTGATCTGCTCGTAGGGCAGCTGGTGGTCCTGTTCGCGAGCGGATGCGCCGACGGCGATCCGGTCGAAGATCGGACGGAAGCGCGCGGCGAGGTCCTCGTAGTTCACGGCGGTCTCGGGTGCGGTGGTGGCGCTTGGTGCGGTCATGTTCATCGGCCTTTCGGTGGTGATTCGGTTGATGGGATGGAGTGGTCGAGTACCGGCGGTACCGGTCAGGCGGGGAGCGGTGCGGCGTGGGCGGGCTGCGGTGTGGCGGGGGACGCGGCATCCGCTGGACCGGCCGCCGACGCTCGACGGTTCGGCTCGCGTTTCGCCAGCACAGCGGATGCCGCGAAGAGCAGCACCACGAGCGCGAGGGTGACGCCGGCCGCCGTCCACCCGGTGGGCCACGCGCCCTTGAGCCCGAGCACGGCGGGGACGGTGGTGGTCACCTGACTCGTGAGCACGAGCGCCCAACCGGTGAACCGGGTGAGGCCGGTGACGCCGAGCCCGAGGATGAGGAAGAAGAGCGTCCAGAGGCCGGCCCAGGTGAACCAGAGCACGCCGAGCAGCGGGTCGGTCGCGAGTTTGTCGACCGCGAAGAAGACACCGAGCAGGGCGACCAGCCCGCAGAACCACCCGAGGCCGGCCGAGCCGAGCGACAGCAGCGCGTTGAGGCCCACATAGAGATAGGTGAGGCCGAAGAGGAACACGCCGCTCGCGCCGAGCAGGGTGGCGGCCTCGCCGTTGGCCCCGATCGCGATGAGCAGCGACAGCACGAGCTGCGTGCTGCCGATGAGCAGGTTGAAGTATCCGCTGTCGCGGGCGGGCACCCGACCGAGCAGACCCAGCCCGTTGATGAGCAGGGCCGCGCCCGAAAGGATGAGGCAGATGAGGGCCATGGGGATTCCGTTCGTCGTGGCGTCGAGAGTTTCGGCGCCGGTCTGGTTGGGACAGTAGAGCGATTCGGAGGGACGTGAGAATTGCGTGACATCCGGCGTCACTGAGTTACGGAGTGTGTCCGCCGGGTTGACCGTGGTGGGGCGGGTTGGAGTCCCGAAGGACCCTTCGCAAGGCAGGATCGAAGGATGACCAAGCCCCTGCACTTCTCGGCGTTCGTGATGAACACGAACTCGCACATCCAGCACGGGCTGTGGCGTCATCCGCTCGCACAGCAGGCGGACTTCAACGACGTGAACCTGTGGATCGGGCTCGCGAAGACGCTGGAGCGCGGCAACTTCGACGCGATGTTCTTCGCCGATGTGGTGGGGCTCTACGGTCCGGTGAACGGCTCGTACGAGGTGAACGCGCGGGAGGGTCTGCAGATCCCGTCGAACGACCCTTCGGTGCTGCTCGGCGCGCTCGCGGTGACCACCGAGCACCTCGGGCTCGCGTTCACGAGTTCGATCCTGCAGGCGCATCCGTTCGAGTTCGCGAGGCGTGTTTCCACCCTCGACCACATGTCGAACGGTCGGATCGGCTGGAATGTGGTGACGAGCTCACTGGAGAATTCGGCGCGCAACTTCGGGTTCGACCGGCTCATCGAACACGACGAACGCTACCGCTGGGCGCAGGAATACATGGATGTGGTCTACAAGCTGTGGGAGGGGTCGTGGGATGACGGCGCCCTGCTCAAAGACAAGGCGTCGGGCATCTACGCCGACCACACCAAGATCCACAAGATCAATCACCGCGGCGAGCGCTACCAGGTGGAGGGACCGCACCTGCCCTCCCCGAGCCCACAGCGCACCCCGGTGATCTTCCAGGCCGGGTCGTCACCGGCCGGGCGTGCGTTCGCGGCGCGCAATGCGGAGGCGCAGTTCATCCTCGCGCCCACCCCCGAGATCGCGGCGGTCGACATCGCGGCGACGCGCGCGCTCGCGGTGGAGAACGGCAGGGCGGCGGGCGACATCCAGTTCTTCCAGGGCATCACGTTCGTGATCGGGAGCACCGAGGAGGAAGCGCTGCGCAACGAGGCGGAGATCGACGAGTACATCTCCACCGACGGGTTCCTCGCCCACATCAACCTCGGACTCGATCAGGCCACCGGAACCCCGCTCGACCCCGAGACGCCGCTGAAGGACATCAAGCACGAAGGCGGGCAGTCACATGTGAACTGGTTGCGGGCCGCGAACCCGGACCGCGAACCGACCGTGCGTGACCTCGCCAAGATCACGGCGAAGGTGCGGGGACGGTTCGTGGGCACCCCCGAGCAGATCGCCGACAAGCTCGAGGACTGGCAGCGGGCCGGGGTCGACGGCATCAACGTGATGAACTGGACGATCCCCAACTCCTACGAGCTGTTCATCGACGAGGTGATGCCCACCCTGCGGGCGCGTGGGCTGGCGAAGGATGAACCGGCTCTCGGTACCCTCCGGCACAAGCTCACCGGTCGCGACGAACTGCCCGAGACGCACTACGGGCGAGGGTTCCGCGGGGCGTTTGGTGGGTCTCGCTGATCGAGCCTGTCGAGATCCGCAGCGGTACCGCTGATCGAGCCTGTCGAGATCCGCGCGCGTACCCGCTGATCGAGCCTGTCGAGATCCGCAGCCGCGCTACCGCTGATCGAGCCTGTCGAGATCCGCACCGCGCTCCGCTGATCGAGCCTGTCGAGATCCGCCCGGCACCGCTGATCGAGCCTGTCGAGATCCGACGGCCGCGATCCGCTGATCGAGCCGGAGTCTCGAGCAAGTTCGCTGATCGAGCCTGTCGAGATCCGCCGAGGTCTCGACAAGCTCGACCGGCGGAGGTTCGAGATCCGCACAAAGGTCTCGACAAGCTCGACCGGCGGGGTTTCGAGATCCCGCCGGGAGGCCCCGACCCCTAGATCCGCACCACCATCTTCCCGATGTTGCCGCCGCGCATCATGTCGAGGAACGCGTCCACAGCGTGGTCGATACCGTCGACCACCGTCTCGTCGTACGCGATCTTGCCGGCGCCGAACCAGTCGGTCATCCGCTCGCTGAACTCGGGCGCGAGGTGCAGGTAGCTGCCGAGCGTGAAGCCCTTCAGGGTCAACCCGCGGGTGATGATGTTGGCCAGGTTGCTCGGTCCTGGCACCGGCGTCTCGTCGTTGTAGCTCGCGATCGCACCGCAGATCGCGGCCCGCCCGCCGGGGTTGAAGGTGGCGAGCGCGGCCTCGAGGTGGTCGCCTCCCACGTTGTCGAAGAACACGTCGATGCCGTCGGGCGCTGCATCCGCGAGCTGTTCCGTCACCGGACCGTTCTTGTAGTTGAACGCCGCGTCGTAGCCGTACTTCTCGGTGAGCAGCGCCACCTTCTCGTCGGTGCCGGCCGACCCGATCACCCGGCCCGCGCCCAGCAGTTTCGCGATCTGTCCCGCAGCCGTGCCCACGGCCCCGGCCGCGCCGGAGACGAACACGGTGTCGCCGGGCTTCACGCCCGCGATGGCGGTGAGCCCCACGTAGCCGGTGAGTCCGGTCATCCCGAGCATGCCGAGGTACAGCGAGAGCGGCACGCCGGGAATCTCCGCGCGCACCTGGAAGCCCGCGGCATCCTCCTGCACCACATCGCGCCAGCCGTACTGGTGCGTCACGACCGAGCCGACCGCAATGCCGTCCGCAGCGGATGCGACGACCCGCCCGACCGCACCGCCGGTCATGGTCTCCCCCAGCGCGTACGGCGGGGCGTAGCTTTTGACGTCGTTCATGCGCCCGCGCATGTACGGGTCCACGGAGATGAACTCGTTCACCACCCGCACCTGGCCGGGCGCCAGCTCGCCGTACTCCACGCTCGCAACGCGGAAGTCCTCGTGCGTCGGCCACCCCTCCGGGCGGGCAGCGAGCTGAATCTGGGTGCTGAGGGCAGAAGTCATGGGATCTCCAAAGGGGGTGCGGATGCCGGATGCCGCGAGCTCTGGTCGAGCCGCCTGCGGCACCCACCGACGCTACGCCCGCCGGATGCGCGTCCCGCCCGCTTTACGCTGACCGCGGAGTACCCGCCGCCGCCGATCGAGCCTGTCGAGATCCCGCCGCCGATCGAGCTCACGCCCGCTGATCGAGCCTGTCGAGATCCCGCGCCTACCCGCCGATCGAGCCTGTCGAGATCCCGCCCGCCCTACCCGCCGATCGAGCCTGTCGAGATCCCGCCCCCGCCCAACCCGCCGATCGAGCCTGTCGAGATCACTCCGTCTTACGCGCCCGCCGTAGCTCCCGCTCTTGCGCCTCCCGCTTCTTGTTCTCCCGTCGATTGAGGAGGAAAAAGCTCACCGGCGCGAGCACATTCGCGAGGGACCACCACTCGATCTCTCCCGCAATGAATAGCCACACCCACACTCCGAGGAGCGGAACGAGAATGACGCCGAGGACCACCGACCACCGTCGAGCGTTCCGCTGCAGACGTTCGTCGCTGGCGTCGACCGCGGCGTACGTCCCCGCATCCCACGACTCGCGCCGTGACCAAGTCGACGCGACCGCGAAGAGGATGGTGGCCGCCACAAGCACGACCGCACCCACGATGCTGTACGGCGGCGACGCGATCATGAAGCCGGCGACGACGGCGATAGCTAGTCCGGCGAGCATCCCGAGCATGCCGGCGGTCCTCGGCGTCATGCGGGTAGGTGTCGAGGAGTTTTCGGGTTCCACGAGACGATCCTAGATCGGCGATTACAACCTAACGCCGAGCGGGATTGCCTCTCACGCCACCGGGAACGCCGCGGCCAGCGCCCGCCACACCCGCTCGGCCGTACCCGCTTCGACCGGCCCTGCCGCAAGGATGTGACTCGCGGCCTTCTTCGGCCACAACACCTTCAGGCCCGCGATCGTGAAGTCACCACCGATCAGCGGCCAGTCCGCTTCGACGAAGCACAGCATCCCGCCGACCGGGACATCGCCAAGACCAGCCGCCTGCAACGCGGACTTCACGAGATTCACCTGCTTCTGCACCCCGTCCACCAGCTTCGTGCAGGTGCGGGATCCGACGAGCAGCGTCTCCACCCGCGGCCGGAGAATGCCGCCCTCCACACGTAGGGTCGGTCGCCCTGTGTACTTCTTGGCGTCGATCACGAACACCCCACTCGGGCACACGACGATGTGGTCGATGTTCGCCCGAGTGCCAGGGATGCGCCGATCGTGCAGCACGTGCACGCCGTCTCCCACCAGCCCGTCGAGTCTGCGGCCCAGCCGCTCCTCGCCCACAGCGCCGGTGGCCCAGGCGCGGGTGGTCTGCGGATCGTCGGTGAGGGCAAGAATCAGTCCGCCCAGACGCGGATGGGATTCTCGGATGCGCGTCTCGCGCTTCTCCTTGCGTCGCTCGTACTCCCGCCTGGCTGATTCGCCGGCCACGCCAGCGACGATCTCCTTGCTTTCCGGCTCCTGCGCGACGGACGCAGCGGCAGGCTCAATCTCAGGCGACGGGCGCCACGACGCCGCGGTTGCAGCCACTGGCGTGACCTCCGGCGGGCACCCGAGACAGGTCACGCTTTTGGTCTCGCGATGATGCACCGCGGTCGTGCCAGCAGGCAACGCGCTCTCGCATGTGCGGCATCGGCCCGCGTAGCGGAGTCGGATGGTTCTCGGCTGCGGAGCCGTCGTCTCGTCGACCTGTATCGCCGGTTCCACTAATTAGCCCCCGTCTCACGCTTCGCCTCGACGCTATTCGTCGGCGATGCAGGACGGGCATCCCCAGTTCGGGAAACGCGCGCTATTCGCTCGCTAGGGCGGCGCTCGGGATGAAAGCTCTCAAGTGCTCGCGAAGGGCGGGATCACACACGAAAACGTAGGTGCCAAGAATGCCGCGAGTAAGCAGGACCGCATAGATATTGCTGACAAACCGCAGGAGGTCACCGTCGCTGTAGGTGAGCCCGAGTGCCGGATTGTTCTCTTTACCCTTCTTATCGAAGTACGAACTCCGATTGAAAACTATTCGACCTTCGCGTGGATCGAAGCGGAGGTCAGGCCCGATTATCACTCCTGCATAGTTCAAGTCGTAGCCCTGAACTGTGTGGATGGATCCGACCTCGTCGACGGATCGCGGCGACGCAATCCAGTCAGTCTGCGTGCTGTTCCAGCGAAGGTGCACACCCTCGACATCGATGTCGTATGCCGTCTTATCGGTCTTGGACGCCCAAGGCCACGCGTATCCGGCGACCATTCGGGATAGCCCCGTCTCGGCGTCACGAGCGCGGATAGCGTCACGCATGTCCGCGACGCTGTCGAACATCCGGAAGTCGTAGCCCGCAAACTCTTCCGGCGCAGGCATCGCAGCGCCGGCGTCTCCTGCCCCCAGGATGCGCCGCACGTACCCGATGTAGTCGGACCCCGCCTTCACACGCATCTGTGACGTCAACGGGTAATGGCGGTTGTCGGACTTGGCACCGTGAACGAGCTCCGCGAGAAGACGTGCAGGCACGTCCGCGGGTCGGACGGTCTGCGCCGCGTCGAGCAGGAAAATCTGATGCTTGCTCTTGGCCCGTATCCAGTCGAGCTGCGTCGTCTGCTTGTCGTCGCTACCGAACAGCGCCAGGTTGATCTGCGCAAACTTCGCGTTCTGCGAGGCCGAAGACTGGTTGGCACGTTGATTGAGGCGATGCGCCTCGTCGACGATCAGCAAGTCCCAGTCGCCCACCGCACTCCCAACATCGAAGGCCGTCATGACCATGTCTGGATGCAGACCCGGGGTCTTCCGAAACACGTTCTTGATTGACTGTCGCAGCGACTGCTGCGGCACGACGAGCCCTATCCGAAGGTTTTCGAACAGCTCTCGACGTCCTTCGACGAAGAACTCAGAGAACATCGAGTCGCTGTCTAAATCTTCGGCGGGATCAGCCGATGCGATGTCTCGCATCAGCTTGAGCAGGTAGATGGCTATGACGGTCTTGCCAGTCCCCGGGTCACCCTGAATGACCGTCGTACTTTTCACTCCCGCCTCGAGATCCTCGAAGAGGCCCTCGAGGATGTCTTCGACAGCAATGGCCTGGTCCTGCGTCAACGCTTTGAAGGGAGACAGCTTGAACAGGTCGCTGTTCTCGATTTCCGGGATGGTGCGGGTGAAGACACCTTCGTCTTTCAGCCGCTCGAACACCTCGCGGAACGTCTCGCGGTAGCGCTCACGATCGAAGTAGTCAGCCTCAACGATCCCGTCATTCCGGTTCAAGACTCGGTAGGCGCCGTCGCCGGACAGCATGCGGATGAGGTACGACTCGAGGTCGAGGCAAACTGACTTGTTGAATCTCTCGTCCACGATGACTCGGACCGTGCGCAGGTGTTCCTTGTGAGGCGACTCGAGGTGCTGGCGCATCCGGCCGGCCGCATTCCGAGATTCGCCCACGTACACGTCGTGCAGGACCGGTCGACTGGACGGCGCGCGGGATGCACCTGCGTTATCGAGCACATAGACAACAGGCCAGTTGGTGTTGCGGCTATGAAGTGATGCCCACGTCTTGACCGATTCGCGGCTGAACGAGAGCCGGTCAATCTCAAAGGGCGTCATATTTAGCGCTTCGCCCCCGGGCCTTCTCGACCGGATACTTGGCTCGCGTCAACTCCAGCTTGTCGCGAACGATCTGGTCCGGATCAACACCGAGACGGTCGGCGAGCAGGAAACAGTAGGTGAGGACGTCCGCGAGTTCGTCACGCACCCGATCAGCGTCTGCGTCGCCGCTCCACTGGAAGCACTCAAGCAACTCGCCGGCTTCGATAGCGATGCTTTTCGCCAGGTTCTCCGGAGTATGAAACTGAGCCCAATCGCGCTCGGCGACGAAGGCCGCGAGTTCGCCATGAAGAGACGGGGACATCATCCCCAGAACTTATCAGCGCCAAAACGCCGTTGCCCGCCACATCCTCTCGAGCAAGCCGGACCGGATGCCGCCGTACCAATTCCCACACCCGCGCTCAAAATCGCCACCCCACCCCCGCTTCGTGCGACTTTTGCACCAATACGCGCCAGAAACGTGAGTCTTGTCAGACAACTCTTGGCACATTCTCAGGCCTGTGCTTGGCTCCCGATCATGTGCGCCGCCCGACCCGGCGGCCCAGAGATTGAGGAGCATCATCTGTGAAGAAATTCCTCGCCCGCGGTTCACTCGTTGTAGCGAGTGCCCTCCTGCTCGGGGCAGCAGCCCCCTCAGCAGGTAGCGGCTCGCTGTACTTCGACGACGGGGCAATCGACTCGGGCAAAGAAACCCACAACCACGATTCCGCGCAGCACGGTCATGACGAGGGCCATCTGCCGGAGACAAACACCAACGTGCGGAAAGTCGGAAACCTCGACCTGTTCCCCGTAGATGAAGAGCCGGGCCGCATCGCGGATGTCTCCTCCAAAGGCAACTACGCCTACCTCACCTCATTCCACGAACCCACCTGCGACGGCGGCGGTGTCTACATCGTGGACATCTCCGACCCCACAGCGCCGAAACCGGTGTCGAAGATCACCAGCCACATCGGCACCTTCAGCGGCGAAGGGTCGCAGGTGATCACCCTGAACACCCCGTCGTTCCGCGGCGACGTGCTCATCTATCAGAACGAGATCTGCCCGGGATCCACCAAGGGTGTGGGCGGCGTCACACTCGTCGACGTCACCAACCCCCTCAAGCCCAAGAAGCTCGTGGAGGGCTTCGGCGACTTCTCCAACAAGGGCAAGAGCCAGACCCACTCCAACGAGACCCACTCCGCCTTCGCCTGGCAGGACGGCGCCAAGGCGTACGCCGTGCTCATCGACAACGACGAGGCGGAAGACGTCGACATCATCGACATCACCAATCCCAGCCGTCCGAAACTGATCTCCGAGACCAGCCTCGCGTTCACTGCTCAGGAGCCCGGAGCTGTGCACGGCGACGCCGTGTTCGCGCACGACGTGGTGGTGAAGAAGATCGGCAACGTGCAGACGATGCTCGTCTCCTACTGGGACGGCGGCTACGTGAAACTCAACGTGAACGACCCCGCCAACCCCCAGTACATCGCCGACACCGACTTCGCCGCGCTCGACCCGGTGCGCCTCGAAGCCGGGCAGGCGATCTCGCCCGAAGGCAACGCCCATCAGGCCGAATTCACCAACGACAACTCCATGTTCGTCGCCACCGATGAGGACTTCGACCCGTTCCGGGTCGTGGCCACCATGGGTGATGGCACCGAGTTCACCGCCATCCAGGGTTCGGATGTTCCGCGCATCGACGAGACCAGCCCGCTGGCCGGAGGCACCCGCTTCGTAGGGCTCGCGTGCGACGCGGCATCCGTTCCCGCCCCGGCGGGAGCTGCGATTGCCGTGATCGAACGCGGGGTCTGCGACTTCAACACGAAGGTGCAGACCGTTGAGGCCGCGGGCTACGCCGGCGCGATCGTGTTCAACCGCACCGGAGCCGACGGATGCGACGCCCTCGTGAGCATGCTCGTCACGGCCGGCATCCCGGCCGTGTTCGTGTCACGCAGCGACGGGTTCCGCATCATCAACGGGTCCCTCCCCGCCGACTACGCCTGCGCCGAGACCGGAACCGCGGTGACCACACCGGTGGGCACGTCGGGCCAGTCCGTCGACATCAAGGCGGTGTTCGACGGATGGGGCTACGTGCATCTGTATGACGCCACCACCATGGCGGAGATCGGCACCTACGCTCTGCCGGAGAGCCAGGATGCCGCGTACGCGAGTGGCTTCGGCGACCTGTCGGTGCACGAGGTCGCCACCGACCCCGACACCAACCTTGCGTACATCTCGTACTACGGGGGCGGGTTCCGGGTGCTGAAGTACGGCACCGACGGACTCACCGAGGTCGGCAGCTTCATCGATGAGGGCGGCAACAACTTCTGGGGTGTCGAGGTGATCCAGCACCCGAACGGCCAGAAGTACGTGCTCGCGTCCGACCGCGACAGCGGACTGTACATCCTGCAGTACACCGGTCCGTGAGCCGCAACAAAGAGTGATTGACAGATGGGACGGGCCGACGCGGCCCGTCCCATCTGGCGTTCGGGGCGAGTAAGAGATTCTCACCATCTTTGGGAGCGCTCTTGAGAGCGCTCCCACTTTCGGTACAGTCCTGCAGTAGTCCGATCGGCACGAACCATCGGATCCTCAGCGGCGCTCGCCGCGCGCACACCCTCAACGGAGAGGCACCAGCATGATTCCGCTCGCACATCCGCACCCTCGATCCCGGCGGCGGCGCATCGCCGCAGGCGCCACGGGCCTCGCGCTCCTCGCCGGCGCATTCGCGGCCTCCCCCGCGCAGGCCGCTCCCCCGCAGACCGTCGACCCGCTGCATCCGGACTTCGGGCCGAACGTACAGATCTTCAGCCCCGACACCCCGCTCGCCGAGATCCAGAGCACCATGGATGCCCTCGCCGATCAACTGCGCAATGCCGAGATGACCTCCGCACGAAAGGCCGTCTACTTCCTCCCCGGCGACTACGGCACGGCCGAGGCGCCGCTGCAGTTCGAGGTGGGGTACTACACCGAGGTGACCGGGCTCGGGGCATCCCCCGACGACGTCGCCGTCAACGGCTCCATCGAGGTCTACAACCGCTGCCTCGAAGGCGGCGGCACGAGCAACTGCATCGCGCTCAACAACTTCTGGCGCACCCTCTCGAACCTCTCCATCCAGGTGAACAAGGCGGGCCAGGACGGATGCCGCCAGAGCGCCAACTTCTGGGCCGTGTCGCAGGCGGTCTCGATGCGTCGGGTGCACGTGACCGGCGCGAACCTGTCGCTGATGGACTACTGCACCGCGGGCCCGCAGTTCGCGAGTGGTGGTTTCATCGCCGACTCCGACCTGCCGGTCACGATCAACGGTTCACAGCAGCAGTGGATCACCCGTAACAGCAAGGTCACCGAGTGGACCAACGGCGTGTGGAACCAGGTCTTCTCCGGCGTCGAGGGTGCTCCGGCCGAAACCGGCTTCCCCAACCCGCCGTACACGACGATCGACAAGACCCCGGTCAGCCGCGAGAAGCCGTACCTCTTCGTCGATGACGCCGGCCGCTACAACGTGCGGGTGCCCTCCGCCCACATGAACACGAGCGGGATCTCGTGGGGCCAGGGCGCGACTGCCGGACGCACCATTCCGATCACCGACTTCTTCATCGCGAAGCCGGGCGACGCGGTGAAGGACATCAACAACGCGCTCGCCAAGGGTAAGCACCTCCTCCTCACCCCCGGTGTCTATGACATCGACCGCACCATCGACGTGAAGCGTGCCAACACGGTCGTGCTGGGCATGGGTCAGGCGACTCTCACGTCTGCGAAGGGTGCTGTACCGATGGAGGTGAAGAACGAGGAGGGCATCGTGATCGCGGGCGTCACCATCGACGCTGGTCCCGTGCTCTCCCCCGCTCTGCTGAAGGTGGGCAAGGAGAAGAGCGGCAAGAAGCTCGACCCGCGCAACCCGATCACGCTGAGCGACGTGTACTTCCGCGTCGGCGGCCCGCACACCGGAAAGACCACCACCGCGCTCGAGGTCAACGCCAACAACGTGCTGATCGACCACATCTGGGTGTGGCGCGCCGACCACGGCATCGAGGGCTTCACCAACGGAGTGAACGGTGACACCGACCGCTGGCAGACCAACATCGGCACCAACGGCGTGATCGTCAACGGCGACAACGTGACCGCCACCGGCATGTTCGTGGAGCACTTCCAGACGTTCAACACCGTGTGGAACGGTGAGAACGGCCGCGTCATCCTGTACCAGAACGAGCTGCCCTACGACCCGCCCACGCAGGCCGACTGGACCCAGCCCGACGGAACCCTCGGCTACCCCGGCTACAAGGTGGGCCCGAAGGTGAAGAAGCACCTCCTCGAGGGTGCCGGCGTCTACGTGTTCAACCAGAACAACCCGTCGATCGTCACCGAGAACGGGTTCTCCGCACCGAACACGCCGGGCGTGACCCTGCGCCACATCATGACGGTGAACCTCAACGCCGGAACCATCCAGCACGTCGTGAACGGCGTCGGCGCACAGGTCGACAGCTCCAAGCCCGGAGTGCCGTCCTACGTCGAGCAGTACCCGGCGCCGTAAGGCCTGAATGACGGATGCCCCGGCTGTGCAATACGCACAGCCGGGGCATTTGCACATCTGCCGCCAACTCACGTAGGCGCCCCTGCCCGGCTTGGATCCCTGCACGGTCACAGGGGCGGAGGTGGCGACGCCATTCGAGTAGCCGTCGGCCTTCGCGGTGACGGTTACGGTGAGGACCGTTCCCGCATCCGCCGCGGTCGCACGGTAGGTGTCGCCGGTGGCTCCGGCGATGGGCTGGCCGTCGCGGTTCCACTGGTAGGCGAACTGCACCGGCTTCACGCTCCACTTGCCGCCCTGCACCCCGACCGTCTTGCCGACCTTCGCCGAACCGGTGATCTTCGGTGCGCTGACCGCCTCGATGGCGGGGAGCGACTCCACGAGCTCGCCGACACCCCACCGGGCGGTCGACTGGTAGCCGGCACCGGTCGGGTCCGCCCAGTTGCGGATCGAGGTGCGCTGACCGTTCGAGGCGTCGTTCACCTGGAAGTCCAGGCCCTGGAACGAGCCCAGTCCGCCTGATTCGAGCAGGTCGATCTCCGCTTCGACACGGTATCCGCCATCGATCACGGATGTCGCGCTGCGCACCCGGTTCGCCTGGAACGCCTCGTCCCCCGTGCCGAACGACACGGCGTTGGCGGCGCTGATGCGAATCTGGGTGTCGTCATATCGATACGACCCGTTCTTCACATTCCCGGCGTCGACGAAGATCTCCACCGAGTCCTGAATCCACGGGTCGGAGCCAGACACGTCGATCGTCGGATCGGCGACATCGGCCAGCACGTAGAGCTTCGATCCCGACCACAGGGTGCGCACGGTCGCCGTTGCGCCGCCCGTTCCGCTCACCTGCTTGTCGGTGGTGATCGTGCGTGCCGCGGACCATGCCGAGTCGACGTTTCCGTCGATCGTCACAGCACTCGGCGCTGCCTCCACCTGCACGAACGACAGCGGTTCGACGAGCGTGAGCGTGCCCAGCTCACCCGGGGTGTTCCACCCGGAGGTCGTTGCACCGTCGGTCACCCGAACATCGAACTTCACCTGGTCGCCGAGGGTCGCGGTGACCGGCAGGTGTACGACCAAGTCGTATCCCCCGGCACGCTCGGTGACGATCGCTCCGGCCGCACCGGTGCGCGGCACGGCCACGGTGGTGCCGGCCACGGTGAACTCCACGCCGTCGGTCGACTGCACCGTCGCGTCATCCACTCGCACGTAGGCGGTGAGGTGATCGGCCGACCACCGCAGCTGGAACGCAGCGGTGTCATCGATGCGGTTCAGCGGAAGCCTGCTCCACTCCGGCGACGCGGTGGCCGAGGCGGTCAGCGGGATGTCGCCGCCGAACACCGTGGCCGTGCGCAGTCGAGCAGCCAGTTCGGCATCCACCGCACCGTAGTAGGCGGGCTTCGCCTTCAGCGAGTCGTTGAACAGCAGCGGGTCGCCGGAGCTTGCGCGCCAGCTGCGGCCGTCGGTGAGACCCCACACGGTGACCGAGAAGAGGTCATCGGTGTGCGCGCGGAAGGCGCGGAACGCATCGCGGTAGTAGTACCCCTGCTCCACCAGGAGGGCCTCGGTGACCGGGGTTCCGGTCGTCACATCGAGTTCGGTGACCGCCTGGGTGACGGGCAGGTTCTCGAACGCGGCGATCGCGTTCTCGAGCGCCGACACCGGCATCGAGAGGCTCACGTGGAACTGGTGACCGACGCCATCGAGCGGAACGCCGCGAGCGAGCATGCGGGTCACGAGGTCGTGGTACCGCTGCTGCTTGCCGGTCTGCTCGGTGTTGTAGTCGTTGATGAACAGCGTCACCGGACGGTCTGCGGTCGGTGCTGCGTACTCACCGTTGAACGCCTCGTTCGCGTAGATGAACGCCAGGTCGATGAACTCCTCGCCGAGCACGCGGTACCACTCGCTGCGACGGAGCCCATCCGCGAACTCCGAGCTGTCTGAGACGACCTCGTTCACCACGTCGAACGCATTCAGCGGGTTCGCTCCGCCGCCGAAGGCACCGTAGTTGTCGCTCAGGTGCTTCGCCACGGCGAAGATGTGGGTGCGCATCCGGTCCCGCAGAATCTGCTTGTCCGCCTCGCTCGTGGTGAGCGGGGTGCCCGCCGACGATTCGAAGAAGAACGCCGGGGTCTGACCGTGCCACACCAGGGTGTGTCCGTAGACCGAGAGGTTGTTGTCGATCGCGTACTGCATGAGGGTGTCGGCCTCGGCGTTGGGCGTGAACTCCCCCGCGGCGTTGTACCAGGCCTCCGGCTTCATGAAGTTCTCGCTCGTCACCTGGTCGGCGTGCTTCAGAAGCAGCTCGGATGCCGCACCGACCGTCTCACGACTGTCGACCGCAACACCGAACGCGAAGTCGACGGTGTCCTTGACCGGAGTGATGTCTTCGATCACCGCGGGCTGCGGCGTGCGAACGAGGATGTCGTCGAGGTAGAGGTCGCTGGTGTTCGTGCCGTTGTAGTTGGTCTCGAAGTAGATGACCGCCTGCTCCGCCTCGCCCATCGTGAACGACTGCGTGACCTTCACCCACTCGCTGTTCGACATTCCGGAGAACTGCCCGAGCGTCTGGTAGGTGGTGGAGCCGTTGGCGGTGCGGGCGATCGTGAGCCACACGTCGTCGGTCGGTGTGCCGGGCGCGAACCGCACCCAGGCGCTCGCCTCGTACATGACGCCGGTCTGGAGCAGGCCCGTCACATCGTGGGCGATGCCGCTGCCCTGTGAGGTGCGGCCGCTGACCAGGGCCGACTGGGTGCCGCCGTGCGCGACATCCGTGGCGATCGTCACCGTCGGAGCACCCGAGCCGCTGTCGCGAGGGGTCCAGCCGTCGAGTCCGTTCTCGAAGTCGGTGGAGATCACCGTGGTGTTCTGCGCGACGGGGGTGCCGACCGGCATGGTGAACGACCATCCGTCTGCGAGACGCTCGCTCACGACGGTCTTCGTCGCCTGCACCGACGGGGCGCGGTTGCCGCCGCCGTCATGCACGAGCACGATTTCGCCGGCCTTCATTGCGGAGCGCAGGTTCTCGGTGAGCACCTGGGTGTCGCTTTCGACCCAGTCGTTGATCGTGTTGATCACGCCGAGCGGCTGCATGCCGAGCGACACCGCGGCGGCGGGGGTGTTGCCCCAGCTGCCGTTGGGCGCGCGGAAGAACGGCACCTTCGCGTTCGGGTCGCCGAGGGCGGTGCGGATGATGGCGAGGTTCTGCTTCATGCGCTCGGCGGCCTGGGCCTGCGTGAGGGAACCCATGTCTTCGAAGCTCGTCGAGTGGTTGCAGAGGGTGTGGCCTTCGGCAACCATGCGCTTCAGCAGGTCGGTGCCGCCCGGAGCCTGGATGTTCTGGCCGATGACGCAGAAGACCGCGTTCAGTTCGTTGGCTTTGAGGTAGTCGAGCAGTGCGACGGTGTCGGCGCCGTTCGGGCCGTCGTCGAAGGTGAGTGCGGCGACGTTTCCGCTGCCCTCGGCCCTCGTGACCGGGGTGGTGGTCGGGTTGACCGCTCCGCCGGGCACGAAGTTCGGGTCGGGGTCGGTGGTGCCGCCGCCGGTTGCCTGCGCGTTCACGCGCAGGTCGTCCACGAGGTAGTCATAGGTGCCAGGTTCTCCCCCGGTGCCGATGTAGAGCTGGAGCGCGGCAGGGTCGGCGCCGTCGGGAACCGTGTAGGTGCCCGAGACGGTCGTCCAGGCGGTCGCGCTCATGGTGGTGTTGCCGATCCACGAGTAGGCGGGCTTCATGACGAAGCGCACGCCGGCGGTGCCGGCCGTTCCCTCGGCGAGCTTCACGCGCATCGTGGCGGTCACGGTGTCGCCCGCCGCGACGTCGCCCAGTGCGCCCGGTGCGGTCTGCACACCCACGTAGTCCGCGTCACGTCCTGCTACGCGCAGCACTTTGCCCCCGTCGAGGTCGATGACGGAGAGGGTGGATGCTCCGCCGCCGCTCTGCTGCAGGGGCCCGAGTGTGCCGTCCTCGAAGTCGGCCACGATGGTGACCTCGGCCGCGACGGCTGCGGCAGGGATGGCGACGAGCGCGGCGCTAGCGACAAGCGCTGTTGCTAAACCCGAAGCGAAAGTTTCTAACACTTTTTTCTTGCGCATGTTGCGCTCCTTTGCGCGATCATCCGGAAAATATTTCACGGGGTCGTATCAAAGTAGGAAGTTGCTGGCGTGCACTCAAGGAATATGTTGGTGGCCGCAACTTAAGT
>CAVWNJ010000004.1:0-3657 GCA_963756375.1 uncultured Actinomycetota bacterium | reverse complement strand
GCAGGCTCCACGCGGGAGCCTGCCGACGGGCCCGCAGCAGCAGAACATCAGGTGAACATCCCCTGTTCTGGCGCGAGGCCGTTCTGCACCGTGCACACAATCGATGCATGATCGAATTCTCCCGTCGCACCGTGTTGCGCACCGCGGGCGTCGCCGCAGTCGCCGCAGCCGCCTCATCCGTCGCCCAGTCGGGGCCCGCGGATGCCGCATCCGCCACCGGCTTCCTCCACGGCGTAGCCTCGGGCGACCCGCATCCCGACAGCGTGCTGCTGTGGACGCGGGTCACCCCCTCGGCGAGCGCAACCCCGGGCTCCGGCGTGGGCGTCGCTGCAAAGGTCGGCTGGGAGGTCGCCACCGACCCCGAGTTCCGTCGGGTGGTGCGCCGTGGGTCGGTCACCACCGGCGCCGAGCGGGATCACACCGTGAAGGTCGTGGCATCCGGCCTCGCCGCCGGCACCGAGTACTGGTACCGCTTCGACTTCGGCAAGCTCCGTTCCCCGATCGGGCGCACCAAGACGGCCCCCGCCGTCGGGTCACCGGTCGCGCGCCTGCGGATGGGTGTCGTCTCCTGCTCCAACTGGCAGGCGGGCTACTTCTCGGCCTATCGCCACCTCGCAGACCGGGGTGACCTCGACGTGGTGCTGCACCTCGGTGACTACCTCTACGAGTACGCCCCCGGTGAGTATCAGGCGCGCGACGTGGTGGTGCGCCCGCACGACCCGGCCGTGGAGATGACGACACTCGCGCACTACCGGCGCAGGCACGCCCAGTACAAGACCGATGCCGACCTGCAGCGGCTGCACTCGCTCGTGCCGTTCGTCATCACCTGGGATGACCACGAGTTCGCGGACGACGCGTGGTCCGATGGGGCCGCGAATCACACCGAGGGCGCCGAGGGGGCGTGGACCGACCGTCGGGCCGCATCCAAGCAGGCCTACGCCGAATGGATGCCGGTGCGCTTCGATGCCGACGGCGACCTCTACCGCCGCTTCAGCTTCGGCACCCTCGCGAGCGTCTCGATGCTCGACCTCCGCACGTACCGCAGCAAGCAGGCCGCGAACGGCACAGACTCCGCGGTATCGGACCCTTCCCGCACCATCACGGGTGAGGCCCAGATGGACTGGCTTCTCGACGGGCTTTCGTCGAGCGACGCGCAGTGGAAGCTCATCGGCAACCCGGTGATGATCACCCCCGTGCGGTTCCCGTCCACGGTGAACACGCAGCAGCTCGGGGCGGTGGCGCAGCTCACCGGCACCACCTCGATCGACGGCGTGCCATACAACGTGGACCAGTGGGACGGGTACACGGCAGACCGCAGCCGCGTCACCGGGCACCTCCGCGACAACGCGATCGGCGGCGCGGTGTTCCTCACCGGCGACATCCACTCCGGATGGGCCTGCGACATCCCCGCCGACCCGCTCACCTACCCGCTCAACGGGGATTCCGTCGCGGCCGAGTTCGTGTGCACCTCGGTCACGAGCGACAACCTCGACGACATCACGAACACACCGGAGCGCACCTCGTCGCTCGCGGTGGAGGACGCCTTCCGCGTGGCGAACCCGCACGTGAAGTACCTCGACTTCGATTCGCACGGGTTCTCCGTGCTCGAGGTCACCCCCGCCGCCGTGCGGATGGACTGGTTCGTGCTTTCCGACCGCACCAGTGCGACATCGCCGGCCCGACTCTCCACCTCCTGGCAGGTCGCCGCAGGCACCCGAAAGGTCAGCAAGGTTCTCTAGCCCCACCCTCTCCGGCCAATCCACACAAAGGAGCAACCCCGTGAGTACCAATGGCACAATCCCCGCCAGTCCCGACCGTCGTCAGTTCCTCACCCTCGCAGCGGCCGGCGGCGCGTCCGTGCTCCTGTCCGCAGCGCCGTCGGCCGCCTGGGCGGCACCCGCAGCGCCGCCCTCCGAGCGCACGCGCGTCTACGTTCTGGTGGTGGACGGATGCCGCCCCGACGAGATCACCGTGACCAGCACGCCCCGGCTTGCCGGGCTCCGTGCATCCGGCACCAACTTTCCGGCCGCCCGATCCCTCCCGATCATGGAGACGATCCCCAACCACGTGATGATGATGACCGGCGTGCGGCCGTCGAGGTCGGGTGTGCCGGCCAACTCGGTGTTCGATCGGGCGGAGGGCGTGGTGCGCGACCTCGACCGGGCATCCGACCTGGACTTCCCCACCCTGCTCGAACGGCTGGAGGAGATCAACCTGCGCACCGGGTCGGTGCTGAGCAAGAAGTACCTGTTCGGCATTTTCGGCACGCGCGCCACCTACCGCTGGGAGCCAGCGCCACTGCTACCGGTCACAGGGCACGCCCCGGACCAGTTCACTGTCGACGCGCTCATTGCCATGGTCGACGGGCCAGACCCCGACCTCGTGTTCACCAATCTGGGTGACGTCGACAGGATCGGGCATTCCGACGTCACCGGAACCACGGTGCGGGCGGCGCGGGCCGCAGCGCTCGCCGAGACGGATGGTCAGGTCGGGCGATTCGTCGACCGGCTCATCGAGACCGGCAAGTACGAGTCCAGCGTCATTCTGGTGCTCGCCGACCACTCGATGGACTGGTCCATCGCGAGCAATGTGATCTCGATCGGGCTGCTGCTGTCGACCCGCCCCGACCTCGCCGCGAACATCCGCCTCGCGCAGAACGGCGGCGCGGATCTCGTCTACTGGACCGGGGCGGAGGCGGAGCGGAAGGCCGGGCTTGCCGAGTTGAGCCGGCTGCTTCTCACCCACCCCGGTGTGTTGAGCACCCACAAACCGGCCGACCTCAGGCTCGGGGCGGAGGCGGGCGACCTGGTCGTGTTCTGCAAGGCGGGCTGGCGGTTCTCCGACCCGTATGTCGTGTCGAATCCGATTCCCGGCAACCACGGTCATCCGGCGACAGACCCGATCCCGTTCTTCGTGACCGGCGGGAGCCCGCGCGTGCGCCGGGGTGTCACGAGTTCGGATCAGGCCCGCACGGTGGATGTGGCGCCGACCGTCGGCTCGATCTTCGGGTTGTCTGCACCGAGCGGCGGATACGACGGCACCGCACGGCGCAGCGCCCTGCTGTAGCGCGTCGCGCCATCCGTTGCGCGGATAGCCACCGTCCTGGACGGCAATGAACGGCTGATCACCGTGGCCTTCGGTCTGCTCGCGTCGATGCCGGGCATCCCCATGCTGTGGGCCGGCGATGAGATCGGCCTGGAGGGCACGAACGGCGAGGACGGGCGCCGCCCCTTCCCATGGCAGGATCCGGGCAGTTGGGATACTGCGCGGCTCGCGATCACCCGGGCGCTCTTCGCTGCCCGCGCCGACAGCGTCGCGCTGCGCCACGGTGGGCTGCGCTGGCTCGCGGTCGGCGACGATGCGGTCACCTTTCTCCGAGAGGCGCCGGACGAGAGTGTTCTCGTGCACGCCGCTCGTGCCGCGCACACGCCGGTTCGGATGCCGATGTCGACTGGGCGAACGAAACTCACCGGTCTTGCCGGGACGCCAGATATCCGAGCCGATGAGGACGGCATGGTGACCCTGCCTGCCGACGGTCCAGCGTTCTCGATGTGGCGCACCCGGTCGACGCCGGGGTCACCGGCGTTGTGATCGATTCGTAATCGGACGGCTGTGCAAACGCTTCCATTTTGCTTCCTGCCCCGCTACTCTCCTGTG
>CAVWNJ010000003.1:0-4910 GCA_963756375.1 uncultured Actinomycetota bacterium | reverse complement strand
TGCCCAGACCGCTCGCCAGCAGCAGGCGCGGAGTCTCGACGGCACCGGCGGAGACGATCACCACGTCGGCCTGCACCTCGAGCCGGACCGGTGACCCTGAGGCCCCCGCCATCACAGTGACGGATGCTCGACCACGGCCGTCCCGCACCTCCACCACCTCCGAGTCCATGAGCAACTGGCCGCGCCCGGTGCCAAGGGCGCGCGGGATCGTGGTGTTGTGGGAGCCGTTTTTCGCATTCACCGGACACGCGTGCCCGACGCATTGCGGACACCGTACGCAGGCGGCTCGTCCGTCGTTCGGCCTCGAGTTCAGGGCGAGCGGTATGGGACCCCACCCCCAACCCAGCCGGTCGGCCCCGGCCGCCAGCACCTCGCGGGCAGGCTCCGTGCCCATCGCCGGCATCGGATACCCGCCCGTTCTCGGCGTGCGTGCGGTGAGGGACCCGATCTCACCGGCGACGCCCAACTCCCGCTCGGCCCGGGCGTAGAAGGGCTCCATCTCGGCGTAATCGACCGGCCAGTCGGCGAGACTCGCCCCCTCCGGATTTCCGTAGGTGGAGAGCATCCGAAAGTCCTCCGGCATGAACCGCCAGGCCATGCCCTGCCAGAGGCGGGTACCCCCTCCGAGCAGCATCGCGTTCAGGCCGTACAGCGCGGCGTCGCCGTCGCCATCGACCGGGACAACGCCCGCATCGTTCTCGAATTCGCGCGGATGCCCCGCCCCGGCTCCAGCGGACGGTGCGTAGACGGCGTTCCGCTTGCCGTGGAGGTGATCGTTCCGCAACTCGGTGTTGGTGCGGGAGCGGGAGCGCTCGATGATGAGCACGTCGCGTCCGGCTTCGGTGAGCGCGCGGGCCACGGCACCACCGCCCGGCCCGGATCCGACGACTATCGCGTCGTAGCTGCGGCGCACCGACCGTGGAGAGATGGAGGTCGGCGGTTCCGGCTCGATCGGCGTCACCCCCGGGGGGACAGGCCGGAACCCGACCATCTCGAGGCCGGCCGGGGAAGCGCCCGGACGGGCCGCGTAGAACCCTTCCCAGCACAGCCGTTGCAGTGCAGCGAACTCGAGCGCCGCGGCCGGCTCATCCTCGAGCCCGTGCAAAACAGCATCCTGCGAGTCCTCGTCGAGCGCGGCGAAGTCTAGCGATTCCAGCCTGCTGGTCAACGAGTCGAGGAGCGGCCAGGCCCAATCGAGGTCGGCATTGCCGCGCTGGAGGTAGTCCGCGACGCCGCCGAGCCACCCCGAGGGCCACTCGTCGGCCGGGATGACGCGGTCGACGGCCGCGACGATCACCGGAGCCACTGCGGTCACCGGGGCTACATTGTCGGCGCGCGGCCGACGCGCAGACCCGTCCGAACTCACCGACCGGCCAGTGAGCCGCCGATGCCGCCGACGCTGAAGTAGCGGTTGAGGAGCGCGAACACCAGGATCGGGGGCACCATCATCACTACGGCGACCGCCATGACGAGTCCCCAGTTGGTCGCATTCTGCTGGAAGAACGACTGCACGCCGATGGGAAGGGTGAAGTTGACGTCGTTCCGGAGGAAGACGAGCGCCACCAGGTAGTCGTTCCAGGCGAGCAGGAAGCAGAAGATCGACGTCGACAGAACGCCGGGAAGAGAGTTACGGAGCACGACACGCATGAACCCGCCGAACACCGAAGCCCCATCCATCCATGCCGCCTCCTCCAGGGCCACGGGAATCGAGTCGTAGTAGGCGGCCATCATCCACACCGCGACCGACATCGTGGAGCCCACGTAGACGATCGTCACGCCGACCAGGCTGTCGGCGAGACCGATATTCGCGAACAGGATGAACAGGGGGATGACCGAGATGACACTCGGCAGCGACTGCACCACGAACAACACGAGGGAGTAGCTCGACACCAACTTGTTGCGCCCCCTCGAGAGCACATAGCCGGCGGGGGCCGCAACCGTCACGGCCACCAATACCGTCACGAGGGTGACGCCCAAGCTGTTCCCGAGCCAGGTCAGCACCTTCGTCTGGGCGAAGACCACGCCGAAGTTCTCGATCGTGAGGCCAGTGGTGGAGCTACCGAGCCCCGGTTGCAGCGCAAGCCAGAGCACCGCTGCGATGGGGATGAGCACCACGGCGGTGACAAAAAGGATGATGGTGAAACGCATCCATTGGCCCTTGGAGCCCGGTTCCGTCGAGGCACCCTTCGGGTGCTCGCCCGCACGGACTTTCTTAGCCGATCCCACGGTGGAGAGGGTCGCGGTGGTCATTCGACATTCGCCTTTCGGATCTGGCGGTACAGCACGACCGAGATGATGACGAGGGTGACCGTCATGATGGCCGCGATCGCCGTTCCCGGCCCGGTCTGGAACTGCGCGAACACGGTGCGGTAGGAGAGCACGACGAGCGTCGTCGTGGCGCTCACCGGACCTCCGCCAGTGAGCAGATAAATGGTCGGGAAGTCGTTCACACACCAGATGGTCATGAGAATCCAGCTGATGTACGTCGATCGCGCAATGAGTGGCAACGTGATGCCGAAGAACGTCTGGACCCCGGATGCCCCATCCACCCGCGCCGCCTCGTAGACGTTGGTGTCGACCGATGCCAGGGCCGAACTCATCATCATCATCATGAACGGGAAACTGATCCACACCTTGAACACGCACACCGTGATCTGAGCCAGCAGCGGGTCCGCGAGAAACAGCACATTCCCGAGCCCGAGCGCTGCGGCGACAACGGGGAAAGGGCTCTGCGGGGTAGCGACGAGCCAGTTCCACGACGTCGCCGACACCACCACGGGCACGACCCAGGGCAGCAGCAGGAGCACCTTGAACGTGCCTCGGCCCGGAATCTTGGTGCGCAGCATGAGCGCGAACGCGAGCCCGACGATCCAGCTGCCGAACACCCCCACAACCGTGAAGACGAGGGTGAATCTGGCGGCCTGCCAGAACCCGCTGGCGGTGAGCACCGCAACGAAGTTCTGGAGGCCGACAAATTCTCCATCCGAAATGAGCGTTCCGTTCCGCACCGTCTGCATGCCGGCGAAGATGACCGGGTAGAGATTCAGGAGCAGCAGAAGGATCAGCGACGGCACGGCGAAGATGACCATCGTGGTCGTTCTGCCACCGAAGCTCTTCTTATGGTGGTGCGGCGCGCTTGGGAGCTTGCCACCGCCACTCGGCGCAAGACCGTTCCTGGCGCGCTGAATGCCTTTGCCTACCGCCGTGCTCGTCGCCATCGGTCAATGCTCTTTCGTCATGAATCGAGGGTGGACATCAGGACATCGTCGACTTGATGCCGTCCTGCAGACCCTGAAGGAGGGATTTGGCGTCTCCCGCGCCCGTGAGCACCGATTGGGTGAAGGTGTCCATGATCGGCGTGGCGTCGACTGTGGTGACCCCGAGGAACAGCGACTCGCTTCCCGGTGCCGCCCATGTTTTGGCGATCGGCTGCCATTCGTTGATGATGCGAACGTTGTTCGCGTCGGCCTGAAACTCCGGTGTCTCCGTGATGGACCTCAGCGGCGGAAGGCCGATGCCGGTTCCCTCCGTCCAGAGCGGAGCCATGTTCTGGTAGTAGTACGTGAGGAACGCCTCCGAGCCCTCCTGGCTGGGGGTATTCGTGTACATCATGATGTTGTTCGGGAAGAACAACATGCCCTTCGTGCCGTTCGGGCTTGTCAGCGGTGTGCCCACCACCACGTCTTCGGCGAACTCGCCGCCGAGGTTCCGCGCGAGCCCGCCGCCGTCGAGACCCATTCCGAACCGCTTGTCTTTCCACTGCTGCTGCGCGTTGTCCGAGGTGTAGGTGACCGAGGCGGGGTCGACGTACCCCTTGGCGACGCACTCCAGCACGAAGTCAATGGCCTCGATGTTCTTGGGAGTCACACAGTCCGGCTGCTGATCGGCATCGAACAGGCCCCCGCCGTTGCCGATCATCCAGCTCACCAGGTGGTGGCCGCCGGTGAAGGACCCTGCTCCCGCAGAGGTTCCGTACCCGTACACGTTGATTTTCTTCAACGCCTCACAGGCATCGAGGAAGGACTGCCAGTCGGTCGGCTCCGTCGCTCCGGCCTGCTCCATCAAGGACTTGCTGTACCAGAGCACGCGCATGTCGAGGTTGTACGGAACTGCGGCGTAGCCCTTCTCCACCTTGAGCGTGTCGATGAGCCCTGGGAGGAAGTCGTCGTACAGCCCGTTGTCCTTCCACGTCTCGAGCATGTCGTCCGCATATGCGATCGCGCCCTGCGACTCGAACAGGAACGCCTGGGTTCCACCCCCGGAGCTGACCGCGGGGCCGGTCTTCGACGCGATGGCCGACGAGTACGTCTGCAGGAAGTTCGCCCACTGCACGGTCTGATACGTGGCGGCCGGTAGACCCTCCGCAGGCTCATAGGCGAGCGTGATCTTCTCGTCGAGCGGGTTGAAGGTTGTGCCACCCCATGGCTGATTCCAGAACTTCAGGCTCTCGCCTGCACCCCCTGCGCCGCCGCCCCCGCCGGAGCTGCAGGCTGCGAGCATCGTCGCCGCCGCGACGCCGCCGGCCACCCCGAGAAATCCGCGCCGTGTGAAACTTGCGCCGCTGATGTGTGTAGTCATGAAATGGATCCTCCTGTCGGGGACCGGCGTCACTGCCTGATCCCTGCC
The DNA here is from genome assembly GCA_963756375.1 of uncultured Actinomycetota bacterium. Taxonomy (GTDB): domain Bacteria; phylum Actinomycetota; class Actinomycetes; order Actinomycetales; family Microbacteriaceae; genus Marisediminicola. The sequence goes on along the minus strand of CAVWNJ010000003.1, from coordinate 284 downwards.
TCACCGATGAGAGCCAGAAGCGCTAGCGCATTTCGACGTTGAAATCGTGATGGGAGAACCGACAACCGTTGTCGATAGCACCCTTGCAAGCCGACATGTTTCTTCGCAACTGGTTCCGATGCTAGACCCGGTGCGCGAGGAGTCAAGGATAAATTCGCTGGAAGAACAACAAATTGATCACGGCGCGAGGGAAACTTGCCTCGATTTCTCTGAGTGAGTTTCGGGACTGCAGTGAGGACGGTCGAACTGGAGTGGGTTTCCGGTTCGAGAACCTCGACAAGGGC
>CAVWNJ010000002.1:0-13595 GCA_963756375.1 uncultured Actinomycetota bacterium | reverse complement strand
CTTGTGACCCTCGGTTTCCCGGGGGTTTTTTGTGCCCGAATCGACCTCGGGTGTTCAGCGCCGCCTGACTGGCCGCGAGTCTCTGAGTTCCGCCGCCGACCCGGTCGCGCTCCTCTGTTCCGCTGCCCGAGGCGGCCCGCTGCCTTCCGTACCCGCGCCGCGTCCGTTGCGAAAAATACCCTAGGGGGTATACTCGACAGTGTTCACATCCCCTGCCGAAGGAGTAGCAATGTGCAGTCCCATCCGTTGTGACGCGTGCAACAAGATCACCTGGGCCGGATGCGGAGCCCACGTCGAAGACGTGATGGCCGACGTTCCCCGCGACCAGCACTGCACCTGCAACTGATTCGCCGCTGACCGTCTCATGCCATTTCTCGACACCCTTATCGTCCGCGAGAACGATGCGCTGAACCGTTTGGTCGATTCGACCGGCGGGCAGTCGCTGTGTGCCCCCGCGGGCGATCGCGGCTCACGCTCCACCGTGAAATACCGGGAGGGTGCGGTTGCGGCACTTGCCGAAGGCAGGCGAGCGATCCGACGATCCGCCCGGTCGGCCGCCACCGGAGACCCCGACGACGCTTCGCAGCGACTCATCATCACGGGCATCCGCGACGCCTGGCTCGCCCAGTCGAGCGCGCCCGGCCGAACCGGTGCAGGGTGGGCGGACTACTTCGAGGGCGGGCTCGACGCGCTCGCCGGGCAGCTCGCGTCGTGAGCGCGTTCGTCAACGGCTTCCGGCTCTGGCCCGCGCGCCGATGGTGGACAGCCCTTCTGACAGCGGCAGCGACCGTGCTGTTCATCGCGATCCCCACCGACCTGATCGAGAACCCCATCTTTTCGAGGGAGATTCCGCCGACCGCATGGGCATGGCCCGTGCTCGTCGTGAGCGCGATTCTCGCGGGCCTCGTCACCGCAACCTATGTCGCCTACCCGCAGGGTGCCGCGCCACGGCGGGCCGACGGCCGACTGGGTCTGGCCGGCGGCATGGTCGCGTTCTTCGCGGTCGGATGCCCGGTCTGCAACAAACTCGTGCTGCTCGCGCTCGGCACCACCGGTGCGCTGCAGTACTTCGAACCGGTGCAGCCGTACCTGGCCGCCGCATCCATCCTCCTGCTCGGCTGGGCGCTGTTTGCCCGCGTCACCCGGGAGAACTCGTGCCGGGTGTCGGCCGACCAGTCGCCACTCGAGCCCCGTGACGACGCCCGCGAGCCGATCGTCCACACCGACACTCGTTCCTGATCACCTCACAAGAAAGTCACTCATGAAGAAGCTGCTCATCACTCTTGCCCTCACCGCTGGCGCCTCACTTGCCCTGGCCGGGTGCTCAGCACCCTCCGAGCCCGTTGCCGTCGGACCCGACACCGTGGTCATCGACGTGCGCACGCCGGGGGAGTACGCGCAGGGTCACTTGGTCGATGCACTCAACATCGACGTGCAGTCCGCCGACTTCGAGGCCCAGGTGAGTCAGTTGCCCACCGACGGCACGTACCTCGTGTACTGCAAGTCGGGCAACCGCGCCGGTAACGCCATCTCTCAGATGACCGCGCTCGGGTTCGGCGACACCACCAACATCGGCGGCCTGAACGACGCGGCCGCCTCGACCGGGCTCGAGATCGTCACGCCGTAGCGCGACGAACCCGGCCCGGGTCGAGCTCGAGCTAGGCCTGAAGCCTGCGGCGCCGTGCGACGAGGAGCATCGCGAGCCCTCCGCCGAGAAGCAAGGCTGCGAGCGTTGCGGTTCCGGCGGAGTCGGCTCCGGTCTTCGCGAGTTCGGGTGCGCCGGATGCCGCGGGCGTGGTGTCGAGGTCGGCGACGACGACATCGACCGGGGCGCTCACATCGGCCAGCGGGATGATGGACGCGCTCGCCAGCGACAGCTCCGAATCGCCGAAGGCATTGGTGGCATAGACCGCGAACGTGTACGCGGTGCCGTTCTCCAGGCCATCGATCGTGCAGGTCGTGGTGTCGACGATGCAGGTTTCCCCGGTCGACGCCATGGCGGTGTACGACGTGATGGCCGAGTCGTGGTCCGCGGCAGCGGTCCACGACACGGTGGCGACGCCGTCGCCGGGCACCGCTGTCACGTCGGCGGGGGCATCCGGTGCGGAGCGGGGAGCCACATAGGTGCGGAACAGCAGGTCGGAGTCGAGCGAACCGTACGGCTGGCCATCCACGCTCTCGAAGAGGTCGCCACCGCCGTAAGCGTTCGAGGTGTTCGCCAGAAGATACGAGTTGTGCTCGAGGGGGCCGCCTCGCTGGGAGTGATAGTCGCCACGAAGGCATACTTCGTGCCGCTGATCGCGGACGGGGCGGCGAAACTCAGACTCAGCCACCCGTTCGGCGGGCTGGGCGCGAACGTCGTCGACGCGAGCACCATGCCGGTGGGGTACCCCTCCGCGTCGACCCGCTGGATCTCGACCACGCCGTCCGTGTCCATCTCGTCCGCGTTGCTGATGGACGCCTCCAAGTCCGTGAGAAGTCCCGTGGAACCGGCCGTGAAGGTCTGAGCGAACGCGTTATCCGGGTGCACCCAGAGGTGGTCATACACGAGGGGCGACTCGACCGCCTGGTCCACCTCACTCCCGCTCGTCGCGGCAAACGCTCCTGCTGCGCCGCCTGCGGTCATGGCGACCGCGAGGAGGGATGCGGCGACGCCGGTCCAGAGGGGTCGGCGGGTCGCGAGCGGGCGGCCGATGGTGCGGGTTTGGTGCGACATGAATCCTGCCTTGGGCTGTGGTTGGTAGGTGAACGAGTGGGGAGTGCTCAGGCGAGCTGCTTGCGGCGGCGTGCGACGAGGAGCATCGCGAGGCCTCCGCCGAGGAGCAGGGCCGCGAGGGTGGCTGTTCCTGCGGAGTCGGCGCCCGTCTTGGCGAGCTCGGGCGCGCCGGATGCGGCGACCTCACTCACGGTGTCGATGACCTCGGCGGTGGGCTCGCTGTCGACGACCTCGGCTGTGGGCTCGCTGTCGACGGGGGCGCTGGCCTCCGGCGCGGGAACGACGGCTGCGCTCTGCGCCGACGCGGGCGAGATCCCGAACGCGTTGCTGGCGGTGACGGTGAAGGTGTACTCGGTGCCGTTGGTGAGGCCCTCAACCGTGCAGGAGGTGGTCTCGGTGACGCAGTGCTCGCCGGTGGAGGCGGTGGCCGTGTAGGAGGTGATCGCTCCGCCGTTGCTGGCGGGAGCCGTCCACGTCACGGTCGCGGTGCCATCGCCCGCGACGACGGTCACGTCGGCCGGTGCGGCGGGAGCCGACTGCGGCGACCACGTGGGTGCGGAAGAGCAGCTCGAGAGGCTGCGCGCCCGCGATGGAACGTGCCCATCTGCGTCTGGGTCACGAAGCAGGCTCCCCACCGACCGTAGTCAGGTGGCAGCCCATGGCTCAGGCACGTAGCTCGAGTGGGTGATACCGCGTAGTCGCCGCCCGAGTCCGGCGCGAGGCCACGGCTTCCGCCGCACGCCTCGAGCGCGTATCCGGTGCCTTGCCGTGTAGCACGCGAACGGGCTCCGGCGAACGTGACAGAGGTCCAGCCCGAGCGTACGCGACCGGCGCAAGGGTGACGGACGCGAGCGCCGGTCCCACCGGGCACGCCATCGGCATCGTCTGCGTTCCGCACGGCGAAGTAACCGTCGCCCGTGCATGTGCGATCGTGGTCGCGACGCTCACCTCCATGTCGCTGGGTCAAGACCGTCGAGCGGCCGAGCTGTGAAGGGTTGCGCGTACGCGCTGCCCGGCGCCTGCGCCCCGATCCCCTCGTCCGACGCCGGCCTCGACCGCCTGGTCCACCTCACTGCCGCTCGTCGCGGCAAACGCTCCTGCTGCGCCGCCTGCGGTCATGGCGACCGCGAGGAAAATACGGCGATGGCCATGCCCACGCCGAACGGCGGGGGGTAAATAGAGCAGGCGACGTGGGTCTGCGACAAGCGGCGTGAGGACGCTCGTCTGGGGCTATCGACTGGGCGAAACCGGGTCCGCGTACGGCGGATGCTCAGGACTCTATGGGGGGAATGCTCACGTCGTCTTGGCCCAGTTGTGGGGCCAGAGCATCCCGCACCCCGCTGACGCTGGAGGGATGAACGCGCCCGGTCGACGAGAGCGTCGAAGGGCGAGGACCCCCTCGCGAACGTCTCCCACGCGACGTGTACGTGCTCGGGGTCATCGCGTTCTTCGTGATGGTCGGCTTCGGTGTGGTCGTGCCGGTGCTGCCGGTCTACGCGAAGAGCTTCGGCGTCGGCTACGTGGAGGTCGGCGCGGTGGTCGCCGCCTTCGCGCTCATGCGACTGGTCGCGAGTCCGTATGTGGGCCGGATGATCGACGCCTTCGGTGGAGCGCACGGTGCTGGCCACCGGCATCGGCATCGTGGCGATCTCGAGCGGGCTCGTCGGCATCGCCCAGGACTACCCCCAGCTGCTGCTGTTGCGCGGGCCGGAGGAATCGGCTCGGCGATCTTCTCCGTCTCGGCATGACCCTGCTGCTCGGACCCACCTCATCGAACCTGCGCGCGCGGGCCATCGGCTGTACCCGGGCGGGCCTCCTCGTCGGCAAGGCGGGCCCGGCGCTTGGCGGTCTGCTCGCCACGATCTCGCTCACCGCTCCGTTCTTCTTCTACGCGGGCACCCTCACGGTGGCGAGCCTCGTGGGGCTCGTGATGCTGCACGATCGGGCGGCTCGTGCATCCGCGGGGCCCGCACACCGGCGCCGGTCGTGCCGTTCCGCACCGTGCTCGCCGACACCCGCTACCGCGCGGCGCTCGTGGCCAACTTCGCGCAGGGCTGGACGTCGTTCGGCGTGCGCGGCGCGTTGGTTCCGCTCTTCGTGGTCGAGGTGCTGCGCGGACCGAGTGCGTGGACCGGAATCGCCTTCGCCTTCGCCGCGGTGGCGCAGGGCCTCGCGCTGGCGCCCGCCGCTCGCTTCGTCGACACCGTGGGCAGGCGACCCGCCATGGTCGGCGCCTTCGCGGTGGCCGGCGTCGTCGTGATCGCGGTCCCCTTCGCGCCGAACATCTGGGTGCTCACAGCGCTCCTCTGCCTCTACGGGGTGATGGCGGCATTCATGGGCACAGCGCCTGCGGCAAGCGTGGGCGATGTGGCAGGTTCCCGGGGCGGGCGTCCGGTGGCCCTCTTCTCGATGATGTCGGATGTCGGCGCCATCGTCGGTCCGCTCGCCGCGGGCTTCCTCGCCGATACGGTCAGCTACCCGGTCGCCTTCCTGGTCGGTGCCCTGCTGTTCTTCGGCGCCTCCGCGTTCTCCCTCCGGATGCCGCGCACCCGAGCGGTCGCCGGAAGCGAAGCCGCCGTCCATTAGGCGCTAGATTCGCTGAATGGAGCTTCGTCAACTCGAACACTTTGTGAATGTCGCCGATGAGAGGCACTTCACCCGGGCCGCGGAACTGCTGCGCATCTCCCAGTCGGGCCTGTCCGCATCCATCCGGGCTCTGGAGATCGAACTCGGCACCTCGCTGTTCGTGCGGAGCACCCGCAGGGTCGAGCTCACCGCAGCGGGCACCGCGTTCCTCGTGGAGGCACGGCGCACCTTGGCCAGCGCTGCCGCGGCACAGAACGCGGTGGCCGCCGTGCGCGGACTCGTGCGCGGTCGGCTCACCGTGGGAGCAGAGCCCTGCCTCGGCTCGGTCGACATCCCGGGTGAGCTCGCGCGCTTCCGCGCCGTCAACGCCGGGGTGGAACTACGGCTGCGCTACGCAGGGTCGAGTGACCTGATGGAGAGCGTCGCAGGGGGAAGGACGGATGTCGCACTCGTCGTCGACACCGGCGAAACCGTTCCCGGGGTGCGGCTTCGGCCCCTCAGCACGCAGAGCCTGGTGGTGCTCTGCCACCCCGATCACGCGTTCGCGACATCCGGCGGCGTCACCGTCGAGGAGCTCGCCGAGCAGTCCCTCATCGGGTTCCATGCGGGCTGGGGCGCCCACTCACTCACCGCACGCGCCTTCGCGGCGGCCGGGTTCGACTACCGCACCAGCCTCGAGGTGAACGACGTGCATCCGCTGCTCGATCTCGTCGGCCACAACCTCGGCGTTGCCGTGGTGCCGGCGAGTTTCGCCGCCAAACGACCCGACACCCTCGTATCGGTGCCGCTCGCGGCAGCCCCGGCATGGGTGGTGGCTGTCGCCGTGGCGGAGGAGACCAGCCCCGCCGCCACGGCGTTCCTCGATCAACTGGTGATCGGGGTCCCGGATCAGGACGCGTCGAGCGCGGCCATCTCGTCGGCGGTGAGGGTGAGCTCCACCGCCTGAGCGGAGTTGCGGATGCTCTCCGGGCGTGATGCGCCCGGGATGGGGATGACCTGCGGCGACTTGGCGAGGTGCCACGCGAGTGCCACGACCTGCGGGGTCACGTCGCGCTCGTCGGCGAGCGTCTTGAACGCGGCGAACTTGTCACCCAGAGCGCTCGCGTTCGAGATGCCGCCGAGCGGGCTCCACGGGATGAACGCGATACCGAGCTCGGTGCACAGCTCGAGCTCCGGCTCGCTGCTGCGGAACGCGGGCGAGAACTGGTTCTGCACCGACACCAGCCGGCCGCCGAGGATCTCGTTGGCCTGCCGGATCTGCTCCGGGTTGGCGTTCGAGATTCCGGCCATGCGGATCGTGCCGGCGTCGAGCAGGTCGCGGATCGCTCCGACCGAGTCGGCGTAGGGCACGGCGGGGTCCGGGCGGTGGAACTGGTACAGACCGATCGCGTCGCCGCCCAGACGCTTCAGCGATGCCTCCGCCGCCTGCTTGAGGTACTCGGGACGGCCGTCGACATACCAGCTGCCGTCGCCGGGGCGGAGGTGGCCGCCCTTCGTCGCCACGAGCACGTCGGACGTGTCGCCGCCCCAGGAGGCCACGGCGCGGGCGATGAGCTCCTCGTTGTGCCCCACCTCGTCGGCGTGCAGGTGGTAGGCGTCCGCCGTGTCGATGATGGTGACACCGGCGTCGAGGGCGGCGTGGATGGTGGCGATCGATCGTGCCTCGTCGGGGCGGCCTTCGATCGACATGGGCATTCCGCCCAGTCCGATGGCGCTGACCTGCATGTCGCCGATAGTGCGTGAATTCATCGAGTCCTGCTCTCTGCTCGGGCTGCCGCCGCTCGCGCGACGACACCGGGCGCGTCGCGGCGCCCCGATCAAGCATCCGTCGCACCAATCCGTGTGTCCAACCGATATTGGGCATCCCATCGTGCACTCCGGCTTCTGAATCGGCGGCGGCCCCGTCTCCCACTTCACCGAGTTGCCCACTTTTGCGCGCAAACAGGGCCATTTCGGGCGATTTGGCCGCAAAAGTGGGCAACTCGGTGAGGGATGGCGCCCGGGGGTGGGGGATGGCGCCCTGGGGGTGAGGATGCCGCTCCCGGGTGCCGCCAGAACCCATCGCCCGGCCTTGTGGCCGTCAGTACCCCTCCGTGTTGGACTTCCCTGCGAGGCACCACATAGATTCGGAGGCACCCCCCCTCAACGCCGAAGGTCACGTCATGTCTGAAATCTCCAGCAACTCCCACGACCCGTACCTCGCCGACAGCGGTCGCTACGACAACTTCTCCTACCGCCGGGTCGGCAACACCGGCCTGCAGCTCTCGCCGATCTCGCTCGGCCTCTGGTACAACTTCGGCGACAACGTGGCGTTCGACAGCCAGCGTCGCATCCTCCGCTCCGCCTTCGATTCGGGCGTCACCCACTTCGACCTCGCCAACAACTACGGACCTCCCGCCGGGTCGGCCGAGGAGAACTTCGGCCGGGTTGTGGCGAAGGACCTGCGGCCGTACCGCCAGGAACTCGTGATCTCCACCAAGGCCGGCTGGGGACAGTGGCCCGGTCCCTACGGCGACCTGGGTTCGCGCAAATACCTGCTGACGAGCCTCGACGAGTCGCTCGGGCGGATGGGCCTCGACTACGTCGACATCTTCTACTCGCACCGCTACGACCCGAACACCCCGCTCGAGGAGACGATCGGCGCTCTCGACACCGCCGTGCGCTCGGGCAAGGCTCTGTACGCCGGCATCTCGTCGTACTCCGTCGAGCGCACGCGGGAGGCGGTGGAGATCGCCCGCCGGCTCGGCACTCCGCTGGCCATCCACCAGCCGGCGTACTCCATGCTCAATCGTTGGGCCGAGGACGGCCTCTTCGCCACCCTCGCCGAGAGCGGCATGGGATCGATCGCCTTCACCCCTCTCGCGCAGGGACTGTTGACCGGCCGCTACCTCGACGACGACTCGCCCCAGCCGTCGCACCGACCGAGCTTCGACCCGGCCTGGCTCAACGACGAGAACCTCGACCGCCTGCGCGCTCTCCGCGAGATCGCGAAGGGTCGCGGGCAGAGCCTCGCTCAGCTGGCGATCGCCTGGGTGCTGCGACGCGGTACCGTCACGTCCGCCCTCATCGGTGTCTCCCGCGTGGAGCAGCTGCAGGAGAACCTCGCCGGCCTGTCGAACCTCGAGTTCACGGATGCCGAACTCGCCGAAATCGACACCTACGCCGTACCCGCCGACGTGAACCTCTGGGCCGAGTCCTCGGACCTGTGATGGCGCCGGCGCCCATGAAGCGTTCGGTGATCGACGGAACGATCGAGGATGCCCTCGCCGAGGCCGCGCGGTACCGCTTCGCGCTGCCCGGTTTCGCCACCTGGGGCCGGGAGGAGTGGCTCAGTCGCGCCGAGGAGCTCTCTCCCACCGCCGAGCGTGGTCTCGGCTGGGACGTCACCGATTTCGGCCGCGGCGACTTCGCCAGCGTGGGCCTGTGCCTCTGCACACTCCGCAACGGCTCCCTCGCCGAGCGCGACTCGGGTCACGGGCAGACCTACGCCGAGAAGGTGATGTTCGTCGGGGTCGGGCAGGAGACGCCCTTCCACAAGCACGAACGCAAGGCCGAGGACATCATCAACCGTGGCGGTGGCACCCTCGTGCTCGAGTTGCGATCGGATGCCGACGGCACGCTGGGGGAGGAGTCGGTGCGCACCTTCGTCGACGGGGTTGTCCGGGAGGTCACGGCTACCGAGCGGGTGTCGCTGGCCGCCGGTCAGAGCATCCACATCGCTCCCGGCGTGTTCCACAGGTTCTGGGCGGAGGGATCCCGCGTCTTCGCGGCGGAGGTGTCATCCGTGAACGACGACGCCGGCGACAACACATTTCTCGACCCTTTCCCGCGGTACGCCGTCATCGAGGAGGACGCCGAGGCGCGCTTCCTGCTGGTGAGCGAATATTCGGAGAAACTTTCTCCCCTGATATAGACAGCACGACTATCGGATAGTAGAACTATCCATGTGCGGATTTCCGAACTGAGCAAGCGCTCCGGCGTTGCCCTACCCACCATCAAGTACTACCTGAGAGAGCACCTGCTCGCGCCCGGACGTGCCACCGGGGCGAACCAGGCGGACTACGACGAGGGCCACCTCGAGCGCCTGCGCCTCATTCGCGCGCTCGTGGAGATCGGGTCGCTGAGCATCGCGACGGCCCGGGAGGTGCTCGACGCGGTCGACGCGGAGGGCATGCCGCTGGGTCATGTCTTCGGGGTGGCGCAGTACGCGATATCCGGCGCCGCCATCTACACCGACCCCGCATCCGATGCGTCGCGCGACGTCGTCGACACCGCGATCGCGGATCGCGGATGGCTCGTGACCGCGGATGCCCCAGCCAGGGTCGGAGCCGCGAATGTGCTCGACGCGTTCGCCGCGGTCGGGCATCCGGAGCTCACTGATGTTCTCGCCGACTACCTCACGGCCGCCGAAATCGTCGCCCGGGCGGACCTCCGCTCGGTCGCTCTGCAATCCAGCCTGGCCGACATGGCCACCGTGGTCGTCGCCGGCACCGTGCTCGGCGACGCCCTCTTCGCGGCGGTCCGCCGCCTCGCCCAAGAACACGTGACATTCGAGCAGTACCCGCTCGCCGACGCCGCCGACCCTTTTGGCCGGGGTGAGCGACAACCACCCGGGAGTTGACCATGACCTTCGTCGACCTGCTACCTACCACCTCCGCCGAACCCCGCGCCGTGCGGTGGCATCGACCGCTGCTCTGGCTGGCGGCCTCGATGGCGCTGCTCGCCCTCGTGGCCCTGGTGCTGCGCTTCGCCGACACGCGGGATGTGACGGGGCTCGGCGCCTGGGACAAACCGCTGAAGTTCGCACTGTCGACGGTGATCTACTCGGTCACCTGGTCGTGGCTGATCGGTCAACTCGACCGCGGCAGGCGCACTGCGACGGTCGCGGGCACCGTGATCGCGCTCGCGCTCGCCGTGGAAGTTGCGGTGATCGTCGGCGCTGCGGCGTTCGGCGTGACCAGCCACTTCAACGTGTCGAGCCCGTTGGCCGCCGCACTCTGGTCGATCATGGCCGTTTCGATCACGGTGCTGTGGGTCGCCAACCTCGTGATCGCGGTAGTGCTGTTCCGCACGACCTTTCTCGACCGGGCGCGCACGCTCGCGATCCGGTCCGCCGTGATGCTGTCGTTGCTCGGACTCGCGCTCGGTTTTCTCATGACCTCGCCCACCTCTGACCAGCTCGCCGACTTCCAGGGTGTTGCCGGCGCTCACACCGTCGGGCTGGCCGATGGTGGCCCTGGTCTCCCGATTCTCGGATGGAGCACCGTGGCCGGAGACCTCAGGGTGCCCCACTTCGTCGGGATGCACGCGCTGCAGGCCATTCCGATCGTGCTCATCCTCATCGAACTGCTGTCGCGCCGCGTGGCCGTGCTCCGTGTGCCGCACGTGCGCTCCGGACTCGTCGGCGTCGTCGCCGCCGGATACCTCGGACTCGTCGTTGTGATCACCTGGCAGGCGTTGCGCGGCGAATCGATCGTGCAGCCCGGAGCAGCAACGGTCGGGGCGACTGCGGTGCTGGCGGCGGGCATGCTCGTCGCCGCAGGGCTCGTGCTCGTGCGAGGCCGGAGCGCGACAGCCGTTACTCAGATGTCGAGCGACTCTCCCGGTTGAAGCGGATGGAACGTGCCCCCGCCCGCCTCGGTGACCTGCCCGATGCGCTGGTTCGACATGTTCTTACCGGCCACCGACAGCACCATCTCGTGCGTGGGGAAGCTGCGCTTCGGTGCGATCGCCTCCACGTAGTCCATCACCTCCCCGATCTTGAGCCACGGTGCCCCTGCGGGCGCCGCGAGGGTGCCGACCTGCACACCCTCCGGCACCGTGTAGGAGTCGCCTGCGTAGTAGAGCTCATCGTTGACCAGCACCCCCACGTTGTCCACGAGCGGAATGGAGCGATGGATCTCGGCGTGCTTCTCACCGAAGAAGCGCACCGTGAAGGCACCGACCGTGTGCTCGTCGCCCGCGGCGACCACGGTGATGTCGAAGTCGGCGGCCGCGACGGCGACGCCGGACGGACCGAAGATCCGCGCATCCGGACTCATTTTGAGGATGCGGCCCAGGTGCTCGGGGGTCCAATGGTCGGGGTGCTCGTGCGTGATCACGACCGCGACAACATGGGTGGTGGGGTCGAGGAGGGTGGTGAACATCCCCGGGTCGACGATGAGGATGTCGCCCTGAGCCTCGATCTCGAGGCAGGCGTGCTCGTGCTTGGTGACCTTCATGAACCCGATCCTACGTTCGGCCACCGACCCGTTCCTGCAGCTTGCCGCGCCTTGGATAATCGGACATCATGCCGCCCACCCGCTTGCGCCTCATCGTCGCCGTGAATCCGGCAGCCGCCTTCGGGCGCACGAAGGGCGTCGCGGACCGCGCCGTCTCCGAGCTGCGACGTGCCGGGCACGACGTGCGGGTGTGCGTCGAGGCGGATTATGCGGAACTCCGGGTGTCGGTGCTGTCGGCCGTCGCGGCAGGTGCGGATGCGCTCGTGGTGGTGGGCGGGGATGGAATGGTGTCGCTCGGGGTGGGCATCATCGGGGCTGCTCGGCCCGACGACCCCGCGCGGGCACTCCCTCTCGGCATCATCCCGTCCGGCACGGGCAACGACCTGGCCCGTGGACTCGGCATTCCGGTGGACGACGCGGATGCCGCGATCGCCACGGTGCTGGCGGCGCTGAGGCGTCCCGTCCGCCGCATCGATGTGGGCCGCATCACTAGCGCGTCCGGGCAGGAGACCTGGTTCGCAGGGGTGCTGTCCGGCGGGTTCGATGCGCTCGTCAACGAGAGGGCGAACGCGCTCCGCTGGCCGCGCGGACGCCATCGGTACACGCTGGCGCTGCTGTTGGAGCTCGCGGGTCTCACCGCCCGTGAGTATGTGATCGAGATCGACGGCGTTGTGCGTACCCAGCGGGCCACGCTCGTGGCCGTGGCAAATAATCGCTCGTTCGGCGGAGGGATGCTCGTCGCACCGGATGCGCGGCTCGACGACGGGCAGTTCGATGTGGTCACCCTCGACCCTGTCGGTCGCGCGGGCCTTCTGCGGATCTTCCCGAAGGTGTTTACCGGAGCGCACCTGGCGGACCCGCGCGTGACCGTGACCCGCGCACGTCGCGTGCGCATCGAGGTGGCGGGCGTGGTGGGGTATGCAGACGGCGAAAGGGTCGACTTTTTCCCGCTCGACATCGAGCTCGTGCCCGGCGCGATCGGCATTCTGGCGTGACCGTTTCGCTCGATTGGCGGGCGACGTACTTGGTGTGGCATACTCGTCAGGTTGCTTACGGCCCCATCGTATAGCGGCCTAGTACGCTGCCCTCTCACGGCGGTAACACGGGTTCGAATCCCGTTGGGGTCACGAAAAGTCCGGTCTCCCGTCTCGCCACGGGTGCCGGACTTTTTGCTTGTGCTGCCATGCAGGCAGCTCACCGGAGCGAGTCCGAGCTACTGGTGGGAAGTTTTGCCGGCCCGATCCCTGCGATGATCGCGCCACGCCTTCCATGCCCCGGTCGACCAGAGCGCCCACACCACGAGCAGCGGCTGAAAGAGCAGCCGGATGCCCCTGGCCAGGTCGCTGTCGAGACCTAGGGAGGCGGTTCCGCTGACGAATTGCTCGATGTTGCCCGGGAAGATGGCGACGAAGAACGCAGCGGTGAGCCATCCGACGACGACGCGGTGCCGCGCCAACAGGATCAAGCCGAGCCCGAGTCCGATCTCGACGACGCCGGATGCCACGACCACGAAGTCTGCGGGCAGGGGCAACCACGACGGCACCTGAGCCACGAATGCGTCTCGGGCGAACGTGAGGTGGCTGATGCCGGCAAACAGCAGCGCGAGGCCGAGCAGCCAGCGGGCGATCGAGCGGGAGGGACTCACCCCGTGAGCGTAAGGGCTGTCGCCAGCGGTTCCATGAGCGCGGCCCTACGCGATCGTCTCGTCGAAGCTCGCGCCACTGCCTGCGGTCGCGGGCGTCTGTGAACCCTCGGCGATCCCTCGGCCGAGTGCCTGGCCCTGGATGATGGCGCCGAGGTCGAGCCCGGTCGCAGCCTTCACGCTCTCCGAACGTCGCACTGAGGCTCGCCGACTGCTCGCGGGCAAGGTGGGTCGCCGCACTGTCGCCGCCGATGAGGGTGATGGCCCCGACCCGCTCGTAGCCCTTGGCGAATGCGGCCATCAGTTGCGGCAGCTGTCCGATGATCTCCTTCGCCAGAATCGCATCCCGGTCTCGCTAGTGCGGCCGCCTCCGCAGCGATCGCCTCGGCGGTGGCGACACCGCGGAGTCGGATCGCCTCGGCCTCCGCTT
>CAVWNJ010000001.1:0-7708 GCA_963756375.1 uncultured Actinomycetota bacterium | reverse complement strand
ACGATGATCGTGCGCAGCTTCGACGCGACCGTCACTTCTGTCCCGCCGACAGGTCACCGGACGCATACTCGTCGCCGACTCCGCCATCGCATCGGGCAGGTCCCCGAGGGGAAGCGACACCGTGAACGCCGCTCCGCCGAGCCCGGACCGACCGACGGTCACTGTCCCTCCTGCCCGCAGCACCGTGCGTCGCACCAGCGCGAGACCGATCCCGCGCCGACGCAGGGCTGGCGTATCCGTGTCCGACACCGCCTTGGAACTCACGCCCTCCTCGAACACTCGCTCGTACTCTTCGGGTGGGATGCCGTCGCCGTCGTCGTCGACGGTCAGCCGGAGAAGTGATGGTTCGACAGCGACAGCGCACCACCCGCGCCGGTCCGCTCGACGAACGTGCGAGCATCGTCGACCAGCCCGAGTTCCAGCAGCCCCGAGATCACGTGCAGCTTGTTCGAGAACTCGTGCGCCTGCGCCCGCAGCCCGTTGGTGAGCGACTGAGCGCCATCCATCTCCCGCAGCAACTGGTGCAACTCGGTGTGGTCGCGAATGAGCAGCGTTGCACCGACGGTCGTGCCGTTCAGCTCGGTGCCGGTGCTCCGCGCAACGAGGATCCGCTCCCCCGCGAGCACGAGTCTCCACCCGACTCTCCGTGCTGCAGCACACCGACCAGCGACGGGTCGAGCACCTCTGCTGCCGCCTGTCCGGTCAACGAATCCTCCGTAAGGCCAAGCAACTCGAGCGCCGCGTCGTTGACCAGCACGATCACACCGCCGTCATCGACGCTGATCATGCCCTCGCTCATGCCGTGCAGCATCGTTTCCCGCGAGCCGACGAGAGACGCGATCTCCTTCGGCTCGAGCCGGTAGATCCGTCGGCGAATGATCATCGTCACCCAGGCGGCAGCGACGATTCCCACCACCGTCGACCCGATCAGGGGAAACACGAGCGCTCCAAGCCCCCCGACGAACTCATCCCGCAACGCTGATTCCAGGACCCCAACCGACACGGTGCCGATCACGTCGCCGCTGTCTGACCGCACGGGCACTTTCGCGCGCCACGACTCCCCCAGCGTGCCGGTCTGCGTGCCCACGAACGTCTCTCCGGAGAGTGGCACGGAGGGATCCGTCGATACGCGCTCGCCGATGCGGTCGGGATCTGGATGCGAGTACCGGATGCCGTCGGCATCTGTCACGACGACGTATGACACGGTCGACGCCTCGCGGATCACTTCGGCGATGGGCTGAATGATGGCGGGTGGGTTCTCGCTGTCGAAAGCGTCACGGATCGCGGGCAGTGTGGCCATGGACTGGGCGACCCCGAGCATGCGGGAAGCGTCGCGCATCTCCCGCTCGAGAAGGCTCGCGGCAACAAGGCCGGTGACCAATACGACGGCGCACACGATGAGGGCCTGCAGCAGCAGGAGCTGAACTCGCAGCGACATCGCATTCACTCTCTCATTGTCGCGCGCCACGGAGCACTGCGAACGCTGCCCCGTCTCGGGAGACGGTGTCCCCGCTTCCGATACTTACGGAAGTGGTTCGAGACGGTGGCCCGGACCTAACGTTCACCTCAGCATCAGCGCGATATTGCAACGAGGCAATCACTCAACGAGGAGAAATCATGCGACGACTCGCATTGGTCATCATGGCCGGCGTCACAGCAGTCACCCTGGCATCATGCAGCTCAACGACCAGCTCAGGAACGTCCACCGGAAACGGCAGCGAAGGTGCCGAAGCTCTCGCGGTCACCGACGTGCAGATCATCGTTCCCGCCGAGCCCGGCGGCGGATGGGATCAGACCGGTCGTGCCGTCGCTGAGACGCTCACCGCGGAAGGCATCGTCGACAGCGCCCCTGTCACCAACATCGGCGGTGCCGGTGGAACCGTCGGGCTTGCCTCACTGGCAAACGAGAAGGACCCGCACACGCTCATGGTCACCGGCCTCGTGATGGTCGGCGCGGTGGAAACCAACGCTGCCAAGAACCGGATGGAAGACACCACACCGATCGCCCGGCTCACCGAGGAGGCACTCGTCGTGGTCGTGCCCGCCGACTCGAAGTACGACACCCTCGAGGACCTCATCGAGGACATCGTCGAGAACGGCCAGGATGTCACGGTCACCGGCGGCTCAGCCGGTGGCGCTGACCACATCCTCGCCGGGCTGATGCTCGAAGAGGCCGGACTCTCGGGCGCCGAGATCGCGGAGAACCTCAACTACATTCCGAACTCCGGAGGTGGCGAGGCGGTGTCCTTCATCCTCGGCAGCAACGCTTCCGCTGGCATCTCCGGCATCGGAGAGTTCGCCGAGCACATCGAGGCGGGAACGATGAAGGCCCTGGCCGTCTCGAGCGCCGAATCGGCAGAGAAACTGCCCGACGTGCCCACGATCACCGAGGAAGGCTACGACGTGGTGCTCACCAACTGGCGCGGCGTGCTCGCCCCCGCCGACATCTCGGAGGCCGACCGTGATGCCCTCGTCGACGTCGTGACCGCACTGCACGACAGCGATGCCTGGGCCGAGCAACTCGAGACCCGCGGATGGGCCGATGCGTTCGTCACCGGTGACGAGTTCGCGTCGTACCTCGACGACAACATCGCCGAGGTCACCACGACGCTGAAGAACATCGGGCTGGTCGGCTAGGTCATGTCCTCTCCCTCGACGGGCGCGTCGGGCACCAGCCCGACGCGCCCGCCGTCCGGCGGTGAGCCGGTCGGAAGCCCCGCCCCCCGCTCGAAGCTCGGCGAACTTCTGTTCGCCGGCCTCGCCCTCGCTCTCGGCATCTTCGTGTTCGCCGGAGCGTTCTCCATCCGACTTCCCGGCGCGGGCACACAGGTCGGGCCGCGCGTTTTTCCGTTCCTGGTCGGCACGATCCTCGCGATCTCGGCCGCCATGGTGCTCATCGGCGTGCTGCGCGGTCACCTGGCCGACGTCGAGGAAGGGGAGGATATCGACGCGCACGCGAAGACCGACTGGATCACGCTCGCGAAACTCGCCGCCTTCGTCGTTGCCCACATCGCCCTCATCGAGGTGATCGGGTGGCCGTTTGCCGCCGCGATCCTGTTCGGTGGCGTCGCCTGGTCCCTCGGCGCCGCACGGTGGTGGATCGCACTGCTCATCGGCCTCGCCCTCGGCCTGGTCATCTACATCCTTTTCGGGGGCCTACTCGGGCTCTCCCTTCCATCCGGTCCGCTGCTGACGTGGCTCGACCCCCTGCTGCGAACGCTGAGAAACTGACATGGAGAACATCCAGAGCCTGCTCGAGGGTTTTGCAACCGCCCTCCAGCCCGAGTACCTGATCTTCGGCTTCATCGGAGTGCTTGTCGGTACGGCCGTCGGCGTACTGCCCGGCATCGGCCCCGCCATGACGGTCGCGCTGCTGCTGCCGCTGACGTACACGCTCGATCCCACGGCCGCGCTCATCACCTTCGCCGGTATTTACTACGGCGGATGTACGCGGGTCGACCACGAGCATCCTGCTCAATACGCCCGGTGAATCGGCCTCGATCGTCACTGCCCTCGAGGGCAACAAGATGGCGAAGCTGGGACGCGGGGCCGCCGCACTCGCGACCGCAGCGATCGGCTCCTTCGTCGCCGGCACGATCGCCACCATCGGCCTTACCCTTCTGGCCCCGACCATCGCGCAGTGGGCGGTGCTGGCACCCGCCGACTACGTCGCTCTCATGGTTGTCGCGTTCATCACGGTCGGCGCCCTGCTCGGATCCTCGGTCTCGCGCGGACTATCTCGCTCGGCATGGGCCTGTTCCTCGGTCTCGTCGGCACCGAGATCATCTCGGCCCAGCGGTAGACCTTCGGGCTCCCCCTCGCCGACGGAATCGACATCGTGCTCGTGGCTGTGGGGCTCTTCGCCGTCGGCGAGCCCCTGTACGTGGCCAGCCGGATGCGACACGGTCCGGTCGCGCTCATCCCGGTCACCCGTGGATGGCGCAGCTGGATGACCAAGGACGACTGGCGTCGCTCCTGGAAACCGTGGCTGCGAGGCACCGCGATCGGGTTCCCCATCGGCACGATCCCGGCAGGTGGAGCGGATGTCGCCACCTTCCTCTCCTACGAGCGAGAAGAAGCTCAGCAAGCGCAAGGACCAGTTCGGCCGCGGCGCCATCGAAGGTGTCGCAGGTCCCGAAGCTGCGAACAATGCGGCAGCCGCCGGAGTTCTCGTGCCACTTTTGACTCTTGGCCTTCCGACCACGGCTACAGCGGCGATCATCCTGTCTGCGTTCCAGTCCTACGGCATCCAGCCGGGACCGCAACTGTTCACCAGCCAGCCCGCTCGGCGCTCATCGAAGCCTCTACATCGGCAACGTGTTGCTGCTCGTGCTCAACCTGCCGCTCGTCGGCATCTGGGTGAAGCTCCTGCAGATCCCGCGGCCCTATCTGTACGCGGGCATCCTCACCTTCGCCGTCCTCGGGGCCTACGCGGTCAACTTCTCCATCATCGACATCGTGATTCTTCGATCGTTGGCATCGTCGGATACTTCCTCCGAAGGTACGGCTATCCGATCGCGCCGCTCGTGATCGGGTTGATCCTTGGTCCGATGGCAGAAGCCCAGTTGCGTCGAGCGCTGCAGCTGAGCCAGGGCGACTTGGGCGCACTGTTCACACGCCCGTTCGCAGCGACCTGCTACGTTGCGCTGATCCTCATCATCGCGCTGGGGCTCTGGTTGCGTAAGCGCCAGAGCCGACTCGAGCGGACTCTCGCCGCGGCAGCCGCGGCCGATACGTCTGTAACGGCAGCGGTGAACCAGGCGTGGGGTCCGGGCGAGCGACCGACCGACGTGAAGACGTCGGAGATTCGCGTAGCAGCCGTTCGAGGAACAGGCACCGCCGCCGAGGGAGTCACGGAAGCGGGGCGACAGGTAGCCCAGGCGACACGATCGACGGGTACGCGTCGCGCTGTCGATCGCCGTGCGAGGTCTCGGCCGCATCGTGCAGACACTCGATGAACAGCGCGGCGATCGGTGCGCTCTGGGCGGGCAACGCGCACTGCCGTGAGCCGAGTGGTGGGCGAGCCCGACGGGGAATGGCCACGATCGACGGCGGCAGGAGGTGTCTCGCCGACTCGGGCAGGATGCTGGTGCCAACGCCGGCAGCGACGAATCCCAGCGCGGTCTCCTGATGACGACCTCCTCGACGACCCGGATGGCGCGAGGTGCCGCGTCGAGCACTTCGGCCACCCGGTCGACATAGCCGGGCATGAGGGAGCGCGGGTACGTGATCATCGGAACGTCGAGTCTCCCGGGGAGTCACTTCGCTGCGCTGAGCCAGCGGTGATCGACGGGAGGCACGCGACGAGAATCTCCTCGACACCACCTCGGTCATCCCGACCGCGATGCTCTTCGTGCGCAACCCGACCGGCATCTCGCACTCGCCTGAGGAGTACGCCACAGACCTCGACGCACAACTCGGCGCGGAGAAGTTGGCCGCCGTGCTCCAAGGACTCCTCGTCGAGTAGCAGTGCCCAACCTAGACGCGAAACCTCGGCTCGCCTCGACCACTCTCGGTGCATAAGCACCGGATAGACGTGCGCGCATCAAGTCGTGAGAGTCGCCATGCCCCGGTCGATCTGCTTGGCAGGTTTGTGTCAGTCGGTCAGCACGGTCGGCACCCACACCGGCCAGTCAGGTTCGCCGACGACACGCCCGCGCTCGAACATCGCCACCCTGCGGAAGGGCGTTGCGGCGATGCTGTTGTCGGAGAACTCGGTGCGGTCCGCCGTGGCCCGGGCACCGGCGACGAGATCGGCTACCTTGTCGCGGGGATGCCGGAGATCGGCTGCTGGAGCTGGGTGAGCCATTGCGACTGCGGCAGGGGTTCTGACTCCAGGTACACTTCGCGTCCCGCACCGCTCATCGTCACCCCAGCTTGAGCAAGGCCTGTCATGAACTCGTGCCAGGCGTCGCCGATGCCGGGCATGTCGCCGCGGTAGTCGAAGACAGCAGCGTGGGGAACCTCGGGGAGTGTGATGACCTCCCATGCCGGATTCTCGACGGGATTGCCACCGGCGATCCACGACACCCACACGCGCATGTCGTCGCTGCCTTCTACCGGTTCGTACCAGAAGATGCCTGGCTCCTTGAAATCGACGCGTGATTCCTGGAGCGCGTGAAGAAGCGGGGGCAGGATGCGATCGACAACGGGCGAGACGTTCTCGGGTCCGCTTCCGGGGGCGATCCCGCTCGTCGCGTAGACGGTAACGGCCGGTAGGGAGGCGTAGGTGAGTCCGCTCATGGTGGGAGCTCCTTCCAGACGTGAGAGTCGCGCATCGATTTGGGCGACACGTGCTGCATGCGAGCACCCGAACCCGCGGAGGTCGACGATCCGAAGGAGGTCCGCCAGCTGCGAGGAATCGTAGCGCCGGTATCCGTTGGACGGGTCGACCCGAGCGGGTTTGAGCAGCCCGATGGCGTCGTAGCGCCAGCAGCATTCGCGCGCTCGCGCCCGTACGCTGCGAACTCTCCGATGGTGTACATGATGGAGACCACGATCGACCCTGACACAGTGAGAAGGTCAAGCGGAACCCGATAAGGCCGGGGTGGCTCAGCGGATGAGATCGGATTGAAGAACCTCTATTCACCGGCATCTGGTGAATACTTTTAGCCGCCGCTGACCCTGGCCCGGGGCCCCGACATCCGGGCAACCCAGTCATCGTCGCCTTCCAGCCGGTCGGTCAGCAGCCAACGGAGGCCAACCGCGGCGCACTCAACGCTCCCCGGCGGCGCGCCTCTCCGCTCCATCAGGACGCCCGGATGGGATTCGCGTTCAGGCACCAGAATCGGAGGCCGCCCTCCGTGTCAGTTTGTGTTGGGGCACACGCCAGCTTGTCGTCAGATCGTGCCACGCAACCCGTCTAGTCCAAGTTGGATCCGCATTTGTTGACACCACTCTTGCCCGACTCGCAGAGTTCAACCTGACTGATCAGGCGGCGGACGTATGACAGGTCTCCTTCACTCGAAGGACCGCGTGGACCGCAACCTCCATGACCCACGCGCGATCGTGCGCCGACTCACGGAACAAAAGGTGCGCGTCGAGTTCGTCGAAGAGCATAGCTCCCCTAAACCGGCGACGACAACGCCACACCGCGGGCTCGGCTGAGCCGGCCATGCGAAGGCGTGGGCCGAACTCGGCGGGGCGGTGCGGGACACTGCGTCAACGTGGTCGGCGTGACGCCTTCACGCTCGTGCCGGCGATGCGGTCATGCAACCCGCGGCCGGAGCCAACGATCACGGCCAGGATCGAGGCAGCTGCAACTACGTAGGTAGCTGCGGTGTATGCGATGGTCCGCGGTTTGCCATCGTCGAACCCGCCCCGCGCGGCTCCGATCGCCACGAGGTGGCCCAGCTGCCACGGCAACGCGATCTTCACCAGATTCCGAAGGAGCACTTGACCGAACGTGCGCGCCCCGCTGTCGCTGACGACACGCAGCGCGACGCGCTTCTTCCCCCATGTCGCACCAGAGGTCGACTCCGACGACGCCGCCCACAGCGCCGCGACGATGGGCGGCACGCTACTCACGACCTCGAGGACCGGCTTGGAGATACCGACACCTCTCGAGCGGAGAATCAGGCCGATCGGCACCATCGCACCGGCAATTCCGAGATACCCGAGACAGTCAAGCAAGTAGGCAGTCGCTCTGCGCCGCCTGAGCCTTTGGCCAGATGTCATGCACACCACTGTATGAACCATCCCCGCACCA